>NZ_PYUD01000009.1 GCF_003028575.1 Halomonas urumqiensis | reverse complement strand
GCTTGCCGACGATGACCAGGCCCGGCTGCTCTTCCTCGACCACCTTGGCAAGCAGCTTGGCCACGGCCAGGGATTCAATTCGCTGATCGGACTCGGCGGACGTATCCACATGAACGGCCCGGTCGGCGCCCAGTGCCAGGGCGGTGCGCAGTTGCTCCTGGGCGGCCTTGGGGCCGATGGTCACGGCCACGACCTCGGTGGCCACGCCGCGCTCCTTGAGCCTCACCGCTTCTTCCACGGCGATCTCGCAGAACGGGTTCATGGCCATCTTGACGTTGGTGAGATCGACGTCGGAATTATCCGGCTTGACCCGGATCTTGACGTTGTAGTCGATGACGCGTTTGACCGCGACGAGTACTTTCATGGCGTTTCTCCCATGTTGTGTGGCTGGCCCTCCAGGGTGTCCTGGATCGTGTCGACACTCCGGTGCTTGCCGTCATGGCCGATGGCATGGCCATGTCCTGTGAGTATTCAGTGCATGTGCATATTCAGTTCATTTGAGTATTCAGGGACGCATGCCAGTGGAACGGTGAATGGCCACTGGCACGCTAAAAACGTGCTATCAAAAACCACGCCGCCAAAAGCGGGGTGGCAAGGCAGAGAAACAGGCCGTTCCAGCGATAGCCGATCCGCAACGACGAAACGCCCGTGAACCTGGACAGAATCAGCATCGAGACGGTCATGGGTGATGACATGAGCGCCAGTGTCCACCCCACCAGCAGGGAGACCGCCAGAATGGGTGGCGTCAATCCCTCGATACCCAGGGTGGGCAGAATACCGACCAGCAGCGTGACGCTGACGATGGGGTTGATGCCAACCTGAGCCAACAGTGCCACCAGCAACATGGCGACCACCGCGGTGCCTGCCCCCAGCGCTGAGAGGAAACCGACACGCTCGGCCAACGCCGTACCCTCCACCAATCCCACGCAGATGTGCCCCAGATAGCCGGCTGCCCCCAGCACCACGATCTCGTTGGACGCGGGAGCCACCAGCCTTGGCAACCCGCGATGCATGGTCACGGCGGCACTCGGTATCCCCGCTAGGCCATGGCGACGGCCCTGCCAGCAGAGCCACAGGAAAGCCCCCAAGGGGGCCCCTAGCAACACCGCCGTGGGCAAACGCAGCCCACCCACCCAGGCAAGTGAGAAGATCAACGCTACCAGCGAGACCAACAACAGGCAGAAACGCACCAGCGGCTGCAGTGGAGGAATGTCATGCTGGCGACTGGACTGAAGTCGTGGGCCCGTCAGCCGGTCGACGCCCCAGCCGACCAGGAACAGCAACAGCGCCGCACCCAGGGCATAGGGAGCCAGTTCGATCCAGCGCAGGCCCTCCATGCTGGAGAGCACTACCGCCATGCCGATACCCATGGGTGACACCAGTGGCGCCAAGGCAAACCCACGCAACAACGCCAGCATCATTCGCCGCCTGCGAGCTTGCTGTACCCACAAGCGCCCCTGTGCCGCCGCCAGGGTGTTGCTCTTCTCGATCATGGCGGCAAACAGATTCAGGACACCGATATTGAGAATGATGCCGAACAGCGCCGACCCCAATGACAGGATCGGATACCGTCGGCTGGGAGGCTGAAGGAGCATGGTGTGACCACAGCGCTTCACCAGCGTCGACCGGTAGGCAGGCAGACGAAGCAGGCCCAACGCCACCAGGAAGGTCGCAAAGAAGGCAAAGCGCCCCGCCGCCTCGTGCAGCAATACCAGTGGCTCGTCATGTTGCCACAGCGCCACCAGACTCAGCATGAAGGCCACAACCAGCAGGATGCGGGCCATGGAGGAAAGCCCGCGCAGGCTCAGCAGATACCCCCCGAGAGCCAGCATGGCCAACCACTGCGCCAGGAGGCTCGCGAACACCAGGTCTGCCAGGGTCGCCAGCGTCACGACCAACAGCAGGCAAGCCCTCAGCCGCCCCCCACTCACTGGCCCTCCACCTCGGCGGCCTCGCTTCCCCGGCGCCGACGAAAGGCCCCTTCGCCCATCGCCACAAGGGTGCCTTCGCTGTCGAAGACTTTACCGCTGGCCATGAAGGTACTGCGCCCACCGCCTTCCAGCCTGCCGATAGCTCGCAGCGTATCTCCCTTGGCTGCCGCCACGAAGGTGGTGGTAAGCGACAAGGTCATCGCCTTGCGAAGCTGATCCGGAGCTTCGCAGTGCAAGCCCGAAAAACTCATCGCCACATCCAGCAAGGTGCAGAGAACGCCACCATGCACGATCCCGCTGCGGTTGAGGTGATGTGGCTCGACCACCAGCTCGAGCGTGACCTGGTCCGGTACCCAGTCAACCACGCGGACGCCCAGAAAATCCTGAAAGCCCACCATTCGCCAGGACAGTGGCAAGACGTCACTCATGGCATGTCCCTCCCCTGCGCCATGTCACGCAACCGCCCCTTGAGAATCTTGCCACTTGCCGTCGCCGGCAGACTCTCCATCAACACGATCTGCGATGGCCGCTTGTAGGGGGCCAGCCGCTCGGCGATAAAGGCATGTAACGTCGTTTCGTCCAGGTTCGACCCCGGCTCGCACTGCACGAAGGCCACCACCTCCTCGTTACCCGATACCTGGCGGCCCACCACGGCGGACAGGGTGACATCGGGATGTTCGTTGATCACCGCCTCGACATCGGGTGGGTAGATGTTGAACCCGGAGCGAATGATAAGCTCCTTGCTGCGCCCCACGATATACAGCTGATCGGCCTCGTCGAACCGCGCGATATCGCCGGTATTGAGCCAACCATCGTCGGTGAGGATGGCTCGCGTGGCGTCGGGCTGGCGAAAGTAGCCCTTCATGACATTGGGGCCACGCACCCAGAGCTCGCCAACCTCGTCTTCGCCCTCGGTGGCGTCACCGCCTGTATCCAACGGCGCGAGGCGATACTCCAGCAGTGGCAACACACGCCCCGCGGTATTGCTGGCATGTCGATCATCGATACGGGTCTGGCTGATGGTCGGGCTGGCCTCGGTCAAGCCATAGCCGTTATGCAGTGTCAGCCCGAAAACCGCCTCGGCTCTTCCCTTGATGTCGGCATCCATCGGCGAGCCGCCTGCCGACATATAGATCAGCGCTGGCGCTTCCAGAGGCTGGCCGCGCTGGCGAAGAAACTCCAGGGTTCTCGAGTACATGGCCGGCACGCCCTGCAGGACGGTGATTCGCTCACGCTCCAGGGTCGCGAGCATCATCGCCGCATCGAAGCGTGGCACGGTATAGAGACAGGCACCGTTATAGAGCGATCCCATGCATACCGAAGAAAGACCGAAGACATGCGACATGGGTAGCACCCCATAGACGCGCTGGCCCTCACCAAGATGGCGCATGCCCCCGGAGATCGATGCGATATAAAGAATACCGCGGTGAGTGAGCATGACACCCTTGGGTGTGCCGGTGGTGCCGGAGGTATAGATCATCGCCGCCACCTGCTCGTCGCCACTGGCCGACACCGGTTCAGGGTCGCTTGAAGCCAGCGCCCCTACCCTCAGCGCACCCAGGCTGGGATGCACCAGCGACTCGGCGCCGTGACGACGACCGTGCTCATCCGCATCGGGGGATGCCTCACTGGTGTACAGGACGCGTCGCGGCAGGCAATGATCGCGAATCAGATCGATCTCCTTGACCGACAGCCGTGAGTTGACGATCGCCACCCAGGCATCGAGTTCGCTTGCCGCCAGCAGCACGGCTACCAGGGCACGACTGTTCTCACCAACCATCATCACACGGTCGCCTGGGCGAATCCCGAGTGAAACCAGCCACTGACACGCCTCGCCAATCTCGCGCGCCAGCTCTGCGTAGCTCCAGCGGATATCGCCATCGACCAGTGCCGGCTCGTCGGGAATGCGACGGGCATTCTCGAGCACCCGGGTACTCAGGCGCTCGGGAAGCTCGGCCACCAGCTCACTGGCCAGGCGGCCAAAGATCCGCTCGTCAGGTGCCCGGCGCGCTACACGAAACGTCATCAGGATGCCTCCCGTACCATGTTCCGGGCGATCACCAGTTGCTGGATCTGGGTGGTACCTTCATAGATACGGAACAGCCGCACATCGCGATAGAAGCGTTCGACGGCATACTCCGCCATGTAACCAGCGCCGCCATGGACTTGAACCGCGCGATCGGCCACACGACCCACCATCTCCGCACAGAACAGCTTGGCGCACGAGGCCAGGGTCGAGACATCTTCACCGGCATCCTTCCGACGAGCCGCGTCGAGGACCATGGTGCGGCCGGCATAGGCTTCAGTCTTGCTGTCGGCAAGCATTGCCTGGATCAGTTGATGGCTGGAAAGCGGCACGCCGAACTGTTGGCGATCCATGGTATAGCGCAGCGACTCCTCGACCAGCCGCTCGGCAACACCGACACAGACGGCGGAAATATGCAGTCGGCCGCGATCCAGCACCTTCATCGCTGTCTTGAAGCCCTGGCCCTCGCGGCCCCCGATGATGTTCTCGGCCGGCACCCGGCAGTCGTTGAAAATGATGTCGCAGGTGTGGGCGCCCTTCTGACCCATTTTGTTGTCGGCAGGCCCACGCTCGAGTCCGGGAGTGTCACCTTCGACAATGAACGCCGAAATGCCACCTGCCCCTTTCTTGGCGGGATCCGTTCGCGCCATCACGGTGAAAAGATCCGCCTCGGGGCCATTGGTGATGTAGCGCTTGGTGCCATTGAGAATGTAGTGATCGCCGTCACGTACGGCCGTGGTGCGCAGGCTGGCAGCGTCGGAACCGACATCGGGCTCGGTCAGGCAGAACGAACTGAGGATGTCTCCAGTCGCCAGCGCCGGCACGTACTTCAGCTTCTGCTCCTGCGTACCGTCGATGAGAATGCCTTGTGCGCCGATGCCGTTGTTGGTGCCAAACACCGAACGGAACGCCGGAGACGTCTTGCCAATCTCCATCGCGACCAGCGCCTCTTCCTCCATGGTCAAGCCGAGACCGCCATACTCTTCCGGGATCGACAGGCCAAACAGACCCATCTCCTTCATCTCCGCAAGCAATTCGGCAGGTACGGCATCGTCCTCGGCCAGGCGCGCTTCATTGGGAATCAGTCGTTCGCGCACGAAACGCGAAATGGTATCGAGAAGCTGATTCAGGAGTTCCGGGTCACGAATCATGGCGTGTCCTCACAGGTGAAGTGGCAGGCGGGTCTCGGGGAGTCGGCTACGTCAGGAGTACCGGTTCTGCATCATGGAATTGTCGTTCGCATCTATTGTCAGGCACTTTTGCATAGCCTAGGATGGCAGTCAATATACGGAATTTAGTTTTGCTTTGCGGAATATAAGCACGCTGCATATCAGCGCTCGACTGTTCAGCGCACGACTGTCCCGATACCCGATCATGAGGAGAAGCTCGCCATGTCGTCCCCCACACCCTCGGATGTCACTTCGTCGGCACCTTTCCACCGCCTGGGGCTGGTCGGCACCGGCGCCATGGGTCGCGGCATCGCCCAGTTGGCTGCCCAGGCGGGTCTCGAGGTGATGCTGCATGATGCACGCACGGGCGCGGTGGATGAGGCCAGGGACTTCATCGCTGGCATCTGGTCGCGTGGAGTAGCCAAGGGGCGCCTGAGCGAAGACGATCAGGCAAGCTACCAATCCCGGCTCCATGAGGCTACCGAGCTCGAGGATCTGGCGGGCTGCGATATCGTGGTGGAAGCCATCGTCGAGGATCTCGACGTCAAGCAGGACCTCTTCAGGCGACTGGAAGCGGTCATCGCTGACGACGCCGTGCTGGCCACCAATACCTCGTCGCTGTCGGTAACCGCCATTGCCTCCGCGTGCCGCCTACCGCAGCGAGTGATCGGCTTCCACTTCTTCAACCCTGTTCCGCTGATGAAGATCGTGGAGGTCATACCCGGTTTGCGAACCTCCCGTGAGGTCGTCGACCACGTGGATGCCCTGGGACAGGCCATGGGGCATTTTACCGCTCGCGCCACCGACACCCCGGGCTTTCTGGTCAACCACGCCGGGCGCGCCTTCGGCACCGAGGCGCTGCGAATCCTTGGCGAACGCGTGACGGATCACGCCACCATCGACCGCATCCTCGTCGACCAGGGTGGTTTTCGCATGGGGCCCTTCAGCCTGCTGGACTTGACCGGTCTCGATGTATCCCACGCGGTAATGGAGTCGATCTATCACCAGTATTATGAAGAGGCGCGTTTCCGGCCTTCACCCTTGACCCGATCGCGTCTCGATGCCGGGCTGCTGGGCCGCAAGAGCGGCGAAGGCTTCTATTGCTACCAGGAGGGCCAGGCGGTAGTGGCCAAGGAACCTTCAGCGCCGGCGGCCACTCCCCTGCCGATATGGATCAGCCGCGAAGACCCCGAAGCCGCCCAGGCCCTCTCGGCAGTGGTCACCGCCGCTGGCTGGACGCTCGAACAGCGCGATCAGCCAAGCCCCGACTCGCTTTGCCTGCTCACCCCGCTGGGTGAAGACGCCACCCAGACGGCACTGCGCCTGGGTCTCGATGCGCGTCGCTGTGTGGCGATCGATATGCTCGGCGGCCTCGACAAGCGGCGTAGCCTGATGACCACCCCGGCCACCCAGACCCGCTACCGGGATGCCGCCTGGGCCCTGCTTGGCGCTGACGGCACCCCGGTGAGTGTGCTCAACGACAGCAACGGCTTCGTGCTCCAGCGCGTGGTGGCCTGCATCGTCAATGTCGGCGCTGACATTGCCCAACAGGGCGTGGCAGAGCCCGCTACTCTCGACCGCGCCGTGGAACTGGGGCTCGGCTATCCACGAGGACCGCTGGCAATGGGCGACCACTTCGGCGGCCGGCGGATACTCTCGATCCTCGACAACATGTTCGCCGCCACCCGCGACCCACGCTATCGCCCCAGTCCCTGGCTGCGCCGACGCGCCATGCTGGGCCTGCCGCTTGCGACCCCCGAATCGACCTGACAGGAGTGCTCCCATGCAAGACGCCTTCATCTACGACGGTATTCGTACCCCCTTCGGTCGCCACGGCGGCAGTCTGGCCAGCGTGCGCCCCGATGATCTGCTCGGCCGGACCTTGAAGGCCCTCGTCGAGCGCAACGGCTTCGCCCCCGAGGACTTCGAGGAAGTGTTGGCCGGCTGCACCAACCAGGCCGGCGAGGATTCTCGCAACGTGGCCCGCCACGGTGCGCTGCTGGCCGGTCTTCCCGTCGAGGTTGCCGGGCAGACCGTCAATCGTCTGTGCGGCAGCGGCCTGGCCGCGGTGATCGATGCCGCGCGCGCGACCCGACTCGGCGAAGGTGAGCTGTTCCTGGCCGGGGGAGTGGAGTCGATGTCGCGGGCGCCCTATGTGCTGGGCAAGGCCGATGCGGCATTTGCCCGCAATCAGCCCCTTTATGACACCGTGATCGGTTCGCGCTTTCCCAATCCCTGGATCGGTCAAGTCTATGGTAGCCACAGCATGCCGGAGACAGCCGACAACGTGGCAAAGGACCTGGCACTGGGACGCGACGCGAGTGATGCCTTCGCGGCGCGCTCCCAGGCCCGGTACGCCACTGCCCTGAGCCAGGGCTTTTATGACGGGGAGATCCTCGCCATCGAGGTGCCCCAGGGCCGCAAGCAGCCCCCGCTCGCGATCGACAAGGATGAACATCCACGGCCTGGCACCGATGCCGACAAGCTGGGCCGACTGTCGCCGCTGTTCGAGGGTGGTGTTGTCACCGCCGGTAACGCCTCGGGTCTCAACGATGGGGCCGCCGCCCTGATCGTCGGCAGTCGCCAGGCGGGAGAAAACGCCGGGGTCAGACCACGGGCACGCATCGTGGCGGGAGCCGTGGCCGGTGTGGCGCCCCGCGTCATGGGCCTGGGGCCGGCACCCGCATCACAGAAGGTATTGGCGCGAGCCGGCATGACCCTCGACCAGATGGATGTGATCGAGATCAACGAGGCCTTCGCGGTGCAGGTACTGGGCTGCGTCAAGCAACTCGGGCTATCGGCGGACGACAGCCGCCTGAACATCAACGGTGGTGCCATCGCCATCGGCCACCCACTGGGCGCGTCAGGGGCTCGCCTGGCGCTGACCGCCCTCCGCCAGTTGGAGGCCAGTGGTGGTCGCTTCGCCTTGGTGACCATGTGCATTGGCGTCGGCCAAGGCATCGCAGCCATCATCGAACGACTGGATCACTGACACCCCGAAGGCGAACGGGAACGCCCGACAACGCCGCCGCTCCTCAGGGGGGCGGCGGCTTAGTAGCTGCGTTTCATTCCCTGCTCGGCACGATGCTCAACGACCCTCGGTTTGCCTCTCGAGTCCATCGTGAGGGCGGTCTGTGGGCAAACGGCGCCAAGCCACTCGATGCGCCAGGTAGCAACAGCCCAACAGGGTCAACCCGATCAGGTCGCTGATCCATTCGGGATAGATCAACAGTGCCGCCGCCAACAGCAAGACCAATCGAGCCAGGTGCTTGATGTTGCCGACCCGATACAGATAGCCCTCCATCGAGGCGGCTACCAGCCAGATCGCGGTGATGGCGGTGAGTGATGACAGCACAATCCGATCCACGGGCCCCTGCAGGATCAGCGCCGGATTGAGCACGAACAGAAACGGCAGCACGAAAAGCACCCCACCCAGGCGCACGGCATGCAGACTGGTACGGGTATTGCTGGCTCCAGCCACGCCCGCGGCGGTGATCGCTGCCAGAGCGACTGGCGGCGTGATGTAAGACAGCATGCCCCAGTAGAGAATGAACAGGTGGCTGCCCAACGGGTTAAGCCCCGCCGCCACCAATGCAGGCGCCAGCAGAATCGACAGGAAGATGTAGCAGGCACTCACCGTCATGCCCATGCCCAGCACAAAGCTGGTCACCGCACCCGCCGCCAGCATCAGCGGTATGCTGCCTCCGGCATAAAGCAGCAACTCGCGCGAGAAGGAACCTGCCACGCCAGTGTAGGAAAGCCCCCCCACCACCAGGCCAATACCCGCCAGGATCGCCACCAGATTGCCGATGTTATGCGCAAGCTGGTACATGAAGTCGAGCCCCTTGCGCACACTAAGACGCTGATGACGTCGAAACAGCGAGATCACCAGCAACACCAGAGTGGCGTAATAGGGCGCATGGCTCTCCATGCGCATCACCAGCAGCATGTAGATCAGTACCGCCAGACTAAGCAGGTACGGCCAGCCGGACTTCAAGGTATCGAGTACCCGGGGAATTTCCTCGGGTTGCATTCCCTTCAGCCCCTTGCGAGCCGCGTAGTTATCGACCTGCAGCAACAATGCCAGATAAAAGAGAATGGCCGGCAACAGCGCCGCCATCATCACCTCGCCATAGCTCACTCCAAGGAAGGAGGCCATGATGAAGGCCACCGCCCCCATCACGGGTGGCATCAGGGTTCCCCCGGTGGAGGAACAGGCTTCCACTGCGGCGGCATATTCGGCGGAGTAGCCACTGCGTTTCATGGCGGGAATGGTGATCGTGCCGGTGGTCAGGATATTGGAGACCGCACTGCCCGAGAGGCTTCCCATGAAGGCGCTCGAAATCACCGCCACCTTGGCAGGCCCGCCACGACTCTTGCCCATCAGTGCGGTCGCGAAGTTCATGAAGAAATCACCGCCACCGGTGACGGTCAAGGCGATGCCGAACACCACGAAGCCGATGATCAGGTTGGCCACCACCTGCATGGGCACGCCGATGATGCTTTCTGCCCCCATCACATGGGCGCGTATCGTCTCGTCCAGGGCGAAGGAGTTGCTCCACAGGAAACCAGGCATATGGTCGGCATAGAGGGGATAGAGGCCGAACACCAGGGCCACCGCGAAGATCGCCCAGCCACCGCAGCGCCTGACACCTTCCAGCACCAGCAACAGGGTCAGTGATGCCGTCATGGTGGCCTCGATCGGCGCGAAGAATTCCCACCCCTCCTGGGTCATGCGCAAGCCGTTGACACCCAGGTAAATGGAACAGCCAAGGGCAGTCGTGGCCAGCAGCCAGTCGTACCAGGGCAATCGGTTGACATCGGCCTTGCGGGCCGGAAAGCAGAGCAGTGCCGCCGCAAGGAAGATGCCGATCAGATAGTAGAGGAAGGCATTGCCTATCGGGTAGAAGCCCAACAGTTTCAGGGCAAAGGTCTGGTTGATGGCCATCATCAGACCAGTGAGACCCAAGGCCATCACGACGCCTCGAGACATGCCATTCAAGCGTTGGTTGTTGATTTCGCTCATGGTCAGGACCCTTGATAAGGAAGGGCCGGGGCATACACCCCGGCCATGGCATCACGGCAGCTCAGACAGCACTTGCTCGCGACGCTCGTTCCAGCGAGCCGCGAAAGCCTCCTCGTCCAGGCCATCGCCCTCTTCGCGTACCTGGGACCAGGCATCACTCAGTGCCTCGAGCCTGGCCAGACGGGCATGGTTCCAGGCTTGCATCTCCTCGTCCCAGATGCCCTGCTCTTCCAGGTAGCGGATCGCGCCGGCATGGAAAGGAATATCAATGGGTGGCGCTCCGGCATCCTCGATGCGCCAGCGATGAATCGCCGAGGTGGCATCCTTGTAGAGGTCATAGGTCTCATCCAGGGCCTTGACGAACTCATACACCTCATCATCACTCTTGTTACCCAAGGCCACGATGATCGGATAGCGATAGGCCAGCATGTTGGCCGGGGATGTTTCCGAGAGCCCGGCACCGATGGTCTCCTGGAAGGGTTGGAAGACCGGCGCCACACGGTTCATTCGTTGCCAGCCCTGTTCGTCATCTGCCGGTATATCGACCCAACGGATACCGCGGGAGGACTCTTCCAACTCATACAGCTGACTGGCGGTGGTGGTGGTACAGGCGGCATCGGCCTGGTTCTGAACCATCGAGCTCATGGCTGCGCCATGAGTGGGGAACATCACCGCATCGACGTCGTCTCGGGTGAGACCGCCAAAGGCCAGGATGGCGTCGCACTTGACGTTGACCGATGGATTGCCGGCCACGTAGGCGACACGCTTGCCACGCAGGTCTTCCAGGGTATGGATATCGGCATCCGCCGCCGAGGGGACACCGAAGGTGGAGGGGCGGCCCGCCACGGCGCGCAGGTCCTGAGGCCCCCAGCGTCGCTCGGCAAAATCATGGATTCCCTCCGACGCAAAGAAGGATTCCGTGGCCAGGTAGGCGTAGTCAGCTCGGCCGGCCACCAACGGTTGCAGGCGGCCAATGGCCGACCCCGCGGGCTGGATACGGATACGACTGTTGTGGGCGCGACCGAAGGCATCGGCAATGGCGGATGCCTCCGAGTGGCCCTGTGACCCGACGTCATAGGCGGTCCAGGTCATGGTATCGGGGAGGCCTTGGGCATGGGCATTCCCGCCCAACGCCATCAGGGATGCGGCGATCAGGCCGGCGGTGAGTGTCTGGTATTTCATGGCATGCTACCTCTATTTGTTGTTGGTGCTGATCATTGTGGTGCTGATCGTTGTGGTGGTGGGTTGTGGTGGTGGGCGGCTATCGTTCAGCCGCCCACCTCTGGAATGACCCCCCGAGCACGCAGTTCGGCCACTCTGGCCGGCGAGAGTCCCAGTTCGGCGAGAATCTCGTCGGTATGCTCGGCGAACCGGGGGGGCGGACGTTCGTATCGCGAGGGCGTGCGGCCTAACTTGATCGGCGAGCCGGTGCCCTTGTAGGCGCCGATCTCGATGAGCATTTCGCGATGCTTGGTATGCGGGTGCGCAAGCACCTCCTGCGTGGCCAGTACCGGGCCGCATGGCACCCCAGCACCTATCAGCCGGTCGGCCAGTTCGCGCCCATCCAGGCGTTGCATGGCCGTCTCGAGCGCCTCGCGAAGCGCATCACGATGCCCAAGTCGAGCGCCGTTATCGACGAAGCGGGGATCATCGGACAGCCCCGGGCAACCCAGCACCTCGCATAGCCTGACGAACTGGGTATGGTTACCCACCGCGAGGAACACGGGCTGGGTGCCGGTGCGGTACACTTCGTAGGGGGCGATATTGGGATGCGCATTGCCAGTGCGCCGCGGCTCGGGCCCACCGTAGAAGACATTGGGAAAATGCGGGTGCATCAAGGAAAGCCCCGAATCGAATAATGCCGCTTCGACGAACTGCCCCTCACCGCTACGCTGGCGCTCGTACAAGGCCAAGGTGATGCCGATCACCGCATTGAGACCAGTCACAATATCCACCACCGGCAGGCCGATCCTTAGCGGCTCACCCCCGGACTCGCCATTGACGCTCATTAACCCTGACATCGCCTGAATCACGGCATCGTAGCCAGGCAGGCCGCCTAGTGGACCATCGGCTCCGAAACCGCTGACCCGACAGTGGATCAAGCCCGGAAAGCGAGCCTTGAGCACCTCATAGCTCAGCCCCCATTTCTCCAGGGTTCCCGGCTTGAAATTCTCCACCAGTACATCGGCTCCCTCGAGCATTTCCAGCAGCAGCGCCTTGCCCTCCGGCTGGCGTAGATCCAGCGCCATGCCACGCTTGCTGCGATTGAGGCCGTGGAAGTAAGAAGCCGCGTCTTCAGCAAAGGGTGGGCCCCAACCCCGGGTCTCATCCCCCGAGGGAGGCTCGACCTTGATCACATCCGCGCCGTAATCACCCAGTACCTGGGTGCCGTAAGGTCCTCCCAACACCCTGCTCAAGTCGATGACGCGAATACCATCGAGGGCAGAAGAAAATCCGTTCATGCCAGCACCTCCTCGGAGAGACCTGCGGCCCGCGCCAGAGCGCGATCATCGACCAGGCGACGCATCACCTGACGATCCATTGGCGTCTCATCCAACAGTGTCGCCACTGCGCTACCCTCCGGTGCCCACACCCCGAGAGGATCCTGTGGCACCAATTTGTGCTGTAACACCAACTTGGCCAGGGCCAGGCGCCGAACGTCGCCACCCAGCAACGCCGACTCCCAGGCCAATAAAACCGCCGAGGTCACGTGGTAGAGGGCACTGGCAATGCGCCGCACCTCTGACTCGTTGTCGGGTCCTTCAGCCACCTGCTCGGCGGCACCCACCGCCCTGCCCAGCAGGGTCTTGAACAAGGCATGCGTCTGTTCATCCAGATTGGCTTCGCCAAGCAGACGCTCCAGATAGGGGTAGAGCACGGGCAGGGTCTGCTCACGGCGAATGGCTCGGAACACGTCGAGGGCAACGATGTTGCTGGTGCCCTCCCAGATGGAGCCGAGGTGGGCATCGCGTAGCACCCGTGCGTCCGACCACTCCTCGATATAGCCGCAGCCACCCCGCACCTCCATGCCATCGCCTGCCACCTTGCGGGCATCCCGTGTGGTACGGAACTTGATCAGCGGCGTGAGGATGCGCAGTAGCTTGGCGGCTTCACAATCACCGCCATCGGCACGCCTCAGGCAATCGGCGGTATGGAAAACCATGCTGCGTCCCTGCTCGGCACTGACCAGCATTTTCACCAGTTGCCGCTGCATCAGCGGCAGTTCGATCAGTTGACGCCCGAAGGCGCTACGGTGGCGGGCAATGAACAACGCCTCGTTGACCGAGCGACGCATCAGGCCAGCGGAGCGCACGCCATTGGAAAGACGCGACATGTTGATCATGTCGGTCATGTGCTTGAAACCCTTGCCCTGCTCACCGACCACATGAGCCACGGCACCCTCCATCACGATTTCGCCGCTGGCCATCGAGCGCGTCCCCAACTTGTCCTTGAGACGCAGGATTCGATAGTGGTTGAGGCTGCCGTCCTCGAGGTGGCGTGGCAGCAGGAACAGCGTCAAGCCGCGGGTACCCGTCTCCCCCCCTTGAGGGCGTGCCAGCACCATGGCCAGGGCCGCATCCGGGTTGGAGCAAAACCACTTGTCGCCATACAACCGCCATGCGCCCTCCTCGAAGCGCGCTTCGGTGGTGATGGCGCCCACATCGGAGCCGGCGTCTTGTTCGGTCATGAACATGGCGCCCTGAAAATGCGTCACCTCATCCTGAGATGTGAGGTTGGTGATGTAGCGTTCGACTAGCTCAGGATTTCCAAACTTGCGTAGTGTGCGGGTAAGCGAATCGGTCATGCTCAGCGGGCAGCACAACCCGAATTCCGCTTGAACAAACAGAAAGGTCAGTCCGTACTTGACGATCGGCGGCAGCGGCTCCGGCCAATCGAGAACGCCTCCCCGGTGGGACATGGCCGCCAACCCGAAGTGTGAGTAGGCAAAGTACTCCAGTCGACGATAGGCAGGGTGCTTGTCGATCCGCTGGGCATCGGCCCCATTGCGGCTGCGCAAATGAAGCACCGGCGGATGCCTGTCGGCCTCCAGGGCCAGTGTCTCCAGCTCGTCGCCGACCAGGGCGCCGAGTTCCTGAAAGGCAGGGGCAAGGTGCTCACTCAGCGCCGGCTCCATATAGATTTTCAGCAGACGGCCAAGCTCGGGGTCACTGGTATAGGCGTTATGGCCACGGTTGTCAGGGATGTTGCGATGAACGTTCGCTGTCATGGAACGCCTCCTCTCTGATTTATTTTTCTGAATACTAGGAGGAGGATTAGGGGGCATCCAATACAACTTTACGAACCAACGATACAGTAAATAAGATTGTTAAACCTCGCACCGAAGCACCACCCCTGGAGTCCACTGATGGCCATCACCTTTCGCCAGTTACGCTATTTCCTGGTGCTCACCGAAGAGCTGCACTTCGGACACGCCGCCAAGCGTTTGCATATCTCGCAGCCTCCGCTGAGCGCTAGCCTGCGCCAACTAGAGGAAGAACTGGGAGTCCAGTTGCTCGAGAGAAGCAGCAAGCATGTCGCATTGACATCCGCGGGAGAGGCCTTTCAGCGCCAGGCACGTCGTATGTTGGAGCAACTAACGGAGTCCCGGACGCTGGTCAGGCGCATTGCTGCCAGCGCCTCGGGGCTGGTGAGGGTCGGCTTCACCCCCGCGATGCTATTTCGTCAGTTGCCGACGGCTCTCAAAGCCCTTCAAGCGTCCCACCCGGGAATAGATATTCAACTGATGGAGCGCAACTCCGCCGAGCAGATCGCGGCCATCGAAGCCGGTCAACTCGAAATCGGCTTTATCCACTCCATACCGCTTCCCGAGACGCTGTCAGCCATCACCATCGCCGATGAGCCGTTTCTCTGCTGTCTGCCTCGGTATCATCCACTGTCATCTCGAGACGCCCTGTCGATCAGCGATCTGGTAGGTGAGCCGCTGGTAATGTTCAACCGCAAGTTGGCGCCCCACTACTACGATCGGATCGTCAGCCTGTTTCACATCGCCGACCAGACACCCTCGATCAAGCACGAGGTCTCGCACTGGCTGACGATTGTGGCGCTGATCGCCCATGGCATGGGCGTGGCGCTGGTACCCCAGGCATTGGCGGGTTCCATGTTCACGAACGTGGTCTTCCTGCCCTTGGCCGATATGGATGTCAGGCACCAGTCGCAGTGTATCTGGCTCACCGAAGCCTCCAACGCCAACCGCGACCTGCTGATCGATAGTGTCAGGACCTCCTGCAGGCAAACATTCCCCGATATGCGATACTAGATTCCGCAATTCGTGATCTAACCTGGGATATCCTGCATGAAGCACCCTACCGCCTCCGATGACGACGACACCTCTGGCAAGGATCGCAACTTCGTCACGGCCCTGGGCCGAGGCCTGGAATTGCTGCGCGCCTTCGGCGCAGGCGAGGAGTATCTCGGCAATGCCGAGCTATCCCGCCGTACCGGCATCCCCCGACCGTCGGTCTCGCGGCTGACCTACACCCTCACCTTGCTGGGCTATCTGCAACATGACCGACACCTAGAGAAGTACCGCCTGGGAGCGGGTGTGCTGGCACTGGGCTATCGTTATCTCGCCAATATGGGCATCCGCGATATTGCCCGTCCCCACCTGCAGCGACTGGCCGATGCTACCGACTGCAACGTCAGTCTGGGTACCGCGGATCGCACCTCGATGATGTACCTGGAGACCTGTCATGGCAGTGGCCCGCTGATCATGCGCCTCGAAGTCGGCTCACGCCTGCCCATGGCAACCTCGGCGATCGGCCGCGCCTGGCTGTGCGGCATCTCCGCGGAGCGCCGCCGGCACGTATTGGCCGAATTGAAGGATACCCATGGCGACGACTGGCCTCGGATGGAGGCCGGCTTGAACAAGAGCCTTGAGGAGTATCAGCGTTATGGCTTCTGCCTCTCCGAGGGAGACTGGCAACAAGAGGTCAGTGCCGTGGCCATGCCGCTGGAACTCGAAGGTGGCGCCGAGGTCATGGCCATCAACTGCGGTGGTTCCGGGTTGAGGCTGACGCACGAGGTGCTCGTCGAGAATCTCGGCCCTCGGCTGATCGAGGTTGCCAGGCGTATCCGGCAGGAGTTCGAACCCGCCAGGCTGCCAACCTGATCTCCATCGATCGGCATTCGAGCGACCATCCTCACCACTCCACCTGCTCGGCGACCTTGGCGACGATATGGCCGCCGATGGGAATCGCCGAGGTGGCGGCGGGTGACGGCGCATTGCAGACGTTCACGGTGCGCCGGGTGTTGACGAACAGGAAGTCATCGACGAGCCGGCCATCGCGGCCTACCGCCTGGGCACGCACGCCAGCGGGGTAGTCACCAAGATCCTCGAGCGTCAGGCTCGGGCAGTACTTGCGCACTTGTTCGAGATATCCCGACTTGAACAGCGAGTTGCGCATCTCCGTCAACCCCGGCTTCAGGTGAGACGTGAGCGCCTTGAGAATGCCGGGATTGGTGAACATCCGTGCCATGTCGGACAACGACACATCCGTCTTGCGATACCCTTCACGCTTCAAGGCCAGCACCGCATTGGGCCCCACCGTCACGCTGCCATCGATCATGCGGGTCAGATGCACACCGAGAAACGGCATGCCGGGGTCGGGAATTGGATAGATCAGGTGATTGACGATGTGATTATGCTGTTCGGGGAGCCGGTAGTATTCGCCGCGAAACGGGCAGATGGTGAATCCCGGGTCCCGGCCCAGCATCTTGACCACCCTGTCGGCCATCAAGCCGGCACATGAAATCAGGTAACGGCCGCTGAAATCGCCCTGGCTCGTCTTGACCACTACCTCACCGTAACGCTCGTCGATAGCCTTTACGCGATGGCCGAAGGAAAGCTGTGCGCCGCGACGCTCGCACTCATCGGCCATCGCCTGGGTGACCCGGGCGTAGTCGACGATCCCCGTCGAGGGAACGAAGATGGCGCCGAGTCCTTTGATGTTCGGCTCGCGTTCGCGCAGTGCTTCACTATCCAGCCACTCTCGTTCGAGTCCGTTGGCGGCGGTACGCTCCCACAGCGCCCCCATGCGCCGCATCTCGAGCTCGTTGGTGGCGACCAGCAGTTTTCCGCATTCATCGAAGGGGATGTCATGGGCGTTGCAGAACGCCTTGGTGGCGCGGTTGCCTTCCAGACAAAAACGCGCCTTGAGGCTTCCCGGCGTGTAGTAGACCCCGGCGTGAATCACCCCGCTGTTATGGCCGCTCTGGTGGCGCGCCGGCCCGTCTTCCTTCTCCAGCAACAGCAGCTTGCGGTCCGGAAAACGTTCGGCGAGCTGCATGGCGGTGGACATGCCGAGGATGCCGCCGCCGATGATGATGAAGTCGAACACGTTAAACCTCACGGTAACGGGGAGTCTTGGAAGGCCAGAATAGCCACCGATGGAACGAATTGCCATCAATCACCCAGACTGGCCAGGTGTTATCAGAAATGGCGATGTTCGGCTAAGATAGCCAGCAATCACAGGGAATGGTCGCGCCAGGGGCAGGACATCAATGCAAAGCACAAAAACGGATAGCTCGCCAAGGCAGAACCTCGGCATCAGCGCCTATCACTGGCTGAAGAAAGACATCATTCGAGGCGTCTTCAAGCCCGGTGAAAAGCTCCTGATGAGCCGTCTTAAAGCGCACTATGAACTCGGTGTGGGGCCACTGCGCGAGGCGCTGTCGCAACTGGTCGCGGAGCGCCTGGTGGTGGCCATCAGCCAGCGCGGCTACCGTGTCGCACCGATGTCGATCGCCGAACTCAATGACCTCTACGATGCACGCGCGCAGCTCGAAGGTCTGGTACTGGAGCTTGCCATCGAACGCGGTGATGATGCCTGGGAGGCGGAAATACTGGCGCGCGCCCACACTTTGTCCAAGGTCATGGAAGTCAACTCCCCTGATGAGCTGCTAGATGTCTGGGATGCCCGTCACCAGGCCTACCACACCGCCATCGCCAACGGCTGCCTTTCACCCCACCTGCTGCAAGTACGCCAGAGTCTGTTCGACCAGGTCGAGCGTTATCGCCACCTATGGCTGCGCGAGACGGTGTTCTCCGATCAAGCCCTCGAAACCAAGCGACAAGAGCACGCGGCATTGGTCGAGATCATCCTGGCCCGCGACGCCCCCCGCGCATCACGCATGATGCGTGATCACCTGATGACCCCGGTACCGATCATCATCGAGGTGATGACGCGTCAGGGCCTGGCGTGAGGCCCATTCCTTAAGCCCGGACAAGAAACCCGGGCAGTGATCGTCGCGGTGTCACGCGTTCGTCACCTGGGTCAGCGACACTGAACATCGCTGCCGGTAACTTTATATTACAATAGAGAAACGAGCCTACGCGAACACCTCGCTTCAATAACACGTAACTTGTCGCCTCGAGTTCCGCCCGGCGCGTTGTCGAATCGCACCCACAGTATCGGACGACGAACCTCGATCAAGGAGATACACCATGCCACATCTGCTGCGCTTCCCACGTGATCTCGAAATGCGCCTGGAACGTCTCTCCGAGTTGACGGGCCTTGGCAAGGCCGAACTTATCGAGCGCTGCGTTCGCGAATCGGTCACGAGTCTCGAGACACATCTGATGATCGAGACAGCGCCACCCCCACACACCGAGCGTTCGATAGACCAGCTCCTGCGCGAGAGTGGCCTGGGCGCCTGAGTCGCATGTCACTTTCCTGTCACCTGACACCTGACACCTGACACGACGCCCTGCGCTCATCACTGCTGGGCTTACTTGTACGCTAAGCTTCAACGCTGCCCTTCCAGGTCGACCAGCGCCTGGCGAATGGCTCGCACGGCGGCTACCGATTCAGGGTTGTCGCCATGCACGCAGATCGTGTCACAGGCAAGCGTCAGCTCTGTTCCATCGAGCGTGGTCTGTGCTTCTCCCCTAGCAAGCGACACAGCCTGGGCAACGATCGTCTCCTGATCATGATGCACTGCGCCGGGCAGACGCCTGGAAGCCAAATGGCCGTTGGTATCATAGGCGCGATCGGCAAAGGTCTCGAACCACAGCGTCATGCCCATTTCCTCGGCAAGCAACCGACTCGCAGAGGTATCGGCGGTGGCCATCACCATGACCGGCAGGTTGGCGTCGAATGCCCTCACCGCACGCAGTACCCCCTCCAGCAGCGCACTGTCGCGGGCCATATCGTTATAGAGCGCCCCGTGGGGTTTGACATAACCAGGGGCGGTGCCCTCGGCACGGCAGATACCCGCCAGCGCGCCGATTTGATAGAGCACCATATCTTCCACCTCGGCGGGCGTGCAGGCCATTGAGCGTCGGCCAAACCCCATCAGGTCCGGGTAGGCTGGATGTGCGCCGATCTTGACCGAGTGCTGGACCGCCAACGCCACGGTGCGTCGCATGACATGCGGATCGGAGGCATGATAACCACAGGCGATGTTGGCGCAGTCCACGTACGGCATCACCTCGGCATCCAATCCAAGCGTCCAGTTTCCGAAACTTTCGCCCATGTCACAGTTGAGCAGCGGAATGTTCATTGTATCTCCCGTCATGATAGGCATGCAGGGCTTGTCCAAGCCCGAGTGCACAGGCCCTAGACTATAGAAAACCCGCTGCCACCGCGCCAAGCCGAATTCCGCCAGAAAACACCGTCAGCGGATTATCAACGGCAGGAGCCGCTACACTCCAAGGTGTTATGAGAGGCCACAACAAACTCGACAACCACTGGAGTTCTCCCATGCAGACGCAGCGCTTCACCACTGTGTTGTTTCCCACCGTTTTCATCCCTCATGTGCGCTTTACTCCACTACTGCTCGTCACCCTGATGGGTGTTGCCAGTGCTGCACAGGCCGCGGAATGGAACATGGCGACCCCCTATGGCGACGCCAGCTTCCACACCGAGAACAACAAGCAATTCGCCGAGGATGTCGCCGAGGCGACCGATGGCGAGGTCACGATCACCGTACACAGCGGCGGCTCGTTGATCGCCCATGGCGAGATCAAACCCTCGGTGCGCCGCGGCACCGTGCAGGTTGGCGAGATATTCCTCTCGACCCTGTCCAACGATGATCCCATCTTCGAGATCGACACGCTCCCGGGCGTCGCGGGAAGCTACGAACAGGCCTTGGCGTTGTGGCAGGCCACCAAGCCGATGATTACCGACATCTTCGCCGAGGAGGGGTTGATGCCGTTATACGCAGTGACATGGCCAGCCCAGGGCATCTACACCGCCGAGCCGCTCGAGGATCCCGACCAGTTCGAGGGCCTGAGGGTTCGCGCGCCCAACATCAATACCCAGCGCTTCGTTCAGAATCTGGGCGGTAGCCCCACCGAAACGGAGGAATCCGACATTCCCACCGCCTTCAGCACCGGGCGTGTGGATGCCATGATCACCTCCAGCTCCACCGGCAATTCGATGACCGCCTGGGACTACCTGTCCCATTACACCGAGGCCAACCTGTGGCTGCCGAAGAACATCGTGTTCGTCAACAAGCGGACCTTCGACCAGCTTGACGATGAAACCCAGCAGGCGGTACTTGACGCCGCGGCGGAAGCCGAAGAGCGCGGTTGGCAAATGAGCCGTGACGACAACGAGGCCAGTCTCGACGCGTTGCGGGAGAACGGCATCACAGTGACAACGCCCAACGACGAGGTGGCGGCCGCCCTGCAGGAAGCGGGCGACACCCTGTTCGAGGATTGGCAATCGCGTGCCAGTGACGACGCCAAGGCGGTACTCGACGAATATCGCGACTCACTGGACGAGCAGTAATCTCACCCACGCGCGACCCTTTCTGGGCCGCGCGTGCCTTGAGGAAACGCCATGAACGCCACACCCTCGACAGACGAGGCCAGCGCCTTCAAGTTCAACGCGCTCTACCGATTCGGTGCCATAGGGGCGGCGACCTGCATGGTCACGATCTGCGCGTTGATCGCCCTGCAGGTCGGTTTTCGGGTCATCGATGCCTTGCTTGTGCTCGTCGGTCTCGGGCGACTGGGCATCAGTATCACCGGTGTCTCGGAAATCGCCGCCTACCTGCTGGTGGGGGCCACCTTCCTGGGGCTTGCCTACACCTTCGTTCATCATGCGCACATCCGCATGACCCTGGTAATCACCCGGTTGCCCACGAGACTTCGCGTGTGGTTCGAGGTGTTTGGCTTGCTCGTCGCCCTGACCATCAGCGTGGTGCTTGGCAAGGGGCTGATCTCCCTGATCATGGAAAGCATCGAATTCAACGACGTCTCATCCGGGTTCATATCGATCCCGCTGTGGATTCCGCAGGCCATCCTGACCATCGGCGTTGGCCTGCTTTGCCTGGCACTGCTCGAGGCTCTGGCGATGACGCTCAAGATCGCTGTCCGCGACCCGGCGAGCTTTCGTGACCCCGAAGCGCCCGACGACAACACCCCTTCCTGACGTGCCACCGGAGACTTCGCCATGCTGATGCTCAGTCTGGCCACCCTGATCACGCTTGCGCTGTTGCTTGGCAGCGGGGTGTGGATCGCCTTCTCGCTGATCGGCACCGCCTGGGTGGCGCTGGCATTCTTCAGTACCTTCGACCCCGGCCCGATCCTGGCCTCGGACTTCTGGGGCGCCAGCTACGGCTGGGATCTCACCGCCCTGCCAATGTTCATCTGGATGGGCGAGATCCTGTTCCGTTCTGGGCTTGCCGATAACATGTTCCGTGGGCTTTCGCCGTGGCTCAACCGGATTCCCGGGCGGCTGCTGCACACCAACATCATCGGCAGCGGCATGTTTGCGGCGGTGTGCGGCTCCTCGGCGGCCACCTGCGCCACGGTCGGCAAGATGACGCTACCGGAACTGGAGCGACGCGGCTACGACAGCCAGATGGCGATTGGCACCCTGGCGAGTGCCTCGACCCTGGGCCTGTTGATTCCGCCTTCGATCATGCTGATCGTCTATGGTGTGGTCACTGAACAATCGATCTCGCGCCTGTTCATGGCCGGCATCGGCCCTGGCCTGATGATCCTGCTGATGTTCACCGGCTATCTGGTGGGCTGGGCACTGCTCAAGGGCGATCGTCTGGGCCTGACCGGCGAGGATGAATCCGGCATGAGCTTTGCCGAACGCCTTCGCCACACCTGGTCACTGATTCCGATTCTGGTATTGATCGGCGGCATCATCGTGTCGATCTACGGCGGGCTTGCCTCGCCCACCGAGGCCGCCGCCGTGGGGGTGGTGCTGTCGATAGTGATCGCCAGGCTGAATGGCCAGTTCAACACGACAATCTTCAAGGATTCGTTGTTCGCAGCGGTGCGCACCGCCTGCATGATCGCCTTCATCATCGCCGGGGCCTCGTTTCTGACCTCCGCCATGGGTTTCACCCAAGTACCGATGCAACTGGCCCGCGCGATTGGCGAGATGGGGCTGTCACCTACCCTGCTGCTGATCGCACTGACCCTGCTACTGCTGGTGATGGGCTGCTTTCTCGATGGTATTTCGCTGATCCTGCTGGTCACCGCGATCATCATGCCGCTGATCGAGGTCGCCGGTTTCGATCTGATCTGGTTCGGGATCTACCTGGTGGTGGTGGTCGAGATGTCGCAGATCACCCCACCCGTGGGTTTCAACCTGTTCGTGATACAGGGCCTCACCGGCAAGGACATCATCACCATCACTCGCGCCACCCTGCCATTCTTCCTGTTGATGCTGCTGGCGATCGCCATCATGCACCTGTTTCCACAGATCGCGCTGTACCTGCCCACGGCGATGACTCGCTAGCCGCTGGGTGGCCCCACCGCGCCAGCCCGCTTATCGACGGCACTGGTGTCGCGCAGTGCCGCGCGCGGGTCGCGGGGATAGAAACGTTCGGGCTGACGTTCGACGTGGGCAAAGAAGCGAGTGTCCTTGTAGGGCATCTTCATGAACCCGGAGACCCCCAGCCCCTCGATCAGCCCCACCGCGTCGAGGATATCCTCCAGGCGGCGCTGGAACTCGCCTTCACGGGAAGGGTCAAGCAGCCGGTAATAGCTGTGGATCTTGAGGTGCTCGGGTAGCGCCTCGAAGATGATCATGCCGGTATGGTGAATGTCGTTGAGCGCTTCAAGCGAGGTGATGATCGCCTCCGGCAGTACCAGAAACTCCTCGGGGTCCGGGCCGTCCTCGAAGTAGCTGTGCAGCCGGCTACGGTCTTCGAGTTCGGGTACCGCGCTGACCTCGTAGGCGAGCCGCATGCCAGGCATCCGCGCGAAGGGCTGGTCCGGGCCCTCGCGGTCCAGGTGAAGCGTGTCGCGCGCATTGAACAGACAGCTCTTGAAGATGCCCTGACGATAGATCGCTCGGGCCAGATGGACCATGTTGTTGACCGCGGCGAGGAAGGCGGGACGCAGACTCTGGTCATGCAGGTTGAGCGAGGTGTCGATGTAGACCCCCTCGGCCTCCCAACGCACCGCCAACCCTCCCACCACCGGATAGCGACCCAGGCGACTGACCGATGCCAGAAACGCCTTCTCGGTCTCGCCCATCCCTTGCATGAAGTTCTTGTAGTAGCGATCCAGCTGCACATCGTTGACGTCGCTGAGGGTCTCGCGTCCGCCTTCCTCGCGCAGGAACGCCTTGCGCGAGCTGTACACCACGGTATCGATCTCGCGTACCAGTGGACGTACCCACACCGGCACCAGGGCGTGGATAGGCGGCTCAGGTAGATCAATCATCACAACACGTGCCATGCGTGGCATCGCCTCGATGAAATGGTCACCGGCACGCAAGCGAACGGCCGGATCCGGATCGAGCATGCCATCCAGCATGCGGGCGAATTCCACCGGAAGGCCAAGCGAGGTGGCCGGAATGGCCCGATGTCCGAACCGGCAAGACTGCGCCGAGGCTAGTGCGTAGAGGGTACCGGCGGCGCCCTGCTCGTCGAAGCGTGGCGAGGAGAGCGCACCATTGAGCTGCTCCTCGCCAATGAAATAGACATCGCCCAGGCGGGCGTTGGTCTGCTGCAGATTATCCGACATCAGTTCCATGACGTTGGCCGCCACGAACTGCTGATTAGCATCCAGTTGGGCGAACACCGACGAGCCCCAGTCGATCAACGCAATGGTTTCCCTGTCGCCATCGAATACCAGATTCGAGGGCTTGATGTCGCCATGCACGATGGGGCGTAACGATGGGCCGTTCTCGCGACGCAGTGCGCGCAGAATGTCGGCCAGTTGATCGGCGATGCGGACCACCAGGCGTGGCGGCAGACGGCCTTCACGAAGCGACACTTCTTCAAGGTTGAGCCCAGGCGCACGCTGCATCACCAGGATCGACTGGTTGCGGACCCGCTGGTAGGCAATCAACTTCGGCACCCGTGGGTGGTCGACCTGCTCCAGCATGAACGCCTCTTCTTCGAGGCGCTCCTGAAGGTGCGCCGGCAGGGTGACGCGCGTGAACTTGAACACGTAGCGGTCACCTAGCGCCGTGAGCCCGGCGAACACGAAACCGTAGGCCCCCTTGCCGATCAATGCTATCTCCCGGTAGCCCAGCTGCTCGAGCTGGGCCTGGCACAGCGCCACCCAAGCCTTGAGCTTGCGGGCATCGCCGTGGCTGAGCAGATAGATCGACTGCTCTTCCGGGATATAGAACTGCTGCAGAGGGGGCTGGCTCATCGCATCCGCCTCAGCCCAGATGCAGAAGCATCGTCTCCGGCGCTTCCAAGTAGCCCTTCCAGGCATTGCAGAAGCGGGCGATGGTGCCACCATCGATGATGCGGTGATCCCCCGACCAGGTGATCGTCATGATCGCCCGCCGGGTCACCTCGCCATGTTCATCGAAGCGTGGCAACCACTGGGTCTTGCCGATCGCCACGATGGCTACCTCGGGCGCGTTGATGATGGGCGCGGCATAGGTGCCGCCCAGTGCCCCGATATTCGAGATACTGATGGTGCCGCCCTTGAGATCCTGCTGGGCGACCCGGCCAGCACGGGCATCTTCGGTGAGACGCTGGATCTCGGCCGCCACCTCGAGCAGGGTGCGGCGCTCGACCCCCTTGACGTTGGGCACCATCAACCCGGCGCGGCTATCCACCGCCATGCCGATGTTCACCGAATCCTGGTAATGAATCTCGGTGGCCTCGTCATTGAGCCTCGCATTGAGGATCGGATGGGCCTTCACCGCCAGCGCCATGGCCTTCATGAACAGCGGCATCAGCGTCAGCCGGGTATTTTCCGCCTCCGCCAGCGGCTTGAGGCGTTCGCGTAGCGCCAGCAGCGCGGTGACATCGATCTCCTCGCCATACTGGAAGTGCGGGATGGTGGTGGCAGCCTCGACCATGCGCCGTGCCATCACCGCGCGCACGCCACGCAGGGGTTCCACCTTGCCGCCCTGGGTGATGGGTTCGGCCGCTGCGGCGTTGTCGGCGCCCGGCGCTGTCGTGTCAGGTTGTTGCACACGGGTGGCCTTGCCACCGGCGTCCAGGTAACGCTGCACATCGTCCTTCAGCACCCGGCCTTGCTTGCCGGTGCCCGGTACCTCGTCGAGGGTCAGCTCATGCTCACGCAGCAAACGGCGTACCGCCGGTGCGGCGGGAATTCTTCCATAAGGACCGCGGCCAGTCTCGACCCCGGCAGGTGACTCGCCTGACCGGTGACCCTGGCGGACAACCTTGGCATCGGCAGCCGGCGATGGCGGGTTAGCCGCAGTGGAAGCTTGCCTGGCCACTGCCTGCGGTTCCTCTAACGACGCCTCGGTACCTTCGGGCTGGTAGGCATAAAGCGGCGCATGCACCTTGGCAATCTCGCCCTTCCCGACATGCAGCTTGCTTACCACCCCGGCCTCTGGTGCGGTGATCTCGACCAGTGCCTTGTCGGTCATCACATCGACGACCGGCTGGTCCTCGGCGATGGTCTCTCCTTCACTGACCCGCCATTCGACCACTTCACACTCGACGATACCCTCACCGATATCCGGCAGGATGAAGTCGCGCGCCGCGACCTGGGGCTGCGCTACTTTTGGCTGCACTACTTTTGGCTGCACCACCGGGGTCTCGGTGGCGGTTTCGGGTGCTGGCATGGCACCTTCGACCTCGTAGGCATAGAGCGGCGCATGCACCTTGGCGATCTCGCCCTTGGGTACATACAACCGCGTCACCCGACCGGCTTGTGGCGCGGTGATCTCGACCAGTGCCTTGTCAGTCATCACCTCGACCACCGGCTGGTCTTCCTCGATCACATCGCCCTCGGCCACGCGCCACTCCACCACCTCGCACTCCACGATACCTTCACCGATATCGGGCAGCATGAAATCACTCATGTCACTCACTCCTGTCCAATACCGACTCAGAAAGCCACGCAGGCCTTGATCGCTTCGAAGATCTTCAAGTGGTCGGGTAGATACTCCTTCTCCAGGGTTAGCGGGAAAGGCGTATCCAGCCCGGTCACCCGGCTGATGGGGGACTCCAGGTAAAGGAAGCAGCGTTCGGCGATGGTGGCGGCAATCTCGCCGGCGAAGCCGCCGGTCAGCGGGGCCTCGTGGGTGATCAGCAGGCGGCCGGTCTTGAGCACCGATTCCGCGACGGTGTCTTCGTCCCAGGGCAGGATCGAACGCAGGTCGATCACCTCGCAGGAGATACCCTCCTTCTCGGCGAGTGCCACCGCACGCTCGATCACTTCCATCTGAGCGCCCCAGCCAAGCACGGTGATATCGCTGCCCTCGCGGGTCACCTCGGCTTCGCCGATCGGCAACTGGTAATCCTCCTCCGGCACCTCGCCGGTGGAAGCGCGATACAACCGCTTGGGCTCGAAGAACAGCACCGGGTCGGGGTCACGAATCGCCGACAGCAACAGCCCTTTGGCCTGGTAGGGGTTGCGTGGAATCACCACCTTGAGCCCAGGCGTGTGGGCGAAATAGGCCTCAGGCGATTGCGAGTGGTAAAGCCCGCCGGAGATGCCGCCACCATAGGGGGCGCGGATGGTCAGCCCACCGACATTGAACAGATCACCCGAGCGATAACGGAACTTGGCGGTCTCGTTGACGATCTGGTCGAAGGCCGGAAAGATATAGTCGGCAAACTGGATTTCCGCCACAGGAACAGAGCCCTGGGCCGCCAGACCATTGGCAAAGCCGATGATCCCCTGCTCCACCAGCGGCGTATTGAAGCAACGCGCGCGGCCATACTTTTCCTGCAAATGGCTGGTGGCGCGGAACACGCCACCGAAGATGCCGACGTCTTCCCCGAAGCACAACACCTTTTCATCTTCCGCCATGGCGATGTCCAGGGCGTTGTTGATGGCCTGCAGCATGTTCATGGTCGGCATGTCAGGCGTCTCCTTCGGTGGCGGCATCGTCACCGACCGCGACATCCGGGTCCAGGGAACTGGCGCCACGCGGGTAGCTGTCGGGATACTGGCGGATATGGGTCTTCAAGCGATCGAGCTGGCGCTGCAAGGCCGGCGTGACGTCGGCATAGACATCGGTGACCAGGCTGTCCAGCGGCGGCGGCGGACGCTTCTCGGCACGCTTCATGGTTTCAAGCACTTCCCGACGCAATTCCTCCTGAAGGGCCTTCTCCTGCTCCTCGCTCCACCACTCGTGGGCGATCAGCCACAGCCGCATGCGCAGGAGCGGATCCTTCTCGCGCCAGGCTTCCTCCTCTTTCTTCGACCGGTAGCCCGAGGGGTCATCCGAGGAGGAGTGGGCAGCCAGACGGTAGGTCATCGCCTCGATCAATACCGGCTTGTTGTGCTCCACGGCGATACGTCGTGCGGCACGGGTCGCCGCCAGCACGGCCAGGATGTCGTTGCCGTCGACACGAATCACGTGCATGCGGTACCCATAGGCACGCGGTGCGATGCCATCGGCGGCGAACTGCTCGATGGACGGCGTGGAGATCGCATAGCCATTGTTGCGGCAGAAGAAGATCACCGGCACCTCATGCACCGAGGCCATATTCAGCGCGGCATGAAAATCCCCTTCCGAGGCGGCACCCTCACCGAAGAAGGTGATCGTGCAGTGCCCTTCACCCGCCAGCTTCTGGCCATAGGCGTAACCGGCCGCCTGAGGAATCTGGGTGGCCAGTGGCGAGGAGATGGTCATGTAGTGCAGCTTGCGGGAGCCGTAGTGAATCGGCATCTGGCGGCCCTTGCCGTAATCCAGCTCATTACCGAACAGCTGATTCATGAACTCATCGTAGGTGAAGCCGCGGTAGACCAGCGCCCCCTGCTCGCGGTACTGAGCCATGATCATGTCGGCGTCTTCCAGGGCGGCGGTAGCACCAATCACCGCCGCCTCTTCGCCAGTGCACTGCATGTAGAAACTGAGCCGGCCCTGCCGCTGGGCCGCCATCATCCGCTCATCGAGGACACGCGTGGTCACCATGGCCTGGTAGATTCGCAACGCCTGGTCACGATCGAGCTCGGGCGCCGTGGCACCCTCGAAAAGGCTGCCATCCTGTTTCAACAGGCGAAAGGTGGGAATGCTGAACTCGTCACCGGTCAGGAATTCCGGTGTATGGATATCTTGTTGGCTTGTCATTGTCCTGGTCCTAGGGTGGTGGCAGGAGCACATCCGCCCCTTGTGAGGGCAGTGTTGTTCCTACTGTAGCCAGCTGCCAGAGCTTTTCTCCAGCTCATCACCAACGTCACAGTAGTTGACGTTAACGTAAGATGCCATCAAGGCTCACTGTCTTGCTACCCCCTGGCAGAAATTTGGTGGAATCCACTAGCTAAACGCATCATCAAGGTCATGACATGATGCCTGTTCATCACCCGAATCAAAGCGATGACAGGCCGAATATCAGGCGGCTCTCAGGGCTGCAAGCGTGCGAACAGGCTATCCACCGTCAGCGCCAGCAGGCCGATCAGCAGCGCACCCTGGACCACATACGCGGTGTTGGCATTGACGATGCCGGAGATGATGGGGTCGCCAAGATTGCTGGCGCCAACGGTGGCCCCGAGCGCCGCGGTGGCGATGTTGACGGTAACCGAAGTACGAATGCCGGCGAGGATCACCGGGAATGCCAGCGGCAGCTCAACCTGGGCAAGTATCTGCATGCGGCCCATGCCCATGCCCCGCGCCGATTCGAGCACAGAGGCGTCGATGCCCTCGAGCCCGGCCAGGGTATTGCGCACGATCGGCAGCAGCCCATAGAGCAGCAGCGCGACGACGATCGGCACGCCACCGAAACCGAGTACCGGCACCGCCAGGGCCAATACCGCCACGGGGGGAAAGGTCTGGCCCATGGAGGCCAACTGGGCCACCAGAGGAAGGAAATCCCGCCCTGCCGGACGCGTGACCAGAACTGCGGCGGTGACGCCAATCATTATTGCGAAGAACGACGCGATGCCGACCACCGTCAGGTGCCGCCACAGCAGGGTCAGGAAGTCGGCGCGGTCATAGATGACGCGTCGTGAATCAGGCTCGATCAGCCGATAGAACGGCTCGAGCTCACCCATTGCAAGACAAAAGGCGATCAGCAAGCCGCCCCAGACCAGCGGCGCTCGCCATTCTCTCATCACCGCTATCATCACCCCTCTCTTCCACCCTCTCATCAATCCGCACCGCCTGGTGTCTGTCACCGACTCACTCTTCACGGCCAGCACCCACCAGACGGCGTAGCGACAACTCGCCTACCGGCATCTCGTCATCATCAACCACCGTGAGCCGGTCGGCGTGCTCGCGAAACATCACTGCCAATGCCTGGTGCAGTGTCGCGTCACGCCCTACCCGCGAGCGGGAAATCAACCTCGGCGACAGCGGCAGCATGCGTTCGCTGACAGGCGTCAGCGCCGCCTCCTTGAGTCCACGATTTTCACCGCCCAGCATCGAGGCGACGAAGTCATCGACCGGCGAGCGCAACAACTCAAGCGGCGTGCCCTGCTGAATAATCCGGCCGGCGCGCATCACCACCAGCCTGTCGGCCAGCAGCAGCGCTTCATCCATGTCGTGGGTGACGAAGACAATGGTCTTGTGCAAGCGTGCCTGGAGGGCGCGCAGCTCTACCTGCAGGGTCTCACGCGTGATCGGGTCGAGCGCCCCGAACGGCTCGTCCATCAGCAGGATATCGGGGTCCGCGGCCAGCGCCCTGGCGACGCCGACACGCTGCGCCTGCCCTCCGGAAAGCTGATGGGGGTACTTGTCGGCGAATTGCGCCATCGGCAGCCCGAGCAGGTCCATGAGTTCTTCCACCCGCTCGGCAACCCGCGCCTTGGGCCATTTCAGAAGCCTCGGTACCAGCCCGATATTGCGCGCCACGCTCCAGTGCGGAAACAGCCCGGTACTCTGGATGGCGTAACCGATACGCCGACGCAGTTCCTGCTCATTGAAGGTGCGTACCGGATGGCCATCCAGGTGAATTTCACCGGCCGTGTGCTCGATGAGCCGGTTGATCATGCGCAAGGTGGTCGATTTGCCACACCCCGAGGTGCCCACCAATGCGCATAGCTCGCCAGTCTCGACGCGTAGCGAGATGCCATCCACGGCGGTCTCGTTAGCGAAGCGCTTGGTGACCTCGAACAGCTCGATCATCGAGCACCTCCTGGGGATGTCAGGGATCCGTCACGCAGACGCGAGGCCAACGCACCGAGCAATGCATCGGCGATTAGCGCCATGGCAAGGATCGGCAGCGCACCCAGCAGCACCATGTCCATGGCCGCCTGGCCAAGGCCCTGAAAGATGAAGGTACCCAGGCCACCGGCGCCAATCAGTGCCGCAACGGCGGCAAGCCCGATGGCCTGAACGGTGGTGATACGCACCCCTTCGAGCAGTACCGGCAACGCCAGGGGTAGACGCACCTGCAGGAACACCTGGGAACGACTCATGCCCATACCGCGGGCCGCTTCGATGACCCCGGGGTCGACGCCCTCCAGCGCCACGAAGGTGTTACGCACCATCGGCAGCAGACTGTAGGCAATCAATGCGAGCAACGCCGGCGCCCAGCCGATACCGCTCACCCCCAACGCGGCAAGCCAGGGCTGATTGGCCGAGAGCCAGGCGAGCGGTGCCAGCAGTAGCCCGAACAGTGCCAGGCTGGGGATGGTCTGCAGAAAATTCAGCACCCCGAACCCCAGTCGTTCGAGACGCTCATGACGGCGCATGGCCAGGGCCAGCGCCACACCAAGCACCAGGCTCGCGCCCACCGCCGCACCTACCAGCGCCAGGTGATGGCCGATCGCCGCCAGGAACTGAGCACTGCGCGCCTGGTATTCCCGCACCAGCGCCAGCGGCGCAAGCCACCAGGCAAGGCACAGCGCCCACGTCACGAGAATCGGTACCACGAGCCCCCAACCCGCCAGGCGGGAGAGTGCCAGGCGCGTACGCAATTCGATCAGCGCAAGGGCCAGCAGGAACAACAGCAGCCACACCGCGGGACCAATCCCCAGGCGCGACTGGGGCATGTCCGGGTCGATCAGCAACATGGCATTGATGGCCAACCACAGCGGTAGCCACATCATCAGGCCCAACACCACAGCGAGTGACAGCCGCAGCGAACGTTCGTCGGGCCGCCACGCAAGCCCCGCCACCGCCAACATCGGCAGGCATCCTGCCAGCGCCAGCGGCCAACCGACCGCCTCGGCGGCCAGATAAGCGGTCCCGGGCACGATACGGTTGGGCGCCACGCTGACCGACGCCAGGCCGAGCCATGCGGCACAGGCCGCAAGCATCAGGACCAGCAGCACCCGGTTGGGCGATGGTGAATCGCTGCGCACCGAGGCCTCAGTCACCCAGGCCGTCGAGGAAATCCGACGCTACCTCGCGGGGGTCGCGGCCATTCACCGCCACGTCGCCGTTGAGACGCTGCAGGGTCTCGAGGTCCAGCGCCTTGAACACCGGCTCCAGCAGTGATTCGATCTCGGGGTGCTCGTCAAGCACGCTGTCGCGGACCACCGGGGCCGGTTGGTAGACCGGCTGGACGCCCAGCGTATCATCCAGCACGACCAGCCCAAGTGCACCGAGACCACCATCGGTACCGTAGGTCATGGCAGCGTTGACCCCGCTGGTCTGCTGGGCGGCAGCGCGCATGGTCGAGGCGGTGTTGCCACCGGAAAGCACCAGTAGCTGATCGTCGCTCAGCTCGAACCCATAGGCTTGCTGGAAGGCAGGCAGCGCCTGCTCGGACTCGACGAACTCGGCACTGGCGGCGAACTTGAACTCACCGCCCTCGGCGAGGTATTCAGCAAGGTCTTCGAGGGTCGCCAGGCCATGCTCATCGGCAAGGTCACTGCGAACGCTCATGGCCCAGGTGTTGTTGGCCTCGGCCGGGGTCAGCCATACCAGGCCGTTCTCGGCATCGCGCTCGGCCACGGTGGCATAGGCGTCATCGGCATCGTGCCAGACATCGCTGTCGGTCATGTCGAAGAAAAAGGCGCCATTGCCCGTGTATTCCGGATACAGGTCGATTTCGCCGGCCAGCAACGCTTCACGCACAATACTCGTGCCACCCAGTTGCAGCCGGTCTTCCACCTCGATGCCGCCGGATTCCAGGCGCTGCAGGATCAACTGGCCGAGTACCGACCCTTCGGTATCGATCTTTGAGGAGACCACCACCGGCTCGTTGGCCTGGGCGACGGATACACCCATCAGCGTTCCGGCGGCGAGTGCCGCGAAGCGAATCATGGAGGGGTTCATTGGCGTTACCACCCGGTAGGTCGAGAATGTATGCTGAGTATAGGGAAAAGAGGATTGGCGTGTCAGAGACTTGCCCTCAACGCCTCATTCACTCACCGGCCTGGGTTGGCAGGCTGGCCGCCCGGGAAGGTAGTCCATGCCGACGACGACCACACCGCTCGATGACTGCCACCATCCGCTGGTGCGTGACCTCGCCTGGGTGTTGCTGGCGCCGGACCTGATTGCCCTGCCCTCGTGTCATCGTCCCACTCGCCAGGAGCTCGGGCTCGCCGATGACACTCGGCTGCGCGAGTGGCTCGCTGACATCGAGGCGAACCCAGCGCCGCTCGAGTCGCATATCGGCGATGCCTTGGTGGGCCGCATGGGTCTCTATCACGAGCGACTTTGGCAGTTTCTGCTGAATGCCGCGCCAGGCACTCAACTATTGGCCCACAACCTGCGCATCCTGCGCGACAGGCTTACCCTTGGCGAGTTCGACCTGATCTACCAAAAGCGGGACAGTGATACGACCATCCATCTGGAGGTGGCGATAAAGTTCTACCTGGGGTTGCCGGTGGGACCACGCGGCGACACGGATCAGGCTCGCTGGATCGGGCCGGGGGGAGCCGATAGCCTGGCCAACAAGCGCGAACATCTCTACCAACGGCAATTGCGCCTGAGCGAGCAGCCTGAAGCCCGCGACACCCTGCGTCGCCTTGTGCATGGCGATGCCGGAGTGAGCGAAGAAGCGTTGCGGATAACGCGTCGCCTGGCGATGCCCGGCGTGCTGTTCTACCCCCTGCATGGTGCATTTCCCGCACCGCACGAGGCGACCCGAGACCACTTGAAGGGGCGCTGGCTGCACTGGTCCGACTGGCCACGCCTCAGGGACGCCATCGCCCCTGGCACCCAGGGGCGATGGCTGCGCAAACCGCATTGGCTGGCCCTGCCACGCAAGGAGTGGCTTTCGCCGTTGCGTGATATCGAGGCCCAGTTGGCTGAGCACTTCACCACACCCGCCTCGCCTATTCAGCTCGCCTTGCATCACCCCACGCAAGGCTGGCAACGCCTGTTCGTGGTCGCCGATGACTGGCCGCGGCAGGTACCGCTGCCGCCTGCAGGCGAATGAGCCGACACCACTGGCGGATCATGAAGATCACTGCCCTTCCGAGGCCCCTACGGATCACTCACCTGGCGTCTCGAGCACCCAGCTTGTGCCCTCGCGTGAGTCCTTGAGGATGATACCCAGTGCGGCGAGCTCGTCGCGGATGCTATCGGCACGGGCGAAGTCCTTGGCCTTCTTGGCCTCGGCCCGCGCTTCGATGCGCGCGTCGATCTCGGCTTCGCTCAACGCAAGCTCGCTTCCCGCGCCCTTGAGAAACGCCGCCGGGTCCTGTTGCAGGAGCCCCAGAATACCGCCCAGGCGCTTTAGTTCTGCCGCCAGGGCTGGCGCTTGCTCGGGTGTTTCCTTGCGCGCTCGGTTCAACTCACGGGCCAGGTCGAACATCACCGATAGCGCCTCGGGGGTGTTGAAGTCGTCGTCCATGGCCGATGTGAAGCGTTCGGCATAGCGAGTATCGACCTTAAGCGACTTGTCGGGCGCGGGGCATTGCACACACTCAAGGGCGTTATAGAAACGCTCCAGCGACTTGCGTGCCTCCAGAAGCGAATCCGGCGCGTAGTTGATCGGGCTGCGGTAGTGGCTGGCCACCAGCAGATAGCGCACCACTTCCGGGTCGTGATGGGCCAGCACCTCGCGGATGGTGAAGAAGTTGCCCAGCGACTTGGACATTTTCTCATGGTTCACGCGCACTGCGCCGGCATGCATCCAGGTATTGACGTAGGGCTTGCCGGTGGCCGCCTCGCTCTGGGCGATCTCGTTCTCATGGTGCGGAAAGGTGAGGTCCGGCCCGCCACCGTGAATGTCGAAGGTCTCGCCGAGGCAGCAGGTGGACATCGCCGAGCATTCGATATGCCAGCCGGGTCGCCCCTCGCCCCAGGGCGACGACCAACTGGCTTCGCCGGGCTTGGCCGCCTTCCACAGCACGAAGTCGAGCGGGTCCTCCTTGGATTCATCGACCTCGACCCGGGCACCGGATCGCATCTCGTCAAGGTCGCGATTGTTGAGCTTGCCGTAGCCCTCGAACTTGCGCACCCGGTAATACACATCACCGTTGACGGCACCGTAGGCATAACCCTTGTCGATCAGCGACTCGATCATCGCAATGATCTCGGCGATATGCCCCGTGGCTCGCGGCTCGGCATCCGGTCGCAATACGAACAGCCGTGATTCGTCCTCATGCATGGCGGCGATCATGCGCTCGGTCAGCGCACTGATGGTTTCGCCATTTTCGTCGGCACGCTTGAGAATCTTGTCGTCGATATCGGTGATATTGCGCACGTAGGTGACATCGAAACCGCGGCTGCGCAAATAACGGGTGATCACGTCGAAGGCCACCATCACGCGGGCATGGCCCAGGTGGCAGTAGTCGTAGACGGTCATGCCGCAGACATACATGCGTACACGGCCCGGCTCGATCGGCGTGAAGACCTCCTTGCGACGAGACAGCGTGTTATAGACCTGCAGAGTGCTGCTCACGATTACCCCTTCTTCTTGATCTTGGCCCAGCTGTCCTTCAGCCCCACAGTGCGGTTGAACACCAGTTTGCCGGATTCGCAGGCATGGCGGTCGGCACAGAAATATCCGACACGCTCGAACTGGAAGCGCGATTCCGGTGAGGCTTCGGCAAGGCTCGGCTCGCCGACCGCCTGGCAGACCACCAGCGATTGCGGATTGAGGTGCTCGAGGAAGTCGGCATCGCGGTCGCGGTCGGGTTGCTCGACCTCGAACAGGTTGTCGTAGAGACGCACCTCCATGGGCACCCCATGGGTGACACTGACCCAGTGAATCACGCCCTTCACCTTACGGCCTTCCGGGTTCTTGCCCAGGGTATCGAAATCCACCGAACAGCGAAGCTCGGTGATCTCACCCGCCGGATCCTTGACCACCTCGTCACAACGGATCACGTAGCTGTTGCGCAGCCGCACTTCCTTGCCCGGTGCCAGCCGGAAGAACTTCTTGGGTGGCTCCTCCATGAAGTCATCGGCGTCGATGTAGAGTTCGCGGGTCAAGGGCACCTTGCGCACCGCCATGTCCTCACGCGCCGGGTGGCCGGGAACCTCATACACTTCCTCATGATCCTCGGCCACGTTGGTCAACACCACCTTGAGTGGCCTTAGCACCGCCATGGCGCGGGGAGCATTGTCCTCGAGGTCAGAGCGGATGGCGTGGGTGAGCATGGCGATGTCGACCAGGCCGCCATCGGCGCGAGTCACACCGATCATCTCGCAGAACTTGCGGATCGATGCCGCGGTATAGCCACGCCGGCGCATTCCGGAGATGGTCGGCATGCGCGGGTCGTCCCAGCCATCGACGATCCCCTGATCGACCAGCAGCTTGAGCTTGCGCTTGGAGGTCAGGGTGTAGTTCATGTTGAGCCGCGCGAACTCGATCTGCCGGGGCTTGCAGGGCACCGGCAGGTTGTCGAGGAACCATTCGTACAGCGGTCGGTGATCCTCGAACTCCAGCGTGCAGATCGAGTGAGTGACGCCTTCGATGGCATCCGACTGGCCATGGGTGAAGTCGTAGCTGGGGTAGATCTTCCACTTGTCGCCCGTCTGGTGATGGTGGGCGTGGCGGATACGGTAGAGGATGGGGTCGCGCAGGTTGATGTTGGGTGCGGCCATGTCGATCCTTGCCCGCAACACCTTCTCGCCTTCGGCGAATTCACCGGTGCGCATGCGCTCGAGCAGGTCGAGGTTCTCGTCGGCACTGCGCTCGCGGTATGGGCTTGGCCGGCCGGGTTCGGTCAGCGTGCCACGATATTCACGGATCTCATCGGGCGAAAGGTCGTCGACGTAGGCCTTGCCTTCACGAACCAGGTGCTGGGCCCAGGCGTAGAGCTGGTCAAAATAGTCCGAGGCAAAACGCACGCCGCCCGCCCATTGAAAGCCCAGCCATTCGACATCGGCCTTGATGGCATCGATGTAGGCCTGCTCTTCCTTGGCCGGGTTGGTGTCATCGAAACGCAGATGACAGTCGCCCCCGAACTGTTCGGCCAGCCCGAAGTTGAGGCAGATCGACTTGGCGTGACCGATATGCAGGAAACCATTGGGCTCAGGCGGGAAGCGGGTCACGATCTTGTCGTCACGGCCAGCCTCGCGCTCGTCGCGTATCTGGTTGCGGATGAAATTCGGCGCGCTGGTGGTCTCGGTGGTCATGGTTGGAAAATCAACCTCTGGTTGGTCCGGTGCCGTTGCAGGATAGCCTTCTCTACTCGGGGGGTTCCGGTGACAAGCCTTCGAGGAGGCGCTGTAAACCCCTCCCTGGGCGCTACCGATGCCATCCCTGGCATCGGACCTCCTCTTCGGCTTGTCACCGGCGCCCCTCACCGCTGGCGTCGGCGCAAGCTTCTGCCCTGCGACGCCCGCTTCGCGCAGCGAGGCAAAACCGCTATTATAGCGTCACGCCCATGGGCAACGCCAAGGCAGTGCCCACATACCGAACAGGAAATACCCCATGATCGTTCTGCAGACCAATTTTGGTGACATCACCATCGCCCTGAATCATGAAAAGGCACCGAAAACCGCCGCCAATTTCGAACAGTACGTGCGCGAGGGCTTTTATGACGACACCCTGTTCCACCGCGTGATCGATGGTTTCATGGTGCAGGGTGGCGGGTTCGATAGTGATTTCAATCAGAAACCGACCCGCGACCCGATCGATAACGAAGCCGACAATGGCCTGGTCAATGCCACCGGCACCCTGGCCATGGCGCGTACCCAGGACCCGCATTCCGCCACTGCGCAGTTCTTCATCAACATCGCCGACAACGACTTCCTCAACCACAGCGGCAAGTCGATCCAGGGCTGGGGCTACTGCGTGTTCGGTGAAGTGGTCGAGGGCATGGACGTGGTCGAGAAGATCAAGGCGGTCAAGACCACCCGCCGCGGCATGCATGCCGATGTGCCCGCCGAGGACGTGGTGATCCAGAAGGCCTACCTTCAGCAGGATTAAGGAAGGCGCCAACCGATGACCACCCTGCTGATTTCAGACCTGCACCTGAATCCCGCCGCCGCGGAGATTACCGAGAGCTTTCTTGGCTGGCTCGAGACCCGCGCCAGAGACTGCGATGCGCTGTACATCCTCGGCGACTTCTTCGACGCCTGGATCGGCGACGACCTGCTCGACCTGGCGGGCAGCGATCCTACCGGCCACGCCGACCTTGCCGTACGCGTCGCCCAGGCGCTTAACGACCTCGCCCAGCGCGGTACCGCCATCTACCTGATGCACGGCAACCGCGACTTCCTGCTTGGCGAGCGCTTTGCCGAACGGGCCGGCGCCACCCTGCTGCCCGACCCGAGCCTTGTCTCTTTCGGCGATCAGCCCGTGCTGCTGATGCATGGCGACAGCCTGTGCACCCGTGACGACGCTTACATGGCCTTTCGCGCCCAGGCACGCGACCCGAACTGGCAGGCCCGGATTCTCGGCATGCCCCTGGGCGAGCGGATTCAGCTGGCACGCCAGTTGCGCGAACAGTCCGGCGAGGCCAATTCCAACAAGGCCGACGACATCATGGACGTGACCCCCGATGAGGTGGTCAAGGTGATGGCCGACTACGGCGTGACCACGCTGATCCATGGCCACACCCATCGCCCGGCGGTCCACGCGCTCGACATCGACGGCAAGCCCGCTCAGCGCATCGTGCTGGGCGACTGGCAACCGGGCCACGGCTGGGAGATCGAGGTCGGCAACACCGGAAAGCCTGAGTTGCGAGAGATTTGGATCTAACCGGCTTTGCTACACTTGTGGGCGCCAGGCACGAGTCCTGGGGCCGTCCTAAAACCAGCAACGCCGCGATGTATCGCGGCGTTGCTGGTTTTAGGCCAGTGGGTCGCCCCCAGGGCAATCGCAGTAAGCAATTTCACTCGGTGCTGAACCGGGGACAGGTCCCGAAATGTCGGACCATCGAGGAGGCGCTGTGAACCCGTCCTTGGGCGCTACTTTTGCCATCCATGGCAAAAGACCTCCTCTTCGACCTGTCCCCGGCGCCCCTCGTCATGTCCAACAGCGATTGCCCTAGTCGGTCCCTGTTCTCAACCCAGAGTTTCACCGGCCAGCATGAACCAGGTCTCGAGCACCGCGTCGGGGTTCAGTGATACCGAATCGATGCCCTGCTCCATCAACCACTTGGCCAGGTCGGGATGATCCGAGGGGCCCTGGCCGCAGATGCCGATGTACTTGCCCTTGGCGCGACATGCCTGGATAGCCATGGCCAGCAGCTTCTTGACCGCCGGATTGCGCTCGTCGAACAGGTGGGCAACGATGCCGGAGTCACGATCCAGGCCGAGCGTCAGTTGGGTAAGGTCGTTGGAACCGATCGAGAAGCCGTCGAAATACTCAAGGAACTCGTCGGCGAGCAAGGCGTTGGCCGGCAGCTCGCACATCATGATCACCTTGAGGCCCTGGGGATCACGCTTCAAGCCATTGGCGGCCAGTAGATCGATCACCTGACTGGCTTCTTCGGTGGTCCGCACGAACGGTACCATGATCTCGATGTTATCGAGCCCCATCACTTCGCGTACCCGCTTCAGCGCCCGGCACTCCAGCTCGAAGCATGGCCGGAAGGAGTCGGAGATGTAGCGTGAGGCACCCCGGAAGCCAAGCATCGGGTTCTCTTCACCGGGCTCGTAGTTCTTGCCACCGATCAGGTTCTCGTACTCGTTGGACTTGAAGTCCGAGAGCCGCACGATGACCCGCTGCGGATAGAAGGCGGCCGCCAGGGTGGAGATGCCCTCGACGAGCTTGTCGACGTAGAAGTCAACCGGACTGTTGTAGCCGGCGATGCGCAGATCGATGCTCTGCTGAAGCTCGGCGGGCAGCGTGTCGTACTCGAGCAGCGCCTTGGGGTGCACGCCGATCATGCGGTTGATGATGAATTCCAGGCGTGCCAGACCAACGCCTGCGTTGGGCAGGCTTGCAAAACCGAAGGCGCGGTCGGGGTTGCCGACGTTCATCATGATCTTGAAGGGAATCTCGGGCATGGCGTCGACGCTGGTCACCCGGCGGTCGAATTCCAGCAGGCCATCATAGACATTGCCGGCATCGCCCTCGGCGCACGACACCGTCACATCGCGACCATCGGCCAGCACCTCGGTGGCATCGCCACAGCCCACCACGGCGGGTATTCCCAGCTCACGGGCGATGATCGCCGCGTGACAGGTGCGCCCGCCGCGATTGGTGACGATAGCCGATGCCCGCTTCATGATCGGCTCCCAGTCCGGATCCGTCATGTCGGTCACCAGCACGTCGCCGGCGTTGACCTTGTTCATGTCGTCCGGGGAAAACACCACCTTCACCGCGCCACGCCCGATGCGCTGGCCAATCGCTCGGCCCGTCACCAGGGTACGGCCCTTCTCCTTGAGCTGGAAGCGTTCGAGCTTGCCGCCCTCCTGCTGGGAAACCACAGTCTCGGGACGTGCCTGGACGATATAGAGCTTGCCGTCATCGCCATCCTGGGCCCACTCGATGTCCATCGGGCGCTGGTAGTGCTGCTCGATGGTCACGGCCTGGCTTGCCAGCGCCATGACCTGCTGGTCATTGATGCAAAAACGGCCTCGATCGGCGAGCGGCACGTCGATGGTGTCCACCGACTTGCCAGCGCTGGCTTCCTGGCCATAGACCATCTTGATCAGCTTGGAGCCGAGGTTGCGGCGCAGTACCGCCGGGCGCCCGGCCGCCAGCGTCGGCTTGTGGACATAGAACTCGTCGGGGTTCACGGCACCCTGCACCACGGTCTCGCCAAGGCCCCAGGAAGCAGTGACGAAGACCGCATCACGGTAGCCGGATTCGGTATCCAGGGTGAACATCACACCGGATGCGCCGGTCTCGGAGCGCACCATTTTCTGGATACCGGCGGACAACGCCACGTTTTCGTGGGCATAGCCACGGTGCACGCGGTAGGAAATTGCCCGGTCGTTGAACAGCGAAGCGAAGACCTCATGCACGGCACGCTTGATATTGTCGAAGCCTTCGATGTTGAGGAAGGTCTCCTGCTGACCGGCAAACGACGCATCAGGGAGATCCTCGGCGGTGGCCGAGCTGCGTACCGCGACCTTGAGCTTGGGATGCTGGCTTGAAAGCGTCTCGTAGGCGCTGCGCAGGTGCTTCTCGAAGGTTGGGGGAAGTGGCGTATCGATAACCCATTGGCGTATCTCGGCGCCGGTTTTCGCCAATGCCGTCACGTCATCCACGTCGAGGGTAGAGAGGGCCGTATTGATTCGCTCATTGAGCCCTTCGTGGGACAGGAATTCACGGTAGGCGTGGGCGGTGGTGGCAAAGCCACCTGGCACGGTGACACCAGCGTCGGACAGGTTGGAGATCATCTCGCCGAGCGAGGCATTCTTCCCTCCTACCCGCTCGACATCGTCCATACCCAACTGATCGAACCATACAATGTAATCGTCCACGTGACCCCCTTGGAAATCGACGACCGGTTTCTCCATACCCGGAAATCCAGGCATGGAGGGATGGTCGCGACTTTACCAAGGGGCCACCATATTCGCCATTGGTCTAACAGCGAAGTCAGTGGAGGTTTTTTACAACAGATGGCGTATTTAACGATTTTGTGTAGTGACACGTATTTTCCAGGCACCCCGGGGATATCGCAGTGTAGAGTTTCACTCGGTGCTAAACCGTCGACAGGTCTGCGAGGAGGCGCTGTAAACCCCTCCCTGGGCGCTACTTTTGCCATCCATGGCAAAAGACCTCCTCTTCGACCTGTCCCCGGCGCCCCTCGTCATGTCCAACTGCGATTGCCCTACCAGGCACTCTTCAAGTCTTGTCGCGGCTCGCCACTGCACCGACAATGGGCGTTCACTTCCGCCGACAGCGATACCGCCATGACCCGCACCGCCTTCTTCATCTCCGATGGCACCGGCATCACCGCCGAGAGCCTTGGCCGTAGCCTGCTGACCCAGTTCGAGAATGTCGAATTTCGCATGTTGACCAAGCCCTATATCGATACGGTGATCAAGGCGCGCGCCTTGGTGGACGTGATCAATGGGGCAGCGGTGCATGATGGCGAGCAGCCGATCATCATCGACACCATCGTCGACAGCGACATTCGCGCGGTAATCCGCGAAGCGGAAGGCTTCAAGATCGATATCTTCTCAACCTTCCTCGAGCCGCTGGAGCAGGAATTGGCGACCCACTCCACCTACACGGTGGGTCGCACGCACTCCATCGGCAAGGATGAGGTCTACATGGATCGCATCCATTCGGTTCACTTCGCCCTGGACAACGACGATGGTGCGCGCACCCATCAGTATGACAAGGCCGATGTCATCCTGGTCGGGGTTTCGCGCTGCGGCAAGACGCCCACCTCGCTCTACCTGGCACTGCAGTTTGGCATTCGAGCCGCCAACTACCCGCTCACCGAGGATGATCTCGATGAGGACGGCAGCCTCAGGCTCCCCAAGGCCCTGGCGCCACATCGCCACAAGTTGTTCGGCCTGACTATCGATGCGCGCCGCCTGGCCGCCATTCGCAACGAGCGCAGACCCAATAGCCGCTACAGCTCCATGGACCAGTGCATGCAGGAGGTCGGCCAGGCCGAAGGACTCTACCGACAGATGCACATCCCGTTCATCGACACCACGCGCTTCTCGGTGGAAGAGATCTCGACCCGCATGATCGCCGAAATGGGCCTGACCCGGCGCTTTTCCCCACGCTAGTCCCACTCTTGCTGGACAACCGGAAACGCCCCGTCACTTGGTGTGAGCGGGGCGTTGCATGGTTGGTTGACGACCAAGGGGCTAGGTCAAGCGCAAGGCCATGGGTGAATGACGGTCACGATGTCATGTCGGCCGCATGGGAAAGGGTACGATCCAACTGACTGCGCCAACGCATCAGAATCGGTGCATCGCTCGGGGTCGCCTCGGACAGCAAGCGCCGGAACTCGTCACGCACGTCGTCGTCACTTTCGTCGATGTAGGTCAGCCACATGGAAAGCGCGCTTAGTTGCTGGTGCAGGTTGCCAGCTTCGCGGGCCTGGGTCTGGGCCTGCTCGATAAGCAAACGCACCGCCTCGCGTGAGCGACCGAGACGGTGGCGAACCCGCGCCAGCTGCAATGCCAGCTCAGGAACGTACAAGGTGCTCTGCTCGCGGGCCAGAAACAGCGTCTGGTCCAGGTAGTCCTCGGCTCGCGTCAATTCACCGACACTGATACAAGCATCCGAATACCACAGCGCGGGCCGCTGAAAACGGTCGCGCCCGGTCAGCTCGGTGAGTTCCTCGAGGGACGCTTCCACCTGGGCCAGGCCGTCGCGGTCGCCCGACAGTGCGCGCTGCCAACCAAGCACACCACGTGCGGCAATCTGCCACAGGTGCAGGTCTGGCGACCCCGTCAGCTCGAAGGCGCGTTCGGCACGGGCGGCGGCCAGGTGTACATGCCCCAACTGGCGATAGAGCGATGCGGCATACAGCAACGCCATGGCCAGACTTCCCGGGTGGTTGAAGCGTTCGGCCAGACGAATCGCCGCCTCGATATGCTGCTCGGCACGGCGGTAGTCACCACGCAGGCACAGTGCCCAGCCCTGGAAGCAGGCGGCAGCCACTTGCGGGTGATCGGAGAACGGCAGCCACTCGATCATCATCGGCGATTCAAGAGGGTTGATCTCTTCCAGATGGTCATAGGCAAGCTGGATGCGCCCGGCCCAATACTCGCAGCTGGCCCGCGAGTACTCCGCCAGGCGCCGATAGCGCGGGTCATCGAGCCTCTGCGCAAGGTCAGCCAGCCTTGATGCCAGATGGAACGCGTCGGCATGCGCATGTCGCTGGCTACACCCCACCCACAGCCCCCACTTGACCAGGAAGGCCTGCTCCAGGTCGTCGCTGTCTTCATCGGAGGTATCCAGCCCCGCCAGCAGTTCGCGCGCTCGAACGAAACTCTCGTGGGCGGTGGGCGAGCCATGGCCTTCAAGGGCGAAGGCCGCCTGACCACGAACGGTCAGCAGGCTAACCTCGCGCTCGGCCTGATCTTCGACATGACGCAGACTCGCCAGACCAAAATCGGCCATCTTGAGTGCCGTACGATTGGCACTGACCTTGAGTGCCTCACGCGCCGCAAGTTCGAAGTAACGCGCCCCACGCGCATAGTGGCCACTGCGCCGCAGGTGGGTGGCGAAGTCCCCGGGATGGCGGCTGATCCACATCGGGAAGTGCTCTTCGATCAATTCGACGACCTGGCGGTGAATGGACACACGCACATCTCGCGGACATGACAGATAGGCGGCTTCCTGCAACAATTGATGGGTGAACTGATATTCACGACCATCGTCGTCGCCTTCAACCGGCTCGATTATCTCGAGCCTGCGCATCTGCTCGAGCGCCTGGCAAAGGCGCGGTTTCTCCCAACCACTGCATTCAGCCAGGAAATCGAAGCGGAACCGTCGACCGAGCACCGCCGATACGTGAGCCACCTCGCGGTCGGCATCGAGTTGATCGATGCGGCTTGCCAAAAGCCCCAGCAGGCCATGCGGAAGTTCATCGAGCTGCACGCTACGTCCCTCGCGCCGATCCAGGTCGACGCGACGGCAGATTTCCTGAAGATAGAGCGGCACACCGTCGCAGCGCTCGATGATCTGGCCTCGCAAGCGCGGACTGAGATGGATCCGGTAGCGTCGTGACAGCTGCGACAGCAAGTGTGAAGACTGAATGGCATCGAGGCGACCAAGGGAGATCTGCTGATCCCAGTGCAGCTTCGCCGGCAACACCTCGCGCCCATGGTGGCTTGCCACCAGCAGGAAAGCGCAGTTGATCGGCAAGCGCGCCTGCAACCCCGCCAGCACCTTGAAGGAGGGCTCATCGAGCCACTGCAGGTCATCGATCATCAGCACCAGGGTACGTTCGGCGGCAAGTGCAGTGATCAAGCGGTGCAACATGCCGACCACCAGTTCGACCGCCTCGCCGCTCTGGGCCAGCACCGCGACCTCGCGCGGATCACGCACTCCAAGCGCCTCTTCCAGCAGTTGACGGCGCTCTTCGTCGGGCACGGGTACGGACAGCGTTTCAAGCAGTGCGTTGAAGGCATCGGTCGTAATCTCGCCACCCAGCCGCCAGCGCAGCAGATGCCTGGCGACGCCATACGGTTCCTGCACCGACAAACGCGTGGTTGGCTGCCAGCAGATGGCAGCATCACGACTCTGCTCGAGTTGCCGAAAGCCCACCATCAATGCCGACTTGCCCATACCGGAAGGGCCACGTACCAGCACGCTCTGACGCAGACCGATACCGGCCCGCGCCAACGCATCACGCAACGTTCTTAGCTGGCTTTCGCGCCCCACCAGGCTCGGCGGCAGCGCTTCGCGCCCACCCTCGTTAGTGCCCAGCACCAGCGCTCGCAAGCGTACGCGACCGTCACTGGCCACCAGCCGTGAACTCAGCCGTGGCTGCAGGTCGAGCGCTGGTGGCATGTGCTGGCTAGCTTCCTGGGAGATCACCAGCTCACTGCCTTCGGCAGCGTTCATCAGTTCAAGCGACCCCTGGGTAACCTGCCCCAGCGGGTCGACCATATGGCGCTCAGGCAGATAGATCACCCGGCCACTGTTGAGACCGGCAGCAAGCGCCACCTGGGGAGGCTCGCCCTCGCCGCTCCAGTGTCGCGCCGATTCGTCAGGCAGCATCCGGCGGCAGTGCTCGTACAACGCCACCAGTTCGGCCAGCTGGTGAGCGGGGCCATGGGTGCCGAAACAGGCAAGCCCCAACCCACCGGTGGCACCCGGGAGCCAGAACCCGCCGAGATGATGGCACTGCTGCTCGAGCCAGCGCATCAATTCGAACTGCAACATCAAGCAGGCGCGGCTACCCGCCCGCGACGACAGGTCACCCTTGAGGCGCAGCCGGATGGCCATCACCGACAACTGGCGCTGCTCGATCTCATCCTCGCGCAGCGGTGCGCTATCGGCAGCAAGTATTCGCGAGAAGCCTACGCTACCCGCTTGAACCGAGTCACTGCCGGCATCCGACCAGTAACGCGCCAGTTGCAGGAAGGCCGGCTCCGGCTGCTGTCCCGAGAGCGCGAGAAGTTGAAGGTAGGCATTGTATTGTTCATGAGCGGCGGCCAACTGGCCTTGATCAGCGAGCTGGTGTACCAACCGTTCGTGAAATGGACCATAACCCGGGAAGCGGCTGACCAGGTCATAGAGAAGCCTGTCTGGCACATTGTCATGTTGCTCAAGCGCCGCCTCGGCGAAGCGAATGACACGCTGCCGCCATTCGTTGCGCACCTGCAGCAACCACCGCTGGTAATCACCACAAGCTGGCAGCTGCAACTCTTCCACCAGATCACCGTTGTAGCGTTCGAGCAGCGCGGCCAGGGTGGCCAGGTCTCGCTCGTCGTCGAGCAACCCCTGGACTTCCAGTAGATCGAAGCGCCAGCTTTCCGGCAGCCGGAAGGCGATGGTCTGTCGCGACACTACCAGTACACGTTCCGCCTCCTCGCCCAACGACTGGCGCAGGCAATGCAGTGCATGCCTGAGATTGGTGCGTCCCGACGACAATCCCTGGTCGGGCCACAGCAGCTCCGCCAGGGTGGCGCGATTGACCGGCTGACTATGCAGCAGCAGGTAAACCAGTAGCGCTTTCACCTTGTCATAGCTGAACTGCGTTACCACATCCTCGCCGAGGGTCAGCGAGAAGTGGCCGAACAGCGCCAGTTGATTCTGCTCGTTGGTGTCTACGACGTCGGAGGGCTTCCGCATCATGGTCGGTCCTGCCAGTCGATGGCGGCGGCCTTCAGGCAGGCACGCCGCTGTGAAAACGAAACGCCGTGTCGGGCGTCTGCACCAGTTCCGCTTCGTGGGCGGCAAACAAGGCAATTCGTGACTCGATAGATGATGCGGCGTACTCACGTGCCAGCATCAGGTAATCTTCATAGTGGCGTCCTTCCGACTTAACCAGACTGCGATAGAACTTTGCAAGCTCACTGTCGAGATGCGGAATGAGCCGGGCAAAGCGCTCGCAACTGCGAGCCTCGATAAAGGCACCGATGATCAAGATATCGACCAGTCGCTCGGGGTCTTGAGGGCGAACATGCCGCCGCAACCCTTCGGCATAGCGTGACGCGCTGAGATGACGATAGCCAATGCCGCGGGCCTCCATCAACGTCACCACCTGCTCGAAATGCAGCAACTCCTCACGGGCCAGTTGAGACATCTTTGACAACAATAATGGCCGGTCGACATACCGGTAAAGCAGACTCATCGCGGTGGAAGCCGCTTTCTTCTCGCATTGCGCATGGTCGATCAACAGTAATTCGGTGTTGTCGAGTGCCCAGTCAAGCCAGGCATCGGGCGTTCGACACCCCAGGAAGTCAAGCAACTGGCTGGGCAGCAACGCATCCGTATCGGGGCTGACAGTGCGTTCGGGCGGGCGAGGAGAATCGGCTACTGGCATGATAATGGCTCTAGGCGATGGCCTTCGTCGATGGCCATGCGGGTGTCAGGAATCGGCAAGGCTGATCCGGCGCAATTCTGCGGCACTGGCCAGATCGGCGGCAATCCGGTCATGGAGTTCTGCAACAGAGAGGTGACGCGCCTCACCCAATGGCGCCAGACCATAGCAACGCAGGTCGCGAATTCGATCGCGCCCCACTCTGAGCAGCTCTACCGCCTTCGATAACCCCGGCTGATCGGACCGGGAGCGAATACGGTGGCGCCGCATCTGGGCATCGAACGCATCGCTGTCGAGCAGTTGCAGGTAGCGTCCGGCGACGGCCTCGCGCAGGGAGTCGAGTGCTACCAGGCGAGCACGGCGTTCGTCGTGTGAAAGACCGGGCCAATCATGGATCTCGCTGTCGGCGCGCTGACATCCCCGGCAAGTGCGATCGCCAAGGGTGGTGGAACACAGACCGACGCAGGGCGAGACGATCACCCCTGACGATGTGCGTCGACGAGCAGGCGCAAAAGATTGGCTGGCAGACATGGGATCTCTCTGGTTCAGCGAGTCATCCATGGTAACGCGCCAAGGGCTCGGTGACATCCTGTAGCAGGACGGACATCACGCAGACCAAAGTCCAAGGCCCTGGCGCTGGGCCTCGCTTAACATTGTCGACAGTTTCGAGTAGACTCGGCGCCATCGCAGACAGGGCGTCCTTCACCCCTGTTTCACCCGCCAGAACGATCAATTGCCACCGTTTCACGTCACTTGATCATGTCCTGGCAATCACCACCGATGAGGGCCCCAACGTGATTGAAGCCTACCGCCAACATGTCGAGGAGCGTGCCGCCGAGGGTGTTCCACCCAAGCCGCTGAACGCTGAGCAGGTCGCCGCACTTATCGAACTGCTGAAGTCGCCGCCAGCCGGTGAAGAGGAATTCGTCCTCGACTTGATCACCAATCGCGTTCCACCGGGTGTTGACGAGGCTGCCTACGTCAAGGCGGGCTTCCTGACCGCGCTGGCCAAGGGCGAGGCCACCTCCCCCCTGATCGACAAGATTCACGCCGTGAAGCTGCTTGGCACCATGCAAGGCGGCTATAACATCGTCACCTTGGTCGAGCTGCTCGACGACCAGGAACTGGCCAAGGAAGTGGGAGAACAGCTCAAGCACACTCTGCTGATGTTCGACGCCTTCCATGACGTGGAAGAACGTGCCAAGAACGGCAATGCCGTCGCCAAGGACGTGGTGCAGTCCTGGGCCGACGCCGAGTGGTTCCTCGCCAAGCCCGAGCTTGCCGAGAAGATCACGCTTGCGGTGTTCAAGGTACCCGGCGAAACCAATACCGATGACCTCTCACCCGCTCCGGATGCCTGGTCGCGCCCCGATATCCCGCTGCATGCCAATGCCATGCTCAAGAATGAGCGCGACGGTATCGAACCGGAAGTGCCCGGTACCACAGGCCCGCTCAAGCAGATCGAGGACGTCAAGGCAAAGGGTTTCCCCGTTGCTTATGTCGGCGATGTGGTGGGCACTGGTTCATCGCGCAAGTCGGCCACCAACTCGGTGCTATGGTTCTTCGGTGACGACATCCCCAACGTTCCCAACAAGCGCGCGGGCGGCTTCTGTTTCGGTGGCAAGATCGCACCGATCTTCTTCAACACCATGGAAGATGCAGGCGCCCTGCCCGTCGAGATGGATGTATCCAACCTCGAGATGGGCGATGTCATTGACATCTACCCCTATCAGGGCAAGGTCTGCAAGCACGGCACCGACGAGGTCGTCAGCACCTTCGAACTCAAGACCCAGGTGATCCTCGACGAAGTGCGCGCCGGTGGCCGTATTCCGTTGATCATCGGCCGCGGCCTGACCACCAAGGCACGTGAGTCGCTGGGCCTGCCACAATCGGACGTGTTCCGTCTGCCGGAACAACCGAAGGACACCGGCCGCGGCTTCACCCTGGCCCAGAAGATGGTCGGCAAGGCCTGTGGCATGGACGGCGTGCGTCCGGGCATGTACTGCGAACCGAAGATGGCCACCGTGGGCTCCCAGGATACCACCGGCCCAATGACCCGTGACGAGCTCAAGGATCTTGCCTGCCTCGGTTTCCAGGCCGACCTGGTGATGCAGTCATTCTGTCACACCGCGGCCTACCCGAAGCCTGTCGATGTGGACACCCACCACACCCTGCCCGACTTCATCATGAACCGCGGTGGTGTCTCCCTGCGGCCCGGCGATGGCATCATCCACAGCTGGCTGAATCGCATGCTGCTGCCAGATACCGTGGGTACCGGCGGCGATTCCCACACCCGCTTCCCGCTGGGCATCTCCTTCCCGGCCGGTTCCGGCCTGGTGGCCTTTGCCGCCGCCACTGGCGTGATGCCACTGGATATGCCGGAATCGGTCCTGGTGCGCTTCAAGGGTCAGCGCCAGCCCGGCGTCACCCTGCGCGACCTGGTTCACGCCATACCCTACTACGGCATCAAGCAGGGCCTGCTGACTGTCGCCAAGTCTGGCAAGAAGAACGCCTTCTCGGGTCGCGTGCTGGAAATCGAAGGTCTCGAGGATCTGACCGTCGAGCAGGCCTTCGAACTCTCCGACGCCTCCGCAGAACGGAGTGCCGCGGGTTGCACCATCACGCTTTCCGAGGAGAGCGTCAGCGAGTACCTGAAGTCGAACATCACGCTGCTGAAGTGGATGATCGCCAACGGCTATGGTGACAAGCGCACCATCGAGCGCCGCATTCTTGGCATGGAAGAGTGGCTGGCCAACCCGAGCCTGATGCGTGCCGACAAGGATGCCGAGTATGCCGAGGTCATCGAAATCGACCTGGCCGAGCTAAAGGAGCCGGTTCTGTGCGCACCCAACGACCCGGACGACGCGCGCCTGCTCTCCGAGGTTGCCGGCGAGAAGATCGATGAGGTGTTCATCGGCTCGTGCATGACCAACATCGGCCACTTCCGTGCCGCGGGCAAGCTGCTCGAGAAGCAACCGGCCGGTAGCCTGAAGACTCGCCTGTGGCTGGCACCGCCGACCAAGATGGACCAGCACCAGCTGACCGAGGAAGGGTATTACGGCATTTATGGCCGCGCCGGTGCACGCATGGAAATGCCCGGCTGCTCGCTGTGCATGGGTAACCAGGCGCGCGTGGCCGCCAAGAGCACGGTGGTCTCCACCTCCACCCGCAACTTCCCCAATCGCCTGGGTGACGGCGCCAATGTCTACCTGGCGTCCGCGGAACTGGCGGCGGTGGCCGCCGTGGAAGGTCGCCTGCCGAGCGTCGATGAGTATCGCCGCTACATGAGCGAGTTCGACGCCATGTCGGGTGAAATCTACCGCTACATGAACTTCCACGAAATCGAGGAGTATCAGAACGCAGCGTCCAACGTGATTCCGATCGCACAGGAAGCCTGATACCCCTTGTTCTGATAGAATCAAGTTCGACTCCGATGCTCGCAACATCGATGGCCACCGCGAGCGGTGGCCTGAGCCGATGACAGAAGCGCCCCAAGGGGCGCTTTTTTCGTTCGAAAGACACGTCACCGTGCGCCCACGCCAAGAGTCGGAGGCCTGGTCAGGCATGACTCCGGGACACTCAGAAGGCGCATCGACGGTGCGGGGTGCGCGAAGCGGCAACCCTCAACGCACCACGCCAGCGTTCCTCAAACGCAGGATGTCGTCCTGGGTCAGCCCCATCTCGGTGAGAATCCGGTCGCTGTCCTGGCCGATTCCGGGTGGCGCCACATCGCTTGTCGCCGACTCGCCATCGAAGCGCAGCGGGTTCGCGACCTGTGGAACGTCGCGCCCACCACTGGTAAGCGTCCGTTGCATCTTTCGGTGACACACCTGGGGGTCTTCGAACACTTCGGCAAGCGAGTTGATCGGCCCCGCCGGAATGCCGCGGGCCTCGAGGTCGGCCAGCCATTCATCGCGCTGCCGGTTTAGCAACCGAGACTGGATCATCGGCACCAGTGCCTCGCGGTTACCTACACGTGCCGCATTGGTCGCATAGGCTGGGTCTTCGGCCCACTCCGGATGACCCAACAGGCTTGCGAAACGCGCGAATTGAGCATCGTTGCCGACCGTGAGCACGAGATGACCATCGGCACATGCGAACGCCTGGTAAGGAACGATATTGGGGTGAGCATTGCCATGGCGCTGCGGTGAGGCACCGCTGACCAGTGTGTTCAGCGCCTGGTTAGCGAGAGTGGCCACCTGGACATCGAGCAGCGCCACGTCGATGTGCTGCCCCAGACCCGTTCGGGCGCGCTCCTGCAGGGCGGCCAGCACGCCTACCGTGGCATAGAGGCCGGTCATGACATCGGTGATTGCCACACCCGTCTTCATCGGCATGCCATCCGGCTCACCGGTAAGGCTCATCAACCCGCCCATGGCCTGGATCATGAAGTCGTACCCGGCTCGATGCGCATAGGGGCCATCCTGGCCGAAGCCGGTAATCGAGCAGCCTATCAAGCGTGGATTGAGTTTGTGCAAGGAGGGGTAATCGAGCCCGTAGCGGGCAAGCCCGCCGACCTTGAAGTTCTCCAGCACGATATCGGCGCCTTCGGCCAACTGGCGAATCAGCGCCTGCCCTTGCTCGCTGGCGATATCCACGGCGAGCGACTGCTTGCCGCGATTGGCACACAGGTAATACGCCGCCACCCGTTCGAGGTCATGTTCCTGCGGGCTATCGCCCTGGCCAAGCCAGGGCGGCCCCCAGCCTCGGGTATCGTCACCCCGCTTGGGATGTTCGATCTTGATCACCCTGGCACCGAGGTCGGCGAGGAGCTGGCCGGCCCAGGGGCCGGCCAGTACCCGCGACATGTCGAGCACCGTGATGCCCTCCAGCGGTCCGCTCATCTTGAGCTCCTTGCTACCGTGTGCCGATAGTGGCACCACTCGGGTCTGACCCGGCGGCAGGTCGCCGAGGAGGCGCCCCCGGCGCCCCGCGTTTTCATCAGCCTGTTACTCAACCGGTGAAGGCCTGCAGCCCTGTCTGGGCGCGACCAAGGATCAGCGCATGGACATCGTGGGTGCCCTCGTAGGTGTTGACGGCTTCCAGGTTCATCACGTGTCGGATCACATGGTATTCATCCGAAATACCGTTGCCACCGTGCATATCGCGGGCAACACGAGCGATATCCAGCGACTTGCCGCAGTTGTTGCGCTTGATCAACGAAATGACCTCGGGCACCAGTTGGCCATCATCGATCATGCGCCCTGCTCGCAGCGCTGCCTGCAGCCCCAGGGCAATCTCGGTCTGCATATCGGCAAGCTTCTTCTGGATCAACTGATTGGCGGCCAAGGGGCGCCCGAACTGCTTGCGCTCCATGGTGTACTCGCGGGCGGCATGCCAGCACGCCTCGGCGGCTCCCATGCTGCCCCAGGCGATGCCGTAGCGGGCACGGTTGAGGCACGAGAAAGGCCCCTTCAGGCCGGTCACGTTAGGCAAGCGCTGTTCATCGGAGACTTCGACATCCTGCATGGCGATCTGGCCGGTGATCGAGGCACGCAGGCTGAACTTGCCCTCTATCTTGGGTGCCGAAAGGCCCTTCATGCCCTTCTCGAGGATGAAGCCGTTGATCACACCCTCGTCGTCCTTGGCCCATATCACGAAGACATCGGCAATCGGCGAGTTGGTGATCCAGGTCTTGGTGCCGTTGATGCGCCAGCCGCTATCGGTGCGGGTCGCACGGGTCGTCATGCCGCCCGGGTCAGACCCGTGGTCGGGTTCCGTCAGGCCGAAGCAGCCCACCCACTCACCGGTGGCGAGTTTCGGCAGGTACTTCTCGCGCTGCGCTTCGCTGCCAAAGGCATGGATCGGGTACATCACCAGGCTCGACTGCACGCTCATGGCACTGCGGTAGCCGGAATCGACCCGCTCCACCTCGCGAGCGATCAGCCCATAGCTTACGTAGTTGAGCCCGGCGCAGCCATAACCATCGATGGTGGCGCCAAGCAGGCCAAGCTCACCCATCTCGCTCAGGATGGCGGGATCGAAGTGCTCATGGCGGTTGGCCTCGAGCACACGCGGCAGCAACTTTTCCTGGCAGTAGTCGTGAGCGGTCTGCTGGACCATCCGCTCTTCTTCGCTGAGCTGGTCGATCAGGCGAAAGGGGTCTTCCCAGGTGACGGGGGTAATCTGGCTCATGACGTGTCCTCGCTGGCCAAGTTAATAATTTCTACATTTTGATTAAATGTAGATCAAAAATGTCCTGTTGCCAACCCCTATCATGAAACGACGACGGGCACCCGCAGGTGCCCGTCGCTGTCACTGGCCCTCCCCGCCTATCAGGAGGAGTCACCCGCCCGATAGAGGGTCTGGATGCTGGAGAAATCAAGCCCGCCATTGCCCTGGGCGCTGTGCAATGCGAACAGGTTGCGCGCCTGGGAGCCCATCGGCACGCTCGATTTCGACCCTAGCGCCAGCTCCCAGGCCAGGCCCAGGTCCTTGGCCATCAGATCGGTCAGGAAACCGCCCTGGTAGTCACGCGAGGCAGCGGAACCCTCCATGACACCCGGCCAGGGATTGTAGACGTTGAGCGCCCAGTTGCCGCCACTGCTCTGCTTCATGATCTCCGAGAGCACCGCCGGGTCCATGCCGTTCTTGACGCCAAGCGCCAGTGCCTCTGCAGTGCCGCTCATGAGAATGCCCAGCAGCATGTTGTTGCAGATCTTGGCGACCTGACCAGACCCGATATCCCCAGCGTGGAAGATATTCTTGCCCATCGCCTCGAGCACCGGTTTCGCCTGCTCGAATCCCGCAGCGTCACCGCCGACGATGAAGGTCAAGGTCCCCGCCTTGGCGCCGCCCACGCCCCCGGAAACCGGTGCGTCGAGGTAACTGAGGCCACGTTTGGCGGCGGCGGCACCCACCGTGCGCGCATCCTCCGGCGAGATGGTGGAGGCATCGATGATCAACGGCTTGGCGGTAAGGGTGTCGAGCAGGCCCGGCGCGCCATCGCGCCCCAGATAGAGCCCACGGACATGGGCGCCGGCAGGTAGCATCGAGATGACCACCTCGGCCCCCTGCACGGTGGCTTCGGCACTCTCACCACGCCTCGCGCCTTCCGACTCAAGCGCCTGCACGGCACTCTCGGACAGATCAAAGACAGTCACGTCGAGACCGGCCTTGACCAGGTTGGTGGCCATCGGGCCACCCATGTTACCAAGGCCAATGAAGGCGATTTTCATGTCGTACTCCTGTAGTCGTTTCTCAAGCTGTTTCTCAACCCATTTCTCAACCGATGCGATGGCCAACGCCCAGGTCGCGCAGAGGATGCGCATCGCTGCTCCAGGGAGAGGTCATCAACTCGAATAGATCATCACGCGACACCTGCGCGACATCGGCATGGCGCCAACGCGGATGCTTGTCCTTGTCGATCAACAACGCCCGCACACCCTCGACGAAATCACCCACACGGCAACACTGCACCGACAGCCCCAGTTCATCACGGAAGGCATCGGCAAGGCTGGTATGGGCATGCCGTTCGAGCATCGCCCATACCAGGCGCGCGCTGATCGGACACCCCACCTCGAGACGCCCGCGGTTGGCGGCAAGCCAGTCATCATCGCGACCATCGGCGAGGATCCGCGCGACGGCGGTGGCAGCATCGACCTGGCCAACCAGCGCTTGCAGATGGTCAAGATGCGGCATCACTTGCCCATCTGGCGCCACGTCGCGCCGCTCGAAGCTGTCGATCACGCCTTGCACGGCGGCCCTGAGCGCCACCGCGGATCGGTCTGCGTAGCTTGCCTCTTGAAGCCCCTCGAGCAGCGACTGGCGCTGATCCCGCGCAACGACGTGATCGGCAAGGCCCAGGTCGATGGCGTCTCGGGCGTTGAGCTGGGCACCGGTCAACCCCAGATAGGCACCAATGCCTGGCGGCATGCGATTGAGGAACCAACTAGCGCCGATATCCGGATACAGGCCAATGGTGATTTCCGGCATGGCGATGCGCGTGGTCTCGGTCACCAGGCGATGCGATGCTCCGGCCATCAGGCCGAGCCCACCCCCCATCACGATGCCATCCCCCCACACCATCACCGGCTTGGGGTAGGTATGTATGTGGTAGTCGAGACGATACTCTGCGGTAAAATAGGCCTCGGCGAATTGGCTGTCGCGGTCGGCCGAAGCATTGCCCTCCTGTTCGATCAGGGAACGGTAGAGCGCAACGACATCACCACCGGCGCAAAAGGCTTTTTCGCCACTGCCATCGAGCCACACCGCCACGATCTCAGGGTCCAGAGCCCAGGCATCGAGCTTGTCGGCGAGTTGGTGAATCATCTCCAGCGACAGCGCATTCAAGGCACGTGGGGCGTTGAGGACTGCCATGCCGATGCGTCCACCGTCACGGGTGGGCAGTTCGTCGAACAGCACAGGAAGTTCCGACATCAATCACATTCTCCTTATTGCAGCGATTCGATCACGCCATCGGACAGCAGCCGGCGTGCGACGATCACACGCATGATCTCGTTGGTGCCCTCGAGGATCTGATGCACTCGAGTGTCACGTACCATGCGCTCCAGGGGAAACTCCTTGAGATAACCGTAGCCGCCATGCAGCTGCAGGGCTTCGTTGCATACGTTGAAGCCCATGTCGGTGGCGAATCGCTTGGCCATGGCGCAGTGGGCGGTCGCCTCTGGATCGCCCTGGTCGAGCCGCCAGGCCGCCTGACGCACCATCAGCCGTGCCGCAACGAGTTCGGTCGCCATATCGGCCAGCTTGAACTGCAGTGCCTGGAAGCTCGAAAGCTCGCGACCGAATTGCTTGCGGTCACCCAGGTAATTCCGCGCCAGCGTCAACGCGTGCTGGGCCGCGCCGAGCGAACAGCTGGCGATATTCAGGCGGCCGCCGTCGAGCCCTTTCATGGCCAGCTTGAAGCCCTCGCCTTCGGCACCCAGGCGGTTACCCACCGGCACCCGCACGCCGTCGAAGCTGACCAGCCGGGTCGGCTGGCTCTTCCAGCCCATCTTCTCTTCGTTCTTGCCATAACTGATGCCATCGGCATCAGCCGGAATCAGCAGTGTCGAAATGCCACTCGCTCCGCTGTCGGGTTCACCGGTGCGCACCATCACCACCAGGACATCATTGGCCCCGGCACCGGAAATGAACATCTTGCTGCCCGACACCACATACTCATCTCCTTCGCGAACCGCCCGAGTCCTGAGGTTGGCGGCGTCGGAGCCTGCCCCTGGTTCGGTGAGGCAGTAACATCCCAGGCACTCGCCACTGACCAGGCGGGGCACCCATTGCTCACGCAATGCATCGTCTCCCCAACTGGCCACCATCCAGGTCACCATGTTGTGGATGGTCAGATAGGCCGTGGTCGAGATACAGCCCTGGGACAACTGCTCGAAGATCAGTGAGGCCTCGAGACGCGAGAGGCCAAGCCCACCATGCGCTTCAGGGGTGTAGACGCCGAGAAACCCCGCCTCTCCCGCACGGCGGATGACATCGATGGGAAAATGCGAGCGTGCATCCCAGTCGGCGGCGTGATCGGCGAGCTCGGCGCGAGAAAAATCGGCAGCGGCCTGGACCAGCGCCCTCTGGTCATCGGTCAAGGAGAAGTCCATCACGGTATCCTCGTGTTGCGCGTTGTGGTGTGCGTTGTATCGTATGAGGTTTAAGACAGGATGCGGAAAACCAACCTAGCACTTGCTAGGTTCATCACAAATACCCCCATGGTAGAACAAGACCGACCTCACAGACACTTTACGTTAACGTAAACCTCGGCTAGTGTTGCCAACAGGCGGCGGGGTTGCGCCCATCCCGCCAAAAAACAAAGGAACACACCCAATGAACCAGCGCACATCGGACGCTACGCTGCCAAACCGCGGCCTGGCCCTTCAGCGCCGAACCTACACGATTGGCGACTTGGCCAAGATGTTCGAAGTGACACCCCGCACGATTCGCTTCTATGAGCAGGAAGGGCTGCTGGCGCCACAGCGGCGAGGGCAGACACGAATCTATCGTGAGAAGGATCGAGTACGCCTCAAGCTCACGCTGCGCGGCAAGCGCTTGGGTTTCTCGCTGGCCGAGATTCGCGAGGTGGTCGAGATGTATGACGCCATGCCCGACGGAAACGCGCGCCAGTTGAAACGCCTCCTGGAGATTCTTGCCGACAAGCGGGCCAACCTGGAGCGCCAGCTGGAGGACATTCGCCTGATGCATCGTGAGCTCGATGACGTCGAAACCCGGGCACGCGATGTGCTTTCCAACCTGGAGAACACCCTGGGCGACTGATAACACACCGACAGCGGCTTAACTCACCTGCAGACGGCTTGCACCCCGGACCCTGAAGCAACAATCAGTAAAACAATTTGCCACCATCAGAGACGGAAACCATGACACGCCAACACACTCCGATCAGCTATGTCAGCGGCACGAGTGACACGCCCCTGAAAGGCCAGACCATTGGCGACTGCTTCGACGATACCGTTGCGCGCTTTGCCGATCGTGATGCCCTGCTGAGCCTGCACCAGGGCTTGCGCTACACCTGGACCGAGTTGCAGCAGGCTGTCGACCAGGCGGCACGTGCACTGCTGGCGCTTGGCGTCGACAAGGGAGATCGTGTCGGCATCTGGTCGCCCAACTGTGCGGAATGGACCATCACCCAGTTCGCCACGGCAAAGATCGGCGCCATCCTCGTCAATATCAACCCGAGCTACCGGAGCCATGAGCTCGAGTATGCGCTCAAGCAGTCCGGCGCCTCGACCCTGATCCTGCAGGGCATGTTCAAGTCTTCCGACTACGTGGCCACGCTGGCCGAGCTGGCCCCTGAGGTGAGTGAGGGTGTGCCCGGTACGCTTTCCTGTCAGCGCTTGCCTGAGCTCAAGCGCGTGATATGCCTGGACGCGGAACGTGCGCTCAGCGGCATGCTCACCTGGCAGGGCTTGCTTGAGCATGCCGATGAAGTATCCGCCGAGCAGTTGGCCGAACGTCAGTCGACCCTGCAGTTCGATGAGCCGATCAATATCCAGTACACGTCCGGCACCACCGGCGCCCCCAAGGGCGCCACCCTGTCGCATCACAATATTCTCAACAACGGGTTCTACGTGGCTCGCACCATGAACTTGAGCGAAGCCGACCGCATGGTGATCCCGGTTCCGCTGTACCACTGCTTTGGCATGGTGATGGGCAACCTCGGCTGCGTGACCCATGGCGCCACCATGATCTACCCGGGAGATGGCTTCGATCCTGAATCCACGCTGCGTGCGGTGGCTGAAGAGAAGGCCACCACGCTCTATGGCGTACCGACCATGTTCATCGCTGAGCTCGAACATCCCGATTTCGAGAGCTACGACCTGTCGTCACTGCGCACCGGCATCATGGCGGGCTCCATCTGCCCCATCGAAGTGATGCGCAAGGTCATCGACAAGATGAACATGCAGGACGTGACCATCTGCTACGGCATGACCGAGACGAGCCCTGTCAGCTTCCAGACTCAGACCGACGCGCCACTCGAGAAACGCGTGACCACGGTCGGCACCATCCACCCTCACCTCGAGGTCAAGCTGGTAAGCCCCGAGACCGGTGCGGCGGTAGCACGAGGGGAAACCGGCGAACTTTGCACACGCGGCTACAGCGTCATGCTCGGCTACTGGAACAATCAGGAAGCCACCGACAAGGCGATCGACAAGGCCGGCTGGATGCATACCGGCGATCTCGCGACCATGGACGACGAGGGGTATGTGGCGATCGTCGGACGCATCAAGGACATGATCATCCGTGGTGGTGAAAACATCTACCCGCGCGAAATCGAGGACTTCCTCTACACCCACCCGGCAATTTCCGATGTGCAGGTAATTGGCGTACCCGACGAAAAGTATGGCGAGGAAGTCATGGCATGGGTCAAGCTTGCCGAGAACCAGCAACTGACCGCCGACGAGCTCAAGGCGTTCTGCAAGGGCAAGATCGCCCATTACAAGGTGCCGCGCTACGTCAAGTTCGTCGACGAGTTCCCGATGACGGTCACCGGCAAGATCCAGAAGTTCAAGATGCGTGAGGAAGCCACCCACGAACTGGGACTGTAACCCGGCTACGCCGGGAGCTGTAAGCCGGAAGCTGTAAGTAGACCCTACGAGAATTGGCGCTCGTAGGGTCTTTCTCACAGCTTATAGCTGACAGCTTAAAGCTCGCCCCGAAGGGGCGGTTACAACCCCTTCGGGGCAAAAATCCCCGGAGCGTTGCGCCAGTAGCCCTTGTAGTCCATGCCGAAACCGAACACGTAACGATCGACCACCTCAAGGCTGCAGTAGTCTGCCTTGAGACCCGGGACGGCCTTGCGATCATGGCGCTTGTCGACCAGTACCGCCGTGGCAATGCTCGCCGCACCCGCTTCGCGACAGTAGGCAAGGATCGCCGCGAGGGTCGCGCCTTCGTCAAGAATATCATCGACGATCACCACATGCCGGCCGGCCATGGGGATCTCCGGCGAGACTCGCCAGAACAACTCGCCACCGCGTAGCCCACCCCGGTAACGGGTGGCGTGCAGGTAGTCGACCTCGAGCGGAAAACCCAGGCGAGTCAATAAATGCCCCGTGGTAATCAATCCGCCATTCATCACGCAATAGAAGACCGGCAGCTTGTCGCCCAGGTCACGGGTGATTTCGTCGGCCATGCGATCGAGGGCTCGTTCGACCTGCTGCTGGTCGATCAGGCAATCGGCGGTATCCATCATCTCGCGCATTTCGGCAAGGGGCTGATGATAATCAGGATCAAGTTTCGGCATCGACTCACTACTCATGATTGTTTCGATTCTCGCGATGGCTGCTGGCCAACGCCTCGAGGCGCGCATGCACCCGGCGCCATCGGGACAACGCGCCCAGGCTTGCCATCTCGGGCCTGGCGCGGGCATAGCGCAGCTTCGAGAGTCGCTGCGCAACGCGACCCTGGCAGGCCTTCAGTACCTCGAGGGCTGCCGCACGATCATTGCACACCAGCAACATGTCACATCCGGCGGAGAGCGCCGCCGTGGCGCGTTCGGCAGGCGTCCCCGTGGCCGCGGCGCCCGCCATGCTCAAGTCGTCGGAAAAGATCACACCCTTGAAACCAAGGCTCTCGCGAAGCATTCCGAGCCAGGCAGGCGAAAAGCCTGCCGGCCGTGGGTCGAATGACGAATAGACCACATGGGCCGGCATTACGCCGTCGAGTCGCGAGGCCAGGTCAGTGAACGGTACCAGGTCGTGGCCACGCAGCGTATCCAACGGGCGTGGATCCACGGGAAGCTCATGATGGGAGTCGGCGACAACGCCTCCATGTCCGGGAAAGTGCTTGCCAACCGCCACCATGCCGGCCTCATGCAGGCCATCGACGAAGGCACCCGCCATGGCACTGACGGCCCTTGGGTCGGCCGCGAAGCTACGGTCGCCAATCACCGTCGAGACGCCGTCGTCAACGTCGAGCACGGGCGCAAAGCTGAGATCGAGACCGCACGCAGCCATCTCCATACCCAGCAGCCAGCCGGCATCCCGGCACAACCTGAGGGTGACTTCCGGTAATTCCTGGAAATCCCGACCCAGCCGCCCCATGGAAGGCAGCCGGGTGACGCCGCTACGCAACCGCTGAACTCTCCCGCCCTCCTGGTCGATGGCCAGCAACAGCCCCGGGCGTATGCGGCGAATGGCGTCGCACAACTCTCGCACCTGCGTCGCCGACTCCACATTGCGGGCGAACAGGATCACACCACCGACTTCCGGCAGCGCCAGCAGCGCTCGTTCCTCGGGTGTCAATCGAGTGCCTTCCAGGTCCAGCATCACCGGACCAAGCATCTTGGTCATTGAGCAGTTCCTTCGACTAGTCGTGGAGCCATACGGGCGTCCCGGGTACAGCCACCGCGAATAGTGACAGCAGGTCGGCGTCACGCAGGCGCACACAGCCATGCGAGCGGGCTTGCCCCATGGGCTGGTCGGGTGGTGTGCCATGCAGATAGATATAGCGGCGCTGGGAATCGACGTTGCCACCTCGATTCACGCCACGTTCCAGGCCACACAACCACAGGATTCGGGTCAGAATCCAGTCGCGCCCCGGGTGGGCACGCGCCAAGGCGTCGCCATACAGCTCACCGGTGGGGCGGCGCCCACGAAATACCGTGCCCGCCGGAAGTCCATCACCGATGGCGGCACGTACGTAATGCCATCCAAGCGGCGTCTGGCCACTCCCCTCCTGTTGGCCGGTGCCTGCCTCTCCAGTCGACACCGGAAAGTGGCTCAGCTCCAGCCTGCCTTGCCATACCGTGAGGCATTGTGCCGTCGTGTCGATCGACACCCACCCCCCTTGCTCAGGCGGCAACTCCGCAAGCCGCGGCGTGATCATCCGCTGGCCTCGCTCCTCAGCGCAGGTACCGGTGGCAGCGGCGCCTGCAACGCCGCCACCACCACGGGGCGCATGCGGCGTATCAGGTCGCGCACGGTGACATGTTCGCCGTAATCCTTCTCAGCGATATCGCGCAACGCATCGAGACCCGAGAGGGTGAAAATCACCGAGCCCAGCACGAAGTGCAGTCGCCAGAAGCGTTCTGCATCGGGCAGGGTCGGCGTGGCCTGGCGAACGAGTTCGGTGAAACGCGTGAACGCGCTGCCATACTCCTCCTGAATATAGCGCCGCATGTGGCCTTGAGCCTGACTGTAGGCCAAGCCAAGCAGGCGCATGAAAACCTTGAGGCTGTGGCGCTCGGCAGGCACCTCCAGCACCGTTCGCGCCATGGTCTCCAACAGCTCCTCGAGGGGTATGTCCTTGTCAGGGTAGCGCGCCTCTAGATCGTCCAGTGCACGGTGGAAGCGCTCGGTGAAAGGGTCCAGGTACCGGGAGAACACGGCCTGGATGAGTGACTTCTTGGAGCCGAAGTGGTAGTTGACCGCCGCCAGGTTGACCCGGGCCTTCCCGGTGATGTTGCGCAGCGAGGTTTCGGCGAAGCCACGTTCAGCGAACAGCACCTCGGCCGTGTCAAGAATCCGCGTGACGGTATCGGTCTGGTCCATAAACTCATCGTTCCTGTCAGAAAACAGCTGTTTCAAACGTTCAAGAAGTCTACTTCACTAAGGATATCAGCCTAAACGCGGATGGTGACAGCGTTTCAAACGCCACTTTCCCGCAATCCATCACCCCACGCCATGCAAGACAACTTTTACTGGATGAACTTCCATGCTGTATACTTGACCAATGAACTGCTCGAAATAGCGCATGGCTCTTGAGATCACCCACCCTTCAGAAGGCGCCCATGGCAGGCAAGCGTATCGAGAAATCCTCTCGCGATGTCCCATCGCTGCAACCCGTCACCGGAGGTCGCATGTCACGCCCCCTCACCCAACGCCAGCAGAATGTCTACGATGTCATCGTCAAGACAATCAGCGAGTTCGGCTATCCGCCCACTCGTGCAGAGATCGCACGCGCCCTGGGCTTTCGCTCACCGAATGCCGCCGAGGAACACCTGCGCGCCCTGGAGCGCAAGGGTGTGATTCGCATGATTGCCGGCACCTCCCGAGGCATTCGTCTGCCCGCCCAGGATCCCGCCCAGGAGAGTGAAGCCAGCGACGACGAACCGCCCCTGCAGGGCCTTGGGTTGCCGATCATCGGCGAAGTCGCCGCCGGCAGCCCCATCCTTGCCACCGAGCACATTGACCGCTACTGCCCTCTTCCACCGGAATATTTCACTCCCCGGGCAGACTACCTGCTGCGCGTGCGCGGCCTCTCGATGAAGGACATTGGGATCCTCGAAGGTGACCTGCTGGCGGTGCATCGCACAGATCGCGTTCGTGATGGCCAGATCGTAGTGGCGCGCCTGGAGGAGGATGTCACCGTCAAGCGCTTTCACCGACAGGGACATCGCGTGACGCTCACGGCGGAAAATGAAGACTTCTCCCCCATCGAGGTGGATCTGCGCCATGACGCACTCGAGATCGAGGGAGTCGGGGTAGGAGTGATTCGCGGTGGCAATGGCCAGGCTCTCGGTTGATGCCATGAGGTCGCCATGAGCCAGGTACGCAAGATTCTGCATGCCGACTGCGACTGTTTCTTCGCGGCCGTGGAAATGCGTGATGACCCGAGCCTGTGCGACATCCCGCTGGCCATTGGCGGTCGTTCGGAACGCCGAGGGGTGATTGCCACCTGCAACTACCCGGCCAGGGCCTTTGGTATCCACTCGGCAATGCCCACCGCCCGGGCCCTGCGGCTATGCCCTACCCTTACGCTGCTGCCTGGCGATTTCGAGCGTTACCGTGAGGTATCGCACCAGATCCAGGCGGTGTTCCATGAGTTGACGCCTCTGGTGGAGCCGCTGTCTCTCGACGAGGCGTTTCTCGATGTGACTGATGTCACCCGCTTCAAGGGCAGCGCTACCTGGATGGCCCGCTGGCTGAAGCAGGAGTGCCTGGCTCGCACCGGGATCACCGTATCGGTTGGCGTTGCACCCACCAAGTTCCTCGCCAAGATCGCCAGCGACTGGGACAAGCCCGATGGGCTGACCGTAATTCCTCCCGATGACGTCACACGTTTCCTGCGCACCTTGCCGGTCAGGAAACTGCACGGCGTTGGCCCCGCCACTGGCAACCGGCTCGCCGCATTGGGGATCACCACCTGTGAAGAGCTTGGCCAACTGGGACTCGAGCAGTTGGTCGACGAGTTCGGAAAGTTTGGAAAGCGTCTTTTCGAGTTGGCCCGAGGCATCGACGAACGACCGGTCAAGGTGGAACGCGAACGCAAGTCAGTGAGTGTCGAAACCACCTTCGCACAGGATCTGCCGAACATGGCCCAATGCCTGGAGGCACTCGAACCACTCGGTGAGCGGTTGAACGAGCGCCTGGCACGCCATGGACACCCATCGCTTGCCGGGGTGTTCGTCAAGGTACGTTTCAACGACTTCAGCCTCACCACCCTCGAGAGCCGCGGCCTGGCTCCTTCGCGTGACAGCTTCGCAAGGCTACTCGAGCAAGCCTGGTCACGCGGCAAGCGCCCGGTTCGCCTGCTGGGTGTCGGGGTCAGGCTGGCCTCACCGATTCAGCAATCCCAGCTTGCCCTGCCGATCTGACCAAACTCAACGCACACGGCTCGACAGCAGCCCGGCAAGGATCAATAGCCAGGGCGCCAGCACCGGCTCGATGAACGACATCACATGACTTCCATGGCAACTTCCTCAGGCGAAAACCACCGTCTTGTTGCCATGAATCAGCACCCGATCCTCGAGATGCCAACGCAAACCGCGAGCCAGCACGGCCTTTTCCACATCGCGTCCAAATCGCACAAGATCATTGGGGGTGTGGCAATGGGTGACGCGATGGATGTCCTGTTCGATGATCGGACCAGCATCGAGCTCCTCGGTCACGTAGTGGCAGGTGGCACCGATCAGCTTGACGCCTCGCTGATACGCCTGGTGGTAAGGCTTGGCACCGGCGAAAGATGGCAGGAAGCTGTGGTGGATATTGATCACGCGGCCGGCATAGCGCTCACACAGCGCTGGCGGCAGAATCTGCATGTAGCGCGCAAGCACCACGCAGTCGGCACGTGACGCATCGACCAGCCGCTGAACTTCATCGAAGGCTTGCTGCTTTTCGCCTGCCTTTACCGGCACACGGTAATAGGGAATCTGGTGCCACTCGACCAACCCGCGCATCGCTTCATGGTTGGACACCACGGCGGCGATATCGCAATTCAGTTCACCAGCTGTCCAGCGATACAACAGATCCACCAGACAGTGGGATTCCCGCGAGACCATCAACACCACCCTTGGCCGCTTACGGGTATCGGTCAGCGCCCATGTCATGTCGAATTCCTCGGCAATCGGGGCGAATGCCTGGCGAAGCTCATCCGCCGACATACCGATGGAATCGGCAAGAATCTCGTAACGCATGAAGAAGCAACCGGTGTCGAGATCAGAGTGCTGGTTCGCTTCAGTAATGGAGCCCCCGTGGCCGGCAATGAAACCGGACACCCTTGAAACGATCCCCACTCGGTCGGGGCAAGACACCATCAGGCGATAATAATGTGACATCGGCTATCCATAGAATGTGTAGACAAATTGCCGGGCTAATACGCCGAGCCCGAAGGATGAAATACAAGGATCGAACGCAATACCACAAGACCACCTGTTCAAGCCGTCCGTTTCGAATTATCGCTTGCCTGTATTGTAGCGAATCGCCCCTGACCAGGCACTGTCATGCGCATGCTCGTTGTGACCGCAAGGCACGATCCCGTATAGTGAAATCACTCATTTCCCAGCATGTGCGTGCCGATGCCACAGCCTCGAGTACAGATCCGCCCCCGTCGCCGACCTCCGTTGCATTTCCTTCCGCTAGGTGGCTCCGGCGAAATTGGCATGAACCTGAACCTGTATGGCTTTGATTCGCAGTGGATCGCCGTCGATTGCGGCATGATGATCCGCCAGGATCTTCCTGACACTCCGCTGCAGGTACCCAATCTCGACACCGCCAGGGCGCTTGGCATTACCCCTTGTGCACTGATCATCACCCATGGCCATGAGGATCATATTGGAGCGGCTGCCTGGCTGTGGCCTCGCTGGGGGTGCCCGATCCACGCCACCCCGCTGGCTGCTGGTCTGCTGCGCGCAAAGTTCATGGAGCGTGGCCTTGCCACCGATGCCATTCACGTCATCGAACCTGGGGAAGCATTGGAATGCGGACCATTTACGCTGCGCTATCTGCCTTTGACCCACTCGATCCCGGAGAGCTGCGCGCTGTTGATTGTCGCGGGGAGTCATCGAGTCTTGCATACCGGAGACTGGAAGCTTGACCCGGAGCCGTTGATTGGTGATGCCATGTCCGCGGCCAGCTTTCGCGCCATCGCCCCTGTCGATCTCGTGGTGGGGGATTCTACCAATGCCCCCACCCCCGGTCACTCGCGAAGCGAAGGAGACGTCGCCCGAGCCCTTGAGCATTCCATCGCCGCGTGCAAGGGCCGGGTGGTGGTTTCATGCTTCGCCAGCAACCTGGCTCGCGTACTTGCCATTGGCCGAGCGGCGCAACGCTGTGGGCGTCGAGTCAGCCTGATAGGACGTTCAATGGAACGCATGGTGGGAGTCGCCCGGGGGTTGGGCTATCTGGATGACTTTCCGCCCCTGGTGCCAGTATCCGATCTCGGCTACCTGCCGCCCGATGAGGTGCTGGTGATCGCCACCGGTAGCCAGGGAGAGCCTCGCGCGGCCCTGCATCGTCTTGCTCGGGGGCGTCACCCGACGCTGGAACTTGGTTCCGGTGACAGCGTGATCTTTTCAGCCAAGGCCATTCCGGGTAACGAAATTCTCATCGACAGGCTCAAGGGCGGCCTGCGCATGCTGGGCGTCACGTTACTCGATGAATTCAGCCATCCGGAGTTGCACGCTTCCGGCCACCCTGCCCAGGATGAGCTACGCACCTTCTACGGCTGGGTAAAGCCACGCCATCTCGTACCTGTTCATGGTGAATACCGCCATCAGCAGGTCCATCGGGAACTCGCCGAGTCACTGGGTATCAAGGCACCACTGGTGCCCGTGAATGGTGATCTGATCCGCCTCGATAGCGACGGTATAACGCTTGAAGCTCGCCACCCACAGCCCCCATGCATCATCAGCAAGAATGCCGTAGCTCCTCTACCTGGCCTGGCTGGCGCTGCATCGCGCGGAACGCACCATGGCAGCCTATACCTGGCGCTGTCGGTCACTGCAACCGACGCGGGTGGATGGACGCGGATAGGCCGCCTGATGCTGGATGCAAGCCAGGCAAGCCCACTGGACGAAGACGCTTTCAGCGACTGGCTGGACGAGACGCTGGACTCCCTGCGTGCCGATACCCTGTCGGAACTGCGCGTGGCGCTGCAGCCAAGGCTGCTGGCCTGGTTTGCTGATCATCTGCGTCGCTTGCCAGATATACATCTGCAGATTCTCGCCGTGGAAGCCCCCAGCACCAGTGACCTGGACTGAGCAACTGTCAACGACAACAGACATCCGGCTGATGGAACGGACGGGAGGTGAGTCCAGTGGATCACCTCCCGTATGCCTGTCACCTGATGCGGTTAATGCTCGAGCATCGAACTTGCCGCCCGGCGATTTACTTCCATGACTTGACCCTGATCGATTTTCGTAACCCCTCTTGCCATCTTCCCCCGGTAGACTTGCCGACTGTCAGTCATATCGACCCTGCTCCATATCAACCCTGCTGCGTATCAAGGATCGATCATAGCGCGCATAGCTGATGCCCGACTTGCAAGCCTGGAGGTCAGGCCTTCTTGTTCAGGCCTTCTTGTTCAGATCTTCTTGTTCAGGCCTTCTTGGCACTCTTTGAGCTCTTGGCGTTACTCGTATTACTAGCGCTATTGCCATTTTTGGCATTTTTTGGCGGACGTCCCCGCTTGCGCCGGGGCTGTTCGGCCACCAGATCGTCGAGGGAAAGCCCAGCATCATTCATGGCTTCACGAATCTCGGCGAGTTTGCGTTCCTTCTGAACCTCTTCCTCCTGGCGCAGACGCTCTTCATCCTTCTTCTGCTCGATGACTTCATCTATCACCTCGGCCAGCTTGTGAAGCTGTTCCGTACTGAGCTGCCTTGCCGCGGCGCGAGCCACGTTCTTGTTGCGTGCGATGCGCTCCAGGGATTCGGTGGACATTGCCCCCTCCGTCTCTGAGTGAATGAAAGTGGGTAAATGAAAGTGGATAAATGAAGTAGGTTATTCGCAATACCTAACATGGAAAGTATATGCACACTTACCCGATTGGCAAGGCAGGTCACCCATTTATTTCTTGCCAATGCCACGTTAAATTCACACCACCAACCGGAACGAATTGATATGAAGACGGCGCCCTGGGGCGCCGTCGAGAAAGTGATTGATAGACTGATGAGGCTTATCCACCCGTCATGTTCATGAAGCGAACAACCTGCACATCACCATCCGTGGTGAAGTGATGGCGCTCGGGCTTTAGGGGCATCGCCGCAACGATGGCGCGTTTCAAGGCATCGATATCACCAGGGTATCGACGCAACACCTTGCGCAAGTCAACCGAGTGCTCATTACCAAGGCACAGCAGCAAGCGCCCCTCCACGGTCACCCTGACGCGATTGCAGGTAGAACAGAAATTGTGACTATGCGGGGAGATGAAGCCCACCCGTGTCTCGCTGTCAGCCATGCGGAAGTAGCGTGAGGGGCCAAGCGTGGTCTCGGTGGTGGGAAACAATGGGTAGCGTGCTTCAATCAACGCCTGTACGTCATCGCTCGAGCAATATGTCTCGTCACGCCGGTGATCCGACACGTCACCCAACGGCATCTCCTCGATGAAGCTGATATCCAGCCCTTCATTGCGCGAAAACTCGACCAAGTCGACGACCTCGTCGTCATTTCGCCCCTTGAGAATCACCGCGTTGAGCTTGATGCGCTCGAAACCGGCCTCCTTGGCGGCACGGATTCCCTCGATCACACGATCAAGATCGCCGGTACGCGTCAGCTTGCGAAAACGTTCCCGGTCTAACGAATCCAGGCTGATATTGAGCCGTTTGAGTCCAGCCTCGCGTAACCGTCTGGCGTGCTTCGGAAGTCCCGCACCATTGGTGGTCATGGCGAAATCCTTGAGCCCTGGCAGCTCACCCACCTGCTCGACCAGTTGATCGATATCCCGGCGCACCAGTGGCTCACCACCCGTCAAACGTACTTTTTCCACTCCCAGTTCGATGAAGGCCCGCGCCACCAAGGCAAGCTCCTCGAGCGTCAGCACCTGGGCGCGTGGAAGAAAGGTCATGTCCTCACTCATGCAGTACACGCACCTGAAGTCGCACCGGTCGGTTACCGAAATACGCACGTAGCTGACGCGTCTACCGAAATCATCGATCAGTTCCTGGGGTATTGTCATTATCCGGTCTCCAGGGATATTCACTTCCAGCGGCGAGCGTCAATGAGGTCGGATTCACGTTCCGACACCCAATAGTCACCGGCTGCGGCATGCTCCTTCTTCCAGAAGGGCGCACGCGTCTTGAGGTAATCCATGATGTAGTCACAGGCCTCGAACGCGGCACGACGATGTGCACTTGCCACCATCACTAACACGATAGGGTCACTAGGGGCCAATCGTCCAACCCGATGGATGACGCAGACGCCTTCCAGTGACCAGCGTGTCTCGGCATCCATGACGATCTGTTCAAGCGCCGATTCGGTCATGCCGGGGTAGTGCTCAAGGGTAAGCGCCGTGACATCCGGGGTCTCATTGAAGTCCCTGACAAGCCCGGTGAAACTGACCACCGCCCCGATGTCACTTCGCCCCGCCAGCAGCCTGCGCTGTTCAGTGCCGACATCGAAAGGGGCCTGTTGCACGCGAATCATTATCAACCTCCTGTGACGGGCGGGAAAAACGCCACCTCGTCCTCATCGGTGATCGGCGTGGAATCAGCCGCCATCACCTGATTCACCGCGCAAAGAATCCGTCCCTCGTCAAGACGCGAAAAACGCGGGTCCAGTGTCTTCAAGGCCGCCTTGAGCCCCGCGACATCGGCGCTGATCAAACTGTCCAGCGGTACCGATACCTCACCCACTCCGAGGCGTTCGCGCAACTCCGCCAGGCACTTCACACGAATGCAGGCGGAGTGGATATCGCAGCGATTGCCAAGCGAGACTTCGCCATCCTGGCCAGTGCCCGTGACGATGGGCGCCACCATCGGGGCCTCATCCGCCAGGTCCAGGGAAGCGCGCGAATAATCTCCCGACTTGCCACCGGTCTTGGTATCCACATGGATATCGCCAATCTCCATCCCCTTGTCCACCGCCTTGCACATGTCATACAGCGTCAGACAGGCGACCGATACAGCCGTCAGTGCCTCCATCTCGACGCCGGTACGCCCATTGAGGCGACAGGTGGCCACGATATCTACGCACGACGCCTCGACGTCGGGATGAAAATCGATACTGACCTTGGATAGCGCTAGCGCGTGGCAAAGGGGAATCAGTTCATGGGTGCGCTTGGCGGCCTGGATCCCGGCGATACGTGCCGTGGCCAGCACATCGCCCTTAGGCAGGCCGCCCTCGAGAAGCAACGCCAGGGTCTGGGGCTGCATGCGGATGCGCCCAGAAGCGCTAGCCTCTCGGCGGCTTTCCGGCTTGTCAGCCACATCCACCATATGAGCCTCACCACGGGCGTTGAGATGGGTCAGTGACATGGAAAATTCACCTCATGGATAACGAAAAAGGGGTTGAATGATCACCACGTCGCCGGCGTCAACCGCTTCGCGTTCGGTGGTGATCTCGATCAAGCAGTTGGCCATGACCATCGAAGAGAGTATGCCCGAGCCCTGGGCGCCAGTGACCTCGACCCTGAGCCTTCCCTCGCCGTCACTGTGATAGCGTCCGCGCAGGTAGTCGGCACGCCCGAGGCGAGTCTTCATGGCATGCTCGGCGATCGCTGTCAGTCGCCGGGGCGACTCGGGACGCCCCTGAAACCTGGCCAGTAACGGCGCCACGAACTGCAGAAAAGTGACCATGGCGGCGACAGGGTTGCCGGGCAGACCAAGGAAGGGCACGCCGCGACAACCAAGCCTCCCGCAAGCCAGCGGTCGTCCCGGTCGAATCGCCACTTTCCAGAAGCCGAGATCACCGCTCTCCATCAGCGCGGCACGGGTGTGGTCGGCGTCTCCCACCGAGACCCCACCGCTGGTCAAGACCAGATCGGCATGGCTAGCTGCCTCCTGCAACGCGTGGGCGATCGCGGCCTGGTCATCAGGCAGAATCCCCAGATCCACCACCTCGCCGCCGTGCTCGCCGACAAGCCCCGCCAGGCTGAATCGATTGGCATCGAAGATCCCCGCTGCCGGCAAAGACGCACCGGGTGCCGTGACCTCGTTGCCGGTGGAAAACACCGCGACCCTGGGCCTTCGAACCACATCGGCCTCGGCGATACCCAGAGAAGCCATGACGCCAAGCTCGGCAGACGTCAGGCGGGTGCCGGCCCGCAATGCTACCTCACCACGGGCGATATCCTCTCCGGCGCGGCGCACATTCTGGCCTTGCTTCACGCGCTCGGGGCGGTCCACTGACACCTCGCAAGCATCGTCTTCGGCTCGCCGCAATTGCTCGCGCATGATCACGCTATCGGCCCCCTTCGGCAAAGGCGCACCGGTAGTGATCGCCACGCACTCCCCTGCGGCGAGCCATGTTTCGTCTTGCATGCCAGCAAACACCTCGCCGACCTGGCGCCACCGGGCCGGCCTGGAAACAGTGCCAGTCCAGGCAAGCGCAATACCGTCCATGGCCGCATTGGTGTGCTGGGGAACATCGATCGGCGAGACCACATCAGCGGCAAGGACACGGCCATGCAACGCCGTCAGCGGTTGCGATTCGCTTTCAAGCACTCCCTCGGCCAGGCCGAGAATCGCCTGGCGAGCCTGATCGACGTCGAGCATGCGTTCGCCGAGTTCAAAGCATGACAGGGTCATGATGACGGAGCTCCCACACGCTGGTTACGCGGGTGGCGCTCATGCAACCAGCGCGCGGGCCATGCCGCCACCCAATCGACGAGGGCCGCGAGGTCATTGAGATCCAGCGCCTCGACCCCTTCCGGCACCGCCAACTCAGCGTCGCTCGCCAGCGCCTTTATCCAGAGATCATCACCGCAGCGCAGCGGCTTGCCGAGGGACGAACGATACAGCTCCAGCTTGGGCAGCGGCCACGCCTTGAAGCCTTCGATAAGCACCAGGTCTGGCGCCTGGGGACGCACCATGTCGATCAACTGGACAAGGTCGGCCTCATCCTGAGTCGGGGTTTCCATCATCAACGCCACTCGCGCCCGGGATGCCACGACCATCGGCAAGGCTCCCGCCTGGCGCAATCGATGGCTGTCCTTGCCAGGTTGGTCGACATCGAAGGCATGGTGCGCGTGCTTGATCACCGCTACCCTCAACCCCCGCTCGGCCAACGCCGGCAACAGGTGTTCGAGCAGCGTCGTCTTGCCGGTGCCACTCCACGCCGCGATGCCAAGCAGCGGGAGATCCGCGGCAAGCGTCAGCGGGCGAGCGTCTAGCGACTTCATGATGACGCGGCCCCCTTGCCCAGCAACTGTTCAAGGTGGCGCTTGTCGGCGTCGGTGTTGAGGTTGGCAAACGCTTCCGGGCAATCAGAAAAATCCACCTCACGGCAGTCATGGCGGGCATACCAGCGATCGATCTTGCGCTCTCCTCCCGCCATTGCCCTGGCCAGATCATCGGCCAGAGCCACCCTGATCAGGGCCACCACCGGATGCAGGCGCTCACCATCGTGCGCCACGGCGATATCACCACCGGCAAGCCCCCCCATCAGGCGCTCGACAAGCGACCAGGGCAACGCCGGGCTGTCGCAGGGCACGACCAGCAACCACGCGGTATGGGAAGCCCGCAGACCGCTGTAGATGCCCATCAGTGGCCCGTGGTAGCCCGATTCAGTGTCACTGACTACCCGATCAGCCAACGCAAGATAGTCGTCATGATGGCGATTGGCACTCACCAGAACCTCGGCGACGCGCCCCTCAAGGCGCTCACGAACATGCGCGACAAGCGGCCTGCCGTTGAAGGGTTCAAGCCCCTTGTCGCGACCGCCCATGCGGCGGCCCTGGCCACCGGCCAGGATCATCCCAGTGAGTTCGTTGTGATGGATAACGGGCACGTCGATGAATTCCTCGATGGTTCAACCCCAATCATGATCCCAGTTTACGTCAAGTCATGATGCCTGAGGCGGCTCCACGGTGCCATGTATCATCCCGCCTGCACACACCCCTCGCCATGACTTATCCTCGCGCCGTCGAAACGCTATCATATGTCCACAATATTTGACGGATGCGGACATGGAAGCAGGATTCGACGTGGGTTCACGCTTGCGCCATCTGCGCAAGAGTCGAGACCTTTCGCAACGCGAACTGGCCAAACGTGCTGGGGTGACCAACAGCACCATCTCGCTGATCGAACAGAACAGCGTCAGCCCCTCGGTCAGCTCACTGAAGAAGATTCTCGATGCCCTGCCGGTGTCGATCAGCGACTTCTTCGCCGGCGATGCACCCAGCCAGCCACAGCCCTTCTTTCGCGCGGATGAGATGACCGACATTGGGGATGGCCATCTTTCCTGGCGACTTGTGGCGGCGAGACGACCCGACCGCAGCATGTCGATCATCCATGAACGCTATCCACCGGGAGCGGATACCGGCACCGACATGCTCGAGCACGACGGTGAGGAAGGCGGCGTGGTGATCTCCGGCGAAATCGAGATCACTGTCGCCCGGGAGGTGGCGGTTTTGCGCGCTGGTGACGCCTATTATTTCGACTCGCGACTGCCCCATCGCTTTCGCAATATCGGCAATCATGAGTGTGTCATCGTCAGCGCCAACACACCGCCCACCTTCTCCGACGGCGGACAGGAGCTACACCACGCCTGACAGCTCGAGGAATGGGGCAATGTCGGGATCGGGAAGTGAATGAGACAAACCTTCAGCCTCGGCATGCCGAGGCCAAGACAAACCAGGTTTGATCAGTGCTGCTCTTCTTCGTCAGGTAATAACCAGTTGAGCAAAATACCCACCAGGGCAGCAAGACTGACCCCTTGCAGGGTGAACTGGCCACCACCGAACTGCATCCCGCCGATGCCGAACACCAGAATCAAGGATACCACTACCAGGTTACGCGGGGCGGTGAGCGAGTGACCAGCGCGTACCAGGGTATTCATGCCGATCACCGCGATCGAACCGAACAACAGCGTCATGATGCCGCCCATCACGGGCCCCGGGATGGTCTGCAACAACGCACCAAGCTTGGCGACAAACGCCAGGCCGATGGCAAAACAGGCGGCCACCACCATGATCACGGGATTGAACGCGCGGGTCAGCGTCACCGCTCCGGTGACCTCGGAATAGGTGGTATTGGGCGGACCGCCAAACAGGGCCGCCATGGACGTGGCCACACCATCACCCAACAGGGTGCGATGCAGTCCTGGCTTGTCGAGGTAGTTCTTTCCGGTCACCGAGCCGATGGCCACCATGTCACCGATATGCTCCACCGCGGGCGCAATGGCCACTGGGATCATGAACAGAATGGCCGCCCAGTGGAAGCTCGGAGCGGTAAAGGCGGGGATGGAAAGCCAAGCGGCTTCATGGACCGGGGAGAAGTCGACCAGCCCCATGGCCAGCGCCAGGGCATAGCCGGTGACGATCCCCCCCATGATCGGCACCAGCCGCAACAGGCCACGCCCGAATACCGCCAGTACCAGCGTCACCAGAAGGCTCACCATGGAGAGCAGGATCGCTGGCCCATAGTCGATATTATCGCTGGTTTCACCGGTGGCCATGCTCACTGCCACTGGCGCCAGCGCCAGACCAATCACCATGATCACCGGTCCCACCACCACCGGCGGCAGCAGTCGGTGCAACCAGACCGTGCCCTTCATGCGCACCGCCTGGGAGATGACCACGTAGACCAGTCCCGCCGCCATCAGCCCGCCCATGGTGGCCGGAATACCGAAATTGGCCACCGAGCCCTGAATGGGCGCGATGAAGGCAAATGACGAGGCCAGAAACACCGGCACCGTGACACGGGTGATCCCGTGGAATACCAATGTCCCAACCCCGGCGGTGAACAACGCCACACTGGGGTCGAGTCCAGTGAGCAGTGGCACCAGCACCAGCGCGCCGAAGGCCACGAAAAGCATCTGGGCGCCGGTGAGAAGCGTCTTGAGCGGAGAATCCACAGGCACCTGAGCGGCTGCCGTCTGGTCTGTCATGGGGGGCTCCATTTTTGTGTGGTTATCAGGGGGTGTTTACAAAAACAACGAGCGAAGGCCAGGCAAGGCGAAATTAGCTGAAAAAGCGCAGTTTACGAGGGTGTAAATGAGCATTTTGATCGGACTCGCGCCCGAGGGTAATTTCAACGTCGAATGGCCGAGCGCAGTAATTTGTAGACACCCACTCAGCGTGTGCCGAAGATCTTGTCCCCTGCATCGCCCAGCCCCGGCACGATGTAGCCATTTTCATCGAGGTGGTCATCGATCCCGGCGGTATAGATCTCGATGTCCGGGTAGGCATCCTGCACCCGCTTGATGCCCTCGGGGGCCGCCACCAGCACGATCACCCTCATCTGCTTGCAACCACGTTCGCGTAACATGTCGAGCGTTGCGACCATGCTGCCACCGGTGGCCAGCATCGGGTCGATGACGATCGCCATGCGCTCGTCGAGGTCGCCTGCGAACTTGGCAAAATAGGGTACCGGCTCAAGCGTCTCCTCATCGCGATAAAGCCCCACCACACTGACTCGAGCGCTGGGTATCAAATCGGTGACGCCATCGAGCATGCCGAGACCAGCACGCAGGATAGGTACGATGGTGACCTTCTTGCCCTTGAGCAACCGCACCGAAATGGGTTTGCCGTTCCAACCTTCGATGTCTTGAGTCTGCGATTCGAGATCCTGGGTCGCTTCGTAGGTCAAAAGCTTGGCCAGCTCGCCTGCCAGTTCACGAAAACTCTTGGTGCTGATGCCGGCTTCGCGCATTAGCCCCAGCTTGTGCTGAACCAGGGGATGCTTGATGGCGTGAACGCTCATGGGATGACCTCTCGGGGCGGGGAGACGATGACCAATGCCTTAGCGGCCAGGCCGACAAATTGCGCAACATTCTAACCGCATGGGCTGTCGAGGTTAAGCCATCGTCAGCACGGCAGTGCATTCAAGAGACGCTCACGGCTCGCTGGGCAACTGCCAGTCCATGGGCGTGCGCCCCTGCTCGACGAGAAAAGCGTTGGCGCGTGAGAACTGGTGGTTGCCGAAGAAACCACGATGCGCCGATAGCGGCGATGGATGCGGAGACTCCAGCACCAGATGGCGCGAGGTATCGACCAACGCCTTCTTGGAGCGCGCATGACTGCCCCACAACAGGAACACGCTGGGTGCGGCATGTTCATTGACGGCGGCGATGGCTCGGTCGGTGAAGACTTCCCACCCCTTGCCGCGATGGGAGGCCGGCTTGCCCTGCTCCACGGTCAGCGAGGTGTTGAGCAACAGCACACCCTGGCGCGCCCAATGCTCCAGGTTGCCGTGATCGACTGGCTGGAAGCCCACATCCTGGGCGAGCTCCTTGTAGATATTGACCAAAGACGGCGGTACTCGTACTCCGGGCCGTACCGAAAAGCACAGCCCATGGGCCTGGTGCGGTCCGTGATACGGGTCCTGGCCGAGAATGACCACCTTGACCTGATCGATAGGGGTCAGCTCAAAGGCACGAAACCAGTCCGATGAGTGCGGGTAGATGACCTTCCTGGCGGCTTTTTCGGCTGCCAGGAAGTTTCGCAACTCGTGCATGTAGGGAGCATCGAATTCATTGCCGAGCCACTGTTGCCAGCTCTCCGGTAATGGGCAAGTCACAGCACCCTCCTCTCTGGGTGGACGACGTCAGCGCTTGACCTGATCGACCAGTGGCTCGACATAGGCCACTCCCATGTCCCAGGGAAACTGAATCCAGCAGTCCTGTGCGACTTCGGTAAGATACTGGTCGACCAGCGGGCGGCCCTCGGGCTTGGCATAGATGGTCACGAAATGCGCCTTGGGCAACATTTCGCGCACCTTGCGGGCGGTCTTGCCGGTATCGACAAGGTCATCGACCAGCAGCCAGCCTTCACCGTCATGATCCACGCCCTTCAGCACGTCCAGGCCGCCCTGGTCCATATGGTCGTAGCTCTTGATGCACACGGTATCGATCAAGCGAACGTTGAGCTCGCGAGCGATCAACGCAGCGGGAATCAACCCACCACGCGTGATCGCGACGATGCCCTTGAAGTCGCGTTCCATCAGCCGCTGGCAGAGTTCGCGAACGTCGCGATGCAACTGATCCCAGGAGACGGTGAAATGCTGGTGATATCGTTGGGTGCTCATGGCGTTGGTCTCACTCGTCCTCGGTAAAAGAACAGACCGCGAAGACACTGTACCCTGCTTCGCGAATGCGCGCCGACCCGCCGAGATCGGGCAGATCGACTATCGTTGCGGTCTCGACCACCTGGCCACCGCTGCGAGTGATCAGCTTGGCGGCAGCCAGCATGGTGCCACCGGTGGCGATCAGGTCATCGACGATCAGAATACGATCACCCTGCTTGAAAGCGTCGGAGTGGAGCTCCACCTCGGCCTGACCATACTCCAGGGTATAGGTCTCGCTGATGGTCTTGAACGGCAGCTTGCCCTTCTTGCGCACCGGCACGAAGCTGCAGCCAAGTTCATAGGCCAGCGGCGCGCCGATGATGAAGCCACGCGCGTCGATGGCGGCGATGGCATCGAGATCCATCTCCTGATAGCGGTGCACGAAGCTATCGATCAGCTTGCGAAACGCCGCGCTGTTCTGGAGCAGCGGCGTGATGTCACGAAAGTTGACTCCCGGCTGTGGCCAATCGGGGACGGTACGAATCACGGACTTGATGTAGTCGCCGTAGATGCTCATTACGGTTCTCGGTGGCTGAATGTGAAACTGAGTGTGAATCGGTGCCAACCATGACACTGGCCGGTCAAGTATGACCGGCCAGTGTCATGATGCATGCACCCTGTTCAATCCAGGAACAGGAACTTCGCAGCGAACAGCAGCGCCAGCGTGATCACGGCAGGGTTCAGGTCACTGAAACGACCGGACAGGGCCTTGATGGCAGCGTAGCTGATGAAGCCGAGCGCGATGCCTTCGGCGATGGAGAAGGTCAGCGGCATGGCCAGCGCGGCAATCAACACTGGCGCCGCATCGGTGGGATCTTCCCAGTTGGCATGGGCCAGGCTTCCCGCCATCAACACCGCGACGTAAAGCAGTGCGCCCGCGGTGGCATACGCCGGGATAGAGCCTGCCAATGGGGCAAAGAACAGGCTGACCAGGAACAACGCGGCCACTACCACGGCGGTCAGGCCGGTGCGTCCACCCGAGGCAATGCCCGCGGTAGACTCGATGTAGCTGGTCGTGGTGGACGTACCCAGCAGCGCGCCGGACATGGAAGCACCACTGTCCGCCATCATCGCCCGGCCAAGACGCGGTAGCTTGCCGTCCTTGTCGAGCAGCTTGCCGCGATGCGCCACACCCACCAGGGTACCGGAGGTGTCGAACAGGTCCACGAACAGGAAGGCGAAGATCACGCTCAGCATGGCGACATCAAGCGCGCCCCAGAGGTCCAACGCCAGGAAGGTCGGGGCGATGGAGGGTGGCATGGACATCAAGCCTCCATATTCGTTATGCCCGAATAACGTGGCCAGGATGGTGACCCCGAGGATACCGATCATCACCGCACCCGTGACCCTGAGATAGGCCAGTGCTGTGATCACGAAGAAGCCAAGTAGCGCATACAGTGCCGCTGGCTCGCTGAGATCGCCCAGTGCCACGTAGGTCGCCGGATTGGCGACCACGATGCCGGCATTCTTCAGTGCGATCATCGCCAGGAACAACCCGATACCGGCGGCAATGCCCAGACGCAGCGAGAGAGGAATCGAGTTGATGATCCACTCACGGATCTTGAATACGCTGAGCAGGAAGAAGCACAGGCCGGAGAAGAACACTGCGCCGAGGGCGGCTTCCCAGGTGTACCCCATGCCCAGCACCACGCCATAAGTGAAGAAGGCGTTGAGCCCCATGCCAGGGGCCTGTGCGATGGGGTAGTTGGCCCATATCCCCATGATCAGACAGCCGATGGCCGCCGCCAGGCATGTGGCGACGAATACCGCGCCGTAGTCCATGCCGGCCTCGGAGAGGATGCTCGGGTTGACGAAAATGATGTAGGCCATGGTCAGGAAGGTGGTAATCCCGGCAATGACCTCGGTCTTTACGTTGGTATCGTGCTCTGCCAACTTGAAATGATTGTCGATCAAGCGTTTCAGCATGGTTGTCGTTCCTGCGCAGGAGACTCGTTGATTGTCGTTGCAAGAGAGGTCGTCGATGATGTCGTGGCGAGCGCTCAAGAGAGCTGCGGGGTAAAAAAGCCAACTATGGTAACCGCATGCCCTCCTTGATGCGAGACGCCGACCCTGTCACACGTGCTCTCGTACGCTTCTATATAAGCAACCTCCGGGCCAGCCGCCACCCAGGCTACCAACGCAATCCTGACGGAATGGTCAATCCAATGACAATGGGCTAGAGGCCACGAGCTTCCAGGACCCGTTCGACGCTTTCGACGATCGCCTGGGTCTGGGGGTCGATCTCGATGTTCACGACATCCCCCGGCACTCGGTCTACAAGCGTGGTTCGCTCCAGTGTCTCGGGAATCAGGTTGACGCAGAAACGCGGCCCATTGGCCTCGGTGGCCTTGCGCACCTCTCCGATGGTCAAGCTGATGCCATCGACACCGATATAGCCCTTATCGAACACGAAGCGCCCCAGTGGAGCTGGCAGTTCGAACCACAAGCGCCGGTTGTTGGGCGCCTCATCGAGCTCCACGAGTTCCGCCGTGGCCATGACATGACCGGACATTGCGTGGCCACCAATCTCGTCACCGAAGCGAGCCGCGCGTTCGATATTGACCCGATCCCCCACCTTGACTGCACCAAGATTGGTCACTTTGAGCGTTTCACGCATCAGATCGAAACTCACGAGATCGCGGTCCATGGCCGTAACGGTCAAGCAGACGCCGTTGTGCGCCACCGATGCACCCTGTACCAGTCCCTCTCGAAGTGATCCAGGAAGGCATATCACATGGGTGCGAAACAACTCGGCCTCTTCGATGGCCACCACTTCAGCGGTGCCCTGCACGATGCCGGTAAACATGGCGTCTCCTCGAATGATGGGAATACGACACAAGGTATGAGCCGTTTTGACTGGCCTAGTTTAGGGAAATCCATCCGGGGTGGGAATTCATCGGTAGAGAGACGGTGGCAAACTTGAGCCTATCGAACACCATCTATTTCCAGTCGATTATCCTGCACATTAACGTATTTCATGAAAATAAACCGCCAAGCCGTTCATTTCAGGGTGACATGGCCCAGGCATATTGACAGACGCTTGTATGAAACATAAGGTTGTCTGCCTCATTTTGACGGCGCCGATTTGTACCCAGCTTGCGGGCGCCAGCGCTGCGGTTATCCTGTCAGGCCGGCCGCGGCGTGAAGTGCAGCTAAACGGGTGTGTCCAGCGTTGATGGCCACCCGCAAGGGTGGCCTTTTTTTTGGCTGCCGCTGCCCTGCCCGCCAAGGCGCCCATTGCGGTGGCTTTCATGATCCGACTCCACAACGTATCCAAGACCTTCTTCATCAAGAAACCAAACAGGCAGGATCGACGTGCCGAGGCAAGCGAATCGGGTGCCTCGTCAACATCGGTTCAGGCACTCAAGAATGTCGACCTGCATGTCCCTCAGGGCCAAATCCACGGCGTCATCGGCCTGTCGGGCGCCGGCAAATCGACCCTGATCCGTTGCGTCAACCTGCTCGAGCGCCCCACTTCCGGCACGGTGAGTGTGGATGGCCAGGAGCTCACTCGACTCTCCGGCAAGGCGCTCAATACCGCTCGCCACGGCATCGGCATGATCTTCCAGCACTTCAATCTGCTGACCAACCGAAGTGTATTTGCCAATGTTGCCCTGCCGCTGGAATTGATGGGCATGAAGCGTGGCGAGATTCGTGAACGGGTCGCTCCATTGTTGGAACTGGTGGGGTTGGCCGACAAGGCCAACCAGTATCCCGCGCAGCTCTCAGGGGGACAGAAGCAGCGTGTAGCGATCGCCAGGGCCCTTGCCAGCCGACCCAAGGTACTGCTGTGCGACGAGGCCACATCGGCGCTCGACCCACAGACCACCGGATCGATCCTGGCGCTACTGCGCGACATCAACCAGCGCCTGGGGCTGACCATCCTGCTGATCACCCATGAGATGGAAGTGGTCAAGTCGATCTGCCACCGCGTGAGCCTGATTTCAGGCGGCGAACTGGTGGAAGAAGCCGACGTGGGGGATTTCTTCACCGCCCCCAAGACACGGCTGGGGCGCAACTTCCTCAACGATTTTCTCGAGCTCGAGCCTCCCCGCGCACTCATCGAAAGGTTGGTGGAAGCCCCCGGGGAACATACTCACCCGGTGGTACGCCTGGCGTTTTCCGGCGATGCCGTCTCCACTCCGCTGATCTCACGGCTGGCCCGGGAGTGTGGCGTGGACGTCAGCATACTGCAGGCCAAGGTGGAGTCGATCCAGGAACGTACCCTGGGGCTGATGATCGCCGAACTGATGGGCTCGCCGGCCAAGACCCTTGAGGCCATCGAATATCTGGAATCCCATGACCTGAACGTGGAGGTGCTCGGCCATGTCCAGCGCAATGATTGACCTGATCCTGACAGCGACCCTCGATACGCTCTACATGGTGGCCATTTCCGGCGTGATCGCCGCCCTGATCGGCATCCCGCTGGGGGTTCTGCTCTACGTGACGCGCCCCGGGCAAGTGCTGGCCCAACCGGTATTGGCCGGAGTGCTCGGCGTGGTCACCAATATCGGACGCTCGATCCCCTTCATCATCCTGATGGTGGCGATCATCCCGTTCACCCGCGCCCTGGTCGGCACTTCTATCGGCACCAATGCGGCGGCCGTGCCACTGACCATCGCCGCGATCCCATTCATTGCCAGGCTAGTCGAAGGCGCACTGAACGAGATCAATCCAGGACTTGTTGAAGCCGCGCAATCCATGGGTGCCACGCCCTGGCAGATCATTACCCGCGTGCTGTTGCCCGAAGCACGTGGCGGCATCTTCACGGCGCTGACCGTTACCGTCGTGACCCTGATCAGCTATTCGGCCATGGCAGGCGCGGTCGGCGGCGGCGGCCTAGGCGACCTGGGGATCCGCTACGGTTACAACCGCTTCAACCCCACCATCATGCTGATCACGGTCGCGATCCTGGTGGTGATGGTGCAGGGCTTCCAGAGTCTTGGCGATTACCTCGTCCGCAAGAGCGATCATAAGTAAGCTTGATAACCAAAAACTATTAAAATTCTCATCGTTATTCCGTTAACATCAAGTTCATTCAGACAAGGAGACGCCTCTCATGACCAAGACTTCCGCTATCTCACGGCTCGCCAAAGGTGTACTGGCGTCAGCCGTCATCCTGGGCGCGGGGACCGCGACAGCCGATGACCACAGCATCAAGGTCGGCACCGTGGCCGGTCCCGAGACCGACGTCATGCACGTGGCCGCCGAGATTGCAGAGCGCGAATACGGCCTGGATGTCGAGATCATCGAGTTCACCGACTACGTGACCCCCAATGCCGCGCTGGCCGATGGCAGCCTGGACGCCAACGCCTACCAGCATGAGCCCTACATGCGCTCCATGGTCGAGGACCGCGGCTACGATTTCACCATCGCAGGCCTGACCTTCGTCTACCCCATCGGTGCCTACTCCGAAAAATACTCAAGCATCGATGAATTACCCGAAGGCGCCCAGATCGCGCTGCCCAACGACCCCTCCAACGAAGGCCGCGCGCTGATCCTGATGCACAATGAGGGCTTGATCGAACTGGACGATCCGACCAACCTCGAGGCCACACCACTCAACGTGGTCGAGAACCCGAAGGACTTCCGCTTCCGCGAGATAGAGGCTGCCCAGTTGCCGCGCGTGCTGCCGGATGTCGACATGGCCTTCATCAACAATACCTTCGCCCAGCCGGCCGGCCTCAGCCTGGACGATGCGCTGATCAAGGAAGGCCCCGAATCACCCTACGTCAACCTGATTGCGGTTCGCGGTGGTGACCAGGAGCGCGAGGAGATCCAGCAACTGGTCGAGGCCTACCAGACCGACGAGGTAGCAGCCAAGGCCGCCGAGCTGTTCGGCCCGGCGGCGGTACCTGGCTGGAAGTAAGCTTGCGGACGCGATCTGCCACACGATCATGTCCACGAAAGGGCCGGCCGAGAGCCGGCTCTTTCTTATCTTGTTTCTTAAATCGCGCAACGGAGCCTGCGATGGCTACCATCGACTACCGGCTGCTTGTACGCCAGCTCGAGGCACTGCTCGACACCCGCGACTGGTTGACCAACAGCGCCCAGACCTGTGCTTTTCTGATGCAGATGCTCGATGACCTGAACTGGGTCGGCTTCTATCTCCAACGGAGCCCGAGGATGCTGTCACTCGGCCCTTTCCAGGGCAAGCCTGCCTGCCATCCCATTCCCTTCGACAAGGGCGTGTGTGGTGCCGCCGCCCGCACTCGGCAGGCTCAGCGAATCGACGACGTCCATGCGGTGGCGGATCACATCGCCTGCGATGCGGCCTCCAATGCAGAACTGGTGATTCCAATCATGGTGAACGACAGCTTGTGGGGAGTATTGGACCTGGACAGCCCGACCGTCGGTCGCTTCACTGCCGAGGATCAAGCCGGCATCGAAGCGTTGATGGCTGTGTTTATCGCCCATACCGACCTCGAAGCGGTCTAGGAGAAAAGCCCTACGCCGTGAAAGCTGCGTTACGGCAGCAAGGATTCCCGCAGACGTGCCACCAGCCACTCGGCCTCCGGCAGCGTGCCCTGCTCACCGATCACCTCCAGCCGTGAATCCCTTCGCCAGGCACAATCGCCAAGGTTCACCGTGCCCTCGGCGCGATTGTAGAGCTTCCAACCTGCCTCGGTATGCAACACCGCCTTGACCCTCAAGGCGGCAGGCAACGCACCCAGCAGTGCCGTGACCCGGTCAAGATCGAAGGCATCCGCCGGGTGCCAGCGAAAGCCCAAGGTGTCGTAGCCAAGCGCGTGACCTGACTCGTGAACGGGCTCACCGGTGCGTGGCTCGACGAGTGCGAAATCGTCAAGCATCACCACACTACCGGCTGCTTCACGCAGCGCCTTGTGGTCATGCGGCGCGGACCCATCAGTCTGGGGTAGCTCACCGCGATGCCGGCCAGCGTCGATCAACAAGCTGATCGGCACCTCCCCATACGCCGCCTCAGCCACCCAGCGCCTCTTCGGCCACTGCGCACTGGCATACTGATGGGCAGCGGCTAGCTGCTCGGGCGTGGCAAGATCGGTCATGGTCAATACCACGGAGTCGGCCACCGCCAACTGGTCACGAAAGGTCGCGTGCTCCCTGGACCTTGGGTCGTCCAGGCGACGGGGATCCAGCACGGCAATGATGTCACGCACATCAAGCACACCGGCGAACGCCTCACCACGCAGGACCTCGAGCAGCCCAGCGGGATGGCCAAGCCCGGTAGGCTCGATGATCAGTCTATCGGGACGCTGACGATGCAACAGATTGACCAGCGTTGCCTGCATCACGAACGCCAGTTGGCAGCACAGGCACCCACCGGGCAATCCCTTGACGACCAGGTCGTCACGTTCGCTGAACATTGCCTGATCGATGCCGACCTGCCCAAATTCATTGATCACCACCGCCCAGCGTTCATCGTTTGGCTTCTGTTCGATCAAGCGGTTTATCAGCGTACTCTTGCCACTGCCCAGAAATCCGGTGATCAGGTGGACGGGGATATCGCTCAGTGTTTGTGGCATGGACGCGTCTCGGGATGGGCAAGCAATAGTGTTATACAGTAACACTACGCAAGTCAGGCGGCGGGGTCGAACGGCAGGCCACAAGCGGCGTAGGGGACAGGGCGTAGCGGACATCTTTTTCAGGGATGAAAAAGCTAGCGCCCATGGATGGGTTCACAGCGTGTCCGCGTTAGGCCTGTCGCCGTCGAGCCGCGGGGATCGGGCCGCCGAGTGGTTGACTCGGCGGGGTTTCGCGGGTGGTTCCCTGGACCGCGCCTTTCAGCCTAAGGCGCGGCGTAGTACGTTATTGACGCACAATGTCCGCACTGCTTCGCAGATCATCGAGCAAGCCTTGAATGGCCGCCTGGGCGCGCAGGCGCTCAGCCATGGAAGAGACGAATTGCTCGACATCGGTGTCGACCTCGCCCTCCTCCACGCGTTCGAGCGCCATCACCACGACGCCATCGTCACTCACGGCATGGCCATAGACGGGATCATCCCCTTGCGGAGCCGGCAGCCGGAAAACTGCATCGACAACATCCTCGGATACCTCGCCGGATGACTGACGACCAACTTGATCGGCTTGCTGCCAGTCGATCGCCAAGTCTTCACCATCACGCAGCGCCTCGACACGGGCCTGGGCGAGTTCGACCAGTGCCTCGCGCCTGAGCTCAGCCTCCACACGCTGGCGAACCTCGTCGCGGACATCGTCGAGCGGCAGGGTTGTCGCCTCGCGATACTCGGCCACCCTCAACACCATGCGCCGGTCCTCGTCGAGCTCGATGACCTCGCTGTTGAACCGCTCCTCGAGCACATCCTCGCTGAATGCCTGAGCCATCACGCCCGGCTCGGAAAGCACCCCTTCACTAATGTCACGCGACACCCAATCACTGGTCTGCAGGTCGAGATCCAGGTCCTCTGCCACGCTCTGCAGGTCATCGGCGGCGAAACTATCGTCGATGAGTTGCTGGACCCGCTCGTTGAATTCGCCGGACACCTCGGAACGCGCCAGTTCACTGCGCAACTCGTCACGTAGCGACTCGAAGGACTCGCGCTCCAACCCGGTCACCTTGAGCAGGTGCAAGCCGTTGTCGGTCTCGACGATGTCTGACACCTCGCCCTCATCCAGCGAGAATGCCGCATCATCGAACTCATCGCCGAAAAACCCGCGACTGATCACGCCAAGGTCACCGCCCTGCTCGGCCGACACCGGATCATCGGAAGCTTCAACAGCAAGTTCCTCGAACGCCTCTCCGTCCTCGAGACGGGCACGCAGTGACTCGAGCTCTTCCTCGGCCTGATCGCGGGTACGCTCGTCACCAAAGGTAAGCATGATGTGCGCGATGCGGCGGTCGGCGTCACGGGTGCGGTCCTGCCAGGCATCCCTGAGGGCCTGCTCGCTGATATCGACCTGCTCGGCCATCTGCTGGCGGTCGATGACCACATACTCCAGGCGCACTTGTTCCTCACGAACGAACTGGTCGGCATGCTCTTCGTAGTAGCGCTGAAGGGCCTCGTCACTGGCTTCCACTTGCTGGTCCAGCTCATCGGCACCAAGCATGAAATAGCGGAAGCTACGTGTCTGACGCTGCAGACTGGCCAGGGCTTCCTGTTCACTTGGCAAGGTGAAATCACTGAAGGCCAACCCCTGTTGCAGCTGCTGGCGCTTCATGTCTACGCGAAGTTCCTCGCGGAACGAGGTTGGCGTATAACCGGCGCCAGCCAGTCGGTTACGGAACAGTTCGCTGTCGAAGCCACCGTCCTGGTTCTGGAACTCAGGCAGAGAGACGATCAGTTGGTCGAGTTGTTGCTCGGAAAGGTAAAAACCGCCCTCTTCCGCGTACTGGGTCAACAAGCGATCGGTGATCAACTGATCGAGCATCTGGGTACGCAGGGCACGCTCCTGTTCCGGCGGCACCTGACCACTACGGATCGCCCGCTGAACCTCGAGTTCCAGCTGCTGCCGCGTGACAGGCTCACCATTGACCTGGGCGATCTCATCAGCGCTTCCCCCAAGCAACCCCACCAGGGATTCGACACCAAACAGTGCCATGGTGACGACGACGGCACCAACGATGATCTTGGCGCCCCAGCTTCGGGAGCGATCACGTATACTTTGCAGCATGCAAGCCTCGGCAGATAGCGCTAAAACGGATTACGATCATACGGTAATCAATACAACGAAAACAGGCGTATCGCCGGTGGGCGACACGCCTGTGAGAGTCTCAACATTCAGTGAGGTGCGAAACACACGTCACTCAGTTGACGGAATCCTTGAGCGCCTTGCCGGCCTTGAAGCTCGGCACCTTGGCAGCGCTGATCTCGATCGGCTTGCCGGTCTGCGGGTTGCGGCCGGTGCGAGCGGCACGCTCTTTCACAGCGAAAGTGCCGAAACCCACCAGGGAAACGCTGTCACCCTTCTTGAGGCTATCGGTGACGGTGTCAACCATGGCGTCCAGTGCACGGGCAGCAGCGGCCTTGGGAATGTCGGCAGACGCGGCAATGGCTTCGATCAGCTCGGATTTATTCACACTTCACCCCTTGACTGTATTCAGAAAATGGCTCTAATCGGCGCGCCTTTTCGGCAAACAGACGTCATAAGACATACACGATCACAGCATGGCGCAGTTTATAGCAATGCGGTGAAACGCCTGTCAAGCAACCTAAGGCGCGAACCCCATCATGACGGGACTTTTGTTGGGTCATGATGACATATTTATGGTCAATGCGTGCTGATCATCGAGTGTGAAGTAGCCGAGTCATCCGCACGGGATTCCTCGCTGACAGGCTCTGAACTTTTCGCCAATGCCACTTCCAGAACTTCGTCGATCCAGCGAACAGGCTTGATGTCGAGAGCATCCTTGATGTTGTCCGGTACCTCCTTGAGGTCGCGGCGATTCTCTTCCGGCACCAGCACGATCTTTATACCACCGCGCCGGGCAGCCAGCAATTTCTCCTTCAGCCCGCCAATCGGCATGACCTCACCGCGCAGATTGACCTCGCCGGTCATGGCGACATCGCAGCGCACCGGGCGACCAGTGAAAGCGGAGACCATCGCCGTCACCATGGCGACACCCGCGCTCGGGCCATCCTTGGGCGTTGCGCCCTCGGGGACGTGAATGTGCACGTCCTCCTTCTCGAAGCGCTCTGGGTCGATCCCCAGTTGCTCGGCGCGTGCGCGAACCACAGTCTGGGCGGCGCTCACCGACTCCTTCATGACGTCACCAAGTGAGCCGGTCTTGTTGATGCGGCCCTTGCCTGGCGTCACCACCGACTCGATGACCAGCAGCTCGCCACCCACCGAGGTCCAGGCGAGGCCAGTCACGCGGCCCACCTGGTCCTGCTGGTCCGCCAGGCCGTAACTGTAGCGCCGCACCCCGGCATAGGGCTCGATATCGGCAGCAGCCAGCGTGACAGGCGCCAGCGCGCCCTCCTTGGCTTCCTGCTCGAGACGCTCCCGCAGCACCTTGCGGCACACCTTGGCGATCTGGCGCTCGAGTTCGCGCACCCCCGCCTCGCGGCTGTAGTAGCGAATCAACTCCATCACCGCGTCGTCGGACAAGCTCAGCTCATCCTCCTTGAGGCCATTGGCGGTCAACTGCTTGGGCACCAGATAGCGCTTGGCGATGGCCAGCTTCTCGTCTTCGGTGTAACCGGGTAGACGAATCACCTCCATGCGATCCAGCAACGGCCCGGGAATGTTCATGGAGTTGGCCGTGCAAATGAACATCACCTCGGAGAGGTCGTAGTCGAGCTCCAGGTAATGGTCGCTGAAGCTGTTGTTCTGCTCGGGGTCGAGCACCTCGAGCAACGCCGAAGCGGGGTCGCCACGATGATCCATGCCGATCTTGTCGACCTCGTCGAGCAGAAACAGCGGATTCTTGACACCCGCCTTGCTCATGCGCTGAATCATCTTGCCGGGCAGCGACCCGATGTAGGTACGACGATGGCCACGAATCTCGGACTCATCGCGCACCCCCCCCAGCGCCAGGCGCACGTACTTGCGGTTGGTGGCACGCGCAATGGACTGGCCCAGGGATGTCTTGCCGACCCCTGGCGGGCCCACCAGACACAGCACAGGCCCCTTGAGCTTGCGTACCCGCTTCTGCACGGCGAGGTATTCAAGGATGCGCGCCTTGACCTCCTCGAGGCCATGGTGGTCTTCGTCGAGGACCTTCTGGGCATGCACCAGGTCATGCTTGACGCGGGTACGCTTCTTCCAGGGTACCGACACCAACCAATCGAGGTAGGAGCGAACCACCGTTGCCTCGGCGGAGTTCGGCGACATCATCTTCAGCTTGCCCAATTCCTGAAGCGCCTTGTCACGGGCTTCCTTGGGCATGCCTGAGTCGTTGATCTCCTGCTCGTACTTCTCAGCCTCATTGGGCACATTCTCGAGCTCGCCCATCTCCTTCTGGATGGCCTTCATCTGCTCGTTGAGATAGTACTCACGCTGGGACTTCTCCATCTGCTCCTTGACCCGCGAGCGGATACGCTTCTCGACCTGCAGCAGATCGATTTCCGACTCGATGAGCGCCATCAGATGCTCGATGCGATCACGCACCTTGTCCATTTCCAGCAACTGCTGCTTGTCATCGATCTTCAACGAAAGATGCGCACAGATGGTGTCGACCAACCGGCTCGGATCTTCGATGCCCGATAACGAGTTAAGCACCTCGTTGGGCACTTTCTTGGACATCTTGACGTACTGCTCGAACTGATTGAGCAGCACGCGTACCAGGGCTTCCTGCTCACGCTCACTGAGCGGCACGCTCTCGCGCAGCACCGCCTTGGCACGGCTGTAGCTTTCGTCGACCTGAATCTCACCGACATCGGCACGCGAGACGCCTTCGATAAGCACCTTGACGGTCCCATCCGGCAGCTTGAGCAATTGCATGATGTCGGCGACGGTACCGATGGAAAACAGGTCTTCGCTGTCAGGATCATCCTTGCTGGCTTCGCGTTGAGCGACCAGCAGCACCCGCTTGTCGGCACTCATCGCCGCTTCGAGGGCCTGGATCGATTTCTCCCGGCCAACGAACAGCGGGATGACCATCTGCGGGTAGACAACCACGTCCCGCAGCGGCAAAAGGGGCAGACTCAGAGTCTGTTCGGCGTTCTGCTGCATCGCAGACGTTCCTCAAACAATACGGATGAATGGCCTTGATGAATAACCATGCAGTGGGGGCGATGCCACGGTTTTGCAAGTTTGGCCATCACTCAGGGCGCAAAAGAAAGCGGGAGCGAACCCCGAATGAGCACCACCCGTTACCGGGTCGGCACCTCACAAGGGAAAATCGCTCCCGCGTCAGACCACGATCAGGTGTCTCAGCCGTCGGTGCCGTCCACCCGAGCCTCTTCCTGCTGCTGGGAATAGATCAACAACGGCTCGCTCTCACCACTGATCACAGAGGCATCGATCACCACCTTGCTGACACCTTCCAGAGAGGGAATTTCATACATGGTGTCGAGCAGCACGGACTCGAGAATCGAGCGCAGGCCACGGGCACCCGTCTTGCGTGCCATCGCCTTGCCAGCGACCGCGCGCAGGGCATCTTCGCGAAACTCGAGCTCGACGTCCTCCATCTCGAACAGCTTGGCATACTGCTTGATCAGGGAGTTCTTGGGCTCTGTGAGGATCTGGATCAAGGCATCCTCGGTGAGCTCGGTCAGCGTGGCGATCACTGGCAGGCGACCCACGAACTCCGGGATCAGCCCAAACTTGACCAGGTCCTCAGGTTCTACATCGGCCAGCAGTTCGCCGACACCACGTGACTCATCCTTGCTCTTCACCTCGGCGCTGAAACCGATACCGCCCTTTTCGGCACGGTCACGGATCACCTTGTCGAGGCCAGCGAAAGCGCCCCCGACGATGAACAGGATATTGCCGGTATCGACCTGCAGGAACTCCTGCTGCGGGTGCTTGCGGCCACCTTGCGGCGGCACCGAAGCCGTGGTGCCCTCGATCAACTTGAGCAGCGCCTGCTGCACCCCCTCGCCGGATACATCACGAGTGATGGAGGGGTTGTCGGACTTGCGCGAGATCTTGTCGATCTCATCGATGTAGACGATACCCCGCTGGGCCTTCTCCACATCGTAATCGCACTTCTGCAGCAGCTTCTGGATGATGTTCTCGACATCCTCGCCGACATACCCCGCCTCCGTCAGCGTGGTAGCGTCGGCGATGGTGAACGGCACATTGAGCAATCTGGCGAGGGTCTCGGCCAACAGCGTCTTGCCGCTACCGGTGGGACCAATCAACAGAATGTTCGACTTGCCAAGCTCCACATCGTCGTTCTTGACTTCGGAACGCAGGCGCTTGTAGTGATTGTACACCGCCACCGACAACACCATCTTGGCGCGGTCCTGGCCGATCACATAGTCGTCGAGGGTGTGTCGAATCTCGCGGGGAGCAGGCAGACGCTCCTCGTCGCTCTCGGCATCGGCATCGAGCACCTCCTCGCGAATGATGTCGTTGCACAGATCGACACACTCATCGCAGATATAGACGGACGGGCCGGCAATCAGCTTGCGTACCTCGTTCTGATTCTTGCCGCAGAACGAGCAGTAGAGAAGCTTGCCACCTTCGTCCTTGCCTTTGCCGTCGGCCATTCGCATACCTCATTCTTGATGACGGCAGGTCAATGGAACCTGACCGTCGGGTTCGCCTCGGCGGACAAGGCCGCCGAGGACGATATCATGGCGTGATGTTGATCACGCTATCAGGATGTCGGCCGCTTATCCAGCATGGCATCGACAAGCCCATACTCGGTGGCTTGCTGGCCATTCATGAAATTGTCACGGTCGGTATCACGCGCGATGGTCTCGATCTCCTGTCCTGTGTGGTGCGCAAGGATCTGATTGAGCTTGTCACGGATACCGAGAATCTCACGCGTATGAATTTCGATGTCCGATGCCTGCCCCTGATAGCCACCCAGCGGCTGATGGATCATCATGCGCGAGTTAGGCAAGCAGTAGCGCTTGCCAGCCGCGCCACCCGCCAGCAGCAGCGCCCCCATGCTGGCTGCCTGACCGATGCACACGGTAGAGACATCCGGCTTGATGAACTGCATGGTGTCGTAGATCGACATGCCGGCCGTGACCGAACCACCCGGTGAGTTGATGTAGAGATGGATGTCCTTGTCCGGATTCTCGGACTCCAGGAACAGCAATTGCGCCACCACCAGGTTGGCCATGTAATCTTCCACCGGACCCACCAGGAAGATCACACGCTCCTTGAGCAGGCGGGAATAGATGTCGTACGCCCGCTCACCACGCGCGCTCTGCTCGACCACCATCGGCACCAGGCCGCCGGCGTTCTGGATATCGAACTCGTTGCTCATCTGTGTGATGTCCTTGCATCCGATGAATGGGGGCACCAAACCGTGACGCCTGGCATCTGCCAGGAGTCACGGCAGGGTGTGTGGCGAAAGACGATCAGGAACCGCTCGCCTGTTCCTCGGCGCTCTCTTCCTCGTCGGCCTCGGCTTGCTGCTGGGCAGCGGCCAAGGCCTCTTGATACGTCATGGAGACGTCCTTGACGCTGGCCTGCTCGAGCAGAGTGTCAACGGCCTTTTCCTCGAGAATCGCCGATTTGACCTGAGTCTTCATCTGGTCGTTACCCATGTAATACTCGACCACCTGCTCGGGGTCCTGGTACTGCTGGGCAAGCTCTTCGACCTTGGCCTTGATCTCATCGTCGCTGGCATCCAGCTCCTTGGACTTGATCACCTCGGCCAGCAGCAGCCCCACCTGAACACGCCCCTTGGCCTGCTCGGCAAACAGCTCGTTGGGCAACTGGGAGACATCGAAGTCCTCACCCAGGCCGAACTGCTGGGCCGCCTGGCGCTTGAGTCCGTCGGTTTCCTGCTGGACAAGCGCCTGCGGGACCGGGAAATCATTGGCCTTCTTGAGTGCGTCAAGAACCTGCTGCTTGACGCGATTGTCGACTGCCTGCTTGGCCTCGCGCGTCATGTTCTTGGTGACTTCGGCGCGGAACTTCTCGACATCGCCATCCTCGACACCGAATTTCTCGACGAAGGCGGCATCGACCTCGGGCAGTGCCTGGCCGCTGACCTTGTGAACCTTGACCTTGAAGTTCGCTTCCTGACCGGCCAGTTGCTCAGCCTGGTAATCCTCGGGGAAGGTCACGTTGAGCTGTTTCTCATCGCCGGCCTTGGCACCCACCAACTGTTCTTCGAAGCCGGGGATGAAGGAATTGGAGCCGATGACCAGCTCATGACCCTCGGCGCTGCCACCCTCGAAAGGCTCATCACCCAGGAAGCCCTGGAAATCGATGGTCACCTGGTCGCCATCCTCGGCGGCACGCTCAACGGCCTCCCAGGCAGCATTCTGCTTGCGCAGGGTCTCGATCATCTCGTCCACGTCGGCCTCAGACACCTCGACCACCGGACGCTCTACCTCGGTACCTTCGATGGAGGCAAGTTCAATCTCGGGATAGATCTCAAGCGTCGCCACGAATTCGAGATCCTTGCCGGATTCATTGACGGTGGGCTCGATCTGCGGAAAACCGGCCGGGTTGAGCTCGTGCTCGGAAATCGCACGGACATAACGCTCGCGCATCACTTCGCCCACCACCTCGTTGCGCACGTCGTGGCCGTAGCGCTGGCGGATCACCGACATCGGCACCTTGCCCTTGCGGAAGCCGTCCATGCGGACGTTCTTGGCGGCGTCCTTGAGACGGGCGGCGACGGCCTCGTCGATCTCGGCTGCCGGCACCTGAACGGTGATGCGACGTTCGATCTGGGAGGTCGTATCGACGGAAACTTGCATGAAATATCCTCTACCGACTGGGGGCGTTCTGTTGAATGCGTGAAAAGACCAAGGGGGGATTTTAAGAACCCCGCGCGATACTGGCAAGCGCCATGCCCAACAGATGGGGGCAAGCGTGTGCAAAACAAGGGACGTCTGAGGAAAAGTTGTCACCGATGGCGCGCGACGCTGTCACAGGGGCGCCACGTTGCCTGTGATCAGGAACCTGCAGGGAATCGCCAAAACGCCGTACGCGAAATGTACACACCTCTCGACAAGGCATGTGATTCTGGACGGAAAGTCTTCATTGACAGGGAAATATTCAAGAAACGGCTGATAGGTAACCGCTGAGCATTGATAGCCAAAGCAATGGGGTGGATGATGGGGATCGAACCCACGACAGCCGGAACCACAATCCGGGGCTCTACCACTGAGCTACATCCACCACTGCTTTACGCATACTGCGGGCACCTATTGCTGCGAGCACGATGTCACATGTACCGCAGTAAGTGCTGAAAGACCTGTAAGGCATTGTCAGTGCTGTCACGCTTCGAAATGGGGTGGATGATGGGGATCGAACCCACGACAGCCGGAACCACAATCCGGGGCTCTACCACTGAGCTACATCCACCATATCGCAACGTGCCTGAGGGTTGCCATCTTGACCGCATGGCGCGCCCAGCAGGACTCGAACCTGCAACCTACGGCTTAGAAGGCCGTTGCTCTATCCGATTGAGCTATGGGCGCATTCTACTTACCAGGTCACCGTGCCGCAACATTGATCAGAAAAATCCTTCAGATCAATATGTTGTGGTCGGAGTGGAGGGATTCGAACCCCCGACATCCTGCTCCCAAAGCAGGCGCGCTACCAGACTGCGCTACACTCCGCCGGCAAACAACGGGCCTGACGCCACCGCAGGGGCCTCGTCGAGCGATGCGTATTCTACGTGACTTCCCTGCGGAGTCAAGCACCCAGAGCCGCATCCCGTTCGGCAGCGCTTTGTTTCCCCGCCCCGCCATGCGAAAATCATGGCACTTTCACCCGTGGCTGCCATGCACGACAAGCAGCCGCATCACCCACCCTACCCGCTCGAGGATGCTCGATGACCGCCCAACTGATCGATGGCAAGTCCATAGCCAGCCAAGTTCGCCAGCGCGTTGCCCGCCAAGTGCAGGCACGTAACGCTGCGGGGGCGCGTGCTCCAGGGCTAGCCGTTGTGCTGGTGGGTGAGGATCCAGCGTCCGCCGTTTATGTGCGCAACAAGCATAATGCTTGCCTCGAGGCCGGTATCGAATCGTTTCGACATCAATTGCCTGTTGATACCTCCCAGGCCGATCTCGAGTCTCTGGTCGATCAACTCAATGCCGACCCACGCATCGATGGCATTCTCGTCCAACTGCCCCTACCCGCGCATCTCGATGCCCGTCCGATCCTGGAGCGCATACGACCGGACAAGGACGTCGATGGTTTTCACCCCTACAACCTCGGTCGACTGGCCCAGCGGATGCCGCTGCTGCGACCGTGCACACCCAAGGGCGTGATGACCTTGCTCAGCGAATCAGGCCTTGCGGTACGTGGCCTGGATGCCACGGTGGTGGGTGCCTCCAATATCGTTGGCCGCCCCATGGCACTGGAGCTCATGCTGGCCGGCTGCACCACGACGGTTTGCCACCGTTTCACACGCAACCTCGAAGAGCACGTACGGCGTGCCGAGCTGCTTGTGGTGGCCGTTGGCAAGCCCGGGTTGGTAAGGGGCGAATGGGTACGCGACGGGGCGATCGTCATCGATGTGGGCATCAACCGTCAGGATGACGGCCGACTCGTCGGCGACGTGGATTTCGAGATCGCTTCACGTCATGCCGGTTGGATCACTCCGGTGCCCGGCGGGGTTGGCCCGATGACCGTGGCCACATTACTCGAGAACACGGTCCATGCGGCCGACCTGCACGACGCCACGAACTGATCGACGAAGAGTGAGTCTATTCTGGCGCATTCGCAGCGCATGACGCACTTGGTTAGAATGGTCGCTTGATCTGAATTCCCGATGCGAGGTTCGCCCATGAGCGACAAGAAGATGAACGTCGAAAGCTTCAACCTTGATCACACCAAGGTGAAGGCTCCCTACGTACGCCTGGCTGACATCAAGACCGGCGAACGCGGTGATCGCATCCACAAGTACGACATGCGTATCTGCCAGCCCAACCAGGCGCACATGGATATGCCGGCACTGCACTCCCTCGAGCACCTGATGGCCGAAATGTCACGCAACCACTCCGACAAGGTGGTCGACATCAGCCCGATGGGCTGCCAGACCGGCTTCTACATCGCGATGCTCAACCACGACGATTACGAAGGTGTTCTCGAGCTGCTGCAAAAGACCCTGGAAGACATACTGGTCGCAACGGAAGTTCCCGCCTGCACCGAGTTGCAGTGCGGCTGGGCGGCCAGCCACAGTCTCGAGGGCGCGCAACAGCTGGCCCGCGACTTCCTGGCGAAACGCAACGAATGGGCGGACGTCTTTGCATGAAACGGATTGGCATCATTGGCGCCATGGCGCAGGAGGTCGAGCGTCTCGCCGCCCTGCTGGAAGATCGGCAAACCCGCCGCCATGTAGGCTCTACGTTTCATAGCGGAAGACTGCATGGGGTTGAAGTGGTCATCCTGCAATCCGGCATCGGCAAGGTGAACGCCGCCGTGGGTACCACACTGCTACTGGACATCTATCAGCCAGAAGTGGTCATCAACACCGGCTCCGCCGGTGGCTTTGGCAAGGGGCTTGCGATCGGCGATATCGTCGTATCCAGCGAGGTTCGCCACCACGACGTCGACGCCGTGGTATTCGGCTACGAGCACGGCCAGGTTCCCGACATGCCCGCTGCCTACCATGCGGACTCACGGCTGGTTGCCATAGCCCGGGAATGCGTGGAATCGCTTGGTGAAGTTCGGGTTGTCGAAGGCCTGATCGCCACCGGCGATGTGTTCATGGCCTGCCCCGAGCTTGTTTCCAAAACGCGCTCGCGTTTTCCGACCATGCTTGCCGCCGAGATGGAAGCCGCGGCAATCGCCCAGACCTGCCATCTCTACGGGTGTCCTTTCGTGGTGATTCGCGCGCTGTCGGATATCGCCGGTGGTGGTGACAACCATCTGAGTTTCGAACAGTTCCTCGAAAAGGCTGCCACCCACTCTGCTCGCATGGTGGAAGCCATGGTGGCAAGGCTTGCGCAACATGACGCGTTTCAGCCCGACGTACACGACGCCAAGGCGTAGAGCATGGCGTCACGGCCCCGCCGTGGCGCTGGTTCTCGCCTTGGGTGTGTCGATGCTGCTGGGCGGCTGTGGCACAACGGCCACGCACCTGACAAGCAACGGCTTGGCCGCGCCCGACATGCTCTCGACGAGTGCCAGGCCCCATGCCTTCGCGTCGCTTCCCCGGCAGATATATACCCCGCCCGACTGGCCTGAACCGCTTACCGCCCGGGTCAACCTGCCCAGCTCCCGCGACACCGCAGCACGGCCTGCCGCCCTGCTGGTTCACGGGGGCGGATGGCGGAATCGCACCCCTAGCGACATGGATGAAATCGCCGAACAGCTGGCCGCACGCGGTTATGTGACGGTGAACATCGAACATCGCTTCGCCCCCGAGTACCGGTTCCCCGCTCAACTGCACGACCTTCAGCAGGCCATGCACTGGCTGCATGACAATGCCGAGGCTTGGCGAGTCGACACTGACCGCATTGTGGGGGTTGGCTACTCGTCAGGGGGCCACCTGGTGAGTCTGCTGGCCCTGGGTGGGGCCGGTGGCCCGCTTGCCGATCCACATGGCGGAGAGCATGCACAGCTGGCGGCGGTGCTCGCTGGCGGAACGCCAACGGACCTGTTCAAGTTTGACGACGGGCGCCTGGTCGTTGAATTCCTTGGCGGTACCCGCGCCGAAGTCCCCGATCAGTATCGCCTGGCCTCGCCGGCTCGCCAGCTCAGCCAGCAGGCCCCGCCGTTCTTTCTCTTCCATGGCACCTGGGACCAGCTGGTGCCAGTGGACCATGCCACCGACTTCCATGAGGCCCTGGTCGCCAACGGCGTGGAGGCGGAGCTCTATTTACAGCGTTGGCGGGGGCATTTCCTGAGCTTTCTCACGCGTGGTGGCGCCATCGATGCTGGTCTCGACTTCCTCGACCGGCAAATCGGCAATGATTAGCCCCAATGCGCTAGCCGACCAGCTTCCAGTCCAGGGCCTCACCGGCCAGCAGAGGCACGATGCGATGGTCACCGATATAGGGTAATGACGCAGGAAGTTCCCAGCGCTCACGAACCAGCGTGATGGTGGACGTGTTGCGCGGCAAGCCATAGAAGTCGGGGCCGAAATGACTGGCGAATCCCTCCAGCTTGTCCAGCGCGCCCGCCAGCTCGAACGCCGCGGCGTAGAGTTCAATGGCGATCGGCGCGGTATAGGCACCGGCACACCCACAGGCACTCTCCTTGTCACCCTGGGCGTGCGGCGCGCTGTCGGTACCCAGGAAGAACTTGCCACTACCCGAGGTGGCAGCCGCCAGTAGCGCCTGACGATGCCGTTCACGCTTGAGGATCGGCAAGCAATAGTAATGTGGGCGTATCCCGCCGACGAGCATATGGTTGCGGTTGAACAACAGATGATGAGCGGTGATGGTCGCCGCCACATTGGCCGGGGCGGAGGACACGAACTCCGCGGCGTCAGCCGTGGTGATGTGTTCGAAGACCACCTTCAGGGTCGGATGACGAGCAAGCAGCGGTTTCATCACCTGTTCGATGAATACCGCCTCGCGATCGAAGATATCGATCTCGGCATGCGTTACCTCGCCGTGAACCAGCAGCGGCATACCCAGACGCGCCATTGCCGAGATGGCCTCATCGCAGTTGGCAATATCCGTGACACCGGAGTCTGAATTGGTCGTGGCTCCCGCAGGATACAGCTTCACCGCATGTACCAGGCCACTGGCATGGGCGCGCTCGATTTCCTCGGCTGGTGTCATGTCGGTGAGATACAGCGTCATCAGTGGCTCGAAACTGCTGTCTTCCGGCAGCGCGGCTAGAATACGCTCGCGATAGGCCAAGGCCTGCCGGGTGGTGGTCACTGGTGGCTTGAGGTTCGGCATGATGATCGCGCGACCCATCTGGCGAGCGCTTGCCGGTACAACGGCGTCAAGGGCCTGGCCATCGCGCAGGTGGAGGTGCCAGTCATCGGGGCGTGTCAGGGTCAGTGACGTCACGGGCTATCCTGTCATTGTTTGGCTGGAGTGGATGGCCAGTATACCGGAAGCCTTTGGCAAGCACTTGCCATGAGGTACTTGTCCTGGTGATGGGCCAATTGATCGTTCCGAATAGCCAATTGTCGATATTGGCGTCGCAAGCGCTTCACCCTGCGCTGAATTCCCGTATCATGCCCGGCAACACACTCGGGGGATAGACTATGCCGAAGGTACGCCACTATGCCGATCTGGTTGCGATCCTGGCCGGCCTGATGTGGCTGCTGGTGTTCTGGTCGATCAGCTTGTCGGCTTGGCTTGGAAGCATCGAACCCACCCTGGCCGCACTGCTGCTGCTGGGCACCTTGGTGCTGGTGAGTTTCGTGCATCGTCCGATCAGAATCTTGCTGCGGCGCTACCATGTGCGCAAGCGACGCACCGAGATGTGGATGCATATTCTCGCACTACCCCTGACCCTGGCCTTTCTGATCGCGGTGATCGCTGAAACGCTACTTCCCCCTTTGAGCGGTGTTCAAAAGGTGTTGCTTTTCAATGTTTTGGCTACCGCCGGATGGCTGGTGTTCGTGGCGACGCTGCTACTCAAGCTACTGATACACCTGATCAGGCAGCGCGGGAAATCGCAGGTCTAGTGCAGAAACACTCAGAAGCGCTCGGCCCGAAACGGAGCCATCGGCACATCCGGGGTCTCTCCCTCCATCATCTGGGCCAGCAAGTGCCCCGTGACGGGGCCCAGGGTAAAACCATGATGGCCATGGCCGAACGCCAACCACAGCCCGGGCTGGCCTGGGGCGGGGCCGATCACCGGTTTCATGTCCGCAATGCAGGGACGTGCGCCCTTCCAGGGTTCGGGATCGATTCGCTTACCGAGCGGGAACAACCCACGCGCCACCTTCTCGGCCGCCGCCAGTTGCTGCCAATGGGGTGGCGCCTCGAGTCGCTCCAGTTCCGCACCGGTGGTCAAGCGGATGCCGGCCCGCATGGGTGCCAGCAGATATCCCACTTCGGCATCCATCACCCAGTGATCGAGGCTTGCCGTATCGGGCATCGCGTAATGCATGTGGTAGCCCCGCTTGACGAATAAAGGCACGGGAATGCCGAACCCAGCAAGCCAATTACTGGACCATGGCCCCAACGCCATGACGACTCTCTCACCCTCGATCGCGCCTTGGTCGGTACTGACACGCCACCCCTTGCCGTCTCGAGAAATTCCGGTGACCCCAGCCTGAACCAGTTGCCCACCCTGCTGCCTGAATGATTCTGCATAGGCCTTCACCAAGCCTCCAGGATCAGCAACCGTCCAGGGTTGCTCCCAGTGGATGGCGCCCGCAAGCCCATCCACAAGATGCGGTTCCATGGCGGAAAGTGCTTGCGCATCGAGCACACGGGAAGCAATGCCAAAGCGCTGGGCATCCTGATCGGCGTCGCGGCTGCGCTCGGCAAGCCCTTCAGCGCTGCGATATACCTCGAGCCAGCCTTGCTTGCGGATCAGCCCCTCGGCGCCGGCAGCCTTGATCATCGGGGCATGTGCCTGCAGTGAGAGTGCGATCAGCGAGGCGTAATCGGAAACGATGCGTGAATAGCGCTGCGGGGCCGAATGGTGCCAGTAGCGCAGCAATGGCAATGCGGAGCTGACCATGCCGCCAGGGCGATAGCGGATATCAACCTGCCGGTTAGGCAAGACACGCATCAACGTCCTCAGGTCTCGGGGGAACGCATAGGGGCGTACGGCTTCGCGCTGGATGATGCCGGCATTTCCAAACGACGTTTCACCGCCCGGCTCCCGGCGGTCTACCAGGGTCACGGCATGCCCACGGCTGGCCAGGTGCCAGGCTACGGATACGCCGACCATGCCCGCTCCAAGGACAATGATCTCACGAGACATCTCAGCTCCTCCCTGCCGATGCTGCTGCACTTGCGCCAACGTGCTCCGAGCCCAAGCATTGGTGACGACAGTCTAACAGGGTGTCGCGACTCACTCGCCTTTGACCTGCAACTTGGTACGAATAAAATCAGCATGACTGACATGCATCAGGTCCGCCAACTGGCGGATACGATGCTCTTCGAGAGGATGATGTTCCCCATCGGCCAAGGCCAGCGCCCACATCATGCGCACGAGCTCGACGCGCTGTTGGTAGGAATAGTGCTGCTTGACGAGGCTAACGAACTGATAGTGGTCCACGGAATTCTCCACCTCATCCTGGGCGAGTGCCATTAGCTCATCGATATCGGCTTCACTCATCCGAAAGTGCTGCGTCAACAGCGCCCGCAGTGTCGCCAGCTCCGACGGGGCCGTATGAAAGTCAGCGCGCATGATTTCACACAGCAGGGCCGCCGCCGCCAATTCAAGCGTCGGTGATGACTCGTCTGGCTGCCCTGGGTTGGCCATGACCTGCCGAAAAAAGCGCTGAACGGATTCGAGCATGTTGTGCTCCTGTGCTGGTTCAGTATCGTGTGACTTCCTATGGACATGCGGGTTCACCAGGCCATCTCATGCCTCTGACACTCAAAATCAACTAATTCAATGTGTTGGTATTGACAAGCGACGCACTGAGGGGCAAGCAACCACTAAGCCCAATGGCTTAGGAATCCTCGCCTTCATTGCCTAACCCACCTAGAATTAAGAGATTACTTATTCGCTTCGAGCTCGCCAATGCCTCCTTTGCCACCGCGTCATAGCGTGTCGCACGGGCGCCGCCATTTCCTGGTGGGCCTCGGGACACTGATGGCGGCTGTCGGGCTGGGCTTGGGCCCTGCAACGGTGGATGCCAACCTCGACACATCCAAGTTGCGAGAGACCATGCACCAACGCTATGGAAGCGCTGGTGTCAGGGTCCTGGAGGATTGGTTCGATCTCCTCGGACGTCTCGCCGGTGCCTCTCTGGACGCCAAGCTGCGCGAGGTCAATAACTTCTTCAACCGCCGCGTGCGCTGGGTCGATGACAGACAGGCCTGGGGTCAGGAGGATTTCTGGGCCACTCCGCTGGAAACCATGGGCAACGGACAAGGCGACTGCGAGGACTATGCCATCGCCAAATATGTGACCCTCAAACAGCTCGGTGTCCCAGGGCAGCAGTTGCGCATGATTTATGTTCGTGCCCGCATAGGACGCAGCCAAACCACTCAAGCGCACATGGTGCTGGGCTACTACACCACACCCAGCGCAGAACCGCAGATTCTTGACAACCTGGTCTCGTCGATCTCTCCCGCATCCCGTCGCAGCGACCTGGATCCGCTGTTCAGCTTCAACAGCGTGGGCCTGTGGGCCGGCGGGAGCAGTAATTCGCGCGCCGACCCTCTGGCCAGGTTGTCACGTTGGCGCAGCGTTGTCGTGCGCATGCAGGAACAGGGTTTCAGTTGATTCACACTCATCACGCGGGTACTACACCTCCTGGGAGAACAACAACATGTCGCTTATCAAGCAGATATGGTTGACCATTCTGGTGCTGCTGCTGCTGGCCTTCGGCGGCAGCCTGTTCATCGGGGTCTCGAGCAGCCGGCACTACATCGAGCAGGAAGTGGAGATCAAGAATACCGACAACGCCAACGCACTGGCACTCTCGATGACTCAGCTCGACAAGGACCCGGTCAACATGTCGTTGCTGTTGGCGGCACAATTCGATACGGGCCACTATCGCCTGATCGAACTTCGCTCCCCTGAAGGCGAGATCATCGAACGCCGCGAAGCGGAGACACACATCGACGATGTGCCCGCCTGGTTCGTCAACCTGGTTCGCTTCGACGTCGCTCCCGGCCAAGCGGTCATCCAGGATGGCTGGCGGCAATACGGCACACTGCACCTGCAGAGCCAGCATAGTTTCGCCTACCGCTCATTATGGCGAAGCACACTTGAATTGGCCGGGTGGTTTGCAGTGGCAGGCTTGCTGAGTCTGGCCCTTGCTGCATGGATAGTACGCACCATCAAGCGTCCGCTGAGCGCCGTGGTCGAACAGGCGCGCGACATCGGCGTTCGCCGTTTCACCGTATCCGATGAGCCTCGTACTCTCGAGCTGCGCGAAGTGGTTCAAGCAATGAACCAGTTATCCACCAGCGTTCGGGACATGCTGGCAAACGAAAGCGAAAGGCTGGATCAACTGCGACGTCGCCTTCAGCATGATGCCGTCACCGGCGTGCTGAATCGCGACGCCTTCATGGGTCAGCTTCGCATCACCCTGGAGCGAGGCGATCAACGTGCCTCGGGCACGCTGGCGCTAGTCCGCTTGAGTCGCCTCGGTGAGGTCAGCGCGACACTCGGCCATCATCAAACCAACGCCTTGCTGAAAGCCCTGGCAGGACAGCTCGAAGTGCTCGGCGACAACCATGGTGACGGGGTGGTTGGCAGACTCGGCGGGGGTGACTTCGCAGTGCTGGTGCCAGGACATGTCGAACCTGCCGCGTTGGCAGATGAATTAGCCGCCATGCTGGCCACGCTCAAGGCGTCGGAAACTCATGTATCGCTGGGCCTACCATCGGCGTTCATTGCCTACTCACAAGGCGATCGTGTGGGTGCACTGATGTCGAGTCTCGACGGCACGCTGGCCGCTGCGGAAGAGCAAGGGGATCTTGTGTCTCTGATTGCCGAGGGCTCTGCACGGCTAGCGCTCTTCAATACCCATGCCGAATGGCGTACCGCGTTGCAAGAGGCCATGCAGACCGGCGTCTACCTTGGTCACTTCCCGGTGTTGGACAGGGAACATCACCTGCTGCATCTGGAATGTCCTTCTCGGTTGCGTCTCAAGAACGAGTGGCGGCCGGCCGGCGTCTTCATGCCGTGGATATCCCGGCTCGAACTCAATGAAGAACTCGATATGGCCGTGGCGCGTGCATCACTCAAGGAAATCGCCCGGCATGGCAAGCCACTCGGCATCAACCTCTCGGCATCATCGGTTCGGAGTGCGCGGTTCGTTCTGGATTTTCGAGCCCTGTTGGAGTCTCAGCGGGAATTGGCCAACCAACTGTGGGTTGAACTGCCTGAATCCGTGGCGCTGCATGATCTCGAGAATTTCCGCAGCCTGTGTCGCGAACTTCAACCCTTCGGCTGCAAACTTGGCCTCGAGCACGTGGGTCGGGAGTTCCGCCGTATCTCGGATCTGCAGGATCTTGGCCTGGCTTACCTGAAATTCGATGCCTCGCTGGTCAAGGGGGTCGATAACAGCCCCGAGCAGCAGACAATACTGCGCGGCATGGCAACCCTCAGTCATTCGGTAGGCATACTGGCTATCGCCGAAGGCGTGGATACCCTCAAGGAACGCGAGGTATTGGTCGAACTCGGCCTGGATGGCGTGACGGGACCCGGCATTCGCCAGCATGACAGGCCCGGGTGATGCCGCTATTCCATGAATCCAGGAAGTCGACGATGAAGTGAGTCACATCAGATCACTTCATCGTCGTCTTCATCGCCACCCACCAGATTCAAACCATTAAGCCGGCGACGTAGCGACTGGCGATCCATGAGCTTATCCTGGGCGGCCTCGGGGAGGTCCATGAATCGAATCACGCCTTTATCCATCATCAGCTCGATGACATCTTCGAGCACACGCACAAATGCCAGATCTGATGCATGAAAACGTGCTCGCCCCCCGCCGGCGGACTCCTCCATCAGGAAATCCAGCAGTTCGGGTGAATCCGCCGCCAGCGACTCACTGCACTCAGGTGTTTGATCACGGCTGACCAGTTCGATGCGACCATCGTCGCCACGTTTGACGTACATGGTTAACTCCTAACAGATAGCAACTAAATGCGGCGATCCCGGTAAAAGTAAACGTCATGGTAATAGACCTTACCCGGCACCTGCCAGGTAAGATCATCCACACGGTTGCATGGCGAATCACTGGTCGAGCTTCAACTGCTGCTCCGTCAGCATCCGCTCGAGTATGGAAGCCGAGTCACCGCCGCTGACCGTAACGTCTTCCAGGGTGATGACCTGGTCGGCATTGCTGCCGTAGGCATCGATGCCCCCTCCCGACTTGATGGAAAGCACGGTATCGCTGCCATCCTGTTCGGCATAGATATACTCCCCGATGGTATCCGCATCGGCATCGCCCAGGATTTCGGCAAGATCGAGCACATCGTTACCATTGCCGAAATCGGTAATGACATCCTCCGCGGCCTCCTGACCAGGTTCGGCCTCGTCACCCAGGTACCAGGCGAAGACATCATCGCCGGCACCGCCTGTCAGGGTGTCATCACCAGCCCCGCCGACGATCAACTCATTGCCCGCACCACCGACCAGAACATCATCCTCATCCCCGCCCATCAGAGTCTCATTCTCCGCTTCGACGGAGTAGGCTGACGCAGTCATCAGGCTGTTTATCTCACCATCATCGGTCTCAGGCGTATTGATCACGACATTAAAGGTAGCAATATCGCCATCCTCGTCAGACACATTGACGCCGAAGGTCTTTTCAGGGATGTCTTCGGAATAGGTATTGTACACATTATAGGCATACGCCCCGGTATCGAAATCGACCTCGAGCCTGCCCTGCCCATCGATACGCACGCCACCGTCGGGCAGTTGCGTGGTGCCACCCGCACCATCAGCCGTGTAGGTGACGCCATCGACGACGATACTGTCGACCTGGATGTCACCATCCCCACCAGTCACGCTATCGAGCAAGTTGCCGGTGAGCGAGAAGGCACCGGGAATCACGATGCCATCCACGATATCGTCGAAGTCATCAGTATCCTCGACGTAGATCGGGTCTTCCACCTGCGAATCGCCATCGGAGAGAATTTGCTCCAGCATCTCCGACAGCAACTGATTACCGTCTGCATCTTCATTGATACCGAAGGCCTGTACTCTGTCGAACACATTTTTTACCAAGTCCTGCCAGGCGAGCAGAATATTCTCATAGGTGTCTTGATAATTTCGATAATCGCTACCCGTGAATTCATAGGGTGAGCCATCGCCCATAAAATAGGCGATTTCCTGGTCGGCAGAGGGCACCCCTGCGTTATACGCGTTTACGACCGCTTCAAGCCCTTCGCCGGGGTCGGTCCCCCCCTTATCCTTGTAAAGGAAGCCTTGCGCATTGGTGCCTGACCCATCCTGCCAACCGGTTGACTCTGAATTGTACCCCCAGAACTGCACAATATTGACGTTGACATTACTGTCTTTCAGATACTGGCTGATGATGCTATCGATCGCATCTTCGGTCAGGTCAATATCCCGGTCGCTCATCGACGCTGACACATCCACGATAAAGGTCACGTTGGTCGTGGGTGTCACGGGGATGCTCTCCATAGTCTCGTCGGCATCCGAGGCCGTGGGCACGCTATTCTGCAGGGTTATCGTGGCAGTTGCCGGGGCGCTGGTGTCTCCATCCCGGTCAGTGAGGGTGTACTGGAAAGTGACATCGCCCTTCTCCGCCGGCGCTGGTTCGTAAGTGAAAGTACCGTCGTTGTTATTGATCAATGTGCCGTTGCCACTGAGGCTGCCGTCAACATAATTCACACCGGTGGCCAGCTCGACCCCATCAGCGCCCGCGTCGTCGTTGGCGACGACGTCAATGATGACCGGGTCTCCCCTGTTCGCTTGGGTGGCGGAATCGTCTTCCACACTCGGGCCGTCGTCGCGGAACACCAGGTTGGCCCCCAGGTTCACGGTGCCACTCACACTATCGAGGTCACCGTCGAAGGCTCTGGCCGTCAAGTTGATGGCCTCGGCGGGTAACCTCACCGCATCATTCGGGTCGGTCTCATCCGGATGCTTGAGTGCACGCTCCTGGGTCAGCGTTACATTGCCATTACCGTCGACACTGACGGTGAATACCCGCTGATCGCTGTTCTCGGTGCGGCCTTCCACGACCCCACCGACCACACTCAACACCACCGCGTGGTCCGTGGCGGTATCGACCAGGTTGGTGGCGATACTGGTATTGATACCGAGCTCGTATTCCACCCGGCCTTCACCGTCGGCACCGAAATCGATGTCAAAGGTATTGGCGAAATTGGCGGTTGCCGCAGTTCCCAATGCGGATTCATCAACAGTCAGAGTCTCCAGGTTGCCGGCGATCGTCGTGATAGAGGGTTCATCATCCAGGAACACCACCTTCGCGCCGATAGCTAGGCTTTCGCTGGTGCTATCACCATCGTTGTCGGTGGCCGTAGCCGTGAAGCTAATGGCGTTCACAGGCAATGTCAGCTCATCGTTGGAACCGCCACCAGCCGGGTGTTTCATAGCTCGGTCTTGAGTCAGAACCAACCTCTCGACACCGTTACCCCAGGTAGAGACTGTAAAGACCAACTCATTGCTTGTTTCGGTCCTTCCCTCTACATGGCCCTGTGTGTTCAAACTCAACACCACGGCCTCACCGCTCACGGTATCGGTCAAGCCAGTGGCGGTAGCAATAGCGGGGTCGATGCTCAGCGCATACTCCAGGCTCTTCTCACCGTCGGCACCGAAGTCGATGGTGAATGCAGCCGAATAGTCCACGAAGGCAAACTCCCTGCTATCGGGATCGGCAAGGAAGGTTTCATTAACGACAAGTTCATCAAGCTGGCTGATATCGGTGGTGATGCTCGGGCCGTCATCGCGGATGCTGAACAGACCGCCCGCGCCGAGGTCGATGGCGGCGCTGACGCTGTCGCCGTCGGCATCGGTCACCGTTTGCTCCAGTGTCAGCTCGTCGGCGTCTAGAACAAGGCTGACCACGTCGTCGGCGTCCGTGTCGTCGGGGTGCCAGACGTTGGCGAGTTGCGTGAAGGTGACCTCGCCATCGCCGTTGACGTCGATGGTGAAGATCACGTCCCCACCCGCCCCGGCTTGGCCTTCGATGATGCCGCCGTTGTCGACCAGCACGATCGCCTCGCCCTGGCCATCGGCGGCGTTGGCGTCCAGCGCGTAGAGGCCGGTGGCCACGTTGGTGGCGCCCAGCGTGAGGCTGTAGGCGATGCTGCCGGCACCGTCGCTG
>NZ_PYUD01000008.1 GCF_003028575.1 Halomonas urumqiensis | reverse complement strand
CTTTTCGCCTGACGACCATAGCGAGCGTGAACCACCTGATCCCATGCCGAACTCAGCAGTGAAACCGCTTAGCGCCGATGGTAGTGTGGGGTTTCCCCATGCGAGAGTAGGTCATCGTCAGGCACCTAATACCCAGTAAAAGGCCCCGAGCGCTCACGCGCTCGGGGCCTTTTGCGTTTTTGCCAAGCTGGTCTGGCGATTGGTGGGTATTTCCTGGTGGGACTTTGGTCTGTGGCGTTTCCGGGGGCAGTGCGCATCCGCTAGAATGATGGCTTTCCCGTCTGGGGCGTAAGCATGACCATCGGAGATTTGATCCGCCTGTTGAGCGATGGTGAATTCCATTCCGGGGAGCAGCTCGGGGAGCGACTGGGTGTGTCCCGGGCAGCGGTGTGGAAGCAGTTGAGGAAGCTTGAGTCCCTGGGGATCGCCATGCAGGCGGTGAAGGGGCAGGGATATCGCTTGGCGGAGCCACTGGAACTTCTCGATGGCAGCCTCATTGTGTCTGAATTGTCGCGAGAATCGCGTTTGCATCTGGTGCGCTTGTTTGTCGAAGAGACGTTGCCTTCCAGCAACGCTTTTCTTCGCGAGAGATTCGAGCAGGGTGCAGGGCATGGTGAGGTGTGCCTGGTAGAGCAGCAAAGTGCTGGTCGCGGCCGGCGTGGTCGCGTATGGACCACACCGTGGGGGCGCACCTTGATGCTGTCGGCAGGGTGGCGCTTTGAAGGCGGTGTGGCGGTTCTCGAGGGGTTGAGTCTGGCGATCGGCGTGGTGCTTGCTGAGGTATTGGAGCGGCATGGTGTGAAAGCGAGACTCAAGTGGCCCAATGATGTGTTGCTCGAAAGTGATAATGGGCAGCTCGGCAAGCTTGCGGGCATTCTGGTCGAGGTCAGTGGTGATGCGGCGGGGCCATGTGAGGTGGTGCTTGGAACGGGCATCAATATCGACCTTCCCGACGAATTTCGCGCCGGTATCGATCAGCCGGTGGCTGCAGTCCATGATCAGGCGCCAGGACTTTCGCGAAATACCCTGGCGGTAGAACTGATCGAATCTCTGCTGGAGTTGCTTGCGAGTTTTGAACAATTCGGCTTCGCTGGATGGCAGGAGCGTTGGAATGCCCGCCACGCCTATGCCGGGCAGGTGGTTGATATTCTGCGCGGGAGTGAGCGTGAGGCCGCGGTGGCGGAGGGCGTGGATGTCTCGGGGAATCTCTGGGTGCGGCAGGGTGAAAGACGACTCAGTATCGCGGGAGGAGAAGTCAGCGTGCGTGCTCGCCAATGATTCTGGACCTGGATATCGGCAACACCCTGTCCAAGTGGCGCCTCAAGGATGCCAACAGTAGCGAGATCCGTTCGCGTGGAGCGGTGTGGACGCGTGAAGAGTGGCGCCCAGGTTCTGACATTCCCGATCTCGACGTGGTCGAGGCCGTGCGAATCTCCAGCGTGGCACGCAAGACCGTGCTGCAGGAGACAGTAAGTCTTTTGCGCCGCAAAGTCGGGGCGGTGCATGTTGCGCATTCGGCACCAGAGGCACTGGGGGTCATCAATGGTTATAAGGAGCCAGAGCGGCTGGGGGTGGATCGCTGGATGGGCGCGCTGGCCGGCTACCAGTTGGCAGGCGGCTGCTGTGCGGTAGATTGTGGCAGTGCGATCACCATCGACTTCGTGCTGCCAGGCGGTCGCCATCTCGGGGGATACATCTTGCCGGGCCTGCGGTTGATGAAAGAAAGCCTGAAGCTTGGTACCCGCAATGTGGCGATTGACCCCGATAGTGAAGCAGAAGAGCTGCTTGCTCCCGGCCGGCGGACGGTCGAGGCGGTCAATCATGGAATTTACATGGCGGCTGTCAGTGCCATCAACCGGGTTTACGCTGAAGTCTGCGATACCGAAGGGGTAGCCTTGCCGCTGTTGATGACCGGCGGGGATGCTCGGGTGGTATCTCGGGGCATACAGGTACCACACGCGGTATGGCCGGACATGGTCTATGGCGGGCTTGAGGCCTGTTTTCCGCTGACGGCTGCGGAACGCGCAGGACGCATGTCTGGCGCGCCCTATGTGCCCGTCCCGGTGTCATTGGAAAAGATTCGGGCAGGCCTTGCATTTTCCATGCTGCTTTGACACAATTCGCCGCGTTCGTCAGGGAAGCGCTTCAACGAGCTGTTGTGCACCCGGTTAAGATCGCTGATAAAACAGATACTTGACATCGAACATTGAGGTGGTAGAATTTGCCGCCACTGGAGGGGTTCCCGAGTGGCCAAAGGGAGCAGACTGTAAATCTGCCGCGAAAGCTTCGAAGGTTCGAATCCTTCCCCCTCCACCAGATTCTGGTCGCCGCTTAATCCAGCGGGTAAAGGCCGCAAGAGTGGGTAGGCGGGCATAGTTCAATGGTAGAACCTCAGCCTTCCAAGCTGATGATGCGGGTTCGATCCCCGCTGCCCGCTCCAGATATCTCATGAAGTTCGTGTGATATCTCGAGTCGTGCTCATGTAGCTCAGGGGTAGAGCACACCCTTGGTAAGGGTGAGGTCGACGGTTCAAATCCGTCCATGAGCTCCACATTGGGAAAGGCGAGCCAAGGCTCGCCTTTTTCTTTCTGGGTCGTGGTGGTTGCGCGGCGCAGGGGTTGCCAGGCAGAGCGGCTTTCGCTATCATGGCGCCCGCTGTTGTTCGGCTTTCCCGCAAAGGGTAGTGATGAAGCAGTTACAGGCCAGTAGCTCAATTGGCAGAGCAGCGGTCTCCAAAACCGCAGGTTGGGGGTTCGATTCCCTCCTGGCCTGCCAGTCTTCCCCAGGCTGGCGAGATCCCGTAAAATTTCACGTTTCGATTGCCGCGCCTGAGGAGTCTCGTTTTCATGAAGCATAGCGCCGAGGTGCAGGAGTCGCGCCATGACGGGCTCAAGTGGGCGGTTGTCGTTACTCTGCTGGTTCTTGCAGTTGTCGGCAATACCTACTTCGCCGACCAGGCCCTGTTGTACCGAGTCCTGGGCGTTGTCGCGCTCAGTGCCGGAGCGGCGCTGGTGGCGCTGACGACTGGCAAGGGACGTGAGCTCGTCGAGCTGGCCAGGAATGCAAAGAAAGAAATTCAGCGCGTGGTCTGGCCGACGCGCCCTGAGACCGTTCAGACCACGGCCATTGTTCTGGTTGCCGTGCTGGTGGTCGGTCTGATGCTGTGGCTGATCGACACCCTACTTGGCTGGGCGATGTCCGGCGTCATTGGTTAGGAGCTCTCATGTCCAAGCGTTGGTACGTCGTGCACGCCTACTCCGGCTTCGAGAAGCATGTCATGCGCTCGTTGATCGAGCGCGTGAAGATGTACGGCATGGAAGACCGCTTCGGCGAAATCCTGGTGCCGACCGAAGAAGTCGTCGAGGTGCGTGACGGCAAGCGCCGCAAGAGTGAGCGGAAGTTCTATCCCGGCTACGTGCTGGTCGAGATGGAGATGGAGGATGAGACCTGGCACCTGGTAAATGAAACGCCGCGTGTCATGGGCTTCATCGGCGGTACCAAGGAGAAGCCGGCACCCATCTCCCAAAAAGAGGCCGATGCCATCCTTCGGCGCGTCCAGGATGGTACGGACAAGCCGCGGCCGAAGACGCTCTTCGAGCCAGGCCAGTCGGTGCGTGTCATCGATGGGCCTTTCGCCGACTTCAATGGCGTGGTCGAAGAGGTGAACTACGACAAGAGCCGTGTCCAGGTCAGTGTGTTGATCTTTGGGCGTGCAACGCCTGTCGAGCTTGAATTTGCGCAGGTCGAGAAGGAGTAGCCACTCGCCCTGACGTCTGTAAGGCGGTCGACGAGTCGGCCGCGTAACCGGGGAGCCGCAAGGCGCTATTACCCAACTGGAGTCCAATATGGCCAAGAAAGTACAGGCTTACATCAAGCTGCAGGTTGCAGCTGGCAAAGCCAATCCGAGTCCCCCCGTGGGCCCCGCGCTGGGTCAGCACGGTGTTAACATCATGGAGTTCTGCAAGGCCTTCAATGCGGCCACTCAGGACATCGAGCCGGGTCTGCCGACTCCCGTGGTCATCACCGTCTATTCCGATCGCAGCTTCACGTTCATCACCAAGACCCCGCCCGCCGCGGTCCTGCTGAAGAAAGCGGCTGGCATCAAGTCCGGCTCTGGTGAGCCGAACAAGAAGAAGGTCGGCACCGTGACCCGCGAGCAGCTCGAAGAGATCGCCCATACTAAGGAGCCGGATCTGACGGCTGCCGATCTCGACGCCGCTGTGCGTACCATTGCAGGTAGTGCCCGCAGCATGGGCCTGAACGTGGAGGGTCTTTGATCATGGCCAAGCTTTCCAAGCGCGCGCAGCTGATTCGCGAAAAGGTTGATGCGACCAAGACCTACTCCCTGGAAGATGCCGTGGCACTGCTTTCCGAGCTGTCCACCGTTAAGTTCAAGGAATCCTTGGACGTCGCGATCAATCTGGGTGTCGATCCGCGTAAATCCGACCAGGTCGTGCGCGGCGCCACCGTCATGCCCAACGGTACTGGCAAGGACGTGCGTGTTGCCGTCTTTACCCAGGGTGCCAACGCCGATGCAGCCAAGGAAGCGGGTGCCGACATCGTCGGTATGGACGACCTTGCCGAGCAGGTCAAGAAAGGCCAGATGGATTTCGACGTGGTCATTGCCTCGCCGGATGCCATGCGTGTGGTCGGGCAACTGGGTCAGATTCTTGGCCCGCGCGGCCTGATGCCGAACCCCAAGGTTGGCACCGTGACGCCTGATGTCGCCACTGCGGTGAAGAATGCCAAGGCGGGTCAGGTGCGCTTCCGCACCGACAAGAACGGCATTATTCACACTACCCTTGGCAAGGTCGATTTCGACTCAACCGCCATCCAGGGCAACCTGGAAGCGCTGGTTTCCGACCTGAAGCGGCTCAAGCCGAGTACTTCCAAGGGCATCTATTTGAAGAAGATTACCCTGTCCACCACCATGGGCCCGGGTATCACCGTGGACCACTCGGCTCTGGTCTGAAGACCAGCGTGTGAGTGGTACGGGTTTGTAGCATGAACTTTGCGGTCCCCGTGTCGAGACAAGACTCGCCGGCGGGGCACCGTCAAAGACCGCAGGTGCCGCCTGGTTGCATGGGGTGGCTTAATCATCCCTTCGGGGTGGCCTGCGCAGATGGTGTGGCCGCCAGGTTTCTGGTGAGCACCATCACCCAGGACCTTCGCGCCGATGCCTCGGTATCGTCGCGAAGGAGATGGTAACCACCGGAGTCCTCATCGCGAGGTTCCGGCACGAAGGAGTGATCACTGTGCCACTAGCACTCGAAGGCAAGAAGGCAATTGTTGCCGAGGTCAGTGAAGCGGCCAAGGATGCGCTCTCCGTCGTAGTTGCCGATTCTCGTGGCGTCACGGTCGAGAAGATGACCGGTCTGCGTAAGCAGGCACGCGAGAATGGCGTCCAGCTGCGTGTTGTTCGCAACACCCTGGCACGTCGCGCCCTGTCTGGCACTCAGTGGGAGTGCCTGAATGACAGCTTCGTAGGTCCGACTCTGCTGGCGTTTTCCACCGAGCACCCGGGCGCTGCCGCCCGTCTGTTCAAGGATTTCGCGAAGGACGAGAAGAACTTCGAAGTCAAGGCGCTGGCCTATGAAGGTGAGTTGATCCCGGCTGCCGATATCGACCGCCTGGCAAGCCTGCCGACCTATGACGAAGCCATCGCCAAGCTGATGTCCGTCATGAAGGAGGCTTCCGCCGGCAAGCTGGTTCGTACCCTCGCTGCGCTGCGCGACCAGAAGCAGGAAGAAGCCGCCTGATCGGCGAACCTTGCTGCGTAGCCCGAATCGAACATTGAATCCTCGAGCCACCGGTAAACCGGGGCTCCCGCAAAGTTAGGAACTGTGACAATGGCACTGACCAAAGAAGACATCATCAACGCCGTCGCCGACATGTCCGTAATGGAAGTCGTCGAGCTGATCGAAGCGATGGAAGAGAAGTTCGGCGTTTCCGCCGCGGCAGCTGTTGTGGCTGGCCCGGGCGGCGGTGAAGCTGCTGTCGAGGAAGAGCAGACTGAATTCGACGTTGTTCTGACCGCTGCTGGCGAGAAGAAGGTCAACGTGATCAAGGTGGTTCGCGAGATCACTGGCCTGGGTCTGAAGGAAGCCAAGGGTGCCGTCGACGGCGCTCCTGCGACCATCAAGGAAGGCTTGTCCAAGGACGACGCGGAAGCGGCCAAGGCCAAGCTGGAAGAAGCCGGCGCGAGCGTGGAGCTCAAGTAACCCCTTGGTCTCCACGGCTTTACGCGCTGCGTAAGCTTCCACGGCTGGTGGCGGGACACCCGCTGCCGGCCTTTTTCTGTTGTCACTGGCCTCTGCATTAGCAGTACGGCCAGCCGAATTTCGAAGGCGAGCGGCCCTTTTGGCGCTTGCCTTCATCGCCTGACGGAGCCTCTCCTGTCGGGTGGCGCCGACCACGCATCGGTCACCCATGGTGAACAAGCTGGGGAATACAGATGGCTTACTCATACACTGAGAAAAAACGCATCCGCAAGGATTTCGGCAAACTGCCCCAAGTGATGGATGTGCCCTACCTGCTGGCGATCCAGCTTGATTCCTACTACGACTTTCTCCAGCAGGATCGCTCGCCCGAGGAGCGTATCGAGATCGGCCTGCACGCGGCCTTCCGCTCCGTGTTTCCGATCGAGAGCTTTTCGGGCAACGCGGCGCTGGAGTATGTCAGTTACCGTTTCGGCACGCCGGCGTTCGACGTCAAGGAGTGCCAGCTGCGCGGCGTCACCTACTCGGCTCCGTTGCGGGTCAAGGTTCGCCTGATCATCTATGACAAGGAGTCATCGAACAAGGCGATCAAGGACATCAAGGAGCAGGAAGTCTACATGGGGGAAATCCCCCTGATGACCGAGAACGGCACCTTCGTCGTCAACGGCACCGAGCGCGTCATCGTTTCCCAGCTTCACCGCTCGCCGGGTGTGTTCTTCGATCACGACAAGGGCAAGAGCCATTCTTCCGGCAAGCTGCTGTATTCCGCTCGTGTGATTCCTTACCGTGGCTCCTGGCTGGACTTCGAGTTCGACCCGAAGGACAGCGTTTTCGTGCGCATCGACCGGCGCCGCAAGTTGCCGGCAAGCGTGCTGTTGCGCGCGCTGGGTATGAGCGCCGAGCAGATTCTCGAGGAATTCTTCGAGACCAGCACCTTCCACCTCGAGAAGTCCGGCTTCTCGGTGGAGCTGGTACCGTCGCGTCTGCGCGGTGAGACCGCGACCTTCGATATCAAGGATGGCGAGGGTAACGTGATCGTCGAGGAAGGTCGGCGGATCACCCAGAAGCACATCCGCCAGTTGGAAAAGGCCGGGCTCGAGCGTCTTGAAGTGCCGATGGAGTACCTGTTCGGCAAGACCCTGGGGCGCGACCAGGTCGATCCGAACACCGGTGAGTTGATCTGCCCTTGCAATACCGAGATCACCCCGGAGCTGCTCGAAAAGATTGGCAAGGCGGGTATCACCAGCCTCGAGACCCTGTATACCAACGATCTCGATTGCGGTCCGTTCGTCTCCGACACCCTGAAGCTGGATACCACCGGTTCCCAGCTCGAGGCGCTGGTCGAGATTTATCGCATGATGCGTCCTGGCGAGCCGCCCACCAAGGAAGCCGCCGAGACGCTGTTCAACAATCTGTTCTTCTCCGAGGATCGTTACGATCTCTCCGGCGTTGGGCGCATGAAGTTCAATCGTCGGCTGCGGCGTGATGCCGATACCGGTTCCGGCGTGCTGGATCAGCGCGATATCCTGGATGTGCTCAAGGAACTGATCTATATCCGTAACGGCTTCGGTGAGGTCGATGATATCGACCACCTGGGTAACCGTCGGATTCGCTGCGTTGGCGAAATGGCCGAGAATCAGTTCCGTGTGGGTCTGGTGCGTGTCGAGCGCGCGGTCAAGGAGCGCCTCTCGATGGCCGAGAGCGAAGGCCTGATGCCCCAGGACCTGATCAACGCCAAGCCCGTGGCGGCGGCGGTCAAGGAGTTCTTCGGCTCGAGCCAGCTGTCGCAGTTCATGGACCAGAACAACCCGCTTTCCGAGGTCACTCACAAGCGTCGTGTCTCGGCGCTTGGCCCGGGCGGTCTGACCCGCGAGCGTGCCGGCTTCGAGGTGCGTGACGTTCACGCCACGCACTACGGGCGCCTGTGTCCGATCGAGACGCCGGAAGGCCCCAACATCGGCTTGATCAACTCGCTGGCCACCTACAGCCACACCAACAGCTACGGCTTCCTCGAGACGCCGTACCGCAAGGTCGTGGACAGCCAGGTAACCGACGATGTCGTTCACCTGTCGGCCATCGAGGAAGGCGACTTCGTCATCGCCCAGGCCTCCGCCACCGTCAATGAAGGGGGGCGCCTGGTCGATGACCTGGTGCAGGTTCGTCACAAGGGCGAGACCACCTTCATGCGCCCGGAGCAGGTCACCCTGATGGACGTGTCACCGCGTCAGGTGGTCTCCGTGGCGGCGGCATTGATCCCGTTCCTCGAGCACGACGATGCCAACCGCGCCCTGATGGGTGCCAACATGCAGCGTCAGGCCGTGCCTACCCTGCGTGCCGAGAAGCCGCTGGTCGGTACCGGCATGGAGCGTTTCGTGGCCCGTGACTCCGGTGTCTGCGCCGTGGCGCGGCGCGGTGGTGTGATCGATTCCGTCGATGCCCGGCGCATCGTGGTGCGTATCAATGAGGATGAGATCATCGGCGGCGAAGCCGGTGTCGATATCTACAACCTCACCAAGTACGTGCGTTCCAACCAGAACACCTGCATGAACCAGCGTCCCATCGTGCGCCCTGGCGACGAAGTGGCACGTGGTGACATCCTTGCCGATGGCCCGTCCGTCGACATGGGTGACCTGGCTCTTGGTCAGAACATGCGTATCGCCTTCATGCCCTGGAACGGTTACAACTTCGAGGACTCCATCCTGCTGTCCGAGCGGGTGGTCCAGGAAGACCGTTTCACCACCATTCACATCCAGGAACTGACCTGTGTGTCGCGCGATACCAAGCTTGGGCCGGAGGAGATCACCTCCGATATTCCCAATGTGGGTGAGTCGGCGCTGGGCAAGCTGGATGAAGCGGGTGTTGTCTACATCGGTGCCGAGGTTGGTCCCGGCGATATCCTGGTGGGCAAGGTCACGCCGAAGGGCGAGACCCAGCTGACCCCGGAGGAAAAGCTGCTGCGGGCCATCTTCGGCGAGAAGGCCTCCGACGTGAAGGACACCTCGCTGCGTGCCCCCACCGGGATGCGCGGTACCGTCATCGACGTCCAGGTGTTCACCCGCGATGGCGTCGAGAAGGACTCGCGTGCGCTGTCCATCGAGCAGATGCAGCTCGACGAGGTGCGCAAGGATCTCCAGGAGACCTACCGTATCGCCGAGGATGCGACCTTCGAGCGCCTCAAGCGCACCCTGAGCGGCCAGCCGGTCAATGGTGGGCCCAAGCTCAAGAAGGATGACGTGCTTTCCGAGAGCTATCTCGAGGAGCTGCCGCGTCAGCAGTGGTTCAAGCTGCGCATGCAGGATGAAACCTTCAACGAGCTGCTGGCTCAGGCCGATGAGCAACTCGAGAACCGCCGTCGCGAAATGGACGAGCGTTTCGAGGACAAGAAGCGCAAGCTGACCCAAGGCGACGACCTGGCGCCGGGCGTGCTGAAGATCGTCAAGGTCTACATGGCGGTCAAGCGTCGCCTGCAGCCGGGTGACAAGATGGCGGGCCGTCACGGTAACAAGGGTGTCATCTCTGCGATCATGCCGATCGAGGACATGCCCTTCGACGACAACGGCGAGCCGGTGGATGTGGTACTCAATCCGCTGGGCGTTCCGTCGCGGATGAACGTCGGTCAGATTCTCGAGACCCACCTTGGCCTTGCGGCATGGGGGCTGGGTCGCCGGATCGAGCACCTGTTGCGTGATGCACGCGACCAGCAGTTGGGTGAAATCCGTGAGTTCCTCGGCCAGGTCTACAACTCCACGCCGGGAACCCGGGTCGAGGAGCTCGACAGCCTGTCCGATGACGAAGTGATCGCGCTTGCCAAGAACCTCAAGGCGGGTGTGCCAATGTCGACGCCGGTGTTCGACGGCGCCGACGAGCACGAGATCAAGCACCTGCTGCGCCTTGGCGGGCTGCCTGATTCCGGCCAGATGACGCTTTACGACGGACGTACCGGTGATTCTTTCGATCGCTCGGTGACCGTCGGCTACATGTACATGCTGAAGCTCAACCACCTGGTGGATGACAAGATGCACGCGCGCTCTACCGGCTCCTACTCCCTGGTAACCCAGCAGCCGCTGGGTGGCAAGGCGCAGTTCGGTGGCCAGCGCTTCGGGGAGATGGAGGTCTGGGCCCTGGAAGCCTACGGGGCGGCCTACACCCTCCAGGAGATGCTCACCGTCAAGTCCGATGACGTGGAGGGGCGCACCAAGATGTACAAGAACATCGTGGATGGCGACCACACCATGCAGGCGGGCATGCCGGAATCCTTCAACGTGCTGGTGAAGGAAATCCGCTCGCTGGGCATCGATATCGAGTTAGAGAGCTAGGAGCCTTGCAATGAAAGATTTGGTGAAAGTACTCAAATCGCAATCACAGTCCGACGAGTTCGATGCGATCAAGATCACGCTCGCGTCACCGGACATGATTCGCTCCTGGTCCTTCGGTGAGGTCAAGAAGCCCGAGACCATCAACTACCGGACGTTCAAGCCGGAGCGGGATGGCCTGTTCTGTGCCAAGATCTTCGGCCCGGTGAAGGATTACGAGTGCCTGTGCGGCAAGTACAAGCGCATGAAGCACCGTGGCATCATCTGCGAGAAGTGCGGCGTCGAGGTCACCAAGGCCGCCGTGCGCCGTGAGCGCATGGGGCATATCGAGCTGGCCTCGCCGGTTGCGCATATCTGGTTCCTCAAGTCGCTGCCGTCACGTATCGGCATGTTCCTGGACATGACCCTGCGCGATATCGAGCGCGTGCTGTACTTCGAAAGCTTCGTGGTCATCGACCCGGGCATGACCACCCTCGAGCGTGGCCAGCTGCTCAACGATGAGCAGTATTTCGAGGCCCTCGAGGAGTTCGGTGACGACTTCGACGCCCGCATGGGCGCCGAAGCCGTGCAGGCGCTGCTCAAGGACATTGACCTGGGCGAGGAGATCGATCGGCTGCGTGAAGAAATTCCGCAGACCAACTCCGAGACCAAGATCAAGAAGCTCTCCAAGCGCCTGAAACTGCTGGAAGCCTTCTATAACTCCGGCAATGCGCCGGCGTGGATGGTCATGGAAGTGCTGCCGGTGCTGCCGCCGGACCTGCGCCCGCTGGTGCCGCTGGACGGTGGCCGCTTCGCGACCTCCGACCTCAACGATCTCTATCGCCGGGTGATCAACCGCAACAACCGCCTGAAGCGGCTGCTCGACCTCAATGCGCCCGACATCATCGTGCGCAACGAGAAGCGCATGCTGCAGGAAGCGGTTGATGCGCTGCTCGACAATGGTCGCCGCGGCCGGGCCATCACCGGTTCCAACAAGCGCCCGCTGAAGTCGCTCGCCGACATGATCAAGGGCAAGCAGGGCCGCTTCCGTCAGAACCTGCTGGGCAAGCGCGTCGACTACTCCGGTCGTTCGGTGATTACCGTCGGCCCGACCCTGCGCCTGCACCAGTGCGGTCTGCCCAAGAAGATGGCGCTGGAACTGTTCAAGCCGTTCATCTACTCCAAGCTGCAGAGCCTTGGCTACGCCTCTACCATCAAGGCCGCCAAGAAGATGGTCGAGCGTGAGCTGCCCGAAGTGTGGGACATCCTCGCCGATGTCATTCGCGAGCATCCGGTGCTTCTGAACCGCGCTCCGACCCTGCACCGTCTGGGTATCCAGGCGTTCGAGCCGCTGTTGATCGAAGGCAAGGCGATTCAGCTGCACCCGTTGGTGTGTGCCGCCTACAACGCCGACTTCGACGGTGACCAGATGGCCGTGCACGTGCCGCTGACGCTGGAAGCTCAGCTCGAGGCGCGGGCGCTGATGATGGCCACCAACAACGTGTTGTCACCGGCCAACGGCGAACCGATCATCGTGCCGTCCCAGGACGTGGTGCTGGGTCTGTATTACATGACTCGCGAGCGCATCAACGCCAAGGGCGAAGGCATGGTGTTCGCCAACCTCAACGAGGTCGAGCGTGCCTTCGGTACCCAGAGCGTGTCGATGCATGCGCGAGTCAAGGTGCGCCTGACCGAGTTCGTCGCCGAGGAGGAGGGCGGAGAACTCATCGAGACGCGGTCGATCTTCGACACTACCGTGGGTCGTGCGCTGCTGTTCCGTATCCTGCCCAAGGGCGTGCCTTTCGAGCTGGTCGACCAGCCGATGAAGAAGAAGGCGATCTCGAAGCTGCTCAACGAGGTGTATCGTCGTGCCGGCCTCAAGCCGACCGTGATCTTCGCCGACCAGTTGATGTACACCGGCTTCCGCCTGGCGACCTGGTCGGGTGCCTCGATCGGCGTCAACGACTTCGTCATCCCGGATGCCAAGGCCGAGATCATCGAAGGCGCCGAGGAAGAGGTGAAGGAGATCGAGGACCAGTTCTCCTCGGGCCTCGTCACCGCCGGCGAGAAGTACAACAAGGTCATCGACATCTGGTCCAAGGCCAATGACAAGGTGGCAAAGGCGATGATGGTCGGAATCTCCAAGGAGACCGTGACCGACCGTGAAGGCAACCAGGTCGAACAGGACTCCTTCAACAGCGTGTTCATCATGGCCGACTCCGGTGCGCGTGGTAGCGCCGCCCAGATTCGCCAGCTGGCGGGTATGCGTGGCTTGATGGCGAAGCCGGACGGTTCGATCATCGAAACGCCGATCGTCGCCAACTTCCGCGAAGGCCTGAACGTACTCCAGTACTTCATCTCGACCCACGGCGCACGCAAGGGCCTGGCGGACACGGCCCTCAAGACGGCCAACTCCGGTTACCTGACGCGCCGCCTGGTGGATGTCGCCCAGGACATGGTGATCACCGAGGTCGACTGTGGTACCGAGAATGGCCTGACGCTGCACCCGGTCATCGAAGGCGGTGACATCATCGTGTCGCTGGCACAGCGCGTGCTGGGGCGTGTCGTGGCCCAGGACGTCATCGATCCTGCTTCCGACGAGGTGTTGATTCCCCGCGGCACGCTGCTCGACGAGAAGTGGTGCGCCGAGCTCGACACCATGGGTGTCGACGAGATCGTGGTGCGCAGTGCCATTTCCTGCCAGACCGGGCACGGCGTCTGTGCCAGCTGCTATGGACGTGATCTCGCCCGTGGCCACCAGGTCAACATCGGTGAGGCGGTGGGTGTCATCGCCGCGCAGTCGATCGGTGAGCCCGGCACGCAGCTGACCATGCGTACCTTCCACATCGGCGGCGCGGCCTCTCGTGCCTCCGCGGTGGATAGTGTGCAGGTCAAGCATGGCGGCAAGGTGCGTCTGCACAACATCAAGTACGTCGAACGTGGCGATGGCAAGCTGGTGGTGGTGTCCCGCTCCAGTGCCCTGGCCGTCGCCGATGACCATGGTCGCGAGCGCGAATACTACAAGCTGCCCTATGGCGCCGAGCTTTCGGTGCGCGACGGCGACAGCGTCGACGCCGGCCAGGCGGTGGCCAAGTGGGATCCGCACACCCACCCGATCGTCGCCGAGGCGGAAGGTCAGGTGCAGTATGCCGACATGGACGAAGGGCTGACCATCCACCGCACGGTGGATGAGATGACCGGGCTTTCCTCCATCGAGGTGATCGAGGCCGCGGCGCGCCCGATGGCCGGGCGCGACAAGCGGCCGATGATCCTGCTTTCCGACGAAGCCGGCAAGTCGGTCACGGTTACCGGATCCGATGCCCCGGTGCAGTATCTGCTGCCGGGCAAGGCGATCGTCACCGCCGACAACGGCGCCAAGATCGGGGTGGGCGAGATCGTCGCGCGTATCCCGGTGGAAGCATCCGCCAACAAGGACATCACCGGTGGTCTGCCGCGCGTTGCCGACCTGTTCGAGGCACGCAAGCCCAAGGAGCCCTCGATCCTGGCGGAAATCAGCGGCGTCATCAGCTTCGGCAAGGAAACCAAGGGCAAGCGTCGCCTGACGATCACCCCGGAAGGGGGCGCCGATCCGTTCGAGGCGCTCATTCCCAAGTGGCGCCAGATCGCCGTCTTCGAAGGCGAGAGCGTCGAGAAGGGCGAGGTGATCTCCGACGGCCCGAGCAACCCGCACGATATCCTGCGTCTGCTGGGTGTCGCGGAGCTCGCCAAGTACATCACCGCGGAAATCCAGGAGGTCTACCGTCTCCAGGGTGTCGGCATCAACGACAAGCACATCGAAGTCATCGTGCGTCAGATGCTGCGTAAGGTCGAGATCACCGAGTCCGGTGACTCCGACTTCATCCCGGGTGACCAGGTCGAACTGGTGAGGGTGCTCGAGCAGAACGCACGACTCGAGAAGGACGAGAAGTTCCCGGCCAAGTACCAGCGGGTACTGTTGGGTATCACCAAGGCCAGCCTTGCCACCGAGTCGTTCATCTCCGCGGCCTCCTTCCAGGAGACCACGCGGGTACTGACCGAGGCGGCGGTGACAGGCAAGCGCGACTATCTGCGTGGCCTGAAGGAAAACGTGGTGGTGGGGCGTCTGATCCCGGCCGGTACCGGCCTCACCCACCACGCGGAGCGTCGGCGCAAGCGTGAAGACAGCGACCGATTGCTCCACCCGTCGGCCTTCGATGTCGAGCAGGAGCTGGGCGCCCAGCTCACCGCGCTGGATTCGGACGACGACGAGATCTGACACCGCCCGCCACCCGGCGCCCAGGCTCAACGAGCGGGGCGCCGGGGTTGACGGCGGATGGCGTCAGCCATTAGAATGCGCAGCCTTTAACAGTGGGGTGGGTACGCCCGCGCCCGCTGAAATGGCAGCAAGGCAACCCATTGGAGTCAGCTACTACCCATGGCAACGATCAATCAGCTCGTGCGCAAGCCGCGCAAGCGCCCCGTCAGCAAGAGCGACGTGCCGGCGCTGCAGGCCTGCCCGCAGAAGCGCGGCGTTTGTACGCGCGTCTACACCACTACCCCCAAGAAGCCGAACTCCGCACTGCGTAAGGTGTGCCGTGTTCGTTTGACCAACGGTTTCGAGGTCTCCTCGTACATCGGTGGCGAGGGGCACAACCTTCAGGAGCACTCCGTGGTCCTGATCCGCGGCGGCCGTGTAAAGGACCTTCCCGGTGTGCGTTATCACACCGTGCGTGGCGCCCTGGACACCTCCGGCGTGCAGAACCGTAAGCAGGGCCGTTCCAAGTACGGCACCAAGCGTCCCAAGTCCTGATCCTCGAAGGTTCAGGCGGCGCTGCGATTGCAAGCGTCAGTGGGGCGCGGAAAGAACGCGTAGCGACGTCGGCCAATGTGGCCGGCAGACAGGACATAGGGCATCGGTCTGATAAGAGTAAGGTCGAGCGCACCGCAAGGTGAGCGTCTCGGGTTTACCTGAAGGACCCTTTACAGAGGGCTTATCATGCCTAGAAGAAGAGTTGCTGCCAAACGCGATATCCTCCCGGATCCCAAATTCGGAAGCGAGCGTCTGGCGAAGTTCATGAACCACCTGATGGTCAGCGGCAAGAAGTCCGTAGCTGAGCGCATCGTCTACGGTGCGCTGGACAGGGTTGCCGAGCGCAGTAATGAAGAGCCGCTGGAGATCTTTGACAAGGCGCTGGAAACCATCCAGCCGATGGTCGAGGTCAAGTCGCGCCGCGTGGGTGGTGCGACCTATCAGGTGCCGGTCGAGGTGCGTCCATCACGCCGCCAGGCGCTGGCCATGCGCTGGCTGGTGGATGCCGCTCGTCGCCGTGGTGAGAAGACCATGGTGCAGCGTCTGGCCGGCGAGATGCTGGACGCCGCCGAAGGGAAGGGCTCTGCGGTCAAGAAGCGCGAAGACGTTCATCGCATGGCGGAGGCCAACAAGGCCTTCTCGCACTACCGTTTCTAAGTGCCCGCTTCTAAGTGTGCGTTTCGCAAGAAGCGTGACTGACCAAGAGTTCCATCCACGAAGGGTCGCCCCTCGGGGCGACGCTTCACAGCAATGGAGATATCCATCGTGGCACGCAAGACTCCGCTAAAGCGTTACCGCAATATCGGTATCGTCGCTCACGTTGACGCCGGCAAGACCACTACGACCGAGCGTGTCCTGTTTTACACTGGCCTGTCCCACAAGGTGGGTGAGGTTCATGATGGTGCTGCCACCATGGACTGGATGGAACAGGAGCAGGAGCGCGGCATCACCATTACGTCCGCGGCGACCACCTGCTTCTGGCAGGGCATGAACAAGCAGTTCGATGAGCACCGCATCAACATCATCGACACTCCCGGACACGTTGACTTCACCATCGAGGTGGAGCGTTCATTGCGTGTTCTCGACGGTGCCGTGGTGGTGTTGTGTGGCAGCTCCGGCGTTCAGCCTCAGACCGAGACCGTCTGGCGTCAGGCCAACAAGTACGAAGTTCCGCGCATGGTGTTCGTCAACAAGATGGACCGCACTGGCGCCGACTTCTTCATGGTGGTCGACCAGCTCAAGGAGCGTCTCGGTGCCAACGCCGTGCCGATCCAGATCAACTGGGGCACCGAGGAAGAGTTCAAGGGCGTCATCGACCTGATTCAGATGAAGGCGATCGTCTGGGACGAAGAAAGTCTCGGCATGAACTACGAGCTCGCGGATATTCCGGCGGATCTGCAGGAAACCGCCGAGATGTATCGTGAGCAGATGATCGAGGCCGCCGCCGAAGGCTCCGAGGAGCTGATGGACAAGTATCTCGAAGGTGGTGAATTGACCACCGAAGAGATCAAGGCTGGCCTGCGTGCTCGTACGCTGTCCAACGAGATCGTGCTGGTCACCTGCGGTTCAGCGTTCAAGAACAAGGGCGTGCAGGCGGTGCTCGATGGTGTCATCGAATACATGCCGTCACCCACCGAGGTCAAGGCCATCGAGGGTGAGCTGGACGACAAGGATGGCACCGTCGACACGCGTGAAGCCGACGATAATGCACCTTTCGCGGCGCTGGCATTCAAGATCGCAACCGACCCCTTCGTCGGCACGTTGACCTTCATCCGCGTCTACTCGGGCGTGCTGAACACCGGTGACAGTGTCTACAACTCGGTCAAGCAGAAGAAGGAGCGCGTGGGACGTATGGTGCAGATGCACGCCAACTCCCGCGAAGAGCTCAAGGAAGTGCGCGCTGGCGACATCGCCGCCTGTATCGGCCTGAAGGACGTGACGACCGGTGATACCCTGTGCGACCTCGACAACAAGATCGTTCTCGAGCGCATGGAGTTTCCGGATCCGGTGATCTCGGTGGCCGTCGAGCCGAAAACCAAGAGTGACCAGGAGAAGATGGGTATCGCCCTTGGCAAGTTGGCCCAGGAAGATCCGTCGTTCCGCGTCAAGACAGACGAGGAAACCGGGCAGACCATCATCTCCGGCATGGGCGAATTGCACCTGGACATCATCGTCGACCGCATGCGTCGCGAGTTCAAGGTCGAAGCCAATATCGGCAAGCCTCAGGTCGCCTACCGCGAAACCATTCGCGGCAAGGTCGAGCAGGAAGGCAAGTTCGTTCGTCAGTCCGGCGGTCGCGGCCAGTACGGCCACGTCTGGCTGCGCATCGAGCCGCTGACCGAAGAGGACAAGGGCGAAGACGAAGAGATGCACTTCAAGTTCTCCTCCGAGATCGTCGGCGGTGTGGTACCCAAGGAGTACGTGGGTGCCGTCGAGAAAGGGGCCTTCGAGCAGCTGCAGAACGGTGTCATCGCGGGTTACCCGATGATCGACGTCAAGGTCACGCTGTATGATGGTTCCTACCATGACGTGGACTCCAACGAGAACGCGTTCAAGGTGGCCTCTTCCATGGCAATCAAGGAAGGCGCCAGGAAGGCCAAGGCCGTGCTGCTGGAGCCGATGATGAAGGTCGAGGTCGTGACCCCCGAGGATTTCATGGGTGACGTCATGGGCGACCTGAACCGTCGTCGCGGTCTGGTGCAGGGTATGGATGACTCGTCTTCGGGCAAGGTCATCCGCGCAATGGTGCCACTGGGTGAGATGTTCGGTTATGCAACCGATCTGCGCTCTGCGACCCAGGGCCGTGCGAGCTACTCAATGGAGTTCGCGAAGTACGACGAGGCGCCCTCCAGCGTCGTTGAAGCCGTCATCAACCAGAACGGTTAACCGTTAGCTAACGTAAAGAGGTTATAGCAGTGGCTAAGGAAAAATTTGAACGTTCCAAACCGCACGTCAACGTCGGCACCATCGGTCACGTCGACCACGGCAAGACCACTCTGACTGCGGCCCTGACCCGTGTGTCCGCCGAGGTGTTCGGTGGTGACTGGCGCGAATTCGATTCCATCGATAACGCTCCGGAAGAGCGTGAGCGTGGTATCACCATCGCCACCTCTCACGTTGAGTACCAGTCAGAGCAGCGCCACTACGCGCACGTCGACTGCCCGGGGCACGCCGACTACGTCAAGAACATGATCACCGGTGCCGCCCAGATGGATGGCGCTATCCTGGTCTGTTCCGCCGCTGACGGCCCCATGCCGCAGACCCGCGAGCACATCCTGCTGTCGCGTCAGGTTGGCGTACCGTTCATCGTCGTGTTCCTGAACAAGGCCGACATGGTCGATGACGAAGAGCTCCTCGAGCTCGTCGAGATGGAAGTGCGTGAGCTTCTGTCCGAGTACGACTTCCCGGGCGACGACACACCGATCATCACCGGTTCCGCGCTGATGGCCCTCGAAGGCAAGGATGACAACGGCATGGGTACCACCGCCGTTGCCAACCTGATCAAGGCCCTGGACGAGTACATTCCGGAGCCCGAGCGTGCCATCGATCAGCCGTTCCTGATGCCGATCGAGGACGTGTTCTCGATCTCTGGCCGCGGCACTGTGGTGACCGGTCGTATCGAGCGCGGTGTCGTCAAGGCTGGCGAAGAGATCGAGATCGTCGGTATCCGTGATACCACCAAGACGGTTGTCACTGGTGTCGAGATGTTCCGCAAGCTGCTCGACGAAGGTCGTGCCGGCGAGAACGTTGGCGCCCTGCTGCGTGGCACCAAGCGTGACGACGTCGAGCGTGGTCAGGTGCTGGCCAAGCCGGGCACCATCACGCCGCACACCGTCTTCGAAGCTGAAGTCTATGTGCTGTCCAAGGAAGAAGGTGGTCGTCACACCCCGTTCTTCAAGGGCTATCGTCCGCAGTTCTACTTCCGTACCACTGACATCACTGGTACCTGTGAGCTACCGGAAGGCGTCGAGATGGTCATGCCGGGCGACAACGTCAAGATGGTTGTCACCCTGATCAACCCGATCGCCATGGATGAAGGTCTGCGTTTTGCCATTCGTGAAGGCGGCCGCACCGTCGGCGCCGGCGTCGTGGCCAAGATCGTTCAGTAAGTTTTGCGCTTCTGAGTGATCGAAGGGGGCTCCGCAAGGAGCCCCCTTTCTGCGCACCCGCATGAGTGTTTGACACTGACTTACGGCGTGCCTATAATGCGCATCCTTTGAATGCGTGGGTAGACGGCTCGCGCCGTCGAGATCCATTGGAGTTAAGGGCAAATGCAGAACCAGAAGATTCGCATTCGGTTGAAGGCCTTCGACCATCGCCTGATCGACCAGTCCGCCGCGGAGATTGTTGAAACCGCCAAGCGTACCGGCGCCCAGGTTCGTGGTCCGATCCCTCTGCCGACCAATCGCGAGCGGTATACCGTGCTGATCTCGCCGCACGTCAACAAGGACGCGCGCGACCAGTACGAGATTCGTACCCACAAGCGTGTACTCGACATTGTCGAGCCCACGGAAAAGACCGTCGATGCGCTGATGAAGCTCGACCTCGCCGCTGGCGTTGACGTGCAGATCAAGCTCGACTGATTCCACACTAGACACTCGCGGCCCAGCGCTCTTCAAACGTATGAGCAGCAGCCGCCACGCCGGGAAGGCGTCATACAACGTGCTAGTGGAATGCTCTGGAAAGGGCAGCCATAGCGGGTGATAGCCCCGTACACTAAAGGAGACTGAGAATGACTATCGGTTTGGTCGGTAGGAAGGCCGGCATGACCCGCGTCTTCACCGAAGATGGCGCGTCCGTGCCCGTAACCGTTATCGAGGTTGAGCCCAACCGCGTGACTCGCGTCAAGACCGTCGAATCCGACGGCTACAGCGCGGTTCAGGTGACAACCGGCTCCCGCAAGGCCAAGCACCTGTCGAAGGCCCAGGCTGGGCAATTCGCCAAGGCAGGCACCGAGGCCGGTCGTTCGCTGATGGAGTTCCGCCTGGCAGATGGCGACGACACTCCGGAAGTGGGCGGCGAAATCACTGTATCCCTCTTCGAAGCTGGTCAGATCATCGACGTGACCGGCACCTCCAAGGGCAAGGGCTTCCAGGGCGCCGTCAAGCGCTGGAATTTCCGTACCCAGGACAACACCCACGGCAACTCCCTGTCGCATCGCGCGCCGGGTTCCATCGGCATGTGCCAGACTCCGGGCCGCGTGTTCAAGGGCAAGAAGATGGCAGGCCAGATGGGCAACGTGCGTTGCACCGTCCAGAGCCTCGAAGTCGTGCGTGTCGATGCCGAGCGTAACCTGCTGCTGGTCAAGGGTGCCGTGCCTGGCGCCACTGGCAGTGACGTCATCGTTCGCAGCGCCGTGAAAGCAGGCTGAAGGGGATCACACCAATGAATCTGAATCTTGCTGCCGGCGCCGGCACTGTCGAAGTGTCCGATGCCACCTTTGGCAAAGAATTCAACGAAGCGCTCGTGCACCAGGTCGTCACCGCGTACCTCGCGGCTGGTCGCCAGGGAACTCGCGCCCAAAAGAATCGTTCCGACGTGCGTGGCGGCGGCAAGAAGCCGTGGCGCCAGAAGGGCACCGGTCGTGCTCGTGCCGGTACTATCCGCTCGCCGCTGTGGCGCAGTGGCGGTGTGACCTTCGCGGCGCGTCCCCAGGACCACGCTCAGAAGGTCAACCGCAAGATGTACCGTGCGGCGATGCGCTCCATTCTCTCCGAGCTCGTGCGTCAGGAGCGACTGGTGGCCGTCGAGGAGATCACTGTCGAGGCTCCCAAGACCAAGCAGCTGGTCGCCAAGCTGGCGGAGCTGGGGCTGGAAAAGGTGCTGATCGTCACCGAGGAAATCGACGAGATGCTCTACCTGGCCGCCCGCAACATTCCCAACGTGGATGTTGTCGACGTGGCAGCCGCCGACCCGGTGAGCCTGGTTGCCTTCGACAAGGTGCTGGTCACCGTCTCCGCTCTGCGCAAATTCGAGGAGAAGCTGGCATGAACCAGGAACGTGTATTCAAGGTTCTGCTTGGTCCGCACGTGACCGAGAAGGCCGCTATGGCTGCCGAACGCAACCAGTACGTGTTCAAGGTGGCTGGCGACGCGACCAAGCCCGAGATCAAGAAAGCCGTCGAAGCCTTGTTTGGCAAGAAGGTCGATCGCGTTCAGGTACTGAACGTCAAGGGCAAGACCAAGCGCACCGCGAATGGTCTGGGTCATCGCAAGGGTTATCGCAAGGCCTACGTCACACTGGCCGCCGGCGAAACTCTTGAAGACTTCTCTGGCGCCGAATAAGGGCAGGAGTACGGACAATGGCAATCGTCAAGACCAAACCCACATCCGCCGGCCGTCGCCACGTCGTCAAGATCGTCGGCGAGGACCTGCACAAGGGTAAGCCCTATGCGCCGCTGCTCGAGAAGCAGTCGCGCAGTGGTGGGCGCAACAACAACGGCCGCATCACCACCCGCCACGTGGGCGGTGGGCACCGTCAACACTACCGGATCATCGATTTCAAGCGCACCAAGGATGGCGTTCCGGCCATCGTCGAGCGTCTCGAATACGATCCGAACCGCAGCGCGCACATTGCACTGCTTAAGTACCTGGATGGTGAGCGTCGCTACATCATCGCACCGAAAGGTGTGAGCGCTGGCGACAAGCTCGAGTCTGGCGTGAACGCCGCGATCAAGAAGGGCAACGCCCTGCCGCTGCGTAATATCCCGCTGGGTTCCACCGTGCATTGCATCGAGCTCAAGCCCGGTAAGGGTGCACAGCTTGCTCGCAGCGCCGGTACCAGCGCCCAGTTGGTCGCTCGCGAAGGCAACTATGCCACCTTGCGTCTGCGCTCCGGCGAGATGCGCAAGGTGCTCAGCGAGTGCCGTGCGACCCTGGGTGAAGTGAGCAACTCTGAGCACAGCCTGCGTCAGCTTGGCAAGGCCGGTGCAAAGCGCTGGAGAGGTGTGCGTCCTACCGTTCGCGGCGTGGCCATGAACCCGGTGGATCACCCGCACGGTGGCGGTGAAGGCCGCACCAGTGGCGGTCGTCACCCGGTGTCTCCGTGGGGTATCCCCACCAAGGGCCACAAGACCCGCAAGAACAAGCGCACCGACAAGCTGATCGTCCGTCGCCGCAAGGCCCGGAACTGATTGAAAACGCGAAGACTTTAAGAGGTAACGGCTGTGCCACGTTCACTGAAGAAAGGTCCCTTTATCGACCTTCATCTGTTGAAGAAGGTTGAGGCTGCAGTGGAAAAGAACGACCGCAAACCGATCAAGACCTGGTCGCGTCGTTCAATGATCCTGCCCAACATGGTCGGGCTCACCATTGCGGTCCATAACGGTCGCCAGCATGTCCCGGTGCACGTCGCCGAGGAAATGGTTGGCCACAAGCTGGGCGAATTCGCTGCTACCCGCACCTATCGCGGTCATGTGGCGGACAAGAAAGCCAAACGGTAAGCCAGAGAGGATTGAGAGATGGAAGTCACAGCTAAGCTGCGTGGCGCTCGTTTATCCGCCCAGAAGGCCCGTTTGGTGGCTGACCAGGTGCGCGGTAAGCCGGTCGCCGAAGCGCTGGACCTGCTGACCTTCTCACCGAAGAAGGCTGCCAAGCTGGTCAAGAAAGTGCTTCAGTCCGCCATTGCGAATGCGGAAGAAAACAACGGCATGGATATCGACGAGCTGCGTGTCTCGACCATCTGCGTCGATGAGGGCATGACGCTCAAGCGTATCAAGCCGCGTGCCAAGGGCCGCGCGGATCGTATCTTGAAGCGCACCTGCCACATCACCGTCAAGGTAGCCGAGAAGTAGGAGTCGACCAGATGGGTCAGAAAGTCAATCCAACAGGCATTCGACTGGGTATCGTCAAAGACCATACGTCAGTCTGGTATGCCGAGCGCGGCACCTATGCCGATAAGCTCAACAACGACCTCGAAGTGCGTCGTTTCCTCGAGGAGCGTCTCAAGAACGCTTCCGTGAGCCGCATCACTATCGAGCGTCCGGCCAACAACGCACGCATCACCATTCACACCGCCCGTCCGGGCATCGTGATTGGCAAGAAGGGTGAGGATGTCGATCGCCTGCGTCGTGAGGTCACTGAGATGATGGGCGTGCCTGTGCACGTCAACATCGAGGAAGTTCGCAAGCCCGAGCTTGATGCCATGCTCGTGGCCCAGAACATCGCTGGCCAGCTCGAGCGTCGTGTGATGTTCCGTCGCGCCATGAAGCGTGCGGTTCAGAACGCCATGCGCCTGGGCGCCGGCGGCATCAAGGTACAGCTGTCCGGTCGCCTTGGCGGCGCGGAAATCGCTCGTACCGAGTGGTACCGGGAAGGTCGTGTTCCGCTGCATACCCTGCGTGCGGACATCGACTACGCCATCTACGAAGCAAAGACCACCTACGGCATCATCGGGGTCAAGGTCTGGGTCTTCAAGGGTGAGATCCTCGGGGGCATCGAAGAGGTCCGCGCCAAGGCGAAGCAGCCTCAGGCAGCGCCCTCCAAGAAGAAAGGTTCCAGGTAAGGGGAGAGCGAGTCGATGTTACAACCCAAGCGTATGAAATTCCGCAAGATGATGAAAGGTCGCAACCGTGGCCTGGCACATCGCGGAAGCAAGATCAGCTTCGGGGAATACGGCCTCAAGGCTACCGGTCGCGGCCGTATCACGGCCCGTCAGATCGAAGCCGGCCGTCGTGCGATCACCCGTCACGTCAAGCGTGGCGGCAAGATCTGGATCCGCGTCTTCCCCGACAAGCCGATTTCCAAGAAGCCGCTCGAAGTCCGTATGGGTAAGGGCAAGGGCTCAGTCGAGTATTGGGTCGCACAGATCCAGCCGGGTCGCGTCCTCTATGAAATCGAGGGTGTGTCCGAAGAGCTGGCCCGTGAAGCCTTCTCTCTCGCCGCCCAGAAGATGCCCATATCCACCACCTTTGTGAAACGGACGGTGATGTGATGAAAGCCCAGGAAATTCGTGAAAAGTCAGTAGACGAGCTCAATGAGCAGCTCCTCGAACTCCTCCGCGAGCAGTTCAACCTGCGCATGCAGAAGGCCACCGGCCAGCTCAGCCAGACTCATCTGCTCAAGCAGGTTCGCCGGGATATCGCCCGGGTGAAGACTGTGCTCAACGAGAAGGCAGGTGACTGAGATGGCCGAAGAGAAAAATGCCCGTACGCTCACCGGCAAGGTGGTGAGCGACAAGATGGACAAGTCCATCGTCGTGATGATCGAGCGTCGTGAGCGTCACCCGATCTACGGCAAATACGTCAAGCGCTCCACCAAGCTGCACGCCCATGACGAGGCGAACCAGGCAAAGGCCGGCGATACGGTTTCCATTCAGGAATCACGTCCGCTGTCCAAGAAGAAAGCCTGGACGCTGGTCGAGGTGGTCGAGCAGGCCAAGGGCTGATCGGCTCACGCCTGTCAAACCAGTGCAGTCAGATTAGGTTTGGAGAAAACCGATGATTCAGACTCAGACAATGCTGGATGTCGCCGACAACAGTGGGGCGCGCCGGGTGCAATGCATCAAGGTGCTGGGCGGTTCACACCGTCGCTATGCCCACGTTGGGGACATCATCAAGGTCACGGTGAAGGAAGCTATTCCGCGTGGCAAGGTCAAGAAAGGCCAGGTCCTCAAGGCGGTTGTGGTTCGCACCCGTAGTGGCGTCCGTCGTTCCGACGGCTCGCTGATCCGCTTCGATGGAAATGCGGCCGTTTTGTTGAACAACACCAACGAACAGCCGATCGGTACCCGTATCTTCGGGCCGGTGACCCGTGAGCTTCGCAACGAGAAGTTCATGAAGATCATTTCCTTGGCGCCTGAAGTGCTGTAAGGAGCGAGGCGGATATGCAAAAGATAAAACGTGACGATGAAGTCATCGTCATCGCCGGCAAGGACAAGGGCAAGCGTGGCACGGTCAAGCGCGTCCTCAAGGACGACCGCTTTGTCGTGTCCGGTGTGAACATGGTAAAGCGTCACACCAAGCCAAATCCCATGGCCGGCAACCAGGGCGGTATCGTCGAGCGCGAGGCTCCGATTCACGCGTCCAACGTAGCCATCTTCAATTCGGAGACCGGTAAGGCGGATCGCGTCGGCTTCCAGGTGAAGGAAGACGGTACCAAGGTACGTATCTACAAGTCGACGCAGACGCAGATCGACGCCTAACGCGAGTCGGGTAGCAAAATGGCGAACTTGAAAGAACGTTATCAAAACGAGGTGGTGGCTCAACTCAAAGAGCAGTTCAGCTACGCCAACGTGATGCAGGTACCCCGGGTCACCAAGGTGACGCTGAACATGGGTATCGGCGAGGCGACCAGCGATAAAAAGCTGATCGACAATGCCATCGCTGACCTGGAGAAACTCTCCGGTCAGAAGCCGATGGTGACCAAGGCACGCAAGTCCATCGCGGGCTTCAAGGTGCGTGAAGGCTGGCCGATCGGGATCAAGGTGACCCTGCGCTCCGAGCGTATGTGGGACTTTCTCGACCGCCTGGTGAATATCGCGATCCCCCGCGTTCGTGACTTCCGTGGTCTCAACCCGAAGTCCTTCGACGGTCGTGGCAATTACTCGATGGGGGTGCGTGAGCAGATCATCTTTCCGGAGATCGAATATGATAAGATCGACCGGATTCGTGGTCTGGATGTCACCATCACCACCACCGCCAACACCGATGATGAAGGTCGTGCGCTGTTGAGCGCGCTGAACTTCCCGTTCAAGAAATAGGGGTGGGATCATGGCAAAGAAGAGCATGGTAGAGCGTGAGCTCAAGCGCACCAAGCTGGTGGCAAAGTATGCCGCCCGCCGTGCCGAGCTCAAGGCGATCATCCAGGACGTGAACGCTTCCGACGAAGAGCGCTTCGAGGCAACGCTGAAGCTGCAGCAGCTGCCGCGCGACTCGAGCCCGGTGCGTCAGCGTAATCGCTGCCGTATCACCGGCCGTCCGCACGGCTTCTACAACAAGTTCGGCCTCGGCCGTAACAAGCTGCGTGAAGCCGCCATGCGTGGCGATGTGCCCGGGCTCAAGAAGTCCAGCTGGTAACGCCACGTAGAATCATCAGGAGCGCAACGTAAATGAGCATGCAAGACACTCTGGCGGATATGATCACTCGTATCCGCAATGCGCAGATGGCCACCAAGGAGACGGTCACCATGCCGTCCTCCAAGCTGAAGGTCGAGGTGGCCCGCGTGTTGATGGAAGAGGGCTATGTCACCGACTTCACGGTGTCCGAAAGCGCCAAGCCCGAGCTGACCGTCACTCTCAAGTACTTCGAGGGCAAGCCGGTCATCGAGCACCTGCAGCGCGTGTCAAAGCCGTCCCTTCGCCAGTACAAGGGCAAGGATGGGCTGCCTAAGGTCGCCGATGGTCTGGGAATCGCGATTGTCACCACCTCCAATGGGGTGATGACCGATCGCGCGGCTCGCAAGGCTGGTGTCGGTGGCGAAGTCATCTGCACCGTATTCTAGGAGTTTGGAATGTCCCGCGTAGCCAAATATCCGGTAAAAGTGCCCGCTGGTGTCGAGGTCAAACTCGATGCTGACCAGCTGACCGTCAAGGGCGGCCAGGGCACACTTTCACTGACCATCCATCCCGATGTGGCGATCGCCCAGGAAGAAGGTCAACTGACCTTCAACCCGAGCGAGTCCGCCAAGAGTTGGGCAATGGTCGGTACCACCCGTGCCCTGGTCCAGAACCTGGTCACCGGTGTCAGCGAGGGCTTCACCAAGTCTCTCGAAATCATCGGCGTCGGTTATCGTGCCCAGGCCAAGGGCCAGACGCTCAATCTGTCACTGGGCTTCTCGCACCCGGTCGATTACACGCTGCCTGAGGGTGTCACGGCGGAAACGCCAAAGAACACCCAGATCGTGCTGAAGAGCGCGGACAAGCAGCAGCTCGGCCAGGTTGCCGCGGAAATCCGCGCCTTCCGTCCGCCCGAGCCCTACAAGGGCAAGGGTGTCCGGTACGCCGACGAGCAGGTGCGTCGCAAAGAAGCCAAGAAGAAGTAAGGCAGGGTTATGAACGCGAAGAAAGAATCTCGTCTCCGTCGTGCCCGCCGTGCTCGCGCAAAGATCCGCGAGCTGGGCGTGTATCGCCTGTGCGTCAACCGTACCCCCCGCCACATCTACGCGCAGATCATCTCGCCGGATGGTGGCAAGGTGCTGGCCAGTGCTTCGACACTGGACAAGGACCTTCGCGAGGGTGCGACCGGCAATGCCGATGCCGCCGCCAAGGTGGGCGCACTGATTGCCGAACGTGCCAAGCAGGCTGGCATCACCCAGGTAGCCTTCGATCGTGCCGGTTTCAAGTATCACGGCCGCGTCAAGGCCCTGGCCGACGCCGCTCGTGAAGGCGGCCTGGAATTCTAAAGGGTTTTACGATGGCGAAGAACGAACAGCAAAGCGGCGATCTGCAGGAAAAGCTCGTGCAGGTCAACCGTGTCGCCAAGGTAGTCAAGGGTGGCCGTATCTTCGGTTTCACCGCTCTGACTGTCGTGGGAGACGGCAAGGGTCGTGTCGGTTTCGGTCGTGGCAAGGCGCGTGAAGTGCCGGTCGCGATCCAGAAGGCGATGGACCAGGCCCGCCGCAACATGGTCAAGGTCAATCTCGCTGGCGGCACGCTGCAGTACCCGGTCAAGGCCCGTCACGGCGCCTCCAAGGTGTACATGCAGCCTGCTTCCGAAGGTACCGGTATCATCGCTGGCGGCGCCATGCGCTCCGTGCTCGAGCTGGCCGGTGTCCATGACGTGCTTGCCAAGTGCTACGGTTCCACCAATCCGGTGAACGTGGTGCGCGCAACCGTCAAGGGCCTGTCCGACATGCAGTCGCCGGATGACATCGCCGCCAAGCGCGGTTTGTCCGTCGAAGCGATTACGGGGTGAACGCCATGACAGCAATGATCAAGGTTACCCAGACCCGCAGCACCATCGGCATTCTGCCCAAGCACAAGGCCACCATGAAGGGCCTGGGGCTACGCCGCATCGGTCATACGGTTGAGCTGGAAGACACCCCTGCCGTTCGCGGCATGGTCCACAAGGTGAACTACCTTGTGCGCGTTGAGGGAGAGTAATCCATGAAACTCAATAGCCTGAGCCCGGCACCGGGTTCCAAGCACGCCGAAAAGCGTGTCGGCCGTGGCATCGGCTCCGGTCTGGGCAAGACCGGTGGCCGTGGCCACAAGGGTCAGAAGTCTCGCAGTGGCGGCACCGTCACCCCCGGTTTCGAGGGTGGTCAGATGCCATTGCAGCGGCGTCTGCCGAAGTTCGGCTTCACCTCCATGAAGTCGCTCGTCTCCGAGGAAGTGCGCCTGGCCGAGCTCGGCAAGGTCAGCGGTGACGAGGTCACCCTCGAGACCCTCAAGCAAGCCAACGTGCTGAAGGACGCCACGCTGCATGCGAAGGTGATCCTGTCCGGCGAACTGAACAAGGCGGTCACGGTCCGCGGCATCAAGGTCACCAAGGGTGCCCGAGCCGCGATCGAAGCCGCCGGTGGCAAGGTAGAGGACTAAATGGCCAAGTCAGGAAAAATGCCGGCGATGGGCAGCGGTCTGGGTGAACTGTGGGCGCGCTTGCGCTTCGTGCTTCTCGCCATCGTGGTCTACCGTATCGGTGCCCACATACCCGTGCCCGGTATGAATCCTGACCAGCTTGCTGCCTTGTTCAGGGAGCAGCAGGGCACCATCCTCGGCATGTTCAACATGTTCTCGGGTGGCGCCCTGGAGCGGATGAGTATCATGGCGCTGGGCATCATGCCCTATATCTCGGCATCGATCATCATGCAGCTGCTGACCGCGGTCTCGCCCCATCTTGAGCAGCTCAAGAAGGAGGGCGAGGGGGGCCGTCGCAAGATCAGCCAGTATACCCGCTACCTCACGGTGGCCCTGGCCCTGGTTCAGGGCACCGGCATGTCGGTGGGCCTGGCTAACCAGGGGATCGCTTACACGGCAGACTTCAGTTTCTATTTCACCGCGATCGTCACCTTCGTGACCGGTGCGGTGTTCCTGATGTGGCTGGGCGAGCAGATTACCGAGAAGGGTATCGGCAACGGTATTTCGCTGCTGATATTCTCAGGCATCGTCGCCGGTCTGCCGAGTGCGGTGGGGCAGGCCTTCGAGCTTGCTCGCAATGAAGGCGCCTGGAACGTGCTTCCGCTGCTGGCCCTCTCCGTGCTCGGTATTGCCACTGTCGCCTTCGTGGTGTTCATCGAGAGAGGGCAGCGCCGCCTCACCGTGAACTACCCACGGCGCCAGGTCGGCAACAAGATGTACGCGGGGCAGAGCAGCTACCTGCCGCTGAAGGTGAACATGGCCGGTGTCATTCCGGCGATCTTCGCCTCCAGTATCCTGCTGTTCCCGGCCTCCATGGGCCAGTGGGTAGGCAGTGGCGAAGGTTTCGAGTGGCTGCAGCGTGCTTCCCAGGCCCTCGGGCCAGGTCAGCCGCTGCACATCTTGCTTTTCGCCGCGGCGGTGATATTCTTCTGCTTCTTTTACACAGCGCTGGTCTTCAATCCCAAGGATGTCGCCGACAACCTCAAGAAGTCGGGGGCCTTCCTTCCTGGGATTCGCCCGGGCGAGCAGACCGCTCGTTATGTCGACAAGGTCATGACCCGTCTGACCCTGTTCGGCGCCATGTACATCACCGCGGTTTCCCTGATGCCCCAGTTCTTGATCGTGGCCTGGAACGTGCCGTTCTTCTTTGGCGGCACGGCGCTGCTGATCGTGGTGGTGGTCATCATGGACTTCATGGCCCAGGTGCAGTCGCACCTCATGTCGCACCAGTACGAGTCGGTGATGAAGAAGTCCAACCTGAAAGGCTACGGTAGCGGCGGCATGATGCGCTGAGGCGCGCCGCACGTGAATTGGCGCGCCGCGAGCCGAAGCACTGGCTCGAGGCGCGAGCCAACCTTGGAGATGGAACGATGAAAGTTCGAGCTTCCGTAAAGAAAATGTGCCGCAACTGCAAGATCATTCGTCGCAATGGCGCTGTCCGCGTCATCTGCAGCGAACCGCGGCATAAGCAGCGCCAGGGCTGAACCCTGGTTCTGTGATGGACTGGTGTCGGCATACCCCTTGCCCTGAAGCGGGTAAAGGGGTATGCTGTTGCGCCTTTTGTAGATGATCCAACGAGCAAGCCGCTCACATTTCGGAGTAAGCTGATGGCCCGTATTGCAGGCGTCAATATCCCGGACAACAAGCATGCGGCGATCTCGCTGACCTATATCTTCGGGATTGGCCGCACGCGTGCACAGGATATCTGTGCCTCGTCCGGCATCGCGCCGACCACCAAGATTCAGGAACTGTCCAGCGAAGAGCTTGACACCCTGCGTTCTGAGGTCGGCAAGTATACCGTTGAAGGTGACCTTCGTCGTGATGTGACGCTGAATATCAAGCGTCTCATGGACCTGGGTTGCTACCGTGGTCTGCGTCATCGTCGTGGTCTTCCGCTGCGTGGTCAGCGTACCAAGACCAATGCGCGTACCCGCAAGGGCCCGCGCAAGCCGATCCGCAAATAACACGCACGTTCTGGCGTAAAGACAGGAATAGACATCAACATGGCTAACCCGCGTAGCAACCGTAAAAAGGTTAAAAAGCAGGTAGTGGATGCCGTTGCGCATATCCACGCCTCTTTTAACAACACGATCATTACGATCACAGACCGCCAGGGCAACGCTCTTTCCTGGGCGACTGCCGGTGGTTCGGGTTTTCGTGGTTCTCGCAAGAGCACCCCGTTCGCTGCTCAAGTAGCAAGCGAACGTGCAGCGACCGCTGCAGCCGAGTATGGTGTGAAAAACGTCGACGTGCTGGTCAAGGGCCCCGGTCCTGGCCGTGAATCCGCCGTGCGCGCTTTGAACGCCGCCGGCTTCCGCGTGCAAAGCATCACCGACGCGACGCCCATCCCCCACAATGGCTGCCGTCCGCCGAAGAAACGCCGCGTTTAAGGAGACAGATTCATGGCTCGTTATATTGGACCGAAGTGCAAACTGTCTCGTCGTGAGGGCACCGACCTCTTCCTGAAGAGCGGTGTCACTCCCTTCGAGAAAAAGTGCAAATCCGAACAGATTCCGGGTGTGCACGGCCAGCGTCGTCAGCGTCTTTCCGAATACGGCTTGCAGCTTCGCGAGAAGCAGAAAGTTCGTCGCATGTATGGCGTTCTCGAAAAGCAGTTCCGCAATTACTACAAGGAAGCGGCCCGTCTCAAGGGCGCGACCGGCGAGGTGTTGCTGCAGCTGCTCGAATCCCGACTGGACAACGTCGTCTATCGCATGGGCTTTGGCTCTACCCGCTCCGAGTCCCGGCAGCTGGTGAGCCACAAGGCCATCGCCGTGAACGGTCGCACCGTCAACGTGGCGTCCTATCAGGTCAAGCCCGGTGATGTGGTGTCCGTTCGCGAGAAGGCGAAGAACCAGGCGCGTATCCAGAGTTCACTGGCGATTGCCGCTAACCGCGGTGAAGTGATCTGGATCGAAGTCGATGCCAAGAAGATGGAAGGCACTTTCAAGGCTCTGCCTGAACGCGGTGACCTGACTGCCGACATCAACGAAAACCTGATCGTCGAGCTGTACTCGAAGTAAACGGCGCCAAGCGCCGTGTCGGCTCCCCTAGCGGGAGCCGACCTAGAGTACCGAGTATCCGTTTGGCAGCCTGAAAGGTGTTCATATGCAGCGTTCAGTGACAGAGTTTCTTCGTCCTCGCGACATCAAGGTCGAAGAGATCAGCGCACATCACGCGAAGATCGTGCTCGAGCCCTTCGAGCGTGGCTTCGGCCACACACTGGGCAACGCACTGCGTCGCATCCTGCTCTCGTCCATGCCCGGCTGTGCCGTGGTGGAAGCCGAGATTGCCGGAGTCGATCATGAGTACAGCGCGATCGAGGGCGTCCAGGAAGATGTCATCGAGATCCTCCTGAACCTCAAGGACGTGGCGATCAAGATGCACAGCCGCGACGAGGCGGTGCTCTCGCTGAACAAGCAGGGCCCGGCCGTCGTGACCGCGGGGGATATCGCCATCGATCACGATGTCGAAATCGTCAACCCCGAGCATGTCATCGCCCACGTCAATGAAGGCGCCGAGCTGAAGATGCAGCTCAAGATCGCACTCGGCCGTGGCTATGAGCCGGCGGATGCGCGTCTTGGAGCCGATGACGAATCACGTGCCATCGGCCGCCTGCAGCTGGATGCGACCTTCAGCCCTGTGCGTCGTGTTTCCTATTCCGTCGAAGCGGCGCGTGTTGAACAGCGTACCGACCTCGACAAGTTGATCATCAACCTGGAAACCGACGGTACCCTGGATCCGGAAGAGGCGATCCGTCGCAGCGCGACCATCCTGCAGGAGCAGCTGGCCGCGTTCGTCGACCTGGAAGTCGACAAGGAACAGGAAGTGGAGGAGGAAGAGGATCATATCGATCCCATCCTGCTGCGCCCAGTAGACGATCTCGAGTTGACCGTTCGCAGCGCCAACTGCCTGAAAGCCGAGAATATCTATTACATCGGGGATTTGATCCAGCGCACCGAAGTGGAGCTGCTGAAGACCCCGAACCTCGGCAAGAAGTCCCTGAACGAAATCAAGGACGTTTTGGCAGCGCGCGGTCTTTCCCTTGGCATGCGGCTGGAAAACTGGCCGCCGGCAAGCCTGAAGGACGACAAGGCCTCCGCGTGAGAGCCGACTCGAGTCCCAGTTTGGTAAGGAATCACAACCATGCGTCATCGTAAGAGTGGTCGTCACCTAAATCGCACGAGCTCGCACCGCCAGGCCATGTTCAAGAACATGAGCGTGTCGTTGATCGAGCACGAAGTGATCAAGACAACCCTGCCCAAGGCCAAGGAGCTGCGTCGCGTCATCGAGCCGCTGATCACCCTGGCCAAGCAGGACAGCGTCGCCAACCGTCGTCTGGCCTTCAGCCGCACTCGCTCGAAAGAAGCGGTCGGCAAGCTCTTCAATGAGCTGGGTCCGCGTTACGTCGAGCGTCCGGGCGGTTACGTCCGTATTCTCAAGTGCGGTTTCCGCACCGGCGACAACGCGCCCATGGCCTATGTCGAACTCGTTGACCGTCCGGTCGTCGAGTCCGAGGAAGTCGCTGTCGAGGAGTGATCCCCGACCCGACTTCCGGCTTCGGCACGCCAAACCGGCTCCCTTCGGGGAGCCGGTTTTTTTGGTGTCTGGACGGTGGCCTCGAGTCGCGGCTTTCCCGACGACAGGCCTGCGCGGGGGCGCTGTGAATACTTCCCTGTACGCTACTGATTCCTTCCCTGGAATCGGACCCCCGCTACGACCTGTCCCCGGCGCCGTTCGCAACTGTTGGTTTTACAGTTGGGTCAGGTCTCAGCCGCGCTTGCGGCCCGCGGCTCGCGGCTCGTCGCTTGCTTCTCCAGCAGCGTCTTGAGGAAACGCCCGGTGTGGGATTCGTCGTTACGTGCGACTTGCTCGGGCGTGCCTTCGGCGATGATACGCCCACCACCAGAGCCCCCTTCCGGGCCGAGGTCGATCAGCCAGTCGGCGGTCTTGATCACGTCGAGGTTGTGCTCGATAACCACGACAGTATTGCCGTGGTCACGTAGACGGTGCAGCACGGTGAGCAACTGGCGGATGTCCTCGAAGTGCAGGCCGGTGGTTGGCTCATCGAGGATGTACAGCGTCTTGCCGGTATCCCGTTTGGCAAGCTCCCGGGCCAGCTTGACGCGCTGCGCTTCACCGCCGGAGAGTGTGGTGGCGCTCTGCCCGAGGCGGATGTAGGAGAGCCCTACGTCGAGCAGGGTCTGCAGGCGCCGCGCGATGGCCGGTACCGGTGAGAAGAAGTCCAACGCTTCCTCGACGGTCATCTCCAGCACCTCATGGATGCTCTTCCCCTTGTACTGGATCTCCAGGGTCTCGCGGTTGTAGCGCTTGCCCTTGCACACGTCGCAGGGCACGTAGATGTCGGGCAGGAAGTGCATCTCGACCTTGATCATGCCCTCGCCCTGGCAGGCCTCGCAGCGGCCGCCCTTGACGTTGAACGAGAAGCGCCCTGGCTTGTAGCCGCGTGAGCGGGCTTCCTGGGTGCCGGCGAACAGTTCGCGGATCGGCGTGAAGATGCCGGTGTAGGTCGCCGGGTTGGAGCGTGGGGTGCGCCCGATCGGGCTCTGGTCGATATCGATGACCTTGTCGAGCTGATCGAGTCCCTCGATGGTGGTATAGGGGGCCGGCGTCAGGGTGGTGGCGCGGTTGAGCTCGCGTGCGGCGATCGGCATCAGTGTCGAGTTGATCAGCGTCGACTTGCCGGAGCCCGAGACGCCGGTGATGCAGATCAGCAGGCCGAGAGGTAGTGCCAGCGAGACATTCTGCAGGTTGTTGCCGGTGGCCCCGGTCAACCGCAGTACCTTCTCGGGATTGCCGGGAATGCGCCATGGAGGAATCTCGATACGCCTTGCGCCGGAGAGGTATTGCCCGGTGAGTGAGTCGGGGTTGTCCATCACCGCCTGTGGCGTGCCCTGGGCGACGATGTATCCGCCGTGTACGCCGGCGCCTGGTCCGATATCCAGCACGTGGTCGGCAGCGCGGATGGCGTCCTCGTCATGTTCCACCACGATCACCGTGTTGCCGAGATCGCGCAGGTGTTCGAGGGTCTTGAGCAGTCGGTCGTTGTCACGCTGGTGCAGGCCGATGGAGGGCTCGTCGAGAATGTACATGACCCCGACGAGGCCCGCGCCGATCTGGCTGGCCAGGCGGATACGCTGCGCCTCCCCACCAGACAGGGTGTCGGCACTGCGCTCGAGGTTGAGGTAGTCGAGGCCGACATTGACCAGAAACTCCAGTCGCGCGTGAATCTCACTGATGATCTTGACGGCAATTTCGCCACGACGCCCCGGCAGCGCCAGGGACTTGAAGTAGCGCCAGGATTCACCGATCGGCAGGTGAACGATCTCGGGGAGAGTGCGCTCGTCGATGAACACGTGGCGCGACTCCTTGCGCAGACGTGAGCCTTGGCAGGTGGGGCAGGGCTGGACGGCTATGTAGCGTGCCAGGTCCTCGCGCACCATGTTGGATTCGGTCTCGCGGTAGCGGCGCTGCATGTTCGGCAGTACCCCCTCGAAGGGGTGTTCCCGGCTGACCTTGCGCCCGCGATCATTGACGTACTCGAAGGTGATGTCGTCATCGCCGCTGCCATTCAGAATGATCTCTCGCTCGTGGCGGGCAAGGTCGTTCCAGGCGGTCTCCAGGGTGAAGCGGTAGTGGTCCGCGACTGCCTTGAGCTGGTTGAAATAGTAGACACTGCGTCGGTCCCAGCCCTTGATCACCCCCTCGGCAAGCGACAGCTCCGGGTGACTGATCAGCTTGTCAGGATCGAAGAACTGCTGGACCCCCAGGCCGTCACAGGTTGAGCAGGCGCCAGCTGGATTATTGAACGAGAACATGCGCGGCTCGAGCTCGGCGATCGAGTAGCCACATACCGGGCAGGCGAAGCGAGCCGAGAAGTTGATGTCTTCGGCCTCGCCTTCCATGAAATGGATGACCGCCACGCCATCGGCCAGGCCAAGGGCCGTCTCGAAGGATTCCGCCAGGCGCTGCTCGAGGCCGTCGCGCACCTTGATGCGGTCGACCACCACGCTGATGTCATGCTTCTTGTTCTTTTCCAGCGGCGCGATATCGTCGAGTTCCAGCACCTGGCCATCAATCATGGCACGCACGAAGCCTTGGGCGCGCAGCTCGGCAAGCAGTTGGAGATGCTCGCCCTTGCGCCCCTTGACCACGGGGGCCATCAGCATCAGTTTGCTGCCCTCGGGCAGCGTCAGTACCTGGTCGACCATCTGCGACACGGTCTGGGCCTCGAGGTCTTCGCCATGTTCCGGGCAGCGCGGCGTGCCGGCACGGGCGAACAGCAGGCGCAGATAATCGTAGATCTCGGTGATGGTGCCGACCGTGGAGCGCGGATTGTGCGAGGTGGACTTCTGCTCGATGGAGATCGCCGGAGACAGCCCCTCGATATGATCGACGTCCGGCTTCTCCATCATCGACAGGAATTGCCGGGCATAGGTCGAGAGCGACTCCACGTAGCGGCGTTGGCCCTCGGCGTAAAGAGTGTCGAAGGCCAGCGACGACTTGCCGGAGCCAGAAAGCCCGGTGACCACGATCAGTGCATCACGGGGCAGTTCGACATCGATGTTCTTGAGGTTGTGGGTGCGGGCACCCCTGACCAGAATCCTGTCCATTCACACCTCGAGGCGCGCGGCAAAAGTTCGATTATACGTGCCCGCTCCCGGCGGCGGCAAAGCCCACCCTGACTTGGCTTTCCCTGCAGGGTGGCGAGCCGCTAGAATGTGCGATCCACACAGGGATGCGATGCATCCGTTTCATGGAATTCCGAACCCCTTATGCGAAAGGTCTCAGGACTGCTTCTGGCCAGCGAGCGGCGTGCCATCTCCGGCCTCGCCGGGCTCTATGCCACGCGCATGCTGGGCCTGTTCATGGTGCTACCGGTACTGGCGTTGTACGCCGACGACCTGATCGGTGCCACACCCTTTCTGGTGGGGCTGGCACTGGGTATCTACGGGCTGACCCAGGCACTGCTGCAGATTCCTTTCGGCATGCTCTCCGATCGTGTGGGCCGCAAACCGGTGATCGCCGCGGGCATGGTGTTGTTCATGCTCGGCAGTGTCGTGGCGGCCCAGGCCGATACCATCGGCGGGGTGTTGCTGGGGCGCAGTCTTCAGGGTAGCGGTGCAGTGGCGGCGGCGATCATGGCGTTGCTTGCCGATCAGACCCGCGAGCAGGTACGTACCGCGGCCATGGCCACCATTGGCCTTTCCATCGGTGTCGCCTTCGCGGTGGCCATGGTGCTGGGCCCCTGGCTTGCCGCGGGCTTTGGACTCCCCGGGGTGTTCTGGTTCACGGCGCTGCTGGCGGCCGGTGGGCTTGTGGTGTTGTGGAAGCTGGTGCCTCCCGCACCACGCCTCATACGTCACCGCGACGTGGGAATGGACCGCAACCAACTCAAGGCGATGCTGGGGCGCCGCGACCTGTTACGCCTGGATTTGTCGATTTTCGTGCTGCACCTGGTGTTGATGGCGATCTTCGTCGCTGTGCCATTACGGTTGCTCGATGTAGGCATTGCCCCGGAGCGCCACGGAATCACCTATCTTGGCGTCATGGCGCTGGCCTTCCTGTGCATGGTGCCACTGGTCGTGATCGCCGAGAAGCGGCGGCGCATGAAAACCATGTGCCTGCTGGCCATTACCGCCATCACCCTGGGCCTTGGTGGGCTCGCCGGGTTTGCCACGAGCTACTGGGGGCTGTTCGGGTGGTTGCTGTTGTTCTTCACAGGCTTCAACCTGCTCGAGGCGACCCTGCCATCCATGCTCAGCAAGCTGGCACCAGCCGGGGCCAAGGGCTCGGCCATGGGGGTCTACTCGACCAGCCAGTTTCTCGGGGCGTTCCTCGGTGGATTGCTGGGCGGTGTGCTGGCCCAGCAATGGGGGCTTTCGGCGGTCTTCATTGGCTGCGCCGCCATGTCACTGGCATGGCTCGTGCTGATGATCGGCATGGTGCCGCCGCCCCACCTGGCAAGCGAAGTGGTGGCGCTGGATGGCGACCAGTACGGCGATGCCCTGGATACCTTGATGGCAGGCTTCGCCGAGGTGGCGGGGGTCGAGGAGGTGATGGTGGTGCCGGAGGAAGGGCTGGCGTACCTGAAGGTGGACCGCCAGCGACTCGATGAGAAGGCCCTGGCGCGTCTGATCGAGAAAGGCAACAGCATCGACACCTGATGGTGGGTATTCGGATCGGCGCGCCTGGCGCCTCAACCCGCGGAGCTTTTCGCGGTCAAATGTTTACATGACAAAGGAGTCTCTCATGGCCCGTGGCGTCAACAAGGTCATTCTCATTGGCAATCTCGGCCAGGACCCGGAAGTGCGATTTCTGCCTTCCGGTGCCCCGGTCGCCAACCTGCGGCTTGCCACCACCGATACCTGGATGGATCGCCAGAGCGGGCAGCGCCAGGAGCGTACCGAATGGCACAGCCTGGTGATGTTCAACAAGCTCGCCGAAATCGGTCAGCAATACCTCAAGAAAGGTTCGCGGATCTATGTGGAGGGCCGCCTGCAGACCCGCAAGTGGCAGGGCCAGGACGGGCAGGATCGCTACAGCACCGAAATCGTCGTCAACGACATGCAGATGCTCGATACGCGCAGCGGCAGCGACAATCAGGGCGGCGCTTCCCAGGGTGGTAACATGCCCCCGCAAGGCGGCGGTGGTTATGGTGGCCAGCAGGGTGGCCAGCAAGGCGGTTACGGCGGCGCTGGTGGCCAACAGCAGCGCCCCGCTGCACAGCCGGCCCAGGGGCGTCCGCAGCAGGGCAATCCTCAGCAGGGTAACCCACAACAGGGCAATGCCCAGCAAGGTAACTATGGGGCGCCGGATCCCGGCAGCTTCGATGATTTCGACGACGAGATCCCGTTCTGAAGAACGGGGTTTCCCCGCTCGAGTCCGGTAGATAAACTCGCCGGGCTCGAGGCCACTGGCCTTTCTGTCAAGCCGCTCCCCGCTCCCCGCTCCCCCCTCTTTTCTCTTCTCTCTTCGCCAGCCCGCAAGCCGCAGGCCAGCGCCCGCGTGCGCTGGTGTCGGCCAGATGATCGCCGCACTGATAGGCGCAGGCCGCGTCCGACTAAAGAACAATGGTGATGTATTTTGCACACATATGTTCACTATGCGATTATGGGGGCACTCAGAAATAGACGTAACATCACGAAAACAATATTTGATATGGTCGAGGGGAGTCACGGGTAATGACGAAAGGAAACCAAAAGAGTATTGCGACTATTTTTGGGGAAGGTGGCCGGCCTAAAAATAGTGAACGTGAAATTAAAATTATAGATACAACTTTTCGTGATGCCCATCAAAGCCTTTGGGCGACGCGCATGCGTACCGAGCATATGCTGGGTATAGCAGAAACAATGAATAATATTGGCTTCCATCATATTGATATGATGGCGCCCATTCAGTTTGATGTTTCAGTACGCTATCTGAAAGAAGACCCATGGGAGCGAGTAAGAAAACTACATAATGCTGCACCTGAGACAAAGTTCCGTGCCCTTATTCGTTCAAAAAATATCGCTTCATTCGATTTTCTTCCTGATGATGTGATTGATGGCTGGGTAGATCAGCTATTTAACAACGGTTTTCGAGTTATCGGGGCATTTGATGGGTTGAATGACGTTTCCAATATTGTCCGTTGTTTGAAGCGCGCCAAGAAGCTAGGTGCTTACACTTTTGGTGCGCTTTCCTTTTGCGAAAGCCCGGTACATACAGACGAGCTTTTTGTAAAAACGGCTATTGATCTAATTGAGCAAGCTGATGTCGATGCCATTATGCTCAAGGATGCTGGAGGGCTACTGACTCCAGAGCGAATTCGGACTCTTGTTCCTGCAATTAAAAAGGTGATTGGTAATCGACCACTTGAGCTTCATAGTCACTGCTTAACTTCATTATGTCCACTCGTATATTTAGAAGCTGTTGAGCTCGGTTGCGATCTTTTACACACGTCTATTGCACCTTTGGCAAATGGAGCTGGACAGCCCGCTGCTCAGACAATCGTAAAGGCATTGCGAGAACTTGGCTATATCGTAAATGTTGACGATGAAAAAATTGATGAAGTCAGCAGCTATTTCAAAAACATTTGTGAGGTTGAAGGAAAGCCAGAAGGCAAGCCAGCCGAATATAATCCGTTGCATTACAAACACCAGCTTCCAGGCGGGATGCTATCAAACTTCCAGGCGCAGCTAGAAACGGCAGGCCTGGGGGATCGTTATGAAGAGCTCCTCGAAGAAATAGCGAAAGTAAGAAAAGAGCTGGCATGGCCAATCATGATTACGCCATTTGCCCAGTTTGTTGGGACGCAAGCGGTCATGAATGTCATTTCAGGCGAGCGTTATGGCACAGTGCCGAATGAAATTAAAAAATACGTTCTTGGATATTATGGGCGCCTGTTAGGGCCGGTTGATCCAGAGGTCTACAAAAAAATCATTGACAATGGGTCATCTGAAATAAGTGAGAAGCCTGCGCAGCCTAAGCCGATGATGGATGACCTTGCTCAGCAATATCCAAATGCAACTAAAGATGAGCTTTTGTTGCGTGCCATGTTCGCTGGTAATCAAGTCGATGCAATGAAAGAGGCCATTGCCAACGGGGAGTCTGGAGATGGTGAAAGTGGCCAGCTGGTTTCCTTCATCAAAGATCTTGCTAGCGGAGATGAAAGACAGGTGAGCTTGTCCACTGGCAATTTGAATATTTCAATTTCACGATAATATTTTCCTAGAGGGGAGACTCATCATGAAAAATCTGGATGTCAGCCTTAACGACTTGAAGCAATTGACCCAATGGGTCAAAGAAAGCAGTGATATCCGTGAGCTATCACTTTCATATGATGGGATTGAGCTTTTCATTAGCCGCAATGAAAACACTCGTCGCAATGCCGTCTCTGAAGCGACTGCAGCTCCTTCAGCGGTCACTTCCAACGGCGGTATACAAAATCAAACCGAGATCAAAGAGCCCGTAAGTGCACCTGTTGAAAGTCCCGCCGCCTCGCCAGCCGAAGTGACGGCTGGCGAGAACGAGGTGTTAATCAAAGCACCAATGGTAGGGACTTTCTATAAGTCGCCGAAGCCTGGCGCTCCTGCTTTCGTTGAAGTGGGGCAGCAAGTGAAACCAAAGTCGATTGTTTGCATTATCGAAGTAATGAAGTTGATGAACAACTTGGAAGCTAAAGTTGATGGCCGCATAAAAGAGATTTATGTAGAAGACCAGCAGCCGGTTGAATTCGGCCAGCCCATCATGCTTATTGAGAAAGTATGAGTTTCAGCTCGGTTAAATGGGATTCCTCATGTTGAATAACATTAAAAGCATAATGGTTGCTAATCGGGGTGAGATTTCACTCCGGATAATCCGAGCTTGCAAGGAGCTTGGCGTAAAAAGTATCGCGATTTATTCAGAAGCCGATAAGGATACGTTGCCAGTACAAATGGCTGATGCAGCTATTTGTATTGGCCCTGCGCCCGCTCAACTTAGCTATCAAAACCAAGAAGCGATCATTAGTGCAGCTCTAGCCTTTGGCGTAGATGCTATTCATCCTGGCTATGGCTTCCTTTCGGAAAAAGCAGATTTTGCAAAGAAATGCGAAGACAATGACATTGTCTTCATTGGCCCCTCTGCTGAAATCATCAGCAAGATGGGAGATAAAATAGAGGCCAGAAAAATAGCTGACTCTGCTTCAGTCCCGACAATACCTGGTTCTGATGGAGCAGTGACAGAAGCTGAGAAAGCATTGGAAATTGCTAACAAGATTGGTTTTCCACTACTCATAAAAGCTTCTGCTGGTGGTGGTGGGCGGGGTATGAGAGTTGTCAAGTCAAAAAACACCTTGGAACAAGACTTGACTGAGATTATGTCTGAAGCGGAAGTGGCTTTTGGCGACCCTGCTGTTTATATCGAAAAATATTTAACAGACATTCGTCACGTTGAAGTGCAGTTGCTTGCTGATGGTATAAGCTGCATTCACCTTGGTGAGCGCGACTGCACGGCTCAGCGCCGAAATCAGAAGTTGGTTGAAGAAGCTCCTTCGCCTATTTTAAGTGCTGCTCAGCGTGAAGATTTATGTCAATCCGCGGTCCGTTTGGCCAAAAAGGTCAAGTACAAAAGCGCTGGAACCGTTGAATACGTATTCGACAATGTTGATAAAAAGTTCTATTTCATTGAAATGAATACACGGGTTCAGGTTGAGCACCCCGTCTCTGAAATGATTACCGGCATTGATATCATCAAGGAGCAGATAAAGATCGCGGATGATCAGCTGTTGGAGATCAAGCAGAAGGACATTTCGCTTCATGGGCATGCAATAGAGTGCCGTCTAAATGCGGAAGACCCGGAAAATGGCTTTATGCCTTGTCCAGGCACTATAGGTAACTATCGGCCACCCGGTGGCTTTGGGATTCGAATGGATAGCCATTTGCTGAGTGGCTATAAAATTCCTCCGTATTACGATTCAATGATTGGAAAGTTGATCTGTTGGGGCGCTGATCGTAATGAAGCCATTGTGAGAATGACGCGCGCCCTGTCTGAAATGAAAGTTGACGGAGTGAAAACGACAGCCACGTTTCACAGTGAACTCATCAACAGAAAAGAATTCAAGTCTGGGTATTTTAACACTGCCTTTGTGGGCAGTCTGCTCGAGAGTAAGTGCTAGATACGATAACAGAGGAGCTCTAGATGAAGTCTTTAATAAATAAAAGCATGCTCTATGCAGTCGTGTTTGCCGTGACAGGTACAGTGGGTGCCGTGTTCTCTTCAGAAGTTGAGTCTCAGGAGCTTAATATGCTCTCTGGGTATCCTTCGAACTTTGCCTGGTATAGAGAAATAGGTCCTTCGTTTATCGAAATGGTAGATAAGTTATCCGAGGGTAGTGTACAAATTGCCGTGCAAGGCCCTGATGTTGTACCCACATTTGAGCAGTTGCAACCCGTTCAGGCCGGTGTATTTGACTTGCTCTTTACCCACCCGGCATATCACTCAGGCACAACCGCGGTCGGACTCTCCATAGATGCCATAGATGTTGACCCAGTCAAACGTCGAGAGGAAGGTATCATCGATTATATCGATGCGCATTATCAAGAGCTTGGCCTCAAACTGATCTCCGCGCCATCGACTGGCAGCAAAGGCTTCCGCTTTTATCTCCGCGATCCAATTACTGGCGTGCCAGGGCTGGAAGGCCGTCGAATTCGAGGGACAGTTTCCTACCAATCCATGATTGAAGAACTTGGCGGCGCGCAAGTCAATATGCCTGTAACAGATATCTATACTGCGCTGCAACGCGGTGTGGTTGATGGTGCAGCCTGGGGATTGACGGGGGCGAGTGATCTTCAATGGCATGAAATCATTGGCTACATGACTGATCCCGAATTTGGGCAAGTCGGGGTCATGATCTTTATGAATCTTGATCGCTGGAATGCATTGGAAGCTGATGCCCAGGAAGTGCTTGACCAGGCTGGCAAAAAAATTGAAATTGACTCTGTAGCTCATTTTGATGCCTTGCAGAAAAAAGAAGCAGATTTTCTTATGAAAAATGGCGTCCAGATTACGTCTTTTAGTCAGGCCGAATCTGATGATCATGAACGCCTATGGGCTGAAGGAGTTTGGAAAGTCGCTGAAGAGCAAAGTGGCGATGATGCTCGACGCTTACGTGAATTGGCAAATCAGCCGACATGTCCTACTGATAGTTGCCACCTTATGGCTGGGGTTTATGCCCTGGCCACATAAAGGTTTATATCCATGTTGACAAAGATTGTTGATATGACAACTCGAGCCTGTTTTTCATGGATTCATTGGCTTTAGTCTTGATAGCCATCGTATTTGTATAAAGATAATAATGCGTTAACTCGTTGCGGATCCTAAATCGTGGACTCCTGACGCAGGGCGGTCTCAAGTTCCAAGTGCAACGCTATTTAGGAATTGCCTTTTGATCACCTCGCTCCGCTCTCGATGATGGCTGACCTCACTGAGCTCTCATGCGTTTTACCTGGGTGACCCAGCGTAGGCGCTCAAACGGTATTCCGTATATAAGGCGGTGATTGATTAGTCCGGTCAATACGATGTCGACATCAGACGGGGCCTTGGAGTACTTCCGATGCTGTTGAGGCAAATAAGACACCAAAACCGTTGACGACCTATAGGAGACGGTATAGTCTGTTAATAGACAGCGATGTTCATATACGACCAATGGCGGATCGATGAAGCAGCCCGCCGGTCTCTTTAACGGGGCCAGCGACTGCTGGGCTGATCCGGGCGCAAGCGTTTCGATCACAGCAGTAACGAGGTCGGCCTTGAATGGGGTGTGTTGCATGCCCCGGAGTGTGGAGCGGCAGCGGAATACAGATACGGCCATCGCTGACTCAGTGATGCCCTTGGTGCGGTTTAGCTAGTAGGTGGCGCGAGTCCAGACACTGGTCGCTCTGCCCGAAATATCAGGACGGAGGTCATTGGTGGCCGCATAGAGGCCCTGTCAGCAGGGGTGGTGCCACGAAGGCCGAGCGTCGGGAGGATCGCTTATATGAAGAACAAGAGAAATCCTTCGGTACTCATTATCGGGGCCGGAGCAACGGGGATACTGTCGGCAATCCGGCTGCGAGAGTCCGGCATTACCGACATCACGATCATCGAAAAGGCAGATCGTGTCGGTGGTACATGGCGCGACAACACTTACCCCGGTGTTGCCTGTGATATTCCATCGCACCATTACTGCTTTTCTTTCGAACCCATTCCCTGGAAGCATCAATGCGCGGTGGGCGAGGAACTGCAGGACTATATGGAGTATGTGGGCCACAAATACGGTGTGACCGAAGCCGTCCGCTTCAATGAGATCGTGACCTCCTGTGTGTACGACGACCTGGGGAAATGGACAGTCAAGACGGATAAGGGTGCCGTATTCGTTGTTGACTTCGTGATCGCCGCGACTGGACTGCTGCACCACCCGAAATATCCTGAGATCGAAGGGCGGGACGAGTTCGCAGGCGCAAGCTGGCATACCGCACGCTGGAACCACGATGTGGATCTGTCCGGCAAGCGGATTGGTGTGATCGGTACCGGCTCAACCTCCCACCAGGTGGTGCCCGAACTGGTGAAGGCGGGGCACGATGTCAGCGTGTTCCAGCGCACTCCACAGTGGGTATTTCCGTTTCCAAACGTGAAATTCCCGGAATGGCTGCGCAAACGCTGGCAGAAAAAGCCCGAGCGCATGAAGTTCTGGAAACAGTGCTACAAAACCTTTATCGAACAATTCATCATCAAGGCCACCGTCGGAGCGCCCGTGCAGGGCGCGCTAATGAAGGCTCTGGTGAAAGCCCACCTGCGCTTCGCTGTGCGGGACAAGACGTTGCGGCGCAAGCTGACGCCGGATTACGGCGTCGGATGCAAGCGACTGGTGGTGAATACCACCTTCTATTCAGCGATCCAGAAGCCCAACGCCCACCTGCTGACGGAAGGCATTTCGCGGATCGAACCCAAAGGTGTTCGCACCACTGATGGCAAGCTGCATGAGCTTGACGTGCTGGTGTTCTCCACCGGGTTTCATAATTTCAACTTCATGCGCCCGATGGAGGTGGTCGGTCGCAACGGGCATACCATCGAGGACAGCTGGGGTGCAGGGCGTTTTCGCACCAGCCGAGCCATCCTGATGGAGCATTTCCCCAATTACTTCCTGATGCTGGGCCCGGGGTCACCGATCGGCAATAACTCCGTCATCGGTATCGCCGAGGAGCAGGTCGAGTATGTGCTGAAGCTGATCGATCTCTGGCGCGACAAGCGCGCCGATGAGATCGAGCCGACGCCTGAGGCTGTCCAGTCATTCACCCACTACATCAAGGACGGTCTGGAAGGCTCTGTCTGGGTGGCCGGTTGCGATAGCTGGTACCTGGATGCCGATGGCGTTCCCGCCGTGTTTCCCTATCCATGGCATGATTTCGTCAAATCCATGGCATCCGTGAACACCCATGAACTGACGATGCGCCGGCTTGAAGCCTCTGAGGTGGCCCATGCAGTTTGACTACGTCATCGTTGGCGGAGGCTCGGCAGGGAGCACCCTGGCCGCGCGCCTCTCGCAGAACCCCAACGTCAGCGTCTGCCTTCTGGAAGCCGGGGGCGATGGCAAGGGTCTCTTGGTCAGGGTGCCTACCGGGGTCGTTGCACAGCTGGCGAGCAACCCGTTCAGCGCCAACAATCGGGCATTCGAAACCGTCCCCCAGCCTGGACTGAACGGGCGTCGAGGCTATCAACCGAGTGGTAAGGGGTTGGGTGGGTCGTCGGCGATTAACGCGATGGTCTACACCCGCGGCAATCGTCGTGACTATGATGGCTGGGCTGAAATGGGCTGTGATGGCTGGTCCTATGATGAGGTGCTGCCCTATTTTCGGCGTTCGGAAAACAATGTACGCGGGGCGGATGCCTACCATGGCGGCGACGGACCGCTGCATGTGACCGATCCCGTCTCACCGCGCCAGATCACCGAAGACTGGATCCGTGCCGGAGAGGCCAACAAGCTGCGCCGTACCGATGACTTCAATGGCGCATGCCAAGATGGGATCGGCGTCTACCAGGTCACTCAGTTCCACAATTCCAAGCGCGGCCAGCGTTGCTCAGCCGCGGCGGCCTATCTGCATCCGGTCATGGACCGGCCGAACCTGACGGTCATCACCGGCGTCCACGCCCGAAAAGTCCTGGTCGAGGGCAAGCGCGCGACAGGCGTGCTCTACCAGCGCGGAAGGGTGGAAGGGACGGTACTCGCGCGCAAGGAAGTGATCATTTCCGCCGGCGCTTTGCAGTCACCGCAACTTCTGATGCTCTCCGGGATCGGCCCATTCGAGCACCTGGCCGAGCATGGAATCGAGGTGGCACATCATGCGCCAGGAGTGGGGCAAAATCTGCAGGACCATATCGACATGGTGCTTTCCTACCGGGTCAATACCACCGATGTGTTCGGCGTCGGCATTGCGGGTGGCCTGCGGCTGGTCAAGGCCATGTCGCAATGGAGGCGGGATGGACTGGGCATGCTCACCACCAACTTTGCCGAAGGCGGGGCGTTTTTCTCCGTCGGTGAGGATGGGGACGCTTGGCCCGATACGCAGTTGCACTTCGCCATCGCGCGGATCGAGGACCATGGTCGCCAGATCAGACCGGGCTATGGCATTTCCTGCCATGTTTGCATGTTGCGTCCCCGCAGCCGCGGCACGCTACGGCTGGCGTCCGCCGACCCATTGGCCGCCCCACTGATCGACCCACGATTCCTTTTCGATGAACGCGATGCCGCACAGCTGCTGAAAAGCGTGAAAAAGGTGATGGCGATCATGGAGACGCCTCCAATCTCGAACCGGATCACCAGGAACTTCACCACCGGCCACGTCAGAAGCGATGCCGAGCTGCTGGACGTCATCCGAAACAAGGCCGATACGGTCTATCACCCGGTCGGCACTTGCCGAATGGGTCGCGATGCGGACGCCGTTGTGGACCCCCGCTTGCGCGTGAATGGGGTGCAGGGGTTGCGCGTGGTCGATGCGTCGATCATGCCCAGACTGATCAGCAGCAACACCAATGCGGCCACCATCATGATTGCCGAGAAAGCCGCTGACATGATCTTCGAGGATGCGGGGATTTTACCAACGAGCACAGCCAGCGGCCGGGGGAGGGCCGAGGCGTCCAACATGGGGAATACACCATGAAGCCAAGCACGCTTGACCAGCTTTTTGATTTCGCCGAACGCGCCGACTCCGGTCGCCCGGCCTTTCTCGATCTCAGTGGACGAAGCGTGTCCGCCCCCGAGTTCTCGCGGGCCACGCGTCGCACGGCAGCCGGCTTGCGGTCGCTGGAGGTACGCCAGGGCGCGGGCGTCGCGATTCTGGGACTCAATTCGATCGAGACCTTTCAGACCCTGTGTGCCAGCGGTCTGGCCGGGTTGGTTGCCGTACCGCTGAACCTGCGCTGGTCGCCGGACGAGCTGGTCTACGCGATCGAGGATGCAGGCTGCGAAGTGTTGGCGGTCGAGGCACCGTTCCTGGCCTTGGCCGAGGCCATACGCGCCAAGACCGACGTCGTCGAGGAGGTGATCCTCATGGGGCCTGGCGAGGCACCCGAGGGGGTCAGGCCGCTGGCAGAAGTCAGTGGCGAGCCGCTGGCGCTGGCGCTGGACCGCGACCCGGACAAGGACGTGCTGATCCTCTATACCGGTGGCACGACCGGCAAGTCCAAGGGCGTGATTCACACCCATGCCACGCTGATGGCCGCAGTCGAGATCAGCGTGCAGGCCGCGTTCCCAACCGCCGGAAAGTCCTGTCTGTGCGCGTTTCCGTTTTTCCACATCGCTGGCGTCATTCCAGCGTTTGCACGTCTGCCGCAGCGGTCGACCTACGTGCTCGTTCCGAGGTTCCAACCCGACCTGATCATCGAGGCGGTCAAACGGTTCGGGGTGGAAGAGCTGGGCTTCGCTCCCACCATGATACAGATGCTGATGGCGGACGAGGCTTTCGACCCGGAGGATTTCGCCGGGGTAAAGCGTATTCTCTACGGCGCCTCGCCGATGGCCAAGGGCGTGATGGCGCAACTGCAGACGAAGCTCCCCTGGGTCGGGCTGACCCAGGGCTATGGGATGACAGAGGCGGGGATCTGCGCCTTCCTCGACCCTCAGTTTCATGTCGGTGACCTGGCCCGAACCGACGCCGCGGGCCAGCCCGGCGCGCCGTCGGTACGTATCCAGATAGAGGATGAGGCTGGACGCGAGGTGCCCCGGGGCGAGATCGGCGAAATCGTCATCTATAGCCCCGGCGTGATGTCACGCTATCAAAACAATCCGCAAGCCACGGCGCAGGCGATCCGCAATGGCGGGTTGCGCTCAGGGGATTTGGGCTACGTGGATGAGATGGGCGTGCTTTACCTCAAAGACCGCATCAAGGACATGATCATTACCGGTGGTGAAAACGTCTACTCCGTCGAGGTGGAAAGCGTGGTGTCCACCCATCCGGATGTCGCCCAGGTCGCGGTTATCGGCGTGCCGGACGATAAATGGGGCGAGGCGGTGCACGCCGTCATCGTGCCGGCAGTCGGCAAGGCGCTATCGCTGGAAGACATCCAGGCGCACGCGAAGGAGAGGATTGCCGGATACAAGTGTCCGCGCTCGATCTCTGTCGTCGAGGAATTGCCGTTGTCACCAATGAACAAGGTGCTCAAGCATGAACTGCGTGCGCGGTATCTGAAAATGCTTGAAGCCGAACCGAAATGAGTTCGCCGAAAGGAGGCAGCATGGTATCCCTTGCTCAGCGAGTGATGAATGCCAGGACGCGGTATCTGGAAAAGCCCTTGGTCGCATGCGTGCGCAGTCAACCACTGCTCCGTCGGGCGTCGGGACTCTACGCGCGTTTCGCCTACAAGACCTATTCCGACATGCGCTTCACGCCGACGAATCTGTGGGCGGAAGAGGCCTCGGTACCGGCCTTGTGGTGCGATCAGGGAACGCCGCGGTTCGATGGGGTGATCCTCTATTTGCATGGCGGCGCCTTTACCGTCGGCGGTGCTGCGACCCACAAGCACCTGGCGGCGCGGTTGGCGGGCGTGTGCGGTCTGCGCGCGCTGCTGCCAGAGTATCGCCTGGCGCCCGAGCACCCGTTCCCGGCCGCGCTCGACGATGCGTTGACCGCCTATCGCGCCCTATTGGCCAAAGGCTATGACGGCGGCCAGATCGTGTTGGCCGGGGACAGTGCGGGCGCAGGGCTGGTCTATTCATCGCTCCTGCACATCCTGGCCGAGGGGCTTCCGAAGCCGCGCTGCGTGGTCGCCATCAGCCCCTTCGTGGATATGGAGCTCAGTGGTGAGTCCTTCACCACCAATCGCAAGTCCGAGTTGATGTTACCGATGTCCTGGATCAAGCGGGCCGGAAAGATGTACCTGGCCGGTACCGATCCGACGGACCCGCGTGTGTCACCGCTGAGGGGGGAATTCGAAGGCGCGCCGCCCAGCTTCATTCTGGTGGCGGCGGGAGAAGTGCTGCGTGACGACAGCCACCGCATGGTCGCTCGTCTGCGTGAAGCGGGGGCAGCCGCGGAACTGTTCGAGCAGCCCGACGTGCCGCACATCTGGCCCACACTGCTGGGCCGGACACCCGAGGCCGACGCGGCAATCGACCGTATCGCCGCCTTCGTGAGATCCCATTTCAATGCGCGTCATGCGTGACCGGAGCCAACCCCATGCAAGACACCATCCACTGTATGCAGGAGCGGTTTCGTGCGATGCAACAGGCGCATCTGTCCGAACCGAACCCGGATCATGCGACGCGAAGTGATCGTCTGAAGCGACTGGAGCTGGCGCTGCATCGGTTCTCCGACCCGCTCATGGAAGCCATGCAAGCGGATTTCAGCCATCGCAGCAGCAGCGAGGCGGCCGCATTCGATGTGACCGTGCCGATTGGCGATGTTCGCATGAACAGACGCCATCTTCGCCACTGGATGCGCCCGCGCCGATACGCCACGCCCAAGCATCTGCTGCCGGGTCGGGGGCGTGTCATTCCTCAACCCAAAGGCGTGGTGGGCGTTATTTCGCCGTGGAACTTCCCCGTCTACCTGGCGACGGGCCCGATGGCCGCGGCGATCGCCGCAGGCAACCGTGTGATGTTGAAGCCTTCCGAACTGACGCCGCACACCTCCGATGTGCTGAAGCAGATGATCAATGAGCTGTTCGACCCAAACGAAGTCGATGTGGTGCTCGGCGGCCCTGACGTGGCGGCGGCGTTCTCCGAGCTACCGTTTGGTCATCTGTTGTTCACGGGCTCGACCCAGGTGGGGCGCAAGGTCGCCGAGACGGCGGCGCGTAACCTGACCCCGGTGACACTCGAGCTCGGTGGCAAATCGCCGGCCATCATCGGCCAACACGCCGATCTGGCCTATGCGGCCAAGCGTATCGCCTTCGGCAAGACCGTCAATGCCGGGCAGGTCTGCGTGGCCCCCGATTACGCTCTCGTGCCGCGCGCCCAGATGGACAGCTTCGCCATTCAGCTCGTTGCGGTGATCAATGAGTTCTTCCCGGATGTGGCCGAATCCGATGATTACACCGCGATCATCTCGGAGCGTCATCAGCATCGCCTTCAGAGCATGATCGAGGAAGCCGAGGCCCGGGGCGTCAACGTGATACGCGTGGGCGACACCCGGCGGGCGACGACCCGCAAGGAGGCACCGGCGCTGCTGATCGACCCACCGCTGGACATCCGGGCCATGCATGAAGAGATTTTCGGCCCGATCCTGCCGATCATTCCCTATGACTCGCAGGAAGAGGCCATGCGCTTCGTTGCCACGCGGCCATCGCCTTTGGCGCTGTATATTTTCACCGACAACAAGGCCGAACGCGACGCGTGGGTGACCCAGAGCCTGTCCGGCGGGGCCTGCGTGAATGAGACCATGATGCACGTCGCGGTGGATACCATGCCCTTCGGCGGTGTGGGAGAGTCCGGCATGGGGGCCTATCACGGCAAGACGGGCTTCGACACCTTCAGCCATCTGAAGTCCGTGTTGTATCAGCCCAAGCTGAACACCAGCTTCATTTTCAATCCGCCGATGCGTCCCTACAAGCGGATAGCCGGCAAGCTACTGCGAAAGATTATCTGAGGCGTGTATCGGGTGCGATACGGCATCGCGTAACCCCGGCGGCATATGGGCGACACAGAGGAACAGCGGATGCGAAAGAACAATGACAGGATGACCACCGCGCAGGCGATCGAGCTTTTCGACAGCCTGCCACCGGCACGGGCTGATCAGATGATCGGACGTTGGCGGGGGGAGGGGATCGACACGGACCACCCCAGGGACGGGCTGCTGGAAGCCTCCTATTGGCACGGCAAAGACTTCCAAAGTCACGAGGCGGTATATCCCTTGATTCACACGCTGCCGATCTGGGGGCGGGTTGCTGTCAACCCGGCAATGATTCCAATGACGCTGGTGGAAGTGTTGCCGCTTCGCGATTGGATTACCCCCGTGCTTTTCCCGATCATCTATCCGTTGATGCGTACATCAAAGCCCAAGGCACGGCTTCGCACGATCGAGTTTCGTGGGCGGCCTCATGCGGCGATGCTGTATGATGCGAAACCGATTCACGACATTTTTGCAAAGCTCGATGACGACACCATGATGGGCTGGATGGACTTTCGGGGGATGGAGCAGCCCTACTTCTTCAAGCTGCACCGCGAGGTCTGACGTTTGGCAGCATCTGCCAAATAGCGGATGGGGCACCAGATCGTGGCGCCGCGTGACACCCACTGCCCAGTACCATCACCGATGGCTGGGCAGCTCCTTTCTCGCGATGCCGCGGGCTTCTTCGGTTGGCAGCCCCAGGGCGCGCAATTGCCAGAACACCAATTCTTCGCCGGCGTCTCGCCAGGTCTTCTTGCCGTTGAGGACGAGGATCATCAAGGCGAATGTCGCTCCAGCCGCCTGCGTCAAAAACGCCTCCACCTCGGCGGGTTCCAGTTCGAACCGGCCCTGCTCGATACCGCGCAGCATCGCCGTGGTGGGAACGCCGCGCCAGAAGCTGTTCAACTCGGCATTGGAAATGGCGAACTGTACCAGGAAGCGCCCCCACACCGGCTCGTCCATGATGCGTTGCAAAGGGGCGCGTAGCGTGATGCCGAACTGTTCCGCTGGATCTTCAATGCCGTCGAGGCGCTTGTGGATCCGCTCATTCATCTCCTCGACCACACGTATGGCGACCTGATCGAAAAGGTGCTCAGGGTCGGTAAGGTTGTTGTAGACCGTACCGCGAACAACGCCGGCTTCCTTGGCAAGCTCACTCACATTGAGATGCTGGCTGCCGGTTTCCGCGAAGAGTTTGAGGGCGGCATTGTGAAGTCGTAGTTGCACTCTGTTCATCATTTATCAGACTCGGATTACATTGAACATATCCTGTAAATTATGCTCAAAATCGTCCAAAGTCTACCGCCTTGTCCAGAATGATCCGAGCTGCTCGGATTTGGGAAAGGTCACGGAGCGACACTTGCCACCGGAATGGCGTGTGACACTCCGTAACCCTTGGTGGCAAGAGGTTAGAAGTGATAGCCGATCTGCATGCCAACCGCTATGGCGTTGCCACCTTCAAATTCCCCGACCGCGCCTGTGGTCCCCTTGAGATCGAAGTACTCCGCCATGGCGGTGATGCGCAGCTTGTTGTGCTGATAACTGGCGCCCAGCCCGATGCCGCGCGCGCCATTGGTGGGGCTGAATATCACCTGGTCGTCATCACTGGCGGCCTCATAGGTGAAGCGCACAAGGCCGCTCCAGTTGTCGTTGAACTTCTGCGCCACCCCCAATTTGTAGGTGGTGGTATCGTCCTCGAGCGCCAGGATCGACGCCCCGTCCGCGGAGAATATCGGGGGGCTGATGTCATATCCATCCCATTTGGTATGGCGAACGCTACCGAACACGAGTGTCGACTGGCTGACCGGTGCCCGGAAATCGAGGGTGTAGGACTCGGGCCACTCGATATCGAACGGCCCTGACTTGATGCCGCTCTCTGTGGCCTCCAGCGAGTGGGTGATGCTGGAATGATAGGTCAACGCCACCAACGCATGATACTCCGGGATCTCGTAGGCAGCGCCCACCACATATCCCAGGTCGGTCTCTGTGCTGGTGTCCAGTGAGTAACCGAAGAGTGGGAAGGCCGCGTCAGCTTTCATGCGCTGAAATCGCGGCCCGCCATGGATGCTGTAGCGATCGTTGAACTTGTAACGGGCAGCCAAGGTCAGCGCTTGTGAGTCGAGGTTGGCATCCAATCCGCTGAACAAGCCGGCGCCATAATAACTTTGCCCATGGAAGGGTTGATCCCAAAGGAGAGCCAGCGACAGTCGTTCCGTCGCATCGGTTTTCAGCGCTCCTTTGTAGGTGAAGAATCCTTCGCTGATCTTGCCGGTCGACTGGCCCGATACGTCGGTCCCGGACACATCCGGGGTGATGCTGACGACGGAGAGTTCGGCGTAGGTACCCTTCTCGAACAGAGGCAGCATCGGCTGTCCACTTAGATCGAGGCCTCCGGCCGATGCGCTGCTGGCGGTGGTGAGTGCCAAGCAGGCAACTCCTCCAAGTGTCATTATTCTTGTCATGTTTCCCCCTTAGGGTTGGTGAGTCTTTCTAGTCCCCACTGAAAAACGGGGACGTTTTGTTATTCGACGTTCTTTTATTGAGCGCTGGCTGTTTGAACGTACTCTTGGGCAATGCGGGCATGCCGCGTACGATCTCCTTTATCATGGACATCGTGGTCAATTTTAAACACCTGTGATCATTTTGTGTCAATACTACTTAATCTGATGTGCCCGCTGCCTCCTCGGTCACCAACACGTCGATTTCTTGGTGTCTTTCAAGATGCGCCAGGACCGCTTGGGGAGGTGGCCACGGCCTTGAGCTGGATGTCACAGGTCGCCATTTCGTCCACCAGGAACGCTGCGGGTGCACGGAGTTGATCTGGGTGTCTGGGACGGCGGGGTCGATTCGGACGCAAGATTCCCATTGCTGAGCGGGTGTGCCACATTGGGCCCATGAGCCGTGATAACATTTGCCCCTACCTTGGCCCTGCCGAACGTCAAGCTCCGAGCAGCAACCGCAACACCTCGCGCAAGCTCGTCAACCCCATCCCGGCCCGCCGGACCGGGTTGCCGAGCTGTGTGTTGACGAGGTGTCGCAAATCCAGGCGCTTGCAAATCCAGGCGCTTGATGGGAGCCAGCCGGGGCTGGTGCTCAATAGAGGTTGCGCAGCGACCATGACCAACGACCGCGACGACGAGATCCCGTTTTAACCGTGAAATTGCTGATATTGGATGCCGGCCACTGCCTGAGCCTGGCGTTGGCGCGCGAGGCAAACAGACGCTCTGACACTGAGCTTGTGATCGTCGAGGGCCTTGAACTTGAGCCCGGCATGCTCGAGGAAGTGGCCCCCCAGGCCCTGGTGATTCCGCCCCTGGCCCGCCCGATCAGTGCCGCGCCGGCGGAAGTGACCGAGCATGCCCGGGCTGTTGAATCCTGTATGGAAGCCTGCCAGGCGGCGGGAGTGCCTCTGGTGTGGTGTGTCTCCGATCAGCTCTACGAGGATGGCTTCGCGGAGCCCATCGATGAGCACGTGATTCCCCGGCCTCGTGACGAAAGCCTGCGGCGATTGATTGCCACCGGAGATCGCATTCGCGCCGAGCACCCTCACCACCTGATCGTGCGGCTGGGTCCGTTGTTCGCGCTGGAGGGGAGTAACGCCTGGTTGAACGAACTGCTCGATACGCTCGTCACCGGTGGAGAGCTGCGGGGCGAAGCCGATGTCACCTGCTGCCCGACCTCGGCAGATGCCGTGGCCATGGCGATGCTTGGCATGCTGCAACAACAGCATTGCGGTGCCGATGCCTGGGGCAGTTATCATCTGGCGGGGACCGAGCCGGTCAGTGTCTATACCTTCGTCTCGATGGTGCGAACCCAACTGGCGACGCGGCTGGAGGGGCGCGGCGAGAAAGTCGAGCTGGGGGGCGTCAAGGCGCTTCGTCACCATCACGACCAACCCCTGCGTCGTGTACTCAACTGTCGGCGGGTGCTGGATGTCTTCGGCGTGCACCAGAAGCCCTGGCGGCTGGAGCTCGGCCTGATGCTCGATGCCTGGTGCCAAGCCAATCAGCCTGATGAGGAGGTCGCCAAACAGCGATGAATGCCATCCGTAGCGTGCTGTTTTACATTGGCTATTTCCTGGCCGTACTGGTGTGTGGGGTATTGTTCCTGCCGGTGGCGCCGTTGTTGCCACTGAGCAACCGTTACCGGCTGCTCAACCTCTACAACCACTTCATCATCGCCTGGTTCGGTGTCACCTGCGGGGTTCGCTACGATATACGTGGCCGTGAGCATCTACCCGCCGGACCCTGCGCCATCCTCTCCAATCACCAGTGCGAGTGGGAAACCGTCTATCTGCAATTGCTCAAGCCGCCTGTGTGCACGGTGCTCAAGCAGGAACTGCTGCGCATTCCTCTGTTTGGCTGGGGGTTACGCCTGTTGCACCCCATTGCACTCGATCGCTCGCGGCCTGCGCGGGCCATGAAGCAGGTGTTGACCCAGGGCAAGGCGCGCCTGGAGGCGGGCTTGTCGGTGTTGATCTTTCCCGAGGGTACGCGTGTGGCGCCAGGCAGTCGCCGTCGCTATAACAAGAGTGGTGCGGTGATTGCCTGTCGCGCTGGCGTGCCAGTGGTGCCGGTGGCGCACAATGCCGGCGAGCGCTGGCCCGGGCGCCATTGGGTCAAGAACCCGGGACGCCTGTCGCTGGTGGTGGGAGAGCCCATCGAGACCGAGGGGCGTACGCCCGAGGCGGTGATGGAAGAGGTCGAAGCATGGATCGAGGCAAGGCTGGTCGAGATATCCGAGGTGCCTCGCCCGGCAAGCGCCGTTGAACCCATCGCCGAGAGTACGCTTGGCTGAGGGGCTTGGGTCAGGCTCGTTCTGGATACGCAAGAGGCGCCCCGTGGGGCGCCTCTTGCGATCTGGCATCGAGCTCGACGGCCCTGAGCGGTCAGCCAGAGAACTTCTCCAGTACCAGGCAGGCGTTGGTGCCGCCGAAGCCGAAACTGTTGGAGAGCACCCGTTCGACCTTCACGCCTTCACGCAGGGAGGTGACGATATCGAAACCATCGGCCTGTTCATCGAGAGTCTCGACATTGGCGGAGGCGGCGATGAAGTCATTCTCCATCATCAGCAATGAATAAATGGCCTCCTGCACGCCGGTGGCACCCAGCGAGTGCCCGGTCAGAGACTTGGTGGAACTCATCGCCGGCGTGGTGTCGCCGAACACCTCGCGGATGGCCTTGAGCTCAGCCACATCGCCGACCGGCGTGGAAGTGCCGTGGGTGTTGATGTAGTCGATCGAGCCCGCCACGCCGGACATGGCCTGACGCATGCAACGCACCGCGCCTTCGCCCGAGGGGGCGACCATGTCGTAGCCGTCGGAGGTGGCGCCGTAGCCGACGACCTCGGCGTAGATTTTCGCGCCGCGTGCCTTGGCATGCTCCAGCTCCTCGAGTACCAGCATGCCGCCGCCACCCGCGATGACGAAGCCGTCGCGCGCCTGGTCATAGGGGCGTGAGGCCTTGTCTGGCGACTCGTTGTACTGGGTCGAGAGGGCGCCCATGGCGTCGAACAGGCAGGACAGCGTCCAGTGTTCTTCCTCGCCGCCGCCGGCGAATACCACATCCTGCTTGCCCATCTGGATCTGCTCCATGGCACTGCCGATGCAGTGGGCCGACGTGGCGCAGGCCGAGGAGATCGAGTAGTTGACACCCTTTATCTTGAATGGGGTGGCAAGACAAGCGGATACCGTGCTGCCCATGGTGCGGGTGACTCGGTAGGGGCCGACACGCCGTAGCCCCTTCTCGCGCATGACATCGGCGGCTTCCACCTGGTTGGCGCTGGACGCGCCACCTGAGCCGGCGATCAGGCCGGTGCGTTCGTTGGACACCATCTCCGGCGTCAGGCCGGAATCTTCGATGGCCTGCGCCATGGATACATAGGCATAGGCGGCGGCATCACCCATGAAGCGCCGCAGCTTGCGGTCTATCAGCGCATCGAGGTCGATATCGACCACACCGGCGACATGGCTTCGGAAGCCATGCTCGGCATAGTCTGCCTTGAACTGGATCCCTGAGCGCCCGGCTTTCAGCGCCTCGAGAACCTGCTGTCGGTCGTTGCCAAGGCAAGATACGATGCCCAAGCCGGTGACTACCACTCGTCGCATGGGAGCCTCCTGATCAGAAGTTCGCGGTAGAGGTGAACAGGCCGACACGCAGGTCGGTGGCCTGATAGATATCGCGGCCGTCGACGGACACGGTGCCGTCGGCCATGCCCAGGATCAAACGTCGGGTAATGATGCGCTTGATGTTGATCCGGTAGGTGACCTTGGAGGCCGTGGGCAGAATCTGCCCGGTGAACTTTACCTCACCGCAGCCCAGGGCGCGTCCACGACCAGGGTGACCGAGCCAGCCCAGGTAGAAGCCGACCAGTTGCCACATGGCGTCGAGGCCCAGGCAGCCAGGCATCACCGGGTCCCCCGGGAAGTGGCAATCGAAGAACCACAAGTCAGGGTGGATGTCCAGTTCGGCGATGAGCTCGCCCTTGCCATGCTCGCCGCCATCTTCATAGATACGGGTGATACGATCGAGCATCAGCATGTTGGGGGCCGGCAACTGCGCATTGCCAGGGCCGAACAGCTCGCCGCGGGAGCACGTCAGAAGTTCATCGCGATCAAAAGAGTGTTGCTTGGTCACTGGGTCATTCCGAGAGTCGAAGTTGTTGTTCGCCCTGCGCGGCAAATAGCCAGCGGACGACTCTGCCTAGTCTACTGTTCGCGAACCATGATTGCACGTTGCCCCTCTCTACTGTTCGCAAACCGCGATTGGGCGTTGATGACGCGTTGCGATGAAAGGTTACAGTTATCGCTTACATTGCCGATGTAGGATTGCGTGGGCGTTGCGGTCTTCGTTACGTCATTTTTCCGCCCGCCATCGTCGGATCCAATGCCATGTGGCCAGCCTTCTCACTGAATCGCCCCCTGTTGTGGATTGGTTTTGCCGGTCTGTCGGCCGCTGTGTGGCTGCCGTTTGCGTGGCTGCGTCTGGCGGCCACCTTGTTGATGGTGCTGGGCCTGTATGATGCCTGGCGCCAAGTGCGCCAGGAGCACCAGCGCGCACGGCTCGGTCAGGACGCACTGGCGCTTTCCGAGGATGGCGTGATCATCACCGATGCCGCCAACCGCATCCAGGCGGTCAACCCCGCTTTCACCCGCATCACCGGCTATTCCGCCGAGGAAGTGCGTGGGCGCAATGCCACCACGTTGGCGGCACCGCGTCATGACAAGGCATTCTTCGACAGATACTGGCAGGCCTTGAAGTCGACGGGTCGCTGGGAGGGCGAGATATGGAACCGACGCAAGCACGGCGATGAATACCCGGAGTGGCTGCGGGTGCGTGCGGTGGCGGATGCAACCGGCAAGGTCAGCCACCATGTCTGCCTGTTCACCGATATCTCGATGCACAAGGCACGCGAGCGCGATCTCCGGCGGATCGGCTTCGAGGACCCACTGACCGGGCTGCCCAATCGCCGCCGGCTGCAAGACCTGCTGGAATCGCGGCTCAGACATTTACGGGCCGGCGAAAGCCTGGACCTGGCAATGATCGACATCGACGGCTTCAAGGCGATCAATGACGGGCTCGGCGTGGAAATGGGCGACCGCCTGCTGGGGCGCTTCGGCCAGCGCCTGGCACAGCATGTCGCCGGTGGCGTGGTGGGCCGCCTGGGTGGTGACCTGTTCATGGTAATCCGTACCACCACTTTCGAAGATCATGACACCTGGGTCGCCGGGCTGCGTTCGCATCTGGGGGAGCCGTTCGAGCTGCCCGGCAATTCCTTGCGCCTGGGCCTGACCATTGGTAGTTGCCGGGCGCTGGAGGATGGCCGCGAAGCGAGTGTGCTGTTTCAGCGACTGGAATCGGCGCTGTACTCCGCCAAGCGCCACGGGCGCAATCATAGCCAGCGCTTTCGCCCCGCGCTCGATGTACAGGACAGCCCGCAGCTCGGTCTTGTCAACGAATTGCGCAACGCGCTGGCCACCGGTACCCAACTCGAACTGCACTACCAGGGACAGCATCGCCTGGTGGATGGGGCCCTGGTGGGTCGTGAGGCGCTGTTGCGCTGGCATCATCCGCGCGATGGCATGATCTCGCCGGCGGACTTCATTCCCATCGCCGAGCGTCATGGCTTGATGGCATCGCTTGGCAACTGGGTGATCGACGAGGCGCTCGCCCAGCAGGGGCGCTGGCGGCAGCTCGGCATGCCGGACGTACCGGTGTGGATCAACGTCTCGGCATTGCAGATGTTTCAGGGGGAACTGGAATCGGCGCTTGCCGCCGGGCTTGCGCGTCACCAGGTGCCGGCAAGCCAGCTAGGCCTCGAGATCACCGAATCGGTGCTGCTGGATGAAAGGGCGGGGGATATCTCACCGCGCCTGGAGGCCTTGCGCCAGTTGGGTCATCCGGTGGCCATCGATGATTTCGGGACCGGTTACTCGTCGCTTGGCTACCTGAAGAAACTGCCGCTGGACAAGCTCAAGCTGGATCGCGCCTTTATCAAGGCGTTGCCGGATGACCTGGCGGATGCGGCCATCGTCAACGCGGTGTTGTCGATGGCCGATGGATTGGGCCTTGAAGTGATCGCCGAAGGCGTCGAGACCGAGGCCCAGCGCGATTTTTTGATCGCCGCGGGCTGCACGCTGGTTCAAGGGTTTCTCTACGCCCGGCCGGAATCCGCCGAGCGTCTGGAAAGGTCCTGGCAGGAAGAGGCCCTAGTGTCTGGTGTCGGTGGGGCCGGGCGTCTCGCCGCCGAGGCAACGGCATAACGCCAGGCATAGTAGCGCCCACACTATCGCTTGTACCGGCAGCAGCCAGGGAGCCAGCGTCACGTCAGCCAGATGGGCGCCTGCGAAGTAGGAGGAGGGGCCGCTGGTGGCGCCGCCCAGCATGGCAAGCCACGGGCGGCGCCACAGCCAATCCAGTGAATGGTGCAGCAGGGTGGCGAAGAGTGGCCAGAGCAACCACAGCCAAAGTGGCAGCACCCCGAGGACGAGTGGCTGTGCACCGAAATCAAAACCTCCCGCCAGGGCAAGGCTGCCATCCACGATCAACCCCAGGGCGGCGAAGCCGGCAATCCAGCGCCACTCATGGGGACGAGCCAGCCAGCGAAGGTGCAGCGTCAGGATCACCGCTGCCACGACCGCGCCAATCAGCGACCCACCAAGCACGCACGCGAACCAGCCGACCTGAAAGGCCGCCACGTTGAGCAGCGCCTGAAAGGCGCCGGGTTTGCGCCAGGCCGTGTTCATCCGTTACAGCGCCCCGCTGAGCGGTGTCGGTCGTGCGCCGGGTTTTGCCAGCAGCAGGTGGCAGGTACCGATGCTGCGCTCGAGAAATCCCCCCTCGCAGTAGCACAGATAATAGCGCCACATGCGGATGAAGCGTTCGTCGTACCCCAACCCCTGTACTGTCTCGAGACTTGCCTCGAAGCGGTGACGCCACTCGCGCAGGGTACGTGCGTAGTGCTGGCCGATCTCGTCGAGGGCCAGCACGTTCAGTGAGGTGTGGCGGGTCAGTCCCTTGAGGATGGCGTGGTGTGAAGGCAGGAATCCGCCGGGGAAGATGTAGCGCTTGATGAAGTCCATCTCGCGTTTGGCCCCCTCGAAGCGCTGGTCGCGGATGGTGATTGCCTGCAGCATTGCCAGCCCGTCATCGGTGAGCAGGCGGTCCAGGGTCGTCAGGTAGGTATCCAGGTACTGGTGGCCCACGGCCTCGATCATCTCCACCGAGATCAGCCGGTCGTAGCGCCCGGTCAATTCGCGATAGTCCTGCTTGAGCAGGGTGATGCGGTCCTCGAGCCCCTCCTCCTCGATGCGCCGGGCAGTGTGGGCATACTGCTCGTCGGAGATCGTCGTGGTGGTGACCTTGCAGCCGCGAGTCAGAGCGGCATGGATGGCAAGCCCGCCCCAGCCGGTACCGATCTCCAGCAGATGGTGTTCCGGTCGCACGTCGAGACGTTCGAGCATCAGGTCGAGCTTGTGGCTCGAGGCCTCCTCGAGGCTCGCCTCGGGAGAGGGGAAGACCGCACTCGAGTACATCCAGTGGCGCCGGTCGAGGAAGGTGGCGAACAGGTCGTTGCCGATGTCGTAGTGTGCCGATATGTTGCGCTTCGAGCCGCGCAGGCTGTTGCGTTGCAGGCGGTATAGTCCACTCAGCAGCCAGCGGCCCAGCCGTGCGGTACCGTTTTCCATCTCACCGTTGACCCGTTCCAGGTTGATCGCGAACAGGCGGATCAGCGCGACCAGGTCATCGGCATCCCAGTCGCCATCCATATACGCTTCGGCGGCGCCCACGGTGCCACCCAGTGCGACCCGCTTCCAGGCGCGGCTGTTGCGAACCACGACGGTGACATGCTGTTCGCCTGGCTTGCCAAGCCGATGACGGGCATGCCCCTCGATCAGTGTGATGCTGCCGCCGCTCAACTTGTCGAGCTGGGCCATCAGGCGAGGTCGCAGCCAGCGGGTCAGGCGATCGGCATCGTCTGGCAGCGGTCGGGATGTAGTAGCTGAGCGAAGCGTGTTCACGACGAACTCTCCTCACGGGCCCCAGGTTCACGGGGCAGGGGGGCATGGGGCACAGGTTCACGGGGCAGGAATTCACGGTGCACAGGTTCATGGGGCACAGGTTCACGAGATTGACTGTCAGGCCCGGGGTGGTCATGGATCGGCACGCGCCTGGCCCACAGGCGCAGCGCCTCGAAGTGGATGCCCGCCAGGGTCTTCAGGCTCATCCAGGGCTGGCGTGCCAGGGTGCCGAGCAGCCTGGCGCGGGTGGCCGGGCGAGCCTCCAGTGTCAGGCTGGCATCGAAGTGGCGCTCGCCATCCTTCCAGTTCTCCATGTGCATCAACAGCTGGACATCCGGCGTATTGAAGTGCCAGCGGTAGGTCATGTCCATGGGGTTGAAAGGCGAGACATGCATGGCCTTGTCGAACTCGGCCGTATGCTTGTGCCGGCTGGGGTCGACCGCGCATGCGTAAAGATGGCGCTCGCCCCAGGGGGTGTTGCTCACCTCGCCGAGCACCGCACACAACGCATCATTTGGGTCGTAGCAGTAGTAGAGCGACACGGGGTTGAAGCCGACGCCGAGGGTGCGCAACTGCGTGAGCAAGCAGATTCTGCCCCGGGGTGAGAAGCCAAGCTGGCGCTCGACCTCGGCGCGCACCACCTGGTCCAGCGGTTGGTCGTGCGGGGTCAGGTAGTCCTGGCGACGAAAACGCGCCAGGGCTGGGCGGCAAGCACTGAATCCCGGCACTCCATTGAAGAGCTCGGGAAGCTCATCGAGATCGAGCCAGGCCATCCATACCGAGTAGGTGAACTCGTGACGCTTCGGCAGCATGCGACGGTGACGTAGCGTGCCCCGATAGATGCGCGAACGGGGAGCCGTGATGGGCGTGCGTGCGCTCATGCCAGATTCTCCTCGGCGAGTGCGCTGTCGTGGAGGGGCGTGTGGTGGTCAGGCGGACCCTGGTCGTCGCAGCCAAGCGTCATCGCGACACGCAAGGCGCTCCAGACGCCATCCTCATGAAACCCGCTGCGCCAATAGGCCCCGCAGTAGTGGGTGCGCTGTGGCACGCCGGAAATCTCGGCGTGGCGGGCCTGGGCCGCCTGGCCGGCAAGGGTGAATTGCGGATGGGCGTAGGTGAAACGTCCCAGTATCTTGGCGGGGTCGATCGCCTCACTGTCGTTGAGCGTCACACAGAAGGTATGAGGCGCCTCGAGACGTTGCAGGATGTTCATGTCGTAGGTCACCGAGACCCGTGCTTGCTCGTCGCGGCCATCCAGCCGGTAGTTCCAGCTTGCCCAGGCGCGCTTGCGACGCGGCAGCAGGCGCGTATCGGTATGCAGCACCACGTCATTGTCCTGATAGGGCATGGCGCCGAGTATCTCGCGTTCGGCATCGCTCGGGTCGTCGAGCATGGCCAGTGCCTGATCGGCATGGCAGGCCAGCACCACCTGGTCGAACCGCTCGACACCGCCATCCGTGCGCAACTCGACGCCATCGTCATGACGTCGGATGCCGCGCACTGGCGTCGCCAGGCGAATGCGGCTGGCGAAGGGGGCGGTCAGGGCCGGGATATAACGGCGTGAACCGCCCATCAGGGTGTGCCATTGCGGGCGGTGGTTGACCGACAGCAGGCCATGGTTGCGAAAGAAGCGCACGAAGAACAGCAGCGGGAAGTCGCGCAGATCCTTGATGCTGGCCGACCAGATCGCCGCTCCCATGGGCAGCAGGTAGCGGCGCTGGAAGTCGGCGCCGAAGCCGTTGGCGTCCAGCCACTCACCAAGGGTCATGGACGGCTCGAGCGAGCCATTGTCGAGCGCCGCCGTGGCCTGGCGGTTGAAGCGCATGATATCGGCCAGCAAGCGGTAGAACGTCGGGCTGAGAAGGTTGCTGCGCTGGGCGAAGAGGCTGGCCAGGGTGTGCCCGTTGTATTCGAAGTCGCGGTGAGTCTCGTGCACCGAGAAGCTCATTTCGGTGGGCTGGGTCGCCACGCCCAGACGTGACAGCAAGCGCATGAAGTGCGGGTAGGTCCAGTCGTTGAAGACGATGAACCCGGTGTCGATAGCGTAGCGATGCCCGTAGAGCTGCACGTCGATGGTGGCGGTATGGCCGCCGAGCCGCTCGGCAGCCTCGAACAGCGTCACCTGGTAACGGCTCGAGAGGTACCAGGCGGCGGCCATGCCGGCAATGCCGCTGCCGATCACGGCGATTCTCGGTTGCCGTTCCGCGGTGTGCAGGGCAGCGGTCATGACGAGCTCTCCGAAGCATGGTCGGGCGCGCCGGTGTCGCGGGTCATGCGCAGCCCAAGGCGGAGACGCAGGCCGGGAGGGAGAATGCCGGCAAGCTTGACCAACAGGGTAAATCGGCGCGGGAAGTGGATGTCCAGGCGACGCTTGGCGAGTCCTGAGAGAATGGCATCGGCGGCCTGCTCGGCCGTTACCCGCATGGGCATGGCGAAGTCGTTGCGGTCGGTCAGCGGAGTCTTGACGAATCCGGGGTGGATCAGGCTGATCGCGATACCCTCGCCATGGAGGTCGAGGCGCAGCGATTCCAGGAAGTAACTGAGCGCCGCCTTGGAGGCGCCATAGGCCTCCGCACGCGGGAAGGCCAGGTAGGCGGAGGCGCTGGATGTCGCGGCAAGCAGCGGTTTGCGACCCTCGCCGCGTGCCTGGCGCAGCAACGGCAGCGCCGCATCCACGCAGTAGAGGGTACCGAAGAAGTTGGGCGCGAAGACACGTTCGACGAGATCCACGTCGAAATGGCCTGCATCCAGGTATTCGCAGGTGCCGGCATTCAGAATCGCCAGATCCAGCGAGCCGAAGCGTTCCGCCAGGGTGTCTCCACAGCATCGCACGGCCTCACGGTCCGCCACATCGAGTGGCAGGATCAACGCGTTGTCACGCCCAGCCGCCAGCGTCTCGAGCGCCTCTTCGCTGCGCGCGCTGAGCGCAACCTGATGCCCCTGGTCCAGCAACCGAAGCGCGAGGGCGCGCCCGATCCCCGATGTGGCGCCGGTGAGCCAGATGCGTTGCTTGGGTGAGTTGGCTGCGCTCAAGGTTGCCTCCTGGGGCCTGGGTGACTCGAAAGGCGAATTCGCGACACGTCTTGCTGACAGTGATATACGGCAAACAGGCGAGACTGGATGCAGCTGGCGCGATATTCGTGTTACATCAGCCCAGCCGTCGCTTGATGCGCCTCACCACTGCGCCGATCAGCGGCAAGTGCTCGTAAAGCATGGCACCAACGTCGAAGTAGTCGCGATGCCGTGCCACTCGCCCGCTTCCATCACTGGCGAACGTCAGTTGCGAGCAGCCTTCTACCGCCACCTCCTGGCCTCGGGCCAGTCGGGGGTGAACCAGCGTCATGGTCCAGGTGACGAATGCCTTGTCGCCATCACGCACCCGCTCATGAAACTGGAAGCGGCATGCTGTCACATTCTCGTACAAGATGAAAAAGTACTGCTCTAGCGCAGAGATTCCTTCTATGCGGTGCAGTGGGTCGATAAACACGACGTCGTCAGTATAGAACTGGTCAAGACTTCTTGTACAGGTCTTGTCGAGTTTATTGAAGAAGGCACAGAACGCTTCCAGGTCTTGATCCTGGGCCATGTCGAGCTCCTTGGGTGGTGGACGACCCCCTTGCGCTACGTCAGGCAAGCCGGTCGTCGAGCCGATGAATGAGCTGATTATCGAGCCGGTTATCGAGCCGGTTATCGAGAAAGCGCTTTGAAGGCCTCCAGCGCGCGAGCGCGGGCGGCCTTGTGGTCGACGATGGGCATCGGGTAGTCGACCCCACCCAGCAAGTCTGTTGGCGGGGCGTGGCGTGCCTTGGCCGGTAGTTCGGCGAGTGCTGGCAGCCATTCGGCGAGGAAGGTGCCGTCGGGGTCGAAACGTTCGGACTGGGTCGTGGGGTTGAAGATACGGAAATACGGCGCCGCGTCTGTGCCGGTGGAAGCGGCCCATTGCCAGCCGCCGTTGTTGGCGCAGAATTCCCCATCCACCAAGTGGCGCAGGAAAAACGCTTCACCCCGACGCCAGTCGATCAGCAGGTGCTTGCTGAGGAACATGGCGGTGATCATGCGCAGGCGATTGTGCATCCAGCCCGTCTCGACAAGCTGGCGCATCGCGGCATCGACGATGGGATAGCCGGTGCGGCCCTCGCACCAGGCGGCGAAGGCGGCCTCGTCGTCACGCCAGGCGAGTGCCTCGGTATGCGCCTGGAAGGCCCGGTGCCGGCACACCCGTGGAAAGCCATAGGCGACATGGCGATAAAACTCCCGCCACACCAGCTCGTTGACCCAGGCAACGAGCCCCGCATCACCCTCGGCCAACTGGCCGTCGTTTTCGGTAAGCACCGCCTGCAGGCACTGCCGATGGGAGATCATGCCGAGCGCCAGGTAAGGCGACAGTTCGCTGGTGCCGCGAATCGCCGGAATGTCGCGCTGACGCTTGTAATGGTGGCCGCGAAAGCGCAGGAATCGCTCCAGCCGATCGGCCGCGGCGGTTTCACCGGCGGGCCATAGCCGTTCATCCACCGGGGTGTCTGCCAGCGCCGGCAGTGTCGGCAGCGGGTCAGAGGCGATATCCAGTGGTTGTTGCGGTGCGGGCGTATCGCGCAGGGCGATTCTCTCGTCGCCAAGCTGGCGATGCCAGGCGCGGGAGAACGGTGTGAACACGCCATAGTAGTCGCCCTTGCCGGTCAAAAGCTCCCCCGGGGCGAAAGTCACTGCATCATGGTGTCCTGTGGCGGTGAGGCCGGCGGCGGTGAAGGCCGCTGCCACGCCACGGTCCCGGACCACTTCGTCCACCGGGTATTCATGATTGAAGTGCAGGGCGTGCGCTCCCACGTGCCGGGCGATGTCGAGAAGCACCTCGGCGGCTTCATTGAAGTGTCCGATATCGCGATGCAGCAGGGGAATGTTCAGGCCCGCCAGGTCATCGCCCAGGGCTTCTACGCCGCGCGCGCGAAAATCGAGCTGGTTGGCGCCATGTCCGTGGCGTTGCCAGTCAGCGAGGCAGCGCAGGTAGACGGCCACCACCGGCCCCTGGCGTGCCGCGGCGGCGAGCGCGCTGTTGTCGTGAACCCTCAGGTCGCTGCGAAACCACACCAGCGTGACTGTCATGCGAACTCCCTTTCCATTCTATGGCGGCCCATCTCTGGTGGCTCAGCGGCTGGTGGCGCTACCCTGTGGCAACAGGGCCTTGAGCCGAACCATCGCCTGGCCAAGATCGTCACCCAGCACCTCGACTTGGCTTCCGGTCAGCTCGCTTGCCCGAATACGCGCTACCGGGCCACACAGCGCCAGCGGTACATCGAGTTGTTCGGCGAGCCGGGGTAGCTGGCGCCTGACGAGGTCCGACTTCTCGGCCTGACCGCTGGCCAGTAACAGTGCGCCGGCATGCAAGTGCTCCACTGCCAGGGGGAGTTCGCTGAAGGGTAGTGGCGCATCGAACAGCTGGACCTCGAACCCCTTGTCGCTTGCCGCAAGCGCCACCAGCAATACCCACAGTGAGCCGGGGTCTTCCGGCATGGCCGAGATCAGCAGGGCAGGCCCCTGCACGACGCGGTTGGCGTGCAGCAATCGGGTGCCGATTCGGGTGCGCAGGAAGGCTTCCAGAAATCGCCGCTGCAGGGTGTCGCCCAGGCGCTCCCCCCAGCCTTCTTCAAGCGCCTGGATCACCGGCTGCCACAGCTCGGCGATGCATACCGATACCGGGTAGAGCGACAATGACTGGCTGAACAGCATGTCAAGGCGATGCTGGTCGAGTGCAGCCACCGCGGTCATCAGTTGGGTGCGTTGGCTCGACCAGTCGCTGGTATCCGGTGGCTGGGGCTCCATTGGCGTGGGTCGGTCAAGCAATTCGCGAACCTGGCTCACGGGCACGCCGCGGTTGAGCCATTGCAGGATCTGTTCTACCCGCGCGATGTCCTCGCGGGCATACAGGCGATGTCCCTTGGGGGTCCGCTGAGGCTTGATCAGCCCGTAGCGACGCTCCCAGGCGCGCAGGGTCACCGAGTTGACGCCGGTGATGCGCGACACTTCGCGAATCGGGTACAACGGTGTGTCGCCGGTGTGGGGTGCCTGCTCACTCATGGTTCATGAGACTCCCCGGCCTGCTCGGCAATCACCGTCGCCAGGGCCTCGACGAACGCCGGATGTTCTCCCACTGGTGGCAACAAGGTCAGTCGAACGCCTGGTACTTCCTGTGCCAAGGCGTCGACCTGGCCGGGCACATCCTTGCGCAGGTGACGCCCGGCGGCGAAGAACAATGGCAGGATGTCGGCACGCTCGACTCCGGCCTCGGCCAGTTCGGCCACCGTGGATTCTAGCGAAGGCTCACAGAGTTCCATGTAGGCCAGTCGCAGCGGGGTGTCGAGCCGGGTGGCCAGCGCCGCATGGAAGTTCTCGAAAGGGGCTCGCCAATTGGGGTCGCTGGAGCCATGGGCCAGCAATATCAAGGCATAGGACGTGGTGGCGTCGCGCATTGGGGTCTCCAGAAAAGGTCAGGAAGCGGCTGTGGCCAAGACGTCGCCGAGGTGGTGGCCCGACAACCAGGCATCCTCGATTCGTGGGCCACGAAAGCCATCACCACAAAGTGCCAGACCACTGGCAGACAGGCGATGATCACGATTGATGGCCTCGCCGCGGGCAAACACGTCTGGTTGGGCATAGCGCCAGCGGTGAGCCCCCAGGGAGGTGGGGTCAGGTAGCGCTACCTGGCCGGGCAGGGCATCGGCAAAGGCGGCCAGCAATTCGGCGGCGACCTCTTCGGCAGGGCGCTCCAGGTGGGCCTCGCTCCAGTCGAGGTGGGCCAGCAGGCTGAGTGTCTCCCCCTGGCCCGCGCGTCCCGGCTTGAGGCCGTTGCGGGCAACGAAGCGCAGCGGGTTCCCACTGATGCTCGGCCCCAGGCGCACTGCCTGCCAGTCATCGTCGACCCCCGGCAGGGTCGGCAGTGGCGCATCGAAACATGCCCAGGCCGCCCAGCATGGACGCTGGACGACTGCCTCGCACTCCCCGGCTAGCTGGCTATCGTGGGGGGCCACCAGGGCGTGCGCCTGCGGCGAGGGTGCGCTGATCACGACACGCGCAAAGGGGCCGTGGCGAGTCTGTCGCTGGTCGATCAGCCACCAGGCTTGTCCATCGTGCTCCAGGTGTTCGATGCGCGTTTCGCAGTTGAGTGTCAGGCCCTCGGCCAGGTGGCGCGCCACCGCGCTCATGCGCGGCGAGCCGGTGAGGCGTGGCAGGTTGTCATGATGTCGCTGCCATTTCCCATCACCCAGCCCATCACCCAGCGTCCACATGGAATCGGGCCATGCACCAATGACGCCGGCCTGGCGCCAGTCTTGGACCTCCCGGCGAAAGGTGTCATGGCGTACGCTGAAGAATTGGGCACCCAGCTCTACGCTGGCATCCCCCAGGCGACGACTGGACATTCGGCCGCCAGGTCCCCGTCCCTTGTCGAACAGGACGACTGGCTGATTCGCTGCGGCAAGCACCCTTGCGCAGGCAAGTCCAGCGATGCCGGCCCCAATGATGGCGGTGGCGATAGTGGGTTGGGCTGTCATCACGTGCTCACGGCGATTTACGTTGTCAACTAGACTAGCAGAAGTGTACAACAGCTGTATAACTCATGGGCGATAAGGAGGGAACCGCCATGCGTGTGTTGATCACCGGAGGGAGCGGTTTCGTTGGCCAGCGCCTCTGCCAGCGCCTGGTAGAAGCCGGCCATCGCGTGCTGGTGGTGTCTCGCGACCCGGAGGCGGTTCGTTCACGGCTGCCCAAGGGCGCTGATATTCGCCGCTCGGTGCTGGACTTCGTGGATACCCCGCCGGAGGCCATCGTCAACCTGGCGGGTGAGTCGATCGCCGCGGGTCGCTGGAGCGATAGCCAGAAGGAGCGGTTGATCGATTCGCGCGTCAATATCACCCGCGACCTGGTGATCCTCTGCGAACAGCTCAAGCTTACCGGTGGCAAGCCGCCGCGGGTGATGGTCTCCGGCTCGGCCATGGGCTACTACGGCGACCAGGGCGACCGCGAGGTCACCGAGCAGACCCATGCCCACGACGAGTTCGCGCATCGCCTGTGCAAACGCTGGGAAGACACCGCCCGAGAGGCCGAGGATTTCGGTACCCGCGTGGCGCTGCTGCGTATCGGCCTGGTGCTGGATAATGGCGGCGGCAGCCTGCAGAAAATGTTGCCGCCTTTCAAGCTGGGGGTTGGCGGGCGCTTCGGCGATGGTCGTCAGTTCATGCCCTGGGTGCATCGCGAAGACCTGGTGCGGATGATCCAGTTCCTGATCGAGCGCGACGACCTGTCGGGCCCGTTCAATGGCAGTGCCCCACACCCCGTCACCAACGCCGAGTTCACGCGCATCCTGGCCAAGCAGCTAGGCCGGCCAGCACGCTTGCCAGTGCCGGCCATCGCGCTCGAGACCATGTTCGGCGAGATGTCACGCCTGCTGTTGACCGGTGCCGACATGCGCCCGGCACGCCTGCTCGAAGCGGGCTTCGAGTTCCGCTTCGAGACCCTTGAAAAGGCGCTGGCGGATATCCTGAACTGATGCTCCTGACCTAGCTTTCTTCCCCCACAGTCACGATCACCCGCACCGCGTCAAGGCGCAGGCGGGTCCCTTCGATGGCCGTATCCAGTGCGCTGCGTTCGTCGCGTAGCGCGGTGAGTTCGTCGTCGCGCACCGCGGGGTTGTGGCGGGCCAGCGCGACGAGGCGAGCGAGTTCACCGTCCAACTCTTCACGCATGCGCACCTGGGCCGACTCCACGATGCTGGGAAGCTCGCGCTCGGCTTCCTGCTCGCCGCGATCGAGCAGCTCGCGCAGGGCGTCCAGGCGGCTGCGTATCAGGTCGCGAGCCATCGCCTTCTTGACCTTGCGCAGGTTCTTCGAAAGGCCGGTGAACGAGATCTTGTCAGTCAGGTTAACCCCGGATTCGTCGAGCAGCACGCGCACCGCGGTGGGCGGCAGGAAGCGGTTGAGGTGCAGGGTTCTGGGGGCCGGGCAGTGCGTGCGGAAAATCAGTTCGGCCATCACCCGGCCGGCCGGCAGTGACGGATGCTTGAGCAATGCCAGCGCGGTGTTGCCCATGGTGCCGTCGATGATCCGCCCCATCATCTCGCGCAACAGCGGGTGCTCCCAGGAGAGCCTATGCACGTCGTCGCGCGCCAGGGCCCGGGAGCGCGAGAACGTGGCCGAGAAGCCATCCTCGCCCTTGGCAAGCCCCGGCAGGCCATCGAGCATCTGCGGGCTGGGTTGCAGATGCATGATACCGCCCCCCAGCTCCTGGCTGTCGACGCCGAAGATGTCCAGCGCCAGTTCCAGGTAGCGGGGCAGGGCGCGGTCCTCGTCGAGTTCACGAATCGCCGCGGCGACTTCGTCGGCGCGCTCATGGCGACAGGCATTGAGCTCGAGCAAGCGATTACGGCCAGCGTCGCGTTCGGCCAGGCGGCTTTCGAACAGCGCCCGGGTCTCGGTGATCACTTCCGTCAGGCTCTCCTCGTCGAGCAGCGCATCGGCCAGTGCATCACCGAAGGCATCGAATATCTCGCTGCCCACCGCGTGCGGGGCACTGAAGGCATCCATTCCCTCGCGGTACCAGCGCAGCAGCTTCTCGCCGGGGCTGCCCGTGAACACCGGCACATGCAGCTCGATGGCATGGCGCTGGCCGATACGGTCGAGGCGGCCGATGCGCTGTTCGAGTTGATCGGGATGCAATGGCAGGTCGAACATCACCAGGTGGCGGCAGAACTGGAAGTTGCGGCCCTCTGAGCCGATTTCCGAGCACACCAGCACCTGGCTGCCCTCTTCCTCATCGGCGAACGCGGCGGCGGCGCGGTCGCGCTCCACCAGCGACAAGCCTTCGTGAAAGACCGGGGCGTGCATGCCGCCGAGAACGCGCAGTCCCTCGGCCAGACCCTGGGCGGTCTCGCGGTCATGGGCGATGACCAGCACCTTGTCGTTGGCGAAGCCGCTCTCGCCGGTATCGGCCAGCTTCTCCATCAGCCAGGTCACGCGCGGGTCGAACTGCCACCAGGGTTCCGTGTTCAGCGGGTCATCAGACAGTGCCCTGTACATGCTGTCGAGATAGATCAGTACCTCGGGATGGTCGAGCCCGGTCTCGATCAGCAGCTCGTCCAGATAGTCCTCGTCGCGTTCGAGGCGACCCAGCACACGGCGGTAGGAGGAGGGCGGCTCGAGTTCGGTGACATGCAGGCGACGTTCCGGGAAACCGCCGACATGTCGCCGGCTGTTGCGGAACATCACCCGGCCGGTGCCGTGGCGGTCGAGCAACTGATCGCGCAGTTGCTGGCGAGCATTGGCCTGCTGAGGCTCGCCACTCTCGGGGTTGGCCAGGGTGTCGAGCAGTGCCAGGCTGTCCGCCTCGTCCATCACCGCGGCGAGGCGCGCGTGATCCTCGGCGCTGCCGGGCAGTCGCTCCAGGGCATCGATGGCCTCGGCGACCTCGACGTAGTGTTGCTCCTCTTCCTTGAAGCGCTCGAGGCTATGGTAACGGTCCGGGTCGAGCAGCCGTAACCTGGCGAAGTGGCTCTCGAGGCCCATCTGCTCGGGCGTGGCGGTCAGCAGCAGCAAGCCGGGAACATCCGCCGCCAGGCGCCCCACACAGGCGTAGCCGGGACCGGCATGGTCCGGGCTCCAGTCGAGATGGTGGGCCTCGTCGACGATCAAGAGATCCCACTGGCACGCCTGGGCCTGGGCCTGACGATGGGGGTTGGCGAACAGCCAATCCTGGCTTGCCAGCACCAACTGACCCGTCTCGAAGGGGTTGCTGTCGCCATGGGCCAGGCTCTGTTGTTCGTCGAGCAGCGTCACTTCCAGGGCAAAGCGGCGCAGCAATTCCACCAGCCACTGGTGCGTAAGGCTTGCCGGCACCAGCACCAGGGCACGCTCGGCACGTCCGGTGAGCAGCAGGCGATGCAGGATCAGCCCGGCTTCGATGGTCTTGCCAAGCCCGACCTCGTCGGCCAGCAGTACGCGCGGCGCATGACGGCGCGCTACTTCGTCGGCGATGTACAGCTGGTGGGGGATCAGGTCGATACGCGGGCCGGCCAGGCCCAGCGCTGGGTTCTGTTCGACGCGATGGTGGTGATGCAGGGTGCGAAAGCGCAGGTCGAACCAGTCGTTGCGATCCACCTGCCCGGTGAGCAGGCGGTCGCGAGCCTGGTCGAACTGCATGGTGTCGGCCAGTTGCGCTTCGGGAAGTTCGCGCAGCTCACCCTGCTCATCCTCGCCGATGTAGACGATCAGCCCTTCCGACTCCTTGCTGTCATCAACGGTCAAGGTCCAGCCGCTGGCGGCGCGGATGCGGTCGCCACTGCCAAAGGCCACTCGGGTAAGCGGGGCCTGACGGCTGCTGTAGGTGCGGGTTTCCTGACTGGCCCCGAAGAGCACGGTGACGCTGCGTGGGTCACAGCTCAGGATGGTGCCCAGGCCAAGTTCGGCTTCGCCGTCGCTGATCCAGCGCTGGCCGGGAGAAAAATCGCTCATGATGCCTCGGAGGATGCTGAAAACGTTGCGCTCGGGACCGCCCTCGCGGGGCGGCAACAACAGGGCGCGGTATCTTACAGCAAAGCGCGATCCGGCTTAAGTATGGTGCACCGTTTGCGGACGTGGTAATGACCGGTTCAATCCCCCTGCAGCCAGCTGTCCAACTGGGCGCGTGAGAGCTCCCCCACGTGACGCTCCATGGCACGCCCCTCGGCATCGAACAGCATGGTGGTGGGCAGCCCCGGGGACTCCATGATCACCATCAGCTCCTGGCGTGGGTCGAGCAGCGGATAGCGGAACTCGAGCGCCTGGTCGTCCAGGTAGCGAATCACCTGCAGTAGCTCCTCACCCTGGTTGACCACCACGACGGTGACGCCGTCCCGGGCATCGGCCTCCTCCAGCAGCGGCATCTCGCGCAGGCAGGGCGGGCACCAGGTGGCCCACAGGTTGATCACCACCCGCTCGCCGCGCAGCTGGCGCAGATTGACCGCCTCCCCTTCGAGGGTCTGCAGCTCCAGGTCGGGCAACTCGGCAAGCGGCATCGGGTTGCCCAGTGGTGCCAGGGTCACCAGTACCAGCCACAGGCTGGAGCTCCCCACCACCATGGCCATGGCGCCGATCATGCGCAGCACATGGTCACGCAGTGCCCAGGCGCTCCACACCAGCGCCGCCAGCATCCCCCAGATGCCGTGAAACCCCGGTTGCCAGATCTTCAGCACATCCAGCGGGGCCGCGGCATAGGCGTCCGGGTGCATGGCCACGTAGCCCAGGCGCGCCCCCAGCACCCAGGCGATCACCAGGCCGTTGAACCAGCGCGCATGAGCGCGGCGTGGCATGCCAAGCAGCCATAGGCTGGCAACCAGCAACAGCAACGCCGCACCGATGGCGTAGAGCCGGGGCACGGAAATGAGCACGGGGCCCAGGGCGATGGCATCCATTGGGAAGAGTGACTCCTTGGCGGCAAGCATGTGGTTGGCAGGCGCGAGGGTCGGCGACCGGCGCGCGAGCGGGTACACTGTGGCATCCTGCCGATTCGCGGCAGTTGCATACAGAAATTCCAAGTATCGAGTTGCCAAGCCTACTGTCGGCAGGCTTGGCTGTCATCTCGCGGGAGGCCCATGGCCAAGCAAGCTTTCGATACCCTGCGCGCCCTGGCGATTGCCAGCCAGGCGCTGGGCTTCATTCTGATCATCACCCTCGAAACCGTCATGAGGGACGCCGCGCGCCCCTGGCAGGGCTTGACCCTTGCCGCCATGGTGGCGGCGGCGCTAGCGATCGCCCTGGTTCGCCTTTACCGTCGCAATCGCGCGCGCAAGGCAATGGTGCGACGCCTGGCCGATGACGACGATGCTGCCTGACCACGCGCGACGCTCCGTCGTGCCTTCAGGCCTGCTCTGGTGCCTGCTTTCGCTACTGCTGATGACTGGCTGCAGCGCTACCCCCGTCAGCCGTGAGCATCGGGTGGCGCTTGCCCCGTGGGAAGTGGCAGACACCCGGCTGGGGCAGTGGGTGGCCGAACAGGCCGCTCCCCAGGAAGACACGAGCGCCTTCGCGCTCCTGGCCGATGGCCGCGATGCCTTTGCGGTTCGCGCCCTGCTGACGGCGCGCGCCGAACGTCGTCTGGATATCCAGACGTACCTGATGGGAGATGGGTTGACCACGCGCATTCTGCTGCACCAAGTGCTGTTGGCCGCCGACCGGGGGGTCGAGGTGCGCCTGCTGCTGGATGATATCGGCGCGATTGGCCAGGGGCGTCGCCTGGCGTCATTGGATAGTCACCCCAACATCGAGGTGCGCGTCTTTCACCCCTTGCCGATCGGGCGCAGCCACCTTGTGGCGCGGGTACTTGCCACCGCGTCGGTGTTCAACCGCCATCATCGGCGCATGCACAACAAGTTGTGGATCGCCGACAATGCGCTGGCCATCGTGGGCGGCCGCAACCTGGGGGACGAATACTACAACGCCAGCGAGCCGCGCAATTTCGCCGACCTCGATATGCTGACCCTGGGTGATGTGGTGACACCACTGTCTCGCAGCTTTGATCTCTACTGGAATCATGGCCTGGCGCAACCGGTGGGTCGCTTCCACCGAGCCGCCGCCGATGCCTGGCAGGTGTTGCGTGATGAACTGGCGGCAAGGCTCGATGACGAGGAGAAAACCGACTACTTCGCCGCCCTGCGTGAACGCCGCGACGAGCGCGACCGTAATCGGCTGGTCGACGACCTGCGCTGGGGCGAGGCTGAAGCCTTCTGGGACCCGCCCGGCAAGCCTGGCTATCACCATACGCCGGCACTCGATGACACCATGGCCGGGCAGTTATGGCGGCGCACCACGCCCAGCGAAAAACTCAGCTTGGTGTCGGCCTATTTCGTGCCCACCGAGGCGGGCAGCCAGTGGCTGCAATCACTGGCTCGCAGCGATGTCGACATCAGGGTGGTGACAAACTCCCTGGAAGCCACCGATGTGCCGATGGCGCATGGCGCCTACATGCCCCATCGGGAAGCGCTGCTCGAAAGTGGTGTTGAGCTCTTCGAGCTGCGCGTAAGGCACGACAATCCGGATGAAGTCGCCATTGGCGTGCCAGGCACCTCGGCATCGGCGCTGCACATCAAGGCATTGGGGATCGACGACGACATGGTCTTCGTGGGCTCACCGAATGCCGACCCACGCTCGGTCTGGTGGAATAGCGAGGTGGGCGTGCTGGCAATCAGCGAAGGGCTGGCCGCCGACTTCGAGGCGCTGGTGAAGGAAGGGGCGCAGCCCACCGTGAGTTATTCAGTGGAGCTCGATGCCGAGGGCAAGCTTGCCTGGCTGACCCGGGAAGATGGCGCGCCGGTGAAGCTCGAACGTGAACCGGGCAACGCCTGGCGCCGGCTCAACGCCTGGCTCAGCCGCGTGCTGGGGCTGGAACGCTGGCTGTGAAGCAACAAAAAACCGCCACCCGGATTGATCCGTAAGTGGCGGTTTTTGCTATGTTCTTTGGTCGGAGCGACAGGATTCGAACCTACGACCTCTGCCTCCCGAAGGCAGCGCTCTACCAAGCTGAGCTACGCTCCGACGCGTTGGGCTTGTGCCTCAACGGAGACGAATTATACCCGCCAGGCGTGGCTTTGCAAGCCTTGCGTGGGCTTCCCTCATGCCTGTCGGTCGACCGCCAGGCGGGCCAGTTCGGCCATGCTGTCGCGGTAGCGGCTGGGCGGTAGTGCGGCGAGTTGCTCGAGGGCCTTGGCGGCCATTTCCTCGGCACGTGCGCGGGTGTAGTCCAGGGCGCCGGTGTCGGTGACAATGGCCAGTACTTCGTCGAGATGCTCGAGGCCGCCCTTGCGGATCGCCTGGCGAATCAACTTGGCCTGCTCGGGCGTGCCCTTGGCCATGGCATGAATCAGCGGCAGGGTCGGCTTGCCCTCGGCGAGGTCGTCGCCGACATTCTTGCCCATCGCCGCGGCATCGCCCTGGTAGTCGAGCAGGTCGTCGATCAACTGGAAGGCGAGCCCCAGGTAGCGGCCGTAATATTGCAGCGCGGCTTCCTGCTCCGGGTTAGCCTCGGCCACGATGGCGCCACTGTGGCTGGCGGCCTCGAACAGCATCGCGGTCTTGCCCTGGATGGTCTCGAAGTAGGCGGCCTCGTCGGTGTCGGGGTTGCCGACGTTGGTCAACTGCTGGACTTCACCCTCGGCGATGGTGCAGGTGGCGGCCGACAGGACTTCCATGATGCGCATCGAGCCCACTTCGACCATCATCTGGAACGAACGCGAATAGAGAAAGTCGCCGACCAACACCGAAGGGGCGTTGCCCCAGGCGTCGTTGGCGGTGGCTTTGCCGCGCCGCATGTGGGATTCATCGACCACGTCGTCATGCAACAGTGTGGAGGTGTGCATGAACTCGATCAGCGTGGCCAGCGTTACATGGCGGCTCCCGTCATACCCGAGCGAACGCGCCGCCAGCAGCACCAGCAACGGGCGTAGGCGCTTGCCGCCGCTCTCGATGATGTACTGGCCGATAGTCTCGACCAGTGGTACCCGCGAGGCGAGTTGGTCGAGGATGGTCTGGTTGACGGCGGCGAAGTCCTCGGCCACCACGGCATGGATCGGCGAGGGCGAGTCGGTATGAGGGGCGGGCGAGGCGTTGGATGGCATTAGGCGATATCGACACAGTAAGGAAAAGGCCTGGGTTGCAGGTCATGCTATGGGCCGCCCATGGGGGCGTCAAGGTAATCGGTCGCAGGCCCGCTGGCATGCGTCCGGCCCAGGGGCGCGAGGTGGTGGCGTGGCGTTTGGCCCAAGATGGGTTGTCTGCGCGCGCGGCTATCGTTATAATCCGCGACCCACTCATCTCGCTCCCTGTCAGATGGCTGCCGGAAGGGGCGCCACTCGCCGCAGGTCGATGAAGAGCACAACCCGATGAGTCCTGGAGAGATAGCATGTACGCAGTAATCAAGAGCGGTGGCAAGCAGTACCGCGTTCAGGAAGGCCAGACTCTCAAGCTCGAGAAGCTGGAAGTGCCGACCGGCGAAAGCGTCGCGTTCGACGAAGTGCTGCTGGTTGCCGATGGCGACGACGTGACTGTCGGCGCGCCGCTGGTCGATGGCGCCAAGGTGTCCGCCGAGGTCGTCGCTCACGGCCGTGGCGACAAGGTGACCATCATCAAGTTCCGTCGTCGCAAGCACCACATGAAGCGTCAGGGCCACCGTCAGTGGTTCACTGAAGTCAAGATCACCGGGATCTCCGCATAAGCGGTAACTCCCCTGAACGAGCGAGGTATTTGCAATGGCTCATAAGAAGGCAGCCGGCTCCACGCGCAACGGTCGCGATTCCGAATCCAAACGCCTTGGTGTGAAGCTGTTCGGTGGCCAGGTCGTCACCGCCGGCAACATCATCGTGCGTCAGCGCGGCACCAAGTTCCACGCCGGTACCGGCGTCGGCCTTGGCCGCGACCACACCCTGTTCGCCCTGAACGACGGTGTCGTCAAGTTCGAGACCAAGGGTCCGCACAGCCGCAAGTTCGTCAGCGTCGTCTCTGCCTGAGACCGCCCGCGCTTGCAGTGAGAAGGCCCCGCCCAGGCGGGGCCTTCTTGTATCATGACGGCAGGTGCCGTCTGGAGAGAGACAGATGCAGTTCGTCGACGAAGCCTCGATCATCGTGGAAGCCGGCAAGGGCGGTAACGGTTGCCTGAGCTTCCGCCGCGAGAAGTACGTGCCCAAGGGTGGCCCCGATGGTGGCGATGGCGGCCATGGCGGCAGCGTCTACCTGATCGGTGACGATGCGCTGAATACCCTGATCGACTTCAAGTACCAGCGCTTCTACAAGGCCCAGAATGGTCAGCCCGGCATGGGGCGGCAGATGAGCGGCAAGGCTGGCGATGATCTGCACATCAAGGTGCCGGTGGGCACCACGGTGATCGACGAGGACACTCTCGAGGTGATCGCCGATGTCACCGAGATCGGCCAGGTGGTGCTGGTGGCCCAGGCCGGCCGGCGTGGGCTTGGCAACATCCACTTCAAGTCATCGACCAACCGCGCGCCGCGCCGTACCACGCCCGGCACCGAGGGCGAACGCCGCACCCTGCGCCTGGAGATGAAGGTGATGGCCGACGTGGGGCTGCTGGGCATGCCCAATGCCGGCAAGTCGACACTGATCCGCGCGGTGTCCGCCGCCAAGCCCAAGGTCGCCAACTACCCCTTCACTACCTTGGTGCCCAATCTTGGCGTGGTGAAGCTTGGCATGCACGAGCACTTCGTGATGGCCGATGTGCCGGGGTTGATCGAGGGAGCATCGGATGGCGCGGGGCTGGGGCTGAGGTTTCTCAAGCACCTGACGCGCACCCGCCTGCTGTTCCACGTGGTGGATGTCGCGCCGTTCGATGAATCCGACCCGGTGGAAGCCGCCGAGGCGATCATCCACGAGCTCGGTGAATTCTCGCCGGCGCTGGCCGAACTGCCGCGCTGGCTGGTGCTCAACAAGCTCGACCTGCTGCCCGAGGAGGAGCGCGAGGCGCGCGCCGATGAGATCGTTCGTCGTCTAGCGTGGGAAGGGCCGGTGTTTCGTATTTCGGCGATCTCAAGCGACGGCACTGACCCGCTGGTGCAGGCCGCGCATCGCTGGTTGACCGAGCAGCGTCGACTCGAGAACGAGGACGAGGAAGCCGCCGAGCGCGCCCGCGAGATGCGTGCCCGCATGGAAGACGAAGCCGTGGCCCGCACCGAGGCGCGGCTGGGTCGCAAGCGCAAGCGCGAAGATGAAGACGATGACGATTTCGACGACGATGATTTTGATGTCGAGGTCGAATACGCGCCTTGAGCAAAACGGGTGGGTAGTGCTGGCTTGGTTGAGATGATGAGAGCCTGATATTCGGCGGAGTCGGTAAGAATGGAAACGAAGCAGCAGGCCGGGGGGCGCAAGGCCTTGACCGGTGCGCGCCGGGTGGTGGTGAAGATTGGCAGTGCGCTGCTGACCAATGACGGTCGTGGTCTCGACGAGCCTGCCATAGGCGGCTGGGTCGATCAGATTGCCGCCTTGCACTTGGCGGGTGTCGAGGTGGTGCTGGTGTCCTCCGGGGCAGTGGCGGCGGGCATGGTGCGGCTCGGCTGGCAGGTGCGGCCTTCGGCGGTGCATGAGCTGCAGGCCGCCGCTGCGGTGGGCCAGAACGGCCTGACCGAGTGCTACGAAGGGCACTTCGCCCGCCACGGCCTGCTCACCGCCCAGGTGCTTTTGACCCACGATGACCTCTCCAATCGCAAGCGTTACCTGAACGCCCGCTCGGCGCTGCGCACGTTGGTCGACCTGCGCGTGGTGCCGGTGATCAACGAGAACGATACCGTTGTCACCGATGAGATCCGTTTCGGTGACAACGACACCCTGGGGGCACTCGTCGCCAACCTGCTGGAGGCCGATGCGCTGGTCATCCTCACCGACCAGGAAGGGCTTTATGATGCCGACCCGCGCCACAACCCGGCTGCTACGCTGATTCACGAAGGGCGTGCCGACGACCCGGCCTTCACTGCCATGGCTGGAGGTGGCGGTGCCCTTGGGCGTGGTGGCATGGCCACCAAGTTGCAGGCTGCACGCCTGGCGGCGCGCTCTGGCGCCTGCACGGTCATCGCCAGTGGTCGCCAGCCCGAGGTCCTCAGCCGGCTGGTGGCGGGGGAGCGCCTTGGCACGCTGCTCAGTCCCGATCAGGCGCCGATGGCGGCGCGCAAGCGTTGGTTGGCTGGGCAGTTGCAGGTGCGCGGCAGCCTGACGCTGGACGCCGGCGCCGTGAAGGTGCTGCAGAGCCGTGGTTCCAGCCTGCTGCCGGTCGGGGTCAGGGCGGTTTCCGGCAATTTCGTGCGCGGCGACATGGTGCTGTGTGTCGACGAGCAGGGGCGGCGTATCGCCAAGGGCTTGGTCAACTACGGTGCCGAGGATGCCGCGCGCCTTCTCGGCAAACCCAGCCACCAGATCGAGGCGATTCTTGGCTTCATGGAAGCGCCGGAGCTGATTCACCGCGACAACCTGGTGGTGCTGTAGGCGATGGCTCTGCTGGCAGGGCAGCAGCGCTAGCAAGCACATCGAGGGCTGTGGTAGCATACGCCATCCTCTCAGACACGGCCCGTGAACGATCGCTGATGTCAAGCGGTCGGCCAGATGGCCATACCGGCGGAAAGGTAAAAACCTTCCTGCCGGATCAATACGTTATCGAAGCCACCGGGAATCTGGTGGCGACAGAATCTCCAAGGAGACAGTTCAGTGGCAAACAGCAAGCAAGCCCGCAAGCGCGCCCGTCAGTCCGAAGGCCGTCGTGTCCTGAAGGCCAGCCAGCGCTCCATGGTGCGCACCTACATCAAGCGCGTGATCACGGCGATCAATGGCGGCGACCACGCCGAAGCCATGACCGCGTTCCAGAAGGCGCAGCCGGTCATTGACCGTATCGCCGACAAGGACGTGCTCTCCAAGAAGAAGGCCGCACGCCTGAAGAGCCGCCTGAACAAGCGTATCAAGGCGCTGGCTGCCTGAGCAGGCCGGATGTCATTGGAGCGCGGCTGATCGATATTCGATCGCCATGAGCGTTCCACAAAAAACCGGCTGCGGCCGGTTTTTTTGTGGCTGGGTTTCATGCCCGGGAAGAAGGCCAAGAGAGGAAGTGACGAGTGACGGACCGCGAATCGCCGCCTGACCCCGAACGGCCCACCGAGCCGGCTCCCCCCTTGCCGCTTGCCGAAGGTGACCGGGTGGTAGCGCCCAAGGCCGGGGGCCTTGCGCGTTCAGGCCTGATTGTCAGCGTCATGACCATGCTCTCGCGGGTGATGGGGCTGGCGCGTGACGTGGTGGTGGCCGCGCTGTTCGGGGCCGGCAGTGGCGCGGATGCTTTCTTCGTCGCCTTCAAGATCCCCAATTTCATGCGTCGCCTGTTTGCCGAGGGAGCATTCAACCAGGCCTTCGTGCCGGTGCTCTCGGAATACGCCACGCGCGGCAGCAGGCGGGAAGTGCGTGAGTTGCTCGATGCCGTCTCCGGCAGCCTTACCGTGGTGCTGGCGTTGCTTACCGCGCTGTTCATGCTTGCCGCCCCGTGGCTTGTGTGGGTCTTCGCGCCTGGCTTCGGTCGCGACCCGGAAAAGCTGGCGTTGACCGCCGACATGCTGCGGCTCACCTTTCCCTACCTGCTGCTGATTTCGCTGACCGCCTTCTCGGGCAGCGTGCTCAACACCTGGAATCGCTTCGCGGTGCCGGCCTTCACCCCGGTGCTGTTGAATATCTCGTTGATCGGAGCGGCGTTGCTGCTGACGCCGCTGATGAGCGAGCCGGCCATGGGGCTGGCCTGGGGCGTGCTGATCGCAGGCGTCGCGCAGCTCGCCTTCCAGGTGCCGTTCCTGGTGCGCCTGGGGCTGGCGCCACGGCCCTGGCCGAACTTCGCCCACCCCGGGGTCAGGCGGATCATGTTGCTGATGGCGCCGGCGCTGTTCGGCGTCTCGGTCTCGCAGATCAACCTGCTGCTGGATACTGTGCTGGCCTCGTTGCTGGCGCCGGGCAGCGTCTCCTGGCTCTACTACTCCGACCGGCTGGTGGAACTGCCGCTGGGGGTGTTCGGCATCGCGATTGGCACGGTGATCCTGCCGGCGCTGTCCAAGCGCCATGCCGAGCAGTCCAGCGAGCACTTCGCGGCGATGCTCGACTGGGCGATTCGCGCGGTATTGTTGCTGGGGCTTCCGGCCGCGCTGGCGCTGGCGCTGCTGGCCGAGCCGCTGCTGATCTCGCTGTTCCATTACGGCGCCATGACCGAGCAGGATATCGCCATGGCGGCCATGAGCCTGCGTGCCTATGCATTCGGGCTGGTCGCCTTCATGTTGATCAAGGTGCTGGCGCCGGGGTTCTTCGCCCGCCAGAACACCAGTACGCCGGTCAAGGTTGGCATCATCGCCATGGTCGCCAACATGGTCCTCAACCTGCTGTTGATCTGGCCATTGGCCCATGCCGGCCTGGCACTCGCCACGGCACTGTCGGCGTTCATGAATGCGGGCCTGCTGGGCTGGCTGTTGCGCAAGGAAGGCGTGCTGGTCTTTCAGCCCGGCTGGGGGCGCTATGCGGTCCAGTTGCTGGGCGGCTGCGCGGTGCTGGGGGTCGGCCTTGCCTGGCTCGCCCCCGATTGGCAGGCCTGGCTGGGCTGGGGAGTGTGGACGCGTGTCAGCTGGCTGGCGCTGCTGGTGGTGGTCGGGGCGGCGGTCTATTTCGCCTGGCTTGCTGCCACAGGGGTGCGTATTCGGCACTTCCGCATGAAAAGCTGAGGGCCATCTCGTGGCGTTGGCGGGGCGGACATGAGACATCGCTCCCTGCAGCCAGCTGGTGCGGCTGTCAAGGGGCCGGCTGTCCGGTATAATCGAGGTTTTTACGCACGTAATCTTCAACGGGGCCCGTGGCGAATGTCATGCAAGTGATCCGAGGACTGCACAACCTGCGCGACGAGCACCGTGGCTGCGTGGCCACCATCGGAAACTTCGATGGGGTTCATCGCGGCCATCAGGCGATTCTGGAACAGTGTCGCGAACAGGCCCGCAAGCTGCAATTGCCTGTGATCGTGGTGGTGTTCGAGCCGCAGCCCCGCGAGTTCTTCGCCGGTGACCAGGCACCACCAAGGCTGACCCGGCTGAGCGACAAGGTGCGCTTGCTGGGTGATGCCGGGGTGGAGCGAGTGTTGTGCTTGCCATTCAATGACGCCCTGCGCAGCCTCACCGCCGAGGAATTCGTCGAGAAGGTGCTGATCGCGGGCCTGGGCGTGCGTCATCTGGTGGTGGGCGACGATTTTCGCTTCGGCTGCGACCGGCGCGGCGATTTCCACCTGTTGACCGAAGTGGGCGAGAGGCGAGGTTTCGGGGTCGAACACACCCGTACCTTCACGCTGGACGATGAGCGGGTCTCGAGTACCCGGGTGCGGACCCTGCTGGCCAGCGGCAACTTCGATGCCGCCTCGCGCCTGCTGGGTCGGCCCTACCGGTTGGGTGGGCGTGTGGTGGCCGACCAGCAACTCGGTCGCACCATCGGCGTGCCCACCGCCAACCTGCCGCAGCCGCCTCGCCCCCTGGCCCTGCAGGGCGTTTATGCGGTGGTCAGCGAGTTGCCGGATGGCCGCCACCTGCCGGGGGTGGCCAACATCGGCTGGCGACCGACGGTGGGCAGTACCAGGCCGGTGCTTGAAGTGCACCTGTTCGATTTCGATGGTGACTTATACGGCCAACGCCTCGACGTGTTTCCCTGCGCCAAGTTGCGTGGCGAGGTGAAGTTCGACGATTTCGAGGCGCTCAAGCGCCAGATTCATGCCGACCAGGCGCGTGCTCGCGGCTTCTTCGCCGAGCGGGCCCGGGCGAGCGGCAACCATGACTCTCTTCCTCTGGCATCGGCGCCGCTGGCGCGCGAGACCGTGACTTCCGATTCCTCGGCGGGCCGACCCGCCGACCACGACGACGGCTGACCCCCAGGATATGAGCGACTACAAGCACACTCTGAACCTGCCAGAAACCGATTTCCCGATGCGCGGCATGCTGCCCAAGCGTGAACCCGAACGGCTGGCGCAGTGGGACAAGCTCGACCTCTACCATCGCCTGCGCGAAGAGCGTCGCGGTCGTGAGCAGTTCGTGCTGCACGATGGCCCTCCCTACGCCAATGGCAGCATTCACATTGGCCATGCCGTCAACAAGATCCTCAAGGACATCATCGTCAAGTCGAAGAACCTGGCGGGCTTCGATGCGCCCTATGTGCCCGGCTGGGATTGTCACGGCCTGCCCATCGAGCACAAGGTCGAGACCACCCATGGCAAGCATCTCGAGCCCGAGCGTGCCCGTGAGTTGTGCCGTGAATATGCCGGCGAACAGATCAAGGGCCAACTGGCCGACTTCGTGCGCCTGGGTGTGGTGGGTGACTGGGGCAACCCTTACCGCACCATGAACTACGCCAACGAGGCGGGCGAAATTCGTGCCCTGGCCGACATGGTCGACGCCGGGTACGTGTTCAAGGGCCTCAAGCCGGTCAACTGGTGTTTCGATTGCGGCTCGGCACTTGCCGAAGCCGAAGTGGAGTACGCCGACAAGAAGTCCGATGCCATCGATGTCGCCTTCGCCGTGGAAGATGCCGCGCAACTGGCCGCGGCGTTTGGCCTGGAGGCACTGGCCAAGCCTGCCGCCATCGTCATCTGGACCACCACGCCGTGGACCATTCCGGCCAACCAGGCGCTCAACGTGCACCCCGAGTTCACCTATGCGCTGGTCGATACCGGCAGCCGCCTGCTGCTGCTCGCCGAGGAGCTGGTCGCCTCCTGCCTCGAGCGTTACGAGCTCTCCGGCGAGATCGTGGCCACCGCCACCGGCGAGCGCCTGGATGGCATTCGTTTCAAGCATCCGCTGTATGAGCGCCTGTCGCCGGTCTACCTGGCCGATTACGTCGAATCCGAGGTCGGCAGCACCGGTATCGTGCACTCCGCCCCGGCCTACGGCGTCGATGACTTCGTCACCTGCCGCGCCCACGGCATGAGCTTCGATGAGATCGAAAGCCCGGTGCAGGGCAACGGCGTGTATGTCGACGACCTGCCGTATTTCGGCGGCCAGATGATCTGGAAGGCCAATCCGCAGATCGTCGACAAGCTGCGCGAGGCCGATGCACTGCTGGCCCACAAGGTGATTAACCACAGCTACATGCACTGCTGGCGCCACAAGACCCCGGTGATCTATCGCGCCACCGCGCAGTGGTTCGTCGGTATGGACCTGCAGGGCAGTCACGGCAAAACCCTGCGTGAGCAGGCGCTGGAGGGCATCGAGGCCACCCAGTTCACCCCGGCCTGGGGCCAGGCGCGGCTGCATTCGATGATCGCCAACCGTCCCGACTGGTGCATCTCTCGCCAGCGCAACTGGGGCGTGCCGATCCCGTTCTTCCTGCACAAGGCCACCGGCGAGCTGCACCCGCGCACCGTGGCGCTGATGGAGGAGGCCGCCCAGCGTGTCGAGGCCGAGGGCATCGATGCCTGGTTCCGTCTCGACCCGGCCGAGCTTCTGGGCGAAGAAGCCGCCGACTACGACAAGGTCACCGACACCCTGGACGTGTGGTTCGACTCCGGCACCACGCACCGCCATGTGCTGCGCGGATCGCACCCCCATGGCCACGAGCAGGGCCCGCGTGCCGATCTCTACCTGGAAGGCTCCGACCAGCACCGTGGCTGGTTCCACTCATCGCTGTTGACCGGCTGTGCCATCGATGGCCACCCGCCGTATCGTGGCCTGCTGACCCACGGTTTCACCGTCGATGCCCAGGGCCGCAAGATGTCCAAGTCGGTGGGCAACGTGGTCGCCCCCCAGGAAGTGATGGACAAGCTCGGCGCCGATATCCTGCGCCTGTGGGTCGCCTCCACCGACTACGGCGGCGAGATGGCGGTTTCCGACGAGATCCTCAAGCGTACCGCCGATGTCTATCGACGCATCCGCAACACCTCGCGCTTCCTGCTGGCCAACCTCAACGGCTTCGACCCGGCGCGCGATCTGGTGGCCTTCGATGACATGCTGGCCCTCGACCAGTGGGTGGTCGACCGTGCCGCCCAGTTGCAGGCCCGCATCGAGCGTGCCTATGCGGATTATCGCTTCCTGGATGTCTACCAGCAGGTGCACGGTTTCTGCGCCCGCGAACTGGGCGGTTTCTATCTGGATGTGATCAAGGATCGCCAGTACACCACCCAGGCCGACTCCCTGGCACGTCGCAGCGCCCAGAGCGCGCTCTACCACGTGGTGGAAGCGCTGGCGCGCTGGGTGGCGCCGATCCTCTCGTTCACCGCCGAGGAGATCTTCGAGAACATCCCTGGAACGCGTGGTGACAGCGTGTTGCTGGAAGAGTACTACCCGGGCCTTGGCACCCTGGCGGGCGACGCCGAGATGGGTCGTGACTTCTGGGAGCAGGTGCTCGAGGTCAAGCAGGCGGTCAACAAGTGCCTGGAAGACGCCCGGAACGCCAAGACCATCAAGGGCAGCCTGGCCGCCGAGGTCACCCTCTACGTCGATGATGCCTTGCACGCCACGCTTGCCAAGCTCGGTGACGAGCTGCGTTTCGTGATGTTGACCAGCGAGGTCACCCTGGCGCCGCTTTCCCAGGCGACTGGCGCCGAAGCCACCGAGCTCGACGGCCTCAAGGTGGCGGTGGCGGCAAGCTTGCACACCAAATGCGAGCGCTGCTGGCACCATCGCGAGGATGTCGGCAGCCACCCCGGCCACGACGACCTGTGTGGGCGCTGCGTCAGCAACCTGCCGGATGGGCCTGGAGAGACGCGTCACTATGCCTGATCGTCAAGCGTCTTCCAGCAAGCACGCCGAGGCGGGCGGCACGATAGCGGTGCCGCCGATGCGCAGGCCACTGCGCTGGCTGTGGCTGGCGCTGGCGATCATCGTGGTTGACCTTGCCACCAAGTATGCCGCCAGTGCCTCACTTGCCTACGCGCGGCCGGTGGAAGTGCTGCCCTTCTTCAACCTGACGCTTCTGCACAACACCGGCGCTGCCTTCAGCTTCCTGGCCGATCACCCCGGCTGGCAGCGCTGGTTCTTCGCCACCATCGCGGTGGGCGCGAGCATCGGCCTGACGATCTGGCTGCGGCGCCTCAAGCGCGATGAAACCCTGCTGGCCGTCTCGCTTGCGATGATCATCGGCGGGGCACTCGGTAACCTCTACGACCGCCTGGTACATGGCTATGTGGTGGATTTCCTCTCCTTCCACGTCGCCGGTTGGTACTACCCGGCGTTCAATGTGGCGGACATCGGCATTACCCTCGGCGCCATCGGGCTGATCTGGGAATCGGTGATCGGCGAGAAGCGCCGGGCACGCAAGCGGCTTGGCGGATGAGCCAGTGACCGCGACGCTGACATTCTTCAACCCGCGTGACGCATGGCCATGCCGGCGGCGTCACGCTCGGAGCGCTAGATGAGCGAGCAAAATCCTGCGGAATACCGCATCGACGAGGGCATGGAAGTGACCCTGCACTTCACCCTCAAGCTGGAAGACGGGACGGTGGTGGACTCCACCCACGACAAGGCACCGGCCACCTTCCAGGTTGGCGATGGCAACCTGCCGCCCGGCTTCGAACACCCCATCAAGGGCCTTTCCGCCGGCGAGCATGGCCGCTTCGAGATCACCCCGGAGCACGCCTTCGGCCAGCACAACCCGCAGAACATTCAGCGCCTCAAGCTCGACGACTTCGGTGACGAACAGCCGGAAGTGGGCGTGGTGATGTCGTTCGCCGACCCGGCGGGCGGGGAGCTGCCCGGCGTGATCAGCCGCATCGACGACGACCAGGTGGAAGTGGACTTCAATCACCCGCTGGCAGGGCGTACCCTGACCTTCGAGGTGGAGGTCATCGAGGTAAAGCCCGCGCAGACACACTAGGCTAGATCAGACGTTTCCAGGCTCCCAAAGAATTATCGACTGGATGCCCAGGCATCAAGGCAAGGCCCCATGCAAACCAAACCCATGCAAATCAAGATGGCCAACCCCCGCGGCTTCTGCGCCGGGGTCGATCGCGCCATCGAGATCGTCAACCGCGCCCTCGACGTGTTCGGCCCGCCGATCTACGTTCGCCATGAAGTCGTCCACAACCGCTTCGTGGTCGATACCCTGCGCGAGCGCGGCGCCGTGTTCGTCGAAGAGCTTCACGAAGTGCCCGACGACGTGATCGTGATCTTCTCCGCCCATGGCGTTTCCCGCGCCGTGCAGGAAGAAGCCGACCGGCGCGGACTGCGCGTGTTCGATGCCACCTGTCCGCTGGTCACCAAGGTGCACCTGGAAGTGCTGCGTTACGCGCGGCGCGGTCAGGAGTGCATCCTGATCGGCCATGCGGGGCACCCGGAAGTGGAAGGCACCATGGGGCGCTACGACACCCGCCATGGCGGTGATATCTACCTGGTGGAGGATGAGCGCGACGTTGCCGCCCTCGAGGTCAAGGACCCGAGCCGGCTTGCCTTCGTCACCCAGACCACGCTCTCCATGGACGACACCGCCAAGGTGATTGACGCGCTGCGCGCCAAGTTCCCTGAGATCGAAGGGCCGCGCAAGGACGATATCTGCTACGCCACCCAGAACCGCCAGGACGCGGTGCGCGAGCTAGCCGCCGGTGCCGACCTGGTACTGGTGGTGGGCAGCCCCAACAGCTCCAACTCCAACCGCCTGCGCGAGCTTTCCGAGCGCATGGGCACCCCGGCCCACCTGGTCGACAACGCCGAGCAGATCGACCCCGCCTGGCTTGATGGCGTGAGCGCGATTGGCGTCACCGCCGGCGCCAGCGCCCCCGAGGTGCTGGTGCAAGGCGTGATCGACCGCCTTCAGGCACTCGGCGCCGAGGTGCCCGAAGAGCTCGACGGCCGAGCCGAGACCATTACCTTCTCGATGCCGCGTGAACTGCGTGAAAGGGTGATCACAAGCAGCTAGACTAAGCCGATAGGGTAAGCATGTGCTAATAGGGAAATATGGCGAGGTGTATCAGCCATGGCATGCTCCCAGTGAATCCACCATGGCAAGGAAGCCGGGCAGACGCCCGGCTTTTTTGTGGCACTCCCCTAGCGGCAAAGCCGGGGGTGATACATACTGAAACCAAACGTAACGCAAGCGAAGACCAAGGGAGACGCGCCGCGTGATGCCACCGAGCACCCGACGCACAAGGCCGCAGGGCCACACAGGCAACACCCGGCGGGCCGCCGGCTTCACGCTCATCGAACTGATGATTGCGGTAGCCGTGGTGGGAATCCTCGCCTCCATCGCCTACCCGAGTTATACGCGGTATGTGCAGCAGGCAAGGGTCAGCGAAGGAGTCGCCGTGTTGATGGATGTCGCGGGTCAATTGGAACGCTGCTACACGGTGAACAACACATACGCTGAAGCAAGCTGTATTGCTGAAGCTGATCTGCCTGACTCCGAGTCCGGGGTTTACACATTGACTTACAACGACCCAGCACCCGGCGCTACCTTTACCCTTGAGGCAACCCATGACGGGAGCCAAGTGACAAGTGGGTGTGAGACATTGACGATCGACCAGACTGGCGCCACAGCTCCTGCGGATTGTTGGTGACCTTATGATTAGTAGAGGCTTCACGCTTATTGAGTTGTTGGTCACATTGGCAGTCGCCGTGATCCTGGCAACCATTGCCGTTCCAGGCTTTCAAGGCATGATGGCAACCAACAGGTTCTCTGCCGATTATAATGAAGTTCTTACGGGGCTAAATTATGCCAGGAGCGAGGCAGCCAAACGTCGCGAGACGATAGTGTTTGAGATTATCAGCGACGCGCCCTGGGAGTATAAAGTTTATCCTGAAGGTGAATCAGGAAATATCCTGAGAATGGGTGCAGCAAGTGACGATAAAGTCTCTATAAGCACTGGTTCAGTTGAGTTCAACGCTCTTGGTAGGCGTATGAGCACTTGTGTTGATTGGACAGATTGCACACTCGCCGTGAGTTTGGGCGAGGATAGGGTGAGTGGAATCGAGATCGGATTGACGGGGCGTGTCAGCAAGACGGATACCATTCCTGAGCCGAGCGAGGATGAGAATGGTTAATATCGCGCCCATGAGGAGACCGTCATCCAAGGGCTTTACCCTTCTCGAGGCATTGATCGCGGTGCTGGTTTTGTCGCTTGGGCTGCTGGGTGTGGCCGCCATGCAACTCAAGGCGATGCAGAGTGCGCATGTGTCATATCAGCGTTCTGTGGCAACGCTCGCCGCTCAGGATGCGGTAGAGCGTCTATGGGTAGCGTTGGGTGAGTCGGGAGGGACGTGCCCGGCGGCAGGCGATCTCAATGGTGCTGGCGGCCTGGATAGTTGGAGTGATGTTTGGGGCGTTTACCTGAACGGGCTTGATGATGAACCCGTTGTGGCAGTTGACTGTGAGTACACGGTCACAGTGGCCTGGGAAGATGATCGCTTCGGAGGCGAAAACGTTTCGTCGTTGGTATACGTCGTGCGGTTGCCAGGTGAGGTGGCCCCATGAAGAAATGTCTGGTTTTGAGCAGGCGCAGCGCGGGTTTTACCTTGGTGGAGCTGATGGTGGCCTTGGTGATCGGCCTGATTATAGTCCTCGGCGCCGGCCAGCTTTTTCTGATGGGCAAGCAATCTTATGACAGGGTGGCAGAGCTGGCAAATCGCCAGGAGTCATTGCGCTACCTGGCTGACATTGTTTCTCTCGATATCAGAACCGCCACAACCGCAGCCGATGCCGATGACGGGGAGAGGTTGGTTCTCAATTATGGGGCTGGAGTGCGCCCCGATGATGTATATTGCTCTGGGGATGAGCTTGTCCAAGTGCAATATGCATTGGGTCAGAATACAGTGACGATTGAGATTCAATGCGAGGGGGAGGCTTTGTCTGTTCCTAATTCATTGATAGAAGGTGTCACCGGCTTGAACTTCGGCTCAGCAGATCCCCAACTCATCGAAGTGGAAGTCGAGTTCGAGCCAATGAGAGGAGAGTCAGCGGAGTACGCAGCCTACAGTTTTGTGGTGGCCAGGCGTGAAGAAATTCTCTCAAGATTCTGAATAATGATGCATGGTGAAGCCCATGCGGGGAGGTGGTATGAGTAGCCGAGGTGATCAGCGAGGGGCAGCGCTCGTCGTAACATTGGTGTTATTGGTGGTGGCGCTCATGTTGGGTTTGTCCAGCTTTCAAAGTGCCAGGCTGGAAGAGTCCATGGCAGGTAATCAAAGAGCCTCGGTACAGGCTCTTCTCGCTGCTGAATATGGGGCTTCTAAAGCATGGTTGGAGTTCGATCCCTCAAGTCTATCTAGTGAAGAAGGTGTTTTGGTATCTGACGATAGAGATAATGTCTATTATAGCTGGAGCGTTACCCCTGATGGATATGGTAAATACCTGTTTAACAGCGTTGGGGAAGTTATGGCAGGTAGTGACTTAATTTCCCAAAGAGTTATTAGCTATCTGGGGATATTAAGTATAGGCCCTGGAGGTACTATAGTTGCGGCTAATAATGATGATGATTGTGAAGAAGGCAGTGTCGAATTTGTCCCGCCTAGCTCCAATATGGAAGTAACAGGTGAGGAGGAGGTGAATGGCAATATTAAGGCGGCAGTCCAAGTGGGCTGTGGTATAATTGCAGAAAATATAGCTTCATCAATTATACCAAAAAACGGTGAGTTTGATGATTATGTCATGCATGACACGGGTGATGATACATATACATGTTTGGATGGGGGTGGGAATAATAGGTTGTGCAATTATTATGGCGGAATTCAAGGTGGTATTGATCTAGATATACTAAAAAACGCTGACATGCTTGCACAGTTCGTTTATGGTATTCGTGATAATTATAGTGAGTCAATTGTCAATTCTATTCCCAGTAGTGTTCCTGAAGGCTCAATTACTTATGTGAAATCCGCTGATGATGCTGATGGTAATAGAGAGACTTTCTCTAGGTCTGGAAACTTTACCGGTAGCGGAATACTGATAGTGGATGGGAATGTTGATTTTGGTGGTGTTCCTGGTTTTGAGGGGCTAGTTATTGTTTTAGGTGACTATGTTGTCTCAGGCGGTGGAGGTGGTGAGTTTAAAGGCTCGGTAGTCTCAGCGCCTATAGTTGACAGTGCTTGTTGGGATGCGGGTGCTGCAACGGGTTGTGAGTTTGATGATAAAAAGATTGAGATAGGTGGTGGTGGCTCATCAAGTTATAGTTATGATCCCCTTGCTATTTTGAATGCATTTGAACTTATTGATGGTAGCGGTTTGGATGAATTGTGGGGGGTGGATAATCAGACTCTAAAGGGTAATTTTTATATGGCGTCTTGGAGTGAATTGATTGGCAATTATTAATTCACTTTAACTGCAGTTGGCTTGGGGATGCTGTATGGTTCTTAACCTACCGTAATTGCTCAACACTATTAAGGCTTTGAGCCGACTTTGGAGGCAAATGGTAAAGGTGCCATTGTGCCCGCGCGCCCAACCAGTGGATTGATAGCGAATGGGTCGGTCGCGATTGAAAGTTATCTCTGGCCCGTTGGTGCCGTCGAGAATTCGTAGCAACGTTGTATCCTCTAGACTGGTGCCCGCGTTCTTTCCTTCCACGATTACCAGTGGTAGCGACCAGTCACTCAGCTCGCAACGGGCTGCATCAACAGCGGCCACCGGACATACGGTGATTGTCTTACGCCTTGTAATCGCCGTATTCCTGGCCAAGGCCAGCGCCGTCTTGATGCGCATCACTTCCGCGGCGACTTCGTTGCGGGCGACAAAGCGTTGGTAGCTCGGCAGCACTTGGGTGACGAGCACCGCCAGCACCGCGATGGTGACAAGCAGTTCGATCAGCGTCAGCCCATGCTGACGGTATGGCTGCGTGCGCTTTGCCAGCGGCGGGGCGCTGCCGTTATGGTAGAGAGCGATTCTGCGGGGGTGATGCGGGGCGATCGGGGGCATGGTTCCCTCCAGGCATGATGCGTCATCCATGGGCACCGTGTTGTTTCACCTTAGCCACTCCCCGCTGAATGCCTTGTCAGCCATTACGGACACATCTCGTGAGTGAATTCCTGATTGTGGGTGGCGGCGTTATCGGCATGATGACGACGCTGCAGCTGGCCGATGCCGGCCATTCGGTGACATTGCTGGAACGCGGCCAGTGCGGGCGCGAGGCATCATGGGCGGGCGGTGGCATCGTCTCGCCGTTGTATCCCTGGCGCTACAGCGCGCCGATTTCGCGGCTTTCCACCTGGTCGGAGGGCTATTACCCCGAACTAGCGCTGCGCCTGCTGGAAGAGACCGGCATCGATCCGGAGTACCGCCAGAAGGGGTTGTTGTACCTGCGGGTGGATGACGAACCACGCGCCATGGCATGGGCGCGGGAGGTCGGCAAACCGCTTGAGCGTGTGGATGCCGATTTTCTCTACGACAAGGAACCCGAGGCGGTCGCGGGGCTTGCCGATGCCTTGTGGATGCCGACCCTTGGCAGCATTCGCAACCCGCGCCTTGTCAGCGCGCTACGCGCCCGGCTGGCGGCCATGCCGAGCGTCACATTGCGTGAGGAGTGCGAGGTAACGGGGTTCGAGTCGGCGGCTGGGCGCGTGTTGGCGGTGAATACCACGGCAGGCCCTGTGGCCGGCGGCCAGGTGATCGTGTGTGGCGGCGCGTGGGCGTCAGGCCTTCTGGAACGCCTCGAGGTGCGGCTCCCCGTGCGCCCGGTGAAAGGGCAGATGATTCTGTTCAAGACCCCGCCAGGGTTGGTGCGGCGCGTGGTGTTGATGGATGGTCGCTATGTGATTCCGCGCGCTGATGGCCGTGTGCTGGCGGGTTCGACCCTGGAGGAGTGCGGGTTCGACAAGACCGCCACGCCGGATGCGCGTGAGTCGCTTTGGGAGAGTGCGGTGAAGATCATCCCGGCCCTGGCGGAATGCGAGGTGGAACATCACTGGGCGGGGCTGCGTCCCGGTTCTCCGGATGGCGTGCCGTTCATCGGTGCGGTGCCCGGGTTCGATAACCTGCATGTGAACGCGGGGCATTACCGCAACGGGCTGGTGCTGGCGCCGGCCTCGACGCGGCTGCTGGTCGATCAGTTGCTTGGGCGCGAGCCGATACTCGACACGGCGCCTTATCGTCTTTCGGAGGCGTTGGCGAGTACCGCGTGAATTACTGACCTTGATGGACTGCGGCTGGACTGCGGCTGGATTGCGGCTGGACGGCGACAGGGCGCTGCGGACACGCTGTGAACCCGTCCCTGGGCGCTAGCTTTTTCATCCCTGAAAAAGATGTCCGCGACGCCCTGTCCCCTGCGCCGCCCTAAACTCGAGCCCCAAAGCCCGAAGCTATTCTTCCTTCTGTTCTTCGAGGTACTTGTCACGGTGGGCGCTGCAGCAGAACCATTCGCCCTTGTCGCGCAAGGCTTCGCTCTCCGGCACGTGCACGTTGCACCAGGTGCAGCGCACCATCTGGCCGCCCTCGTTTTTCTGGTCATCTTCCAACAGTTCCTCGCGGTCGAGCTTCCACTCCCGGTACATGCGGTAGAGCTTGAAGCCGGCGAAGAACAGCACGGCGAAGATGATCAGGCGGATCAGCAAGAGGTTCATTCCTTTCGAGGCTCCCTGGTGGGGGTGGTCGGCTTCGGCTTTGCCAGCCGGCCGCCCTTGCGGGACAATGGAGGTTATTCATCGATTCTCGAGAGATTTCTACGCCCATGCAAGACCTGACGCTGGTGATGGCTCAGCTCGACCCGCTGGTAGGGGACATTCCCGGCAACACCGATACCGCCATCGAAGCGGTGCGCGAGGCGCGCATCGAGCATGGCGCCGACATCGTCGTGCTGCCCGAACTCTTCCTGACCGGCTACCCGCCGGAAGATCTGTTGCTGCGCCCCTCGATGGAGACGCGGTTGCGTGATGCCCGCACGCGCATGGCTGAGAAGGTGGTACGCGACGTGCTGGTGATCGTCGGGTATCCCGGCCGCCGCGAGGGGCGTACCTGGAACCTCGCCGGGGTGCTCTACAACGGTGAGTGGCTGGGGGAGTACGCCAAGCAGTCACTGCCCAACTACCAGGTGTTCGACGAGCAGCGCTACTTCGCCGCCGGCAGCGAACCGCTGGTGATCGATCACAAGGGCGCGAAGCTGGGCTTGTTGATCTGTGAGGACCTGTGGCATGGCGAGCCTGTGCGTGCGGCCCGTCAGGCCGGTGCGCAGATTCTGATCAGCCTGAATGCCTCGCCTTTCCATCACGACAAGCCGGCCGAGCGTCTGCGGCTGCTGGAGGAACGGGCCGCTGAGGTCGAGCTGCCGCTGGTCTACGTCAACATGATCGGTGGCCAGGATGAGTTGGTCTTCGATGGTGGCTCGGCGTGCGTGGATGCCAAGGGCACGTTGCAGGTGCAGGCACCGCACTGGGCGGTGGGCCTGATGCCGGTGCAGTTCGTGCATGAGAAGGGCGGTTGGGTGCCGCAACCCGGCGAGACGGAACCCGAGGTCGAGCCCGAGGACAGCCTCTACTGCGCTCTGGTCACCGGGCTTCGCGACTACGTCAACAAGAGTGGTTTCCAAGGCGTGGTGCTGGGCTTGTCGGGTGGCATCGATTCGGCCTTGTCGCTTGCCATCGCGGTGGATGCGCTTGGCCCGCAGCGCGTGCAGGCGGTGATGATGCCCTACCACTACACGGCGGACATCTCCAAACAGGATGCCGCCGAGCAGGCCACGATGCTCGGGGTGAATTACGAGGTGATGCCGATCGAGCCGATGGTCGATGCATTCATGACGACGCTTGCCGAGAGCTTCGCCGGTACCGAGCGCGACACCACCGAGGAGAACCTGCAGTCACGCTGCCGTGGCGTACTGTTGATGGCGATCTCCAACAAGAAGGGCCTGATGGTGCTGACCACCGGCAACAAGAGCGAGATGGCGGTAGGCTACGCCACGCTCTACGGCGATATGGTGGGTGGCTACAATGCCATCAAGGATGTCTACAAGACCTGGGTCTACCGGCTGGCGCGCTGGCGCAATACCCAGTCACCGGCGATCCCGGAACGGGTGATCGAGCGTCCGCCCTCCGCCGAGCTGGCGCCGGACCAGCAGGACAGCGATACGCTGCCCGACTACGATGTGCTCGATGCCATCCTGGTGCGCTATATCGAGGGCGACATGAGCGCCGAGTCGATCATCGAGGCGGGCTTTGCGCGCGACGATGTCTACAAGGTGGTCAAGCTGGTCGACCGCTGCGAGTACAAGCGCCGCCAGGCGCCGGTAGGGGTGCGCGTCACGCCACGCGGCTTCGGGCGCGACCGTCGCTATCCCATCGTCAACGGCTGGCAGCCAGGCGAGTGAAGCGCCGACCGTAAACGCGAAGCCCAAAAAACCGGCACTGCTCATGGCAGCGCCGGTTTTTTTAGTATTGGCAGGGTGGAGTCAGTGCTGATGGGAGCCGTGCTGCTCGAGGCGCTCGGCAAGCCATATCTTGATGATCGATTGGCGAGTGACGCCAAGGCGCGCGGCTTCGCGATCAAGCGAGTCGATCATCCATGTCGGGAAGTCGACATTGACCCGTTTCTGTTGCCTGAGAGGGCGCTTGGCTTGCGATAGGTCGAGCTCATCAAGTATCTCGTCACCCGCATCGAAGCGTGTATCGAGTTCATGGGCTTTCATAAAGTGCTACCTCGCTGGCTCGTGAACGTCTGACCGAGATCAGGCGAATTCGTTTTCCCCTGTAGGTGATGATGCCCGACCAGTGCCTGTCGTTGATCTTGCCGATCACCACGAACCGGGGCTCGTCGGTAGAGTTCGCCGGGATCTCCAGCAAGTCCGGATCCTCCCAGAGGTGCTGGGCATCCACGAAGTCGATACCGTGCTTGGCCTGGTTGGCTTCGCTTTTGCGAGGATCGAACTCGAAGGTGGCCATGAGTAAAAAATATACCTTTTCTATGCTTTTGAGAAGCTGATTCCTCGAACGCTAGGTACAAAAAAACCGGTGCTGCTCATGGCAGCGCCGGTTTTTTTATCGCAGTGCGTACCGCGGTCAGGCCGAGAGCGAGTCCGCGTTCACATGCCTGGGCTCGAAGGTACGGCCGCGCAACTGCTCGTGGCGAGGATCGTTCTCGATCAGCACGTTGAGCACCTCGCGGGCACGGTCACGCATCTCGAGACCCAGGTAGCCTTCCACCATGACCGCCAGTGCATCGCGGGTGGCTTCTGTGTTGGGATAGTTCTCGACCACCCAGCGCCCACGTTCCACGGCGGCGAGGTAGGCTCCCTTGCGCAGGTAGAAATCGGCCACGTGCAATTCATGGCGCGCCAGCAGGTTGCGCAGGTAGACCAGGCGCTGTTCGGCATCCGGGGCGTACTGGCTGTTCGGGTAGAGACGAATCAGCTCGCTGAAGTCGGTATAGGCATCACGCGAGGCGCCCAGGTCACGCTTGGAGATGTCGATCAGTTTCAGGCGTTCGAGGCTGAAACGGCCAGCTTCCCAGGCGGCCAACCCACGCATGTACAGGGCGTAATCGGCCTGCGGGTGGCTCGGATGCAGGCGGATGAAGCGGCTGGCGGCGGCACGGGTGGCCTCCCAATCGTTCGTCTCGTAGTAGGCGTAGATCAGTTCCAGCTGGGCCTGCTCGGCGTGGTTGCCGAACGGGTAGCGCGTGTCGATCGCCTCGAGCCGTTCGATGGCCGAGCCGAATACACGGCGATCCAGCGCATCGCGGGCATCTTCGTAGAGTTCGCGTTCGGCGACGCCTGCGAACTCGTCTTCTTCTTCCGGGGTGTCGCCACCGTTGCTGGCACAGCCGACCAGTAGGGTGGAGGCCAGCAACAGTGTGGCCAGACGGGCAGTGGGGGTGAAAACGCGCATCGTGATCCTCGTGTCAAACAACGCGGATTGGCCGTGTTAGAATCGACCTTAAACCCGGTCACTATAAAGCACCGCGCGGCAAAACGCAGTCATCCGACGATATCCCGGATTCACCTCTCGCATACAGGCCTCCTCAAGCACATGTCTCAGACCCTGGAAGCACAGCAACGTGTGCCCGACACCATGGCCGGCCTACGCCTGGATCAGGCCGCTGCCGAACTGTTCGCCGACCATTCCAGGGAGCGCCTGAAGGCCTGGATCAAGGCCGGTGCGTTGACCGTCGATGGCAGCCCGGCGAAACCCAAGGACAAGGTCTATGGCGGTGAGGCACTCGCGCTTGTGGCCGAGATCGAGGATGACACGCGCTTCGAGCCACAGGATATTCCGCTTGAGGTGGTGCATGAAGATGATGCGGTGCTGGTGATCGACAAGCCGGCGGGACTGGTGGTTCACCCGGCGGCCGGCAACCCCGATGGCACGCTGCTCAACGCGCTGCTGTTTCATTGCCCGGCGCTTGCCATGGTGCCGCGCGCCGGCATCGTGCACCGTCTGGACAAGGACACCACCGGCCTGATGGTGGTGGCCAAGACACTGGCCGCACAGACGGCGCTGGTGGAACAGCTGCAGGCGCGCACGGTATCGCGGGAATACGATGCGATTTCGGTGGGGGTGATGACCTCCGGTGGTTCGCTGGATGCACCGATCGGGCGTCACCCCAAGGATCGCAAGCGCCAGGCGGTGACAGCCTCCGGCAAGCCGGCGGTGACCCATTACCGTGTCGTCGAGCGCTTTCGTGCCCATACCCATGTGCGCTGTCGGCTGGAAACGGGCCGTACCCACCAGATTCGCGTGCACCTGGCGCACCTGCGCTATCCATTGATCGGCGACCCGGTCTATGGTGGGCGGCTGAAATTGCCGCCAGGGGCCAGTGATACGCTGAAGACGATTCTGCGCGAGTTCCCTCGGCAGGCGTTGCATGCCCGCAAGCTGGCCTTCGTGCACCCGGAACACCGCGAGCGAATGATCTTCCGTTCAGCGCTGCCGGATGACATGCTGCTGCTGATCGATTACCTGCGTGACGACCACGAGACCATGCGCTGATCCCCACGTGCCAAGGAATCCCCCGCGATGAGCGACGCTCCAGACCTGCGCCCGACGCTGATTCTGCCTGATTGGCCGGCGCCTACCACCGTGGGTGCTTTCGTGACGACCCGCGAGACCGGCCCCAGCCAGGACGAGTTCGCCTGCTTCAACCCCGGCGAGCACGTGGGTGACAACAGTGATCATGTCGCGTTGTGCCGTCGGCTGCTGCAGAAGGAAGTGGGCGGCGAGCGCCCGCTCCTGTGGTTGAACCAGGTACACGGTGCGCGGGTGCAGCAGTCCTTCCAGGAGACGCCGCCGAAGGCGGATGCCGCCGTGGCGTTCGATGACCAGTATGCCTGCGTGGTAATGACCGCCGACTGTCTGCCGGTGTTTTTCACCGATCGGCGGGGCACCCGGGTGGCGGTCGCCCATGCCGGCTGGCGTGGTCTGGCTGGCGGCGTACTCGAAGCGACGGTGGCGGCTCTCGGGATCCCTCCGGAAGAGCAGTTGGCGTGGCTGGGCCCGGCGATCTCCAATGCCCAGTTCGAGGTCGGCCCGGAAGTGCAGCAGGCGTTTGTCGGTGTCCACCCGGAAGCCGCCGATGCCTTCGACCCAAGCCCCTACCGGCTTGGCCATCACATGGCCGATCTCTATCGGCTCGCCCGGCTGCGCCTGGAACGCCTCGGGCTCTCGCATATCAGCGGTGGCCACTTCTGCACCGCTTGCGAACCACGCTTCTATTCTCACCGCCGTGATGAAGGCAAGACCGGCCGCATGGCCAGCGTGATCTGGCTACGTTGACCCACATCAACCCTTCCTACGCTTTTCCTCACGGCCGACTTGAAAGCGGCCCAGCCTGACTCCATTGAATGTGTCAAGACGAATTGATCGGGCCACGCGGGGCGTCCGAACGCCTCGCCACCCCAATGGAGAAAAGCGCATGCGTTTCGATAAATTTACCGGCAAGCTGCAGAACACCGTGGCCGATGCCCAGTCCCTGGCCGTTGGCCACGGCCACAATCAACTGGAACCCGGCCACCTGTTGCTGGCCCTGCTGGATGCCAGTGATACCGGTGCCAAGTCGCTGGTACAGAAAGCGGGTGGGGATGCTGCGCGCTTGCGCAGCTCGTTGATGGGCCATCTCGATGACCTGCCCAAGGTCGCCCAGTTCGATGGAGAAGTGCAGCCGTCCCGTGATCTGATCCGGCTGTTCAACCTGACTGACCGTGAAGCCCAGAAGCGTGGCGACCAATTTATCGCCAGTGAGCTGGTGCTGTTGGCGGCGCTGGACATGGGTCACGCGGTCAGCAAGCTACTCACCCAATCAGGGCTCAACCGCAAGACGCTGGAAGCGGCCATCGACAGCCTGCGTGGTGGCAGCAAGGTCGAGGATGCCGGTGCCGAGGAGCAGCGCGAGGCGCTTGCCAAGTACACCCTCGATCTCACCGAGCGGGCGGCCAGTGGCAAGCTCGATCCGGTGATCGGTCGTGACGACGAGATCCGCCGTACCATTCAGGTGCTGCAGCGGCGCACCAAGAACAACCCGGTGCTGATCGGTGAGCCCGGGGTGGGCAAGACCGCCATCGTCGAGGGCCTGGCCCAGCGTATCGTCAACGGCGAGGTGCCCGAGGGGCTGAAGGACAAGCGCGTACTTGCCCTGGACATGGGGTCGCTTCTGGCCGGTGCCAAGTTCCGTGGCGAGTTCGAGGAGCGTCTGAAGGCGGTGCTCAACGAACTCTCCCAGGAAGAGGGGCGGGTGATCCTGTTCATCGATGAGCTTCACACCATGGTGGGTGCGGGCAAGGCCGAAGGCGCCATGGATGCCGGTAACATGCTCAAGCCGGCGCTGGCGCGTGGTGAGCTGCACTGCGTGGGGGCCACCACCCTCGATGAGTACCGCAAGTACATCGAGAAGGATGCCGCGCTGGAGCGGCGTTTCCAGAAGGTGCTGGTCGACGAGCCTACCGAGGAAGATACCGTGGCGATCCTGCGTGGCCTCAAGGAGCGCTACGAGGTGCACCATGGGGTCGACATCACCGATGGGGCGATCATCGCCGCGGCCAAGCTCTCGAACCGCTACATCACGGACCGGCAGTTGCCCGACAAGGCCATCGACCTGATCGACGAGGCGTCGTCGCGTATCCGCATGGAGCTTGATTCCAAGCCCGAAGAGATGGACCGCCTGGATCGCCGTCTGATTCAGTTGAAGATGGAGCGCGAGCACCTCAAGAAGGAAACCGACGAGGCGTCGAAAAAGCGCCTGGAAACGTTGGAAGAGCAGATCTTTGAGCTCGAGCGCGAGTATGCCGACCTCGACGAGATATGGAAGGCGGAAAAGGCCAGCATCCAGGGCGCGGCGCAGTTCAAGGATGAGCTCGAGCGTGCGCGTGTCGATCTCGAGCAGGCTCGCCGCCAGGGCGATCTCGGACGTATGTCGGAGCTGCAGTATGGGGTGATTCCGGAGCTCGAGAAGAAGATCGCCGAGAGCGGTGAACGCGAGGCGGATACCGCCAAGCACCAGTTGCTGCGCTCCAACGTCACGGAGGAGGAGATCGCCGAGGTGGTCTCACGCTGGACCGGCATCCCGGTGGCCAAGATGCTCGAGGGCGAGCGTGACAAGCTGCTGCGCATGGAAGAGGCGTTGCACGAGCGGGTGATCGGCCAGCACGAGGCGGTCACGGCGGTGGCCAATGCGGTGCGCCGTTCGCGTGCCGGACTTGCCGACCCCAACCGGCCCAATGGCTCGTTCCTGTTCCTCGGTCCCACCGGGGTGGGCAAGACGGAGCTCTGCAAGTCACTGGCCAATTTCCTCTTCGACACCGAAGAGGCCATGGTGCGTATCGACATGTCGGAGTTCATGGAGAAGCACTCCGTGTCGCGCTTGATCGGTGCGCCGCCCGGATACGTCGGCTATGAAGAGGGCGGCTATCTGACCGAAGCGGTGCGCCGCAAGCCATACTCCGTGCTGTTGCTCGACGAGGTGGAGAAGGCGCATCCGGATGTCTTCAATATCCTGCTGCAAGTGCTCGAGGATGGCCGCCTCACCGATGGCCACGGGCGCACCGTGGACTTTCGCAATACGGTGATCGTCATGACCTCCAACATGGGCTCGGACATCATCCAGCGAATGGGCGGGGACGACACCCATTACGAGCAGATGAAGAGCGCGGTGATGGAGGTGGTCGGCACGCATTTCCGGCCCGAGTTGATCAACCGCATCGATGAGGTGGTGGTGTTCCACGCCCTCGGCCAGGAGCAGATCCAGGCCATCGCCGGCATTCAGCTGGAACGCCTGAGGTCGCGGCTCGCCGAGCATGACCTGCGCCTGGAAGTGAGCGATGAGGCGTTGGCTCAGCTTGCCGTCGTGGGGTTCGATCCGGTATTCGGGGCGAGGCCGCTGAAGCGTGCCATCCAGAACCGTATCGAGAATCCACTGGCCCAGGATCTGCTGGCTGGCAAGTTCTCGCCCGGCGACGTGATTCATGTCACGGCCGAGGAGGGGCATCTGGTGTTTGCCTGAGCCGGGCGTGCATCGCAACAAACCTTTACGTTGCCGGCCCGGTGGCTGGCTACACTAAGATCAGGTTGCGTCCTGTAACCCTCTTGCCCGCCAGACTTCGCGTCCGGCGGGTTCTTTTTTGCCCGTGATATTTTCCCTGATTTAGTACGCCTTACCGCTCATCGCTGCCGGCGGGGCCACGCTCACTGCGGATTGTGCTCTTCCTGCGGTTGACACCATTGTGTCGCTAATGGAATCTTGTCCGTTCCTGATTTGCGGGCGCGGAATATAGCGGGCAACCCCCACTCCCGCGCGAAGGGTAGGCCAGAGGGCCTTTACCCGCCGAAGGATTACCGAGACCGGGCCAACCGCCTGGTTCGGCCAACGCCCCGACGCGGCGATCTGCCGTGAAGGGAACGCAGGATTCATGTCGCAATGAACCGGCGTTCCCGAATGAGAGTGCAGGCCCTAACCGGGCCAATGCCAGGGTTTGGCATCAGGTGCCGGCGTATCCGGCAGCGACATACCGTCGCACTCGACCCCGTGCCCCCGATTGGGCCACGGATCGCACTCGAGACCTCCAGGGGAGATACATCAAGTGGAACTGCTTTCCGGCGCGGACATGATCGCCCGATTCCTGCAGGATGAGGGCGTCGAATATATCTATGGTTACCCGGGTGGCGCAGCGCTGCACATCTACGATGCGCTGTTCCGCCAGGACAAGGTCAAGCACATCCTGGTGCGCCACGAGCAGGCGGCGACCCACGCCGCTGACGGCTATGCGCGTGCCTCCGGCAAGCCCGGCACCGTCCTTGTGACCTCCGGGCCCGGTGCGACCAACGCGGTCACCGGTATTGCCACCGCCTACATGGATTCGATTCCGATGGTGGTGCTGTGCGGCCAGGTAATGAGTCACCTGATTGGCGATGACGCCTTCCAGGAGACCGACATCATCGGGGTCACCCGGCCAATCGTGAAGCATAGCTTCTCGATCAGGCATCCAAGCGAGATTCCGGAAGTTCTCAAGAAGGCCTACTACCTTGCGGCGACTGGCCGGCCTGGCCCGGTGGTGGTGGATATCCCCAAGGATATGACTGCCCCCACCGAGCGTTATGAGTACGTCTATCCGAAAAAGGTCAAGATGCGCTCCTACAACCCCGTGACTCGCGGGCATACCGGCCAGATCAAGAAGGCCGTGGAGTTGATGCTCAAGGCCAAGCGGCCGGTGTTCTATACCGGCGGTGGCGTGGTCACCGGGCGCGCAAGCGAGGCGCTGACCGACCTGGTCAAGCGGTTGGGCTATCCGATCACCACCACCCTGATGGGTATCGGTTCCTATCCGCAAAGCGACAAGCAGTGCCTGGGCTGGCTCGGCATGCACGGCTCCTATGAGTCGAACATGGCCATGCATCACGCCGACCTGATCATTGCCATCGGCGCGCGTTTCGATGATCGCGTCACCAACAATACGTCCAAGTTCTGCCCCACGGCCAAGATCGTTCACGTCGATATCGACCCGAGCTCGGTGTCCAAGACGGTGCGTGCCGATGTGCCGATCGTGGGCCCCGCCGGCAGCGTGATCAGTGAAATGATCAGCCTGGTGCAGGGCAAGGAGATCGCCAACCCGGAGTCGCTCGCCGAATGGTGGCAGAAGATCGAGGGCTGGCGTGAAGATCGGGTCGGCAAGCTGTATGAGCCTTCCAGGCCCGGTGAGTCCATCAAGCCCCAGGAAGTGATCGAGGCGCTGTGTCGCATCACCCGTGGCGAGGCATACGTGACGACCGACGTGGGCCAGCACCAGATGTTCGCGGCTCAGTACTACAAGTTCGACAAGCCCAACCGCTTCATCACGTCCGGGGGGCTCGGTACCATGGGCTTCGGTTTCCCGGCGGCCATGGGCATCAAGCATAACTTCCCGGATGAGCAGGTCATCTGCGTGACCGGCGAAGGCAGCTTTCAGATGATGATGCAGGAGTTGTCGACCTGTAAGCAGTTCGGTGGCGGTGTGAAGATCGTCAACCTCAACAATGCCTCGCTTGGCATGGTGCGCCAGTGGCAGGACCTGAACTACAAGTCCCGCCATGCGCACTCCTACATGGAGTCGTTGCCAGACTTCCAGAAACTGATCGAGTCGTATGGCTTCACCGCCCTGCGGGTCGAGACCCTCGAGGAGCTCGAACCGGCATTGGAACGCGCCTTTGCCGACAAGCATGAGCTGGTGTTCCTCGATGTTCTCGTCGACCCTCACGAGCACGTCTATCCGATGCAGGTGCCCCTGGGCTCCATGCGTGACATGCTGCTTTCCAAGACGGAGCGGACCTGATGCGCCATATCATCTCGATTCTGATGGAAAACGAACCGGGCGCCCTGTCGCGTGTGGTGGGGTTGTTCTCCCAGCGCAACTTCAACATCGAAACGCTGAACGTGGCGCCTACCGAGGACCCGAGCCTGTCGAGGCTGACCGTGACGACAGTGGGGGATGACCGGGTGATCGAACAGATCACCAAGCACCTCAACAAGCTGATCGACGTGGTCAAGCTGGTGGATTTGACCGAAGGCAACCACATCGAGCGCGAGCTGATGCTGATCAAGGTCAAGGCGCTGGGGGCCGCGCGTGATGAAGTGAAGCGCACGGTGGATATCTTTCGTGCCCAGATCGTCGATGTCTCGCCAAGCCTCTATACCGTGCAGATCACCGGCGATGCCGGCAAGCTCGACGCCTTCCTGCAGGCCATGGCGCCGGTTGGCATTCTCGAAGTGGCGCGCACCGGTGTGTCGGGGATAGCCCGCGGCGACAAGGTGCTGTCCCTGTAGGGGTGTTCGAGGTAACGAGAGCAACGCAAAAGCCGCCACACGGGGCGGCTTTTGCGTCTTCCGGCGGGTCAGCGCTCGATGACTTCCTGCCACAGCGCCTGGATCAGTGGGCTTCTCAAGCGTCGCTCCAGCACACACAGGCCGACATCGTAGTGGGGAAGTTCCGGCTTCACCGGGAGAACCCGGACGCGCTGAACGAGTGGGCTGTTGTCGAGCACGATCTTCGGCACCACGCCGATGCCGAAGCCCAGCCCCACCATGCTGACGATGGCCTCGTGCCCGGCCACCTGGGCGTAGATGCGTGGCGCGATGCCAAGCGCCTTGAACCAGGTGTCGCTGTACTGCCGCGACAGCCCGGCCTCGGAGAGAATCATCGGCACGTCCCGCCACTGCTCGGCACTGGGTGACTCGGGCGTGGGGGGAATCCAGTCATGGGCGTCATGCGGGGCGATGAAGACCAGCGGCGAGCGGGTCAGGGACTTGAATGCCAGCGCCTCGGGCGTTTGGCGGGGGCGTGGTGTGATGGCCATGTCCTCGTCCCCGGCGAGCACTCGCGACATTGCCTCGGCCGGGTCGCCGGTATGCAGCTTGAGCTCGATACCCGGGTGGCGAAGGCGAAAGTCGCTGAGCAGTTCGTAGAGGAAACTGTAGCTGGCGGTCACCGAACAGTAGACGCTGATCTCGCCGGTCAGCGTCTGCCCCTCGTTGATCAGCGAGAGGCGCAGCTGTTCCCATTGCGCCAGAGCCTCCCGGGCGTAGCGCTGGAAGGTCTCGCCGTGACGGGTCAGCGCGACGTGACGATTATCGCGTTCGAACAATCGCACGCCACTCAGGCTCTCTTCCAACTGGCGGATCGAGCGCGACAGTGTCGATGGGCTGACGTGACAGGCATCGCTGGCGCGGCCGAAGTGCAATGACTCCGCCAATGCCAGGAAGTGCTTCAAGGGTCGCATGTCCATGGCTTCAGTATTGCATAATTCGGCATGTGGTGTTGCAAATATCGCGTTTTACGCAACAGCATGCATGGCTTAAGGTGTCTTCCATCGGATGCCGCGAACCCAGCGCCGCGACAGACGGGGCGGGTGGCCATCAACGCTGACACGACCTTGATCCTTCCGATCAGTCTCACTCAACTTTCAGGAGCACCTCATGCACGTTTATTACGACAAGGATTGCGACCTCTCCCTCGTTCAGGGCAAGAAGGTCACCATCGTGGGTTACGGTTCACAGGGCCATGCCCACGCCAATAACCTCAAGGAGTCCGGTGTCGACGTCACCGTGGCGCTGCGTGCTGGTTCCAGTTCCGCCGCCAAGGCTGAGTCCGCGGGCCTGAAGGTCGCGTCCGTCGAAGACGCCTGCAAGACCGCCGACATTGTGATGATCCTCGCCCCGGACGAGAACCAGAAGGCGATCTACGAGAACCAGGTCGAGCCGAACCTCAAGCAAGGCGCTACACTGGCCTTCGCCCATGGTTTCAACATCCACTACAACCAGGTCGAGCCGCGCAAGGACCTGGATGTGATCATGATCGCCCCGAAGGCGCCGGGTCACACCGTGCGCTCCGAATTCGTCAAGGGCGGCGGCATTCCCGACCTGATCGCCATCCACCAGGATGCCTCAGGCTCCGCCAAGGAGCTCGCGCTCTCCTATGCCGCAGCCATCGGCGGCGGTCGCAGCGGTATCATCGAGACAACCTTCAAGGATGAGACCGAGACCGACCTGTTCGGTGAGCAGGCCGTGCTGTGCGGTGGCGCCGTCGAGCTGGTCAAGGCAGGTTTCGAGACCCTGACCGAAGCCGGCTATGCCCCGGAAATGGCCTACTTCGAGTGCCTGCACGAGCTCAAGCTGATCGTCGACCTGATGTACGAGGGTGGCATCGCCAACATGAACTATTCCATCTCCAACAACGCGGAGTATGGCGAGTACGTGACTGGCACCGAGGTCATCAATGAGCAATCCCGTGCCGCCATGCGCAATGCGCTGAAGCGTATCCAGACCGGCGAATACGCCAAGATGTTCATTAACGAGGGCAACAGCAACTATCCCTCGATGACCGCACGTCGTCGCCTCAACGCTGAGCACGACATCGAACAGGTGGGTGCCAAGCTGCGCGGCATGATGCCGTGGATTGCCGCCAATCAGCTGGTCGACAAGAGCAAGAACTGATCCTGCAAGGGGCCGGCTGAACGCAACGAGGGCGCGTTTTTCCGCGCCCTCGTTGCGTGTTGGAGTGCCGCCCGTACGGGTGGCTCGATGTTTTGCCACCCGCTCAGCGTGTAGAATGTGCCTATCGCTGTGAGGCGATTTCACTCCGCCAATGGATAACGCGTATGAGTCAGGATTCCAGAAAGCCCGAGAACGAAGCTGCGCAGACTTCAGATGGCATGGAGGCTGGTGATGACGGCAGGACGAATGACACGGCTTCTCCTGCCGAGGAGGATATTGCCGCGGCCTTTCTGCGCGAGACGGAAGTCATCGAAGAGTCCATGGAAAATGGCCAGAAGGTGCGGCGCAAGGGTATTTATCTGTTGCCCAATCTATTCACCACGTCTGCGCTGTTCGCAGGTTTCTTTGCCGTGGTGGCAGGCATCAACGGCGAATTTACTACCGCTGCGGTTGCCATCTTCATCGCCATGGTGCTCGATGGACTGGACGGTCGAGTCGCCCGCATGACCAATACTCAGAGCGCGTTTGGTGCCGAGTACGATAGTCTGGCCGACATGCTCTCGTTCGGTGCGGCACCGGCATTAGTCGCCTTCACCTGGATACTCCAGGACATCGGCAAGACCGGCTGGGTCGTGGCTTTCCTGTATGTGGCCTGCGCCGCGCTGCGGCTGGCGCGCTTCAATGTGCAGGTTGGCAGTGTCGACAAGAAATGGTTCATCGGCCTGCCAAGCCCCTCGGCGGCGGCCCTGGTGGCTGCCAGCGTGTGGACGTTCCACAGTTTCGATGCCGACGCCTTTGGTTTCAAGCTGCTGATGTTGTTCATTGTTGGGGCAGCTGGGGTGCTGATGGTCAGCAATATTCGCTACTACAGCTTCAAGGATATCGACCTCAAGGGTCCCGTTCCCTTCGTGGTGTTGTTGGCCATCGTGCTCGGGTTCGTTGTCATCTCGGTCGAGCCTTCGGTGATGCTGTTGCTGCTGTTCGGCGCCTACGTGGCCTCCGGGCCTGTGATGGCTGTGATGCGCAAGATGAAGCGTTCACCTGGCGATAGCTGAGTCGTCGTTTTGCGTGGAATCACAACGCCTGCCCAGTGATCCACGCCACCTTCATGACATACGGCGTGACATTTTTCTGATGCAGGGTATTGCATGGACGTCATGAAAACCGTAAAGTACGCATCCGCTGCCGGCGACGGGCAACGTTGCAGGCGGTGGTAAGTGAAGAAAGTGATTGATAGTACTGGGGTTTTGGTGCTGTCGACAGTTTCTGGGTGAGTCATCACCCCGGCGAAACATGGCGCTTGACACGCCACGCCGATCACGTAGAATACGCCTTCCTCGCAGGGCGCTGGCGAGGCCGCCGCAACACGGCAGGCCACGACGGCAAGCGAGACGCTCCGCTCA
>NZ_PYUD01000007.1:24557-158549 GCF_003028575.1 Halomonas urumqiensis | reverse complement strand
GGGCCTCCAGTGAATACTGGACGACATGGCGTTTGAACTCTAGCGTGAACTGACGTCGAATTTTAAAGCGCATAGCACCTTACCTTCGGTTGTCGGCAAAGTGTCTACAAAACCGGGGGCACACCAGGGAGGCGAGGAGAAGAGAGGGTGAGTTGCGGGAGGACTGAACACACACGCCCCGGCAGCAGACCGGGGCGTGTGTATCGCTTAGCGGTTGGTCAGGCGGCGTTGTGGCGAAGGATCGCCGCCTTGTCGGTGACGAAGGCGTCGTACTCGAAGTCGTCCACGCTGAGCATCTCCAGCACTCGCACCTCGCGTTCGCGCATGAATGCGGCATCTTCCTGCGAGATGATGCCAGCCTTCAGGGCTTCTTCCACCCGTGCTTCCGGCGATAGCGCATCGGCCGGCAATTGCCCCTTGGCAAAGGCCTTGTTGACGGTGCGGTAGAGTGCTTCGGCACGCTCCTGGGTGGCCAGCAGGGCGTTGTACTGCGCCAGCGGGTTCTCCTGCTCGCCGTCATCGGCGTCCCAGGTATTGCGCAGCAGCTTGGTACGCAGTGCGGTGGCGTTGGAGACCGCCTGGGCAATGGCACGGGCCAGATCATCGTGGGGGCGCTTGTGGCGCTTGCCCCGCGGCATCACGATCACCCGCAGCAGCCGTCCCAGTGCACGGTTGGGCAGGTTGTCGAACAGCTCGTCAAGGGCCTGTTCGGCACGCCCCAGCAGGAAGCCACAGGCATAGTCGAGCAGTGCTTCCTCGCCCTCGACCTTGTCGCCCTCGTGCCACTGCTTGAGCACCATCGAGGCCAGATAGAGGTTGGAGAGCACATCCCCGAGCCGTGCCGAGAGCATCTCACGCTGCTTGAGGCTGGCGCCGAGGCTTGCCATGGCGGCGTCGGCGCACAGTCCGAATCCGGAGGAGAGCCGGGTGATTTCGCTGGCATACCCCGCAGCATGGCCATCGAAGGGCACGCTGGCCTTGCCGAGTCCCAGGCCCTGGGTGAAGGCGCGCGCGGCGTTGCCCATGATCAGCCCGGCATGGCCGAAGAAGGCATGGTCGAAGGCCTTGAGGTCGTCGGCATCGCGGGCGGCCAGTTCCTCGAGTACGTAGGGATGGCAGCGAATCGCCCCCTGACCGAAGATCATCAGGTTGCGGGTCATGATATTGGCGCCTTCCACGGTGATCGCCACCGGGTTGGCACTGTAGCCGATCCCCAGGTAGTTACGTGGGCCGAGGGTCACCGCCTTGCCGCCATGGATATCCATGGCGTCACCCAGGATCTGGCGCTGGAATTCGGTCAACTGGCTCTTGAGAATCGCCGAGGGTACCGCCGGCTTCTCGCCATGGTCGATGGTGTTGGCGGTCTGGTAGACCGCGGCCTGGGCGATGTAGGCCAGTGCCGTCATGCGTGCCAGCGGCTCCTGTACGCCCTCCATCTCGGCCACCGGCACGTTGAACTGGCGGCGTACCCGGGCGAAGCCGCCGCTCCAGCCCAGCGCGTAGCGCGCGGTGCCGGTGGCGCCGGAGGGCAGGGTGATGCAGCGGCCGATAGACAGGCACTCGACCAGCATCCGCCAGCCCTGGCCGATCATCTCGGTGCCGCCGATGATGGTCTCGAGCGGCACGAAGACATCCTTGCCCTTGATCGGACCATTGAGGAACGGGCTGCCGATGGGGTGGTGGCGGCGGCCGATCTCCATGCCGGCGGTGTCACGGGGGATCAGCGCCAGGGTGATGCCGCGATCGGTCTCTTCACCGAGCAGTTGGTCGGGGTCGAACAGGCGGAAGGCCAGGCCCACCACGGTGGCGATCGGCGCCAGGGTGATCCAGCGCTTCTCGAAGTTCAGCCGCACGCCGAGCACTTCCTTGCCGTCGACCATCTCGCGGCACACGACACCGGTATCGGGCAGCGAGGTGGCATCACTGCCCGCACGCGGGCCGGTCAGGCCGAAGCAGGGAATCTCCCGTCCATCGGCGAGCCTTGGCAGGTAGTGATCCTTCTGCTGCTGGGTGCCGTACTTGAGCAGCAGTTCACCCGGGCCGAGCGAGTTGGGTACGCCGACGGTGACCATCAGCGTCTCGCTGACGGACAACTTCTGCAGCACCAGCGACTGTGCCTTGGCCGAGAAGCCGAGCCCGCCATACTCGCGGGGGATGATCATGCCGAAGAAGCGTTCCTTCTTGAGGTAGTTCCACAGTGCTTCGGGAAGGTCAGCGCGTTCGCGGGCGATGTCCCAGGAGTTGCACATGCCGGCGGCTACGCTGCACTGGGTGTCGAGGAAGGCACGTTCATCGTCACTGACCCCATCGTCGCCGAAGGCCAGCAGCGACTGCCAGTTCGGGCGCCCGCTGAATAGCTCGCCATCCCAGGCCACGCTGCCGGCTTCGAGTGCCACGCGTTCGGTTTCCGAAACCTGCGGCGAGACCTTCTTGAACATCGCGAACAGCCGCGGCGTCAGCCACTTGCCGCGCAGCATGGGAAGGCCGGCAGCGGCCACCACGGCGGCGGCCAGCAACAGCAGGATGCCGAGCAGCGTCGACGCAACCAGCAGGCTGGCAAGGCCTGTGACGGCAAGCACGACGAGTGCCGGCATGGCACCGGCTTCGCGGCGCATCACGACAAGCAGGCCCGCAATGGCCAGCAACAGCAGGATCAGGGTGAGCATTGGCGTCTCCATCCATTCATCAGGCGATGTGGTGCGTTGGCGATATTCGAACCGAGATTCGAACAGTTGTTTGAATTCCTGCAGCCTAGCGCAAAGTGTCAGGACTGGCCACCCCCACAGCTTCTGGTTGAGCGCTTGAGCATTGCCGTGCCTTCAGGGTGCCCGCTTGGCGACAGCATGGCGAACGAAAGCGCCTCGCCGTGCCAGGGACACGACGAGGCGCAATAGGTTTCAAGAGAATAGGTGTCAAGAGAATGTGCTGGCAGGCATTCCGTTCAGCCGAGCCGTCGTTGGGGCTCCGTCCGGTGCGGGCTGGCGCCGGCGACGTAGTAGGGTGCCTCGGAGCGTGGCAGCGGCTGGCGGCCACGAATGCGGTCGGCGATCTTCTCGGCCAGCATGATGGTCGGCGCGTTGAGGTTGCCGGTGGGAATCAACGGAAACAGCGAGGCATCGACGACCCGCAGGCTTTCCACACCATGCACCCGGCCTTCTCCATCGACCACAGCATCCTCGCCTTCGCCCATCCGGCAGCTGCCACACGGGTGGTAGGCGGTCTCGGCATGTTCGCGCACGAAGGCGTCGAGTTCGGCATCCGTCTGTACCTCGGGCCCCGGCGAGATCTCGCGGCCTCGGTAGGCATCGAAGGCGGGCTGGGCGATGATCTCGCGGGTCAGGCGGATGGCATCGCGGAACTCCTGCCAGTCCTTCTGGTTGGACATGTAGTTGAACAGGATGCTGGGCGCCGCGCCTGGGTCGCGTGAGGTCAGGCGAATGCGCCCACGGCTCTCGGAGCGCATGGAGCCCACATGGGCCTGGAAGCCATGGGCCTGTACGGCACTCTTGCCGTTGTAACTGATGGCGATCGGCAGGAAGTGGTATTGCAGGTTGGGCCACTCCTCCTCGTCACGGCTGCGGATGAAACCGGCCGCCTCGAATTGGTTGCTGGCACCAATTCCCTTGCCGAACAGCAGCCATTCGGCACCGATCCTCGGCTGGTTGATCCATTTCAGCGCTGGATACAGCGAGATCGGCTGGGTGCATTCGTACTGGATGTACATCTCCAGGTGATCCTGCAGGTGCTCACCGACGTTGTCATTGACCTGCACCGCGTCGATGCCGAACTCGTCCAGTAGATCCTTGGGGCCGATGCCGGAGCGTTGCAGTATCTGCGGCGAGGCGATGGCGCCAGCGCACAGCAGCACCTCGCGCCGCGCACGGACTTCCTGGGGTTGCCCCTTGCGCGCATAGCGTACCCCGGTGGCGCGCTTGCCCTCGAAGGTGATGATGTCGGTGGTGGCGTGGGTCTCGATGGTCAGGTTCGGCCGACCCTTGGCCTGGTCGAGGTAACCTCGCGCGGTGGAAGCGCGCCGGCCATTCGGCGTGACGAAGCGATCCATCGGGCCGAACCCCTCCTGGCGATAGCCATTGATGTCCTCGGTCTCGGCATAGCCCGCCTGCTTGCCCGCTTCGATAAAGGTGCGGTAGAGCGGGTTGTTACCCTCCTTGGGGGTCGTGACGCTTACCGGGCCATTGCCGCCGTGATAGTCGTTGGCCCCGATATCGCGGCTTTCGGCCTTCCTGAAGTAGGGCAGGCACTCGGCGTAGGTCCAGTCGGAAAGTCCGGGCTGGCTTGCCCAGTTGTCATAATCCAGGGCGTTGCCGCGGATGTAGCACATGCCGTTGATCAATGAAGACCCCCCGAGGCCCTTGCCGCGGCCACACTCCATGCGCCGCCCGTCCATGTGGGGTTCGGGGTCGGTCTCGAAGGCCCAGTTGTAGCGCTTGCCCTGCAGCGGGAAGGCCAGCGCCGCTGGCATCTGGGTACGGAAGTCGAAGCGGTAGTCGGGGCCGCCAGCCTCGAGCAACAGCACGCTGACTTCGGCGTCCTCGGTCAACCGGGTGGCAAGCACGTTGCCGGCGGAGCCAGCGCCGATAATGACGTAATCGAATTCACGAATCTGGGACATGTAGCCTCCTTAAAACACCGATTCGAAAGGCCCCATTTCCACTTGCACGGATTTGGTCCGAGTGTAGTGGGCCAGGGTCTCGATGCCGTTCTCGCGGCCGATGCCGGACTGCTTGACGCCGCCAACCGGCATTTCGGCGGGCGATTCGCCCCAGGTATTGATCCAGCAGATGCCCGCTTCGAGGCGGTGGATGGTGCGATGCGCACGGTTCAGGCTTTCGGTGAACACACCGGCGGCAAGGCCGTAGTGGGTGTCGTTGGCGCGGCGGATCACGTCCTCTTCATCGTCGAAGGCGAGAATCGACATCACCGGGCCAAAGATCTCCTCGCGCACGATGCGCATGTCGTCGGTACAGTCGGTGAATACCGTCGGCGCAGCCCAGGCGCCGCTGGCCATCTCTGCCTGGTCCCAGGGCTCGCCGCCGATCAGCACCCGAGCCCCCTCGCGCTTGCCAATGGCGATGTAGTCGAGCACCTTGGCCTGGTGCTCGAAACTGACCAGCGGGCCGAAGTTGACGTCCGGGTCGAGCGGGTCGCCGGCGCGAATACGTGCCACCCGTTCGGCGATCTTTTCTTCGAATGCCGCTTTTACAGCGTCTTCGACGAACACCCGGGTGCCGTTGGTGCAGATCTGCCCGCTGGAGTAGAAGTTGGCCATCATGGCAGCGTCGGCGGCGCGATCGAGGTCGGCGTCGGCAAACACGATCAGTGGCGACTTGCCGCCAAGCTCCATGGTCACTTCCTTGAGGGTCGAGCCCCCAGCCGCTGCCATGACCTTCTTGCCGGTGCCCACCTCGCCGGTAAACGTCACCTTGTCGATATCGGCATGACCGGTGAGCAGCTCGCCGACCCTTGCGTCACCATGCACGATATTGAAAACGCCATCCGGCAGGCCGGCCTCGGTCAGCACCTCGGCGAGTGCCATGGCGGTCAGCGGCGTGACTTCGCTGGGCTTGAAGACCACGGCATTGCCGGCGGCGAGCGCCGGGGCGGCCTTCCAGCAGGCGATCTGGATCGGGTAGTTCCAGGCGCCGATGGCACCGATCACCCCAAGCGGTTCACGGCGGGTGTAGACGAAGGACGATTCGCGCAGCGGTATCTGCGTACCTTCGATAGCGGCGGCAAGGCCTGCGTAGTACTCCAGGGCATCGGCGCCGGTGACGACGTCCACCGTGGAGGTTTCGCTGATCGGCTTGCCGGTGTTGCGGGTCTCGAGCTCGGCGAGCTCGTCGTTGCGTTCCCTGAGCAGTGACACGGCACGCTGCAGGATGCGTCCACGCTGCATGCCACTCATTGCCGACCAGACGCGCTGGCCGCGACGCGCCGCCGCCACGGCGGCATCCACATCGGCCGGCGCGGCATGCTGGACCCTGGCCAGTAGCTTGCCGTCATGGGGATTGGTTACCGTGAAGGTTTCGCCGGATGTGGCATCGACGTGCGTGCCGTCGATATACAGCGGCACAGCGTGGCCGGCATTGACGAGGGTCTGGGCATTGTCTGTCATGAAGCTCTCCATCGCGATTGTCATGCGAAAGTCATGCGAATTGAGTGTGGTGGGTAGCGGGTGTCTCGGGGCTAGCCTCGAGCAGCCGGTGCAGCGTGGCGTGGGCCAGCCGACGGGCGCGCTCGGCATCCAGGCCCTCGGGTGTCAGGGCGCCGCGTAGCCACAGGCCATCGATCATTGCCGCCAGGGTGCCTGCGGCGTCGCGTGCCTGCTCCTTGGGCATTCGGCGACGGAATTGAGCGCACAGGTTCGAGTAAAGGCGGCGATCGTTGACCTGCTGCAAGCGCGCCAGAGTGGGCTTGTGCATGCTGCTGGCCCAGAACGCCAGCCAGGTCTTGGCCACGGGCCCGGAGACCTGGCTAGGGTCGAAGTTACCGTCGATGATGGCGCCGATGTGGGCCTCGGGGGAGGTGTCCGCCAGGGCCTGGCGACGGGCATTCACCGCCTTGCCGAGGTCGCTGAGAATCTGGCGCATGGTGGCCTCCATCAGCCCATCCTTGCCGCCGAAATAGTGGCTGATGATGCCGGCGGAGACGCCAGCGTGGCGCGCGATGCGCATCACGGTGGCATCGGCCAGGCCGAGCTCATCGATGGCGGCCATGGTAGCCGTGATCAACTGCTGCCGGCGTATTGGCTCCATTCCAATCTTGGGCACCTTGCAGACTCCTGTGTGACGTACACCAGAAACGTTTCGGACGTAGCAAGCCAGCGCATCAAGCCAACCTTGATCCCACCGACCCTTAGCCAACTGGCTTGAATCAAGCTCAATGAATCAATGTCGAGTAGTATGGCATTTTTTTATTGAACGTTCAATTAACAAAGGCGTCGGGTCTTGCTGGCCTTGCCAAGTTCGTGCCCCATGTGCATAATCCAGCCTCGTTTGGGAAGCGAATCGGCTCACGCTCACCAGAGCATCATCGAAATGGCTACGTAGCTCAGCTGGTTAGAGCACATCACTCATAATGATGGGGTCCCCTGTTCAAATCAGGGCGTAGCCACCAGACATGCGGAAATCGCCCATCCGGTCTTACCCGGTTGGGCGTTTTTTTGTAGCGGCGCCACCGGCTGGGTAGAGGCGCTGCGAGAGGCGTGAATCGCCAATCGATCCTTGACCTTGCAAGCCTGATCCGTATACTACGCCCCGTACTCGACGCCGATCCTCGATAGCTCAGTTGGTAGAGCAAGTGACTGTTAATCACTGGGTCGCAGGTTCGAGTCCTGCTCGAGGAGCCATCGTCGCTCTGGCAGTGCGAGTACAGCGTGACATCAAGCGGCAAGTCGGTCGATCCTCGATAGCTCAGTTGGTAGAGCAAGTGACTGTTAATCACTGGGTCGCAGGTTCGAGTCCTGCTCGAGGAGCCAGCCGCCGCCCCTCCATGTCTAGTGTGCATCTGCTGCATCCGGCCATTCCCCGATAGCTCAGTTGGTAGAGCAAATGACTGTTAATCATTGGGTCGCAGGTTCGAGTCCTGCTCGGGGAGCCATCCTTCCGAATATCTGACGGAACTGCTGTCGGTATTCGTATTATCGCAACTCTCCCAGATACCTCTCGACATTGCTCGGTTGACGGTACTTCTCCCAAGTGAGTGCTGTTTGCTAGTGCTGTCTGGTCGCCGTGCTAATCGCGCATCGATCCGTTATGCTCCAATGAAATGCTCCTGCGGTCAGGCTGGTCGCCTGGTGTCTTTGGGGGCTTGTGGTTTCGGGACGAGACGGCATGGGATCTTCGACTTCGCTCTGCGCATCTTCCTGCTTGGCTGCTCTGGCAAGAGGGGGGCAAGCAGTGATGAGCACCGAGCACTGGGCCGATGGCGTCGACCAGTTGCTCGCCGAGGTGGGGCGTGCCACCGGTGCCAGCCGTGTGTGGATCTTTCAACTGCTGGACATGCAGCCCGATGCGGTGGTTCAGGACTATGTCTTCGAATGGGCCTCGTCGCCCGCCTACCGGCAATTGACCCAGCGTCGTTTCCGCTTCTTTGCCTCCTCGCTCGATGACCCGGAATATCGCCAGCTGGTGGAACAGCGGCGTGCCGGTATGTGCCACGATATCCAGGTACCCGCGATGTCCCCCGGTCCGCTGCGCAAGCACCTGGAAAGCCAGGGCATCCTGTCGATGGCGACTGTGCCTATCAGCGTGGAAGGTCGCTGGTGGGGCACCCTGGGTATCGATGATTGTGAGCGTGACATCTCGTGGCAGGGGCCAGGGCTCGATCTGCTGCGAGCCTCCAGTGAGCTGATTGCGGCAGCGATCTATCGCCACCATTTGACCAGCCGCTCGCGGCAGATCGAACTATTCCACAAGGTCGCCGATTGTGGCGTTTGGGAAGTCACGCTGCGAAACGGGCGGGTATGGTGCTCGCGGGCGCTGAAGGTGGCGCTGGGGTATCCGGCGACCTATCCGCGAGTGCCCCTGAGGCGCATGCTGACCCGAATCCATGTCGAAGACCGACGGCTGCTGTGGGCGCTGTTGCGTGAATGCCTGGCCACTGGGCGACGCCAGTGTCGGCTCGATGTGCGCTTGGACATCGTCGGCTCGAGCCATCCGCAATGGCATGAGATCGTCGCCGAGGTCACCCATGACGACCGCGGCGAGCCCCAGGGCATTGCGGGACTTGTCATTGATATCAGTCAGCGCAAGCAGAATGAGCAGCATGCGCTGGCGGCGTCGGAGCTCGATGCCTTGACCGGCACGCTCAACCGACGTGGTATGGCGCGTTACCTCCGCGAACAACATGCTCGCGGTGGGGTGCCGATCGGGTGCAACCACTATCTGCTGTTGCTCGATATCGACCACTTCAAGCAGATCAACGACCAGCACGGTCATCCCGTGGGGGATGTCCTGTTGCAGTTGCTGACCCGGCGTATTCGCCACGAGCTGCGTCCCGATGATGGCCTGGTGCGCCTGGGTGGTGAAGAGTTCGCGATCCTGGTGGGGCCGATGACTGACAGGCAGGCAGTGGAACTGGCGGACCGGGTGCGCATGAGGGTGTCCGGGTCAGCCTTCCAGATTGCCTTGCACGATACCGGCGTCGAGCTTTGCATCGAGCTGTCGGTGAGCATCGGGGTGGCGGAGCTGCCCGTAGAGGCCGGCGATAGCGGCGAACAGCAGGCGCTCGCCCTGGGGTGGGCCGACCAGGCGCTCTATGCGGCAAAGGGGGCTGGGCGCAACCGGATCATGGTGCATGGGGTGGAATGAGCGCGCCGGGGGCTTGCCCTGCGCGCGCATTCTTGCCTGAAACGTTCTGCCTGGGTCAGTTCCCCCTGGGATCAGTCGCGCCTGGCCAGACGATAGTTGCCATTCAGTTGCGAGTAGTCGAGCAGGATGTGGGCGGCCTCGACCACCTGTACGCGTTCCACCGGCTCATCCTCGGCTTGATCCTCGCTTGTCGCCTGGTCCTCATCCGTCTCGTCGCGGGCGTCAACCCATTCATCCAGGGTATCGAGGCCGAGCGCTCGGCGGCGTTCGTTCTCAAGGGCAAGTTGCTCCGCCTCCTGGGACTCGACTTCACGCTTGCGCTGCTCGCGGTTGAGGCTGACGCTGGTGTTCTGTTCACGCATACGGCGTGACAGCTCGGCCTGTTGCTCCAGGTAGCGAAAGTTTGGCAGTGTCTCGGCACGCTTGCTGTGACTGTCCTTCAGGGATTCCAGGTGACGCCATGGTTCGCCGTAGTTGCGATACTGCACCGAACGTACGGTGTCCCAGTCCAGGGCATTGTCGAGGCTGCTCTCGCCGATCAGGTCAGGGTCGATCAGGCTCGGGAAGATGATGTCGGGCTCGACGCCGCGGTGCTGGGTGCTGTCACCGGAAATACGATAGAACTTGGCACGTGTCAGTTTGATCTGGCCATGACTCAGGTCGTTGAGGGTCTGTACCGTGCCCTTGCCGAAGGTCGGGGTGCCGAGCACCAGGCCGCGGCCGTAGTCCTGGATGGCGCCGGCCAGTATTTCCGATGCGGAGGCGGACAACCGGTTGACCAGCACGCCAAGCGGTCCATCGTAGACGGTGCCTGCCTCTGTGTCGCCATACAGGCTGATACGGCCGCGTGCATCACGTACTTGCACGGTGGGGCCGCGGTCGATGAACAGGCCGATCAGTGAGTTGGCCTCCTGCAGGGCGCCACCGCCATTGTTGCGAAGGTCGAGCACGATACCTTCGATGTCTTCCTGCTGGAGACGCTCGATCTCGCGCGCGACGTCGCGGGTCGTGCTGCGAAAATCCTCCTCGCCGGCCTGCCAGGCGTCGAAGTCCACATAGAAGGTCGGAATCTTGATCACGCCGATACGGTGTGTGCCGTCATCGCGTTCGATATCGATGACCTCGCCGCTGGCCGCTTGATCCTCGAGATTGACGGTGTCACGGGTGATCTCGATGACCCGGGAGCGGGTCATGTCGACGGCCTGGGCCGGCACCACGTCAAGACGCACCACCGAACCCTTCGGGCCCCGAATCAGGTCGACCACGTTGTCCAGGCGCATGCCCACCACGTTGACCATTTCGCCATCTTCCTGGCCCACGGCGATGATGCGATCGGCGGGCTGCAAGGCGCCGGCGCGCTCGGCCGGGCCGCCGGGTACCAGGCTTGCCACCTTGACGTACTCGCCGTCGGCTTGCAGCAGGGCACCGATGCCCTCGAGCGACAGGCGCATCTGGATGTCGAAGGATTCGCCCTGGCGGGGCGACAGGTACTCGCTGTGGGGGTCGATGCTGCCGGTTACCGCGGCCATGAACAGCCCGAAGATATCGTCATCGTTGGTCTGTTCGAGTCGCGACAGTTGCCCTTCGTAGCGCTGGCGAAGGTTGTCCTCGACCTGCTCATCGTCCTGGCCGCTGATGGCCAGTGTCAGGGCGGCGTTCTTCAGGCGCTTGGTCCACAACTCGTCGAGTTCGGCGTGCCGCTCGGGCCACTCGGCATCCTCGCGGTCGAGCTCCAGGCGCATGTCGGTGTCGAAACCGAAATCGAGTCCCTCGTCGAGCCGGGCCAGTAACCAGTCGAACCTGGCCTCGGCGCGTTCATGGTAGCGCTGATACAGGTCGAACATGCCCTCGAGTTCGCCGTCGAGGAGCGCATCATCGAAGGTGTTCTCGAGGTGACGGAACTCATCGACATCTCTCGCCAACAGGAAGGCACGCTGACCATCGAGCACGTCCAGGTAGCGTTCGAAGGCCCGGCGCGACCAGGTGTCGTCCAGGCTGACATCGTCGTAGTGGCCGTAGCGCAGCGATTCGGCAACTTCCATGGCTGCCTGGCGTTGGGCATCGGTGGGCGACTGCGCCTGCGCCGTTGTGGCGAGCAGCAGCAGAACGACCATCAGCGTGGCCGAACGCCCCAGGTTGGCAAGCAGGCTCATCAATGAAGCACTCCCGGTTTGATGTACACTCTAGATCCCTTGACCCCGATTTGGCCCATGAGTTGCAAGGACCGACGGGGCATTGTAGCAGCTTCGAACGCCATCCCATGACATCAATCAGAGGACGCCATGTCTCAGGACGCCCTGCTCGAACGGTTGCTCGACTTCCTGCGCGACTCCCCAACTCCCTGGCACGCCACGGCCAACATGGCCGCAAGACTGGAGGCGGCAGGCTTTCGGCGCCTCGATGAGCGAGAGGCCTGGCAACTGTCCCACGGTGAACGGGTGTTCGTCACCCGCAACGACTCTTCCATCATTGCCGTGCAGCTACCCACTGGGCCATTGTCGGCCTTGCGCATGATCGGTGCCCATACCGACAGCCCCGGGCTGCGCCTCAAGCCCAATGCCCCCCAGACAAGCGCCGGCTGGCTGCAGCTTGGCGTCGAGACCTACGGGGGGGTGCTGCTTTCCCCGTGGTTTGATCGCGACCTGGGGCTGGCCGGGCGGGTCCACGTCCGACATGCTGATGGGCGCCTGGAAGGGGTTCTGCTGAATGTCGATCAGGCGGTAGCGATCGTGCCGAGCCTGGCCATTCACCTCGATCGCGAGGTCAACCAGGGGCGTGCCATCAACGCTCAGACCCAGATGGCGCCGGTATTGCTGCAGGGCGGTGAAGGGGCGGACCTCGAGCGCCTGCTGAAGCGCTGGCTCAGCGAACAGCATGGCCTCTCCGATATCGAGATTCTCGACTTCGAGCTCGGGCTGCATGACACGCAACCGCCAGCCCGCGTGGGGGTGGAGGGCGAGCTGGTGGCCAGTGCCCGGCTCGACAATCTGCTGTCGTGCTTCATGGGGCTCGAGGCGCTGCTGGCAAGCGATGGCCAGCAAGGCGCGCTGCTGGTGGCCAACGACCACGAGGAAGTCGGCAGCGCGAGTGCCTGTGGCGCCCAGGGGCCATTTCTCGGCGACGTGCTGCGGCGCCTCAATGCGCAACTCGGCGAGGCCGGCGATGAAGGCTTCATTCGCCTGATTCAGTCCTCGCGCATGATCTCCTGCGATAACGCCCACGCGCTGCACCCCAACTTCACCGACAAGCATGATGCGGCCCATGGGCCGGCGTTGAACGGTGGCCCGGTGATCAAGGTCAACGCCAACCAGCGCTACGCCACCAACAGCGCCACCGCGGCGATGTTTCGCGACCTGTGCCGGGAAGCGGAAGTGCCGGTGCAGACTTTCGTGACCCGCGCCGACATGGGCTGTGGCAGCACCATTGGGCCGATTACCGCCACCGAGCTCGGCGTGCCGACCCTGGATGTGGGTGCCCCGCAGTGGGCCATGCACTCGATCCGCGAGACGGCGGGTGCCCGCGATGTCGATTACCTGACTCGCGTGCTGACGGCATTCTTCAATCGCCAGCAGCTGGTGTGAAGGGCCGCGGCGTGAAGGGCGGCATGTGACCATGAAAAAAAACCCGGCTCGCGAGAGCCGGGTTTTTTCGTGTCTGGTGGCTACGCCCTGATTTGAACAGGGGACCCCATCATTATGAGTGATGTGCTCTAACCAGCTGAGCTACGTAGCCTTTCAACGGAGCCGAAGTCTACGCATCGACCCTTGCGATGTCAAGCTCCTCAGACATTGAAGCGGAAGTGGATCACGTCACCGTCCTTGACGATGTACTCCTTGCCCTCGAGGCGCCACTTGCCGGCGTCCTTGGCGCCCTGTTCGCCGTCAAGCGAGACGAAGTCCTCATAGCCGACGACTTCGGCGCGGATGAAGCCCTTCTGGAAGTCGGTATGAATCACGCCCGCCGCCTCCGGCGCGGTGGCGCCAACCTTGACGGTCCAGGCACGGACCTCCTTGACGCCGGCGGTGAAGTAGGTCTGCAGCCCGAGCAAGGCATATCCCGCACGGATCACCCTGTCGAGGCCGGGTTCCTGCATGCCCATCTCGTCGAGGAACATGGCGCGCTCCTCGTCATCCAGCTCGGCGATCTCGGCCTCCAGCTGGTTGCACACCGGCACCACCACGGCGCCTTCCTCGGCGGCGATCTCGTTGACCACGTCGAGATAGGGGTTCGACTCGAAGCCGTCCTCGTTGACGTTGGCGATGTACATGGTGGGTTTCAAGGTCAGGAAGCCAAAGCCCTTGAGGGCGTGGGCGTCATCCGCGTCGAGGCCGAAGCTTCTGAGCGGCAGGCCTTCCGCCAGGTGTGGCTGGATACGCTCGAGGATCGCCTTGGTGGCAATGGCTTCCTTGTCGCCGCCCTTGGCGACCCGCACCAGGCGCTGGATCGCTCGCTCGACAGTGTCGAGGTCGGCAAGCGCCAGTTCCATGTTGATGATTTCGATGTCGGCGCGCGGATCGACCTGGTTGGCCACATGGATCACGTTGTCGTTGTCGAAGCAGCGCACCACATGGGCGATCGCCTGGGTCTCCCGGATGTTGGCCAGGAACTTGTTGCCAAGCCCTTCGCCCTTCGAGGCACCCGCCACGAGCCCCGCGATATCGACGAACTCCATGGTGGTGGGGATCACTTTCTGCGGCCGCACGATCGCCGACAGCTTGTCGAGACGCGGGTCGGGCATCGGCACGATGCCGACATTGGGTTCGATGGTACAGAACGGAAAGTTCTCGGCATCGATGCCGGACTTGGTCAGCGCATTGAAGAGGGTCGACTTGCCTACGTTGGGCAGGCCGACGATACCGCAGTTGAAACCCATAGTCTGTTCCTGATGATTCTGTGCCGAGGGGCGAGAAAAGTTGGCGCCATTGTACGGGAAGGGGCATGGTCGAGCCATAAGCTGGAAGAGCGTCGCTTCGCTCCTGGAAGCTGGAAGAGAAACGCTTGACCCAGGAAAAGAACGATGCTGATTTCCAGCTTCCAGCTGACTTTTCCGCCTCAGGCGGAAAAGCTGTGCAGCCGATTCATGGCGCGTGCCCATTCACCGCCGATGGCATCGGGCAGGGTGGCCAGGCATTCGTCGATGGCGGCTTCGATGGCGGCATGCTCGGCCTTGCCGGGCCGCCCCAGTACGTAATGGGTGACCTGGCGGGAGTCACCGGGGTGGCCGATACCCATGCGCAGGCGGTGAAAGCCACGTTCGTTGCCGAGTGCACTGATGATGTCGCGCAGGCCATTGTGACCTCCGTGGCCACCACCGGTCTTGTAGCGAGCAGTGCCCGGGGCGATATCGAGCTCATCATGGGCAACCAGCAGCTCATCCGGGGCGATCTTGTAGAACTGGCACAGGGCGGCCACGGCTCCCCCGCTGCGGTTCATGAAGGTGGTGGGGTTGAGCAGGTGAAGATCATGTCCCGCGTACTGTACGCGGGCATGCAGGCCGAGAAATTTCCTGTCCGTGCGGAGCTCACCACCGGCCTGGCGAGCCACCGCCTCTACCAACCAGGCGCCCGCATTATGCCGGGTGGCCTCGTAGTCGGCGCCGGGGTTGCCCAGCCCGATGATCGCTTTGACTTGGCCCATCATCGCTGCCTCCAAAAAAAATCAAGCGCCGGGGCGCTTGATCGGGAAGGAAAGGGGAGGGGCCATGCAGGCATGGCCCCGGGGGGAAGATATTACTCTTCGCCGCCCTCTTCCTTGCCACTCTCTTCCTTGCCACTTTCTTCCTTGCCGCTGTCGGCTTCCTCTTCGTCCTCTTCTTCCTGGCGGACCTTGGCCTTGGTGATGCTCAGCACCGCCTGGTCATAGTCTTCGCCGTGGGTCAGCGCGACGATGGTCACGCCGGCCGGCACCTTGAGGTCGGAGAGGTGCAGGGTGGTGCCCAGCTCGGTCTCGGAGATGTCGACTTCCAGGAAGTCGGGCAGGTCCTTCGGTAGGCAGCTGATCTGGATCTCGTTGGCCAGCACGTGCAGCTCACCGTCCTCGTCCTTGATGGCCTTGCACGCATCTTCACCCAGCACGTGCAGTGGCACGTTCATGGTGATTTCGTGAGTGGCATCTACGCGCAGGAAGTCGGCGTGGGTCACCAGCGGCTTGTAGGGGTGACGCTGCAGGTCGCGAACCACGACCTGCTCGCTCTTGCCGTCGACGACCAGGTTGATCACCGAGGAGAAGAAGGACTCGTCCTCGATGGCCTTGTAGAAGGCGGACTTCTCGACGGATACCGGCTGCGGGGTGTTCTCGCCACCGTAGACGATAGCCGGGACCTGGAGGTTCTCACGACGCAGGCGGCGGCTCGCACCTTTCCCCAGGTCGTTGCGAACGCTGGCTTTAAGGGTGAAATCGGACATGATGTTGCCTCTTGCAGTATGTAAGGAAAGCACCGTGGCCCGCGACCTGACCATGATGTTTCCGGGTGCCCCGTAGGGCGCTTTTCCGGCGCCTGTTGCCGACCGCTTGCGCGGTCAGTGGAACATGGCGCTGACGGATTCTTCGTTGCTGACGCGGCGTATCGCTTCGGCGATCAGGCCTGCCACGCTCAACTGGCGGATGCGGCCACTGCGGCGCGCGGCATCGGACAGCGGAATGGTGTCGGTGACCACGACTTCGTCGAGCACCGAGCCCGCAATGTTGTCGACCGCGGGACCGGACAGGATCGGGTGGGTGGCGTAGGCCACCACGCGGTTGGCGCCATGATCCTTGAGGGCTTCGCCGGCCTTGCACAGGGTGCCGGCGGTGTCGATCATGTCGTCGACCACCACGCAGTTGCGACCCTCGATTTCGCCGATGATGTGCATCACCTGGGCCTGGTTGGCCGAGGGGCGGCGCTTGTCGATGATGGCAAGGTCGGCGTTGAGCTGCTTGGCGATGGCGCGGGCGCGCACCACGCCGCCAACGTCTGGCGATACCACCACCAGGTTTTCGTAGTTCTGGCGTTCGATGTCGTCGAGCAGAATCGGCGAGCCGTAGACGTTGTCGACCGGCACGTCGAAGAAGCCCTGGATCTGGTCGGCGTGCAGATCCATGGTCATCACGCGGTCGACCCCGGCCTTGACCATCATGTCAGCGACGATCTTGGCCGAGATCGGCACGCGTGCCGAGCGCACCCGGCGATCCTGCCGGGCGTAGCCAAAGTACGGGACCACGGCGGTGATCCGAGTGGCGGAGGCCCGACGCAGGGCGTCCACCATCAGGATCAGCTCCATCAGGTTGTCGTTGGTCGGTGCACAGGTGGACTGCAGGATGAACACATCCTTGCCGCGCACGTTCTCGTTGATCTCGACCGCAATCTCGCCGTCGCTGAACTGGCCGACAGTGGCATTGCCCTGGCGAGTATCAAGACTCTCGGCAATCTTGCGGGCGAGTTCGGGATTGGCATTCCCGGCGAAAACCATCAATTTTGACACGCGCAGCCACCTATGCAGTGTTGGGAATCTGGTTGGTCATATCGTCGGGTCGGCATCGAGAATGTGGCGCTGGGGTGGATCAGCGACGCCGCTCGGCTCGTTCCAGCACGACATGAAGAGGAGAGCGGTTGCGACCTTGGGCCTTGAAGGCCTGCCAGTGCTCGGGAGCCTCGGAGGCAAGTGCCTCCAGCAGCGCATCGGCCTGCTCTTCGCAGTCGAGCCTGGCAAACACACAGGCCCCTGTACCGGTAAGCAGTGTCGGCGCTCGCCTGGACAGCCAGTCAATCACGTCTGCGACGACCGGATAGAGCAACCTGACCGTTGTTTCGCAGTCGTTGCGCCAGCTGGACGCTCCCCCCTGCAGTGCGCGCGCCATGGTAATGGGGGGGGTGTCGCGTGTCAATTGCGGCGCTTTGAACACGGCAGGCGTGGCAACCTCGACGCCGGGATGCACGACCACGAACCAGGGCGTGTCCAGCGCCACCGGGGTAAGTCGTTCACCGATGCCTTCGGCCCAGGCGGCATGGCCGTGAACGAATACCGGTACATCGGCGCCGAGCGTGAGGCCAAGTGCCGCCAGCCGCGCCAGCGGCAGGTTCAGGGACCAGAGGTGATCGAGCCCCAGCAGCGCGGTGGCGGCATCACTACTGCCGCCGCCAAGGCCGCCACCCATCGGCAGGCGCTTTTCCAGGTGGATGTCGGCGCCCAGCGAGCTGCCGGTGTCGGCCTGGAGCAGCCGTGCGGCCTTGATGATCAGGTTGTCGTCGTGGGCAATACCTGGCAGCGACGAGTCGAGCCGTACCAGGCCATCATCGCGCGGGCACAGTCGCAGGGTGTCGCCATGGTCGAGGAACTGGAACAGTGTCTGAAGCTCGTGGTAGCCGTCCGCGCGCTGCCCGGTGATCAGCAGCAAGCGGTTGAGCTTGGCCGGTGCCGGTAGCGACAATCCGTCAGGCATCTTCATCGACGCTGGGTTGCCACTGAGTGATCACCAGCGTCACGCGCACGTCGTCATAGTTCATGACCATTCGGCGTGGCAGCCACAGCCCCTCGGCCTGGGTCCAGTCGCGGTAGTCGATTTCCCAGCCATCCTGTTCCAGGCGTTGCGGAAACCCAAGTTCGTCCTCCTCGAGTGTGTGGTCGCCATGCTCGCCCGGCAGGCCACGAACCCAGTCGGCAAGCGAGCTGACCGGAAGCGACCAGCCTAGCTGCTCTTGCATCAGCGCTTCGGGTGTCTCCGCTTCGAAGCGGCCCTCGGAGGTGGTCAGCGAAAAACGCCCTTCGCGTCCCTCGAGGGTGCTGCGACCGCTGCCAAAAGGACCACTGATCAACAGGCGATAGTAATGAGGGTGCTGGCTCCAGTCGAGATTGGCACTGGTCGAATCTTCAGGCGTGCGCAGCCCGGCCTTGCCGGCCAGCATCCAGGTGTCGAGGGCTTCCAGGCGTGTCATCTGGTCGTCCCACTGGCCGGCGGCGCGTTCTCCCTCGGGCGCCGGTGCGCGACCCGCGCAACCGGCCATCAGGACGATCATCAGCAGTAAGGCGAACTTGGCGCCACGCGGTAGTGCGGCGGGGGGAATGCTGGTGGCCCTGGCGGCGGTCGTGGTGGTCATGGAAGGTCTCGTGGTCGCAGGTGAATAGTGAGTCGTGGGTCTTGAGTCGTGAGCGGCCTTCCCCGTTCAGGGTGCGAGCTGGGGAATCCGTTCGAGCAGGGCGTCGATCACCGGGTGTTCGTCATGGCGTTCGATGGCCAGACGCACCACGTCGCGTGCCTCATCCCGGCGCTCGAGGACCCACAGCACCTCAGCCAGGTGCGCGGCGATCTCCTGGTCGGGGAGGGTGTCGTAGGCACGCTCGAGCCACTGCAGAGCCTGTTCGGGGTCGCCCTGGCGGTAATACACCCAGCCGAGACTGTCGAGAATCGCCGGGTTGTCCGGGTCAAGCTGCTGGGCGCGCTCGATCATGTCACGGGCCTCGTCATAGCGCTCCTCCAGCCCCAGATCGACCAGGGTATAGCCCAGTGCATTGAGCGCCATGGCATTGTCGGGATTGCGCTCGATGATCCGGCCGAGATCGCGTTCCATGGCCTCGATGTCGCCCTCGCCATAAGCGCGCATGGCGCGCAGGTAAAGTAGCTGCTCATCGTTGGGCGTGCGGTCGAGTTCCCGCGCGAGCAGCTCGCTTGCACTGGCCGATTCGCCTTGCTGGTCGAGCAGCTCGATCTCGAGGGTGAGCAAATCGGTGAAGTAATCGTCGTGGCGCAGGCGCTCGATGCGCAGGAAGGTCCGCGCATCGGTCAGCCGGTCGTTGTCGACCAGCATGCCGGCGGCGCGCACTCGGGCCGCGAGAAACTGATCCCCGGCCGCCACCTGGCGGTAATAAAGGAGGGCGTTGTCCACCTCACCCTCGGCCCGAGCCGTATCGCCCAGTAGAAGGTATACCCTGGGCGGGGCATCCGGATCATCGATCAGCGGCAGCAGCAGGCGCCGGGCGGGTTCGGGGTGGCCCTCCTCGAGGTACAGCTGTGCAAGTGCCAGGCGCAGCTCATTGTTGCCGGTATGTTCGTCGAGCAGCGCGTCGGTCTGGCGCTCGGCGGCGGTCGGATTGCCCAGACGCAGTTCGGACTGCGCCAATAGCAGGATGAAACGGGCATCCTCGGGCGATACCTCAAGACCACGGCGGGCCGCATCGCGAGCCGCGACGTGATCACCGCGTTCCTGGGCCAGGCGGGTGCGGGTCAGCCACAACGCCGGCAGCTCGGGAGCGCGACGCCCAAGCTGGTCGAGTCGGCGCTGGGCGGCCAGGGTGTTGCCGGCGGCCACTTCGAGCAACGCCGTGGCCAGTTCCGCGTCGTGCCGTCGTGCGTCAGGCGGGGTGCGCTCGAGGTGTGGGTAGAGCAGTGCCAGCAGTGGTTCGGGTTCGGCGTTGTCGGCAAGCGCCGCCTCGGCGAAGGCGGCAAGGTCGCTGTCGCCACCCCGCGCGATCAACGCAAGCCGCTGGGACAGCGCCTCTGGCCAGTCGCCACGCTGCATGGCAAGCCCTGCCAGCAGCCGGGCTGGCGCTTCTGAATCGGGTTCGAGGTCTTGCCATTGTCCCGCTGCCCGGGTCAGCAGTTCCTGGTCATTGCCGAAGCTTGCCGCCAGGGCGGCACGTTCGGTCAGCGCGGATGAGCGATAGCGTTCGGCAACCTCCAGGTAGCCAAGTGTGGCTCGTTGGTAGTCTCCTCGCTGCCCCGCAAGCTCGGCGGTCAGCAGTCCAGCGAGCCCTTCGGCGTCCAGGCCGCGCTCGATGGGAGGGGCGCCTTCCATGGGGTCGCGCTCGGTGGCGAACTCGGCATTGCCGGAAGGCAGGGCCTGACAGCCGGCGACCAGGCTCATCATGGCCAACGGCGCAAGGCGGGCAAGGGCCTTCGTCATCAGGGGGAAGCGCCTGGGTGGTGCGAGTCCGAAGGACATGAGCGTCTCGTTCTGGATGCCAAGCTGTCAGCATAACGGCTGGATGGTCGTGGGCAAAGGACCAGCCAATGACGCCTACCGCATGTTGGCTGTGATAGAATCTTTCACCTTGATCAGATAACGCCACCTTTGCCGGATACCACTAGCGAAGACGCCCAACGCATGACGCTGCTTGCCCTTGGAATCAATCATCGCACCGCGACCGTGGAGGTGCGCGAGCAGGTGGCTTTCACCCCGACCCAGCTTGACGCCGCACTGGTCGAGCTGCGTGCGCTGCCCGCCGTCAAGGAGGCGGCGCTGTTGTCGACCTGCAACCGCACCGAGCTCTACTGCGTCACCGAGTCGCAGGGCGAGTACGAGATACTCGACTGGCTCGGGCGCTTTCATGGCCTGGCGGTCGAGGATCTTTCGCACTGTGCCTACCATTATCTGGAAAACGATGCCGCACGGCACCTGATGAGAGTGGCCGTGGGGCTCGACTCCATGGTGCTTGGCGAGCCGCAGATCCTCGGTCAGCTCAAGGAGGCCTACCAGGCCAGCCGTCGCGCCAAGGGGTTGGGGCGTGAACTGGAGTGCCTGTTCCAGCATACTTTTGCGGTCGCCAAGCAGGTGCGCACCGAAACCGGCATCGGCCGTAATCCGGTGTCGGTGGCCTACGCGGCGGTCAGTCTTGCCAGCCGAATCTTCGATGACTTCGGCCGCGCCAAGGCGCTGTTGATCGGTGCCGGCGAGACCATCGAACTGGTGGCTCGCCACCTTCATGAAGCCGGTGTGCGCCAGTTGACGGTGGCCAACCGCACGCGCGAACGTGCCGAGATCCTGGCGGGCCCGCTAGCCGGGCGTGCGGTGACCCTGGATGAGATTCCTGACGCGCTGGTCGATGCCGATATCGTGATTTCCTCGACCGCCGCCCCCTTGCCGATCCTCGGCAAGGGCATGGTGGAGCGGGCACTGAAGAAGCGTCGTCATCGTCCGATCTTCATGGTCGATATCGCCGTGCCGCGCGATATCGAGCCCGAGGTAGGCCAGCTTTCCGATATCTTCCTGTATACCGTCGATGACTTGCAGGAGGTCATCGAGGAGAACCGCCGCCACCGCCAGGTCGCCGCCGACCAGGCCGAATCATTGATCGAGCACGGTGTTGGTGCCTGGTTGCATGACCGGCGTATTCGCGGTGGCGGCGAGTTGATTCGCGATTACCGGGCTGGCGCCGAGGAACTTCGTGCGCAGTCTGAACAGCAGGCACTCGAGCGCCTGGCGCGTGGCGAGGACCCTGAAGAAGTGATTCGCCGGCTGGCGCATCAACTCACCAATCGCTTGTTGCATCGCCCCACTGTGGCGTTGCGTGATGCGGCGTCCGCCGAGCGTCACGACATTCTCGAGGCCGCGGCTTCGGTGCTGCTCGATGCCCCTACCGACAAGACCCGATAAGCTCGAACCATGAACAGGACCGACCCATGAAAGCTTCGCTGCGACAGCGCCTGGATACCTTCGTTGAGCGCTTCGAGGAACTCTCGGCCCTGCTGGCCGAACCCGATGTGATTGGCGACCAGGCCCGCTTTCGCGATTATTCGCGAGAATACTCAGAGCTCGAGCCACTCGTTGCGGCCTGGCGGGAATTTCGCGACATCGAGGCCGAGATCGCATCTGCCGAGCAATTGACCTCCGACAGCGATGCCGAGATGCGTGAACTGGCCGAGCTCGAGGTGGCCGATGGTGGTGAGCGGCTCGAGTCCATGGAGGTTCGGCTCAAGCAATTGCTGGTGCCCAAGGATCCCGATGATCGGCGTAGCGTGTTCCTCGAGGTGCGTGCCGGCACGGGTGGCGACGAGGCGGCGCTGTTCGCCGGTGACCTGTTCCGCATGTATTCGCGCTATGCCGAGAAGCACGGCTGGCGGGTCGAGGTGGTCAGTGCCAGCCATGGCGAGCAGGGCGGCTACAAGGAGATCATTTCGCGGGTCAAGGGTGATGGTGTCTATGCCCGGCTGAAGTTCGAGTCCGGTGCCCACCGGGTGCAGCGAGTGCCCGCCACCGAATCCCAGGGACGTATCCACACCTCGGCCTGTACCGTGGCGGTGATGCCGGAAGCCGACGCGGTGGGTGACGTCGATATCAACCCCAACGACCTGCGGGTCGACACCTTTCGCTCCAGCGGTGCGGGTGGCCAGCACGTCAATACCACCGATTCGGCGATCCGCATCACTCACCTGCCGAGTGGGGTAGTGGTCGAGTGCCAGGAGGAGCGTAGCCAGCACAAGAACCGCGCCAAGGCGATGTCGCTGCTGGCCGCGCGGCTCAAGCAGAGTGCCGTGGAAGGGCAGCGACAGGCACAGGCCGACACGCGCAAGAGCCTGGTGGGCTCCGGGGATCGCAGCGAGCGCATTCGCACGTACAATTTTCCCCAGGGGCGCGTCACCGACCACCGCATCAATCTCACCCTCTACAAGTTGACCGAGGTGGTCAGCGGTGAGCAGCTCGACGATGTGATCGAACCGCTGATTCACGAGTACCAGGCCGAGCAGCTCTCCGCCCTGCAGCAGGAGGCGTGATGCGTCTAGATGTCCTGGTGAGCCGCGCCGCGTCGCGCCTGCAGGACGCTGGCTCGCCGAGTGCCCGGCTCGATGCCGAGGTGCTGATGTGTCATGTGATGGAGGTGGACCGCACCTGGCTCTACACCTGGGGTGATCGGCTTGCCGAGCCGTTTCAACGCGCCAGATTCGAGGCGCTGGTGGCTGCACGGGCGTCAGGCCAGCCGGTGGCGTATCTGACTGGCGAACGCGAGTTCTGGGGGCTCGGGCTTGCCACCGATGCCAGTACTCTGATCCCGCGTCCCGATACTGAAACTCTGGTCGCGGCGGCGATCGAGCGTGCGGCTCAGCCACATGGCCGCCTGCTGGACCTCGGTACCGGCAGTGGCGCCATCGCGCTGGCCTTTGCCAGCGAACGGCCGGGCTGGGGGGTCGTCGGGGTCGACCGGGCACCCGCCGCGGTGGCGCTGGCGCAGCGCAATGCCGAGCGGCTGGCGATCACCAACGTGGCCTTCCACGAAAGTGACTGGTTTGCGGCGCTGGCCGGCGAGCGCTTCCAGATGATTGTCTCCAACCCGCCCTATATCGCCGAACACGACCCTCACCTGACGATGGGTGACGTGCGCTTCGAGCCACGCAGTGCGCTGGTGGCCGCCGATGAGGGGCTGGCCGACCTTTGCCACCTTGTGAGCGAGTCGCGCGGCCACCTGGCAGCCGGTGGCTGGTTGCTGCTGGAGCATGGCTACCAGCAGGCGGCGGCGGTACGCGAGGCATTGCATCGCGCGGGATTTGGCGAGATTTCCAGCATCACCGACCTGGGCGGCCATGAGCGGGTCAGCGTGGGCCGCATCGCAGGGTGAGGCAGGCCCAGGGAATGAGGCGGGATAGGGATAGGGATAGGGATAGGGATAGGGATAGGGATAGGGAATGTAGCGCATCGGCGCGTGCGGCACTGGAAGTCCTCGGGCGGGCTGTGGTAAATCTGGTGACAACTTGAACACGCTGGATACACAGCAAGAATTACCGCTCGCCGCTCCAGATTCGGGATTCAGTACCATCGCAGGCGCTTTGATGTGGTGTTTTTAGACGATATCCCTGTCGCGGCACCTCTGCCACTTCAGATGCTCACTGACAATCTCACAAACAATGAAATCAAAAACCCGCACTCTCGACCGCATCGACCTCAAGATCCTGCGCTGCCTGCAGGACAATGCACGGATCTCCTACGTGGACCTGGCCGCGGAAGTGGGGTTGTCCACTACCCCTTGCCTTGAACGCGTCAAGCGCCTGGAACGAGCGGGTATCATTCGCGGCTACAAGGCGGTGCTCGATCCTCGGGCGCTCAAGGCCAACCTGCTGGTGTTCGTCGAGATCAGCCTTGAAACCCAATCGCCGGCGGTGTTCGACGAATTTCGGCGTGCGGTGGCCAAGCTGCCGCAGATTCAGGAGTGCCACCTGGTCTCGGGGCAGTTCGACTACATCCTCAAGTGCCGGATTCCCGAAATGTCCGCGTATCGTCAGCTGCTGGGTGATGTGGTGCTGACGTTGCCCGGGGTCAAGGAGTCGAAGAGCTACGTGGTGATGGAAGAGGTCAAGGAGGAGTTCTCGCTGTATGTCCCCGATGTCGAGGAATTCGATGACAAGTGATGCCTCGGATGTCCGCCCATGAAGGATGATGACCTGCTGCGCTACAGCCGCCAGATCATGCTGGAGGCGATTGATATCGAAGGGCAGGAACGGTTGCTTGGCGGACACGCGCTGGTGATCGGCGCTGGCGGCCTGGGCTCGCCGGTGGCCCTGTATCTGGCGGCGGCGGGGGTGGGGCGGCTGACGCTTGCCGATGCCGACGAGGTTGATCTCTCGAACCTTCAGCGCCAGATCGCTCATGGCCAGGCCGACCTTGGGCGCAATAAGGCGCAGTCGGCGCGGGAGGCGGCATTGGCGCTCAATCCGCGCTGTGACATCGAAGCGGTTACCACGTTTCTGTCCGGTGCGGCCCTCGAGCGCTGGGCGAGAGACGCCGATGTGGTGCTCGACTGCACTGATCGATTCTCCAGTCGCTATGCCATCAACGCGGCGTGTCGGCGTGCCGGCGTGCCGCTGGTATCCGGCGCAGCGATCCGTTTCTCCGGTCAGCTTGCGGTGTTCGACCCGCGCGACCCTGGCTGTCCCTGCTACGCCTGCCTCTATCCGCCGGACGACAGTGGCGACGAATCCCTCTCATGCGCCGAGAGCGGTGTGGTGGCGCCGTTGGTCGGCCTGATAGGCAGCTTCCAGGCACTGGAGGCGATCAAGCTGATCAGTGGTGCCGGCATCGTGCACCAGGGGCTTTCGACCTTCGATGGCCTGAGTGGGCAGTGGCGGCATTTCCGCGTGCCGCGCGACCCCGCCTGCCCAGTGTGCAGCTGACACTGGGGTGGCTGATCCCGTTGATTGTTTGATCGTGATTACTTGACGCCGTTCCGGCAATACAGCCAGAACGGCGTTGTCTTGCGTGAGCCATCCACACGCATGATGCTCTTGGATTTACGTCATCGAATCCTCGTGCTGTTCAGCTTCTGGGCGGTAATGCCAATGTGTCATTGGGGTGGTATTTCCGTAATCATTGTTATTGAATACTTGACACATCAAGGCGCCATGGTGTCAAACTGAAGCCAGTATCAAGTGACAAGCCCCACTGAATAACAAAGAGCGCAATGCGCATGAATGTACAGGCCCTTCCCATGAATCACCTCGATCAGCGCCCCGCATCCCTTTACCGCGACACCCTCGCGGTCGAGCCGCCTGCGTGCGTGCCGCTCTCCGGTGAACGGCGCGCCGACGTGTGCGTGATCGGCGGCGGGGTCACCGGTTGCTCGGCGGCGCTGCATCTTGCCGAGCAGGGTTTCTCGGTAGTGCTGCTGGAAGCCAGCGAGATTGGCCATGGCGCCTCCGGCCGCAGTGGCGGGCAGATATTGCCGGGGCTGGGCACCGATATTGCCACGGTTGAGCAGGCCCTTGGGCGTGGTTCGGCACGGGATATCTGGGAAATGAGCCGTGAAGCCGTGCGCCTCACCGCCGAGCGAGTCGAGCGCCATGCCATTCCCTGCGATCTCTCCTGGGGCTATCTGCATGCTGCCGTGAAGCCACGCCATGTGCGCGAACTGAAGGCCTTTCGTGAGCGCATGGCGCGTGACTATGACTACCCGGCGCTGAGCTGGCTCGAAGGCGATGCGCTGCGTGAACACGTGGCAACCGACGCCTATCCCGGCGCCCTTTACGAGAGCGAAGGCGGACACCTGCACCCGCTCAACTACACCCTTGGCCTGGCGCGTGCCGCAAGCGATGCCGGGGTGGTGATCCACGAGGGTAGCCCGGCCATCGAGATCCGCCGCGGCGCGCCTAATGTGGTCGTCACCCCCCACGGCCGAGTCACCGCCGACTTCGTGGTGATGGGGACCAATGCCTTCCAGAGCGGACTGGTGCCGGAACTCGGCGGGCGGGTGATGCGCGCCGCCAACTACATCATCGCCACCGCACCACTCACCGCTGAACAGGCCGCCCAGGTGTTGCCGAAGAACGATGCGCTGTCGGACGCCAACTTCGTGCTCGACTATTATCGGCTGAGCGCCGACCGGCGGCTGATCTACGGCGGCGAGGTCAGCTACAACGGCCGCGAACCACGCGGACTGCAATCACGCATGGATGCCAAGATCGCCAGCCTGTTTCCGGTACTGCGCGGCGTGCCCATCGACTACCGTTGGGGGGGCGAAGTCGCCATCACCTTCAACCGCGCACCGGATTTCGGCCGAGTGGGCCACACTCTCTATTACGCGCAAGGTTATTCGGGCCATGGCATGGCAATGGCGGGGCTTGCCGGTCGTTTGATTGCCGAGTCCATCACCGGCCAGCAGCGGCGTTTCGATGTGTTTTCCGCCATGCCGCATCGGCGTTTTCCGGGAGGCGATCGGTTGCGCACGCCGTTGCTGGTGCTGGCCACGACCTTCTACAAGCTGCGCGATCGCCTCTGAGCGATCGGACGGCACGTATCCGCCCGTCGTCGGGCAACAGATGAGGTTCCCATGAAAGACCTGGAAAGCTGGTTGAAGGAGCGACGCATCACCGAGGTGGAGTGTCTGGTCTCCGACATCACCGGCATTGCCCGAGGCAAGATCACGCCCGTGTCGAAGTTCGTTGCCGAGAAAGGCATGCGACTTCCGGAAAGCGTGCTGCTGCAATCGGTGACCGGCGATTACGTCGAGGATGACATCTACTATTCGCTGCTCGACCCGGCCGACATCGACATGGTCTGCAAGCCCGACGCGACCGCCGCCTACCCGGTGCCCTGGGCACTGGAGCCCACCGCTCAGGTGATCCACGACTGCTTTGACAAGATGGGCAACCCCATCGAGCTCTCGGCGCGCAACCAGCTCAAGAAGGTGCTGGCGCTGTATGCCGAGAAAGGCTGGAAGCCAGTGGTGGCGCCCGAGATGGAGTTCTACCTGACCAAGCGCTGTGAAGATCCGGACCTGCCGCTGCAGCCACCGATCGGCCGCAGCGGGCGCCAGGAGACCGGCCGCCAGTCGTTCTCCATCGACGCCGCCAACGAATTCGACCCGCTGTTCGAGGATATGTACGACTGGTGCGAGGCCCAGGGGCTGGATATCGACACCCTGATCCACGAGGAAGGCACCGCGCAGATGGAGATCAATTTCCGTCACGGCGACCCGCTGATGCTGGCCGACCAGGTGTTCCTGTTCAAGCGCACCATGCGCGAGGCGGCACTCAAGCATGACGTGGCCGCCACCTTCATGGCCAAACCGGTGACCAACGAGCCGGGTAGCGCCATGCATATCCATCAGAGCGTTCTCGACGCGCGTACCGGCAAGAGCATCTTCTCCAACGACGATGGCACCATGAGCCAGCTGTTTCTGCACCACATCGGCGGGTTGCAGAAATTTATTCCCGAATCGCTGCCGCTGATGGCCCCTAACGTCAACTCCTTCCGGCGCTTTTTGCCCGATACCTCGGCACCGGTCAACGTCGAATGGGGCGAGGAGAACCGCACCTGTGGGCTGCGCGTGCCCGACTCCAATCCGCAGAACCGGCGTGTCGAGAATCGTTTGCCGGGTGCCGATGCCAATGCCTACCTGGCCATCGCCGCGAGCCTTCTGTGCGGATACCTGGGGATGGTGCAGAAGGTCAATCCCTCGGCGCCTGTGCAGGGGCGGGCCTTCGAACGGCGCAACCTGCGCCTGCCCTTTACCCTGGAAATGGCGCTGGAGCGCATGGAGCATTGCGATGAACTGACGCGCTACATGGGCAGCAAGTTCGTCACTGGTTTCGTGGCCGTGAAGCGTGTCGAGAACGAGAATTTCAAGCGGGTGATCAGCTCCTGGGAGCGTGAATTCCTGTTGTTGAGTGTGTAGATCGAGGGCCTGGATCGACGGGCGATGCAGACAGTGTTTGCAGAAAGAATCTGCAGAATGAGTGTTTTTTGGCGTGTCAGTCGGTGCCCGGGAAGGCACCCCTTGTTCAGCGTTGACACCGTCAGGGAAGGCGACGGTTACGCTTGAGTCTGTCGGCCGTGTCATGGCACCGCCGATAACAATAATCGACAGATGAGGTGGCAGGATGATGATAAGCAAGCCAATGGCCCTGGCCGTATCCACTGCAACGCTTGCCCTGGCGGCGAGTGCGGCGCAGGCCGAAGAGGTCCGCGTGTACAACTGGTCGGACTACATTGCCGAGGACACCCTCGAGAAGTTCACCGAGGCCACCGGCATCGAGGTGGTGTATGACGTCTACGACAGCAACGAGGTGCTCGACGCCGCGCTGCTCGCCGGGCGCTCCGGCTATGACGTGGTGATTCCCTCCAATCACTACCTGACCCGCCAGATCAGCGCCGGGGTCTATCAGGAGCTCGACCACGACAAGCTTCCCAACATGAAAAACCTCAACCCCGACCTGATGGATGACGTGGAGTCGATCGACCCCGGCAGCCGCTACTCGGTGCCCTACATGTGGGGGACCAACGGCATCGGTTACAACGTCGAGCGGGTCACCGAGATCCTGGGCGATGACGCACCGCTCGATTCCTGGGCGCTGATCTTCGATCCCGAGATCACTGCGGCCCTGGAAGAGGGCGGTTGCGGTATCTCGATGCTCGATTCCGGTGATGAAATGCTGTCGCCGGCCATGGCCTACCTCGGCCTGTCACCGCTCTCCGAGGAGCGTGAGGATCTCGAGGCCGCCGGCGACTTGATCGCCGGGGTGCGTGACAACATCACCTACTTCCACTCCTCGCGCTACATCTCGGATCTGGCCAACGGCGACATCTGCGTGGCAGCGGGCTATTCCGGCGACATGTTCCAGGCTGCCGCGCGTGCCGAGGAGGCCGAGCGTGACTTCTCCATCGCCTACACCATCCCCAAGGAGGGCGCGGCGCTGTGGTTCGACATGATGGCGATCCCGGCTGACGCCCCCAACCCGGACAACGCCCACGCCTTCATCAACTTCATCCTCGAGCCCGAAATCGCCGCCGACATCACCGAGTACGTGGTCTACGCCAACCCCAACCTGGCATCCAACGAGTTCCTGGACCCTGAGATCCTCAACGACCCAGAGGTCTATCCCAACCAGGAGGTCATGGACAACCTCTACGTGGCGGAAGAAAAGCCGCTGGCGGTCCAGCGCATTCGCACCCGTGTTTGGAATCGCGTGAAGTCCGGCATGTGATGCCGGTTGGCCGGCCCACGGGTCGGCTTATCTGTTCCAGGCGGTGCACCTGAGGTGTCGCCGCCTGGTACCCCGCCATGCAGACAGTCGGGAGACCCCACGATGGCGCCATCCCAGCCTTCGGTCAGCGACCGGGAGACTTCAGAGTCCGAGTCGAGTCAGGCCCGATCGAGTCGTGAGCCTGGAAAACGTACCAGCGACGAGTCGCTGGTCGAGATCCGCCGTATCAGCAAGCGCTTCGACGGGGCGCTTGCGGTGGATGATGTGAACCTGTCTATCCGCCGTGGCGAGATATTCGCGCTGCTGGGGGGGTCGGGATCGGGCAAGTCGACCCTGCTGCGCATACTCGCGGGCTTCGAAAAGCCGAGCGAAGGGCAGGTGCTGCTCGACGGTCAGGACATCACCACCATGCCGCCCTATGAGCGGCCCATCAACATGATGTTCCAGTCCTATGCGCTGTTTCCGCACATGACGGTGGCTCAGAACATCGCCTTCGGGCTCAAGCAGGACAAGCTCGACAAGCAGGAGATCGAGACGCGGGTCGCCGAGATGCTCAAGCTGGTGCACATGGAGGCCTTCGCCAAGCGCAAGCCTCACCAGCTTTCGGGTGGCCAGCGTCAGCGCGTGGCCCTGGCTCGCTCTCTCGCCAAGCGGCCCAAGCTGTTGCTGCTCGATGAACCCATGGGCGCACTCGACAAGAAACTGCGCACCGAAATGCAGCTCGAGGTGGTGCAGATCCTCGAGCGGGTCGGGGTGACGTGCATCATGGTCACCCATGACCAGGAAGAGGCCATGACCATGGCCGACCGAGTGGCGATCATGGCCGATGGCTGGATCGCCCAGGTCGGTTCGCCCATGGATGTCTACGAGAGCCCGGCGAGCCGCATGGTGGCCGAGTTCGTCGGTACGGTGAACCTGTTCGCCGGCGAGATCGTCGCCGACGAGCCCGACCATTGCGTGATCGACAGCCCCGAGCTCGGCCGGCAGATCTACATCAGCCATGGCGTGAGTACCCAGGCCGATGATCGCAAGGTGTGGGTCGCGGTACGCCCGGAGAAGACCTGGCTGACCCGCACCCGGCCCGAGGGTGACACCAACTGGGCGGCCGGCAAGGTCGAGGACATCGCCTATCTTGGCGGACAATCGGTCTACTACGTGCGCACCGAGCAAGGGCAACTGGTCAAGGTCAGCATGGCCAACACCGAACGCCGTGGCGACCGGCCGAGCTGGGACGACCCGGTGTTCATCCATTGGGACGACCGCAGTGCCGTCGTCCTTCGCGACTAGGGAGAGCCCGCCATGACGCCTTCTCCTTCCCAACGGGCCAAACGCTGGTTGCGCCCGCGCCGCGGCTGGGTGATTGCCGTGCCGCTGCTGTGGCTGACCCTGTTCTTCCTGGCGCCGTTCGCCATCGTGTTGAAGATCAGCCTCTCCGAGGCGGCCATTTCCCTGCCTCCCTACGGCGCCATCGTCGACTACAGCGCCGAAACGCTGAACATCGCGCTGAACTTTGGCAACTACCTGTTCCTGTTCTCCGATTCACTGTATGTCTCGGCGTACTGGGGCTCGGTGAAGATCGCCTTCTTCTCGACGCTGTTCTGCCTGCTGATCGGCTACCCCATGGCCTATGCCATGGCCAGGGCGCCTGCGCGCTGGCAATTGGTGCTGCTGCTGCTGGTGATGCTGCCGTCCTGGACCTCGTTCCTGATCCGGGTCTACGCCTGGATGGGCATACTCAGCAACAACGGCCTGCTCAATAACACTCTGCTGTGGCTCGGCCTGATCGATTCACCGATCCGCATGATGAATACCAATTTCGCGGTGATGCTGGGTATCGTCTATGCCTACCTGCCGTTCATGATCCTGCCGCTCTACGCCAATCTGACGCGGCTCGACAACTCGTTGCTGGAGGCCGCCTCGGACCTCGGCTCACGCAAGTTCAACACCTTCCTGAAGGTGACCCTGCCGTTGTCGAAGGGCGGCATCATCGCCGGTTCCATGCTGGTGTTCATCCCGGCGGTGGGGGAGTACGTGATCCCCGAGCTGCTCGGCGGGCCCAACACGCTGATGATCGGCAAGGTGCTGTGGGAAGAGTTCTTCAACAACCGCGACTGGCCGGTGGCCTCGGCGCTCGCCATGGTGATGCTGGCACTGCTGCTGATCCCCATTGCGCTGTTCCATCGCTATCAGTCCCGTGAACTGGAGGAGTGACATGAGACAACGCCCTTCATTCACGACCGTGATGTTGATCGCGGGACTGCTGTTCCTTTACCTGCCGATGCTGGTGCTGGTGATCTACTCCTTCAATTCGTCACGACTGGTGACGGTGTGGGCTGGCTTTTCGGGGCGCTGGTACCTGGAATTGCTGCAGGACCGCCAGATCCTCTCGGCGGTGTGGACCAGCCTGCGCATCGCCTTCTTCGCCGCCTGCATGGCGGTGTGCCTGGGGACGCTGGCGGCCTTCGTGATGACCCGCTTCGCCCGCTTTCGCGGCAAGACGGCGTTGTCCAGCATGGTCACGGCCCCGCTGGTGATGCCCGAGGTGATTACCGGCCTGTCGCTGCTGCTGCTGTTCGTGCAACTGGCGCAGATCACCGGCTGGCCCGGCGACCGTGGCATGATGACGATCTGGATCGCCCATACCACCTTCTGCAGCGCCTATGTGGCGGTGGTGGTGTCATCGCGGCTGCGTGAGGTCGACCGCTCCATCGAGGAGGCCGCCCTGGACCTCGGTGCACCACCGGTCAAGACCTTCTTCCTGATCACCCTGCCGGTGATCTCCCCGGCGCTGGCGGCGGGCTGGTTGCTGGCCTTCACCCTGTCCCTCGACGACCTGGTGATCGCCAGCTTCGTCTCGGGCCCCGGGGCCACCACGCTGCCGATGGTGGTGTTCTCCTCGGTACGCATGGGGGTCTCGCCGATGATCAATGCCCTGGCCACCCTGATCATCCTTGCGGTGTCGCTTGCCACCTTCCTGGCCTGGTACTTCATGCGCCGCGGCGAGGCCCGCCGCCTCGAGGCGGCGGCGGCCGAGCAGTGAGCACTCACCCCATGTCCGTTCCTTCAAGGAGTCATCGATGAGCCAAACCCAGTCCCGCGAACACGTGGCCTCCTGGTATTCCGCCACGGCCAATCCGTCACCGGCGCGTCCGGCCCTCGAGGGCGACGTGACGTGCGACGTGTGCGTGGTGGGTGCCGGGTTCACCGGCATCTCCTCGGCACTGCACCTGGCCGAGCGTGGCGTGTCGGTGGTGGTGCTGGAGGCCTCGCGCGTCGGGTTCGGGGCATCGGGCCGCAACGGTGGGCAGATCGTCAACAGCTACAGCCGCGACATGGACGTCATCGAGGCCAAGTATGGCGAACTCACCGCCCAGGCGCTGGGCGACATGGCCTTCGAAGGCAATCGCATCATTCGCGAGCGCATCGAGCGCTACGCGATCGACTGCGACCTGCGCGACGGCAACCTGTTCGCCGCCTGCAATGAACGGCAGTACGAGGGGCTGGTCGAGCACAAGGCGCTGTGGGAGCGTTACGGCCACCGCGAACTCGAACTGCTTGAGGGCAAGGCGCTCAAGCGCGAGGTCAACTCCGATCGCTATGTAGGGGGACTTGTCGATCACTCGGGTGGCCACCTGCATCCGCTCAACCTGGTGCTGGGCCAGGCCGCGGCGGTCGAATCGCTGGGGGGGCGAATCTTCGAACAGACCCCGGTGGTCGAGCTTCGGCATGGCGAGCCCGTGGTGTTGAAGACGCCACGTGGCGAGGTGCGTGCCCAACGCGTGGTGATGGCCGGTAACGCCTACCTGCAGGGGGTATTGCCCGAGCTCGAGGGCAAGTCGATGCCCTGCGGGACCCAGATCGTCACCACCGAGCCACTGGGTGAGGCCCGTGCGCGTGAGCTGCTGCCCAACGGCATGGCCGTGGAGGACTGCAATTACCTGCTCGACTACTACCGGCTGACCGCCGACAACCGGCTGCTGTACGGCGGCGGAGTCAACTATGGCGGCGACGACCCCGGTGACATCACCAAGGTGATTCGCCCCAAGCTCGCCAAGACCTTTCCAGGCCTTGCCGATGTGAAGATCGACTACGCCTGGAGCGGCACCTTCCTGATGACGCTCAACCGGCTGCCGCAGTTCGGGGTGCTCAACGGCAATGTCTATTACGCCCAGGGCTACTCCGGTCATGGAGTCACCTGCACGCACCTGGCCGGCAAGTTGATCGCCGAGGTGATGCATGGCCAGGGCGAGCGCTTCGACGCCTTCGCCGGGCTCCCTCACCTGCCGTTCCCGGGCGGGCGGCTGCTGCGCGTGCCGCTTTCGGCACTGGGCGCCTGGTACTACGCCACCCGTGATCGGCTGGGGGTGTGACACCAACTGAGCTGTCGCTGTGTGGCGACGGCTGGTCAGAAAATGCGGAAGTCATGCCCACAGGCTGAACGCCGGTCGTCTGCTGCCCTATACTGGGCACACATCAGGCGGCGCAGGATGCGCCGCCACATTCATCGTTTCCTCTCGGCAAGGCACCATCATCCGCTGTCGATGCCTGCGCCAATGTCATGCTCGTTCCGGGCATCAAGTTCGCAATTGAATCAGGGGCGCCGCAGCGTCCTGCTGGAGGTGACAGATGAGCAAGTCGATCGTGGTCGGTACCGCGCTTTCCGTGCTGGGCCTGGGTGGCCTGGGGTATGGCGCCTGGCAGGTCCAGCAGGAGCCGCAACCTCAGTATGCCGAGATCGTGGGTGTCGAGACGCTGACGCGCACCGTCGAGACCCCGCGTGAGGTGTGCGAGGAGGTGGTGGTCAACCAGCCGGGCCAAAGCCGCGACCCCAACCGGATCGTCGGCACGGCCGCCGGGGCCATCGTCGGTGGGCTGCTTGGCAATCAGGTTGGCGGTGGCAGTGGCAAGAAGATCGCCACCGTGGCAGGTGCCGTGGGTGGCGGCCTGGCCGGGCGCGAGGTGCAGGAGCGGGTGGAAGCCAACCAGGGCACCCAGACCACCCAGACCCAGTGCCATACGGTGGTGGATACCCATCAGGAGACCGAAGGCTACGAGGTCTCCTGGCGCCACGCTGAGCAGGTGCAAACCACCCGCCTGGATTCGCCGCCCAAAGGCGACCGGGTGCTGCTTGAAGAGGGCCGCCCACGCTGGGATAGCGTGGTCACCGACGAGAGCTGAGCCACCAGAAATAGCTGAATCACCAACGCAACGCGCCCGGGCCTTGGTCCGGGCGCAGTACGTTCGGGGCGCATGCTTGACGCATCAGGCGTTGCGCAGGTACCAGTCGTACTCGAGCCGGCTGATGCTCTGCATGGCCTGGTCGCGTTCGGCGCGACGGTTGGCCAGGTAGACGTCCATGAAGGGGTCGCCGAGCGCCTGGCGCAGCGGTTCGCTTGCGTCGAGCAGCGCCAGTGCCTGCAGCCAGCTGTTGGTCAGACTGGGCGGGTACTGCTGGTAGGCATTGCCGGTGACCGCCGGCGGCGGTGTCAACTGGTGCTCGAGGCCATGCTCGATACCCGCCAGCAAGGCGGCCAGCAGCAGGTAAGGATTGACGTCGGCGCCGGCCACGCGATGCTCGATGCGGCGTGCCGCATTGGCGCCGGAGGGGATGCGCAGCGCCACCGAGCGGTTGTCGTAGCCCCAGGTCGGTGCCATGGGCACATAAAGCCCGGGCTGGAAGCGACGAAACGAGTTGAGGTTGGGGGCGAACAGCGCCATGGAGGCCGGCATCAGCGAGAGCAGTCCGGCAATGGCCTGCTTGAGTTGCGGCGTGCCGAGGGGGTCTTCATCCTCGGCGGCGAAGACGTTGTGGTCGCGTTCGTCGAGCAGGCTGATATGCACGTGAGTGCCGTTCCCGGCTTCCTGGCCGTAGGGCTTGGCCATGAAGGTGGCCTCGAAGCCGTGATTGAGCGCCATGCCCTTGATCAATCGCTTGAGCAGCACGGCGCTGTCGCAGGCGGCCAGCACATCGTCGCCATGCTTCAGGTTGATCTCGAACTGCCCGGGTGCGCACTCCTTGAGGGTGGTGTCCAGCGGCAGGCCCTGGATGTCGGCGGCCGCCTGGATCGCCTCCAGCAACTCGGCATACTCGTCGAGCTCGTTGATGGAGTAGAGCTGGCTCTGGGTGGCGCGTTCACCGGTGGCGGGTGAGCAGGGCGGCTGAATCAGGCCGTGGGCGTCGCGCTTGCGGTCGACCAGATAGAACTCCATTTCCACGGCGACCACTGGTGTCAGGCCGCGCTGCCGGAAGCGTGCGACGAGGTTTTCCAGCACGTGGCGGGGGTCGGCGAAGAAGGGCTTGCCATCGGGTTCGTACATGCTCATCAACAGTTGCGCCTGTCGACCCTGCTTGAGCCAGGGGCTCGGCATCAGCGTGTCGGGTATCGGCCAGCAGACGCGGTCCCCGTCGCCGGTGGAGAGACCGAGGCCAGTCTCCTCGATGGTGTTCCCGAGGATGTCGAGAGCAAACACCGAGGCCGGCAGGTTGATGCCTTCCTGGAAGGCCTTTTCCAGGTTACCGCGCCCCACGCGCTTGCCGCGCAACACGCCATTCAGGTCGCTGATCAACAGGTCGATACTGTCGATTTCTGGGTGTCGGTCGAGGAACTCGCGGGCTTCGTCGGCGGGGCGTGAGGGCATGGCGCACCTTGTTATTGGGTCGGAGGTCTCGAGTCAGTGTGTCGTGACGTAGTGTGGGAGATAGCGTGCAAGCTCGTCACGCTAGTGAGGTATCTTTGAATCCTGTCGTCAGTGTTGTCAAATATTTTACGCTTTCCCCTGCTGCTACGCACCGGCTGGCGCAACGATTCCGGAGTTTTCTGCGATTCCTTGAGTGTTTTTGCACATTACCTGGCGACTTGGCAGATGCCTTTTTGAAAGGTATGTTGAGCAAAGCATAACAATTGCTGTTTGCATGAATCGAGGAGAGTGTCATGTCCAGCCGACCCCTGGTGGGGGTGATCGCCTGTCGCCGTGATGTCGAGGGCCATCCCGCCCATGTGGTGACAGACAAGTATCTTGCGGCGTTGCGCGAGTACGGCCTGGCGCCGGTTATCCTGCCGGTGTGGGAAAACGGCGACGAGCGCGACCTGCTCGGTCATCTCGATGGCCTGCTGCTTACCGGCAGTCATACCAATGTGGCCCCCGAGCGCTACGGCGCCGAGCTTGCGCCACAGAATACCCGCGCCGATCACCATCGCGATGCCGCGGCCTTCGGCTGGATTCCCGCCGCACTGGACCTCGGCCTGCCGTTGTTCGGTATCTGCCGCGGCTTTCAGGAGCTCAACGTCGCGTTTGGCGGCTCGCTGCACCAGGCGGTGCAGAATGTGCCGGGTCTTGATGACCATCGCGAGCCCGATGTCGAACTGGCCTTGCGCTATGCCCCGGCCCATGACGTGACGATTCTGCCTGGCGGTCGGCTGGCGGCGCTGGCTCCCGAGCCAGCCTCGCGGGTCAATTCGCTTCACCAGCAGGGTATTGCCGAACTCGGCATGGGGCTTTGTGCCGAGGCCGTGGCCCATGATGGCCTGATCGAGGCCATTTCGGTTCGCGATGCGCCGGGATTCTCGCTCGCCGTTCAATGGCATCCCGAATGGCGGCCCCGCGAACACCCGCTCTACGACGCGTTGTTCGAGGCGTTTGCCGGCGCATGCCGTGGGTATCGCGCCCAGCAGTCCATCCTTGAAGAGGTCGAGCATGCTTACGGCTGACTATCAGCGGCTGGACCGCGACCATCACCTGCACCCTTTTACCGATTTCAAGGCGCTCGGCAAAGAGGGCAGTCGCATCATCACTCATGCCGAAGGCGTCTACATCCATGACAGCGAGGGCAATCGCATCCTGGATGGCATGGCGGGGCTGTGGTGCGTGAATCTCGGCTACGGTCGCCGCGAACTGGTGGACGCCGCGACACACCAGTTGCAGGCCTTGCCCTATTACAACAACTTCTTCAAGACCACCCATCCACCGGCAGTCAAGCTTGCCGAGGCGCTTTGCCGACTGGCGCCGGCGCATCTCAATCGGGTGTTCTTCACCGGCTCCGGTTCCGAGGCCAACGATACCGTGCTGCGCATGGTCAGGCGCTACTGGGCACTCAAGGGCAAGCCCGACAAGCAGTGGATCATTGCTCGCGAGAATGCCTACCACGGCTCCACCGTGGCAGGCTTGAGCCTGGGTGGCATGGCGCCGATGCACGAGCAGGGTGGCCCGTTGGTGCCCGGTATCACCCATGTGCGTCAGCCCTACTGGTTTGGAGAAGGGCGGCTTGGAGAAGGGCGCGACCCATCACCCGAGGCCTTCGGGCGTCTGTGCGCCGACGCCATCGAGGCGAAGATCCTGGCACTTGGCGAAGAGAACGTCGCGGCGTTCATCGCCGAGCCGGTGCAGGGCGCCGGTGGCGCCATCATCCCGCCGGAGAGCTACTGGCCGGCGGTCAAGGAGGTGCTGGCGAAGTACGACATCCTGCTGGTGGTCGATGAAGTCATCTGCGGTTTCGGCCGGCTCGGCGAATGGTTCGGCAGTGTCCATTACGATCTCGAACCCGATCTGATGCCGATCGCCAAGGGGTTGTCGTCCGGTTACCTGCCGATCGGCGGGGTGCTGGTCGGCGACCGGGTGGCGGATACCCTGATCGAGGAAGGCGGTGAGTTCTTCCATGGCTTCACCTATTCGGGGCATCCGGTATGCGCCGCCGTGGCGCTTGCCAACCTCGAGCTGATGCAGTCCGAAGGCATCGTCGAGCGCGTGCGTGATGACCTCGGCCCCTACCTTGCCGAGCGCTGGGCGAGCCTGGCCGACCATCCGCTGGTCGGTGAGGCGCGTTCGCTTGGCCTGATCGGCGCGCTGGAACTGGTCGCCGACAAGACCACTGGAGCACGCTTCGCCAAGTCGCTTGGCGCCGGTAACCTGTGTCGCGATTTGTGCTTCGCGCAAGGCCTGGTGATGCGATCGGTAGGTGATACCATGATTATCTCCCCACCGCTGGTGATTACCCGGGAGCAGATCGACGACCTGGTGCGCCTGGCCCGTCAGGCGCTCGACGAAACCGCCCGCCGCCTGGCGGAGCATCGTGCAACCCCAAGCGAGGAGGCTTCCGCATGAGCCGTTCATCCGAGAGTGCGCCGCGCACCAAAGCCGACTGGCAGGCGCTGGCTTCGTCGTTATCCATCGAGAGCCGCGCCTTCATCGCCAATGAATTCGTTGATGCCGCAAGCGGTGAAACCTTTGCCTCCCTCAACCCGGCCACCGGCGACACCCTTGCCGAAGTGGCAAGCTGTGATGCCGTGGATGGCGAGCGTGCCGTGGGTCATGCCCGCGAGGCCTTCAACCAGGGGGAGTGGTCGCGGCTGGCGCCGGGCAAGCGCAAGCGGACCCTGTTGGCGCTTGCCGAGCTGATGGAAGCCAACAAGTACCAACTGGCGCTGATCGACACCCTCGACATGGGTAAGCCGGTGGGCAGTTCGCTGGGTGACATCAATGGCGCCATCGCCTGTTTTCGTTATCAGGCAGAGTCCATCGACAAGCTCTACGGTGAGGTGGCACCGACTGGCGATGACACCCTGGCCATGGTGCTGCGTGAGCCACTTGGCGTGGTCGCCGCCATCGTGCCATGGAACTTTCCGCTGATGATGACCGCGTGGAAAGTCGCCCCGGCACTGGCGGCCGGTAACAGCGTGATCTTGAAGCCCTCGGAGAAATCGCCGCTGTCGGCATTGCGTCTGGCCCAGCTAGCCAAGGAAGCCGGCCTGCCGCAAGGCGTGTTCCAGGTACTGCCGGGCTTTGGCCACACCGTAGGCAAGGCACTTGCGCTGTCGATGGATGTCGACTGCCTGGCCTTCACCGGCTCCACCGGGGTTGGCAAGCAGTTGATGCAGTATGCCGGCCAGTCCAACCTCAAGCGGGTCTACCTGGAGTGCGGCGGCAAGTCGCCCAACCTGGTATTTGCCGACTGCAAGAACCTGGATCAGGTCGCCAAGCATGCCGCCGCGGCGATTTTCCATAATCAGGGGGAGGTGTGCATCGCAGGCTCGCGGCTGCTGGTGGAAAACTCGATCCGCGAGGCCTTCGTCGAGAAGGTGGTCGACGCCGCCAAGGCCATGCAGCCAGGTGACCCGCTCGACCCGGAAAGCTTCATGGGCGCCATGGTCGACGAGACACAGTATCGCCGCGTGCTCGATTTCATCCGCCAGGGCGCCGAGGAGGGCGCGCGGTTGCGGGTCGGCGGCACCCCCATGGAAGGCCCGGGATTGTTCATCCCGCCGACGGTGTTCGATGGGGTTCTGCCTTCGATGACTATCGGTCGCGAGGAGATTTTCGGCCCGGTGCTGGCGGTATTCGGCTTTGACAGCGAAGAGGAGGCCGTGGCCATGGCCAACGACAGCCCCTATGGCCTGGCGGCCGGGCTGTGGAGCCAGGATATCGACCGCATCATGCGGGTGACCCGGCGGCTGCAATCCGGCCAGGTATTCGTCAACAACTGGGCCGGTGGCGACCAGACCATGCCGTTCGGTGGGGTCAAGCAGTCGGGCAATGGCCGCGATAAGTCGCACCACTCGCTCGAGGAGTATTCCGAACTCAAGAGCGTATGGATGTCGCTTGCCACCTGAGAACCGCTTGTTGTCAGGCAATGACGAGGCCGGCGCCATGATGCCGGTCTCGTCATTTTCATTTACGGATAGATATTTTTGTACAGCTCTTGCATAGCTTTGTGGTGACGATACGCGTAGCCTGACATGACCATTCCCGCAGGAGCGACGAGCATGTTCGGACTCTTCAACCAAGACCCCACCAAGAAGCTGCAGAAGGCCTATGAGCGCAAGCTCGAGCAGGCCATGCAGGCGGCCCGCAACGGCGATATGCGCGCCAATGCCACCCTGACCGAAGAGGCGGAGAAGCTGCGTGCCGAGATCGAGGCACACAAGTCGAACTGAGCCTCTACGACAATGCAAAGGGCGAGGCCATTGGCCTCGCCCTTTTGATGGCTTTTCACTCACTCATCGCTTGGTGTTGCGGACGTGCTCAACCGGCTGGCTGGCGGTCGATATCGTCAGGCTGACTGCCAGCCTAGTTGGCGGGCTGATTTGCCCGACGGCTCGGTAGCTCGCCTTTGTTCGCTCTCGGCCATGGCGACGACGCCTGCACTTGTCTGATGGGTACCGTCTGGAAAGTGGTTGTCGGGAAGCTCGAAGGCCGACATCGCGCTCAACAACTGCCGTGCGTGGTGGCGGAGGTTGCCGGCTGCGTTGCGGCTTTCACCGACCACGCTGACATTCTGCTGGGTCACCTGATCCATTTCGGCCACAGCTTGCCCCGCCTCCTGGACTCCCTGGCGCTGCTCGGCGCTGGCTTGGCTGATCTGTTGCATGATCTCGTTGACCCGGCCGATCGCCGCCAGTACATCCTGGGTGGCCTGGTCGGCCTGGCTTGCCTGATCATTGCCATCCTTGACGCGTTGGGCATTGGTAGTGACCAGGGCTGTGATCTCCTTGGCCGCCGAGGCGCTGCTCTGGGCGAGTTTGCGAACCTCGGCGGCGACCACGGCGAATCCACGGCCATGTTCACCGGCACGGGCCGCCTCAACTGAAGCGTTCAGTGCCAGGATGTTGGTCTGGAAGGCGATGCTGTCAATGGTCGAGATGATGCTGGCGATCTCCCTCGAGCTCTTGTCCAGGCCGTTCATGGCGTCCGCAACGCCGCGAACCGCGATGCCACCACGTTCGGCAGTCATCGCCGTGCTATTGGCCTCGTGACTGGCGCGTTGGGCATTGTCGGCGTTCTGGGCCACGGTGCCCGTCAGTTGCTCCATGGCCGCGGCGGTTTCGGTCAGTGAGCTGGCTTGCTGTTCGCTACGTGTGGCCAGTTCATTGCTGCCTTCGGCGATCTGTTCGCTGTTGCTGGCAACGGCCTCTGATGCCGCACGAACCTGGGCGACAATCCCTTGAAGATGGCGGGCCATTTCCACCTGGGCGGCCATGATGCTGCGGGTGTCTCCCTTGCGCAGGCGCCCATGCGTGGTGAGTTTGCCCCGCCCGATGGCATGGGCGAAGGCGCGTACCTCGCTGGGCTCCGCCCCCAGTTCACCGAGCAACTGGCGAGACAGCAGGAAGGCAATCAAGCCACCCGCCAAGAGTGCCATCAGACATAGCCCGACCATCAGCATCTGGAAACCGGAGGCGGTGTCACGGGCCAGCGCCGTTGACGTGTCGCTTTGCGCTTCCTGGAAGTCGAGGAACGCATTGATGTCGGCAAGCCACTGGAAAAAGGCCGGACCTGCCTGATTCAGCAGCAGCTCGCGAGCCCCTTCGAGATCGCCCGAAAGACGCCTCTCGATGACTGCCTCGGCGAGGGCATTGGTCTGGTTTTCCTGCGATTCGATGGTGCTGAGCAGGGTATCTTCCGTGGCGTTGGGCTGAGCATTCTCGGCCATCACTGCCGTCATTTGCTGGCTGGCTTGCCGGTAGTCGTCGGCAAGTGCCTGGTAATCGCCAAGAAGGTTGTCCAGTGCGGCTGGCGCCTCGACCAGGGTGATGTCGCGCAGGAGTATGGCGCGGTCGTGCACGCTGCCGCGCCAGTCGATGGCCTGCCGGGACTTGTCGCCATTGACGTCGTTGATCTGGGTGAGGCCGCTATCGATGCGGCTGACCTGGGTGACGCCCACTGCGGTGAGGATCACCATCAGCGCGAGTACCGCGGAAAAGCCGGCCATCAGTCGGGTGCGAATACCAAGTTGGGCGAATCCGGCCATCAATGAGCTCATGGTGATTCCTTGTCAGTGTTATTGGGCGTTCAGCCTGCAAGGAGAATATGTCTTGTACAGTTATTATACAAGACATAATTGATTCACAATATTTGTACAAGAAACCCGGAAAACGACGACGCCGGCCTCCAGGGCCGGCGTCAACTTGCTGGGCTCGTCGTCAGGGCCGCGGTTGCTGCTGGGTGATGCAGTGGATGTTGCCGCCCCCCAGCAGGATCTCCCTGGCGGGCACGCCAATCACCCGCTTGTCGGGGAACAGACCCTGGACGATCCCCTGGGCTGCCTCGTCATGGGCAGGGTCCAGCAGCGGCATGACCACCACCGAGTTGCCGATATAGAAGTTGACGTAGGAGGCCGCCATGCGATCGCCGGGCCGACGTGGGTGGGAGTGACTGAGACGGTCGATGCCACTGGCCTCGTCCTCGGCGATATGGAGCGGGCCGGGCTGGGGCAGCTTATGCACGTTCAGGCGCCTGCCCTTGGCATCGTGGCTGGTCTCGAGCACCTCGAGGGCCTCCCGGGAGATGGCGTACTGGGGGTCGCTCTCGTCGTCGCACCAGGTCAGCACCACCTCGCCCGGGGCCACGAAGCAGCAGAGGTTGTCCACGTGGCCGTCGGTCTCGTCGAGATGACAGCCGCGGGGCAGCCAGATCACGTGATCGACACCCAGAGTGTCGTGTAGCACCCGCTCCATCTGGTCGCGATCACGGTCCGGGTTGCGGTTGGCATTCAGCAGGCACTCCTCGGTGGTGATCAGCGTACCCTGGCCATCCACGTGCAGGGCGCCTCCTTCCAGCACCACCGGCGCCGCGAAACGCGGGATGCCGAGCATCTCGGCGATCTTGGTGCGGATGCGGCGATCCTTGTCCCAGGGGAAGTACAACCCGCCCTCCAGGCCGCCCCAGGCGTTGAACTCCCAGTCGACCATGGCCAGGCGGCCGTCGGGGTGGGTGAGGAAGGTGGGCCCCACGTCACGCATCCAGGCATCGTTGCTGGAGAGTTCCACCACGCGAATGTGGGCGGGTAACTGGTGGCGGGCGTTCTCGTACTGGTCGTCGTTGACGCCGACGAACACCGTCTCGCTTTCGGCGATGGCACAGGCCACCTCGGCGAAGGCCCGCTGGGCGGGCTTGGCGCCGTAGCGCCAGGTGTCGGGACGCTGCGGCCACAGCATCCAGCAGGCGTCGTGGGGGGCGAACTCCGCGGGCATGCTGAATCCCTGAGCCCTGGGCGTGGTCTCGGGGCGGGCGGTATCGAGGCTGGTCTCGTTCATGGGAGGTCTCACAGGTGGCCGGCGACGAGGAAGATGCCGGTGGCGATGGCGGCGGCGATCAGCACGTAGGGCAGTTGGGTCAGGGCATGGGCCATTGGAGTACAGCCGCTGCCCTGTGCCGAGAGCACTGTGGAGTCGCCATAGAAACAGGCGTGGCTACCGAAGGCGCTGGCCGAGATCAGTGCGCCGATCACCAGCGGCATGTGGCTATCCACGCTCGCCGCCAGGGGCAGCACGATGGGGATGGCCACGGCAAAGAGTCCCCAGAAGGAACCGGTGGCGAAGGCCAGGAAGGCCATGGTGACGAAGACCACCGCCGGCAGCATTCCCGGGGTCATCAGTGGCTGCACCGTGGCGATCACGTAATCGGTGAGCCCCAGCACATCGTTGACCTCCTTGAGGGTGAAGCCAGCCACCAGCGTGCCCAGCGGCATGATCATCGCCTTGAAGCCATCCAGGGCGGTGTCGAAGGTGTCGTGGAAGCTCAACAGACGCTGGCCGGCGATCAGCAATAACGTCACGGCCAGGGCCACGATCACACCGCGCAGGATGTCGATGTCGTAGTACCAGGTGAAGAAGATCAGGGTGATGATGGGCAGCAGAAAGTTGAGCAGGTGCGGACGCTTCTTGCCGGTGTCCTCCACCTCCAGGGCGTTGTCGTCGACGCCTGACGGCATCGGTTGACCGCCAGCGGCACGGGCTTCGGCGGCCTTCATCGGGCCGAGGTCGGGAATCCAGCCCAGGGCCACCAGAGGCACCACGGCGGCGGCCACCCAGGCGTAGAACATGAAGGGAATGGATTCGATATACAGGCCCATGCCGCTTCCGGCCACGCCGTTCTCCTCGAGCAGGCCGGCGAAGAACACCGCCCAGGTGGAGAAGGGCACCAGAATGCAGATTGGCGCCGCGGTGGAGTCCACGACATAGGCGAGCTTCTCCCGGGAGATGCCGAAACGATCGGTTATCTTCTTCATGGAGGCGCTGATGGTCAGCGCATTCAGGTAGTCGTCGACGAAGATCACCAGCCCCAGCACCCATGTGGCCAGCAGGCTTTGTCGGCGACCGTGGATGCGCTTGGTGACGGCGTCGCCGAAGCTGAGCACGCCACCGGTCTTGACCAGCAGGGCGATCAGGCTACCAAACAAGCCGCAGACCAGGATGATCCAGGTCACGGTGTCGTTGCCGAGAACAGTGAGCAGGATATCCGAGCCCTGGCTGACGACGGTGGTGGGATCGATCATCAACAGGCCCACCAGGGCACCGGTCATCAGCGACTCGATGGTACGGCGGGTGAGAATGGCCATGACCAGCACCACCAGGGTGGGGAGCAGGCTCCAGGCACCAAAAGTATCCATAACAAGACTCTCTTTTATCGTTGTGGTCGCTATTCGATTCTTGCTCGGCTCTTATCAGAGGAAGCCGTCGGTCTTGAGGGACACCGTGGTGGCGGCGAAGGCCTCGTCGAGGATCGCCACCACCCGGTCGACCACCTCGCGATCCCAGATTAACGGCGGCGAGAGGATGTTCAGGTGCCCCACCGGGCGAATAATCAGGCCGCGCTTCTGGGCCTCGGCGGCGACCCGGTCGCCGACCCGCGCCTCCACCGGCAGGGGCTTCTTGGTGGCCTTGTCGGCGACATTTTCGATGGCCAGCATAAAGTGGCTACCGCGTACGTCGCCCACGGTTGCATGGTGCGAAAGTGTCTTGAGCTTCTGCTCCAGATAGGGGCCCACCTCGCGGACGTTATCGCAGATTCGCTCGCGCTCGATGATTTCGATGTTCTTGAGTGCCGCGGCGCAACTCACCGGGTGGCCCGAATAGGTGAAGCCGGTGCTCAGCACGCCGCCCTTGCGCTGGGGGGTGCCCAGGACCTCGAAGAGTTCGTCTGAGATCAGGGTGGCGCCCAGGGGGGCGTAGCCCGATGACAGCCCCTTGGCGCAGTTGATGATGTCCGGTTGGGTATCGAAGACCGCCTCGGAGGCGAAGAAATGGCCCAGGCGGCCGAAGCCGGTGACCACCTCGTCGGCGATGTAGAGGATCTCGTTGGCGCGACACACTGCCTGCATGCGGGCGTGGTAGCCCTGCGGGGGCATCAGCACGCCGCCGGCGCCCATGACCGGCTCGGCGATGAAGGCGGCGATGTTGTCGGCGCCGATCTCGTCGATGGTGTCCTCGAGTTCGGTCACCAGGTGGTCGCAGTACGCCGCTTCGCTCATGCCTTCCGGACGGCGGTAGAGGTTGGCCTCGCTCAGGTGGGTCACCAGGTGGTCCAGGGTGTCGAAATCCCAGTTGTTGCTCTCGATGCCGGTCAGACTCGCGGCGAGGTAGGTGGTGCCGTGATAGGCGTTCTTGCGCGACAGGATGCGCTTCTTCTCGGGCTTGCCCAGGCGGTTGAAGTAGTAGTGAACCAGACGAATGGTGGCGTCGTTGGCCGCCGAGCCGCCGCAGCTGTAGAAGACATGGTTGAGGTGAGCCGGGGCCAGCTCGGCGAGCTTGGCCGCCAGCTCCGTTGCCGGGGCGTTGGAGAGATTGTTGAAGGTGGAGAAGTAGGCCATGCGGGTGGCCTGTTCCGCCATGACCTGACCGATCTCGGCGCGGCCATGGCCCACGTTCACGCACCACAAGCCAGCGATGCCGTCGATGAAGCGGTTGCCGTGGACATCCTCGACGTAGATGCCATCACTGTCGGTGATCAGGTCGCAGCCCTCCTCGTGGAAGAGGCTGTAGTCGGTGAAGGGGTGGATGAAATGATCCTTGTCCTTCTGCCACAGCGCCTGGGCGTCAAGTGTGCGGGTCTCGGTGCTCATGGTCTCGCCCTCGCAGGTGATGTCGTCATTGTTGGAATGAAACGTTGGAATGAAACGTTGAGGTCAGAAGCAGACTAGCGAGGGGCGATGCGCCGGGAACATATCCCGATTGGGGTATATCGGTGCGCTCGAAGGGCCGCCTAAGGTGTAGCCATTCCGCAGCAAGCAACAAGCACCATTCACAAAAACAGGGGAGGCACCCCATGACGGTTTCCATCGATGGTCAGCGGTTCTGGTCGAGCCTGCTGGCCATGGCCGAGATCGGCCCCACCGCGAACGGCGGCAGCTGCCGCCTGGCACTCACCGAGGAGGACGCCGCCGGGCGGCACCTGCTGATCGAGTGGTGCGAGGCGCTCGGCTGTACGCTGCGTGTCGACCGCGTCGGCAACCTCTTTTTCCGTCGCGCCGGCAGGCGTGACGATCTCGACCCGGTGGCGTGTGGCAGCCACCTGGACACCCAGCCCAAGGGGGGGCGCTTCGATGGCATCCTCGGGGTGCTGGCGGGCCTGGAGGTGTTTCGCACCCTGCATGACCAGGGCATCGTCACCGAGCGGCCGTTGGAGCTGATCGTGTGGACCAACGAGGAGGGCAGCCGTTTCGCCCCGGCCATGGTGGCTTCCGGTACTTATGCCGGTGAGTTCAGCGAGGCGTACACGCTGGCGCGGGAAGATCGGGATGGCGTGACCCTGGGTGAGTCCCTGGAGGTCACCGGCTTCGCCGGCGAGATGCCGGTTGGCGAACCGTGCCTGGCAAGCTTCTTCGAGCTGCATATCGAGCAGGGCCCGGTGCTGGAGGAGGAGCGCGAAGCCATCGGTGTGGTCACCGGCGTGCAGGGCATGCGCTGGTTCGACGTCACCCTGCGCGGCCAGTCGGCCCATGCCGGCCCCACTCCCATGGCCTACCGCCGTGATGCCCTGGCGGCCTGCGCTCGCCTGATCGATCGCCTGCAGGGCCATGCCCTGGCGGATATCAGCGGTGGCACCAAGGTCACCTTCGGTTGCCTGGAGATCGACAGCCCGTCGCGCAACGTGATCCCCGGAGAGGTGCGCCTGACCGTGGATCTGCGCCATGTGGTGGAAACTGAACTGGACGCCCTCGAGGCGCGTTTCCAGCGTGAGCTGGCCGAGCTTGCCGAGGGCTTCGGCATCGAGACCGCCAGCGAGCGGATCTGGGCCTCGCCGGTGGTGAACTTCGATGCCGGCTGCATCGATGCAGTGGAGAGGGCCACCCAGGCCCAGGGTGTGGCCTACCGGCGCATGATGAGCGGTGCCGGCCACGATGCCGTTTATGTCTCCCGGGTTGCCCCCACCTCGATGATTTTCATTCCCTGTCGCGATGGCATCAGTCATAACGAGGCGGAGTACGCAAGCCCGGAGCACTGCGCGCTGGGGGCTCAGGTGCTGTTCGATGCCATGCTGGAACGCGCCAGCCTAGGGGAGGCAAGCGAATGACAGCCACACCGACAGCGATTCCCACCACCAGGGCCGATTGGCAGGCCCTGGCCCAAGCGTTGACCGCCCGCCTGGAGACCCGCGCCTTTATCGACGACACCTTTGTCGATGCCGTGAGTGGCGAGACGCTGGCCACCATCAACCCGGCTACCGGCGAGACACTGGCTCACGTCGCCAGTTGCGACGCCGCCGACGCCGATCTCGCGGTGGCTGCGGCTCGGGCCGCTTATGCCCGGGGTGATTGGTCGCGATTATCTCCTGCCAGGCGCAAGCAGACGCTGCTGCGGCTGGCTGCGCTGATGGAGGCGCATCAGCATGAGTTGGCGCTGCTGGATACCCTGGACATGGGCAAGCCGGTCTCGAGCGCGCTTGGCGATATCGATGGCGCCATCGGTTGCCTTCGCTATACCGCCGAGGGCATCGACAAGGTCTACGGCGAGGTGGCGCCCACCGGCGATGACAGCCTGGGCCTGGTGCTGCGCGAGCCGCTGGGCGTGGTGGCCTCCATCGTGCCGTGGAACTTCCCGCTGATGATGACCGCCTGGAAGATCGCCCCGGCGCTGGCCGCCGGCAACAGCGTGATCCTGAAGCCCTCTGAGAAGTCGCCGCTGTCGGCGTTGCGCCTGACGCAACTGGCCAGGGAGGCGGGCCTGCCGCGCGGTGTCTTCCAGGTCCTGCCAGGCTTCGGCCACACCGTGGGCCGCGCCCTGGCGCTCTCCATGGAAGTCGATTGCCTGGCCTTCACCGGCTCCACCGGGGTGGGCAAGCAGTTGATGCAGTATGCCGGCCAGTCGAACCTCAAGCGGGTCTACCTGGAGTGCGGCGGCAAGTCGCCCAACCTGGTGTTCGCCGACTGCAAGAACCTCGACCAGGTGGCCTGGAACGCCGCCGCGGCCATCTTCCATAACCAGGGCGAGGTGTGCATCGCCGGCTCGCGCCTATTGGTGGATAACGCGATCCGCGGGGTCTTCGTCGACAAGGTGGTGGAGGCTGCCAAGGCCATGCAGCCCGGCGACCCGCTCGATCCCGAGAGTTTCATGGGGGCGATGGTCGATGAAACGCAGTATCGGCGTGTGCTCGACTATATCGCCAAGGGCCGTGAGGAGGGCGCCCGGCTGCGCGTTGGCGGTGTGGCGATCGACGGCCCCGGGTACTTCATTCCGCCTACCGTGTTCGACGGCGTGACTCCGGCGATGACCATCGGTCGCGAGGAGATCTTCGGCCCGGTGCTCTCGGTGTTCGGCTTCGATAGCGAGGAGGAGGCCGTGGCGATGGCCAATGACAGCGACTACGGCCTGGCCGCGGGGCTGTGGAGCCAGGATATCGATCGCATCATGCGCGTCTCGCGCAAGCTTCACTCCGGCCAGGTGTTCGTCAACAACTGGGCCGGCCCGGACATGACGGTGCCCTTCGGCGGCGTCAAGCAGTCCGGCAATGGCCGCGACAAGTCCCTGCACGCGCTGGAGGAGTACACCGAGCTAAAGACCGTGTGGATGGCGCTGGCGCCCTAGTGGGTGGCACTGGCCGCCAGGCAGGTGCTAGCCGCGCTGCCTCGAAACCAGCGCCACATGGTCGAGGAACAGCCGGAACAGCTGCGATTGACTGGACACCGCGAGGCGCTGATAGAGGTGCTTGCGGTGGACCTTGACCGTGCCATCGCTGATATCCAGCTCGCGGGCCGCCGATTTCGTCGAGTGGCCCGCCAGCAGCAGGCGGACGATGTCCTGCTCCCGGGCGGTGAGCACCCCGGCACCGAAGCTGGCGAAGGCCGCCTCCACCGGTTCCTGTTCTTCCAGGCGCTGCTGGAACTGACCTCCCTGCCACTTCCAGTAGTCCGCGAGCAGCACTTCCACCAGCGGTGCTAGATGCCGCAGCGCCTGGGTGGCGCGGCGGGTCAGGGGCGGTGACTGAGTGCCGAAGCCCAGCGAGACGGCGATCACCACCTCCGGGTCGACCCGGGTGAAGAACACCACCTCGTCATGCAGGCCCAGGTCGCGATAGTAGCGCTGGTAGTAGTCGCTGGCCTCGAAGCGGTCCGGGGCCAGCTCATGCAGTCGGTGGGCCCCCTGATCGAGTCCTTCGCTCACCGCGGTGAAAAAGGGGTCGAGCAGGTAGGCTTCGCTCAGGTAGCGCTCGATTCCCTGCACGCGACGCTGGGGAGGGTAGTCGTCGTGGATCAGCAACGGCCGGCGCCGGCCACGGTAGGCATTCACCAGCACGGTGTCGTAGGGCACCAGCTCGCGCAGGCAGCGGTCGAGCTGGAGGGGGAAGTCCGCCGCCGCGGAAGCGCGCAACAACCGGGCCAGGCGCTGATGCCAGGCAAGGCTGTCGGCGCGGGCGAGCAGCTCGAGCATGGTGGCCTCAGAATGCCCTAGCGGGCGTGGCGCAACTGACCAGGCGGCACGGGGTGTCGCCTGGATTACGGAAGCGGTGGGGAATGTTGGTCTCGAAGTAATAGGCCTCGCCGGGGCCGAGCAGGCGCGATTCGGCGCCGATGGTGATCTCGATCTGGCCTTCCAGCACCACGCCGGCTTCCTCACCCTGGTGGGTGATCATCTCGCGGCCGGTGTCGGCGCCGGGAGGGTAGGTCTCGATCATGAAGCCGAGCGCGCGGTCGCGACGATCCGCCCCCACCAATTTGTAGATGACATCACCCGAGCCGACATCGGCGAGATCGTCGCCGGTATAGAACACCTGGCGGCCGCTTTCAAGATCCATGGTGAAGAAGTCCCCGACACTCATCGGAATGGCGTCGAGGATCTTCTTCAGCGAGCTGACCGAGGGGCTTACCTTGCCCTGTTCGATCAGCGACAGGCTCGAGTGAGTGACGCCACAGCGCTTGGCGAGCTCGCGCTGGGAAATGCCGCGTAGCGTGCGCAGGGCGCGCAGCCGCGCGCCGACATCATCCGACATTTCCGCGTTCCTCCCGATGCGTGTGGCGCCGTTTTCGTGCATGCAGGCTCAGCACAGCGCGTCGAGCTTTTCCTTCAGCAGGGCGTTGACCTGCTGGGGGTTGGCGGTGCCGCGTGAGGCTTTCATCACCTGGCCGACGAAATAGCCGATCATCTTGCCACGCTTGTCGGGCTCGGCATCGCGGTACTGGGCGACCTGTCCGGGGCTTTCGGCAATCACCTGGTCGATCATCGCCTCGATCGCGCCACTGTCGGTGACCTGCTTGAGACCCTTGGTCTCGATCACCGCATCGGCGCTGTCGCCCTCACCATTCCACAGCGCCTGGAAGACCTGCTTGGCGGCCTTGCCGTTGATGGTGTCATCGATCACCCGGCTGATCAGCTCGCCGAGCTGCTTGGCGGACACCGGGCTGTTGGCGATCGACAGCCCCTCGCGGTTCAGCGCGCCGGACAACTCGCCCTGCACCCAGTTGGCGGCCTGCTTGGCATCACCACACACCGCCTTGACCTGCTCGAAGTACTCGGCCATGTCGCGGCTGGCCGAGAGCACGCTGGCATCATAGGTGGAGAGGCCAAGCTCGTGCTCGAAGCGCGCACGCTTGTCGGCTGGCAGCTCCGGCAGGTTGTCGCGCAGGTGGTCGACATAAGCGTCGTCGAGCACCACCGGCAGCAGGTCGGGGCAGGGGAAGTAGCGGTAGTCGTTGGCTTCCTCCTTGGTGCGCATGCTACGGGTCTCGTCGCGCTCGGGGTCAAACAGGCGGGTCTCCTGCACCACTTCCGCGCCATCCTCGAGCAGCTCGATCTGGCGCTCGACCTCGAAGGCGATGGCGCGCTCGACGAAACGGAAGGAGTTGACGTTCTTGATCTCGGCGCGTGTGCCCAGGCGCTCCTGCCCGCGGGGGCGCACCGAGACGTTGACGTCACAGCGCATCGAGCCCTCGGCCATGTTGCCGTCGCTGATGCCGAGGTAAGTGACGATGGAATGGATCGCCTTGAGATAAGCAGCGGCTTCCTTGGCCGAGCGCATGTCGGGTTCGGAGACGATCTCCAGCAGCGGAGTACCGGCACGGTTCAGGTCGATGCCGGTCATGGCGTGCCCCATGCCATCGGAGAACGATTCATGCAGCGACTTGCCGGCGTCCTCCTCGAGATGCGCGTGATGCACGCGGATGCGCTTGGTGTCGCCGTCTTCCAGGGTGATCTCCACCTCGCCCGCGCCGACGATAGGGTGGTACATCTGGCTGGTCTGGTAGCCCTTGGGCAGGTCGGGGTAGAAGTAGTTCTTGCGGTCGAACACCGAGACTTCCGGGATATCGGCGTGGATCGCCAGGCCGAACTGCACCGCCATGGCCACGGCAGACTCGTTGAGCACCGGCAGCACGCCGGGCATGCCCAGGTCGACGGCGCAGGCCTGGGTGTTGGGCTCGGCACCGAAGGCGGTGGAAGCGCCCGAGAAGATCTTCGAACGGGTGGCAAGCTGGACGTGGACTTCAAGCCCGATCACGGTTTCCCATTGCATCAGCGTGTCTCCTCGGCGATGGCCGGCCGACGTTGGTGCCAGTCGGTGGCCTGCTGGAACTGGTGGGCGACGTTGAGAAGCCGGGCCTCGGCGAAATGGGTGCCGAGGATCTGCAGGCCCACCGGGCGACCCGAGACGAAGCCAGCCGGCACGCTGATGCCGGGAATTCCCGCCAGGTTGACGGCAATGGTGTAGATGTCCTGCAGGTACATCGAGACTGGATCCTTGTTGGCGCCAAGGTCGAAGGCCGGGGTGGGCGATGTCGGCCCCATCAGCACGTCGACTTCCTCGAAGGCATCCAGGAAATCTTGTCGTATCAGCCGGCGAACCTGCTGGGCCTTGGTGTAGTAGGCGTCGAAGAAGCCTTCCGAGAGCGTGTGGGTGCCGATCAGAATGCGCCGCTTGACCTCTTCGCCGAAACCTTCCGCCCGGCTGCGCTTGTAGAGGTCGATGAGATCGCTCGGGGCCTCGCAGCGGTGACCGAAGCGCACGCCGTCATAGCGTGACAGGTTCGAGGAAGCCTCCGCCGGGGCGATCACGTAATAGGCCGGTATCGCGTAGTGGGTATGCGGCAGGCTGACCTCGCGCACGCTGGCACCGAGCGATTCGAACACCTTGATCGCGTCGCGGGTGGCGGCTTCCACCGCCGGGTCCAGGCCATCGCCGAAATATTCCCGGGGCAGGCCGATCTTGAGCCCGGCAAGCGGTGCGGCGAGTTCCTCGGTGTAGTTGGGTACGCCGCGCGAGACCGATGTTGAGTCGCGCGGGTCGTGGCCGGCGATGGCGTTGAGCAGCAGGGCGCAGTCCTCGGCGGTGCGCGCCATGGGGCCGGCCTGGTCGAGGCTCGAGGCGTAGGCGATGATGCCGTAGCGCGACACGCGTCCGTAGGTGGGCTTGAGGCCGGTGATGCCGCAGAACGCCGCCGGCTGACGAATCGAGCCGCCGGTGTCGGTGCCCATGGCCGCGGGTACCAGGCCGGCAGCCACCGCGGCGGCGCTGCCGCCCGAGGAGCCGCCGGGTACGGCGTTTTGGTCCCAGGGGTTCTTCACCGCGCCGAAGTGGCTGTTCTCGTTGGAGGAGCCCATGGCGAACTCATCCATATTGGCCTTGCCAAGGCTCACGGTGCCGCTGGCCTTGAGCTTTGCGACCACGGTGGCGTCATAGGGGGCGACGAAATCGCCGAGCATCCTGGAGCCTGCCGTGGTGCGCACGCCTTCAGTGCAGAACAGATCCTTGATGGCTAGCGGCAGGCCGGTCAGCGGGCCGGTCTCTCCGCGAGAGCGGGCGGCGTCGGCGGCATCGGCGGCGGTGCGCGCTTGATCGGAGGTGACGGTGATCAGGCTGTTGAGGTCGCCATCCAGTCGCTCGATGCGGGCGAGCAGGTGATCGGTCAGCTCGCGGCTTGAAAACTCGCCGTTGGCCATGGCGCCGGCGAGTTCGCTCAGTGTCTTGTCATGCATGGGCCGGGGGCTCCATTAGGCGTTGATTCCATCGGGTCGGTCGCGGGGACGGCATGCCCGGCGCGTCGGTCATTCGACGACGCGGGGTACCAGGTAGAGGCCCTGTTCGACTGCCGGGGCGCAGCGCTGGAAACGCTCGCGCTGGTTGCTCTCGGTGACTTCGTCAGCGCGCAGCCGCTGGGTGGCATCGAGCGGGTGGGCGAGCGGGGCGACCCCTTCGGTGTCCAGCCCCTGCAGTTGGTCGACCATCTCGAGAATGCGGCCGAGGTCGTCCAGGTAGTGGGCGGCGTCGCCATCGGAGAGGCCGAGCCTGGCGAGGTGGGCGGCCCTGAGAACGTCAGCGTGTTCAATCGCCATGATCGAATGTCCTAGGAAGAGGAAGCAAAACGCAAAAGGTACCACATCCGGTGCCGGGCTGGCAGGCCCGCCGGGTGTGTCTCTCGCATGGCTTCTGCTTGCTGCTGGGGGGGCACGGTGATACCGTTTGCATCCGCACAGGGTTCCCGGACTGCACTAGGTAACGACTTCCATGTTCAAACGCTTGAGGGGGCTGTTTTCCAGCGATCTATCGATCGACCTGGGGACGGCCAATACGCTGATTTACGTGCGCGGTCGCGGGATCGTGCTCGATGAGCCGTCGGTGGTGGCAATTCGCCAGTCCGGCAACATGCGCAGCGTGGCCGCGGTGGGTTCCGATGCCAAGCGCATGCTGGGTCGTACGCCTGGCAACATCACTGCCATTCGCCCGATGAAGGATGGCGTGATCGCCGACTTCACCGTCACCGAGCAGATGCTCCAGCACTTCATTCGCAAGGTCCATCAGAGCACCTTTCTGACGCCTAGCCCGCGGGTGCTGGTGTGTGTGCCGTGCATGTCGACTCAGGTCGAGCGCCGCGCGATCAAGGAGTCCGCCGAGGGGGCGGGTGCCCGCGAGGTGTTCCTGATCGAGGAGCCAATGGCCGCCGCCATCGGTGCCGGGCTTCCCGTGGAGGAAGCGCAGGGCTCGATGGTGGTGGATATCGGTGGCGGTACCAGCGAGATCGCCATCATTTCGCTCAACGGCATTGTCTATTCCGAATCCATCCGCGTCGGCGGTGACCGTTTCGACGAGGCGATCATCGCCTATGTGCGTCGCCACTATGGCAGCCTGATAGGCGAGGCCACGGCGGAGCGCATCAAGGAGGAGATAGGCTGTGCCTATCCAGGCGGCGAGCTGCGCGAGATCGATGTGCGTGGCCGCAACCTGGCGGAAGGTATTCCGCGCAGCTTCACGCTGAACTCTCACGAGATCCTCGATGCCCTGCAGGAGACGCTGGCCTCCATCGTCACCGCGGTCAAGAACGCCCTGGAGCAATCGCCCCCGGAACTCGCTTCCGACATCGCCGAGCGCGGACTGGTGCTGACCGGTGGTGGCGCGTTGCTGCGCGACCTGGACAAGCTGATTGCCGAGGAAACCGGACTGCCGGTGATCGTCGCCGAGGACCCGCTGACCTGCGTGGCGCGTGGCGGTGGCAAGGCCCTGGAGATGATCGACCAGCATACGTTCGAGCTGCTGTCCAGCGACTGACGGCACCGCTCGCCTGATGCAGGGGGTCGATCATTAAACCGCTTTTCTCGCATGGACCGCTGCCAGGCTACCGCATGCTGTTGTGTGCGCTGGCCGCCGTGGCGCTGATGTTTGCCGAATCGCGCTTCACGCGCATGGAGAGTGTCCGTGCCCAACTCTCCACGGTGGTGGCACCGATCCAACGCTTGGTCAGCGTGCCCAGCGATGTCCTCAACTGGGGATCGCTGGCCCTTTCCGACCAGCGGGCGCTGGTCGATGAGAATCGACGCCTGCGAGAACAGATTCTGACGCTTTCTCACCGCGTGCAGCGCATGGCCAGTCTCACCGCCGAGAATGTGCGTCTGCGCGAGTTGCTCTCCGCGGCTGACCAGCGCGACGTGCCGTTCATCACCGCCGAGTTGCTGTCGCTGGATCCTGACCCGTTCGCTCACCAGATGGTCATTGATCGTGGCCGCCGCGATGGCGCCTATGTCGGGCAGCCGGTGATGGATGCCTCGGGACTTGTCGGGCAGATCACGGCGGTCTCGGCCTACTCCAGTCGTGTGTTGCTGCTGGCCGATGCCAGCCATGCGCTACCGGTGCAGGTCAACCGCAACGGATTGCGTTTCATCGCCCAGGGCGGCGGGAGCTACGATGCACTGACGGTCATGCATGTCCCCGATACCGCCGATATCCGCGAGGGCGATCTGCTGGTGACGTCCGGTATGGCGGGGCGCTTCCCTGCAGGTTATCCGGTGGCTCGCGTCGCGGAGGTGGTGCATGATCCTGGCCAGCCCTTCGCCCGCGTGACCGCGACGCCGATTGCGCAGCTGCAGCGCTCTCGCCATTTCCTGTTGCTGTTTCCGCCCCCCGTGCCCGAGGTGGATGATGAGGGTTGGGATCTCGAGTTGTCACGCGAGGCCATCGATGCCGCTCGCGCACTGATCGGTCTGCCGGTGAACGAGGAGACGCGTTGATGGCCACGACTTCTCCCGCAAGCCTGCCGTGGATATGGTTCTGCCTGTTGATGGCGCTGTGCCTTCAGGTCATGCCGCTGGCGGATGGCTGGCAGATCTGGCGACCCGATTGGCTCGGCCTGATGCTGATTTATTGGTGCATGAAGGCGCCGCACCGCGTCGGGGTCTTCCATGGGTTCGTGCTGGGCATCCTGGTGGATCTGATCGAAGGCTCCACCCTTGGCCAGAATGCCTTGACGCTGTCGCTGCTGGCGTTTCTGTGTGCGCTTGTCTATCCGCGCTTCCGTGCCTACTCCCTGGTGCAGCAGGCGGTGCTGATCCTGGTGCTGCTCGGCACCGTTCAGCTCGTCGAGCAGTGGCTGCGTACCCTGCTGGGGCCATTTTCGATCCATTTGTCGTTCCTGCTACCTTCGCTGATCGGCGCTGTCCTGTGGCCATGGCTTGCCACGCTGTTCGAGGCGCTTGGTCGCCGACTTGCCCGTGATTGAACCGGAGTCCTTGATGACCACCGACCCCTCCTCGGCAGTGCTTTGCCTCGCCTCCGCATCGCCTCGCCGCCGAGACCTGCTGGCATCGATCGGGGTGTCGGTGGCGGTGAATCCTGTCGATATCGATGAGTCGCCGCTGGCCGATGAATGCCCCATGGCCTATGTCACACGACTGGCGCGCGAAAAGGCCTTGGCAGGTGCCCCGGCAAGCGAGCTACCTACGCTTGGCTCAGACACCGCAGTAGTGTGTGAGGGCGAAATACTCGGCAAGCCTGCGGGGCGAGAGCACGCAGCGCGCATGCTGGCACGGCTGGCTGGCCGTGAGCACCAGGTGTTGACCGCGGTCGCCGTGACTGGCCCTTGTGGCGTACTCGACATCTGCGTGACCACCCGGGTGTGGATGCGTGCCATCTCGGCTGACGAGATCAGTGCCTACTGGGTGACGGGAGAGCCAGAAGGCAAGGCGGGCGGCTACGCGATCCAGGGTTTTGCCGCAGTGTTCGTCGAGCGTATCGAAGGCAGCCATTCAGCGGTGGTCGGGCTACCGTTGTTCGAGACAGCCGCGCTATTGTCGCGTCAGGGTGTGCCCATCTGGCAGGGGCGTCGGGTGCCGCCTCGCTGAGCCAGAGCCAACACCGGTCCATGGCCGGCTGCGCTATGACATAATGATTCAAGACGATTCTGGACAAGGATTTCTGCATGAGCGGTGAAGTACTCATCAACCTGACGCCGATGGAAACCCGGGTGGCGGTGGTCGAGAACGGTGTGCTGCAGGAAGCCTTCATCGAACGCAGCCGACGGCGTGGCATCGTCGGCAATATCTACAAGGGCAAGGTGGTGCGTGTGCTGCCGGGCATGCAGGCGGCGTTCGTCGACATTGGCCTCGACCGGGCCGCGTTCATTCACGCCCATGAGGTGATGCCGCCCGGTACGCCGACCGATGAGCAGCTCTCCATCGGCCATCTGCTTCATGAAGGACAGGCGCTGGTGGTGCAGGTCACCAAGGACCCGATTGGTACCAAGGGCGCGCGCTTGACCACCCACCTGTCGGTCCCTTCCCGCTATCTGGTCTACATGCCCGATGCGCCTCATCATGGTGTCTCCCAGCGCATCGAGGACGATGCAGAGCGCGAACGCCTGCGTGCCTTGATCGATACCGCCCAGCAGCAGCAGACCCTGGAGGTGTCCGGGGGCTTCATCGTGCGCACCGCCGCCGAAGGCGTGGGCCTCGATGAGCTCCATGGCGACATGCACTTCCTGCTGCGCTTGTGGCGCAAGGTTGGCGAGCGCAAGGTCACGGCCCCGGCGCCCAGTGTCATCTACGACGACCTGCCGCTGTTCATGCGTATCCTGCGTGACGTGATGCGCGACGAAATCGAGAAGGTGCGCATCGACTCGCGCGAGAATTACGTCAAGTTGCTGGAATTCTCCGAGGAGTTCATGCCGGGTGCCGCCGAACGCATCGAACACTATGCGGGCGAACGCCCGATCTTCGACCTCTACAGCGTCGAGGACGAGATCCAGAAAGCACTCGGGCGCAAGGTCCAGCTCAAGTCGGGTGGCTACCTGGTGATCGATCCTACCGAGGCGATGACCACCATCGACGTCAATACCGGTGGTTACGTGGGGCATCGCAACCTCGAGGAAACCATCTTCAAGACCAACCTCGAGGCCGCCACCGCCATTGCCAGGCAACTACGCCTGCGCAACCTCGGTGGCATCATCATCATCGACTTCATCGACATGGACGATCCCGAGCACCAGCGCCAGGTGTTGCGCATGCTCGAGAAGTCGTTGGAGCGAGACCACGCCAAGACCAAGTGTACCGGGGTGACCGAGCTTGGCCTGGTACAGCTGACCCGCAAGCGCACCCGCGAAAGCCTCGAGCAGACGCTGTGCGAGGCCTGCCCCACCTGCTCGGGGCGCGGCACTCTGAAGACCCCGGAAACCGTCTGCTACGAAATATTTCGGGAGATTCTGCGCGAGGAGCGTGCCTACAACGCCGAAACCTACGTGGTGCTGGCCGCCCAGGCGGTGGTCGACCGCCTGCTCGACGAGGAATCCGCGGCGGTGGCCGACCTCGAGGAGTTCATCGGTAAGCCCATTCGTTTCCAGGTCGAGGCCCACTACTCCCAGGAGCAGTACGACATCGTGCTGATGTGAGCCCATGTCTCCGACCCGTTTGGTGACTCGCTGGACACTGACGCTGCTGGCTCTGCTGCTTGGGCTTGTGGCGTTACTGCTGCTGGCAGTGCGTCTGGCTTTTGGGCTTGCCGACGGCCTTGCACCGCGGCTTGAATCGCTGTTGTCGGCGCGTTTCGGTGCATTGGTGACCATTGCCGATCTGGACACGCGCCTTGCCAGGTTCGATCCACAGTTGGTCCTTGATGGTCTTACCATCGATTCACGTGAAGGTGTCGATGCGCTACCGCTGCTCGAGGTCGAGAGTGGCTACCTGCGCCTGGATACACGTCAAAGCCTGAGGTCGGCCATTCCGGTGGTGGGGGACGCCAGGTTGTCTGGTGTGACCGTACATCTCTATCAGGATGAGAACCTCAACTGGCGCTGGCCCGATCCCGCCCGCCTGCCGCCTGAGTTTACCCCCGCGGGCGAGTTGGACCTGGAACGCCTTGATTTCTGGGTAGGTGTACTGCTGCGCCAGCGTGCCTTCGTCGATGACATGCGCCTGGTGCTGCATGGCCGGGATCGTGAGGTGGTGCTGGAGGCGCCCAGGCTTTTGATGACGGGAGATCAACGCCGTGCCCACCTGGAAGGCGAGGTATGGCTTGCTGGTCAGTCTCAAGCCGCCATGCAGGTAGCGCTCGAGGTATTGCCCGGTGATGGCGGCTTGCGCGATTTCAATGCCGCGCTGAAGGCCGACATGCACCTCGACAGCCTGGTCACCCTGGTGGAGGTATTGTCGCGCAATGAGCCGATTCGCCTTGATGAAGCGAGTGGTGATGTGCGGCTATGGGGGCGTTGGCAGCAGGGCGAACTTGCCGATGCGCGCCTCGACCTTGACGTCTCGGCGCTGGCACTCAGCCATGACAATGCACGGGGGGAGAGGCGCCGTCTGGAACTGGAGGATCTTGAGGCGCGTGGCCAATGGCTACGTGCTGAAAACGGCTGGGAAGCCTGGCTTGAGGGTGATGCCAGGACACCGGCAGGCCAGGCTCCCGATGAACTGGATTGGCGATCGGGCCCCCCTCTGCCGCGGCGCTGGCACGCCAGTGGAGATGGCAGCGGGTGGTGGCTCAATACCAGCGGGTTCGACCTCGGCTCGCTTGCCGCATGGCGAAGCCGTGTGCCGCTGCCCGAGGCACTGGATCGCGTGGTCGCAACCCTGGATCCACAAGGCCGCGTGGAAGGGTTCGGGCTTGGCTTGGATGAGGGGCAGTGGCTGGCTCGCGTTGCCCTGCACGATGTCAAGGCCTCTCCCTGGCAACAAGCACCTGGCGGTGGGCCTTTCGACATGTGGGTCGAGGCCAGGGATTTCACCGGTCGCGTGCGCTTCCAGGGGAGCCAGGGTAGCCAGCTTAACTTTCCGAATGTCTTTGCTGAGCCGATGACGCTGACCAGGGCCAGCGGCGAGGTCACGTGGTCCTACGATGGCCCGCGAACCGTTGTCAGTGGCCGTGAACTCTCTGCCGAGTGGCAGGGGGCGGATGTGGCGGGCCAATTCGGGCTGTCGGCGGGCAAGGGCCAGCGCGGTGGCTTCGGCCTGTCGCTGGACTTCAGCGGGGTGGATGCCATTGATACCCCCCTGGTCGATTGGCTGCCGGTCGGCATCATGGGCGATGAACTGTTGGCATGGCTTGGTAATGGTGCCCAGGGGCGCGTGCCGCAGGGCAGCCTGAGATTGCATGTGCCCCTGGCTGGCGGCGCCGAGCGGATCCAGACCTCGTTCGGGCTGGATCTGGCGTTCGAACAAGGGCGCTTGCCGTTCGCCGAGGGCTGGCCTGCGCTTGAGGCCGTACAGGGCAGGCTCGCTCTCGAGGATTCCAACCTCGAAGTGCTGGTCGATCACGCCGAAAGCCAGGGTGTAGAAGCCCGCCAAGGGCGCGTCACCCTGGTGGATGACCGCCTCGAAGTCGAGAGCCAGCTCAGTGCCACCAGTGACGCGCTGAGGAGCTACCTGCTGGCCATACCGGTTCCTGGGGTCGAGGCGCTCGAGGCGTGGCGTGGCGAGGGCCGGGTGGAAGGGGAGCTTGCGCTCTCATTGCCGCTGGATGAACCGGAGGCGCTCGAGGTCGATCTGGACACCGAGGTGGACGTTGCGCGGATCACCCACCTGCCCAGCGAATTCTCTCTGACCAACCTGCAGGGCGCGCTGTCCTGGCAGCAGCGTGATCGCCAGGGTGGCTTGCGTGGTGAGCTCTCGGGCCGGGCACTGGGTGGGCCGATTCGCGCCGATATCGACACCCTGGGGGGAACGGTGGACATGTCCGGGCGGCTCGAAGCGTCCCAGGTGGCCGATCTCTCCGGAGCAGGCGCCGTCGAGTCGTTGCTCACCGGCGGCTTTGCCTGGCAGGGAAGCTTGGCGATGGATGCGCAGGGCACACGACTGAGCCTACACAGCGATCTCGAGGGTCTGGCCATCGCCTTGCCCTCGCCGTTGGGCAAGCAAGCCGCTACCCCACGCGAGCTGCATGTGGATGTCGACCTGGGCGAAGGCCGGGTGGACGGGCGCCTGGGTGATGAGCTGAGTGTGCGCTGGCGTGATCGTGACGGTTCGGACATCGGCCAAGGGCAGGTATGGCTGGGGCGTCCCGCAGGGAATGCATGGCACGGGGGCGATGGCTGGGTGGTGAATGCCTATCAACCGAGGCTCGATATTGGTGCCTGGGGCGCGGCGCTGAGAGAGCTCTCGGAGAGTGGCGCAAGCCCGGCCCCGGGTGACGGACTGGCGGGGGTATTGCGGGATGTCAGGCTCGAGACCAATTGCCTGGTGAGCGACGGGCGTTGCCTGGGGTCGCTGGCGGTGGAAGGTGGCCCACAGGCTGGCGGAGGCTGGCGGCTGGCGCTGGATGGTAGCCTGCTGCAGGGCCAGCTCGACTATCGGCCTACGCTTGACGAGCCCTTGGATATTGCGCTTTCCAGGCTGTCATTCGATGCCCTGGTGCCTGATCAAGCGGTGGAAAATAGTCGGTCGCTCTTCGATGAACTGGCCACGCCACCAGAGCCCGAGCCGCTGCCTGGCTGGGTGAATCAGCTGCCCGGTGGGCGCCTGCGGATTGCCGATATCGAGCGTGCTGGGCAGCGCTTTGGCCCGTTGACCGCGAGCTGGCGTTCTACCCCCGAGCGCTTGACCATCGCCCCGCTCGGCTTGACGCTGGGTGAGATCTCGGCACGTGGTGAGCTCGTCTGGGAAGCCACCGGGGCGCAGGGCAGCCTGACCCGCGCACGCCTGGATCTGGATGGCCGTGACCTCGGTACGGCAATGGAGCGACTCGGCCAGACGGCCGCGATCCGTAGCGGCGAGACACGTGTGAAGAGCCAATTGGCATGGCCCGGCGCGCCCTGGCAGTTCGCCTTGGAGCGCTCGCGCGGCAGCATCGAGGCGACACTTCGCGATGGTCGCTTCGTCAACATCGCCTCGCCTTCGGCGCGGGTCATCGGGTTGCTCAACGTCGACAACCTGTTGAGGCGTCTGCGGCTCGATTTCTCTGACGTCACAGGCCAAGGCACCGCCTTTGACAGTGTCACCGGTGCCGCCACCCTGTATGGTGGGATTCTGGAAACCCGTGGACCCATCGAGGTCGAAGGCCCCGCCACTTTCTTCACCCTGGAAGGGCAGGTCGACCTGGCGCGGCGGGAACTCGATCAGCGGCTGGGCGTCACAGTGCCTATCAGCCGCAACCTGCCGCTGGCAGCGGTAATTGCCGGGGCACCAGTGGTTGGCGGCGCACTGTTCATCGCCGACAAGCTGTTCGGTGATGCCATCGACAGCGTGACCCGAATTCATTATCGCGTGCGTGGTCCCTGGACCTCGCCTGATATCTCAGTGGAAAGTGCCGAATGACATCAACTGCTCCCCATTTACCAAGCCAAGTACAAAGCCAATCATCTGCGCGCGATCATGACCTGCTGGGCCAAGCCAGCGAGATCCTGCTCTCCCCTGGTGGGCTTGGCATCGATGACCTGGATGCCGGTCTTGCCCACGCGCTGGGTCCAGGCATCGATTACGCCGATCTGTATTTCCAGCGCAGCTGGCATGAGGGCTGGGTGCTCGAGGACGGCGAAGTAAAGGAAGCCAGCTACAACATCGACGGAGGCGTCGGTGTGCGCTCCATGGCGGGTGAGAAGACTGGCTTCGCCTATTCCAACCAGATATCCGGCGAGGCTCTGGCCGAGACCGGGCGGACCGCGTCAGGTATCGTGCGCACCGGCAAGCAACTGGGTGTGGCCCCGCGGCTGGTGGTGACCAGTGACAGTCGCTATGGCGGTATCGACCCGTTGTCGGGACTTTCCGCCGAGGACAAGATCGCCATGCTCAAGCTGGCCGACCGGGTAGCGCGTGCGGCGGATCCCTCGGTATCCCAGGTCAGCGCGTCGCTTTCCGGTGTGCATGAAGTGGTGCTGGTGCGCGCCAGCGACGGCACGCTGGCGGCGGACATTCGCCCTCTGGTGCGCTTCAATGTCAGCGTCATCGCGGTCAGGAATGGTCGGCGTGAGCGCGGCAGCGCCGGTGGCGGTGGTCGCTTTGCGATGGCGAGGCTGCGCGACGAGAACGTCGCCGAGACGTATGCCCGCGAGGCGGTTCGTCAGGCACTGGTCAACCTCGAGGCGGTGGATGCGCCGGCGGGTCAGTTGCCGGTGGTACTCGGCCCGGGCTGGCCCGGTATTCTGCTGCATGAAGCGGTTGGCCATGGCCTGGAGGGCGACTTCAATCGCAAGGGCAGCTCGGCCTTCGCCGGACGCATGGGCCAGCGGGTCGCCGCACCCGGCGTCACCGTGGTCGATGATGCCACCCTTGCCGACCGCCGCGGCTCGATGAGCATCGATGACGAAGGCACGCCTGGCCAGTACACGCCGCTGATCGAGGATGGCATCCTCACCGGTTACATGCAGGACAAGCTCAACGCCCGGTTGATGGGCATGGCGCCGACCGGCAATGCGCGCCGCGAGTCGTTCGCCCATCTGCCGATGCCACGCATGACCAATACCTGCATGCTGGCCGGCCAGGACGACCCCGCCGACATCCTGAAGAGCGTCAAGCGCGGCCTCTATGCGGTCAGCTTTGGCGGTGGCCAGGTCGATATCACCTCGGGCAAGTTCGTGTTCTCGGCAAGCGAGGCCTATCTGATCGAGGATGGTCGTATCACCGCCCCGGTGAAGGGGGCGACGCTGATCGGCAACGGCCCCGAGGCAATGGGCCGGGTGTCGATGATCGGCCACGACATGGAGCTCGATACCGGCATCGGGGTCTGCGGAAAGGAAGGGCAGGGCGTCCCGGTGGGGGTCGGCCAACCGACGCTCAAGCTCGATGAGCTGACCATCGGCGGCACACAGTCCTGAAGCGCTAGACCCCGGCGGTCTCGCGAATCAGCTTAAAAAGCCGGCGGGCGTTGGTGGGCGGCTTGCCCTGCTCGCGCTCGCGGTGGGCATTGCGGATCAGTTGGCGCAGCGCCTGACGGTCGACCTCGGGAAATTCATCGATGAACGCTTCGACAGCCGAGTCGCCCTCGTCCAGCAGCCGGTCGCGCCATTTCTCGAGACGGTGGAAGGCATGGTCACGACGCAGGGTTTCCTGGGCGATCTCGTCATAGACGGCCTGGATGGCGGCGAGGTCCTCGCGGCGCATGACCTTGCCGACATACTGCATATGGCGCCTGCGCCCTTCGTGGGAGCGGATGCGGGAGGTCTCCTCCACGGCGGCGAGCATGTCGTCGGAGAGCGGAAAGCGCGCGCGCTCGGCAGGTGTCATGGCGATGATCGCCTCGCCCAGCTGTTGTAGCGCATGCATTTCGCGCTTGAGCTGGGACTTGCTGACGGGTTCGTCATCCTGCTGGCTGATCTGGGCCAGCAACTCACGGGGTGATTCCTGGGACATGCCGCTTCCATCGCTTGAGACTGAGTAAAGTGCACAGTATATCAGCCTGTGATGGCGGGCTGACCAATGAACCCATGAATCTGCGGCCGACTGGCCGGTCGACGAGGAGAATTGCATGACACAGGCATTCGATGCCTTCCATCAGCAAGCGTTGCTGGAAACACGTGCCAACACCGCACTTGCGCTTGCCCGTTCGCTTGGCGCCGATGCCTGCGAGGTGGGCGCCAGTGTCGACCAGGGGGTCGGCGTCAGCGTGCGCGAGGGCGAAGTGGAAACGGTGGAGTTGTCACGCGATCAGGGCATTGCCGTGACCGTCTATATCGGTGCGCGCAAGGGTAGCGCGTCCTCCACGGATGCCAGTGACGCCTCGATACGCGTGGTGGTCGAGAAGGCCCTGGCCATCGCTCGGCATACCGGCGAGGACCCGGCCTCGGGGCTTGCCGATGCCGAGCTGATGGCAAGCGAACTGCCTGACCTGGATGTTCACCATCCCTGGGAATTGACCACCGAGGCGGCCATCGACATGGCGTTGGCCTGCGAGGCTGCGGGGCGTGAGGTAGCGGGTATCAAAAGCTCCGATGGCGCGTCGCTGTCGAGTGGCGAGGGTGTGCGGGTATACGCCAACAGCCACGGTTTTCTCGGCAGCCAGCGCGGCAGCCGTCACTCGCTCTCGTGCATGCTGATCGCCGAGGATGGCAGTGGCATGCAGCGCGATTATGACTACACGACCGCCCGAGATCCTCGTCACCTGCTGGCGCCTGAGCAAGTCGGCGCGAGTGCTGCCGAACGCACGCTGCGCCGGCTGGGCGCCGGGCGGCCGGCCACCGGTCGTTTACCGGTGCTGTTCGACCCGAGCCTCGCCAGTGGCCTGGTTGGCTCGCTGATGGGGGCCATCGCCGGTGGTGCGCTCTACCGTCAGGCCTCGTTTCTGTGCGACCGGCTCGGCGATGCGCTGTTTCCCGAGTGGTTCTCGCTCTTCGAGCGGCCCATGGAGGTCGGTGCTATGGCCAGCTCACCATTCGATAACGATGGCGTGCAGACCCGCGACAATGTGTTCATCGAAAACGGCCGCCTGGCAAGCTACATGCTCTCGGCCTACAGTGCCCGTCGCCTGGGCATGCAGAGCACCGGCAACGCCGGTGGGGCGAGAAACCTGCGCATCGATGCCCCGCTTGCTTCACGTGACGAACTGCTCGCCCGGATGGGGCGGGGTGTGCTGGTCACCGAGCTGATGGGACAGGGCGTCAATGCGGTGACCGGTGATTATTCGCGTGGGGCGGCGGGGTTCTGGGTCGAGGATGGCAAGATCCAGTACCCGGTGGAGGAGTTCACCATCGCCGGCAATCTCGAGGCGATGCTCAAGGGACTTGTCGGTGTGGGCAGTGATACCGATACCCGTGGCAGTATCCATACCGGCAGCTGGCTGATCGACGAAATGACCATCGCCGGGGGGTGAAGCCGCCCCGGCTTCGCCTTCACCCATCTTCGTCGAAGCGGGCGTCGAACAGCGCCTCGATGGCTTCGAGTGCTGCGTCGGCGTCTTCGCCTTCGGCGATCACGCAAAGTTCCGTGCCGCAGGGGGCTGCCAGCATCAGCAGTGACATGATATTGGCGGCGTCCGCTTCCTGGCCGCCGCGCTTGACGGTGACCCTCGCTGTGAATGGCTGGCAGCACTGTACCAGCTTGGTAGCGGCGCGGGCGTGCAGGCCTCGCTTGTTGGTCAGTGTCAGCTGGCGTTGCGGCACGCGTCAATTTCCTTGATTCGGTGACTCCGGCGCAGCGCTTGCCAACTCCACGGGGGTGGTGGGGCCATGCTGACGAGGCAGAGAGCTATGGATGCCCAGCTCTCGGTGTCGCAGGCGTACGCTGGGGTGATGAACGGCCATCTGGTGGGCCAGTCGTTCGGCAAGATAGACCGAACGGTGTTGCCCGCCCGTACAACCGATTGCCACGGTGAGATAGCTGCGGTGGCTTGCTCGGTAGGCGGGCATCCAGCGCTGAACCCAGGCCAGGATGTCATCGTGCATCTCGCCGACGATCGGATAGCCCGACAGGAACTCGATGATCGCGGCGTCGCGGCCGGTCGCGTCACGCAATCTTGGGTCCCAGTAGGGGTTGGGCAGGCAGCGGGCATCGAAGACGATATCCGCGTCTAGCGGGACGCCGCGCTTGAAGCCGAAAGACTCCACTGTCAGCGTCAATTGGTCCGGGCGATGACTGGCAACCTGGTCGCTGATTCTCCGGCGCAGTTCGTGCACCGAGAGGCGCGATGTATCGATGACCAGGTCGGCCATGTCGCGAATCTCGCCAAGCGAGGCCTCCTCGGAGTCGATGGCCTCGGCCAGCGTCATCTCGCTCTCGCGGGTCAGCGGATGGCGTCGGCGGGTCTCGGAATAGCGCTCCAGCAGGATACGCGCATCGGTGGTCAGGTAGATGACCTGGCAATCGATGCCGCGTTCGCGGACTTCGGCAAGCAGGCTGGGAAAGCGCTCCAGCGCCTCGGGAAGGTTGCGCGCATCGACGCTCACAGCGATCGACGAGCGCTTTGATTCGGGGTTCTGGAGTTCGTCAACCAGGGAGCCGAGCAGCATCGCCGGGAGGTTGTCGATGGCGTAGTAGCCAAGATCCTCCAGCGCTTGCAGCGCGATCGACTTGCCTGAGCCTGAACGGCCACTGATGATCACGAGCTGCATGCGGGTCTCCTGGTCGTTATGAATGCGGTACCCCCGGCGGCCCGAGACGTTCAGGCCTGTCGTCGGATCGCGTCGATGAGTCGTTCGTGCAGTTCGCGCTGACTCTCGCACTTGCGAAGGCTCGTGCGTGTGTTGGTGTCGTTCAGCAGTCCGGCCACCTGGGCCAGTAGCGCCAGGTGGGCATCGTCGGCCTCTTCAGGCACCAGCAGCACGAACACCAGATCCACCGGGTCGCCGTCGATGGCGTCGAAATCCACCGGTTCGGAAAGCTTCAGGAAACTGGCGATAGGGCTCTTGCAGTGCGGGCTGCGGGCGTGGGGTATGGCGACACCATTACCGATGCCGGTACTCCCCAGTCGTTCACGTCCTATCAGCCGGCTGAACACTTCCTGGCTGTCGAGGCTCGGGGTGTTCTGGGCGATGAAAGTGCTGAAGAACTCCAGCACGCGTTTCTTGCTCCCCCCGGGTACATCGAAAAGCGTGCGCTCGGGGGGCAGGATGGCGTCCAGTGTCATGATCGATCAGCGAGCGCCAGCGCCCTGGGCGCGGGCCTGAGCCTTTTCCTTGTGTTTGACCAGCTGGCGATCGAGCTTGTCGGCCAGCGCATCGATGGCGGCGTACATGTCATTTTCACGGGCTTCGGCGTGCAGGTCGGCGCCGGCGGCATGCAGGGTACAGGTAGCGAGCTGACGCTCCTTTTCGACGGACAGGGTGACTTGCACGTTGGTGATGTTGTCGTAGTGGCGTTCCACTCGGGTGAGCTTTTCGTGCACATAGTCACGCAGGGCGTCGGTCAGATCCACATGATGGCCGGTGATGTTGACTTGCATGACACGCTCCTTGCTCGTACGGGTTGTAGATCGATTGTAACCCTTTTTGCTGCCTTGCATACCCCTTGCCGCGTCGCTTGGAAAAGTGTCTTCAACGCAACCGCTTGCGTTCGCTCGATGCGGGAATTCCCATGGCCTCTCGGTACTTGGCTACGGTACGCCGGGCGACGCTGATGCCGGCTTCATCCAGCAGTGAGACAAGCTTGCTGTCGGAAAGGGGCTTGCGGGGGGGCTCCTCCTGAATCAACTTGCGCAAGCGTGCGCGGATGGCGGTGCTTGAGTGCGCATCGCCATTGCCCTCGTTGCCGCCGACCTGGCTCGAGAAGAAGAATTTCAGCTCGAAGACACCGCGAGGCGTATGAATGTACTTCTGGGTGGTGACTCGCGAGATGGTCGATTCATGCATCTCCACCGTTTGGGCAATGTCGGCGAGTATCAGCGGTTTCATGGCCTCCTCGCCGGCTTCCAGGAAGTCGATCTGTCGCGCCATGATCTCACGGCCGACTCGCAAAAGGGTGTCGTTGCGGCTCGACAGGCTCTTCATCAGCCAGCGCGCCTCCTGCAGGTTGTCCTTGAGGAACTGGTTATCCTGGCTCTTGTCGGCGCGGCGGATCAGGGCGGCGTAGTCGGGCTGGATCCGCAGGCGTGGCAGGGCTTGCTGATTGAGTTCCACATGCCAGCCACGCGAGTTGTGGTAGGCCAGCAAGTCTGGAATCACGTAGTCGTTGTCGCTGCTGGAAAAGTCGCTGCCGGGGCGCGGGTCCAGGCTGCGAATCAGGCCGATCACCGTGTCGAGCGCTTGGTCATCGAGCCCCAGGCGGCGTTTGAGCAGACGTCGGTCGTCGCCGGCGAGCGCTTCGAGAAACTGTCGCACCAGCCGCCGCGCCTGGGGCAGCAGCGGGGTGTCGTCGGGCAGGCTTGCGAGCTGCAGCATCAGGCATTCGCGAAGGTCTCGGGCGAAGACGCCGGTGGGCTCGAACTGCTGCAGACGCAGCAGCACCTGTTCCACTTCACGGGTGCGCAGGCCATCGAGCCCCTGGGCCTTGAGGCCGTCACGCAGGTCGTCAAGCGGCTGAGTCAGGTAGCCGGCGTTGTCCACCGCATCGATCAGGCTTTCGGCGATCTGCCTGTCGCGGTCGTCGAGCTCGAGCATCGCCAGCTGCCAGCTGAGATGCCCTTGCAGGCTCTCGCCGCTGGCCTGGCGCTCGAAGTCGGGGCCCTCCGAACCGCCTGCCGGGCCGCCCAGGTCCTGATAGGTGTCCGACCATTCGCTGTCGGTTGACAGTTCATCGGGAATCTCGCTTGCCCAGTCTTCCTCCGGCGCCTCGCTGACCGCCAGTTCGCCAAACTCGTCGTCGAGTTCGAGCATCGGGTTGGATTCCAGTGCTTGCTGGATCTCCTGGCGCAGGTCGAGGGTGGAAAGCTGCAACAGGGCGATGGCCTGCTGGAGCTGAGGCGTCATGGTGAGGTGGGTACCGACGCGAAGCTGCAAGGAGGCTTTCATGGCCATCTACGTAGTCTGCTTGTGCCGAAAAGCTCCACCCTAGTCCGCGGCGGGTAGGGTTGCAACCCTGCTTGGTCGAAAAACAAGGCAATATGCGTGCCAGGCGCAAACATCATGCCGTTATCATATAACGACATGCGTATCAGATGGTTGAAGTCGAGATTATTCACGCAGGCGTCGCAGGTACTCTTGACAGGTTGGCCCGCTGGTGCTTTCGGTGGTGTCGGCAGACTACAGGCGAAAGTCCTCTCCCAGGTAGACTTCGCGGACCCGCTGGTTGGTGAGAATGGCCTGGGCGTTGCCCTCGGCGATGATCTGGCCGTCGCCGACTATGTAGGCGGAATCACAGATGTCGAGGGTTTCGCGGACGTTGTGATCGGTGATCAATACACCGATGTCACGTGCCTTCAGCTGACGGATGATGCCCTTGATTTCACCCACCGAGATGGGGTCGACACCGGCGAAGGGTTCATCGAGCAGGATGAAGGCGGGTTCGGTGGCCAGCGCGCGCGCGATCTCGACGCGGCGTCGTTCGCCACCCGACAGGCTCATGCCGAGGTTGTCGCGGATATGGGTGACATGGAAGTCTTCGAGGAGTTGCTCGAGGCGGTCGTGGCGCCCGGCGCGATCAAGATCCTTGCGGGTCTCGAGGATCGCCATGATGTTGTCGGCCACCGACAGCTTGCGAAAGATCGAGGCCTCCTGCGGCAGATAACCGATGCCGGCCTGGGCGCGCTCGTGCATGGCGGCGCGTGTCAGGTCGTGGTCATTGATCATCACCTGCCCGGCATCGGCACGGACCAGGCCCACGATCATGTAGAAGGAGGTGGTCTTCCCGGCACCGTTGGGGCCCAGCAGGCCGACGATGTGGCCCTGTTCGATAGCCAGGCTGATGTCCTGCACCACGCGGCGGCGCTTGTAGCTCTTGGCCAGGTGACGGGCGTGGAGCGTCTTCATCGGTGGTCTCACTGTTCGGGTTGCAGGGTCATGCGAATGCGCTGGCGCCCTTCGACGCCTTCACCTTCCGCTTGTGCCTGGACCACACGGCTATCGAGAAAGTATTCGAGATAGCCGCCGTCGAAGGTGTCGCCACCCTGGTGCAGCTCGGCGCGGTCGATCAATTCCACCCGTCGCTCGGCGACATGGTAGACGATGGTGCGCCCCCAGCCGCGAATGATGGGTTCGGACGGGTCGGGTTGCTGCTCGATATAGGCGCGTTCGCCGGTGGCAGTGGCAAGCGAGAGCTGGCCCTGGTCATTGCGCTGGATCTCGACGCGATTGCCGGTCAGGCGCATGCTGCCCTGGCGTATGTCGACCTCGCCGGTGTATACGGCGGTGCCGGCGCGGTCGTCGAGTTCCAGGTTGTCTGCCTCGACCTCAATGGGGGCTTCGGCATCGTTCTGCTGGGCCTGCGTCGCCGTGATGCCAAGCGACAGGCTTACCATCAGGATCAGCAGTCTACGCAGCAGCGAGGAGCGGGGAAGTGGGGTGGCAGGGGATGTTGGCATCATTGAGCGGGGTCCTCGCTATTGGCGGTGGGCGTCTCCGGCGGGTGGTAGCCGCGCACATTGTCTGTCAGCCGGGCTCGATTGTCATGGATCCAGGCGTCGAATCGCTCGCCACTCATGCGTTGGGGGGGCTGGCGCAACACGGCGGGCGTCTCGCTCCAGGCGTGGCCGCTGTCGGCATCGAAACGCAGCACCTCGGTATCGAGCTGCCAGCGCTCCTGCGGAGCGTAAAGGCGAGCGTCCCCGGTGAGCGTCAAGGGGTTGCCGCCGGCGCCGAGCAGGCCATTTCGGGCCTCGGCGTACCAGGTACGCCCGGCGTTGTCGAACAGCCTGGCCTCGGGCATTTCAAGGCGCGTGACGTCATCATGGGGCGTATGCACCAGGCGAGGCGTTTCAAGGCGCTGATGGGCGAGCCCGGCGGCGTCGAAGCGTGTCAGTCTGGCGCCTTCCAGGTAGTAGTCGGGTTCCCCCGCGGCATCCCTAGGCACTTCGCCCGGCTCGCGGATGTCGCGCTGGTCGATCAGCACCAGCACCCCGCCAAGCAACAGCAGCATCAGCGCCAGCCAGAGCCGGTATCCGGGTCGGGGAAGCCGCCACTTCATGGGGTCAGTGGGTTCCGTGCAGGTAGGTGTCGAGCACCGCGTCCCAGTGACCCTGGACCTGGAGCAGCGTGTCACAGATCTCACGCACGGCACCATGGCCGCCGGGGCGTTCGGTCACCCAGTCGGCGTACTTCTGTATGTAGTCGGGCGCCGAGGGCACGCTGATACCGATCCCAGCACGACGCATGGCACCGACATCGGGCATGTCATCGCCGCAATAGGCGGCCTGGTCGAGTTCGATGCCAAGCCTCGTGCACAGGTCGCGCAGTACGGGAAGCTTTCTCTCCACGCCCTGGAAGACATGCTGTATGCCCAGTGCCGCCGCACGCCTGCTGACGGTGGGCGAGTCGCGCCCGGTGATCAAGGCGACCTCGATGCCGGCGCGCTTGAGCAGCTTGAGTCCGTGGCCGTCCATGACATTGAACGCCTTGATTTCGATGCCATCGGCCTGGAAGTACAGTTGGCCATCGGTAAGCACGCCATCGACGTCCAGTGCCAGCAGGCGGATCCGGCGCAGCCGGTCGACCAGTCGGGTATCTTGCTGCGGGTGGGTCAGGGTCATGGTGGCTCCGGGTCGGGAAGTGGAGGTGGGCGAGATCATCAGATCACGCCACTGGCGAGAAGGTCGTGCATGTGCAGTGCGCCGACAGGGCGGCCCTGGTCATCGACCACGGCCAGTGCCGAGATGCGATGATCCTCCATCAGCTTGACCGCCTCGGCGGCCAGCATCTCGGGGTGGGCGCGCTTGCCTTGACGGGTCATGACATCGTCGACCTTGAGGTCTCGAAGGTCGCTATGATGGTCGAGGGTGCGGCGCAGGTCACCGTCGGTGTAGACCCCGGCAAGCAGGCCCTGTTCATCGACCACGCAAGTGAAGCCGAGTCCCTGCCGGGTGATCTCGAGCAGGGCATCGCGCAGTGGGCTGCCCAGGGGAACCTGGGGTAGCCGCGCGCCCCCATGCATCAGGTCGCCGACGCGCAGCAGCAGGCGCTTACCGAGACTGCCGCCTGGGTGGGAAAGCGCGAAGTCCTCGGCGGTGAAGCCGCGATACTCGAGTAACGCCACGGCCAGGGCATCCCCCAGCGCCAAGGCGGCGGTGGTGGAGGAGGTCGGGGCCAGGTCGAGCGGACAAGCCTCGCGCTCGACGCCAGCATCAAGGTGTGCCTCGGCATGCCGCGCCAGGGTCGATCCCGGGCGCCCTGTCATGCTGATCAATGGCACGCCCATGCGCTTGAGCAGTGGCAACAGGGCGGTGACCTCGGCGGTTTCGCCGGAGTTGGACAGGGCCAGCACCACGTCACCGGGTGTGATCATGCCAAGGTCGCCATGACTGGCCTCTCCGGGGTGCACGAAGAACGCCGGCGTGCCGGTGCTGGCTAGGGTCGCGGCGATCTTGCCGGCGATATGCCCCGACTTCCCCATGCCGGTCACCACTACGCGGCCCCGACACTGGAGCATCAGTTGGCAGGCGTGGTCGAAGGCATCGTCGAGGTGCTTGGCAAGGCCGGCAATGGCCTGTTGCTCGAGCAGCAGCGTGCGCCGCGCGCTATCACGCAGGGCGGACGAGGCAGTGCTTGCTGTAGAATCTCTGGTCATGGCGGTGATTGTTGCCTGTCAGTTGGTTTCACTCAAGCGGCTTCGCGCATTCACCGCCGCACTCACAAGCTGCCAAGGCCAACCCAGGTCAGGTATGCCGCATAGGCAAGCGCCAGCGCAGCGCCAGGCAGGCGGCCGAGGTTGCCGTGTCGATACCACAGCAGCAGGCAGCCGAGCGCCAGGGTCATGCCCAGCATCACAGGGTAGTCGCGACTGGCGGCAGCGGGGTCGACGGCGCCAGGGGCCAGCAGGCCTGGCACCGGCAGGACCGCGAGCAGGTTGAACAGGTTGGAGCCGATCACGTTGCCAACCGCCAGGTCATGATGGCGTTTCAGGGCGCTTGCAACGCAAGCGGCGAGTTCCGGCAGGCTGGTGCCGATGGCCACGATGGTAAGCCCGATCACCAACTCGCTGACGCCGAGCCCCCGGGCGATTTCGCTGCCGCCCCACACCAGGGCACGCGAGCCGATGATCATCAGCAGCAGGGTCAAGGCAAGCCAGGCCAGGGCCTTGGGCAGGCGCATGTCGGGAATCGCTCCTTGCGACTGCTCACTGGCGTCCGGAGTATCGGCGCGAAACAGCCACCACAGGCTGAACACCAGCAAGGCCACCAGGAATGCGGCATCGAAGCGCCCGAGAACCCCGTTTGTCAGCGCGTACCCGGCAAGGCCAGTGGCGCCCATTAGTAATGGCAGTTCACGGCGAACCATGGAAAAGCGCACGGGAATGGGTACCACCAGTGCGGTGACGCCCAGCACGAGGCCGATGTTGGCGATGTTGGAGCCCAGGGCGTTCCCGATGGCAAGGTTAGGCAGGCCATCGAGAGACGCCATCAGAGAGACCACGATCTCTGGCGCCGATGTGCCCAGTGCCACGATGGTCATGCCGACCAGCATCGGGCTCATGCCGGCTCGATATGCCGTGGCGGCGGCGGCGCCCACGAAACGGTCGGCGCTCCACAGCAGGGCAACGAAACCCAGTAGTACGGAGAGCAGGGGAAGGAACATGGAACCGTCCTTGGGGTTGGGGCATGCAGAACCAGCGGCACATTAAACGAACTCGAGGCACCAAGTGCAAGCTGATGCACATTGCAGGCTAGTACCCAATCCAGTGGTTAGGATACAATGTTCGATAACTATTCAAGGGGCGCACAGGCGATGAGTGAATCTCCCTTCGTGGTGGTTGAAGGGCTGCATTTCTCACGTGGCGACAAGGATATCTTTCGTGGCGTGGCGTTGCAGATCCCGCGTGGCAAGATTACCGCCATCATGGGCCCCAGCGGCACCGGCAAGACGACCCTGCTCAAGCTGATCGGCGGCCAGTTGACACCGGATGCCGGGCGGGTGCTGATCGATGGCGAGGATGTGCATCGGCTATCTCGCAAGGCGTTGTTCGCGGTGCGTCGACGCATGGGCATGCTGTTTCAAAGTGGAGCGTTGTTCTCGGATTTGAATGTTTTTGAAAACGTTGCCTTTCCGCTTCGCGTGCACACCGATCTGCCCGATGCGATGATTCGCGACCTGGTGCTGATGAAGCTCGAGGCCGTCGGACTGCGCGGTGCCCGCGAGCTGATGTCATCGGAGCTGTCAGGTGGCATGGCCAGGCGAGTGGCGTTGGCCCGTGCCATTGCCCTCGACCCGGAATTGATTCTTTATGACGAGCCATTCGTGGGTCAGGATCCGATTTCCAAAGGGGTGCTGGTGCAGTTGATCAAGCGGCTCAACGATGCCTTGGGTCTCACCGCCGTGGTGGTTTCCCATGACATCGGGGAGACCCTGTCGATCGCCGACTATGTCTATGTGATCGCCGATGGCCAGGTAATGGCCCATGGCACTCCGAAGACCCTCGATGTCGATCAGGATCCCCGCGTCAACCAGTTCGTTCACGGTGAACCCGATGGGCCAGTGCCATTTCACTACCCGGCCGAGGATTACTTCTCCGATATTCTCCGTGAGGGAGGAGTGCGATGATCCACCACGTAACGGCGCTTGGGCGACGTGGCTGCAACCTGCTCGAGGCCATGGGCCGCGCCGGTATCTTCCTTGCTCAGTCGGCGGTGGGTGTTCCGTCCAAGGAAGGATGGACCTTGTGGCTGCGCCAGATGCATTTCGTCGGGGTGCTGTCCCTGGCCATCGTGCTGGTGTCGGGGTTGTTCATCGGCATGGTGCTGGCGCTGCAGGGATATACCATCCTGGTCGATTTCGGCGCGGAGCAGGCGCTTGGCCAGATGGTGGCATTGTCGCTGCTGCGGGAGTTGGCCCCAGTCGTGGCCGCCCTGCTTTTTGCCGGCCGGGCCGGCTCCGCATTGACTGCCGAGATTGGCTTGATGAAGGCCACCGAACAGCTCACCAGCATGGAGATGATCGGTGTCGATCCACTGCGCCGGGTGGTGGCACCGCGCCTGTGGGCGGGGTTCGTGGCCCTGCCCGTGCTGACCATCGGGTTCAGTGTGGTGGGTATCTACGGCGGTTATCTGGTCGGCGTGGAGTGGTTGGGCGTGTTCGAAGGCTCATACTGGAGCAACATGCAGGCCAGTGTGGAGTTCGTGAATGACATCGGCAACGGCATGCTCAAGAGCCTGGTATTCGCCGTCGTGGTGACCTGGATCGCGGTATTCCAGGGCTATGACTTGATCCCGACATCCGAGGGCATCTCCCGAGCCACGACCCGCACCGTGGTGTACTCCTCCCTGGCGGTGCTGGGGCTCGATTTCGTGCTGACCGCGATCATGTTCGGTGGGCTTTCCTGATGGTCGGCAACACAGCGTTGATGTACGGAGACACGCGATGAAGCGCAGCAAGACGATGGAACTCGGGGTTGGCCTGTTCATGCTGGTCGGCATCCTTGGCCTGGTATTCCTTGGTTTACGTGTCAGTGGGCTGACACTTCAGCCGCCGAGCGATACCTTCCGGCTGCAAGCCAATTTCGGCAACATTGGCGGGCTCAGTCCGCGTGCGCGGGTGACCATGGCGGGTGTCACGGTTGGCCGTGTCTCGGAGATCGAGCTGGATACCGAATGGTACGATGCCAGAGTGGTGCTTGAGCTGGATGGCGAGCTCGAGGGCAAGCTGTCACGTGATACCACGGCGGCGATCCTCACCTCGGGGCTGCTCGGTGAACAGTACATCGGACTCTCGGTGGGGGGCGACCCGGAGACATTGCAAGCCGGTGATACCATCCGCGACACCCAATCGGCCGTGGTGCTCGAAGAACTGATCCAGCAATTCGTGTCCAATATGGTCAATGAATGACTTGCCGCGTCGCTTCACGGCGGCGCAACGTCCTTGTGACAAGGAGATAACCGACATGACTTTCAAGCCCTTGTATCAGAAGGCGGCCATCCTGCGTGCGTTGGTGGTCGGCCTTTGCCTGGCGCTGTTCAGCCTCACGGCCCAGGCCAATCCGGAACGCAGCCCGGAGCAGATGATTCGTGACAGCGTCGATGAGCTGACCGGCAAGATCGAGGGTCGCCGCGATTATTTTGCCGAGAACATCGACGAGCTCGAGGCGCTGGTCGATGAGAATCTCGATGAGATCGCCGATTTTCGCTATATCGGCGCCAGTGTGATGGGGCGCTACTTCCAGAATGCCTCTCCCCAGCAGCGCTCGCGGTTCGTCGATGTGTTTCGCAAGACACTGATCGATACCTACAGCAAAGGACTCGTGACCTTCGACTACCGCGAGTTGCGGGTTCTCGATGCGCAGAGTGCCCAGCGCTACGAGGATCAGGCCAGCGTCGACATGGAGGTAGTGGCCACCAATGGCGACGTCTATCCGGTCAGCTACTCGTTGAGGCTTTCCGGTGATGACTGGAAGGTGGTCAACGTGATCGTCAATGGCATCAACCTGGGGCTGACCTTCCGCAACCAGTTCGACCAGGCCATGCGCGACAACAACCGCGACTACGATGCGGTCATCGACGGATGGGCCCCCGAACTTGCGGTGGACGAACTGGAAGAGGGCGGTAGCGCGTGACACCACTGCTGGAAGCCCATGGTGTGCGCCTCAAGGCCCTCGATTCGTGTCTCGTGGTGACCGGTGAAGTCGATTTCGAGATCGCGACCCGGCTCGCCGAGGCAGGGGGCGAGTGGCTCAATGCTCAGCCCGCCGGCAATGGGGTGGTTTTCGACTTCACCGGTGTGGGTTGTGTCAGCAGTGCGGCGCTGAGTGTATTGCTTGAATGGATACGCCGTGTTCGGGCCCAGGAGCTCGAGCTGACAAGTGTCAGGCTCTCTCCCGCGCTGCGCCGTCTCACCGATGTCGCCGGGCTCGACCGTCTGTTGCCGTTGGAATCCGCTGCCGCTTGACGCCTTCGGCATCGCCAAGTGCGGTGCTTTTCTTTACCATGTGGCTATTCCCGATTCGAGCCATCGGTCGCACTGCGTCCGGTGGCCTTCCCATTTCAGCTTCACAGGAGTGCGGTTCATGCAACCCAGCGAGGTCAAGTCGCTGCTCGAGGCACGCATCGATAACTGCGAGTTCCACATCCAGGGCGAGGGCTGCAATTTCCAGGTGGTCGCCGTGGGTGAGGTCTTCGATGGCCTGTCTCCGGTCAAGCGGCAGCAACTGATTTATTCGGCTTTATCCGACGAGATCGCCAGCGGTGCGCTGCACGCGGTGAGCATCAAGACCTTTACCCCGGCGCAGTGGCAAGCCGCGGATTCTCCGAACGCTTCACAAGGGCAGGGTGCCTGACGGCGAGTCTCCATGGACAAATTGATCATTACCGGTAACGGTTCGGTGGATGGCGAGGTCTGGGCCAGTGGTGCCAAGAATGCCGCGCTGCCGATACTCTGTGCGACACTGCTGGCCGATGAGCCAGTCACCATCGGCAACCTGCCGCACCTGCAGGACATCACCACCACGCTGGAACTGCTCGGCCACCTGGGCCTAGAGCCGGTGATGGGCGAGAAGATGAGCATCCAGCTCGATGGCTCACAGGTGCGTCACTGCGATGCGCCTTATGAACTCGTCAAGAAGATGCGCGCCTCCATCCTGGTGCTCGGCCCGCTGCTCTCCCACTTTGGTCATGCCGATGTCTCGCTGCCTGGCGGGTGTGCGATCGGTTCGCGACCCGTGGACCTGCATATTCGTGGCCTTGAGGCGATGGGGGCCGATATTCGCGTGGAGGGTGGCTATATTCGCGCGCGGGTGGATGGCCGGCTCAAGGGCGCCACGATCTTCTTCGATACCGTGACGGTGACCGGTACCGAAAACCTGCTGATGGCAGCGACCCTGGCCTCTGGTACCACGGTGCTGGAAAATGCCGCACGTGAGCCGGAGGTGGTCGACCTGGCCGAGTGCCTGATTACCCTGGGGGCCAGGATTCGTGGCCACGGCACCGACACCATCGTCATCGAAGGCGTCGAACGCTTGCACGGTGGATATCATGATGTGATGCCCGACCGTATCGAGACCGGCACTTTCCTGGTGGCAGCCGCGCTGTCACGGGGTCGCGTCCGAGTGCGCCGGACCCGCGCCGATATCCTCGAGGCGGTGCTTGCCAAGCTGGAGGAGGCGGGCGCCACCATCACCAGCGGTGACGACTGGATCGAGCTTGACATGCATGGGCGACGGCCGAAGGCCGTCAATATTCGTACTGCCCCGTATCCGGCGTTTCCCACCGACATGCAGGCTCAGTTCGTGGCGCTCAACGCGGTGGCCGAGGGCAACGCGCGCGTGGTCGAGACGATCTTCGAGAATCGCTTCATGCACGTGCAAGAGCTGAATCGTATGGGGGCGAAAATCGCCCTCGAGGGAAACACCGCGCTGATCGAAGGAGTCGAGCGCCTGTCCGGTGCGCCGGTGATGGCAACCGACCTGCGCGCATCCGCGTCACTGGTCATCGCGGCCATGATGGCCGAGGGCGAGACCATGGTCGATCGCATCTACCATATCGATCGCGGCTACGAATGCATCGAAGAGAAGCTGCAGTTGCTGGGTGCGCAGATTCGCCGCGTGCCGGGCTAGCCCTTCCCATCACAGGCAACGACATGAGCAAACAATTGATTCTGGCCCTCTCCAAGGGGCGTATCCTGGACGAGACCCTGCCGCTTCTGGCCGATGCGGGTATCACGCCGGCGGAGGATCTTGGCAAGAGTCGCAAGCTGCTGTTCGATACCAACTTGCCGGACGTCAAGCTGGTGGTGATTCGTGCCACCGACGTGCCGACCTATGTGCAGCTCGGAGCCGCCGATCTTGGGGTGGCCGGCAAGGACGTATTGCTCGAGCATGGCGCCGACGGTCTTTATGAGCCGCTCGATCTCGAGATTGCGCGCTGCAAGTTGATGACCGCTGGCATCACCGGTGCCAAGCCAGCCCTGGCCCGTCGCCGAGTCGCCACCAAGTTCGTCAAGGTGGCGCGTCGCTGGTATGCAGAGCAAGGGATCCAGGCCGAGGTGATCAAGCTCTACGGCGCCATGGAACTGGCGCCGTTGATGAACCTCGCCGACGAGATCGTCGATATCGTCGATACCGGCAATACCTTGCGTGCCAACGGTATGGAGCCGCGCGAGCTGATTGCACCGATCAGCACCCGGCTAGTGGTCAACAAGGCGGCGATGACCATGAAACATGCGCGCATCAAGCCATTGCTCGAGCGCCTTGGTCAGGCGGTGGCAGTGCGCCGTGAGTCGGCCTCGGCGTGAGCGCTTGGCGCGCGTCGTGGCGCTTGACTCGGTATTCCTGACAGATTCGATTGCTATGGATGACCCCATGACCGATACCACCGCTTGCCCCGTCATTTCCCGCATGGCGACCAATGCGTCAGATTTTGACGTTCGCCTTGACGCGTTGCTCGCCTGGGAAGGCGTTTCCGATGTGGATGTCCAGCATCGGGTCGAGGAGATTCTCGACGCGGTCAGGACGCGTGGCGATGCCGCGCTGATCGAGACCAGCAATCGCTTCGATCGTTTGGCGGTATCCAGCATGGCCGAGCTCGAGCTCAGCCCCGAGCGCCTTCGCCAGGCCCATGATGGCCTGGGTGCCGAGCAGCGTGACGCGCTGGCGAGTGCCGCCGAGCGCATTCGTCTCTATCACGAGCGCCAGAAGCCCGAATCATGGCAGTACACCGAATCCGATGGCACGGTGCTTGGCCAGAAGGTCAGCCCGCTGGATCGTGCCGGCATCTATGTGCCGGGTGGCAAGGCGGCGTATCCCTCTTCGGTGCTGATGAACGCCATTCCCGCTCATGTGGCGGGTGTGCGAGAGATCATCATGGTAGTGCCGACCCCGGATGGTGTGCTCAACGAACTGGTGCTGGCGGCCGCACATCTCGCTGGTGTTGATCGCGTCTTCACTCTCGGTGGCGCCCAGGCGGTGGCGGCCCTTGCCTATGGCACCGAGACAGTGCCGCGGGTCGACAAGATCGTCGGGCCCGGCAACATCTATGTGGCGACTGCCAAGCGCGCGGTATTCGGCCAGGTGGGCATCGACATGATCGCGGGTCCCTCCGAGATTCTGGTGATCTCCGATGGTGGCACCGACCCCGAGTGGCTTGCCATGGATCTGTTCTCCCAGGCGGAGCACGATGAAGACGCCCAGGCCATCCTGGTCAGTTGGGACGCCGAGCACCTGGCGGCGGTCGAGGCGGCCATCGAACGGTTGCTGCCGACTCTGGAACGCGAGGCGATCGTGCGCGAGTCGCTGGCAAGGCGTGGCGCGCTGATTCACTGTGAGGATCGACAGCAGGCCGTTGCGCTGATCAACCGCATCGCCCCGGAGCATCTCGAGCTATCGGTGGCCGATCCCGAGGAGTGGCTGCCTGACATCCGCCACGCTGGCGCGATTTTCATGGGGCGTTACACCGCCGAGGCGCTGGGTGATTATTGCGCCGGGCCGAACCATGTGCTGCCTACCTCCGGCACCGCGCGGTTCTCATCGCCGCTTGGGGTCTACGACTTCCAGAAGCGCTCATCGATCATCCACTGCTCCGCTGAAGGCGCCTCGGCGCTTGGCAAGATCGCCTCTACCCTGGCTCGGGGGGAATCTCTGACCGCCCACGCCCGATCCGCCGAGTATCGCATCAAGTAGCCGCCTGGCTGCCGATACCCAAGGCGCGACCCGAAAGGCCCCGCCACGGCGGGGCCTTTCGGTGATGGGCCAGTCGATGACGGGGGTTGTCGATAATGGTGCGAATGCCGGTTCACTGGCTTTGTGTCGGTTCCTGAAGCCGGGGGGGCGGGCGTTCGCCTACCTCGATGCTCAACTCCAGTGTTTCTCCGCCGCGCACCACGGTCAGCGGCAGCGTATCACCGGGCGGGATATCGGCAATGTCGCTCATGGTCTGTCGGGCATCGATGATGGGCTGGCCATCGATCCTCAGCAGCACATCGCCTGGTCGCAGGCCGGCCTCGTGGGCGGGGCCATCGGCGACCACGCCGGCGATCACCACACCGCGTGGGGTGTTGAGGCCGAAGGAGGCGGCCAGTTCCTGGTTCATCTCCTGAGCCTCGACACCCAGCCAGCCACGAATGACCCGCCCCTGGGTCACCAGTTCCTCCAGGATGTTGCGGGCAAGGTTGGCGGGGATGGCAAAGCCGATGCCCTGCGAGCCACCGGAGCGCGAGAAGATCGCCGTGTTGATGCCGATCATGGCACCTTCCGGGTTGACCAGGGCGCCACCGGAATTTCCGGGATTGATCGCGGCATCGGTCTGGATGAAGTCCTCGTAGGCATTCAGCCCCAGGTGGCTTCGGCCGGTGGCGCTGATGATGCCCATGGTGACGGTCTGCCCGACACCGAAGGGGTTGCCGATGGCCAGTGATACATCGCCCACCGCCACCTCGGTCGAGTCGGCGAGCTCGATCACCGGCAAGTCGTCGAGGTCGATGCGCAGTACCGCAAGATCGCTTTCCGGGTCCGTACCGATCACTTCGGCCAGTGTCTCACGGCCATCGCGCAGGGCGACCTGGATCTGGTCGGCGCCACCGATGACATGGTGGTTGGTCAAGACGTAACCATCTTCGCTGATGATCACCCCAGAGCCGAGGCTCGATAGCATGCGCTGGCGAGCCGGCATGTCGTCGCCATAGAACTGGCGGAAGAAGGGGTCGGACATCAGGGGGTGTTGCTCGCGTTCCACCACACGCGACGAGTAGATATTGACCACTGCGGGGGCGGCTCGCTCGACAGCCGTGGCATAGCTGACCGGCCCCTGATCGCGACTCAGTGGTGCCGCCTCGCGAATCTCCGGGGAAGGTCGCGAGCCTGGTTCGTGCGGTGCCTGCACATCGGGCGATACCGCGGTGGGGGGCTGGACTTGAGGGGGCTGTTCGGTGGGTTGGTCAGGCGCCGGGGTGGTCGGCTGGGGGTCTGCCTGCTGTCGTCCGGTCAGTTGAGGAAAGGTATTGAGTAGCACAACCGCCAGCAGCACGCCGATGGCGATAGGTAACAGATAGGGCAGCACAGAGCGCGGCAGGGAGCGTTGCATGCGGCAAGAATCCTTGTCGTGGGCGGTCGCGCAGGCAGTCGCCCGCTGGTTACAATGGTTGGATTGTAACATTGACACCCAGACGACGTCCGGAGACGAGACGATGAATCGTGATGAACTGGTGGCGGCCTGCGACCGGGAACTCGCCGTACAACGCTTCAAGGATTACACGCTCAATGGCCTGCAGGTCGAGGGCCGGGACAGGGTGGTGCGCGTGATGACAGGCGTGACCGCCTGCCAGGCGCTGATCGATGAAGCGGTGGCATGGAGGGCGGATGTCCTGCTTGTGCACCATGGCTACTTCTGGAAGAACGAGCCGGTGGCCATCACGGGGATGAAGCGCCAGCGGATCGAGAGTCTGCTGCGCCACGACATCAACCTGCTGGCCTATCATCTGCCACTGGATGCCCACCCGACGCTTGGTAACAACGCGGAACTGGCAAGGCGCCTGGGTTTTCGCGTGGACGGCTGCGCTGATGGCGAGCTGGGAGAAGGGCTGCTGTGGCTGGGCTCGCCTGCCAATCCGCTTGATGCCGCGGCGTTGGCTACCCATGTCGGGGAGTGCCTGGCGCGCCAGCCGTTACTGATCGAGTCGCCGCATGGCGGCGAGATCCGCAGGGTCGCCTGGTGCACCGGCGGTGCTCAGGACATGATTTCCGCCGCCAGGGAGGCGGGAGCCGATGCGTTCATTTCCGGAGAAATATCCGAGCGCACCACGCATCTGGCCCGTGAGCAGGGGATTCATTATCTGGCGGCTGGCCACCATGCCACTGAGCGCTATGGCGTTCAGGCGCTGGGCGAGTGGCTTGCAAAGCGGTTCTCTATCGAACATCGCTTTGTGGATATCGACAACCCGGCCTGATCGCCGGGCAGCCGATCAATAACGGGGTGGCGATGTTTCGCCCTTGTCGGCATCGCGCTTCAGTCCGAAACTCTCGGACAATGTGCCACCGCTTCCGTCTGCGTAGTCGCGCGGGGTCGGCATCTCAGCGTCGGCTTGAGCGACATCTTCCGCAGGTGGCGGTTCATGTGCAGGCATGAACTCCAGCGTCTTCTGCGCAGTCGTGGAGCGCTTGAGGGTCGTGGCATGTTCAGCGAGCCTTTGCGAGAGTGTATCGCTGTCGCGCTTGAGGCTCTCGACGAGCTCCGTGACGTCGTCGAAGTGATCACCGATGCCCTCCTTGAGGGCGACGAGTTCGCGGTCGCGCTCCGCGAGGCGTTGGCGCAGTTTCTGCTGATGCGCGGCCGTGGCGTTGAGCAGGTGATAGCCCAGTGCTCCGATACCGATACCAGCGCACAGGCTGGCCACAGCGAAAATCCAGTTGATATTGCTCTCGTCCACGTCTTTCCCCCTGCGGCATTGGGACGAACCGGTGCGCGAGGCAAGGCCGGTATCGATAGGGCGTAAGGCCCTGGCGCACCATTATAGGGTCCAGGTAGCTTGACGGGTCAACGCGTGGCGGCGATGCGCTTGCCAGCTCGGATGCGTATAATGCGCATTTCATTATCTATTATCCAATCCATGACAGGCAGTCCTCGTTGCCATGCAGACACCTTCGCCCATGTCAGACTCCCGTGATGCCTGCTTGAGCCCCATGGCGCGCTATCGTGCCGACCTCGAGCGTGATGACTTCCAGTACGACGCAGCGCAGGAGCGGGCGGTCGAGCATCTCCAGCGTCTGTACGACGATCTTCTGTCCACGCCGCAGAGGCGTCCGCGTTCTTTGCCGCCGGAGCAGGGGCTTGCATCACGCATGGCGGGGTTGTTTGGCAAGCGCGACAAAGGCGAGGAGCGACGGGAAAAACCAGCGGTTCCCGATATCGAAGGCGTCTATTTCTGGGGCGGAGTTGGGCGTGGCAAGACGTACCTGATGGACTGCTTCTACGAGTCGCTGCCGTTTCCCGAGAAAATGCGGACCCATTTTCACCGCTTCATGCAGCGCGTGCATAACGAGCTGGAGCACTACAAGGGCGAGCGCAACCCCCTGCGCCTGGTGGCGGCCAAGTTTGCCGGCGAGGTCCGGGTGATCTGTTTCGACGAGTTCTTCGTCAAGGACATTACCGATGCGATGATTCTCGCCAACCTGCTCGAGGCCTTGTTCGAGCATGGCGTGGTACTGGTGGCGACCTCCAATATCGTGCCTGATGAGCTCTACAAGGATGGCCTGCAGCGGGCGCGATTCCTGCCCGCCATTGACCTCCTCAAGCGTCATTGCCGGTTGGTCAATGTCGACTCCGGGATCGATTACCGTTTGCGTGCCCTGGAGCGAGCCGAGATATTTCATTCTCCACTCGATGACGAGGCGGAGCGGGAGCTCGAGCGTAGCTTTCGCGAAATCGCCGGTCAGGCTGGGGAGCCAGATGAGTCCATCGAGATCAATCGCCGGGTGCTGCATGCCCGGCGTTTGCACGATGACGTGGTGTGGTTCGAGTTTCTCGAGCTCTGCGACGGACCGCGCAGCCAGAACGACTATATCGAGCTTGCCCGCGAGTTCCACAGCGTGCTGGTGTCCAATGTCACGCGGATGAGTGGCGCCACGGATGATCAGGCGCGGCGCTTCATCAACATGGTCGATGAGTTCTACGACCGGGGTGTCAAGCTGTTGATGTCCGCTGAGGTGCCCGCCGAGCAGCTCTACGCCGATGGCCGCCTGGAGTTTGAATTCAAACGCACCTTGTCGCGGTTGCAGGAGATGCAGTCGCGCGAGTACCTGGCATTGCCTCATAAGCCCTAGTCGTCCCGCGCCTCACTCCCGCGGATCGATGGCGACAGGCCTTATGCCCCACCAGTGCGGCGATCGTCCGCAGCCCTTTTCCTACGGGTCGCGACTAGTGTAGAATGCGCGCTCGCTCGACCGTTGTGTCGTCCTCCTGGGCGGGACAACCAAGAAGAATAGGGATGGTTCAATGCCGGCACGCCGGCGGCAGAACCCAATACACTGATCTGGTGATACATCCATGAAGACGTTCACTGCCAAACCGCAGACCGTCCAGCGCGACTGGTACGTCGTCGACGCCGCGGACAAGACGCTCGGCCGTCTGGCCACCGAAATCGCTCGTCGCCTGCGTGGCAAGCACAAGCCGGAATTCACTCCGCATGTCGATACCGGCGACTACATCGTCGTGATCAATGCCGAAAAGGTGAAGGTCACCGGCAACAAGGCCACCGCCAAGACCTATTATCGTCACACCGGTTATCCGGGTGGCCTGCGCTCCATGACCTTCGACAAGCTCGTCGAACACGCGCCGGAGCGCATCATCGAGTCCGCCGTTAAAGGCATGTTGCCGAAGGGTCCCCTGGGTCGTGCCATGTATTCCAAACTCAAGGTCTACGCCGGCACCGAGCATCCGCATGCAGCCCAGCAGCCGCAAGAATTGAACATCTGAGGGAGTCTTCGCCATGACACAGCAGTATTACGGTACCGGGCGCCGCAAGACCTCTACCGCGCGCGTCTTCCTGAAGCCGGGAACCGGCAAGATCACTGTCAACAATCGTGATCTCAACGAGTATTTCGGCCGCGTGACGGGCCGTATGGTCGTTCGTCAGCCCCTCGAACTCACCGAGACGCTCGGCCAGTTCGACGTCTATGTCACCGTCAAGGGTGGCGGCGGTTCAGCCCAGGCGGGCGCTATCCGTCACGGCATCACGCGTGCACTGATGGTGTACAACGAGGAGTTCCGTGGCTCCCTGCGTGAAGCCGGCTACGTCACTCGTGACGCGCGTCAGGTAGAGCGTAAGAAAGTCGGCCTGCGCAAGGCCCGCCGTCGTCCGCAGTTCTCCAAGCGCTGATCGAAAAGGTCAGTCGAGCGAACTGCCAGCGACAACGCCCGAGTCCATGGACTCGGGCGTTTTGTTTTACGGATCAGGATATTGTGCGCGAACTACCACCATGGTCAATGGTCGCCGTCCTTGTATGGTGTGGCGCATTTTCTTACTATAGACCGCATTTGGTATCCGTGGTCGCGGGATGCTTTCCTGCCCGTGATGGAACAGCGGGTAAGCTGATGGGAGAAACCTTGAAATGGCAGATAACGGCGTAAACAAGGGTCGGCGCCGTTTCCTCGTGGGTGCCACCACCGTAGTGGGTGCGGTGGGTGCCGTCGGGGTAGCGGTCCCCTTTGTGGCTTCCTGGCAGCCAAGTGCCAGGGCGAGAGCGGCGGGTGCGCCCGTGCAGGCCGATGTGTCCAAGCTTGAAGCAGGACAGCGCATGACGGTGGAATGGCGCGGTCGTCCGGTGTGGATCATCAATCGTTCACCAGAGATGATCGAGCGTATCGAAGACTTTGATGCTTCACGTCTCGCCGATCCAGATTCCGAAGAACCGCAGCAGCCTGGTTACGTGTCGGGTCCGCTGCGCTCCATTCGCCCGGAAATTGGCGTATTGATCGGTATCTGCACCCACCTGGGATGCTCGCCGCTTTTTCGCCCTGAGCCAGACGCGGTGGAAGTGGACAACTGGCCCGGTGGCTTCTTCTGCCCCTGCCACGGCTCCTTCTTCGACCTGGCGGGTCGCGTGTTCCGCAATGTGCCGGCACCGACCAACCTGGAGGTTCCGCCCTATCGCTTCGAGACCGATGACATCATCATCGTCGGTGAAGATGAGGAGACTGCCTGATGGGTAACCCGAACAAGGCGAAGGCGGAGCGTGGGCTGATGCGCTGGGTTGACGACCGCTTTCCGGCCACCCAGATGGTGCAAGAGCACCTGACGAAATACTACGCTCCCAAGAACTTCAACTTCTGGTATTTCTTCGGTTCCCTGGCGCTGCTGGTGCTGGTCAATCAGATTCTCACCGGTGTGTGGCTGACCATGAGCTACAACCCCTCCGCGGAAGGCGCCTTTGCCTCCGTCGAGTACATCATGCGCGATGTCGAGTGGGGCTGGCTGATTCGCTACATGCACTCTACCGGGGCTTCGGCCTTCTTCGTGGTGGTCTACCTGCACATGTTCCGCGGCCTGCTCTATGGTTCCTACAAGGCGCCCCGTGAGCTGGTGTGGATCTTCGGCATGACCATTTACCTGCTGCTGATGGCAGAGGCCTTCATGGGCTACCTGCTGCCGTGGGGCCAGATGTCCTACTGGGGTGCGCAGGTCATCATCTCACTGTTCTCCGCTATTCCCGGTATCGGGCCAGACCTCGCCCAATGGGTGCGCGGTGACTTCCTGATCTCCGGTATCACACTGAATCGCTTCTTCGCGCTGCATGTGGTGGCATTGCCAATCGTGATTCTGGCGCTGGTGGTGCTTCACTTGATCGCGCTTCACGAAGTGGGTTCCAACAATCCCGACGGCATCGATATCAAGGACAAGAAGGACGAATCCGGCAAGCCGCTGGACGGCATCCCCTTCCATCCCTACTACACGGTGAAGGATATCGTTGGTGTGGCGGTGTTCCTGTTCGTCTTCGCGGTGGTGATCTTCTACTTCCCGGAAGGCGGTGGGTACTTCATTGAGAAGCCCAACTTCGAGCCTGCAAACCCCCTCAAGACGCCGGATCACATCGCACCGGTGTGGTACTTCACACCCTTCTACGCGATTCTGCGGGCGATCAACTTCTCGCTGTTCGGCCTGGACGCCAAGTTCCTGGGTGTGGTGTGCATGGGGGGAGCCATCGCCGTGCTGTTCGTATTACCGTGGCTGGATCGCAGTCCGGTGCGCTCGATGCGCTACAAGGGCTGGATGTCCAAGGTAATGCTGGCGCTGTTCGCGGTGAGTTTCGTGATACTCGGCATCCTGGGTGTGCTGCCATCTACCGCCGGTCGCACGCTGCTGGCGCAAGTGTGCACGCTGATCTACTTCGCCTTCTTCCTGCTGATGCCTTTCTATACCCGGCTGGAGAAGACCAAACCCGTTCCGGAAAGGGTGACTGGCTAATGAAAAAGCAACTGTTCGCACTGCTCTTCGCGCTGGTGCCTTTCAGTGCCATGGGAGCCGTCGCCGTGGATGTGCCTTACTCGATGACGCCTGATCTCAAGGATCAGGAATCCCTGCAACGTGGCATGCAACTCTATGTCAACTATTGCATGGGGTGTCACTCGATGGAGCATCAGCGTTTCGCTCGGGCAGCCGAAGACTTCGGCATGCCACAGGATCTGGTAGAGGACAACCTGATCTTCTCCTCTGACCTGGCCTTTAACGACCAGATGCACAATGCCATGACCGAGGAGGATGCCGCCAACTGGTTCGGGGCTCCCGCGCCTGACCTGACGCTGCATGGGCGCCTGCGTGGTGGCGACTGGCTCTACTCCTACCTTCTCACCTTTTACAAGGACCCGAGCCGTCCCACGGGCGTCAACAATGAAGTGTTTGACCTGGTGGCGATGCCCAATGTGCTCGAGCCACTTCAGGGCGTGCAGGAGAAGGTCTGCGCTGAAAGCGATCGTCCCATGGAGGGAGCGGAACTCGATACGTTGACTGGCAAGTATCAGTCATGCGACGTGTTGCAAGTGACGCAGCCGGGCTCCATGGAGCCGGATGAGTTCGAGGAAGCCGTCTATGACTTGACCAACTTCCTGGTCTATGCCGGTGAGCCTTCCAAGCTGCAGGCCCAGGCGTTGGCACCCAAGGTGTTGATCTTCATCTTCATCTTCGGTGTGATTGGTTACCTGCTCAAGCGTGAGTACTGGCGCGACATTCACTGACCCGCTGCCTGTGAAGCCGACAGGGGCGCATGGCCTTCTTGAGTCATGCGCCCCTGTGGCGTCTTCGGTCTGGCGGTAGAGTCGATGGTGTCTGCAGTGCCCCTCAAGCCAGGGGCTGTCGTGTTATCATTGCGGTTCGAACTGATGTGAGGAATGTTTCATGGGTGTAGTGGCCAAGCGGTCGTCGATGACCTTCTATTCCGGGGGTGATGATCACTTCAGTCATCGCGTACGTATCGTGCTCGCCGAGAAGGGTGTGGCCGTTGACATCGTCGAGGTCACCGAAGAGCAGCGCCCCGAGGAGCTGGCTGACCTCAACCCCTATAACAGCGTCCCGACGCTGATCGATCGCGACCTCGTGCTCTATGAATCCAAGGTAATGATGGAGTATCTCGACGAGCGGTTCCCGCATCCTCCGCTGTTGCCGGTCTACCCGGTGGCGCGTGCCCAGAGCCGGTTGTGGATGCACCGTATCGAGCGCGAGTGGTGCCCGATGGTGGCGCAGATCGAGCAGGGGCCCAAGAAGGATGCTGAACGTGCGCGCAAGGAGCTGCGCGAGAGCCTGGTGGGCATCTCGCCGATCTTCGAAGACATGCCGTTCTTCATGAGTGACGAGTTCACCCTGGTGGACTGTTGCCTGGCACCGTTGCTGTGGCGCCTTCCTGCGCTTGGCATCGAGTTGCCGGAGAAGCAGGTCAAGCCACTGCTCGGTTATATGGAGCGGGTGTTCGATCGTGAAGGTTTCAAGGCCTCGTTGAGCGAGAACGAACGCGAGATGCGTGCCTGAACACCTGCCATCCCGGCATCGCCGGGATGTTTCCAACGATGCGGAGGGCCAAGTGATGCAATCAAGCCGCCCCTATATCGCACGCGCGTTATATCAGTGGTTGCTGGACAACGAACTGACGCCGTATATCGTCGTCGATGCGGACCAGCCAGGTGTCGAGGTGCCAAGGCAGTTCGTCCAGAACGGACAGATCGTGCTCAACATGGCGCCAACCGCCGTGCGTGACCTGTTCATCGAGAACGAGGCGCTGGGGTTCGGCGCACGATTCGGTGGCAAGCCGATGCAGGTCATGGTGCCCACCTCGGCGCTGATCGCTATCTATGCCCGCGAAAATGGCGTTGGCATGGTGTTCGGTCATGAACCCGTGATGCCGATGGAAGCAGCGGAAAGCGATAGTGACGAGGAAGGACCGTCACTGAGCAGCGTGGATGCCGATGTGCCGGCCGACTCTGATGCGAGTGATGAATCGCCAGATGACGATGCCTCTACCGACAAGACGTCCGGGGCTTCGGCGCCACGCAAGGGCAAGCCGTCGTTGCGAGTGATCAAGTAGGGCGGCACACGCACCCCGCACTCCACATCGCGTCGATCCATGCGCGCCACCCTTATCGCTTTCTCCATCACGTCTATCTACATCAATCTATCAACAGCGCGCTTATCCACATCCTTTCCGGGATGACTTGAACGGCAGGCCCTCGGGACTGCCGTTCATTTTCATGCCGATGTTTTTTGCCGTTGTGCAACCGGGAAGCGTGTACTCAGTGTGCTCAGTCGAGATAATCGAAAACCTTGACGATACGCTGCATGCCACCAATGCTCGATACGGCATTGACGATGCGGTCGGCCTCGGCGCGCGTCACGATGCCCATCAGGTAGACGCTGTCATTCTCGGTGACTATCTGCAGGCGCCGCGATTCGATTTGCTCGTTGGCTGCAAGGTTGGTGCGGATGCGCGTGGTAAGCCAGGTGTCGGCCAGCCGTTGGCTGGCGGGCAGGTTGCCGGCGATGGACAGTTCGTTGTGCACTTCACGGACGTTGCGAACCTCATGGGCCACCTCTTCGGCCAGCGTCTTGAGTTCTTCGCTAGGCACCTGACCGGTCAGTAGAACGACACCATTGTAGGCATCCACGTTGATGCGGGCATCGCCAAGGCGTGCGTCAGTGCGGCCAAGGTTGTGGCTGATCTTGGTCTGGATGTTCTGGTCCTCGACGCGCGCGCCGGCGGTTCGTTCACCGTAGTTTTCCTGAATGGGGCCTGAATGGGTAACCCCGGTGACAGTGGTGCAGCCGCTGATGCCGAGGATGATACTCAGCAGGAGGGGGGTGAGCAGAGACTTCCTGGTCATGGTGATCACTCGCTTGTGCCGAAGAGTTGTTCGTCGATCAGGTCGCACAGACAGTGGATCACCAGCAGGTGGACCTCCTGAATGCGCGCTGTGGAGGTGGCCGGTACGCGTATTTCGCAGTCGTCCTGGCCGAGTAGCGACGCCATGTTGCCACCGTCTCTACCGGTGAGCGCAACGACGGTCATGTCACGGTCATGGGCAGCCTGGATGGCCTGGATGACATTCGCCGAGTTGCCGCTGGTGGAGATTGCCAAGAGAATGTCGCCAGGCTGGCCCAGGGCGCGGATCTGCTTGGAGAACACCTCATTGTAACTGTAATCGTTGGCGATAGAGGTCAGTGTCGAGGTGTCGGTGGTCAACGCCAGGGCCGGCAGGCTCGGGCGCTCGCGCTCGAAGCGATTGAGCAGTTCCGATGAGAAATGCTGGCTGTCACCGGCACTTCCGCCATTGCCGCAGGCCAGGATCTTGCCTTCGCTGACCAGGCACTGGACCATCATTTGACTTGCCACCTCGATGAACGGTGGCAGCACCTCGCTTGCGTAGGTCTTGGTGTCGATGCTGGCATTGAAGAGGCCGAGTATGCGCTGCTGGAAATCCATGCTGAGCCCTGACTCCTGGTTGCGGTGTGGCGATACCGTTCAGTGCGCGTCGAAGGCGTTGGCCACCCACATGAACTCCAGGGCGGGTGGCTGGCCGGTGACAGCCAGCACATCGAAGCGGCAAGCACATGATAGCCGGTTGCGCTGGAGATAAAAACGCGCGGCCTTGATCAGGCGGCGTTGCTTGGTGGGGGTGATGGTCTCGAGGGGATGCCCGTGGCGGTCATCCGCGCGATGGCGTACCTCGATGAAGACCAGTACGTCATCGTCACGCATCACCAGGTCGAGCTCGCCACCCTTGGCGTGCTGGTTGCTGGCGACCAGCACCAGGCCATGGGCGGCTAGCCAATCGGCGGCGAGGCGCTCGATGGCCTCGCCACGTGCGCGTGCGTCACTCGGCCCGTTCATCGCCGAAGATGCCGGGGATCAGGATCGGCTGAGGCACGCCATTGACGAAACGCGCCCAGGGAAGCTGGCGCTGGATGCGGCCATCCTGACCTGCACGCAGCGTGCCTGTGGCGCCAAACATTTCGCTACCGGACATGGCCTGGAACTGAGGAAGCCGACGTCCGAGTTCATAGGCATCGACGCCCATGGCCATCAGTCGGAACATGCCTGGGTCCGACTCTTCGCGCAACTGGCGGTAGCTGGCGGTGAAGGGCAGGGCATCTTCGCCGCCCACCGCGGCATCGGGGATTTGCCAGGGAATGTCCACGAATTGAACGTCGTCCAGATCATGGTCGCGCTGTGGGTTCAGGCGCCCCTCGAACAGGTGAGAGGTGGCATATACCGGTAGTTCGCCAGCGTAGTAATAATCCATGGTCGGGGGAACCTGGCGGGCATATTCCGGTAAGGCGAGCAGGAACAGCATGTCCGGCTGTGGGTTGGTGATGGCGCGACGCGTGCTTTCGGTGGCCGCGGCATTGGGGTTGTAGCGCACGGCATTGCTGACCTCCCCACCACGCGCCCGCCATTCATCCCAGAATGCCTCGCCAACGCGGCGGCCCCAGTCGTTGTCTGGCACCAGCAGTCCAGCGCTGCGGTGCCCATCGACCCAGGCGCGCTGTGCTACCTGGCGTGCCTCGTCTTCCGCCGACAGGCCGTATTGGTAAAGGCGCCGAGCCTGGTTGCTTTCGCTGTTGCCATAGTTCAATGCCAGTGTCGGCAGTGGCACGCTGTCACCTGTCTCGAGCTCGGTGACCTGGTCCTTGTCTAGCGGGCCGATCACTACCTGGGCGCCACGATTGCGGGCTTCCTGGTAGAGAGCGTCCAGGCTGCCTTGGCTTGAGTCGATGAAACTCAACCGAGTCCCGCTGCCGCCTCCATTGATGGCGTTCTGATGATGCATACGCATGCCTTCCCGGATGGCGCGAGCGGCGCCGGCCAGGGGGCCGGATTCAGGCAGCAGCACGGCCATGTGGCTGACCTCCGTGCCACGCAGCTCGCGCAGTGCCAGCAACTCGGCCGGCACGCTGCGCGCCGCCGGGTGGCGAGCGTTGCGTTCACGCCAGTCATCGAGGCGTGCAAAGAGGCGCTCGATGTCGCCCCCGCCGCTGCGTACCAGTTCGGCGAGGCGAACCCAGCCAAGGGTCAGAGAGTCACCGTCGCGGCCAAGGTCGGAAAGTGCGCCACCTTCGAGTTGCTCGATGGCCTCCCAGATTGCATCGTTGAGTGATTCGTCGTCGGTATCCGCCTGCACCCGGAGCAGGGCTTGGGCAGCGGCGGCTGGCTCGCCGATGTCAAGAAGCGCCATGCCCAGTTGTTCGCGCAACGCGAGTCGCCTGTCGGCCGAAAGGTCGAGCTCATCGATGTTCTGGCCGGCCTGGATCACCGCCGAAGGGTCATCGAGCGAGTCGCCAAGCTCGGCGAGCAGCAGCGCCCAGCGGGCGCGTGCTTGAGGGGGCAGGCGTGCGTCATCAATCGTGCTGGCGACGTCGAGAGCCTGGGTGGCATTGCCCTGACGTGCTAGAATCTCCGCCGCTTCCAGTCGGGTCTGGGCCGCTTGTTCAGGATCCTGCTGTTGCGCCTGTTCGAGCAGACTGGCAGGGTCATCATCCGCCATGCGTTCGACGATACCGGGCTGGTAGGCGCAACCTGCAAGCAGAATTGTCACCAACGCGGTGGCCAGCAGGCCGCGTGGGGGTGTCAGCATGAATCCATCCTTCCGTCCATTGTTCAGGCGTGTGTTGCGTCAAGCCTCTGTAGAGAAAGGCTTCTACAGTCCTGGCGCGTGCCGTGGAGCCACCAATGTCAGACTCGAACTCCAGTATTTCGAACCCGGGTGCATTGTACGTGGTCGCCACACCGATTGGGAATCTCGAGGACCTGAGTGCGCGCGCTTCGCGGATTCTTGGTGAAGTCACGCTGGTGGCCGCCGAGGATACCCGGCATACCGCTCGCTTGCTGCGACATCTCGGCCTTTCGGTGCCGATGCTCTCCCTGCACGAGCATAATGAGCAGGCGCGAGTCGATCAGCTCGACGCTCGCCTGACCGCCGGTGAATCGCTTGCTCTGGTCAGCGATGCCGGCACTCCGCTGATCAGCGATCCGGGGTTCGTGCTGGTGCGTGAATTGCGAGCACGAGGGCGACGGGTGGTGCCGGTGCCGGGAGCGTGTGCGCTGGTTGCCGCACTATGTGCCGCAGGGCTCCCCACCGATCGTTTCCTGTTCCAGGGGTTTCTACCCGCCAAGGGTGGTAACCGTCGTGGCCGCCTGGAGGGGTTGGCGGTGCGCGAGGAGACCCTGGTGTTCTACGAATCGCCGCATCGCATCCGCGACACCCTGGCCGATCTCGACCACTGCCTGGGGCCGCGACGCGTGGTGCTTGCTCGTGAGTTGACCAAGACCTTCGAGACCTTCCTCGATGGCAGTGCCGCCGAGCTGCTGGCATGCATGGAGGCCGACCCCGACCAGTCGCGTGGTGAATTCGTCATCATGGTGGCTGGCGCAGGGCCGCGAGACGACCAACAAGGCACCGATATCGAGGCCGATGCCTTGCTTGCCGCGTTGCTTGGGGAGGGTGTGGGCGTCAAGCAGACGGCTGGTGTGGCGGCAAGGCTTCTGGGTGGTGCCCGCAAGGCGTGGTACGCGCGTGCCCAGTCACTCAAGGATGACGCATGAAGGATCATGCCCGGGTGGTGCCTGTAAACTTATGGTGATCGGCCTGAATGGCGATTGAGGGGGCGGCAGGGCGCTGGTATCCTTGCTCCGGGAGCTGGCCAGACAGTCGCCGCCACCTGGGTCCCAGGATCGAGGCGGGGGAGGAAAGTCCGGGCTCCACAGGGCAGAGTGCCAGGTAATGCCTGGGCGGCGCGAGCCGACGGAAAGTGCAGCAGAGAGTAGACCGCCTACGTCTCCTTCGGGAGGCCGGTAAGGGTGAAAGGGTGCGGTAAGAGCGCACCGCGCGCCTGGCAACAGTGCGTGGCACGGTAAACCCCACTCGGAGCAAGACCAAATAGGAACCCTTTGGCGTGGCCCGCGTCGGGTTCGGGTAGGTTGCTCGAGGGCCGTGGTGACGCGGCCCCTAGATGAATGACTGTCCACGACAGAACCCGGCTTACCGGCCGGCTCCCCTCTTTCTTCATGATCTGTCATTGCAGATCAGATGCCGGCCTCCCGCCGGCCTACCAGCCGTCAATCGAGAATTGCATGCCGACATCCGCACCCGACACATCCCCTCGCGGCTATCGACATGCCAGTGTGCTCCTTGACGGCGCTGTCGATGCCCTCGTTCACGAGCCTGGCGGTGCCTACCTCGATGGTACATTCGGCCGTGGGGGGCATTCCCGCGCTATCCTCGCGCGCCTTGCCCCCGAGGGCCGCTTGTTGGCAATCGATCGCGACCCCCAGGCGATCCGTGAGGCGGCCAGTATCGATGACCCGCGGTTTGTCATTGAACAGGGCGAGTTCGCACGCCTTGGCGAGATTGCCGGACAGCATGGCCTGCAGGGCCGGTTGGCGGGAGTGCTGCTCGACGTGGGGGTGTCTTCACCGCAGCTCGATGACCCGGAGCGGGGCTTCAGTTTCCTGCGCGATGGCCCGCTGGACATGCGCATGGATCCGACCCATGGCGAAAGTGCAGCCGAGTTTCTGGTTCGTGCCAAGGAGGCCGAGATCGCTCAGGTGTTCAAGAGCTTCGGCGAGGAGCGCTATGCACGTCGCCTGGCTCGTGCCATCGTCACGCGCCGCGCCGAGCGACCCTTCACCCGCACTGCCGACCTCGCCGAGGTCATCAAGGTCGCTCATCCCGCCTGGGAAAAGGGCAAGCACCCGGCCACACGAGCCTTTCAGGGGCTACGTATTCAGGTCAATGGCGAGCTCGAGCAGCTCGATGCGGCACTCGAAGCGGCCCTTGAAGCGCTTGCACCGGGGGGGCATCTGGTGGTGATCAGCTTTCATTCGCTCGAGGATCGCAGGGTCAAGCGCTTCATTCGACATCATGTTCGCGGGGATACCCATCTGCCCAAGGGGGTGCCGATCCGTGATGACCAACTGGAGCGGCGCCTGGAGGCGGTGGGCAAGGCGCGGCGTCCCGGCGATGCCGAGGTCGACGACAACCCGCGGGCCCGCAGTGCGGTGATGCGGGTAGCCCGCAAGCGCTATTGACGGCCGATGACCATGACTGGAATGGCTGCCAGGGAGGAGGCCTCCTATGGATAGGGAGCGACAGGATAGGGAACGACTGGACAGACAGCCGTCGGATACGGCACGACGTGGGATCAGTGAATTCGGCTGGCCATTGTCCCTGCGGCCAAGCCCGATGATGCTGGTCACGCTGGTGCTGATCGTGGCTTGCCTTGTCAGCGCGCTGGCGGTCATCACCGCGACCCAACAGACCCGAGAACAGTATGCCCGCCTGCAGCAGCTCGAGCGCGAGCAGAATCAGTTGCAGACCGAATGGGGGCAGCTATTGCTCGAGGAGAGCGCCTGGTCATCACCGGCCCGCGTCGAGCGACTGGCCGTGGAGCGGCTCGACATGCGCCTGCCCGATGTCGATGAAGTCGAGGTGATCCGGCCATGAGCACCGAAGTGCGTAGCGGCGTCACACCCCGTCGGCCACCGCCGATGTCCCCCATGGGCGGCCTGCGTTACGGGATCGTCGTGGCGGTGGTGCTGATTGGCCTTGGGCTGCTCGCCGGGCGAATCGTCACCCTGCATGTGTTCGATCGTCCTTTCCTGCAGGGCCAGGGGGACGCCCGAACGCTTCGCACCGACCCGTTGCCGTCTCACCGCGGCATGATCACCGACCGCAATGGCGAACCGCTGGCGATCTCGACCCCGGTGGTGACGCTATGGGCCAATCCCCAGGATGTCCCCGAGGACAGCATTCAGCGCCTGATGCTGGCGCGTGCCCTGGGCATGCCCCTGGATGACCTGACTGCACGCCTCGAGCGCTACGCCTCGCGCGAGTTCATGTACCTGCGTCGTCAGCTCACACCGGCGGCTGCCCAGCAGGTGCTTGACCTGCGCGTCCCTGGGGTGTACGCCCAGAACGAGTACAAGCGCTACTACCCGGCCGGCGAGGTAACTGCCCAGTTGCTTGGGGTGACCAATGTCGATGACAAGGGTCAGGAGGGGCTCGAACTTGCCTATCAGCCCTATCTTGCGGGCACGCCTGGCCAGCGCCGGGTGCTCAAGGATCGTCGTGGCAGGCTGGTACGTGACCTGGAGGTGTTGCGCGAGGCGAAGCCGGGCGGCCAGCTGACGCTGTCCATCGATCAGCGTCTGCAGTACATGGCCTATCGCGAGCTCAAGACCGCGGTGGCCGAGCACGATGCCGATGGCGGAGTGGTGGTGATGCTCGATGCCCGCACCGGCGAAGTGCTGGCCATGGCCAACCAGCCATCCTACAACCCCAACAACCGTGCCGGTCTCGACCCGCGGGGGCTTCGTAACCAGGCGATCGTTGACGTATTCGAGCCCGGTTCGGTAATGAAGCCGCTGGCCATGGCGGCGATCATGGAGAGTGGTCAATTCGATCGTGATACCGTGGTCGATACCTCGCCAGGCTGGATGCGCATCGACCGCTTCACCATCCGCGACATCCGTAATTATGGCGAGCTCAGCCTGGCGGGAATTCTCGAGAAATCCTCCAATATCGGCATGTCCAAGCTGGTGCTGGCGCTGGATGACCCGCTGGTGCCGGATATCTATCGTCGCCTGGGTTTCGGTGAGAGCCCGGGTACCGGTTTCCCTGGAGAGTCCACCGGGAGCATGCCGGCGCCGGTGCGCTGGTCGAGCAGCCAGTGGGCTGCACTCTCCTATGGGTATGGGTTGTCGGCATCGGCGCTGCAATTGGCCAGTGCCTATACGGCGCTTGCCAATAGCGGCGAGCGGCTGCCACCGTCGCTGCTGCGCCTGCCGGAGCCGCCGGCCGGTGTTCCAGCCATCACGCCCGATGTGGCCCACGATCTACTCAGAATCATGGAAGAGGCGGTGCAGCCCGATACCGGTGCCCGCCGGGCGGTGGTACCTGGCTACCGCGTGGCCGGCAAGACCGGAACGGTGCGCAAGACCGCCGCCCAGGGCTATCAGGAAAATGTCTATCGCAGCCTGTTCGCCGGCATTGCCCCGGTGTCCGACCCGCGCATCGTCACCGTGGTGATGATCGATCACCCCAAGGGCGATGCCTTCTACGGCGGCGCAGTCGCGGCCCCAGTGTTCTCGCGGGTCGCCGGCAATGCCCTGCGCTTGCTCGATGTGCCGCCAGATCAACGTCTGCAATGAGCTTGCCTCCTTCCGACACCGTTTCATGCCAGCCGAGAGATGCCATGCCGCCCATTGCCACTGATGTCGCTCCCGACCACCTGGTTGCCTGCCTCGCGGCGCTATGGCCCGAGAGTGTCGATCGGCTGCCGACGCTTGCGTCCGAGCGGATCACGCTGCAGCTGGACAGTCGCCGTGTCAATGCAGGTGATGTGTTCATCGCGGTGCCTGGAGTGGCAAGCGATGGCCGCGATTTCATCCCCTCGGCACTCAAGGCGGGGGCGTGCCTGGTGCTTGCCCATGGCGATGGCGCGGCGTCAGTCGATAGCGACCCTGATGCCAGGGTGGTCGTGCTCGACGGGTTGTGTGAGCGGCTGGGTGAATTTGGGCGCCTGCTTTTCGAGGTGCCTGAGGACCTGCAGGTGGTCGGCGTCACGGGCACCAATGGCAAGAGCTCGGTGACCCATTACATCGCCGAGCTTAGCCAGGCGCTCGATGTCGATGCGGCGGTGGTGGGCACCTTGGGGCTTGGTCGTCCAGGCAGCCTGGCCGAGGCGGGCTTGACCACCCCCGGACCGTTGGCGCTTCAGGCGGCGCTGGGTCGTCTTGCGGGCAATGGCGTGACGCGTGTCGCCATGGAAGTCTCCTCCCATGCCCTGGATCAAGGGCGCCTCGAGGGGTGCCGGATCACGGCGGCGGTGTTCACCAACCTGAGCCGTGACCATCTCGATTACCACGGCAGCATGGCGAGTTACGCGGCGGCCAAGGCAAAGCTGTTCCGGCGCCCGGAGCTCACACTCGCCGTGGTCAACGCCAATGATTCCCTGGCGCGCTTGATGCTGGCGGGGCTTGCGCCTGGTGTGCGCGTGCTGGCAAGTGGTGAGGACGAGGCAGTCACCCTGCGTGTGCTCGACTGGTTTCCCCATGCCGAGGGACAGCGCGCGCTGATTGCCACACCGGATGGCGAGCGGGAACTCTCGCTTGGGCTGATGGGGCGTTTCAACCTCGACAACGTGCTGCTCGCCATCGCTACCCTGCATGGCCTTGGGCACCCACTCGAGGCGCTGTTCGAGGCCGCGACGCACCTTCAGCCAGTACCCGGTCGCATGCAGGTCGTGACCTTGCCTGGCGCGCCCACCGTGGTGGTTGATTATGCGCATACTCCCGATGCCCTGGACAATGCGCTGACCGCACTGCGCGACCATCTGCCCGGTAGCGGTCGCCTATGGTGCCTGTTCGGCTGCGGTGGTGATCGTGATGCCGGCAAGCGCGCGCTGATGGCCGCGGCCGCCGAGCGCCATGCCGACCGGCTGGTCATCACCGATGACAACCCGCGCAGCGAGACCCCCTCCGCGATACGAACACAGGTCTGCGAGGGATTATCTGCCGACGCTCGTGTTCGGGCCTGGAATATCGAAGGTCGCGGTGCGGCGATTGCCCGCCTGCTGGGAGACGCCGGTGTCGACGACGTGGTGCTGATTGCCGGCAAGGGCCATGAGGACTACCAGGAGACCAACGGCGTTCGCGAGCCCTTCTCGGATGTCGAGCAGGCAGAGCGCGCCTTATCTACCCGAGTCGCCGGGGAGGCCAGGCCATGAGCGGGGGCGTGAACGTCGTGGGGCTTGCGACACTGGCCGAGGTTGCGGCTGCGCTTGGGATAGCGGCGCCCACCGAGGACATCCCGCTCTCGGCGATCATCACCGATTCACGGCAGTTGGTGCCGGGAAGCCTGTTCGTGGCGCTGCGCGGCGAGCGTTTCGATGCCCACGATTTTATCGCCCAGGCCCGTGCGGCCGGCGCGGTGGCGGCCTTGGTCGAGCACCCCGTGGATGACCCGCTGCCCCAGCTTGTGGTGGCGGATACGCGCCTGGCGCTTGGCCTGCTGGGGCGTGCCAGAAGGCGGGCCTGGGGCGGAGAGGTGATCGCCGTGACCGGCAATAGCGGCAAGACCACGGTCAAGGAACTGATCGCCGCGGTGCTCGAGCGCGAGGCGCCGACGCTTGCCACCCGTGGCAACCTCAACAACGATTTCGGTGCCCCCTTGACCTTGTTGTCGCTGAGGTCCGACCATCGCCAGGCGGTGGTGGAGCTGGGTGCCAACCACCTTGGAGAGATCGCCTGGACGACAGCCCTGGTCGAGCCGCGCGTGGCGGTGATCACCAATGTCACTGGCGCCCATGTCGGGGAATTCGGTGGCATGGGGCAGATTGCTCAGGCCAAGGCGGAGATCGTCAGTGGCTTGCCGGCGGATGGCGTGGCGGTACTCAATCGCGATGACGCCTACTTCGCTACCTGGGCGCAATTGGCTTGCCCGCGGGAGGTGCTGGATTTCGGGCTTTCCGGAAGCGCTCGGGTGACGGCCACGGCGCTGGCCTGTGACGACTTCGGACGCTATGCTTTCACGCTTGTCGTGGATGGGTGCGAACTCGGCCGCGTGCCGCTTGGCCTGCTGGGACGCCACAATGTGGCCAATGCACTCGCCGCCGCCGCGGCGACCCTGGCGCTTGGCGTGCCAGCGGAGTCGGTGGTTGCGGGGCTTGCCGGCGTTGCGCCGATGCCTGGCCGGCTCAGCGTCTCGGCGGGCCTCAAGGGGTCACGCCTGCTCGACGATACCTATAATGCCAACCCCGGCGCTGTGAAGGCGGCGCTCGACCTGCTGGTGACGTTGCCTGGGCCGCACTGGTGCCTGCTGGGTGCGATGGGGGAATTGGGAGAGGCCTCCGACCAGCTACATGCCGAGATCGGGTGCTACGCGCAGGAACTGGGGATCGACTTCCTCGGCACCCATGGCGAGCCGGCTCGACTGGCGAGCGACGCCTTCGGCGAAGGTGGGTGCCATTTCGATGATCAGGAGGCGCTGGTGCGCCATGTCCTCAACCATCTGCCGCCCGGCGCCAGTGTGCTGGTCAAGGGGTCACGCAGTACCGCCATGGAACGTGTCGTGGCGGCGCTGCGCTCGGATTCATAAAGGGTGAACGCAATTCATGCTGCTTTTTCTGGCTGATGTCCTGGCGCAATACTTCAGCGCCTTCAATGTCTTCAATTACCTGACCCTGCGAATGATCCTGGGTACCCTCACCGCGCTGGTGCTGTGCCTGTGGTTGGGGCCGGTGATGATTCGTCGCCTGGTCGAGCGGCAGATCGGCCAGGCGGTACGCGACGATGGGCCCCAATCGCATCTCTCCAAGGCCGGTACGCCGACCATGGGAGGTGCCATGATTCTCATGGCCATCGCCGTCAGTACCCTGCTGTGGGGAGATCTGACGAATCACTACGTGTGGGTGGTGCTGGCGGTGACCCTGGGGTTCGGTGCCATCGGCTGGGTCGATGACTTCCGCAAGGTGGTGGAGAAGAATCCCCGCGGCCTGCCGGCACGCTGGAAGTATTTCTGGCAGTCGATGATCGGCCTTGCCGCTGCCGCGCTGTTGTATCTGACCGCGGCAAGCCCGGTCGAGACCAGTCTGATCGTGCCGCTGTTCAAGGACTTCGTGCTGCCGCTGGGGGTCTTCTACATCGTCTTGACTTATCTGGTGATCGTCGGCAGCTCCAACGCCGTCAACCTCACCGATGGTCTCGACGGCCTGGCGATCATGCCCACCGTCCTGGTGGCCATGGGGCTTGCGGTATTCGCCTATGCCAGCGGCAATACGGTATTCGCCAACTACCTGCAGATTCCCCATATTCCGGGCGCCGGTGAACTGGCGGTATTCTGTGCCACCATTTCCGGTGCCGGGCTCGGTTTCCTGTGGTTCAACACCTACCCGGCACAAGTGTTCATGGGTGATGTGGGGGCACTCGCATTGGGTGCTGCACTCGGTGTCGTGGCAGTGATCGTGCGCCAGGAGATCGTGCTGTTCATCATGGGCGGGATCTTCGTCATGGAAACCGTCTCGGTCATCCTGCAGGTCGGCTCCTACAAGCTGACGGGACGCCGGATCTTTCGAATGGCCCCCCTGCATCACCACTATGAGCTCAAGGGCTGGCCTGAACCCAGGGTGATCGTGCGCTTCTGGATCATCACGGTGATCCTGGTGTTGATCGGACTTGCCACCCTCAAGGTTCGTTGAACCAGGCCAGACCCAGAGCTAGGAGCCTTACATGGTCAAGGTGCCCAAGGGTGTGACCCTGGTGGTCGGGCTTGGAGTCTCGGGCCGTGCGATATGCCGCCATCTGACAAGGCTCGGGCTACCCTTCCAGGTGGCCGATACCCGTGAGCCACCACCAGGTCTTGAAGCCTTTCAAGCGGCGCATCCAGGCATCGCGGTGCACGCGGGGCCGCTTGCCGAGCTCGACCTGAGCGAGGTCGAGGAAGTGGTGCTGAGCCCGGGTGTCGATCCTGCGACGCCAGGTCTTGCCGAGCTTGCCGGACGAGTTCGTGTGGCCACCGGCGAGCCGCTGGTGATCGGCGAAATCGCCCTCTTCGTGCGAGCGGCACAGGCGCCTGTGGTGGCCATTACCGGCTCCAACGCCAAGTCCACCGTGACCACCTTGGTCGGAGAAATGGCCCGCGCGGCCGGGCGCCGGGTGGCCGTGGGAGGCAACCTCGGCACCCCGGCGCTCGATCTTCTCGAGCAGATGCCCGATGCCGAGCTTTACGTGCTCGAGCTCTCGAGCTTCCAGCTCGAGACCACGCCCTGGCTTGGCGCCGAGACGGCGGCTTTCCTGAACCTTTCGGAGGATCATCTCGATCGCCATGGCAGCCTCGAGGCTTACCGTGCCGCCAAGCTTGCCATCTTCCGCGGTGCGGCTCATGCAGTCGTCAATGCCGAAGACGCGATGACCTGGCCGCAGGGACCGCTGCCTTGCGAGGCGCGGTTCACCACCGCCGAACCGGCGGCGAATGAGTGGGGGATAGGCCGTCGCCAGGGGCGAGAGTGGCTCGTGCATGGCGACGAGCCACTGATGCCGGCTTGCGAGGTGCGCATGGCTGGACGACACAATCACGCCAACGCGCTGGCGGCACTGGCCATGGGCCGGCACCTGGGGTTACCGATGCCTGCGATGCTTGATGTGCTGCGGCGATTTCCGGGCCTTGCGCACCGAGGTGAACTGGTGGCCGAATGCGGTGGCGTGCGTTGGATCAACGACTCCAAGGGTACCAATGTGGGCGCCACGCTTGCCGCCATCGCCGGCCTCGGCTCGACCCTCGAGGGGCGGTTGATCTTGCTTGCCGGTGGTGTTGGCAAGGGGGCTGACTTTCATCCGCTGGCAGAGCCGCTGGCGCGCTATGGCCGCGAGGCCGTGCTGTTCGGCAAGGACGCCGGGCAGCTTGAGGCGGCGCTTGTCGAGCAGGTGCCGGTAACCCGAGTGGCGGACATGACCCAGGCGCTTGCCAGGGCGCTGGCGATTGCCAGGCCCGGGGATTGCGTGCTGTTGTCACCGGCCTGTGCCAGTCTCGATCAGTTCGAGAACTACCAGGTACGAGGCGAGGTATTTCGCGAGTGGGTCCAGTGCCATGTGGCCAGGGAGGTTGAATGAAACGTCTGCGACGCCTGAGACAACGCCTGTCGACTCGCGAGCATGCCTTCGATGGTTGGCTGGTCAGCGCCATCGTGGCGCTGATGCTGATCGGGTGGGTGATGGTCACCTCGGCTTCTTCCGAGGTCGCCGCGAGCCTCACCGGGAATTCCTGGTACTTCAGCATTCGCCACGGCATCTTCCTGCTGGCGGCATTCGCCGTGGCGGCCGTGGTGATGCGGGTGCCCCTGCTGTGGTGGAAGGCCAACGGGCCGTTGCTGCTGCTGCTGGGCATTGCCCTGCTGGCATTGGTGCTGCTGGTGGGACGCGAGGTCAACGGCAGCAAGCGTTGGCTCTCGTTGCCCGGCATCCCCTTCAACGTGCAGGCCTCAGAGGTCGCCAAGCTTTGTCTGATCACTTACCTGGCCGGCTACCTCGAGCGCTTTCTGCCCCAGGTGCGCAAGCAGTGGGGCGCGTTCTTGAGGCCGTTGCTGATATTGGGGCTGATCGGTGTGCTGCTGATCCTCGAGCCTGACTATGGGGCGGTGGTCGTGATGGCCGCTTGCGTCATGGGCATGCTGCTGATGGCCGGCGCCCCATGGGGGCGCTTCCTGTTGCTGATTGTGGTGGTGGCCGTGGGGGGCGGTTTGCTGGCCATCGCCGAGCCCTACCGCCTGGCCCGTCTGGCCAGTTTCGCCGACCCCTGGGCGGATCAGTTCGCCAGTGGCTACCAGTTGACCCAGGCGTTGATCGCCTTTGGTCGCGGTAGTTGGTTGGGGATGGGGCTTGGCAACAGTGTACAGAAGTTGTTCTACCTGCCCGAGGCACACACGGATTTCGTGTTCGCCGTGCTGGCCGAGGAATTGGGTTTGTTTGCTGCTATCGGGGTCGTGGGATTATTCGCCCTGCTGATCTGGCGCGCCATGGCGGTGGGGCGTCGCGCGGAGCTTGCCCGGCTGCCTTTCGGCGCCTACCTGAGCTATGGGATCGCCATGGTGATTGGCGCCCAGGCGTTCATCAATATCGCGGTGAGTACCGGCATGCTGCCTACCAAGGGGCTGACGCTGCCCCTGCTCAGCTATGGGGGGTCCAGCCTGTTGGTCAGTGCCGCGATGATGGCCCTGTTGCTGCGGGTCGATATCGAAACTCGCTTGACCGAGCGCCGCAACAGGCCGGCTGCCCACCGCGAGCCTGGCAGGACCAAAGGGAGCGGGCGAGGGGACGAGGCACCAGCGAACATGCAAGGAGTGGCAGAGTGAGCAAGCAAGCGGGCCGTCGAGCCCTTATCATGGCGGGTGGGACCGGAGGACATGTGATTCCCGCACTGTCGTTGGCCCGTGGGCTCGCCGGCGAGGGCATCGAAGTAGAATGGCTTGGAAGCCCCAGGGGAATCGAGAATCAGCTGGTACCGGCCGCCGGCATTCCTCTACACCGGATTGCGGTGGCTGGGCTGCGCGGGAATGGGCTGTCTGGCTGGCTGTTGGCGCCAGTGAACCTTACCCGCGCCATCTGGCAGGCCTGGCGGATCATCCGTGAATTCGACCCTCAACTGGTAGTCGGGCTGGGTGGCTTCGCCAGCGGGCCGGGTGGGTTGGCCGCCTGGCTCGCACGGTGTCCGCTGGTGATCCATGAACAGAACGCCGTGGCGGGCCTGACCAACAAGGCCTTGTCGCGGCTAGCGCGACGCGTCTATGCCGCCTTTCCCCAAGCCTTTTCGGGGCGTGCTGAGGTGGTCGGAAACCCCGTGCGAGAAGAGATTGCTGCATTGGGTGAACATCCACGCCAAGCTGATGAGATGCAGGGGCGACCCCTGCGATTATTGGTGGTGGGCGGGTCGCTGGGGGCCCAGGTGCTCAATGAGCGGCTGCCAGAGGCGCTGGCAGGCATGCCCGAGCCGGCGCGCCCCGACGTGCGCCATCAGGCTGGCCGTGACAAGCAGGAGGCATGCGCGGAGCGCTACCGTGAGCAAGGTGTGACGGCCGAGGTGAGTGCGTTCATCGACGACATGGCGGCCGCCTACGATTGGGCTGACCTGGTGGTATGCCGTGCCGGAGCGCTTACCGTGGCGGAACTTGCCGCGGCGGGCAAACCGGCGCTGTTCGTACCATTCCCCCACGCGGTGGACGACCACCAGACGGCCAATGCCAGTGCGTTGGTCGCAGAGCAGGCGGCCGAGCTTCTTCCCCAGGATAGATTGACGGCGCTGTCACTTCGCGAGCGACTAGTGGCACTGCTGGTTCCCGAAATACTCGCCACCATGGCGGCGCAGGCACGGACCTGCGCCCACCTCGATGCCGTCGAGCGCCTGGTGGCCGGTTGCATGGAGACAGGTTTTGAGCGATAGCACACAACGGCCGGTTCCCGGTCAGTCAACCCCTACGGCCCATGGTCGAGGGCTGGGCATGCGCCGCATACGGCATATTCATTTCGTGGGCATCGGTGGGTCAGGCATGTGCGGTATCGCCGAGGTGCTGGCCAATCAGGGCTATCGGGTCAGCGGCAGTGACCTGAAGGCGTCACCGGTGATCAACCGCCTCGAGCAGTGCGGCATTCACGTCGATATCGGCCATGGTGCCGACAATGTGGCAGGCGCCGATGTGCTGGTGGTGTCCACGGCCGTCGATGACACCAATCCGGAAATCCAGTGGGCGCGCGAGCATCGAGTGCCGGTAGTCAGGCGTGCCGAGATGCTGGCCGAGTTGATGCGCTTCCGCCACGGCATTGCGGTGGCCGGCACGCATGGCAAGACCACTACCACCAGTCTCACTGCCACGCTGCTGGGTGAAGCCGGCTTCGATCCCACCTTCGTGATCGGTGGCCGCTTGACCAGTGCCGGCACCAATGCACGGCTGGGAGAAGGCGACTACCTGGTGGCCGAGGCGGACGAGTCCGACGCCTCCTTCCTGCACCTGCAGCCAATGGTCTCGATTGTCACCAATATCGATGCCGATCATATGGCGACCTACGGGGGGGATTTCGAGAAACTGAAATCCACCTTCCTGGAATTTCTGCACAACCTGCCATTCTATGGCCTGGCGGTGCTGTGCATCGATGATGCCAATGTGCGTGGCATGCTCGATCAAGTGCATCGCCAGTTCATCACTTATGGCTTCAGCGAAGATGCCGACTATCGCATTGCCGATTTCATTCAATCGGCAGGTGAGGTGCGCTTTACCGCTCATCGCCCGGGTGATCTGGCGCCACTCCAGGTGCGGTTGGCCATGCCGGGCAGACACAATGCTCTCAATGCCATGGCGGCGATCGTGGTGGCAAGCGACGCTGGCGTCCCCGATGCAGCGATCCTGAATGGACTGGCCGGTTTTCAGGGTGTCGGCCGGCGCTTCCAGGTGCATGGTCATTATCCGGCCCCTGGCGGTGCGGGCGAGGTGATGCTGGTCGACGATTACGGCCATCACCCGCGAGAGGTCGAGATGGTCATCAACGCAGTGCGTGCTGGCTGGCCCGAACGGCGTCTGGTGATGATCTACCAACCGCACCGTTACTCCCGCACTCGCGACCTTTACGAAGACTTCGTGCGTGTGCTGGCGGGCGTCGATACGCTGTTGCTGCTCGATGTCTACAGTGCCGGCGAAACGCCTATCCCGGGCGCCGAGGGACGCACACTGGCGGGGTCGATTCGCCAGCGCGGCGAAGTGGACCCGATCTTCGTTCAGGACAAGAGTGAGTTGCCGGCGTTGCTGTCGCGGGTATTGCGCGCCGATGACATTCTGATCACCCAGGGCGCCGGGGATGTCGGCGGCATCTCCCTGCGTCTCAGTGAATCCGCCCTCAAGTTGGATGAGGTGGCGCTATGACCCCTGCCGATCTGGGGCGTGTCGTGGTGATGTATGGTGGTGAGTCCGCCGAACGTGAGGTGTCGCTGAAGAGCGGTGCCGCCGTGCTGTCGGCGCTGCAGCGTGCTGGTGTCGATGCCACGGGCTATGACCCCGCGAAGGGTGGTTTGGTTGGGCTCGAGGCACTGGCACCGGACCGGGTGTTCATCGCCCTGCACGGTCGTGGTGGTGAAGATGGCACCCTGCAAGGGGCGCTCGAGCTGCTTGGCATACCCTATACGGGCAGCGGCGTGCTGGCGTCGGCGCTGGGCATGGACAAACAGCGCACCAAGCTCGTCTGGCAGGCACTGGGCCTGCCCACACCGATGGCGGAGATGCTCGAGGCGGATGCCGATTGGGTCGCGGTGTCAAGGCGGCTTGGGCTGCCGTTGATCGTAAAGCCCGTGCACGAGGGCTCGACACTTGGCATCAATATCGTCGATAGCCCCGAGGCACTGGAGGCCGCCTATCGTGATGCCGCCAGGTTCGATGCCCGTGTGATGGCGGAGCGCTTCATCGAAGGTGAGGAGTATACCGTGTCGCTGCTGGGGGACAGGGTATTGCCGGCGATTCGCGTCGAAGTGCCGGGTGGTTTCTACGACTACGAGGCAAAGTATGTCTCCAATGACACCCTCTACCACTTGCCGTGTGGTCTTTCGGCTGACGAGGAGGCCGAGCTTGGCCAACTGTGTCGACAGGCTTTCGATGCGGTGGGCGCGGCAGGCTGGGGTCGTGTGGATGTCATGCGCGACAGTGAGGGGGGCTTCTGGCTGATCGAAGTCAACACATCGCCCGGCATGACGGACCATAGCCTGGTGCCTCAGGCCGCCGCTCATGCGGGTATCGACTTCGAGACCCTGGTGCTGAGGATCCTGGCCACTACCTTAGAGCAGGGCAGGGCATGACGCAGCGAGGAGGCTGGCTTGGCGTAGTACTCTTGGCGCTGTTGATCGGGGCCGGCGGCCGTGCGCTTTGGCTGTGGCTGGACCGCCCCATCGAACGGGTATCGATTCGTGGTGAGCTCGAGCATGTCAGTGCCGATTATCTGCGTGAGCAACTCGCTCCTCTACTGCGCGGGCAGAGCTGGCTTTCCGTGAGTGTCACGGAGTTGCGCGAGGAGGCGCTGGCGATTGACTGGCTCGCCGAGGTGCGTGTCAGCCGTCAATGGCCCGATGCGTTGACCTTCGAGCTGGTCGAACAAGTGCCAGTCGCGCGCTGGAACGATGATCACCTGCTTAACCCCGAGGGTGAACCTTTTGCCGTTGGCCCGGTGTCGCTGCCCGGCGACTTGCCGGATCTTGCCGGGCCCTCCGGCAGTGGTGCCGAAGTACTTGGTTATCACCAGCAATTGGCCATTCAGTTCGCGCAATTGGGGCTTGAGTTGTCGCAATTGCGACTTGAACCGCGTGGTGCCTGGCGCTTCCAACTGGACGATGGCGTATGGGTGATGCTCGGCCGAAATGACCGTGCGGCGCGACTTTCACGTCTGTCGGCCGCCTGGCAACGACAACTCGGTTCACAGTCGTCGCATATTCGCTACATTGATCTTCGATACCCTAATGGAGTGGCGGTGGCCTGGCATGGCGAAACCGAACCTCTTGAAGAACAGTCGGCGGGAGAAAGTTGATCATTTTTGTCTGGATGACATGTGTTAAAAGGCATTCGCCTATTTCTTTCGCAACAAAATCACCGTATCGTGAAGTTTGTTTTCCGTTAAGGGGTGGAGAATCAACCCAAGTTGTTCCTATAATTGCCCCTAGTTCAATTTATGTATTGCAGGCCCAATCAAACGGGTCAGATTCGAGGAGACATCGCGACTCATGGCAGCTCCATCCAATGCGTCCAACATGGTAGTCGGGCTGGATATCGGAACGTCCAAGGTCGTGGCGATCGTGGGGCAGCCAACCGACGATGGCAGTATCGAGATTGCCGGTATCGGCTCGCATCCCTCCCGAGGCATGAAGAAGGGAGTGGTGATCAATATCGAATCGACGGTCCAGTCGATTCAGCGTGCTGTGGAAGAAGCGGAGTTGATGGCCGGTTGCGATATCCATTCCGTCTATGTGGGTGTTGCGGGAAGCCACATCAGTTCGATGAATTCCGACGGTGTGGTAGCGATCAAGGAGCGTGAAGTCACGCCCTCCGATATTGATCGCGTTATCGATTCGGCCCGTGCCCGAGCCATTTCCGAAGGCCAGCGTGTGCTGCACGTATTGCCTCAGGAGTTCTCCATCGATACTCAGGGCGGTATCCGCGAGCCACTCGGCATGTCTGGTGTGCGCCTCGAGGCTCGGGTGCATCTTGTCACCGCGGCACTCAATGCGGTGCAGAACATCGAGAAATGCGTGCGGCGCTGTGGTCTCGAGGTGGATGCCATCATCCTCGAGCAACTCGCCTCGAGCATGTCGGTGCTCACCGAGGATGAGCGCGAATTGGGCGTCTGCATGGTCGACATCGGCGGTGGCACCACCGACATCGCGGTGTTCACCGAAGGTGCCATTCGCCATACCGCGGTGATACCGATTGCCGGTGACCAGGTCACCAATGATATTGCCATGGCACTGCGGACACCGACCCAGTACGCCGAGGAGATCAAGGTCAAGTATGCCTGTGCGCTGACCCAACTCGCCGCCAGCGACGAGATGATCAAGGTGCCAAGCGTCGGCGACCGACCCGCGCGCGACCTGTCTCGCCAATCGCTGGCAGAGGTGGTCGAACCGCGTTATGAAGAATTGTTCACACTCGTGCGCGATGAGTTGCGCCGCAGTGGCTATGAGGACATGGTGGCCGCCGGCGTCGTACTCACTGGCGGGACCTCGCGCATGGAGGGCGTGGTGGAGCTGGCCGAGGAGATTTTCCACATGCCGGTTCGCATCGCTTGCCCGCAGAACGTGCGCGGGCTTGCCGATGTCGTTCGCAACCCGATTTATTCGACTGGAGTCGGTTTGCTACATTACGCCCTGCAGGAGCATCGTCAGGGTCACGGTCGACAGACACAGGGCAGCGTCGTGCCGGTACAGCCGAGACGCGAAGACGTCTCCCGGCGCGGGCTCAGGGAGTCGATCCCTGCGCTGGAAAGGCTGAAGGGCTGGTTGAAAGGAAATTTCTGACAGGATCGCCATCGGCGTTCCAGGAGACGGGGCTAATGTTCGAACTCGTAGATAGCGCACCCTCAAGCAGCGCCGTGATCAAGGTGATCGGCGTTGGCGGCGGTGGCGGCAATGCCGTCAACCACATGGTGGAAAGTAACATCGAAGGCGTGGAGTTCATCTGCGCCAACACCGATGCCCAGGCCCTCAAGCGGGTGGCCGCCAAGACCGTCCTGCAACTCGGCAGCGAGATCACCAAGGGGCTTGGCGCCGGCGCCAATCCCGATGTCGGCCGGCAGGCCGCCATGGAGGATCGCGAACGCATCGCAGAGCTGCTCAATGGCGCCGACATGGTGTTCATCACCGCCGGCATGGGGGGCGGTACCGGTACCGGTGGTGCGCCTGTGGTGGCGCAGGTGGCCAAGGAGCTTGGCATCCTGACCGTCGCCGTGGTGACTCGCCCGTTCCCCTTCGAGGGGCCCAAGCGTATGCGTGCGGCCGAGGAGGGCATGAAAGAGCTCTCGGAGCATGTCGATTCGTTGATCACCATTCCCAACGAAAAGCTGCTCTCCGTGCTTGGCAAGAGCGCCAGCCTGCTGACGGCGTTCAGTGCCGCCAATGATGTACTGCTGGGTGCCGTGCAGGGCATTGCCGAGCTGATCACCAGCCCCGGTATCATCAACGTCGACTTTGCGGACGTACGCACCGTAATGTCCGAGATGGGCATGGCGATGATGGGAACCGGTGGCGCCACTGGTGAGAACCGTGCCCGTGAAGCGGCCGAGAAAGCCATTCGCAGCCCACTGCTCGAAGACATCGACTTGCATGGCGCACGAGGAATTCTGGTCAACATTACCGCGGGGCCGGATCTCTCGATCGGCGAGTTCAACGATGTCGGTGCTACTGTCCAGGAGTTCGCCTCGCAGGACGCCACCATCGTGGTGGGTACCTCCATCGATATGGAAATGACCGACGAACTGCGCGTTACCGTAGTGGCCGCCGGCCTGGATGGTCGCCAGGCCGTTCAACAGAAGGCTGCCCCCGCCCGCGAGACCGCGCGCCGTGGTGACAGTGGTGACTATCGCCAGCGTCAGCAGCCTGCGGCGATGCGACAGCAGGCCGCTGCACGTTCGCCGGAGCCCGAGGAAGCGGCCAAGCCGCGCGCCGAGAAGCGTCGCTCCCAGGAGCTCGACGACTATCTCGATATCCCGGCTTTCCTGCGTCGTCAGGCCGATTGAGGGCAGCGATGGCGCGCATCGGCCGTGCCGGGCGATGTTTTTTTGTTGAAACACTCGTTCGGTGTTATAGTGAACGGTGTTTGATAACTGACAAATAGCCTGGCCACTGCCCATGATCAGACAACGCACACTGAAGAACGTCATCCGCGCCACTGGCGTCGGCCTGCACTCCGGCAAGAAGGTCTACCTGACCTTGCGTCCGGCCCCCGTGGATACCGGGATCGTCTTCGTGCGAACCGATCTCGATCCCGAGGTGCAGATTCCGGCCCGTGCCGAACATGTCACCGACACCACGCTGTGCACCGCGCTTTCTGCTGGTGGCGCCAAGGTGGCGACCGTCGAGCATTTGATGTCGGCCCTCGCCGGGCTCGGAATCGACAATGCCTATGTCGACCTGAGCGCCCCGGAGGTGCCGATCATGGATGGCAGCGCCGGGCCCTTCGTATTTCTCATCCAGTCGGCGGGTATCAGCGAGCAGAACGCGCCCAAGAAGTTCATCCGCATCAAGCGTGAGGTGGTGGTTCGCGAGGATGACAAGGAAGCGATCTTCTTGCCCCACCAGGGCTTCAAGGTGTCTTTTGCCATTGATTTCGACCACCCAGTGTTCGAGGATCAAAAGCAGACGGCCGTGGTCGACTTCTCTACCACGTCCTTCGTCAAGGAAGTGTCGCGGGCCAGGACCTTCGGCTTCATGCGGGACCTCGAATACCTGCGCTCCAACAATTTGGCCCTGGGCGGCAGCCTAGACAACGCCATCGTGGTCGACGACTACCGCATCGTGAACGACGGCGGTCTGCGCTATGACGACGAATTCGTCAAGCACAAGGTGCTGGATGCCATCGGTGACCTCTACCAGTTGGGCCACAGCCTGATCGGTGAGTTTCGCGGCGTGAAATCGGGCCATGCGCTGAACAATCAGCTGTGCCGTGCACTGATGGCGCAGCCGGACGCCTTCGAGATCGTGACCTTCGAAGACGAGACCGAAGTGGCGCCGATTTCCTACGCCGCCCCAGCCATGGCCTAGCCGGGCTTCGCCCGGAGCGATCAGCCGTAATCGTTAAGCGGTAAGAAAAACCCCATCGGCATACACCGGTGGGGTTTTCTTCGTGTAAGCAGGCGTTACTTTGCGCTCACGACTCACGACTCACGACTCACGACTCACGACTCACGACTCACGACTCACGACTCACGCTCGGCATGGGAGGCGAGCCGTTCCAGGGCGCGCTTCAGGCGCGGGTCGTCCACGTCGGCGGCACAACTGCTCAATTCATCTGCCGCACTGGCGGGGAGTTCGCAGACCTGGCGTACAGGCGCCTTGGCTGGGCGGACCGGACGTACCTTGAAGTGGAATCCGGTGACCGCCTCGAACCCCGGCAACTGATGCAGAAGGTCCAGCAGGCGACGCTGTTCATAGCGCAGGCGAGTCAGCCACACCGCACTGTCGGTGATCAGTGTCAGCCGTCCACCTTGATAACCGCCGACATGCAGGTGCTCGCCCACTTCCTCGGGGAGATGATCGCGCAGATGTTGTTGGGCGCGCTCGATCAGGCGCGCCATGCGCATCAAGGATCCCAGTTCGCCGTGACCCTGCAACAGTCGGGTCATGGACTGGGCTCGCGCCCGCTTAACCTTTATACTCATTGGCTTGCTTCTCGGGGGATTACCCCTGGGTTGGTTCTACGTACTGAAACGAGAGCCTAGCACGCTCCGGAGACCGTCGACAGCATGCCCACCGTTCCTACCCAGCCGTCTGCCGAGTCTGTCCTGAATGGGGCGGTGCCCAGTCGCAGGCAGGCCATCCGACGCCCGACGCGCTGGTGGCTGGCTGGGCTATTGGTAGGGTGCCTGCTGCCGGCGGGGCTTGCGCACGCAGACAACCTGCGCCATGCCGAGCGTATCGTACAGGTATGCATTCTGGCGCCGGCAATGATCCGTGCCAGTTCACGCCTCAAGGCTCGCCGCCGGGCCCATGCGCGCTGGCCTCTTGCCTGCACGCGCGCATTGGGCATCCGCGGAACGAAGCGCTTGCCAGCGCCTTCGACCCCTCAGCGCTCCACCGCGGCTCATGACGTGTTGACACGTCGTGGTCCTCCCAACTGCGTGGCCTATCCGACAAGACGAAGAATGGCCGAGCGCCGATAGGCGCTGGCACGATGCCACACGCAGACACTGGACCCTTCATGATCAATTCCCTGTTACGCAAGGTCGTCGGTTCCAAGAACGACCGTGAAGTCAAACGCATGGCCCGCCAGGTCGGTCAGATCACCGCTCTGGAAGCCGAGCTCGAAGCCCTCAGCGATACCGACCTCAAGGCCCATGCCAGCGAGTTGCGCACCCGGGCCGAGGCGGGCGAGACGCTGGATGCGCTGCTTCCCGAGGCATTCGCCACGGTTCGCGAGGCGAGCAAGCGGGTGATGGGCATGCGTCATTTCGATGTGCAGATGATCGGTGGCATGACCCTGCACCGTGGTCGCATCGCCGAGATGAAGACCGGTGAAGGCAAGACCCTGGTGGCAACCCTGGCGGTGTTCCTCAATGCCCTGCCGGGCAAGGGCGTGCATGTCGTGACCGTCAACGACTACCTGGCACGCCGTGACGCCGAATGGATGCGCCCGCTCTATGAATTCCTGGGGCTTTCGGTGGGGATCATCTATTCCGGCCAGACCTCCGAGGAAAAACGTACGGCCTATGCCTGCGACATCACCTACGGTACCAACAATGAGTTCGGTTTCGATTACCTGCGCGACAATATGGCGTTCTCGTTGGAGGACAAGGTCCAGCGTGACCTGAGCTTCGCCATCGTCGACGAGGTGGACTCGATCCTCATCGATGAGGCGCGTACTCCGCTGATCATTTCAGGTGCGGTTGACGAGAATACCGAGCTCTACAAGATCATTGACCGTCTGGCCGGGCAGCTCGAGCGCTGTACGGACGAGGAGGACCCCACCAGCGGTGACTTCCTGCTCGACGAGAAGCAGAAGCAGGTCGAGATCACCGAAACTGGTCACCACAAGGTCGAGGAACTGCTGCGCCAGGACGGTCGCCTGGGCGAGGATGACTCGCTCTACGCCGCGCAGAACCTCAACCTGCTGCACCACATGCATTCGGCACTGCGTGCCCGTCACCTCTACCATCGCGATGTCGATTACATCGTCAGCGAAGGGCAAGTGGTGATCGTCGATGAGCATACCGGGCGCTCGATGCCGGGGCGCCGCTGGTCTGAAGGCCTGCACCAGGCCGTTGAAGCCAAGGAAGGGCTGACGGTGCAGCGCGAGAGCCAGACACTCGCCTCGACCACCTTCCAGAACTATTTCCGACTCTACGACAAGCTGTCCGGCATGACCGGCACCGCCGACACCGAGGCCTTCGAATTCCGCCAGATCTATGGCCTGGATGTGGTGGTGATTCCCACCAACAAGCCGCTGATCAGGCAGGACCTCAACGACCTGGTCTACCTGACCGCCGAGGAGAAGTTCGAGGCGATCATCAAGGATGTTCAGGCCGAGACCGAAGCGGGCCGTCCGGTATTGGTGGGTACCGCGTCCATCGAAAGCTCTGAGCACCTGGCCAACCTGATGAAACAGGCCGGCATCGCCTTCAACGTGCTCAACGCCAAGCAGCACCAGAGCGAAGCCGAGATCATCGCCCAGGCCGGGCGTCCCGGCGCGGTGACCATCGCCACCAACATGGCCGGCCGTGGTACCGATATCGTGCTCGGGGGCAACTGGGAGGCCGAGGCCGCCAAGCTCGACAACCCGAGCGAGGCGCAGGTCGAGCAGCTCAAGGCTGAGTGGCTCGAGCGTCACGAGGCGGTACTGGCCGCCGGTGGCCTGCATGTGGTCGGCTCGGAGCGCCACGAGTCGCGGCGCATCGATAATCAGTTGCGCGGCCGTGCCGGCCGCCAAGGCGATCCGGGTTCGACCCGCTTCTTCCTGTCACTGGAAGACAGCCTGATGCGGTTGTTCGGCTCCGACCGCGTGCAGCGCATGATGAAGGCGCTGGGGCTGGAGCATGGCGAGGCCATCGAGCACAAGATGGTGTCCAATGCCGTGGAACGCGCCCAGAAAAAGGTCGAGAGCCGCAACTTTGACATTCGCAAGCAGCTGCTTGAATACGATGACGTGGCCAACGATCAGCGCCGCGTGATCTATGAGCAACGCAACGAGATTCTCTCTGCCGAGGAAGTCTCGGAGGCGGTGATGGGGATTCGCCAGGAAGTGCTCGATCTGGCGATCAGCGATTATGTGCCGCCGCAGAGTCTTCCCGAACAGTGGGATCTGCCCGGCCTGCAGGATCAGTTGCGCAGCGAGTTCAACCTCGACGCGCCGGTCGTCGAGTGGTCCGAACAGGATGAGCGCTTCCACGAGGAACAACTGCGTGAACGGCTGCAGGACATGCACCGCGAGGCCTACGAGACCAAGGTCGAGGAAGCTGGCACCGAGCTCATGCGTCGCTTCGAAAAGCAGGTGATGTTGCAGGTACTGGACACCCGCTGGAAGGAGCACCTGCAGTCGATGGACCATCTGCGGCGTGGCATTCACCTGCGTGGCTATGCCCAGAAGAACCCCAAGCAGGAATACAAGCGCGAATCCTTCGAGCTGTTCCAGAACCTGTTGACCAACATCAAGTCCGACGTGACGCGGATTCTCAGCCATGTGAAGGTTCGCCGCCCGGAAGAGGTCGAGGAACTGGAGCGTCAGCGTCGCGAAACCCTCGAGCGCGAGAGGGCCCAAGCGGCGAGCCACCCTGACGCCCCTGCCGTGGCCAGTGAAGAGGGTCAGGACCAGCAGGCGCCGCTGCCTGGTGCCGATGGTCGCCCGGTGCGTCGTGAAGGCCCCAAGCTCGGACGCAACGACGCCTGCCCCTGTGGCTCCGGCAAGAAGTACAAGCAGTGCTGCGGCAAGTTGAGCTAAGAGCGCACCGGGCTCGATGCTGATTCCAGACAGGAGGCAAGGCAATGGCAGTGGGTAAGGCGAGCTTTCCGGTGATGCCGGAGGTCGCGGGGGTGAGGCTGGGTACGGCGATGGCCGGTATCAAGAAGCCCGATCGCCGTGATCTGGTGGTGATCGAGATACCCGAAGGTGCGAGTGTTGCGGGTACCTTCACCCGCAACGCATTTTGTGCAGCACCGGTCGTGGTGGCTCGTGAGCATCTGGCGGCTTGCGCCGAGGCGGGACAGGCACCTCGTTACCTGGTGATCAATACCGGCAACGCCAATGCCGGTACTGGTGAGACAGGCCTTCAAGATGCCCGTGCCACCTGTGAACGGCTCGCCCAATTGAGCGGTGTGGCGGCCAATGGCGTGTTGCCGTTTTCCACCGGGGTGATCGGTGAGCCACTGCCCATGGATCGGCTGCTGGCCGGGTTGCCGGCGGCGCTGGAAGCGCTAGGCGAGGGCGCCGAAGCTTGGCAGTCGGCCGGTGAGGGCATCCTGACCACCGACACTCGTGCCAAGGGTGCCAGCGTAGCCCTGTCGCTGGGTGATCAGACGGTGACCATCAACGGCATCAGCAAGGGGTCGGGGATGATACAGCCCAACATGGCCACCATGCTGGGTTTCGTTGCCACCGATGCGGCCATCGAGCAATCCCTGCTCGAGACGCTGCTGCGTGAGACGGTGGATCGCTCCTTCAACTGCATCACGGTGGATGGTGATACGTCGACCAATGACGCCTGCATGCTGATTGCCACCGGACGCGGTGCAGCGGTGACAACCGAAGAGCACCTGGCGGTATTTCGTAACGGCCTGCAGCGGGTCATGACCGAGCTTGCCCAGGCCATCATCCGCGATGCAGAGGGAGCGACGAAGTTCGTCACCCTCCAGGTCACCGGTGCCACCCGGCGTCGCGAGGCGCTGGATGTGGCGTTTACCGTGGCCCATTCGCCATTGGTCAAGACCGCCCTGTATGCCTCCGATGCGAACTGGGGCAGGATACTCGCCGCAGTGGGGCGTGCACCGGTCAACGATTTCGATGTCGAGAAGGTGACCATCGACCTCGGCGAGGTTCGCCTGGTCGAGGCGGGCGGGCGTGCCCAGGCGTACACGGAGCAGGCGGGTAGCGCCGTTATGGCCCGTGAGGAGATCACCATTCGCATCGACCTCGGACGGGGTGACGAGGGCGCCACGGTATGGACCTCCGACCTGTCCCATGACTACGTGAGCATCAATGCCGACTACCGCAGTTGAAGGGCGGCGGTAGCGGCCAACCACCAGACACAGACGCCGCGCCCTGGCAGGCGTGAAAAAGTGGGAAAGGTGAATGAACGCAATGGTGAAAAGAAGGGTGCACGTGGCGGCTGCCGCCATCATCAGCGCCACCGGGAAGGACGTGCTGATTGCACGCCGACCCTCCAATGTCGATCACGGCGGTCTCTGGGAATTTCCTGGTGGCAAGCTGGCGCCCTATGAAACGGGCTTGGGCGGGCTGAAGCGTGAATTGCATGAGGAGTTGGGTGTCGAGATTCGGCGCGCCCAACCGCTGATTCGCATTCATCACGAGTACCCCGACAAGCATATTCTGCTGGATGTCTGGCAGGTGCATGAGTTCGCAGGCGAGCCCTTTGGAAGAGAGGGCCAGGCGGTACGCTGGGTACCGATGGGGGAGCTCTTCAAGTACCCGTTCCCGGCCGCCAACCTGCCGATCCTGCGTGCGGTGATGTTGCCCACCGAGTACCTGATCACCGCCGAGGAGTCGGATGATGCGCTGTTCCTGCAGCGCCTCGAGCGAGCGATGGTGGAGGATGGCATTCGTCTGGTGCAGTTGCGCGCCAAGACCCTCGACGAGCCATCCTATCTGGCCCGGGCCGAACAGGCGCTGGCGCTGTGTCGTCGCTACTCCGCACGCCTGCTGCTCAATGGTGAGCCTGAGTTGCTCAAGCATGTGAATGCCGACGGAGTGCACTTGACCAGTGACCGCTTGATGTCGCTCGAGCGTCGACCGATCGCCGAGGGCAAGTGGCTTTCCGCCTCGACCCATGATGATCGCCAGCTCAAGCAGGCTGGCAGGCTCGGCTGCGACTTCGTTTCGCTTTCACCGCTGCGTACCACGCCGTCGCATCCGGAAGTGTTCCCGATGGGTTGGCATGACTTCCAGCAACTGGTGGAGCGCGCCGCGATGCCGGTGTTTGCCCTGGGTGGCATGACCCGCCATGACGCCAATCACGCCCGTGCGGTCGGCGCCCAGGGTATCGCCTCGATTCGCGATTTCTGGAAATAGATAATGACGCCATAAGCGGGAAGCGCCCCTAGTCCCGATAGCGCCGCGTCAGATCGCCGTAGGCGTCGATGCGGCGGTCGCGCAGGTAGGGCCAGATACGCCGGACTTCCTCGCAGCGTTGCATGTCCAGGGTCACCAGCAGCCGTTCGGCCTGCACACCGGCATGCGCTAGCAGCTCTCCCTGGGGACCGCAGATGAAGCTGCCGCCCCAGAAGTCGATGCCTTCGCTCAAACCGCTATGGTCCGGTTCGTGACCGACCCGGTTGGCGACGATCACCGGCAGGCCGTTGGCCACCCCATGGCTACGCTGAATCAGTGTCCAGGCATCCTTCTGGCGGGCTTTTTCGGCGTCGTCATCGGTAAGTGACCAGCCGATCGCCGTGGGGTAGAGCAGTAGCTCCGCACCGGCCAGTGCCATCAGTCGTGCGCCTTCCGGGTACCACTGATCCCAGCACACCAGCACCCCGAGCCGACCCACCGAGGTGTCGATGGGCTGAAATCCCTGGCGTCGCTGATCATCCACGTCACCCGGCGTGAAGTAGAACTTCTCGTAGAAGCCGGGATCGTCGGGGATGTGCATCTTGCGGTAGTGGCCCACCGCGCCTTGTGCCTTGTCATAGACCACGGCGGTATTGTGGTAGAGCCCAGGCGCGCGGCGCTCGAACAACGATCCCACCAACACGATGTCGAGCTCCGCGGCAAGCGCCGCCAGTCGCGTGCCGGTGGGACCATCGAGCGGCTCGGCCAGGTCGAACAGTTGGGTATCCTCGAACTGGCAGAAGTAATGGGTGGCGTGCAATTCCTGGAGCATCACCAGTTCGGCGCCAGCGCTTGCCAGCTCGCGAATACCCGCCTCGCTCTCCGTGAGGCTGCGCTGCTTGTCGGGCCAGGCCGGTTGCTGTACCAGGCCGACCTTGAGGTGTCGGGTCATGGGGCTCTCCTCGATTGTCATTGCTCACGACTGACCCAACGACGGGGTCTCTCGCTACGGATGCTGGTGTCAGGTGTTGCTAGTATATGCGGCGGCCAGGCTTCCCGCGGGTAGCTGCATGGTCAGGCAGTGCAGGCTGCCGTGCTGGCGGATCACGCTGGTGCAATCGATGGGTATGATGTCACGGCCCGGGAAAGCCTCGCCGAGAGCCGCCAGCGCCCGGCTATCGGCGGCATCGCCGTAGGTCGGTACCAGAACGGCAGCATTGATGATCAGGAAGTTGGCATAGGTGGCCGGTAATCGATGACCGTCGACTGGATCGAAGCAGGCGCGCGGCCAGGGCAGGGCGATCAATCGGTAGGGGGCGCCATCGGCACGGCGCATGGCCTCAAGTTCTTCTCGCATGGCGGCCAGTGCCGGGAAGTGCGGGTCATCGCGGTCGTCACACGCCACAAAGGCGATGGTAGCCGGGTCGCAGAAGCGCGCCAGGGTGTCGATATGGCTGTCGGTGTCATCGCCCTCGAGATGCCCGTTGGTGAGCCACAGCACCCGGGTGATACCGAAATCCTCTCGCAGTCGAGCCTCCATGGCCGCTCGGTCAAGCTGCGGGTTGCGATTGGGGTTGAGCAGACACGCCTCGGTGGTCAGCAGCGTGCCTTCGCCGTCGGTCTCGATGGCGCCTCCTTCCAGCACCAGCTCGTGGTTGATTCGTGGGCAGGCGAACACGCCCATATCGTGCAGTCTGGAAGTCAGGCTGTCGTCGAGCTCGGCCTGGAACTTGCCCCCCCAGCCGGTAAACGTGTAATCGTGGAGGGCGAGCACGCCATCACGTTCGACGCCAATGGGACCATGGTCCCGGGCCCAGGTATCGTCGGCTGCGGCAACGATCAGATGCAGACGTTCAGGCGCTACGCCAAGGTTGGCGAAGCGTGTGGACAGGCGGGCGTGGGTCGCGGCATCGGGCACGCTGATCACCACATCCTGATAGCGGCCTATCGCCACTACCATGGCGTCGAGCGTCGCCTCGATACGTTCCAGCATCGCTGCCCAGTCACTGTCGGGGCCGGGCCAGGTGAGCTGTATGGCATCCTGTGGGTGCCATTCGGGTAGCAGGCGATTGGCCATCTGCCGTGCCCTCGTGGTGGAGTTCATGTGGCCGCGAATGTAGGGCGAGTGCCGGCGGGATGCAAGCGTCACAGGCGCTTCTCGGCTCTCATCCGCGGGCCAGGCAATGCAGCGCCACGAAAAAAGCCTTACCATGGGCGCCCGCTGACAAGGAACGCCAACATGCTCGACCGTCTTCCTTTCCTGATCGGGTTGCGCTATGTGCGCGCCAAGCGCCGCAACCACTTCATTTCCTTCATTTCCCTGACCTCGATGCTGGGGTTGATGCTCGGCGTTGCCGTGCTGATCCTCGTGCTTTCGGTGATGAATGGGTTCGACCACGAGTTGCGCACCCGCATCCTCGGCATGGTGCCGCACGCCAAGATCGAGTCACGTACCGGCATGGTCGAATGGGAGCAGCTTGCCGAGCAACTGCAGCAACGCGAGCGGGTGATCGGTGCCGCCCCCTACGTGGAACAGCAGGGGATGTTTTCGGTGGGTGGCAACAACGAGGGCGCCATCGTCAATGGCATTCATCCCGAATGGGAGAATCGCGTGTCGATCATCGGCGACCACATGCAGCAGGGCAGCCTCTCCGACCTCGAGCCCGGCGAGTGGAACATCGTGCTGGGGTCGATCCTGGCGCGGCGGCTTGGCGTCGGGGTGGGAGACCGGGTCACGCTGCTGGTGCCGGAAGCCTCGATCACCCCGGCGGGCGTGTTCCCGCGACTCAAGCGTTTCACGGTCAGCGGCATCTTCAGCGTTGGCGCCGACCTCGATGCCGGGCTTGCCTATGCCAACCTCGAGGATATGCAGACCCTGGCACGCCTGGGTGATGCTGTAGGCGGCCTGCGTCTCGAACTCGATGACCTGTTTATCGCCAGCAGCGAGACCCGTGCCATCGTCAATGAGCTGGGGGCTGGCTACCGAGGCACCGACTGGACCTTCTCCCACGGCAACCTGTTTCAGGCGATCCAGATGGAGAAGCGCATGATTTCCCTGCTGCTGACGGTGATCATCGCCGTGGCGGCCTTCAACATCGTCTCGACCCTGGTGATGGTGGTCACCGACAAGCACGCCGATATCGCCATCCTGCGAACCATCGGCGCCACGCCAGGTTCCATCATGGGCATCTTCATCGTTCAGGGGCTGGCCATCGGAGTGATCGGTATCCTCGTCGGGGTTGGGCTTGGCGTACTGCTGGCACTGACCATTTCCGATCTGATCGGTTGGGTGGAGTCGGTCTTCGGCATCCAGTTCCTCGATGCCGGGGTCTACTTCATCAGCAACTTGCCGTCGCGGTTGAGCTGGATCGATGTGCGCGACATCGTCATCGCGGCCCTTGGACTGACGTTCTTGTCCACGTTGTATCCCGCCTGGCGGGCCGCCAAGGTGCAACCTGCCGAAGTGCTGCGCTATGAGTGAGCCGATCACCCACATGGCCAACCAGGAGAGTTCGCCGATGACCACCGAGCAAGGGCAGCCGATGCTGGCCTGTCATGACCTGACCCGGGTTTACCGCGAGGGCCCTCAGGATCTCACCGTACTCGACGGATTGGCGCTGTCGGTGAATGCCGGTGAGCGAGTCGCCATCGTCGGCAGCTCCGGCTCCGGGAAAACCACGCTACTCAATCTGCTCGGTGGGCTCGACCAGCCCAGTCGGGGCGAGGTGCGAATTGCCGGAGAGTCGCTGGCCAATCTTGGCAATGCCGCCCTGGGGCATTTTCGCAATCGGCACATCGGCTTCGTTTACCAGTTCCACCATCTGCTGGCGGAATTCACCGCGGTGGAGAATGCCGCACTGCCGCTGATCGTGCGAGGGTTGCGCAAGAAAGATGCCGAGCAACGTGCCATGGCGCTTCTCGACAAGGTGGGAATGGCGGCGCGTGCCGAGCACAAGCCGGGTGAGCTGTCCGGTGGCGAACGGCAGCGTGTGGCGATCGCGCGGGCACTGGTCACCGACCCGAGCCTGGTGCTGATGGACGAGCCGACCGGTAATCTCGATCAGCACACCGCCGCCAGCATCCTGGCGCTGATGGATGATCTGGCACGCAATGCCGCCTGTGCCTTCGTGGTGGTGACGCATGACACAGCGCTGGCCGCTCATCAAGATCGCGTGCTCAAGCTCGATGAGGGGCGGTTGACGGGCCAGTAGTGTTGACCGATGCGCATGTTCTGACCACACACCACCGGCGCCTTTCAGGCGCCGGTGGTGTGTGGGGGGCTCAACCGGATTTGCGTCTACGGCGCCAGCGACGTTGCCGCCAGCTACGTGAGACTTGCCAGCGCCACAGCAAGCGTATGACAAGGTTGCCAAGAATCGCGAGCACGACGGCGCTGACAATGGATCCCACCACCAGTGCTGGCATGATGTCGACCATCTGCTCGGCAATCCAGCGGGTCGAGAGCCGGCTCGGTGCTTCACGAGGGGTGGTGTGCATCAACCAACTACCGATTCGGTAGTTGCCATAGAAGATCAGCGGCATGGTCAAGGGATTGGTGATCCATACAAGCCCAACCGACAAGGGGAGGTTGCACCGGCACAACCAGGCGCCGAAGGCGGCCACCGCCATCTGGAACGGGATCGGCAGCATGGCGCTGAACAGCCCCACCGAAAAGGCGTTGGCGACGCTCCTTCTGGTCAATACCCACAGCGATGGATTGGCGATCAGGTGGCCCATGAAGCGCAATGAACGCTGCCGCCTGAGCGTATCTGGATGGGGCATGTAGCGCTTTAGAAAACGGCGCGGCATGACGGTTGGCTCGCGGCTGCGTGATGCGAGCTATTATCCATGCATGGGATCATTCTTGCCATGCTGCCCGCTCCACGAAATCGCCATTTCGATGAGTGGCACCCTGTGGACGAGGTGACATCGCCAGACATCAGGGTGTGATTCCGGGTGAGGCGTGGCGGGCCTTGTGGAGCAAAGGAATGCCGAAGGGAATGTCCATTCCTCTGGCACTTGCCGCGCTTTGCGGTGTGGCGCTGGGGGCCGTGGCATCTTCCGGGGTGCTGGAAGTCGCGGTAATGGTGGGGTTGTTGCTGGCGGTGCGTCATCCGCGCGGGTGGCCGGCGCTTGCGGTGATGCTCGCTGTTGCCGTGAGCCTGCTGCTGGCCAGGGGGGCCGAGTTGCCGGCGGGCCTTGCCGGTGAGGATTTGGCTATCGAGGGCCGGGTACTGGATGTCTCCCAGGAGGCATCGTTGGCTCGCTTGAATGTCGCCGTTGACCACTGTGCGCCACTCTTTGAAGGTCGGCTGTCCTGTGATCAGCTGCGCCGGGTGCGAATCAGCATGCGAGACGCCCCGCCGATCCTTGCGGGTGAGCGTTGGTCCTTCACTGTACGGCTGCGGCCTCCTGCCGGGTTCGCCAACCCCCATACCTTCGACTACCGTGCCTGGCTATGGCGAGAGGGCATTGATGCGACGGGGTATGTGCGCAGTGAACCACCCGCGCGAAAGCTCGCTGTCGCGAATGTTTCCCTGCATCGTCTGGCGCTTGCGCATCTCGACCGCCAGGCGCTCGAGCCGCATCAGGCACGCTGGTTGGCCGCGCTGACGCTTGGGGCCAGCGAGCGTCTCGAAAGGCAGGATTGGGATCTTCTCAATGCCAGCGGCACCACGCATTTGATGGTGATCTCCGGGTTGCATGTCGGGTTGGTGGCCGGCTTCAGCCTGCTTGCGGGACGCGGTATGGCGAGAGTGCTGACCCCGGGCGCCTGGCGTCTGGCGGTGTGGCCGTGGTGGCTGGCGGGCGCGGCTACGGTAGGGTACGCCACGCTTGCGGGGCTTGAGCCTCCCGCCCTGCGCGCCATGCTGATGACGTTGGTGGGACTGTGGGTGGCCAGCGGGCGACACGCCCCAGGGCCCTGGCAGGGCTGGTGGCTGGCGTTGGCGCTGGTGATCGTGGCCGACCCACGTAGTGCCTGGCAGCCTGGGTTGTGGCTTTCCTTTACAGCGGTGGCGTTGCTGATCCTGATCTGGCAAGGGCGAAGCCGTCCTGCCGGAGTACATGGCTGGTGCTGGGCGCTGCTGCGTACTCAGCTGTTGCTGGCGCCGTTGATGGCCGCCGCCGTGCTCATGTTCTTCGCGCGGCTGGCACCTGCCGCGCCCTTGGTCAACCTGGTAGCCGTGCCGTTGGTCAGTAGTTTGCTGGTGCCCCTGGGGTTGCTTGGCTGGCTGCTGGCACCCTTGCCTTGGCTGTCCAGCCTCTGCTGGTGGCTGTTTGGTCAGTTGGTGGACATGCTGATCGCGCTGCTGGAGCTCGCGGTGGCCTGGCTGCCATTGTGGCTGCCCGAGGCCGAGCAGGTGACCCCCCTGGCGCTGGCGCTGGGGGCGTTAGCCATGCTCTGGGCGTTGCCGGGCCTGGCGACCGTGCTGCGTGGAGCAGGCACGTTGGTCGTGCTGCTGGTCCCGCTGGTACACGCCGCGCCAGGCATGCTTCCCGGCGAGTTGCGGGTGCGTATCCATGACGTCGGGCAAGGGCAGCTCGTGGAGCTGCGTACCGCCAGCTACCGGCTGCTGTTCGATACCGGCCCACGTTTCGGTTCCGGTTTCACGCCACTGCAGACGTTGTGGCCACCGGGACAGCACTTCGACGAAGTGATTGTCAGTCATGCCGATCTTGACCATGCAGGCGGAGTCGCAAGCCTTATCGAGCATCATCACGTAGGGCGGTTCCTGGCGCCAAGCGATGAGAGGATTGGGGTCGAGGCAGCGACCTGTCAGTCCGGGCAAGTCTGGCATCGCGATCAGGTGGCGTTTCGAGTCCTCTGGCCGCCGGCGGACACGTCGCGCTTTTCCAGCAACGACCGATCCTGCGTGCTGGAAGTCACCGCCGGCACACAGCGTGTGTTGATTACCGGTGATGTGGGTCGCGAGGTGGAGCGGAGTTTGTTGCTCGAGGCGACTGCCCCAGTGACGCTGCTGGTGGCTGGCCATCACGGTAGCTCGACCAGTTCAGGCCCACATCTGGTCAGTCTGCTGGCACCGCGCCAGGTGATTTACAGCGCTGGACGCGGCAATCCCTTTGGCCATCCCGCCGATGAGGTCGTGAGGCGATTTCGGCGCACTGGCAGCTGCCAATGGAACACCGCCCTGGATGGTGCGGTGACGTTCTGGTTCGGCAACGCCAATGCGCCTCATCTGCACACCCAGCGTCCATTACCCTGGCGGCGCGGCGGTGTCGGTAGCGACTGCCTTGCGTTAGAATCGAGGCACTGAACGGCCTGCTCGCCGGGAATTCTCGAGGGGAACGCATGAACATGATGGATGCCCTGGTCGCCGGGGGCTGGCTGATGCTGCCGTTGCTGGGCAGTTCGCTGCTGGCCACGGTGATCATTATCGAACGCTTGTGGACACTGCGTGCCGGGCGGATTGCGCCGCTCGGGCTTGGACAGGAAGTCTGTACCCTGGTCTCGCGCGGGCAGGTCAACCTCTACTGGCTGGAAAGCCATTCGCCGTTGGGTGGGGTGCTGGCGGCGGGTCTGCGCAATGCGCGTCTTGGCCATGAGCAGGTTCGCGCCAGGCTTCAGGAAGCCGCCACGGCGGTGATTCACGACATGGAGCGTTTTCTCAGCCCGCTGGGCACGATTGCCGCGATCACCCCATTGATCGGCCTGCTCGGCACCGTGGTTGGCATGATCGAGGTATTCTCGGTGATCGTCGCTGGTGACGGCGCCAGTCGCACCGCCGATCTTGCCGGCGGTATCTCCCGTGCCCTGGTCACGACGGCGGCCGGTCTCACCATTGCCATTCCCGCGCTGATGTTTCACCGCTATTTCCAGCGTCGGGTCGAGGACATCACGGTGCGAATGGAAGAGCAGGCGGGCCAGGTGGTCGAGTTTCTGGCCCATTATCCTGGTGAGCTGACCCTGGCCGAGCGCCACGGCAGCGGCACTCAGCAGCAGGAGCGTGATACGGAGCGTCTGGAGGCCGATGGCCGCATCGCGCCGAGGGTCAAGCAGCCGTGAGGTTTCCGCGATCCCGCCGCGACCCGGTGGAAGTGAACCTGACGCCGCTGATCGACGTGGTGTTCTTGTTGCTGATCTTCTTCATGGTTTCGACCACCTTCGAGACGCGCCAGGCGCTCGAGCTCACCTTGCCGGAAAGTGCCAGCGGCGTGGCCGCCGATGTTTCTCCGGTGACGCTTGCGGTGACTGCACAGGGGGTATATCGGCTCCAGGGGCGCGAACTCAGCGCCGCCGAGCTGGGTGAGGCGCTGGCTAACGAGGCCGAGGCGGCGCGCGAGGCGGGGCTGGTGATCGAGGCAGATGGTCGAGCCAGCCACGCCGATGTGGTGCGTGCCCTCGACCAGGCAAGCCTGCTCGGCATCCGCCAGGTGCGTATCGCCACCGCTCAGCCCGCATCGACCCAGGCCACATCGACCCAAGCGGAGACGCCGTGAATTACGACGGAACCCAATACTCTGGCTGGACGCTTTACCGGCGACTGCTTGGCTACGTCAAGCCGCACTGGCGCTCCTTTGCGCTGGCAGTGGTTGGCTATGCCCTCTACGCGGCATCGAGCACCGCACTCGCCGAAATGATGAAGCGACTGATCGATGGCATTCAGGACCCCGATGCGGCCTTTCGGTTGTTCCTGCCGTTGTTCGTGGTCGGCATGTTCGCGATTCGTGGGCTAGGCACCTTTCTAGGCACCTATTTCATGAGTAACGTGGCGCGCAACGTGGTCCACACGCTGCGTTGCAACGTGTTCGATCACATGCTGCATTTGCCGGGGCGTTTCTTCGACGCCCATTCCAGCGGGCATTTGATCTCGCGGGTCACCTTCCATGTTGAGCAGGTCACCGGCGCTGCCACCAATGCCATCACCATCCTGCTGCGCGAAGGGTTATTCGTGATTGGGCTTGTCAGCTACCTGTTGTGGACCAACTGGATGCTGACGCTGCTGTTCCTGGTGGTCACGCCATTGATCGGTGGCGTCGTCAGCTACGCCAGCAAGCGCTTCCGGCGAATCTCTGCGCGCATCCAGGCCTCCATGGGCGATGTCACCCATGTGGCCTCCGAGGCGCTTTCCGGCTACCGCGTGGTGCGCACCCACGGCGCCGAGACCTTCGAAAAGGATCGATTTGCCAGGGCAAGCGATTACAACCGCCAGCAGAGCATGAAGGAGGCGCTGACCCGCGCGATCAGCACGCCGGTCATCCAACTACTGGTGGCCCTGTCGCTGGCGCTGCTGGTGTGGCTTGCGATGTCGCCGGCGCTGATGGCCAACATGACGCCAGGCGAGTTCGTGGCGTTCATTACCGCTGCGTCATTGATGGCCAAGCCTGTGCGCCAGCTCACCGATATCAACAGCGAGATCCAGAAGGGTATCGCCGCGGCCACGGAGCTGTTCGGCTTGCTTGAAGAGCCCGCCGAACGTGACCAGGGTACCCATGAACCCGGCCGACTCGAGGGTCGCGTGCGCTTCGAGGGGGTCCACTTCGCCTATGGGGATGATCAACCCGAGGTGCTAAAGGGTATCGACCTTGAGGTGGCGCCTGGAGAAATGGTCGCCATTGTCGGCCGTTCGGGTAGCGGCAAGACCACCCTGATGGGGCTCTTGCCGCGCTTCTACCACCCCACGTCCGGGCGCCTGTCGATCGATGGCGTGCCCCTCGAGAGCTTTCGCCTGGCGCCCTTGCGCCGCCAGATTGCCTTGGTTTCCCAGCAGGTCACGCTGTTCAATGCGAGTATTGCCGACAACATCGCCTATGGCGTTCCCGATGCCGACCCCGTGGCCATCGAAGCGGCGGCGCAAGCCGCCCACGCGCATGAGTTCATCGAGGGCCTCTCCGGCGGCTATGCCACGGTAGTCGGGGACAACGGTGTAATGCTATCCGGGGGCCAGCGTCAGCGTCTGGCCATCGCCCGGGCGATCTTCAAGGATGCCCCGCTGTTGATCCTCGACGAGGCGACCTCGGCGCTGGACAGTGAGTCGGAGCGTTATATCCAGGCGGCGCTGGAGGAGGTGTGCCGCGGGCGTACTACCTTCGTGATCGCCCACCGGCTTTCGACCATCGAACGGGCGGACCGCATCCTGGTCATGGAGCAGGGCGAGATCATTGAGCAGGGCAGCCATGCTGAGCTGCTGGCGCGAGACGGTGCCTACGCGGCACTGCATCGTCTACAGTTCCAGGAGTCCCGCTGACCTTGGCGGGACGGCTGATCGCGTGGCTCGGCACGCACTGGCAGGAGGCCGCCTATGGCGAGGCGTCGCGCCTTGCCTGGCTGCGCCCGCTGGAAGCACTATATCGGCGTGGCATGTCGCGTCGTGCCCACGCCTACGCTTGCGGTGACAAGCCCGTGTGGCGCGCCCCGGTGCCGGTGATCGTGGTCGGCAATATCACCCTTGGCGGCACCGGCAAGTCACCCCTGGTGGCCTGGCTTGCCGAGTGGCTTGCTGCTGGCGGGTGGCACCCGGGCATCCTCTCGCGGGGCTATGGTGGCAAGCTGCCCAAGGGGCACGCGTATCCGCTTTGGGTCACGGCCGAAACGCCTGTCAGCGAGAGCGGTGATGAACCGCGCATGCTCGCCGAGCAGACCGGCGTGCCCGTGATGGTAGACCCCGATCGGTCGCGCGCCGCGCGTCGTCTTGTGGACGCCGGTTGCGATATCCTGATAAGTGACGATGGGCTTCAGCACCTGGCGCTGGCCCGCGATCTGGAACTGGTGGTGGTGGATGGCAAGCGCGGCTTCGGTAATGGCCACTGCCTGCCGGCCGGGCCGCTGCGCGAGCCCCTCGAGCGGTTGCGCAGCGTCGATGCGGTGCTGGTCAACGGCGAGCCGGCGTTTGTGCCCCCGGTGGGTGTGCATGGCATGCGCCTGAGTCCCTCTGGCTGGCGTCGCCTGGGGGGCGAGCGAGAGCCCCTGGCGCCGTTGCCGTTCCAGACACCGGTGCATGCGGTGGCGGGGATAGGCAATCCGTCGCGCTTCTTTGCGACCCTTGCCGGGCTCGGGATCGAGGCGATTCCGCACGCCTTTGCCGACCATCACGACTTTGGTGTCGAGGATCTCGCCTTCGGCGATGGCCATGCGTTGGTAATGACCGCCAAGGATGCGGTCAAGTGCCGGGGGTTGGCGCCATTCGACAGCTGGGCACTGGACGTGGTCGCAGAGCCCGATGACGCGTTCGTCGCCTGGTTGGAACAGCGTGTGGCGGCATGGGGTTCACCATCTTGCCGATCGCCATCTTTCGAATCACCATCTTTCGAATCTCGATCAAGAGGTACATGAAATGGACAAGGAGCTTTTGGCCATGCTGGTCTGCCCGCTGTGTAAGGGCAAGCTCAAGTACCACCGCGAGGCGGGTGAGCTTCATTGCCTGTTCGATGCCCTGGCCTATCCGGTACGCGACGGCATTCCGGTGATGCTGCCGGAGGAGGCGCGTGTCCTGGAGGTCGACGAGAAGCTGCATGACTCACCCGGGCGCTCGGGAGACAGCTGATGACACACACGGACCGGACCTTCATCGCCGTTATCCCTGCACGTCATGCGTCCACGCGCTTGCCTGGCAAGCCGCTCGCCGAGATAGCAGGTGAGCCGATGGTGGCGCATGTCTGGCATCGCGCCCGCGAGAGTGCCGCAAGCAGAGTGGTGGTGGCCTGCGACGATGTGCGGATTCGTGAGGCACTGGCGCCCTATGGCGCCGAGGTGGTGATGACCAGCCCAGCCCATCCATCAGGTACCGACCGGCTTGCTGAAGTGGCCGAGCAACTGGCCCTGGCCGATGATGCGGTACTGGTCAACGTGCAGGGGGATGAACCGCTGATTCCCCCGGCGCTGATTGACCAGGTGGCGGCGCGACTCTTCGAGGATCGCGACGCTTCCATCGCCACGCTTGCCGAGCCGATCAGCGACGTTCAGACCCTGTTCAACCCCAATGTGGTCAAGGTGGTGCGTGCGCTCTCCGGCCGGGCGCTCTACTTTTCCCGGGCGCCCATTCCCTGGGATAGAGAGGCCTTCGCCAAGCGTCCCGAGTTGCTTGATACCGATGCCTGGCTGCGACATGTCGGGCTCTATGCCTACCGTGCCGGATTCCTTGCCGAGTACTGTGGCTGGGAACCTTCGCCGCTCGAGCAACTCGAGCAACTCGAGCAATTGCGTGCCCTGCATCATGGCCATGCCATTCAGGTGGCGTTGTCGCTCGCGCCGCATCCGGCCGGTGTCGATACCCCCGAGGATCTCGCCAGGGTTCGGGCGCTTCTCACCGCGGGTGGGGAAGATGAGGGGGAGGCCGACCAGTGATGCGTGTGCTATTCGTCTGCCTTGGTAATATCTGCCGTTCGCCTACCGCCGAAGGCGTGTTCCGTCGCCTGCTCGACGAGCATGGCCTGGCTTCGCGGGTGGCGGTGGATTCCTGCGGGATTGGGCCCTGGCATGTCGGCAAGTCGCCCGACCCCAGGGCGTGCGAGGCCGCTGCGCGTCGCGGGGTGGACCTCTCGGGGCTACGCGCACGACAGCTTGCCGATGAGGATTTCGTGGTCTTCGACTATGTGTTGGCCATGGATCACGACAACCTTGCGACGATACGCGAACGCCTCCCTCATGACTGCCAGGCCCATGTGGGACTTTTCCTGGCATTCGCCGGCCAGCAGAATAGAGAGGTACCGGACCCCTATTTCGGCGGTGAGGACGGCTTCGACGAGGTCTTCGATCTTATCGAGGCGGCTTCGCGTGGGTTGCTCGTGGATATTCAGGCGCGCCTGGGGACGAGCCGTTGAGTGTGCCGATACATTCGCACTACGATCTTTCCAGTGCCAATACCCTGGGATTGCCTTGCATTGCCGAGCGCTTCGCCGCACCCGCTGACCCCAAGGCGCTGAGGGATACCGTGGCATTGGCCCGCGCCCAAGGTTGGCCGCTGACCTTGCTTGGCGGCGGTAGCAACCTGATCCTGCCGCCGCAACTCAGTGGCCTTGTGCTGACGCCAAGCATGGCCAACTGGTGGGTGGAGGAGCGCTGCGACGCGATACTGGTTCATGCCGAAGCGGCTGTGGTCTGGCATGAACTGGTCATGGCCATGGCCCGGCGTGGCCTGTGGGGCGTCGAGAATCTGGCGCTGATTCCCGGCCACTGCGGTGCGGCACCCATCCAGAATATCGGCGCCTATGGGGTCGAGCTCTGTGACGTACTGGACGCCGTGCACGTGCTCTATCTCGACGATGGACGCGAAGCGGTGCTGTCGCCTGAGCAGTGTGCCTTCGGCTACCGTGACAGTATCTTCAAGGGCGAGCTCGAGGGGCGCGTGGTGATCACGCGCCTGGTATTGCGCTTGAGTGCCGACCCCACCCTGCGGCTGGGTTACGGCGATCTTCAGGCGCGACTTGGTGCCGACCCCACTGCCCTGGAGGTGGCCGACGCGGTGTGTGCAATTCGCCGCGAGAAACTCCCCGACCCCGCGCGCATCGGCAACGCCGGAAGCTTCTTCAAGAATCCGCTGGTGCCGGGTCCGCTCGCCCGAAAGCTGCTGGCCGATCACCCAGGAATGCCCCACTTTCCCCAACCCGATGGCGCGGTGAAGCTGGCGGCTGGCTGGTTGATCGAGCGCTGTGGCTTGAAAGGCTGGCGAGACGGGCATTTCGGGGTGCATGACCGTCAGGCGCTGGTGCTGGTCCATCACGGCGGGGGTAACGCTGATGAGCTGTTGGCCTTTGCAGGCCAAGTCGCTGGCGCCGTATTCGAGCGATTCGGAGTCGTGCTGGAGCGCGAACCGCGCTTGGCAGGTGGCGACATGCGATATCCCTGAACGGCCCAACTCTTGGCGCCATCAGCCAGCCCACAACGACACCGCCCGCAGCCAATGGCTGCGGGCGGTGTCGTTGGGTACCAGGCAATCAGGTTACCCCTGCTTGCCATCCTGTGCCTTGGCTTCCAGTTCCCGACGGCGGATCTCGCGTGGATCATTGTGCGCACGGCGCCGCCGACGGCTGGCTGGGCTCTCCTCCTCGGCCTTCGGAGCCTCAGCCTTGGGCGTGTCGGCCTTAGACGCCTCAGCCTTGGGTGCTTCGGCCTTGGGCGTTTCGGCCTTGGGCGTTTCGGCCTTGGGCGTTTCGGCCTTGGGCGTTTCGGCCTTGGGCGTTTCGGCCTTGGGCGTTTCGGCCTTGGGCGTTTCGGCCTTGGGCGTTTCGGCCTTGGGCGTTTCGGCC
>NZ_PYUD01000007.1:0-24537 GCF_003028575.1 Halomonas urumqiensis | reverse complement strand
TTCGGCCTTGGGCGTTTCGGCCTTGGGCGTTTCGGCCTTGGGCGTTTCGGCCTTGGGCGTTTCGGCCTTGGGCGTTTCGGCCTTGGGCGTTTCGGCCTTGGGCGTTTCGGCCTTGGGCGTTTCGGCCTTCGGAGCTTCTGCCTTCGGGGCCTCGGCCTTGGGCGTTTCGGCCTTCGGAGCTTCTGCCTTCGGGGCTTCGGCCTTTGGAGCCTCAGCCTTGGGGGCTTCGGCCTTGGGCGTTTCGGCCTTCGGAGCTTCTGCCTTCGGGGCCTCGGCCTTGGGCGTTTCGGCCTTCGGAGCTTCTGCCTTCGGGGCTTCGGCCTTTGGAGCCTCTGCCTTGGGCGCTTCGGCCTTGGGCGTTTCCGCCTTCGGAGCATCGGCCTTGGGGGCTTCCGCCTTCGGAGCTTCGGCCTTGGGGGCTTCCGCCTTCGGAGCATCGGCCTTGGGGGCTTCCGCCTTCGGAGCATCGGCCTTGGGTGCTTCGGCCTTGGGCGTCTCAGCCTTAGGCGTCTCGGCTTTCGGAGCCTCTTCCTTGGGCGTTTCCGTCTTCGGAGCATCGGCCTTGGGTGCTTCGGCCTTCGCAGCTTCGGCCTTGGGCGTCTCAGCCTTAGGCGCCTCGGCCTTGGGCGCTTCCGCCTTCGGGGCGTCGGGCTTGGGTGTTTCTTCCTTCGGCGGCTCGGCCTTCACTTCCTCGGTGATGGCTGACGCTTCGGCGGCTTGTGCTTGCAGACGCTGCTGCTCAGCCTCGGCCTTGGGGTTCACGGCGTGCTTGCGTGTGCGGTTTCGCGGGTTGTTGCGCGTACGCTTCGGCTTGCCATCATCCACCGGGGCATCGGCGACTGCCGGCTTGTCGGTGGCTTTCTCTACCGGCTTTTCGGCGACCTGCTTATCGGCAGGCTTGTCCTCTCGCTTGTCGTTGGGCTTGTCGCCGCCACGCTGGCGACGGTTGTCGTCGCTGCGAGACTTCGTATCCTGCTGACGGGGTTTCTGGTCATCGTCCTTGCGGCCACGTCCGCGACCGCCACGGTTACCCCGCGCGTCGCGGTTATCGCCATCATCGGACTTCTTGTCGCCGCGCTCGCTGTCCTGGCGAGGGGGGCGGCGCTCATCGCTTCGCTGGCGGCGCTGGCGACCGTTGCCACGCTCACCGCGCTCCGATTCGCGTTGCGCGGGCTTGCGATTGGCCTGCTCTGGCTGCTTTTCGTCGCCGCGCTGGGTGCTGGTTTGGTTGCTGGAAGGCGCTTCTTCACTGCCGAGCAGTTTGGTAAGCCCCTTCATCAGGCGTCCCAGCACGCCTGCCTGGGGTTCGGCGACGGGCTGAGTGGCGGGCACCTTTGCGGCGGGTGGCGTCGCGGCGGGGGCAGGAGCGACGGCATCCTCGCGCTGCAGTGATGCGGGTGCCGGTTCGTGGTGGATGACCGTCTTCACCGCGGCCTCGGCGCGCTGCACGGGCTTGCCGAAGGCGGCGTCTGGCTCCTTGCCCACTTCGGTGTCGGTGGACAGCTCGAAGCTGGATTTGTGTTCACTTTCCTCATCGACATGGTCGTCGCGCAGGCGCTGCACATCGTAGTGCGGGGTGTCCATGTCAGGATTGGGCAGCAGCACTATCCGAACGCCCTGGCGGCGCTCGATCTCGGCCAGCACGTTGCGCTTTTCGTTGAGCAGGTAGGTAGCGACCGGGACCGGGAGAATGGCGCGAATCTGGGCGCTGCGCTCCTTCATCGATTCCTCTTCGATCAGCCGCATGATCGAGAGTGAAATGGAGCGCACGTCACGAATGGTGCCTTGACCATCGCAGCGCGGGCAGACCACGCCGCTGGTCTCGCCCAGTGATGGGCGCAGGCGCTGGCGAGACATTTCCATCAAGCCGAAGCGCGAGATGCGACCGATCTGCACGCGTGCTCGGTCGATCTTCAGCGCGTCGCGCATGCGATTCTCGACCTCGCGCTGGTTGCGAGCCGGGCTCATGTCGATGAAGTCGATGACCACCAGGCCGCCGATGTCACGCAGGCGCAGCTGGCGGGCGATCTCGTCGGCTGCCTCCAGGTTCGTCTGCAGCGCGGTTTCCTCGATATCACTGCCGCGTGTGGCGCGGGCGGAGTTGATATCGATGGAGACCAGGGCTTCGGTATGGTCGATGACGATGGAGCCGCCCAAGGGCAGTTTCACTTCACGTTCGTAGGCGGTCTCGATCTGTGACTCGATCTGGAAGCGCGAGAACAGTGCGACTTCATCGACGTAGAGCTTGATCTTCTGCTGGTAGGAGGGCATCACCTGGCGGATGAACGCCAGCGCCTCCTGGTGAACCGCTTCGCTGTCGATCAGTACTTCGCCGATATCCTGGCGCAGGTAGTCGCGCATGGCGCGAATGATGACGTTGGATTCGCGGTAGATCAGGAAAGGGGCAGGGCGCTTGCCAGCCTCGGCGGTGATCGATTCCCACACCTGCACCAGGTAATCCAGATCCCACTGCAGCTCTTCGGGGCTTCGCCCGATGCCGGCCGTGCGCACGATCAGGCCCATGCGGTCCGGCACGGTGAGGTGGCCCATGGCGTCCTTGAGCTGGCTGCGCTCTTCACCCTCGATGCGACGCGAAATGCCGCCGGCCTTCGGGTTGTTGGGCATCAGCACCAGGAAGCGTCCGGCAAGGCTTACGAAGGTGGTCAGCGCGGCTCCCTTGTTGCCACGCTCCTCCTTGTCGACCTGAACGATGACTTCCTGTCCTTCCTTGAGTACTTCCTTGATGCTTGGGCGCCCTGAGGCGGGTTCCTTGACGAAGTACTCGCGGGAAATCTCCTTCAGCGGCAGGAAACCGTGGCGGTCGGCGCCAAAGTCGACGAAGGCGGCTTCAAGGGAAGGTTCGATGCGGGTGATCTTGCCGCGATAGATGTTAGCTTTCTTCTGTTCCCTGGCACCGGATTCGATGTCCAGGTCGTACAGGCGTTGTCCATCGACCAGTGCGACGCGCAGCTCTTCGGGCTGGGTCGCATTGATGAGCATCCGTTTCATGTTGTCTCGCAAAATAGGGCGCCGGCGAGCATCGGCGTGGGCGAACCTCTGGTTGCTACGTGCTTGTGCTCAGCGCATGTCGTGGATGCGCGATGACGTTCCTCCGTCACAGGGCCCCTGGTGATGGGCTCAGCAACGGCTCGACCATGTTGAGTACGGGGCGGAGGCAGGACGTGTCTCGGTGGGGCGTCACCCATCCGGCCCTGCGGTCTCCGCCAACACCTGGCATTCATCGATTCGCCTACGCCGGCCTACGGCACGTTGTTGAACGTTTCCCGTGGCCTGCAACCACTCCGTGACGAGGGAATGGTGTGGGGATCCGGGCGTGGCGCTATATCGTGTTTTCGTTTCTGTCTGTTACGTCTGTTGCTGTTACGTCTATTGGCGGCGGGACGGGAAGATCTCGTCGCGGCCTGATCTTTTCGCTCCGGCCTGCGTGTCTGTCGAGCAGGCGCCGTAAGTGACCATTTGGGCCCATTGAAGCGAGTTGGCAATATACCAGCAAAGGGGGGCACCAGCAATTGGCGCAGAACGGCTCTGGCTGCGATAGAATGCGCTCTTTCGCAGGTCTGGCAGTGGAGTCTCGGCATGGCCGATGGACGTGACGTACAGTGGGTGGAGGTCACCGAGGGGCAGGTTGGGCAGCGAGTCGACAATTTTCTTCTGTCGCGACTCAAGGGTGCCCCCAGGGCGTTGGTCTATCGCATCGTTCGCAAGGGCGAAGTGCGGGTCAACAAGAAGCGTGTCAAGGCGGATACGCGCTTGGCACTCGGCGATATGGTACGCATTCCCCCGCTGCGCATGACGCCGAGGGAGGCAGTGCGCGAGGTCAGCGACAACCTGCGTAACCTGCTGGCCGGAAGTGTGCTGGTGGAAGGGCGCGACTGGCTGGTGATCAACAAGCCGTCGGGGCTTGCGGTGCATGGTGGTAGCGGGGTAAAGATCGGGCTGATCGAGGCGTTGCGCCAGGTGCGCGAGGATCTCGATTTCCTGGAGCTGGTGCATCGTCTCGATCGCGATACCTCGGGCTGCCTGCTGCTTGCCAAATCGCGGCCGGCGCTGCTGGCGCTGAATGAATCGCTCAAGCAGCACCAGATGGACAAGCAGTACCTGGCGTTGGTGGCCGGGCGTTGGCCAGCGCGGCGTGACTTCGTCAGCGCCAGGCTCGAGCGCTTCGAGCTCGGCAATGGCGAACGCCGCGTGCGCGTTGATCCTGCCGGCAAGATGGCGCGTACCCGCTTTGCGGTGCGCGAGACCTTTGCCAGAACGACCCTGCTCGAGTGCGAGCCGGTGACCGGGCGCACCCATCAGATTCGTGTGCATGCCGCCCATGCCGGGCATCCGCTATTGGGCGACGACAAGTATGGCTCCCGCGACAGCCAGAAGCTGGCCGCCGGACTCGGGTTGCCACGGTTGTTCCTGCATGCCGCGGCGTTGACGTTCCCGGAGCCGACCAGCGGGCGGCCGGTCCAGATCAAGGCACCGCTGCCCGAAGACCTCGAGTCGGCACTGACACGGGCGCGCAAGGCTCAGTGACAGGAGCAATGGATTCACCGGGCCGCACTTGGCCCACCACGAGAGATGACATGCGCTATCCACTGGTGATCTTCGACTGGGACGGCACGCTGATGGATTCGGCGGGACGCATCGTGTCCTGCATGCAGGCAGCGGCCAGGGATGCCGAGTGGTGCGAGCTTTCCGATGACAGCGTGCGCAATATCATCGGTCTGGGCTTGCCCGAGGCTATCGCTACGTTGTGCCCTGGTATCGGTCCGGAACAAGCCGAACGGCTCAGGCAGCGGTATGCCTACCATTTCGTGGAAGGCGATACCACGCCGATGTGTTTTTTCTCCGGCGTCGAGGAGGGGCTTGGTGCCCTGCATGGAGGGCGCGAACAGCGGCTTGCGGTCGCCACCGGCAAGAGTCGGCGTGGCCTTGACCGGATCTTTCGCGAAACAGGCAGTGGGCGCTGGTTTCACGCCAGCCGCACCGCCGACGAGACACTCTCCAAGCCGCATCCGCGTATGCTCGAGGAGTTGCTCGCCGAGCTTGGATTGTCGGCGAGTGAAGCGGTCATGGTCGGTGATACCGAATATGACCTGGAGATGGCTCGCGCCATCGGCATGGATCGGGTCGCGGTCACCTGGGGAGTACATGTTCCTGAGCGGCTGGCAGCGAGTCACCCGGTGTATACGGCCCACACGGTGCCAGCGCTCTTCGATTGGCTGCAAGGAAGGTGAAGCATGCAGGATGATGACCAGACACGCGACGCCGGCAATCCCGCTGATCGCTGGACCGAAGGCCCGCAACTGAGTGCCGAGCAGGCGCGTCGCGCGAAGGAGGGCGTCCAGCCGACTCGGCATGACGGCAATCCTGCGGAAGATGCCGAGACGTTGCGCGAGCGACAACGCCTCGAGCAAATGCAGATAATGGGGCGCTGGATCGACGGCGTGCTTGTCGAGCAGCGGCGCAGCCGGCGCTGGAAGCTGTTCTTCCGCTTTCTGTTTGTCGCGCTGATCCTGGCCTCGCTGTCCGCCACGCTGTATGGCATCTTCGTCGCGCCAAGCGTCAGTGCCCCCGAGGGTCCGCACCTGGGCGTGGTCAAGGTCGAGGGGGTGATCGACAGTGAATCTCCCGCCAGTGCCGAGCGCATCATCACGGGGCTCAACCGTGCCTGGGATGCCGAGGGTACGGATGCCGTGGTGCTGCACATCAATAGTCCCGGCGGCAGCCCGGTGCAGTCGCAGCGCATCTTCGACGAGATCATGCGGCTGCGTGAGCAGGGCGACAAACCGATCATCGCGGTGGTCGAGGATGTCGGGGCCAGTGGCGCCTACTATATCGCCGCGGCGGCCGACGAGATCATTGCCGCACCGGCAAGCCTGGTGGGCTCGATCGGGGTGATCTTCGCAAGCTTCGGGTTCGAGGAAGCCATCGAGCGGCTTGGCGTCGAGCGGCGCGTCTACACCGCTGGTGAGAACAAGGCGTTCCTCGATCCGTTTTCCGATGTTGCCCCCGAGCAGCGAGCGTACTGGCAGGCGGTGCTGGATACCACCCATGGCCAGTTCATCGGGGCGGTGCGCGAAGGCCGTGGCGACCGCCTGGTCGACGACGACATACTGTTCTCGGGTCTGATATGGAGTGGCGAGCAGGCCATCGAGCTTGGCTTGATCGATGAGCTCGGAAGTCTTGGTGAGCTCGCTCGCCAGCGGCTTGACGAGCCGCGGGTGCGGGACTATACCCCGTCACTCGATCCCTTCGAGAGGCTTTCTCGCCAGTTCGGCAGGGTGGCCATGGAGTGGATGGGCGTGCCGTCGTCGAGTTCGCCGGTGCGCTATGAACTTCGGTAGTGCTGGCCTCTTGTGACGCGGCTTTCCCGGCGACAGGACAGAGGGGAGGCGCTGTGAATACTTCCCTGTACGCTACCGACGTCATCCCTGACGTCGGACCTCCCCTCAGTCCGGTCCCCGGTGCCGCTTAGGCTAGGTGCCCAGTGGATCGAGCCCTGCCTCGCGCAGCAGGGCGCAGAGCCGGATCAGCGGCAGGCCGATCAGGGTGTTGGGGTCGTCGCCCTCGAGTTTCTCGAATAGCGTGATGCCAAGCCCTTCCATGCGGAAACTTCCGGCGCTATCGAGGGGTTGCTCACGGGCCACGTAGTTGGCGATCTCGCTGTCGTCGAGGCGGCGAAACACCACGTCGTAGCGTTCGTGGCACACCCAGTGGCGGCTGTTGGCGCTGTCGATCAGCGCAAGCCCGGTAAGAAAGCGCACTCGGTTGCCAGAGAAACTCGCCAGGTTTGCGCGCGCCGTGGTCTCGTCACCTGGCTTGCCGAGGATGCGGCCATCGAACAGCGCCACCTGGTCGGAACCGATGATCAGGTGATCCGGGTGGCTTGCGGTGAGGCGTTCGGCCTTGGACAGTGCAAGGCGATGCACCAGCGCCTCGGGAGGCTCTCCCGGATGAGGGGTTTCATCGATATCAGGACTTTGCCAGGTATAGGGAATCGCCAGGCGGTCGAGCAGCTGGCGGCGCCAGCGTGAGCCAGAGGCGAGTACGAGACGAGACATCGGCAGGGTTCCTTGGGCGGTTTCACGGCAGCGGGATCGGTGGCGATCCATTCCGTGCAGGGTAGCATGAGAGATTGCCACGACGACGGCTTTGACAGGGGCAGGGGGAGTGCCTATCATTGCGCGCCTATGTTGACCTCACGACTTCCCAGCAGGGTCGAGCCTTACAAGCTTGCGGCCCATTCCGAGCATCTCGAAGGCCTTGTGGCTCTCGATGATTTTGCGCGTCTTGCCGATGAGGTCGGTGCGCAGAGTGGCGATTGCCATGTGTGGCTGGACTTCACCGTCGATGCCCAGGGGCGTCGGGTGATCCAGGGACGCCTCACGGCGGATCTACAGCTGCCGTGCAGGCGCTGTCTGGTACCGATGGGGCAGCGTGTGGAAAGCGATTTTCTACTGGGCATGGTGACCAGCGATGCGCTGGCGGCCGAGTTGCCCAGTACCCATGAGCCAGTGCTCGTGGAAAACGAACAGCTGAACCTGCTGACGGTGGTCGAGGATGAGTTGATCCTCAGCCTGCCTCAGGTGGTTTACCACGACGAGGCTGACTGTAACGTCTCTCGCGACCAGCTGAGCAGCGGGAAGGATGCGCTGGCATCCGAGCAACCCGCGGCAAGTCCTTTCGAGGTGCTCAAGCGCCTCAAGGACACTCACTGATTCATTATCGATTGCACTCTGGAGTGACATCCCATGGCAGTTCAACAGAACCGCAAGACCCGTTCCAAGCGTGGCATGCGTCGTAGCCACGACGCGCTGAGCGCGCCGACCCTGTCCCAGGACAAGGAAACCGGTACGACACACCTTCGTCACCACGTCTCGCCGGACGGTTTCTATCGTGGTCGCAAGATCGTCGACGCCTGAAGCCAGGGCAATGACTGGTCGCTGATACGCCGTGCGAATCGCCATTGATGCGATGGGTGGTGACATAGGTCCCCGCGCCACCGTGCGGGGAGCGGCGAGTGCCATGCTAGAGGACCGACACCTCGAGATCCGCCTGTTCGGCGATCGTCGGCAGTTGGACGAAGAGATCTCCTGCCTGCCGCGGCGTTTCGCCGCGGCGGGTTCGCGTATGGAGGTCGTTGATGCGTCCGGCCTTGTCGGAGAGGGCGATCGGCCTTCCGATGCCTTGCGCCATGGCCAGGACTCGAGCATGGCCAGGATGCTTGCCTGCCTTGCCGGTGGCGAGGCCCAGGCCGGCGTCAGTTCAGGCAACACCGGGGCGCTGATGGCGCTGTCGCGGCGTGCCCTGGGTACGGTAACGGGCATCACGCGTCCGGCCATCAGCACCGCCATACCGACACGCTACGGTGGTCGCTGTTACCTGCTCGATCTGGGGGCCAATGTCGACGTGCCGGCAGAGCGGCTGGTGGAGTTCGCGCTGATGGGTGAGTTTGCGGCGCGTCATGTCGATGGGCTTGTCGCGCCTCGCGTGGCGCTTTTGAATGTCGGCGTCGAAGGCATCAAGGGGACCGCCAGCGTACGCGAGGCCGACGCGCGCTTGAGAGAGCTGACCCATATCGCCTATCTGGGCTTCGTGGAAGGCGATGATGTGTTCAGTGGTGATGTCGATGTCGTGGTCTGCGATGGCTTCGTCGGCAATGCCGTGCTCAAGGCCAGTGAAGGGCTCGCCCGGATGCTGGTGGAGCGGGTACAGGCGACGTTCGAGGCGCATTGGGGGAGTCGGGTGGTTGGCTTGCTGGCTCGTCCGGCGCTGCGCCGTCTCAAGGCTGAGCTCGACCCGGTGCGCTACAATGGCGCCAGCTTGCTCGGACTCGATGGCATTGTGGTCAAGAGTCACGGCAGTGCCACAGCCGAGGGGTTTCACTACGCCGTGCTGCGAGCGGTACAGGAGGTCAGCCGTGACTTTCCGTCGCGCCTGGCGGCCGAGTTCGCCTCGCGTCGGTCTTTCATCGATTCGCTCGCCAGAGCCGGACGAATCGATGACAGGCCCGCATCTGTCGCATCGGGCAAGCCCAAAGACGATGACAGTCAACAAGAGCAAAGGTGATTGACATGACTCAACCCCTCGCCCTCGTGTTTCCCGGGCAGGGTTCCCAGCAAATTGGCATGTTGCGGGAGCTGGCGGAACGCTACAGCGTGGTGCGTACGACCTTCGAGGAAGCGTCGGATGCCCTGAGTTATGACCTCTGGCAGGTCGTTCAGGAAGGTCCGGATGAGGCACTGAATGCCACCGCCTGCACTCAACCTGCGCTGCTCAGCGCCAGTGTGGCGATCTGGCGGGTCTGGCAGGAACTCGAAGGCCCGCGCCCCGCCGCCATGGCAGGCCATAGTCTTGGTGAGTACAGCGCCATGGTGTGTGCTGGTGTCATGCCCTTCGCCGAGGGGATACGCCTGGTCAAGCTGCGTGGTGACGCCATGCAGCAGGCCGTTCCCGCTGGTCAAGGCGCCATGGCGGCGATCCTGGGTCTCGACGATGCGGCGGTCGAGCAGGCCTGTGCCGATGCAGCCCAGGGTGAGGTGGTGTCGGCGGTGAACTACAATGCGCCCGGCCAGGTGGTGATCGCGGGTGGCAAGGCGGCTGTCGAGCGTGCCATTGCCGCTTGCCAGGCGGCTGGTGCCAAGCGCGCCATGCCGCTGCCGGTATCGGTGCCTTCGCACTGCGCGTTGATGAGGCCGGCCGCCGAGCGTCTGGCTGAGGCCATGGAAGAGATCGAGTTGCGTGCGCCACGCTACACGGTGGTTCAGAATGTCGATGCAAAGGCGCATGCCGACGTCGATACCTTGCGCACCCGGTTGATAGAGCAGCTCTATTGCCCAGTACGCTGGACCGCTTGCATCGAGACGATGGTCGGCCAGGGGGCTGACGTGTTTATCGAGTGTGGTCCCGGCAAGGTGCTGACAGGCCTCAACAAGCGCATTGCACGTGGCAGCAAGGGGCTTGCGGTCAATGACCCTGATAGTCTGGATGCGGCACTCGAATTGGCTCGCGACGTGGCAGCCAGGTAGTCGGGCAACGGCTCAGTCGTCGCCTTGACTGTCCAGGCGGCGATCCCGGAACCAACCACCAGGACGAAGGCGGAATCATCATGACAAGTGAAACGAGAGTCGCCCTGATCACCGGCGCCAGCCGTGGCATCGGACGCGCCATTGCCCACGAGCTGGGCCGGCAGGGGCGTATCGTGATCGGCACCGCAACCAGTGATGCCGGGGCCGAGCGCATTGATGCCGATCTCAAGGCCCAGGGTTTCGAGGGCGCGGGCCGTAAGCTGGATGTCACCGACCAGGCCAGCGTCGATGGGTTGATCAAGGCGATCACCGATGAGTTCGGTGCGCCGACGATCCTCGTCAACAATGCCGGTATCACCCGTGACAACCTGCTGATGCGCATGAAGGAAGATGAATGGGACTCGGTGATCGACACCAATCTCAAATCGGTCTATCGCGTCAGCAAGGCGTGCCTGCGAGGCATGACTCGCGCTCGGTTCGGTCGTATCGTCAACATCAGTTCGGTCGTTGCGACCATGGGCAACCTCGGCCAGACCAACTATGCTGCCGCCAAGGCTGGCATGGAAGGCTTCGCGCGCGCCCTGGCTCGCGAAGTGGCGTCGCGGGCCATCACCGTCAATGCCGTGGCGCCTGGCTTTATCGCCACCGACATGACAGAAGCGTTGCCCGAAGAGCAGCACAAGATGCTGCTAGGCCAGATTCCGTTGTCGCGGCTCGGCGCGCCCGAGGAAATCGCTGCGGCAGTGGGCTTTCTCACCGGTGACACGGCAGGTTACATCACCGGCGAGACACTCAATGTCAATGGCGGCATGAACATGCGTTGAGGCCCTTCAGTGTCGGCGGTTGCGCCGGCCACGGGGCGTCTATAAACTACCCCGCAGCTTCCGGCTTGCGGACCTGGAACTTAAATGGCTGGTAATCTCAACGGCCCACTTGAACGACTGGAGTACGTCATAATGAGCACCATCGAAGAGCGCGTTAAGAAGGTTGTGGCCGAGCGTCTGAACGTCAAGGAAGAAGACATCCAGAACTCCTCTTCCTTCACCGAGGACCTCGGCGCCGATTCCCTGGACACCGTCGAGCTGGTGATGGCGCTCGAGGAAGAGTTCGATACCGAGATTCCCGACGAGGAAGCCGAGAAGATCACCACCGTTCAGGAAGCCATCGACTACGTCAACGCCCACCAGTAAGCTGGTGGCGGTCGAGACCGCTTGCTGACGCTCGGGCCCGGCCATTGCCGGACCCGCAAAAGGAGCCGCCCGTCGAGGCGGCTTTTTCGTGCCACGTGGTTTAGTGATGCGCCGCCATGGGAGGGTTTTCCCGGGTTGGGCGAATACGGGGTCTTGTCAGGGCGGCAAAGGGTAGGGAGACTCGGGTATAATGCCTGCAATCGATGGTTCACGGGGGTAGCTTGCCCGGCCGTAGCCGTGTCATGAAGGATGTCTGGAGGAAAGCGGATGGCTCGTAGAAGGGTTGTGGTGACAGGTCTTGGCCTGATCACGCCAGTGGGGAATACCGTGGAGGAGAGCTGGTCGAACATCAAGGCCGGCAAGAGCGGCATCGCCCCTATCGAGCACTGCGATGTCAGCGGCTTCAACACGCGGTTCGGTGGCTCGGTGAAGGATTTCGACATCAGTCCTTATCTCAATCCGAAGGACGCCCGCAAGATGGACCTGTTCATCCAGTATGGGATGGCGGCCGGCGCCCAGGCGATCAGTGATTCGGGCATCGAATGCACGGAGGAGAACGCCGGGCGCATCGGCGTGGCGATCGGTTCGGGCATTGGTGGCCTGCCGATGATCGAGCACAACCACAGCGCCCTGTTGAAGGGCGGTGTGCGACGCATCTCGCCATTCTTCGTGCCGGGCTCGATCATCAACATGATCTCCGGCAACCTGGCTATCCAGCACGGCTTTCAAGGCCCCAATATCGCTATCACCACCGCCTGTACCACCGGTACCCACAACATCGGGTACAGCGCCAGAACCATCGCCTATGGCGATGCCGACGTGATGGTCTGTGGCGGAGCCGAAATGGCCACCACGCCGCTTGGCCTGGGTGGCTTCTCGGCGGCCCGGGCGCTCTCGACTCGCAACGACGACCCGGCTGCGGCCAGCCGCCCATGGGATCGTGACCGCGATGGCTTCGTACTCTCCGATGGTGCCGGTGTCATGGTACTGGAGGAGTACGAGCACGCACGGGCACGGGGTGCGACGATCTATGCCGAGATGACAGGCTTCGGCATGAGCGACGATGCCTACCACATCACCTCACCGCCCGAAGATGGCAGTGGGGCGGCGCTGTCGATGTCCCATGCGATCCGCGATGCCCGGCTCGATCCCGCGGATGTCCAGTACATCAATGCCCATGGCACATCGACCCCTGCTGGCGATCTGGCCGAGAGTCGCGCCGTCAAGAAGGTGATGGGGGAGGCCGCCAACAGCGTGGCGGTGAGTTCCACCAAGTCGATGATTGGCCACCTGCTGGGTGCCGCCGGTGCCGTCGAGGCAGTGTTCTGCGTACTGGCCATTCGTGATCAGGTGGCGCCGCCGACCATCAACCTGGATAACCCCCAGGAAGGCTGTGACCTCGATTACGTGCCACATGCTGCCCGCGAGATGAAGATCGACGTGGCGTTGTCCAACTCGTTCGGTTTCGGCGGCACCAACGGCACCCTGTTGTTCACCCGCGTGTGAGGCCCACTTGGCTGCCGGGGCTGACGCCAGTGAGTTGAGCGAAGTGAATGAGGTGATCGACGTGCCAGGCTGGCCCCTTGACGACCGTGGTGCCGCCTATGGCGATGGGCTGTTCGAGACCGTGCTGGTGCGTGATGGTCAGCCGCAGTTGTGGCTTGCCCATGTGGAACGTCTGGCGCGTGGTTGCGCGGTACTGGGTATTCCAGTGCCTGAGCGGGCCGAGCTCGAACGGCTGCTTGCCGCTGCCCCACCTGGGCTGCAGGTACTCAAGCTGGTGCTGACCCGTGGCAGCGGTGGGCGTGGTTATCGCCCACCGCTGCCGCCAACACCACGCCTGCGCCATCAGTGGCTGCCCTTTGCGCCTGATACCCGGAACTGGGTCGAGGGGGTGAGGGTGCGACTTTGCCACCTGCGCCTCGGTAGTCAGCCGTTGCTGGCCGGGCTCAAGCACCTCAATCGTCTCGAGAACGTGATGGCCCGTGCCGAGTGGAGCGATGATGCCATTGCCGAAGGCCTCCTGACGGACAGTGATGATCGACTTGTGGAAGCCACCGCCATGAACCTGTTCTGGCAGCGCGACGGTCGTCTCCAGACTCCGTGGCTTGGCCGCTGCGGTGTGGCCGGCACGCTACGCGACACTCTCATCGAGCGTCTCGGCATCGACGAGGTCGATGTGAGCGTGAATGAATTGCGCAAGGCCAGTGCCGTATGGGTGGGCAATTCGGTACAGGGCATCTGGCCGGTGCGGGATCTCGAAGACGCCGAAGGTGTGGCGCTTGCCAACTGGTCGCTGAATAGTGTTCACCGTGCCTTTCAGGCCGAGGCCCACGCGCTGCTGGGTTTCGAAACTTGTTTCGAGGCCTGTTTCGATACCCGTTTCGATAACCTTGGGAAGTGACAGCCATAGCCCCAAGCCTTAGCCCCAAACCATAGCCCCAAGCCATGGCCACTCACAGCGGCCGTTGATTGAGCAGTGACCAATGATTGAGCGAGGAAACGCATGCTGCGTGTTGTGAAAATTCTGCTGGTGTTGGCCGTGCTGGGCGGTGCGGCACTGTTCGGGGGCTACCACTACTGGCAGTCGCGTCTGGATGCGCCGATCGCCGTGGCGGAGCCGACGTTGTTCGAGGTGTCGGAGGGTGCCGGTTACAACCGGGTCGTCGCCGATTTCGCGGCACAAGGCATCATTCAGGATGAATGGGCGTTTCGTCTGCTGACCCGTCTCGAGCCAGATAATGTCCCGAGCCTGCGGGTTGGCGAATACATGCTCGAGCCTGACATGACGGGGCGTGAGCTGATCGAATTGCTGGGAAGTGATCGGGTGGTGACCTACCCGCTGACCATCCCCGAGGGCTGGACCTTCGCTCAGATGCGCGAGCTGCTCGACAATGCCCCAAAGCTGGAGAATCGCACCAGTGGGCTCTCCGATGAGGAGGTCATGTCGCTGCTTGGTCATGAGGGCCGTCATCCCGAGGGCTGGTTCTTTCCCGACACCTATCGCTATCACAAGGGGGTCAGCGATGTGGAGATCCTCGAGCAGGCCCTTGCGCGCATGGAGCGTATCCTCGACGAGGTTTGGGCAGAGCGCAGCGATGACCTGACCATCGACTCCCCTTACGAGGCACTGATCATGGCCTCGTTGATCGAGCGCGAGACCGGTGCTTCTGGCGAGCGTCGCGAGATCGCCGGGGTGTTCAAACGACGCATGGAGCAGGGCATGCGCCTGCAGACTGACCCCACGGTGATCTATGGCATGGGGCAGCGCTACGATGGTCGCATCACGCGTGCCGATTTGCGTGAGGCGACCGCTTACAACACCTATGTGATCGATGGCATGCCGCCGACCCCTATCGCGATGCCAGGCAGGGCATCGCTTGAGGCGGCGGTCGATCCTCTCCCTGGCGATACGCTGTATTTCGTTTCGCGGGGTGATGGAACACACCACTTCTCGCGGACGCTTCGCGAGCATAACAATGCGGTGAACCGCTACATTCGCAATCGCTGACCCTGGAGCGGATTCCCTATGACCAAGCGTGGACGATTCATCACCCTGGAGGGCGGTGAGGGCGTCGGCAAGTCGACCAACGTGAAGCGGGTGGTCGAATGGCTCGAAGCGCGCGGCATCGAGGTGGTGTGCACCCGTGAACCGGGCGGTACGCCACGCGCGGAGGCGATTCGTGAGCTGCTGCTCGCCCCGCAGGGTGACGAGCCACTCGACGATGACGCCGAACTGCTGCTGATGTTCGCCGCCCGTGCCCAGCACCTGGCCCAGGTGATTCGCCCGGCGCTCGCGCGGGGCGCCTGGGTGGTCTGCGACCGTTTCACTGATGCCACCTTTGCCTACCAGGGCGGTGGCCGCGGCATAGATCAGAACCGCATCGCCATTCTCGAGCGCTTCGTCCAGCACGGGCTCGAGCCCGATCTCACGCTGCTTCTCGACATGCCGATGGCGGCCGCTCAGCAACGTCTCGAGGCTCGGCTTTCGCAGCATGGTGGCGAGCGCGATCGTTTCGAGCGCGAACACGCGAGCTTCTTCGAGGCGGTGCGCCGGGCCTATCTCGCCCGTGCCGATGCCGCCCCGCAGCGCATCCGGGTGATCGACGCGTCGCGCGAGCTCGACGCGGTGGCCGAGCAGATTCACCAGATACTTGCGGCACGGGTGGGCGCATGGCAGTGAGCGAAGATGGCCGGCTGACCCCCTTGCCCTGGCTGCGCCCGCGTTTCGCCGAACTGGTGGCGCTGATGGATGCCGGGCGATTGCCTCATGCCCTGTTGATTTCCGGGGCGCGCGGGGTCGGCAAGCGCTCGCTCGCCGAGGCGGTGATTGCCCGTGTGCTGTGCGCCTCGCCGAGCGAGAGCGCCTGTGGCCAGTGCCATGCCTGTCGGATGCTGGCGGCTGGCTATCACCCGGACCTGTTGCGAATCGAGCCGGAGGAGGGTAAGCGGCAGATTCGCATCGACCCGATTCGCGGGGTCAACGCCTTCGTCGCCCAGTCCGCCCAACAAGGCGGCTACCGGGTCATTCTGATCAGTCCGGCCGAGGCCATGAACGTGGCTGCTGCCAACGCCCTGCTCAAGAGTCTGGAAGAGCCCGGCGAACGCACACTGTTTATCCTGCTGGCCGACATTCCCTCACGGATGCTGCCGACCATTCGCTCGCGCTGCCAGCACTGGAGCCTTGCGCCACCCGCCGAGGCCGCCTGTCTGCCCTGGCTTGCCGACAAGCTGGGCGAAGATGATGCCAGGTTCTGGTTGACGCTTGCCGGTGGTCTGCCGCTGGCCGCGCTGGCCCAGGCCGAACCCGAGGCGCGTGCGCTGCGCCAGCAGCTCGTCGACACCTTCGAGGCGTTGGTGCGGGGTGCCGAACCGGTGGCGGAAGCCGCGCGGCTTGACCGTCAGTCCAGCGAGGCGATCCTGTGGTACGGTATCAGCTGGCTGGAAGACCTGATTCGCCTGGGTCTTTCTGGTGTCAGCGATGATCTACGCAACCCCGATCTGCTGCCGCTGTATCGCCAGGCGGTGAAAAACGCTCGTCTACGTGACTGGTTCCGGCTGCTCGATTATGCCCGCGAGCAGCGTCGCCTGCTGGCCGCGGGAAGCAACCCCAACCCACAACTGGTTCTCGAGGCCTGGTTGGTGCGCTGGTCCGCGTTGCTGCGCTCTTGAAGAGGATTTCCCATGGTTGCCCAGAAAGCCCTGTCGTTGAATATTCAGGATGTCCCGACGCTGCTCTCGGCCTATATGCCATCCCTGGAGCGCGGAGGGATCTTCGTGCCGACGCGGGAACGCTATGAGCTTGGCCAGGAAATCTTCCTGCTGCTGACGCTACCGGGGGAAAGTGAACGCGTGCCGGTGACGGGTCTGGTGGTATGGGTCTCGCCCGAGGGCGTCAGCGGCAGACGCATGCCGGGGGTCGGTATTCACTTCAGTGCCAGCGACCAGGGGGTGCGCGACCGCATCGAGAACCTGCTGGCAGGGCATCTCGACAAGGGCGCGCCGACCTACACGCTTTGATGGGCCGCGGCCTCCCCAGTGATCTCCGTCTACCCATTGCATCTGGTACTTATCTACATGTTCATCGATTCGCACTGTCATCTCGACCGACTCGACCTCGCCCGCCATGGCGGCGAGCTTTCTGCCGCGCTCGACGCTGCCCGGGCCCGCGACGTTCGCCAGTTCCTGGCCATTGCCGTGACGCTGGAGGAGCTGCCAGGAGTTGCCGCTATCGCTCGCGCGCATGACGATGTGGTGATCTCGGCGGGGGTGCATCCGCTCTATCGGCTCGACGAGGAGCCAAGTATCGAGGCGATCAAGGAAGCCGCCGACCGTTATGGTGCCGTGGCCATAGGTGAATGCGGCCTCGACTACCATTATCTCGACAAGGCTCCCGACAAGGTGCCGTCCCGCGAAGTCCAGCGTGAGCGATTCAAGCGCCAGCTGATTGCCGCCACTGAACTCGAGCTTCCGGTGATCATCCACACCCGTGAGGCGAAGGAGGAGACCCTGGCGATGATCCGTGAGCATACCGACCCGGCGGTGGGAGGGGTGCTGCACTGTTTCACCGAGGATCTCGACATGGCGCGGGAAGCGGTACGCCATGGCTTCTATATCTCGCTGTCCGGCATCGTCACCTTCCGCAATGCCACGTCGTTGCGTGAGGTGGCCAGGCGCGTCCCCCTCGATCGCCTGTTGATCGAAACCGACAGTCCCTACCTCGCACCAGTGCCTCATCGTGGAAAATCCAACGAGCCTGCCTGGGTCGTGGAAGTCGCCGAGTGCATCGCCGCCGAGCGTGGCATCGGCATCGATGAACTGGCGATGCAGACCACCGCCAACTTCTATCATCTGTTCCGTGCCGCCGCCCCCGAGGCGCCGCCGGCGGTCCGCGAATCCCTGGCCAGGGCAGGGCTGGTCTAAGCTGCAGGGAGGGACAGCGTATCTGTTACACCGCGTCGCGATCCGTTTCGTACACCCTGTCTTGAGCTGAGGGGACACCCATGAACCTCGACCCGCTGCTTGCCCATATCACCCCGCACGGGGAAATTCCCCCTGTGGATCGCTGGCATCCGGAGCAGCGTGGTGAAATGGACCTGGTGATCGCCGCCGATGGTCGCTGGATCCATGAGGGAACTGCGATCACCCGCCCGCGGCTGGTCAGGTTGCTTTCCACCATCCTCCGGCGCGAGTCCGACGGTGACTATGCGCTGGTCACCCCGGTCGAGTGGCAGCGGATCCGCGTCGAGGACCGACCCTTCGTGATCATCGACGCCGAGCCCGACGACGCGGGGTGCTGGTGGCTGACCACCAATGTCGGCGACCGCCTGGCCCTCGATGAAACGCGCTGCCTCAGCCTGAGCGAGACCCCTGCCGGCGAGTGGATTCCGGAAGTGGCGGTGCGCTTCGGGCTTAGCGCAAGGCTTGGTCGCAATGTCTACTATCGGCTGGTCGAGCAGGCCGAGAGCCGCCCGTGCGAGGAAGGTGGCCAGGAGCTGGGATTCATGAGCGCCGGCATATTGCAGGTGCTGGGCCGGCTGGATGATGAATCACCATGCGCCTGACCGACGAGCAGAGAGCGGTGGTCGAACACCAGGGCGGCCACGCCCGGGTGGCGGCCGTCGCCGGGTCCGGCAAGACCACCACCATGGTGGCAAGAGTGCTGCACCTGCTTAGCCAGGGGGTGCCGCCTTCACGCATCCTGGTGTTGATGTTCAACCGCTCGGCCCGCGAGGATTTCCAGGCCCGGCTGGCCGAGATGGCGCCAGCAGGACAGCCGCTTCCCGATGTGCGTACCTTCCACTCGCTTGGCCACCGGCTGACCCAGAGCCTGACGCGCTGGGGAGTCTTGTCACCGCGCCAATTGCTCACCGCGGACTGGCAACTGGAGCGCCTGCTGCGCCAGGCCACCCTGCAGGCGCTGGCCGATGAGCCGGAGGCGCGCGAGATGGCCCTCGACCCCGAAAAGCTGGAGGCGCTCGCCCAGTTCTGCGCGCTGGTCAAGGCAGAGATGGTGACACCGGACGAGCTTTATGCACGGACCGATTTCGGTGATGACACCGAGCATTTCGTGTCGGCCTTCATGCATGCCGAGCGGCTGCTCGACGCTCATGCACAGATGAGCTACGCGGACCTGCTGTATCGGCCATTGCGGGCGCTTGAAGCCGATCGCTCCTTGCTTGCCCGGGTCCAGGGCTTTCTCGACCATGTGATCATCGATGAATACCAGGACATCAATGTCGCCCAGCAACGCTTGATGGCGCTTCTGGCTGTTCCAAATGCCGCGGTAATGGCCGTTGGAGATGCCAACCAGTGCATCTATGAATGGCGAGGCGCTCACCCGGACACCATGCTCGAGCGTTTCACCGCCACCTTCGGTGTCGCCCGTGACTATCCACTGTCGACGACCTTTCGCCACGGCCATGCCTTGGCACTGGCCGCCAACCATGCGATTGCCGCCAACCGCCGCCGTCCCGATCAGTTGTGTCTCGCCACCGACGACAATCCTCAGACACGCCTGGCAGTAGCCCAGGGCAGTCGTGGCCTGCTGGATGAACTGGATGCCTGGCAGCGCCGCCGTGGCAGGCCGCTCATCCAGGCCTGCGTGCTGGTGCGCAGCTGGGCGCTGTCCGTGCCGTTGCAGCTTGCCCTGCTCAACGCCGGTGTGCCGTTCAGACTGGCTCGTGAGGATCGCTTCGTGTTTCGCCTGCCGCTGGTCCAGGCGCTGGCAGGCTACCTGCTGCTGGCGCGTCGCCCGGAACGGCTGCGCGACAGCGAACACCTGGCGCTGTTGTTGTCGCAACCTACGCCCTTCGTGTCCAGGGAGCGTATTCAGGCGCTGGCCAATCGATTGGCCGAGACCCAGCAGTGGCCCCCGCGCCATGACCCGTTGCTCGAAGGCTTGAAGCCACACCAGAAGCGTACGCTCAAGCGACGCTGGGCATTGCTCTGTGAACTGCCAAGGCGTGCCAGCTGGCCACCAGGGCGCTTGCTTGCCCATGTGGTCGAGGCGGTCGAGGCCGAGAAGGTGCTCAAGCGTGCCGCTACGCGCCGCGACAAGGGTGAAGAGGACGTCCGTCTGCTCGATGTGTTGCTCGAGCAAGCCGAGGAGTTTAGCAACGACCCTGACGGCTTCATCGAATTGCTGCGCCGTCCCGTGGAAAACCGCACCGATGGCGTGCTGATCACGACAGTTCATGGCGCCAAGGGCCTGGAATGGCCGCTGGTCATCCTGGCCGGCGCCAATGAAGAGGATTTCCCCCACTATAGCCGCGACAACCCGCTGTCTGGATCGCGTCTCGAGGAGGAGCGACGGCTTTACTACGTCGCGATTACCCGCGCCCAGGAGCATCTGCTGCTGCTGCATGACGCTGGCGACCACCGGCCGAGCCGCTTCATTGCCGAGACCGCCGTGGAAGAGTGTTGCCTGATCGCCAGGCGGTTGAACGCGACCAACGGCGTCTATGAAAACGGCGCCTATGAAAACGGTGCCTGTGAAAATGGTGCCTATGAAACGGAGCTTGCGGTATCACGACGCGAGATCGTCGAACCCTATCTTGAACGGTTAGGCCGCGACTTGCCGCTGGCAAGTCGTCCCGAGGGTGTGGCCGAAGCCAATCCATGGGCGGACGACTTCGTTGTTGGTCAGTGGTTGCGACATGCCGTTTTTGGTGATGGCGAAATCAGTGTGGTCGAGGGCGACCCTGCCAATCCAGTGATCGAAGTTCGCTTCAGATCCGCCGGCCGCCGGCGCCTCATCGCCCGGCTTGCCCCCATCGAATTGCTTGCGGGAGAAACAGCATGAACAGCGTTCTCATCTCCGCTACCGAACTGGCTGATGCCTTGGAGGAACCTCGCCCACCCCGGGTGCTCGATTGTCGTGCCAGGCTCGGCCAACCCGCCGAGGGTCGTTTACTGTGGTGGGAAGCTCACTTGCCGAGCAGTCGCCACCTGGATCTGGAGACTGACCTGGCTGGCTCGCCTGGCGTACATGGCAGACACCCACTGCCACGGGAAGCGGCCTTCGTCGGCAGCCTGCAGCGACTTGGCATCACCGCGGAAGAGCCGGTGGTGGTTTATGACGACATGGGCGGGCAGCTGGCCGCGGCCAGGGCCTGGTGGATGCTGGCCTGCTGGGCGGGGCATCCCGATGTGCGGTTGCTGGATGGTGGCATCAAGGCGTGGGTCGGCCAGGGGGGCGACCTGGTCGGGGGCGACGTTTCGCCGCCCAGGCCCAGCCGCTGGCAACCGCAATTCAGAACCGACACCCAGGTCACTGCCGAAGAGGTGTTCTCCGGTCGGGCACTGAAGGTGGATGCGCGTGGCGTGCAGCGCTTCCGAGGTGAGGTTGAGCCTATCGACCCGGTGGCTGGTCATATTCCCGGTGCCGTATGCCGGCCCAGTAGCGACAACCTCACGCCCGCCGGCCGCTTCAAGCCAGCGGCGGAACTTGCGCGCGAACTGCCACACGCCGAGGAGGTGGTCGCCTACTGTGGTTCCGGCGTTACCGCCTGCCACAACGTTCTGGCCTATGCCGTGGCGGGGCGAGCGCTGCCGAAGCTCTACCCCGGCTCCTGGAGCGAATGGATTCGCGACCCCTCACGGCCGGTGGCCACTGGCGGCTGATCCTGGGGCGCCCGAAGGTTGCAACCATCAGCGTTGAGTTGGAATACAAAAACGCCCCCAGCCATAGGCATGGGGGCGATGATCCGTTCGTGCTGTTCTTGCGCTTACATGTTCGGGTAGTTTGGCCCGCCGCCGCCTTCCGGGGCTACCCAGGTAATGTTCTGGGCCGGATCCTTGATGTCGCAGGTCTTGCAGTGCACGCAGTTCTGGAAGTTGATCTGGAAACGTGGGTTGCCGGCATCATCCTCGACCACCTCGTAGACCCCGGCCGGGCAGTAGCGCTGGGCAGGTTCGGCGTATTCGGGCAGATTGTCGCGAATCGGCAGGTCCGCATCGGCGAGCTTGAGATGGCAGGGCTGATCCTCCTCATGGTTGGTGTTGGAGAGAAACACCGAGCTTGCCTTGTCGAAGGAGAGCTTGCCGTCGGGCTTGGGGTAATCGATCTTCTCGAATTCACTGGCCGGCTTGAGGGCGGCGTGGTCCGGGACGGTGTCGTGCACGTTGGGCAGCTTGCCACCCAGCAACTGGTTGACGAAGTTGTAGGCGCCGCCGCCGACAGTGCCGTACTTGTGGATGGCCGGGCCAAAGCTCGCGCTCTCCTTGAGCTCGGCGTAGGCCCAGCTCTGTTCCCAGCGCTGGGTGAAGGCACCAAGCTCGTTGCCACCTTCATCCCCTGCGCTGATCGCCTCGAATACCGCTTCGGCGGCGACCAGGCCGGACTTCATGGCGGTGTGCAGCCCCTTGATCTTGGCGAAGTTCAAGGTGCCGGCGTCGCAGCCGATCAGCAGACCACCGGGGAAGGTCATCTTCGGCAGGCAGTTCAGCCCGCCCTTGGTGATCGCGCGGGCCCCATAGGCCACGCGCTTGCCGCCTGACAGGGACCTGGACAGCACCGGATGGTGCTTCATGCGCTGGAATTCGTCGAAGGGCGATAACCACGGATTCTGGTAGGCGAGATCCATGATCAAGCCGACCACCACCTGCTGGTTCTCCGCGTGGTAGAGGAACCAGCCGCCGTGGGTGTGCTTGTCGAGTGGCCAGCCGGAGCCGTGCAGCACAAGCCCCGGTTCGTGTTGCTCAGCGGGGACATCCCACAACTCCTTGAGGCCGATACCGTAGTGCTGCGGATCCTTGCCCTCGTCGAGCTTGAAATTACCGATCAGGCGCTTGCCCAGGTGGCCTCGGGCGCCTTCGGCGAACAGCGTGTACTTGGCGCGCAGTTCCATGCCCAGCATGTAGCTGTCCTTGTGCTGGCCATCGGCTGCAACCCCCATGTCCCCGATCAGGATGCCCTTGACGACATCATCCTCGATGATGACCTCCTGGGCGGCAAAGCCGGGAAAGATCTCGACCCCGAGTCCTTCCGCCTGTTCGGCCAGCCAGCGGCACAGGTTGCCGGCGCTGATCACGTAGCGGGTCGACTCTCCATCAGCGTTCTGTCCGCCGGTGTTGTGCATGCTCTTGGGCACCAGCACATTGGGTAGTTTCTGTGCCTTCTCGGCGTCCTTGAGCAGATAGAGCTCGTCACGGGTGGCGGGCGTGGTCAGCGGGGCGCCACGCTCGGCCCAGTCGGGAAACAGCTCCTGCAGGGCGCGTGGCTCGAAGACGGCCCCCGAGAGGATATGCGCTCCCACCTCGGAGCCTTTCTCCACCACACACACGGTGAGTTCGTTACCGGCCTCGTTGGCCTGCTGCATCAGCCGGCAGGCAGCCGACAGGCCCGAAGGCCCGGCACCGACGATGACCACATCGAAATCCATGGAATCGCGTTCGACTTCTTCCACCTGTCTCTCTTCCACCGGTCTCTCCTCCCCTGGACATCGACGAGGTCAGCGCGAGGCTCACGGTCAGCGCCCGGGGCTCCAACCAACGTCGAATAATATTAAAACGGTCGTTTGCTTCTTGCCTGTCACCATGATAGGCATAATAGCGGACTAAGGTCACCCCCTGCGATGTCTTGATCGCGACTGTAAGCGGTACGGGGATTGTTGACACGGTGCCGAATATGGCAGATTAAGGTGATTTTTTCAGCAGTGAGCCTATCAAACGCTCGGCTGAGACAGTGACAGTGACACCTAGCGCACAGCGCGCTTTCCATTGGGTGCGGAGTGCTGAACACCGTACCCCTGTAGTGATGGTTCACCCTTAGAAGAACCAAGCGAGGACACCATGAAAGTACTCGTCGCGGTCAAACGCGTCATCGACTATAACGTCAAGATCCGGGTCAAGCCGGATAATTCCGACGTCGATCTCACCAACGTCAAGATGGCCATGAACCCGTTCTGCGAGATCGCCGTGGAAGAAGCGGTGAGGCTCAAGGAGCGCGGGATAGCTACCGAGGTCGTGGCCGTGACCATCGGCCCCAAGGCCGCCCAGGAGCAACTGCGCACCGCCCTGGCGCTGGGGGCCGACCGGGCCGTTCATGTGGATACGTCCGCCGAGTCCGATCAGCGAATTGAATCCCTGGCCGTGGCCAAGCTGCTTGCCAAGGTGGTCGAGGAAGAGCAGCCGGGCCTGGTCATCGTCGGCAAGCAGGCCATCGATACCGACAACAACCAGACCGGCCAGATGCTCGCCGCCTTGACCGGGATGCCGCAGGGCACCTTCGCCTCGGAAGTGGTCATCGACGGCGACAAGGCCCAGGTGACCCGCGAGGTCGACGGCGGCCTGCAGACCATTGAGCTCACGCTTCCGGCCATCGTCACCACCGACCTGCGCCTGAACGAGCCGCGCTACGCCAAGTTGCCCGATATCATGAAGGCCAAGAAGAAGCCGCTCGACGCCAAGACCCCGGCGGACCTGGGTGTCGATGTGGCTTCCAAGGTCACGCTGCTGAAGGTCGAGCCGCCGGCCGAACGCCAGGGTGGCGTCAAGGTGGGCTCGGTAGACGAGCTGGTCGACAAACTCAAGAACGAAGCCAAAGTGCTTTGATAAAAGTTCTTTGACAACAGTGCTTTGAGAGGAGCTGATTTCATGAGCATTCTGGTTCTGGCTGAACATCACGATGGCGTCCTGGTCGGCGCGACCGCCCATGTGGTCGCAGCGGCAAAAGAGATCGGCGGCGACATCGATATTCTGGTCGCCGGTGAGAACGTGGCCGCAGTGGCCGAGGCGGCCGCCAAGCTCGACGGTGTCAACAAGGTGCGGGTGGCCGACAACGCCGCCTACGCCCATCAACT
>NZ_PYUD01000006.1 GCF_003028575.1 Halomonas urumqiensis | reverse complement strand
GAGCTTCGGGGGCCTCCAGTGAATACTGGACGACATGGCGTTTGAACTCTAGCGTGAACTGACGTCGAATTTTAAAGCGCATAGCACCTTACCTTCGGTTGTCGGCAAAGTGTCTACAAAACCGGGGGCACACCAGACCAAGCAGAGATGCCGCATAAAAAGGAGGCGCCGCTGCATCGCAACGGCGCCTCAAACGATCGCGGAACGGGTACGGCTAAAAACAGAAAACCCGTCCTCGTGAAGAGGACGGGTAGAAATCTGGCGCGCCCGGGAGGATTCGAACCTCCGACCCCCTGATTCGTAGTCAGGTACTCTATCCAGCTGAGCTACGGGCGCGTATCACGATGTCCGACAAGGACAGAATCGTGTTGGACACGTCATGGAAACGCGAAAGCCCATTGAGAATGACTCATTGAGCTTGTCTAGCGAAGAAGATGGCGCGCCCGGGAGGATTCGAACCTCCGACCCCCTGATTCGTAGTCAGGTACTCTATCCAGCTGAGCTACGGGCGCTTGATCTTCTTGCGGTGCGCGATAATGGCGGAGAGAGAGGGATTCGAACCCTCGATGAGGCTATAAACCCCATACTCCCTTAGCAGGGGAGCGCCTTCAGCCACTCGGCCACCTCTCCTCATCGACACGGCGCGTATCTTACCGTTTCTGAAGGTCATTGTCCAGCGGGACAGAGGATTTTTTCCCGTGCGCCACCTAACAACGCCTTCCTGCCAGGCGAGTTATTCCTCGTGGGTGCCGCCATCCTCCTCGGCCTTTTCGCGCTGGATACGCTGGTAAATCTCTTCACGATGCACGGCAACGTCCTTGGGGGCGTTGACGCCGATGCGGACCTGGTTTCCCTTGACCCCAAGAACGGTCACGGTGATGTCGTCTCCGATCATCAAGGTCTCGCCGACACGGCGGGTCAGGATGAGCATGGCTGATCTCCTTCTCAGGCTTGTTCTGGGCTTCTTGCTCTAGCGGTCTTGCAACGGGATGTGCGCCAGCATGGCGGCAGCGCCTCATTATGTGTCATGACGTCGTCCCTGACCAATGTGCACCGGCCCATGACACCGAGGCTTCCCGTTGAAGGGAAGCCCGACACCGTTCTGCCACGGGATTCCCTACAAGCGTAGAAGGTGTCTACCGCCGGAGACACGCCTTATTCCTTTTCGATATCGCTCTTGTCCAGGCCGAAGGCACTGTGCAGTGCGCGTACCGCCAGCTCCATCTGCTTTTCGTCGATCACCACGGAAATCTTGATCTCGGAGGTGGATACCATGCGGATGTTGATATTTTCTTCGGCCAGCACACGGAACATCTTGGAGGCGACACCCGCGTGGGAGCGCATGCCCACGCCCACCAGCGAGACCTTGGCAATATTGTCGTCACCACGCAGATCACCACCACCCAGCGCCGGAATCACCTGGTCTTCCAGGATGCGCATGGTCTGCTTGTAGTCGCCCTTGGCGACGGTGAAGGTAAAGTCGGTGTAGTCACCCGCCGGCGCGACGTTCTGCACGATCATGTCGACTTCGATGTTGGCATCGGCGATCGGCCCCAGGATCCGGGAAGCCACGCCAGGCACGTCGGGGGTGTTGAGCAGGGTCAGCTTGGCTTCATTGGCGGTAAAGGCGATACCGGAGATCAGCGGTTCTTCCATGGAATCCTCGTCTTGGTCGGAGTCTGCAACGATCAGGGTGCCGGGGCCGTCCTCGAAGCTGGACAGCACGCGCAGCGGAACATTGTATTTCCCGGCGAATTCGACGGCGCGAATCTGCAGGACCTTGGAGCCCAGGCTTGCCAGTTCCAGCATCTCTTCGACGGTGATGCTGTCGAGACGCTGGGCCTTGGAGCAAACACGCGGGTCCGTGGTATAGACACCATCGACATCGGTGTAGATCTGGCATTCATCGGCCTTGAGGGCCGCGGCAAGCGCCACACCGGTGGTATCTGAGCCACCTCGGCCGAGGGTGGTGATGTTGCCCTCCTCGTCGACCCCCTGGAAGCCGGCGACCACGACCACCTGGCCATCGTCCAGGTCCTCCTGCATCTCCTCGGTTTCGATGCGCTGGATACGCGCCTTGGTGTGTGCACTGTCGGTCAGGATGCCGACCTGGGAGCCGGTGTAGGACGTCGCCGGCACGCCAAGCTTGTGCAGCGCCATGGCCAGCAGGGAGATCGTCACCTGCTCGCCGGTGGAGACCAGCATGTCCATCTCGCGAGGCGTGGGCTCGTCGTTGATATCATTGGCCATGCCGATCAGGCGGTTGGTCTCGCCGCTCATGGCTGACACCACCACAACGACCTGATGGCCATTGTCGCGAAAGCCCTTGACCTTCTCGGCTACGGCCTTGATGCGTTCAACGGTGCCTACCGATGTGCCGCCGAACTTCTGTACGTATAGTGCCATCTGCCGTTTTCCCTCGATTGTCGAGCGAGGTTCGCTCGGATGAGTGAAATAGTGTGACTCGCCGAATCGTACCGGCAATGAAATGGGGCCGGTAGCATTATTGCAACCGGCCCCATCAGAGATTATTGAAGCTTGGCCTCGAGCCAGGCGGGCACGCTGTCCAGAGCAGCGGCCAGCGCGGCGACATCGTTGCCGCCAGCCTGAGCCATGTCGGCACGGCCGCCTCCCTTGCCACCTACCTGGGACGCCACGTGATTGACCAGCTCACCGGCTTTCACCCGCGACGTCAGGTCGTCGGTGACACCGGCGATAAGGCTGACCTTGCCAGCGTCCTGATCCCCCACGCCAAGCACGATGATGCCGGAGCCAAGCTTGTTCTTGAGCTGGTCGAGCACACCGCGTAGCTCCTTGCCGGAGACGCCTTCCAGGCGGGCCGACAGCACCTTGACCCCACCGACTTCACGCGCCTCGTCGAGCATGTCGTTGCCGGCGGCACTGGCCAGCTTGGCCTTGAGGCGCTCGAGCTCCTTCTCCAGCCCCCGGTTACGCTCGAGCAAGGCGTCGACGCGCTCCTCGACCTGCTCCGGCTTGGCCTTCAGACGCTCGCCGACGCGGTGAAGCCTGGCCTCCTGCTCGCCAAACCAGGCCAGCGCGCCTTCTCCGGTAATCGCTTCGATACGCCGTACACCACTGGCGATGCCGCTCTCGGCGATGATGTGGAAACAGCCGATGTCACCGCTGCGCGCCACGTGGGTGCCACCGCACAGCTCGATGGAGAAGTCATCGACGCCGATGGTCAGCACGCGCACGTTATCGGCGTACTTGGCCTCGAACAGCGCCGCCGCGCCCTTGGCCTTGGCCTCATCGAGACTCATCTGCTCGACACGGGTCGCGGCGTTCTCGAGAATCTGCTCGTTGACCAGCCGCTCGACCTCGGCCAGCTGTTGCGGGGTCATCGGCTCGAAGTGGCTGAAGTCGAAACGCAGGCGTTCGGCAGTGACCAGCGAGCCTTTCTGCTGCACATGATCACCAAGCACCATGCGCAGCGCCTTGTGCATCAGGTGGGTAGCGGAGTGGTTACGCACCGTGGCGGCTCGCAGGCCGGCATCCACCTGGGGACGCACTTCACCACCGACCTCGAGCTCTCCCTCGACCATCACGCCATGGTGCAGGTGGTGATCACCCTGCTTCTGGGTATCGGTGACCTGGAAACGGCCATTGGCGACGTGCAGGTAGCCGGCATCACCGACCTGCCCACCGGACTCGCCATAGAAGGGCGTGCGGTCGAGCACCACGATGCCCTTGTCGCCCGACGCCAGGGCAGCGCGCTCATTGCCCGCCTCATCGACGATGGCGGTGACGGTGGCGCTGTCCTCCAGGCGGTCATACCCGGTGAAGGCGGTCTGCCCCTCGAGCTCGAGGGCTGCCGTGTAGTCGGCGCCGAACTGACTGGCGGCACGTGCGCGCTCGCGCTGGGCCTCTAGCTCGCGCTTGAAGCCGGCTTCATCAAGGCTCACACCGCGCTCGCGACAGACATCGGCGGTCAAGTCGAATGGGAAACCATAGGTATCGTAGAGCTTGAACACGGTCTCGCCGGGCAGCATATCGCCATCACGTTCGGCCAGCGCCACTTCCAGCAGGCGCATGCCATGATCCAGCGTGCGCGCGAACTGCTCCTCTTCCTTGTGCAACACCCGCTCGATCTGCGCGCGGCCTTCACGCAGCTCTGGGTAGGCATCTCCCATCTCGGCATCCAGCGCCGCCACCAGCTTGTGGAAGAAGGCCCCCTCGGCCCCCAGCTTGTGGCCGTGACGGATCGCCCGACGAATGATCCGGCGCAATACGTAACCCCGCCCTTCATTGGAGGGCAGCACGCCATCGGCAATCAGGAACGCGCAGGAACGGATATGGTCGGCGATCACCCGCAGTGAGGGTGACTGGGTGTCGGCATGACCGGTCGCTTCGGCCGCCGCCGCCAGCAGATTCTGAAACAGGTCGATCTCATAATTCGAATGCACGCCCTGCATCACCGCCGCGACACGCTCCAGCCCCATGCCGGTATCGATGGACGGCTTGGGCAGCGGGTTGAGATTCCCGGCCGCATCGCGATCGAACTGCATGAACACCAGGTTCCAGATCTCGATGTAGCGGTCGCCATCTTCCTCGGGGCTGCCCGGCGGGCCACCCCACACCTCAGGACCGTGGTCGAAGAATATCTCCGAGCAAGGGCCGCAAGGCCCGGTATCGCCCATCTGCCAGAAGTTGTCCTTGGCACCGATGCGCGCGATGCGCTCATGGGGCACACCGATTTCATCGGCCCAGATGTCGTAGGCCTCGTCATCCTCGGTGAACACCGTGACCCATAACTTCTCGGCGGGCAGACCAAGCCGCTCGGTGAGGAACTGCCAAGCGAAACGGATAGCGTCACGCTTGAAGTAATCTCCGAAGCTGAAGTTGCCGAGCATCTCGAAGAAGGTGTGGTGACGCGCCGTATAGCCGACGTTGTCGAGGTCATTGTGCTTGCCCCCGGCCCTCACGCAGCGCTGGGCCGAGGTCGCCCGCACGTAGGGGCGCGGATCCTGCCCCAGGAAGACGTCCTTGAATGGCACCATGCCGGCGTTGGTGAACAGCAGGGTGGCGTCGTTGCCGGGCACCAGCGAGCCCGTCGGCACGATGGTATGGCCCTGCTCTTCAAAGAAGGTCAGAAAGGCCTGTCTGATGTCTGCGCTTTTCATGGGATATCCGTGACGAGAGGCGTGTCGGCCCGGGCTCGGTCAAGGTAGCTGAGGCATGTCGGCGCCGGATTGTGCACGCCAGAACCACCCGCCAACGCCGCCCGGGGCGTTCGCAAAGGGTAACATTATACCTCAGTTGTCAAGGGACTGAAGGGGCTGAAGGGACTGGCCGGCTAGGGGGGTTCTGGGGCCGAGTCCCAGGCGTGCTCCACGGCATGACGCACCTGCTCGAAATCGAACCCCCGCCCGGCCAGAAAACGTTCGCGCCGGGCACGCTCACGCGGTGTGTCGCCAGGGTCGGAAAAGCGCCGGGAGAGAGTCTCAGCGGCAAGCGCGAACCAGTCGACCTCGAGCGACGCCGTCGCCATGGTGGCACGCACCTGCTCATTATCGATTCCACGTCGCGCAAGCTCACCACGAATCTTGAGCGGCCCCTGGCCACGCAGCACGCGAGAGCGCACGAAGCTCTCGGCAAAGCGCGTATCGGACTGCAGGTCGAGCTCGGCCAGCGCATCGAGGCAGGCTGCGATATCCGCCGCCTCGTGGCCTCGCGCGTTCAGACGGGTGGCAAGCTCGGCACGCGAGTACTCGCGCTGCGCCAACAGCCGAATGGCATCGTCACGCGGCGATCGCTTGCCGCTTGCCGCGTCACCACCTGATGCGTCGCTGCCCCACATGATGGCTTACAGCAGGTCGTCTTCGCGATCCGCGTCGGCGGCCACGGCCTCTTCGGGCTCTTCCTTGGACGCCGGGGCGGCAAGCAACTGGCCACGAATCTGGCCTTCTATCTCTTCCATGATCGCCGGATTGTCTTCCAGGAACTGCGCGGCATTGGCCTTGCCCTGGCCGATCTTCTGGCCTTGGTAGCTGTACCAGGCGCCCGCCTTGTCGACCAGCTTGCACTGCACGCCCAGGTCGACCACCTCACCGGCATGGTAGATACCCTTGCCGTAGAGAATCTGGAACTCGGCCTGACGGAACGGTGGCGCCACCTTGTTCTTGACCACCTTGACGCGGGTCTCGTTGCCAGTGACCTCGTCACCTTGCTTCACCGAGCCGGTACGACGGATGTCGAGACGCACGCTGGAGTAGAACTTCAGGGCATTGCCGCCGGTGGTGGTCTCGGGGCTGCCGAACATGACCCCGATCTTCATGCGGATCTGGTTGATGAACACGACCAGACAGTTGGCGTTCTTGATGTTGCCGGTGATCTTGCGCAGCGCCTGGGACATCAAGCGCGCCTGCAGGCCGACATGGGAATCACCCATCTCGCCTTCGATCTCGGCGCGCGGCGTCAATGCCGCCACCGAATCGATCACGATCACGTCAACGCCACCGGAACGCACCAGCATGTCGCAGATCTCGAGCGCCTGCTCACCGGTGTCCGGCTGGGAGACCAGCAGGTCATCCAGATTGACCCCCAGCTTCTCGGCATAGCTCGGGTCGAGGGCGTGTTCGGCGTCGATGAAGGCGCAGGTCTTGCCCTGCTTCTGGGCCTGAGCAATCACCGACAGTGTCAGCGTGGTCTTGCCCGAGGATTCCGGGCCGAAGATCTCGGTCACCCGGCCATACGGCAGGCCACCGATGCCCAAGGCGATATCCAGGCCCAGCGAACCGGTGGATACCGACGGCATCACCACCCGCGGGGCATCGCCCAGGCGCATCACGGTGCCCTTGCCGAACTGACGCTCGATCTGGGAAAGCGCGGCGCTGAGCGCCTTGGAACGGTTGTCGTCCTGAGCCATCACGTGTCTCCTGCTGTGGGGCTAGATTGATAGGCGTAGATGTACGGATTCATGGATATGCTGGTCGTGAAAGTGCTGGTCGTGAAAGTGCCGGTCTACGAACATACCGGCCGACGATGGCCGAGATGGGCACTCAAGAAACGATGTCGGCAGAATACATCGAATATGCACTGTATGGCTAGCCAGTAGTATGGCGAAAGAAGCCAAGCTCGGCCAGCGCGAAATTGACTCAACCGACCGGGGCTTCGGCCTCGACGACGCGAATCAACCCCACCAGCGCTTCGCGCACCGCACGCTCACGCACCGCGCGACGGTCGCCGGGAAAGTGGTGGCACACCGAGGACTGGCGATGCTCATCGCCGAAGGCCAGCCACACGGTGCCGACCGGCTTGTCGTCGCTGCCGCCACCAGGCCCCGCCACACCACTGATCGCCACACCGAGAGACGCGCCGCTGTCGCGACAGGCTCCCGCCACCATGGCCTCGACCACCTCGCTGCTGACCGCGCCATGGGCCTCGATCAGCGCCGTGGGCACACCCAGCAGGCGGGCCTTGGCGGCATTGGAATAGGTGACGTAGCCAGTCTCGAAATAGTCGGAACTGCCAGCCACTGCGGTGATCGCACTCGCCACCCCACCGCCAGTGCAGGACTCGGCGGTAGTAAGTGTCACGCCTTGCTCGCGACAGCGGCGCCCCAGGCGTTCGGCCAGGGTGGCGAGATCGAGATTGGCGAGGCTTGCCGCGGAATGTCCCATGTTGAACTCCTGTACGGGTGGGGGTCGGCGCTCGTCCGCGTGCGCCACGCAGCCAAGACAAGCGCCTGGAACACGTGCGTGGAATATATGCGTAGAATACTGGCTTTGGCCGACCGATGCAGGCAATCCTGGCCTGCCGACCCCGGCCCTGTCATCTCCCGCAAGCGCAAGGAGCCCGCAGCCACCATGACCCAGGCCAGCGCCCAGCATACGCCGATGATGGCCCAGTATCTGAAGATCAAGCGTGAACATCCGGACGTGCTGCTCTTCTACCGCATGGGCGACTTCTACGAACTGTTCTTCGATGACGCCCGCCGTGCCGCCCGGCTGCTCGACATCACCCTGACCCAGCGCGGCCAGTCCGCTGGCAAGCCGATTCCCATGGCCGGCGTACCCTACCACAGCGCCGAGGGCTATCTGGCTCGGCTGGTGGCAGCCGGCGAGTCGGTAGCGATCTGTGAGCAGATCGGCGACCCGGCCACCAGCAAGGGACCGGTGGAGCGTCGCGTGGTACGCATCGTCACCCCCGGCACCCTCTACGACGAGGCGCTGCTGGATGCCCGCCGCGACAACCTGCTGGTGGCGGTGCATGCCGCGGGCCAACGTATCGGCATGGCGTGGCTGGAGCTTTCCAGCGGACGCTTCAGCGTGCTCGAGGTGGAGGGCGAACACGAGATGCTGGCGGAACTTCAGCGCCTCGATCCTGCCGAGTTGCTGGTGGCCGAGAGCCTGTCGCTCCCCCCCACGCTCGAGGGGAGGCGCGGCCTGCGTCGCCAGAGCGACTGGCTGTTCGACCTGGAAGGCGCCACGCGCCTGCTGTGCGATCAGTTCCAGGTCCAGGACCTGCGTGGATTCGGTTGTGCCCATCTGGAGTCCGCCATCACCGCCGCTGGCGTGCTGGTGGAGTACGCCCGCGACACCCAGCGCTCGCGGCTTCCCCATGTCACCGCCATCGGCGTCGAGAGCCGCGATGATACAGTGGTGATCGACGCGGCCAGCCGGCGCAACCTGGAGATCGATACCAACCTCGCCGGGACCCACGACAACACCCTGGCAAGCGTGCTCGACACCAGCGCCACGGCGATGGGCTCGCGGCTGCTCAAGCGCTGGCTGAACCGCCCGCTGCGCGATCGCGACCAGGTACAGGCACGCCAGGCGGCGGTGACATTGCTGATCGACCAGGAAGGCTACGTCGATCTGCGCGAATCGCTCAAGGCCATCGGCGACGTTGAACGCATCCTTGCCCGGGTCGCGCTCTACAGTGCCAGGCCACGCGATCTCGCGCGGCTGCGCGATGCCTTCAACGCCCTGCCGGCACTCGCCGCCGCCCTGGCCGACTATGCCGAGGGCAGCGCGCTGGACGACCTGAAGCGCCATATCCGCCCCTACCCCGAACTCGCCGACACCCTGACCCGCGCGCTGGTCGAGAATCCGCCGGTGGTGATTCGCGACGGTGGCGTGCTTGCCACGGGGTTCGATGCCGAGCTCGACGAGCACCGCGGGCTTGCGGAACATGCCGGCGACTACCTGGTGAGGCTCGAAACCCGTGAGCGCGAGCGCACCGGGCTTGCCGGCCTCAAGGTCGGCTACAACCGGGTCCATGGCTACTACATCGAGATTCCACGTGCCCAGGCCCGCGACGCGCCGGTCGATTACGTGCGCCGCCAGACCCTGAAGAACGCCGAACGCTTCATCATTCCCGAGCTCAAGGAGTTCGAAGACAAGGCGCTGTCCGCCAAGTCCCGCGCCCTGGCGCGCGAAAAGCTGCTCTACGACGGCCTGCTCGACACTCTCAACGGCGAGCTCGATGCCCTTCAGGCAAGCGGCAGAGCCCTGGCAACGCTGGACGTGCTGTGTGCCTTCGCCGAACGCGCCCAGGCACTGGATTTCGTGCGCCCCCGCCTCGCCGACACCCCGGGCATCGCCATCCAGGGAGGACGCCACCCGGTGGTGGAGCAGGTCAGCGACGCTCCCTTCGTGCCCAATGACCTGCGGATGGACGACTCGCGCCGGATGCTGGTGATCACCGGGCCCAACATGGGCGGCAAATCCACCTACATGCGCCAGGCCGCGCTGATCACGCTGCTCGCCCATACCGGCAGCTTCGTGCCCGCCGATGGCGCCGAGATCGGCCCGGTGGATCGTATCTTCACGCGCATCGGCTCCTCGGATGATCTGGCCGGCGGGCGCTCCACCTTCATGGTCGAGATGACCGAAACCGCCAGCATCCTGCACAATGCCAGCGACCAGAGCCTGGTGCTGATGGACGAGATCGGCCGTGGCACCAGCACCTTCGACGGTCTGTCGCTGGCCTGGGCCAGTGCCGAGCACCTGACCCGCAGCCGCGCCTTCACGCTGTTCGCCACCCACTACTTCGAGATGACGGCGCTGGCCGAACAGGCCGAGGGCGTGGCCAACGTGCATCTCACCGCCGCCGAGCACAAGGATGGCATCGTCTTCATGCACCGCGTCGAGGACGGCCCGGCAAGCCAGAGCTATGGCTTGCAGGTGGCCCAGTTGGCCGGCGTACCCCAGGCAGTGATCGCCCGCGCCCGTGAGAAGCTGAGCCAATTGGAACAGCAGGAAATCGATCAGGGAAGCCGTTCCGCGGGCAACACCGACACGGCCATGCCACTGCAGAACGACCTGTTCGCCAGCGCCCCGCATCCCCTGGTGGAGGAATTGGGTAACCTTGCCATGGATGACCTGACACCCCGCCAGGCGCTGGAACTGCTCTACCGCTGGCGGGACGCCTTATAGCGAGGCGTATCGCGAGGCGCGCCGGGGGCAGGCCGAAGAGGAGGTCCTATGCCATGGGTGAGGAGCACTGCTCCGAACGGGCTGGCCATGGATGGCCAGCACCGGTCCTGCAAACGAAGCGGGACGCGAGAGAGAAGCAGGGCATCGGTAGCGCCCAGGGATGGGTTCACAGCGCCTCCTCGCAGGCCTGCCGACGGGTCAGCGCCGAGGCGAAGCAGCCCTACCATCGCTTGCGAGGCCATGAGGCCACGACTAGAATGACCGGATCATCGGCAGACTCAGCATAAAAAAGCTGGCTTTTATAACTTTATCATCACACATCATCGACCGTGGCAACCGCCGGTCAGAGGGAGGAAGAGTGGCATGACATTCGTCGTCACCGAGAACTGCATCAAGTGCAAGTACACCGACTGTGTCGAAGTCTGCCCGGTGGACTGCTTCTACGAAGGACCCAATTTCCTGGTGATCCATCCCGACGAGTGCATCGACTGCGCACTGTGCGAGCCCGAGTGTCCCGCCGAGGCGATCTTCTCGGAAGATGAGCTACCCGATGGCCAGGAACCGTTCATCGAGATCAACGCCGAGCTTGCCGAGGTGTGGCCGAACATCAGCGAAAAGAAGGACCCGCTGCCTGACGCCGAGGAGTGGGATGGCAAGCCGGGCAAGCTCGAGCAGCTGGAGCGCTGAACGAAGCGTAATTCTCCTGGCACGCAAACCAATCTCCGCCCACCAATCTCCGCACACCAATGTCCGCACACCAAGGACGCCGCCGAATGTCTCACACACTCGGCGGCGTCATTTTGTCCGGAGCACAAAAAAAGGCGGCCCGCAGGCCGCCCGCTCCCAGCTATTCCATGGGCGGTTCCCTCCGCCCGACTCCTGTGATGTCTTCCTTGCCCGGAGGCAGCATCCTGCCGCACCTGGCGCATCACCGTAACCATCCCGTTGCTTCCTGCCGGAAACACCCGAACGTCCTGTCCGCCGTGTTTCCTTATCCCGAGTGCATTGTGGCAGAGCTGCGTTGCAGCACAACCCGCTCCATCGCGCTCTCACTGTCGCCATCGGCATACGTCTCCCACAGCAGACACTCAATAAAAATTATAATAATCAATATATTATAAAAAAGACCGATGCCAAGGGCATCGGTCTTCGTATACAGTATTAGCGAATGTCGTCGTGTAGATGTCAGCAATTTCCTACATGACATCGCGCCAAAGACAACAGTGTTCGATTACTGGCCCTTGATGGCCGAACGCCCCGGGTAGCTGACCCGGTCGCCCAGTTCCTGCTCGATCACCAGCAAGCGGTTGTACTTGGCCACACGATCCGAGCGGCTGAGCGAGCCCGTCTTGATCTGTCCGGCAGAGGTGCCCACGGCCAGGTCGGCGATGGTGGTGTCTTCCGTCTCGCCGGAACGGTGAGAAATCACCGCGGTAAAGCCGGCATCCTGGGCCATCTTGATGGCGTCCAGGGTCTCGGTGAGCGAGCCGATCTGGTTGAACTTGATCAGAATGGAGTTGCCGATCTGCTCGTCGATGCCGCGCTTGAGGATCCGGGTATTGGTGACGAACAGGTCATCGCCGACCAGTTGCACCTTGTCGCCCAGCTTGTCGGTCAGGGCCTTCCAGCCGTCCCAGTCGGACTCGTCCATGCCATCCTCGATGGAGACGATCGGGAACTGCTCGCTGAGCTCGGCCAGGTAATCGACGAAACCGGCGGCATCGAACACCTTGCCTTCACCGGACAGGTCGTACTTGCCGTCCTTGTAGAACTCCGATGAGGCGCAGTCGAGCGCCAGGGTCACGTCCTGACCCAAGGTGTATCCGGCGTCGCTGACGGCCTGCTTGATCACTGCCAATGCCTCGGCATTGGAGGAGAGGTTGGGCGCGAAGCCACCCTCGTCACCCACCGAGGTGGCCATCCCGCGGGCGCTGAGCACCTTCTTCAAGGCATGAAAGATCTCGGCCCCCATGCGCAGGCCTTCACGGAAGCTCGGTGCGCCGACCGGCTGCACCATGAACTCCTGAATATCGACGTTGTTGTCGGCATGTTCGCCACCGTTGAGGATATTCATCATCGGCAACGGCATCAGGTACTCGCCCGGCTTGCCATAGAGTTCGGCAATGTGGGCGTAGAGCGGCATGCCCTTGGCGTTGGCGGCTGCCTTGGCCGCGGCCAGAGAGACGGCGAGGATCGCATTGGCGCCAAGCTTGGCCTTGTTGTCGGTGCCATCGAGGGCCAGCATGGCGTCGTCCAGGCCGCGCTGGTCACGCGCATCCATACCCAGCAGGCGCTGGCGAATATCGCCATTGACGGCCTCGACGGCTTTCAGCACGCCTTTGCCCAGGTAGCGGCTCTTGTCGCCGTCACGCAGTTCCAGGGCCTCGCGCGAACCGGTGGAGGCACCACTGGGCGCGCAGGCCACACCCACGGCACCACTCTGCAGGCGGACTTCGGCCTGCACGGTGGGGTTGCCACGCGAATCGAGCACCTCGAGGGCATGGATCTCGACGATCTTGGTCATACGGGTTTCCTTTTTTTCGTGTCAGCTGTTGAGTCGTTATTGGATCTCGAGCGGTGCAAACCCCTTGACCAGGTCATCCATGGCCTTGAGTTGGGCAAGGAACGGCTCGAGTTTGTCCAGCGGCAAGGCGCAGGGGCCATCGCAGAGCGCGGCGTCCGGGTCAGGGTGGGCTTCGAGGAACACTCCGGCCAACCCCACGCCAACACCGGCACGCGCCAATTCCGCCACCTGAGCGCGGCGGCCATCGGCGCTGTCGGCACGCCCGCCGGGACGCTGAAGGGCATGGGTGACATCGAAGAACACCGGATAGCCGGTCTGCTTCATGTCACCGAAGCCGAGCATGTCGACGATCAGGTTATTGTACCCGAAGCTCGAACCACGCTCGCAAAGCAGCAACTGGTCGTTGCCCGCCTCCTCGCACTTGTGGATGATATGGCGCATCTCGTGGGGCGCCAGGAACTGCGGTTTCTTGATGTTGATCACCGCCCCGGTACCGGCCATGGCCACCACCAGGTCGGTCTGGCGCGCCAGGAAGGCCGGTAGCTGGATGATATCGGCCACTTCGGCGACCGCGGCGGCCTGCCAGGGCTCGTGAACGTCGGTGATCACCGGTACGCCAAAGCGCTCCTTGACCTCGGCGAGGATTGCCAGGCCCTTGTCGAGCCCCGGGCCACGGTAGGAGTGGATCGAGCTGCGGTTGGCCTTGTCGAAGCTCGCCTTGAATACGTAGGGCATGCCGAGCTTGCCGGTGACCTCGACATAGGCCTCGGCCACTTCCAGTGCCAGCTCACGGGACTCCAGCACGTTCATGCCGCCGAGCAGCATCAGCGGCAGGGAATTGCCGGCGGTGAGACCGGCAACCGATATATGACGCTCCGCGGTCTGGCGTTCGGGTATCATCGACTGGGTCATGGCTCTGCCTCACTCCTGATGCGAAGAGTGCGCACGATTGCGCGCTGCCTTGTGCTCCAACGCGGCATTGACGAAGCCGGTAAACAGCGGATGACCATCGCGCGGCGTGGAGGTGAATTCCGGGTGGAACTGGCAAGCCACGTACCAGGGGTGATCGGGCAACTCGACCATCTCGACCAGCGACTGGTCGACGCTCTTGCCCGACACCACCAGCCCGGCTTTCTCCAGGTCATCCACGAACTGGTTGTTGACCTCGAAACGGTGCCGGTGGCGTTCGACGATCTCGTCGCTGCCGTAGGCGTCGCGAGCCCTGGAGCCGGCCTTGAGATGACACACCTGGCCGCCCAGGCGCATGGTGCCGCCAAGGTCGGAGGCCGCATCGCGCAACTCGATCTTGCCTTCGGGAGTGATCCACTCGGTGATCAGGCCCACCACCGGATGCTGGGTGTCATGGGTGAACTCGGTGGAATCGGCGTCTTCCCAGCCAGCCACGTTGCGGGCGAACTCGATCACCGCGACCTGCATGCCAAGGCAGATGCCAAGGTAAGGGATGCCGCTTTCGCGGGCAAACCTGGCCGTTGCGACCTTGCCTTCCACGCCACGCTCACCGAAGCCGCCCGGCACCAGGATCGCGTCCTTGCCGGCCAGCCGTTCCGTGCCGTGGCGCTCGATGTCCTCGGAGTCGATGTAATCGACATTGACCTTCACGCGGGTCTGGATGCCGGCGTGAATCAGCGCCTCGTTCAGCGACTTGTAGGCGTCGAGCAGCTCCATGTACTTGCCGACCATGGCGATGTTGATCGACTTGAGCGGGTTGAGCTTGGCGTCGAGCACCTTGACCCATTCGCCGAGGTCAGCCTCACCCGCTTCCAGGCGCAGCTTGTCGCAGACGATCTCATCGAGACCATGCTCGTGAAGCATCAGCGGGATGCGATAGATGGTATCGGCATCCTGTAAGGGGATGACGGCACGCTCCTCGACGTTGGTGAACAGCGCGATCTTGCGCCGCTCGGTCTCTTCGAGCTCGACCTCGCTGCGGCAGATCAGGATATCCGGCTGGATACCGATCGAGCGCAGCTCCTTGACGCTGTGCTGGGTCGGCTTGGTCTTGGTCTCGCCGGCCGTCTTGATATAGGGCACCAGTGTCAGGTGCATGAAGATCGCACGGCTGGCGCCCTGCTCGCTGCGGATCTGGCGGATCGACTCGAGAAACGGCAGCGACTCGATATCGCCCACGGTGCCACCGATTTCCACCAGCGCCACGTCGAAACCTTCGCCTCCAGCATACACCCGACGCTTGATCTCGTCGGTGATATGCGGGATCACCTGGACGGTACCCCCCAGGTAGTCACCCCGGCGCTCGCGGCGCAGCACGTGTTCGTAGACACGGCCAGTGGTGAAGTTGTTGCCCTGGGTCATCTTGGTACGGATGAAGCGTTCGTAGTGGCCGAGGTCGAGGTCGGTCTCGGCACCATCTTCGGTAACGAACACCTCGCCATGCTGGAAGGGGCTCATGGTGCCCGGATCCACGTTGATGTACGGGTCGAGCTTGAGCATGGTGACCTTGAGGCCACGCGCCTCGAGAATCGCCGCAAGCGAGGCCGACGCAATGCCCTTGCCGAGAGAGGACACAACGCCGCCGGTCACGAAGATATATCGTGTCATGGAGAACCTGTCGAAACGTGAGCATGAGGCTCGGCAGAAAGCCGCGCCAGGATGGGACGACAGAGTAGCAGAATACGACCAATGGCTCAATTTGGGCCGCCCGCCCGACCCAAGGCGTCTTCATCCGGCTTCGACCCGCGACTATCCCAGCGGTAGCGCTGACGATAGGGTCAACCGGCTGATTCAGCCAGCGAATTTCAATCGAATTGGTGAGCGGCGCCGGGGACAGGCCGGAGCGGAGGTCATTCTTCAGGGAAGAAGAATGTAGCGCCCAGGGAAGGGTTCACAGCGCCTCCGCGATGGTCGGTCGCCGGAATAGCCGCGGGGCGAACCACTAGCCAGCGGCTATTCCGAGGACAGGTCTACGAGGGGGCGCTATGAATACATCCTTGTACGCTACCGACGCCTTCCATGGCGTAGGACCCCCTCTACGACCTGCCCTCGGCGCCGCTGACCTTGTGCAAGGTTTCGAGGCCCGTAGCCCGTAGCCCGTAGCCCGTAGCCCGTAGCCCGAAACCTAGACAGCCAGATAGTCGAGAATGCCCTCGGCGGCCTGACGGCCCTCATAGATAGCGGTGACCACCAGATCCGAGCCGCGCACCATGTCGCCACCGGCGAAGATCTTCTCGTTGGTGGTCTGGAACGGGTAGGCCCCCTGCTCCGGCGCCTTGACGCGGTCGCGCTCGTCGAGCTCGATGCCGACCTCGGCGAACCAAGGCTGCGGGTTCGGCTGGAAACCGAAGGCGATGACCACCGCATCGGCGGCGATGACCTCCTCGGAGCCCGGCACCACTTCGGGGCGCTGGCGGCCGTTCTCGTCCGGCTCGCCAAGGCGGGTGCGCACCACTTTCACGCCTTCCACCTTGTCCTCGCCGACCACTGCCACCGGCTGGCGGTTGAACAGAAACTCCACACCCTCTTCGCGCGCGTTGGCCACCTCGCGACGCGAGCCCGGCATGTTCCCCTCGTCACGGCGGTAGGCGCAGGTCACGCTTGCCGCGCCCTGGCGAATCGAGGTGCGATTGCAGTCCATGGCGGTGTCGCCGCCGCCCAGCACCACCACGCGCTGGCCTTCGAAGGAGATGTAATCGTCGGGATTCTTCTCGAAGCCCAGGCAGTGGTTGACGTTGGCGATCAGGAAGTCGAGCGCCTTGTGCACGCCCGGCAGGTCCTCGCCGGGGAAGCCACCCTGCATGTACTTGTAGGTCCCCATGCCGAGGAACACCGCATCGTACTCCTCAAGCAGGCTGTCGAAGGCCACGTCCTTGCCGATCTCGGTGCCGAGACGGAATTCGACGCCCATCTCCTCGAAGACCGCGCGGCGACGCTCCATGACGGTCTTCTCGAGCTTGAACTCGGGAATGCCGAAGGTCAGCAGCCCGCCGATTTCCGGATACTTGTCAAACACCACCGCCTTCACGCCGTTGCGCACCAGGATATCGGCACACCCAAGACCCGCCGGGCCAGCGCCGATGATCGCCACCTTGCGGTCGGTCCAGGTCACGTTGGACATGTCGGGACGCCAGCCCATGGCGAAGGCGGTATCGGTGATGTACTTCTCCACCGAACCGATGGTCACCGCACCGAAGCCATCGTTAAGGGTGCAATCACCCTCGCAGAGGCGATCCTGAGGGCAAACCCGGCCACACACCTCGGGCAGCGAGTTGGTGCGGTGGGAAAGCTCCGCCGCCTCGAGGATGTTGCCCTCGCTGACCAGTTGCAGCCAGTTGGGGATGTAGTTATGTACCGGGCACTTCCACTCGCAGTAGGGGTTGCCGCAGTGCAGGCAGCGATGTGCCTGACTGGCCGCATCCTGGGGCTTGTAGGGCTCGTAGATCTCGGCGAACTCCCGCGAACGCTTACCGGCGTCCTTCTTCTGCGGGTCCTTGCGACCGACGTCGATGAACTGGAAATCGTTGCTAAGACGGTTTGCCATGCTGGTCTCTCCTGGAAGTCCTGATTGCCTGCCGCCCCTGGGTCGCCGGGGCCGCCATGTTCACCCCGGCCAACGCCGGGAGCCTCCTATTCCGGCTGACGCCGGGATTGGGCAAGCAGGCTGTTCAGACTTGCCGCCTTGGGCTTCACCAGCCAGAAGTGGCGAATGAAGTCACTGAAGTCCTCGAGAATCGCCTGACCGCGGGCGGAGCCGGTCTCGGCCACGAACTCCTCGATGATTTCGCGCAGATGGCGCCGATAGGCTTCCATCGTTTCGGTGTTGACCCGGTGGATTTCCACCAGCTCGTGGTTGTACTTGTCGACGAAACTGCGGTCTTCATCGAGCACGTAGGCGAACCCGCCGGTCATGCCGGCACCGAAGTTGACGCCGGTCTCGCCGAGTACGCAGACAAGGCCGCCGGTCATGTACTCACAGCAGTGGTCTCCGGCCCCTTCGATCACCGCATGGGCGCCGGAATTGCGGACGCCGAAGCGCTCACCGGCGGTACCCGCGGCGAACAGTTTGCCGCCAGTGGCCCCGTAAAGGCAGGTATTACCGACGATCGCGGTCTTGTGGCTCTCGAAGCGGCTAGCGGCCGGAGGCGTGATCACCACCTTGCCACCGTTCATGCCCTTGCCGACGTAGTCGTTGGCATCACCTTCCAGATACAAGTGCAGGCCTCGCGCGTTCCACACCCCGAAACTCTGACCGGCAACGCCCTTGAAGCGCGCCACCAGAGGGGCATCCTCGAGACCCTGTTCGCCATAACGCTTGGCGATGGCGCCGGAGCTCAATGCCCCCACGCTACGGTCGCAGTTGGTGATCGAGAAGTCGAACTCGCCACCGGACTTGTGCTCGATGGCAGCCTTGAGCGCGGCCAGCACTTCCTGGTTCTTGGCGCCCGGATCGTGGGGCACGTTGCGGCTGACCTGGCAGTACTGCGGCGCATCGGCGGGCACAAAGTCGTTGGTCAAGAGTGGTGTGAGGTCGAGCTTGCGCTGCGACGGTGTCACCCCCTCCAGCACCTCGAGCAGATCGGTACGACCGATCAGGTCGGTAAGCTGGCGAACCCCCAGCATGGCCATCAGTTCACGCACCTCTTCGGCGATGAAACGGAAGTAGTGCTTGACCATGTCGACGGTGCCGCGGAAGTGTTCGCCACGCAGGTAGTCATTCTGGGTGGCGACCCCGGTGGCGCAGTTGTTCAAGTGGCAGATGCGCAGGTACTTGCAGCCCAGCGCGACCATCGGGGCGGTGCCGAAGCCGAAGCTTTCGGCGCCGAGAATCGCTGCCTTGACCACATCCAGACCGGTCTTGAGCCCGCCGTCGGTCTGCAGGCGAATCTTGTCACGCAGGCCGTTGATGCGCAGTGCCTGGTGGACCTCGGGCAGGCCCAGTTCCCACGGTGAGCCGGCATGCCTGATCGAGGTGATCGGGCTCGCCGCGGTGCCGCCATCGTAGCCCGACACGGTGATCAGGTCGGCATAGGCCTTGGCCACGCCCGTGGCGATGGTACCGATACCGGGCTCGGAGACCAGCTTCACCGATACCTGGGCATCCGGATTGACCTGCTTGAGGTCGAAAATCAGCTGGGCGAGATCCTCGATGGAGTAGATATCGTGGTGCGGCGGCGGCGAGATCAGCGTCACGCCCGGCACGGCATAGCGCAGGCGCGCAATCAGCTCGTTGACCTTGCCACCGGGTAGCTGGCCGCCCTCACCGGGCTTGGCGCCCTGGGCGACCTTGATCTGCAACACCTCGGCATTGACCAGGTAGGCCGGCGTGACACCGAAACGGCCCGAGGCGATCTGCTTGATCTTGGAGGAGCGGATGGTGCCGTAGCGCGCCGGATCCTCACCACCCTCACCGGAGTTGGAACGCCCGCCGGCTTCGTTCATGGCCTGGGCCAGCGCCTCGTGGGCCTCCGGCGACAGCGCACCCAGCGACATGCCGGCGCTGTCGAAGCGTGGCAGCAGATCCTCGACGGCCTCGACCTCCTCGAGCGGCACCGGCTCGGCGGCGGGCTTGAGCCCGAGCAGGTCTCGGATGGTGGCGGGCGGCCGCTCGTTGACGAGCGCGGCGAACTTCTTCCACTTGGTGTAGTTGCCCTCTTGCACGGCCTGCTGCAACGCCATGACCACATCCGGGTTGTAGGCGTGATACTCGTGGCCGTGCACGTACTTGACAAGACCGCCCTGAGAGATGCCCTTGCGCGGGCTCCAGGCGTCGCGGCCAAGCAGTTCCTGCTGCAGCTGAAGCTCGCTGAAGCCGGTGCCCTGGATACGCGATGCCATGCCGGTGAAGCACAGGTCCATGACCTCGGACGACAGGCCTACCGCTTCGAACAGCTGCGAGCCACGGTAGGAAGCCAGCGTCGAGATCCCCATCTTGGAGAGGATCTTGAACAGCCCTTTCTGCAGGCCCTTGCGATAGTTCTCGCGGGCATCGGCCGGGTTGCCGACCAGCTCGCCGGTGTGGTGCATGTCGGCCATCACCTGGTAGGCCAGCCACGGGAAGACCGCCGTGGCGCCCACCCCGAACAGCACCGCCATCTGGTGGGCGTCGCGGGCATAACCGGTTTCCACCACGATGTTGGCACGCGGACGCAGCGCCAGGCGACCCAGGTGGTGATGCACGGCGCCCACCGCCAAGGCGGCATGAATCGGCAGCTGCCCCTTGTCGAGCTTGGCATCCGAGAGCACCAGCACCACCTTGCCATCATGCACGGCCTGCTCGGCACGCCGGCACAGCGCATGGATCGCCGCCTTGAGCCCCATCTGCTCCGGGTCGTAGCCAAGGCTGAGTTCGTGGCTGGCAAACGCCGGGTCGTCCTGGCCGACCAGTGCCGCAAACTTGCGTGGTGACAGCACCGGGGTGGTCAGGATGATGCGATGCGCATGTTCGGGCGTGGCCTTGAAGACATTGAGCTCGGCGCCGATGCAGGTTTCCAGCGACATCACGATCGCTTCGCGCAGCGGGTCGATGGCCGGGTTGGTGACCTGGGCAAACTTCTGGCGGAAGTAATCTGTCAGCAAACGACGCTTGCTGGACAGTACCGCCATGGGCGTGTCGTCACCCATCGAGCCAACCGCCTCCTGGCCGCTTTCGGCCAGCGGACGCAGCAGCTGGTCACGCTCCTCGAAGCTGACCTGGAACATCTTCTGGGCGACCGCCAGCTCGTCGGCCTGCATATTGTGGAAGCTGGCAAGCTCGGTCAGGGCGGATTCAAGGTACTGGGCTTCCTGCTTCAACCAGCGCTTGTAGGGATAGGCCGACTTGAGGCGCTCGTCGATATCGGTGGTGTGCAGCACCTCACCGGTCTCGGTATCCACGGCGAGTATCTGGCCCGGCCCGACACGGCCCTTGGCGACCACATCCTCGGGCTTGTAGTCGTAGGTGCCGATCTCGGAGGCAAGGGTGATGAAGCCATTCTTGGTGATCACCCAGCGCGCCGGACGCAGGCCATTGCGGTCGAGCATGCAGACCGCCTGGCGACCATCGGTCATCACCACGCCGGCCGGGCCATCCCATGGCTCCATGTGCATGGAGTTGTACTCGTAGAAGGCACGCAGGTCACCGTCCATGACCTCGACGTTCTGCCAGGCGGGCGGCACCATCATGCGCACCGCACGGTGCAGCTCCATGCCACCGGTCAGCAGCACCTCGAGCATGTTGTCCATGCTCGATGAGTCGGAGCCGGTGGTGTTGACGATCTCCTCGAGGCTCGCGATGTCCGGGAGCCGCTCGCAGACGAAGTTTTCCTTGCGTGAGTTCGCCCAGCCACGGTTGGCCTCGATGGTGTTGATTTCGCCGTTATGGGCCAGCAGGCGGAACGGCTGGGCCAGTGGCCAACGTGGCGCGGTATTGGTGGAGAAGCGCTGGTGGAAGACGCAGATGGCGGTTTCCAGACGCGTATCGCCCAGGTCATGGTAGAAAGCCGGCAGGTCGACCGGCATCACCAATCCCTTGTAGGACACCACCTCGGTCGACAACGAGCAGACGTAGAAATCCTCGTCATCGCGCAGCGCAAACTCCGCACGCCGGCGCGCCATGAACAGCTCGACATCGAAGCGCGTGGCGTCTGTGCCCTTGCCGGGCTCGACGAACACGTGGCGAATGCGCGGAAGACAGTCCAGGGCCATCGGGCCGCAGACGCTCGAATCCACCGGCACGTCACGCCAGCCACGAATCACCAGGCCACAGGCACGCAATTCGCCTTCCAGCGTATCGCGGGCACGCTGCTCGCGGGCGTCGTCATCCGGCAGGAACACGGCACCCACGGCGTAATGCTCGCCGAGTTCGACGCCGAGCGACTCCTCGGCCACGCCACGCATGAAGGCATCCGGCATCTTCAGCAACAGCCCGCAGCCGTCGCCGGTCTTGCCGTCGGCGGCAATCCCGCCACGGTGGGTCATGCAGGTCAGCGACTCGATAGCGGTTTTCAGCAGCTCATGACTGGCGCGCCCCTCCATGTGGGCAATCAGGCCGAACCCGCAGTTGTCACGGAACTCGCCGGGTTGGTGAAGACCTCTGTTCATTGGCGTGCCTCGGAATTGGTGGTTTCTTTTGCAATCGCAGCGTGATAATCTAACCGGTTTTTTTCAAATCAGTGCTTTTCCATGTGGGCTGCGTTACTGCGTAATAAAAGGCCGACCAGCATAGCGACGAAGCCACCGTCCGCGCAACGCTGCAGACGCCTGACTCCACAAAAACCATCGCGAAATCCGCGACTTGCAAATGTAAAGAGTGTAAAAACCCTCGATAACTCAACGGCTTGCAAGTGCAGGGAGCCGATTCACACAGAGGGGCCAAAGACATAAGACTTTAGTCTTATTCCACGACCTCCACCCATGCCGATCCGGCATAAGGCATGCAAATTCTCACGCTTGCCGCCTCCCCTTCGAATTCATGGTGATTGCCGAACGGCGTCCGAAAACGACTGACGCCCACACAAAGGTGGGCGTCAGTCGACAGGGCCACGAGTGGACATCACCTGCGTGCAAAGGCACCGATGAACTCGCTCAGCAGCGCTGGCGGGGTCTCGTCATGAACACAGGCGTCACCCAGCGAGCGCAACAGGATCAGGCGCATGCGGCTGTCGAGGTTCTTCTTGTCGAGGCGCATCCGCGCCAGGAAGTCATCGGCTCCCATCGCCGCCGGCGCCGCCAGCGGAAGTCCTGCCGAGGCGATGATGCGGCGACAACGCGCCACCTCATCCGCATCGAGCCAGCCAAGGCGCGCCGATAGCTCGACGGCCATCTGCATACCGGCGCCCACCGCCTCGCCATGCAGCCAGACACCGTAGCCCTGGTGCGCCTCGATGGCATGACCGAAGGTATGCCCAAGATTCAACAGCGCGCGCACGCCTTGCTCTGTCTCATCCTCGGCGACGATCTCGGCCTTGATGGCGCAGCTGCGTTCGATGGCCCGGGTCAATGCCGCGGCATCGAGGTCGCGCAATCGAGGCATCGTCTCCTCGAGCCAAGCCAGGAAGCCGGCATCACGAATCAGGCCATACTTGATCACTTCGGCAAGCCCCGCCGACAGCTCGCGCGGCGGCAGGGTGGACAAGGTGTCGGTATCGATCAGCACAGCGCGGGGCTGCCAGAAGGCGCCGATCATGTTCTTGCCCAGCGGATGGTTGACGCCTGTCTTGCCGCCCACCGAGGAATCCACCTGGGCAAGCAGCGTGGTCGGCACCTGGATGAAGGCCACCCCGCGCTGATAACAGGCCGCGGCGAAGCCGACCATGTCGCCGATCACTCCACCGCCCAGCGCGATCAACGTGCAGCGCCGATTGAAGCCGGCCTCGAGAAGAGCGTCCCAGATGCGCTCGACGGTCGCGAAGGTCTTGGTGGCCTCGCCGTCGGGCAGCACCAGCTCGCGCACCTCAAGGCCGTCGTCCAGCCCGGCCTTGAGGCGCTCGAGATACAGCGGGGCGACCGCGGTATTGGTGACGACCATCACTTGCCTTCCGGCCAGGAAAGGCGTCAGCCGTGCGGGATCGCCGAGTAGCCCTGGACCGATATGGATGGGGTAGCTGCGTTCACCCAGCGACACCTCGAGGGCGCGGGGCAGGGTCGCTGAATCGTCACTCATGGCATCAGGCCTTGCATTGAAGGGGGTCGACCATGCGCGTGACGCGCCGCACGATCTCATTGACCACGGCACGCGGCCCGCGCTTGTCGGTACGCACCATGAAATCTGCCGTAGCGCGGTACAGCGGGTCACGCAACGCGAACATGTCACTCAGCACCTGCTCTCGATCACCACGCTGCAGCAACGGCCGGTTGCGATCCTTGGCGGTGCGCCTTAGCTGCTGCTCCACGGTGGTGAACAGGTAGATGACCGTGCCACGTTCGCGCAGGGCGCGCCGGTTCTGCTCACGCAGCACCGCACCGCCGCCGGTGGCGATGACCACGCCCTCGCGGCGGGTCAGTTCATCGATCATCTGGGTCTCGCGATCACGAAAGCCTACCTCGCCCTCGACGTCGAAGATCCACGGGATATCGGCGCCGCAGCGAGCTTGTATCTCATGGTCGCTGTCGAAGAATTGGCGAGACAGTTCGGCCGCCAGCAGGCGGCCGATGGTGCTCTTGCCGGCCCCCATGGGGCCGATCAGTATCAGATTGGGTAGTTCCTGCATCAGCGAAGGGCCACGCCATCGTCCAGTATTCGGGGTGTGATGAATACCAGCAACTCTACCTTTTCGTTGGTCTCTTGGGTATAGCGAAATAGATTACCCAGCACCGGCAGGTCGCCAAGAAACGGCGTCTTGACCAGGTTGCGCAGCTCTTCGGTCTGCAGGATGCCGCCCAGCACCACGGTCTCGCCGTTGTCGACCAGCACCTGGGTCTCGATCTCGTTCTTGTTGATCGGCGGCTCTTCACCGGGGTTGAACTCGCCGAAGGTATCATTGGTGATCGCCACATCCATGATGATGCGGTTGTCCGGAGTGATCTGCGGGGTCACCTCGAGTGACAGCACGGCCTCCTTGAACTCGACCGCCGACGCCCCGCTGGCCGATGCCTCGCGATAGGCCCGCTCCTGACCCTGCTTGATCACCGCGGTACGCTGATTGGCGGTAATCACTCGGGGCTGGGAAATGGTGTGGCTGCGCCCCTCGCTCTCCATGGCGCGAAGCTCGAGGTCGAGCAGCACGTCACCGGATAGATACCCGAAGGCGAAGCTGGTCATGCCACCTGTGCGATCGGCCCCGGTGCCAAGATCGACGGCAAGACCGCCAAGCCCGGACACCGGGCTGCCATCCGATGCGCCGGAGAGATCGAAGCGGCTACTGGCCGGGCTCGACACCCCCCAATTGACCCCCAGTTCACGGGTCGCGCTGTCGCTGGCGATCACGATACGCGCCTCGATCTGCACCTGTCGCACCGCCACATCCAGGCGATCCAGCGTCTGGATGATGTTATCGATCTGCTCGGCGGTGTCCTGGATCAGCAGCGTGTTGGTGCGCTGGTCCACGGCCACCCGCCCACGGTCCGTCAGCAGCCCGAAGCCTTCGCCACCGCGCAGCAGGGTGGCCAGGTCATCGGCCTTGGCGTAGCGCACCTGGATATACTCACTGGTCAGCGGGGCGAGAACATCCATCTGCTCGCGGGCCTCGAGCTCCTGACGCTCGATATTGGCGAGTTCGGCGGCCGGCGCCACCACGATCACGTTACCCTCCTGGCGGCTGGCCAGGCCATGGCTCTGAAGCACCAGATCGAGCGCTTGATCCCAGGGCACATCCTCGAGATTGAGCGTCACGCGGCCGGTGACGCTGTCACTGGCCACCAGGTTCAGCCCGGTGAAGTCAGCGATGATCGCCAGCACCGACCGCACCTCGATGTCCTGGAAGTTGAGGGTGATCCGCTCTCCGGTGTAGGGGAACTGCTCGCGGACGCGCTCCTCGCGCTGCTGCTGAGTGACCGGCTGCGCTTCAATGGTCAGCTGGCGGCCACTCTGGGTCGACACCATGGCGTATTCACCGCTGCCCTGGATATCGAGGATCACCCCGTCGCGCCCGGCTCGCGGGGTGATACGTGAAAGCGGCGTGCCAAAGTCGCTGACGTCATAGACCTGATCAAGCGAGCTTGGCAGTTCGACGCCACGCAAGTCGGCGGTGATGCGCTGCCTCCCGCTTTCGCTGACCCGGGCATCGACACCGGCGCGGTCGAAGGTCACGATCAGGCGGCCGGCACCCCCGTCGCCACGCCGGAAGTCGATATCCTCGACAGTTGGCCCGGTGCTTGCCGGGCGTGCGGGTTCGCTTTGTGCTCGACTGGTGCTGGCGACCTCGGCTGCCGGTTGATCGACGGCACCGCCACCGATCGACAGAAGCAGCTGATCACCCAGTTCACGGGTGTTGTAGGGCAGCGGACCTTCCAGGTCGAATACCAGCCGGGTTCGCGAACCTGCCTCCAGCGCGGTGACACCCTGCACGCCACCGATGCCAAGATCATAGCGCCGCTGCTCGAGCCGATTGGCGGTGTCCATCAGATCGATGGTCAACCGGGCTGGATCATCCAGACGGTAGCCCCTGACTTCAGGAACAGGGCCTGCAAAGCCCAGGTCGACTTCCAGCTCACCACTCGCCCCCTGGCGAAAATTGAGATCATCCAGCGTCGAGGCCGCCAGTGCCGACGACGTAGAGGCTACGAGCAACATCAATGTCGCGATGCCACGTTTCATTATTGGTGTCATGATTCCCTCTCCCCACTTGTCGCCGCCCGCCCTTTTCAACGAGTCGGCGAGTCGCCTTCTAGTCGTCCAGCGTCAGTCGCGTGTTGCGTTCGATCCAGCCGCCCCGGCCCGTGGGCACGACCTCGACCAGTTGCACCGAGGATGACGTGATGCTCACGATACGCCCGAAATCGCTGCCCATGTGATTGCCTACCCGTAGACGATGCACCTGACCCTCGGGGGCGCGCACCAGCGCATAGGGCTGCCCTCCCTGGGTCAAGGTCCCCACCAGGTCGAGCTGCTCGAGCCCATAGGCCTCCAGGGGTTCGCGGCTTCGGCTCAAGTCCGGCGCCAGATCCTCCGAGCCTCGCGGTGTATCCGCCACTTCCGGAAGTCGGGCAATGAACGGGCTGCGTTGCTGCGACTCGTCATAGGGAACCGACTCGAGTTCCGGAATCTCGGGCAGTGTGATCTGCGGCGTCGGCCCCGGGTCGCTGCGAATGGCCGCCAGCTCGCGATCCAGCGCCCCCAACTGCGGGTCGGCGCATCCCGCCAGCACCAGCAGCACGCCGAAGGCCAGCCCCGATGAACGGATTCTTCTGCTCATGGCGCCTCCTCGTCCTGCCGATAGCTATACGTTCGCGCCAGCAAGGAGAGCCGCAGGTTCTGGCCATTGTCTCCTTCCGGCGCAAGCGTCATGTCATGCAGCGTGACGATACGCGGCAATCCGGCCACCCCGGCCAGGAAGGCCGCCAACCGGTGGTAATCTCCCTGTACCTGAATATCGAAGGGGCGTTCGACATAGTGCTCACGTTCCACCGGCGCGCGCAGGCGGATGAAGTCAATCGCCAGCTGATTGTCGATGGCCGTGCCGCTGATGTCATCGATCAGTGCCGGAATCTCCGCCCCTGTCGGCAGCATCTGCTGAAGCGTGCGCATGCGCGACTCGAGGTTCTCCATCTCGCTGCGCATCACCTCGAGATTGGCCGCCTGAGCCGCCTTGCTGCGGTAATCCCTGAGCAAGCGTGACTCCTCCGCCCGCACCTGCTCGAGCTCTTCGGCCGCTGGCGCCGCGAGGTACCAGTGCATGCCGGCGAAGGTCAGGCACAGCAGCAGTACACAACAGATGAACTGCAGCGACCAGGGCCAGCTTCCGGCTTCCTTGATATCCAGTTCGCGCCATTCCAGCTCACGCAGGCGGCGCAGCTCTCCCTTAGCGCTCATGAGCCACCTCCCGCCAGCTCGTCCTGGTCAGCCGATGTCTGCTCGCGCCCGGGTAACTGCTGGCTCATGCTCAAGCTGAAGCGCCGCCCCGGCTCACCCTCGGCCTCACCCTCGGCCTCGACCTCGGAGAGTACCGGCTCGGAGAATGACGCGGCGGCCGCCAGCGCACGCAACTGGTCGGAAACCTGGCGATTGTTCTCGGCCAGGCCGGCAAGGCGCAGGCTATCCCCCTGACGATTGAGCTGAGTGTAGTAGACCCCTTCCACCAGGCTGGTGGTGAGGTCGCTCATGACATGCACGGTCTGGGTACGCCCAAGCTGCAGTTCGGTGAACAGCTGGACCTGCTCGAGCATCTCCTCACGAATCGCCTCCAGCTCACTGATCTCGCGAATCGCCTCATCCAGCTCCCGGCTCTGCGCCTGTACATGGGCGTTGCGCTGCAATTGGGCTTCGTGCTGCTGCTGGTAATACCAGGTCATGGCGTACCCACCGCCCAGGCCGAGCAGTGCCACCAGCGCAAGCGCCAGGTAGAAACGCTTGCTGCGCCTGGCACGCAGCTCCTCCCGCCACGGCAGCAGGTTGATCTCGATCGTCATGAGCGGGACCTCATCGCCAGTCCGCACGACGTCAGCATGGCCGGCGCATCACCGGACAAGGTCTGTACATCAATGCGTGAATTTACCTTCATGCGCTGGAGCGGATTGGCGATGGTCACTTCCATCCCGCTCTCCTCCGCCAATCGCTCGGCGAGCCCGGGAATCACGCTGGAACCACCGGCCAGCACCATGCGGCGCACTTCCTGCTTGCGACCGGCGGTGTAGTAGAGCTGTAGCGATCGTCCGACCTGCTGAACCAGTGTGTCGAGAAACGGATCGAGTACCGTGCGCTGGTAATCCTCCGGCAAGCCACCACGCTTCTTGGCAAGGCCCGCCTCGTCGAGGCTCAGGCCGTAGCGGTTGCGGATCTCATCGGTGAGCTGACGCCCCCCGAAAACGGTATCTCGGCTATAGACGACCCGCCCCTCGCGCAGCACATGGAAGGTGTTCATGGTGGCGCCGATATCGACCAGCGCCACGCAGTCATCATCGCCGCTGAGCAGTGGCAACTGGTGTCGAATCTCGGTGAAGGCGCGCTCCATGGCGAATGTCTCGACATCGACTGCCTCGGGAATCAGCTCGGCCTGGAGAACGGCATCGGTCAACTGGCTGACATCCTGCTGCCGACAGGCCACGAGCAACACGTCCTGCTGGTCGCCATAGCGGGCATTGAGGCCCAGCTTCTGGAAATCGAAGGCCACTTCATTGAACGGAAAGGGAACGTGCTTGTCTGAATCAAGCTGTATGCGCGCTTCGATCTCATCATCGTTGAGTGCGGCAGGCAACGTCAGTGTCTTGGTGATCGCCGCACTGGCCGGGACGGCCACCACCGCACGCCGGGTATGCGGCTTGGCCTGCTGGACGGCGCGCGCGAGCGCTTCCACCACCTCACCCATGTCGTGGATGCGTCGCTCCACCACTGCCCCCTCGCGCAATGGCCTAACCGCGTAGCTCTCGACCTGGAAGGTGGAACCTACACGCTTGAGTTCCATGAGTTTGACGGTGGCGGAGGTAATATCGACACCGATGATTCCCTTGCTGGATGCCCTGAGTCGCATCTGGATAATGCCCCTGCCTAATCCGTGCGGCTGACCCGCCTAATTGTGATATACCTCTCGTCAGGCGCTATCACGAGAAGCTTGGGTTTATGATTCTGTAAATCAAAGGTTACATGATATTGCCCAGCCTCACACGGCTATCATTATTTTACCCTAGTCAACGCTGGTGACCTCAGGAATGGCTTCCTATAATGGCGGCGCAGCCGCATTGCCACACATCGTCTCCACACTGCTCCATACCTGCATGGATACCGTTTTTTCATGACGTTTCTCAGAACCTTGATTTTTTCCATCTTCTGGCTGCTGGTATCGCTCGCCGCCGCGACGGCGCTTGGCGTGGCGGGGGCCGCGCTGTACTTCGCACCAGGCCTGCCCGATGTCCGGCAACTGCAGGATTTCGAGCTGCACACGCCACTGCGCATCTTCACCCGCGATGGCAAGCTGATCGGCGAGTATGGCGACGAACGCCGGATGCCGGTCGACTTCGACGAGATTCCCGACCCCATGCTCCAGGCGTTGCTGTCCGCCGAGGACGCCGCCTTCTTCGACCACCGCGGCGTCGACCCACGCGGCCTGGCTCGCGCAGCGCTCGAACTTGCCTCGAGCGGAGGCGATATCCAGTCCGGCGGTTCCACCATCACCATGCAGGTGGCTCGCAACTACCTGCTCACGCTCGATCGCACCTTCACCCGCAAGATCCGTGAAATCCTCCTGGCACTGGAAATGGAACAGATACTCTCCAAGGAGGAGATACTCGAGCTCTACGTCAACAAGATCTTCCTGGGCAACCGGGCCTATGGCATCGCCGCCGCCGCCGAGATCTATTACAGCCGTCCGCTCGACGAACTGACGCTCGCCGAGACGGCCATGATCGCCGGTCTGCCCAAGGCCCCCTCCTCATTCAACCCGCTGGCCAACCCGGAACGCTCGCTGATCCGCCGCAACTGGATCCTGTTCCGCATGCGTGAACTCGGTCATATCGACCAGGACACCTACCAGGAGGCTGTCCAGGCGCCGATCACCGCCAGCCGATACGTGGCGCAAACCGAGGTGGAAGCCGACTATGTGGCCGAGATGGCCCGCCAGTTCGCGGTCGAGCGCTTTGGCGATGAGGCCTACACCGGTGGCTATCGCATTCACACCACCCTGGACAGCGACCTGCAGCCGTTTGCCCGCGAGGCACTGGCCAATGGCCTGATTGCCTACGACACTCGCCACGGCTGGCGTGGACCGGAGGAGCGCGACATCCCCCAGAGCCTCGTCGAGGCCCAGGATCGCACCGAGCGCCGCGGCCTCGAAGAGGAACTGGACGAATCCCCCGAAGTACTGGAAACCGCGCGCCAGGCGGCGGAGCGAAGCCAGAGTGAGGTCGAAGGGATAGAGGGCGATGTCAGCAACTGGCTGCAGGTGCTCGAGCGCACCCCCGGCTTCGGTCCACTGCAACCCGCCATCGTGGTGGAAAGCGAAGGGCGTGAAATGCGCGTGATGACACGTGGCGGAGAACTCTCGACCATTGCCTGGGACGGACTGAGCTGGGCCCGCGCCTACCGCAGCCCGCGCTCGCGCGGCGCCGAACCGAGTTCGGCCAGTGAGATCGCGAGTGCCGGCGACCTGGTTCGCGTACTCGAACGTGAAGATGACAGCCTGCGCCTTGCCCAACGCCCAGGCGCCGAAGGCTCGCTGGTGGTGATGCACCCCGACACGGGCGCCATCCTGGCGCTGCAGGGCGGATTCAGCTTCCAGGCCAGCAAGTTCAACCGCGCCGTTCAAGCCCAGCGCCAATCCGGCTCGATCTTCAAGCCATTCGTCTACCTGGCCGCGCTGGATAGCGGCATGATGACCGCGGCAAGCGTCGTCAACGACGCGCCGGTCGTGTTGCAGGATGGCAGCAGTGAACTGTGGCGCCCGGTCAACTCCAGCGGTGACTTCCTCGGCCCGACGCGCCTGCGTACCGCACTGGCCCGTTCGCGCAACCTGGTGACCATCCGCATCCTCCAGCAGGTGGGCCTCGATGCCACCATCGAGTTCCTCGAAGGCTTCGGCTTCAGCGAGAGCAGACTGCCTCGCGGGCTGTCTCTGGCACTTGGTAGCGCGAGCCTGACACCGCTCGAGATGACCAACGCCTATGCCGTGCTGGCCAATGGCGGCCATCAAGTCGCTCCTTGGTTCATCGAGCGTGTCACACGCGGCGATGACAGCACGGTCATTGAGGAAGCGTTACCCGCGGTTGCCTGCCAGACCTGCAGCGATGATCAGAACGAAGTGGAAATCGACGGACGCATGCATCCCGTGGCTCCCAGAGTCGCCGACCCGGTAGCCGTTTATATCCTGCGCGACATGCTGCGCGACGTGATCGAGTCCGGAACCGGTCGTGCGGCACTGGAGCTTGGCCGCAGCGACATCGTCGGCAAGACGGGCACCACCAACAACCAGCGCGACACCTGGTTTGCCGGATACAATAGCGAACTCGTCGCCACCGTCTGGGTAGGCAAGGACGACAACGATACCACCGCCGAGTATGGTGCCAGTGCAGCACTGCCTATCTGGATGGATTTCATGGGCAATGCACTGGAAGGCACCCCGGAAGCCATGCCTGAGCCCCCGCAAGAACTGATTACCGCCCAGGTCGACCCCGACAGTGGCCGCCGCCTGCCCGAGGGCCAGGGGGGCGGCATCAGCGAGATCTTCCACCCAGACTACTTGCCCGACGTCCAGACGCGTCGTGTCGACCGTGAGGTCGAGCGGCAAACGGGCTCGGAAGGCACCGGTGCCTTCGAGGCAATCTTCTAGTCGACGGTGGCCAGGACGACGCCGTCGTCCGGTACATCCAAACGCAGGAAGGCCGGCCCCAGAGGCCGGCCTTACCATTTCACACCGTGAGCAATACTCAGTCGCCGTAGACGTCGTCGATGCTCTTCAGCGGATAGTGCGAAGGATAGGGGCGGCGCGCCACACCGGAGTCCACCGCCGCCTGGGCAACCGCCGAGGTAATCCGCTCCAGCAGGCGCACGTCCACCGGTGTCGGAATGATGTATTCGCGCCCGAAGCTCATGCTCGGCATCTCGTAGGCATCCAGCACGACCTGAGGCACCGGCTCACGGGCCAGGTCCTTCAACGCATGCACCGCCGCTACCTTCATTTCCTCGTTGATCCGGGTGGCTCGCACATCGAGAGCACCACGGAAGATGAACGGGAAGCCCAGCACATTGTTGACCTGGTTGGGAAAATCGGAGCGACCGGTGGCCATGATCACATCGGGGCGCGCCTCGCGGGCGACGTCCGGATGAATCTCGGGGTCCGGGTTGGTGCAGGCGAAGACCACCGGGTTGGCCGCCATCTTGCGGATATGGTCGGCACTCATCAGCCCCGGGCCGGACAGCCCGATGAACACATCGGCGCCATCGATGGCATCATCCAGCGTGCGCTTGTCGGTGTCGACGGCAAACATCGCCTTGTATTGGTTGAGGTCCTCGCGGCCGGTGTGGATGACCCCCTTGCGGTCGAGCATCACCAGGTTGTCGGCACGCGCACCGCAGGAGACCAGCAGCTTCATGCAGGCAATGGCTGCCGCACCGGCGCCCAGACAAACGATCCTGGCGTCTTCCAGGCGCTTGCCGGCGATGTCCAGAGCATTCAACATGCCAGCGGCGGTCACGATGGCGGTACCATGCTGGTCATCGTGAAATACCGGGATGTTGCACTGCTCGATAAGCGCCTGTTCGATCTCGAAGCACTCGGGCGCCTTGATATCCTCGAGGTTGATGCCTCCCCAGGTATCGGCAATCCGCGCCACGGTGTCGATGAAGGCCTGCGGGCTCTCGGCGTTGACCTCGATGTCCACCGAGTTGATGCCGGCAAAGCACTTGAACAGGACACCCTTTCCTTCCATGACCGGTTTGCTGGCAAGCGCCCCCAGATTGCCAAGTCCCAGGATGGCGCTGCCATCGGAGATCACTGCCACCAGGTTGCCCTTGCCGGTATAGCGGTAGGCATTCTCTGGGTCGCGGGCGATCTCGCGAACCGGCTCCGCCACGCCCGGGCTGTAGGCCAGGGAGAGGTCTCGGGCAGTCGCGGTGGGCTTGGTGAGCTCCACCGACAACTTACCGGGAATGGGGTTCGCGTGATAATCAAGCGCCGCCTGTCTTGCATCCGTCATGCTGAGATTCCGGGTCAGTGTTTGGAGAGTACAAAGAGAATATAGAAAAACCTTCCACACCTCAACTGGATGAATTTTCCCGCCTTTTAGTCGCTTGTTTGACTCCGATCACCGGCATTTGTCGCAACTTATGGCTACTGCGCATAATCATAACGCTTTCCTTATCATTGGCTCATCGCTCAACTCGACCACAACTCGCCAATAAAAAAAGACCCGCCACGATGGGCGGGTCTCTTCGGGCGGTGATCACAAGGATCACGCGCCGGCGGTCGATGACATCTTGCGACGTCGATCAGCCCCGCTTGATCGCGGCACCGAAACGCTTGTTGAAGCGCTCGACGCGACCACCGGTGGTGGCCTGCTTCTGCTTGCCGGTATAGAAGGGGTGGCACTGCGAGCAGACGTCCAGCGAGAAATCGTGGCCTGACGTGGAACCGACCTCGAAGGTGGCGCCACAGGAGCAGGACGCATTGACCGTCTTGTAATCCGGGTGGATACCTTGTTTCATCTTGAGCCTCATGAAGCTGTATGCCGCCACCTGATCGTCTGCCAGGCACCGCATACGGGTTGTCTTGCGGTTGATGGCGCAAAGCCGATTGACCGTGTGTACGAACCGGTTTCCGCCCTGCCCGCGTTCGGCAGCCAGGGAGGCGCAACATTCTAGCAGAGCCGATGCCGGAGGCCAATTGCCAAACCCTCAAGCGTTACCCCCGCGTGTGCTGGCCATCGCCGTCCCATCGCCACTGCGTCGCCTGTTCGACTATCGCCCGTGTCGAGAGATGCCTGCCTGTGGCTGGCAACCCGGCCTGCGGGTACGCATCTCCTTCGGGCGCCGCCAGATCGTCGGTGTGGTGATCGAATGCCGCGACCAGAGCGAGTTGCCGCTGGCCGATCTCAAGCCCGTGGAAGCGTGCCTCGATAGCGCGCCGCTGCCTGCCGACTGGCTCTGGCTATGTCATTTCACGGCCCGCTACTACCAGCACCCCCTGGGTGACACCCTGCACCAGGCCTTGCCGGTGCTGCTGCGCCAGGGCAGGCCCCTGGAGGCGCGTATGCGCGAGCGCTGGCAGGCAAACTCGAACGCCCCCGACAATGATCCCCCCACGCTTGCCCGCGCGCACCGTCAGGCCGAATTGCTGACCATGTTGCGCCAGCACCCCCACGGCCTTGTCACCCAGGCGATCGTCGCTCAGTCATTTACTCGCGAACAGCTCAAGTCGTTGCTTGCCAAGGGGCTGGTGACGCGTCGCGAAGAGGCGCTGACCGCGCAGCCAAAAAGCGACAGCACCCACTTGCTTGCCGAGCCGCCGTTGCCGCTGACGAGCGAGCAGACCACGGTGCTTGCCGCGCTGCACGAAAAACTCGACCACTATCACCCTTGCCTGCTCGACGGCGTCACCGGCAGTGGCAAGACCGAAGTTTACCTGCAACTGATCGAGGCAGTGGTTCGGCGCGGCCGACAGGCGCTGGTACTGGTGCCGGAAATCGGCCTCACACCACAGACGCTTGCGCGTTTCCGCGCGCGCTTCCAGGTGCAGGTGGTCGCCCTGCATTCCGGGCTCACCGAGCATGAGCGTCTCGATGCCTGGGAAGCCGCCGCGAGTGGCCGGGCGCCAATCATCATCGGCACCCGCTCCGCCATTTTCACCCCCCTGGCCAGGCCCGGTGCGATCATCGTCGACGAGGAGCACGACGGCTCCTTCAAGCAACAGGATGGCCTGCGCTATCATGCCCGGGACCTGGCCGTGGCCCGCGCCCACAGGCATGGCATTCCGCTGGTGCTGGGCAGTGCCACCCCGTCGCTCGAGAGCCTCGCCCGCGCACGCAGTGGCGATTGGCGTCACCTCCAACTGACCCGGCGTGCCAGCCGCCACGCACCGGCCCTCCTGGAACTCGTCGATCTGCGCGGACGGCCCCGCCAGGGCGGGCTGATTCCGCCGGTGATCGATACCATTCGCGATACCCTGACGGCCGGCCACCAGGTACTGGTGTTCATCAACCGTCGCGGCTTCGCCCCCACGCTTGCCTGCCACGCCTGCGGGTGGCTTGCCGAGTGCGACCACTGCGACGCGCGCATGACCCTGCATCGCACGCCACCACTGCTGGCCTGCCACCACTGCGACCGCCGCCGCGCCCTGCCGGAGAGCTGTCCGGAGTGCGGCAGTATCGATCTGCGCCCCCTGGGCAGCGGTACCGAACGCACCGAAGAGACCCTCGCTGGTCTCTTCCCCAAGGTGCCGGTCCACCGTATCGATCGCGACAGCACACGCCGCCGCGATGCCCTCGAACAGGTTCTCGGCGAGGTCAAGCGCGGCGAGCCTTGCCTGCTGGTCGGCACCCAGATGCTCGCCAAGGGCCACCACCTGCCTCACGTGACGCTTGTCGTGGTGGTCAATGCCGATGCCGGCCTCTACGCCAGTGACTTCCGCGCGCTGGAACAGACCTCACAGTTGCTCGTGCAGGTGGCCGGTCGCGCCGGTCGCGCCGCCCACCCCGGGCGCGTGCTGGTACAGACACTGCACAGCGACGACCCGCACTTGCGCCTGCTGGCCGAACAGGGATATGCCGCACTGGCCACTCATTTGCTGGAAGAGCGGCGCGCCGCCGGGCTGCCACCGTTTCGCTTCATGGCGCTGTTGCGCCTGGAAAGCCCCAGGGAAGAACAGGTCAGCGAACTCGCCGCCCAGGCGGCCGACGCATTGCGCGAATGGCTGTCGACACGCAAGCTTGCCGTGGATTGCCTGGGGCCAGTGCCAGCCCCCATGGAACGCCGCCAGAACCGCTACCACCTGCAACTGATGCTGGCCAGCGACAAGCGCAGCCGTCTCCACGAGGCGGGCGCCTGGCTGACCGGCTGGCTCGCGGCGTCGCCCGACGCGCGCCGGGTTCGCTGGTCCCTCGATATCGACCCGCAGACGCTGAGCTGAGTCCACCCTTTAAAGCCGCGACGCAATTGCCGATAATGGTCAACCGCGCCTGATCCAGGCTCCGTTACATGCCCGCGCCGGGCCGAGCGACTCTTCATCGCCGGTTCATCGGCCGCTCGCGACCCAGCGCCAAAGGACATTACCGCTTCATGAAAGAGATCATCGTCACCCTGCTCGAAGGCGCTCTCGACAATCTCAAGCAGCAAGGTGTGCTGCCTGTCGACCTGTCGCCCGCCATCAAGGTCGACCCGGCCCGCGACAAGGCCCATGGCGACTACGCCACCAACCTGGCGTTGATGCTGGCCAAGCCCGCCGGCAAGAAACCCCGTGAACTCGCCGAGGCGCTGGTCGAGGCGCTGCCGGAAAGCGATGCCGTCAGCCAGGTGGAGATCGCCGGCCCAGGTTTCATCAACTTCTTCGCCGCCACCGATGCCGCCGCCCAGGTAGTGCGCCAGGTCCTCGATTCAGGCGACACCTTCGGGCGCAGCCTCTCGGGACACGGCCACAAGGTGCAGGTGGAATTCGTCTCGGCCAATCCCACCGGCCCGCTGCATGTCGGTCATGGCCGTGGCGCGGCGATCGGCGACTGCATCTGCCGCCTGCTCGAGGCCGTGGGCTACGACGTCACCCGCGAGTTCTACTACAACGATGCCGGCGCCCAGATCGCCAACCTGGCGCTCTCGGTGCAGGCGCGGGTCAAGGACATCGACCCCGACGACGACGCCTGGCCGGCGGACGGCTACCGCGGCGGCTACATCATCGACGTCGCCAACGCCTACCTGGCCGGCGAGACCGTGCATGCCGATGACCGCCATGTCACCGCCAAGGCCGACCCCGACGACCTCGATGCCATACGCGACTTCGCCGTGGCCTACCTGCGCCGCGAGCAGGATCTCGACCTGCGAGCCTTCGGCGTCGAGTTCGATGTCTATTTCCTGGAGTCATCGCTTTATCAGAATGGCAAGGTCGAGGCCACCGTCGAGCAACTGATCAAGGGCGGCCACACCTACGAGCAGGAGGGCGCCCTGTGGCTGCGCACCACCGATTTCGGTGACGACAAGGACCGGGTGATGCGCAAGACCGACGGCCACTACACCTACTTCCTGCCCGATGTCGCCTACCACCATGACAAGTGGCAGCGTGGTTTCACCACGGTGATCAATGAACAGGGCGCCGACCATCACTCCACGGTGACCCGCGTACGCGCTGGCCTGCAGGCGCTGGAAGTCGGCATTCCCCAGGGCTGGCCCGATTACGTGCTGCACCAGATGGTGATGGTGACGCGCTCCGGGGTCGAGGTGAAACTCTCCAAGCGCGCCGGCAGCTACGTCACCGTGCGAGACCTGATCGACGAAGTGGGCCGGGATGCCACCCGCTTCTTCCTCGCCGCCCGTCGCGCCGACTCCCAGTTGACCTTCGATATCGACCTGGCGCGCTCGCAATCCAACGACAACCCGGTTTACTACGTGCAGTACGCCCATGCGCGAGTGTGCAGTGTCGCGCGCAAGGCCCAGAGCGATGGCAAGCCCTTCGATCACACGCTCGGCATGGCCAACCTGGCTCTGCTCGAGGAGGATCAGGAAAAGGCGCTGCTCAATCGCCTGGCACGCTACCCCGAAGCGGTCGCCCACGCCGCCTTGAACCGCGAACCGCAACAGATCGCCCAATACCTGCTTGATCTGGCCGCGGACTTCCACACCTGTTATAACGCGGTGAAAGTGATGGTCGATGATGACGCGCTGCGCAACGCACGTCTCGCCCTTGGCCTCGCCACCCGCCAAGTATTGCGTAACGGCCTTGACCTGATGGGCGTGAGCGCTCCCGAGGAGATGTAACGCATGGCTAGCCGCCAGACCCCAGGGAAACGGGGCGCCACCACCAGCAAGCGTCGCCCGGCAGCGCCCAAGGCACGCCGTGGAATTCCCGGCTGGCTGTGGGGCATCACGGGGGTGATCGCCGGTTTTCTGCTGTCCCAGCACCAGATGGGCGTCGCGCCCTGGCAGGTAGAGGACTCTCCGCTGGCCACCGTGCTGCCGCGCTCGGCACCGCCCAGCGAGGAAACCGGTCAGGAATCGACCGCACCGCCGGCGCAAGACGAGCCGCGCATGCCAACCTTCGAGTTCTACACCCTGCTGCCGGAATCGGAGGTCATCGCCCCACGCGGTGAACTCCCCGCCTCCACCGCCACTCCGCCTCCACGTCTGGAAGAGCCGGAATCAGCGGCGTCGCAGGAGTCGCAAGCGTCTTCCTCCACACCGGCGAGCGACGACCCGATCGCCCAGGTGATCGCCGCCAACCTCACCCCCGAGGAGCAACAACCAAGCGAAGAGCCGGCGCCTGCCGCGGCCAGCGGTAGCCGCTACATGCTCCAGGCGGCCTCCTTCCGCGAACCCGGTGATGCCGAGCAGTTGCGCGGACGACTGCGTGACTTCGGGTTGCTGGCCCAGGTCAGCGAGGTCAAGGCCTCCGGCGGCCAAACCTGGCATCGCGTTCAGGTCGGCCCCTACGCCGACAGCCGCGAGCTGAACCGGGCCCAGGACCTGATGGTGACCCAGGGCATCGAACCGCTGTTGATTCGCCTGCAGAACTGAGCAGGACGACCTGGCTGTGCCTGCGGTTGAATTCCAGGCGCACCGCCCATACGTCCCTTGAAAGCTCATTGTTGATCAACCACTCACGGCGCTCGTCCACCTTGGGCGCCGAAAGTCATCGGGAGTCACCTACTCCCACAAGGAGTCCCCTCCATGACCACGATCGTTTCCGTGCGCCGCGATGACCAGGTCGCCCTGGCCGGTGATGGCCAGGTGTCGCTGGGCAACACCGTGATGAAGGGCAACGCCAGCAAGGTACGCCGCCTCTACCGTGGCGAGGTGCTGGCTGGCTTCGCCGGCGGTACCGCCGATGCCTTCACGCTGTTCGAGCGCTTCGAGGCACAGCTGGAGAAGTACCAGGGCAATCTGGTCAAGGCCGCCGTGGAGCTGGCCAAGGACTGGCGCACCGACCGCGCCCTGCGCCGCCTGGAGGCATTGCTGGCGGTCGCCAACAAGGATGCCTCGCTGATCATCACCGGCAACGGCGATGTGGTGGAACCCGAGCGCGGTATCATCGCCATCGGCTCCGGTGGCAACTTCGCGTTGTCCGCCGCCCGTGCACTGCTCGAGAACACCGACCTCTCGGCCCGCGAGATCACCGAGAAATCCCTCGAGATCGCCGGTGATATCTGTGTGTTCACCAATCATCACATCACCCTTGAAGAGCTGCCAGCCAAGGCACGCTAAGGCCGAACCCATGACCCAGATGACCCCCCGCGAGATCGTCCACGCCCTGGACCAGTTCATCATCGGCCAGCAGGACGCCAAGCGCGCCGTGGCCATTGCCCTGCGCAACCGCTGGCGGCGCATGCAGCTCGAAGGTGACCTGCGCCAGGAAGTCACCCCCAAGAACATCCTGATGATCGGCCCCACCGGGGTGGGCAAGACCGAGATCGCCCGCCGCCTGGCCAAGCTTGCCCGGGCCCCCTTCATCAAGGTCGAGGCCACCAAGTTCACCGAGGTGGGCTATGTGGGTCGCGACGTGGAATCGATCATCCGCGACCTCACCGAATCGGCCATCAAGCTGGTGCGCGAACAGGCCAAGGAAGAGGTCGGCCACCGCGCCGAGGACGCCGCCGAGGATCGTATTCTCGATGCCCTACTGCCCCCGCCGCGCGGCCAGGAAGACGAGCCGCGCGCCGAGAGCGGCACCCGCCAGGTATTCCGCAAGAAACTCCGCGAAGGCCAGCTCGATGACAAGGAGATCGACGTCGAGGTCTCCCAGCAGGGGCCGAACATCGACATCATGACCCCACCGGGCATGGAAGAGATGACCCAGCAACTCTCGAGCCTGTTCTCCGGCATGGGCAAGCAGAAGACCGAGACCCGCCGTGTGCAGGTCAAGGACGCCTTCGCCCTGCTGCGCGACGAGGAAGCCGCCAAGCTGGTCAACGAGGAGGATATCAAGCATCGCGCCATCGAGGCGGTGGAGCAGAACGGGATCGTGTTCCTCGACGAGATCGACAAGGTCGCCAAGGGCAGTGGCCAGTCCAGCGGTGGCGAGGTCTCCCGCGAGGGCGTGCAGCGCGACCTGCTGCCGCTGATCGAGGGCTCCACGGTGTCCACCAAGTACGGCATGGTCAAGACCGACCACATCCTGTTCATCGCCTCCGGCGCTTTCCACCTGTCGCGCCCTTCGGACCTGATTCCCGAATTGCAGGGCCGCCTGCCCATCCGGGTCGAGCTCAATGCCCTGACACCGGATGACTTCAAGCGCATCCTCACCGAACCCTCAGCCGCGCTGACCAAGCAGTATCAAGCGCTGCTGGCCACCGAAGGCCTCGATATCTCGTTCACCGAAGACGGCATCGAGCGCATCGCCGAGATCGCCTGGCGGGTCAACGAAGGCACCGAGAACATCGGCGCCCGCCGCCTGCACACGGTGATGGAACGCCTGCTTGAAGAAGCCTCCTTCAGTGGCAGCGACATCGGCAGCCCGCTTTCCATCGATGCCGCCTATGTCGACTCGCAACTGGGGGAGCTGGCCATGGACGAGGATCTATCGCGGTATATTCTCTAACCAAACGGCACGCCGCAGGGTAATTTACGTCTCTGCGGTCGCCACGCGGCGCCGGGGACAGGCCGTAGCGGAGGTCCAATGCCAGGGATGGCATTGGTAGCGCCCAGGGAGGGGTTCACAGCGCCTCCGAGAAGGCCTGTCGCCGGATCAGCCGCGTTCCCTGACACGCCAGATGCGGACATTAACCATGACAGCCCCGATCCCGACCCGCGTGCACTACCACAAGACGCCCCGTGAGCTGGAGCTCACCTACCCGGGCGGCGAGAGCCATCGGCTTGCCGTGGAGTACCTGCGCGTCTACTCACCCTCCGCCGAGGTGCGGGGGCATGGCCACGACACCGCCACGCTGCAGGTCGGCAAGCAGTATGTCGGGCTTGCCAATATCACCCAGGCAGGCCGCTATGCCCTCAAGCTGCACTTCGACGATGGCCATGACAGCGGGTTGTTCAGTTGGGACTACCTGTGGTGGCTGATCGAGAATCGCGAAGCCAACTGGGCCGATTACCTCAAGCGCCTGGAAGAGGCCGGCGCATCCCGCGAGCCCTTGAGCATCGAGATCAAGCAGCTCTAGCCCCGCGAGCGTCAAGACAAGCCACCGCCGAGAAGGCTACAATAGCGCGCATTCAAAGGCCGCCGGCCTTGCCCACCGAAGCGACTCGGGAGCCCCGCACCATGGACAAGCGCACCACCCACTTCGGTTACCAGGAAGTGCCGGTCGAGGAAAAGGCCTCCCGCGTGGCCGATGTCTTCCACTCGGTGGCCACCAGCTACGACGTCATGAATGACCTGATGTCGTTTGGCATCCATCGCCTGTGGAAGCGCCTGACCATCGAGCGGGCCGGGGTGCGCCCAGGCCATAGCGTGCTCGATATTGCCGGGGGCACCGGTGACCTGACCTTGAAATTCTCGCGCCTGGTGGGCCCGCGCGGCCGCGTAGTGCTCGCCGACATCAACCAGTCGATGCTGAGCGTGGGTCGCGACAAGCTGCTCGACAACGGTGTTGGCGGTAACGTCGAATACGTGCAGGCCAACGCCGAGTGCCTGCCTTTCCCCGACAACACCTTCGACTGCATCACCATTGCCTTCGGGTTGCGCAATGTCACCGACAAGGATGCCGCGCTGCGCTCCATGGCGCGGGTACTCAAGCCGGGGGGCCGGCTGCTGGTGCTGGAGTTCTCCAAGCCGCCCAACGCCCTGCTGTCGAAGGCCTACGACGAATACTCCTTCCGGCTGCTGCCGCGCATCGGGGAGCTCGTCGCCCGCGATGGCGACAGCTATCGCTATCTCGCCGAATCGATCCGCATGCATCCCGATCAGCGGACCCTCAAGGAGATGATGGAAACCGCCGGGCTCGAGCGTGTCGAGTACACCAATCTCACCGGGGGCATCGTCGCCCTGCACCGCGGCATCAAGTTGTAATGCTGTTGCTGGCGCTCATCGAACGCACGCTGGAAAGCCTGCTCGCCCGCGACCCGGCTGCGCCGGCGCGGCTTTCCCGCCTCGCCGGCCAACGTATCCTGGTGCGTCTCGAACGGCCCGAGCTTTGCCTTGCCGTGCACTTCCACGCCCAAGGCATGAACCTGTCCCGCCCGCACGCCCCCCGCGAGGAAGATGCCGACGCCGTGGTGGAGCTTGATGCCGAGACGCTGGGCGAGCTGCTTGGCGGGGCCTCCATCGAACGCCTGCTGTTTCAGAGCAAGCTTGCGGTGCGCGGTCGTACCCACCTGCTGGAAGAAGCGCGAGACCTGCTGCTCGACCTCGATATCGACTGGGAAGGCGAGCTGGCCACCTGGCTTGGCCAGGCGCCGGCCCACAGCCTGGCCGAAGGCCTGCGCAGCCTGGGACGCTTTGGCCTGCGCACCCGCGACGAGCTTTGCGCGGATGTCTCCGAATACGTCTTCGAGGAGGCCCGGCTGCTGCCCGGCCGCCACCAGCTCGAGATCCTGCGTGACCACCTCACCGAACTGGAAGTGTCGGCCGACCGCCTGGAAGCACGCCTGCAGCGACTGCGCCGCCAATTGGGCGAGTCGCATGGAGAGCACGCATGATCCTGCGTCTGGTACGCATCTTCTGGGTGATCACACGCTACCGGCTGGATACCCTGCTACCGCTGGAGCGCCTTCCCTGGGCCCTGCGCACCTTGTTCAAGCTGTCACCGCTGCGCCTGGTACCGATCGGCGAGCGCTCGCGTGCCGAGCGGCTACGCCTGGCCCTGGAGTCGCTGGGGCCGATCTTCGTCAAGTTCGGCCAGGTGCTATCCACCCGTCGCGACCTGTTGCCGGAAGACATCGCTGACGAACTCAGGCGACTGCAGGACCAGGTGCCGCCCTTCCCCGACGATGAAGCGCGTGCGGTGGTGGAGGAGGAGCTCGGCATGTCGGTGGAGCTGGCCTTCGCGCGCTTCGATGCCGCCCCACTGGCCTCTGCTTCGATTGCCCAGGTGCATGCCGCGCGGCTGCATAGCGGCGAAGACGTGGTGGTCAAGATCATTCGTCCCGACATCGAGCGGGTGATGCGCCAGGATATGGCATTGATGTACCGCTTCGCCCAATTCCTGAGATGGGTGCCCGAGGCACGTCGACTCAGGCCGGTGGAAGTAGTCCGTGACTACGAGGCGACACTGTTCGACGAACTCGACCTGCACAAGGAAGCCGCCAACACCTCCCAGCTCAAGCGCAACTTCAAGGGCTCGCCACTGCTCTACGTGCCGGCCATCCACTGGCCACTGACTCGCCAGCGGGTGATGGTGCAAGAGCGTATTCACGGCGTGCCGGTGGCGGACACGAAAATGCTGGTCGAGCGCGGCACCGACCTCAAGAAACTCGCCGAACGCGGCGTGGAGATCTTCTTCACCCAGGTGTTTCGTGACAACTTCTTCCATGCCGACATGCACCCCGGCAACATCTTCGTCGACTGCGACGACCCCGCCGATCCCCAGTACATCGCCATCGACTGCGGTATCGTCGGCAGCCTGACCCGCGAGGACCAGGATTACCTGGCGCGCAATCTGCTGGCGTTCTTCCATCAGGATTATTATGAAGTCGCCGCCCTGCACATCGAATCCGGCTGGGTGAGCGAAAACACCCGGGCCAACGAGTTCGCCGCGGCGATCCGCACGGTATGCGAGCCGATTCTCGAAAAACCCCTAAAAGACATCTCCTTCGGCCAGGTGTTGCTGGGGCTGTTCCAGACCGCCCGGCGCTTCGACATGGAGGTGCAACCACAACTGGTGCTGTTGCAGAAGACCCTGCTCAACATCGAAGGCCTGGGGCGCCAGCTCTATCCGGACCTCGACCTGTGGCAAACCGCCAAGCCCTTCCTGGAGCGCTGGATGAAGGAACGCGCCGGCGTCAGCGGATTCTGGGAGTCCCTCAAACGCCAGGCCCCAGAGTTGACCCGCCAGTTGCCGGAGCTGCCGGTGCTTGCCCACCGCGCGCTCTCCCACGCCGAACACGACCAGCGCCAACACCGTCGCCAGGCCGATGCGGTCACCGGCATCCACCACAAGCTAAGCCAGCTGGGGCGTCGCGGTCGCCGGCTGCGGCTCGGTTTGCTGCTGATCGGTGCGGCACTGGCATGGCAACCCTTGACCCAATGGGCCGCCGGACAACCCTGGCCGGCACTGGCTGCCGCCGCCATCGGCGTGTTATTGCTGGCCTGGCACTGACCCTCATGCCTCATCACTGCAATGGAACCGACTCTCATGAGTGATATTCTCGACAGCTTGAACGATGTCCTGGTGCAGCGTCGACATGCTCCCCCCGAGGATTCCTACGTTGCCTCCTTGCATCACAAGGGGCTGAACAAGATACTCGAGAAAGTGGGCGAGGAAGCGACCGAAACGGTGCTTGCAGCCAAGGATGCCGAACACGGCGATGAATCCAGACGACAAGCGTTGATCGCTGAAACGGCGGACCTGTGGTTTCATAGCCTGGTGATGCTGTCGCACCTCGATCTCGATCATCGCGATGTGCTGGACGAACTGGCCCGGCGCTTCGGTATCTCGGGTCACGACGAGAAAGCGGCGCGGGAACGCCGGACTTGAAGAAATGCCGCACGAATCGACGAGCGGAGCGAAGCACAAGGCGCACGGAGCACAGGAACCGGAGCCTATGGGGTATAGGTGAGGATTCCGAGCACCGCGCAACGCAGTGATTTGCCCGCGCAGGCATTCGTGCGGTGTTTCTCTAATTGATCGCCCCGGGGCGGGGCATGTCTCAGAGGAAATTCCTATGTTAGGTGGTATCAGTATCTGGCAGCTGCTGATCGTGCTCGGCATCATCATCCTGATCTTCGGCACCAAGAAGCTTCGCAATGTCGGCACCGACCTGGGTGGCGCCGTGAAAGGCTTCAAGAAAGCCATGCACGACGAGGAAAAGGGTGATGGAGAAAAGGCAGACGCCGACAATCCTCAGGCCCAGGTCAGCCATGAGGAGGACGTCAATACTTATGATGTCAAGTCCGAGCGCAAGCCCGAGGAACAGGAAGAGCGCAAGTAACCCGCCATGTTCGATATCGGCTTTCTCGAACTGCTGATCATTGGCGTGGTCGGCCTGCTGGTGCTCGGGCCCGAGCGTCTGCCCAAGGCAGCACGCACCACTGGCCTGTGGATCGGCAAGATCAAACGCTCTGTCTCCGGCATGCAGCGCGAAATCAGCGCGCAGCTCGAAGCGGAAGAATTGCGCCAGAAACTCAACGAGCAGCAGAAGAAACTCGACGAGAGTGTCAATCAGGTCAAGCGTGGCGTGGAAGGCATCGCCGACTCGGCACCCGACAAGCCAGCGGGTAAACAAGCCGAGTCCCAGGACACCGATGCACCGACCACGCCCGAACAGCGCCTGGATGACGCCCTGGCCAATGCGCGCCTGGAAAGCCAGGGCGATGCCCGCGCCGAGACCTCTTCCGCCGACAAGGACGCCTCTTCCCGATGAGTATGCCTGTTGAACCGAAGGAACCGCCGCAGGCCCCATTGATCGAGCACCTGATCGAGTTGCGTACACGCTTGCTACGCGCGGTCGTGTCGGTACTGGTGATATTTCTTGGCCTGTATGCCTTCGCCAACGACATTTACACCTTCGTGGCCCAGCCACTGATGGCGCTGCTACCTGAAGGGTCGCAGATGATCGCCACCGAAGTGGCCTCGCCATTCCTTGCGCCCTTCAAGCTGACCCTGGTGGTAGCGGTGTTCGCCGCCATCCCCTATGTGCTCCATCAGGCGTGGGCGTTCGTCGCTCCTGGGCTCTACGACAACGAAAAGGCCCTGGCGCTGCCGATACTGGGCTCCAGCATACTGCTGTTCTACGCTGGCGCGGCCTTCGCCTACTACGTGGTCTTCCCGTTGTTGTTCCAGTTCTTCACCCAGACCGGGCCGGAGAACGTGACGGTGATGACCGACATCAACGCCTACCTGAATTTCGTGCTCAAGCTGTTCTTCGCCTTCGGCGTGGCCTTCGAGATACCCATCGCCACCTTCCTGCTGATCCTGTCGGGCGCCACCACGGTCGAGAGCCTGTCGAAGAAACGCCCCTACATCATCCTTGGCTGCTTCGTGATCGGCATGCTGCTGACCCCGCCGGATGTGGTGTCGCAGAGCCTGCTGGCGGTGCCGATGTACCTGCTCTACGAAGTCGGGCTACTGTTCGGCCGACTGGTGCGGCGCAAGCAGCGTGACGAAGAGGGCGAGCCGTGAGCCACAAGCCACGATAATACCGCCGACCACACAAGTGACGGCGGTTTTTCTTACAGCTTACAGCTCTTAACTTACCGCTCCCGGCGCAGCCGGGTCACAGATCCATCATCTCATCGATACGGTCGACCAGCTTGAAGATGCCAGTGGCCGCCTCGCTGATGCGGGTTGCCAGCATATAGGCCGGTGTGGTCACCACCCGGTTCTCGAAATCCACCACGATATCCTCGACACTACAGCTGCGGTGCAGACCGCCCATGGCGCTGATGGCTCCGGCGACACTCGGGTCATGGCCAATGGTCACGGCAATGCCATCGCCAAGCAGGCGCGGTACCATCACCGGGGCAATGCACATCAAGCCGATCGGCCGACGCTCCTCGCGGAACTCGGCCAGTTTCTCGGCGAGCTCCTCCAGAACGGTCAGATTGGCCCCCGCGTCAGCGAAATCCGAAAGGTTCTTGGCGGCGCCGAATCCTCCCGGCAGGATCACTGCATCGAAATCCTCGGCCTCAAGCTCCGACAGTGGCGCAATGTCGCCGCGTGCCAGGCGTGCCGACTCCACCAGCACGTTGCGCACTTCACCCTCAGCGACCTCACCGGTGCGGTGGTCGATCACGTGGTGTTGCTCGATATCCGGCGCAAAGCAGTGATACCCGATTCCCAACTGGTCCAGCCGCAGCAGGGTCAGGGTGGCCTCGTAGATCTCGGAGCCGTCCTGGACTCCGCAGCCCGAAAGAATGACCGCCACCTGTTTGCTCATGCCTACTCTCCTTGAAGGGATTCGCCTGCTCGCGCAGGACCCACGAACCGAATCCCACACTTTAGAGAGTCGTCCCCGCCGCCACAAGGCGCGACCTTGCCGGATCACGACAACGGCTTTCCGGGCGGACGGTCGCTGATATACTCAGGAGCAAGCGACTCACTTTGTCACGATGATGTCATCTTTGCCCGCCACAATCACCGATGGCGGTGCCAAATGCCGGAGACCCCCTTGAGCTTCATGACCACACGCCAGTTCCCCGCGACCCGCATGCGCCGCATGCGTCGCAACGACTTCTCGCGCCGGCTGATGCGTGAGCACACCCTGACCGCCGCCGACCTGATCTGGCCGGTGTTCGTGCTGGAAGGAGAAGAGCAGCGCGAAGCCGTGCCCTCGATGCCAGGGGTGGAGAGGCTCTCCATCGACCTGCTGATCGATGAAGCCCGTGAGGCCTTTGACTTGGGTATTCCCGCCCTGGCGCTGTTTCCGGTAGTCGGCCAGGCGCAAAAGAGTAAACTTGCCGAGGAAGCCTACAGCGCCTCGGGACTGGTGCAACGTTCAGTGCGCGCCCTAAAGGAGGCGATCCCGGAGCTTGGCATCATCACCGATGTAGCGCTCGACCCCTACACCAGCCACGGCCAGGACGGCATCCTCGACGAACATGGCTATGTGCAGAATGACCGCACCGTCGAGACGCTGCTCAAGCAGGCGCTCTCCCACGCCGAAGCCGGTGCCGACGTGGTCGCGCCCTCGGACATGATGGATGGTCGAATCGGCGAAATTCGCCGGGTGCTCGAACAGGAGCACCTCGTCAATACCCGCATCATGGCCTACAGCGCCAAATATGCATCGCGCTATTACGGGCCGTTCCGGGATGCGGTGGGCTCGGCGGCCAACCTGGGCCGCGCCGACAAGAGCACCTACCAGATGGACCCCGGCAACGGCGAGGAAGCCTTGCACGAGGTGGCACTGGATCTCGCCGAGGGTGCCGACATGGTGATGATCAAGCCTGGCATGCCTTACCTGGACGTGGTTCGCCGGGTCAAGGACGAACTCAAGGTGCCGACCTTCGCCTACCAGGTCAGTGGCGAATACGCCATGCACATGGCTGCCTTCGAGAACGGCTGGCTAGAGGCCGACAGCGTGATACTCGAATCCCTGTTGTGCTTCAAGCGTGCGGGGGCCGACGGCATCCTGACCTATTTCGCCAAGCGCGCAGCTCGGCTGCTCGCGCAGTGACGGAGGGGGCTGCGTTCCCTTCCACCATTCGAGAGAGAGACCATGGAAGATCGCAGTCCCGAATCATCCGCTCGCCTGGAGAGCGCCTCGGCCGCCGCCGGGGTGAGTGACGACACGCACAACGACCCCCCGGTGCCACGACTGAACCAGACGCGCACCGGCATCAAGCCCAAGCCACTGCCCGAAGCCGAGGCGGACCTGGGCGACCCGAGCCTGTACTTCAACCGCGAACTCTCTCATCTACAGTTCAACATCCGCGTGCTCGAACAGGCGCTCGATGAGGCCCACCCGCTGCTCAACCGGTTGATGTTCCTGTTGATATTCTCGTCGAACATGGATGAGTTCTTCGAGATCCGCGTCGCCGGCCTCAAGCATCAGATCGCCCTGGGTGACGATACCACCGGCTCCGATGGCCGCTCGCCACGCTCGGTGCTCACCGAGATCTCCCAACTGGCCCACGAACAGATCGAGCGCCAGTACCGCATCCTCAACGATACCCTGCTGCCCGCCCTGCAGGCCCAGGGGCTGCGATTCCGCCGGCGCAGCGACTGGAACGATGCCCAAAGCGCCTGGGTGCGCGACTACTTCGAGCGCGAGATCATGCCAGTGATCAGCCCGATAGGGCTAGACCCTTCGCACCCCTTTCCGCGCCTGGTCAACAAGAGCCTCAATTTCATCGTCGAGCTGGAGGGCAAGGATGCCTTCGGACGCGAGGGTGGCCTTGCCATCCTGCCGGCACCACGCTCATTGCCGCGGGTCATCGCCCTGCCTCGCGAGCTGTGCGCCAAGGGCTTCGATGAATACGTGTTCCTCTCCTCGATGATCCACGCGCATGCCGAAGAGGTGTTTCCCGGCATGGCCGTGCGCGGCTGCTACCAGTTTCGCCTGACCCGCAACGCAGACATGACCGTCGACCCCGAAGAGGTGTCCGATCTGGCCTCGGCGCTGCGTGGTGAGCTCCTGGCGCGACGCTACGGCAGCGGCGTGCGCCTGGAGGTGGTGGATACCTGCCCCGAGGAGCTATCGAGCTTCCTGATGCGTGAATTCGCGCTGGAAGAGAACGACCTGTACCGCGTCAATGGCCCGGTCAACCTGACGCGCATGATGTCGGTACTCGGCGCTGTGGAGCGACCGGAGCTGTGCTACCGCCCCTTCACACCGGGGCTGCCAAAGTCATTGAAGAAGGGAGTCAGTCTGTTCGACGCCATCGCCGGCAGCGACATCCTGCTGCACCACCCCTTCCAGTCGTTCTCGCCGGTGGAAGATCTGCTCTCGGAGGCTGCCCGCGACCCGGATGTGCTGGCCATCAAGCAGACCCTCTACCGCACCGGTGCCGACTCGCCGATCGTCAACTCGCTGGTGGAAGCGGCACGCGGTGGAAAGGAAGTCACGGTGGTGATCGAGTTGCGCGCCCGCTTCGACGAGGCAGATAACCTGGCGCTGGCTTCACGGCTTCAGGAGGCCGGGGCTATCGTCATCTACGGGGTGATGGCCTACAAGACCCACGCCAAGATGATGCACATGGTGCGTCGCGAGAAAGGCAAGCTGCGCCACTACGTGCACCTGGGCACCGGCAACTACCATTCGAAGACCGCCAAGCTGTACACCGACTACAGCCTGCTGACTGCCGACCCGACGCTCTGCGAAGACGTGCACCAGGTGTTCCAGCAACTCTCCGGCATGGGCCGCGCGCGACACATCGAGACCCTGTTGCATGCCCCCTTCACCCTGCATGAACGCATGGTGGGGATGATCGACCGGGAAGCCGCGATGGCAAGCAAGGGCAAACGCGCGCACCTGATCATCAAGTGCAATTCGCTGACCGAACCCAAGCTGATCCAGGCGCTTTACCGCGCGTCCCAGGCCGGTGTGGAGTGCGACCTGATCATCCGCGGCATGTGCTGCCTGAGGCCGGGGCTGCCGGGGGTGTCGGAAAACATCCGCGTGCGTTCGATCATCGGCCGCTTCCTCGAACATACCCGGGTGTTCTATTTCCAGAATGGCGGCAAGCCGGAGGTCTGGGCGTCGAGCGCCGACTTCATGAACCGCAACATGTTCCACCGGGTGGAGACCTGCTTCCCGATACTCGACCGCAAGCTTGCCGCGCGGGTGCGCAAGGATCTCGAAACCTACCTGGTCGACAATTGCCAAAGCTGGCAACTGCAGGCAGACGGCACCTATGTTCAGCAGTCGGCGGGGGGGGCGGCGCCAATCAGCGCCCAGGAAACCCTGCTTTACGCTTACGCCGCCAAGTCTTAGGGCCAGCGGCTGATAGCGAGGCAACCCACCGCTCAGCCGCGCTTGAAGGCGCTCAGGTCATCAGGGTCGAAGCCCTCCACCCGCTCGTCGAGCCCATGCGCCTGGCGAGCCAGCCTGACCGTCTCGCGCTCGGCGATCAGCTCGGCATCGTCATCCAGGGTGCGGCCGTTGAGTTCGGCGAGTTGCGCCATGCCCTGGTGATAGAACGCCATGACATCGAGCGCAGTGACGTTTTCCTCGCCCATGCCACGGCGCAGCGCCGGCAGGTAGGCGCTGACCCGCGAAAGGTGATGCTTGAGCTGCCAGACATAGCGCATCTCGCCCATCCAGGGCCGCTCGCGCAGTACCGCGAACACCAGGCTGGTGGCCACGAGCCCCAGTACCACGCCCAGCACGTTGAACCAGAAGCCGCCGCCAAAGGCCAGCGCCAGCAGCTGCGAGAACACCAGGGCGAAGACGATCAACTGCCCCGCCATGGCCAGGCTGATGAACCTGGCCTTGCGGCGATAGGTCTCGGGGTCGTGGTGCTCGAAGGTGAACCGCATGGTCGCTCTCCTGGGTGACGGGCAAAGCCGCGATTATCGCGGGATTGCCGGCCAGGGTACAGTTCAGCTCAGGCGCAGTCGCCGGGCAGTGTCGAGCAGCAGGTGCTCGGTGGTTTCCCAGCCAATGCAGGCGTCGGTTACCGAGACCCCATGGCGAAGCTTGCCGGGGTTCAGGGGCTGCTTGCCCTCGTGCAGGTGGCTCTCGAGCATCAGGCCGCACAGTGCCCGCTCTCCCGCTAGCCGTTGGGCCACCACATCGAGCAGCACCTCGCTCTGGCGGCGGTGGTCCTTGCGCGCGTTGGCGTGGCTGCAATCCACCATTATCCGGGGCAAGAGGCCAGCATTTTCCAGCCCTCGCCGCGCCGCCGCGACATGAGACGCCTGGTAGTTGGGCTCGCCATGGCCGCCACGCAGCACCAGGTGCGTATGCGCATTGCCGGCGGTCTCACGCACTTCCGGTTGACCGTCCAGGGCGACCGCGAAGTGCTGATGCGGGTGCGCTGCAGCGCGCATGGCATCCAGTGCCACGCCGATATCGCCGCTGGTGGCATTCTTGAAGCCGACCGCCGCCGCAAGACCACTGGCCAGCTCGCGGTGAAGCTGGGATTCGGTGGTGCGTGCGCCTATCGCCACCCAGGCGAGCAGGTCGTCGAGGTAAGGCGCCAGCATCGGCTGCAACAGCTCGGTGGCGACCGGCAGGCCGAGTTCAGCGACCTCACGCATCACTCGGCGCGATATCGCCAGGCCTTGCGCCATATCCCCACTGCCATCCAGTGCCGGGTCATAGGCCAGTCCCTTCCAGCCCACGGTGGTACGCGGCTTCTCCACGTAAACCCGCATCACCAGCAGCAGCCGGTCGGAGACCTTGTCCGCCAATTCGGCCAGGCGCCGAGCATAGTCCAGCGCCTCGCCAGGGTCGTGAATCGAACACGGGCCGACCACTACCAGCAGACGGTCGTCACGGCCCGCGAGGATATCGCGGATGGCCTGGCGCTGGGCATCGATGCGGCGTGCCAGCCCAGGAGATACGGGCTGCGCATGGCGCAATTCACCGGGTGTCGGCAAGGCCCGCGTTGTCGCGGCATCCTCCTTCTTTGCGGTAGCGGTCTGGGAGGGGGTGGCAAGTGGCGCATTCATGGCATTCAGGTCCTTGTCGAGATGATGCGAGGAGTGGGTGGGTGTCTGGAGGATGTCAATGTCAGGTGGCCTAAAACGCAAAACCCCCGGGCGGGGTTGCCGTCCGGGGGTTCAGGGGAAGGCAACCCTTGATGGGTGTGCCTTGCTCCATGTCTATCGTGTCAGTTCAGGGGTTGCGGGTCTGGTTCGCTGAACGGGGACAAGGGCGCCGGCACACCGGTGATAAACCAGTAGCCAAACCAATAGCCACGTCCCATGGAATCCGTTGAAACAACGACCCGCGCAAGAGCCACCATGATCGCCGCGCCGCGCGACACGCCAGCCGCTACGCACGCACCAATGGCGGCGTCTGGCAAGGCGTTGGAAGGCGCTGTCGGGATCATGCCGTTCTCCTGTTTTGAGCCTTCATCGTGCCGCATCGGCCTGGGCCTGGCAAGTACGCTCAGGCCGATTCAGCCGGCAAACAGCTGGAACCAGCCGATGGTCGCCGGCAGTGCGCTCATGCTCACCACTACGACCAGACCAATGATCACCGGCAGGATGCCGCTGTCATCGCTGAAGTTTTCATCATGTCCCGCCATGGGTCTCTCTCCTCGTATCGCGAAGTGTCGAGCACGTTCGCTCTGTCAACATTTCTCGATAAGCCAGGTTCAGTAAATCCTGCTCGGTAAACCCTGCTATCAGGGGTGCCGGGATCGACGTTTGATTCTAGCGAAGATGCCGACCGCCATCGACTGGCAGGATCACGCCGGTGACATAGCGGTTATCGAGCAGGTAGCGCAGGCTTTGATAGATCACCCCCGGGCCCGGCACCATCTGCATGGCCGACTTGGCTTTGGCCTTCTCGGCATAGGTCTCGTCGTCACCCTCACCCAGCATGATCAGTGCCGGTGCAATGGCGTTGACCTGGATCTCGGGTGCATACATCGCGGCGAACGACAGCGTCAGGTTGTCGAGCCCCGCCTTGGTGGCGGCATAGGCGGCGTGTTTCTTCGAGCCCTTGCGCACCACGTAGTCTGTCATGTGGATGATGTCGCGCTGCGGCTCGCTGCAGGCATCGAGCAGTTCACGACAGTGCAGATTGATCAGATAGGGAGCCTGCATGTGCACCCGAAACAGCCGCTCGAAGTTGGCGCCGGCATCATCTCCCATGGAATCCGGTGCCCAGTCGCTGGCGTTATGGACGATCGCGCGCAGCGAACGCGTTTCGGCCTTGAGCCGGGCGATGAAGTCGAGAATTCCCGCTTCACTGGAAAAATCGGCTTTGAGGGTGACAATGCCACGCTCGCGCAATGCATCGAGCTCCGGGCGTTCACGGCGATAGCTGATGATTACCGTGTGGTCATCATCGCGCAGCCGCTCGGCACAGTGGCGACCCAGGCGTTGCGCGCCACCGGTGATGAGAATCGGCGAAGCACTCATCCGCGGGATTTCCTGACCAGGCTGCCGGTGGTCGGGATCAATGGGTCGCGAGGCGCATAGGCGAACACGTCCGAGAAGGTGCGCGAGGCCGCAAGCCCGAGCGATGCCAGCACATCGACACAGGCGTACACCATGCCGGGGGAGCCCGACAGGTAGACATCGTGCGCCGAGACATCCTCGAGGCTTGCCGCCAGTGCCTGATCGATACGACCGAGATGGGCCTGCGTGCGCTCCCCGTCGACCCTCTCCCCAGGCTCTGGCGCCACCTCGGTGACCGCATGAAAGCGCAGGTTGGCGTGGCCTTCGGCCCACTCGCGGGCGAGGCGCTCGAGGTAGAGGTCACGGTGCTCACGGGCTGCCCACCACAGCTCGATTCGCCGCTCGGGGTCGGCATGCAGCGCGGCTTCGATGATCGCCTTCATCTGGGCGAAGCCGGTTCCCGCGGCGATCAACAACAGCGGGCGCGTGCTGTAAGGGTCCAACACGCAATCCCCACCCGGCAAACGCAGGGTCAGGCGGCTGGCTACCTGCACCAGCTCGCGAATCCGCGCCGAATTATCACGCTCGGGCCAGTGCTGGATATGCAGTTCGATCATACCGTCGTCGACATGCGCATTGGCGATCGAGAAAGGCACCCAGGTTGCCTCGTCGAGCTTGAGCTCCAGGTATTGGCCAGGCAAGTGGGCCACCGCCTCGCGGCGACCCTCCAACTGGACACGGAAGACGTCCGGCGAGAGATCCTCGACCTCGGTGACCTGGCAGGTCAAAGTCCTTGGCGTCATGAATGCCTCATGCAGTTATCGGGAATTCGGGTTGTCGGGGGGAAGGGTGATGCCCAGCTCGTCCCAGCGCTCGCCCACGCGAGCCTTGACGGTCTCGTCCATGACGATGGGCGTGCCCCACTCCCGGTCGGTTTCGCCGGGCCATTTGCTTGTGGCATCCAGGCCCATCTTGGAACCGAGGCCCGAGACCGGCGAGGCGAAATCCAGGTAATCGATCGGGGTATTCTCGACCAGCACGGTGTCGCGGGCGGGGTCCATGCGGGTGGTGATGGCCCAGATCACGTCCTTCCAGTCGCGAGCGCTGACATCGTCATCGAGCACCACCACGAACTTGGTGTACATGAATTGGCGCAGGAAACTCCACACTCCCATCATCACCCGCTTGGCGTGGCCAGGATACTGCTTCTTCATGGTCACCACCGCCATCCGGTAGGAGCAACCCTCGGGTGGCAGGTAGAAGTCGACGATCTCGGGAAACTGGCGACGCAGGATCGGCACGAACACCTCGTTGAGCGCCAAGCCGAGGATCGCCGGCTCGTCGGGCGGCCGACCGGTGTAGGTGGAGTGATAGATGGCATCGCGACGCATGGTCATGCGCGTGACCGTGAACACCGGGAAGTGATCCACCTCGTTGTAATAACCGGTGTGGTCACCGTAGGGGCCTTCCGGCGCGGTGTCGTCGGGGTAGATGAACCCCTCGAGGATGATCTCGGCGGAAGCCGGCACCTCCAGGTCGGCATGGCCGCACTTGACCAGCTCGGTGCGCGAGCCACGCAGCAGCCCGGCAAAGGCGTACTCGGAAAGGCTATCCGGCACGGGGGTCACGGCACCCAGAATGGTGGCCGGATCGGCACCCAATGCCACCGCCACCGGGAAGGGTTCGCCGGGGTGGGCCTTCTGGAATTCCTGGAAGTCCAGGGCACCGCCGCGGTGCGACAGCCAACGCATGATCAAGCGGTTGCGCCCGAGTTTCTGCTGGCGGTAGATCCCCAGGTTCTGGCGCTTCTTGTGGGGGCCACGGGTGATCACCAGCGGCCAGGTGACCAGCGGGGCGGCATCGCCGGGCCAGCAGTGCTGGATCGGCAGGCGGTCCAGATCGACCTCGTCGCCATCGTAGACCATCTCCTGCACGGGGGCGGAGCGAACCGTCTTCGGCCCCATGCTCATCACCTGCTTGAAGATCGGCAGCTTGTCCCAGGCATCGCGGAAGCCCTTGGGCGGTTCCGGCTCCTTGAGAAACGCCAGCAGCTCGCCGACCTCGCGCAGCGCCTCGACGGACTCCTGCCCCATGCCCATGGCCACCCGCTTCGGCGTGCCGAACAGATTGCCGAGCAGCGGCATGGCATGGCCCTTGACGTTCTCGAACAGCAACGCCGGCCCACCGGCCCGCAGGGTGCGGTCGCAGATCTCGGTGATCTCGAGATAGGGGTCGACCTCGGCGCTCACGCGGGTGAGCTCCCCCTGGGCCTCCAGCGCCGCGATGAAATCACGCAGGTCCTTGTACTTCATTCGGACGATCCCGTTTCCAGAATGACGAAAGGGGCAGCATAACATGCCGCCCCTCTCCTTCCCGCTCGTCCTTTGCCCGCGGCTGTTCCGGCGACAGGCTTCTGCGGGGGCGCTGTGAATACCTCCCTGTACGCTACTTTTGCCTTCCCTGGCAAAAGACCCCCGCTTCAGCCTGTCCCCGGCGCCGCTCACTCAGGTGGAGCTTTGGAAGCGCAGACGTTGCAGGCTGGCCGTAGCGAGCGAAGGCGAGACAAGGCGGAAAACAACGAAAGTGCGGAGTTTACTTTAGTAAATGAGCAACTTGAGATGTTTTCCAACGCCGTATCGTCAAGCGCAGCAGGCCAGAATCAACGTCGTTTCATGGCCTCGAAGAACTCGATATTCGTCTTGGTATCCTTGAGCCGATCGATCAGGAACTCGGTGGCGGCGGTGTCATCCATCGGATTGAGCAGCTTGCGCAGGATCCACATGCGCTGCATCTCGTCCTCGGAGGCCAGCAGGTCCTCACGCCGTGTGCCGGAGCGGCGAATGTTGATCGCCGGGTAGACGCGGCGCTCGGCCAGCTTGCGGTCCAGGTGGGCTTCCATGTTGCCGGTGCCCTTGAACTCCTCGAAGATCACCTCGTCCATCTTCGAGCCGGTATCGACCAGCGCGGTGGCGATGATGGTAAGGCTGCCGCCTTCCTCGATGTTGCGCGCGGCACCGAAGAAACGCTTGGGCTTCTCGAGCGCGTGGGCATCGACACCGCCGGTCAGCACCTTGCCGGAGCTCGGCACCACCGTGTTGTAGGCACGCGCCAGGCGGGTGATGGAGTCAAGCAGGATCACCACGTCCTTCTTGTGCTCGACCAGGCGCTTGGCCTTCTCGATGACCATCTCGGCGACCTGAACGTGACGCGCCGGCGGCTCGTCAAAGGTCGACGCCACCACCTCGCCACGCACGGTGCGTGACATCTCGGTCACCTCTTCCGGGCGCTCGTCGATCAACAGCACGATCATGTGGCACTCGGGATTGTTGCGGGTGATCGATGTGGCGATGTTCTGCAGCATCAACGTCTTGCCCGCCTTCGGGGGCGATACCAGCAGGCCCCGCTGGCCCTTGCCGATAGGTGCGACCAGGTCGATGATGCGGGCGGTGAGATCCTCGGTGGAACCGTTGCCGATCTCCATGCGCAACCGCTCCTGGGGGAACAGCGGCGTGAGGTTCTCGAACAGGATCTTGTGCTTGGCGTTTTCCGGCCGGTCGAAGTTGATCTGGCTGACCTTGAGCAGCGCGAAATAGCGCTCCCCTTCCTTCGGCGGACGGATCTTGCCGGAAATGGAATCGCCCTTGCGCAGATTGAAGCGGCGGATCTGCGAGGGAGAGACGTAGATATCGTCGGGGCCGGCCAGATAGGAGCTATCGGCGCTGCGCAGGAAGCCGAACCCGTCCTGCAGGATCTCCAACACGCCATCACCATAGATATCCTCGCCGCTCTTGGCGTGCTTCTTGAGGATGGCGAAGATGATGTCCTGCTTGCGGGAACGTGCCAGGTTGTCGATGCCCATCTCGCGGGCAGTCTCCAGGAGGTCCGGCACGGGCTTTTGCTTGAGTTCGGTTAGATTCATCGGTTTGTTCAGAAATTGCTCGTGGAAGCCGGGCGTGTAGGCGCCGCGTATGACGGGAGGCGAAACGGAAACGCCGCATGGGGTGCGTTCAGAGCCCGGCGTGCTGCCACTCGTGATAATGACATCCCATGGCCATGGGGAGGCGACCGCAGTAAACACAGGGTGACGCCGGGCCGTATCGGGAGTAGAGGGAGCAGGTTCGTTTTCGCCTGACCAGCGGAGCCTGGCAATCGGCCGGAAAACCGCTGGAAGCAGTGGGCTGTCTGACGACTTGGAAATTGACCGAGACGGGATCGCCGTGAAACGGTCGGGAAGCATTCGGAACAGGCGAACGACCCGATACTAGTCAACGCCGGCCGCAAACGCAAGCCCCGCCCTGCACAGACGCCAAGCATGACGATTGACAGCGCCCGACGGTCACCGCAACCTTCACCCAGGAGACTCAAAGGACACGCCATGACTTCGCCACAGGACTCGGCCATCGACTACATCGCCTTCGGCGCACCATCACCGGCCGCCCAGGCACCACGCCGGCTGGCTGCCATCGACCTCGGGTCCAATAGCTTTCACTTGCTGGTAGCCAACTACCAGGACGAACGCCTGCAGGTGGTGGCACGCCAGGGGGAGAAAGTGCAGCTGGCCGCCGGGCTCAATGAAGATGGCCTGCTCGATGAAGCCACCATGCAGCGCGCCCTGGATTGTCTGGCTCGGTTCGCCCCCTATCTTGGCGATATCACGCCAGGCCACCTGCGGGTGGTCGGCACCAATGCCTTGCGCGACGCCGCCAACAGCCAGGCGTTGATCGAACGCGCCGAGGCGCTGCTGGGAGCACGCATCGAGATCATCGCTGGCCGCGAGGAAGCGCGCCTGATCTATCTGGGGGCGGCCCACGCCCTGGCCGAGAATGGCCGCCGCCTGATCGTCGACATCGGGGGGGGCTCCACGGAGTTCATCATTGGCGAGCGCTTCGAACCACTGGCACTCGAAAGCCTGCGCATGGGCTGCGTGACCTTCACCCATCGCTTCCTTTCCGATGGCGAGCTCAGCGAGAAGCGCTTTCGCAAGCTCGAACTGGCCGCGCTTTCGGAGCTGGCCAATATTCGTCGCCCCTACCAGAAGCTGGGCTGGGACGACCCGGTGGGCTCCAGCGGCACTATCAAGGCCGCCGCCGCGGTGATCCATGCCAATGGCGGCGCCCAGGAAGGCGTGGTGACCCGCGAGGGATTGCATGACCTGCGTGCCCGGCTGATCAAGTGCAAGCGGCTCGACCGCGTCGCCATGGACGGCCTCAAGTCAGACCGTGCCAGGGTCTTTCCGGCTGGCGTGGCCATCCTTTGTGCGATCTTCGAGGCCTTCGACCTCACCACCATGCGTTACGCCGACGGCGCCCTTCGCGAAGGCGTACTCTATGACATGGTCGGTCGCAACAGTCCCGAGGACTCCCGGCTCAAGACAGTCGAAAGCCTCGAACGCTGTTACGGCGTGGATGACCGCCAGGCCGGCAATGTCGCCGCCACCGCCGAGGACTTGTTCGAGCAGGTGCGCTCTGCCTGGGGGCTGGATGACGACCAGTCGCGCTTTCTGCGCTGGGCCAGCCGTCTGCACGAGATCGGCCTGGCAATTTCCCACAGCCAGTTCCACCGTCACGGCGCCTACTTGCTGGAATATTCCGACCTGGCCGGGTTCTCTCGCCCGGAACAGCGCCTGCTGGCCTTCCTGGTGCGCGCGCACCGCCGCAAGTTCCCCCTCAAGGAGTGGCAGGCACTGCCAACCTCCGAACAGGAGTCCCATGCCCGGCTTGCCCGTCTGCTGCGACTGGCGGTGCTGCTCAATCACACCCGCACGGAGCAACCACCGGACACTCCCCGCCTCCTCGCCAAGGGCGACGACCTGCGCCTTGGCGTAGTGCCAGGTGACGACCAGACACTCCTCATCAATGACCTCGAGCAGGAGGTCACCTACCAGAAGGCCGCCGGTTTCAACCTCGAAATGGATATCGAAACGACCACCTGAATCACTCGGTCGGTGGCGCGGGGGCATCATCGTCGGTGCCGCTGGCCCGCCATCCCTCGGCGCACAGCAGCCATTGCCCGGCCTGGGGATCGAGCACCGCCACCACCTCGTCAGCCTGCCAGACCACCAGCAGCCACGCCCGTCGCCAGGGGGGAACGCCGGCTTCCTGCATCAGCCGCTTGAGGTCGCGCCCGCCGCGCCCGGCCAGACGCAGGCGCTCACCGCCCTGACGAAACGCCACTCGAAGCGCCACTCGAAACCCTGTTCGACAGCCTCCCCGCACGCAGGCGTGGTCACCAGCGCCGTCAGCGCACTCGGGCGTCAGCCGAACGCCGATCGATCCCAAGGGGGTCTCGAGCATCGAACGGCCATCCCAGCGGATCTGCCAGCCAGCGGGAGGCGTTTCGGTTGGCGGCATCAGATAAAGCGAACCGTGCCACCGGCGGGCCTCGCCACCCGGCCATGCGACCTTGACGCCGGCATCCGCCCGCGCGGTCAGTTGTTCAAGCAACGCATTCAGGGGCCTGGCGGGTGGGGTGGGCAGGGTCAACCGAGTGCAGGCATGGCGTATCAACAGACGCTGGCGGGCAACCGACAGAGTGGCTAGTCCATCAATGGGCAACCGGCTGGGCTCCTCACCCAGACGCTGCAGATCGAGTTCGGCGAGCTCGGCAAGCAAGCCATCGGCCTCGCCGGCAAGTTCGGCACTTCTTGCCAGTGCCGCGCTTGCCCTGGGCCAGCGGGTCTCGAGCAGTGGCAATACACTGCCACGCAGGAAATTGCGATCGAGCCGCTCATCGCGATTGCTGGGATCCTCGACCCAGTCGAGCGACAACCGCGCGGCCTCCGCCTCGAGCTCGGCCCTTGACGCCTCGAGCAGGGGACGCACCAGGGTGCGTCCATGCCACAAGCGCTCGCCGGGCATGCCGCCAAGCCCCCGCACGCCGCTACCGCGCAGCGCGGCGAGCCACCAGGTTTCGGCCTGGTCATCGCGATGCTGGGCCAGCCACAGGGTATCGCCGGTTGGCACGCAGCGGGCGAAAGCGGCATAACGCGCGTCGCGGGCAGCGCCTTCGAGCCCCTTGCCGGCCTGTGGATCGACATGCACCCGTTCGACCGTCAGCGGGACGCCAAGCTGCGAGCAGAGCCGCCGGCAGTGCCGCTCGAACCCATCGGCGGCCACTTGCAGCCCATGGTGGACATGCACTGCGCGCAAGGGCCGTGGATGACGATGGCAGGCCGTTGCGGCAAGCGTGAGCAGCAGCGAGGAGTCGAGCCCACCCGAGAGGCCCACCCAGACACCACGCCCCGACGAGGTCTTTGCCAGGGCGTTGTCGATCATGGACTGAAGGGACATGGCTCATCCTCGGCCCGGCGGCGGGGCCACGAGAAGACCTGGTCAGGCAAGCAGGCGCCGCCAGCGTTGGCCCAGCGCGGGAAAGCCCCCCTTACATCACCCCTTACATCGGCGCGCCGTAGCTCATCAAACGCTCATAGCGACGTGCCAGGAGTTCATCGGTGTCCATGGCATCCAGCCGCTCGAGGCTTGCCAGCAGTGCCGACTTGACGCGCGCGGAGGTATCCACCGGATGACGATGGGCGCCACCCAGCGGCTCGGGAATCAGCGTATCGACCAGCCCCAGCTCCTTGAGACGACTCGCCGTGATGCCCATCGCCTGAGCGGCATCTGAGGCCTTCTCGGCGCTCTTCCACAAGATGGAGGCGCAGCCTTCCGGCGAGATCACCGAGTAGGTGGAGTACTGCAGCATCGCCAGCTCATCACAGACACCGATGGCCAGTGCTCCGCCGGAGCCGCCCTCACCCACCACGGTGGCGATGATCGGGGTCTTGAGCCGCGACATCACGGCCAGGTTGTAGGCGATCGCCTCGGACTGGCCACGCTCCTCTGCATCGATACCGGGATAGGCGCCCGGGGTGTCGATGAAGGTCAGCACCGGCATGCGAAAACGCTCGGCCATCTCCATCAACCGGCAGGCCTTGCGATAACCTTCGGGGCGCGGCATGCCGAAATTGCGACGCACCTTGTCCTTCACCTCGCGGCCCTTCTGGTGGCCGATCACCATCACCGGGCGGTCGTCGAGGCGCGCCACCCCGCCGACGATCGCCGCGTCGTCGGCGAAATGTCGGTCGCCGTGCAGCTCATCGAAGTCGGTGAAGACGTGCTCGAGGTAGTCCAGGGTGTAGGGGCGCTGGGGATGGCGCGAAAGCTGCGACACCTGCCAGGGCGTGAGGTCCTTGAAGATCGACTCGGTCAGCTTGCGACTCTTGTCCTCCAGCCGGCCAATCTCGTCATTGAGGTTGACCTGGCTGTCGTTACCGACCAATCGCAGCTCCTCGATCTTGGCCTGGAGCTCGGCGATGGGCTGTTCGAAGTCTAGATAGTTCGGGTTCATGGGCTAGCCTTGTCTCGTCGGCCGCGGAAAGACCGGTGAAAGTCGTCGAATGTTGCGCATTATCGCACCCTGACATTCCCACGCAAGACGCGTCCCGCAGAGCGGGGAGCCGCCGGTTCAGCGATACTTCAGGCGCACGCCATCCTGCCCCTGCACGTCGCGCAGGCCGATCAGCAGCTCGTCGCAGGGGCGCACCTTCCACTCGTCGGCCAATTCCAGCCACCCCGTGGCGGCGGAATTGCTGTAGCGCAGGCGCACCGGCAGGCCGTCACTGTCACGGTGCGGGGCCAGGCTATCGCGCAGGCTATCGACCAGCCGTCCATTGACGGCACTGGCATCCAGCGAAAGCTCCACCGCCTGGCCATAGCGGGTACGCGCCGCGACCATCGGCGTGACATCCTTGCCACGCAGCCGCAGGCCACCGGAATAGTCGTCGCTGGACACTTCGCCCTCGACGATCAACACCTGGTCGGCCTCGATCTCGCCACGCAGCGTCTCGAAGACCTCGCCGAACAGCGAGGCTTCGATGCGCCCGGTGCGGTCATCGAGGGTGATGAAGGCCATGGTATCACCACGCTTGGATTTCATGGTCCGCAGGCCGACCACCAGGCCCGCTACCCGCTGTGGCTCGCGGGATGGCTTGAGATCACTGATCCGGGTGGAGACGAAGCGCGCGAGCTCCTTCTCGTACTCATCGATCGGATGACCGGTCAGGTACAGCCCAAGGGTGTCCTTCTCGCCCGCCAGGCGCTCCTTGTCGGTCCATTCGCGCGCATTCCGGTAGCTTGCATAGGCGTCGCTTTCCACCTCGTCGGCGAAGGCCTCGCCGAACATGTCGATCATGCCCAGGTTCTGGTTGGTCTGGGTCTGGGCCGCGGCCTTCAGTGCATCGTCGAGTGCCGCCGAGAGCACCGCACGGTTCGGGCCCAGGGTATCCAGGGCCCCGGAGCGAATCAGCGCCTCCAGGGTGCGCTTGTTCATGCGCTTCGGGTCCACCCGGCGGCAGAAGTCGAACAGATCCTTGAACGCCCCGTCGGCCTCACGCGCCTCGACGATGGCACCGATGGGCCCCTCACCCACCCCGCGAATCGCGCCCAGGCCGTAGACCACTCGCGCCTGGTCATCGACGCTGAACTTGTACTCACCGACATTGACGTCGGGCGGCGTCACGGTGAGCCCCAGGTTGCGGCACTCCTCGATCAGCGGCACCACCTTGTCGAGGTTGTCCATCTCGGTGGACATCACCGCCGCCATGAACGGACCGGGATAGTGCGCCTTCAGCCAGGCGGTCTGGTAGGAGACCAGCGCATAGGCGGCCGAGTGCGACTTGTTGAAGCCGTAGCCGGCGAACTTTTCCACCAGGTCGAAGATGTTTCCCGCCAGGTCCTTGTCGATGCCGTTGGCCGCACAACCCTCCATGAAGCCCGCGCGCTGCTTGGCCATCTCCTCGGGCTTCTTCTTGCCCATGGCGCGGCGCAGCATGTCGGCCTGGCCTAGCGAGTAGCCCGCCATGACCTGGGCAATCTGCATCACCTGCTCCTGGTAGAGGATGATGCCGTAGGTGGGCTCGAGCACCGGCTTGAGCAGCTCATGCTGGTAGTCGGGGTGCGGATAGGATATCTCGGCACGCCCGTGCTTGCGGTTGATGAAGTCGTCGACCATGCCTGACTGCAGCGGGCCGGGGCGAAACAGCGCGACGAGGGCGATCATGTCATCCAGCGAATCGGGCAGCAGGCGCTTGATCAGCTCCTTCATGCCTCGCGATTCGAGCTGGAAGACCGCCGTGGTCTCGGCACGCTTGAGCATCTCGAAGGTCGGGGCGTCGTCGAGCGGAATGCTGTTGATGTCGAGTGGCCCCTGGCCCTCCACGCCGCGCACCTTGTCGACCATCTCAAGCGCCCAGTCGATGATCGTCAGCGTACGCAGGCCGAGGAAGTCGAACTTGACCAGCCCGGCTTCCTCGATGTCGTTCTTGTCATACTGAACGCGCAGGCCACTGCCGTCTTCATCGCAGATCAGGGGCGAAAAATCAGTGAGCTTGGTCGGCGCGATGACCACGCCGCCGGCATGCTTGCCGGTACCGCGGGTGATGCCTTCTAGCTTGAGCGCCATCTCCCAGATTTCCTGGGCCTCCTCGTCGGCTTCGACGAACTCCTTGAGCGCGGGCTCGGCCTCGATGGCCTTGGCCAAGGTCATGCCGACCTCGAAGGGGATCAGCTTGGAGAGCTTGTCGCCAAGCGAGTAAGGGCGCCCCTGGGCACGCGCCACATCGCGCACCACCGCCTTGGCGGCCATGGTGCCGAAGGTGACGATCTGCGACACGGCGTTGCGACCATAGCGCTCGGCCACGTATTCGATGACCCGGTCACGCTTCTCCATGCAGAAGTCGACGTCGAAATCGGGCATCGAGACGCGTTCGGGGTTGAGGAAGCGCTCGAACAGCAGGTCATAGCCGATGGGGTCGAGGTCGGTGATCTTCTGGGCATAGGCCACCAGCGAGCCGGCACCCGAGCCACGCCCGGGCCCTACCGGGACGTCGTTGTCCTTGGCCCACTGAATGAAGTCCATGACGATCAGGAAATAGCCGGGGAAGCCCATCTGGATGATGATGTCGAGCTCGAAATCCAGCCGCTTGCGATAGCGCGCATCGATCTCGGCGTACTCGGCGCCGTCACGTGGATAGCGCTCGGCGGGGAACAGGAAATCGAGACGCTCGGTGAGACCGTCGTGGGAGACCTTGCGGAAGAACTCGTCCTGGGTCATCCCCTCGGGGATTTCGAACTCGGGCAGGAAAATCTCGCCGAGGCGCACATCGACGCTGCAGCGCGCGGCGATCATCAGGCTGTTTTCGAGGGCCTCGGGGAGATCGGCAAACAGCTCGGCCATCTCTTCGGGGCTCTTGAGGTACTGCTCTTCGCTGTACTTGCGCTCGCGACGCGAATCATCCAGCGCCCGGCCCTCGCCGATCGACACCCGCGTCTCGTGGGCCCAGAAATCGTCACGCTCGAGAAAGCGCACATCGTTGGTGGCCACCACCGGTGTACCGCTCGCCACCGCGAGATCGACACTCAGGTGAACGCACTCTTCTTCCATCGGCCGGCCGGTGCGGATCAGTTCCAGGTAGAAACGCCCGGGAAACGCCGCATTCCATTCATCAAGCAGCGCCCGCGCCTGGTCGGGATGATCACTGAGCAGGTGGCGGCCAATGTCGCCATCGCGACCGCCGGAGAGAGCGATCAGCCCGTCACTTTGCCCCAGCACCCAGTCGCGCTCCAGCAACGCCCGACCCTGGTGCTGCCCTTCCATCCAGCCCCGCGAGATCAACTCGGTGAGGTTGCGATAGCCCTCGCCATTCATGGCAAGCAAGGTCACGCGGTAGGGGTGACCCTCGTCATGGGGGTTACGCAGCCACAGGTCGCTGCCGATGATCGGCTTGAGGCCGGCGCCCTCGGCGCCCTTGTAGAACTTCACCAGGCCGAACAGGTTGGCCTCGTCGGTGACGGCCAATGCCGGCGTACCCTGTGCCACCGCCGCCTTGACCAGCGGCTTGAGGCGCACCAGGCCATCGACCAGGGAGTATTCGGTGTGGACACGAAGATGTACGAACGGCGTGGTCATAAGGGGCTCGGGGGTTGTCGTTGCATAATCGGTACTTGTGACATTGCTCGGAGCTAATGCGGTGATAGGCCTACGCGGGGGCGCTGTAAATACATCCCTGTAAGCTACTTTTGCCATCCATGGCAAAAGACCCCCGCTAGGGCCTATCCCCCCACACTCCTCGCTACCCGGCGCTACTAAAAGCTGGCCTAGCTCAGCGCCAGTTGACGCTTCACCGGGCCGAAGGAGCGACGATGCTCGGGCAGAGGGCCCAGGTGTTGCAAGGCGGCCAGATGCTCGCGGGTAGGATACCCCTTGTGGCGAGCGAAGCCGTAGCCGGGATGGCGGGCATCGAGTGTCGCCATCTGATTATCACGGGCCACCTTGGCGAGTATCGAGGCAGCGGCAATCGACGGATGACGGGCGTCGCCCTTGACCACTGCCTGGCCGGGAACATGATGCCCGGGCATCCGATTGCCGTCCACCAGCAGATATTCCGCGGCCAGCGGCAGGGCATCGATGGCCCGCCGCATGGCCAGATGGGTGGCGTGATAGATGTTCAGAGCATCGATTTCATCGGCGCTGGCTTCCGCCACGGCAAAGGCCTGCGCCGCGTGGCGGATCTCCCGATCCAGCGCTTCTCGTCGGCGTGCGGTCAGCGCCTTGGAGTCGGCAAGCCCTTCGATGGGGCGCGAGGGATCGAGGATCACCGCTGCCGCCACCACGCTGCCCACCAATGGCCCACGCCCGACCTCATCGACACCGGCGAGCCGCTCGCCGGCGTAGTCGATCACCAGGGGCGGAAGCTCCCTCGGCTTCATGGCGCCCGCCCCCCTGCGGCCGCCTCGGCGTGGGCCGGCGACACACTGTCGGGCAACGGCCGCTTCTCGACAAGCGCCTCGATGGCATCACAGGCACGTCGGCTGGCGTCGCGCTGCAGGCCCGCGTGCATCGCGGCGAAACGCGCTTCCAGTGCGGCCCTGCCCTCACTGTCGTCGAACATGGCAGCCAGCGTGTCGGCAATTCTCGCGGCGCTGGCATCGTTCTGGATCAGCTCAGGCACCAACGCCTCGCGGGCAATCAGGTTGGGCAGCGATATCCACTCGGTCTTGACCAGCCGCTTGGCCAGCCAGTGCGTGGCGGGCGCCATGCGATAGGCCACCACCATCGGTCGATGGCACAGCATCGCTTCGAGCGCCGCGGTGCCAGAGGCCAGAAGTACCACGTCACTGGCCACCATGGCCTCGCGCGCCTGACCATCGAGCAGGGTCAACCGCTCGGCGAGTGCCGGCCGTTCGGCCAGCAGCGCCTCGAGTTCACTGCGACGTGCCGGCGTGGCGGCCGGTATGACGATATGCAGAGAGGAGCGCTGCCGAACCAGACGTTCGGCGGCATCGAGGAATGAGGGACCAAGAAAGCGGATCTCGTTAGCCCGTGAACCGGGCAGCACGGCCAGCACCTGGCGGTCGTTCGTGCCCGGCAGGCCAAGCTCCTGGCGCATGCCGTCACGGTCGTTCGTGAGTGGCAGCTCATCGGCCAGCGGGTGGCCGACGAATGCCACCGGCACCCGATGTCGGGCATAGAACGCTGCCTCGAAGGGCAGGAAGGTGAGCATGGCATCCACCGAACGGGCAATACCCTTGACCCGGCCCTGCCGCCACGCCCATACCGAGGGGCTGACGTAATGCGCGGTGGTCATGCCTTTATCACGCAACTGGCGCTCGAGGCCGAGATTGAAGTCGGGGGCATCGATGCCGATCATGATGTCCGGCTGCCAGTCGAGCGCGTCGGCCTTGAGCGCGCGCCTGACCCGGATCAGTTCGGGCAGGTGCTTGATCACCTCGACCAGCCCCATTACCGACAGCGTCTCCAGCGGAAAGCGGCTGTCGATGCCCTCGCGCAGCATTCGCGGGCCACCGATGCCACGGAACTCGACAGCGGGATGGCGGGCCTTGAGGGCACGCATCAAGCCGGCGCCCAGGATGTCGCCCGACAGTTCACCGGCCACCACATAGACTCGCCTGACGGACATCGCGTGTTTCGCCTCGGCCATCGGGTTCAGCGGGTAATCCCGCGTGCCGATACCTCGATGGAGGCCGCGAAGGTCTCGGTTTCGGGCAGCGAGAAGCGGGAATGGATCTCGGCAAGTGCCTGTTCCACGGTCAGGCCCTGCCGATAGACCAATTTGTAGGACTCACTCAGCGCCTTGAGCGCTTCCTTCGAGAAGCCGCGACGCTTGAGTCCCACCAGGTTGAGGCCATGAGCCTGGGCGGGATTCCCGTTGATCATTACATAGGCGGGGGTATCCTTGGTGATGATCGAGCCGCCTCCCGCCATGGCGTGGGTACCGAAGTGGCAGAACTGGTGAACGGCCGCGAGCCCGCCCAGGATGGCGAAATCGCCAAGCTTGACGTGCCCGGCAAGCGTCACCTGGTTGGCCAGGATGCAGTCGTTACCGATCACGCAGTCATGGCCGACGTGCACATAGGCCATGAACAGGTTGCGCGAACCGATGGTGGTTTCACCACGATCCTGAACGGTACCGCGGTGCAGCGTCACACCTTCGCGGATCACGTTGTCGTCACCCATGACCAGTCGGGTCGGTTCACCGGCATACTTCTTGTCCTGGCACGCCTCACCCACCGAGGCGAACTGGAAGATACGCGTACGCGCACCCAGCACGGTGGGCCCATTGATCACCACATGGGGACCGATCCAGCTACCGGGGCCGATCTCGACATCCGGGCCGATCACCGTGAAAGGCCCGACCTCGACATCGTCGGCCAGGCGAGCCGTGGAATCGATCAGGGCGGTGGGATGAATCAAGCGACCTTCCTCTCGGCACAGATGATTTCGGCCTCGCAGGCAAGCTCACCATCCACTGTTGCCCGACAGGCGAACTTCCAGATGCCGCGCTTCTCACGGATCACGTCGGCGCGCAGTTGCAACCGATCGCCGGGCATCACCGGGCGCTTGAAGCGTACGTTGTCGCTGCCCACCAGGTAATAGACATACCCATCGGCCGGCAGCTTGTTGACTGTCTTGAACCCCAGGATGCCACACACCTGGGCCAGCGCCTCGATCACCAGCACGCCGGGCATGATCGGGTGGTGCGGAAAGTGGCCATTGAAGAACGGCTCGTTGATGCTGACATTCTTGTAGGCGACGATGGATTCGCCAAGGGTAATCTCCGTTACCCTATCCACCAGCAAAAAGGGATACCGGTGGGGCAGATAATCACGAATCTCGTTGATGTCCATTACCATCGAAACAACCTCTGAAATGACGAAATGCCCGCATCGAAGCGGGCACGAGCCGGCGGCGGCGGCCGTGGGCAGGCAGTGGATTATAACGCCCCTGACAGGGGGCACAAAGTCAGCGCCTTGCCTTGGCGGCGGACATCCCCTTGCCTGGCTATGGTCCTGGCGAGTCGAGCCGCTGTTTCTCGAGTCGACTCAGGCGCTTGGCGAGTTCATCGAGTTGCTTGAAACGCACCGCATTCTTGCGCCACTGGGCATTCTTCATGGCCCCGGTGCCAGAGGAATAAACGCCAGGCTCATGGATCGAATTGGTCACCAGGCTCATGCCGGTGACCTGCACGCCATCGCAGATCGTCAGGTGGCCCGACAGGCCAACGCCACCCCCCAGCATGCAATGACGACCCACCCGGGTCGAACCGGCGATCCCCACGCACCCGGCAAGCGCACTGTGGTCTCCGATCTGCACGTTGTGGGCGATCTGCACCTGGCTATCGATCTTCACATCGTCGCCGATCAGGGTATCGCCGAGCGCACCCCGGTCGATACTGGAACAACTACCAACCTCGACGTCGTCTCCCAGCACCACACCACCCAGCTGGGCGATCTTCTGCCAACGACTCCCATCGTGGGCAAAGCCGAAGCCGTCCGCCCCGATCACGCAGCCACTATGCAGGATGGCCCGCTGCCCGATCACCACACCATGGTACACGGTGACGTTGGCATAAAGCCGCGACCCGCTGCCGATCTGGCTGTCCGCTCCCACCACGCTGCCGGGCCCGATCACCACGTCGTCACCCAGGGTAACGCCCGCCTCGATGACGGCCTGGGGGCCTACCTCGACGCGCTTGCCGAGCACTGCGCTGGGATCGACACTGGCACTGGGGTGCACGCCGGCTGGATCACGCCTGGCCAATGGATCGAACAGCCGCGACAATGCCGCATAGCCAAGGTAGGGATTGTCGAGTTCCAGGCGACTGACCGGGCAGGCCTCGCCGTGTTGCGGATGCAACAGCACGGCACTGGCAGCGGTACCCGGCAGATCCTTGAGATAGGCACGGTTGGCGAGGAAAGCGACCTGGCCCGACCCGGCATCCTTGAGCGTGGCAAGCCCCCGCACCACCAGGTCAGCGTCGCCCACCAACCTCGCGTCGAGCTGATTGGCGATCTCGCCCAGCGTAAAGGTCTTGGGAGCGGGTCGTGTCATCTGCAGCGCGTCCGGTTGAGCCTGGCGCAGGCCGGCGAATCCTGGGTGGGGCCGGCGCTCAACAGACAAGCCGCCGGCGTCATGGACCGCGGGTCAGAGCAGGGTATTGAGGATCTGGGTGACTTCTGCGGTCAGGTCCTGCAGGTCACTTTCGCTATGCAGCACACCCTGAGGTTCCACCAGCACCTGGACGCTATGGCGAGCGACCACCTGCTCCACGGCCTGCTCGAGACGCGGCTCGGCCTGCTCGAAGAACTGCTGTTCGGCCTGCTGCTGGGCCTGCAGGATCTGGCCGCGCAGTTGCTCGAACTGAGCGCCCTTCTGCTGGAACTCGCGAATTGCCGCCTCTCGGTCGGCCTGGGCCATCTGCTCGCCCTGCTCCTGCAGCCGCTGCTGCATCTGCTGGAGTTCCTCGCCAAGCGCCTGGGCCTGCTGCTGCTGGCTACCGATGCGACCTTCCAGCTCGCCGAGGGAACGCTGCGCGGCATCGGTTTCCATCAGCGCACGGCGCCAATCCAGCATCGCCACGTCATCCGCCAGTGCCGGCATGGCGAGGGACGCCAGAAGCAGCAGGCTTGCCAGGAAAGTGAGTCTACGCATGGTGTCTTACTCCTTGACGGGCCACCCGTTTGTGGTGGCCGAATGAAAAACAGGATGATGCCGGTACTTAGAACGACTGGCCGAGCGAGAACTGGAAGAACTGGGTGTCGTCGGTGCTCTTGTCGTTGAGCGGCTCGGCGATGCTGAAGGTCAGCGGCCCGACCGGCGTCAGCCAGGAGAGCCCGATACCCGCGCTATAGCGCAGATCACCGAAATCGACGCCGGAGCTGCAGTTGGAGGTGCCTGACTGGGTGGCGTAGCAGTCGGTCAGGAAGGTGTTGCCGGCATCCAGGAACAGCGATGTCTGCAACGAGCGCTGATCCTCGACGAATGGCAACGGAAACAGTACCTCGGCACTGCCCTGCACCAGCACGTTGCCGCCCAGCGTACGGTCACGCCCACCGTTCGGGGGCGGCGTAGTACGCTGGCCGAGCGTGTTGGAGGTGAAACCGCGCACCGAGCCGAGGCCACCCGCATAGAAATTCTCGTAAAACGGATAGGGGTCGTTGCCGATGCTGTCGGCATAGCCCACCTCGCCACTGAACTTCAGCGCCCACTCCTCGTCATCATTGAGCGGGAACAACTGCCGAGCCTGGGCACGCACCTTGTAGTACTCGGCATCGCTACCCGGCACCGCGGTCTCCAGCGACAGGCGCTGGTAGTTGCCCGCGGTGGGCATGATGCCGCGGTTGAGATTGTTGCGCGTCCAGCTGGCGGTGAGCTTGGCACTCTGTGCACTCGCTCCCTGGTCGTCCACGTACTGACGAATCTCCTGGGCGGTATCGCTGTAGGTCTTGACCGTCAGGTCCTCGAGCGAAGCGCCGAAGTTGAGACGAGTCAGTTCGTTGATCGGGTAGCCGAAGTTGATACCCGCCCCATAAGCGTCGGTAGAGTAGGTGGAGATATCGGAGTCTTCGTAGTCGGTCTCGCGGTAGAACAGGTTGTAGCCACGCGAAATGCCGTCGAGGGTCCAGTAGGGGTCGGTGAAGCCAAAGTTGATACTGGTAAAGGTATCGCTGCGCTGGGCGCCGACGTTGACGCGGTTGCCGGTACCCAGGAAGTTGTTCTGCGACAGGCCAACGCCGTAGATCACACCAGCGCTCTGCGAGAAGCCGACACTGGCCGACACTGAGCCGGACGGCTGCTCCTCGACGGTGTAGGTGACATCGAGCTTGTCTTCCTCACCCGGCACCGGGCGTGTTTCGACCTGAACCTCGCGGAAGAAGCCGAGACGTTCCAGACGCTGGCGCGACTGGCTGATCGAATCGGTGGAGGCCGGCGCGCCCTCGAGCTGAATCATCTCGCGGCGCAACACCTCATCCTGCGTCGTGGTATTGCCGACGAACTCGATACGGCGGACATACGCACGACGACCCGGGTCGACACGGAAGGTCAGGTCCACGGTTTCGCCATCGGCGGCGAGTTCAGGCACGCCATCCACATTGGCGAAGGCGAAGCCTTCGGCACCCAGACGCGAGCGCAACGCTTCCGACGAGGCGGTGACATCGCTACGCGAGAATATCTCGCCTGGCTGCACCTCGAGCAGGTTTCGCGCCTGGTTTTCACCAATCTTCAGGTCACCGTCGAAACGAATGTCGCCCAGTCGATACTGGCTACCCTCGTTGACGTTCACGGTGATGTAGATCTCGGACTTGTCGGGGCTGATCGACACCTGCGTGGAGTCGACATTGAAGTTCACATAGCCGCGGTCGAGGTAATAGGAGCGCAGCCGCTCGAGATCACCCGAGAGCGCCTCGCGTGAATACTCGTCACTCGAGAACCAGCCGAAGATCCGCCCGGGGCGATCCTCCAGCTCGAAGACATCGAGCAGGGTCTCATCATCGAAGGCCTGATTGCCGACGATGTTGATCTGGCGAATACGCGCCACCGCCCCTTCATTGATCTCGATGTCGACCTGCACGCGGCCTTCGTCGATCTCGCGGACGTTGGTATCGATGGTGGCGCTGTAGCGCCCCTGGCCTTGATAGACACCTTCAAGCTCGCGCTGGATCTCCTCCAGGGTGGACAGCTGCAGCACCTGACCCTCGGAAAGCCCTGCCTCGCGCAGGCCGGCACGCAGTTCGTCATCGCCGATCTGCTCGTTGCCGGAGATCGTCAGTCGCGAGATGGTCGGCCGCTCGACGACCTGGATGATCAGCACGTCGCCCTCACGGGCGAGCTGGATATCCTCGAACAGGCCGGTAGCGAAGAGCTCTCGGGTCGCCTCGGCCAGCTCGCGGTCGTCGACCCGATCACGGGCACTGACAGGAAAGGCGTTGAACACCGAGGCGGCAGAGACTCGCTGCAGTCCCTCTACCCGGATGTCGGAAACGTCGAAGGATTGAGCCTGGGCCGCGCTGGCCCCGGCGAGCAGCAGCGCCGCCAGTCCGATGGTCTTGATTTTCATGCAGTCGATTCGCTCGCGTTGATCTGCCAAACCTGTTCAGACAGGCACCTTATACATTTGTGCGGGTGACTGACAAGGTTGGAGACGGGCTCCACCTCCCTGTGCCGCCCACGCTGGAAGCGCCAACCGACGCTCCCCGAAACCGTTTTACCAGAGTCGCATCAGGTCGAAATAGATCGCCATCACCATCAACGTACCCACCATCGCAATACCCACGCGCAGCCCCATGGCCTGCGCTCGCTCAGATACCGGTCGGCCGCGTACTACCTCCATGAAATAGTAGAGCAGATGGCCGCCATCGAGCACCGGGATCGGCAACAGGTTCAGCACCCCGAGGCTTATCGAGAGATACGCCAGGAAGCTGATGAAACTCTCGAGACCCGCGCGTGCCGAGTCTCCCGAGATACGGGCAATGGTAATGGGCCCGGAAAGATTGCTCGGCGAGATCAGTCCGACCAGCATCTTGCGGATGGCGTCCAGGGTCAACACCGTCATCTCGCCGGTGCGCGTTATGGCCTGCCCGACCGCCTCTACCGGCCCGTAACGAATCTCTCGACGATACTCCTCGGGCCAGCTCACCGATGCAACCCCGGCACCGATGTAGCCAATCACAACACCCTCTTCCAGCTCGTTGCGCCCGGGAGTGATCTCGATCGACTCGGTTCGGTCATCGCGACGCACCTCGAGAGTCAGTGCCTCGCCGGGGCTTGCCCGCACGATATCGACGAAATGCCGCCAGTCCTCGACCGACGTGCCATCCACCGAGAGCACCTCGTCGCCGGCTTCGAGTCCCGCGGCGGCTGCCGCCTCGCCTTCCATCACCTGGCCCAGCACCGCTGGAATGTCCGGTTGCCAGGGAGTGACGCCCAGGCTCGGCAAGGGCTGCGGAGGATCCTGACGCACCAGCCAGTCGTTGACCGGCAGCCGGTACGCCTGCGGGCTGCGGCTGGCATCGTCACGCGCATCCACCACGATCTCGCCACTCACCCCGATATCGGCCACCAGCTTGAGGTTGATCTCGTCCCACGAGCGTACTGCGTCACCCTGGACGGCGGTGATCTCCTGACCCGCGACGAGCCCACCCCGTTCGGCAGGGGAATCCGGGGCGATGCTCCCGATCACCGGTGCCACGGTCGTGGTGCCAGCCACGAACAACGCCCAGTAGGCCACGATGGCGAGCAGGAAATTGGCGATGGGGCCAGCAGCGACGATCGCGATGCGGGCCCACACGCTCTTGCGGTTGAAGGCCTGCTCCAGCTGGTCGTCGGCAACCGGTGCCTCACGCTCATCGAGCATCTTGACGTAGCCACCCAGAGGAATGGCTGCCACGGCAAACTCCGTGCCATGACGATCGACTCGTGACCAGATCGGCTTGCCAAAACCCACCGAAAAACGCAGCACCTTGACACCACAACGGCGTGCCACCCAGAAGTGGCCAAACTCGTGGAAGGTAATCAGCAGGCCCAGCACCACGATCACGGCCAGCACATTCTGGATCAGGCCCAAGGCAGTCTCCTCTCGCTATTCGTTAATTCCATCCAATACGTGCGTCAAACCAGTGTGTCAAAAACCAGTGCGTCAAAAACCAGTGCGTCAAAAACCAGGGCGTCGAATCAGGGCCGCAAACGCTCAGCGGTCGAGCCACCTGTTGGCTTCCCGGCGCGCGAGAGCGTCGGCCTCGAGCACCGTTGCCAGGTCGCTGGCGGGCTGTACGGACCGCGCATCACGTACCCGTGCGACAAGCTCAGCGATGCCGGTGAAGCCCAGGCGACCCTCGAGAAACGCCTCGACCGCCACCTCATTGGCGGCATTCAACACCGCCGGCGCCGTACCGCCGTCCGACATCGCCTCACGCGCCAGTCGCAGGCAGGGAAACGCGGCCTCGTCGGCAGGCTCGAAGTCCAGTCGCGCCACCTCGAACAGGTCCAGCGCCGCGACGCCGGCCTCGATCCGCTGCGGCCAGGCCAGGCCATAAGCGATCGGCGTGCGCATGTCGGGGTTGCCGAGCTGGGCGATCACCGAACCGTCGCTGTAGGCGACCATCGAGTGAATCACGCTCTGAGGGTGCACCACCACCTGAATCTGCTCCGGGCGGGCATCGAACAACCAACAGGCTTCGATCAGCTCGAGCCCCTTGTTCATCAGGGTGGCACTATCCACCGAGATCTTGCGACCCATCGACCAATTGGGATGGGCGCAAGCCTGGTTCGGCGTTGCGCTGGAAAGCGCCTCTGCGCTCCACCCTCGAAACGGGCCACCGGAGGCGGTCAACAGCAGTTGCGTGACCCCATGGCACGCAAGTCCCCCGCGATGCTCAACAGGTAGACATTGGTAAATGGCATTATGTTCGGAATCGATCGGCAACAGGGTGGCGCCATGGCGGCTGACGGCGTCCATGAACAACGCCCCGGACATCACCAAGGCTTCCTTGTTGGCCAGCAACACGCGCTTTCCGGCGCGCACCGCCGCCAGTGTAGGAAGAAGCCCCGCTGCGCCGACGATAGCCGACATCACCACGTCAACCTCGCTTGCCTCGGCCACCTCGACGAGGGCCTGCGGTCCGCTCGCCACCTCGGTGTCAATACGCGCCTCACCAAGACGCTCTCGCAACCAGGCCGCATCCGCCTCGCCCTCCAGCACCGCCACCGCCGGGCGATGGAGGCGGCACAAGGCAAGAAGCGCCTCACGCGAGCCGTGGGCGGTCAAGGCATGGAGGCGATAGCGTTCGGGGTGGCGGGCGATCACGTCCAGGGTGCTGGTGCCGATGGAGCCGGTGGCACCCAGCACCGTGACGGCCTGGCAGCGAGGTGCTGGCGTATCGCTTGGGGTCATCATCTCACAGCACCCCGAGGGAAAGCAGTGCGAACAGCGGCACGGCCGCGGTCAGGCTGTCGATGCGATCCAATACGCCTCCATGACCTGGCAGCAACTGACTGGAGTCCTTGATACCACGCAAGCGCTTGAGCATGCTTTCCAGAAGGTCGCCAAGCACCGAGACCAGGGACACCAGCCACGTGGCCATGACCAGCACCACGCCTCCCCCGAACCCGAGTTCCTGCCAAGTGGCGAACAGCAACGCCAGAAGCGTGGTAGCCAGCATGCCGCCGACCACGCCTTCCCAGCTCTTGCCAGGGCTGACTCGTGGCGCGAGCTTGCGCTTGCCGAAGGCGCGGCCGGCGAAATAGGCACCGATATCGGCACACCATACCAGCAGCAACACGTACAACAGCCACACTGCGCCGGTGTCGCGCAGCAGATTGAAGCCAACCCAGGTGGGCACCAGCACCCACAGTCCCATGGCCAGGCGATGGCGGGTAGACTGCCACTGATGGACTTTCTCGGGGTAGTGCACGACCCAGTAGAGATTGGCCAACCAACCGATGGCGGCCAGCCATAGCGGCCAGGAGGCCTGTGACGCACCCATTGCCCAGATCACCGCCATCAGCAGTGCCAGGGCGCCGACCAGCAGAATGCGATTATCGCGGTCCTCGACACCCGCCAGATTGGTCCACTCCCAGCCGGCAAGCAGCACGACCAGTGCCGTGAACAGCACAAAGGCGCCACCCGAAAGGCCAAACAGGCCAGCCAGCATCAAGGGCGCCAGCCAGGCTGCGGTGATAATGCGTTGTCTAAGCACCTTGCTGCGCCTCGATCTGTTCGTCGGTCATTCCGAAACGCCGCTGGCGCCGCTGGAAATCCGTCAGCGCAAGGTCCAGGGCGTCACCATCGAAGTCTGGCCACAGCAGCGGCGTGAAGTAGAGTTCGGCATAGGCCATCTGCCAGAGCAGGAAGTTGGAGATACGCTGCTCGCCGCTGGTGCGGATGCACAAATCCACCGGTGCATCACCGGACAGGCAAAGCTCGCTTTCCAGCCGCTGCTCATCGATTGATTGCGGATCGAGCTGACCCGCCGCGACACGCTCCGCGAGCCGTCTGGCGGCGCAGGTGATATCCCAATGGCCACCATAGTTGGCGGCGATCACCAGATGCAGCCGGCGGTTGCCTTGGGTCTTGGCCTCGGCACGCTCGATATGCTTCTGGATCGATGACGAGAAGGCCGTGCGATCGCCGATCACCGAGAGCCGGATGCCATTCTCATGCAGCTTGCCGACCTCACGTTTCAGCGCCAGCAGAAACAGCTCCATCAGCGCACTGACCTCGGCCTTGGGACGCTTCCAGTTCTCGCTCGAGAAGGCGAACAAGGTGAGTGTCTCGATGCCACGCTGGGCAGCCCGGCGTATCGTCGCACGCACCGCCTCGACGCCGGCATGATGGCCACGCACGCCTGACAGGCCGCGCGCCTTCGCCCAGCGATTGTTGCCATCCATGATGATGGCCACGTGGCGTGGCAGCGGGCCGCCAGGCGAAGCGAAGTCACTGCCTGAGGAGTGCGCGTCGGAAGGCTGCGGTGACGTCATGGTGTCTCGCGTGGGCAGGATGTAACAGGGAAGTTGCCACGCCGCCATCCCGCGGCGCGGCAGTCCACCTTCCTCGGAACATGTTCGTCAAAGCATGATTCTTGGAGCATGATTCCAGGAGCATGGTTCTAGGCGAATGGTGCCAGGAGCATGGTCCTCAGACCTGCATCAGATCATGTTCCTTGGATTCCAGTGTCTTGTCGATTTCGGCGATGATCTGGTCTGTCAACTTCTGTATCGCCTCCTCGGCCTGATGCTGCTCGTCCTCGGTGATCTCCTTCTCCTTGAGCAGCGCCTTGATGTCACCGTTGGCATCACGGCGCACGTTGCGAACCGCTACACGAGCATTCTCCGCCTCGCCACGCGCCTGCTTGATGTAGCCCTTGCGCGTCTCCTCGGTGAGCATCGGCATCGGCACACGGATGTTGTTGCCGGCGGTCGATGGGTTCAGACCGAGATCGGAGGTCATGATGGCCTTCTCGATCTTCGGCACCATGCTCTGTTCCCAAGGCACCACCGACAGCGTGCGCGCATCTTCGGTGTTGATGTTGGCCACCTGGTTGAGCGGCACCTGGGAGCCGTAGTAATCCACAGTCACCGAGTCGAGAATGCTGGAGTGGGCACGCCCTGTACGAATCTTGTTCAAGTTGCCATGAAGGGCCTCGAGGCTCTTCTTCATGCGGGATTCCGCATCCTTCTTGATGTCATTGATCACGATGTCAACCTCTATCTATCAGCGTGCCTTCCTCGCCGCCAACCACCAGGTTGAGCAGGGCGCCCGGCTTGTTCATGTTGAAGACGCGAACCGGCATGTCATGGTCACGCACCAGGCAGATGGCGGTCAAATCCATGACCCCGAGCTTCTGGTCGAGGGCGTCGTCGTAGCTCAGCTGGGTATACTTGACCGCATCGCTATGCTTGACCGGATCCTTGTCGTAGACCCCATCCACCTTGGTGGCCTTTACCACCACGTCGGCATCGATCTCGATACCGCGCAGGCAAGCCGCCGAATCGGTGGTGAAGAACGGATTGCCAGTTCCGGCCGAGAACAATACCACGTCACCGGAGGTGAGGTAGCGGATCGCGGTACGGCGGTCGTAGTGTTCCACCACGCCGCTCATGGGGATCGCCGACATCACCCGCGAACGGATATTGGAACGCTCCAGGGCATCGCGCATGGCCAGGGCGTTCATCACCGTGGCCAGCATGCCCATGTGATCACCGGTGACCCGGTCCATTCCCGCTTCATGCAGCGCCGCGCCACGAAACAGGTTGCCACCACCGACCACGATACCGACCTGGACACCAATACCGACCAGTTGACCGATTTCCAGCGCCATGCGATCCAGCACCTTGGGGTCGATGCCGAAGTCGGCATCCCCGGTCAACGCCTCGCCGGAGAGCTTCAGCAGGATACGCTTGTACTTCGACTTGTCGGCGCGCGGCTTCTCGATGCGCGATTTCTCCGAACGCGGACGCTCGTCGTCGGCGCCTCGAGAAAGCGACTGGTCGGCATGGTCGGATGTGGGCATGGCGTCTCTCCTGGGATCGGCAGTAGGGCACAACCTCGGCCGAATGCACCGGCCGGATACGCGAAGGCGTGCGCTTGCGCGCACGCCATCGTTCAATCTGGAACCTGTGACCTCAGCTACGCTTGGCCTGTTCCATCACTTCCTTGGCGAAATCGACTTCTTCCTTCTCGATGCCCTCGCCGACTTCGAAACGCGTGAAGGCCAACACCTCGCCACCAGCGGCCTTGACGAACTCCGCCACGGACTGGTTCGGGTCCTTGACGAACGGCTGCTCGGTCAGGCTGTTCTCGGCCAGATACTTCTTCAAGCGACCCTGAACCATCTTCTCGGCGATGTTCTCGGGCTTGCCGGCCATGTCGGGCTGGGCGAGGATAATCGCTTTTTCCTCATCCAGCTGCTCCTGGGGCATGTCCTCGGGACGCGCCACGGCCGGATTGATGGCGGCCACGTGCATGGCGACATCCTTGGCGACCTCGGCGTTGCCGCCCTTCAGCACGGTCAGCACACCGATGCGGCCGCCATGGACGTATTCGCCCACCACGCCGCCTTCGCCGGCCTCGACCACAACGCTGCGACGCACGCCGATATTCTCGCCGATCTTCTGCACCAGCTGCTCGCGGGCGGTTTCCAGGTCGCCGGCCATCACGGCGGCGACATCTTCGCTCTTGGCGGCGAAGAAGGCATCACCGATACGCGTGGCGAATTCCTTGAAGTTGTCGTCGCGCGAGACGAAGTCAGTCTCGGAGTTGATCTCGACCATCACACCGTAGCTGCCGTCATCGGCAACGCGGGTGACCACGGTACCTTCGGCGGCGGTACGACCCGCCTTCTTGGCGGCCTTGAGGCCAGAGCTCTTGCGCAGATTCTCGATGGCGACGTCGATGTCACCGCCGGCCTCGGTGAGGGCCTTCTTGCACTCCATCATGCCGAGCCCGGTACGCTCGCGAAGTTCCTTGACCTGGGAGGCGCTGATAGCTGCCATGGGGTTCACCTCTGAATGACTCGTGAAGTGGAACCGGAATCGCACTGCCGACTCCGGCGAATTCTGGGTAACGCATGCTAGGCAAATCGATGCTTTGCCAACCCGTGTCTTGCAAACCTGTGTCTTGCAAACCTGTGTCTTGCAAATCCATGCGGTACAAAAAGGGGGCCGCGGCCCCCTCTGGTCTGTCCGGCCACCCTTGAGCCAGTGCCTTTGGGCTGGCTGGGCCTCGGCCAGACGGGCCGCGATTACTCGGCGGCGCTGTCGCTTTCCTGCGGCGCTTCGTCGGTAACCTCGACAAACTCGTCCGCACGACCTTCCTTGGCACGACCACAAGCGTCGGCGATGGCCTTGACGTAGATCTGGATGGCGCGGATGGAGTCATCGTTGCCAGGGATCACGTAGTCGACGCCATCCGGGTCGGAGTTGGTATCGACCACACCGATGACCGGGATGCCCAGCTTGTTTGCCTCATTGATGGCGATGCGCTCATGGTCGACATCGATCACGAACATCGCGTCGGGCAGGCCGCCCATTTCCTTGATACCGCCGATGGAACGCTCGAGCTTGTCCTGCTCGCGGGTCGCCATCAGGACTTCCTTCTTGGTCAGCTTCTCGAAGGTGCCGTCCTCGCGCATGGTCTCGAGGTCGCGCAGACGCTTGATGGACTGGCGAATGGTCTTGTAGTTCGTCAGCATGCCGCCGAGCCAGCGGTGGTTGACGAACGGCTGGCCAACACGGTTGGCCTCTTCCTTGATGATCTTGCTCGCGCTGCGCTTGGTGCCGACGAACATGATCTTGTTGTTCGATGCCGCCATCTTCTCGACCACATCGATGGCCTCATTGAGGGCCGGCAGGGTGTGCTCGAGGTTGATGATGTGGATCTTGTTGCGGGCGCCGAAGATGAATTTGCTCATCTTCGGGTTCCAGTACTTGGTCTGGTGACCGAAGTGAGCACCTGCCTTCAGCAGGTCACGCATATTGACGTGTGCCATGGATGACTCCTGAAATATCGGGTTAGGCCTCCACGCACCCCATGGATCCGACCGCGAGCAAGCCCGCAGCACCCGGGACCATGTGACGGTGCATGTGTGTTTTCAAGGCGTTATGTTGCAAATCATACAGCGTTTCACCTTCGCGCCCGCGATGCTCCGTCACGCCCGGCCGGTAGAATTCGGCAGGGTGGCTGACACGGAAGGCACAGCGATTGCAGGAAGGCGCGCAGCTTTATACCATGGATCAACTCCGAGATGAAGTCGCCCGCCCCTTGCGCCTGCCGCCAACGGGCGACCCCACCCCTGATTTCGAGACCCCATGAACGTACCCATCAAGACGCCCGACGAAATCGAAAAGATGCGTGAGGCCGGCCGCCAGGCGGCAAGCGTGCTGGAAATGATCGCCCCCCACGTCAAGGCCGGCGCCAACACCGGGGAGCTTGATCGTCTCTGTCACGACTATATCGTCAATGAACTCGGTTCCACCCCCGCGCCGCTGAACTATCACGGTTATCCCAAGTCGATCTGCACCTCGATCAACCACGTGGTGTGCCATGGCATCCCCGACCCCGCCAAGAAGCTCAAGCATGGCGACATCATGAACATGGACATCACCGTGAAGACCGCCGACGGCTACCACGGGGACTCGAGCGTGATGTTCATCGTCGGCGAGAGCATCCTTGGCGAGCGCCTGTGTCGGGTCACCCAGGAGTGCCTTTACCACAGCATTGCCCTGGTGCGCCCGGGAGTGCGTCTCTCGACGCTTGCCCAGGCCATCCAGCGGCATGCCGAAGCCAATGGCTACTCGGTGGTACGCGATTTCTGCGGCCACGGCATCGGCGCCACCTTCCACGAGGAACCCCAGGTCCTGCACTACGATGGCTACGCCCCGGAGGCCGACATCGAGCTTGCCGCCGGCATGTGCTTCACCATCGAGCCGATGATCAACGTGGGCTCCCACAAGACCAAGGTACTGCGCGACGGCTGGACTGCCGTGACTCGCGACAAGAGCCTGTCGGCCCAATGGGAGCATACCCTGCTGGTCACCGAGACCGGCGTCGAAGTGCTGACCAGACGAGGAGACGAAGACCTCTCCTTTCTCGAGCGCTGAGCCAGATGCTGCTCCACCACTACCGCTTCGAACCGGACACGACGTTGTTCGATGTCGAGCGCTTCCGTCAGGAGCTCGGCGGCAGCCGCTCCCCCATCGCGCCCTTCAAGGCCGCGCTGGATGATATCCAGGCGCGACTCGACGAGCGCTTCCATGCCGGCGCCGATATTCGCGACCTGATCCATGGCCGCGCCTGGTACCTCGACCGGCTGCTGGCGGTCGCCTGGGAACAGCATGACTGGCCGGGCGACGGCGTGGCCCTGCTCGCCGTCGGCGGGTATGGCCGGGGCGAGCTGCATCCGTTTTCCGATATCGACCTGCTGCTGCTGCTCGAGGACGACGACGATGCGCCCTACCGCGACGCGCTGACCGCGTTCATCACCTTCCTGTGGGACATTGGCCTCGAGATCGGCCACAGCGTGCGCTCGCTCAACGATTGCGAGCGCGAGGCAAGCGCTGACGTGACGGTGATCACCAACCTGCTGGAGTCGCGCACACTGGCCGGCCCCGAGCGCCTGCGCGAGGCCATGCAGGCGCGGCTTGGCACCGACAACCTGTGGCCCGCCGACCGCTTCTTCGAGGCCAAGTGGCAAGAGCAGATTACCCGCCACTACCGCTACAACAACTCCGAGTACCACCTGGAACCCAACATCAAGAGCTCGCCTGGCGGGCTACGCGATATCCAGATGATCGGCTGGGTGGCCAAGCGCCACTTCGGCACAGAACGCTACGAGGACCTGGTCGCCGGCGGCTTCATGAACGACGCCGAACTGCGCATCCTGAGCCAGGGCCAGGCCTTCCTGTGGCAGGTACGCTACGCCCTGCACATGCTCAACGGTCGCGCCGAGGATCGCCTGCAGTTCGACCACCAGCGCACCATCGCCGAACTGTTCGGCTACCGTGATACCCCTGAACGGCTGGCCGTCGAGCAGTTCATGAAGCGCTACTACCGCCACGTCACAGCACTCGCCGGCCTCAATGACATGCTTCTGCAACACTTCGACGAGGCGATCCTGCATGCCGGCGAGGCGCTCGAGACAGTGCCGCTCAACGACCGCTTCGAGATCAAGAACGGCTACATCCAGGCCCGCTACCGCACGGTATTCCGCGACCGGCCCGCCGCGCTGCTCGAGTTGTTCCTGCTGATGGCCGAGCATCCCGAGATCGAGGGCGTGCGCGCCGATACCATCCGCCTGATCCGCGACCATCGCCACCTGATGGATGACCTCTACCGAGACGATGTGCGCCACCAGAGCCTGTTCATGGAACTGCTGCGCTCCGGTGGCAATGTGGCTCGCCAGTTGCGGCGCATGAATCGCTACGGGGTACTCGGCAAGTACCTGCCGGAATTCGGCCGTGCCGTGGGACTGATGCAGCACGACCTGTTCCACATCTATACCGTCGACGCCCACACCCTGCGGCTGCTCAAGTTCATCCACGGCTTCCGCAAGCCAGAAGCGCGCGAAGCGTTCCCGGTGGCCGCGGCACTCGTGCATCAGTTGCCCAAGCTCGAACTGATGTGGATTGCCGGGCTCTTCCATGATATCGGCAAGGGCCGAGGGGGTGACCATTCGCTGATCGGCGCGCGCGACGTCGAAGGCTTCGCCGAGCGCCACGGCCTGTCGCCCCGCGACACCCGGCTGGTCAGTTGGCTGGTCGAACAGCACCTGACCATGTCGATGGTGGCCCAGAAGCGCGATATCACCGACCCCGACGTGATTGCCGAATTCGCCGGGCTTGTGGGCGACGAGACACGCCTGGACTATCTCTACGTGCTGACGGTGGCCGACATCAATGCCACCAACCCCACGCTGTGGAATGGCTGGCGGGCCTCGCTGCTGCGCCAGCTGTACACCGAGACCAAGCGGGCACTGCGGCGCGGCCTGGAGAACCCGCTGGAGCGCGACGACTGGGTACGCGAGACGCGTGGCGAGGCGCGCTCGCTGCTGGTCAGCGTCGGCGCCGACATGGACCAGGTCGAGGCGCTGTGGGAGTCGCTTGGCGAGGACTACTTCCTGCAGTACGCGCCCAGCGAGATCGCCTGGCAGACCCAGGGCATCCTCTCCCATGGCGACAGCCAACTGCCGCTGATCCTGATCAGCGCACCGGCCGAGGACATGGCCGAAGGCGGCACCAAGGTGTTCATCCACACCCGCTCGGTGGATGACCTGTTCGCCGCCACCGCCGCGGCCCTGGACCAGTTGGGGCTGTCGATCCACGACGCACGCATCGCCACGTCGAGCAACGACTGGACGCTGAACACCTTCATCGTGCTCGACGACCACGGCCAGGCGATCCGCGCACCCAGTCGCCTCGACGAGATTCGTGCCCATCTGGTCGAGGAGCTCGACGACCCGGACGACTACCCGCAGATCGTCACGCGCCACACGCCCCGCCAACTGCGCCACTTCCGTGTGCCTACCGATGTGAATATCGAGCAGGACCCCGCCAATGAACGCACCATGCTCGAGCTCACCGCCCCGGACCGCCCGGGCCTGCTGGCGCGGGTGGGCCGTATCTTCATGGAGCAGGATATCGCCCTGTCGGCGGCCAAGATCGCCACCCTTGGCGAACGGGTGGAAGACGTGTTCTTCATCACCACCAAGGCCGGCGACCCCCTCACCGACCCCGAGCGCCAGCGTCGACTGCGCGAGCGGCTGGTGGAGGTACTGGACGTTTCGGGGTAAGGCCGTTTGAGGGCATCCCTCGGCTTCCCTATAATCGAGCCCTTCCGATCACAACGACGACGCCCGCGGCCATGGCCCAAGGGGCGCGCCTGGACGCCAATGAATCCCGATCTCGACGCCCTCAAGCCCTACCCCTTCGAGAAGCTCGCCGCCCTCAAGGCAGGGGTGACGCCTCCCGAAGTCCTGGCCCATGTGCCACTGACCATCGGCGAACCCCAGCATGCCCCCTTCGCTGCGGCACTCGACGCGCTGCACGCCCACCAGCACGAGATGGCACGCTACCCGGCGACCGCCGGGCTTGCCGAGCTCAGGAAGGCCATCGCCGACTGGGCGACTCGCCGCTTCACGCTCGATGGACTCGACCCGGACACCCAGGTGTTGCCGGTCAATGGCACTCGCGAGGCGATCTTCGCCTTCGTGCAGGCGGCCCTGGATCGCACGCGGCCGGCCAGGGTGGCAATGCCCAACCCCTTCTACCAGATCTACGAAGGCGCCACGCTGCTGGCCGGGGGCACGCCCTACTACCTGGATTGCCGCGCCAACAATGACTTTCGCCCCGACCTGGATGCCGTACCCGCCGAGGTATGGCGCGACGTGCAACTGGTGTTCGTGTGCTCCCCGGGCAACCCCACGGGGGCCGTGACACCGCTCAGCGAGCTCGAGCGGCTCATCGAGCTGGCCGATGAGCATGACTTCATCATCGCCTCCGACGAGTGCTATTCGGAGCTCTACCTCGATGAAGCCACCCCGCCACCGGGGCTGCTCGAGGCCTGCGCCCGGCTAGGTCGAAGCGACTACCGTCGCTGCCTGGTGTTCCACTCGCTCTCCAAGCGCTCCAACCTGCCGGGGCTTCGCTCGGGGTTCGTGGCCGGTGACGCCGGGCTGATCGCTCCCTTCAAGCGCTACCGCACCTACCATGGATGCGCCATGTCGCTGCCGCTGCAACACGCCTCGATCAGCGCCTGGAATGACGAGGCCCATGTGCTCGCCAACCGCGACGCCTATCGTGACAAGTTCGCCGCGGCCACCGAGATTCTCGCCCCGGTGATGGACTTCCCGAGCCCGCAAGCCAGCTTCTACCTGTGGCCCGCGGTGCCGGGCGGTGACGATGAAGCCTTCACGCGTGCGCTGTACGCCGAGTCTCACGTCAGCGTGCTGCCAGGCTCGTACATGGGTCGTCCCGGTTGCGATGGCATCAACCCCGGCAGCGGCCGGGTGCGCCTTGCCCTGGTGGCCGACATCGAGGCCACCGTGGAAGCCGCGCGACGCATCCGCCGATTCATCGAGAGGAGCCTGTCATGCTGACACTGTATATGATCAACAGCTGCGACACCTGCCGCAAGGCACGCAAGGCATTGGACGAAAAGGGCATTCCCTTCCAGACCCATGACCTTCGCAAGGATGGGCTGTCAGCCGCGCTGCTCGAGCACATCCTCGACAAGGTGCCGGTGGTCGAAGCGCTCAACAAGCGCAGTACCACCTGGCGGGAGCTCGATGAGACCGACAAGGCCGATATCGATGCCAACAAGGCCCGCGAACTGCTCCTGTCCCACCCCACCCTGCTCAAGCGCCCTCTGCTCGACACCGGCGACGAGATTCGCGTGGGCTACCGCGATGGCGACTACGACGACCTGCAGGGCTGAACCCGCGCCTGGCGCAGCGTCGCGCGCCACCCATCACGAGACACCGCGGCACGGCAGCAGACACTGCCGTGCACCACGAGACCCATTGGATACCTAACGACGAGGACATCCCCATGCTGAGCTTTGCACTTGGAATCGGCACTCAGAACACCCAGGGCGACTGGCTGGACATCTACTATCCCGCCCCGCTGCTCACGCCCGACGCAAGCCTCGTCGAGGCCGCCGCCAAGGTGCTGGATGCCCCGGCGGGTAATGCCGCCGTCAGCTTTTTGCCGGAACATTGCCAGGCACTCGCCAACGCCCTGCGCGACGCTGGCCACGCCGATCAGGCTGCGCTTGCCGAGTCATTCGCCGCCAGCAAGCGTCCACTCGTGGCGATGTTCCTGAAAAGTGACACGCCCCCCGAAAGCGCACCCGAGGTCTACCTCAAGCTGCACCTGCTCTCCCACCGTCTGGTCAAGCCCCACGACCTGGACCTGACCGGCATGTTTGGCCTGTTGCGCAACATCGCCTGGACCAACGAAGGCCCCATCGACATCGAGGAACTACCGGCTCGCCGCCTGCGCGCGCGTCTGGAAGGACGCAGCCTGTCGGTGGACTGTGTCGACAAGTTCCCCAAGATGACCGACTACGTGGTGCCGGGTGGCGTGCGCATCGGCGACACCGCCCGCGTACGCCTGGGTGCTCACCTCGGCGAAGGCACCACGGTGATGCACGAAGGGTTCGTCAACTTCAATGCCGGCACCGAAGGCCCGGGCATGATCGAAGGCCGCATCTCGGCCGGGGTGATGGTTGGCAAGGGCTCGGACCTCGGTGGTGGCTGCTCGACCATGGGCACCCTGTCCGGTGGCGGCAACATCACCATCAAGGTCGGTGAAGGCTGCCTGATCGGCGCCAACGCGGGCATCGGCATTCCATTGGGCGATCGCTGCACCGTGGAAGCCGGCCTCTACATCACCGCCGGCGCCAAGGTCACGCTGCTCGATGATCAGGGCCAGGAGGTCAAGACCGTTTCCGCCCGCGAACTGGCCGGCCAGGACGACCTGCTGCTGCGCCGCAATTCGCAGAACGGGCGCGTCGAATGCCTCACCAACAAGAGCGCCATCGCCCTGAACGAGGCACTGCATGCCCACAACTGAGGCACGCTCGGCGACCCTTGAACTGGCCTGCGAGCTGATTCGCCGCCCGTCGGTGACCCCGGATGACCTGGGTTGCCAGGCGCTGATGATCGAGCGGCTCGAGGCCATCGGCTTTCATGTCGAGCGCCTGCCGTTCGGCGATGTCGAGAACTTCTGGGCCACCCGCGGCCACCACGGCCCGGTCCTCGCTTTCGCCGGCCATACTGATGTGGTCCCCAGCGGTCCCCATGTGCACTGGGCTACTCCCCCCTTCGAGCCCAGCATCGATGCCGATGGCATGCTGCGGGGTCGCGGCGCCGCCGACATGAAAGGCAGCCTGGCGGCCATGATCACGGCGGTCGAGCGCTTCGTCGCCGTGCATCCCGATCACCACGGGCGCATTGCCTTTTTGATCACCTCCGATGAGGAAGGCCCGGCGGTGGATGGCACCCGCGCGGTGGTCGAACACCTTCGCGAACGCCACGAGCGGCTCGACTACTGCATCGTCGGCGAACCCTCCTCGACCGCGTGGCTTGGTGACATGATCAAGAATGGCCGGCGCGGCTCGCTGGGCGGTGTGCTGCACATCAAGGGCGTGCAGGGCCATGTGGCCTACCCGCACCTGGCGCGCAACCCGATCCATCAGGCCATGCCGGCGCTGGATGCCCTGGTCCGCGAGCACTGGGACAGTGGCAACGACTTCTTTCCGGCCACCAGCTTCCAGGTCTCGAATTTCCGCGCGGGCACCGGCGCCACCAACGTGATTCCCGGTGACGTGGAGGTGGTATTCAACTTCCGCTTCTCGACCGAGGTGACCCATGATGAGCTGCGTGCACGCACCGAGGCGATTCTCGACGCCCATGGCCTTGAGTATCACCTCGACTGGACACTCAATGGCGAGCCCTTCCTGACCGCCGAAGGCGAGCTAGTCGAGGCCACCGTGGCGGGGGTCGAGCAGGTGGTGGGCAAGACGCCCGAACTTTCCACCTCGGGCGGCACCTCGGACGGGCGCTTCATCGCCACCCTGGGTAGCCAGGTGGTGGAGCTTGGCCCGCTCAATGCCACCATTCATCAGGTCAACGAGCGCGTGCGCGCCAGTGACCTGGACACGTTGAGCCAGGTCTACGAAGCCATCCTCGGCCACCTGTTCGTCAACGGCAGCGCCCGACCCTGAGGTTAACCATGGCAAACAACATGGCAAGCGACAGCGACACCCGATATCCGGACATCGAGATCTATCTCGCCACCATCGACCGAGCAAGCCTCGATGCCTGGCTCGGCGAGACCCTGAATGCCGAGCCGCTGGCACCGGCAGGCAAGCAGAAATGGCGCACCCGAGGCACGCTCGAGGGCCACGAGATACCGGTGCTGTGGATGGAGAAGGCCGCCGACGGCTTCAGCAGCCTGTGGTTCGACAGCGCCTTCACTCCCTGGGAGAGTGATCAGGACTGCGCGCTTGCCGCCGCTGCCCACCTCGGCTGCAAGGTTCGCTGCTCACTGGGCGGGTGGCAGCCCGGTGATGATCCGGACCGCTTCCTCGAGATCATGCCCGATGGCAGCCAGGCCGCCATCGACTGGCCGGATTCGAAAGGATAGGCGCTGGAATTCGGCCACCCCGGCATGATAACGCCCCGCCGTTGATGAAACGTGCGGGGCGTCGCTAGGCTGATGAATTGCTGGGATGAATTGCCGGGATGGATAGCTGGCAGGGCCAGCCAAGCGTCAGGTAATCACGGTGACGTCGTCTGCCTGCAATCCGCGCTCGTTCTCGATCACGTAATACCGAACTTTCTGACCCTCGGCCAGGGTACGATGGCCACGACCGCGAATGGCGCGAAAGTGCACGAACACATCCTCGCCACTGTCACGGGTGATGAACCCATACCCCTTGTTGACGTTGAACCACTTCACTTCGCCGATCTCGCGATCATCGTTCTCGACCTCGGCCAGGTTGACCAGCTGGGGGGTAAGCACGTTGACCGCCAGGGTGGCGATGAGCAGCAGCAGAAACACTGCCAGGGCGGCGGCAAGATAGACCAATGCCACGCCACCGACCTCGAGGCTTGCGAACAGCTGTTCCGACAGCACGCCACCCGTCAGGTGCACGAACAGGGCGATGACCAGGGGGGCGGGAGCGGCGAGCAGCAGGCTGACGAGACTACAGCGAAATAAGACCTTTTGATTCATGGAACTGAGTAACTCTCTTGTCATGGTGAACGGAAGTAATGAACCCTCTTGAAGGTGCCACGATGAACAGTGACACACAGCGGACAGATTCTAGCATGAGCGCCGAGCAGGCGTCCCTTGACCTGAGCAGGCGCCTCGAGGCGTTGGAGACTCGCATCGCCTACCAGGAGCACTGGCTGGACACCCTCGATGAGGCGGTGGCCACTCAGGAGACGCGCCTGGCGACACTGGAGCGCATCAACCAGCTGATGCAGGAGAAACTGCGCGACCAGCAGCGGGCGCTCTCCGACAACGACATGGCGGCACCTCGCCCCGAAGACGAGCTGCCGCCGCATTACTAGCCGCTTCGCGTAAGCCGTAAGCCTGGTGTTAAGAATTTTCTTACAGCTTACGGCTCTTAACTTACCGCTCCGGGCGCAGCCCGGTCAGAGGTCGTCGAGGTAACGCTCCGCATCCAGCGCGGCCATGCAGCCAGTACCGGCGGACGTCACCGCCTGCCGGTAGACGTGGTCCATCACATCACCGGCGGCGAACACACCCGGCACGCTGGTGGCGGTGGCGTTGCCGTCGAGGCCGGACGTCACCGTGATATAGCCGCCGCGCATGTCCACCTGCCCATCGAAGATGCCGGTATTGGGGCTGTGGCCGATGGCAATGAACAGGCCAGGTGCGGTGATCTCCTTGCTGGAACCGTCCACGGTGGAGGCGAGGCGCACCCCGGTGACACCGGAGTTGTCGCCAAGCACCTCCTCCAGGGTGTGGTTCCACTCCAGCACCACGTTGCCGTTGCTGGCCTTTTCGAACAGCTTGTCCTGGAGAATCTTCTCGGCGCGCAGGCTGTCGCGACGGTGCACCAGCGTCACCTTCGAGGCGATGTTGGAGAGGTAGAGTGCCTCTTCCACCGCCGTGTTGCCGCCACCCACCACCACCACTTCCTGGTTGCGGTAGAAGAAGCCGTCGCAGGTCGCGCAGGCCGACACCCCCTGGCCCATGAACTGCTGCTCGGAGGGTAGCCCCAGATAGCGCGCGCTGGCCCCGGTGGCGATGATCAGCGCGTCGCAGGTATAGGTACCGTTGTCACCCTTGAGGGTAAAGGGACGCTGGCGCAGTTCCACCTCGTGGATATGGTCGAACAGCACTTCGGTGTCGAAGCGCTCGGCATGGCGCTTCATGCGCTCCATCAACTCGGGGCCCTGGACACCCGCGTCATCACCCGGCCAGTTGTCCACGTCCGTGGTGGTGGTCAGCTGGCCACCCGCCTGGATACCGGTGATCAGCAACGGCTTGAGGTTGGCCCGTGCGGCATACACGGCGGCGGTGTATCCCGCCGGGCCGGAGCCGAGAATGATCAGGCGTTCGTGACGCGCATCGCTCATGAAGTACCTCGCAGTGGAATCGGGATGGATCGGGTAGTGGCCGAAACGGGAATTCGAAGCGGAAACAGAAAGTCGAAGCAGGACAGGAGAAAGAGCTTACAGCACCTCGTCATCCCGCCCCAGTGTCACGCTGAAGGACAACTCGTCGTCCAGCGCCACCTCGATGCGCACCTGAATGGGCGCACAGCACCAATGACAATCCTCCCAGGTCACCTGACTCCCCTGGGAGGTATCGACCAGCAGGTCGAAGGTCGCGTCGCAGTAGGGGCAATGCACCCGCCGCGATGCCAGCTGCTCCTCGTTCATGTTATCTCCGCTTTGCTGCTTGAGATGGCGTCAAGCCGGGCCATTTTCAAGGCCTGCCCCCGTTCAGAAACAGGGCGACAGTTGAAAAGCCCACCTATCATGACCATGTATAAAGACAGTAGCGTGCCAAGAGCACCAACGGAACGTCACGGCACCACAAAGCCGTCCACTCCCTTCATGGAGGTCATCGATGAGCACTGATTCCAAACCGGATACCCTGCGGACGCTCGAGGTCAATGGCGAGACCTACCACTACTACAGCCTGCCCAAGGCCGCCGAATCCTTGGGAGATATCGAGCGGCTTCCGATGACGCTCAAGATCCTGCTGGAGAATCAGCTGCGCTTCGCCGATGACGAAAGCGTGGCTCGCGAAGACATGCAGGCGCTTGTCGACTGGCAGCAGCAGGCCAGCTCGGACCGCGAGATCGGCTACCGTCCCGCGCGTGTGCTGATGCAGGACTTCACCGGCGTACCAGGGGTGGTGGATCTCGCCTCCATGCGCGCCGCCGTCGAGTCGCTGGGCGAAGACCCCGCACGCATCAATCCGCTGACCCCGGTGGATCTGGTCATCGACCACTCGGTGATGGTCGACAAGTTCGGCAACCCCTCCGCCTTCAAGGACAATGTCGCCATCGAGATGGAGCGTAACCGCGAACGCTACGAGTTCCTGCGCTGGGGCCAGGAGGCCTTCGACAACTTCCGTGTGGTGCCGCCGGGCACCGGCATCTGCCACCAGGTCAACCTGGAGTACCTCGGCAAGACGGTGTGGTCCAGGCAGCAGGATGGCAAGACCCTCGCCTACCCCGACACGCTGGTGGGCACCGACTCCCACACCACCATGATCAACGGCCTGGGCGTGCTCGGCTGGGGGGTCGGCGGCATCGAGGCCGAGGCGGCGATGCTCGGCCAGCCGGTGTCGATGCTGATCCCCGAGGTCGTCGGCTTCAAGCTGACCGGCAGGCTTCGCGAAGGGATTACCGCCACCGACCTGGTGCTGACGGTCACCCAGATGCTGCGCAGCAAGGGGGTGGTCGGCAAGTTCGTCGAGTTCTACGGCGACGGCCTGGATGACCTGCCACTGGCCGACCGCGCCACCATCGCCAACATGGCGCCCGAGTACGGCGCCACCTGCGGCTTCTTCCCGGTCGACGAGGAGACCCTCAACTACCTGCGCCTGACCGGCCGCGAGGACGAGCAGGTGGCACTCGTCGAGGCCTACAGCAAGGCCCAGGGCCTATGGCGCGAGCCGGGCGCCGAGCCGGTGTTCAGCGATGTTCTCGAACTGGACATGAATGAGGTGGTGGCAAGCCTTGCCGGGCCGAAGCGTCCTCAGGATCGTGTGGCACTCAACGACATGCGTAACGCCTTCGCCAGGTTCATGGAGGAAGATGGCAAGCCGCTGTCCTCGACCGAGCGCAGCGTCGAGAATGGCAAGCTGATGTCCGAGGGCGGCCAGACTGCCGTGGGTGTCGAGCGCAGCTACCATGCCGAGGCGTTCTATCATGAGGACAGCCAGCCGGTCGATCTTGACGGCACCACCTTCCATCTCGATCCGGGCGACGTGGTGATCGCCGCCATCACCTCCTGTACCAACACCTCCAACCCCAGCGTGATGATGGCCGCCGGCCTGCTGGCAAGAAAGGCGCTCGAAAAGGGGCTTGCCACCCAGCCCTGGGTCAAGACCTCGCTGGCGCCAGGCTCCAAGGTGGTCACCGACTACCTGGTCGCCGGCGGCGTGCAGGATGACCTCAATGCCCTGGGCTTCAACCTGGTGGGCTATGGCTGCACGACCTGCATCGGCAACTCCGGACCGCTCGCCGAGCCGATCGAGCGCGCCATCGACTCGGGCGATCTGGCCGTGGCCTCGGTGCTCTCCGGCAACCGCAACTTCGAGGGGCGTGTGCATCCGCTGGTCAAGACCAACTGGCTGGCCTCGCCGCCGCTGGTGGTCGCCTATGCGCTGGCCGGTAACGTGCAGCGCGACCTGACCCGCGAACCGCTGGGCATTGGCAGCGACGGTGAACCGGTCTACCTCAAGGACATCTGGCCAAGCCAGGCCGAGATCGCCGAGGCGGTCGAGAAGGTCAACACCGAGATGTTCCGCAAGCAATATGCCGAAGTTTTCGACGGTGATGACGTGTGGAAGGCCATCGATGTGCCACAGAGCAAGGTCTACCAGTGGTCCAAGGCATCCACCTACATTCAGCACCCGCCGTTCTTCGAGGGCATGGGCCGCACGCCGGATGCCATCGAGGACGTCAAGAATGCCAGGGTACTGGCCTTGCTGGGTGACTCGGTAACCACCGATCACATCTCTCCCGCCGGCGCCATCAAGCCCGACAGTCCCGCCGGGCGCTATCTGCAGGAGCGTGGCGTCAAGCCGGTGGACTTCAACTCCTACGGCTCACGGCGAGGCAACCACGAGATCATGATGCGCGGCACCTTCGCCAACGTGCGCATCAGAAACGAAATGCTCGACGGCGTGGTCGGCGGCGAAACCCGCCATGTCCCCTCGGGTGAGCAGATGGCGATCTACGATGCCGCCATGAAGTACGCCGAGGACGCCACGCCGCTGGTGGTCATTGCCGGCAAGGAGTACGGCACCGGCTCCTCGCGGGACTGGGCCGCCAAGGGGACCCGACTGCTCGGTGTTCGTGCGGTGCTCGCCGAATCCTACGAGCGCATCCACCGTTCCAACCTGATCGGCATGGGCGTGGTACCGCTGCAGTTCCCCGAAGGCGAGAGCCGCAAGACGCTTGGCCTCACTGGCGACGAGCAGGTCTCCATCGAGGGGCTATCCGAGCTCACCCCAGGCGGCAAGGTCAAGGTGACCATCAAGAGTGGCAAGGGGGAAAAGAAGCTCGAAGCGCTGTGCCGCATCGATACCGCCAACGAACTGGAGTACTACCGCCACGGCGGCATCCTCCACTACGTGCTACGCAATATGATCGGCTCGGCCTGATAGGCTAGGATACCGCGCAAATGAATGCCCCCGCCGGCTTCGCCGGCGGGGGCATGTTGCTTTAGAACGAACGGCGCCGGTAGCGACGATACTCCGGGCTCCAGCTGCTGCGCTCGATGGCGGCACGCAGCTTGATGCCATCGGTGCGAGGCGCCACACCTTCCGCCTGGGCCTGGGCGGCAACATCGAAGGCGATGGTCACCGACAGCTCGCGAATCTGCGCAAGCGACGGCAACAGCGCGCCCTCGCCATGCTTGACCAGCGGTGCCTCGCGAGCGAGCGCTCGGGAGGCCGACATCAGCATGGCGTCGGTGACGCGCTTGGCGCCACTGGCCACCACACCCAGGCCGATACCAGGGAAGATATAGGCATTGTTGCACTGGGCGATGGGATAGACCTGGCCATCGAGCACCACCGGCGGGAAGGGGCTGCCGGTGGCCACCAGCGCCTGACCATCGGTCCACTTCAACACGTCTTCGGGAACGGCTTCGGCACGCGACGTGGGATTGGAAAGCGGCATGATCAGCGGCCGCGAACAGCCCGCATGCATGGCGCGCACCACCTGCTCGGTGAACAGGCCCGGGAAGCCACACACCCCTATCAGCACCGTCGGGCGCACCTGAGTGATCACCTCGAGCAGATCTCGACCGTGCCAGTTGTGGAGCAGCTCCGGATCCTGGGCAAGGCGACGCTGGAAACCCCACAGTTCCGGCATGTCGGAGGTCACCAGGCCATCACGGTCGACCATGTAGATCCGCGCGCGCGCCTCGGCCTCACTCAGGCCCTCCGCCTGCATGGCCACGACGATCTGCTCGGCAATACCGCAGCCGGCGGAGCCACCTCCCACGAACACTACGCGCTGCTGCCCCACTCCCTCGTCACGCGCCTGGCAGGCCGCCATCAGGGTGCCGACACACACCGATGCGGTACCCTGGATATCGTCGTTGAAGCAGCACAGCTTGTCGCGATAGCGCTCCAGCAATGGCATGGCATTAACCTGGGCGAAGTCCTCGAACTGCAGCAGCACGTTCGGCCAGCGACGCTTCACCGCACTGATGAACTGCGCCATGAAGGCGTCGTAATCGTCCTGCTCGACGCGTTTATGACGCCACCCCATGTACATGGGGTCATCGAGCAACGCACGATTGTTGGTGCCGACATCGAGCATGATCGGCAAGGTATAGGCTGGGCTGATGCCGGCACAGGCGGTATAAAGCGCCAGCTTGCCGATCGGAATGCCCATGCCACCGATGCCCTGATCGCCAAGCCCCAGGATACGCTCGCCGTCGGTGACAACGATCACCTTGACGTTGTCCTTGGTGGCGCTGCGCAGGATGTCATCCATGCGGTCGCGATCCGGATAGCTGATGAACAGCCCCCGGTGGTTGCGATAGATGTTCGAGAACTCCTGACACGCCTTGCCGACCGTCGGGGTATAGATGATCGGCAGCATCTCCTCGAGATGCGCGGTGACCAGGCGGAAGAACAGGGTTTCGTTGTCATCCTGGATCGCCCGCAGGTAAATGTGCCGATCGAGGTCATTCTGGCACTGCAGGTACTGGCGATAGGCGCGTTCCGTCTGCTCCTCGATGGACTCCACGTTCTGCGGCAAGAGCCCGATAAGATTGAACTCGATACGCTCCTCACGGGAGAAGGCACTGCCCTTGTTGAGCAGAGGCATCTCCAGCAACGAGGGGCCAGCGTAGGGAATATAGAGTGGGCGCTTGTATTCTGTGGTCATCTCTCGTCTCGGTGCGTTGACTGGAACGGGCCGTGGGCATTCTGCGATGCCTTTCCGATAACTCTATCACGCTCTGGCGATATTGCCGTAACCGACTGCGCCCCGGCACGGGCCGGGGCGCGGTTCGGCGGCAATACCCCGCTCGCCCCCTGGCAGTCAGATAAAGCGACCCAGCCCCGCCGCCTGCCGCAGACGATCCATGAAAGGCGCGGCCTCGGCCCTTGCGCGCTCCGCGCCCTTGTGCAACACCGACTCGATGTGGGCCGGGTCCTCCATCAATGCCTGGTAACGCTCCCTGGGCTCGCGGAGTTGCTCATTGAGGTATTCGAACAGGCGGTTCTTGGCATCGCCCCAGCCGATGCCGTTGGCGTATTCGGTGCGCAGCGCGGCGGTTTCCTCGGCCGTGGCGAAGGCCGAATAGATCTGGAACAGCGTGCAGGTATCCGGATCCTTTGGCTCGCCCGGCTCCAGCGAGTTGGTCTTGATCTTGCGCACCAGCTTGAGCAGCTTCTTCTCCGCCACGAACAACGGAATGGTGTTGTTGTAGCTCTTGGACATCTTGCGACCGTCCAGGCCATTGAGGACCGCCACATTGTCGTCCACCACCGCCTCTGGCTGAGTGAAGTACTCCCCCTTGTAGAGGTGATTGAAGCGACCGGCGATATCACGCGCCATCTCGATGTGCTGGATCTGGTCGCGCCCCACCGGCACTCGGTGGGCATTGAACATCAGGATGTCGGCGGCCATCAGCACCGGGTAACCGAACAAGCCCATGGTGATGCCCTTGTCGGGGTCCTGGTTGCCGGCCGCCTCATTCTCCGCCACCGCCGCCTTGTAGGCGTGGGCACGGTTCATCAACCCCTTGGCGCACACACAGGAGAGCATCCAGGTCAGCTCGGTGATTTCCGGCACGTCCGACTGGCGGTAGAAGATGGCATTGTCGGTATCCAGCCCCAACGCCAGCCAGGTAGCGGCGATCTCCAGGCGCGACTCCTGCACCCGCTGAGGATCCTGGCATTTGATCAGCGCGTGCAGGTCGGCCAGGAAGTAGTACGACTGGACACTGGGGTCCTGGCTTGCCGCGATGGCCGGCTTGATGGCACCGACATAGTTGCCCAGGTGCGGGGTGCCGGTGGTGGTGATGCCGGTGAGAACGCGGGTGGTCTTGGAAGCTGCACTCATGGAAAGCGGACTCTGCTGTCGGAAATGCCCGCTATGGTAACGCGCGGCCCCGATCAAGGCGACCGGGGCGGATTGAACCGGCCCCGGCGTCGCTCGCCTTGGGGATGCCCACCAAGGTATCAGTCCAGCAGCTTACCTGGCGCGACATACTCCAGCCCGAACGCTTCGGCCACCGCACGGTAGGTCACCTTGCCGTCGTGGACATTGAGGCCGGCGGCGAAGTGGGCGTCGTCGGCCAGTGCCTGTTTCCAGCCCTTGTCAGCCAGTGCGATCACGAACGGCAGTGTGGCGTTGGTCAGCGCCTGGGTGGAGGTGCGCGCCACCGCACCGGGCATGTTGGCCACGCAGTAATGCACGATGCCATCGACCACATAGGTGGGCTCGGCATGGGTCGTTGGCCGGCTCGTCTCGAAGCAACCTCCCTGGTCGATGGCGACGTCCACCAGTACGCTGCCCGGCTGCATGTCAGCGAGCATCTCGCGGGTGATCAGCTTGGGCGCGGCGGCGCCTGGAATCAGCACGGCGCCGATGATCAGGTCGCACTCGCGTACCGCCTGATCGATCGCATCGGCGGTCGAGAACACCGTCCTCATGCGGCCTTGATAGCGGTCATCGAGCGTTTCAAGACGCGGGATCGACTTGTCCAGCACGGTGACCTCGGCACCCAGGCCAAGCGCCATGCGCGCGGCGTTCTCGCCCACCACGCCACCGCCGATCACCGCCACCTTGGCCGGCGGCACGCCAGGCACGCCGGGCAACAGCACACCGGCGCCACCCTGGGCCTTTTCCAGGCTATGGGCACCCGCCTGGACGGCCATGCGGCCAGCCACGGTGCTCATCGGTGCCAGCAGCGGCAGGCCACCCTGGCGGTCGGTGATGGTCTCATAGGCGACACACGTGGCACCGCTTTCAATCAGGCCGCGGGTCAGCGACTCCTCGGCCGCCAGGTGCAGGTAGGTGAACAGCGTCTGGCCACTCTGCAAACGTGAGACCTCCTCCGCCTGCGGCTCCTTGACCTTGAGGATCAGCTCGGCGCTTGCCCAGAGGCTTGCCACATCCGCTTCGATACTGGCACCCGCTGCCTCGAAGTCGGCATCCGGGAAACCGGCGCCCTCGCCAGCACCCGCCTGAACAGTGACCTGGTGGCCACGACCCACCAGCTCACGTGCGCCGGTTGGGGTCAGGGCCACACGGTACTCGTGGTTCTTGATTTCCTTGGGAACGGCGATCTTCATGGAGCCTCCTGAACGGGTTTGGCTGGGCAGTAATACAGGATCATGTCCGCATTACAGCACAGCCAGTTCATCCATAAAGCACCTGCAACCAAGAACAAAAAAAACCGCGCAAGGCGGCTTTTTTCACAAAAAATACTGCTGCAAAACACCCGTTTTACAGGAAGGTGGCGGGGTGAATCACCGCGCCTCGACGGCGCAGTTCCAGCAAGCCTCGAACACCCCATCGATGCGCTCGCCACAGCGTGGGCAGATCCAGTCAGCCGCCGAGCCACCGCCCTCCATGGCGGCCCGGATCAACCCCTCGGCACGTTCGCGGTTGTGAGGGGCGACCCACACTTCGGGCTCGCATTCGCCAAGCGGCAATTCGCCGGCCCCGCCCCCCAGCGTCATGTTGCGCAACTCCACAGGAATGCCGGCGGCATCCAGCAGGTTGCGCACATGACTGACCAGCAACGTGTTGGAATGGGCGAAGACACGCACATAGCGAGGGGCTGTCATGGACCTCTCCCGGTCAGCTTGGCATCGTGACGCGATGGGCGCTCATCAGTCGTTCAGTCATTCAGTCGCGGAACACGCGAACGCCCAGGGCCTTCAGGTAGGCCGTCTCGGGGATTGCCGGATGCACGGGGTGATCCGGCCCCTGGTGACCCTGGAAGAGGATCTGGCCATGGCGGTCCTGATGACGCACCGCGCCGCGCACCACATCGACCAGGCGCTCCGGTGCCAGATGCATCGAGCAGGACGCCGAAAGCAACAGGCCATCACGTCCCAGCAGGCGCATCGCCTCGCGATTGAGACGGCCATAGGCACGTTCGCCATTGGGGATGTCCTTGCGCTTCTTGATGAACGCCGGAGGGTCGAGGATCACCACGTCGAACTGCTCACCATCGGCCTTAAGTGCTGCCAGCGCCTCGAGGGCATCGCCCTCGCCCACCGCCACCTGCTCATGCAGGCCATTGAGCGTGGCGTTCTCGGCGACGCGCGCCAATGCCGCGGCGGAGGAGTCCACGCAGAGCACTTCGCTTGCGCCACTGGCGGCGGCCTGTATGCCCCAGCCACCCACGTAGCTGAACAGGTCGAGCACCCGCTTGCCCGCCACCCGCTCATTCAACCAGGCACGGTTGATGCGGTGATCATAGAACCATCCGGTCTTCTGGCCATCGAGAATCGGCACCCCGAAGCGCACGCCGTTCTCTTCAATGATCACCTGGTCCGGCAGCTCACCCTTGACGACCTCGACGGTAAGCTCGAGTCCTTCCTGGCGACGCCCGCTGGTATCGTTGCGCAGCACCACCACCGACGGCGACAGCACCTTGTCCAGGGCATCGAGCAGCTCCTCGAGCACGGCCTGCATGCCGGCGGTATTCAGTTGCACCACCAGCACGTCACCGAAACGATCGATGACAAGCCCTGGCAGCAGGTCGCCCTCACCATGCACCAGCCGATAGAACGGCTTGGCGAACAGTTGCTCGCGCAGCGACAGGGCCTGATTCAAGCGGTGCACCAGCAGCGAGCGATCCAGCCCCTGCTTCGGCTCGCGCGACAACAGCCGCGCGCAGATCAGCGAATGCGGGTTGACATAGGCCACGCCCAGGGCCTTGCCGTTGGCGGCCTCGACCACCACCTGCTGGCCCGCCTCAAGGGTCTTGAGCGGGGTGGCATCGGTATCGATCTCGTTGGAGTAGAGCCACAGGTGGCCGGCCTTGAGGCGACGGTCGGCGTGCTTCTTGAGGCGCAGGGACGGAAGGGTCATGGGCTAGTCTCGTGAATAGGGTGGTGAACGACCAGGCAGGCCGTTCAGCTCTGGCAGACGCGGCAGAAGACGCTGGCACGCTGGCCAAGGGTCACCAGCCGCAACTCGGCGCCACAACGCTGGCAAGGCTGGCCATTTCGGCCATAGACATTGAGCCGTTGCTTGAAATAGCCGGGCTCGCCAGTGCCACTGACGAAGTCGCGCAGGGTGGTGCCACCCTGGGCGATGGCGGCGGCCAGTACCTCGCGTACCGCAGCGGCCAGACGGTCATAACGCTCCCGGGAGATACGCCCCGCCGCGCGACGAGGGTCGATACCGGCAAGGAACAGCGCTTCGCTGGCGTAGATGTTGCCCACCCCGACCACCACGGCGTTATCCATCAAAAACGGCTTCACCGCCAGGCGGCGCCCGCGCGACAGTGAGAACAGCCGCTCGCCATCGAAGGCCTCCGACAACGGTTCGGGGCCCAGGCGCGCAAGCCGCGTATCCGTGTCGGGGGTGCCTGACAGCCAATCGACGAAACCGAAGCGACGCGGGTCGTGATAGCGCAGGATGGCGCCATCATCGAGCACCAGGTCGACATGATCGTGCTTCTTCGGCAAGTCTCCGATACGCGCCATACGCAGGCTGCCGGACATGCCAAGGTGCCACAGCAGGGTACCGGCAGGCTCACGGGGCGAACCCGGCAGAACGGGCACCAGCAAGTACTTGGCGCGGCGGTCGAGAACGCCGATGCGGGCGCCGACCAGGCGCTCGACGAGATCACCGGGCACCGGCACGCGCAGCCGTGGCTGGCGCACGATCACCTCGCTGATCTCGCGACCTTCCAGGTGTGGGGCAATTCCGCGGCGGGTCGTCTCGACCTCCGGCAACTCGGGCATGCTGTCGCTCCACAGAGGAAACGCTTCACAAACGCCTGAACCCGACCGAAGGCCGGGTTCAGGAAGACAGGTTTGAACACCTGCAGAAGAAGACCAGGACTTACTTGATCTTGGCTTCCTTGTACATCACATGCTTGCGGACGACCGGGTCGAATTTCTTGAATTCGAGCTTGTCCGGGGTGTTCCGCTTGTTCTTGTCGGTGGTGTAGAAATGGCCGGTACCGGCGCTGGACACCAACTTGATCTTGTCACGCATGACGGCTTGCTCCCTGAGTGAATCGCTGGACGGCTAGACGCTAGCTTAGATGGCGTCGCCGCGCTTGCGGATATCGCTGATGACGGCCTCGATACCACGCTTGTCGATGATACGCATGCCCTTGGTCGAGACGCGCAGCTTGACGAAGCGATTCTCGGACTCCACCCAGAAACGGTGGGAGTGCAGGTTCGGCAAGAAACGACGGCGCGTCTTGCGCTGGGAGTGTGAAACGTTGTTACCCGTCACCGGGCGCTTGCCGGTAACCTGACATACTTTGGACATGGGAGCCTCCAACCGCTGGGCCAGATGTAAAATCTGAGCGTTCAATAACCTGAATGTTCGATACCTGTCGGGCAAACCGGGATATCCCGCGTCATTTGACCCAAGGGAATTCAAAGGCTGCACTTTATACCAGACTGCGCCTGACCAGGCAAGCGTTTCGGCGTGATCCGACAGGGCTATCGCAGTTAGCAATTTCTCTCGGAGCTGTACCGTCGACAGGTCTGCGAGGAGGCGCTGTGAACCCCTCCCTGGGCGCTACTTTTGCCATCCATGGCAAAAGACCTCCTCTTCGACCTGTCCCCGGCGCCACTCGTCATGTCCAACTACGATTGCCCTGCCATAGTGAAATCCGACAGGGGTGTGACACGACCGCTCCACATTGGCGAGTCGCGTGGGACCCGGTGCAGCAGCGCGCCGCAGTATAGCGGATTTCACCGCGCATTCCCATGCCAGCCCAAGGCGCACGTATCGCCGGGCAGAGGGCACGGTGGCGAATGAACGGCCACGCTTAAAGCCAGCCGCGCTCGGCAAACGACACCACCTCGCCATCGCCCACCACGAAATGGTCCAGCACACGGACCTCGAACAACCCCAGCGCCTCGCGCAGGCGCTCGGTGATACGCCGGTCGGCATCACTGGGCTCGGCGACCCCGGAGGGATGGTTATGGGCAAAGATCACCGCCCCGGCCCCCAGTTCCAGCGCCCGGCGTGCGACCTCTCGCGGATAGACCGAGGCACTGTCCAGGGTGCCACGAAACAGCGTCTCGAAACGGATCACGCGATGCTGGCTGTCGAGAAACAGCGCGGCAAACTCCTCGTGGCCGAGGTGGCGCAACTGCGAAGAGAGAAAGGCCCTGACAAGCCCTGGGGACGTCAACGCATCGCCACGCGACAGCTGGCTTGCCAGGTGGCGCCGGGAAAGCTCCAGGGTCGCCTGCAACTGCGCGAACTTGGCGGTCCCCATGCCACGCGCCGCGCAGAAGGCCGCATGATCGGCTTCCAGCAGCTGGCGCAGCCCACCGAAACGCGTCAACAGGTCGCGGGCGAGATCCACTGCGGAACGCCCGGCCACCCCCACGCGCAGAAAGATCGCCAGCAACTCGGCATCCGACAGGGCCTCCGGCCCCAGCGTCAGCAACTTTTCACGGGGGCGCTCGCCCTCTGGCCAGTCACGAATCGACATCCCTGTCTCCCTTTCTATCTATCCATCTATCTATAGGCACCTGGATACAAGCACCTTGATACAAGCACCTTGATACAAGCACCTGGCACCGCTCCATGCGCCGCCGTCCTGAACCCAGTGTAGCCCCGCGTGGCCGGGTCGCCACGGCTACGCAAGGCCGAGCCCCGGTGGTAAGGTAGGCGCCTGACAAAACCGCCTGGATCAACGCCCATGTCATCGCCTATAGGCCCCAAGGACGCCCCCCGCCGCATCCTGCTGGGCATCAGCGCCGGCATCGCCGCCTACAAGAGTGCCCAATTGGCTCGCCTGCTCAAACAGGCCGGATGTGAGGTGCGCGTGGTGATGACCGACGGTGCACAGGCGTTCATCACGCCCCTGACCCTCCAGGCCCTGACCGGCGAGCCGGTACGTACCTCGCTGCTCGACCCCGAAGCGGAAGCGGGAATGGGCCATATCGAGCTGGCGCGCTGGGCCGATACCATCCTGGTCGCCCCCGCCACCGCCGACCTGATGGCGCGCCTGGCGACCGGGCAGGCAGACGATCTGCTGACCACCCTGTGCCTGGCAAGCGATGCCGACAAGGTAATGGCGCCAGCCATGAACCAGGCCATGTGGCGCCACCCCGCCACCCAACGCAATGCCAGGCAACTGGCGGCCGATGGCTGGCGGTTGCTGGGCCCCGCCAGCGGCGACCAGGCCTGTGGTGATGTGGGGCCCGGGCGCATGCTGGAGCCCGAGGCCATCGCCGAGGCCATGTTGACGAGTGACATGCCGAGCCAGGCGACAGTCGACACCCAGGCCCAAGGCCTTCACGTGGTGATCACCGCCGGTCCGACCCGTGAGCCACTGGACCCGGTGCGCTACCTCTCCAATCATAGCTCCGGCAAGATGGGCTATGCCCTGGCCGAGGCGGCGGTAACGCTTGGCGCGCATGTCACGCTGATCAGCGGCCCGGTCAACCTGCCCTGCCCCGCCGGGGTGGAACGGCTCGATGTACAGACGGCCCAGGAGATGCACGACGCCAGCATGCGCCTGACGGCAAACTGCGACATCTTCATCGGCTGCGCGGCGGTGGCCGACTACCGAGCCACCCGACAGGCCGCACACAAGATCAAGAAGCGCGATGGTGAAGATGGCCTGACCCTGCAATTGGTGAAGAACCCGGACATCATCGCCTGCGTGGCAGCCAGTCGCCCCACCGGGTCACGCCACCCGCTGGTGGTGGGCTTCGCCGCCGAGACCCGCGAGCTTGAGACCTACGCCCGCGACAAGCTCACCCGCAAGGGACTCGACATGATCGTCGCCAACGATGTCTCGCAAGCCGGGCTCGGCTTCGGCGCCGATGACAACGCCGCCCTGGTGCTGTGGCTTGACAGTGCCGCACCCGATGGCACCGGCCATGAACAGTTGCCCGCGCAACCCAAGACGCAACTGGCGATGCACGTGCTGCGCCATGCCTTGGCGCGCCTGGCGGCCGGCGCCACACCCTGACCACCGGCCTGACCACCGCCATATCGAACCGCACACCCCTGGAAGCCCGACGATGACCGACAACGCCCCCTCCCTGCCCGCCAAACCGACACTGGCCGTCAAGCTGCTCGACCCGCGGATGGCCGACTACCTGCCCCGTTACGCGACATCCGGCTCCGCCGGCATGGATCTGCGCGCCCTGCTGGAGGCGCCGCTTGCCATCGCCCCTGGACAATGCGAGCTGGTGCGCACCGGGCTTGCCATTCACATTGCCGACCCTGGCCTTGCCGGGATGATCCTGCCGCGCTCAGGGCTTGGCCACAAGCACGGCATCGTGCTTGGCAACCTCGTTGGCCTGATCGATTCGGATTACCAGGGAGAGTTGATGGTCTCGGTGTGGAACCGCGGCCAGACCCCCTTCACGCTCGAGCCCTTCGAGCGCCTGGCACAGTACGTGCTTGTTCCGGTGGTGCAGGCCGAGCTCGAGGTTGTCGATGATTTCGCGGCCAGCGACCGGGGGGCGGGCGGCTTCGGCAGTTCCGGCAGCCACTGACGCGCCGCTCAACCGTCACCCTTTGGCGACATGTGCGGCACACTCTCGGCGCTCGAGGGTTCTCGGTACTGCTCAAGCAATCACCGACACCTGCAAAGGAATGACGACATGACACTCGATCCCAGGCCGGCCGTGCCGGCGTCGATCTTTCGCGCCTATGATATCCGCGGCATCGTCGACGACACACTCACCGAGCAGAGCGTCGAGATGATCGGCCGCGCCATCGGCAGCGCCGCCGCCGAGCGAGGGGAGTCGACGGTGGTGGTGGCCCGTGACGGCCGGCTCTCCGGCCCACGCCTGCAGGCCGCGCTGACCCGGGGGCTTTGCGCCGCCGGCCGCGATGTCATCGACATCGGCATGGTACCCACCCCGGTGCTCTACTTCGCCACCCACGTGCTCGATGACAGCGCCTCGGGGGTGATGGTCACCGGTAGCCACAACCCGCCGGACTACAATGGGCTGAAGATCGTGCTTTCCGGCGACACCCTCTCGGGCGATGCCATCACCGCCCTGCACCAGCGCATCGTCGATGGCGCGTTCCACGAGGGAGCAGGAAACGTACGCCAAGTCGATGTCCGCGCCGCCTATCTGGCACGCATCCTCGCCGACGTGCAGCTGGCCCGCCCGCTCAAGGCAGTCGTGGACTGCGGTAACGGCGTGGCCGGCGAGCTTGGCCCACAGCTAATAGAGCGACTGGGCGTCGACACCGTGCCGCTCTTCGCCGAGATCGACGGCACCTTCCCCAACCACCACCCGGACCCGGGCAAGCCCGAGAATCTGGCCGACCTGATCCGTGTGGTGCGCGAAACCGGCGCTGACATCGGCCTGGCCTTCGATGGCGATGGCGACCGCGTTGGCGTGGTCACCCCCCAAGGCAGGATGATCTATTCCGACCACCTGCTGATGGTGTTCGCCGAGGACATGCTGTCGCGCAACCCAGGGGCCCGGGTGATCTTCGATGTGAAGTGTACCGGCAACCTGACCCGGGTGATCGAGGAGGCCGGCGGCGAGCCGGAGATGTGGCGTACCGGCCATTCGCTGATCAAGGCGCGCATGAAGGAGACCGGGGCCCAGCTCGCCGGCGAGATGAGCGGCCATATCTTCTTCAAGGAGCGCTGGTACGGCTTCGACGATGGCCTGTATGGCGCGGCGCGCCTGCTCGAGATCCTCTCGCGCCAGGCTGACGACGCCGACAGCTTCTTCGCCCGCTACCCTCAGGATATCGGCACGCCCGAGATCAATGTCAGCGTCACCGACGACACCAAGTTCGACCTGGTGGAGCGACTGGCCCGCGAGGGGGACTTCGGTAACGAGGGCATCAAGACCACCCTCGACGGCATTCGCGTCGACTACCCGGACGGCTGGGGGCTGTGCCGTGCCTCCAATACCACGCCGGTGTTGGTGCTGCGCTTCGAAGGCAAGTCCGAGGCGGCTCTCGAGCGCATTCGCGGGCGCTTCGCCGACGCTCTGGCAACAGTCGCCCCCGAACTCGACTTCACGCTTTGAAACGTCGCGCCTTGAAACCTGCGCCTTGCTACATCGCGCATTGAAACATCGCGTATTGAAACATCAAGACTGCTGCCCACGCGGGCGGCAGCAACGAAAAGGGAACCCAGCATGAGTGAACAGACCCGTGATCCACGCCTGGTCGTGGAAGTGCTCTCCGAAGCGTTGCCCTATATCCAGCGCTTTTCCGGCAAGACCGTGGTGGTCAAGTACGGCGGCAACGCGATGACCGAGGACACCCTGATCGACTCCTTCGCCCGCGACATGGTGTTGATGAAGGAGGTCGGCATCAACCCGGTGGTGGTTCACGGAGGCGGCCCGCAGATCGGCGAACTGCTCAAGAAGCTCAACATCGAATCGCGCTTCGTCAACGGCATGCGGGTGACCGACGCCGAGACCATGGACGTGGTCGAAATGGTGCTGGGCGGGCTGGTCAACAAGGGCATCGTCAACCTGATCAACCAGAGCGGTGGCAAGGCGATCGGCCTGACTGGCAAGGATGGCAGCCAGATCCGCGCTCGCCAGCTCAAGGTCGAGCACCAGACCCCCGAAATGACCGCCCCCGAGATCATCGATATCGGCCATGTGGGAGAAGTGGAGCACGTCTCCACCGACCTGATCGAGATGCTCGCCGAACGCGACTTCATTCCGGTGATCGCACCGATCGGCGTCGATGCCAAGGGCCACAGCTACAACATCAATGCCGACCTGGTCGCCGGCAAGGTCGCCGAGGCACTGGGCGCCGAGAAGCTGATGCTGCTGACCAACGTCGCGGGCCTGATGAACGCCGAGGGCGAGGTGCTGACCGGGCTTTCCACCGCTCAAGTCGACGGCCTGATTGCCGATGGCACTATTCACGGAGGCATGTTGCCCAAGATCCGCTGCGCCCTGGAGGCGGTGAAGGGCGGTGTGGCGAGCGCCCACATCATCGATGGCCGCGTGGCCCATGCCACCTTGCTGGAGATCTTCACCAATGCAGGCGTCGGTACGCTGATCACCGACATCGAACAGGACATCCACGTCGACTGAGTCGGGTCGCGCCCCATCAGGATGAGTCGACCATGACACAAGAAAAGCACACTATGACGCAGGCAACTCCTACTCCCAGCCGTCGCGAGCAGATCCTTCAGGCCCTGGCGCTGATGCTCGAGGAAGATAGCGGCAAACGCATCACCGTGGCCGCCCTGGCCCGCCAGGTCGGCGTATCGGAGGCGGCTCTGTACCGCCACTTCCCCAGCAAGGCACGCATGTTCGAAGGGCTCATCGAATTCATCGAGGAGAGCCTGTTCGAACGCATCACGCGGATTCTCGAGGAGCAGCCCGAGGCCGTGCCCCGTTGCGGGGCGCTGCTGACCCTGCTGCTGGGCTTTGCAGAGAAGAACCCGGGGCTTTCACGGCTGCTCGGTGGCGACGCCCTGACCGGCGAGACCGCCCGCCTGCGCCTGCGCATCCACCAGCTCTTCGAGCGCTTGGAAACCCAGCTCAAGCAGATCCTGCGCGAGGCTGAACTGCGCGAGGGTCGCCGCCCGAGCCTGCCGGCCTCGGCGGCCGCCAATCTGCTGCTGGCGCAGGTCGAGGGGCGTATTTCCCAGTATGTGCGCAGCGACTTCAAGCGCCGACCCACCGAACACTGGGACGATCAGTGGGCGCTGCTGTCCGCCAATCTGTTGAGAGACAGCCCACAGCTGGCGCGCTTGTAGCAGCCACAAGAAAAAACCCTACCGGACGCCAGGTCCGATAGGGTTTTTCGCTCCAGCACGCGACAGCGCGGACGGGCACTTGACGACGCGTTACGCCGCTAGAGTGTCTCCAATCTGCTGGCGAATTTTCTTCATGGCGTTCTTCTCGAGCTGACGAATGCGCTCGGCGGACACACCATAGACGTCGGCAAGCTCATGCAGGGTAGCTTTCTGCTCGGCCAGCCAGCGGCGCTGCAGAATGTCCCGCGAACGCTCATCGAGTTGTTCGAGCGCGACTTGCAGCCGACGGGTCGAGTCGCCTTCCCAGTCGCTGTCCTCGAGTTGGGTGGCCGGATCGGCGGCGGCATCGTCAAGGAAGTGCACCGGGGCCTGCCAGGTGGACTCATCGTCCTCGCCTGGAGAGGCATCGTATCCTGCATCATGTGCCGAAAGGCGCCCTTCCATTTCGCGCACCACTTCGGGCTTGACGTCGAGATCACGCGCAATGGCATCGACCTCGTCATTGTTCAGCCAGGCCAGGCGCTTCTTGGCACTGCGCAGGTTGAAGAACAGCTTGCGCTGCGCCTTGGTGGTGGCGATCTTGACGATCCGCCAGTTGCGCAGCACGAATTCGTGAATCTCGGCTTTGATCCAGTGCACGGCGAAGGAGACCAGACGCACGCCCTGGTTGGGGTCGAAACGCTTGACCGCCTTCATCAACCCCACGTTGCCTTCCTGGATCAGGTCGGCCTGAGGAAGCCCGTAGCCGGAATAGCTGCGGGCAATGTGCACGACGAAACGCAGGTGAGAAAGAACCAGGCGGCGCGCCGCCTCGAGGTCGCCATCGTCGTGCAGGCGAAAGGCCAGCTCACGCTCCTCGTCGGCGGTCAGCATGGGAATGCCGTTGACCGCCTGGATGTAACCGTTGAGGTCGTGGCCCGGGGAGAGCTGGCCTACCGGCAGAAGACTGGTGCTCATGTGCAGAATGTCTCCTTGAGATGCCCTGTGTTCAAATGGTCGCGTGCCAAGGTCATGTGCGATAGCCAGCGTCGCGTTCATGAGGTCACGGTTGATCCATATAGGTAAAAACACATACAGGTACAAAACATGTGTGCAACAGGTGAACGCTGGCTTGGATGACGAAAACCAGAGAATGTTCCGTAATATGCCAGCGAATCATCCGAATACTACGGCTTGGCTGGACAATCGGCAACGGACTCAACGTGGCCGAATGCTCGCCAGGTGCCGACTGACGGCAATCCAGGCGCCCAACCAGCCAAGCAGTATACTACACCCGACCAGAATTGCCGACCCGCCAGGCCCCAGGTGCGGCAAGCTGAAGCTGGCGCCGTAGCTTGCCGCCAGGGTCGCGACAGGGGCCGCCAGCCACTCGCCGCCCAGCGCCAGCAACCCCCAGGCGATCAGGCCGCCGCCCAGGCCGTACCAGGCGCCACTATAAAGAAAGGGCCGGCGCACGAAGGCGTGGGTAGCGCCAATCAGGGTCACTACCTCGATCTCCTGGCGACGGCTCTCCACCGCCAGGCGAATGGTGTTGCCCACCACCAGCAGCACGCCGCCGCCAAACAGCACGCCCAGCGCCAGGGCCACACGTCGGCCCAGCTCGCCCAGATGGCGCAACCTCTCGACCCAGGCCAGGTCGAGACGCACCTCATCGACACCATTGACCTGCTCAAGCGATTCGCCAAGCACACGCATCGCCTGGGGTTCCGGTTCACGTGGCGTGACCACGATGCTGGCCGGCAAGGGGTTGGTATCGAGGCTGCCCAGCGCATCGGTCAGGCCCAGCGCCTGCTGGAATTCCGCCATGCCCTCGGCGGCGGTGATCAGCCGCGTGTTCGCCACCCCCTCGTGAGCGGCCAGGGCCTCGTCGATGCGCACTGCCTGGGCCTCCTCCACTTGCGCCGCTAGGTACACCGTCAGCGTGGCACTCTCCTCGAGCTCGGCATCCAGCAACTGGGCACTGTCCAGGGTCAACCACAACGCCGCAGGCAACACCAGGGCAATGGCGATGGCCAGCATGGTCAACAGGCTACCCACCGGGGCGCGGAAGAGTCGCCAGGCACTGTCCTGGCACATCAGTCGGTGGTGGCGTGCCCAGCCACGCAACCGGCTACGAGGCTGGCGGCGGTGCGTGCGTGCGCCACGCGGCGTGGGTGAGGGCGTTGGCCTGGGACTCATGCCGCCACCTCGTCGGCCACCAGCCGGCCGTCGCGCAACCGCAGGATACGGTGGTGCAGGCGAGCGATCAGTGCCAGGTCGTGGCTTGCGATCATCACCGTGGTGCCGATGCGATTGAAGTCTTCGAACAGCGTCATGATGTCGGCGGAGAGCTGCGGATCGAGGTTGCCGGTCGGCTCGTCGGCCAGCAACAAGGAAGGCTTGTTGACCACCGCACGGGCAATGCCGACACGCTGTTGCTCACCCCCGGAAAGCTCGATCGGCAGTGCCTTCTCCCGATGCAAGAGCCCCACCTTGTCGAGTGCCGCGCGCACCCGGCGCGCCGCCTCACGGGGCTCAACGCCCTGGATGTCCAGCGGCAGCGCCACGTTATGATAGATGGAGCGATCGAAGAGCAGCTGGTGATCCTGGAACACCACGCCGATCTGGCGGCGATAGAAGGGCACCTGGCTCGCATGCAGGCGCGCGATATCGTGGCCGGCCACCAGTACCCGTCCTCGGCTGGGCCGTTCCAGGCGCATGATCAGCCGCAAAAGCGAGCTCTTGCCCGCCCCTGAATGACCGGTGAGAAACACCATCTCACCGCGCCGCACACGGAAGTCGATATTGGCGAGCGCCTCGAAGCGCCCTCCGTAGCGCTTGCCGACGTGCTCGAAATCGATCATGACGTGCCGTCGTCCCGGTCACCCCTATCTCGGTCAAACAGGGCATCGACGAATTCGCGCGCCACGAACGGGCGCAGATCATCCAGCGACTCGCCGACCCCGATGAAGCGAATCGGCGTGCCGAGCTGCTTGGCCAGGGCGAAGATGATGCCGCCCTTGGCAGTACCGTCGAGCTTGGTCAGCGTCACGCCGGTGATCGGCACCGCCTCGTTGAAGGTCGCCGCCTGGGAGATGGCGTTCTGGCCGGTGCCGGCGTCGAGCACCAGCATCACCTCGTGGGGAGCCGTGGCGTCGAGCTTGCCCATCACGCGATGTACCTTCTTGAGTTCCTCCATCAAGTGCGCCTTGTTATGCAGGCGACCGGCGGTATCGGCGATCAGCACATCGACCTTGCGCGCCTTGGCGGCGGCCACGGCATCGAAGATCACCGATGCACTATCGGCGCCGGTGTGCTGGGCGATCACCGGCACCTTGTTGCGCTCACCCCACACCTTCAGCTGCTCAACCGCCGCCGCCCGGAAGGTGTCGCCGGCGGCCAGCATCACGCTTCTGCCCTCGCGCTGGAAGCGCTGGGTCAACTTGCCGATGGTGGTCGTCTTGCCCACCCCATTGACCCCCACCACCAGGATCACGAACGGCCCATCGCCCTTGGCAGGCATCACCAGCGGCTGGGTCACCGGCTCGAGCATGTCGGCCAGTTCCTCCTGCAGGGCGCGATACAACGCCTCGCTGTCCTGGAGCTCCTTGCGCGATACCCGCTCGGTCAGCCGTTCGATGATCTCGGTGGTAGCCTCGATACCCACGTCCGCCATGAGCAGTTGGGTTTCAAGGTCCTCCATCAACTCGTCGTCGATCTGTTTCCTGCCCAGAAACAGACCCGCCAGGCCCTCGGTAAAATTGGCGCGGGTCTTGCCAAGCCCGGAGCGGATGCGCGCGAACCAGCCCTTGCGCTCCTCGCCACCCGGCTTTTCCTGCAATACCGCGGCGGGCTCGGGCTCGGGCTCGGGCTCGGGCTCGGGCTCGGGCTCGGGCTCGGGCTCGGGCTCGGGCTCGGGCTCGGGCTCGGGCTCGGGCTCGGGCTCGGGCTCGGGCTCGGGCTCGGGCTCGGCAGCAGGCTGGCTTGCTACCTCGGGCTCGTCCAGCGGTGCGTTCCTGACCGGCTCGATATCAGCATCCAGGCGTTCGCTCTGCGCTGCTTCACTCTCCGGCGCCTCATGCTCATGCGCGACATTCTCGGTCGGCTCAGAGTCATGCCCAGTCGCCACATCGGCAATGTCGGCTGTCGGCTCGCCGCTATCAGCAAGCGCCTCATCGGTCTGCCGTTCGCTGTCCTGCTCCTGACGGGCCTGCTGTTCTTGCTGCTTCTGCTTGCGCTTGAAAAAACCGAACATGGGGAGAAATCAGCCTCGCGGGTGAACGAATCGCCACATCCTACCACTGCGCACCATGACTGTGGATAAGCCAACCGGTACAATCCCGGGCATGACGCGACGCTCACCCCGCCCCCGCCGCCATGGCAAACCCGCAACGCCACGCCGGAACGGCAAGGATGGCGGGCGGCTGCGCATCATCGGCGGCGACTATCGCCGTCGCCTGCTGCCGGTGCTGGATTGCCCCGGCTTGCGCCCGACCCCTGACCGGGTACGCGAGACGCTGTTCAACTGGCTGGCCGCGGCCCTGCCTGGCGCCCATGTACTCGACCTGTTCGCCGGCACCGGTGCACTGGGACTCGAGGCGTTGTCGCGGGGCGCACGGGACGCCTGCTTCGTCGAGCGTGATTCGCGAGTGGCCCGCCAGCTTGCCGACAACCTGGCCACGCTCGGTGTCGGCGAGCGTGGCCAGGTGGCCACCCAGGAGGCGAGCACCTTTCTCACCGGCCAGCCACGCCCCTTTCACCTGGTATTCCTCGACCCCCCCTTTCGCCAGGGGCTTGCCGCTGCCTGCTGCCAGAAACTTGAGGCGGGCTGGCTGTGTGACCGTGCGTTCATCTACCTGGAAGTCGAAGCGGAGCTGGCCCCCGAGGTGCCCGCCAACTGGACGCTGCACCGGGAGGTGCGTGCCGGAGACAGCTACGGACGCCTGTATGCTCGCCACTCTGTGTGAGGCCCTGCGTGAAGCCCTGCGTAAAGCCCTGCGTAAAGCCCCCAGGCAGGAAACCCGGCCCTCGCCAATGGCCCCAGCGCCGTGATTCGGTGCTTGCCGAGGCTGCCACTCGGCGTTACGCTGCGGGCTTGATTATCCCTGAGCCCGTCACCCGCTCGGGGCCAAGCCCGGCCGCAAGGACACCGTCAGGAGAAAAGGATGAGCATCGAACTCTTCAACCGGCTCGAACAGAAAGTCAGCAATGCCGTCGAGGCACTGGAGCTGTTGAAAATGGAAGCCGAGGAGCTTCGCGAAGAGAATAGCCGCTTGAAGCAGGAGCGCGAGGAGTGGGAAAACCGCCTCTCGGCGCTGCTCGGCAAGTTCGACGACGTGGACGCCGGCAACAACGACTGACGCCATCCGCCACGCCGAGGTGTCAGCCCCGTAAACCCACCGGCAGGCCGGTGGGTTTACTCGTCATGGGGGTCATCAAGGGGGAGTGACATCAATATCGCATCTTCACGCTTCGCACCGGCCTCACGCGGGGGGTAGTAGCCCTTGCGGCGCCCCTCCTCCAGGCAACCGAAGCGCCGATACAGTGCCTTGGCGGGAGCGTTGTCAGCCCTGACCTCCAGCAAAAGCCTTTCGCTTTGCCAGGCGCTCGCCTGTGCGACCACCTCCCTCATCAGCTCGGCGGCAAGCCCGTGCCGGCGCTGCCGCTCGGCAACCAGCATGGCTTGCAGCTCCGCCTCGAAGGGTAGCCTTGCCACCACGGCATAGCCCGACAACTCACCGCCTCGCACCACGCCGAACACCACTAACTCCGGGTCGGCAAGAGCCCTGGAAAGTTGGTCGCGTGACCAGGCAGGGAAGGGATTACCGGTCTCGATCTCTACCAAAGCATCGAGATCGTCACACGTCAGGCGGCGCATCATCCGCGTTCTCCACGCCCTGAGCTGACGAATGCCAGGCATCGCGCCATTCGGCCAGTATCGGCAGCAGCGCACGCTTGTCGGCCGCACTGCCGGCAAGCGTGTCGAGCGAAGGCCCCTGCCAGGCGGGCAAATCCAGCAGCGGGCAGTGGCCGGCCTCGAGCGTGACCACCCGGGCAAGCGTCTCATCATGACCAAACATCAGCAGCCGTTGTGGCCGCCAGCCTCTTCGTCCGCACCCCGCCACGAAGGCGGCAAAACCCTCGCGAGCCTCTTCCAGGGGCGCATACACCGGCATCCCCTCCGCGAGGGGCCAACTGAATGCCTCGAAGGCGACAGTGTGACCGGGATCGATGCCGGCCGCGTGAAGCAGGTTATCAAGCAGCCGATGGGCGGGAGCGCCTGGCGACTCGCTACCCGGTAGCAACACCAGCCAGCGGCCATCGAGACAACCGACCTGCACGGTATAGCGGAGTGCCTCGGCAGGCTCGGCGGTGGCGGGCTCGGTGGGAATGGTCGGCGATGACTCCGCGGCGACCTCCTCCGGCACATCGCCAAGCAGGGCTCTGGCCTTGCGGGAATTGGCCGGACGCTGGGTGCGCTCGCGAGCGGGCTGCGGGGCTTCACGCACCAGGGGTTGCGGCGTCACTGCCTCGTCGAGCAGGGCGTGCAGCCGGTCACCAGGCGCCTCGGCAGGGGCGGCTTCGGGCATGTCCCACTCACAGACTGGCGTGGGCCGGGCATTGGGCAGCGTATAGCGAGCCACCCAAGCGGTGATACCCATCGCCTCGAGATACTGCAGGCGCTGCGGTTCGGCTGTCACGATGCCCCGCCACCCCGACAATCGGGCGACTCGGGACGCGCCTCGCCACGCGCCGCCCACTCATCAGGCGTATAGAGATGCAGAGCCAGCGCATGCACGGGACCCGACAGCTCGTCGGCAAGCAAGGCGTAGATCTGCTGGTGGCGCTTGACCGGCATCAGGCCCTTGAAGCTTGCCGAGACCAGGGTCACCTTAAAATGGGTCTCGGAATCCGCCGGCACGTTATGGCGGTGGCTCTCGTTCTCCACCGCGAGTGCCACGGGCTCGAGGGACTGCAGCTTGTCTTCGATGGTTGACTGGATTCGCATGGCGATTCCCCGGTGATGAACAGGATGACCCATTGTACTCGTTCTGGCGTTCACTTCAGCCGTCCCGTTCGAGACGATGAAGGGGTCGGTGCAGCCTCGCGATTGGCCGCGCGTCGGCGCGCCTGGGCGGCACCCGCCAACGGCATGCGCGCAAGGCTTGCCACCAGTGACAGGACGCAGGCCGCCCCACCGACCCACAAGGTGGCTTGCACCGGCAGGCCCACCGCCAGGAAGGCACCGACCAGCGCCACCCCGAAGGATTGGCCTACGGTGCGCGTGGTGCTCATCATGCCCGAGGCACTGGCACTCAGCGCGGCTGGCGTGCTGGCCATCATCTCGCGGTTGTTGGGCGGCTGGAACAGGCCGAAACCCAGCCCGCAGAGCGCCGTCCGCCACAAGCCATCGAGCACACCGGCATCCGCCTCGAGCAGCGCCAGCGAGGCAAACCCCATCATCAGCAACAGCAAGCCCGTGCTTGCGATCACGCTCGGGTTCAGCTTGTCGGCCAGGCGCCCTGCCACTGGCCCCACCAGCATGATGGCGAGCGGCCAAGGCGTGAACAGCCAGGCGGTTTGCAGCGGCGTGAAACCCATCTCCTGCTGGTAGAGAAAGGACAGCGCGACGAAGGCCAGCCCCTGGCCGATGAAGGCCAGCCCCGAGGCACACACCGCCAGGCTGAAACGTGGCTCCTGGAACAGTGACAGTGGCAGCAACGGAAAACTGGCACGCCGTTGGCGCTGCACGAACAGCACCGCGGCCGTGACACTGATCACCACGCCTGCCGCCACCTGCCAGGCAGGCGCTCGATGACCGATGGCGTCCAGCGCCAGGAACAAGCTCGCCAGCATCACCACCGACAGCAGCGCCCCCACACCATCGAAGCCATGCCAGCGGCCCTTTTCCCTCGGCAGGGCGCGCCAGGCCAGAGAGAGCGCGACGCAACCCAATGGCAAGTGCAAGGCAAACAACCACGGCCACTCGGCAACCGAGAGCAATAGCCCGCCAATGGCAGGCCCCGCGGCGTAGCCGCCGGCCACCACCATCGCGCTCAAGCCCAGGGCGCTACCCAGCAACCGCGAGGGAAAGATCGAGCGATAGATCGCGGGGCCTATGGACAGGGTGGCCGCAGCGCCGAGCCCCTGCAAAGCGCGAAACACCAGCAGCGACTCGAAACTCGTGGAGAGTGCGCTGCCGAGTGCAGCCAGGGTGAACACGCCCACCCCTGCCACGTAGAGCCGGCGGCGGCTGACCAGTGCGCTCAACGCAGCGAACACCAGCAGGAACGCCGCGCAGACGATCTGGAACAGGTTGGTCACCCAGACGGCACGCGAGGCCGAAACGTCCAGGCTCACGGCGATCGATGGCAGGGCGATATTGACCATGGTGGTGTCGACCACCGCCATCAGGGTGCCCAGCACCAGCGCCAGCACCGCCTGGCGCCGCTCGGGGCCCGGCAAACCATCATCGCCAGGTCGCGTATCGAAGAGTCGACTCATCTCGCCTCTTGGTTTCAGGGTGCAGGGAATCAGGGCCCAGACGCAGGAAACCGGCCGAAGCCGGTTTCTCGATCACGGATATCTCCGCGGGCCAGGCCTGGGCGTCGGTCAATCCTGTTCGACATCCACCAGCAGGGCATCGTCGACTTCCGAGATTTCAAGCGCCGTCTCATGATCGAGGTCGATCGCCAGGTAGCTGTGTTCGACCTGCAGGAAGCGCTGGAAGAGGGCCCAGTCGACGCTCTCCGGCCACTGTCGTTCGTCTTCCTCCCAGGCGCGAAGCTCAGTCTCGAGAATCTCGAGGTAGCGCTCGTGAACGAAGGTCTCGAGCGCTTCCGGCGTGTCCATTTCCGGAATCAGGTAGACGGTACTTTCGCGTTCGACATCGGTAAGGTCGAGGTCATCATCGCCCATGGTCGGCTCCAGGGCGTTGATCCAATCCACGAAGTGCTGGGTCGGCCGGACGCTCAAGGCTGAGCGGTTTAGCAGTTTCATGGGAGTCTCCTCGACGTCGAAACGCTGACCATTATGGGCGTTGGCCGCGTCGGTTACCAATACTTCCACGCCCTGGCAATAAAACGGGGCTACTTCGCCAATAGGCCCCGACGTGTCGGACAATCTGGAAGGGGCTGTACCGGCGACAGGACTAAGAGGAGGCGCTGTGAATACTTCCCTGTAAGCTACTTTTGCCTTCCATGGCAAAAGACCTCCTCTACGACCTGTCCCCGGCGCCCCAGCATAGACACTTCACGTGGCCGAAGCGCAGCCCCTTCAGTCTCCTTCGGGGCGCATGGCGGGGAACAGCAACACATCGCGGATCGAGGCACTGTCGGTGAACAGCATCACCAGGCGGTCGATACCGATGCCCTCGCCGGCGGTGGGCGGCAGGCCCACTTCCAGCGCGCGCACGTAATCGGCGTCGAAGAACATCGCCTCCAGGTCGCCGGCATCCTTCTCGGCTACCTGCTCGCGGAAGCGCTCGGCCTGGTCCTCGGCATCGTTGAGCTCCGAGAAGCCATTGGCGATCTCGCGCCCGCCGACGAAGAACTCGAAGCGTTCGGTGACGAAGGGATCGCTGTCCTTGCGCCGCGCCAGCGGGCTGACTTCGGTGGGGTAGTCGGTGATGAAGGTCGGCTGCTTGAGGCGGTGTTCCACGGTCTTCTCAAAGATCTCGATCTGGATCTTGCCAAGCCCCCAGCCATCCTTGACGTCGATGTCCAGCCGCTCGGCGATCTGGCGCGCCGCCGACTCGTCGGACAAGGCGGCGGCATGAATGTCCGGGTTGAACTCGAGAATCGCATCGAACACCGACAGCCTGGTCAGCGGCTTGCCGAAGTCATACTCGTAGGTCTCCAGCACCTCGCCTTCATTGTTGCGCACGGTATTGACCACCTTGGTGGTGCCCAGCACGTCGCGCGCCAGGGTGCGCAGCAGCTCCTCGGTGAGGTCCATCAGGTCATGGTAGTCCGCGTAGGCCTGATAGAACTCGACCATGGTGAATTCGGGGTTGTGCCGCGTCGAGAGCCCTTCGTTGCGGAAGTTGCGGTTGATCTCGAAGACCCGCTCGAAACCGCCCACCACCAGACGCTTGAGGTACAGCTCCGGGGCGATACGCAGGTACATGTCGATGTCCAGCGCATTGTGGTGGGTGACGAACGGCCGCGCCGTGGCGCCCCCCGGAATCGGCTGCAACATGGGGGTTTCGACCTCCATGTAGCCGCGCGCCTCGAAGAAGCGCCGCATCACGCTGATGATCCCGGCACGGGTTTCGAAGACCTTGCGCGAATCCGGGTTCATGATCAGGTCGACATAGCGCTGACGGTAACGCGCTTCCATGTCGGTCAGGCCATGGAACTTGTCGGGCAGCGGGCGCAGGCTCTTGGTCAGAAGCCTGGCCTCGACCATCATCACGTACAGGTCACCCTTGCCGGACTTGTGGACCGGCCCGCGGGCGGCCACGATATCACCGATGTCCCAGCGCTTGATGTCCTCCAGGGTCGCCTCCGGCAGCCCCTTCTTGTCGACGTAGAGCTGGATCTGTCCGGTCACGTCCTGAATGACGATGAATGGCCCACGCTTGCGCATGATCCGCCCGGCCACCGCCGCCTGGCGGTCGAGCGCCTCGAGCTCGGCCTTGTCCTTGTCGCCCAGTTCCTCGATCAGACTGGCCGCCTGGCTGTCGCGACGAAAATCGTTGGGAAAGACACTTTCACCGCGCGAATCGGCAAGCTGGCGGCGCTCGGCCAGCTTGGCACGACGCTCGGCAATCAGCCGGTTCTCGTCGCTTTGCGGGCTTTCCGGTGAGGAACTCTGGTTGACCATGTTGCTACCTGTCTAGGGATTGGACTGCGGGCTCAGGGCTGGTGTTAGAGGCCTTGCTTGAGGCTTGCGACGATGAACTGGTCGAGGTCGCCATCCAGCACCTTGTCGCAATTGCTGGTTTGCACGCCGGTGCGCAGGTCCTTGATGCGCTGGTCGTCCAGCACATAGGAGCGGATCTGGCTTCCCCAGCCGATGTCGGCCTTGGACTCCTCGGCCTCCTGCTTGGCGGTATTGCGCTTTTGCATCTCCAGTTCCCACAACTTCGCCTTCAACTGCTTCATGGCGAAATCGCGGTTGGCATGCTGACTGCGCTGGTTCTGGCAAGCCACCACCACGCCGGTGGGCTCGTGGGTGATCCGTACCGCCGAGTCGGTGGTGTTGACGTGCTGGCCACCGGCACCGCTGGAGCGATAGGTATCGACTCGCAGGTCGGCCGGGTTGATCTCGACCTCGAAGTTGTCATCCACTTCAGGCGACAGGAATACCGAGGCAAACGAGGTATGGCGACGACCGCCTGAGTCGAAGGGGCTCTTGCGCACCAGGCGGTGCACGCCGGTTTCGGTGCGCAACCAGCCGAAGGCGTAATCGCCCTGCACGTGAATGGTGGCCGACTTGATGCCAGCCACCTCACCTGCCGAGGCCTCGATGATCTCGGCCTTGAAACCATGATGCTCGGCCCAGCGCAGGTACATGCGCAACAGGATGTTGGCCCAATCCTGGGCCTCGGTGCCACCGGAACCGGACTGAATGTCCAGGTAGGCGTTGTTCTCGTCCATCTCACCGGAGAACATGCGCCGGAACTCGAGTTTTTCGAGGCTTGCCTGCATGCCATCGAGCTCCTTGCGGACCTCCTCGACGGTGTCCTCGTCCTCCTCCATTTCGGCGAGCTCAAGCAGGTCGCGACTATCCGCGAGCCCCTGGTCGAGTTCATCGATGGTGGCGACGATCTGCTCGAGCGATGCCCGCTCCTTGCCGAGCTTCTGGGCATAGTCAGGGTCGTTCCAGACCCCGGCATCCTCGAGCTCGCGAGTGACTTCCTCTAGCCGATCCTTCTTCTCGGCATAGTCAAAGATACCCCCTAAGGACATCTGTCCGCTCAGACAGGTCCTTGATGAGAGTGTGAATCGGGTTGGTTTCCAGCATGGGGCTCATCCGAGTCTGCGATGGAAAAAACGACCACCGTGGCGCCGACCGAAGGTCGAAGCACGCCATTCGAACCACAGTGGAGCGGAAAAGGCGCTTATTGTAGCGAATGCGCCGACGCCCCGCATCCATGCAGCAGCCCTGTCATTCACGACAGACCCTGACACACGCGACCCGGCCATGGGCCGGGTCGCGTTGTGCTCGAGGTGGAGGTATCGCCGGTCAGAACCGATAGGTCAACTGGGCGCCAAAGCCATGGGCCTGGTTCTTGTAATCGGCCGAGTAGCTGGCCCCACCCACCGGCACACCACCGGTCTGGGGGCTTGCCAGCAGGTCGGCGCGCTCCTGGCTGACATTGGTGCCACGCTCGGTCAGATAGGAGTAGGCGAGATCCAGGGTCAGGTTGTCAGTGGGGCTCCAGCCGGCACCAATCGAGAAGATGCGCCGATCATCGGAGGGAATGCGCACGCTGCGGAACTCATCGCTTGACGGCGTGTTATCGATGGTCAACCCGGCACGCAACGCCCACTGTGGATTGAGCTGGTACTCGCCCCCCACCGCGAAGGCCCAGGCGTCGGAATAGTTCTGGGTTTCCTGGGTGATGGTGTTGCCCTGGCTGCCTTCGACCAGGATCTGGTCGAAGCGGTCCCAGCGCACCCATGACACACCCGCCATCAGCTTGAGCCTGTCGTTCATCTGCTGGGTGATCGAGAAGTTGACCGATTCCGGGGTGGTCAGTTCGAGGCTGGCGTCATCGGCGCGGACCACATTGCCTGCCGGATCGAAGGCACGGAAGTCACCGGTCAGGGTGTAGTCGACCTTGGAGCGATAGGTCAGGCCCAACGATGTCTCGGGAATCGGCTGGTACATCACGCCGAGGTTGTAGCCCCAGCCATCGTCACTGCCTTCGACACGCGAGTCGATATCCGCTGCGGGGTTGAAGGTCGGCTCTGACGGCAGTTGACGGCGTAGCTCGCCCTCGACCTGGTTGTAGGTGATACCCAGGCCAACCGACCATTGGTCGTTGAAGCGATAGGACACCGTGGGCTGGGCGCTGATCACCCTGAGCTCGGTGTAGTCACCGAAATAGCGTCCCTGGAAATCATCTTCGTAGTCGGTGTTGGAACCAAAAGGCGCATAGACCCCGAAACCGAAGGCCAGCTTCTCGGTCACCGGCTGCGCATAAAAGGCAAACGGAATCGGTGAGCCGGGCACCATGTCGCCCTCATTGCCCCCGGGGATGTCGCCCACCGGGACCTGCACCCCCATCGGCGCACCTCCCTGGGCGACACCGGCATCCAGATTGCGGCTGGCTTCGACATTGGTGATATCGGTGCTGACATCCAGGTAGGTCGCACCCGCAGTGACCTGGGCACGGTCCAGAAACGACATGCCGGCGGGGTTGCCGAAGACGATGGTCGCATCGTTGACGTTGGAACTGCGACCCGCATGGCCATAGCCCTGGCCGCTGACGCTCTGTTCGTTGATCTGGTAGCCACCGGCGTGTGCCTGACCGGCGACGGCCGCAGCGGCGATAGCCACGGCCCAGGTGAGCTTGTTGAACTTGTTATGCATGGCGTGTGGTCCCTTGCTGCATTATCGACGGTAGGGCCTTCGGTCACTCCCAAGAGTGGCACTGGCAACTCCCGTCCCTTTTCTCGCAATGCTCGCCATCTTTCAAGGGCAAACGTTCGTTTTAAAGCTTAGTAAGCTCATACTTTGGTCTACAACGAATCCGATGCCCTTATCTAACATAGGGTTAGCTGCATGGTTGCGATATGCCCCAGCGCGCACCATTCGGCCAACGCTGACTTGACCTATGGGTTACCCAATGGTTTTACACTAAGCGAACTATCTGGATTCCCGAGAGGCACGTGGCATGAAAGTCAGCCAACTGGCACGACAGGCCGGCGTCACCGCCGAAACCGTTCGTCACTACACGCGAGAGGGGTTGTTGACGCCAACACGACACCCGGAAAACGGCTATCAGCTCTATGCCCAGGGTGATCTGGAACGCCTGAGGTTCATCCAGCGTGCCCGCACGCTGGGGTTTGGTGTGGCCGAGATCCGCGACATTCTCGAGCATGCCGACCATGGGGACTCCCCCTGCCCCATGGTCCGCGACCTGCTGGCCGACCGCCTGCCCGAGATCCGCGCTCGCATAGACGAGCTCGAAGCCCTTGCCCAGCGCATGGAGCAGGCGCTGGATGCCTGGGCCGAGATGCCCGACGGCACACCCGACGGACATAGCCTGTGCCGGTTGATCGAGAGCTTTCCTGAACCTCTCGCTGCCCGCAAAGCCACCCGCAAGGAGACGCCATGAACACGCGACAACCCTTTGAACGCCAGGTACCGGGCATGAACTGCCAGGGTTGCGTTGCCACCATGCGCAAGGCGATTCATGCACGTGATGCCGGGGCCGACGTGACCGGTGAGCCAGCGAAAAAGCACCTGGCGGTCACCACGGTGCTGGATGGGTCAACCCTTGACGAACTCCTTAGCGACGCCGGTTATCCGCCCGACTCCGCAGCGCATGCACAAGCCCATCCCACGCCTGACGAGGAGGCCGAGGCCAGGCCTTCAGCGGTCGCCGACGAGGGCTCCACGGCGCCAGCCGAAAATGCGGCGGGCGCAAGCGCGACGTCGCTGAGACTGGCGATCAGCGGCATGACCTGTGCCAGTTGCGTAAAGAGCGTCCAGCAGGCACTGGAGCGCACCCCCGGCGTGCAATCGGCGGCAGTGAACTTCGGCACGCACACCGCCCAGGTACGCGGGAGTGCCCGGCAACAGGCGCTTATCGAGGCCGTGGAGGGGGTCGGCTATGGCGCCGAACCGATCCACGACCTCCGCCAGGCCGAGCAGGCCCGAGCCGAAAAGGACGAGAAGGAGTACCGTCGTCGCCTGAGGGGCAGCGCCTGGTCACTGGCCCTGGCCGTGCCACTGATGGCCAGCATGTTCATCTACCACCCGCACCCGCATGGCACAGGCCGACTGTTCTGGCTGGTGGTGGGGATGCTGACCCTGGCGGTGATGGTCGGGCCCGGTCGCCATTTCTTCGTCAATGCATGGAAGAATTTTCGCCACCACCAAGCCAACATGGACACCCTGATCGCCATGGGGACCGGCACCGCCTGGCTCTACTCCATGGGCGTCGTGGCCTTCGCACCGTGGTTGCCGTCAGTGGCCCAGGGGCTGTATTTCGAGGCGGCGGCAATGGTCATCGGCCTGGTGCTGCTTGGCAACGCGCTGGAGCTGCGTGCCCGTGGCCGAACCAGCGATGCCCTCAAGCGCCTCCTCGACCTGCAGAGTCGCACCGCCCGGGTGATCCGCGACGGCCAGGAGCGCGAGCTCGACATCGATGAGGTCCGTGAAGACGACCATATTCGTGTCCGCCCCGGCGAACGCCTGCCGGTGGACGGCGTGGTAAGCGAGGGCACGAGCCATATCGACGAATCGATGCTCACCGGCGAGCCAGTGCCGGTAGCCAAGGGCGAGGGTGACGAGGTCAGCGCCGGTACCGTCAACGGCAAGGGAGGGCTGGTCTATCGCGTCACCCGAGTGGGTGCCGACACACGGCTTGGCCGCATCACCGAGCAAGTGGCCAATGCACAGAATTCGCGACCTCCGATCGGCCAGCTCGCCGATACGGTGTCGAGCATCTTCGTGCCCTCGGTGATGATCATCGCCGTGCTCACGGCACTGGTGTGGTTCAACGTGGGCGCCGAGCCCAGGGTGATCCACATGCTGGTCACCGCCACCACGGTGTTGATCATCGCCTGCCCCTGCGCGCTGGGGCTGGCCACGCCGATCTCGACCATGATCGGTGTCGGCAAGGCCGCCGAGCACGGCGTACTGGTGAGAAGCGGCGATGCCCTGCAGACCGCCAGCCGGCTCACCACGCTGGTGGTGGACAAGACCGGCACGCTCACTGAAGGCAAGCCGCGGGTCACCGAAGCGGAGCTGCTGAGTGACGATCATCGCGAGACGCTCGACCTGGTGGCCGCCCTGGAGCGCGGCTCCGAGCACCCACTGGCCAGCGCGCTGATCGCCTATGTCGAGGAGCATGCTGGAGAAAAACCAGCAAGCGCCGAGATTCGCGACTTCCAGAGCGTCACCGGCGGCGGGGTCAAGGCCAGCACCGCCGACGGTCGCCCCCTGCTGCTCGGCAACGCTCGCCTGCTCGAAGAGGCAGGGGTCGATCTTGCGCCGGGGTGTGACATTACCTCGCGCCTGGAAAGCCAAGCCCGCAGCGTGGTCTACCTGGCCGTGGATGGCCGGCTCGCCGCGCTGTTCGGCATCAGCGACCCACTGCGACACGACACCATCAGCGCCGTGAAACGCCTGCGCGATGATGGCCTGAGGGTGGTGATGCTCACCGGCGACAACGCCCACACCGCGGCGGCCATTGCCGCAGAAGTCGGCATCGACGATTATCGCGCGGGCCTGCTGCCCGAGGACAAGCATGCCGAGATCGAGCGCCTGCAAAGCGACGGCCAGGTGGTCGGCATGGTCGGCGACGGTATCAACGACGCCCCGGCACTGGCCCGCGCCGATGTCGGCTTCGCCATCGGCCAGGGCAGCGATGTCGCCATCGAGAGCGCCGGCATCACGTTGATGCGCGGCTCGCTGCACGGCATAGCGGACGCCATTGAAATCAGCCGCGCCACGCTCACCAACATCAAGCAGAACCTGGTCGGCGCCTTCGGCTACAACGCCCTGTGCATCCCCATCGCCGCCGGCGTGCTCTACCCCGTCACGGGCACCCTGCTGTCGCCGATGATTGCCGGCGCTGCCATGTCGCTTTCGTCGATCACCGTGGTCAGCAACGCCAACCGCCTGCGGCTCTTGAAGACGCACAGCGAACGCGCTGACCACGCCCCTTCCGCCCATCACGAGGAGGCACGAGCATGAACTGGATCGTCAATATCGCAGGGCTTGGCCTGATCGCCGCCATCGTCTGGTGGTTCTGGCTCAACTGACGCCCATGTAACGGCCGGGCTTGTGGTTCAGGGCGATGATCAGGTTCAGTGCCACGGCACCAAGCACCGAAAGCCCGACACGCTCGGCTGGCAGCGTCAACAACGCCACCAGCATGATCACCCCGTCGATGCCCAGTTGCACGACGCCGGCCCGCCAGCCGTAGCGGTCCTGCAGGTAGAGCACCAGGATGTTGACGCCACCCAGGCTGGAGCGGTGCCGGAACAGGATCAGCATGCCGATCCCGATCAGGCACCCCCCCATCAGCGCCGCGTATACCGGGTTGAGGCTGCCGATACTGATCCAGTGACCGGTCAATTCGGAAAATACCGACACCAGGCCAATGGTCGCGAAGGTGCGCAGGGTAAAGCTCCAGCCCATGCGCCGAATCGCCAGCCAGTAGAACGGTACGTTGATCAGGAAGAACCACACGCCGAACGGCCAGCCGGTGGCGTACTGCAAAAGGAAGGCGATCCCCGCGGTACTGCCGGTGAGCAGCATTGCCTGGCTGTAGAAGGTCACGCCCAGCGCCACGAACAGCGTGCCCACCAGCATCGCCATGACGTCCTCGTAGTGGCGATGCTGTTCGGTGGGTAGATCCTGCCAATCCATGGTTAGCCCTCGTGTTCAGCGTGCTCGACCATCAGCTGCAGCGACTCGCGTCCCCGCCAGCGATTACGGTTGAGCTTGTAGGCACAGCGCAACCGCGCGCCGACACCGAACGCCGGCATTTCGCCTGGCGTCAGCGCGCGAAACCAGATCGCCTTGTGGCTGACGGCTCCCGCCGACAGCTCGAGCATCAAGTGGGTGCCGTCGGCCCCTACCGGGCGCAGCGCCTCGACCAGGAAATCTCCCTGGAACAGCGGCGCATCGAATTCGCGCCCATAAGGCCCCAGTGCGTCCAGCTCGGCCAAGGTCGCAAGGCTCAGTTGTTGGGGCGCAAGCTCGCCATCGGTGAAGATGCGTGGGTAGAGCTCGGTGTCGCCGAGTTGCTCGGCGACCGCCGCCAGGAAGTGGCGGCGAAAGCTTGCCAGGTGCTCTACCGGCACCCCGACCCCTGCCGCGCCGCGATGCCCACCGAAACGCGGCAAGGTTTCCGGCGCCAGCTCGAAGGTGCGCTGCAGGGCATCGCGCAGGTGCAATCCTTCGATGGAGCGGCCCGAACCGGTCAGCATGCCGGGAGCCGCCGCCGGGGTCAGTACCAGTGCCGGCCGGCCGTAGGCCTGCACCAGCCTTGATGCGACGATGCCCTGCACGCCGGGGTGGCCGTCGTCGAGAAACACCACGATGGCCGGCTCATTGGCCTCGAGTGCCGGCAACGCCAGATCACGCGCCTGATCGGCCATCTCCGCTTCAATGGCCTTGCGCGACTGGTTGTCCTGATCCAGCACCTCGAGATAACGCCGGGCGGCATGGTCCTGCTCCGCGAGCATGAAATGCAGCGCCGCGTAGGGGTCATCCAGCCGCGAGCGGGCATTGATGCGCGGCCCCATCTGAAAGCCCAGGGTCTCGGCGTTGAAGGGCACGCTGTCGGCTCCCAGCCGCTCGGCCATGGCACGCCAGCAGGCAGCCTCCATACGGTTGATCAGCGTCAGGCCGTGGCTGACCACCGCACGATTGGCGGCACTGCCACCCAGCGAGACGCAATCGGCCACGGTGCCCAGCGCCACGTAGGAGAGCCATGGCGAGAGCTTGGGCGTGGCCTTGGCCAGCACGCCCCACTCGATCAGCACCTGGCGGGCCAGCGACATGGTAAGCCAGGCCACCATGCAGCCCGCGATGGTCGGGTCGGGGTAGTCGCAGTCGTCACGGGTGGGGTTCACCACGGCATGGGCCGAGGGGGGCGGCCCTTCCACCGGCAGGGCGTGGTGATCGCTGACCACCACGTCGATGCCCGCGGCCTTCAGCCGGGCAATGCGCGGCTCGTCGGAACTGCCGCAATCGGCGGTGATCACCAGGCTCGGGCGTGGCGCGAGAGACAGCGTGCGCTCCACCAGCGGCAGGCTGATGCCGTAGCCATCATGGATACGGTGGCCGATCAGGCTATGCAGCCGAGATTCCGGCACCCCGAACAACTCATGCAACGTCCGGCGAATCACCACATGGGAGGTGATGCCATCCACGTCGTAGTCGGTGAGGATGCCGATATGCTCGCCATCGACCACCGCCTGGGCGATACGCTCCGCGGCGCGGCGACCATCCTTCAGCCGTTCGGGGTGCACCAGGTGACGCAGGCTCGGCGACACCAGTGGCTCCAGCTCGCCGGTGTAGCCCGCCAGCCTGCCAGCGAGCACGCGCGCCTGCAGCTCGGACAGCCCCTCGCCACAGGCGCGCGCGTACAGCGCCTCATCGCGAGCGCGCGGTTGAATGCGCGGCCTGAGGCGCTGATGAAGATCGATGGGGTTGGTCACGGCATCCAAGCCAGGCTCCTGTGGTTCCCCTCATTGGCAAGTGGCAATGGGATGCCGTTGCCCTGAGGTGCCAGGGGCGCCGGGGACAGGCCGAAGAGGGGGTCCGATGCCAGGGATGGCATCGGTAGCGCCCAGGGAAGGGTTCACAGCGCCCCCTCGCAGGCCTGTCGCCGGATCAGCCCCGAGTGGGCGAATCTAGCGGCGGTTTTCGGCCACGAACCGCTGCACTGCGGCAAGCTCCGCCGGCAGAACCGTATAGCGCTCCTCGCGTTCCAGCAGGTCGTCCATGTGCGGCGGCAACGGCACGCCCGGGAAGCCCGCCTTGACCACCGCCTCGGCGAACTTCGCCGGATGCGCGGTGGCCAGGGTGATCATCGGCACGGCGGCATCGCCACGCACACGCTCGGCGGCACGGTAGCCGGTCGCGGTGTGCGGATCGAGGATTTCATGAGTGCGCTGGTGCGCCTCGCGGATCACCTCGAGGATGGTGGCATCATCGACGCTGTGGCTGGAGAACTTCTCGCGCAGCCGCGACAACGGGGCATCGGCAAGAGCGGAAGGCTCGCTCTGGAAGCGCTCGAGCAGGGCCGCCACGGCCGCGCCATCGCGCTCGTAGGCTTCGAACAACAGGCGCTCGAAGTTCGACGACACCACGATATCCATGGAGGGCGCCAGGGTCGCCTTGAGCTCCGTCTTCGAGAAGTCGTTGTCGGCCAGGGTGCGATGCAGGATGTCATTGGCGTTGGTGGCGATCACGAAACGCTCGACAGGCAGCCCCATGCGATAGGCCATGTAACCGGCGAAGACATTGCCGAAGTTGGCGGAAGGCACGCAGAAGCTGACCGAACGGCGTGGCGCCCCCAGCGCCACGGCCGACGCCACGTAATAGACGATCTGAGCCATGATGCGCGCCCAGTTGATCGAATTCACCGCCACCAGGCGGGTGCCGCCCAGGAACGATTGGTCGGCGAAGCTCGCCTTGACCATCGCCTGGGCGTCATCGAAGTTGCCCTCGATGGCGATATTGAAGACGTTGTCGGCCAGCACCGAGGTCATCTGGCGGCGCTGCACTTCCGAGACCCGGTTGTGGGGGTGCAGGATGAAGATATCTAGGTTGTCGCAGTGGCGGCAGCCCTCGATGGCGGCGGAACCGGTATCCCCCGAGGTGGCCCCCATAATCACCGCACGCTCGCCACGCTTGCTGAGGAAGTGATCGAGAAGGCGGCCGAGCAACTGCAGGGCGACATCCTTGAAGGCAAGCGTCGGGCCATGAAACAGCTCGAGCAGAAAATGGTTGGCATCGAGCTGATTGAGCGGCACCACCGCGTCGTGGCTGAAGGTGGCATAGGCGTCGGTCACGAGGGCGCGAAACGTCTCGTCGTCGATCTCGCCATTGACGAACGGCTTCATCACCCGAAAGGCGATCTCGGCATAGGAGAGCCCGGCCATGTCGGCCAGCTCGTCGGCCGAAAACTGCGGCACGGTTTCAGGTACGTACAAGCCACCGTCGCTGGCCATGCCGGTCAGCACGACCTCCTCGAAGGAGAGCGCGGGCGCCTGCCCGCGGGTACTGATATAACGCATGATTCGGTTCCTTTACTCGCTCAGAGCCGATCCGTCGACAAGTCTCCGAGGAGGCGCTGTGAACCCATCCCTGGGCGCTACCGATGCCATCCCTGGCATAGGACCTCCTCTTCGACTTGTCCCCGGCGCTCCTCGCTGAAGACAGAGCGACAGCCAGCTAGCAGCTTGCGGTTATCCACCGGTTTTCTCTTCCAGCTTCAAGCTTACGGCTTGCCGCTTCGGGCGAAGCCCCGGTTATTCCTGCTCGTCCAACGACTCGACGCGGATACGAGTCAGGGGGCCGGCGATATCCGCCAGCGACTCGATCAGCCGGATCGCCTCGTTCATCTGCTTCTCGCGAGTGCGGTGGGTCAGCAGGATGATCGGCACCAGCTCCCCTTCGGTCGCCTCCTTCTGGATCAGCGCCTCGATGGAGATGCCCTGCTCGGAAAGGATGGTCGCCACGCGGGCCAGCACGCCCGGGCGGTCCACCGCCAGCAGGCGCAGGTAGTAGGCCGTGACGATGTCTTCCATGGGCATGATCGGCAACTGGCTGACATCCTCGTCGATGCCGCTGAAGGCCAGGTAAGGCACCCGATAATGATGAGCGGTGGTGATATCGCGCGCCACGTCGAGCAGGTCGGCGACCACCGCGGAGGCGGTGGGCTCGGCACCGGCGCCAGCACCGTAGTAGAGGGTCGGCCCCACGGCATCGCCCATCACGGCGATGGCGTTCTTGACGCCATGCACATTGGCCAGCAGACGCTCCTTGGGAATCAGCGTCGGGTGCACGCGCAGCTCGAGGCCGGCCTCGGTACGCTTGGATATCCCCAGGTGCTTGATCACGTAGCCCAGGTTATCGGCCTGCTCGACATCCTCGGCGGTAACGCGCGAGATGCCCTCGGTGTAGGCCTTTTCGAACTGCAGCGGTACACCATAGGCGATGGAGGCCAGGATGGTGAGCTTGTGCGCGGCGTCGATGCCCTCGACATCGAAGGTCGGGTCGGATTCGGCATAGCCCAGCGCCTGGGCCTCGGCCAGCACATCCTCGAATGCCCGACCTTCGTCGCGCATATGGGTGAGGATGTAGTTGCCGGTGCCGTTGATGATGCCGGCAACCCACTCGATACGGTTGGCGCCGAGCCCCTCGCGCAGCGACTTGATGACCGGGATGCCACCGGCCACCGCTGCCTCGAAGGCCACGATCACGCCCTTCTTGTGGGCCGCCTGGAAGATCTCGTTACCGTACACGGCGATCAGTGCCTTGTTGGCGGTGACCACGTGCTTGCCATTTTCGATGGCGGTCAGCACCAGCTCACGGGCCACATCGTAGCCGCCAATCAACTCGACAAGCACGTCGACGTCGGGGTTGTTGGCCACCTCGAAGACGTCCTGGGTAGTCTTGATGCCGGTGATGTCGCAATCGGGGTTGAGGCTGCGGTAGGCGACCTGCTCGATGACGATCGGCCGGCCCGCCCGGCGCGCAATGTCATCGGCGTTTCGCGTCAACACGTTGAAGGTACCGCCACCGACGGTTCCCAGCCCACAGAGTCCTACTCTCACCGGTTTCAATGTCTCGCTCCTGCTCGCTTGTCGTGAAAATTCAAACGCCGAATTGTCTCAGCCCTCATTCTTCAGCCCTCAGCCCTCGGCTTCCAGGCCAAGCATATCGGCCAGGCGCTCCGCGGGCACATAGCCGGGGACCAGGCGGCCATCGGGCAAAACGATGGCTGGCGTGCCCTGTACGCCGAGCTCCATGCCCAGATGATACTGGGACTCGACCGGATTGTCGCAGCTGGCGGCACCGGAGAGTGGCTCAGTGCGCTTGGCGGTGTTCATCGCCTCGCTCGGGTTCTCGGCGCACCACACTTGCTGCATCACCCGGGCACCTTCACCGCTCATGCCCTTGCGCGGAAAGGCCAGGTAGTGGACCTCGATACCCAGTTCGTTGAGCGCCGGTACTTCTTCGTGAAACTGCCGGCAGTAGGGGCAGGTGGTATCGGTGAAGACAACCAGTTCGGCACGGCTTTCACCCGCCCCACGGAAGATCACTCGCTGATCCTCGGGAACGCTGGCCAAGCGCTCGGCGCGCTCGCCGTTGCGGCCTCGTTCAGTCAGGTTGACCAGTCCCCGCTCACCATTTTCATACAGATCACCGACCAGGAAGTGACTTCCCTCGGCATCGCTGTAGAAGCGCTCGCCGGTTTCCAGGCGAACCTCGAAGAACCCATCGAGCGGGGTCTCATGAATGCTTTCCACCGGCATCGGCTGGCCACTTACCGCCAGACGTTCGGCCAACGCCTCTGCGGAGTCGGCTTGGGCAAACATCGGCACGGCGAACGCCATGCCCACAAGACTGGTCAGGCAACGCTTGAAAAGGGGGATCATCATCAACTTCAGCCTCTCGGGTGATGGTCGGCATGCAGGGTCTCGAGCCTGGCCTGCGCCACATGGGTGTAGATCTGCGTAGTCGAAAGGTCGCTGTGACCAAGCAGCAGCTGTACGACACGCAAGTTGGCCCCATGATTCAACAGATGCGTGGCGAATGCATGGCGCAGTGTATGCGGCGATAACGGCCGAGTGATGCCAGCGGCCAGGGCATGGGCCTTGATGCGATACCAGAAGGCTTGGCGCGTCAACGGCTTGTCGCCACGCCCAGGAAACAGCGCCGGGCGCGTAACATCGGTCATCAAGGCCCCTCGCGTACCCCGCAGGTAACGTGACAACCAGTCTACCGCCTCCTCGCCCAGCGGCACCAGGCGGTCCTTGTCACCCTTGCCGCGCACTCTCACTACCCCCTGGCGCAGATTGACCGCATCGGTGGTCAACCCCACCAGCTCGGACACCCGCAATCCAGCGGCATACAGCACCTCGAGCATTGCCCGATCACGTAGACCGAGGTCGGTGGCGACATCAGGAGCGGCCAGCAGCCGTTCGACTTCCGCCTCGTCGAGGGTATCCGGCAACGCCGGACGTACTCGAGGCAGGCGAACCTCGGCCAGGGGGTCGCGATCGATGCGCCCTTCTGCCAGCGCCCAGCGGTAGAAACGACGCAGGCTCGACAACAACCGGGCGTTGCTGCGCAGTTGGTACCCTGAAGCGCGACGGGCATCGAGCCAGTCCGGCAGCGTGGCGGGCAGAGGGGACAGCAGCGACGCTTCCTGCGCCTCGAGATGAGCCGCCCAGGCCGCAAGATCGCGGCGATAGGCCATCAGGGTATTGTCACTGGCGCCACGCTCCAGCCATAGCGCATCGAGGAAGGTCTCGATGAGCGTCTGGTCGCTCTCGTTGCGTATCGTCATCCGCCCTCCTCACGCCCGCATTCGATGCGGATGACCCAGGCCCAAAACGCGAAACCCCGCCCCGCGCGAGCGGTGACGGGGTTTCAGCCCACCGGCCAAGGGAGGCGTTGGCCTCAGGCCAGCTTTAGGCCAGCTTTTCCTTGATGCGGGCAGACTTGCCGCTGCGCTCGCGCAGGTAGTAAAGCTTGGCCTGGCGCACGTCGCCGCGACGCTTGACACTGATCGAGTCAACCAGCGGGCTGTAGGTCTGGAAGGTACGCTCCACACCGACACCGTGGGAGATCTTGCGCACGGTGAAGGCGGAGTTCAAACCGCGGTTACGCTTGCCGATCACCACGCCTTCGAAGGCCTGAAGACGCTCACGGCTACCTTCCTTGACCTTGACCTGGACGATGACAGTATCGCCAGGGGCGAACACCGGCACTTCCTTGCTCATCTGCTCGGCTTCAAGCGCCTGGATCACCTTGTTCTTGCTGCTCATGACAATGACTCCTCGATAACGTGATTCACCGAATCCGGTTAGTTGCCGGCGAATCGTGATCCCGGCGCCCGAGCCAAGGCTCGAGAGCGCGGGAGCTGATTGGTGACACAGATCCACAGCCGTTCAAGGAGACGCCTCCTTGGCCACTACTGTGTCCTGCACCTCCGCCCCAGCCTACCTGGTGGAAGGGGCGTATTCCTCGATGAACTCCTCAAGCAACGTGCGCTGTTCCCTGGTCAACGTCCTGCCATCAAGCAAGTCGGGGCGCCTCGCCCACGTACGTCCCAGGGACTGCTTCAGCCGCCAGCGCCGAATCGCGCCATGGTTGCCGCTGACCAGGACCTCCGGCACCTGTCGCCCATCGATCACTTCCGGGCGAGTATAGTGCGGGCAGTCCAGCAACCCGTCGTTGAAGGAGTCCTCGACCGCGGAGTCCCGGTGCCCAAGCACTCCTGGCACCAGCCTTGCCGCGGCGTCGATCAGCACCATGGCCGGCAGCTCGCCACCGCTGAGCACATAGTCGCCAATCGACCACTCCTCATCGATGTCGCTTTCCACTACACGTTCATCGATGCCTTCATAGCGCCCCGCCACCACGACCAACGGGGGACCGGATGCCAGTTCCCGCGCACCGGCCTGATCGAAGCGCCGCCCCTGTGGCGACAGGTAGATCACCCTGGGGCGCTGCCCGGTGACCTGCCTGGCCCGCTCGCGAGCGGCATGGATGGCCGCACGCAGGGTGTCGACCTTCATCAACATGCCGGGGCCGCCACCATAGGGGCGATCGTCCACGGTGCGATGGCGGTCGCTGGCATAGTCGCGGGGATTCCAGAACTCCAGCGCGATATGCCCTTTTTCGACTGCCCTGCCGGTCACGCCCTGGCGAGTGATTGCCTCGAACATCTCGGGAAACAGCGACACCACGCCAATCCACATGCCATCCGTCCGCACGTCATCGACACAGAGCCGTTCGACACCCTCCATCTGCTCCGGGTCGGCACTCAAAACTCCGGATCCCAGTCGACGGTCATCACCCCGGCATCGAGATCGATGTCGGTGATCACGTCCCCCGGCAGATAGGGCAGCAGGCGTTCTCGGTCATCGGCGGCCTCATCGAGGCTACCCTTGACGACAATGACATCATTGGCGCCGGTCTCGAACAGGTGATCGATCCGCCCTAGCGCCAGGCCTTCCGTGGTCACCACCTTGAGGCCTTCCAGTTGGTACCAGTAGACCTCGTCGCCTTCGAGCTTCGGAAGCTCGGCCTTGGGCAGCAGTATCTCGGCTCCCGCCAGCGCCTCGGCTGTCTCGCGGCCATCGACACCGTCAAGCTGTGCCACCAGGCCCTTGCCATGACGACGCCCTTGCAACAGGCGGCAACGCTGTAGCCGGCCTTCATGGCGCAACACCCACTCGGCATAATCGAGAATGCCGTCCATCGGGCTGGTGTACGAATACACCTTGAGCCAACCCTTGACCCCGTAGGGGCTGGTCAGCTTGCCCAGCACCACATGATCGTCAGCTTGCGCGAATTCGCTCATCGACGACCTCGTGACACGCTAATGCAAGGCAAGTCAGGCACTTCAGGCCTGCTTGCGCGCTTCCTTGACCAGCTCGGCAACGCGGCCGGAAAGCTGTGCGCCCTGGCTCTGCCAGTGAGCGATGCGCTCCAGGTCGACGCGCAGACGCTCTTCCTGGCCACGCGCGACGGGGTTGAAGAAACCCAGACGCTCGATGAAACGGCCATCACGAGCGTTGCGTGAATCAGTGACGGTCAGGTGGTAGAAGGGACGCTTCTTGGCGCCACCACGTGCCAGACGAATGGTAACCATGGCGTAATCTGTCCTTCGGTTGAGGTTACGGTTGATCTGCTCGGGAAGCGGGCTTTCAAGCCCGCATCAGGCATTCGGTCACGACGGCGGCCGCGAATTCTCGCGGCCCTGCCAGTGAAGACGCAGCATTCTACGGAATAAAGCCCCGCTTGGAAACCTTTTATCGGCCTTGGCTCGCGTGGCCGGGCGTTATCGCCTGGGCAGGCCGCCAGGGCCTCCCATGCCGCCCATTCCACCGGGGCCACCCATTCCACCTGGGCCGCCGGGACCGCCGCCGCCCATCATGCCGCCCATGCCACGCATCATTTTCTGCATGCCGCCTTTCTTGCCGGCCTTCTTCATCATCTTCTGCATCTGCTTGTGCTGCTTGAGCAGCCGATTGAGATCGGGAACCTGCAGACCAGCACCGGCGGCGATGCGCCGCTTGCGCGAGCCATTGATGATGTCGGGACGCCGCCGCTCATGAGGCGTCATCGAGTTGATCAGCGCCTCGAGCTTGCCCATTTCCTTCTCGGGACCGGGGCCTTGAGCCATCTCGGCCATCTGGCCCATGCCAGGCAGCTTGCCGAGCAAGCCGCCCATGCCGCCCATTTTCTTGAGCTGCTGGAGCTGGTCGCGAAAATCCTCAAGGTCGAAGCCATCGCCCTTCTTGACCTTCTTGGCCAACTGCTCCGCTTTCTTCTTGTCGACGGTACGCTCGGCTTCCTCGATCAACGACAGCATGTCGCCCATGCCGAGAATGCGCGAGGCAACGCGATCGGGGTGGAACGGCTCGAGAGCATCGACCTTCTCGCCGACCCCCATGAACTTGATCGGCTTGCCGGTGATGTGGCGCACCGAAAGCGCCGCACCGCCGCGCGCGTCACCGTCGGCCTTGGTGAGGATCACCCCGGTCAGCGGCAACGCTTCGTGGAAGGCCTTGGCCGTATTGGCGGCATCCTGGCCGGTCATGGCATCGACCACGAACAGCGTTTCCTGGGGCGAAACGGCCTTATGCAGCGCCTGGATCTCCGCCATCATCGCGTCGTCGATGGCCAGGCGGCCGGCCGTATCGATGATCACCACATCATGGAACTGGATCTTGGCGTGCTTGATCGCCGCCTCGACGATCGCCACCGGCTGCTGATCGGAGCGCGACGGGAAGAAGTCGACCGCCACTTCGGACGCCAGGGTCTCGAGCTGGTCGATGGCCGCCGGACGGTAGACGTCCGCCGACACCACCAGCACCTTTTTCTTTTCTCGCTCGCGCAAATAGCGCGCCAGCTTGGCCACCGAGGTGGTCTTGCCCGCGCCCTGCAGGCCGGCCATCAGCACCACGGCGGGGGAACCCTTGAGCGACAGCCCCTCATTGGCCTCGCCCATGATCGCCTCGAGCTCCTGCTGGACGATCTTGACGAACTGCTGACCCGGCGAGAGGCTCTTGGAGACTTCCTGACCCACGGCGCGCTCGCGCACCCGCTCGACGAAGGCCTTGACCACCGGCAACGCGACATCCGCCTCGAGCAGCGCCCGGCGGACCTCGCGCAGGGTGTCCTTGACGTTGTCTTCGGTCAGGCGTGCCTGACCCTTGATCGACTTGAGCGTCTGCGACAGCCGCTCACTGAGACTCTGGAACATTGGCCACTCCGATAATGACGGCCTGAGATTTGGCAAGCATTATACGCGCTGTCGCCGACAGTCTCCATGCAGCATGCCATTCAACTGGAAACGGTGATCGCTTGCTCGAGCCTGGCTTGCCCTGTGCGAAACCGAGGGTATTGGGTATAGTAGCCACACCACTGACCCATGCCATTCATCCAGCAAGGCGCACGGAACGCAATCGATGCAGGCGCTATCCCTGGCCGTCCTGGCCCTCATCCTCTATATCGCCGCTGCCTCCTGGCAAGGACTGGCGTTGATGCGCCGAGTGCCCCAGAACCCCCTGTTGGTCAGATCGATGGGCGCGCTGGGGCTGGTATTCCACATCGCGCTGATCATCGTGCTCACCGATAAAGGCCAGCTGTCCACGACCAGCCTCTCCAACAACGCCATTTTGCTGGGTGCCCTGGTAGTGGCACTGCTGATTCTGGTCAGCCTTTTCAAGCCCGTCCTTAACGTCTCGGTCGCGCTGTTTCCGCTGGCCGGGCTGATCCTGCTGCTCGCCGTCGGCCTGCCGGATACCCAGCATGTCGCGCACTCGATCAGCCCGGGCATCGCGCTGCACGCCCTCAGCTCGGCGCTGGCATTCGCGGTATTGTCGATCGCCGCCGTACAGGCGGTGATCTTCGGCCTGCAGAATCAGGCGCTGCGCCACCACCAGACCCGCGGCATCGTTCAGGCACTGCCACCACTGACCATCATGGAACGCCTGCTGTTCGAGCTGATCTGGTCGGGGCTTGCGCTGCTCACGCTGTCGATCGCCAGCGGCTTCGCCTTTCTCGACAACATGTTCGCCCAGCACCTTGCCCACAAGACCGTGTTGTCGCTCACCGCCTGGGGCATCTTCGCGACGCTGCTGTTCTGCCATCACCGACTGGGCTGGCGTGGCATGCGCGCCGTGCGCTGGACCCTGGGAGGCTGCGCCGTATTGCTGCTGGCCTATTTCGGCAGCAAGGTGATTCTCGAGGTGGTACTGAACCGCAGCTGACCCCTTAGCGCACAAACAGCGCCTTGACACTCGCCGGTCAACTCCCGTCCAATCGTGCCTGACACGCCATTGAGGATCCTTCGACTTGAGCGACGACTTTCCGTTGGGATTGCTGTTCAGCCTGCTGTTCCTGCTCATCTGCCTATCTGCCTTCTTCTCGAGCTCCGAGACCGGCATGATGTCGATCAACCGCTATCGCCTGAGCCATCAGGCCAACAGCGGCGAACCAGCGGCCAAGCGTGTCGTGAGCCTGCTGGCAAGGCCCGATCGGCTGATCGGGGTCATCCTGATCGGCAACAACTTCGTCAACAACCTTGCCGCCTCCATTGCCACGATCATCGCCATCCACTTTTTCGGTGATGTCTCGGGGCCCGCCATTTCCACCGCGCTGTTGACGGTCACCGTACTGATCTTTGCCGAAGTCACGCCCAAGACCTATGCCGCCGTCAAGCCCGAGCGCATCGCCTACCCCGCCTCGTTTGTCCTGGGCCCCCTGCTCAAGCTGCTCTATCCACTGGTGTGGCTGGTCAACGTGATCTCCAACGGCCTGCTGCGGATACTTGGCGTGAAGAGCATCGAAGGGGGTGGCGACAACCTGACTCGTGATGAACTGCGCACCGTGGTGCACGAGGCTGGCACGCTGATTCCGCAGCGACACCAATCCATGCTGCTATCGATCCTCGACCTCGAGAACGTCACCGTGAACGACATCATGGTGCCGCGTCACGAGGTCGTGGGGATCGACCTCGACGACGAGCTGGAGGACATCCTGGCCCAGATTCGTACCAGTCAGCACACGCGCCTGCCGGTCTTCAAGGGTGATATCAACAACATCATCGGGATGCTTCACCTGCGCAATGCGGCGCGCTTTCTCTCCCGCGACGAAGTCACCAAGGCGGCCATCGTCCAGGAAGCCCGCGAGCCCTATTTCATCCCCGAGTCCACGCCCCTGCATACGCAACTGCTCAACTTCCAGAAGCAGAAACGGCGGATCGGCATCGTCGTCGACGAATATGGCGATGTGGAGGGCCTTGTGACCCTCGAGGACATCCTCGAGGAAATCGTCGGCGAGTTCACCACCGACGTGGCGGGCATGGAGCAGGATATTCACCGCCAGGACGACGGCAGTCACATGATCGAAGGCACCGCCAACATCCGCGACATCAACAAGTCGCTGGGCTGGCAGCTACCCACCGACGGGCCGAAGACCCTCAATGGCCTGATGCTCGAGCACCTCGAATCCTTTCCGGCAGGCCCCGCCTGCCTTCAGGTCGGCAACGTGCGCATGGAAATTCTCGAGGTTCGGGAAAACCTGATCACCGCCGCGCGCTGCTGGCAGGCACCAAGACATCGTTGATCCCCGGGCGAAAGCTCAGCGACGCTCCAGCGCGTTCAGATTCGGTGTATCGATCCACTGATCCGCCTCGGCCTTGAGCAATCGCACCTGTGCCTCGAGCCGTTGGCGACATGCCTCATGTGGCGCGATCGGCTCGCCGAACACCAACGCCACGCGCGCCCGAAAGCGGCGCGGCGGCCGGGACATTGCTGGCCCATCGGCGTGTGATGTCCAGGAGCCCCACAAGCCGGCGAGCCCCGCCGGAATCACCGGCACCGGGTCACGAGCCAGAATCAGCTCCAGGCCCCGCCTGAATGGCTGGACATCGCCATCCGGGGTCAGGCGACCCTCCGGGAACAGCATCACTACCTCCCCCTCGGCCAGCGCACGGCTGACCTGCTCCAGTGCACGCCGAATATTCCCCGGATCGCGGCGTTCGGATTCCACGGGAATGGCGCCCACCAGCCGGAATAGCCAATTGAGGCGAGGGGAGTCGTAGATCGGTTTATCCATCAGGAAACGCAGCGGCCTGCGGCTGGCACCGCCAATGACCAGGGCGTCCATGAAGCTGACATGGTTGCAGACCACCACGGCGGCGCCACGTGGGGGAATGTGCCGCTGGCCACGCAGGCGCATGCGATAGACCAGGCTGACCACACACCAGACCAGCCAACGCACCACCTGGCGAGGGTGACGCGCTATCCAGCTCCCCGCGAAGACCAGCAACAGCAGCCCCGCCAGCCACACCAGTATCGTCACGCCGTGCTTGACCTTGCCTTGAGCCCCGCAAGGATGGTGGCAAGCAACTGGTCGAGCAACTCGCCGACTTCGAGTTGCTGGCCTTGCCAGTAGCCGAGACGCTCATTGAGTCCCAGTTGTACCAGACCATGAACGCTGCCCCACAGGGTTCGACTGAGGCGACGCGCCTCGAGGTCTCCCAGGGCAGGCTGATACTCCTTGAGGGTGGCCTCGACGCGCACGAACAGCGCTTCGATCATGTCGTTCTGGCGCTGATCCAGCTCCCCTTCCTGGGCCAGGGGATAATCGAACAGCAGCTGCCAACGGAAGGCTTCACGCTGAGCGAATTGCCAATAGCCCCTCGCCAGGGCGCTCAAGCGCTGCTCGGGAGTCGCCTGGGTGGTCAGTGGCTCGATCACCTCGCGTAGCCGGGCCAGGGTCTCGATATTGACGTGCTGGAGCAGGTTGCCGAAGCTGCCATAGAGCTTGAGCAAGGTACTCGGGGCACAGCCGACCTCACGCGCCAGGGCACGCAATGACAGCGTGTGCACGGGGTTTTCCAGCAACCATGCGTCGCATGCCGCCATGACCTGGGCATGTAGCGCCTCGGGCGCATGCTGTCTGGGACGGGCCATCGGATTCCTCGCGAACCGTGTAAGGGCGGTGATCAACCGAAACGAGGATGTTGCGGCTGTCCACCAGCATAGCGCAGATCGAACACTGTTTTCGACAGCTTATCGATACACAAGCCAAACGCAAGTTCACGGCCCCGATGCGATGGGAAGGCGACGGCAAGGCGCGATGAAAGGGGGCTGCTTTTTCGCCCCTCTGGTCTCCCCTCCGGGAGTTGGTTACCCTGACGCCCCACCCATCGCGGAGCCTCCATGGCCGGCCGACTGCACATTGCCCCGCTCGACCCCGACGCCCTGCTGCCCGACCTGGTCTGCGATGCACCACTGGTGAGCTGCCCCAACATGGCACCCCGCAGGATGCTCTCGGCGATCCGCCTGGAGGCCGGCCAGCCACACTTGGGGCGCCTTTTCTGGGGGCTGACGCCTCCCTGGCTCGACGTTCTGGATCACGCGCCGCACTGCGCACGCGCCGAATCACTGTCAAGCCGCCCGATGTTTCGCGACGCCTTCGCGGCGCGCCGCTGCCTGGTGCCGGCAACGGGCATATACGTGTGGCAAGCGCAGGCGCGGGGCAAGCAACCCTTCCTGGTGACCCGGGTAGACCGCGGGCCACTGCTGTTGGCTGCGCTGTGGTGTCGCTTTCCGACCAGTCTGGTTGAGCACACCGACTCGCTGGCATTGATCACCGTACCAAGTCCCCTCCTGCTGTCGCCGCTGACGGATCGGCTGCCTGGGGTGATATCACAGGACGATGCCATGGCCTGGTTGACCCCGCAGACCCCTTTAGAACACATCAAAGGGCTTTTGCGCAGTGCGCCAGCGGAACTGTTTGGCGCTTTTCCGGTATCAAGACGAGTCAATAGTCCGTCTCATCAGGATACCAGCTGCGCACACCCGATCGGCCCCATGCTGCGCCACCAGCCTTGATGACGCCAGCATTCGCCATCCCACAAGGAGCGACGATGTCCCTCGCCATCCCCGACACCCATCCACGCTTGCCACTTGGTCTGCTGGTGTTCACCGGCTCCCTGCTGTGCGGCGGAATGGCGCTTGCGCAATCTGCCGAGCGCGATGCTGCCATCAGCGAGGTCGCCACTCCGCTCACCAGCCCCCATGATAGCCGCGACTATCGGGTACTGAGGCTGGAGAGCGGCCTCACCGCGCTGCTGGTCAACGATCCGCAAGCCGACAAGGCGGCGGCGTCGATGAATGTCAGTGTCGGCAGCGCCCAGGACCCCGATGACCTGCAAGGACTCGCGCACTACCTCGAGCACATGCTGTTCCTGGGCACCGAGCCATACCCCCAGGCCGATGCCTACCAAAGCTATCTGTCACGTCATGGGGGCAACCACAACGCCTTCACCGCGCCACAGGACACCAACTACTTCTTCGACATCGACCCGGATGCACTGCCCGGCGCCCTGGATCGCTTCAGCCAGTTCTTCATCTCGCCGCTGTTCAACGCCGACCGACTCGAGAGCGAGCGCAATATCGTCCACTCCGAGTACATGGCGCGAATTCGCGATGATGGCCGGCGCGAGAACGATGTCCTCAATCAGTTGCTCAACCCGGACAATCCCACCAACGGGTTCTCGGTGGGCAGCCGCGAGACCCTGGCCAACCCGCCCGAAGGTGAGCCGGACCTTCGCCAGCGTGTCATCGATTTCTACGAACAGTACTACGACGCCAATGTCATGCATCTGGCCATCGTCGCGCCACAGCCCCTCGACGAGCTCGAGACCCTGGTCAGCGAGCGCTTCGCCGCCATCGCCGACCGCGGCCTTGCGCCTCCGGAGATCGACATACCGCTTGTCGAAGACGGGTCGTTGCCTCGCCGGGTCGAGCTGCAGTCGGTACGCGACAGCCGTCAGGCGCGCTTCCTGTTTCCCATCGACGACCCAGTTCAGGATTACCGGACCAAGCCCGCGTCCCTGCTCGCCCACCTGCTGGGGGATGAAGGTGATGGCAGCCTGCTGGCCGTGCTGCGCGAGGCAGGCTGGGCCGACGGGCTCTCCGCCGGCGTCTCGCGGGGCGATGGCAAGCACGCGCTGTTCAGCATTGGCGTGAGCCTGACACCCCTCGGTGCAGAACACCTCGATGAGATAGAGGCCACACTGTTCGCTGCCATCGAACAGCTCCACGACAACGGGCTCGAGGAGTGGCGCTATGCCGAACAGGCACGCCTGGCCGAGCAGGAGTTTCGCTTCCAGCAGCATGGCTCTTCGTTGCAGAGCGCCATGCGACTATCCATGAACCTGTCGCGCTTCCCGGTGGAGGACGTGCAGTACGCCCCCTACCGCATGGAAGGCTTCGACCCAGACGCCACCCAGCGCTATCTAGACGCCCTGCGCCCCGACAACCTGCTACGCCTCTACAGTGGTCCGGAGGTAGAAGGTCAGCAGGTATCGCCATGGTTCGACACGCCCTGGAAGGAGCTTGAAACCGGCCCAGGCGACATGACACAAGCGCTTGATGGGTTATCGCTTCCCGAGGCCAACCCTTATATCGCCGAAGACCTCGAACTGTTCGATGAACAGCACGAACAACCGAGCCTGGTGATCGATGAACCGGCCTTCGGCCTGTGGCACATGAGCGATGCCACCTTCGATACACCCAAGGTGGAGTGGCGGTTCAGCCTGCAACACCCCCCGGCTGCCGAGACCGCCCGCGACGCGGTACTTTCCCGGTTACTGGCGGGCTGGCTCGGCGACAGCCTGAATGAAGACCTGTACCCCGCAAGGCTGGCTGGCCAGCACTTCGAAGCCTATGCTCACGCACGCGGCATCACCCTGTCGTTTTCCGGCTGGCGCGATCGTCAATCCAGACTGATGCTTCGCGTCCTCGAGCAACTGCATGACGCCGAAATCGATGAAGCGACCTTCCAGCGCGTGCGTTATCAACTGCAGCGGGAGTGGCGCAATGCGCCTCAGGCATCGCTGCATCAAACCGCCAGCCGCACGCTCGCCGAGGCACTGGTACGCCCACAGTGGCCAAGCGCCACGCTGCTTTCGGCCAGCCAGGACCTCGAGGTAAGCGACCTGCGTGACTACCGCGAGGCATTCCTTGGTGAGCTGCGCCTGGAGGCGATGGCGGTGGGCAATCTGCCCGCCGATCAGGCGATCGAGACAGCCAGGCAAGTCGCCCAGCGCCTTGATCCGACACTGGCAGAGGCACGCATTCCCGACCTTGTGCCGCTGCGCGTCGACCCGGCCCTACCTGACCTGGCACCGCATACCAGCCGCGAGGAATCCGTGGTGTTGCGCTACCTGCAAGGGCCGGATCGCTCGCTAGAAAGCCAGGCCCGGCTGGCCGTGCTGGGGCAGCTGCTCGACACACCTTTCTACCAACGCCTGCGCACCGAAGAACAGCTAGGCTACGTGGTCAACGCAGGCTATTCCCCCTTGCTGGACGCACCGGGTATCGGCCTGCTCGTGCAGTCTCCCGACACCGAAAGCGCGGCTATCGAGGCACGAATCGACGCCTTCCTCGAAGACTTCGCGACACAACTGGAAGACCTCGATGAGCAAGGTCTTGCGCCCTATCGCCAGGCGGTGCACAGCAACCTGACCCAGCGCGACACTAGCCTCTCCGGCCGTGCCGGGCGGCTGTGGCAGGCGACAGCCTACGGTGACATCGACTTCGAGCGTCGCCAGCGGCTCGCCGAACGCGCGCTCGAGGTCACGCCCGACGAACTGCGCGAGCTATGGCCCAGGCTGCGCGAGGAAGCCGTCATGCAGGTCGCCTTCGACCCCGGCGATGAGCCCGACGATGTGCTGGCGCTGACCCGACACCTGAGCCCGTTTCCCGAAAGCGAATGATCCGAAATCGCATCACCTGCATGCCAACCAAATCGCCCGGCCAATGGCCGGGCGATTTGATGAGCGACGAATGCCGGATGATCAGTCGGCGTCGAAGGCCTGGGCCGGCATGATCGCCTCCACGTGCATCACCAACTCCTCGAGAATCTGGCGGTCGCGGTCGCTCAACGCCACCTGGTTCAGGCGCTCGATCTCACGGGCGAAGCCCTTGAGCGTCAGGCCCGCTACCGCCGAGTCGTTCATGCGCGCCCAGCGATAGGCTTCCCACTGCGCCAGCTCCTCGCCTTCCAGGGTGTCGGGGAAGCTACGCGCCCGATAGCGAAACAGCATCTCCTCCAGACGCGGGTCCTGGAAAGCGAAACGCGCGCCGACGAGATCCCACGGGTCGGACTCGCGTACCCGCTGCATCTGCTTGCGGTCGGCAGGTGAGAAGAAACCGCCTGAATAGAGCATCAGGTCCGGGTCACCGGGCCCATCCGGCGGCGGCTCGGCGAACACCTCGGCGACCCGAGCGGCCACCTCCGGGTGCTTGGCCAACTGCTTCCAGTGTTCCCGACAGGCCGTGAGGTCGAGCCCCAGGCGCGCCACGATCTCACCGTACTCGCCCGCCTGGGGACCCTCCACGTCCTTCAGCGCACTGGACGGGAACAGCACCGGGCACTTGTTGATATGGATGACCTTGAGCGGAATACGCTCGGCACCCTCGGCGAGTTCATCATTGCTGACGAACACCCGCTGGCGAATCTGCTCAGGGCTGAGGTCGAACAACGCCGCCGGGGCCACCGAGAGGTCATAGACGATCACCCCGTTGGGGTTGGTGGGATGCTCGGCCAACGGCACCACCAGGGCAGCACAGCCACGGCTGGCAGGGTAGCGACGCGAGATATGCACGACGGGCTTGCGGCCAGGAACATCGAGCAGCCTGGCGACATCGCGCTTGCCGCGCAGCGCCAACAAGTAATCGAACAGCCGGGGGTTGCTCGCCTTCAGCAGCCGCGCCAGCGTGATGGTGGCACGCACATCGGCCACCGCATCGTGGGCACCCTCATGGCTGATGCCATTGGCCGCGGTCAGATGCTCGAGCTTGAAACTGGGCGCGCCATCCTCACGCTGCGGCCACTCGATACCCGCCGGACGCAGGGCATGAAACGCACGTACCACATCGATCAAATCCCAGCGCGAGTTGCCGTTCTGCCACTCACGCGAATAGGGGTCGAGCAGGTTACGGTAGAACAGGTGACGGCTGACCTCATCATCGAAACGCAGACTGTTGTAGCCCACCACGCAGGTACCCGGCTCGCTCATCAATGCCTGGATGCGCCCGGCGAATTCCGCCTCGGGCATGCCTCGGCGGCGCGCCTGCTGCGGCGTGATCCCGGTGATCAGACAGGCCTGGGGGTGGGGAAGGTAATCATCGGCAGGCTTGCAGAACCACTCCACCGGCTCGCCGATCTCATTGAAATCGGCGTCGGTGCGAATCGCCGCGAACTGGGAGGGTCGATCGCGGCGCGGGTCGGCACCGAAGGTCTCGTAGTCATGCCAAAGGAAGGTCGTCGGGGCGGCTTGCGGCGCCATGGGCGAGGGCTCTCCGGTCATCGATGCGGGCTTGGTGAGGGCCCAGCCTAGCATATCGAGCCCGGACCTCTACCAGGCTGGGTGGCGCGACCAGCAGACGAGCCGCTCAGCCAGCGGCTGACCGCGAAAGTGTCATCACACCGCCGCCCGAGTTACGCTCGTTACGCGCGCGGCAGGGTGACGTTGAGCTCCAGCACCGAACAATTATCCTCGCTGTCGAGGCTGATGTTGATGGCATCGTCATCGACCTGCACATAGCGGCGAATCACCTCCAGCAGCTCCTTCTCCAGCATCGGCATGTAGTCGGGCTGGCCACGCTGACTGCGCTGGTGGGCGACGATGATCTGCAGTCGCTCCTTGGCGACCGACGCCGACTTCTTGCGTTCTCGCTTGAGGAATTCCAGTAACTTCACCGGCGACCTCCCCCGAACATGCGGCTAAGCAGACTTTTCTTTTGATACTCATGGAAACGCAGCGGCACATCTTCACCAAGCAGGCGGGCCACGGTATCGGTGTAAGCTTGCCCCGCATCGCTGGTGGCGTCGTGCGTCACCGGCACACCCTGGTTGGAGGCACGCAATACCGCTTCGGACTCGGGAATCAGGCCGATCAGGTCGATCGCCAGGATTTCGCGAATGTCCTCCAGGTTGAGCATGTCACCGAGATCGACCCGAGACGGGTTGTAGCGAGTGATCAGCAAGTGTTCCTGGATCGGGTCATCCCCTCGCTCGGCACGCCGTGTCTTGGAGGCGAGCAGGCCCAGCATGCGGTCGGAATCGCGCACCGACGAGACCTCGGGATTGGTCACCACGATTGCCGCATCGGCAAAATACATGGCCAGTTGAGCGCCGCGTTCTATACCCGCCGGGGAATCGCAGATGATGAAATCGAAATCCTTGCTCAGGGTCTCGAGCACCTTCTCGACCCCTTCCACGCTCAAGGCGTCCTTGTCGCGGGTCTGTGAGGCCGGAAGGATGTGCAGGTTGTCGACTCGCTTGTCGCGGATCAACGCCTGGTTGAGTCCTGCCTCGCCCTGGATGACATTGACGAGGTCATAGACCACACGGCGCTCGCACCCCATGATCAAGTCGAGGTTACGGAGCCCCACGTCGAAATCGATGACGACTGTCTTGTTGCCTCGCAGCGCCAGACCGGTGGCGATGGCTGCCGCGCTGGTGGTCTTGCCGACGCCTCCTTTGCCGGAGGTCACAACGATGATCTTGGCCAAGTGTCACTTCCTGTCAGTCGGTAAGGTAAATTAAAGCGGTGACGATAGCGCCGCGAGCTCAGCTCAGCGACGTGATACCCAACTGGTCGCCATCCAGGCGCACCTGCACGGTGGTACCCAGCAAGCGTGGGTCGATGTCTTCGAGACGCTTGTAGTTGCCCGCCACCGAGAGCAACTCGGCACGCAACTCTCGACAGAAGATACTGGCCATGGCATCGCCATGTATACCCGCCAGTGCACGCCCCCTCAGGGCGCCATAGACGTGCACGCTACCCGCGGCCAGCACCTCGGCACCGGCATTCACCGCACCCACGACCACAAGATCACCTTCCGGCGCCGTCACCTGCTGGCCGGAGCGCACGGTGCCCCGGTATATCCGACCACCACTCGTCACGCCGGGCGGCGTTTCGAGCTCATCGGCAACCTCCAGGGCGGATTCCGGCTCCGCAGGCGCCACGCTTTCGAGTGCCCTGGGGCGACTGGCCTCCTGCGGGGGAAACCAGCCAAGCCCCAGCGCCCAGGCCGACTGCTTGACCGGTTCCGGGCCACCGCGCACTGCCACCGGCAATAGCTTGTGGGCACGGCACACCGCGCAGATTCGCTCGAGCGCCAGGTGGGGCTCGTCGAGCTTCTCGACGCTGAGCACCACCGGTGTATGCTGGAAGAAAGCCGGTGACTGACTGAGCTTGCCGGCGAGCTGGTCGCGAATACGCTCGGGGTCGGCGCTGGTCAGCTCCATGACCGTCATCGGTAGCATGCCACCCTTGAAGGTAAAGGCCATGCTGTCCCTGTCCACTTTGAGGCTCATTGCCGAACTCCACGTCTGTGATGGTCGGGGTATCGAGTCAAAGCTAAGCGAGTCACTCGTCCCCTGCAACTGATCATAAGCTCAGCACGGCCAGCTTGTCAGTGTCTCTCATTTGCCACACCCCATCGGCAATGCGGACTTTTCCCCAACGCCGGCGCGTGCTTAGATACAGAAGAAGCATTTGAGACCCGGCAGCCGACCGGGTCGCCCACCGGACACCGGACCGGTAACAACAATAGTCAAACGACCATCTTCGCGTGCCTCGCTGCGTGACGCACCCATGCCAGGATCACCAATGTCAGGACTCTTTCGCCGCTTCTTTGCTCCCCGCTGGGAACACCGTGACCCGGCGGTACGCCTCCAGGCCATTCCCCGGCTGGACACTGCCCGCCCCGAACAGCGCCAGGCACTGGAAAGGCTGGCGCTGGACCCTGACGTTGACGTCCGGCGAGCCGCCTTGGCGAGGCTCGACGACCCCGAGCGCTTGCTTGCGCTGCTGGATCAGAATGCCAATGCCGACGGGGGATGTAACGAACTGCACACACGCCTGATCGAGCTGATCAACGGCCGTGACGGCAACCTCGCGCTTGGCGCACGCATCGAACTCGCCGAGCGGCTGGACCAACCTGACCTGCTTGCCGCCGTCGCCCTGCAGGGGGACAACCAGCAATTACGCCTTGCGGCACTGGCACGAATCAGCGACGAACAAGCCTTGATTCGCCAAGCCTGCGATAATGGCATCGCGGCCGTCAGACACGCCGCTGCCGCTCGCGTCGAGAGCGAGGCTGGCCTTGCACACCTCGCCCAACAGGCCAAACGCGACCGCCAGGTCATGCGCCAGGCACGGGAACGGCTTAACCGCATTCGCGCCGATGCCGCATCGATTGCCGCTGCGCGTGATCGCCGCGAGGCACTGATCAATGATCTTGAGCGACATGCCAATGCCACTTGGGAGCCCCTCTACGCCGGTCGCTTCCGCCATCTCATGCGCCAATGGGCCAGCCTCGATGACTCACCTGAAGCATCACAGGAACGCCGCTATCAGGACGCTTGCCTGCGCTGTCGAAAGGTCATCGGGGACCATGAGGCCCATGAGCGTTCACGCGAAGTGGCACACCAGCAGCGCGAGGATGCCGACCAGGCGCGGGTATCGCTGGTGGAAGCGCTGGAGGAGAGCCTCGATGCCCTCTACCGCAGCGACAGCATTTCACGCCAGGACATCGACAGCCTGCGTGCCCAGAAACAGCTGCTGGCCAACCGCTGGCAGGCGCTTTCCGACCAGCACCTCGCCGATGAGGCGTTACGCGAACGCTATGACACCGCACGCCAGAGTTTCGAACGCATCAGCCAGGCCTGGGTTCGCTTCGAAGAGCGTGCGGGCGAGCTCGAGCGCGCCTTGGCCGATGGCGACGACGAACGCCTTCGTGCGCTTGTCGATGCCTGCGGCTGGCCGGACAATCTGGCGCCGACTGCCCTGCTGCACCGAGTACGCCAACACCTGGCGTACGACAATGACGCCAACCAACCGTCGGACCTGACTGCCCAGGCCGACGCCTATAAAGCCGCGCTGGACCAGTTCGAGAAGCTACTGGAAAGCGGTGCCTTCAAGGGTGCCAGCCGCGTGCATCAACGCCTGCGTCAACAAGCCGAAACGCTGCCGGCCAAATATCGCCAACCCCATGAGGCACGGCTCAAGCGTCTTGGTGCGCAGCTTGCTGAGCTACGCGATTGGCGCGGCTTCGTGGCCGGCCCCAAGCGCGACCAACTGTGCGAATCCATCGCGGCACTGGCCGAGGACGAGACACTGAGCGACGCTCAGCTCGACCGCCGGCATCGTCAACTGGTCAAGGAGTGGAAATCGCTGGGTGATGCCGCTGCCAACCGCGAACAGGCCGGGCGCTTTCGTGCCGCCTCTGATCGCATCCATGAGCGCCTGGCGCCATGGCGCGCACGGCTTGATGAACAGCGCCAGCACAACCTCGAAACCCGCGAAGCGTTGTGCGAACAACTCGAGACACTGCTCGCCCAGCCCGCCGAACAGGCCGACCCCGATGCCCTGCGCCAGATCCGCGACAAGGCCCGCGAGCAGTGGCGGCTGGCCTCCCCCGTGCCGCGCGACCAGACGGAGGCCATCGGCCGACGGTTCGGGCGTATCCGCCACGAGCTACAGGCGCTGATCGATCAACGCGCCCTGGTCATCGCCTCCGCCAAGCGAGAACTGATCGAGCAGGCCCGAGCGCTCACCGAGAGTGATCTTCCCGCATCACGGAGCGCCGACCAGGCCAAGGGGTTACAGCGCCAATGGCGCGAACTGGGGCGTGCGCCAAAAGGCGAGGAACAGGCCCTATGGCGAGAGTTCCGCGGCCTTTGCGATACCATCTTTGCGTCTCGCGAGGCCGAGCGTGATGATCGCGCCCAACGCGCCAGGCACCGACTCGACGCCATGCAGGCCCTGATCGACCGGCTCGATGCGTGGCAACCCGCCACCAGCCATGATGCACCGTTACTCGAAGAGGCCATCCGTGAGGCATCAGCACTCGAGCCACTGCCTGCCGGGCGACGTACCGAAGGGATGCGGCGACGCTGGACGGGCATCATTCGCGCCCGCAGCGAACGCCTGGCGAGGCTCGCGGTGATCGACGAAGTGGAGCGCTGGCGCGCAGTGAAGCCACTCCTTGACGCCCACCTCGAGGCTGACGCGGCAAGCCTCTCTGGAGAGCACCCCAGCGATGTGGCGATACCCGATGGGCTGACATTGACCCACGACATGGCCAACGCCCACGCGCAGCGCAATATCGCGCGCCACTCGCCATCCGGCAACGTGGAGGAGCGCCTGGCAAGAGTCCGGGTACACCTTTCGTTGTTGGCCGTCGGTCGAGTGAGCCATCGCGACGACCCGCTACGCCTGGCGATCCAGGTCGAACGGCTCAACGAGAACCTCGGCCGGGAACCCTCCCGTGCCGAGGAGTTGCATGGTGTGTTGCGCGAGCTGCTGGCGATCGGGCCGGTGCCGCCGGCCGAATGGGCGCGCGAGGTCGGTGAATTCGACCACATGCTCGAGCAACTGACACGCCTGCCGCCGCCCTGACAAGCCGCCAAAACGGCGAAAGCGCAAGGGTTTACCTCGCGCTTTCGCGTTGGTGCCTGAACCATTACCAGGATCGTGGTAGTGATGCAGGCGTTACCAGCCGGGCTGATTAGCCCATGAACTGACCACCATTGATATCGATGTTGGCACCGGTGATGAAGCCCGACTCCTGGTGGGCCAGGAAAGTCACCAGCCGGCCGATCTCTTCTGGCGTGCCATAGCGCTTGACCGGAATGGTCTCGCGAATAGACTCACGAACTTTTTCTGGAATCTTCATGATCATGTCAGTGGCAATGTAGCCAGGTGACACGGTATTGACGGTGATACCCTTGGTGGCCGTTTCCTGGGCCAGCGACATGGTCAGACCATGCATGCCTGCCTTGGCAGCAGCGTAGTTGGCCTGGCCGAACTGTCCCTTGCGGCCATTGATCGATGAGATGTTGATGATGCGACCATAACTCTGCTCGAGCATGCCCTCGATCACACTGCGGCAGGTATTGAACACGCTGTTGAGGTTGGTATCGATGACCTCGTGCCACTGCTCGGGGGTCATCTTCTTCAAGGTACCGTCGCGAGTGATGCCGGCACAATTGACCAGAACGGTCACCGGGCCGTGCGCCTCCTGGATCTCCTTCACCCCGGCGACGCAAGCGTCATAGTCGGTGAGATTCACACCGGACAGCGAAATGTTGTCGAAACCATCGGCTTTCTGGGTCTCAAGCCATGCCTTGGCCTTCTCTGGATTATTATACCCCGCGACCACATGGTAGCCCTCTGCGGCGAGGGTGCGGCAGATCGAACTACCGATACCGCCAGTACCACCTGTGACCCATGCAACTTGTGCGTTATTGGCCATCGTTACCTCCCTGATTTTCATGACGCGGAACGGCGAGGCCTGCTGAGCCAACGCCCGAATTGTCATGCCTGATGAGCTCATCGGCTCATGACAACCCTCTGCAGTATGAACCACGGAAGGCAAACGGGACGAGCGTTTGAACCCCCTTGACCGTGATCAGGAAAGGTGTAGAATACGCCACACGTTGATGCGGGGTGGAGCAGTCTGGTAGCTCGTCGGGCTCATAACCCGAAGGTCATCGGTTCAAATCCGGTCCCCGCTACCAAATTCCAGGAAAGGCTAGAACCCAGCGGTTCTGGCCTTTTTTGTGCGTCTCCGATATAAGCCCGGGAAGGTCATCGGTTCGCTTTTGTTTCAACATCGGCGGTCCCCGCTACCAAATTCCAGGAAAGGCCAGAACCAAGCGGTTCTGGTCTTTTTTTGTGTGTCTCCGACATAAGCCCGGGAAGGTCATCGGTTCGCTTTTGTTTCAACATCGGCGGTCCCCGCTACCAAATTCCGGGAAAGGCCAGAACCAAGCGGTTCTGGTCTTTTTTTGTGCGTCTCCGACATAAGCCCAAGAAGGTCATCGGTTCGCTTTTGTTTCAACATCGGCGGTCCCCGCTACCAAATTCAAGGAAAGGCCAGAACCCAGCGGTTCTGGTCTTTTTTGTGTGCTCGGATAAGACCGATGCTCGTCAGGCATCGACGCCGATGGCGTACTCCCTGCCGGCGTCCAGAATCCAGCGATAGAGGTAGTCGGCGAAGCTTCTGCGCAGCACCAGTTCCCAGCGATCCTCGGTGGGACGACGCAGGATCAGGCTGGCCTTGGCGAATATCGTGGTGACCCCCTTGCCCACCGGGAAGGCATCGGGGTGGACGTCATAGGGCGTCGACTTCATCAACAGCTCACGGGCACACTCGCCCTCGAGCTCGAGCAGTGTCTGGCCGCCGCTGACATTGACGATGGCGTAGTGGTTGTCCGAGGAATCGTGTGCATCGCCCAGGGCCTCGCGCAGCTTGCCTTCCAGATCGAACTCCTCGCCGCCGGGCACGATCACGAGCCACTCGTCGGGCGACAACCACTGGATAGAGCGTTCGCCGCTCTCGTCCCGAGTCAGGGTGTTGGGGCGCCCCGGCAGGCCGAACCCCAGCACCTCGCGTACCGCCTCGTCGAGCATAATGGCACCGCCACGCAGGATCAGATGGCCGAGCATCGCGCGCTCGCGCAGCACCACGCGGCTCTTCTCGCTGACACTCGGGCGGCCACTATGGTGGCAGGACCAGGCCAGCGGGGACTCCGTCGGCACCTCGGTCTCAGGGCGCACGTTGTAGACGTTGAACCAGCTTGCGGTTTGCTCAGACATTCTGGCGCGCTCCCTTTGGATCCACAAAGATCGTGCTGACGATTTCAGCGGCGTGAGTCTTGCCGTCGGCCATGGGCAGGTAGACGGTTTCCCCCATGCGCGAATGGCCGCCCTTGACCACGGCGAGGGCGAAACCGCTCTCCAGCGTCGGGCTGTAGTAGCTCGAGGTCACATGGCCCACCATGGGCATGGGAATGGCGTGATCCGGATCGAGGACGATCTGGGCGCCCTCCTTCAGCACCACCTTCGGGTCCTTGGGCTTGAGGCCCACCAGCTGCTTGCGGTCGACCCGGCGGGTGTCGGAGCGCGAGAGCGCCCGCTTGCCCACCCACGGGAACGGCTTGTCGTAGCCGACGGCCCACTGCATGCCCAGATCCTCCGGGGTCACCGAGCCGTCGGTGTCCTGCCCGGCGATGATGAAGCCCTTCTCGGCGCGCAGGACGTGCATCGTCTCCGTGCCGTAGGGCGTCAGGCCGTACTTGTCGCCGTGCTCGAAAAGGGTCTTCCAGACATGCATGGCGTAGTTGGCCTGGACGTTGATCTCGTAGGCCAGCTCGCCGGTGAAGGAGATGCGGAACACCCGCACCGGCACCCCCGCCACCTTGCCCTGGCGCCAGTCCATGAACTGGAAGGCGTCGCGGTCGAGGTCGATGTCGGTGATCTCGGCGAGCAGCTTGCGCGCCTCGGGGCCGGTCACCGTCATGGTGGCCCAGTGGTCGGTCACCGAAGTGAAGGTGACGTCCAGTTCCGGCCATTCGGTCTGGTGCCAAAGCTCCAGCCACTCCATCACCCCGGCGGCACCACCGGTGGTGGTGGTCATCAGGAAGTGATTCTCGGCAAGGCAACTGGTGGTGCCATCGTCCATCAGCATGCCATCGTCCTTGCACATCAATCCGTAGCGGGCGCGGCCGACGGCCAGCTTGGCCCACTTGTTGGTGTAGATGCGGCCCAGGAACTCGCGGGCATCCGGGCCCTGGATATCGATCTTGCCGAGTGTGGAAGCATCGAGGATGCCGACCTTCTCGCGCACCGCCAGGCACTCGCGGGCCACCGCCTCCGCCATACTCTCGCGCTCGCCGTTGGTGGCGTCGGGGCGTACTTGTGGGCGTACTTGTGGAAAATACCAGGGGCGTTTCCACTGGCCGACATCCTCGAACTCGGCGCCGTGCTCCACATGCCACTGGTGCAGTGCGGTATAGCGCTTGGGCTCGAACAGCTCGCGGCAATGACGACCGGCAATGGCGCCAAACGTCACCGGCGTGTAGTTGGGACGGAACACCGTGGTGCCCACTTCGGGAATTGACTTGCCCAGGCAGCGAGCGGCGATGGCCATGCCGTTGATGTTGCCGAGCTTGCCCTGGTCGGTGCCGAAGCCCATGGCGGTGTAGCGCTTGACGTGCTCGATGGACTCGAAGCCCTCGCGCGTCGCCAACTCAATGGCCGCCGCGGTGACATCGTTCTGCAGGTCGACGAACTGCTTGGGTGCCCGCAGCGTCGGTTTCTCGTGGGGCACCTGGTACAGCGCGCAGGCCGTGCTCTCGTAACGGGCATCGACCTGGGGCAGCGCGATGGCATCGGCGGACTTGCCAAGCGCAGCGAGCGCCTCGCACGCCTTGGCCGTGCCATCGGCAAGACCTTCCGCCAGGCCATGGACGCCACGCGCGCTGCCGGCGGCATGCACGCCCTTCACCAGGCTCGGCACGAAACCGAGGAGCTCGTCGTCCCAGGACGGCCGCGCGCCGGTGTGGGAAGCCAGGTGGATCACCGGGCTGTAGCCACCGGAGCTTGCAATGGTGTCGCACGCCAGGGTCTCGGCTTGGCCCGCGACCTTGAACGCCGCGACATCGATGGCGGCCACGCGGGCGCCGCTCACCCGCTTCTCTCCCCTCGCCTCCAGCACCGCTGCACCGTCGATGATGCGAATACCTCGAGCACGTGCCTCGGCCACCAGGTCGCCGTCCGGGTTGCGGCGCGCATCGACGATGGCCACCACCTCGCGGCCAGCGTCGATCCAGTCCAGGGCGGCACGGTAGCCATGGTCGTTGGTGGTGGAGAGCACCAGCTTCTCGCCCGGCACCACCCCATAGCGGCGGATATAGGTGGAAACGGCACCGGCGATCAGGTTGCCCGGCACATCGTTGTTGCCGTACACCAGTGGCCGCTCGTGGGCACCGGTGGCCAGCAACACCTGCCCGGCGCGCACGCGATGCATGCGCGAACGTGCGGGGCGAACGCCATCGACCAGTGGCGCGGTCTCGCCAAGATGTTCGGTGCGCCGTTCATGCAGGGTGACGAAGTGGTGGTCGTGGTAACCGTTGGCGGTGGTGCGGGGCAGCAGGGTGACGTTGTCGAGCCGGCCCAGCTCGTCGATCACGCGCTCCGCCCAGCGGTAGGCGGGCTGGTGGTCGAGCAGTTCACGGCTATCGAGCAGCGAACCGCCCATTTCTTCCTGTTCGTCGCAGAGGATCACCCGGGCCCCGCTGCGCGCGGCGGTCAAGCCCGCCATCAGGCCAGCCGGCCCGGCACCGATCACCAGCAGATCGCAGTGCTGGTGGAGGTGATCGTAGTGATCGGGATCGCGTTCCATGGGGCTGCGGCCGAGGCCCGCCCCCTTGCGGATGTATTTCTCGTAGGTCATCCACATGGAAGCGGGTGCCATGAAGGTCTTGTAGTAGAAGCCCGGCGGCATGAAGCGCCCACCCAGCTTGCCGATCAGGCTCATGGCGTCGCGCTGCACGTTGGGCCAGCCATTGGTACTTTGCGCGGTGAGGCCTTCGAACAGCGCCTGCTGGGTGGCGCGCACGTTGGGTACCTGGGCGGCCTCGCTGCTGCCCAGCTGGACCAGCGCATTGGGCTCCTCGGCGCCAGCAGCGACGATGCCGCGCGGGCGCGAGTACTTGAAGCTGCGGTTGACGATATCCACCCCGTTGGACAGCAGCGCCGAGGCCAGGGTGTCGCCGGCATGGCCCTGGTACCGCGTGCCGTTGAAGGTGAAGCTCAGGGTATGGGAACGATCGATACGCCCGCCCTCATGGAGACGATTCGGTTGTTTCAGCGACTGGCTCATGCCTTGGCTCCTTGCTGACGCTCGACCTTGTCAGCCCCAGCGGCGGTTCTCTCGGCAGCCACCGTCTCGGCGGGCCTGCCCTCGGGATGCTCGGCGGTGAAGCGTGGCGCCTCACCCATCTTGTAGGTCTCGAGGATCTCGTAGCTCACGGTGTTGCGCGTGATGTTGAAGAACTTGCGACAGCCGACGGCGTGTACCCACAGCTCGTGGTGGATACCGCGTGGGTTGTCACGGAAGAACAGGTAGTCACCCCACTGCTCGTCGGAACAAGCCTCGGGGTCCTCAGGGCGGGCGATATGCGCCTGGCCCTTGGGGTGGAACTCCTCTTCCTCGCGGTGCTCCTCGCAGTAGGGGCAGTAGATATGGAACATGGTTGGTCTCCCTTGGAGCGTCTTTCACAACCCGATACAGGATGAGCTTTCCCGGCGACAAGCCTCGCGAGGGCGCTGTGAACCCTTCCATGGGCGCTACTTTTGCCTTCCCTGGCAAAAGACCCTCGCTGCGCCTCGTCCCCGGCGCTCATCTCGACGAACGCGTAGAAATGAACGCTTAATGCGCGACGCCGGCGGCGCCGTGTTCGTCGACCAGCGCCCCGGTGTGGAAACGGTCGATGGAGAACGGAGCCGCGAGCGGATGGGTCTGGCCCTTGGCCAGGGTCCAGGCGAATACATGGCCCGACCCGGGGGTCGCCTTGAACCCGCCGGTGCCCCAGCCACAGTTGAAGAACAGCTCCTTCACTGGTGTCTTCGAGAGGATCGGACAGGCATCCGGGCAGGTGTCGACGATGCCGCCCCACTGGCGGTTCATGCGCACCCGCGAGAAGATCGGGAACAGCTCGACGATGGCCTGCAGGGTGTGCTCCACAGTGGGATAGCTGCCGCGCTGACCGTAGCCGTTGTAGCCGTCGATGCCGGCGCCGATCACCAGGTCGCCCTTGTCGGTCTGGCTGATGTAGCCGTGCACATGGTTGGACATCACCACGGTATCCAGCACAGGCTTGAGCGGCTCGGAGACCAATGCCTGCAAGGGGTGGGACTCCAGCGGCAGCCGGAAGCCGGCCATCTTCGCCAGCACACCCGAGTTACCCGCCGCCACGCAGCCCACGGTCTTCGCCTCGATATCGCCGCGGTTGGTGTGCACGCCATGCACACGGCCATCACGGATCTTGAAGCCGGTGACCTCGGTGTTCTGCAGCAGGTCGACCCCCAGCGCATCGGCGGCGCGAGCATAGCCCCAGGCCACGGCGTCGTGGCGCGCCACGCCGGCTCGCGGCTGCCAGGAAGCGCCAAGCACTGGATAGCGGGTATTCCTGGAGCAGTCCATGATCGGCACGATCTGCTGGATCTGCTCGGGGGTAATCACCTCGCTGTCGATGCCATTGAGGCGGTTGGCGTTGACCCGGCGCTGGATGTCACGCATGTCCTGCAACGTGTGCCCCAGGTTCATCACGCCGCGCTGGGAGAACATCACGTTGTAGTTGATATCCTGCGACAGCCCTTCCCACAGCTTCATCGCGTGTTCATAGAGCGCGGCGGACTCGTCCCATAGATAGTTGGAGCGCACAATCGTCGTATTGCGCGCCGTATTGCCGCCGCCCAGCCAGCCCTTCTCGACCACGGCCACGTTAGTGATGCCGTGCTCCTTGGCCAGGTAGTAGGCGGTGGCCAGGCCATGGCCGCCACCGCCGACGATGATCGCGTCGTACTGCTTCCTGGGCGTGGGATTACGCCATTGGCGTTCCCAGTTCTCGTGGTGGCTCAGCGCGTGCTTGGCCAGCCCGAAGCCTGAATAGCGTTGCATGGGAGTTCTCCTGACAGATGGATTCAGGCGAGGGACGTCGCGCTGATCGCATCGGCGATGACGGCGGCACACCGGGTATCGAAGGACCGTTTCATACTGTCGGCAGCGGGCACGGGCACCCGCTGGCTCACCCCTGATTGAAAGCGAACCGATACCTGAAAAGATTGAACGGATGCGACAGCTTTCCTGAACGGGGCACGCACCATGGCCCCACTCACATGCCATCATGCAGGGTAAGCGACGTGGTACAGGAGAGGGATGAACGTTCGGGTTTGCACGGATGCCGTATGTCAGAGCACCGGGCGCCCCTCAATATGCAGGAAGAAGGGGTCTACCTGGACGCTTCCCGGCTCTCCGGCGCGCTTGCGCATCGCGGAGGGGGAGACACCGAAGGCACTGCGGAAGTGGCGCGAAAAGTGAGCGGCATCAGCAAAACCACAGAGCTCGGCGATCTCGGTGACACTGCTGCCGGTGTAGTGCAACAGCCACTGACCATAATGCAGGCGCAGATCACGCGCGAACTTCTGGGGGCTCACGCCCAACGTCTCACGGAAGCGGCGCTCCAGGTTTCGACGCGAGGTGCCGACGCGCCCCGCCAACGCCTCCATGGAAACCGCCTCGCCCAGGTGCTGCTCGAGCAAGGCGATGGCGCGCCGCACCAGCCGATCCTCGATCTTGCCGAACACCACCGGCTGGGGCTGTGGGTGATGCCCCGGTCGAGCCTCGTCGAGCAGCATGATATGCAGGCTCTTCATGGCCCAGGCCTTGCCCAGGTGCCGCTCGACCAGGTAGGCGGCCAGATCCGCAGACGCTGCGCCGCCCGCGCAGGTGAGCAGATCACCCTCATCGATGAACAGGCGGTCGGCCACCGGTTCGACACCCGGGAAGCGCCGCACCAACTCGGCGTGGTGGTACCAACTCACACAGCAGCGCCGTCCGGCCATCACGCCAGCCTGGATGAGCGCGAAGGCACCGGTGCACAGCCCCACCAGAGGCACCTGGGCCGCCTGCGCCTCGCGCAGGTAGCCAAGCGCCGAGGTATCCGTCCGCTCACGCTGATCCTGAACGCCGCCGATCACCACGATGTAGTCGAACTCCAGAGGGTCGCGAAAGGCTTCGCAAGGCGTGATGGCAGCCCCGCAACTGGAGAGTGCCGCCTGGCCATCACGGGTCATGAATGTCCAGTGGCAGCGCAGTTGCCGTGAACGGTCCCCCTCGTCAGCGGCCAGGCGCAGGCAGTCGACGAAGGCTGCAAAGGGCAGCAGCGTGAAGCGGTGCAGTAACACGAAGCCCACGGACAGTGCCGGCACTTCGACGACATGGGTCATGGTGGAGTGGCACTCTCCAATCAATAAAAACTTTTATGATTCAATCACATGAACCACATGGAGTTCAGCATCGTGATGCGACCCATGGCATTCAAGCACGGGCCGGGCCAGTCGGAGGCCACATGTTTCGATTCCGGAGACATCACGCCCGGGAGTGGATGGTGTCTGACCCACGCATCGAACATGACTACTCGCCTCCCTGCCCGCTGATCCTTGGCGCCATGCCAAGGCGCCCCACCCCGGGCAGTTTCAATGCGGGGCGCTGCACGTCAACACCCAGCGAGAGCCCCAGCAGGTTGATCTCGAGGCCTTCGGCTCGCCCCACGGTCAGGCCTACCAGCCCCCCCAGCGAGGCCGTCACCCCTCCACCACCCGGCGTTGGGGCGACAAGGCCGGTGAAGAGGTAATCCTTGCCGATGGCGGTAACCGGCAACGTTGCCTCCAGCCCATCCACCTGGCGAATGACCCAGGCAGTGAAGGTATTGCTGTTGGGGCCGGGCCAGGCGCGATAGGTGGCGGCCGCGGGATAGGCCGCGACGGCCCGTTCGATTTCGGGAATCAACGCCTCGGCAGCTTCTCCTCGATAGTCGGCCAGCAGCGTCGGCGGGTTGCCATACCAGGCCCGGTCAGGGGTCGGCGTAAGCTGGGTCACCAACGCGGGGCGCCGCCAGCTCAACACATGATGCATTCGATAGCTCTCGGCATCCACCTCGCGGGTGGCGATCCAGGTATGCACGCCGAAGGCACCACGCCAGCCCCAGGTGCGTGCGGCCATCACCTGCACCACCGCCTCCGGGCTATCACTGGCATCCGGCGCCAGCCCTGCCGGCTCACGCCCCGCCGAGGCCCAGCTGCCGCGCAGCGTTACCTGCTCGGTAGCCAGCATCCACATTGGCCCGGCCAGCAACAGGGCAAGCACCAGGGCAAGCCCGCTCAGCAGACGCATCAATCGCCTCATCTTCGCCCCTCCCCTTGAATCGGCTGGGCTTGGCCCACATATTCACGACAAACTCATTGCCTAGAAGGCCTCCGATCATGCCGATTGTCGACCCCCGCACCGGCGAACCACTCACCGGCGAACCCGCCACTCAAGAGGCACCGGCCACCGCTGATAACAGCCAGGGTGCCGAGCTGATCATCGATGTCGGTCGCGACAACATCCAGCAGATCCTCGAGTTTTCGATGCAGGTCCCCGTGCTGCTGGACTGCTGGGCGCCGTGGTGCGAGCCGTGCAAGAACCTGATGCCGATACTCGAGAAGCTGACCATCGAGTATCAGGGTGCCTTCATCCTCGCCAAGCTCAACATCGATGACAATCAGGAGATTGCCGCCCAGCTCGGCGTGCGCTCGGTGCCCGACGTCAAGCTCATCAGCCAGGGCGGCCTGGTCGATCATTTCCAGGGGGCACTGCCCGAGAAGCAGATCCGCGAATGGCTGGAACGCTACTTCCCGGCCCCCGAAGATGCACCGGCGAGCCTGGAGGATCAGGCCGCCGAGGCGCTGGAAGCGGGCGATCCCACCACGGCTCGTACTCTCTACGAGGAGCTCGTTCAGCAGAATCCCGAGCATATCCCCTATCAGGTGGCATTGGCTCGTGCGCTGGTGGCACAGGGCAACGCGGCTGAGGCCCGCACGCTGCTCGACAACCTGCCCCCCGAGGACCGCGATGCGCCGGCGGCGCGGGGTGTTCGCGCCAGCATCGAGTTCGGCGAAGAGGCTCCCAGTCACGAGGAACTTGCCGCCCTGAGCGAGCGCGACGACAGTGAAGCGCACTTCAAGCGTGCCCTGCGCCGGGTCGCCGATGGCGATTATGAGGCAGGCCTGGAAGCGCTGCTCGGCCTGATGAAGCGCGATCGTGCCTATGGCGACGATGCGGCTCGCAAGACCCTGCTGCGCGTGTTCGATGCCCTGGGTGCCGATCATCCGTTGACCGTGACCTACCGCCGCAAGCTGTTCGCCCTGCTGTACTGAGCCGCTACTTGCGCCATCCCCGCCACCGCTAAGGTGGCGGCCATGGGTCAGATGTCAGGATTCATGATGCCAGCACCCCGTCGAGGCGGGCCAGCGCGGCCTCCAGCTGATGTTCGGTGGTACCGAAGTTGAGCCTGGCAAATCCCGGCGCGCCGAAGTCGCCGCCACCGGACAACGCCACACCGGCTTGCTCGCGCAGCATGATTTCAGGCGCGTGGTGGCCGGCGAGCCTCGGTGCCTGGCGCAGGTCGAGCCAGGCCAGGTACGTGGATTGCGGCTCGCTCATGGTCACCCCCGGCCACTGCGCTACCCGCTCGACCAAGCGCTGGCGATGGCCCCTGAGCACTTCGAGCAACGCCAGTCGCCAGGGCTCACCGTGTGCATAGGCCGCCTCGGCCGCCACCAGCCCCAGCACATTGCCATCCGGCTGCAACCCCTTGACCACGGCGGCATATCGGGCACGCAGGTCAGCATCGGGGATCACCGCACAGGCCGTGGTCAGCCCCGCCAGGTTGAAGGTCTTGGAAGGTGCCCAAAGCGTGATGGTGCGAGCGGCAAGAGCGGGAAATGCCGCGGCAAGTGGCCGATGCCGAGCGTCGCGTTCGAGCAGCAAATCACAGTGCAGCTCGTCGGAGACCACATACAGGTCATGGCGTTCGACCAGCGCGGCAAGCCCGGCGAGCTCGTCTTCGCGCCACACCCGCCCGGTGGGATTATGCGGATGGCACCACAGCAGCAGGCGTGTGCGCGGGGTGATCGCCGCCTCAAGGGCGTCGATATCCAGTCGCCAGGGTTCGCCGGGGGCGACTGGCGGCGCCATCGCCGCCTGCTGGGCAAGCCGCCCGGTGCGCTCGGCCACCTTGAGAAAAGGGGGATAGATGGGGGTGATCGTCAACACACCGTCGCCCGGCTCGGTCAGTGCCAGGCTTGCCAGGTGAATGGCCGGCACCACCCCGGGGAGCCACAGCTGCCATTCGGGGTCGATGGGCCAGTCATAATGCCGCGCACTCCATTCGCAGAGCCTGTGCCGTAGCGAATCGGGCACCAGCCCGTAACCGAACACCCCATGTGCGACGCGAGCCTGCAAGGCGTCGACCACCGTTGGCGGGGAGGCGAAATCCATATCGGCAACCCACAGTGGTAGTACGTCGTCAGCGTAGCGGTGCCACTTCTGCGATGCCCAGTCGGCGGGCGCCCCGTGCCCCTTGGGGTGGCGACGCTCGATAGGCGTGGCAAAATCGAACTCCATGTCAATTCTCCTGGGTGAGACAACCACAATGATGGAAACCATGCCCCAAGGCAGCTTCTATGCCAAGGTTCGCCGCGGCATGCCGGCGCTGATCGACCAGTGGCGGCAACTCGGCCAGGGCGACCCCGAGCGGCTCGCCCTGCTGCTTGCCGAGACCGCCCGCGTGGCCAAGCTCGGCATGCCCGAAGCTACCCCGGACGCCGCGACCCTGGCTGCCTGGTGCGAGCCCGAGGCGGGAGATGACATCCCGCTATGGGCGGCGCGTACCGCCACCTTTCTGCTGGTGCAGATGCCGGCGCGTCCTGTGCCACAAAGCGACGACGAGGCATGCGCCTGGGCATACAGCTGGTTGCGCAACCGTGACTTCAGCGATTTCGAGACCGCCGAGAAGGCCCTGCCCAAACACCTGCAACCAGCGCTTGCCGCCGCCCTCAAGGCGGCCTGGACCGACCGTCAGGGTTTGCGCTTGGTCTAATCCTCACGCAATGTTCCAGCTGCGATAATGGCCCGCGGTTTCACGAAAGCCGAAAGACGACAGCTGGAAGACTAACGCTAGAAGGCAAAGACAACGCATGGATGTTCCCCTCGGTTGGCAGCTGGTCAAACTCGCCGTTTCCATCGGCATGGTACTCGGGCTCGGCGCTATCGCCGTGCGGGTCAGTCCCCGCGTGGCCGGATTGCTCGCCGGCTACCCCCTGGGCACCGCTATCGCACTATTCTTCATCGGCCTGGAGCTCTCCCCCGGCTTTGCCGCCGAGAGCGCCGTGCATACGCTGGCCGGTTTCACCGCCACCCTGGCCCTGGGGGGCGGCTACCTGCTGTGTGGTCGTCGTGATGGCCTGACCGGTGTACTGGCCGGCACCGCCGGAGGGGTCGTCGCCTTTCTCGCCGCGAGCCTGGTGCTGACGCAGATCGAGTTCAACCGCGTGACCGGCACGCTGACCACGCTGGTGGCCATCGCGGTGTTCATTCACCTGTACCGTCGCGTCCCCGACAGGCCCGCCAGCCGACAACGCACCACGGGCTGGCAAAGCCTTGTGATGCGCGCTTTGCTTGCCTCGGCGATCATCTTCACCATCACCGGGCTGGCCCACGTGCTGCCTGCGGCCTGGGCCGGCGTGATGGCCGCCTTTCCAGTGACCATGTACCCGTTCCTGGTGATACTGCACCTGACCCAAGGCGCTGGCCCGGTGGCCACAGTAATCAAGCACTACCCCGCGGGGCTCGGTTCACTGCTGTGCTATGCACTATGTGTCTCGCTGACCTACGACACGCTGGGCATCGCCCTGGGCACCCTGGCAGGCTTCGGGGTGGCGACGCTGTGGCTGTTGATATGGACCAGAGTACGGGCATGGCGCCAGGCGCGATTGGCCACCGAAACTTGACCGAGCGCTTGCTCGGGGTAAAGCTGACAGGCGAGCCATGCCAATGACAAGGAACACGCCGATGCTCACGCGAACCATCGAACCCGCCTTCTACGACACCGATGCCCTGGGCCACATCAACAACACGCGCCTGCCGGCCTGGTTCGAGCTGGCCAGAAACGATATCTTCAGGCTGTTCACGCCTGACCTTGACCCGCGCAAATGGCAATTGATCATGGCGCGCATGGAAATCGACTACCACGCGGAGCTGCACTACGGCAGCGACATCGAGATCCGCACCTACCTGACGCGGCTGGGCAATAGCTCGTTCACCGTGACCCAGGAGGCGTGGCAGGCTGGGCAGATGACCAACCGCGGGCATACGGTGATGGTACAGTTCGACCATCAGGCCAAGCGCTCGGTGCCCATCGAAGGTGAGCTCCGCGAGGCGCTCGAGGCACACCTGGTGAAGGAGACGGCAAACGCATGACGCCAGCAGTCAAGGCGCTTGAAAAGGCAGGCGTCGCCTTCGAGCTCAAAAGCTACACCCACGACCCGACCATTCCCGCCTACGGCGAGGAGGCGGCGCGCGTGCTGGGGCTTTCCCCTGACGAGGTGTTCAAGACCCTGCTGGCGACTCTCGACAACGGCCGGCTGGTGGTCGCTATCGTGCCGGTCGGCGGCCAGCTCGACCTCAAGGCCCTGGCGCGCGCAGCCAAGGCGCGCAAGGCCAGCATGGCCGACAGCAGCGAGGCCGAACGCGCCACCGGTTACGTGGTGGGCGGCATCAGTCCGCTTGGCCAGAAGAAGCGCCACCCCACCTTCATCGACGCAAGCGCCGAGACATTGCCTGCCATGCACATCAGTGGTGGACGGCGCGGCCTGGAGATTCGTCTCGCCCCGGCCGACCTGATCCAGCTGACCGATGCCCACCTGGCCCCCATCGCCAGGGCGTGAGCCGAATAGCCGGTGATGCGGTCCTAGTGCCATGGCGCATGTGTCGGTAAAAAGGCCCCGCCACACGACTTTTCCAAAGGAGGCGATCATGGCCATCCGCTACGACCTCTGGCTTTATCCCGACAACATTGCCAGACACCGTGCCGTCGAGGCGGACCTCATTCGCTACTTCATGGAGCGCTTCGCCGACTACCCGCATATCCGCTTGTTCGGGGCAGACCCTTACGATTATGATGCGCCGTTCAATCGACTCCATGATGTCCTGATGGCCCGGGCAGGCGAATACTGCGAGCGGGAGTGGCGCTATGTGCCAACCCCGGAGCAGCTCAATCGCGCCTTCTTCCTGGCCGTGGGGCGTTCGAACAAGTTTGTACGGGACCCAAGCGATGGTGATCCGCACCGATCAGACTCCTGATACCCACCAGCTGGCCATCATCACCGAGCAACTGGGCCGCGCACCCCGTGGCATCGAGGCGGTGGCCGCCACCGATGGCGAGGGGACGCCGCTGGTGCTGCGCATGGCGCCCATCGTCGATGGCAAGCCGTTTCCGACGCTCTACTGGCTGAGTTCCGAGCGGCTGAAGGTCGAGATTTCGCATATCGAAGCCGCCGGAGTGATCAAGCAGCTCGAGACTCGCCTGCAACAGGACCCCGACTTCCTGGCTGCCTACCACCAGAGCCACCGCGACTATGTCGAGGCTCGCTGGCGCCTGATGAGCGACGCCCAGCAAGCGGAAGTAAAGCGGCTGGGCTATGAGAACGTGTTGCGCGAGCGCGGTATCGGCGGCATCGCCAACTGGGATCAGGTGCGCTGCCTGCATACCCAGTATGCTCACCACCTGTGCGGCAACAATGTCATCGGTCAGTGGCTGGATACCGAGTACGGTGTGGCCGACTGCCTGCCCTGAGCGATCCAGTACGATGGCGACGCCGCGCGCCAGAATGATGGCCCGCCAAGGAGATCCGCATGTCGAAATTCTGTGTCTACCTGGGCTCACGGGATGGCCGTGACCCACAATTCCTCGCCGCCGCGAGACGCTTCGGTGAGACCCTGGGCCGGCGCGGCCACACCCTGGTATACGGCGGTGCTCGGATCGGCATGATGGGCGCCCTGGCCGAGGCCACCATGGCGGCGGGGGGCAAAGCGATTGGCGTGATGCCCGATCATCTGGTCGAGCGCGAGCAGGCTCACCACGGCCTTACCGAGCTGATTCGCGTGCGCAACATGCATGAACGCAAATCCAGCATGGCGGGCCATGCCGATGCGTTCGTCGTGTTGCCAGGAGGCATCGGCACCCTGGAGGAATTCTTCGAGGCCTGGACCTGGCACTACCTTGGCCTGCATGACAAACCGATCGGCGTGCTGGATACCGCCGGTTTCTATGCGCCATTGCTGTCCTTTCTCGACAGCACGGTGGAACATGGCTTCCTCAATGGCCGGACACGCGCCGAGTTGATCGACGCCGCCGAACCGGAAGCGCTGCTGGACGTACTGGAAGCCAGGCTTGCCATGCCCCGTTGAGTGGTCAGGCTCGCCCGCCCACCCTATTGGCTCATCGCTCAGGAGATCCCATGTACGCCATTGCACACGACGCAGACACCCTGGCATGGAACGAAGCGCCATCCCCCGGGCCCCTCAGCGAGCGCCAGGTTCGATTGCGTGTCGCCTGGGCAGGGGTGAACCGTGCCGACCTGATGCAGCGTGCGGGCGGCTACCCCCCGCCCCCCGGTGCCAGCGAAATTCTTGGCCTGGAGGTCAGCGGTAGCGTTATCGAGACAGGCTCAGGAGTGAGGCAGTATCAGGTGGGTACGCGCGTCTGCGCCCTGCTCGATGGCGGCGGGTATGCCGAGGAGGTCGTGGTGGATGAGCGCCAGTTACTGCCGCTGCCCGATGGACTGGATCTGCGCCAGTCGGCAGCCCTGCCGGAAGTCTTCGCCACCGCCTGGCTCAACCTGTTCATGGAGGGCGCCTTGGCGCCCGGTGAGCGAGTTCTCGTGCACGCCGCGGCAAGCGGGGTGGGCACCGCCGCCATTCAATTATGCCGGGCCTTCGGTCAGCCCTGCTTCGTCACTGCGGGCAGCGACGAGAAACTCACCCGCTGCCGGGAACTCGGCGCCGAAGACGGCTGGAACCGCCATCACGGCAGCTTCGTCGAGACCGTCAAGGCGTGGGGCGGTGCCGACATGATCCTCGACCCGGTGGGTGCCAGTTACCTTCCCGACAACCAGGCAGTGCTCAATGCCGATGGCCGGCTGGTGGTGATTGGCCTGATGGGCGGGCGCCACGCCAAGCTGGATATGGGCCGCCTGCTGATGAAGCGTCAGCGGGTGATCGGCTCGACCCTGCGCGCCAAGCCTGCCGACGCCAAGGGCAGGATCCTCTCTGCCCTGCACGAACAGGTGTGGCCACAGCTGGCCAATGGCGAGATCGCCCCGCTGATCGACCGCACATGGCCGATCGCAGAAGCAGAAGCCGCTCACGCGCACATGCAGCAGGATGCCAATGTCGGCAAGCTGTTACTGGAGGTCAGTGGAGAGCGGTGACCGAATGTCTGGTGCCGGCCCGAGCCGATCCGAAGGCCAGGCACCGTATATGCCTGCTCAGACCTTGGCCGTCACAGGCAGGGCGATCTCCATGCCGAGCAACAGGAAGGAGAGTGTCTTGCCGTGGCCGTCGAGGTTCAACGCCCCGTTGACCCCACCCTGCAGCACATCATCGAGTACCAGGTTCATCCCGGCCAGGCCCGGCAGTGGGTAGCGCCGTACCCGGCTGACGCCGCGATGGGCAAACAGCGCCCGCACCCGCTCCTCGGTGACCTGAGCCATGAGAACCTCGAAGTGGCACGGGTCGTAGGCGAACAACGCCAGGTTCAGCCGTTCACCCTTGTCGCCCGCCCGGGCATGCGCCAGGCGGTGTAACGATACCGTGATCTCATCTTCACTGTGCACCATGATCATGGCTCCCCTCGTTGTGCGGAATGGCGTTGTGCAGCCTGGTGTCGTTCCGCGCAGCGCCATAGAGCGTGGCGAAGGCGTCGACATCGCTGCGCTTGACCAGGTAGGAGGCCGTACACACACGACGTTGGAACTGGCGCCTCACCCCGCCCCCGCCGGCGGGGCCGGCGCAATAGAGCGCCAGCAGCTCCTGGGTGGCACGTTCCACCCAGCGCCGTTCGGGGTGCCCGGCAGCGAGCCGCAGGCGGTAGTCGCCGTTCTCAGCCCCCGCTGCCAGCCGCTGCAGGTCACCTGCATCGCTGTCGAAGACGCTGGCGTGGCCGATGATGTCGAGACGCGAGTGCAGCTCAGGCGGTACGCGAAAACTGAGCCTTTCGCGAAGCACCTCCGCGGCGAGTCGCGCACGGCCCAGGGCATTGGGGCCGGCGTAGGAGATCTCCGCCTCGCCCTGCCAGCCGCCGGCGTAGCAGACGGTGGTCTTGAGCCGCTCTGGCGCCGGTCGGCCCCGAATGCCACTGACCGCGACCCTATCGGGGCCCACCTGGACGACCCGGACGTCGGAGATATCCACGATCACGTCAGGCGTCAGGTAACTGCCCGGGTCATGTACCTCGTAGAGAAGCTGCTCCTTCACCGTGCGTTCGGTCACGCAGCCGCCAGTGCCGGGCGGCTTGGTCACCACCAGGCTGCCGTCCTTCTCCACTTCGATGATGGGATATCCCACCGTGGCGAGGCCAGGCACGTCCTTGAGCCCCGGGTCGGCGAAATAGCCGCCACTCACCTGGGCCCCGCACTCTCCCAGGTGCCCCGCCATGGTGCCCGCGGCCAGGCGATCCCAGTCGTCCCATTGCCAGCCGAAATGATGTATCAGCGGAGCCAGGAACAGCGACGGGTCGGCCACACGCCCCGTCACTACCACCTCGGCGCCCAGGCTCAGCGCCTCGACCAGGGGCTCGGCGCCGAGATAGACATTGGCCGAGATCAGCGCTGCCTCATCAGGCATCTCGCCGCTCTCCGTCTCCCAGTTCTGCAGATCGATACCGGACAGGCGCGAGCGGATGTCGTCGCCCTGCACATGGCCGATGCGGAGTTCGGCCCGCCCCGCCCTTTCGCCCAGAACGCGGACTCGCTCACAGGCACCCGCGGGGTTGGCGGCGCCGAAGTTGCCAAGGATGGTGATGCCATTGTCCAGGCAATCGACGAGCACGGGTTCCAGCAGTTCATCGAGCAGCGGCTCGAAGCCGCCCCCCGCGTCGTCATGCCGTGCCCTGTGGGCGGCGGCCAGAGTGCGCTCCCCCAGAGTCTCGAAGAGCAGCGCGGCAGGTTGGCCGCGCCGGACAAGCTCCGCCACGACGGGAATGGCGGCATCGGTGCGGTCGCCGGAGAAGCCGGCACCGCTGCCCAACAGGAATGTCATGGGTGGGTCTCCTTGGCGGGAACGTCATGCTTAGTGGGGCCGGCATTTCCCGGCTGGCGCCGGTGCAGGGCATACATGCCCACCAGCGTCAGCAACGCGGCCGCGGTGGTGACCCAACCCGGCGTAAGCGCCAGGATGATCACCACGATCAGGCCGATGATATCCAGCGCACGGTGGCCGGTGATCGCCACCCGGGAGACCAGCGAGGCGAAGGCCAGCACGAAGACCACGCCCTGGCAGCTCGCCAATGCGATATCGACAGCGCCGCCGAAACCGGCCAGGGCCGGATAAATCAGCAGCAGGAAGGGAATGACGTAGATCGCTCCCGCCAGGCGCACGGCCTCGCCGGCTGCCGGTAGCCAGTTGGTTCCGGCAATGCCCGAGGCGACGAACACCGCGACGCACACCGGCGGCGTGATGACCGAGAGAGTGGCGAAATAGAACACGAACAGGTGTGCGATCAGCGGCTCCACACCGATGGTGGTCAACGCCGGCGCCAGCACCGAGGCCACCAGGACGTAAGCGGCGGTGGTCGGAATGCCCATGCCGAGGATCAGGCACACGCCGCCCACGATGCCTGCCACCAGGAACAGCGACTCGCCCCCCACATTGACGATCAAGCTGGCGAGCGTCACACCGATGCCCGTCATGCCGATCATCGCCACCAGAATCTGGGCACCGGCCAGCAGCACGCCGATGATCACCATCCCCTTGCCGGCATCCATCAACCCCGAAAGCAGCTTGGCGAGAATCTCTCGGAGCGGCATTTTCGCGAACAGCGAGAACGGCACGAACGTCAGCACCGTCATCAAGATGCCGTAGAACGCCGATAGCTGTATGGAGCGGCCGCTTAGCACACCGTAGAAGAGCCCGCCCAATGCCGCGAGAATCGGCACGATGCGCTCGGGGCGCAACACGTCGTGCCAGCCAGGCAGCTCATCGCCAGGTACCACGCGGAGGTCGCGCCGTCGCGCCACCAGATGAATGGTCAGAAAGACGCCCAGATAGAACAGAATCGCCGGCAGCAACGCCGCCAGGGCGATACGCAGGTAACTCTCGCCCAGAATCTCGGCCATGATGAAAGCCGCCGCGCCGAGAATCGGTGGTGCAATCTGTCCCCCGGTCGAAGCGACGGCCTCGACCCCGGCGGCGAAGGGCCGCGGATAATCGAGGCGCTTCATCATGGGAATGGTGAAATTGCCGGTCGTGGCCACGTTGGCCACCGCGCTGCCGCTTACCATGCCGAACAACCCAGAGGCGACCGTGGCCACCTTGGCAGCGCCACCCGGCGAGCGTCCGCTGATGCGCAACGCCATGTCCATGAAGGTCTGGCCGCCACCGGTATGCAGCAGCAGGCTGCCAAACAGCACGAACGCCGCGATGGTGGTCGCAGCCACGCCGACCAACATGCCCCACACTCCGAGATCACCGAGATAGATGGTCTCGGTGATGTAGGCCAGGTCGAAGCCTCGGTGTCCGAGCGGTCCGGGAATGGCCGCGCCGAACCAGGCATAGGCCAGGCCGGCCACCACCAGCAGCGGGAAGATCACGCCGATGGCGCGCCGCGACAGCTCGAGTATCGCCACCAACAGCACGCCCGTGAACAGCATGTCGCGAGTGGATGCCCAGGGCAGCTCTACCAGGATGCGCTCGTAGTTCATCACCACGTAGCCGCAGGCGAGCACAGTGCCAACCGCCAGGATCAGGTCGAACGCCAGGCCCAGCGGTCGCCAGCGCTTGCCGGCCCCCAGCGGATAGACAGCAAGCCCCAGCAAGATGACCAGTGCGAGGAAGATTCCGCGCTGTACCAGGCTCTCGAAAGGACCGGTGGCGGCGGTATAGAGGATCAGGCCACCCAGTGTGAGGGCCAGCCCCCGGATCAGATGCTCGCGCATGAAGATCTCCTCCGGCAGCCGTTATTCGGCGGGCTGCAGGGCTTCAGGAATCTCCATTCCCTGCTCTTCGAAGTAGCGTGCCGCACCGGCGTGCAGGGGAACGGTACCGACATCGAGGGTCATCTGTGCCAGGTCGGCATCCTTGACCGCCGAGAAGGCATTGGCCTGGGGCTCGAGGTTCTCCATCACCGCCTTGACGATCTGGTAGGCGGTCTCTTCATCCATGTCCGGATGCGCATGCACGGCCACGCCGAAGGCCCAGGTGGTGAAGCTGGGGATACCGTCCGCAGCGCCTTCGGGGATGTCCACGACGGCGATGTCGGGCATCTCGCTGCGCAGGGTGTCAGCTTGTTCGTCACTGAGTGAGAGCACATTGATCGGCGTGAAGGTGGCGATATCCATGGTCGAACCATCCAGGCGGTTGCCCACCCCGGATTTCACGTAACCGTTGATGCGCCCATCCTTGATGGAGTCGACCACATCGGTGGTGGAGCCACGCACATAGTCGGGAGAAATGCCAAGCGTCTCCATGACCGCCTCGGTGGTGCTCTCGGTGGCCGAGCCGGTGATCCCCGGATTGAGGCGCACACCGTCCAACCCTTCCATGCTGTCGACGCCGGCATCTTCGCGCATCACCACGTTTTGCGGCGCGACGGTGTATACCCATAGCAGGCGGGTGTCCACCGGACGCTGCTCGAAGTCCCCAAGACCCGCATAGGCGTGATAGCCGGTATTGGTCGTCACCAGCCCCATGTCGATCTGATTGCGGCTGAGCCGGCGCAGATTGTCGACCGTGGCCCCTGTCTCGGCAACGGAGGAGCTGACCCCTTCGAGTTCACCGTTGATGATCTGATTGACCGCCACGAAGTAACCGTAGTGGCTCGACGAGCTGGAGGTCGACCCAATCAGCAGGCGCTCCTGAGCGGGAGCGGAAGCAGCGGCGAAGAGTGCGGCGCTGGCGGCGACGGCGGTGAGCAGCGTTTTCATGGTTGGCTCCTAGCCCGGTGTGGGCTTGTTCTTGTAGAGAATCGTGTTGGATAGCGGCACCGCGTGAAGCGCGACTCGGGCGAGTGCCGCTGTGTGCAGAGTGGCCAACCCTGCTATGTTTTGTACATTGAATTGTTTTTAAAACGTGTTTTACTTTATAAATGAACCCCAGCATCCGACAGCTCGACGCCTTCGTCGCGGTGGCCCAGTCGCGCAGCCTGGCCGAAGCCAGTGAGCGTATCCACCTCTCCCAGCCAGCGATCTCGATCGCCCTGCGCAAGCTGGAAGAGACGGTGGGTGGTTCACTGTTCTCACGCAGCACCCGACAGCTCACCCTCACACCGGAGGGTGAAGCCTTCCTGCCGGTGGCGATTCGCCTGCTGAATGATTGGAGCGTGGCTTTCGAGGATCTCGACGAGTTGTTCTCGAAGAAGCGTGGCAAGGTGGCGGTGGCGGCGCTGCCCACCCTGGCCGCCGGCTTGTTACCAGGGGTCATCGCCACCTTCCATGCCCGCTATCCGCGCATCAACTTCGCCCTGCACGACGTACTCGCCGAGCAGGTGAACCTGATGGTGCGGGAGGGGCGTGCCGACCTGGGACTCTCGGTACCGCCAGTCGACTCGGAGGATCTCGCCTTCGAGCCGGTGCTGGAGGATCGCTACGTGGTGGTCTGCCCGCTGGGCCACCCACTGTTGGAACACTCACGCATCGCCTGGCAGGAACTGGCTGACTTCCCCTTCATCGGCATCAACCGCCTCTCCAGCTCACGTCAGGTCATCGACCGCATCATGGCCGAGGTGGGTCGGTCGCTCGATATCATCTGCGATGCCAGCCAAATCGCCACCGTGGGGCGCATGGTGGCGGCCGGCGTAGGCATCAGCGTATTGCCCAAGCTGAGCTTCCGCCAAATCGTCACCCACGGCATCGACTACCGCCCCCTGGTATCACCCGACGTGGGACGCCCGCTCGGCATCGTGCAGTATCGCCGGCGCGCTCTTTCCACGGCCTCGGTGGCGCTTCGCGAGATGATCATCGCCGCCGGTCGGGAAACAATCGCTTGACTCATCACAGGCTGTCAGACCGCACATGATGGCTTCGCTCATCGTGCCAAGTGGAGACGAACACGAGCAAGGGAGATGTGGGGAATGCGAGAAGGGAATACCTGGGGTGAGATGCGATCGCCTTAGCCTTTGCCTGCGAGTTCGCGAGTCCGCTGGTAGGTGAGCTGCAATAGCCGGGCATCCTCGCCGGCGCGATGGCGGTATATGCCCAGCTCTTCGATCAGCGCTTCGCGGGTTTCGTGCCAGATCTCGAGCTGGCCTTCGCTCAGCAACATGCGCAGTGCCTCGAGACGAAATGCCGGCAGCATGCCGGCATGGTGGAACAGCAACGACAGCCAGGTGTTGTCGTAGCCCCAGCTGTCGCTGTAGGCGATGCCGATCTCATCGAGCTCGTCGTTCAACCAGCGCGCTACCTGCCGTACCGGATAACCTTCTCGCGCCAGACGGCCTCGCGAGATGCCATGCAGCAACTCGGCCTTGGGGTCCCAATGGGTCCATTCCTCGAGTGGCTGGATCAGAAAGGCACAGCTGCTGCCGTCAGGACGTGCCAGGCCGACCTCGATGGGGTAGCTGCCGCGTCCGAATCCGGACGCTTCGATATCGAGCAGAGTCGGTAACGTCACGGAAGGCAACATCCTCGAGGCAGGGTTCCGGTCAGGTGACCGGGATGGGCCCGGCCGACGATTGGCCTAGTGTCGCGTTTCGGCTCCACTGCTGTCCAGCACCTCGGACAACCGGCCGGCCTGGTCCGCCAGCTGCTGCCAATAGTCAGCGCGCTCGTCATCCACCGGCAGTCCGAGCTGGCCTTCGCGGTAAGCCCGCGAGAGGCGGCTGGCGGCAAGTGGGTGACCTGCTTCGCCCGCACGTGCGTACCAGGTAACCGCATGGTCATCGCGACGCGGATAGAGTGCACAGCCATGTTCGTGAATCTGGCCGGCCTGATACTGGGCACGTGCATCGCCAGCATGTGCGGCCTCAAGCACGTAGCGAGCGCCGCGAGCCTTGTCCTGCGGGCTCATGCCGCGATGAAACAGCATATGGCCGTAGACCGATAATGCGGCCGTATGGCCAGCATCGGCGCAACGCTGAAAGAGATGCATGGTCAGCCGCTGGGTGCGCGGCGAGCGAGGCAGCCAACGGGTATGAAAAAGCTGCTCCGCCAGGCGATATTCGAGCCGAGTGAACAGAGATGATGCCTGGGTCATGGCCAACAACCGAATCCTGTTTATCGTGATGATGACGGGGCGCACCACCCTGTGCGCGGCGTCATTCGCCTGCAATGACGACCAACGCCCCAGGCTCCCCCGGGGCGTAACGGGCGGCCAGCATACGCCTGGCACAGCGATGACTCAAGCCCTGCATTTGCGGCCGTGGCCGACCTGCCGCTACCATGCCAATTCGAACCAGACTGTGACTTATCATGAACACCAACCAGTCGATGATTTCCACACACGATTCCTGGCCCGGAGAGTAACGGATGCAGACGCGACCACTTGGCAATACCGGCATCGAAGTCAGCCGACTCTGCCTTGGCACCATGACCTACGGCGAGCAGAACAGCGAAGCCGAGGCCTACGAACAACTTGATCGTGCCGTGTCCTTTGGCATCAACTTCATCGACACTGCCGAAATGTATCCGGTGCCCCCGCTGGCCAACACCCAAGGGCGCACAGAAGCCTACATCGGCAACTGGCTAAAGCAGCGCGGCTCCCGCGACGACGTGATCATTGCCACCAAGGCGGCGGGCCCCGGCCTCGACCATATCCGTAATGGGCCACGCCATACTCGAGACCACCTGCGCCAAGCCGTCGATGATAGCCTCGCTCGCCTGCAGACCGATTACATCGACCTTTATCAACTGCACTGGCCAGATCGTCGTACCAACTTCTTCGGCAAGCTTGGCTACACCCATGAGGAGGAAGAAGACGCCACGCCGCTCGAGGAAACCCTTTCCGCTCTCAAGGAGCTGGTCGATGCCGGCAAGATCCGCGCCATCGGGCTCTCCAATGACACGCCCTGGGGGGTGATGCGCGCATTGCACATCGCCGACACCCATGGCCTGCCGCGGGTCGCTTCCGTGCAAAACCCCTACAACCTTCTCAACCGCAGTTTCGAGGTGGGTCTGGCCGAGATTGCCCATCGCGAAGGGGTTGGCCTGCTGGCCTACTCCCCTCTGGGGTTCGGGGTTCTTTCCGGCAAATACCTTGATGGCGCTCGCCCAGCCAAGGCCCGCCTGACGCTCTTCGAGCGCTTCAAGCGCTACACCTCGCCGGTGGCTGAAGAGGCGACCCGCGCCTATGTCGATATCGCCCGTGAACATGGACTCGACCCGGCACAGATGGCCCTGGCGTTCGTCAATTCACGCAGCTTCCTGACCAGCAATATCATCGGTGCCACCACCATGGAGCAGTTGGAAAGCAACCTGGCCAGTGAATCGCTCAAGCTAGACCAGGAAGTGCTCGACGCCATTGACGATGTGCACGCGCGACTCTCCAACCCCTGCCCCTGATCACACCGGTCATCCTGGAGTATCTGCCGCCGGTGGAGGGCTATCATCGCGATAGCCCACCACCAGCCAGGCACTTGGTATACTTGGCGGTTCTCACCCACAGGCACAGGAGCGCCCCATGCTGAGCGTTATCTCGCCCGCCAAGACGCTGGACTTCGAGACTCCGGCAACTACGGGTATCCATTCAGAGCCAGATTTTCTCGACAGCAGCCAGCAGTTGATCGAGATCCTCCGCGGCTATTCACCGCAGCAGCTCAGTGATCTGATGGGTATCAGCGACAAGCTCGCCGGACTCAACGCCGCGCGCTTTGCCGAGTGGCAGCCGCCTTTCGACAGCCATAATGCCAAGCCGGCGGCCCAGGCCTTCCAGGGCGATGTCTACGTCGGCCTCGAGGCCAGCACCTTCAACGACGATGACAACGCCTTCGCCCAGCAGCACCTGCGCATACTTTCAGGGCTGTATGGCTTGCTACGCCCCCTGGATCTGATCCAGCCCTACCGGCTGGAAATGGGCACGCGCCTAGAAAACCCGGCGGGCAGGGACCTTTATGCCTTCTGGAAGGACACCCTGACCCAAGAACTGGATCGCGCCATCAAGGCCAGTGGCAGCCACGTGCTGGTCAACCTGGCCTCTAATGAGTACTTCAAGGCAATCGACACCAAAAGGCTCCAGAGCCGGGTGATCACACCGGTGTTCAAGGACGAAAAGAACGGCAAGCTGAAGATCATCAGCTTCTATGCCAAGAAGGCGCGCGGGCTAATGGCTGCCTGGATGATCCGGCATCGCCTCGATGACCCGGAAGGGCTCAAGGACTTCGACGTGGCGGGCTATCACTTCAACGCCAACCTCTCGGAAGGCGACACACTGGTGTTCACCCGCGCCGAAGCAGATGCGTGACGTTGCGCTATGACCGTATTCGACCCATCAGAAGTCCAGCGCACGTGAGGCTCGTGGCTTCAGGAAGCGTCGGTGCGCCTGTTTGAAACGCTCATCATCACAGCGATGCAACCACTCGTAGGCTACCATGTCGGCGCTCACCGCAACCGCACCTGCCTGCACCATTCTCTCCTTCGCCAGCGTCGCCTCTGCGGCCCGCCGGCTGGCCGAAGCCTCAACCACCCAATAGACCTCGTAACCCGCTTCCAGCAAACCAAGCCCTGTCTGCATCACGCAGATATGGGCTTCAGTACCGCAGATGACGATTTGACGTCGCTCACTCGCCTTCAGAGCCTCGGCGAACTCAGGTTCAGCATGGGCATCGAAATGCAGCTTCTGCCATACGCGGCAGTTGGGTAGCGCCTCGAGCAGCGCTGGTTCACTGCCGCCCAGGCCCTGTGGATACTGCTCGGTCAGCCAGACAGGCACGTCGATGGACATCGCCAACTCCCCCAGCCAACCAGCCTCGCGCGCTGCCTGATCACCATGCTCGATCACCGGCAATAGTCCCGCCTGCATGTCGACGATCAATACCAGACTCTGTTCGCTTGTCAGACGCATGGCTTGCTCCCGGTTCTTGTCGTGAGCAACCAGCATAGTGGGTAGAATGCTTGGCAGTGAAGCGTCTCTCGACAAGACCACTTCCGCTGCAATACTCCCGCAACACATCACTGCGTCACTCACCAGGAGATTCCCTCGATGCGTCAGTTACTTGTCATGCTGGTGGTTGGTCTGCTCAGCATTGGTCCGGCCATGGACTTCGCCGAAGCACGCCGTCTCGGTGGCGGCGGCAACGTCGGCAGCTTCTCCCGGTCCGCGGATCGTCCCGCCGCAACACCCAACCAAGCGGCCCCGGCCCGTCAAGGTCAAAACCGGGCCACGGGTTCACGGATGCCCGGCATGCTAGGGGGACTGCTCGCTGGTGGCCTTCTTGCTGCGTTGTTCTTCGGTGGAGCTTTCGACGAGCTGCGGCTGATGGACATCCTTGTGGTGGCACTGATCGGCTTTCTATTATTGCGCCTGTTCGCTCGCCGACGCCCCGCCATGGCGGATGGCACTACCCCCGAGCAACCCGCCGCTCACCAGCCCCAGGCCTTCCAGGCCGATTCACAGGCAACGGCATCGGGCATGGCCTTTGCCGGAGCGCCGGAGTGGTTCGATCGCGAGCGCTTCCTTGGCGCGGCCAAGGAACACTTCATGACCCTGCAGCGGGCCTGGGACAATAACGACTTCGCGGGCATACAGGAGTACGTCACGCCAGCACTCTACAATGTGCTGCGCGAAGAGCGTGACAGGCATCCCGCCAACAATCGTACCGAGGTCGTACGCCTGTTCGCCGAGCTTGGAAGTGTCCGCGAGGCAGGTCCACAGGCCGAAGCCACGGTCATCTTCCATGGCATTCTCGATGAGAACGGAGAACATAACGAGTTCAACGAAACCTGGCATCTGGTACGTGACCTGCGTGATGGCGCTCCCTGGTACGTACAGGGCATCGAACAGAACAGCTGACAGACCAATGCCAAAGAAACCTCCATAACCAACAAGTCCGGGCATCTGCCCGGACTTGTTGGTTATGAAACATGTTTCTGGAGCCTTGAGTCACTCGCCTTCGGCGCCCTCCTGAATGGACTCACCCATTTCCTCGACGCTTTCCCCAGCATCTTCCATTGCCTCGTCGATATTTTCTCCCGCCTCTTCGGCCGGCCCCTGCTCCTCTTCGCAGGCCGCCAGTCCACCTGCCATCAAGGCGATCAGCATGGCCATTCCGAGTGTCTTGAGCATTGCTTTGGTCATCGTCATCTCCTCCTGAGATTGGCTGTTCCTGTGTACCGAGGTTGCGTAATACCCAGAAAACACTAGCCGCCAAGCCGACGAATCACAACTACCGCCTGCAACCTCGTGTAACTCTTCCGTACAAACAACAACACCCCGACCAAGATGGCCGGGGTGTTGTCTGAAGAAGTGCCTGACGATGATCGCGCCGGGCTCCGGGACTCTCCATGGGGACCCCCCCCAAACGACAACACCCCAGCCAATGGCTGGGGTGTTGTCTGAATAAGTGCCTGACGATGACCTACTCTCGCATGGGGAAACCCCACACTACCATCGGCGCTAAGCGGTTTCACTGCTGAGTTCGGCATGGGATCAGGTGGTTCACGCTCGCTATGGTCGTCAGGCGAAAAGGG
>NZ_PYUD01000005.1 GCF_003028575.1 Halomonas urumqiensis | reverse complement strand
CCCTTTTCGCCTGACGACCATAGCGAGCGTGAACCACCTGATCCCATGCCGAACTCAGCAGTGAAACCGCTTAGCGCCGATGGTAGTGTGGGGTTTCCCCATGCGAGAGTAGGTCATCGTCAGGCACCTTTTCCGACACCCCAGCCATTGGCTGGGGTGTTGTCGTTTGGGGGTTTCCCCATGGAGAGTCCCGGAGCCCGGCGCGATCATCGTCAGGCACTTCTTCAGACAACACCCCGGCCATCTTGGCCGGGGTGTTGTTGTTATCAGGCCCCGAGTGCGAAAGCGCTCGGGGCTTTTTCGTGGTAGGGACGCTATTCATCCACAACGACTTCAAACCCTCCATAGATCAGCCGCTTGCCGTCGAAGGGCATGGGGTTGTTCTGCTGAGACAGGCGCGGATCCTCCATGATTCGCGGCATGGCCTGATCACGCACTGCGCGAGAGGGCCAGGTGATCCAAGAAAAGATCACCGTCTCGTCGTCTCTGCACTGGACCGCCAGGGGGAAGGACGTCAGCTTGCCCTGGGGAACGTCATCGCCCCAGCACTCGACCAGGCTCAGGGCGCCATACTCCTTGAAGACGACAGCCGCTTCCTTGGCATGCTTGATATAGGCTTGCCGGTTCGCCGTGGGTACCGCCGCCACGAAGCCATCCACGTAGTTATTCAGGTGGTTCATGATGCATCTCCTGTCTGGTCCTTAGGGGGCAGCTCCCTGACGGGACGCACTTCGATGGTGCCGAAGCGGGCTGGAGGTATACGGCTTGCCAGGCGCAATGCCTCATTCAGGTCCCGAGCGTCAAGCAGATAGAAGCCAGCCAGTTGCTCTTTGGTTTCGGCGAATGGGCCGTCGGATACCAGCACCTCGCCGTTCCTGACTCTCACATTGGTGGCATGGTCCACGCTCTGAAGTGCCTGGCCGGCAATGAAGTAGCCCTGTTCTGTCAGCCGCTCGACCCCGGCGATGCACTCCTGGTTGAGCGCATGCCACTCAGGCTCGCTCATGGCGTTGATCAACTGCTCCTGGTAGTAGACCAATGCGACATATTTCATCTTGGGTTCCTCCTTGCTTGATCCCTCGTTGTCTATCGCTTCCCTTCGCAGGGGAGTATTCGGGAGTCGTGTGACTCATAAGGGAATCGACAGCGGCAGCTCTTTTTTCACCTGGTCTGGTCGAGTTCCGCCAGTCGGCGGGCCAGGAAGCGGCGCTCGGGCCCCTGAGTGCAGAGTGCCAACGCATTGTGGTAGGCGTGTCGGGCGTCGGTGAGATGGCCGGCTCGGCGGTGCAGGTCGGCCAAGGCGGCATGATAGAGGTGGTACGTGACGACCTGTTTGTGGCTGGACAGTGCATCGAGCAGGGCGAGGCCGGCGTCGGGAGTGTCACTCATGGCCACCGCAACCGCGCGGTTAAGTGCGATCACCGGAGAGGGCTGGCAACGATAAAGCGCCTCATAGAGGCGCTCGATACGGCGCCAGTCGGTGGACTCGGCATCGACCGCCTTGGCATGAACGGCGGCGATGGAGGCTTGCAGGGTATATGGGGCGATGGGCGTCAATGCCAGGGCCTGCTCGAGCCAATGCATGCCGGTCTCGATCTGCGCCTTGTCCCACAGGTGACGCTGTTGTTCCTCCAGAGGCACCAGATCCCCTTGTGCGTCCTGGCGTGCCGCGCGTCTGGCGTCATGCAGCAGCATCAGGGCCAGCAGGCCGAAGGCTTCTCCATGAGGCAGCAGGCGCGCGAGGGACTGAGCGAGGTCGATGGCTTCGTCGGCGAGGTGCACGTCCACCACGCTGTCGCCGTCGCTTCGTGAATAGCCTTCGTTGAAGATCAGATAGATCACCCCCAGGACGTCTGGCAGACGCTTTGGCAGCTCGGCCTCATCGGGCGTCTCGTAGGGTACACCGGCATCGCGGATGCGGCGCTTGGCCCTTACGATGCGCTGCGCCAGAGACGCCGTCTTCTGCAGCAGGGCATTGGCGACCTGTTCGGTGGTGAGCCCAGCCATCTCTCGCAGGGTCAGCGCCAGGCGGTCGGGCATTGCCAGCACCGGATGACAGCAGGTGAACAGCAATCGAAGAGGGTCGTCTGCTATGGGCTGGGGCTCCGGTTCGTCGTCTTCCTCGGTTATCAGCAAATGAGCATGTCGACGGGCGGTCTGGCGGCGGCGGATCTGGTCGATGCCGCGCCGATGGCCGACACGGATCAGCCAGGCTAGTGGGTCGTCGGGGACTCCATGTTCCGGCCAGTGGTTCACCGCAGCGGCAAAGGCATCATGGAGCGCATCTTCCGCTGAATCGAAATCCCCCAGATGACGGATCAGAGTCGCTCGCACGCGGGGCGCATAGCGATGATAGAGGGACTCGATGGACGCTTGAACCTGCATGGGGGCTCTCCTGGGGGGGGCCATTTACGGCCTGGATCACAACCAAGAATAGCCGCTGGACCCGGGTGGAGGTGACCGGCAGGTAGAGAATGGCGAGACTCGCCGGAGGGCAAGAGGGAGGGGAAAGGGGAAAACGTCGGGCAGTCGTATGGCTGCCGGGGTTACCAAAGGGCGCCATCTGGCGCCCTTGGCATTTGAGTCCGGTTTACCCGCAGAGTGCTTCGAGTACCTCGATCAAGCTATCCATCTCGTCGTCGGTACCGATGGAGATGCGCAGGTAGTCGCGTAGCGCATCGGTATTGAAGTGACGAACCAGAATGCCTCGCTCACGCAACCCGACAAAGATCTGCGCGGCATCGTGTGTCGGATGTGTCGCCAGCACGAAGTTGGTCTGTGAAGGTAGTACCTTGAAACCAAGCGCCTCCAGACGGGTACGCGTGCGCTCGCGGGTTGCAATGACCGCGCCTCGGGTGGCGTCGAAGTGTTCCTGGTCGGCAAGCGAAGCGATAGCCACGGCGCTTGCCAGTGCATCGACCGGGTAGGAATTGAAGGAGTCCTTGACCCGGGTAAGGCCCTCGATCAGCTCCGGCGACCCCACCGCATAGCCAAGACGAAGCCCTGCCAGGCTGCGCGATTTGGAGAAGGTGCCTGTCACCAGAAGGTTGGAATACTTGTCGGTCAATGGCACAGCGCTCTCGCCACCGAAGTCAACGTAGGCCTCATCGATCAGCACCACACGGTCGGTCACTTTTTCTAGCAGGGCGGCGATGGCATCGCGGCCATGACCGTGCCCCGTGGGCGCGTTGGGGTTGGCGAAGATAATGCCGCCACTTTCGGCTTCGAAGGCGCCGAGGTCGACACGCCACTGGTCATCCAGTGGGTATGCCTTGCGCTCGATGCCATACATGTTGCAGTACACCGGATAGAAGCTGTACGAGATCTCCGGCGTGGCCAGGGACTTTGGCTGGCAGAAGAAGGCCTGGAAAGCCAGAGCCAATACTTCGTCGGAGCCATTGCCGACGAAGACATGGCTGGCAGGTACATCGAGTACAGTGGCCAAGGCCTCGCGTAGGGCGAGGGAGCCGGGGTCGGGATAGAGACGCAGGTGATCGGTGGGGAACTCCCGCAGCACGGCCCCGACGCCGGGTGCCGGGGGATAGGGGTTCTCGTTGGTGTTCAGCTTGATCAGGCGTTCACGGGGCTGCTCGCCGGGGATATAGGGCGTCAGCTCGCGAACCCGGGGGCTCCAGAACTTGCTCATTTTCGCTCGCTTGAATGGCACGGGATAGAGGGTCTGGTCATGGTGGCTTGCGCGGCGAGACCGCGCAAGCCTGCAGTCATGCTAGTCTGATAGCCTTTTTCGTGATCCGCACTCCATGGACCCTTCATGACAGCAAAGATTCTCGCCACTCTGTTGCCGGTCTTTCTGATTGCCGGCTGCGGTACGCTGTATGGACGCTTCCGCGCGCCGGACATCCGCAGCATCAATACCCTGAACATGGAGTTGTTCGTGCCGATGCTGGTGTTTGTCGTGCTGGCTGATGGGCAGGCTCCGCTTGAAGAATATGCAGGGCTGGCGGTGGCCGGGGCGGTGATCGTCATCGGCTCGGGGGTGTTGTTGTGGCCGGTGGTCAAGTGGCTGAAGTTGTCGCCGAAGACCTTCCTGCCACCGATGATGTTCAACAATTCAGGGAACATGGGGGTTCCTCTGTTGCTGCTGGCGTTTGGTGAGGCGGCCTTGCCGGCGGCGGTGGTGCTGTTTATCGTCGAGATGCTGCTGCACTTCTCGCTGGGGCTCTACCTGCTCAGCCCGCACACCCCGCTGTGGCGTATCCTGCGCATGCCGATCATGCTGGCCAGTGTCGCCGGGCTTGCCATCAATCTGCTGGGCATATCGCTGCCAGCCTGGTTGCTCGAGGCACTGCACATGCTGGGTGGCGTGTGTATCCCGTTGCTGTTGTTCGCCTTGGGTGTGCGAATGCTCGATATTGATTTTGGCGACTGGAAGACCGGGATTCTTGGCGCGGTGCTGTGTCCGTTGTCCGGTCTGGTGTTGGCCGTCCCGCTGATCTGGCTGTTCGAGCTTTCAGGCCTTCAGGCGGCGGCTCTCTGGGTATTCGCGGCCTTGCCTCCGGCGGTGTTGAATTATCTGGTCGCCGAACAGTATCGCCAGGAACCCCAAAAGGTTGCTTCGTTGGTGTTGATCGGCAATCTGGGGTCGCTGTTGGTCATGCCGGTCGTGCTGGCACTGGTCTTTACCCATGTGCATGCCGGAGTGAGTTGATACAGGGAACCCAACGCCTGCGGGACTGTCCGCTGATGGCATGAAAGGTTATGCTGTCCCTCAAGCTGCCATCATGCGTGGCAGTCTGCCCATTGGTTAGGAGGACGAACATGCAAATCAGGACCTTGCTGGCCGGCTCGGCCTTACTTGCGCTGTTGGCAGGTTGTGCCGCTGGCCCGACCGGTGACGGTGTCGCAGCGCCCGAGATGGAAGATACGGAAGTGGCCTACCAAGGAACGCTGCCATGCCGCAACTGCGATGGCATCGATCTCGATGTTCGCATGAGTGGTGATGAGCAGGCGGCAGCGGAAGAGCGGACCTTCACTCTCCAGGCAACCTACCGCGCGCATCCCCAGAATCCACCGGACGAGAACTACGCCGGTAACTGGGAAGTGCTGGGTGGTACCGCCACCGACCCGGATGCCACGGTTTATGAGCTGACGCCCGACGGTGAAGGCCAGATCTACTACTTCCTGCGTGTCGACGAGCAGACCCTGGAGTTGATCGACCCTCAGCGTCGTCGCTTCCAGAATAATGACATGCTGCAGCTGCGCCGCCAGTGATCCATTAGCCATGAATGACGAGGGGGCGGCCTGCGGGTCGCCCCCTTGCCGTTATGGCTGAATAGCCCGCAGCGCCTTCCCCACCCATCACTGACGAGACGCCTGAATGGCCAAAGCGAAGAGTGCCTTCGTGTGCACCGAGTGTGGTGCCGACTACCGCAAATGGCAGGGGCAGTGCACCAGTTGCCAGGAGTGGAACACGCTGAGCGAGGTTCGCCTTGCCGCTGCACGGCCCGGGGCTGGAAGTAGCACCTCGGCGACGGGGCGTGGTGGCTATGCGGGTGGCTTGTCACGAGACGTGGTGGATCTTGCCCATGTCGATCTCTCCGAGGTGCCCCGCCTCTCGTCTACCTTCGAGGAGTTTGACCGCGTACTGGGAGGCGGGTTGGTGCCGGGCTCAGCGGTATTGCTTGGCGGTAACCCGGGGGCGGGAAAGTCGACGCTGCTGCTGCAGACCGCCTGCAAGCTGGCGCAGAGTCGCCGGGTGCTGTACGTGACCGGTGAAGAGTCGCTCTCGCAGGTGGCGATGCGTGCGCATCGCCTGCAGCTGCCTGTTCAGGGCCTGAAGATGCTGGCCGAGACCAGTGTCGAGACGATTCTCGCCGTGGCCGAACGCGAAACCCCCGAGATCCTGATCATCGACTCGATCCAGACCATGCACCTGGAGGATATTGCCTCGGCACCGGGTGGCGTGGCGCAGGTTCGGGAGTCCGCTGCGGTTTTGACGCGTTTTGCCAAGCAGAGCAACACCGTGCTGTTGCTGGTGGGCCACGTGACCAAGGATGGCACCCTGGCAGGGCCCAAGGTGCTGGAACATATGATCGATGCCTCGCTGCTGCTCGAAGGTGGCGCCGACTCGCGCTTTCGCACCCTGCGTGGCCAGAAGAATCGCTTTGGCGCCGTCAACGAGCTTGGGGTGTTTGCGATGCTCGAGCACGGGCTGAAGGAAGTGAAGAACCCCAGCGCCATCTTCCTGTCGCGTACCCAGGAGCAGGCACCCGGCAGCTTGGTGATGGTGGTGTGGGAAGGGACTCGCCCGATCCTCGTCGAGGTGCAGGCGCTACTCGATGATTCACCACTTGGCAATCCGCGTCGGGTGGCGGTGGGGTTGGACGCCAACCGCCTGGCGATGTTGCTGGCCGTGCTGCACCGGCATGGTGGGCTTTTCACCGGCGATCAGGACGTGTTTCTCAACGTGGTAGGTGGCGTGAAGGTGCTCGAGACCAGTGCTGACCTGGCGGTACTGCTGGCGGTAGTGTCGAGCCTGCAGAATCGCGCGCTGCCGCAAGAACTGGTGGTGTTTGGTGAGGTCGGTTTGTCCGGTGAAATCCGCCCAGTGCCGAGTGGCCAGGAACGCATCGTCGAGGCAGCCAAGCACGGTTTCACCCGTGCCATCGTGCCTCGCGCCAACGCGCCGAAGCGTTCGCCCGCGGGCATGGAGGTGGTTGCCGTGGATAAGCTGGCCGATGCCCTCGAGGCACTGTAGCGATGATGACGTGGTGTCCCTGATTGCGCTGGTCTCAAGGGCTGCCCGTTGCCTTTAGCCCTGGCTGGATGCTGTAGACTAGCGGTATAGATGATCGGTAAAGACTGCCAAGGAGACCGAGATGAGCGCCATTCGCCTGACCCAATACAGCCATGGTGCTGGCTGTGGTTGCAAGATCGCCCCCGATGTACTCGACGGCATCCTGGCCAAGGCGGGCCCGGGGGCATCCCATTCGCGGCTGATCGTCGGCAATCAGGGGCGTGAGGATGCCGCGGTTTATGATCTCGGTGATGGTCGCGGAATGATCGCGACCACCGATTTCTTCATGCCCATCGTCGATGACCCCTTCGATTTTGGCCGTATTGCGGCGACCAACGCGATCAGCGATGTCTACGCCATGGGCGGCACCCCGGTGCTGGCACTCGGTATTCTCGGCTGGCCGCTGGACAAGCTGGGTCCAGATGTCGCCGGTGATGTGGTCGGGGGCGCCCAGGCGGTGTGTCGCGAGCTTGGCCTGGCGCTGGCTGGCGGCCACTCCATCGATTCTTCCGAGCCGATATTCGGCCTGGCCGTCAATGGTCTGGTCGACCTTGAACATCTCAAGCTCAACAAGGGTGCCTTGCCCGGCGATCTGCTGTTCCTGACCAAGCCGTTGGGTGTTGGCATGCTCACCACCGCCGAGAAGAAAGGCCTGTTGGAGACGGGGCATCAGGGGCTTGCCCGTGAAACCATGCTCAAATCCAATCGTATCGGTGTCGAACTGGCCAAGATCAAGGGCGTCAATGCGATGACCGACGTGACCGGGTTTGGGCTTGCCGGGCATCTCGCTGAGGTTTGCACCGCGAGTGGTGTGGCGGCTCGTGTCGATTTCCGCAGGCTGCCGCGCCTGGCCGAGGCTGAAGCCTATCGGCGCCGTGGTGCCGTGCCCGGTGGGACCGTGCGTAATCGTGAGGCGCTGGGCGAGAGCTTGCCGCAGATGGATGAGGCTCACTGGCAATGGCTATGCGACCCCCAGACCTCCGGAGGCCTGCTGCTGTCGGTCCACCCTTCCTGGGAAGATGACGTCCAGCGTATCGGTCGCGCTCACGGTATCGAGCTTGTGCCCTTCGGCGAGGTGATCAAGGCCCAGGGGCCAGCCTTGATCGAGGTACGTGGATGAGTTTGCCGCTGGTCGAGCCAGATCTCTCGCTGCTGCGGGAATCCCGTGTGCTGATTGATGTGCGAGCCCCGGTGGAGTTTGCCCAAGGCGCGTTGCCTGGCGCCGTGAACCTGCCGCTGATGGACGATGATGAGCGGCATCTGGTCGGCATAGAGTACAAGCAGCGAGGCCAGCAGGCCGCCATCGCCCTCGGCGAGACGCTGGTCAGCGATGGCGTGAAGGCGGCGCGAGTGGCTGCCTGGCAAGGCCTGCTGGAGCGGCATCCCGATGCGCTCATCTACTGTTTTCGAGGCGGGTTGCGTTCGCAGGTCGCCCAACAGTGGATGGCCGAAGCCGGCATGTTACGGCCGCGTATACGGGGTGGCTGGAAGGCCATGCGGCGGGGGCTGTGTGAGCGAATCGACAGCGCCGCCCGACAGCCCCTGCTGGTGGTGGGCGGACTGACAGGCTGTGCCAAGACGGCGTTGATCACGGCGCTGGATAACGGCCTTGATCTGGAGGGCTGCGCCCGACACAAGGGGTCGGCCTTTGGTCGGCACCCCTTGCCGGCACCCAGCCAGATCGATTTCGAACACGCCATGGGTCGGCGCCTGCTCGATTTACCTGGCCCACTGGTGGTCGAGGACGAGTCGCGCCATATCGGTACCGCCAACATCCCGCTTTGCTTCTGGGGTGCCATGGAGCAAGCGCCGCGGCTGCGCGTGGAAATGCCGCTGGATTGGCGGCTGGCGCAGATCCACAAGGATTACATCGATGACTTGTGGGACGTTTACCGCTACCAGTGTGGCGAGTGGCTGGGCTGGAGCCTGATGCGCAAGCAACTGTCGAGTTCGCTGGCACGCTTGCGCAAGCGCCTGGGTAGCGCGCGTCTGGCGCGCCTGCAGCGATTGCAGCAGCTGGCCTTCCGGGAGCATGAGCGGGGTAACCGCCAGGCCCATGAAGCCTGGCTTGCGCCATTGCTCACTGAATACTATGACCCCATGTATCGTTACCAGCTGGAAAAGCATCCCGAGCGGCGCTTCCTGCATGTGGGCGACTGGGATAGTTGTCTGGCGGCGGCTCGCGAATGGACAGCCGAGGCCCGCGCTCAGCACTCAACGGCAGCAAGCCAGGGGTAACACCTGGAGGTTGGTCAAGGCATATTCGTGGTGCGCAGCCACTGGCTGAGCACACGATCGAGCAAAGGCGCCAGCCGGTCGAAGCGCCGGTCGTCGGCGAGCATCGCTTCACGATCCTGGGCGTGGGGGCTTGTGGTACTGCCCGCAGGGGTGGCCAGGTGGTCGAGGAGTGCGGTCACGCTCTCACTGGTGGCTTCCAGGTGGCACAGCAACCCGACAACACGTCCGGCATCCCAACTGAAACCCTGGACCGGGCTTGCTTCGCTGCCCCCAACTGGCAAGGCATCCTCGGGCAACGCGAAGACTTCTCGATGCCACATGAAGGCATCGAATTGCTCGGGGAGATCCATGGCGCTGTCCGCCGCCAGGGTGACACGCTGCCAGCCGGTTTCGGCATAGGTGCCGGGTGCCACCACCGCGCCGAGGGCGTCGGCGATCAGCCGAGCACCGAAACCGATGCCGAGTAGTGGCTTGTTGCTGTCCAGCGCACGCTCGATCAACTTGCGCTCTCGCGCAAGCCATGCGGGCGCTGCCTGATCCTTGGCACTCAAAGGCCCGTCGAGTACCACCAGGGCATCGCAATCGCTGAGCCGTGGCGGGGCCTCCCCGGTGTCGAGGTGAAAGATTGTGTGGCTGTGCCCCATGCTGACCAGCCAATCGGCCAGCCGGGCCGGGCCCTGGTGGGGGCTATGCTGAAGCAGGTGCAGATGCATGGATGTCCTCACCAGCGTTGAATGTGTGACGGCAGCTGTAACGGCAGAAGTGGTGGCTTGAGGAGCGAAGGGTACATGAAGCCGGTTGTGCGCGAACAGATATTGACGATAATCGCCGAGATTCCTCAGGGGCGGGTCACTACCTACGGTCGCATTGCCGCCATGACCGATGGGGCAACGCCGCGACTGGTGGCTCGCGCCCTGCGCGACCTCCCAACCGGACACACGCTTCCATGGTTTCGGGTGATCACCGCGTCGCGGCGCCTGGCCGATCATGCTGGCGCCCAAGAGCAGCGCGAACGGCTCGTCGCCGAAGGGGTGATCTTCGATGCAGGGGGACGCGTGCCCCTTCACAGCCTGTGGCCTTGATCATGGGACAGACATTTTCCAAGGAGACTCCATGAGCGGCTTTCATCAGCGCCTTTTGCAGCTTGAACCTCATCACCAACAAGCCTTCATGGCGGCATTATGCGAGCGGCTGCTACCCAATTATGGCCTGTACGCCGAGACCACCGGCCAGGGTGATTTACATGGCTTGCGAGTGATTCTGGACCTGGTCTGGGAGCGCTTGGCGGTGAAGGAAGCACGCATCGATTTCGACCGCCAGGCCGAAAAGCTCGCCGAACTCGAACCCCCCTTGGATGACGACAGTTTTGGCGCCAGGCGCGCACTGGAAGCGGTCGTGGCACTCTCGGCACTGCTCGATACCCTGCGGGGCGATGCATTGGACGCGGTGCTCGAGGTGAGCAGGACATCCAAGGGCGGCGTACGTGCCTTCATTGAGCTCACCGAAGGTGAGGAGGATGCCCAGCGACTGGCGGTGCTGGTCAAGACCCATCCACTGATGGAAGAGGAAAACGACTTTCAGGACGCCGTGCTCGAAGCCGTGGAGCAGTCGCCGCTTGACCGGGACAACCTCAAGGCGTTGCGGCGTCTCGGGCGCAATGAAGGGGTGAGCAATCTGGGGTTGTCACTCGATTGAGTAGAGCACGGGGATCGTGGCTCAGAAGCGCAGCCCGACGGTGATCATCGCACCGGCGGTGCCGAACACGATCAGATCCGACTCCATACGCCCCCAACGTACGCCGACGCTGGGTAATGCCGCCGGGGCAACTCCGAGATGATTGAACGGGATCTTGTCACGGTAGTCACCATCGTAGCCGCGCAGTAGCCCGGCGGTCAGCTTGGCGCGAAAGGTGATGTCGCCACTCGGTCGCCAGAAGGGGAATTCCCGTCCTGCATACCAGTACCAGCTTGGCTGGTCGAAGGAGTTGCGAAACCAGGCGGCGCCTACCAGCCAACGCTCGGGATTATGCAGTTCGATGCTGAGCAGCCGCTGGTCTTCGGTGTGCTCCGGGTCGCTGCTGAAGTGTTGGGTCACCAGGCTGGTCTGCACCAGGGTGTGGTCCAGTGACAGCTCGGGTGGCCAGACACGCGCGTTGTCGGCGCTGGCCAATGTCGCAGCGGACAGCAGCGCGCAAGCGATCAATCCTTCCCACTGGCGCGGTGCCTTCACGCTGCCTCCTAATGCGCTTAAAGGCGCATTTCGATGCCGTGTTCGACCATGTGACGCTTGGCTTCGGGAATGGTGTATTCACCGAAGTGGAAGATGCTCGCGGCCAGCACCGCATCGGCACCTCCTTCCAACACGCCGTGCACCAGGTGGTCGAGATTGCCAACCCCGCCGGAGGCAATCACCGGTACCGGCACTGCATCGGCGATCGCACGGGTCACACCGAGGTCGAAACCGATTTTGGTGCCGTCGCGGTCCATGCTGGTCAGCAACAATTCGCCGGCCCCGTACTCGACCATCTTCTTCGCCCATTCTACCGCATCGAGTCCAGTGGGACGGCGACCGCCATGGGTGAAAATTTCCCATCTCGGTGGCTCACCCTCGGCGGAAACCCGCTTGGCATCGATCGCCACCACGATACATTGGCTGCCGAAACGCTCGGCGGCTTCACGCACGAATTCAGGATTGTTCACCGCGGCGGTATTGATCGACACCTTGTCGGCACCGGCGTTGAGCATGGTGCGAATGTCATCGCAGCTACGAATGCCACCACCCACGGTCAGCGGAATGAAGACCTCGCCGGCGATGCGCTCGACCATTTCGACGGTGGTGGCGCGGTCTTCGTGGCTGGCGGTGATGTCGAGAAAGGTGATTTCGTCGGCACCCTGCTGGTTGTAGCGCTGCGCGATTTCCACCGGGTCACCGGCGTCGCGGATGCCGATGAAGTTGACGCCCTTGACCACGCGGCCGGCGTCGACATCGAGGCAGGGGATGATGCGCTTGGCGAGTCCCATGGTCATTTCCCCGTCGGTTGACTGGTGAGTTCGTCGCACAGCCGCTGGCCTTCGGCCACGTCCAGCGACCCTTCGTAGATGGCGCGGCCGGTAATGGCGCCCAGAATCCCCGGCTCGCCAGCGGCCACCAGGGCACGCAGGTCGCCGAGGTTGGTCACTCCGCCGGATGCGATGACCGGCAGCCCGCCTTCACGGGCAAGCGCGGCGGTAGCCTCGACATTGACGCCATTCATCATGCCGTCGCGGGCAATATCGGTATAGACGATGCTCGAGACGCCGTCATCAGCGAAACGCTTGGCGAGCTCGGTGGCCTTGACCGTCGAGACTTCGGCCCAGCCGTCGGTGGCCACGAAACCGTCGCGGGCATCCAGGCCGACGATGACATGCCCCGGAAAGGCACGGCACATTTTGCCGACGAAGTCCGGTTCCTTGACCGCCTTGGTACCGATGATCACGTAGGAAACACCGGCGGCGAGGTAGTGCTCGATGGTCTCGGCACTGCGGATGCCACCGCCGATCTGGATCGGTAGGTCCGGCCAGCGCCGGGCGATGGCGGTGACCGCGTCGCCGTTGATTGGCTGACCCTCGAAAGCGCCGTTGAGGTCGACCAGGTGCAGGCGACGCGCTCCGGCCTCGACCCAGCGGGCCGCCATGGCCACCGGGTCATCGCCATAGGTGGTGGCGTCATCCATGCGCCCCTGCTTGAGGCGGACGCACTTGCCGTCCTTGAGGTCGATGGCGGGAATTACCAGCATGTCAGGTCTCCATTCGGCGCGATGTCGGGCGCCATATCAACGCGGCGCGTAAGCCGGGCGTCGGTGGAAAGATCGGGGTATGAAGAATCAGGGCGCCCAACCGACGAAGTTCTCGAGCAGCCTGAGGCCTGCCCGGGAGCTCTTTTCGGGGTGGAATTGCACCGCGAAGGTGGCCTCCTTGCCAATCGCCACATGGGCATTGACGCGGCCATAGTCGGTGGTGCCGAATACCGTGGTGTCGTCCGCGGACTCGACATAGTAGCTGTGCACGAAATAGAAGTGCTCATCCTGGTCGATACCGGCCCAGAGTGGATGATCCTGTTGCTGGTGCACCAGGTTCCAGCCCATGTGCGGTACCTTCAGGCGCTGTCCTCGCTCATCCCTCATTTCGGCCGGGAAGCGACGCACCTCGCCGGGCATGAAGTTCAGGCAATCGATGCCACCATTCTCCTCGCTGTGCGCAAGCAACATCTGCTGACCCACGCAGATGCCGAGCAGCGGCTTGGACTGCTTGGCAAGCAATTCCTCGACCAGGCCGCGCAACTCTGTCTTCTCCAGCTCACCCATGCAATCGCGAATGGCCCCCTGGCCCGGTAGTACCAGACGGGTGGCGCCGAGAATGCAGCGCGGATCACGGGTCACGATCACGTTCTCGTGGGTGACGTGCTCCAGTGCCTTGGCGACGGAATGCAGATTACCCATCCCGTAGTCGATGACGGCAATGGTCATGTGGCGCTCCTCGTGTGGTCGGTCATGGGTTCACAGACAGCCCTTGGTGGACGGCATCTGTCCTGCCATGCGGGGGTCGGGCTCAACGGCCATGCGCAGGGCGCGGCCGAAGGCCTTGAAGATGGTCTCGGCCTGGTGGTGGGCGTTGAAGCCCTTCAGGTTGTCGATGTGCAGGGTGACCATGGCATGGCTCACGAAGCCTTGAAAAAACTCCCAGAACAACTGTGTGTCCATACTCCCGATGGCGGCGCGGGTGAATTCCACGTCCATGAATAGGCCAGGGCGACCGGAGAAATCCACCACCACGCGAGAAAGCGCCTCATCAAGTGGCACGTAGGCGTGGCCGTAGCGACGAATACCCCGCTTGTCGCCGATGGCGCGGGCGAACGCCTGGCCCAGGGTGATGCCAAGGTCCTCGACGGTATGGTGGTCGTCGATATGCAGGTCGCCGTCAGCCTTGATCTGCAGATCGACCAGGCCGTGGCGTGCCACCTGGTCGAGCATGTGGTCGAGAAAGGGAACGCCGGTCTCGCACTCGAGTTGCCCGGTGCCGTCAAGATTGACGGTGACGGTGATCTGGGTTTCCTGGGTGTCTCGGCTGACCGTGGCGATACGCTCGGACATGTTGCATCTCCAGCGCCTGGGCGCGTGTCAAAGTGGGGTCGATGTAGGCATCGGCCCGCGATACGGAGTGCCAGCGGTTGCCTGCCCGCCAACAAGAACCTGCCATTATAGAGAATCGGCTGGCCCATCCGCTACAATGCACTCCATCAAGCGGCGGCGACCCACGCCGCCCCGGCCAGGGAGACCCATGCATGCCGGTGACACTCCACTCCGTCGACCGTGCCTCCTGGGAAGCGGATGCCCAGGCGCGACTCGATCTGACGCGAATCTATGCCGACGCCCCCGCCGAGCGCCTGGCAATGCCCGTCGATGACTTCATCAGCCAGCACCTGGCCGCTGATTGCACCTTTCAGTGTGCTCGCTTCAATGATCGCCTGCTGGGTGCCGTGGCGGTACGCGAGGACCACGAGGCCTGGTGGCTGTCGCACCTGTGTGTCAGGAAACCGACCCGGCGCCGCGGGGTCGGGTCGCGCCTGCTGGCGCTGGTGGGAGAGGAAGCCGCTGCCAGGAGGCTGCTGCTGCGGGTGACCGCTTCCCAACTGCCGATGGCCGACCAGGTCCTGCTGTCGCGGCTGGGGTACCGGATGACCCAGACCGGTGACTATTTCGAACTCAATCTTCAAGGACAAGGGGATGATCGATGAAGCGTCTGTTGCGAACCCTGTTGGCGGCAGTTGGGGTACTCGCCCTGGTGGCGGTGGGCGCGGTGGTCTATGTCACGACCTTCTTCGACCCGGAGGACCTGAAGCCGCGACTGGTCGAGGTGGTGCGTGAACAGAGCGGGCTCGAATTGGCGCTCGACGGCCCCTTGACCTGGTCATTCTATCCGCGGCTCGGGGTCAGCGTAGCGAGTGCCGAGGCCTGGCTACCCGAGCAGGCGGTCGAGGAGGAAGACGCTTTCGTGGCTTTTCAGCAGGCCGAGGTGAGCCTTTCCTTTGCGCCGATCCTGCGCGGTGAGATCGCCATCGACGGCCTGACACTGGACGGCATGCGCCTTAACCTCGAACGCGACGAGCAGGGTCGCGGCAACTGGGAGTCGTTGATGGAACGCCTTGCCGAGCGCAGTGAGGCGGCCGAAGAAGTGCTGGCGCCGGCGAGTGCCGGGTTGCCTCCGGGCTCTGACACTCACCTTACCGTGGCCTTGAACGTGGCCAGTGTGCAGATTCGCGATGGCGAGATCAGCTATCGCGACCTGAGCAATGGGACTGAGCTGAGATTGACCGATGCCAGCATCAGTGGCAGCAACGTCAACCCGCGGCGTGCCTTTCCGCTCGAGGCCGGTTTTCGTCTGGATCGATACGATGAACTGGACTGGGAAGACAGCGAAAAAGCGCCATTGCTATCGAGTCGCATGGCCATGAAGGGTCGAGTTACCCTGAACCTTGCCGAGCGTCGCTATGTCACCGACGGACTTACCTTGAATGCCACCAGTCAGTTGGAAGGTGTGACAGGCGAACAACAGCTCAACCTCAGTGGGGATCAACTGATTGTCGATGTGCCTGGCGAACGACTAAGCCTCGAGGGCGGTAACCTCGAGGCAACGCTGCGCCATCCGCAGCTGGGCGACTCCGCACTGCCGCTGGCCATGGCGTTTGCCATGGATGCCGACCTGGCAGCGGGCTCCGCGCAGCTGCGCGATCTCGAGCTGACCGGCGACGATGGCTTGAAAGTGAGCGGTAATCTCAACCTGTCCTCGTTGTATGCATCCCCGGCCTACAGCGGCCAGATTAGCCTCGCCCCTCTATCGCTGCATCCCTGGCTTAAGCGCCTGTCGATGATGCCGACGCTTGCCGATGAATCGGCGCTGTCCGATGTGGCGCTGACCTCGCCTCTGGAAGGGAATATGCAAGGTGTCGAATTCACAGGTCTGACACTGGTGCTGGATGACAGCACCTTTACCGGAGAATTGGGCGTCGGGCTTGCCGGGCAACGTCTCGATTTCGACCTGCAAGGTGATCGTCTCAACCTGGACTCCTACATGCCGCCTGAGGCGCCGGCCGAGGAAGGCTCGGCAGCACTTTCGCTACCGGGCGTCAGTCAGGCCTACGCCGATCAACCGGCCACGCTGTTGCCGGTGGAGTGGCTTTCGACGCTGGATCTCGATGGGCAACTGACACTCGGGCGCTTGCAACTGGCCGGGCTTGAATTCAGTGACGTGTCACTTGCGCTCTCCGGGCGCGATGGACGCCAGCGACTGGTGGGTTTCGAATCCGGTTTCTACGAAGGTGAACTGGCGGCAAGCGGTGAGCTTGACCTGACTCGCGACGATCCGCACTGGCAGCTGGCACCGCGTCTCTCACGACTGCGGATCGACTCCCTGTTGGAGACTCTCGACGACCAGCCTGCGCCTTTGCGCGGGCGCTTGAACGCCGAAGGCGAGCTGACCTCGCGTGGCAATACCTGGCCTGATCTCAAGCGCAACCTGAATGGCAACATCGATACGCGAATCGATGACGGGGCGATCCTTGAGGTCAATGTGTCTCGCGAGCTGTGCACAGCGGCGGCCACTCTTGAAGGTGAGCAGACCACACGTGACTGGCATCCCGATACGCGGTTCGAACGTGCCCAGGCCAGCCTTCGCTTTCGTGATGGCAACGTCAATAGCGACGATCTGCTGATCACCATTCCAGGCATCGAGCTCGGTGGCGAGGGCTGGTTCGACCTTTCCAGTGAGCGCTTCGAAGCACGTGCCGCCGCTCGGGTGGTGGATGGTGCCGACCTTGCCTGCCGCGTCAATCCACGTCTTGAGCGCGTGTCCTTCCCGGTGCGCTGCGAGGGTAGCCTGGATGGCGACAGCAGCGAATGGTGTCGCTTCGATCGTGAGGCCTTCCAGGCCTCGTTGGGTGAGCTTGTGCGCGATGAAGTCACCAGCCGAGCCGGCGAAGAAGTCGAGCAACGCCTGGAGCGCCCCCTGCAGCAGCTGGAAGAACGCATCGGAGAAGACGCCGGCAGGGAACTTCGTGACACCCTGCGCGGTCTGTTTAATTGAGCAACAAACAGTCCCTGCGCCGGCCCTAGTGCCGGCGCTTTTTTTTGGAGAACGCATGAAGGAGTTGCCGGCCCCCGTCCTTGCTCCCGCCGACTTCCAGCAGCGACTGCTTGGCTGGTTCGACAAGCACGGCCGCCATGACCTGCCCTGGCAGCGGGATAGAACGCCCTACCGGGTGTGGGTATCGGAAATCATGCTGCAGCAGACCCAGGTCACCACGGTGATTCCGTACTTCGAGCGCTTCATGGCTCGCTTCCCGGATGTCGGCTCGCTTGCTTCAGCGCAACAGGACGAGGTGCTGCACCTGTGGACCGGCCTGGGCTACTACGCCCGTGGCCGGAATCTGCACAAGGCCGCTCAAGTGATCGTCGACAAACATGGCGGTGAACTGCCGCAGACGCTCGAGGCACTGGCCGAACTGCCCGGCATCGGACGCTCCACGGCCGGGGCGATCATTGCCCAGAGCCGAGGGCAGCGCGCGGTGATCCTCGACGGCAACGTCAAGCGCAGTCTGTCACGCCTGCATGCCGTGCCAGGTTGGCCGGGCCGGCCCGCGGTGGAACGAACGCTGTGGGCGCTGGCCGAACACTTCACACCGCAGGAACGCCTGGCCGACTACACGCAGGCGATGATGGACTTCGGCGCCACCCTGTGCCGACGTGGCGCCCCGGACTGCCCAAGCTGCCCCTTCAACGACGTCTGCGTGGCGCATGCACGTGGTGAGACGCGACGCTTTCCCGAATCCAAGCCGAAGAAGGCGCTGCCGACGCGGACCACGCTGATGTTGATGCTGTGTGACAACCGAGGCCGCGTGTTGCTCGAGCAGCGACCCGCCACCGGGCTGTGGGGGGGCTTGTGGAGCTTGCCCCAGTTCGATGATGACGAGTCGCTGCGGGCGTGGCTCGACCAGCATGCTCCCGGCAGCCAACTCGACCCGCCTCAGGCGACATTCACCCATGTGTTCAGTCATTTTCGCATGGAGATCACTCCCCAGTCCGCCAGGGTGGAGCGTCTCGATTCGGTAGGCGAGGCCCGGCGCTGGTACGATCCAGCACAGCCCGATCGACTCGGCCTGGCGGCACCTGTGAAAGCGCTGTTGACGTCTCTCGCGCCATTTTCGCTGACGGCCGCGCCAGGGCCTTGAACACCAATCCATCAGATCATATCGCGCTTCATGCGACATCCACCCGCCTCACAACGCCTCACAAGGAGCTCACATGAGCCAGACCGTCTTTTGCCGCAAGTACCAGCAGGAACTCGAAGCCCTGCCGTTTCCACCCCTGCCGGGCAAGAAGGGCCAGGAGATCCAGGCCAGTGTCTCGAAAAAAGCCTGGGAAGAATGGCAAGCTCTTCAGACCAGGCTAATCAACGAGAAACACCTCAACATGCTCGACCCGGCGTCGCGCGAGTACCTGATGGAGCAGATGGAACGCTTCCTGGATAACCTCGAAACCGACCAGGCCGAGGGCTATGTCCCGCGTGATTCCTGACCTTCTCGCCAGCAGCTGGTGTGCGCCATCTTTTTGAAACGGAAGGTGTTGACGACTCAAGCCCGTTAGGGTTTAATACGCACCGTTGGCAGCGGCCAGATAGCTCAGTTGGTAGAGCAGGGGATTGAAAATCCCCGTGTCGGCGGTTCGATTCCGTCTCTGGCCACCACACTGCTGGGGTATAGCCAAGTGGTAAGGCACCGGTTTTTGGTATCGGCATTCCCAGGTTCGAATCCTGGTACCCCAGCCATCGCCAACCCTGTTTCCGATTCTGTGACTCGAGTCGGTTCCCGAGCCGGCATAGCTCAGTTGGTAGAGCAACTGACTTGTAATCAGTAGGTCCCGGGTTCGACTCCTGGTGCCGGCACCATCGAAAAATCGGGAAGTTAATGAGTTGCAGCGCTTAAAAAACCGTCCATTGAGGCGGTTTTTTTGTATGTGAAGCAGCTGACGTAAAATTCCTGATGCCATGTGGTCAAGTCGTGCATGGCGTGTTGATCTTATCGGTATCCAGGCACCCTATTTATCTATGGCTGCCAAAGGTCCAGCACGTCCTCATCGGACGAGAAGTTTGCGTTGAGCCGCTTCGAAATGCCGTAACGGTGGACGCTTGGCGCATGTGGGGTAGACTGTCATGCCGGTCGCCATGAGCAGCACGCATAACGAGAAGGAGACGTTCCCCATGCACTTTGTCCCACGTTTCGCCGATGGTCAGGCGTTTCCCAATGCTCTTGGCAAGATCGTCTGCGTAGGTCGCAACTACGCCGATCATGCCAAGGAGCTGGACAACCCGGTGCCAAGCGAACCGTTGCTGTTCATCAAACCCGCCACCAGCGCGGTGGAACTGGAAAAGCCCATCGAGGCGCCCTTTTCGCGAGGCGAAGTACACTATGAGACCGAACTTGCGCTGCTGATAGGTGAGGAGCTTACCCACGCCACCACCGACGAGGCCGAGCGTGCGGTGGTGGGTATCGGCCTTGCGCTGGACCTGACCTTGCGTGATGTCCAGGCGCGGCTCAAGGAGAAGGGCCACCCCTGGGAGGCCGCCAAGGCCTTCGACGGTGCTTGCCCGCTCTCCGCGTTCCTGCCGCTTTCCCAGGTGCCCAACTGGAGTGCACTGACCTTCAGCCTGGAGGTCGATGGCGAGGCGCGCCAGCATGGCGAAGGTTCCGACATGCTATTCCCGGTGGCCACGCTGGTAGCCGAGATGAGCCGTCATTTCACTCTGTTGCCGGGCGATGTGGTGCTGACCGGCACCCCGGCGGGTGTCGGCCCGCTACCCCGGGGGGCCGAGCTGCACTTCACGCTGACCGGGGGGCTCGATATCACCACCCGTGTGGTGGACTGAGCCGCTCGGGCTAGCCGGACGCGAAAACGCCAATGCCTCGCCCCCTGGCGTGTCGATCAGGACGGCGGGGCATTGTGTGGTCGTGATGCGGTGGCCGGTGTCACTCGAGGTAGGTATAGCCCGCGAGTCCCTCCGAGAGGTCATTGAGGAAGCGGCGCTGTTCGGCGCTGCTCAGGCCGCTGCCGCGCAATTGCATGGCCAGGCGGTCGCGCAGCACGCCGGCATCGAAGTTCACGTAGCTGAGCACCTGGGCTACGGTGTCGCCCTGGAGCACTTCGGAGAGCACCCAGTTGCCATCGCCGTCGAGTGCGGCATCCACCGAATCGGTATCGCCGAACAGGTTGTGCAGGTCGCCAAGAATCTCCTGGTACGCGCCGACCATGAAGAAGCCCAGCAGCTTTTCCTCGCCTTCCCGCCACTCGGGCAGTGGCAGGGTGGTTTCCACACCCTGGCCATCCACGTAGCCGTCGATACGTCCGTCGGAATCACAGGTGATGTCCTGGATGACACCGCGGCGTTCGGGCTCCCGATTCAGGCCGGTCAGCGGGAGTACCGGAAATATCTGCTGGATGCCCCACACATCGGGCACCGACTGGAACAGTGAGAAGTTGACGAACAGCTTGTCGGCAAGCTTTTCGGCCAGTTCGTCGGCGATCTCGCGGTGGGCGCGGTTGCTGCGGGTGTCCAGCCGCTTGCGCAGCTTGGCGCAGGCGGCGAAGTAGACGGCTTCGCCCTCGGCACGCGCGGTAATGTCGGTCATGCCGATCACGAAGCGTTCGTGCAGCTCGCCCATTGACTGAACCAGATCATGCCACGCCTCGACCAGGCCGCGCGGTTCCACCTGGGCGTGCAGCAGGTCATGGACCCGCCATAGCTCGTTGACCTGCGGGTCACCCTCGACCCGACGTTCGGGGGCCTGTTCGCTGATTCGCTCCTCGCCAATCACGTTGGCGATGAGCACCGCATGGTGGGCAGTAAGCGCGCGGCCGGATTCACTGATCAGGTGGGGCTCGGGCAAGTTCTGCTCCTGGCAGGCTTGACGGAACGCATAGACCACGTTGCGGGCATACTCGAGCATCGAATAGTTGGCCGAACAGAAGCTGCGCGAGCGGGTTCCCTCGTAATCGACGCCAAGACCGCCACCCACATCCACGGTATCCACCGGTGCGCCTAGCTCGACCAGGCTCTGGTAGAAGCGCGCGCATTCGCGCAGCCCGCCCTGGATGTCGCGGATGTTGGCGATCTGCGAACCAAGGTGGAAGTGCACCATTTGCAGACTATCGAGTGCATCCGCATCGCGCAGCTGATCCACTACGCTCAAGATCTGGCTTGCCGTCAGGCCAAACTTGGACTTCTCGCCACCGGTGTTCTGCCAGCGGCCACGGCCCACCGAGGCCAGCCGTGCGCGCAGGCCGATGCGTGGCTTGACGCCGATGCTCTCGGCCTCCTCGAGGATCAACGGTAGTTCGGAAAGCTTTTCGACCACCAGGTAGACGCGATGGCCGAGCTTCTCGCCCATCAAGGCCAGCCGCACGTATTCGCGGTCCTTGTAGCCGTTGCAGACGATCAACGAGGAGCCGTCGCCGGAAAGTGCCAGCACCGCGAGCAATTCCGGCTTGCTGCCGGCTTCCAGGCCCACGCGGCCACGGCCACGCTCCTGGGTGGCGAGGATCTCCTCCACCACCCGGCGCTGCTGGTTGACCTTGATCGGATAGACGGCGGTATAGCCACCGGAGAAATGCTCCTCGGCCATGGCAGTATCGAAGGCGGCACACAGCTGCTCGACCCGGTCATGCAGGATATCCGAGAAGCGCACCAGCACTGGGAGTCGTAGATTGGCGCGACGCAGCTCCGTGACGAGTTCGCTCAGCGGCAGCGCCGGCCCCTCGGCCTCGCTGCCCAGTGGCCTCACCAGGGCATTTCCGGCGTCGTCGACGTCATAATAGCCGCTGCCCCACTGGTCGATGTTCCATACTCGCCGGGCACGTTGCACCGGGTTGTCGTCACTGCCAAGGGGCTGGGTCATTCGGATACCTCCGGAAGCGGTAGAGCACCATGATTCAGGCGTGCCAACAGGATGCTGCGGAATTGCTCGGGGTCGTGAGGCGTCAGGTCGTGGGCGGGTGGGTCGACATAGACCACCAGCAGACGCGATAGCCAGTAGCGTAGCGCCGTCATGCGCAGCATCATCGGCCACGCCTCGCGCTCCGCATCGGTCAGCGGTCGTCGCACTTGGTAGGCGGAAAGGATGGCGTCGTGACGCTTGGCATTCAACTGACCATCGGCATCGGTAGCCCAGTCGTTGATGACGATGGCCAGGTCGAACAGCAGATCACCCGTGCAGCCGTTATAGAAGTCGATGATGCCGCCCAGTCGGTCACCTTCGAACAAGGTATTGTCGCGGAACAGGTCGCCATGCAGGGCGCCCTGGGGCAGCTCCGGGGCGGCACCAAATACACCCTGGTACGTCTCTACCTCGTCCTTCATCAGCGTCTGGTCCTGTGGCGAGAGGTACCCAAGCACCTTGTGGTGCATGGGCAACAGCCAGTGCAGGTCGCGCGGGTTGGGTCGGTGACCGGGGAAGTATCGGGAGACCTTGTGCATGCGCCCAAGCGCGTCACCCAGCGCCTGGCACTGGGCCAGGTTGGGCGCCTTGGGAAACTTGCCGGGCATCCGCGGGAACAGCAGGGCCGGCTTGCCGGCCAGGCTGTGCAAGGCGACACCTTCGCGGTCATGCAACGGGCCGGGCACCGGCAGGCGGTGCTCGTCCAGGTAGTCCAGCAGCTCGACGAAGAACGGCAGCTCCTCGTGATCACCCTGTTCGAACAGGGTCAGTACCAAGTCGCGCCGGTCGGTGGTGACGAAGAAGGTACTGTTCTCGGTGCCTGCGGGCACGCCCTCCAGGGAGACCAGCGAACCGGCGTCGAAGCGGTCCAGGAAGTCCGCGACTTGAGTCTCGGATAGCGGTGTGAATACGGCCATGTGTCTCTCACCCGGGTTGCCAAGCCGCCTATTGTAGCGACTTGACGGTATGATGCACGTGCCCGGGGGCGAGTTTCGTTCGCAGGCTCAGAATGTCCGCAGTATCCATTCCGGCACAGCGATACGGTTACCATCCTGACGCTCGAAATTGCCGTCACCATCGCGGTCGACCAAGTAGTAAGCCGGCCCGCTGGAGGGTCGGATCTCGATGGCGTAGAGCTCGCCATTGACGCGGTACTCGCGAATGGTACGGTCCTGCTCCTCGCGGATGGTGATATCCGGCTCGAGGTCGGCAGCCGATTGCGCCAGTGCTGGTGTGCCGGCCACCAGGGCAAGCCCCAACGCCGAGGCAGCCAGCGTCAGGATGATTCGATGGTGGGCGTGCATGATGACCTCCGTGCCGATATCGGCGGGAAGATGTGATGTCATCAGTGTAAGGCCTGAGGCGGCCAACGCCTATGATTGGGGAGGCACGCGCGGCAAAATGGCGCCGCAATGCGTATCATGGATGACCAGCATCAAGCCTTTCGTATCCACTGCTTCTGCATCGACCCACAGGATTGCCGATACATGGCCGACTCGCCCATCGTTCTCGTCGACGGATCTTCCTATCTCTACCGCGCCTTTCACGCGCTGCCGCCTCTGACCACCTCGAAAGGACAGCCAACGGGCGCCATCAAGGGTGTGCTCAACATGCTCAAGCGGCTGATCAAGGACTATCCGGACAGCCCCATGGCGGTGGTCTTCGATGCTCCCGGCAAGACCTTTCGCGATGAGCTGTTCGAGCAATACAAGGCGCAGCGTCCGCCGATGCCCGATGACCTGCGCTCCCAGGTCAAGCCGCTGCACGAGTGCGTACGTGCGCTGGGGCTGCCGCTCTTGTGCATCGAGGGCGTCGAGGCCGACGATGTGATCGGTACCCTGGCGCGCATTGCCACAGAGGCTGGCCGTGACGCGGTGATCTCCACCGGCGACAAGGACATGGCGCAACTGGTGAATGGCCATATCACACTGGTCAACACCATGAAGGACGAGACCCTGAATCGCGAAGGCGTGCAGGAGAAATTCGGGCTGCCACCGGAACTGATCATCGACTTCCTGGCGCTGATGGGTGACAAGGTCGACAACATCCCCGGCGTGCCGGGGGTCGGCGAGAAGACCGCGCTCGGTCTGCTGCAGGGCATCGGCGGTGGGCTCGACACCCTCTACGCCGACCTCGACAAGGTCGCGACCCTGGGGTTTCGCGGTGCCAAGACACTGCCGAAGAAGCTCGAGGAACATCGCGAGCAGGCCTTTCTCTCCTATCAACTGGCCACCATCAAGACCGACTGCGATCTGCCGGTGGGGCTCGATGATCTGGTCATCGCCCAACCGGACCGCGAGGCGCTAAAGACGCTCTACCAGGAGCTCGAGTTCAGGGCATGGCTATCCGAACTGCTCGATGGCAAGGATCAGGGTGTCGACGATGTGGCCGGCGGCACGCCGACTCCGGCCGACGATGAACCGGCCTCGTCTCCTGGCCGCCAGGCCCGTGAGGATTGCGTGATCGTCGAGCAGGCCGAATTCGACGCCTGGCTCGAACGCCTGAAGGCTGCCGATCGATTCTGCTTCGATCTCGAAACCACCAGCCTCAACTACATGGAAGCCGATATCGTCGGCGTCGGGCTGGCATTGCAGTCCGGTGAGGCCGCCTATATTCCGCTGGCCCACGACTATCTGGATGCCCCGGCCCAGCTCGATCGTAACGCCGTTCTCGAGGCGCTCAAGCCACTCTGGGGAGATGCCACGAAAACCAAGATCGGCCAGAACCTCAAGTACGACATCTCGGTACTGGCGCGCGCCGGCATCGAGGTGGCCGGTCCGCTCGAGGACACCATGCTCGAATCCTATGTGCTGGATTCCACGGCCACCCGCCATGACATGGATTCGCTGGCGCTGAAGTATCTCGGCGAGAAGACCGTCTCCTTCGAAGAGATCGCCGGCAAAGGGGCCAAGCAACTGACGTTCAACCAGATTGCCCTGGAGCAGGCCGCGCCCTATGCCTGCGAGGATGTCGACATCACCCTGCGGCTGCACGAGACCTTGCGGCCACGCCTGGATGCCGAGGGGCGTCTCGGCGAGGTGCTCGACTCAATCGAGCTGCCGCTGATCCACGTGCTCTCGCGGATGGAGCGTGGCGGCGTGGCGCTGGACCCTGAACGCCTGCACACCCAGAGCCAGCAACTGGCCAAGCGTATCCAGGAGCTCGAAGGCCGGGCCTATGAGCTTGCGGGCCGTGAGTTCAACCTCGGCTCGCCCAAGCAGCTCGGTCAGATCCTGTTTGAGGAACAGAAGATCCCGGTGATCAAGAAAACCCCCAAGGGCGCGCCTTCCACCGCCGAGGCGGTGCTCGAGGAGCTGGCGCTGGATTACCCGCTACCCAAGGTGATCATGGAGCATCGCGGGCTTGCCAAGCTCAAGTCGACCTATACCGACAAGCTGCCGAGACTGGTCAACAAGGCCACGGGTCGGCTGCACACCAGCTACCATCAGGCGGTCACCGCCACCGGGCGGCTGTCATCCTCCGACCCCAACCTGCAGAACATCCCGATTCGCACCGAGGAAGGGCGGCGCATTCGCCAGGCCTTCGTGGCGCGTCCCGGCTACCGCATCGTTGCCGCCGATTATTCGCAGATCGAGCTGCGCATCATGGCCCACCTCTCCGAGGACAAGGGCCTGCTCGAGGCCTTCGCCGAGGGGCGCGACATCCACTCGGCCACCGCCGCCGAGGTGTTTGGCGTGGCGCTGGACAAGGTCAGCGGCGACCAGCGACGCAGCGCCAAGGCGATCAACTTCGGACTGATCTATGGCATGAGTGCCTGGGGCCTGTCTCGCCAGCTGCATATCGAGCGCAACCAGGCGCAGACGTACATCGATCGCTATTTTGACCGCTACCCGGGCGTGGCTCGCTACATGGAGCGAATTCGTGCCCAGGCCGCCGAGGATGGCTTCGTGGAAACCGTGTTCGGTCGGCGCCTCTACCTGCCGGAAATCCACGCCCAGAATCACGCCCGCCGCCAGGGTGCCGAGCGTACCGCGATCAACGCCCCCATGCAGGGCACTGCCGCCGACATCATCAAGCGGGCGATGATCGATGTAGACGGCTGGCTTGCCGGAGAGGATTTCGATGCGCTGATGGTCATGCAGGTGCATGACGAACTGGTCTTCGAAGTCGCCGAGGCCCAGGTGGATGACTTCATCGAGCAAGCGAAGGTGCGCATGCAAGCCGCCGCCGAGCTCAGCGTGCCATTGACCGTCGAGGCCCAGAGCGGCGCCAATTGGGACGAGGCGCACTGACGACGGCGAGGCGGCAGCCATGCAGGGTGTCTGGCCAGCCGCTGCGGGTCATCTGGGAATCAGCAGCACGATGCCAGAGATCATGGCGAAGGACAGCACCCCGAGACGCAAGCGTCGTGCGTTCAGGCGGTGATGCATCATGCGGCTGGTGATGCTGCCGACCGCTAGCGCCGGCAGCAGGGACAGTGCCCATAGCCATTGGTGGGGCTGGAACTGCCCGGCGACAGCCAGGATGGCGAGCGATACCAGCTCGCCGACCAGAAAGCACAACGCGATGGTGGAGCGCAGTACCGGCCCCGGGCGGTGCTGGTAGAGCAGGGCCAGGGGCGGCCCGCCAACGCCGGTGGCGGTCTCGGTCACGCCGGTGATGACGCCCACCGCCGCACAAGCGCTGCGGCCGGGCTGAAATACAGGGGCGAACAGCGCGGCCAGAACGGCAAGAATCGTCGAGGCGCCGATCAACTGGTTGAGCCCATTGGCGGACATCACCACCAGAATGCCAAGCCCGGCAAGGGTGCCGGGGAGTCGCCCCATGCTGACCCAACCAACCCCTTTCCAGTCGATGGCGTCGCGCTCGCGCAGGCCTACGTAGCCATTCAGCGGCAGCATCAGGATCAGCAGGGCGATCGGCAGCAGGTCGGGGCGCACTAGCCCCATCACCGGCGCGACGATCAACGCGAAACCGATGCCCACCGCCCCCTGGATGAAGGCGGCAACGCCGGTGGCCAGAGCCAGCAGCGCGAAAATCCCGATATCACTCATGGGTGGTGCCGTTCGGTTGTGTGTTGATTGGATTGGGGCGAGGCATCTTGCCGATGTCGCGAGAGAGACGGTGAGTCATGTTGTGTGTGTTGTGGCGAGTGTTGTGGTGAGTGCTGGCGTGAAGGATGCAGTGCACGATGCTGTGCGGCAGTGGCATGCACGCGGTAGATCGGCGCCTGATGCACGGCGGCGGATGCCTCGCGAACCTGTCGCAGCAGCGCGCGCGCGTCCCAGCCCACGGGCCAGCCTTGCCAGCACCGTAACCGGCCATTGGTGAAGACGCCCGTCAACTGGTCACGGTTGGCGTAGCGAACCAGCTCCCAGGGGCGATCCCAGGAGGGCGTCATCTCCGGAACGTCCAGGTCGACCAGCAGGAAGTCGGCGGCCAGTCCCGGGGCAATCTCCCCGGTCAGGCCAGTCAGGCCGGCGACATCCGCCGCGCCACGCGTGGCATGCTCCAGCCACCGCCAGCCACCGCCACATGACGAGTCGCCACTGGCGAGGCCGAAGGCCAGCCGTTGGCTGGTCTCCGCGGCATCCATCAAGCGGAAGGCATCGCTGCGGGTGCCGTCCGTGCCGAGCCCGAAGCGAATGCCCATGGCCGCCATCTGCAGTGCCGGGGCAACCGCATTGCCCTTCCAGGCGCTCGCCACCGGGTTGAAAGCCACCGCCGTATCCGTGTCGCGCAGCAGGTTGAGCTCATCGGGGGTCACCAGGGTGGCATGGGCTACCAGCGCCTGTGGCCCCAGTGCCCCCACGGCATGCAGGTGCTCCAGGGGGCGCTGCCGGCGTGCCACCAGGGAGCGCTCGACGGCCTGAAGGTGCTCGTTGACGTGGGTCTGGAAGACGGTCCCGGCCTCTGCGCAGAGCGCAGAGGTGGCGTGCAGCATCGCGTCGCTGGCCGCCTCGGGAATGGAGATCGCCAGGGAAGGTTTGACGAGCGAATGGCCTTCCCAGCGCTCAAGATGACGCTCGGCGCGTTGCAGGATCTGCGGGCCCTCATGCATGGCTGCCGTGCCGCCCAGGTCATTGCAGATCAGGCCCAGTACGCAGCGCAGCCCCGTCTGCTCGGCGGCAAGCGCGATGGCCGCGGTGTCGCCAGCCGAGCGGGTGCCGGCGTCCACGGCGGTGGTGAAGCCTCCCCGGAGGGCTTCCAGTGCCGCCAACTTGGCGGACAACTGGAGCATGTCCTCATCCAGGCTGCCCTCCAGTGGCACCCAGACCCGCTTGAAAATCTCGGAAGGCTCGCCGCACACCAGCGACTTGCCAAGCGATTGGGTCAAGTGATGGTGAGTGTCGATGAAGCCAGGCATCAGCAATTGGTCCGGCAGCACGATGGGCGGCAGTTCCGGATGGCGACGGGTGAGCGCCTGCGCGTCATCCACCTCCTGGAAGCAGCCATCGGCGATCAGCACGGCCTTGCCGGAGTGACAGCCGTCAGCCAGCAGAACCTCTGCGGGAAGCAGCAGCAGACGTTCGGCGGCGAACGTGTCGGGGGACAAGGTCGAGCGAGGCGTGTTGGACATGTGCATCCTCATTCTCCTTCGGGTGCAGTGTCGAGAGTGCTCGCGTTTTCGCGTTGCCGTGAGCTGCCCAGGTGGTGGAAGAGGATATTGACTACGACTGCGGTCAGCGTGCCCATGGCCAGGCCATTGCCGAGGACGATCTGCAGGTGAGAGGGAAAGGCACTATAGAAACCAGGCACCACGATGGGCAGCAGGCCCATGGCGAGAGCCGATGCCAGGGTGAACATGTTGCCGTTCTGATTGAAGTCGACACGACGCAGGATGTTGATGCCCATCACCCCGATGATGGCGAACACGATCACGGCGGTACCCGCCACCACGGCGCTGGGAATGGCATGTGCCAGCCGGCCCAGGGGCGCGCACAGCGCGAGAACCACCAGCATGGCGCCGGCCGCGATGGTCACGTAGCGGGAACGTACCCCGGTGGCGCGGATGATACCGATGTTTTCGCCACTGGTGATGATCAGCGACGTGCCGAAGCAGCCACCGACGATCGAGCCCAGTGCATCGGCACGGATGTTGCGGGGCACGATGGCCTTGTGGTCTCCCTTGCGGCCGACGATCTCGGCGGTTGCCAGGGTCTGGCCCGTCGCTTCCGTCATGGATACCACGCAGAAGATGATCAGCGGCAGGGAAGCGAACAGGTCAAAGGTCGGCATGCCGAAGGGGAAGGGCTGGGGAACGGCAATCAGCGGGCCGTTAAGGACATTCTCGAAGGTCATGGCGCCGCTGAGAATGGCGATGGCGGCGCCGGCCAGCAGCCCAAGCATCACCGCGATACGCTGCCACATCCCGGAAAACACCCGGGAGAAGACCACGGTGCAGCCGATGGTGACCAGCGCCAGACCAATGCTGCCCATGCTGGCGAAGCCCTCTGACTCGGGGCGCCCGGTGATCAGTCCACCAAAGATACGGATCAGGTTGACCGCCACGAGCAGCAGCATGGTGCCGATCACGATCGGCGGGAAGAACTTCAGCAACCTGGTGAAGAAGGGTAGCGCCAGGAAATAGAAGAGCCCGGTCAGAATGACCGCACCGGACGCGGTCTGCAGGTCGGTGGCCTGGGCGATGCCCAGAAAGATCACCAAGGGGGCGCCGCCCGGCACCTGCACGAAGGGCAATCGGGCACCAAAGCCGAATAGCCCCACCGACTGGAGAATGCCGGCTAGGCCACAGGCCAGGAAGATCGCACTCATCAAGCCGACGGTGACGTCATCCGACAGGTCGAGGGTGTGGCCGATCAGGAAGGCCGCGGTAATCGGCGCTGCCGCCATCACCAGGACATGCTGAAGCCCGTACAGCAACTGGGTGCCAATCGGCAGACGTTCATCCACGGGTTCCACCGCCGAATCGGGTGGCCTTGGAGTGGTGTTCATGGCTGTTCCTCTTGTTGTTGTGAATCGTTGTTGTGAATCACTGTTGTGATGCAGGGACATCGTCTCGGCAGGTGACATCATCCGCCGGTAAGGGAACCCTAGCCGGGCTCGTCTGTTCTAGTCCATAATGATATTTAGTATCTAGCGTTGCCGAAATGGCAACGGTAAGGTTGTCAGGCAAGGCAGCGGGAGACACCACATGCATATGCTGTTGCCGGGGTTGCGCTATTTCGAGGAAGTGGCGCGGCAAGGGTCCTTGCGCAAGGCGGCGGAACGCCTGCATGTCGCGGCATCGGCCGTCAATCGTCAGATTCTCAAACTGGAAGATGAACTGGGTGTGCCGCTCTTCGAGCGTTTGCCGCGCGGGCTGCGCCTGTCGCCGGCGGGAGAGTTGATCCTATATCAGGTACGCCAGTGGCAACGCGATGAGCGCCGCCTGCAGGAGTACCTTGGAGAAATCCGCGGTACCGGCTGTGCCGAGGTGCGGATCGCCACTGTCGAGTCGTTAACCGACCAGTTGCTTCCGCGCGTGCTCGGCTCCTTTCGCGAGCGATTTCCCCGCGTGCGCTTCGTGGTGATGACGGGGTTGACCGATACGATTCTCGATCAGGTGCTCAAGGGAGATGCCGACATTGGTCTGTGCATCAATCCCCCGGTAACCCCTAGGGTGCGCTTCATGGAGCAGGTGGCGCTCGAGTTCGGCGCGGTCGTGGCGCCGGATCACCCGCTGGCGGAACACCAGGCGCTGAGGTTGCGGGATTGCGTTCCCTATCCCGCACTGTTGCCTGACAGGGATATGTTTCATGGCTCGACGCTGCAGCAGGTACTGGTAAGAGCCAATATCGAGCTCGAGCCATTGGCTTCCTGCAATCGCATCCTGACCTTGAAATCATTGGCCCGTGCAGGGCTTGGCATCGCATTTCTCAACCGGCTCGACATCGCCAGGGAGCTGGCTCATGGCGAGCTGCAGTTCAAGCCCCTGCTGGATCACCATATCGCCAAGGCACGTTTGACGCTGTGTTGTCATGGCGACCGTGCACTGCCGATGGCCATCGCGGTACTCGCCGAGCAATTGCGGGAAGCCATGATGGCCATCGAGCCTTGATGATAAATAAAAAGACCCGCGAAGCATTAACTGCGCCGCGGGTCTTGGATCAACCTGTCTTCAGGTAGTGGTGGTCATACCCTCAACGCCAGCCGGCGCGGTCGAAGATGCGCACTGCTTCGGGGTTGTTCTCGCCAAGCACGCTGATGTTCAGATCATCCTTATTGAACTCGCCCCAGGACTCGAGCACGGCGTTCATGCTGATGCCTTCGACCACCGGGAATTCGTTGTTGCCCTGGGCGAAGATCTCCTGGGCCGCATCCGAGGAAAGGAACTCGAGGAAGCGCACGGCGTTGTCGCGATTCGGGGCATCGGCCACCACACCGGCGCCACCGACGTTGACGTGCGTGCCGCGGTCATCCTGGTTGGGGAACAGGATCTCGACCTTGCTGGCGGCTTCGCGGTCGGCCTCATCGTCGGATTCAAGCAGACGCACGTAATAGTAGTGGTTGGCCACGGCGATATCGCACTCGCCGCTTGCCACGCCGAGAATCTGGTCGGTGTCGCCACCTTCGGGGTCGCGCGCCATGTTGTTGACCACGCCCTGGGCCCATTCCTCGGCGGCTTCCGCGCCATGATGCTCGATCATCGACGCCAGCAGCGACTGGTTGTATATATTGCTGGAAGACCGGATACACACCTTGCCTTCCTGGGCCGGCTCCGCCAGCGCCTCATAGGTGGCAACGTCGCTCGGGTCGACGGTTTCCGGGTTGTAGTAGATGGCGCGTACGCGCTGGCTGAAGCCGAACCACAGGCCTTCGGGATGACGCATGGCTTCCGGAAGGCGCTCGTTCAGCACGTCGGATTCCACGCCCTGGAAGATGCCTTCCTCTTCGGCGCGCCACAGGCGCCCTGCGTCCACGGTCATCATCACGTCGGCCGGGCTCGCCATGCCTTCTCGCTTGATCCGTTCGATGAGCTGGTCGGAGTCACCCTCCAGCACGTTGACCTCAATGCCGGTTTCCTCGGTGAACGCCTCGTAGAGTGCCTCATCGGAGTCGTAGTGACGGGCCGAGTAGAGGTTCAGCTCGTCGGCGAATGCGCCAGTGGCGAAGGTCGAACCTGCCAGGGCAGCGAGAAGCGGGGCAGCGAGTCGAGCGCGCTGTGTCATGTTGGTCACCTCTGCGGCGTTGTTGATGATAGCGTCATGAAAAATGGCTGTAAGCGAAAGCTTCATAATAATGATAATGCTTTGCATTTCACTCTTGGCTATTGAAGCGTGTCGACATGCTTCCGTCAAGGGCGAATACAGATTCGGAATGCAACTTGTTTTCACCTGCATTGGCGGGCGCCGATGACGTATGATGGTGGGATGGATTCAACTAGCGTGGTTGCCAAGATGTCGAGATCCCACTCCAAGCCCGCTCCGACAACGGCTGCTGCTGAGTCGCCGGTGTTGTCGATGCACGATGTGCATCACGCCTACGACAATATCGAGGTGGTCAGCGGTGTGGACCTTACGGTGGCTCCAGGGGAGGTCGTCTGCCTGCTGGGACCTTCCGGGTGCGGCAAGACGACCCTGCTGCGTATCGCCGCTGGGCTCGAGGCACTGCAGCATGGCAGCCTGGCGCTGGAAGGCCAGCAGGTCGCGGCTCCCGGTCGCCGGCACCTGCCGCCCGAGCGTCGCAACGTCGGCCTGGCATTCCAGGACTCGGCGCTGTTCCCCCACCTCTCGGTACTCGACAACGTGACCTTCGGCCTGCGCCAACTGCCCACCCGCGACCGGCAGCGGCGTGGCATGAAGTTGCTCGAGCAATTGGGCATGGCCGACTATGCCAAGGTCTATCCGCACATGCTCTCGGGGGGGCAGCAGCAGCGCGTGGCCCTGGCGCGAGCACTTGCGCCGGGCCCTGGCCTGATGTTGCTCGATGAGCCTTTCTCGAGCCTGGACGCGCGGCTGCGCGATCAGATTCGCGATGACACGCTACACGTGCTCAAGCAGGTAGGGGCCGCCACGCTGCTGGTGACACACGACCCCGAAGAAGCGATGTTCATGGCCGACCGCATCGCCCTGATGCGCGATGGTCGGATCGTCCAGACCGGCACCCCCTGGGAGCTTTATTGCACGCCATGTGAGCCGTTCGTGGTGTCCTTCTTCGGCGAGGTCAATGAGCTTCAAGGCGAAGTGCGTGAGGGCAAGGTGGCGACCCCGGTGGGGCAGGTGGATGCAAGCTGGCTGCCCGAGGGTAGCCAGGCCCGGGTCATGATTCGCCCGGAGGCCTTGATCATTCAGGAGCGCAAGGACGACGCGGGAGACCACCAGGTCAGTCATGTGCTGATGGCCAAGCTATTGGGTCGCAGCAGCTTGCTGCATATCTGTGCCCATGGTGCATCAGGGCAGGAGTCGCATATGCACGCCAGGGTGCCTGGCGTGTTTCTGCCGGCCACGGGCCAGGCGGTCGATATTAGCCTGGATCTTTCCCAGGTCTTCGTCTTTCCCTCACTGGGAGCCGGGACGCGAGCGGCGCATGGCGATACTCAGCAGGATCACCGGGAGTATGCCCACAGCCACGATGGCCAGTGAGGCCGTCGAGGCTTCGGCGAGACGTTCGTCCGAGGCCAGGCTGTGTGCCCGCACGGCCAACGTATCGAAGTTGAACGGTCGCAGGATGATGGTGGCCGGCAACTCCTTCATTACATCCACGAATACCAGGATCCCCGCCGCCATCAGGCTGCCGCGCATGATTGGCGTGTGAATGCGACGCAGGGTACCCCCGGGGCTCTGGCCCAGGGTGCGTGAAGCGGCATCCATGCTGGGGGTGACCTTGCCGAGACTTGCCTCCACGGCATTGAACGACACGGCCAGAAAGCGCACCACGTAGGCGTAGATCAGAATAAATGCCGAACCACTGAAGATCAGTCCGACAATCTCGCCGGTGTGGGCATGCAGCCAGGTGTTGAGCGTGCTGTCGAGCCAGGCGAACGGGATCAGGATACCCACTGCCACCACCGAGCCTGGAATCGCGTAGCCCATCGAGGCAACGCGGGTGGCCAGGCGGGTGGCCGGACTCGAGTTCAGGCGCGTGCCATAACTCAGCAGCAGCGCCAGCCCGACCGCCACGCCCGCCGCGATACCCGCCAGGGTGAGACTGTTCCAGGCGTAACCGATGAAGCGGGTGCCCAACTGGGCGTCGCCCTGCGTCAGGGCCAGTTGGGCGAGAATGGCGGCGGGGATCAGAAAGCCCACCAGCACTGGCAGGGCGCAGGCGAGGAAAGCGCCGAAAGCGCGCATGCCATGCAGCCGGTACTCGGGAATCTGCTGGTAGCGATTGGTGGTATGGAAGTAGCGCCGCTTGCCGCGTGACCAACGCTCCAGCAGTACCAGAGTGATCACGAAGGCCAGCAGGCAGGCGGCGAGTTGTGCGGCGGCAACCGGTTCACCCAAACCGAACCAGGTGCGGTAGATCCCCGTGGTGAAGGTATCCACACCGAAGAACTGCACGGCGCCGAACTCGTTGAGCGTCTCCATCAGCGCCAGCGAGACCCCACCGACGATAGCTGGCCGCGCCAGCGGCATGGCGACGCTGCGAAACAGCCGCCAGGGGCCATGGCCAAGGGTGCGACCTACATCCAGCACGCACACCGATTGCTCGAGGAATGCGGCCCGGGCCAGCATGTACACGTAGGGGTACAGCACCAGGGTGATCAGGGTCGCGGCGCCGCCCAGCGAGCGAATGCTCGGGAAATAGTAATCACCGACGCTCCAGCCGAACCACTCTCGCAGCGCACTCTGGAATGGACCTGCGATCTGCAGGAAGTCAGTGTAGGCATAGGCAATCACATAGGTGGGCACTGCCAGCGGCAGCAGCAGGGCCCACTCGAACACGCGCCGCCCCGGGAAGCGACACATGACCACCAGCCACGCCGTTGCGGTGCCTATCACCAGGGTGCCGAGGCCTACCGTCACCACCAGGATCAGCGTATTGGTCAGGTAGCGGCCTAGCACCGTGCTTGCCAAGTGGCGCCAGACACCTTCGGTCGGCATGACGATATGCGCGAGTACCGTGAGCACCGGTAGCGCTACGATAAGCGCCACGACGAAGATCATCAGGGTCCAGGGGCTTACGCGGCGTGGGAAAAGGCCGGCAACGCTTGGCAGCCAGCGGCTGGCAAATCCAGACAAGCGAGTCTCCTTGCGATGCCCTGCGAGAGGCGATGCCCTGCAGTTGGAAATAGGGTTGAATCAATCACGAAATGATATCAGTTCTTGTTCTCTTCCGCAGCCATTGCCCATTTCACAGGCAGGACAATCGCAGTTGGGCATCACGAGGGGCGCCGGGGACAGGTCGAAGAGGAGGTCTTTTGCCATGGATGGCAAAAGTAGCGCCCAGGGACGGGTTCACCGCGCCTCCTCGCAGTCCTGTCGACGGTTCAGCACCGAGTGAAACGGCTAACTGCGATAGTCCGGCATCTCACGGTGCTTGTCCCACGACGCATATGTCATAACGCAACGCGCCCGCCATCCGGGGATAGCGGGCGCGTGTCTTGCCGTTGCCTGTCTCAGTAGCCCAGCAGCATCGATGGCAACCCAGTGACCAGTGCCGGGAAAAATGCCATCAGCAGGCATGCCAGCACGATCAATGCGCAGAACGGGATCACCGCCTTGTAGAGGTCGATGATCTCGACCCCTGGCGGTGCCACGCCTTTCAGGTAGAACAGCGCGTAGCCGAACGGCGGGGTGAGGAAGGAGGTCTGCAGCACCACCGCGACCATCACCACGAACCACAGCACATCCACACCCATCGACTCGACGATCGGCAGCATGATCGGGAAGCTCAGCAGCACGATGCCTGTCCAGTCGAGGAACATGCCGAGGATGAACACCAGGAACAGCATCAGTACCAGGGCCCCGATGGTGCCCCCTGGCATTGCCGTCACCACGTTGTGGATCACGTCCATGCCGCCGCCGCGCGAGAACACCCCGGTGAAGGCGGTGGCGCCGACCAGCACCAGCATCACCATGGTGGTGGTCTTGCTGGCATCGATCAGCGTGCGGTAGCAGGTCGAAAGCTTGCGGTCACCGAAGATCAGGAACAGCACGAAGGCGATAGCCACGCCGATCGCCGAGGCTTCGGTGGCGGTGGCGATGCCGGTGAACAGTGAGCCGAGCACGCCAAGGATCAGCGCCATCGGTGGCAGCACGTACTTGAGCAGCATGACCACCAATTCACCCGTGGAGGTTTCGGCGCGTTCTGCTGCCGGTACCGGCGGCCCGTAGGAGGGCTTCAAGAAACAGATGATCAGCACATAGAGCGCGTACATCACCCCGAGCATCAGGCCGGGAATCAGCGCACCGGCGAACAGCGCGCCCACCGACACCGGCGAGTAGCTGGCCATCAGTATCAGCATGATGCTTGGCGGAATCAGGATGCCCAGGCAGCCACTGGCCATGATGACCCCGGTGCTCAGTTCCTTGTTGTAGTTGTACTTGAGCATCGGCACCAGGGCGATCATGCCCATCACCGCGATGGAGGCGCCGACGATGCCGGTGGTGGCGGCCAGCAGCACCGAGACGATGACCACGGTCAGTGCCAGCCCACCACGCAGGTTGGCCAGCAGCAGGCGCATGGCATCGAACATGCGCTCGGTGACCCCGGAATCGTTGAGAAAGCGCGCCATCAACACGAACAGCGGGATGGCCACCAGGACATAGTTGTCCATGGCATTGCCGTAGATGTTGTTGATCAGTGTGCCGAGCATCTTGATGCCAGGGCCGAACAGAGCGCCGAGCACGGCGACCCCACCTAGCACGAAGGCCAGCGGATGGCCCATGAACAGCCCCACCAGCAGGCCGCCGAACATGAACAGGGTAAGCATTTCCGCACTCATGCCGAGGCCTCCTTGCGCAGTTCCTGAACGGCGCGAATGACGATGGCGATGGCTTGCAGCAGCAGGCAAACGGCGGCCACCACGATGACGGCCTTCACCGGATAGACGGGAATGGCGATCATGCCGTAGGTGGTTTCGCTGCGGCTGAAGGAGCGTTCGAAGAAGCTCCAGCCGTAGGTCAAGAGCATCCAGATGAACGGCACAAAGAAGATCAGATAGCCGAGCAGTTCGACGGCGGCCTGCTTGCGACGGGAAAGCAGTCGCTTGAGCACGTCGACCTCGACATGGGCGTGATGGCGAAGCCCATAGGCGGCCATCAGCATGAAATGGGCGCCAAACAGCATCTTGGTGATATCGAAGGCCCAGTCGCTGGGGCGTCCGAGGAAGAAGCGCATGGCGATGTCGTAGATCACGATCACGGTGATCACGGCGAGCAGCGGGGCGACCAGGCGCCCGAAGCACTCGTTGAAGGTGTCGATTGCCTTGGCAATGGCATTCATGGTCGTGGATCTCGGGAATCGGGATGGATTCGCAGAACATGAGCGTCGCCACCGGCGAACCGGTGACGACGCGTCACTCAATGCACATCATCACTTGCAGATTACTGCACCTTACATGCAGGCCTCGAGTTCCTCGAGGGACGGCAGGTCGTCGGTGACACGGCTCATGTTGTACGGCACGGAAATATCGCGCCAGTTGGCGTAGTGATCCAGGTAACTGACCATGGAGTGGTAGATCTTGGCGTGCATCGGATCCTCGCAAGCACCCTGGAGAATCACCTCATTGGTGATCCGCTGGATCTCGGCGAGATCCTCGTCGGAGAGCTGGTTGATCTCGGTGCCGTCCTCGAGGAACTTGACGGTGCCATCGGTGGATTCACGCTCGGACCAGGCCAGCGACCACGCCATGGTGGCTTCGGCGGCGATCTTGAGCTTCTCCTGGGTCTCCTCGGAGAGGGCGTCCCAGGCATCCTGGTTGATCATCACCCCGAATACGCTGGCGGACTGGTGCCAGCCCGGTACTGACCAGTAGTCGGCCACTTCGGAGAAGCCGGCGTTGTAGTCGACCCCGGGAGTGGAAAACTCGGCGCCATCGACCACGCCACGCTCGATGGCCTGGTAGATCTCGCCACCGGCCAGGGTGACCTGGGAGCCACCGAGCTGTTCGAGTACGCGGCCCTGATCACGACCAGAGAGGCGAACACGCTTGCCTTCCAGGTCGGCCAGGCTCTCGATCGGGGTGCCGCCGCGGAAGCCGGATTCGTTGTTGGTGATGCCGTAGGGCAGGTAGACCATGTTGTACTGGCCGTAGACCTCCTGGTAGAGATCCCAGCCGCCCCACTGCATGATCCAGTTCAGGTAGTCGACGCCATTGAACAGGCTGGTGGTGGTGGCCAGCGGCGAGAACGCCGGGCTGCGGCCGGCCCAGTAGCCGGGCCAGTCGCCGGCGGCTTCGATGCTGCCGGTTTCGGTGGCGTCGAACACTTCGGTGCCGGGCATCAAGGTGCCGCCGGCGCGGAATTCGATCTGCAGCTCGTCTCCGGCCAGCTTGTTGACAAGCTCAGCCCAGTGCTGATCGATCTTGATCAGGTCCAGGTTGTCCGGCCAGGTGGTGGTCATGGTCCACTGCTCCTGCGCCTGGGCAGTGGTGGCAAGGGTGGCCAGCGCCACACCGGCGGCGAGGCCGGTGAGGGTGAATCGGGTCATTTTCTTCATGTCGGTGCTCCCTGAATGAACTTGTTGGTGCTGATCGAGAAGACACAAGAATCGTGAAGGTGTGCCCCGGAAGGGGGTAGCGTTGCCTGAAAAGCCTGAACCTGGCCACCTGAGCGTCTGACCGGATGGGCAGGCAAGGCAGCGAATTCAAGCTAGCACGCCCTCGCTGTCTTGATCGATAGTGGGCCAGTGACGAGGATACTGACGATCAGCAGTTTACGTAAGCGTAATTATGTTTGATCGGCTTCTCGATTCATCAAGAATAAAGCCATGATGATCAATATCTTGTTAGAGTGAATCAATTACTTACCAGGCTCGGCAGGGCGAGATCACAACGTTGAATGCCCTTGGGGCCTGCGACTAAAGTTCAGCCGATCGAGGTGGCGCGCCAATGATCGACCCGGCAATGCGGGATACTATCGATGCCCTGCTGTGCCATGCCAGCCACTTGGCGTCCCGGCGCTGGCGAGGGCTTGCCTGGCTCTCCGGCGACTCCGCGGTCTGCCATCGGCGGGCACTTGCCATATGGCGGGCCGGGCCCTGGCAGGCGCCGCTCTGGGTGGCGCCTCATGCTCCGCAGGAGTTGGCCTGCAAGCAGTGGTTGCCACCCGCCAAGGCGAGAACCCGGCTGGGGGGTGAGCATGATCTGCTGGTGTTCGACGCGGTGTCCGCCGAGGCGGGGTTCGACCCCGATGCCTTCGGTGCCCTTGCCGGCACGCTGCGCGCCGGTGGCCTGCTGGTGCTGATGACGCCCACCGAGTGGGGAGCTCACCCGGATGCTGACTACCAGCGCCTGGCAGTGCACCCCTGGCGTACCAAGTCCCTGTCATCACACTACCTGGCAAGGCTTTGCCGCTGCCTGGGTGAGGACCAGCGAATCGTGCACTGGCCTGCCGCCCGGCCGATACAACTGCCTGTGTATGCCGGCCACTCACCCGCGCCTGCGACGACAAGCACGGATGCCGACTGCCTGACCGACGATCAGGCACGCATGGTCTGGCAGTTGACACGCTTGCGCCGCCGCAGGCCGTTGGTGGTCACCGCTGATCGAGGGCGCGGCAAGAGTGCTGGATTGGGCATCGCCTGCGCCAGGCTGCTGGCGCGTGGCCAGGATCTGCTGGTCACAGCCCCAGCCCCCAGCGCCTTGGAAGCGCTGTTCGAACGACTGACTGTGTTGTGCCCAACAGGCCAGCGCCGCGCCAACCGGTTCTCCTCCGACAGTGCCTCGGTGGAGTTCCTGGCGCCGGACGAGTTGCTTGCCCAGGTGCGCGCCGGCAAGGCCGGCGGGCCGGGTAGCTGGTTATTGGTCGATGAAGCGGCGGCCTTGCCGGCGGCCATGCTCGCTGAGTGGCTGGCTGCCTTTCCGCGGATTGCCTTTGTCACCACCGTGCACGGCTATGAAGGCTCGGGCCGGGGGTTCGCGCTGCGCTTTCGTGTAAAGCTGGAGCGCCACACACCCGATTGGCAGGCCCTCCACCTCGACCAGCCGATTCGCTGGTCAGCGGACGACCCGCTGGAGCCGCTGGTCAACCGCATGCTGATGCTCGATGCCGAGCCTGTGATGCCCGCCAATGCTGGCGAGTATGTCCATCTGCGCCATGAACGTGGCCGCTTGGCACATGATGAGCCTCTACTTCGGGCTAGTTTCGGCTTGTTGGTGCAGGCACACTACCGCACCACGCCAGGGGATCTTCGCCACCTGCTGGACGCCCCCGGTGTGGGCGTGGTGACCCTGAACCGACATGAGTTGCCGGTGGCGGTACTGATCACCAACGATGAAGGTGGTTTCGATGCCGGCATGGCCGAGCGGGTGGCGCGTGGCGAACGGCGTCCACGCGGCCACCTGATGGCCCAATCGCTGGCCGCCCATGCCGGCAGCCGTGATGCCCTTCAAGGGCATCTGCGCCGAGTGCAACGCATCGCCGTACACCCCGATGCGCGGCGCTGCGGTCTTGGCAGGCAATTGATCGAACGCGAGCGTGAACACGCGCGTGACGAAGGGCTCGACCTGCTGGGCGCAAGCTTCGGCGCCGACCCGGCGCTGATGGCGTTCTGGCGCGCCCAGGGGTTTCGTGCCTTGCGTCTCGGCCTGACCCGCGAAACGGCCACCGGCGAGCATGCGCTGATGGTGGCCGTGCCGCTCAACGAAAGCGGGCAGCGTCTCGTCGAGGCGCTCACCGAGAATTTCCAGCGTGCATTGCCGGGGTTGCTGGCTTTCGAACTGTGTGAGCTGGCACCGGAGGTGGTCGTGGCACTGCTCGCCGAGGGCCCAGCCGCCCCGCTGACCGAGCAGGACCGTCGCGATATCGACGACGTGGCCCATGGCCACCGCGAGCCTGCCCTGGCACGCCCGGCGCTGCAGGCACTGGTGCGACGGGTACTGGCTGCGGACGTCGTGTTCGATGATCCTGATCTTGTGGCACTGGCGGGTTGGGCCTTTCAAGGCCGTGGCGTGTCCTGGCTTGCCGCCCATTGGCATGTTTCAGGCCGCCGTCAGGCGATTGAATCGCTGCGCCGGGCGGTGGCGAGACTTGCCGTTGCGCTGGCCCGATCTCAGGCTTGAACTTGTCTTGAACCCGGCTTGCCCCCAATTCTGGCTTTCCCGGCCGCGAGCCGATGGCTAGAGTAGTGCGATTGACCGTGATGAGGACTCCGATGAACGCACACCTCGACCAGCTGGAACCCCGGCCCGTATGGCGCCACTTTCGCACCCTGTGCAATACGCCGCGACCCTCGGGCCACGAAGCGGCGCTGGTCGCCACGCTTGAGCAATGGGCCGAGCGGCTGGGCCTGGCTCATGACCGTGACGATTACGGCAATCTGCGTGTTCGCAAACCGGCAAGCCCTGGCCATGAGTCAGCCCCCGGGGTGATCCTGCAGGGGCATCTGGACATGGTGGCCCAGGCCAATGCTGAGCACCCCCACGACTTCACCCTGGACCCCATCGACACATGGGTAGCTGATGGCTGGCTGCGTGCGCATGGCACCACGCTTGGTGCCGACAATGGGCTCGGTGTGGCGGCGGCACTGGCGATTCTCGAGGATCAATCGCTGATCCATGGTCCGCTGGAGGCCTTGTTCACCCTCGAGGAAGAGACGTCCATGGGAGGGGCGTTGGCGCTGGCCGAAGGGTGGCTCGATGGGCGCGTGCTGCTCAATCTCGATTCGGAGGACCGTGGGCAGGTCTACATCGGTTGTGCGGGTGGTGCCGATGTGCTGGTTGAGGCGCAACTTCCCAGCGCCGCCGCGGCCAAGGGAGAACGCTCCGCGCGCCTTTCGCTCACCGGGCTGAGCGGCGGCCACTCCGGCATCGACATCCACAAGGGGCTGGGTAACGCCAACCGGTTACTGGTACGAGTACTGCGAGCCCTCCAGGGTTCGGGTGTGCGGTTATGCGACTATCACGGTGGCACCCTGCGCAATGCGCTGCCTCGCGAAGCCTTCGCCACGCTGGTGCTCCCCGCCGACGAGCTTGCGGGGGCGATTCAGTGCGTCGAGGCACTCGAGGCCGAGCTTCGCCGCGAACTTGCCGGTGTGGATGACCAGCTCATCCTGACCTTGGCGGCGCTGGACGAACCCCCAGGTGAAGCGCTGACCCTGCAAGCCAGTCATCTGTTGGTGGCGGCGCTGCATGCCGCCCCTTGCGGGGTCGAGCGGATGAGCACGCAACTACCCGGTGTGGTCGAAACCTCGAACAATCTGGGGGTGGTGAACCTTGCGGCGGGGCGATTCATGCTCTGCTCGCTGGTGCGCTCACTGCGCGATACGGCCACTCACGACATGGCGGACCGCCTCGCTGCACTGTTCGAGCTCATCGGTGCCCGCACCCGGGTCGAGAACGCCTATCCTGGCTGGACGCCGCAGCCCGACAGCGCACTGCTTGCGCGCTTCTGCCGTCTGCACCGCCAGCGCCTGGGCAGCGATCCCGAGATCAAGGTGATCCATGCCGGTCTCGAGTGCGGCATTCTCGGTGGCAAGTATCCACACCTTGAGATGATCTCCTTCGGCCCGCTGATTCGCGGTGCTCATTCCCCCGATGAGCGGGTCGAGCTTGCCTCGGTGACGGAATTCTGGGATCTGCTGCGGGCGCTGGTAGAAGACTTGGCACAGCACTGAAGTGGACATGGCAATCCGCTTCGTCAAACCGGAGCGGCCCAATCAGTGGTTTACCTGGACCCTGATCACCGGGTAGCCGCCAACGGTGACCAGCGGAATATCGGTATGGCCGCGGTAGTCCCGGCGACGGTCATCACGACGGTAGTCGTGGTAGCGAGGCCTGTCACGGTGCCAATGCTTGCCGTGATCGTAGTCACGCTGCCCGATCCCGCGCCGTGAGACAGAGCGATGCTGCCGGTAGCGATGGGGTGCCTTGGCATGATGCCGGCGGTGGTGCTTGCCGCGTTCGGCGCGGTGATCGTGATGATGATAGTGGTGATGCACCTGCGGCTTGTGGCCGCCATGGCGGTGGCGGTCGGCCATTGCCGGCAGGCTGATCATCACGCTCATGGCGACAACGGCCAGAATCATCAGTAACGATTTCATGGGCTTCCTCCAGGGTCGATGACGAGACGGTGTGGGATGACCCCTGCGTTCCCTGAAGAAAGTATACCCCCGCGCACCCTGGCCAATACCCTACATGACGCTGTTTCGGGGGCGTTGTCGATTGTCTTCACAATCCTCTCGCGCTGACCCCAAACAACGACACCGCCTGCTGGCGGTGTCGTCAAGCACATCAGGATGGGTGTTCAGGCTGGCGTCAACCGATGCCGTTCAGCCAAGAAACGCATTGAGCATCCACACGGTCTTTTCCTGTTCGCGGATATAGTCGCCGGCTTGCGCGGCGGTGCCTTCATCATCGGCATCCGAGGCAAGCGACAGGATCTCGCGCTGCAGTTCGATCAGGCTCTGGTAGCCGGCCAGCACGCCGCGCACGCAGGCCTCGCCGTCGCTGACGTTCTTGTCCTCGGCGATCTTTGCGATTTTTACATAGTCGCTGTAGGCATGAACCGGCTGGTGGCCAAGGGTCAGGATGCGCTCCGCCACTTCATCGACCTTGGTCAGAAGGTCCGTATAGAGTTCCTCGAACTTGGCGTGAAGCTCGAAGAACTGTGAGCCCTTCACGTTCCAGTGATAGCCGCGCACGTTCATGTAGAAGATCTGGTAGTTGGCAAGAAGCTCGTTGAGCTTTTCCGCCAGTTGGCTGGCGCTTGCTTCGTGCAGGCCGATGGAATTGGTCTGGCTCATGCGGATGCCTCCTTGATCGCAGTGCACTGAGGGTGAGCACGCTAGACGATGGCGTTAGTTTACTCCGGCACCATGTAGGTGAAGAGTGAATTCTCGTCATGGCGTCCATAGCGTGCTTGTATTCACGAGGTGCCGACGACCCGGCACCATTTCAAGGGCGAGTTTTCACCAGCAGGCGCACCAGGCTCTCGGCACGGTCGGCGAGCAGTTCGGCGCAGCGCTCCAGCGCTTCCTCGAGTGCCATCGGCCCATCGGCCAGGGCGAACGCGGCAGTGACCCCTTCGTCGAAGGCGGCTTGCCAGCCGGGGGCCAGGCGGCCGGCCAGCACGATGACCGGGATGCCTTTGGCGCTGGCGGTGCGTGATACGCCAACCGGCGTCTTGCCGGCGAGACTCTGACCATCGAGCTGACCTTCACCAGTGATGACCAGGTCGGCGCCCTCCAGCAGCGCCTCGAAGCCTGCCTGGGCCATGATCAGCTCGATCCCTGGGCGCAACCTGGCACCCAGGAAGGCGCGGGCCGCGAAGCCCATGCCGCCGGCGGCGCCGGCGCCTGGCAGGTCGCGGTGATCCTCGCCCAGTGCCTCGGCGGCACAGTCGGCGAAGCGCGCCAGGGCGGTATCCAGGCGCTGGACATCCTCCGAAGAGGCTCCCTTCTGCGGGCCGAACACCGCGGTGGCGCCGCGCTCGCCCAGCAGTGGGTTGTCGACGTCCACCGCCGTCTCGACGGCAAGGGTGGTCAGGCGTGGGTCGAGCCCCGAGATATCGAGTTCGCCAAGCTCAGCAAGTGCTGCGCCACCCGGCGCCAGGGGCTGGCCGCTGGCGTCCAGCAACCGCGCTCCCAATGCGCTGAGCATACCGGCGCCGCCATCATTGGTGGCGCTGCCGCCGAGCATCAGCAGAAGCTTCGTAGCACCGGCATCCAGTGCCGCCAGGATCAGCTCGCCGACGCCCAGCGTCGTGCTGTGCAATGCGGTCCGCTCGTTGGGTGTGAGCTGTTGCAAGCCACTGGCCTCGGCCAGTTCCACATAGGCGGTGCGGCTGGCGGCGTGCCAACCCCAGGCGGCGGTGGTGGGGCGGCCCAGCGCATCGTGAACCCTGGTGCTGCAGCGTTCTGCACCGGTAGCGGCGAGCAGTGCATCCAGGCTGCCCTCACCGCCATCGGCAAGGGGGCATTCGACAGTTTCGATGTCAGCGGCAATACGGCGAATTCCGCAGGCCATGGCGTGGGCAGCCGCTTCGGCGGGCAGGGCGTCCTTGAAACTATCCGGGCAGATGACGATCTTCATTTAGGTGCTCGTGTCGGGGAATCTCACCCAAGCTTAGCCGCACGGGGCCGCACACTGAAGCCTCGGGCATTTCGCTCAGGTGACGCGATGCGTACACTTCTCAGCTAGACCTACGGAGAATGCCCATGCGCCTCTGGCCATTGCCCCTGCTGCTGGTGCTTGCCGGCTGCCAGACAGCCCCGACCGAACTACCGGTGGCCTCGCCGGCGCCTGCGGCGGAGTGCCGCTGGCAAGCCACGGATGCCTCTCCCCAGGAGTCGCTGCGACGCAGTGTCTCGGCACTGGAGGCCGAGGGCTTCCTGATTCGCCATACCGACCTGACGCTGGGTCTGGTGAGCGCCGAGCGCACGCGCATTCTGCCCGGCTATGGTGACCGCTACGACCCTTGGGAGCGCGCCGGAATGTTTGGCAGCGTGGGGGTTGGCGGTGGTCGCGGGGGCGTTGCGAGTGGCGTGATGATCGGCTTTGGTGGCGTCGGAAGCCTGACCCGCGATGCCACCCAGCTCGAGCGAGTCTCGGTTCTTTCCGGGGAGGCTGACGTGAGGGTCAGTCGCGACATCCAGTTGATCGACTGGCGAGGCGAACTTGTCGAGTCGCGAAACGGGAGTGACAGCGAGTTCTGCCAACGCCTGCGCCAAGGCATCGGCGCAGGGGGTGCTTCATGAAGGGCTTCATGAGGTTTGTCCTGAATCGTGGCTGGATCGCCGCACTGCTCGTGATGTTGCTGGGTGGCTGTGCCAGCTCCCCACAGGTCATCGACCCGCGCGAACTGAGCCTGACCGCGTCGCCTGAGCAGACGCTGCGCGCATCGGCGGAGACATTGATCACACGTGGATACGTAATCCGCCACGCCGATAGTGACCTTGGGCGGCTGGAGGCGTTGCTTTCGCGCTGGCCGGGTTACCGACTCCAGGTGCAGGTCAGGGCCGAGGGGCAGGGTAGCAGAGTGAGCATGGTGGCCACGCGAGGCGGGCGAGCCATGCCACCCTGGACCCTGGATCCACTGTTGATGGACATTCAGAACCGACTCGACCTGTTACCCTGAGGCGCGTCGATGTCTTGAGAGCCGACGTCTTGAGAACCGACGTCTTGAGAACCAACGTCTTGAGAACCAACATTGCTCTGGTGCCCTACGTGATTCGAACATCTTACGCCATGTTTTCGTTATTATATCGCCGGGCCTTGGCAACCACCCGTTGCAGGCGGTGTGCCCCATTGGTGTTGTGCGCCATGTTGTTGTCGTTACCCGTGGCCGTACAGGCGCACCCCCACGGCTGGATTGATCTGCGCATGCGCCTGGTTCTCGATGACCAGGGCCGCCTCGAGGCGCTCCATCAGTCGTGGAGCATGGATCCGTTCTATAGCCTGGTGATTCTCGAGGAGCTCGGCCATGCCGCTGGTGAGGATAGCCTTGAGGCAGGGCTTGACCAGTTGGGGGCGGAGATTCGCGATAATCTCTCGGGCCACGGCTATTTCACCGAGCTGCATGTCGATGACCAGCCTGTCAGCTTCGAAGAGGTCAGCGAGTACACCGTGCTCGAGCGTGATGGTCGCGTGCAGTTCGTGTTCCTGCTGCCGTTGTCGCAGCCACTCGAATTCGCTGAACACACCTTGCGCTACCAGGTTTTCGATCCAAGCTATTACCTCGAGATGGTGCATGAGGCCCAAGATGACGCTCCTGCACCCGGTGCGCTGGTCGTTGCCGGCGACCGGCAGTGTGACACCCGGATACTGCCCGCGGACCCGAACCCCGAGCGCATCATGGAAGCCGCCATGCTTGATGTCGATGATCAGGCACAGCCGGGCCTGGGCCGCCACTTCGCCGAGACCGGAGAAGTGACATGCCAGTGACGATGAAGCGAAGCCTCTTGCTGTTGTCGGTTGTCTTGTTGATGGGGCTTGCTTATCCGCTGTTGCTGCAGGACGCCTTCCAGGGGTTGAGCCTGCAACTGGTCGCCTGGCAGCGTGAGTTTCACCGCGCCTTGACGCTCGCCATCAGCGAATTCTCCGGCACACCCGGTGCCGCGACCTGGTCTGGCCTGCTCGGCATCAGCTTCGCCTACGGGGTTTTCCATGCCGCGGGCCCGGGTCATGGCAAGGCGGTGATCACCACCTATCTGCTGACCCAGGGGGGCGCGCGTCGCCGTGCACTGGCGCTGTCATTTGCGGCGTCTTTGCTGCAAGGGGGAGTGGCCATCGCCCTGGTACTGGTGCTGGTGCATGGCCTGGGGTGGTTGACCCGGCAGGCGATGGGTAGTGTGGCGTGGGTAGAGCAGGCTAGCTTCGTGATGGTGGCACTGCTTGGTGTGTGGCTATGCCTGCGTGCGGTTCGCCAGTTGCGCCGCCCGCTACCCAAGGTCGTAACGCAGGAGCTGTCGCAGCGTGCCCATGATGATGTCCATGAACATGACCACGCGTGCTGTGGCGGCCACCACCATGTCGATCCGAGCCGCGCCAGTGACTGGCGAACGGCATTGGCAACGGTGGTGGCGATCGGCATTCGCCCTTGCAGTGGTGCGGTGCTGTTGCTTGGGGCTGCCACGTTGCTTGGCAACTTCATGGTGGGCGTGGCAGCGGTGCTGGTGATGTCGCTGGGCACTGCCTTGAGTGTCTCGGCGCTGGCCCTGGCAAGCGTGTTTGCGCGGGGCTGGGCGGAACGCCGCCTGGTTGGGCAGGGTACGTTCGGGCGAGCCAGGCGGGCTCTGAGCTGGGCCGCGTTGGTGGGTGGGCTGGCCATCGTTGCCTTGGGCGTCTCGCTCACCGTGACCGGCGCCAGCCAGCCGGCAAGCGCTCCTTTGCTTGGCGAACCACCAACACGTAGCGGGTCATCCCACCCGTTTTCTCCTTAGCCGAGTTCCAGCCCCTCGACCTCGGCAAGAATCCGCTCGCGCATCTCTCCCTGGGCCTCCAGGTCGTAGGGCAGGGCCTCGCCTCGTCCCCATACTGGCGCCGGCCAGCTGTCATCATCCCGGCGCCTGACCACCACGTGCACGTGCAACTGGGCGACCACATTGCCAAGGCTTGCGATATTGAGCTTGTCGCCCTCGAACATTGCCATCATGGCGCGGCCAATCGCGGTGGCTTCCCGCCACAATTGCTGCTGGTCCTGTTCATCGAGCTCAAAGACTTCGCTGACCCCCGGGCGACGAGGAACCAGCACAAGCCAAGGATAACGCGCGTCATCCATTAGCCGCAGCTGGCACAGCGGCAGCTCGGTGACCGGGTAAGTGTCGTTTGCCAGACGCTCGTCAATCTCGAAATCGCCCATCTGATTCTCCATATGAAGACCCGCAGAGTCCGCCACATGATGCCACAGCCGAACGGTTGAGTTTTCCTGGCGTGTCCGGCGCATTATGCTGTGCAGCTTCGTTACCGAGGAAAGGATGTCCACATGCCCCTTCTTGAAGCGCTGGCCCTGTTGGTCATCGGCACCCTGGCCGGATTCATCAACGTGCTCTCGGCGGGGGGCTCGATGCTGACCCTGCCGTTGCTGATGTTTCTTGGCCTGTCGCCGCAGATGGCCAATGGCACCAACCGCGTCTCCATCGTGCTGCAGAGCATCTCGGCGGTGGCGAGTTTCCTGCGTGCCGGTGCCCGTCATGTCGAGCTCAGCCTGCGCCTTTCCGTGCCGGCGGTTCTGGGTTCCCTGGCCGGCGCCTGGCTGGCGCTGCAGGTCAGCGACGTGCTGTTCGAGGCGATCCTGATCACCGTGATGGCAGGCTCGGCGGTGTTGATGCTGCTGCCTCAACCGCGTCTGGACACGCGGCCCTTGAGCGTCGAGCGGCTGACCCCGACCGTTTACCTGGCGATGTTCGCCATAGGCCTTTATGGCGGCTTTATTCAGGTGGGCGTGGGTGTGCTGTTCATTGTCGTGCTGTACCGCATGCTGAAGATCGACCTGGCACAGGTGAACGTCTTCAAGGTATTGATCGTGCTGGTCTATACCCTGCCGGCACTGGCGATTTTCATGTTCCATGACCAGGTGCGCTGGGGCTATGGGTTGGTGCTGGCCGCCGGCAGCATGTTGGGTGCCTGGCTGGGGGTGAAGGTCAACATGAGCCCGCGCGGCGCCTTCTGGGTCAAGTGGCTCACCGTGATAGTGATTTTTGCCATCATTATGCGGTTATTACTGGGTTGATTCTGCATCCTTTGCCAGTCGGTGCTAGATTGCATTGGTAGTTCCTCAACAATTCAATTGGCAAGGAGGCAAGGCCATGCAACGTCTACTGGCTCTCGTGATGCTGTCGCTTTTCGCACTCTCGCTGTTGTCTGGCTGCAACACCATGCGAGGCGCAGGGGAGGACATCGAACAGGGCGGGGAGGCAATCCAGCGCTCCGCTGATTGATAGCATGCCCCGCGAGCCGGATCAGTGCTGCTTGGCCGGCTCAATTTCTCCCTGCTGAAGGCGGGGATCACGTGTGGTGCTCACCACGCGTCTTGGTACTGTCTTGCGCATGTTCCGTCTGGGCTCTCTGTTCCTCTTCGCTCGCCTGCTTGCGCAGTTTCTTGCGCAGTGCCGCCTTCTCGAAGCGCAACTTGCGCAGTGGTGTATCCAGCGTCAGTGGCGGTACGGGGGCCGGCTTGCCATCCTGATCCACGGCGACCATCGTCAGGTAACAGCTGTTGGTATGGCGAATCAGCTTGTTCTTGATGTCTTCGGCCACCACCTTGATGCCGATCTCCATGGAGGAGCGCCCCACGTGGTTGACGCTCGCCAGGAAGGTCACCAGTTCGCCGACGTGGATCGGCTGCTTGAACAGCACCTGATCCACCGAGAGGGTTACCACGTAGTGGCCCGAATAGCGGCTGGCGCAGGCGTAGGCGACCTCGTCGAGCTTCTTGAGGATGGCTCCTCCATGCACCTTGCCGCTGAAGTTGGCAAGGTCGGGGGTCATCAAGACGGTCATCGACAGTTCATGCTGGCCGGGCAGCGCTTGCTCTTCCATGTACGTGTTCCTGTAAGGATTCGGTATCCTGATAGCATAACGCCTTGCCCCCTATTCGGGGGCAAGGCGTGCCGTTGGATTGTTCACTCTGAATGAGGCGCTGCGCCTGCCTGGTTCAGAACCAGGTCAGGCCCACCCCGATGATCGCCCCGGTGATGAACAGCTGGATCAGGCAGAAGCCCATGATGTCCTTCGCCTTCAGCCCGGCGATGGCCAGCACCGGAAGGGCCCAGAAGGGCTGCAGCAGGTTGGTCCAGGCATCCCCCCAGGCCACCGCCATGGCGACGCGTGGGATATCCACGCCAAGCGCTTCGGCGGCCGGCAGCATGACGGGTGCCTGAACCGCCCACTGGCCGCCACCCGAAGGCACGAACAGGTTGACGATGCCGGCACTGATGAACGACCAGAACGGCAGTGAGGTTTCAGTGGCGAACGAGACCAGTGCCTCGGACATGGTGGCGGCAAGCCCGGACTGCACCATGATCGCCATGATCCCGGCGTAGAAGGGGAACTGGATGACGATGCCGGCCCCGCCCTTGATCGCCTCGTTCAGGCTTGTCAGCAGGTTGCGCGGGGTGCGGTGCAGCACGATGGCCACGAACAGGAACAGCATGTTGACGACATTTAGATTCAAGCCGCCGCCACGCAGTGCGAAATGGTCGAGCAAAAACAGCAGCCCTGGAATGCCTACCAGCCAGGCGAGGATCACGCTGTTCTCAAGACGCTCCGCCGGTCGCGTGATGCGTACGCGGGACGTGTCATCCTCCTCCAGCAGCTTGGGGTCGACGTAGACGCTGTCCTTGTCATCGGGAAGCATCAGGCGGTTGACCAGCGGAATCGAAATGAACAGACACACCACGATGGCCAGATTGAAGAAGGCGAAGATCGTCGAGCCGGTGCCGATCACGCCAATCTGGTCGGCACTGAAGTGGCCGTCGGTGGCAATCGTCAACGGGATGGAGCCGGCAAGCCCGCCATGCCAGACCACGAAGCCCGAGTAGGCGCTGGCAACAAGCAGCCGATAGTCGACGCGCACCAGGCGCGCCAGCTCTTTGGCGAACAGCGCGCCCACCACCAGCCCGAAGCCCCAGTTGATCCAGCTGGCGGCAAGTGACACATAGGTCACCAGCAGGATGGCGCCACCCGGGCCCTTGGCGAGGCTGGCGAGTTTCTGCAGCAGCTTCTTCACGGGGGGAGAGCTTGCCAGCATGAAACCGGTGACCAGCACCAGCAGCATCTGCATGGAGAACGTCAGTAAGCTCCAGAAGCCATCGCCCCAGAAGCGCAGCACCGCCAGTGGCGTCTGGCGCTCCACGGCGATGGCCGCAGTGGCGGCGATGATCGTCAAGAGCAATACGAAGATATAGGGGTCGGGCAGGTAGCGGTCGACCAGCTTCACGGCCGGTTTTGATAAGGCCTTTAGCATCATGAGCTCCCTTGAAATTTTCAGTCTCTGGCGTGCCCCAGGAAAATAGCGCACGTTCAGTGGCTTGCGCCACTTTTCCCTCAACGCTTGCAAGATCGTCAGGGGACATTTCCACGCTCGCTTGCCGCGTCCGGACGGGTTCCGGCCGACCAGTGGTGGCGGCGATGATGCAGGTAGTAGCCGCCGAGCACCCAGGAGCGCACCGTGGCGAAGGCCAGGAAGGCGGCCCACAAGCCATGGTTCAAGTGCTCGGGTGCCATCAGTGCCTCAAGCAGCCACCAGGTCGGCAGGTAGGCGACGAGACCGGCAAAGATGCTGTTGCGCATCTCGCGAATCGCCGTGGCGCCGATGAACACCCCGTCGAGCAGGTAACTCCACACCGCGATCAGCGGCATCACCACCATCCACGGCAGATAACTTGCGGCGGTTTCGCGGACCTCGGGCAGGCCTGTGAGCAGTGCGATGAGCGAGGCGCCTCCCATCACGAAGGCAAGCGAAAAAAGTCCTGCGGTCGCAAGCGAGAACCAGGCGGCGCTGCGCACCGTAGCGCCAAACTCGTCCCAGCGTTGGCGTCCTACCGAACGACCGACCAGCGCTTCGGTGGCGTGGGCGAAGCCATCCAGTGCGAAGCTCGTCAGCATGATGAACTGCATCAGTACCGCATTGGCGGCCAGCACGGTATCACCCTGCGCGGCCCCCTGCGCGGTGAAAAAGGCCATGGCGAACAGCAGGCCCAGAGTGCGCACGAACAGGTTGGCGTTGACCTGGAAGAGCTCTGCATAGGCGGCAAGGGCCAACAGCCTTTCGCGCAGGAAGCGGCCCGACAGCACCCGCAGCTGCCGGCTGACCAGCCACAGCCCGAACGTCAGCGCCGTATAGTCGGCGATGACCGTGGCCCAGGCCACGCCGTCGCTGGTCATCCCGAGCCCGACCACGAAGAGCAGGTCGAGGAGGATATTGACGCCATTGGTCAGCACCAGGATGCCGAGTGTCACTCGAGAATTCTGCTGGCCGAGGAACCAGCCGAGGATGGCATAGTTGGCGAGCACCGCCGGTGCCGAGAGGATGCGAATCCGGGCGTACTCCGCCGCCAGTTCGGTGGCTACCTTGCTGCCATCGAGCAACCAGAGCCCGAGGCCGATCAAGGGAGAGGAGAAGACGATCAACAGCGCGCCGATGCCTGCCGCCATCAGCAGTGACTGGCCCAGCAGGTTGCGCACGTCGCCGTCGCTTTCGCGCCCCACTGCCTGGGAGGTCAGGCCGGTGGTGCCCATGCGCAGGAAACCGAAGCCCCAGTAGAGGAAGCTGAATAGCGTAGCGCCAAGCGTCACCCCAGCGAGATAGCGCGAATCTGGCAGGTGGCCGACCACGGCGGTGTCCACCAGGCCCAGCAGCGGTACACTGATATTGGACAAGATAATCGGCCAGGCAAGCGTCCAGATTCGCTGACGGGCGATGTCGGTGTGAACAGATGACGAGGCCATGGCGGCTTCCGGCATGCATGAAGCCGCTCAGCATGGCGCTCCAGCACGGGAGACGCAACCGCTTCGCACTGTGCTCATCACCTATTGCCCCTGGATCGCCATGCTGGCCTTGGGCGCCGCGACAAAGCGGGCTACCTTAGTCATCAGGTTATCTTCGTCATCAGGCTAACGTGGATCACTTGGCGCGCTGGGGCGGTGCCCGGCATGGTAACCTGGCCCAATGTGCCGGGTAGGCAGAACAAGGGGAACGACATGAAACGATCTGGCAAGCGCACGACCTTGCTTACCAGCCTGACGCTGGCCGTCATGCTGGTAAGCCTTCCAGCGGTGGCACAGGAGCAACACCAGCGACACAACCTGGAAACCCAGCCGGGCGGCGGAGCGATGATCCTGGATGCTCTGGTGGCTCGCCCGTTGCTGGCGGCGGCCACCTTGGGGGGAACGGCACTGTTCGTGGTGTCACTGCCGTTTTCTGCGCTGGGCGGCAATATGGAAGGGGTGGCCGAGACGCTGGTCATGACGCCTGCCAGGGCAACCTTCAAGCGTTGCCTGGGTTGCACGAACAGCCTGCCACCAAGCCAACGCCAGTCTTCCGGCATGGTGGAACCCGACCACGCGCCATGAGTCCTGCTTGAGTTGCGCTATCAGGCCGCGGTGATGACGTGGTACTTCTCCATCAACTGCTGGTGGGTTTCCTTGCGCTCCGGGTCCAGCGGAATGCAATCCACCGGGCAGACCTGCTGACACTGTGGTTCGTCGTAGTGGCCGACGCACTCGGTGCACAGGCTAGGGTCGATGACGTAGATCTCCTCGCCCGGCGAGATCGCCCCGTTGGGGCATTCGGGTTCGCAGACGTCGCAGTTGATGCACTCGTCGGTGATCATCAGAGCCATGGGGGTACCTCACGGATTCGCTGGTCGGGTGCCAAGGCGGCCCGGCGGGATTGAAGCGCTTGGGGCGTCTCAATCCCGAGTCGTTTGGTCAGGTATGGTACTGGCTCTTCAGCGTTTCGGCGACCCTGGGATGGACGAGTCCCGTGATATCGCCGCCGAGCTTGGCGATCTCGCGCACGATGGTCGATGAGATATACGAGTTCTCCACCGCCGGGGTGAGGAACACGCTCTCGAGCTCGGGCGCCTGAGCACGGTACATGTTGGCCAGTTGCAGCTCGTACTCGAAATCCGAGGCGGCACGCAACCCGCGCAGGATGATGCGCGCTCCTTGCTCATCCATCATGTCGGTCAGCAGGCCAGAGAAGCCGATCACCGCGACATTGCCAAGCCCGCTGGTGATTTCGCGGGCCAGTGTGATTCGGGTCTCGAGTGCCAGGGCAGGGTTCTTGCCGGGGCTTGCCGAGATGGCGATCACCACCTTGTCGAACAGACGTGAGCCGCGTTCGATCAGGTCGAAATGGCCGTTGGTGATGGGGTCGAAAGTCCCGGGATAGACGGCGATATTCATTCAGTCCTCGAGCCTTCCAAAAGGGTTGTCCACGGCGAGAGACACCGCGCGGGCGAAGCCCGGAATCTTGATGGCGGTGTCGCTGACCTCGAGTTCCGGCCCTTCCAGCACCCCTTCGCCGAAGCGGTAGCGCGCCCGGAAGTGGCCAAGGTCGGCCTGTTGATGGTAGTGGGCGGCACTCTCGCGGATGGCCTCGCGCCGCGCCCGCCAGGCGTCCAGTGCGGCCTCGCCATGGCGCTTGGTGAGCAACCGCTCGGTCACCGCCGGCGACAGCACGACCCCCGTGGCGTTGTTGCCCCCGAAGCCCTTGGCATTGATGAAGGCGGCATCGGCGGTGAAGGGGGTGGGCTCGCGCGACAGCCTGAGGTGGTCGGCGTACACATCGTTCGCCACCGCATCCAGGGTGACAATGCCTGGCAGCAGATCATGGGCGAAGCTGCCAAGGGCGCTGGTCAGTTGGTCACCGGCGGCACTGCCCTGGGAATGCCCGACGAACGCCTTCACGGCCACCACCGGCCAGGATTCGATGCCGTAGGCGCGGGCCACCAGATCGAAGACATGTGACTCGGTGACCCGGTTCTTGGGGGTGCTGGTGCCATGGGCATGCAGGAAGGTACGCTCGCGCAGGGCGCGTTCGCCAAGCATGTCGCGTACCAGCGAGGCGGCCTTGCCCAGGGTGATGTAATTACCGATGCCAGGGGCGGAGATGGAACGTTTCCAGCCGTCGGCATTGACGAAGACTCCCGGCACACTGCCGAGAATCTCGGCGCCGACTTCGAGCGCCAGGGCATCGTCCATCAGCATGATGAACTGGCTGGACTCGGCGATGGTGAAGCCGCAATTACGTGCGAAGGGGCGGCACGCCCGCTGGTAATCCGCATCGGTCAACAGTTCAAGCGCATCGAGTGCCTTGAGGCTGTCGTCGTCCGCCAGTGCGCCCATGGCGCGAAAGCCCTCGATGATTTCCGGGGTGACCGGGGCATCGGCGGTGCCGACCATGACCACCCGGCGGCGTCCGGCACTGATGTCATCGACCCCCAGGCGCAGGTTGTAGAGAAAGCTGGCGCAAGCGCCAAGTGCCGCGCCGGTTCCCCCCACGCTGCCAAGCACATAGGCGTTGAGGAAGTCGGCGGGCATCTGCCCGTACCCCAGTGGCATCTGCTTTGAGGTCGCGCGGTTACCGGATACGAAACACTTCAACAGCCCGCCCCAGCCCTCGTCGTCGAGCTGGCCGATGGAGTTGCCGGCGTAGACCGCGATCTCGTCGGGGTCGAGCTGGTCGCGCAGGGTGTCCCATTCCAGGCCACTGTCGCCCAGGCAGTCGCTGGCGGCGAAGATCGCCATGGACAGGCCGCGCGGGTGGTGCACGCTGCGATAGAAACGGCTGGGCTCGAACCCACTGGGCAGTTGGCCGGCGGCACGTACCTGGGCCTGGCGGGTCTCGGGCAGCATGACCTCCATGTTGCCGGCGGGCACCTCGACCTCAAGTGTGTGACGGTCGATTTCGCGCACCTGCCAGGTAGGCGGCAAGTCGTCGGGTAACTGGCGGCGACGGATGCGAAACGTCAGTGGCGTGTCCAGCGCCAGGCTGGCCTTGCGGTTGGCGGGCAGGCCCGCGGCGTTGAAGCAAGGCGCCTCAATGCGCCGGATCAGCGTATGGTCCAGCACCTGCTGGCGCGTCTGCTCGATGATCTGGGCGGCGTCGAGCGGCCGGCCTTCGGCATCTAGCCAGCTCTTATCCGCCTGACCGCTGGCCAGGCGCATCATCGCCGCCAGGCCAAGCAGCGTGCGGGCCTGAAGTTGATCGGGAAGGGCGTCCAGCACGGTGCGACGAAACGCCTGGTGACCCGAGGTTCTGCCGGCGGGGTTCACGCCGCCCATACCGACGATCACCGGTAAATGTGACAAGCCGGGGTCCTCGTTGCTGTTGATGACTGCGCACCGTCCAAACGTGGCACCGTCCAAACGTGCGAGCCGGATGCAGGTTTCTGGTGATCGATCATAGCACCCGGCCTGCCGCGACGTCATGCCACGACAGGCCTGGTGGTGGGGGTGAAAGGATATTAATCATGAAACGAATGTTTGAATTTTTTAGCGTCGGCCGGTACCATGAAACGGCTGTTTGAGTCATATGAGTGGTTGTGGGCGCGCCTGGTGGCAGGCGCGCCCTTTTTTTCGTGGATGGTTTCCTGTGAATGACGGAGTTGACGGTTGGCCAAGACCGGTGCGGAGGTGGAGACGCTGGGGTCGCCCGTGCGGGGCTGATAGAATGCTGTCTTTTCGTCATCCGCACGGTCATCCGCCATGCAAGTCAGTTCCCGAGCCGTCGTGACCAACCAGCCGGGTCCCCACCAGGATCTCGCCAGGCGCGTGGCCCGTGCCGTCGAGCACCCGCTGCGCAAGCCGCTGGCCGAGCATACCCGTGAAGCCTTCGATCACGCCTGCCAATGGCGTGATGCGCGCCCGGACATGCCGCTGGTTCTCGATGCGGGCTGCGGTGTCGGTCTGTCGACACGTACGCTTGCCCTCCAGTTTGCCGACCATGCGGTGATCGGTATCGACCGCAGCGCGGACCGGCTGTCCCGGGAGCATGGCAAGCTGCCGGACAATGCGCTGCTGATGCGCGCCGACCTGGTGGATTTCTGGCGGCTCGCGCTTGCGGCCGGTTGGCAGCCCGCTCGACACTACCTCCTGTATCCCAACCCGTATCCCAAGGCCGCCCACCTCAAGATGCGCTGGCATGGACATCCGGTGCTGCCGGTGATCCTGGCCCTGGGTGGTCGCCTCGAACTGCGCTCCAACTGGCCAATCTACGTGCAGGAATTCGCCCAGGCGGTCAGTCAGGTGACGGGGACGCAACCCGAGATGACCCGGTTCGACCCGGATGGCGACTTCCTGACACCGTTCGAACGCAAGTATCACCACAGCGGACAATCCCTTTGGCGACTCGAGGTCGAGTTGCCCCACGCCCCCAGCCTGGTGCCGAGTCTTTCGGAACCTACCGAGGAGCTTTACTGATGGCATTCGTTTATCTTGCCCTGGCGATAGTCGCCGAGGTGGTCGGCACCAGTGCGCTGAAAGCGTCCGAGGGTTTCACCCGTTTGTGGCCGAGTGTCACTGTGGTGGTGGGGTACGGGCTGGCGTTCTACCTGCTTGCCCTGGTGCTGCGCAGCATACCGGTGGGTATCGCCTATGCCATCTGGGCCGGGTTGGGTATCGTGCTGGTCACCCTGGTAGGGGTAATCGTCTATGGTGAGCGACCGGATCTGCCGGCGCTGCTGGGAATGGCGATGATCGTTGGTGGCGTCGTGGTCATTCAGGTGTTCTCCTCCGTCTCCGCGCATTAACCTGCTACCAGCCTCTATGGAAGGCGCCATGATGGTGCCGACACTCTTCACCGGTTCTGGAGTCTTCATGCGCTGCGGCAAGCTTTTCGTCGTCATCGCCTTGCTCTTCGCCTCTATGATGCTGCTGGCACCCTTCGCTAACGCCAGCGGTTTCGCGCGGCTCAGTGAACTCGCCGAGCGTGGGTTTCTGGTTAGTGCCGAGGCGCGCCTGCTCGATACCGGCGAGGTGCTGGGGGCCATCGAACCCCGGCGCCAACTGTCACCGGCGTCTGTCAGCAAGGCCTACCTGGCGGCGGCGGCCCTCGACCGCTTCGGCCCACAGCACCGCTTCACCACCCGCCTGGTCAGTGATGCCGAGCTGGATGCCAATGGCGTATTGCAGGGTGACCTGGTATTCGACGGTGGTGGCGATCCGTCATTGACCAGCGAGGATCTGTGGCGGCTCGCACAGCGACTGCACCAGGCCGGGGTGCGCGAAGTCGAAGGCCGACTGGTGATCAGCCAGTGGCGCTTCGGCCCGGTGGAGTGCATCACCACCGATCGCTGCCAGGCCCATTCGCGGGTCGCCAACGCCTACAGCGCATTGCTCACGTCGGCTGGTGTGAACCATGGCAGTTGGTGTGTCAGCGTGGCGCCCGCCGCCACGCCAGGGGAGCCGGCGCGTCTGACCAGCTGCGACAGCCAGGCACCGATCGTCGGTCTCGACAACCGCGTCGACACCCGGCCCGCCAACGGTGGCACCGAACTGTACGCCGAGCGTGTGCTGGACAACACCGGTGACGTGATGGTGGTCAGCGGTCATATCGCGCTCGGCAGTGCACCTCGCTCGATCTATCGCGCCAGTTCCGACCCGGCAGCTCAGACGGCAAGCACTCTTGCGGCGATGCTCGGGCAGGCCGGTATTGGCATTGCCCAGGGCACCACTACCAGCATCGCCGAACCCGCGGCCACGGCGAGGTCGCTGGCCGAGGTGGAAGGCCTCCCGATGCAGGAAGTCTTGCTGCGCGTCATGAATTACTCCAACAACTTCATGGCCGATGTGTTGACCATGACGCTGGTGGATCAACCGCGCGGCAATCTGGTTCAAGGTGGCCAGGCCATCGAGCATTTCGTCGCCGGCATCCCCGACCATGGCCCGCTGGAGTTGCGCAGTGGCAGCGGCTTGACCCCGGAGAACCGGACCTCTGCCCATGGCATCAATACGCTGCTATCCAGCATGTATCATCGTACGGCGTTGTTCCCGAGCTTCGTGGCCAGCTTCCAGTCGCCCGACAATGGCGTGATGCGCTTCATTCGTCGTGGCCCGCCGATTTTCCAGACCCATGTGATGCTCAAGACCGGTACGCTCAACCAGCCCGTGGCCGTGCGGTCTCTTGGAGGGTACTTTCGTACCGTGAATGGGCGCTGGGGGGTATTCAGCGTCCTGGTCAATGGCACCTCCAATACCCCCTGGCTGAACTGGGCCCAGGTACTGGACCCGCTGGCCGAAGATATTGAGCGGATGATCAATACCCATTAAGGAACCATCATGAAGCCCGGACATACCGGTTGGCGCCACCTGGTGCACTCCACCCGCTACTCGCTCAAGGGGCTCAAGGCCGCCTGGCGCAATGAGTCGGCCTTTCGTCAGGAGCTCGGGCTGTGCGTGGTGTTGCTGCCACTGGCCTGGTGGGTTGGTCAGGGGCCGGTGGAGTGGATCCTGCTGGTGGGCAGTTGCCTTGTGGTGTTGATCGTCGAGCTGCTCAACAGCGCCATCGAAAATGTCGTGGACCGAATCGGCACCGAGCACCACGAGCTTTCCGGACGTGCCAAGGACATCGGTTCCGCGGCGGTGATGGTGGCGTTGTCGCTGGCCGGCATGACCTGGGGGTTGCTGGCCTGGCAACGGTTCTTGGGCTAACACCACTCGGTGGGTGCCCCCGGCGGCCAGGCTTCGCTATGCTGGAGATATTCGCCAACGCCGATGTGAGATGCCCATGGCTCTGCCTGACGACTTCCTGCCGCTCACCGATATCCCCGAGCCTCTCGTGGCGCCATTGCGGCACGTCCACGAGCGACTGGCCCAGTCGCTGGAACAGGCCGATAACCTGGCCGGGATGAGCGCGCGGGAGTCGCCCCTGGAGGATTGGCTGGGGTTGTCGGAGTCGCGACGCAAGCAGATGGCGCGGGTGCTGGCGATTTCCGACTTCGTCGCCGAGACCCTGGTGCGCTACCCGGAATGGTTGCTGCATCTGGATGCCAGTGGCGAACTGGATGCCGCGCCCGACGAGCAGACCCTGAGAGCCTGGCTCGATGAGCGGCTCGAGGATGCCGAGGACGAGGCCGCTCTGCATGCCGCCATACGCCGCTTTCGCCGCGCGCGAATGACCGGCATCGTGTGGCGCGACCTGACACGCCCGCCCGGAGTCGACATGTGGGCCACGGCCGCACAGGTCTCAAGACTCGCCGAGACTTGCCTGGAGGGGGCGCTGGCCTGGCTCGAACGCTATCTCGAACCGCGCTGGGGAAACCCGGCGGTGCGCCAGGACGGGAGCGAGCAACGCCTGGTGGTGCTCGGCATGGGCAAGCTCGGCGCGGGCGAACTCAATCTCTCTTCGGATATTGATCTGATCTTCGCCTTTCCCGAGAAAGGCGATACCGAAGGGGGGCGAAAGTCGCTCGAGCATCAGGAATACTTCACCAAGCTTGGCCAGAAACTGATCAGCGCCCTGGACGCGGTGACCGCCGATGGCTTCGCCTTTCGTGTCGACATGCGCCTGCGTCCGCTGGGCGACGGCGGGCCGCTGGTCGGCAACTTCTCCTCGCTGGCCGCCTATTACCAGGATCAGGGCCGCGAGTGGGAACGCTACGCCATGCTCAAGGCCAGGCCCGTGGCCGGTGACGTCGAGGCGGGCGGCGAGTTGCTGGCAAGCCTGCGTCCCTTCGTCTATCGCAAGTATCTCGATTTTGGCGCCATCGAATCGCTGCGTGAGCTCAAGGGCATGATCAATCGCGAGGTTCGCCGCCGGGGCATGCAAGGCAATATCAAGCTGGGGCCTGGCGGTATCCGCGAAGTCGAGTTCGTGGTTCAGGCCTTTCAGCTGATCCGTGGCGGACGCGATACTGAACTGCAGGTCACGTCGCTGAAGACCGCATTGAGGCGCTTGCCGGAGCTGGGGCTTCTGCCTCAGGAGGTGGTCGATGAACTCGAGCCGGACTATGTCTTGCTGCGCGACCTGGAGCACGCGCTTCAGGCGCTCGAGGATCGCCAGACCCAGAGCCTGCCCGACGACGAGACCGACCGCGAACGCGTGGCACTGGCCCTGGATATGCAGGACTGGCCCGCACTGATGGCACGGCTAGACGAGGTGCGTGGCCGGGTGCGGCGTCATTTCGATGCGGTGGTCGCCGACCCCGAAGACGAGCTGGAAGACGACGAGGAGGCTGACACGCGGAATGCCGAGGCACAGGGCGTTTCGCTGGAGAGCTGGCGCGCCTTGTGGCGTGGTGAATTCGACGAGACCGAGGGGCGCGAATTGTTCCAGAGTGCCGACTTCGCCGACCCCGCTGGCTCGCTGCGTCGCCTCAATGCCCTTGGCCAGTCGCGTCAGGTGCAGAGCATGCAGCGTATCGGCTATGAACGCCTGGAGGCGCTGATGCCGATGCTGCTGGACGCCGTGGCGGGCAGTGAAGCCCCGGATATCGCGCTCGAGCGGGTATTGCCGTTGATCGAATCGGTGTTGCGGCGCACCGCCTACCTGGCGTTGCTGCGCGAGAACCCCGATGCGCTCGGCCACCTGATGACGCTGTGTTCGGCGAGCCCATGGATCGCCGAACAGATCGCGCGCTACCCGATCCTGCTCGATGAGCTGTTGACGCCCGATACGCTCTACACGCCGGCCGACAAGTCGCGGCTCTCCGACGAGTTGCGTCAGGCCCTGGGGCGCATCCCCGAGGATGACGAAGAGGCCCAGCTCGAGACACTGCGGGTCTTCAAGCACGCCCAGGTATTGCACGTGGCGGCCTCGGACATTGCCGGCACCCGCCACCTGATGAAGGTCAGCGACTACCTGACCTATATCGCCGAGGTGATTCTCGAGGCGGTACTGGCGATGGCCTGGAAGCACCTGACCCGCAAGCATGGTTTCCCGCAGACACGAGAGGGTGGCCGTGCCGGCAACGACCCGGAATTCCTGGTGGTCGGCTACGGCAAGCTGGGCGGTATCGAGCTTGGCTATGGCTCGGATCTCGATCTGGTGTTCATTCATGATGGTGCCAGTCAAGGCTCGACCGATGGCGAACGTCCGCTCGACAACAGCGTGTTCTTCACCCGGCTCGGTCAACGCATCATCCACCTGCTGACGGCGGTGACCCCCGCCGGAACGCTCTATGAGGTGGACATGCGCCTGCGGCCCTCCGGCAACTCGGGGCTACTCGTCTCGACCCTTTCGGCCTTCGCCGATTATCAGCGCCGCGAGGCCTGGACCTGGGAACACCAGGCCCTGGTACGCGCTCGAGTGGTGGCGGGGTACGCCCGCCTTGCCGAGCGCTTCACCGAGATTCGTGGCGAGATTCTCGGTGCCAAGCGCGACCTCGATGCCTTGCGTGACGAGGTGGTGAAAATGCGCCAGAAGATGCGTGATCACCTGGCCAGCAAGCAGGAAGGCGAGACCTTCGACCTGAAGCACGACCCCGGTGGCATGGTCGATATCGAGTTCCTCTGCCAGTACGCGGTGCTCTCCATGGCCAACGACACACCGGAGCTGCTCGAGTGGAGTGACAATATGCGCATCCTCGAGACCCTCGAAGCCACCGAAAGGCTTCCGGCAGAGGAGTGCCAGCGCCTGCGCGATGCCTATCTGGCACTGCGCAGTGCCGCGCACCGAGCCTCGCTGACCCGCGACCCTTCCCGTGGGCGCGACGCCGATTTTCAGGCCCATCGCCAAGCCGTCATCGACGCCTGGCAGCGGCTGCTGTCCCCCGACGAAGGCAAGTCCGGCTGAGCGCTCCGCGACCGCCATGGCTTGCTGGTCGACGAAACCTCCGACGCCCCGCTGGGAATTCCCGCGGGGCGTCGGCGTATTCGGGCGGCCAGATAAAACATCCAGTTTGGACATTTCTCCTGCCTGGCCTCGTTGCGGCTCAACCTCGGCCAGGCATAAGCTCGCTTCACCAATCCGCAGTACGCGCCAATGTGTCTGGCGGATGGATTAACAACTACTAGAAAAGAACAGGAGAGTCGCATGCTCAAGAAGACAATTATCACAGCATCAATGCTTGCCGTTTCGGTGACAGCCGCCCAGGCTGATACCTACCGAATCGGCATTACCCAGAACAACGTCGGCGTCGATAGCTACCAGACCACCTACGAAAGTGCCTTCGAGGATGCCGCTGAAGAAGCCGGTAATGTCGATATCGTGGTGCTCGATGCCGGCGGTGATGTCGCACGCCAGATTGGTCAGATGCAGGATCTTATCCAGCAGCAGGTCGATGCCATCATCATCTGGCCGACCAACGGTCAGGCGGTCATTCCCGCCATTCGCCAGGCACATCAAGCCGGGATCCCCGTGGTGGTGACCAACTCGAAGATTGCCGAAGCGGGTCTCGACTTCATTGCTGCCTTTTCCGGCCCGGACAACGTCCAGCAGGGCATATCATCCGCCGAGATGATGTGTGATGCCCTGGATGGCGAGGGTCAGATCGTGCAGATATCCGGCCAGCCGGGCTACACCACCGCCATCGAGCGCGCGACGGGGTTCGAGGAGCGCCTTGCCGAAGCCTGCCCAGGCGTCGAGTTGCTGGAGACCCAGCCGGGTAACTGGAACCGTGAACGTGCCCAGCGCGTGATGGAGGATTTTCTCACCAAATACGACCGTATCGATGGCGTCTACGCCGGTGACGACAACATGGGCGTTGGCGCTTTGAATGCCGCCAAGGGGGCCGATCGCGCCGACGAGATCATCTTCATCGGTGCCACCAACTTCGCCGTGGGCTATGACGCCATCGAGCGTGGCGAGTACTACGGCTCCATCTACCAGTCTCCGGTGGATGATGCCGAAGCGGCACTGCAGACGGCCCTCGATGTGCTGGCGGGAGAGGACGTGCCGAAGATGAATTTCTTCGAGACGCCCAAAATCACTGCCGAAAATCTCGGCGAGTTCGATCGTCCGGTTTTCTGAAGGCTGAGCAGGCTGCCCGGAGGTGTGCGGTGATCGATAGCCGCCTCCGGGAGTCAGCACGTGCCTGGTCGCAGGGGTTCCTGCGTCGGGCACATGGCAAGCAGCAACGCGTGGCATGGTGACGCATGGCGCTTGCCAGAGCCTTTCGAGGTGACTCCCATACAGGTGATTAGCATGGCTTCTGCAGAACAACCCAAACCCGGTCTGCCGACCGGAAAGCTCAACAAGGCGGGCTTGATGAGTTTTCTATCGGCCCAGGGAATACTCGTTTTCTTCCTGCTCGGCATGATCGTCTTCTCATTCTTTTCCGAGCAGTTTCTTTCTCAGTCGAACATCATGACCGTGGTAAGACAGGCCTCGATCATCGGTATCATTGCCGTGGGTGTCACGGTGGTGATTATCGGCGGAAACCTGGACCTTTCCGTGGGGTCGATGCTGTCATTCTCCACGGTATTGGTGGTCGACCTGCATGACAAGATCGGCCCAACCAATGCCATTCTTTTGATGTTTGCCTTGACACTCATGATCGGCGCCGTGAATGGCTTCTTGATCGGCTTTCTGCGCCTCAATTCGCTGATAGTGACGCTTGCCATGCTGTCGGCCATTCAGGGGCTGGTGCTGATCTATAGCGGCGGCCAGAACGTCGATATCGCCAATCAGGAAGGTACCTGGTTCGCTTTCTTCGGGCGCGGCTATCTCGGCGGCATCGCGGTACCCATTCTGATATTCGGCCTGCTGGCCATCCTCGTTCAGATCGTCATGTCGCGAACCGGATACGGCCGGCGCATCTTCGCTGTCGGCGGCAACCCGATGGCTGCCGTCTACTCCGGCATTCGCAAGAACTGGTGCGTGTTCAGCACGTATTTGATCTCGGCCTTTTGTGTGGCATGTGCCGCACTTGTGCTCGGCTCGCGAGTGATGGGCTCCCAGAACAACGTTGGACAAGGTTATGAGCTGCTGGTGCTGGCCGGCATCATCCTGGGGGGCACCAGCCTGCTGGGAGGCGCCGGAAGTATCTGGAAGACGGTGATCGGCGTGCTGATCCTGGGTTTCATCCAGAACGGTCTGCTGTTGATGGGTTACCCCTACTACACCCAGTGGATCGTGACCTGGGTGATCATCATCCTGGCCGTGTGGCTGGATCTCGCCAACAAGCGCAAGCGCTTGCTGACGACCCACTCATAAGGCGGAGGCTAGACACATGACGTCACTGAAAGGGTTCTTCCGTGGCAAGACGTCCATCCAGCCGATCTGGATCTTCGTCATCGCCATCTTCATTTTCTTCAGCTTCATGTCCGAGTACTTCCTGTCGCTTGGCAACATCACCAACATCCTGGTGCAGACCTCGACCATCGGCCTGATCGCACTCGGCATGACGTTGGTGATGATCAACGGCAATATCGACCTGTCGGTGGGGGCGACCCTGGGGCTTGCCGCGTCACTGGCGGTGGGGCTCCAGGAAATCAGCATGACGCTGGCCATCCTGGCCGCCCTCGGGTCGGGCATGCTGCTCGGCGCCATCAATGGCCTGATCGTGTGGAAGACCGGAGTCAATGCCTTCATCGTCACGCTGGGCGCCATGCTCGGGGTACGCGGGCTGATCTTCCTGTATACCGGGGAGGAGTCCTTCTACTCGATGAACTTCGCGTTCTCCGACTTCGGTGCCAGCACCATCGGGCCGATTCCGGTGCTGGCGATCATCTTCCTGCTCTGCACCCTGGTGATGCATCTGGTGCTGACCCGCACCGGCCATGGCCGCAACACCTTTGCGGTGGGCGGTAACCCCGAAGCCTCCATCGATGCCGGCATCCGCCTGGGGCGCCACATGATGATCAACTTCATCATCGTCGGCTTCTTCGCCGCCTTGGCGGGAGTGCTGCTGGCCAGCCAGATGGGCGCTGCAACACCCAACCTGGGACGCGACTACGAGTTGTGGACCATCACTGCGGTGGTGCTCGGCGGCACCAAGTTGACCGGCGGCTTCGGCAGCATCACCGGCACCCTGGGCGGCGTACTGGCCATCGGCATCCTGCGCAACGGCATGAACCTGATGCAGGTGCCGGCCTTCTACGTGCTGGTCATTCTCGGCGCGATCCTCATCTCGGTGCTGATCATCGACAAGAAGCTCAATGCGCCCTCGACCAAGGAGGTGCGGATATGAATCCCTCCCAGGAGAATCATTCTCAGGACAGCCATTCTCAGGACAGCCATTCTCAGGACAGCCATTCTCAGGACAGCCATTCTCAGGACAACCTGGCCCATGGCGGCGCCCAAAAGCGCCAGCCGATCGACGCGCAGCCGGTGCTTCAGCTCAAGGGCATCACCAAGCGTTTCCCGGGTGTAGTGGCCTTGAACAACGTCGACTTCGATGTGCGACCCGGCGAGGTGCATGCCCTGCTTGGCGAGAACGGTGCCGGCAAGTCGACCCTGATGAAGGTGCTGGCAGGCAAGCACCAGGCCAACGAAGGCAAGATCATCCTCGGTGGTGAGGAGATGGCCTTCGAGAACCCCAAGCATGCCAAGCGGGCTGGCGTCGTGCTGATACACCAGGAGCAATCGCTGGTATCGGAGATGACGGTGGCCGAAAACATCTTTCTCGGCAGCCTGCCGAAGAAGCCGGGCAACCGGGTCGACTGGCGCAAACTTCGCGAGGACACCGAGAAAATTCTTGCCACCCTCAAGTGCGGTTTCCAGCACGACGACCTGGTGGGCTCGCTGTCGATCGCCAAGAAGCAGATGGTCGAGATTGGCCGGGCGCTGGTATTCACCCCGCGGGTGGTGGTGTTCGATGAGCCGACCGCCTCTCTGACCGATCACGAAAAGCCGGTGCTCTATGACGTGATCGATTCGCTGTGCCAGCAAGGGGTGGGGATCGTCTACATCTCCCACCGCATGGATGAGATCTTCCACCTGTCGCATCGCATCTCGGTGCTGCGAGACGGCGAGTACACCGGCACGGTAAATACTGCCGACACCAACGAGGATGAGGTGACGCGGATGATGATCGGCCGCAGCCTGGAACTCGACCACGCCAGCAAGCCCGGTGAGTTCGGCGAGACCATGCTCGAGGTGCGCAACCTGTCGGTGAAGCGGGTCTTCGAGGATGTCAGTTTCAACGTCCGCAAGGGTGAGATCGTCGGCATGTATGGCCTGGTGGGAGCGGGGCGCTCCGAAGTCGCCGAGACCATCTTCGGGCTGCGTACCCCCTCGGCGGGAGAGGTGGTGCTGGATGGCGAGGTGGTGCAGTTCCGCAGTGCCCATGACGCGGTGGTCAGCGGTGTCGCGCTGGTGCCGGAGGACCGCAAGGACCAGGGGCTGATCCTCGGCATGAACTGCCGCGACAACATGACTCTGGCGAGCCTCTCCGGTGTTTCCTCGATGGGTTTCATGAAGAGTGGCGAGGAGCGCGCCGTCTACGACAAGTACCACCAGGCGATGAAGATCAAGACCCCCAGCTGGCGCCAGAAGGTCGGCAACCTGAGTGGTGGTAACCAGCAGAAGATCGTCATCGGCAAGTGGCTGAATACCCATCCCAAGCTGCTGATTCTCGACGAACCGACCCGTGGCATCGATGTGGGCTCCAAGTCGGAGATTCATACCCTGGTCAAAGACCTTGCCAAGTCGGGGTATGCGGTCCTTGTGATCTCGTCGGAGATGCCGGAGGTGCTTGGCCTGAGCAATCGCATCATCGCCATGTACGACGGCCGGGTCACTGCCGAGTTCGATGGTGACAGCGTCAGCGAAGATGAGCTGGTGCAGGCGATTACCGGCATGGCTGGGTCATCGCCGCCAAAGGCGCAGGCCGGCTAGGCGAATCGCCGCCATCGCGGCGCCCCTGCATGGGGCGCCGACATGCCTCACCTATATTCGAGGAAAGATTCATGCAACCCTTTGTTTATCATGGCCTGCCCTCTCGTGTGGTATTCGGCCAGGGAAGCCTGTCGCGACTCACCGAGGAACTTGAGCATCTCGGCTGTCGCCGCGCCCTGGTACTGGCCACCCCCCAGCAGCAGCAACAAGCCCGCGATGTGCTGGAACAGCTTGGTGAGCGAGGCATTGGCCTCTATACAGAAGCCGCCATGCACACGCCGGTCGAGGTGACCGAACGCGCCATGCGGGTGGTCGAGGAGCTCAGCGTCGACTGTACCGTGGCGATTGGCGGTGGCTCGACGATCGGCCTTGGCAAGGCCATCGCCCTGCGCACCGGGCTGCCCCAGGTGGCGATTCCCACCACGTATGCCGGCTCCGAGATGACCCCCATCCTTGGTGAGACCCGGGATGGCATCAAGACCACACAGCGTACCCTCGACGTGCTGCCGGAAACGGTGATCTACGATGTCGACCTGACGCTGTCGCTGCCCGCCGTCATGTCCGGCACCAGTGGTATCAACGCGATTGCCCATGCGGTGGAGGCACTGTATGCCCGCGACGGCAATCCGGTGATCGCGCTGATGGCCGAGGAGGGTATCCGCGCGCTCGCGAAAAGCCTGCCGCGTATCGCAAGCGATCCCGCCAATGCCGAGGCGCGCTCCGACGCCCTGTATGGCGCCTGGCTGTGCGGCACCTGTCTGGGTTCGGTGGGCATGTCGCTGCATCACAAGCTCTGCCACACCCTGGGCGGCTCCTTCGACCTGCCCCATGCCGAGACCCACACTATCGTGCTGCCCCATGCGCTGGCCTACAACGCCCCCGCGGTCCCGGAGGCCATGGCGCGCATTGCACGAGCGCTGGGTTGCACGGATGCCGCCGCAGGGCTTTACGACCTGGGCCGTTCAGTGGGGGCGCCAAGCGGGCTTGGCGAGATCGGCTTCCAGGCGGCGGATGTCGACCGTGCCACCGAGATCGCTACGCAAAACCCGTACTGGAACCCCCGTGACGTCGAGGCCAAGGGCATTCATCGCTTGCTGAGCGATGCCCAGGCGGGTCAACGTCCGCAAGTCGGCGATGGGGGTGAGCAATGAAGACACTCTTCACCAACGCCTGCGTCGTCACCATGGATCCAGACCTCGGCGAATTGCCGGATGGCCAGGTGCTGGTCGAGGATGCGCGCATCGTGGCAGTGGGCGATGAGCTTTCGGCGGACCCTCGTGCAAAAGGCGCCGAGCTGATCGACTGCGGCGGGGGCATCCTGATCCCCGGGCTCGTCAATGCACACATGCACACCTGGCAGACCGGCCTGCGCGGCGTGGCCGCCAACTGGACGCTGCTCGAGTACTTTCGCCATGTGCATCGTGGCCTGGCGGCGCTGTTTACCCCTAGCGATATTTACATCGCTACCCGCATGGGGGCACTCAACCAGCTCAATTGCGGCACTACCACCCTGGGTGACTGGTGCCATAACAACCCGACCCCGGAACATACCGACGCCGCCGTGCGTGGGCTGAAGGAGTCGGGGATTCGTGCGCTGTTCATGCACGGCTCGCCCAAGCCTGATCCCAAGCCCGGCCAGCCGCACTTCAGCGAGATTCCCCACCCGCGTCATGAGGTAGAGCGGCTGCTGGCGGGCGAGCTGGCCGACCCCGAGGGCCTGGTGACCCTGGGACTGGCGATTCTCGGCCCTCACTACTCGACCCTCGATGTGACTTTGCACGATTTCGCGCTGGCCAAGGAGTTCGGTCTGGTGGCGTCGATGCACCAGGGCGGTGGCGAGGCGGTATCCCCAGGCGGCTGGGATGAGGTGGAAGCCCGTGGCCTGCTGGGCCCTGACATCAACATCGTGCATGGCCAGAGCCTCGATGACGGCCAGATGTCACGCTTCTGCGCCAGTGGTGTGACCTTCTCGATCGCCCCGGAAAACGAGATGACCCAGGGCCACGGCTTCCCGGTCACCGGGCTGGTGCGCCGGCACAAGGGGGTCGTGTCGCTGGGTGTCGATCTCGAATCGGTGCTGTCCGGTGACATGTTCAGCGTGGCGCGCATGGCGCTGGGCATGCAGCGCGCCCTCGACAACGATGCCTCGCGCCGCGAGCAGGGCAAGATTCCCGATACATCGACCATCACCACTCGCGAGGCGCTGGGCTGGATCACCCTGGATGGTGCCAAGGCGCTGGGCCTCGATTCACGCGTTGGCAGCCTTACTCCCGGCAAGCAGGCCGATATCGTGCTGCTCGACAGCCACCAGTTGAACATGCAGCCGGTCAATGACCCGATCTCCACGGTGGTGATGCAGGCGAGTCTCGCCAACGTCGCAAGTGTGATGGTGGCCGGGCGTTTCAAGAAACGCGACGGCCGCCTGCTCGCCGACCTCGACGAGGGGATTGCCGAGTTGGGCGATTCCGGTCACCGCATCCATGCCGAATTGCTGGCCCGTGAGGCGCAATCGAGTCAGGAGACAGAGCAATGACAACACACACAACGACAGCGCATTCCACCGAACCTGCTCGTTCCGCGCACCGGGTGGCCTGGGTAGGCCTTGGCAAGCTTGGCTTGCCGATGGCCGCGCGGATCATCCAGTCGGGGCGAGACGTGCAGGGATTCGATCTCTCCGCTGAACGAAGCGCCCTGGCGACGCAGCTCGGGGTCACCGTCCATGACAGCCTGGCCGCGGCCGTCGCCGAGTGCGACCTGGTGTTCGTATCGATTCCCGATGACCGTGCACTGATCGGCCTGTGCCTCGAACAGGGCGATCTGGTGCGCCACATGATGCCGGGCAGCGTGTTGATCGAGACCAGTACGGTGAGTGTCGAAGCCTCCGCCCGGGTGGCCGAAGCGGCAAGCGCGCGTGGCATCCATTACCTGCGCAGCCCGGTATCGGGTAACCCGGTAGCCGCCGAGGCCGGCACGTTGTCGGCCATGGTGTCAGGGCCCCGCGAGGAACTGGAGGCCGCCAAGCCGGTGTTCGATGCCTTCACCAAGGCCCAGTACTGGCTGGGTGACGAGGAGCAGGCGCGGGTCGCCAAACTGGCCATCAACCTGATGATCGCGGTGAGTGCCGGAATGATGAGCGAGGCGCTGACCCTGGCCCGCAAGGGCAATATCGGCTGGGAGGCGATGCTCGAGCTGATCGCCGACAGTGCCGTCGGTTCACCGATGGTCAAGTACAAAGTGCCGCCGCTTGCCCAACGCGATTTCAGCTCGACCTTCTCGGCTGCCCAGATGGCCAAGGATCTCGACCTGATTCTCGACTGTGCCCACAACGAAGGGGTCTGCACGCCCTTGGCTGCCCAGATGCGCGAAGCCTACACTTCGTTGATCGCCGTGGGCCACGGTAACGACGACTATATCGCCACGGTTCACCACACCGAGCGTCTTTCCGGGCTCGGCGAGCCGGCGCTTGCCCAAAGGGAAGGACACTGACATGCGCAACCTGAATGCCGACAACATCACCGCTGCCGTGAACGAGCAGTTCGCGGGTTGCGAAGACCCGCGACTCAAGACCCTGCTCGATGGGCTGGTGAAGCACCTGCACGCCTACATTCGCGAGGTGCAACCCAGTGAAGCCGAGTGGACGCAAGCCATCGACTTCCTGACCCGGACCGGACAGATGTGCGACGACCGGCGCCAGGAATTCATCCTGCTTTCCGACACCCTCGGGGTGACCATGCTGGTCGATGCCATCAACCACCCGAGCGGTGATCCGCTGATCACCGAGAGCACGGTACTCGGCCCGTTCTACGTCGCCGACCCGCCCCAGGCCAATCAGGGCGAGGCGATCGACTGGGGCGTGGAAGGTGAGCCATTGTTCGTCGAGGGAGACGTGCGAGACGCACAAGGCGAACCGCTGGCCAACGTGGTCATCGATGTCTGGCAGTCCGACAGCGAAGGCTTCTACGACGTGCAGAAACCCGAGCTCGACGGAGCATCACTGCGCGCCCGTTTCACCACGGATGACCAGGGACGTTACGCTTTCTGGACGGTGACGCCTTCTCCCTATCCGATTCCCACCGACGGCCCGGTCGGCAAGATGCTCGAGCTTACCGGGCGCCATCCCTATCGGCCCGCCCATGTGCACTTCATGTTGATGGCACCGGGGTATGAGACGCTGGTTACCCAGGTATTCGCCGAGAATGACCCCTACCTCGATTCCGATGCGGTGTTCGGAGTCAAGGACTCGCTGGTGATGGAATATGCCCAGCGGCCGGCGGGCCAGGCACCGGACGGGAAACACATGGAATCCCCTTATCGCTACCTGAGATACGACTTCGGCTTGAAGGCGAGCTGAACGTCGCAAGCCGCGTAAATCGATTCGCTTCAACCCGGTTGGCTCGAGTCGACCGACGACACCCAAGAGAGGACAGCACATGACTGCTATCAACCAGACCGCCATCGCCACCTTGTTCACCGAGGCGCGTACCCACAATGTCTGGCAGGACCGAGAGGTCAGCGAACAGACACTGCGCGAGCTCTACGAACTGATGCATTTCGGCCCGACCTCGATGAACTGCCAGCCGACCCGCATCCTGTTTCTGACCACCGACGAAGCCAAGCAACGGCTCAAGCCGGCGCTGATGCCAGGTAACCAGGAGAAGACAATGAAGTCGCCCGTGGTGGCCGTGCTCGGCTTCGATACCGAGTTCCATGAGCACCTGCCGCGCATGTTCGCCCACAACAAGGATGCCAAGTCGCTGTTCGAAGGCAAGCCGGACTTCATTCACACCACCGCCTTTCGCAACAGCGCCATCCAGGGCGGCTACTTCATCCTGGCGGCACGGGCGGTTGGCCTGGACGCCGGGCCGATGTCCGGTTTCAACAACGCCGCGGTGGATGAGGAGTTCTTCCCCGACGGCAAGGTGAAGAGCAACTTCCTGTGTAATCTCGGTTATGGTGATGCCGAGGCACTGTTCCCGCGTGGTGACCGCTTCACCTTCGACGAAGTCTGCAAGGTGCTGTAGTCAATCCATTTGGATTAGCTGCAGGCTGCCTGGCAACGAAAGGGGTCGTGGATGACGACCCCTTTTTCGTGTATCCCGTTTCCGTGTAATTCAGAAGAGGCGTTCGATGGCTATCGATTGGGTATTCGTGGTGCTGATGATCGTGGCGGTGCTGCTTACCGGGATTTCCAAATCGGGATTCGCCGGGGGCGTGGGTGTCGTGGCGGTGCCGCTGATCTCGCTCAAGGCAAGCCCTGCCTTTGCCGTAGCGGTCATGCTGCCACTGTTGATCGTGATGGACGTCTTCAGTCTCAAGGCCTGGTGGCGACAACGCGTCGACCGGCTATTGTGGGTGATGTTCCCCCCGGCGGTGCTGGGGGTGGCGATCGGATATTTTACCTACGGCTGGTTCGACGAAGCACTGCTCAAGCTGCTGCTGGGTGTGTTCTCGGTACTGTTCGGGCTGTGGGGACTGTTCAAGCCGCTGCGTGGGCGGGTGATGTCGAGCTGGGTGGGCAGGCTGTGCGGGGGGATTGCGGGCTTCACCAGTTTCATCGCCCATGCCGGCGGGCCGCCACTCAACTTCTACCTGCTGCAATGCCAGTTGACCAAACAGCAATTCCTGGCGACAGCGGTGGTGTTTCTGGCCATTATCAACCTGGTGAAGCTCGTGCCCTATGCGATGCTTGGCCTGCTCAACATGGACAACCTGCTGGTGGCGTTGATGTTGATTCCGGTGGCGTGGTTAGGGGTTCGCCTTGGGCTTGTCATCCAGAAACGTATCAATGGCGAGTTGTTCTTCCGCTTGATTCTTGGGCTGCTGATACTGCTGGGTCTTCGGCTGATCTACGATGGGGCGGGTTGGTAATCGAGATTGGGTAGACGAATGATTAGACAGGAATGGGTAGACAGTAATAGGTAGACAGGAGTGGACATGCGTGGCGATTCCGATGATCTGACTGACCTCGATGACACCCACCCGGAGGGGCCTTACGACAACCTGTCGCAGACACCCGTATCGAGGATCTCCAATACCGAATTCGCGCGATTCATCGATTTCATCGAGAAGTTCGAGGACGAAACCGAAGGGGCGCTCTCGATGTCCCTGGGTTACCGCGAGATGCGCATGCTGCTGCACGTCATGCGCAACCACTTGGCTGGCCGCCTGACCACGCCGACCTCGCTCGCCGATTCTTCCGGGCTCTCCTACGGCACCGCCAAGCGTGGCATCGAAAGCATCATCCAGCGCGGGCTGATCATTTCACGTCCGAGAACCAAGAGCGGCAAGACCGTCTCCCTGCACCCTTCGCCGGCGATGATCCAGGAGTGGGAGGACTACGCCGAGCGGATCAAGGGCATCCTCGGGCCACTTTTCGGCATCGACCCGAAGTCGGATTCCGCCCGCAAGATGTTCCTGGGCTCCTCGGCCCCGGAGCGCGTGATCTCGACGCCCGCCGTGCTTTCGGCTCGTCTCGAACTGAAAGGGGGGCTGCGCGTGCTGGCGCATGCCGACCCGACCTTCATGGCCATGCACAACCTCAAGCGGCAACTGGAATCGATCTTCGGCCTGGAAATTCGCAACAAGGCGCGGTCGATCGATAACCTGTTGGCGGAGATCCTCGACAATTCCCGGCTGGCGAAATCGCGCTACGATATCGTGGCCTGCGATCTTCCCTGGTTCGGCGAGCTCGCGGCCAATGGCGTGCTGATGCCTCTCGACGCATTGATCGAGCGAGATGGCCATGACCTCTCTGATTTTCATCCGGTGGCCATCGAGAGTTCCGGCTATGCCGGCAGTCAGTACGGGATACCGGTGCAGACCACACCCGAACTGCTCTGTTACCGCCGGGATATCCTCGCCGAGGCGCAACTGGCGCCACCCACCACCACAGAAGATCTCGTCAAGGTGGCCAGGAAGCTTCACGACCCTTCCAGGGGGCGCTATGGCATCGCCTGGAACGCCGCCAGGGGCACGCCGCTTGGCCATACCTTCAGTTTCCTGATGGCCAAGTTCGGTCAGCCGATCCTCGATCTGCCCGCCTGCCCGGGGGGCTATGATTTCCGCCACGCCAGTGGCGAGCAACTGCGGCCGATGTTTCAGTCGGATGCTGCCTACCGGGCCTGCGAGTACATGCTGGACATTCTCAAGTATTCGCCACCCAACATTCTCACCATGTCCTGGTACGAGCGTGCCCAGTCCTACGCCTCGGGTGAATCCTGCATGGCCTACTGCTACACGCTGCTCGCGCCGCTGATCGAGTTCGACCGCGACTCGCCCGCCTATGGCAATACCGAATATCTCCCCCATCCGATCGGCAATCATGGCCGGGCGATAACGCCGATAGGCGGCTATGCCCTGGCGATTCCGGCCAATCTCGCCGAAGAGCGTATCGAAGCCGTATGGACGGCGTTACGCCATCTGACATCCGCCAACATGTCCAAGCTCTACATCATGAACGGCAGCCTGGTGACCCCCCGCTTCAGTGTCAGCCAGGACCCGGAAGTATCGGCATTGTCTCCGCTCATCGACATCGTCGATGAGATGGCGAAAAAGGATGTCCTGCAGGCCTGGCCCCGTCCGCCAGTCCCCGGGATTACCGAGCTGATCAGCATCGCCGGCAACGAGATATTCGAGGTACTGGATGGGCGGCGCTCGATCAAGCAGGCCCTGGCGATCGCCCAGCAGCGTGCCGACAAGGTGATGAGGGACAAGGGGCATTATTGAGGCAGGGGGTGAATCGTGAGTTATGAGGGGTGAATCGTGAGGCGCGAATCGTGAGTTGTCAGTGAGCCCCATGTGCCATGGCGGAACATGGGGCCTCTCATGGGGTGCTTATTGCATGATCATGCCGCCGTCGATCATTAGCAGCTGGCCGGTCATGTAGTCAGACTCGGGGCTTGCCAAGAACGAGGCGGTGCCGACCACGTCTTCCGGGTAGGAGTAGCGCTTCATCAGGATCATCTTCGCGGCGAGTTCATCCATCGACTGACCCTGCTTGTCGAACTTGCCGATGCTGACCAGGTCCTTGTCGAGTTGCTCCCACAATTCCGTACGCACAACGCCCGGGCCATAGCCATTGACCGTGATGTTGTGATCCACCAGTGCCTTGGCGCCACCGTTGATCATGGCAAGCACGGCATGCTTGCTGCAGGAGTAGGGCACCACGTCATCGAAGGCCTGACGCGAGAGGATCGAGCCGACGTTGATGATCTTGTAGGGGCCGTTTTCCTTGCCCTGGCTGATCATCTGCTTGGCGGCTTCCTGCATGCCGAGCAGGCAGCCCAGCGCATTGACATCCATGATCTGATGCCAGTTTTCCTCGGTGATATCCAGAAACATCAGTGGCTTGTTGATGCCAGCGTTGTTGACCATCACATTCAGGCTGCCAAAGGCCTCGACGGTGGCCTTCACCGCTGCCTGCACCTCGGCGCGGTCCGTGACGTTCAGCTTGACTGCAATCGCCTCGCCGCCATTTGCCTTGATGCGCGAAACGACCTCTTCGCATCCTTCGACGTTGATATCGGCGACGCACACCTTGGCACCCTGGGCGGCATAGTGCTCGGCAACGGCGGCGCCCATGCCGCGTGCTGCACCGGTGATCAGGCAGTTTTTACCCTGGAGACGCGTGTTATCCATCTTTTCACCTCGTGAACTGGTTCGTTGATGTTGTTGTGGCGAGACGGGAGCTGTCGGCAGTGGGCTTGACGCGCTGCTTCACTCACCGTTGCTGAGGATCATTGTCGGCAGGTGGCACGTCGACTGACAGCGAGCCAAGGTGGCATTTTGACCAGATTGGATGTTTTCGAATCGCGCGGTGCCGCCGGGTGTCAGCCGCAGCAGCACATCTGTCAGCGCCATAGCAGCAAGTGCCACAGCGGAGGGAACCGTACGGAGAAACACTCACCGGTAGGAGCAGAGTTTTGTAAGAAATATCATGCATTGATGTAGTTTTTTTGACCGGATATATATAGCTATTTTCTTACAATTAGGCGGGGCACCTAGGGGGCTAAAACTTTGAGCTTGGCTGTGATTCAGCACAGTACGTATAAAGCCTAAAAGTAAACCAATGTGAACTTTTGCTTTGGGTAAAGTTAAATCACTGTTTATTATGTTTTTTTCATAGGGCTTTAGCAGACTGTGCAGGGTTGAAGTGTCATGGATTTGCATGCAAAGTAAATTAAAAGTTAATTCTCAGGGGCGTTCATTTTTTAGCGTAGGGATCTTTAGCGTAGGGATCGTGTCGTTTCGATTCCCGTAACGGTGTTCCTGAACCCAGGCTCCTCGGAATCAATCAGTGAGAGGGCAGGGCATTTTTATGAGGTGAAACATGAATGGATCGATGACGGTAGTGGCACTTTCCGGGCAGGCGTGGGTTCGCGACCAGAATGGTAACCTGCGTGCCCTTCAGGAGGGTGATGTCATCGAGCCGGGCGAGACGATTGTGACTGCCGATAATGCCGGCCTGATCCTCTTGGATACTGCTGGCGCGCGTCTGGAGGTACCGGCTGGCACCCAACTGACCCTACCCGATACGGAAACCGAGCCCACCGAGGACGCCCAGGAAGAATCTTCCGACAGCGATGACGAGGATCAGAACACTGCCGAACCCGCCCGCCCCGAAGCGAATGATGCACCGCCAGTTGATAGCCAGAGCGGCCCCCAATCTTCTGGTTTCGACGTACCCACGCATGACGGTAGTACCTTTGTAAGACTTGAGCGTGTCGAGCTGCCGCTGAAACCGCTGGCCTTCGACTATGGCTATGAGCGCAACGATGAAATCGACTGGCGAAGAGGCGGTGGGCGCGAGCGAGAATCAGGCGATTCCACTGATATCCAGTCCCCATCCGCCACCGTCGAGCTGATCGGCGCCGGCGACGACGGCACCTACAACCAGGACGAGATCGGTGAAGACGGCACCGTCACCGCCGTCATCACCCTGGAAGACGGTACCGAGGTCGGTGACACCCTCACGGTCACCGACAAGGACGGCAACATCCTCGACGAGCGCGAGCTCACTCAGTCAGACCTGGATAGCGGCGTCAGCGTCGAGGTGCCGGTGTCGCCGGGTGATACCGATGTCAGTGTGACCGCCACGGTCACCGATCCGGCGGGCAATACCGGCAGTGCCGAGGACCAGAAGCCGGTGGATAGCGTGTCGCCGGCGGTCTCCGTCGAGCTGATCGGCGCCGGCGACGACGGCACCTACAACCAGGAAGAGATTGGCGAGGATGGCACCGTCACCGCCGCCATCACCCTGGAAGACGGCACCGAGGTGGGTGACACCCTCACGGTCACCGACAAGGACGGCAATGAGCTGCTGAACCGCCCCGTCACCCAGTCTGATCTGGACAACGGCGTCAGCGTCGAGGTGCCGGTCGAGCCGGGCGATCCCGATGTCAGTGTGACCGCCACGGTCACCGACCCGGCGGGCAACAGTGACGAATCCAGCGATAGCCAAGCGATCGAGTTGGGTATCCAACTGGATGTCGAAGGGCCGGTTACCGAAGGCGAGCCCATCACGCTCACCGCCACCATGGACAATGTCTCGGATCAGGATGTCACGATCACGGTCAATGGGGATATCGACATCACCATTCCCGCGGGCCTGACCAGCGCCAGCGAGGAGCTGCCCAGCCGCCCCGATGATGACGTCGTGCAAGATGACGACACACGAAGCTACGCGATCACCTCGGTCTCCGACACCGGCTATGACAGTGTCGATACCGGCGAGCCTGTCGACGTGGTTATCGTGGATGACAATGACACCACCACGGTCTCACTCACCGCCACCGAGAATGTCGACGAAGGCGGCAGCATCACCTATACGGTGGCGCTTGCTGACGCCGACGGCAATGCCGTCACCACCAACAACCCCATCGAGGTGGCGCTGGCCAATGGCGAAATCCTTACCATTGGCGCCGGCAACAGCCAGGCAAGCCTCACCATCGATGCCCCTGATGACGACATCTATGTCGATGCTGAGGCCATAGCGAACCGCATTGTCAGTGCCAGCGAGGATGTCGCCGCCGGCACGCCGGGCAGCCTCGAAGACCTGGCCTTCGATGCCACCGAGGTCACCACCCAGGTGGCGGACACCCTCGACCCCGTGACGGTCTCGCTCACGGCCACCGAGAATGCCGTCGAAGGTGGCAGCATCACCTATACCGCCACGCTGACCGACGCCGACGGCAATCCGGTAACCGCCAATAATGATATCCGCGTCAGTCTGGACAATGGCGCCACGATCACCGTCGCGGCGAGCGGCAACGCCGGCCAGGTCACCCTGACCGATGCTGACATCGACGCATTGAGTGACGACCTCTTCGTCGAAGACGCCTCGGCCAGCGCCATCATCACGACGGCCCAGGAAGTCGATGGCAGCGGCGCCCTGGTGGCCGCCGGCACGCCGGGAAGCCTGGAAGACCTGCTGGTCGATGCCACGCCAGCGGTGACCGATATCACCGACACCCTAGACACGGCTACCGTCAAGCTCACGGCCAGTGCCAGCGTGGCGGAAGGTAGCGAGATTCTCTACACCGTCAGCCTGGTGGGTGCCGATGGCAACCCGGCGGCGACCAACAATGCCATCGCGGTGACGCTGGATAGCGGCGAGGTCATCACCATCGGCGCGGGCCAGGACAGTGGCACGCTTCCAGCGCCCGACGATGATGTCTACCTGGATGCCAGCCAGGTCACGCGCGCGATTGAAAGCGCCCAGGAGGTCGATGCCAATGGTGACCCCGTGGCCGCCGGCACACTGGGCAGCCTCGAGGATCTGCAGGTCGACGATACTCCCGTGACCACGGATATCACCGACACCATCGACACCACCACGGTGTCGCTCACGGCCACCGAGAATGCCGTAGAAGGTGGCAGCATCACCTATACGGTGGCGCTTGCTGACGCCGACGGCAATGCCGTCACCACCAACAACCCAATCGAGGTGGCGCTGGCCAATGGTGAAACCCTCACCATTGGTGCCGGCAACAGCCAGGCAAGCCTCACCATCGATGCCCCTGATGACGACATCTATGTCGATGCTGAGGCCATAGCGAACCGCATTGTCAGTGCCAGCGAGGATGTCGCCGCCGGCACGCCGGGCAGCCTCGAAGACCTGGCCTTCGATGCCACCGAGGTCACCACCCAGGTGGCGGACACCCTCGACCCCGTGACGGTCTCGCTCACGGCTACCGAGAATGCCGTCGAAGGTGGCAGCATCACCTATACCGCCACGCTGACGGATGCCGACGGCAATCCAGTGACCGCCAATAACGCGATCGAGGTGACGCTGGCCAATGGCGAAATCATCACCATTGGTGCCGGCAGCAGTGAAGAAAGCATCACGATCGATGCCCCCGGCGACGATATCTTCATCGATGCCGGTGACGTCACCAACAGCATCGTCGGTGCCAGCGAGGGCGTCACCATCGGTACGCCGGGCAGCCTCGAAGACCTAGCCTTTGATAACACCGAGGTCACCACCCAGGTGGCCGACACGATTGATACCGTGACGGTGTGGCTCACGGCCACCGAGAGTGTCGACGAAGGTGGCAGTATTACCTATACCGCCTCGCTGACGGACGCCGATGGCACCCCGGTGACGGCCAACAACGCCATTGCCGTCACCCTGGATACGGGTGAAACCATCACAATTTTGGCGGGTAGCAGTGACGGCACCCTGGATATCGCCGCACCCGAGGATAACGTCTATCTCGATGCCGGCGAGGTCGAGCGCAGTATCGACAGCGTCCAGGAGATCGATACCGATGGCGACCCTGTTTCTGCGGGGGCTGCCGGAAGCCTCGAAGATCTGCAATTCGATGCGACACCGGTGACCACGGATATCACCGATACCATCGATACCGTCACAGTCAACCTTAGCGCACCGACTGAGGCCGACGAGGGTGGCATTGCCACCGTCACGCTGAGTGTCAGCGATGCGCCCCAGGGCGGACCGCTGACCATCGAACTCAGCGATGGCACAAGCGTGGAGATTCCCGAGGACCAAACCTCTATCGAGGTCGACCTGGCGGTGCCCAACCAGAACCAGGACCTGGGGGCGGGTGAAGCGGGCGAGTCCACCTCCGGGTGGACCATCGGCATCGACAGCGTGTCGGGAGGCAACTATGAAAACGTCGTGCCAGGCGACGATGCCACCGTCACGGTCAACGAAGACGTGCCGGGGCTCCAGGTGCCGGACGCCAACGGAGCCGATAACGGCGATGTCAGTGTCTTCGAAGCGGGGCTGGATGACGGTTCCAATCCCGGTGACAGCAAGAGCGTCGATGGCACTTTCACTATTTCGGCAGGCAACGTCGATGAGCTGGAGAGCCTGACGATCGGCAGTGACTCCTTCTCGCTGGCCGATCTGCAAGGCGCAAGCGATGCCTCGCCGCTGACGGTGGGCATGACCTATGGTGGCCTTGACATCACCGGCTATGACGCGGGAACCGGTGAGGTCAGCTACACCTACACGCTGACCGCTAATGCTGATCACGCCTCAGGCGATGTGCTCGACAGTGTCGATATCACCGTCACCGACACGTCGGGGGACCGACGCGCCGATTCGCTTGACGTCAATATCGTCGACGACGTCCCCTCGGCCTCAGACGATACCCCTGTAACGGTGACCGAGGGCGACAGCGCCACCACCGGCAATGTCCTGGAGAACGACACTCAGGGTGCCGATGGTGCCTATGTCAGCCAGATCACCTATAGCGACCGTAATGGCGATGAAGCGCAGGCCGATATCACCGAGGGTGGCAGTGTCAGCGTGGAGACCCTGCACGGTGAACTGACGGTCGAAAGCGATGGCGACTGGTCCTACACACCTCTGGATAGTGCCGATCACTCCGCCAGTGGCGATGATGTGTCGGCAAGCGACAACTTCTCCTACGTGCTGACCGATGGCGACGGGGATGAATCCGAACCGGCTACCCAGCCCATCGAGGTGGAGGATACCGAGCCCGAGGTAGGCACGCCCCCCGATGCCAGCGTCAACGAGCGTAACCTTGCCAATGGTACCGACCCGGACCCGACGGCGCTGACCCAGACCGGCACATTGGCTGTGACCGCCGGTCAGGACAGCCTCGACACCACCCTCGATGAAGCCAATGTGGCAGCCCTGGAAAGCCTGGGGCTGACCTCCGGCGAACAAGAGCTGGATTTCACACTAAGTGCGGATGGCTATACCCTGACGGCGACGGCCGACAGCGAGACGGTCTTTACCCTTGTCATCACCGACCCGGGAAGCGACAACCCCGGGTATTCGTTCACCCTCGAATCCGCGCTGGACCATGTCACCGGGGTCACCAATGCGGCAGGCGATATCATCACGCTGCCGTTCGATTTCACGGTGACCGATAGCGATAACGACACGGCCAGCGGCAGCTTCAACGTTGATGTGGTCGATAACACACCGGTGGAAGCCTCGATCAACGCCACGGTCGACGAAGACACCAGCCTTGAGGTGCCCACGCCGGCCAATGCCACGCCGGACACCATCATCATCGATCCAGAGCCAGAGTACGGTTCGGTCACGATTGCACCGGATGGCACGCTGACCTTCACGCCCAACGAGAATTACAGCGGTCAAGACACCTTCACCTACTCCTACACGGAAGGCGGTGAAACCCGCAGCGTGACGGTCAACCTGACCATCAACCCCGTCGCCGATGCGCCGCAGCTACCTGAAAGCGCTGATGTGGAAACCCTGGAAGACGAGGCCGTGGCGCTGGGCCTGAACGCACCGAGTGTCACCGATAATGAGGATCAGAACGGTGCCGAACCCGGTGATAATCCCGAACTGCTGGGGGCGATCAGCCTGAGCGGGATTCCCGATGGGGCCGAACTGCTTGATGATAACGGTGACACTCTACTGGCCAGCGATGGCAGCCCGATCACCATCGCATTGAGTGATGGTTCGCACATCGCCGATGCCGAAGCGGATGCGGATCTGGTGATGACCACGGCGCAGTATCAGGCGCTGCAGATCCTGCCGGCACAACACGACGCCGACAACTTCACCATCGACGTCAGTGTCACCAGCTTTGAAGTCGACGACAGCGGCAATCCGCTGGATGGCGTGACGGGCGCCACCGCCAGCACCTCTGTGAATGTCGGCGTGCAGGCGGTGACCGATGATGTCGAGTTGCTGTTCGATACCGGTCAGACAAGCATCGATGGGGTGACGAGTGTTTCCTACGACAGTGGTACTCAGGCTTCGCTTACCATCGCCGAGGATTCCCGCTTCGATCTTCGAGATCTGCTGAGCGCGCAGTTCGAGGACCTGGATGGCTCCGAGGTGCGCTCGATTACCATCGAGAATCCTACCGGCAACGATGCGCTGGTGATCAACGACAGCCTGACCTTGGCCGGAGGAGGCAGCCTCACCATTGACGCTCTCGACGGCCAGGATGGCCAGACCGGGGGAATCGACAGCTTCCCCGAGATACGCTTCGGCGCGGCGCTGAACTTCAGTGGCGACCTGACCGGCATCACGATCACCCTCAATGCGCAGGATGTCGACGCGGATGGCTTTGGGGGTAACGACGGCCCACTGGATGGGGTTCCCGAGGCCGATACCAGCAATAACAGTGTGCAATTCGATCTCTTTGTCACGCCTGTCGCGGGTGATATTGGTTTCTCGGCCATTCCGCCAACCGAGGAAGACACGGCCGTCGACTTCCTGTCCGGGCTCAGTGTGATCGATACGCGTGCCAGCTCGGAAGTGATCGACTCCGTGGCCTTCGAGATACCGACGGGGTGGGACGTCAATCAAGCCACAGTGAATACCGCCGGCTGGAGCGTCTCGGGGGATGGCAGTGCCGGCGACCCCTACACCATCACCTTCGATGGTTCGCTGACTCAAACCGAGCGCGAAGAGGTGTTGAGTGACTTCACCATCACGCCGGCGCCACACAGCAGTGAAAACCAGGACATCGAACTGACCATCACCACCACGGATACCAATACGGTGGACGGTACTCAGCTCAGTGATACGCAACAAACGACCAGTACCTTGCCCGTGCGGGTCACGCCGGTCGCCGAAGTGGTTGGCGGCGACAGCGACGGCGATGGCAGCCCCGATCTCACCATCAATGGCGACCATACCTATGGCACCGAGGTGGACGGCGTCGAGGATCAATGGTTTGCGCTGAATGCCGACGGGTTCGATTTCAAGGGCCCCTGGAACAACCAGGATGGCATCGAGAATGGGGGCACCGAGCAGACCTTCGCGCTGTTGACACCGCAACTGGTCGATAGCCTAAGCGATGTCCTCAACAACAATGCCAATGGCGCCTCGTTCCGCTACTCCACGAATGGTGATACGAGCGAAGCTGGCGGTGATTGGGTCGTGAAGACGTTCAACGGCTCGCCGGTGGAAGTTCCCATTGAGTTTCTGGATACCGTGCAGTTCAGGGCCGCGCCGAATCAGAAGGGCCAGTTCGAGATCACGGTGCAGGCCAAGACGGTGGATACCGACCCCGATACGGCGGAAGAGGTATCGGCTATCTCGGGAAGTGCGACCCTCGACGGCATCTTTATCGACCAGCCGGTGGCTGACCTCGCCTCATTAAGCGTAACCACCCCCGCCGAGGGTAATGAGGACGAGGAAATCACCCTGGGCATTCGCCCCCAGAGCGAAGACCCCAACGAGAGCTTCCAGGTGACCATCGGCAATGTACCCGTCGGGGCGGTACTCCGCTATGACGGCAGCGAGGTGGTCGCCAATGGCGATGGTGACTATGTGATCGACGACTTCGACAGCAGTCGTGACTTGACGATCCAGCCGCCCCTAGACAGCAACGAGGATTTCACGCTGACGGCCAGCGTGGTGACCGTGGATGAGTACGATGGGGAGACCGATACGCTGGCCACCCCCATCGAGAAGAACATCAATGTGTTGGTTGATGGGGTCGCCGACGCACCCGATATCGTCATTGCCACGCCTGTATACAGTGAGGCGGACCTTGATGATGGCACCGATAGCGTGATGCTCAGCGATATTCTCACCACGGCGGAAAGCACCGATATCGATGGCTCGGAAACCCTGACTTATCGCATCACCGGCCTGGATGAGCAGTTCGATATCGAGGACGCGACGCTGATTCGCGGCGAAGGTGCAGAGCGTGAATGGGTGGCCAACAACCTGGCAACGACCCAGGTCACCGCGCCGGAGAACTTCAGTGGGCGTGTCGAGTTTGACGTGACCACGGTGGTCACCGAGAACGACGGTGATAGTCAGGAAACCACCAATTCGGTGGCCTTCGAGGTGACACCCTCGCCGGAGGCGGCGTTCAGCATCCAGTCGGATATCATCGAAGATACGCTGGGTCAGGTGGACCTGGCGCTGGATTTCCAGAACGGCGATACCGATGAAACGCTGGATACCGTCTGGATCTCGCCGCCCAGCCTGGCGGATGGCGACGAGTTCACGCTATTTTTCGGCAGCGACGGCGCCACCACACTGGCCGAGGCGGCGGCGGATGCCGGTAATGGCGATGTGACCCTGGTGGGTGACCAATATCAGTTGACCAACGGCGCCTGGGAGAATATCTACGCCAAGGGGTCGGCCAATTTCTCCGGAAATGCCGGGCAGCTCGAGGTGGGGTACACGGTCACGGATACCCCCAACGCGGGGTATGAGGGTGAAGGCGCCGATACGGTGGCTGATGTCACCTCGGAGAGACAGGACGCGACACACACCATCTTCATCGATGCGGTGACCGATGCGCCTTCGGTGACCATTACCGGCATTACCAGTGGGGATGGAAGTGCCGTGATTGCCGGGAACGACGTCACCGCCGATGGCGGGGATAGCCTCGAGGTGACCGTCGAGGTGACCCAGCAGAACGACACCGATGCCAACGGTGAAGCCGATACCGACGGTAGCGAGCAGTTGAAGTACTTTGTGATCGACAACGTGCCCGCCGGGGTGAGCGTCGCGGGTGGCGAGTTCGTCGGCCAGGTGGCGGGAGGTACGGGCAGCCAGTGGCGGGTGGAGATCGACCCCGACCGCGCGTTCGATACGCAAACCCTGACGGAAACCTTCACCTTCGTATTGTCCACCGATGCCCAGGTGAATGACATTCAGGCTCAGCAGATCACCATCACCGGCGTCACACAGGATGACAACGTCATCGGAGGCGTCAACGCCGGCGAGGAAGAGCGTGACAGCGATAGCTGGACACTCACTGGTACCGGTGGCGAAGGCGATGGTGGTGAACTGCCCGCGGAGATCAACACCTGGGAATACTCCGGCGCCGCCATGGACGAGGATGTCGGTCTGTCTCTGGCTGAGCTGGTCAACGCCGATATCGGCGAACCCGCGGCGGGTGGCGGGCGCAGTGCGGTGACCATTTCCAATCTGCCGGATGGCGCCGTGGTCAATGGCATGAGCCAGACCACCATCGATGGCGAAACCGTATGGTATGCCAGCATCGAGGACCCGAGCAGTGCGGCCCTGCAGACGCTGCTGGAAGGGATCGAGGTGATACCGCCGCCGGACACGAATGACAACACAGGCAGTTTCTCCTTCGACACTACCTTGACGACTCAGGCTCCCAACGGGCGGCAGAATGTCGAGCAGATCACCCTCACACCAACGGTCACCCCCGTCACCGATACACCGACAGTGACGGTCACGGCAGATGATGTGGCGAGCGGCGACGATGTCGATTTCAGCATCGACATCTCAAGCCCGGCGGATGCGCCCAATGTCACGCTGGAAAACGATCAGGTCGTGCTCACCCTGGACGAGAGCGACATGATCGCCGGCGATGGCGCCACAGTCGGCGGCATCTTGCTGGACAGCGAAGGCAACGCGATCACCCCGCAAGGCGATGGGACCTACCTGCTCGAGGGGGTGGCCATTGGAGATTCACTCAATGTGACCTATCGCCCGGCGGAGAATACCTGGGGCGATGTCTCGCTGAACGCCGAGGCGACCACCCAGGAAGCCGGCGCGGCCAACAGCGCAACCGGCAGTGGTTCCGCCACCCCCGAGATTGCGCCGCCGCTGCCGGAGGTCTCGCTGAGCAACTCCAGCGGGAATGAAGACGAGTTGATCGAGTTGCAAGGCCTGGAGGTCTCGCTGCCGGATAGCTCGCTCACCCTGAATGCCGTACTCATCGACAACGTGCCGGATGGCTGGCTGGTCAGGACCGGAACCGATGCGGATAACACGAGCCTGGCCGAGAATATCGGCGGTAATAGCTGGTCGATTCCTGTCGATAGCAACGGTGACATACCCGACTTCGTCGGCCTGCAGCCGCCCCGCAACTGGAGTGGCACCCTGGAGGGCGAAGATGGCATTCGCATCACGGCGCAGACCACCCGTGCCGGAGAGCGTAGCACCACTTCCGAGCCCGTCGATATCACGGTGGCCCCGGTGGCCGATGGCATCACTCTGGACCCGGAGCTGAGCTTCGGCAGGGAAGGCGAAAAGGTTCCGCTCAACCTGAGTGCGGCGATGACGGACCTGGACGGTTCGGAAACCGCGACCATCTCGTTGACTGGTATTGGCGCCAATGCCAGTTTCTTCACCGACGGCGGCGATACTCTGCTTCAGGAGGCCAGCGAGAGTTATGACCCTGACAACGACACCTACACCCTGGAGGGGCTGACGCCGACCCAGGTCAATGATCTCTATCTGGTACAGGCCGCCACCGATGGCGCGCAAACCGTTTCCTACGAGGCGTTTACCACGGATGTCGCCGGAGCGCTCAGCGACGAGCAGGCACCGCCCGATACTGGCAGTTTCAGCATCGACATCGAGGCCGTGGAGCCGACCACCGGCGACGATACCTTGCTGTATACCGGCGAGCCATTGGATGGGCTTGCGGGTGTCGACGTCGTGGAGCTGCGTTTCAACGAAGACCCGAATCCTGATGATCTCAGCAATATCGAAATCCTCGACCTGATGCCGGAAGGCGAGGACCACAGCGTCGCCCTTACTGCCGAAGACGTTCTGGACATGACCGATGATGACAATGTGCTCAGTATCCTCGGCGACGCCGGGGATAGCGTCGACCTTTCCGGGAGCTCCTGGACGGCGGGTGGCACGGAAAATGATGGCGGCGTCACCTATCAGCTCTACAACGCGACTGTGGGTGGCGAAGAGGCCACCCTCAGAGTCCAGCAGGATGTACCAGTGGATATCTAGCCTACGGTGAATGTCCATTGCCCATGACAAGCCGGCCCTTCGGGGCCGGTTTTTTGCTTCAGGGCGAGCGTGCATGGTGTGGCCACCGGGCCTGCGTGACTATCGCCTCTTAGGGTGATGCTCTAGTCACAGCCGACTCAGCGCATCTTCCAGGCCATGCAGATCGACGGTGGTGATCGTGTCGTCGGGGAAGGGTGAGGCGGTGGGGTCGGCGGTAATGCCGATGAAGCGCGTACCATTGGAGCTAGCGGCGCGAAAGTCGTTGTAGGAGTCGCCGATCATCACCGTATCTCGCGGTGAATGGGCATGTCGGGTCAGCAGGTTGCGAAGGCCGCTGGCCTTGTCGGGCGGTGAGCCGATCACCTCCAGGAAATAGCGCGAGAGGTCACGGCGCTCGGCGATGGCCTTGAGCTCATGTTCAGGGGTGGCGGAGAGCAGATACAGCGGGGCCCTTCCGGCCCAGCGGGCGAGGAACTCCAGCGCTCCGGGAATGGCCGGCGCTTGCAGCAGGCGTCTCTCCACGCTGGCCTTGAAGCGTTCGCAGAGCTCGCGGATGCGTGCCTCGCTGGCATCGCGGCCGAGGATGTGCCCCTCGATATGACGGAACTTGACGTCCCGGGGCTGTCCGCCGCGCCGGCTCAGGTAGGCGACTACCGCCCGATGACGTGCTTCCGGCTCGTCGATATAGAGGTCGGCGAAGGCTTGGCGCTTGAGCGTTGCCGAATCCAGCACCACGCCGTCGAAGTCGAAGACCAGCGCGTATTGCGTTGTCTGGGTGCGATCGTTCACGGGCCTGCTCATCTCCCTACCTGCCAATGACAACGCGGCCCGGGCGGGCCGCGTTGTGTTCAGCGCGAATCCTCGTTTCAGTCTCGCCTGAACCTTGCCAGTATCCAACCCTTGAGCGGTGTATTGCCAAGCAATACCAGGATGATCACCGAGCTAAGTACCAGCGACAGTGGGTTGGCGAACAGCCCACCCAGGAACGCCATGCTGTTATCCCCCACCGACGACATGGCCTGGCGATAGGATTCGTCGAGCAGCGGCCCGAGAATCACGCCGAGAATGATCGGGCCCATCTGGAAGCCGAATACCTTGAGCCAGTAGCCGAGGATGCCGAAACCGAGCATCCAGTAGACTTCCGTCATGTTGCTGTTCAGCGAGTAGGTGCCAACCACGCAGAGCACCAGAATCAGCGGAATCATGATGGCCTTGGGGACTTCGACGATCTTGGAGAAAATCTTGATGCCGGTGAGGCCGAAGATCAGTAGGAAGATATTGGCCAGCACCAGGTTACCCACCGTGAACCAGAAGATATGCGGGGTCTCGATCATCAGCATCGGCCCCGGGTTCAGGCCATGGATGACCAGCGCGCCGATGATCACGGCGGTCACCGCATCCCCCGGCATGCCAAGGGTCAGCATCGGTACATAGGCACCGCCGACCGCGGCATTGTTGGCTGTCTCGGGCGCGACCAGACCTTCGTAGGCGCCTTCGCCAAAGGGCACCTCGGGGTTCTTGACGGTACGCTTGGCATGGTCGTAGGCGAACAGCGAGGCGATGTCGCCACCGGTGCCCGGCAGCGCGCCGACAACCACCCCGATCACCGACGTACGAATCGATAGCGGAAGGAACTTCAATACCATGCTGAGCGGCGGCACGATCTTGTCGACCTTCTGCTTCACCGGCACCTTGGCCATGTTATGCAACTGGTAGAAGGCCTCGGCAACCCCAAACAGACCGATCATCACCACCACGTAGTGAATCCCGCCGAGCAGTTCCATGCTGCCCATGGTGAGGCGCGGCTGGGCGGTGACCATGTCCATGCCGACCAGGCCGATGGCGGCCCCCAGTGCCACGGAAAAGATGCCGCGTGCCAGCGATTTGCCGGACAGCGTGCTGACCAGCAGCAGGCCCATGATGGCGATCAGGAAGTAGTCGCGCGGGGCGAACTGCAGGGCCAGGTCGGCGAGGTGCGGCGCGGTACCGGCCAGCACGGCGACACCGATCATGCCACCGATCACCGACATCACGGTGCTCAGGCCGATGGCCCGGCCGGCCTCGCCTTTCTGGGCCAACGGGTAGCCGTCGAAGGCGGTGGTGACCGCCGAAGGAGCCCCGGGAATATTGAGCAGGATGGCGGTACGTGAGCCGCCGTAGACGCCACCGACGTAGATGCCGACCATCAGTGCCAGGGCGTTGTTGATATCCCACGAGAAGGTAAAGGAGATCAGGATCGACACGGCCATGGTGACGGAAAGGCCAGGTATGGCGCCGATGTAGATGCCGGCCAGCACGCCGAGGGCGGTCAGGCCGAACAGGCCAGGGTCTAGCCAGGCCATGAGCAGGTAGGAAATGGTATCACTCATCGGGTGCCTCGGGGATCAGGGGAGGTAGACACGAAAGACCATGGTGAACAGCACATAGATCACCGCGATGGCAGCCGCCGTGATGATCAGCGAACTGACGACCTTGCCTTGCCGGAAATAGATGAACATCGCCGCCAGGAAGACCGCAGTACTGATATAGAAGCTCGCCCAGTTGATGGCGGCCAGGTAGAGCACCGCAACCACCGTGAACACCACGATATGGATCTTGAAGTGTTCGCTGAGAAACACCTGGAACTCATGAAACGCACTACGAATACGCGGATCGCGCCGTTTGTAGCGGTGGCTTGCCAGTATCGCCGCCGATGCCGCGAGCATCACCAACGCCAGGCCCATCGGGAAAGACCCGGCGGAATTGGCAAGCAAACCACCATCGATGCGGTAGGCCTCGAACAGCAAGCCGATGCTGAACAGCAGCAGCAGCCAGTCGAAGACTTTTTCACCCGCCTGAACACGTTCGATTTTCTTGCTCATAGACAGACTCCAAGGGGGGCGTTATGCCCCCCTTAGCAGCAGTGGGTAGGAATCACGGGCGGGGGATGCCGAGCTCCTCTGGAGACACCTTGACCGTTTCCGCCTCGGCATCGTGCATGGCCCAGGCGGTTACCGACTGCCAGTTGTCCAGGTATTGCTGGGCTTCTTCGCCACTCAGGTTCAGTGGTGCACCACCGAAGTTGTCCAGGAATTCCCTGAACTCATCGCTATCCACGGCCTCGCTGTAGGCTGCTTCCAGGGTCGCCTTGATATCGTCGGGCGTATCCTCGTGGACGAAGACACCCCAGAACGGCCCCCACGGCAGGAAGGATTCGATATCCGGCAGCGCCTCGGTGATCGGTGGCACATCGGGCAGTGACTCGAGCTCCTCGGACGTGATGACCGCGAGCCCCTTGAGGCGTCCGCCGCGGATCTGCTCGGCAACGGCCGAGAGGCTCAGCGGCATGAAGTCGATGTGCTCACCCAGCAGGGCGGTCACACCCGGGCCGTCGCCACCGAAAGTGACGGTACGCACGTCCAGCTCACCCACGGCGTTGATCATGGCGTGAATGGTGCTTGGCAGGCCGCCGGCCCCGGTTCCGCCCATGCGCAGCTCGCCAGGGTTTTCGTTGGCGTGCTCGAGCAGCTCGGAGAAGTTGTCGAAGGGGCTGTCCGGGTGCGCCGCGATCACCACCAGGCCCTGGCCGATGATATTGACCGGATGCATGTCGTCATAGGTGAAATCGGCCAGGCCCATCAGCGGATAGAGCTGCGGGTTCTCGGCGCCGTACAGCAGGTTGTAACCGTCGGCACGCTGACGCATCACGTGGTTCATGCCGATCACGCCGGTGCCCCCCGCGCGGTTGGTCAGCACGATGGTGGTATCCAGTACCTCTTCGACATGGGGTGTCAGGCTGCGCGCGACGTTGTCCGTAGCGCCACCGGCGCCCCATTGGATGGTGCCCTGAATGTTGCGCTCTGGGTACTCGGCCATGGCACTGCCGGCCATGGCCAGGGTGCCGATAGCGATGGCAACACCGCTGAGAAGTGGTTTGAACATGCTGTTTCCTCCGGGTGGTTATTGTGTTGTCTGCCAGGTTCGGGCAGTGCCCCAGGGTGGTGGCGTGGCCACGGGTTTGGGGCGTTTATGGTAAATGTTCGCTTGTCGAACTTAAGTGCTGGTAGCGAACACTAGAACTCCCTTCCAATACTGTCAATGGTGAAGGTGAAAACTACGACGAAGGTTTAATATATGGCGAGCCGAAAGCGCTGCCTTCTCCAACACGTTCGACTTCCAGCTGCTTCAGGCGTTGTCTCCCTAGGTTCCTCCACATCCTTCACGTGTTGCTTCTATAGTACGTGTTGCCTCTATAGTAGTTGGTACTGGCTGGGGTGTCGGCAGTGCACAGTTTCATTCTGCTCTGCATGGGCGTGATGCCGCTGGATCAACGCGGTGACTGGAACCATGCTTGTCATCGCTCACTGCTGTTTTATGTAGGGTGGCAGTGAATGGACTTGAGTATGGATTCGTGTACTGTTTCGTGCATAATGCGAACTAAAGAACGCTATGCGAACAAATTTCTCGACATGGCGACAATCGAATCATGTCGGGTGTGGCGCCTTGCCTGTACCTAGCCGCCGGAATGGCGAGAGGGGTGGCTGCACCCGCTGGAGGACACGATGCGCGCGATTGCCACGGTCTGCCTGAGTGGCGACCTGAGAACCAAGCTGGAAGCCATAGCCCGTGCGGGTTACGACGGCGTGGAAATCTTCGAGAACGACCTGCTCTCCTTCGATGGGTCGCCCGAGGAAGTGCGCAAGCTTTGCGAACGCCTCGGCCTGACCATCGTGGCGTTCCAGCCGTTTCGTGACTTCGAGGCCATGCCGGAGCCCCAGCGCAGCCGCAATTTGCAGCGTGCCGAGCGCAAGTTCGACCTGATGGAGCAGCTGGGAACCGATTTCCTGCTGGTGTGCAGCAACGTCTCGCCCCAGACCGTGGATGATATGGAGCGGGTCGTCACCGACCTTCGCGAACTGGCAGAGCGCGCCGCCAGGCGGAATATTCGCGTTGGCTTCGAGGCCTTGGCCTGGGGGCGAAACATCTCCGATTACCGCGATGCCTGGGAGGCAGTGCGACGTGCCGACCATCCGAACCTCGGGGTGGTGCTCGACAGTTTCCATATCCTTTCCCGCAAGCATGATCTCTCTGCCATCGGCAAGATTCCCCGCGAGAAGATCTTCTTTGTGCAGGTGGCCGATGCGCCGCTACTGGACATGGACATCCTGCAGTGGAGCCGTCACTTCCGTTGCTTCCCGGGGCAGGGCCGACTGCCACTCAAGGCGTTCATGATCGAACTCGCCAAGACGGGGTATGACGGGCCGCTGTCGCTCGAGATCTTCAGCGACGCCTTCCGTGCCGCCCCCACCGAGATCACCGCACTCGATGGACTGCGGTCGCTGATTCTGCTCGAGAACCTGCTCGAGGATGGCCCCTGGGCCAGCCATATCCCCCCGGCACCGCAATATAACGGCATTCATTTTATCGAATTCACCCTCGATGAGGAGAGTGCGGCCCCCCTTGGGGAATTCATCGACGCACTGGGTTTTCGTCATGTCGGCCGGCATCGCTCCAAGAACGTCGAATTATGGAAGCAGGGCGACATTCATCTGGTGCTCAACTTCGAGACCGACAGCTTCGCGCATACCTTTCGCCTGCTGCATGGCACCTCGGTGTGCGCGGTGGGCTTTCGGGTGGATGATGTCGAGCGAGCACTGGACAGGGCGCGGGCCTTCAAGGCCCAGACCTTTCGCAGCCAGGTCGGCGAGGGCGAAATGGAGATACCGGCGCTGCGTGGCATCGAAGGCAGCCTGGTCTACCTGGTGGACGATCAGGCCGCCGACGATCTGCAGTGGCGTACCGATTTCGAACTGTTCGACCAGGCCAGCCGCAACGAAGCAGGACTGACTCGCGTGGACCACCTCTCCTACGTGTTGCCAGCCACGCAACTGCTCGGCTGGCAGCTGTTCCATCGCACCGTGTTCGGCTTCGAGGCGGCGGCCGAGCATGAAATGGTTGATCCGCGCGGGTTGATGATCAGCCAGGCGGTGATCAGCGAGGATCGCACTATCCGCATCCCGCTGACCGTTTCCCAGGCCCAGGAGACACAGCCTGGGCGCTTTCTCAGCGAATTTCGCGGCGGTGTGCAGCAGATCGCTTTCGCCAGCCAGGATATTTTCGCCACCGTCGACGAGCTGCTGGCACGAGGCCTGCCGCTGCTGAAGATTCCTCGCAACTACTACGACGACCTGGAAGCCCGTCATGGCCTGGATGAGTCGCTGCTCGAGGCGATGCGCGCGCGTAACATCCTGTTCGACCGCAACGACGAGGGTGACTTCTTCCACGCCTACACCGAGACCTTCTCGGGGCGCTTCTTCTTCGAGATCGTCGAGCGTCGCGGTGGTTACCAGCAATTCGGTGAAGCCAATGCGGGCATTCGCCTCGCCGCCCAGTCCGCCCAGCGCTGAGGCGCTTTCTTGAACGATCATTACACGGGCGGTCGCAAGGGCAACCACCAAGGACAACTTCATCGGGGCGGTTGAACCGTTCCCGGAAAGGGGAATCAGCATGAAACTTGGTCTGATCGGCAAGGCGATCATGAATTCGAGCTCTCCGGACCTGCACGTCAGGCTTGGCCAGCTGACCGGCATTCCTGCCACCTACGACCTGTTCGATGCCAACGTGCAAGCCATCGAATCACTCGAAAGCCAGGTCCAGAAGGTGATTGCCGAGGGCTACCGTGGGGTCAATGTCACCTACCCATGGAAGGAGCAGGCGGTGGCGCTGGCCACGCGGCCATCGGAAGGGGCTCGCATGGTCGGAGCCGCCAACACCTTGGTGTTCGAAAATGGCGAGATCATCGCCGAAAATACCGATTTCACCGGGTTCATGAGCGGCTTTCGCGCCACCCTGGGGGAGCGGAAGCCGGGGCGCGTACTGTTGATCGGCACCGGAGGAGTGGGCAAGGCGGTGGCCTTCGGCCTGGCCAAGCTTGGTGCCAGCGAGGTCATCCTGATGGACCTGGACGAGAGCAAGTCACGAAAGCTCGCCAGCGAACTCGAGGCCCAGGGATTTCCGGCCTCAAGCATCACCCAGGCCCAGCTCGCCGAGACAGTGCCGAGCTGTGATGGCCTGGTCAACTGCACGCCGATCGGCCACGAAAAGAGCCCCGGCTGCCCGCTGCCTGCCGAGCTGGTGGCCGCTCATCACTGGATTTTCGATGCCGTCTACGTGCCGGCGGTCACCGAGTTCATCAGTGCGGCTAAGGCCGCGGGCGCGGCGGTCGTCAGCGGGGTCAGCCTGTTCGTGTTCCAGGGCGTCGACGCCTTCAAGCTGTTCTGCGAGGATGCCGAGAAGCGCGCGGCCGCCGATGAGCAGGCCGCCACCCTTTTCGCCCACTATCGCCGCGAACTGATGAAGGAGACCGATTGATGAGCCAGGGCAAGGTGCTGGTACTGCATGGCCCCAATATCAACCTGCTGGGCACTCGCCAGCCGGAGATCTACGGGTACGAGACGCTGGATGACGTCAACAATGCCCTGCGCGAGAAGGCCGTGCTGGCCGGCTGGGAGCTCGATTGCCTGCAGAGCAACCACGAGGGCGTGCTGATCGAAGCCATCCATGCCGCACGTCTCGATGGCACCGTGGCCATCATCATCAACCCGGCGGCCTACACGCATACCTCGGTGGCGATCCTCGATGCCCTGAATGCCTTCGAGGGCACGGTGTACGAAGTGCACATCTCCAACGTGCACAAGCGTGAAAGCTTCCGCCACCACTCCTATGTGTCGCTGCGCGCCGATGGCGTGGTCGCAGGTCTCGGCACCCAGGGCTACCAGGCCGCACTCGAGGCGGTGATGAAAGCCGCCAGAACCTGATGCGGATCAGTCCCTTGCACGGCTGAAACCGCTTCACTTGATCCATGTCATGTAGCAGGCCTCCTTGCGGTGACAAGCTCTCCGTATCGTCTACCATGAGACACACTATGTGACGTTTTGCCGCACCAGGGGCCGTAAGAGCCGCCGGTGCAGACGGGCGAAATGCCAATCAGGGTGACGGTAAGGGGGCTTGCCATGGACGATCCGGATACCACCCCGCTGGATGTCCGCCGCACTCAGGAACTCAAGTTGTTCCTGTTCATCGTGGTGCTGTTGTTTCCGATCCTGGCATTTGCCGTGGTTGGCGGTTACGGCTTTGCGGTGTGGATGTTCCAGATATTTACCGGTCCCCCTGGTCCACCCGCATGACGCAGGGGGCCACATGCGCGATGACCGTGATACCTCGACCTCGCGTCGCCAGTTCTTCCGTTCGCTAGGTGGGCAGGGCGCGCTTCGCCGTCCGCCATGGAGCGTGGGCGACTTCACCGACCACTGCACGCGCTGCAACGCTTGTATAGAGCGTTGCCCCGAAGGCGTGCTGTTCAAGGGTGGCGGCGGCTTTCCGGAAATCCGCTTCGACGATGCTGGCTGTTCGCTATGCGGTGAGTGCGTCGAGGCCTGCGAGTCCCATGCCTTCGAGGTCAATGGCGACCCCTTCCCCTGGCGCGCCGAGGTGCAGCCTGGTTGTCTGGCGTTCGAGCGTATTCACTGCCAGGCCTGCCAGGATGCCTGTGAATGGCATGCCATCCGCTTCCCCCCGGAGCGGGGCCGACCGCCACGGCCACGGATCGATAGTGCTGCCTGCACCGGCTGTGGTGCCTGTCAGGCCATCTGCCCGAGTGATGCCATCGCGATGGTGGCTCGTGTCCCCCTTCCCGCGGAGGTGCGCCATGCGCGGTGAAACCCTCTCCACCAGCCTGCATATCACCAGCCTGCTGATCCATGTGAATCCGGGAGACTGCCGGGCCGTCGCGCTATGGCTGTCGCGTCAGCCTGGCTGCGAGGTCAGTGCCGAAGACCCCGCCGGCAAGCTGGTGCTGGTCATGGAATGCCTCGATGAGCGCCGCATCCTGGCCATGATCGACAGTATCCAACGCCGCCCTGGAGTGCTCGGGGCGGCGTTGGTCTACCACGAGCAGCTTGCCCCGGAGTCCGCCGATGACCCCCAGGAGACCTTGACATGAAACTGACGCGTCGTGAGTTCGCCAAGGCCAACGCGGTGGCGGTGGCCGCGGCCACCGCCGGCATGAGTATCCCCGCAAGTGCCAGTAACCTGATCACCAATTCCGAATTGACGAAGATTTCATGGAACAAGGCGCCTTGCCGCTTTTGCGGCGTGGGCTGCAGCGTGATGGTCGGCACCTACGATGACCGGATCGTTGCTACCCACGGCGACAACCAGTCGGAGGTCAACCGCGGCCTGAACTGCGTGAAGGGCTACTTCCTGTCGAAGATCCTGTACGGCGAGGACCGCCTCACCCAGCCGCTGCTGCGCAAGCGCAATGGGGTCTACGACAAGCAGGGCGATTTCGAGCCTGTCTCGTGGGACGAGGCGCTCGACCTGATGGCCGACAAGTTCAAGAGCGCGATTCGTGAGCACGGCCCCGAGAGCGTGGCGATGTTCGGTTCCGGCCAGTGGACGATCTGGGAAGGCTACGCGGCCAGCAAGCTGTTCAAGGCGGGTTTTCGTTCCAACAACATCGACCCCAACGCCCGCCACTGCATGGCCTCGGCGGTCTATGCCTTCATGCGCGCCTTCGGTTCCGACGAGCCGATGGGGGTCTACGACGACATCGAGCACGCCAACGCCTTCGTGCTGTGGGGCTCGAACATGGCGGAGATGCATCCGGTGCTGTGGACCCGGGTCACCGACCGGCGGCTTTCGCATCCCGACACGCGGGTCGCGGTGCTCTCGACCTACGAGCATCGCAGCTTCGACCTGGCCGACATACCGATGGTGATGACCCCCAACGCCGATGTGGTGATCCTCAACTACATCGCCAATCACATCATCCAGTCCGGTCGGGTCAACCAGGAGTTCGTCGACAGCCACGTGGGCTTCGCCCGCGCCGCCGACAATATCGGCTACGGATTGCGTGACGAGGACCCGCGCCAGCAGGCGGCCTCCAATGCCGGTGATGCCAACAGCTGGTCGCCGATGAGCTATGACGAATTCGCCGAGCATGTGGCCGAGTTCACTCTCGAGCGAGCCGCCCGCGAATCCGGTGTTTCGGAGACCCGCCTGGAGCAGGTCGCCGAGCTCTATGCCGACCCGGATATCAAGGTGATGACCTTCTGGACCATGGGGGTCAACCAGCATACGCGTGGCGTGTGGGTAAACAATTTGATCTACAACCTGCACCTGCTGACCGGCAAGATCGCCGAGCCGGGCAACAGCCCGTTCTCGCTCACCGGGCAGCCCTCGGCCTGTGGCACGGCGCGCGAGGTCGGCACCTTCGCCCACCGGCTGCCGGCGGATCGGGTCGTCACCAACCCCGAGCACCGCCAGTTCGCCGAGCAGGTGTGGAAGCTGCCGGAGGGCACCATCCCGGAGAAGGTCGGCTTCCACGCCGTGGAGCAGAGCCGCAAGCTCAAGGATGGCGACATCAAGGTCTACTGGACCCAGGTCACCAACAACATTCAGGCCGGCCCCAATACCATGCAGGAGACCCTGCCCGGCTGGCGCAATCCCGAGGCCTTCGTGATCGTCTCGGATATCTACCCCACTGTCTCCGCGCAATCGGCGGACCTGATCCTGCCCGCGGCGGGCTGGGTCGAGAAGGAGGGCGCCTTCGGCAACTCCGAGCGCCGCACGCAGTTCTTCCATCAGCTGGTCCCGGCGCCTGGAGAGTCGCGTTCGGACCTTTGGCAGACGGTGGCGCTGTCGCAGCGCATTCGCGTCGACGAGGTCTGGCCCCGGGAGCTGCTCGACAAGGCCCCCGAGTATCGCGACAAGACGCTGTTCGAGCTGCTCTACGCCAATGGCCAGGTCGATCAGTATCCGGTATCGGACATGGAGGAAGGCTTCGCCAATCACGAAGCCGAGGACTTCGGCTTCTACCTCCAGAAGGGCCTGTTCGAGGAGTACGCCCGCTTCGGACGTGGCAAGGGCAAGGATCTCGACGATTTCGACGTCTATCACCAGGTGCGCGGCAAGCGCTGGCCGGTGGTGGATGGCAAGGAGACCCTGTGGCGTTACCGCGAGGGGAGCGACCCCTATGTACAGCCCGGCACCGGGGTGCAGTTCTACGCCAAGCCCGACAACCGTGCGCTGATTTTTGCGGTGCCTGATGAACCCGCCCCCGAACGGCCGGACGACGAGTACCCGCTGTGGCTGTGTACCGGACGAGTGCTCGAACACTGGCATACCGGGTCGATGACCAGGCGCGTGCCGGAGTTGCACCGTGCGGTGCCCGAGGCGTTGCTCTACCTGCACCCCGAGGATGCCAGGGAACAGGGTATCCGGCGTGGCAGCGAGGTGAAGGTGGTCAGTCGGCGAGGCGAGCTGCATCTGCGTGCCGAGACGCGTGGGCGGGTGCGGCCGCCACGCGGCCTGGTGTTCGTGCCGTTCTTCGACGCCAACCGGCTGATCAACAAGGTCGTGCTGGATGCCACCGACCCCATCTCCAAGCAGACGGACTTCAAGAAATGCGCGGTGCGTCTGGAACTGATCAATCTTGCCTGAGAGGGTGTTTACAAATGTAACGAGCGATGGCCAGACAAGGCGAAATCAGCTGAAAAACGGACCGGGCTCGCGTGCGAGTTTACGAGCTTGTAAATGAGCATTTTGAAGGTGGTTTCAACACAGTATGGGCGAGCGCAGTAATTTGTAGACACCCTCTGAGGGCGTGCGGCAAGGAGAAACATTAATGAAATGGCTCGCAATCGTAAGCACGGTGGCCGCGATGGCCCTGCTCGGCATGGTGGTGGCGGACGAGGTTCAAGATGCCTCGGCGCCGGATGGCCTGCGCGATGGAGGAACGGTCAGCCAGACCCTGCCCGCACCGCCGATGGCCGAGCAGTCACGGGAATCGGGGCGTGCGGTGCTCAACTACCCCGAACAGCCGCCGGTGATACCGCATAACATTCGCGATTACCAGGTGGATATCCGCAGCAACCGCTGCCTGACCTGCCACAGCCGCGAGAACGCCGTGGATGCCGGGGCGCCGATGGTCAGCATCACCCACTTCATGGATCGCGACAAGCAAGTGCTGGCTGCCGTGTCCCCCGACCGCTACTTCTGCATCCAGTGCCATGTGCCACAGACCGATGCCGAGCCACTCGTCGACAGCACCTTCCGTACCGTGGACGAGGTGCTGACCGAGATGCTCGAGCGCGAGGGAGGTGAGCCATGAGGCGCTTTCTGGCCCGCTACTGGCGGATTCTCACGCGCCCCAGCGTGCACTTCAGCCTGGGTTTCCTGACGCTTGGGGGCTTCATCGCCGGGATCATCTTCTGGGGGGGCTTCAACACCGCCCTAGAGGTCACCAATACCCAGCAGTTCTGTGTCTCGTGCCACGAGATGGAGCGCAACCCTCTGCGCGAGATGCAGGACACCATCCACTACACCAACCGCTCTGGGGTCAGGGCGCAGTGCGCCGACTGCCACGTGCCCCATGACTGGACCCACAAGATGGCGCGCAAGATGGAAGCCTCCAAGGAAGTGTGGGGCTGGGTGTTCGGCTCGATTCGCACCGAGGAGAAGTTCGAGGCCAAGCGCCGCGAACTGGCCGAACGCGAGTGGGCGCGGCTCAAGGCCAACGACTCGCTGGAGTGCCGCAACTGTCACGAATTCGAACACATGGACTTCACCCAGCAGAGCTCGCGTGCTGCCCGCGCGCACTCCACCAACCTCGCCTCGGGCGAGGCGACCTGCATCGACTGTCACAAGGGCATCGCCCACGAACTGCCCGACATGAGCCCAAGCGAGCTCGAGACCAGTGGGCTTGGCCTGCCGGGCTTCGACTCCTGGGTGGCGCATCTTGAAAGGCAGGACGGATCACCCCACTGAGGCTCGCCGGTCGGCGCTAGTGCCGGCGTGTTGCCAGGAATATCCCCGCACCGATGATCAGTATGGCCCCCAGGTAGGTCTCCAGCAGCGGCACATCGCCGAACACCAGGTAGCCCGAGATCGTGGCCCAGACGATCTGCAGGTAGAGGAAGGGCGACATCAGCGAAGCTGGCGCACAGCGCATGGCCATGATCAGCCCCAGTTGGCTTGCCGCCCCCAGCGTGCCGATGGCAAGGAACAGCGGAATATCGCCCATGGCGATGGGCGTCCAGAAGAACGGCACGACCAGCGAACAGACCAGTGCGCCGGCAAGGCCGGTATAGAACAGCGATGCCAGCGGATGGGCATTGCGGCCGAAACGTCGGGTTGCCAGTTGGTATAGGGCGAAGCAGAAGGCCATGCCGAAGGGCAGCAGGGCCGCCGGCTGGGCGCGCCAGTCCACCGGGCCGATGGCGATCAGCACACCGATGAAACCGGTGACTACCGCCAGGCCCATCGCCAGGGTGACCCGCTCCTTGAGCAGGGGAATGGCCAGCAGGGTGACCAGCAGCGGGGCGCTGAAATTGATCACGTAGACCTGCAACAACGGCAGCTCCCGAAAGGCCAGGAAGGCGAAGCCGCTGGCCGCCAGCAGCAACAGGCCACGCAGGAACTGGCCGGACAATGACTCCACCGAGGCCATGATCGCCCGGCAGCGAGGCCACCCGATCATCAACAGGTAGACACCCAGCACCAGCATGTGGCCGGCATAACGCGCCCACAGCACCTGAATGGGTGGGTAGCTCTGGGTCAGCCACTTCACGCTGGTATCGAGCACGGTGAACAGCAACCCAGCACCGACCATGAACGCGATACCCAGCAACGGGCGGTCAGCCGGCACGGACAGTGGCAAGGCACGAATAGGCGGAGTGGCCATGTATCTCCTGAAGATCGAGAGTCGCGATATGATACTAGCAGGCTAATTGTTTTGTGCCAGTTTGTCCTGTGGTCAGCAAGCCGCGACGAGATCGCGGGCTTTCCGCAAGGTCGATATCATCGACCAGTGGCTTGCGTCCGTCCGGCTTCGTCCCCTGGTGGGCGCATCATGAGCGCGAGTGAAATGACAGGGGCATCTGGCGTGAGCATACCCCTGGGGTGCTGCGGCTTTCGGCTGTTTTAGGGCTGCGGGATGCCTAGTGTTTCCGGCGAGACCTTGGCCGAGCCGGCGTCTTCCATGGCCCAGGTGGTCACCGACTGCCAGCGGCTCAGGAAATCTCCCGCCTCTTCACCCTGCAGGTTGAGCGAGGTGGCCCCGTTGCGGGCCAAGAAGGCCTGGAACTCATCCTGAGCGATCGCCTCGGAATAGGCGTTCTCCAGAGTGGCCTTGATGTCGTCTGGAGTATCCTTGTGGACATAGGCACCCCAGAACGGCCCCCAGGGCAGGAAACTATCCATCTCCGGCAGGAAATCAGTGATTGGCGGCACCTCGGGCAGTTGTTCCACGGGCTCGGAGCTCAACACCGCCAGTGCCTTGAGGTTGCCAGCACGGATCTGTTCCTGGGCTGAGGCCAAGGCCATGGGCATGAAGTCGATATGGTTGCCAAGCAGGGCGGTGATGGCTGGGCCATCGCCGCCAAAGGTCACCGAACGCACGTCCAGCTCGTCCACGGCATTGAGCATCGCAAGCACGGTGCTTGGCAGGCCGCCGGGGCCGGCGTCACCCATCCGCAGTTCGCCCGGCTTGGCCTGGGCCTCGGCTAGCAGATCACTGAAGTCGTTCCACTTCTTGGAGGGCGGCGCGACAATCAGCACGATGCCCTGGCCGATCAGGCCAACCGGGTGCAGGTCGCCATAGTCGAAGTCCGCGAGCGCAAGTACTGGATAGAGTTGGGCGTTCTCGGCACCGTAGAGCAGGGAGTAGCCGTTGGCCGGGCGTGTGCGCACGACATTTGTGCCGATCACACCGGTGCCGCCGGGACGGTTGGTGATCACGATGTCGGTATCGAGGATCTCCTCCACGTGGGGGGTGAGGCTCCTGGCCATGTTGTCGGTGGAGCCGCCCGCGCCCCAGGGCACCACGGCATCGATGCGGCGTTCGGGATAGTCGGCGAGAACCTGGGGGGTAGCCGCCAGGGGAGCAGCCGTGACCAGCAGGGTAGTGGCAAGGCGCGACAGTCGCTTGTGTTTGTGCATTTCAGGTCTCCTTGTCTTCCAGTAGAAAATCGACCATCAGGTCGCGCACGGCGGCGAACATTTCGACACCGCGCAGTGTGTGGCAGCCACGCTCGCTGGCGGCCGCCAGCCAAGGGGTGATTTCGGGGGCGGTTATCACATCGCCAGCCAGGGTCTTGGGAGAGAGCCCCGCCAGCTCGAAGGGCAGTGGGTCGTCCTGTGCCATGCCGCATGGAGTGGCGTTGATCACCAGGTCGAAGCCGGTGGGGTTGCGACTACCGATGGTGACCTCGCCGAGTTCCAGGCCGGCGAGGCGCGTAATCAGGGCGTCGCGGCGCGCGGTATCCTCGTCATGGATGGACAGCCGGGCGACGCCAGCTTGGACCAGTGCCTCGGCGATGGCGGATCCTGCTCCGCCGGCCCCCGCCATCAGGGCACTGCATCCACGGGGCTCAAAGCCCTTCTTCATCAGGGCCGCCACATAGGCGAGCCCATCCACCTGATCTCCATACCAGCACCCGTTGGCGTCCCGGCGCATCACGTTAACGGCTCCCAGGAAATTGGCCCGTTCGGTTGCTGCGGCACAGTGGCCGTGGGCGGCAAACTTGTGAGGGACGGTGACAATCAAGCCGTCCAGGTTGCGCGCCAGGGAAGCACCGCTGATGAAGGCATCAAGGGCATCGGAGGCGATATGCAGCGGCGCCAGTAAGGCGTTGCGACCTTCTTTTTGCATCGACTGGGTCACCCCCAGGGGAGATTTCACCTGGGCGATGGGGTCTCCGAGGACCAGGTAGAGGCGCGTGGCGCCGTCGAGTTGTTCGATCATGGCAAGACTCTTGCGATGTATGTATGCGGAACATAGTAGAACATATTTAAAAAATGGAATAGCATTCAATTAATGCATATTGTTCTGTAGTGGTCACTCTTCGCTATGATCATCACAGGGCGGCCCAAACATGGCACTCTATGGGCCTCGACTGCTTTCGAAAGGAAACGCCCATGGCTGGTGTGATGGAAAGAACGCTGGGAATACTGGAGCTGTTGGGGCGTGAGGCCGAGGGATTGCCTCTGGCCGAGATCGCCGAACGGCTCGGCATGCCGCGCAGCGCGGCACATCGTCTGCTGACCGACCTGGTCCGCTACGGTTATGTGCGCCAGGTACGCGACCAGGGGGACTACATGCTGACCACCAAGCTGGTCTCCTTGGGGCTCGGCTTCCTCGGCGAGATGGGTATCCTCGACGCTGCCCAGCCGCTGCTCGACCGCCTGGCGGAGCGCAGCGGTGAACTGGTGCGACTGGCGGTGGTCGACGGCCGCCGTCTGACCTGGGTGGCCAAGGCTCAGGGCGCCACCCGTGGTCTGCGCTACGACCCGGACATGGGCGCCGTGGCCAAACTTTCCTGCAGCTCTTCGGGACTCGCCTGGCTTTCAACCCTGAGCGACGAGACGGCTCTGGAGCTTGTTGCGGAGCAGGGGTTTGGCAATGTCGAGGAGTACGGTCCTAATGCGCCGACTACTGTCGCCGCCTTGCTCGAGTCACTGCGTGAGACGCGTATGCGAGGCTTTAGTCTCACCATGGAAACTTTCGCTCCTGGTATGAACGCCATTGCCGTGCCGGTGCGGCGCGGCGACCAGCCCGCCATTGGGACTCTCAGCATCGCCGGGCCCAGTATCCGTTTCACCGAGGAGCGCATGCTGGTGATGGGCGAGGCGCTTCTCAACGTAGCCGATGAACTGGCCGCTTCCACCTCGGCTTCCAGCTTGCTCCGTGCAGGCCGCCCCTCCACCGCCTCGCAGCTGTAGCTTGGCCCGATGACCCAGGAGTGATCCCATGCCCCCCGAGTCCCTTCCCTGCTCCGCCACCGACCTGGCGTGCGACCTGCTGGTGATCGGCTCCGGAGCCGGGGGGCTTGCCACGGCGGTCACCGCGGCCCACCTGGGGCTCAAGGTGATTGTCGTTGAGAAGGCCCCCGTACTGGGTGGCACCACCGCATGGTCGGGTGGCTGGATGTGGATCCCCCGCAACCCCCTGGCGCGGGAGGCGGGTATCGATGAGCCTCCGGAGGCGCCGCGGGCTTATCTGCGCGAGGAGTTGGGGGAAGGCTTTGCGCCGGAACGGCTCGAAATGTTCCTGTCCCAGGGGCCGGCCATGGTCGACTTCTTTCGTCGCCACACGGCGCTGGACTTCGTTGATGGCAACCGGGTGGCCGACTTCCACGGCCACCAACCCCATGCGTCCACGGGCGGCCGTTCGTTGTGCGCGGCGCCCTTTGACGGGCGCCAGCTTGGCCGAGCGATTCGTCTGCTGCGCCCGCCGCTGGACTTGCACTCCCTGTGGGGCATGGGCATCGCCGCTGGGGCCGACCTGGGCCACTTCCTCAAGGCGACGCGCTCGCTCACCTCCTTCACGCATGTCACCCGCCGGGTGTTGCGGCATGTTCGCGACCTGGCGATCTACCGGCGTGGTATGCAACTGGTCGGTGGCAACGCGCTGGTCGCGGCGTTATTGAAGAGCGCCCTCGATCAGGGGGTGACGCTGCTGCCGTCGAGTCCGGCGCGCAGGCTACTGCATGAAGGTGGCCGGGTCACGGGCGCAGTGATTGATATGCCGAGCGGCGAACAACGTGTGTGGGCCCGTCGCGGCGTAGTGCTGGCGGCCGGGGGCTTTCCCCACGATACCCGCCGCCATTCCGCATTGCTGCCCCATGTGGTCGCTGGCACCCCGCACTATTCTGCGGCGCCGCTTACCAACACCGGCGATGGCCTGAGCCTGGCCGAGGCGGTAGGCGCACGGGTGCGAGCCTTCGACTTCTCCAATGCCGCCTGGGCGCCGGTGTCGTTGGTGCCGCGCCGCGACGGAAGTATCGGGCGTTTCCCGCACCTGATCGACCGCGCCAAGCCAGGGCTGATCGCAGTGACCCGCGATGGCAGTCGATTCGTCAATGAGGCCGGCTCCTATCACGATTTCATGCGGGCGCTGTTCGCCGCCGTGCCAGAGGGTGAGCCGTTGGAAGCCTGGCTGGTCTGCGACCACCGTTTCCAGCGCCGCTATGGGTTCGGCATATCACGGCCGGCGCCTCTGCCGCTCTCGCCCTGGCAGCGCAACGGCTACCTCAGGAGCGGTGCGACGCCAGAGATGCTTGCCGAAGCCTGCGGTATCGACCCTGCAGGCCTCGCCGCCACGCTTGCGACCTACAACCGCCATGCAGCACTCGGCGAAGATCCCGCCTTCGGTCGCGGGGATACTCCCTACCAATGTGGCATGGGCGATTCGGAGTGCACGCCCAATCCCTGCGTGGCGCCTATAGAGCGCGGCCCTTTCCATGCCATCAAGGTGTTGCCTGGTAGCCTCGGTACCTTCGCGGGCCTGGCAGCGGACGAGAATGGCTGCGTGCTGGCCGAGGGCGAGCGCCCCATCCCTGGCCTCTATGCTGCCGGCAACGACATGGCCAGCGTGATGGCCGGCCGCTACCCCAGCGGCGGTATCACCCTGGGGCCGGCCATGACATTCGGCTATGTGACCGCCCACCATGCCGCCGGACACGCGCTCAGGACAGCCGTTTTATCGTCCTCATTCTCGCCGGTCGGCGAGCCATCCGTGGGCTAGCAGAGGAGCGTTGCCATGGCCCGAGATTATTCACTTTCACACCTGACCACCGAGGGGCTGCGCCCACCCGAGATGCTCGAGGTGGCGGCTCGCACCGGCTATCACCATGCCGGTCTTCGACTGCTGCCGGCCGCACCGGGCGGTCTGGCCTTCCCATTAATGGAGGAACCAGCCCTGCGTCGCGACACCCTGGCGGCCATGGCCGATACGGGGGTGACAATCTTCGACCTGGAAATGATCCGCTTGGATGCCCGCTTCCAGGTCGATGATTATCTGGCCTTTTTCGAGGTGGGTGCCGAACTGGGCGCCCGGGTGATCCTGGTCGCAGCCGACGATCCGGATCCGGGCCGCCTTGTCGCCTCTTATGCGGCCCTGTGCGAGGCGGCACGGCCCTTCGGGCTCACCTGCGATCTGGAGTTCATGCCCTGGACCCGAGTCCCCGATCTGGCCACGGCGCAGCACATCGTCGCGCAGGCCAAGCAGCCCAACAGCGGCATCATCGTCGATGCCCTGCACTTCGACCGTTCCGGTGGCCGGCCCGTGCAACTCGCCGAGTTGCCCCGCGATTGGCTGCACTATGCCCAGCTCTGCGATGGCCCGGCCCAGCGTCCGGTGGAAGAGGCCGAGCTGATCCACGCGGCGCGTACCGAGCGTTGGCTGCCCGGCGAGGGAGGCATCGACCTGGCCGGCTTCTGGCGCGAGCTACCGGCCGACCTGCCGGTCAGCGTCGAGGTGCCGAACCAGCGGCGCATCGCCGAGCTTGGCCACGAGCGCTGGGCCCGGGAGGCACTGTTGGCCAGCCAGCGTCTGATCGAGAGCCTGGAACCATGATGACCCCGAGAGCAGGAGAGATCGTATGCGAGTCTTGATCACCGGCGCGAGCCGCGGTATCGGTGCAGGCATTGCCCGAAAGCTGGCTCATGACGCCCTGGCCAGAGGCGAGACCCCGCACCTGGCCCTGACCGCCAGTCGTCAAAGTGAGGAGCTCGCCGCCATCGTGGCCGAGCTAGAAGGCCTGGGCGCCCGAGCCACGGCGCTGGTCGGCGACATGGCAGACCCGGCGAGTCCGGCACGGCTGGTGGAGGAGGCATTGGCCTTCTGCCAGGGCCTGGACGGAGTGGTGTCCAATGTCGGTATCATGGCTCCCGGGCGGCTGGCGGAATTGGACCAGGCCGACTGGGATCGGCTCTTCGACGTCAACGTGCGGGGTACCTGGTTGTTGGCCAAGGCTGTCTACCCGGCACTTAAGGCCAGCCGCGGCAGCCTGGTCAACATCGCCTCCATGGTGGGCGTCCAGCCCCATCCGGGCAGCGGTGCCTATTCCAGCAGCAAGGCGGCGGTCATCATGCTCAGCCAGCAGTTGGCCCAGGAGTGGGCGGCCGATGGGGTGCGGGTCAATAGCATCTCGCCGGGCATGATCCACACCTCGGCCACCGACAAGCTCTACCAGCATCCTGAAGTGGCTGCGAGGCGCGAGAAGGTGATTCCTCTTCACGAGATCGGCCAGCCGGCTCATATCGCTGGCGTCGTCGCCTTCCTGCTCAGCGAAAACGCCGCCTACGTAACCGGCCAGAACCTTCTCGCCGACGGCGGTTTCGCCGGCTCCATTATGGGCCATATCCCTGGCCTGCCGTCCAAGGGGTAGCCCCCCAGATTTAGATGACCACCCCAGACGACAAGGCCCCCGGTAGAAGCCGGGGGCCTTGTCGGTGGCAGGGAGAGCCTATTTGATCCGAAGCCTGCTTCGGTATTACGCGGAGCGTTTCTCCGTTTGCGAGTTCGCCTGGTCCGCCGCGGCATTCTGGACGACTCGCCACGCCATCACCATGGCCGGCCCCAGGGTGGTGCCGGGGCCGGGATAGGTACCGCGGAACATCGAACCCAGGTCGTTGCCGCAGGCGTAGAGCCCACGGATTGGCCGTGCGTTCGCATCCAGCACCCGGCCGTCCTCATCGCCCTGGAGGCCGACGCTACTGGCCAGGTCAGCCGGCCATACCGCCAGGGCGTAGTAGGGTCCGGGTCCGAGCGGGCGCACGCAAGGGTTGGGGGTCTGCTCGGGGTCGCCGTTAAAGCGGTTCATGGCGCTCGTGCCGCGGCCAAAGGCGGGGTCTTCGCCGCGTTCGGCATCGCGATTGTAGTCGGCCAGGGTCTGCTCCAGGGTGGCCGGGTCGACGCCAATCTTGTCGGCCAGCGCCTGGGGCGATGCCCCTTCGATCAGGTAGCCGGCCTTCAGAAACGGCTTGAGGCGACGGCTCCCGTGGAACACCATGCCGAGGATGTACTTGTCGAGGAAAGCCCGGTCACAGATCAGGTGGGCGGGCTTGTCCGGCGCCTGTTCGGGTGAGCGCAGCATGCCCATCACGAAGTCGTGGTAGGAGTCCGACTCGTTGACAAAGCGCCGCCCGGCGCTGTTCACCGCGATCAGCCCCGGCTTGGCACGGTCGAGGATAATGTGCGGCCACATCAGCTCCGTACCGTCCTTGCGCTTGAGGATCGAGCAGGGCATCCACAGGCCGGGGCTGTCGAGCCCCTCGGCCAGGGCCGCGCCGCCGGCCAGCGCCGTCTCGACGCCGTCACCGGTGTTGGTCTCCGGAGCCAGGCTGTAGCGTCGAGTGGCCTCGGGATAGAGTTGATCACGTAGCCTCGGGTTACGGGCGATACCACCAGTGGCCAGGACTACGCCGCGGCGCGCGCGAATCCGGCGATGCCCATCCGGGCCTGCCATGATGGCACCTGCCACCGCATCCCCCTCCTTGACCAACTCGACCAGTCGCGTCTCGAAGCGTAGCGGGACATCGTGCTGGCGAAGGCTGTAGAGCAGTTGGGCGACCAGGGCATTACCCATGACCAGGCGGGTACCACGCGAGTAGCGCAGGCGGTCGAAGGCGTAGCGCAGCACCGTGGTCGCGGCCAGGCGGAAGTTGGCCAGTGAGGCCAAGGGGTGAAGCAGGGCGTCGATCTCGTTGCGTGCCGTCATCATGCCGCCCAAGGCCAGGAACTCGCGCCGCGGCGGTCGGACCCGGGCGAAGTCGCTCTTGCCTAGCCTGCGGCCATCGAAGGGGAGCGGGGCCAGGGCGCGTCCGCCGTAGGCCTCACCAGGCTGGTTGCCAATATAGTCAGGATGGGCCTTGGCGGCGACCAGATTGACAGCGGTCTTTTCTTGAAGTAACTCAACCACTTTCGGGCCGGCCTCGAGGAAGGCGGCGCGCTGGGCGTCGCCACCGCGTTCGCCAACCACGGCCTCGAGGAAGCTAGCAGCGGCCTCGGTGGTGTCGGGTACCCCGGCTTCAACGCTCAGGTGGGTGCCGGGTATCCAGATGGTCCCGCCGGAGGTGGAGGTGATGCCGCCCACCATTTCGGTCTTCTCGCACAGCAGCACCTCGAGCCCCTTGAGGGTGCCGGCCAGGGCTGCGGTCATGCCACCGGCCCCGGCTCCTACAATCAGAAGGTCGACCTCCTCGTCCCAGCTTGGCCTCGTCTTGTCCGGCATACACCACCTCACAGCATTATCGGGCCGCCGAGCAGCGGCTTTTCAGAAGTTATTTCAATATCTGAATAGTGTTCCATTTTCAGTGTTTCGACAAGCCCCGTCCGCACCCGCGGTTAACCTGGCCGCTTTCAAGGGGTGAGTGGTACCTGCCGCTGGCCGGTCCGTGCGGCCTCCTGGATGGCATCTATCACCGCCAGGGTGCGAGCGGCATCGGCCACGCTGACCAGCGGCTCGGCCAGGCCACGGGCCACCTTGAGGAAGTGCGCGAGCTGGCGCTGCTGGGCGCTGTCTTGGGGATAGCGGTGCGATTCGCAGACCAGCTGATGCTGCCAGCCGCGTGTATCGCCATAGCGCCATAGGGTGAGCTGCGGTATGGACAGCGCGCCCTCGCTACCTGCCAGGAAGTAGCAGCTTTGCTCAAGGTGCTTGGCAAAGATCGGCACCTCGTTGACGTTCTGGTCCCAGCCCCAGGGGGAGACTACAGCGTCCGATCCGGTAAGGCTGCCGAGGGCACCATTGGCGAACTCAAGTTGGATGACGGCGCTGTCCTCCACCTCGAAGCCACGCAGGGAGTTTTGGGTCATGGCCTGCACGGAGGCGATCTCGCCGCACAAGTGGCGCAGCAGGTCCAGGTCGTGGACCAGGTTGATCAGGATCACCCCAGCCCCGGGTCGACGGCGCCACTCCATCGAGAAATAGTCGTCGGGCTTGCAGGTCTGCCACATGCCGGTGACGGTGGCCAAGCGGCCGAGCCGGCCCTCGTCGATGATCGCCTTGGCGCGTTCCGCCACAGGATTGTGGCGGCGATGGTGACCGACCAGAATCGGTACACTGTGACGCTGCTGGGCGGCAATCAACTGGCTCGCCTCTTCCCGCGAGCAGGCCACCGGCTTCTCCAGCAGGTTAGGGATCCCACGCTCCAGGCAATCGATGGCGGTGGTGACATGAAGATCGTTGGGGTTGGCGATGATCACGGCATCAGGTCGCACTTGGTCGAGCATCTCGCAATGGCCGGCGAAGTGCTTGATGCCGATTTCATCGGCCAGTGCCGAGCTGAAGGGGTCGGCGATGGCCACCAGGCTGGCGGCTGATTCCTTGGCGATATAACCGGCATGCTGACGCCCCATGGCGCCGGCGCCGATCAGGGCGATCTTCAAGGGTGTCGTCATGATTGCGGGTCTCCGATGGGAATGGGGCGTCACAGCTTGGCCAGGGTTCGACGTAGGGTGTCGAGGCTTGCAGCGATGGCGCTCGCCTCGTCGCCATGGTCGGGGTGCAGGTAGTCGATCTCCAGGGCGAGAAGGCCCTGGTAGTCATACTGTTTCAGCAGCCGCAAGGTAGCCGGGATGTCGATCAGGCCCTGCCCCAGGGGCACGCTGGGCCAGAAACCGAATGTCTTGGGGTCGCCACGGTAGGCAGTGATGTCCTTGAGGTGGGTGGCACGGGCATAGGGGGCGAGGGTCTCGATCGCCACCATCGGATCCTCGAGCATCCGCAGGTTGTTGGCGGTATCGAGGCAGACACCAAGGGCCGGGCTATCGACCGCTTCGATGAGTTCCGCCAGCTCGCCGGCCAGCAGGTCCACATGGTTCTCCACGGCCAGCACTACCCCCCGTGCCTCGGCACGCTCGGCGGCATGCTTCAGCAGCGGCAGCAGGTTGCGCCGGTGATCAACCCAGTTGACTGGCCGGGTCCGCCGTCCCCCGGCGCAAATGCGCATCACCCCTGCACCCAGCGCACAGGCCACATCGATATTGGCGAAGAGATCCTTGATAGCCTCGGGTCGGCTGCCCGAGCCGAGGCCATCCGGATGCCCCCAGGCCCAGACACGGGCGAGGCCGGCTTCGTCGAGCTTCTTGCGTAGCGCGACAAGTCGCACCGGGGAGGTGTCATCGAGCATAAAGGACTCCAACGACACGCCCTCGACGCCGAAGGCGATGGCCCGGTCGATGACCTCATCGAGGGTCATTGCCCGGTTTGGCGGGCTCTCAAGGCCCGGATATACCTCGCCGAAATAGCGGTGATAGCAGTAGGAATCGATGGCAATCTGCATGTTATTCCCCCAGGTGATAGGAGTGCGTGGCCGGCAATCAGATGCCTGAAGTCGGAGTCTTGTTCTTTAGTGGAACTATGTTCAAGTTTTTGTTGTGCGCCTATCAGGGCATGGTCTAGAGTGTTCGTCAAGAGGGCGTTGTGTTCGGATCGCGAACACGACGACCTTCCACACCAGCGATGAAGATTACAGCGATAACAATCTGGAGCCTGTCACCATGAAGAAGCCGCTTGCGACGCTTGCGCTGGCCGCCACCCTGCTGCCATTGGCCGGAACGGCCCATGCCGATTACCCAGAGCGAGACATTCATGCCACCATCCCGTGGGGTGCGGGTGGCCTGACCGACCTGGTGGCTAGAACACTGCTTCCACTTGCCGAGGAAGAGCTGGACGTATCGATCGTTCCGCATAACCGGCCCGGCGGTGGCGCGGTCATCGGGGTCAATTACGTGCGCCAGCAACGGCCTGATGGCTATAACCTGCTGGTCGGCACCCAAGACACCACTCTCTACCCGGTGCTGGATGTCGCCGACTTTGCCTATGAAGATTTCACTCCTATCAATGTGATCGGCCAGGGACTGGTGGTGATTGCCGTGCATCCCGATAGCCCCCACGAGACCCTAGGTGACCTGCTGGCCGCCATCGAGGCCGAGCCGGGTACCCTGCGCATGGGCGATGTTGGCACTGGGGCGACGCCGCATATCACCCACACCATCCTCGACGCCGTGACCGACTACGATCTCGACGTACGCAAGGTGACCTTTGGCGGTGACGGCCCCGGCATCACCGCCTTGATGGGCGAGCACATCGATTTCATGCCGCTCAGCCTGCCGCCGGCGGTGGAATACCTGAAGTCCGGGAAGCTCAAGGGGCTCGCGATCCTGTCGGAGGAGCGCATCGATCTGCTGCCGGACATTCCCGCGCTCACCGAGGACTTGCCCGAGGCGGAGGAATACCTGCCCTGGGGGTCTTTCCAGGGCATCTACGTCCACAAGGACACGCCCGAAGAGGCCAAAGCCACGCTGGCCGACGCCTTCGAGGCGGCGGTGGGCAGCGACGCCTTCACGGAACGCTACAACACCGACTTCGGCGGCGTGACGCTGAACTTGCGCGGTGAGGAAGCCCAGGAGTACATCGATAGCTGGCAGGCACTGACCAGCTGGCTACTCGAGGATGCTGGCGCCGCCAAGGTTTCTCCCGAGTCACTGGGCATCCCCCGGCCCTGAACCACTCGGTTCCCGTTTTCCTCCGCTGGAACTTGCGCCCCCGTGCTGATGCCGGGGGCGCTTTTTTGTGCTCACGCCTGGCGCTGACGGAAGGCCTTTGGCGAGAGCCCAGTGTGGCGCTTGAAGAAACGGGTGAAGTAGGCAGGCTCCGTGAAACCCAGGGCATCGGCCACTTGGCTGACGGTCATGCGGGTATAGGTGAGCAGCCGCTTGGCTTCGAGCATCACCCGCTCGTGGAGCAACTGCTGGGCGCTGGCGCCGGCCAGGCGTTGGCAGAGGGTGTTGAGGTAGGTGCCGGTGATGCCCAGCCGGGCGGCCAGCGAGGCGATCGAAGGCTGCTCCCGGTAGTGCTGTTCCACCAGCGCCTGGTAGCGCACCAGGTGGGTGTGGCCCTTGTCATGGTGGGGCAGTTGGTGGATCCGGCGCCGTTCAGCACGGCGTGCCACCAGCACTGCCAGCGCCTGGATCAAGGCGTGCAGTATCGGCTCTCGCCCCGCGGCCGGTTGGCGGTATTCGGCATGCAGCTGGGTGACCAGACTATCAATGGTGGCGGCTTCGGGCTGATCGGATAGGGGGAAATGGGCCGGCTGGAAGAAGGCCTGTCCCTGGGCGTCGAGGCGCTCGCTTAGCTCACCGATCAGCGGCCGGGAGAGGGTGATGGCATAGCCGTCGGTGTCCCGCTCGAAGTCGAAGCCATGGATCACCATGGTCGGTACCACCAGCACATTGGGCCCGGCGATGGGGTGCCCGACGCCTTCCAGGTGCAGTTCGCCCTCGCCGCGGCGGATATACAGCAGATGCATCAAGTCCGCATGGCGGTGGGGCGGGATATGCCAGTTGTGGGGACCGCTGCGCTCGCGGATCAGCTCGCAGTGCAGCAGGTCCGGCGTCGGCCAGTGCTGGGTTTCGCCATATAGCTTGAAGATCGGCACGGCCCGTTCCAGGGGATCGCTCATCGCCATTTCCTCTTATCCAGCATCCTCCCTCCCGAGCTTAGACCAAAGAGTGAAGAAACTTAGAAATTGTCCAATTTTTGTTGGTCAATGTGCCTTATTTAGCCTCTCCCTCCAATGAAAAATACAAGCTATATACGGCCATCGGGCGACTAGGCCCGGTAGCCGACACATCAGAGGAGGCATCAGATGGCAGCACAGACGACGCCAGCGGGCGATTGGCTTGGCCTGGCCGGCACCGTCCAGGTGGTCACCGGCGCGGCCAGCGGTATCGGCGCCGGCATCACCCGCGCCCTGGCCGCCGCCGGCGCCGATGTGGCCCTGCTGGACCGCAACCTGGCGGACTGCGAGGCCCTGGCGCGGGAGCTGGAGGATCTTTCCGGACAGCGCATCGCCCTGGCCTGCGATATCGCTGATGAGGCGCAGGTGCGCCAGGCGGCGGCAGCGGTCGAAGAGGCCCTGGGCCCCTGTCAGGGATTGGTCAATGGTGCAGGTATCCTGCGCCCCGGCGGGCTCGCCGAGGTGTCGCTGGACGACTGGAATGCGGTGCTTTCTGTGAACCTCACCGGCTACTTGCTCTGCGCTCGGGCCTTCGGGCAGCCAATGCGCGACCGCGAGCGCGGCAGCATCGTGCACATCGCTTCCATCTCCGCCAGCCAGCCCCAAACCTGGAGCGGTGCTTACAGTGCGAGCAAAGCGGCGGTGGCGATCCTCTCCCGCCAACTGGCCGCCGAGTGGGGCCCTCAAGGGGTGCGCAGCAATTGTGTCTCTCCGGGCATGATTCGCACCGAGCTCTCGGCGGCATTCTATGCCCAGCCCGGCGTCACCGTGGCGCGCGAAGCTTTCACGGCGAGTCGTCGCATCGGCGAGCCCGAGGACATCGCCAACGCCGTGCTCTTCCTGCTCAGCGAGCGGGCCGGCTATGTCAACGGTGCCGAGCTCGGTGTCGATGGTGGCCTGCCCTGCATGCTGATGGACAAGGTGCCGCGCCCCGGCTTCTCCGCTGACTGATCTCTATCTGACACGCCAACTCCAGGAGGGCTACACATGACACACGAAATACAAGTTACCCGCGCGGATCTCCGCTGCGATGTGCTGGTGATCGGCGCCGGTGCCGGTGGCCTCGCTACCGCTATCACTGCCGCCAAGCAGGGGCTCGAGGTCATCGTCCTCGAGAAGGCCGAGGTCTTCGGTGGCACCACTGCTTTCTCCGGTGGTGTGCTATGGATTCCCGGCAATCACCACGGCCGAGCGCAGAATCCCGATGACACACGGGACGCGGCCCGTGAGTACTTGCGCACCGAGGCTAGCGACTTCTTCGACACCGAGTCGGTCGAGGCCTTCCTCGGCAAGGGCCCGGAGATGGTGGACTTCTTCGAGCGAGAGACTGCCGTACGGTTCGTGCCGACGCTCTATCCCGATTACCACCCGACCCGCCCGGGCGGCGTCGATATCGGTCGCTCGATCCTGGCGGCGCCCTTCGACCTGCGCGGGCTCGGCAAAGAGATGCGGCGTATGCGTCCGCCGCTCGAGACCATCACCTTCATTGGCATGATGTTCAACTCCTCCAATGCCGATCTGAAACACTTTTTCAATGCCACCCGGTCGCTCACCTCATTCGGCTATGTGGTCAAGCGCCTAGCCATCCATCTCAAGGAAATGGCGCTCTACCGTCGTGGCATCAACGTGACCAGCGGCAATGCTCTGGCCGCCAGTTTGGCCAAGAGTGCCTTCGATCTGGGCATCCCGATCCACACCGGCGCGCCTGCCCGCGAACTGCTGTACGCCGAGGGCCGTATCCATGGCGCCCGGGCAGTGATTGAGGGGCGCGAGGTGACGGTCGCGGCGCGCCGAGGGGTGGTGCTGGCCTGTGGCGGTTTCGCCCAGGATCTCGAGCGCATACGCCGGGCCTATCCGCACCTCGAGCGAGGCGGTGAACACTACTCGCCTGTACCGGAGAGCAACACTGGCGACGGCCTGGCCATGGTGGAGGCGCTTGGCGTGACGGTGAACTGTGAGTTCACCCAGACCTCTGCCTGGATGCCCACCTCCCTGGTGCCGCGCAAAGGCGGCGGGTTTGGCAAGTTTCCCCATCTGCTTGACCGCTACAAGCCGGGGGTGATCGGCGTTGGTCCGGACGGGCGGCGCTTTTGCAACGAGTCCGAGTCCTACCACGACGTCGGTGCGGCCATGATCGCCCACGGGCAGGGTGAGCGGACTCATATGTGGCTTATCTGCGACCAGGTCTGCCTGAGCAAATATGGCCTGGGTTACGTCAAGCCGTCACCGATGCCGGTCGGGGGGCTGATTCGCAAGGGGTACTTGAAACGTGGCAGGACACTGGCCGAGCTGGCCCGTCAGCTCGAGGTCGACCCGCAGCAGCTGGTTGACACCGTCACTGAATACAACGGGGGCGCGCTGGTCGGTGAGGATCGCCAGTTCGGCCGTGGTACCACCAGCTTCAACCGCTATCTCGCCGATCCCCGGCACCGGCCCAACCCCTGTGTGGCGCCACTCCAGCAGGGCCCTTTCTACGCAGTCAAGGTCTTCATGGGCGACCTCGGTACCTTTGATGGCATCAGGACCGACGTCTACGGCCAAGTGCTGGACAGCGTCGGCACTCCGCTTGAGGGGCTCTACGCGGTGGGCAATGACCGGCGCAGCATCATGGGTGGCAGCTATCCCGCCGCCGGGATCACCTTGGGGCCGATCATGACCTTCGGCTACATCACCGGTCGTCACCTGGCAGGCATCGACGACGACCTGGCGTGCAAGGCGCCCACAGCACAACACGAGGAGGAGCCTACCCATGGGCATCAAGCCATTGATTGACCACCGTATCTACACCATCACGCCGCGTCGGATGGGCGAGTTCATTGACATCTTCCAACGCCTGGCGATGCCAATCCTAAAGGAGACCCTGGGCTCCCCGCTGGGTTTCTACACCAGCCTGGTGGGCCCCCAGAACCAGTTCGTGCACTTGTGGGGCTACGACTCGCTGGCCGATTACGAGCGTCGCTGCGCAGCCCGCGACTCGCACCCCGCCTTCGCGGAGTACCTGGCCGCCTCCGGACACCTGATCGTGGCCCAGGAGACCCGTTTGATTCGCAGCATCAATGGGTTCGACGACTGGGTGGCGTCATGAGCGCGGTGGCTCTGGTCACCGGCGGTGCCCAAGGCATCGGCTGGGCCACCGCCCAACGGCTCGCCCGTGACATCCCCCATGTGGTGATCGTCGACCTCGACGACCGGGCCGCCGGGGCGCGGGCCGAGGAGCTCGGCCCGGGACACCTGGGCCTGGGCGTGGATATCACCGACGAGGGCCAGGTTGGCACGATGGTCGAGCGTGTGCTGGCGGTATTCGGGCGCATCGATGTGCTGATCAACAACGCCGGTATCGCCGACCAGCCCGGCGCCACCCTGGAGCAGCGTGTCGATGCCTTCGAGCGGGTATTGCGGGTGAATCTGAACGGCACATTCCTGGTCACCCAGGCGGTCGTCGGCGAGATGCTGGCAAGGGGGGAGGGTGCCATCGTCAACCTGAGCTCCATCGCGGCGCTGGGGGGGATCCCGACCCGCAACGCCTACTCCGCGGCCAAGGCCGGGATTCTTGGCATGACTCGCTCGATGGCCTGCGAGTGGGCCCGGCGCGGGGTCCGCGTGAATGCCATCGCCCCCGGCTATGTGCGTACCGCCCTGATCGAGGAGCTGGAGCGGCGTGGAACCATCGACACCGCTGCCCTCGAGGCCAGGACCCCGATGGGACGGCTGGCCGACCCAACCGAGATCGCCGAGGCGATCGCCTTCCTGGCATCTCCCCGGGCCAGCTTCATCACCGGCAGCGTGCTGGTCGCCGATGGCGGCTGGAGTGCATTGGGGTCCCCGGAGGCGAGCCTGCAGGTCTGATTGACCCGACACCATCGATCATGGAAGGCGGTGGTACTTCACCACACGACATGGATGCCCAGGCACAGCGTTATCGAGCACGGATGCGCTGTACCCCATCACAAACACAACATGAGATTTGGATCATGAAAATGCCTACGACTGCCCGTCTCGTCATCTCTGCCGCAGCTTTGCTGACGACGGGTGCCGCCCTGGCCGACTACCCCGAACGTAATCTCCAGGGGACCATTCAGTGGGGCGCCGGTGGTTCCACCGATGTGATCGCCCGCGGTCTCACGCCCCATGTCGAAAACATCCTCGACACCACCATCGTGCTCACCAACCGCCCCGGCGGTACTGGTGTGATCGGCACCAACCATGTGCTCAACCAGCGTGCCGATGGCTACCATATCCTCTACGGTGCCGAGAACCCGCAGCTGTTCCCGCTGCTGGGGCTGGCCGACTTCGACTACAGCGACCTGCACCCTGTAAATCTGACCAGCGTCGATATCGTGGTCTTCGTGGTGCCGGCCGACAGCCCCTTCCAGACCATGGAGGAGCTGATCGCGCATATCCAGGAGAATCCCGGTGAGATGCGCATGGGCAACCAGGGCGCGGCGAGCCTGGCCGCCACCACCCATGCGCTGGTAAGCAGTCTGATCGACTTCGATGTGCGCCATGTCACCTTCGCAGGCGAAGGGCCTGGGATCACCGCCCTGCAGGGTGGCCATATCGACTTCATGCCCTCGAGTCTCTCCTCGACCCGTGAGTACATCAATTCCGGGCGTCTGCGTGCCCTGGCGGTACTCGATGCCAATCGCCTCGATGCCTATCCGGACATGCCGGCCCTCACCGAACAGATCCCCGGGCTGGAACCCTACATGCCCTATGGCTCCTTCAAGGGCGCCTACGTCCACCGAGACACGCCAGACCACATCAAGGCGATCCTCGAGTCAGCCTATGCCGAGGCCGTGGAGAGCGGGGAGTTCCAGGCCTTCCTGGACAATGTCGGAGCCACCCCGCTGAACCTCTCCGGCGAGGAGGCCCGTGAGTATCTGCAGCGGTGGCAGTCGATCACCGCCTGGGCGATGTACGAGGCGGGATCGCTGGACCAGTCGCCGGAAGTGCTAGGCATCCGGCGTCCTTGATAGCCTGCGTGCTTCCATCCCTGCGCCCCGCCATGATTGGCGGGGCTTCGTCGTGGATTAGCCCCGCCGCCTGGCCAGAAAGATTCCCGCGGCGATGATCAGGGTCGCGCCCAGGTAGGTCGTGAGGGGCGGCAGGTCGCCGAACAGCACGAAGCCGAACAACGAAGCCCAGACGATCTGCAGGTAGAGAAACGGCGAGACCAGCGAGGCGGGGGCGTGGCGCATGGCCAGGATCAGCGCGAGCTGGCTGGTGGCGCCGAGCAAGCCAATGCCCAGGAAGTACGGCAGTTCGGCGAGGCCAATGGGTGTCCAGAAGAAGGGCAGCGCTATCGAGCTTGCCAAGGCGCCGGCCAGGCCGGCGTACCAGAGCGAGGCCAGCGGATGGTCGTGGCGACCAAAACGTCGAGTGGTCAGTTGATAGAGGGCGAAGCACAGCGCCATGCCGAAGGGTAGCAAGGCCACGGGTTGGGCGCGCCAATCCACTGGTCCCATTGCCACCAGAACCCCGACAAAGCCCAACATCACCGCCAAGCCTCGGGCCCTGTCCACTCGCTCGCCCAGCAGTGGTACCGCCAGCAGGGTGACCAGCAGCGGTGCCCCGAAATGGAAGACATAGACCTGCAGCAGGGGCAGCTCACGAAGAGATAGGTAGGCCAACAGGCTGGCCAGCCCCAGCAGCAGACCGCGCAGGCATTGGCCGCCGAGGGATTCGGTGACGAGCAAGGGGCGGCTGTTCGCTAGTCCCAGCCACAGCAGATAACCGGCCAGGATTACCATATGGCCAGCGTAACGTGCCCACAGTACCTGCACCGGTGAGTGGGTCTGGGTCAGCCATTTGGCGGTGCTGTCCAGCATCACGAACAGCAGACCGGCGATCAGCATGTAGCCGATGCCAAGCAATGGACGATCGCCAGGGATGACCTTGGCGGGAGATGTAGGCATGGAACTCCGACAAAATATGAAGGCAGGTCAAGTAACAGAACCGAGTTCTAATAATATCAGGTGGCAAGCTAGCCTGCTAATAATATAACCGCCCGGCAGAATGCTGCGGGGCGGCGAGTGGTGCCGAGACGAAGGTGCCGTCAGTCGCCGACCAGCAGGCGGGCTTTCTCCAGGGCCGTGCGGGCTCGTTCCAGAGCACTGATGCCCTGCTGGCGAAGGGCATCAGTGGGGATTTCCAGGCTCAGCAACACCTCTGGAGGAATGACGTTCAGCAATCCCCGGAGGTCTGCTTCGCCGTCGCCAGGAAAGCGCCTCTCGCAGCGCGCTTCGCGCAGAATCTCATCCATGCTCTCGGGGATTGGCCCAGGCACGTCGCATATCTGCACATAGCGCATCCAATCGGCAGGTACCTCGGCCAGGTCTTGCAGGTGGCTTCGCGAGCGGTCGAAGTGGAAGGCGTCGACCAGCAGGCAGGCATTGGCATGGCCAGCTTTGCGCACCGCGCCGATGATGCGACGCGCCTGGTTGAGGTCCTTTACTCCGGTCCAGGGCATGAACTCCAGGTGGGGATGCAGGCCGTGGGGAGCGGCCAGTTCGCAGAGGGCGGCGAAGTTGTCGATCAGGCGCGTGTGGTCATCGTCGTTACCGGCGACCAGGATGTCGCTGGCGCCCAGTTCCGCGCCCACTTCCACGAAGTGAGCGAAGTCGTCCTGGACCCGGGTGTCGGGTTTGAGGCGCAGTATCTCGATATCGGCCACTTTGACGCCGGTGTCCTGGATGCGGCGCCGGGTTGCGCGCAGCAGGGCGGGATCGCTGAGCAGTGGGAAGCTTGGTTCATCGGGGGTGGCCGGTATTGGCCGTAGGCCCACGAAATCGTATCCGGCGCGGGCCGCTGTCTCGACCATCTCCGGCGGGGACAACTCCAGCACAGTGAGAGCGGCGAGAGAGTAAGGGTGTCGGCTCATGGTCGATAACTCATTTCAGCGGCGAGAATTCGGCTGGCAGATAGATGGTGGACTGCATGTCGAGCAACTGGGCGGGACCACCTTTGGGCGGCCAGACGCCGTCAGTGACAGTGCGGGTGCGGATCTCCAGGCGTTCCTCCAGGGTCCGGTAGGGCCAGAGGTGCATGATGCGCGGTGTCTTGCCGTTGGTGGCATAGAACGCGGCGGTGAGCGGCGAGTAGGCGTCGGTGGTGCGCGGCGGCACAGCGTCGGCCCAGCCATCGAGGGTGGACTTGAGCCCCGAAGGACGCACGTCGTAGACACGTAGCTCGTAGAAAGGGCCGAAGTCACCCGGGGTGATGCCATCGAGGAAGGGGAAGAGGCTGTAGTCTTCGACTCGCATATCGGTCATGAATCCCTCAACCCCCAGCGGGTCCCCGGCCAGCAGCAGACGCTCACGCTCCACCTGGCGCGCCTCTACGCTGTCGAAACCTCGCAGTACTGCCACCTGGTTGAGCGACCCCAGCTCGGAATACCAGCAGCCGAACAGCTGTCCGCCGACCTCGTCGGCATGCAGGGCTTCCTGGATGCATGCCATGGCCTTGCCATGCGTGGCCACGCGAACGGTGAAAGTGATCAATTCGAAGTGCTTCATGCAGTCTCTCCTGGGGCCGGGGAACCGGAATCGTTCGGTGTGGATGCTGTCTCTTGGCGTTTCCCCGCAGCGTGCAGGCCGGCGATATGACCAAAGGTCATGGCCGGGCCGAGGTTGATGCCGCCGGCCGGGTAGAAGCCGCCCATGATGCTGGCCATGTCGGTGCCGGCGGCATACAGGCCATCGATCGGCCGGTTCTGGCCGTCGAGTACCTGGGCGTGTTCGTTGGTCTTGAGCCCGGCGAAGGTACCGAAGCAGCCGGGCACTACCTTGACGGCATAGAAGGGGCCCGGGTCGAGCGGCGCCACGCAGGGATTGGGCTGATGGGTCGGGTCGCCGTTCTTGCGATTGTAGGGCGTTGAGCCGCGACCGAATTCCGGGTCTTCGCCAAGGCGTGCATGTTCGTTATAGGTGGCTATGGTCCGTTCGAGACCCGCCGGGTCGATACCGCATGCCTGTGCCAGCTCGGTGAGTGTCCTGCCGCGCTTGAGATAGCCCTTGTGGACCCAGTGCTTGAAAGGCAGCGGCGCAGGGCGGGTAATGCCGATGCCATAGCGCCGCTGGAAGCGCTGGTTGCAGATCAGCCAGGAGCAGACCTCCTCGCCTTCTGGCACCGCCTTGATCATGGCATCCACGTAGTCGTAGTAGCCGCCTGCCTCGTTGACGAAGCGCTGGCCGTTTCTCAGCACGCCGATCAGCCCGGGCTTGCCGCGATCGATGATATGCGGGAAGTGGCCGACATGGCCGTCCTGGTAGGGCACTACCGAGACCGGCGCCCAGGCCACCGGCGAATAGAGGCTGTCATCCACCACGCCACCCGCGGCCTCACCGAGGCGCAGGCCGTCGCCACTGGCCGAAGGCGGCGGCAATGGCCAGTGTTCCTCACCGCTTGGCGTGCGCGGAAACAGCTCGCGGCGGCGTGCCACATCCCAGGGGAAGCCGCCAGCGGCCAGTACCACGCCGCGACGTGCGTTCAAGGTGACTTCGCCTTCCGGGGTATCCACCACCACGCCGATGACACGCTGGCCATCCCGCACAAGGCGTGTTGCCGGCGAGGATACCCAGGTGTCGACGCCCAGGTCGTCGGCGGACTTGGCCAGTCGACCGGTCAGGGCCACGCCGTTGACCAGTTGCATGGTCCGGCCGTACAGCGCCAGGTCGAACAGGTGCCGGGTGAAGCGCTTCGCGACGTGGACGAAGGACTTGAACGAACGTGTGACGGTCAGGAAGGCCATCAAATCTGGCCCAGCCTGGATCGGCATGCCGAGGAACGCGGTTTCCGGCATGGTCTTGCGCAGCTTGTTCAGGGTACGGCGGTTGAGCTTGCGGCCATCGAAGGGGGCGGCGATCACCGAGCGGCCTCCAGTGCCCGCGCCGGGGGTGTCGGCATGAATATCGGCGATGGCGTTGCCGTCGGCGAACTGCAGGCTGGTCTTGTCGTGGAAGAACGCGACCATGCTCGGGGTGGCGGCAAGGAAGGCATCGATCTTCACCGGGTCGAAGCGCTCGCCCAGCTCATGGCGCAGGTAAGTGCGTACGGTTTCCGGGTCTTCCTCGATGCCGGCGGCACGGGCCAGCGGGTTGAGGGGCGCCCACATCCAGCCCCCGGACCAGGCGGTAGCGCCTCCCAGGCCCTCGGCTTTTTCGACCACCACCACCGAGAGGCCATGATAGGCGGCGGTGACGGCGGCGGAGAGGCCGGCGGCACCAGAACCCACCACCACCAGGTCGAATGCCTGGTTCCTGGTGGGAATGGGGGGTATATCGGCCATATGGAAGCCTCACTGGAATGCGGTTCCAGTATAATCTAGAACATTGTTCCAGTTTTTTCAATGGCCAGACGCAAATCCCCTGGCGCAAATCCTCTGGCGCATAGGTTCAGGTGGATACTGAGAGCGATGTCGCTGACGTGGACGCGCCGGACAGGGCGTTGGTGAAGGTTGGAATTCGCGAGCGCTACCCGGTGGGCAGCAGGCCATTGAGGGTCATCAGCCAGATGGCCAGGCTCAATGTGAAGAAGGCGCCGAGGGTGCCGACCATCAGCGCGGCGGCGTTGACGCCTGCCATGCCATAGCGGTGGCCGAGCAGCGGGTAGACACTGATCATCGGTGCGCAGGCGAACAACAGCGCCCCGGTCAGCAGCATGGGGTCGTGATCCGGGATCAGCAGGAAGATTCCCAATACCGCCAGCGGATGTAGCACCAGCTTGCCCACGACCACCTGGCTGACATCCAGGGCCATACCGCGCACTTGCAGGCCATAAAGTGTGCCGCCGATCACGAACAGCGCCGCCGGGCCTGATGCGTTGGCCAGCATGTCGATGGAGCGGGCCAGGGGCGAGGGCAGGGAGGTGTCGGTAACCGCCAGCAACAGGCCGACCACCAGGCCGATAAGGATCGGGTTGCGCGCCAGGCGCAACATGGTCTTGCGCAAGGTGGTGGCGAAGCCGGCGCCACTCTGGCGACCCATCTCGGCAAGGATCAATGCGGCGGGAATGATCAGCAGGTTCTCGATCAGCATGTTCAATGCCAGAAACACCGCCGCGGGCGAGCCGATCACCATCGCCGCCACCGGATAGCCGACGAAGCCGCTGTTGGAAGCCGACACGCCAAGTGCCTGGATGGCCCCTTCGCTGAGTGACTTGCGCTGAAAACGCATGCCAAGCAGCAGGGCGCACCCAAACACCACAAGCGAGCCCAGCCCGTAGGCGAGCAGGTACTGTGGCTGGAAGACCTCATCCAGGGGGTTCTGGGTCAGGGCGCGGATCACCAGCGCCGGCAGCGCGAAATAGAGCACGAAGGTGGCGATGCCCTGCACCTGTTCGCGGTTGATCAACCGGCTGGCCATGGCCAGGTAGCCCATGCCGATGAGCAGGAAGATCGGCGTGGTGATGGCGAGAATCTCGAGCAAGGCTGACCTCCAGGCCGGCGGTGATCAGATGAACAGGCGAGAGGTCGGTGTGGCCTGGGAGAGCTCTTCGGCGGCGGTGATCAGCGCGGGTGCCAGTTCCGCCACCCGCGCGTCATCCAGCCTCACGCTGGGCCCGGCGATGCTCAGTACCCCCTGCGGGTGCCTGTCTAGCGGGTGGCGCACCAGTGCCGCCATGGCCGCGGTGCCAGGGCCCATGCTGTCGCGGGTCCAGCTGTAGCCGCGCTGGCGGGCCTGGTGGAGGTGCTCGATCAGCGCCTCCTTGGTGCGCGGTGCGTTGGGCCCCAGGGGGTGGTCGGTGTCCATGCCCCGGGCATCGACCAGTGCGAGGGCCTGCTCGTCGCTCATGTCGGCAAGCCAGGCATGGCCACTGGCGGTGCAGTGAAGGGGCGCTTCGCGTCCCATGTCGGGGTCGTAGCGCAGGCCACTGCGAGCGCCCTGGGCCTTGGCGATCCAGGTCAGGCGATGGCCCTCGATGATCGACAGGCGCACCAGCTCGCCACTGTGCTGGGCGAGGCGGTCGAGAATCGGCTGAATGATGTCGCTGGCCCCGGTACTCGCCAGGTAGCGAAAACTCATCGCCACCAGGCGCGTGGTCAACTGGTAGCGTTGGCTGTGCGGATCCTGGCGGACGTGTTCCAGGCGAATCAGCTCGTTGCAGATGCGGTGGGCCGCGCTCTTGGGAATCTCCAGTCGTTCGGCCAGCACCAGCAGCGGCAGGCCTTCGGCATCTTCGGAAAGGGCTTCCAGCACTCCCAGCGTGCGTTCGATCAGGCTGCCTGCCATGGTGACGTCCTCTGGTGATATGAGTCTGGTGGCGTGATAAGGGTTGCGGGGATAAGGGGCATGCAAGGTGCTGATGCCCGTGGCGTTGGCACCTTGGTGATTCTAGAATTTCGTTCAGAAAAATGCACGCTGCGAGCTATCAACTTCACCTGTCTATTAATTTCACCTGGCTATCAACTTCACCAGGTTATCAACCGTGACTGGCTATCAACTGATCGTGGTGCGGATCTGGCGTGCCTTGTCCTGAAGTAGCGGTAGGTAGCGCTTGAGCAGGGTGTCGAAGTCGACGCGTGCGGCATTGGTGCTGATATTGATTGCCCCGAGCAGCTTGCCGTTGGCGTCAAAGGCGGGCACCGCCAGCGAGCGCAGGCCGGAGTCCAGCTCCTGGTCGGCAATGGCATAGCCCTGCTGGCCGGCCTTCCGGATGCACTTCCTGAGCTCGCCCTTGTCGGTGATGGTCTTGTCGGTATAGCGCTCGAGCACCACCCGCTCGAGATAGGCATCGAGCTGATCCTCCGGCAACTGGGCCAGCAGCACTCGCCCCATGGAAGTGTGTGCGGCGGGCAGGCGGGTACCCACCGAGAGGGTGATCGCCATCAATCGGTGTCGCGAGGAGGAGCGTGCCACGTAGGTGATGTCGTCACCATCCAGCACACCCAGCGACGAGGATTCGCCACACTCGGAGGTAATGTCCTCCAGTACCTGCTGGATCACGCTACGATAGTTGTTGGCGGAGAGAAACGCGTAGCCGAGCTGCAGCACCCGTGGGGCCAGCTCGAAGTAGCGTTGCTGCTTGCGCACATAGCCAAGGGCATGCAGGGTCAGCAAGAAACGGCGGGCGCGGGCGCGGTTCATGCCGGTGCGTGCCGCCACTTCGCTCAGCGTCATGCGCGGATGGGCCTCGTCGAAGGCCAGGATCACTTCGATGCCGCTGGCCAGTGCGGTGACGAAATCCCGATTATCGGGTGTCAGGAGGTCTTCCTCGGATGCCATTGTCTTGTTGTCTCGCGTGTTGTTCGATATGTCGCCTCAATTCCGGCTCCGGCCGAAAACTGGCTGCACTCGGTCATACGGCGTTAAATATCGACTCAAAGTACTCATTTACACCCCGTAAACTCCGTCTTTACGCCGATTTTTGCCTTGTCTGCCCCTCGCTCGCCGACTTTTCAGACGAAGCCTAGCATAGTGTTCGAAACGCGAACACTTGTGCGACTATTCGTTCAGCATCCTTTACCGAGCGCCGATAGCTATCGGCCCTACATGTCGATTTCGGGAGAGTCCGCCATGCCCGCTGCCTTGCTTCAGCACCCCTTCATGAGCCAGACGGCTCTCGCCCAGTGCAATGGCACAGCAATGATCGAGGCGATGCTGGCCTTCGAGCTGGCGCTGGCCGAGGCCCAGGAGGCTCATGGGGCCTTGCCGGAGGGCTCGAGCCGCGCCATGCGAGACACCCTGGCCGCCCACCCTTTCGATATCGCGGCGATTGCCGAGGGTATCGGCAGTGGTGGCAATGCCGCGATACCCTTCGTCAAGCAGGGCCGCGCCGCCTTGCCCGAGTCATTGAAGCGCTGCTGGCACCAAGGGGCCACCAGCCAGGATGTGGTCGACAGCGCGCTGATGCTGCTGATGGTCCCACGCCTGAAGGCACTGGATGCGCTGCTTTCGCGCTGCTGCCGGGCTGGCATCGAACTGATGCGCGCCCATCAGGATACCCCGATGGTGGGGCGTACCTTGATGCAGCAGGCATTGCCGATCACCTTCGGGGTCAAGGTGGCCCATTGGGCCATCGGCCTGGAGCAGGGGCGCCGCCGCCTGGCCGAGGTCGAGCTGCCGGTGCAGTTTGGTGGTGCCGTGGGGGTACACTCTGGTTTAGGAGGGCCGGGTTGGGACGACCTGGGGCTCACGTTGATGGATGAAGTGGCGGCACGGCTTGGGCTTGCCGCACCTGTACTGCCCTGGCATACCGATCGCCAGCCGATCCATGCCCTGGGCACCGCCCTGGATGCCGTGGCCGGGGCCGCCGAGAAGCTCGCCCTGGATGTCGCGCTGTTGGCCCAGACCGAGTTGGGTGAGGTTGCCGAGCCTGCCGCCCCAGGGATGGGGGAGTCCTCATCGATGCCGCACAAGCGCAATCCGGTACGTTGTGCGCTGATTCGTGGTGCTGCGCGCCAGGTGCATGGCCATGTCTCGGTACTGCTCAACGCCTCGGCACAGCCACTGGAGCGTGGGCTTGGCGAGTGGCATGCCGAGTGGGCGCCGCTGATCGACAGCGCCCTGCTGCTGGAAGGCGCCCTGGAACAGGCCGCCACTCTGCTGGAGGGGCTTGAGGTCAATCCCGAGGCGATGCGCCGCAACCTCGCGGTGACCGGCGGAGGCATCATGGCCGAGCCGGTGGCGAAATTGCTGGTGCCAAGCGTCGGCCAGGACGCCGCCAAGCGAATCAGCGCCGAGGCCGCCGAGACCGCTCGTCTGTCGGGTCAGGCCTATGCCGCGGTGCTCGATGCGCATCCCGAGTTGCAGGGAAAGCTCGATGCCGAGGCGATCCGCAAGGCCAGCGACCCTGCGTTATACCTTGGTAGCAGCAAGCACCAGGTGGCACGCGCCATCGCCTGGTTGTGTGCCAGCTAATAATTTGAATTGCCGACAATTTATCTGGCGGGACATGAAGGGGAGACGCGGTCTCCCCTTTTTCGTGGCCGCTTGGGGGGTTTGACGATGTGCTGGTAAAGGATTATTTTTGTTCGCACATCAAATCAATGTTCGTAATGCGAACTTATCTCGAGGCGAGCCCATTCAACAGGCGAATTCGTCGAGAGAGCACCCGCCAGGAGGACATCCAATGGCCGAGTTTCTCAGCCTGCATGATGCGGTCGCGCGCTACGTGAAGGACGGCGCGACACTTGCCATGGAAGGCTTCACTCATCTGATTCCGTTCGCCGCGGGTCACGAAGTGATTCGCCAGCGCAAGCGCGACCTGACGCTGATCCGCATGACCCCTGACCTGATCTACGACCAGCTGATCGGGGCGGGTTGTGCCAAGAAGGTGATCTTCTCCTGGGGCGGCAACCCCGGCGTGGGGTCGCTGCACCGCCTGCGTGATGCCGTAGAGAAGGGCTGGCCACGCAAGATCGAGATCCTCGAGCACAGCCATGCCGCCATGGCCTGTGCCTTTGAAGCGGGTGCCGCCGGCCTGCCGCTGGCGGTGCTGCGCGGTTACGTGGGTAGTGAACTACCCAACGTCAATGACCAGATCAAGTTCATCGAGTGTCCGTTTACCGGCGAGCGGCTGGCCGCGGTTCCCGCCGTGCGCCCGGATGTGTCCATCGTGCATGCCCAGCGCGCGGATCGCGCCGGCAACGTGCTGGTGGAAGGCATCGTGGGCGTGCAGAAGGAGGCCGTGCTGGCGGCCAGGCACAGCATCGTCACCGTCGAGGAGATCGTCGACGACCTCGGTGCCCACCCCAATGCCTGTGTGATTCCGGGCTGGGCCATCGACGCCATCGCGGTGGCCGAGAAGGGCGCGCTGCCCTCGTATGCTCACGGCTATTACCCGCGCAACAACCGCTTCTACAAGGAGTGGGACGCCATTGCTCGCGACCGCGATGCCTTCTCGGCATGGCTCGATGACAATGTGTACCGCCAAGACAATGTGTACCGCCAAGATGACAAGCCGGCAGGAGGAGTGTCCTGATGAGCCTTCCCTATACCTCTGCGGAGATGATGAGCGTGACCGCCGCCCGCGCGCTCGAGAATGGCATGACCTGCTTCGTCGGCATCGGCCTGCCTTCCGAGGCCGCCAACCTGGCGCGCCTCACCCATGCCCCCGATGTGGTGCTGATCTACGAATCCGGTACCCTGCAGACCAAGCCCGAGGTGTTGCCGTTGTCGATCGGTGACGGTGAGCTCGCCGAGTCGGCGCTGACCACCGTGGCGGTGCCCGAGATGTTTCGCTACTGGCTGCAGGGCGGCAAGATCGATGTGGGCTTTCTTGGCACCGCGCAGATCGATCGCTTCGCCAACCTAAACACCACGCTGATCGGCGACTACCATGATCCCAAGGTGCGCCTGCCGGGTGGTGGGGGAGCCCCCGAGATCGCCACCAATGCCGGCGAGGTCTTCATCACGCTCAAGCACTCCAAGCGTGCCTTCGTGAAGGATGTCGACTTTGTCACGACGCTGGGTTTTGGCCGCGACGGCAAGGGCCGTGATGGCGTGCCCAACATTGGCCGTGGCCCGACCCGGGTGATCACGGATTTGTGCGTGATGAAGCCCGACCCGCAGTCCAAGGAGCTGGTGGTGGCCTCACTGCACCCGGGGGTGACCCGCAACGATGTGATCGAAGCCACCGGCTGGGACGTGCGCTTCGCTGATTCGCTCGACAGCACCCCCGAGCCTTCGGCACATGAACTCGAGATCCTGCGTGAGTTGAAGGACAGAACCGAACGCCAGCACGCAGGCGAATGATGTTCCCCTGAACCGGCCTTGGCGCATGGCCGGTTCACCGCGAATTCCAGGAGATTCCTTTCAATGACCGACGCAATGACCGACGTATTTCTGTGTCACCCGAGGCGTACCGCCATCGGCCGCTTCGGTGGCACGCTAGCCAGCGTGCGCCCCGACGACTTCGCCGCGAGCATTTTCAAGGCGGTGCTGGCCGAGGCCCCGGACCTCGATCCCGCCGCCATTGAAGAAGTCTTCATGGGTTGCGCCAACCAGGCCGGTGAGGACAACCGCAACGTGGCGCGCATGTCGACGCTGCTGGCGGGTCTGCCGGTGTCGATTCCCGGCACCACCATGAACCGCCTGTGCGGCTCCGGCATGGACGCGGTGGGCACCGCCTTTCGCGCCATCAAGGCCGGTGAGATGGAACTGGCCCTGGCGGGCGGCGTGGAATCGATGTCCCGGGCACCCTTCGTGATGGGCAAGGCCGACAGCGCCTTCTCGCGGAGCCAGAAGATCGAGGACACCACCATCGGCTGGCGCCTCATCAATCCGTTGATGAAGAAGGCCTACGGGGTCGAATCCATGCCCGAGACCGCCGAGAACGTGGCCGAGCGCTTCGCCATCTCCCGCGAGGATCAGGACGCCTTCGCCCTGCGCTCCCAGCAGAAGGCCGCCACGGCCCAGCAGGCCGGCCGCTTCGCCCTCGAGATCACCGCTATCGAGATTCCCCGGCGCAAGCAGGAGCCGCTGGTCTTCGACCATGACGAACACCTGCGCCAGACCACCCTCGAGAAACTGGCCGGCCTGCCCACGCCATTCCGCGAGGGTGGCAGCATCACCGCTGGTAACGCCTCCGGGGTCAACGACGGCGCGGCGGCCATGCTGGTGGCAAGCCAGGCGGCTGTCGACAAGCACGGCCTCAAGCCGATGGCCAGGATTCTCGGCATGGCCACCGCCGGGGTCGAACCCGGCATCATGGGCTATGGCCCGGTGCCGGCGGTCAACAAGTTGCTTGAACGCACCGGGGTGTCGCTGGGCGAGATCGACGTGATCGAGCTCAACGAGGCCTTCGCCGCCCAGGCATTGGCCTGCATGCGCGACCTGGGCATCAAAGACGACGACCCGCGGGTCAATCCCAACGGCGGTGCCATCGCCCTTGGCCATCCGCTGGGCATGTCCGGCGCACGCCTGCTGCTGACCGCCGCCCATGAACTGCAACAGAGCGGCAAGCGCTATGCCCTGTGCACCATGTGCGTAGGCGTGGGGCAGGGCATCGCCACACTCATCGAGCGGGTATAAATCGATCGGGTATAAATTGCGAGGGGAGAGATTCCAATGGCATTTCTGACGATCAACGGGCGTAGCGTCGCGTATCGCCTGCTGGGTGCCGAGGCCCTGCCGCTGGTGGTGCTGGCCCATCCGCTGGGCATGAGCCAGGCGGTGTGGGACGACGTGCTGCCGGCGTTGTTGCCACGCTATCGGGTGCTGACCTGGGACTTGCCCGGGCATGGCGCGAGCGACGCCTGGCCCGCGGATGGCGGGGCGATCACCCCGGCCGCCCTGGCCGCCGACGCCCTGGCGCTGGTCGAACATGCCGGGGTCAGTCGCTTCCACTTCGCGGGTACCTCGATCGGTGGAGTGGTGGGTCAGCAACTGCTTGCCGAGCAAGCCGAGCGGTTGCTGTCCCTGACCCTGACCAACACCGGCGCGGTGATCGGCACGGCGGAGCTCTGGAACACCCGCGCCGAACGGGTGCGCAACGAAGGCCTGGCGGCGATGTCCGCCGAGATCGTGCCGCGCTGGTTCGCGCCTGCCTGCTTCGAGGCCGAGCCGGCGCTCAAGAGCGGCTGGATGACCCAGATGGGGCGGGGCGACGATGAATCCTATGCGCGGATGTGCGAGATGCTCGGCAGCACGGATTTCACCGGCAAGCTCGGCGCAACATCGCTAAAGGTGCTGCTGCTGGCCGGTGACGAAGATCTCGCCACGCCGCCGGCAACTCTCGAGGCGCTGGCCGCCGAGTGCCAGGGGGCAACGCTCGAGGTGCTCGAAGGGGTCGGACACGTGCCCTCCGTCGAGGTGCCCGCGCGGTTCGCCGAGACGCTGCTGGCCTTCATGGCGGTGGATCTCGGCGACGTCGGTGCCCATGGCGTCGACTACGCCACTGGCATCGAGACCAGAAAGCAGGTGCTTGGTGAAGAGCATGTGGCGCGCTCCACCGCTAACGCCACCAGCCTGGATGCCCCCTTTCAGCAGATGATCACCCGCCTGGCCTGGGGGGAGTTGTGGAGCAACGACGACCTGACCCGGCGCGAGCGCAGCATGATCACCACCGGCATCCTCGCCGCGCTGGGCCGCGAGGAACTCGAACTCCACCTCAAGACCGCCAAGCGCATCGGCCTCACCGAAGCCGAGTTGCGCCAGGTGTTGATGCATGTGGCGATCTATGGCGGCGTCCCGGCGGCCAACCATGCCTTTGCCCTTGCCAAACGGCTGGGCTGGGGTGTGGAGCAGTCCTAGACTTTTGTTAGGGTGCTAAGAAGACGTGCCCCATGGCATGATGCCGAGCCGGCCCCAGGGCCGGTTTCGGCTTTCTGGGCACTAGGTCATTAGGATTTTAGGGTATTAGGACATAAGGGTATTAGGACATAAGGGCATTGGGAGATAAGGACATGAACCAGCACGCGTCGGCGATGGCATCTCCGGATCGGCTGCGCCAGTCGCTGCTGGCCTATGGGTTGCTGTGGTGTCTGGGACTCTATCTGCGCCTGACGGTGCTGGTGGTGCCGCCATTGATCCCCCAGCTCAAGTCTGTGCTGGGCTTCACCAGTGGCGAGGTGGCCATCGCCACCAGCCTGCCGCTGGTGACCCTGGCGGTGGGTGGCCTGGCGACTGGCTGGCTGCTGGCCCGGCTCGGGGTGCGCGCCTGCCTGTTGGGTGGCCTGGCGGTCATGGCCCTGGGCAGTGCCCTGCGTAGCCTGCCGGAGGGCTTCCTGCCCTTTATGTTGGCCACCCTGCTGATGGGCGGCGGCATCGCCCTGATGCAGGCGGCGATGCCGGTGCTGGCTAAACTCTGGGCTCCCGCGCGTATCGGTCGCGCCTCGGCGGTCTACACCAATGGCCTGCTGGTGGGTGAGCTGCTGGCTGCCGGTGCCACCGGGCCCCTGGCCGCTGCCTGGCTTGGTGCTCACTGGCAGTGGGCCTTCGCCCTCTGGGTGCTGCCGGTGCCGCTGCTGATGCTGGCTCTGGTGGTGGGTGGCAGACGTCTGCCGGCCATGATGGGCGGTTCCCGCGCTGCGGGTCTGACCCTGCCCGATCTCCGCGACGGGCGCATGTGGCGCCTGGTGGCGCTGCTCGGCGCGGCGGCGGCGCTCTACTTCACCGGCAATGTCTTCCTCCCGCCGCTGCTCGAGGAAAGCGACCGCCTGGCCCTGCTTGCCCCAAGCCTGACGGCGCTCAATGGCGCCCAGATGCTCTCCTCGGCGCTGTTGATCTTCTACGCCGACCGTCTGATGGGGCGCCCGCGCCCCCTGGTCGCCATCACTGCCCTGGCACTGCTGGCGCTGCCGCTGATGCTATGGCTGCCCGGTATGGGGGTGGTATGGGCGGCCGGGATATTCGGCTTCTTCACCAGCGCACTGTTTATCTTCGTTCTGGCATTGCCTGCCTGGCTGGTGCGCCTGGAGGCGCTGCCGCGGCTGATGGCCGGCATGCTCTGCTTCGGTTATCTTCTGGTCTTCGCCATCACCGTGGTGGGCGGCTGGCTCAACGATCTATCGGGGACCGTGGCGCTGGCTTTCCTGCCGACCCTGTTGATCAGCCTGACCGCCATGGCGTGCACTCGCCGGCTGCTCGACGCCCGCCAGCAGGAGGCCTGAATGCTCAACGCCCGCATCAAGTTGCGCCACCTGCAGGCCTTCCTGGAAGTGGCGCGCCAGCACAGCTTCGCCCGAGCCGCCGAGCATCTGGCGATTACCCAACCGGGTATGTCCAAGACGATTCGCGAACTCGAGGAGACGCTTGGCACCGTGCTGTTCGAACGGACCCCGCGAGGCGTGGCGCTGACCCAGGCGGGGCTGACTCTGCTGCGCCACGCGGGGCCGGCGATTCGGGCCCTGGAGGAAGGCGTGAGTGCAGTGGGTGAGGCGCATGTCGGCAGCGTCTGGCTTCGGGTGGGTGCGCTCTCGACAGTGGAAAGTTGGCTGCTTCCCGAGGCGATTCGCCGCTGGCAGTGCTCGGCGCAGGGCGAGGCTGGCATCAACGTGGTCGGTGGCCCCAGTGCCTTTCTGCTCTCCCGGCTCCGGCGTGGCGAACTGGACCTGGTGGTGGGGCGCATGACCGAGGCCCGCGAGATCCGCGATCTGGCCTTCGAGCATCTCTACTATCAACGCCTGCTGCTGGTGGTGCGCGACGGCCACCCGCTGGCCGGCGTGGTGCCGCTCGCCGCCGAGCGCCTGCAGGAGTTTCCCTGGGTGTTGCCACCCCCGCAGACCACCCTGCGCCAGCAGGTCGACAGCTTCTGCGTGCGCCACGCCATCACGCTGCCGGCTCGCCAGCTGGAAACCCTATCCCTGCCTCTTAGCCAACAGTTCACCGCCCACAGCGAGGCGATCTGGGTCGCCCCCGAGGAGGCCGTGCGCGAAGCCCTCGCCGAAGGCCGCTTGAGAGAACTCTCACTGCCCCTGGAGCGCCAGGGTGGTTCGGTGGGACTATGCCTGAATGCCACCCTGCAGCCTTCTCTGGCACTAGCGGCCTTCTGCGAAACGCTCAGGGAGGTGGCGTCGGGTGTTCCGGAAGGCGTTCATTGAGACATAACCCATCAGTTATGCCCGGTTGGCGAGACGTCAATTGGCACTCCTGCGACAACCCGCCACACTGATCGAGAACCCGCTACCCACAGAGACGATCAGCATGGCATTCGACAACAAGCGCTTCGTCGAGCGTGACCGCAACTGGCACCCCCCGGCTTATGCCCCCGGCTACAAGACCTCTGTGGCCCGCTCGCCAAGCCAGGCCCTGGTCAGCCTGCAGACAGCCAGCGCCTCCGAGCTCACAGGCCCCGAGTTCCGCAAGCTGCGCATGGGGCCGCACGACAACGACCTGCTGCTCAACTTTCGCGAAGACCCCGCGTTGGCAGGAGCGGCGGGCCTGCCGGTGGGGGAGCGCATCATCATGTTCGGTCGGGTCATCGACCAGTTGGGCAAACCGGTGCCCAACACCCTGGTGGAGATGTGGCAGGCCAACGCTGGCGGCCGCTACCGCCACAAGAAAGACGCCTACCTGGCGCCGCTGGACCCCAATTTCGGCGGGGTAGGGCGCTGCCTCACCGATGAGGCGGGTTGGTACCGTTTTCGCACCATCAAGCCCGGCCCCTACCCCTGGGGCAACGGCATCAATACCTGGCGGCCGGCGCATATCCACGTCTCGGTGATGGGGCCTTCGATCTCCACGCGCCTGATCACCCAGATGTATTTCGAGGGCGACCCGCTGATCCCGCTCTGCCCCATCGTGCAGACCCTCAACGACCAGGAAGCTGTTGAGACCATGGTCGGCCGCCTCGACATGGCACGCAGCCGACCCATGGATTGCCTGGCCTACCGCTTCGACCTGGTGGTGCGTGGCGAGCTGCAGACCTATTTCGAAAACCAGTGATTCAAAAATCAGTGAACCAGGCGACCGGATCGACAATCCGTGATACTGGATCAGGGGAATCATCATGAAACAGCCTAACTCTACCCCCACCGCCGAGCTCATGCTGCGCGAGACCGCCTCTCAGACCGCCGGGCCCTACGTACATATCGGCCTGGCCCTGCACGTGGCCGGCCTGCCCGAGCGCGACGAGGAGATCTGGAGCCGGATGGCCACATCCGAAGTCGAGGGGGAGCCTATCGAAGTGGTCGGCACCGTGATCGACGGCAACGGCGACCTGGTGCGCGATGCCCTGCTCGAAGCCTGGCAGGCCGACGCCAAGGGCGAGTACCGGCCCGAGTTCGACCTCGAGCAGGCCTTCAACAGCTTCGGCCGCACCGCCACCACCGCCGAGGGCGGCAGCGAGTGGTCGCTTGCCACCATCAAGCCCGGCGCGGTGAAGCGTAGCGACGGCAAGGTGATGGCGCCCCACATCAACCTGGCGATCTTCGCCCGGGGCATCAACATCCACCTGCAGACCCGCCTCTATTTCGAAGACGAAACTGAAGCCAACGCCGCCTGCCCGGTGCTCAACGCCATCGAATCGCCGGCCCGCCGCCAGACCCTGATCGCCAAGCGTGAAGAGCTCGATGGCAAGGTGCGTTACCGCCTCGATATCCGCCTGCAAGGCGAAGGCGAGACCGTGTTCTTCGACTTCTAAGCACTTCGTGTTCTAGGCGCTTCGATTCTCTGGACCCCGCCACGAATGCAGCGTCGTCGAATGGTTGGACACCCCGAGCCTTGCCACGCCTGGTGGGGCTTGGGGTGTCATCGTATGGGGCCGCCCAAGGGTAACGAGTGCGGCGAAAGCTGGATATGTTAGACCAAAGTCTAACAATCGGGTATTCTGTTAGCACCCTTATGGAATGACCGAGGTCCACCATCATGACCACCGAGACGCTCTCCCACAGCGAGACCGCCACTGCTCCCAAGGCATCCCTTGCCAAGCGCATCGGCGTGGCCGCCTACCGGTTGCTCGACCGGATGACCGAAGCGGCCTACCGCCAGCACAAGGGTTTCCTGCGTCATCCCTACCATCTCTGAGCGATTACCCCGCCGATGACAACGAGAAGCGCCAGCGCATTGCGCTGGCGCTTTTCGTTGTGATTCCTGGATATTGGCCGTACCGCCCGTTCTGGGGTGCGCCTGTGCCATCGCCTCGCTGACCCCGCCCATACGCATGTAATATCCAGTGTCGCCCCTTGTTGTATTGCGTTGATGTGGGGTCTGGTGAAAGCCCGCCATGGCGGCTAGGCTGAGTGCATGTAGCCGATTGTAAGCTGGGCAGGTGGCAATCGTTTCGAGTCCACGTGTTGATGGCGGGTTTGAGTGAGTTTGGGAAGAGCTCTGACAAGGTCTGGAGTCGACCCTAAGCAGCCATGACGGCAAAGGCAGCATGCTCGATCATCCTTGTTAGGCACTACATATGACCATGCGCAAAGCTCGATTAATTATCGTGGTGGTAGGTATAGTCCTACCATATTTGGCGCGAGTGCCTCGAGGCTCCGATGTGGTTGAGGCAGTATACGGATACCGGTTTTGGTGGCTGGCTGTTTTTTTGTGCTTTAAATGCGATAGCCTGGGGTTGCATCCTCGCTTTAAGCTTCAAGTATGAGTGGCCTGTTTCGTTGTTGGCGCCATGCATACTTGGTTTTGGCTTCTTGGCATGGGCGCATGGCACATTAGACTTGAGTGCCAACCCAAACGCGGCTATCGCACTGGTCATTATCCCAGTCTATGCGCTTGTGCCGATCGCAGTCGGCGGCATATTCGGTTACATCGTGGATCGCATGCTGCGGCGGAAAAAAATTGCCTAACCGGTAGTTGCAGTTCGTTCCGGGCCTGACGGCCCTACACCGGACGCCCTTTTTTCCGCTTCTCTGCAAAAAGGTCGCCGCTGAAAAATGGCGTTATATCAGCATGATCGCAACGCCTGCTTCTGGCCGGATGCGGAGCTCTAGGCTATCCTGATAAGAAAGGTTAGGGAATTTATATACCAAAGACAAATCTTTAGATTTTGATAATTATTCTACATGGGAGGAATGTATGCAAGATATAAAGAACCTTGAGGTTGGCATGACCACAAAGATCGGTACGGATCAGGTGAAGAATCCTGAGGTTGGCAGTGAGTATGTCCGGGATTTCGATTCTAATTCTTGGCTCCTTTTTACTGAAGACCCAGCGGAGGATCGCCCAGTTGTTGTTCGCATTGATAGTATCGATGGCGATTTTTGTCACTGTACAGTCACAAGAAAACTAAGTTGATAGCGTTTCTTAACCTTATGTTCGATTTTTTCCAAATAGTGACCTCCAACGTGCAGGACGCCGCTATTCGGCCATAAGCCTACATTCCCCATATCCCCTCATGGGCTTGTTTGTCACTACGGCGTCGTCACGCGGTACCGACCCATCAACATGCCCCTTACCTGGCGCCTTTCGAGTCACCGTTCAGGGTGGCGATCAGTCGCCGCGATCCGCCATGGTCGCGATGTTCTCCCAACCAGATGCCTTGCCAAGTGCCCAGCGCCGGGCGACCGTCGCGCAACGCTAGCGTTAGCTGGGTGCCGAGAAGGCTGGCGATGACGTGGGCGGGCATGTCATCCGGGCCTTCCATCGTGTGCCGGAAGTAGGGCAGATCGCCGGGTACCAGACGGCGGAGAAAGGCATCCATGTCGTGTCGAACGTCGGGGTCGGCGTTTTCGTTCAGCGTCAGCGAGGCTGACGTATGCAGTACTTGCAGGTGGAGCAGGCCGACGCGGCAGCGTGCCATGTCGGGCAAGGCCTCCACGACCCGGTCGGTGATCAGGTGGAAGCCCCTTTCCAAGGCGGGTAGTCGTATCTCCTGCTGGAGCCACATCGTTGCCTCCTTGTGACGATGATCCGCGATAGCCTGCCATCAGTATGTCAGCGGTGGTGGCGACGTCAAAGCCGGTCACGCCCTCAAGGCGGCCATTGGCCTACACTGGTCTCGATGGATGAGACTTCTATGGTCACAAGTATGGCCACACGCAGGAACAGCACGTGGACTTCTTGCGCCGAGCATTCGGTGATGTCGAGCTGGTGCCTATCATCCACGACCTGCTGGTCGAACATGGCGGCGACGTAGGTAAAGGCAGCGGGATCGCGTAGACCGGTGTTATTGAGTCAACGCGTGAGTGGGACTTATGTGAGCTTGAGGGAAGTTATGAAAAAGTGGGCTGCAATTGCTCTGGCGAGTTTGTCCGTTACCGTTGGGGCTGATGATACAGCGCTCGATTGTGATAATGCTGTCAGCACACTCGAGATCAATCAGTGTGCCTCCATTGAGCTGGAGTCGGCGCAAGCTGAGCTGACCAGGTATCTGGAGGCAAGCTTTGAGCATAATGTCCATGACCCTGAGTTGATCGAGTCCATCAAGATGGCTCAAAAGGATTGGCAGGATTATATGTCATCTCATTGTGATTCTGTTTATACACAATGGCGTGACGGCACCATTCGGGGTGTCATGACGATCTCATGCAAAACGAAGTTAACCAAACGCAGAACTCATGAGATTTGGTCGAATTTTTTAACCTACATGGATGGTGCGCCGCCCGTGTTGCCAGAGCCGAAATGGTAGCTAATTCAGGCCGAGAATAAAGAAGGTTCAAGGCGGATGGCCACTTTTGCCACCGCCATAGGAAGCGATCCCAATCGCCAATATCACTTGGCTTTGGCACCCAGTTCATGCAGCTTGTGAAACCATTCGTTTCGCTTTTTCTCGCTCATGGCTTCCACGCTGCCGACCAGTGTCTCTCGCACCGGCGAGAGGCCGACGAAGCCGAGGATATTGCGCTCCAGCGATTTGACGCTGTGGGCACGGTACAGATGGCGGTAGATCGCCGCTGGCATGCCCATGGTGACCACTACCCGTGCCGAGCGCCCTTTGAGTCCTTTCTTGCCGAGCGGGTTGCCTTCCACGTACTCGAAGGCAAAGCCGGGCCGCAGCACCTGTTCCAGAAATGCCTTGACCAGGGCCGGCATATCGCCAAGCCACAGCGGGAAGAACAGCACCAGGTGTTGGCACCAGCCGATGGCTTCCTGTGCCGCCGTCAGCGAGGTGGGCAGCGGGCCCGCTTGCCACTCCTTCTGGCTGTGCAGCAGCGGAAATTCGAGGGAGGCGAGGTCTATGAAACGCACCTCATGGCCCTGGGCATTGGCACCCTCGCGGTAGTGATCGGCGAGGGCATGACAGAGGTGCGCCTCGCTGGCGTCGGGGTGGCCCTGCAGGATCAGGATTCGCTGGCTCATGGCGGTGGACCCTCGCGGCAAGTTGAGTGAACAGGTGTGCTGTTCAGCTTAGCCGCGGAAGGGAGGGTCAGGCTTGATCGGCATCAAGTCCTGGTTGTGTGGAAGCGGCCGTTACAGTGCCTCTTCCAGCAGCGTGGCGAGCCGTTTGTGATGCAGGGCATCGGCGGTCGTATCGTAGACGGGGGCGTCCTTGGCGGTGAAACCGTGGGCCGCGCCCTTGTAAAGCTTACAGCCAGTGCCTTGATTTCGCCCACGGCGCTTGTGGTCACCGGGAGGATGGGAGGGGTGCCATGCCGGGTATCGGCGTCGCGGACGGGCGCCAGCGGCTGTGAAATGCGACTAAAGTCGCCGTCTCATCTTGGAAATGTCCAATTGATCGTGCTGTTTATGCCTTATTTGGTGCGTCAACTCAGGGAAAATGTCATGTATCTGGTCCTGGATACAGTTGAGCGAAAGCGAATCATCATTCGGTTTGCCAACGCCAACATGAACTATAACGATAGCCATAATGACTGGACCACACGCCCAACAAGAGGAATCCCTGATGAAACACGTCTTGTCACGTTGCCTGCTGGCCGCGTCCATCGCCGGCCTCACCGCCGCTTCCGCCCAGGCCGCCACGACACTGCGCATGGCGCACTTCTGGCCGGGTGCCTCGGGCGTCAACCAGGACATCTTCGAGGTCTGGGCCGACACCATCGAGGAGGAGTCGGGTGGTGAGCTGAGCGTCGAGATGTTCCCTTCCGGAACGCTTGCCAAGCCCGATGCCATCTACGAAGCCGTGGGCAATGGCATCGCCGATATCGGCGCCACCGCCCAGGGTTATACCGCCGGTCGTTTCCCGCTCTCGCAGATCGTCGAATTGCCAGGCGTGGCGGGCACCGCCACCCAGGGCGCCTGCGTGCTGCAGACCCTGTATGACGATGGCCACCTCGACGAGGAATATGCCGATACCCGCCCGCTGTTCATGTTCACCACCGGGCCGGGCGGTATCCACACCATCGAGACCGACGTGCAGACACCCGCCGACCTCGAGGGGCTGCGCATTCGCCGCCCGACCGCGGTGGCCGGTGACATGCTCGAGAACATGGGGGCCTCTCCGGTGGGCATGCCGGCACCGGATATCTATACCGCCATGCAGCGTGGCGTGATCGATGGCCTGAGCTTCCCGTGGGAAGGCCTCAAGGGCTTTCGCATCAACGAGCTGGTCGAATACCACACCGAAGTTCCCTTCTATACGCTGATCTTCGTCGCCACCATGAGCCAGCGTACCTACGACAGCCTGACCCCCGAGCAGCAGGCGGTGATCGACGAGAATTCCGGCATGAAATGGGCGGCCAATGCCGGCGAGGTCTTCGATCGCCTCGATGTGGAAGGCAAGCAGGAGGCCCGCGACGCCGGGCACACCATCCGCGAAATCGACAACCCGCTGGAGCATCCGGATTGGCAGCAGCCGCTTCAGGATGGCATCGAAGGCTACCTCACCGAGCTCGAGGAGCGCGGTCTCGACCAGGCTCGCGAGGTATACGAGGCGGCCCTCACCGCTAGTGATGCCTGCGCCACCTCCCAGGGTTGAATGTCATGCAGTCGTTTCTGGAACGGGCCAGCCACTGGCTGGCCCTTGTGTGCCGTGTGGTCGCCGGTATCGCCCTGGTGGCGTTGCTGGTGGTGACAATCGCCGATGTCGGTACGCGCTATCTCTCGCGATTGACCGAGGGTGCCATTGCGCTTCGGGTCTCGGGTAGTGTTGAGCTGGTCAGCTACCTGATGCTGTGTTCGTTGCTTGCGGCCATGGCCGCCAACGTCGAGAAGAGCCAGGTGGTGGTCGAGGCCTTTTCCCATGGCCTGGCGCCTGGCATCAAGAACCGTCTTCAGGGCGTCTACCTGTTGGGTTTCGCGGCGCTGGGCGTGGTGCTGTTCATTGGCTTGCTCGATTCCGCTACGGCGGCGGCACGCCATGGCGAGGTGACTCAGGATCTGCGCCTGCCCATGGGCCCCATCTATCAGGCCGCCGCCGTGCTAAGCCTGTTGCTGGGCCTGCGCAGCTTGATCCATGCGTTGCTCGGTGCGCTGTTCGGCGCCGAGGGGGAGATGTCGCATGGGGAGTGAAACGATCGGAGCCCTGGGCCTTGGCCTGTTGCTGGTGCTGATGGTGTTGCGGGTGCCGGTGGCGCTGACCATGCTGATCGTCGGGGTGGTGGGTTTTGCCCAGGTGATCAGCTGGGGGGCGGCCATCGCCCAGCTCAAGACTGTGCCGGTTGAGGTGCTCTCCAACTACAGCTTCAGTGCGGTGCCGATGTTCATCCTGATGGGGGTGCTGGCCGCCCACTCTGGCATGGCCGGCAAGCTGTTCCACTCCACCCGGGTGATCTGTGGCGGCTGGAAGGGCGGCCTTGCCATCGCGGCGGTGGGCTCCTGCGGCATCTTCTCGGCGATCTCGGGGTCTTCACTGGCCACCGCCAGCACCATGACCCGCGTTGCGCTGCCGGAGATGGAGCGCTATGGCTATCATCGCGGCCTGGCCACCGGGGCACTGGCGGCTGGCGGCACGCTTGGCATCATGATTCCGCCTTCCATTGCACTGCTGATCTACGCGATCCTCACCGAGCAATCGGTGGGCGACATGTTCATGGCGGGGCTGGTGCCGGGGTTGATGGGCCTGGTGATGTACTCGCTCACGGTGAGCGTGCTGATGCGCCTGAAGCCGTCGCTGGCGGTGGCCGGCGAGCCGACTTCGTGGAAGCAGAAGCTGCTCTCGCTGGGTGGCCTGTTGCCGTTCTTCGGGGTTTTCCTGGTGATGATCCTGGGGATCTACCTGGGGGCCTTCACGCCCACCGAGGGCGCCAGTGTCGGTGCCTTCGCCACCTTGCTGTATGCGCTCGCCAAGGGCATGCGCCTTGATGGCCTGTGGCGCAGCGTGCAGGAAACCCTGGCGCTCTCGGCGGTGGTGTTCTTCATGCTGGTGGGGGCCGAAATGCTCGGCTACTTCATCTCGGTGTCGCGCATCTCCTTCTCGATCAGCGACATGCTGTTTGCCGCCGACATGGCGCCGATCATCGTGGTGCTATGCATCCTGCTGATGTACTTCGTGCTGGGGATGTTCATGGATTCCATCGCCATGCTGGTGATCACGGTGCCGGTGGTCTTCCCGATCATCCAGGCGCTGGGCATCGATCCGGTGTGGTTCGGCATCATCACCGTGCTGACCGTGGAGTTGGGCCTGATGACGCCACCGGTGGGCATGAACGTGTTCGTGATCAAGGCCATGGCGCCCCATGTGGGGCTCGGCGAGATCTTTCGCGGGGTGGCGCCCTTTGTGGTCTCGGACCTGCTGCGCCTGGCACTGCTGATCGCCTTCCCGATCCTCTCCACGATGTTCCTGCTCTAGGCTCGCAATGCACTAGTGTCGAAAAGCCCCTGGGCTCGCCAGCCCAGCGCCGCCCCCGGTTCAGCCTTGTGACGGTACGGGGGTGTCGTCGTCTGTGGCACGTGCCGTGGATTGACGAAGCCGGAAGTCGCGAGGCGAGAGCCTGGTATTGCGCTTGAAGAAGCGGGTGAAGTAGGCCGGTTCCGAGAAGCCCAGGCTGTCGGCGACCTGGCTGATGGTCATGTTGGTGTAGGTCAACTGGCGCTTGGCTTCCAGCAGCAGGCGCTCATGCAGCAATTGCAGGGCGCTGCGATCGGCCAGGCGGCGGCACAGGGTATTGAGGTGGGCGCTGGTCATGCCCAGTTCACCGGCCAGTGACTCGATACTGGGCTGCCGGCGGTACTGGGCTTCGATCAATGCCAAAAAGCGCGTCAGATGCTCGTTACCCTTGTCGCGGCGGCGCGGGCCATGGCGGTGGTTAGGCTGGGCGCGGGTCTCCTCGATCCGCGAAAGCTCCACCACCAGCGCCTGGATCAATGCTTCCAGCAGGTAGGTACGCCCCGGTGCCGGGTGGCGGTATTCACGCTGGATCTGATCCACCAGGGTGGCGACGCGCGCCGCCTCGTGGCGCGGCTCAAGGCGCTGAAAGTCGGCGTGGTCGAGTAGCTTTCCCTGCTCCTGCAGCGTTTGGCCGAGTTGCTCCGCCAGCGGCTTCGCCAGGGTGATGATGTGGCCCTGGATGTCTTCAGAAAAGAGGAAGCCGTGGATCGCCATGGCCGGTACCACGATGGCCAGCGGCCCCTTCAGGCGGTGGCCGCTGCCTTCCAGTTCCAGGTGGACGCTGCCGCTTTCGATATGCAGCACGTGCACCAGGTCGGCATGGCGATGCGGCTTGATGCGCCAATCGTGCAGGCGGCTACGCTCGGGAATCGACTCGCAGTGCAACAGGTCCGGGGTGGGCCAATGGCGGGTCTCGCCGTAGAGCTTGAAGACGGGCACCGAGGCGACGGGGGCGGTGGGCATGGCGACCTCCTGGGATGCGACCAAAGTCGATGCGCTATCCACGGTATGTCCAAGTAATGATGCCAATCATGCCTTATTAGTGCAGTGGATTCATTGAAAAATGCAAGTCACTATCAGGCATCATTGGCTGTGTTGTCCGGGGCTGATCCGGCGACAGGTCTTTGAGGAGGCGCTGTGAACCCATCCCTGGGCGCTACCGATTCCATCCCTGGAATCGGACCTCCTCTTCGACCTGTCCCCGGCGCCCCTCACCGTGCCCAGCTACGAGAGCCTTGATCATCCCAGAATTCGATAGGGGCATTGCCATGAAAACTCAAGTCGCCATCATCGGTGCCGGGCCGTCCGGTCTGCTGCTGGGTCAGTTGCTGCAGCGCCAGGGCATCGACAACGTCATCCTCGAGCGCAAGAGCGGTGAGTATGTATTGAGCCGAATCCGCGCCGGGGTGCTCGAGCAGGGCATGGTCGACCTGCTCCGCGAAGCCGGGGTCGATGAGCGGATGGACGTCGAAGGCCTGCCCCATGATGGCGTCGAGCTGGCCTTCGACAATCGCCGGGTGCGGGTCGATCTCGCCGGCCTCACCGGGGGCAAGAGCGTGATGGTCTACGGCCAGACCGAGGTGACGCGCGACCTGATGGCGGCCCGCGAGGCGGTCGGCGGCATTACCCTCTACGAGGTCGACAATGTGCAGCCCCATGACCTGGAAACGGACAGCCCCGATGCCAAGCCCTACATCACCTTCGAAAAGGACGGCGAGACGCATCGGTTGGACTGCGACTACGTGGCCGGTTGCGACGGGTTTCACGGCGTCTCGCGCCGCTCGATTCCGGAAGGGCGTATCAAGGAATTCGAACGGGTCTACCCATTCGGTTGGCTGGGCATGCTCTCCGACACGCCGCCGGTGGCCGACGAGCTGATCTATGCGCGCCATGAGCGTGGCTTCGCTCTGTGCAGCATGCGCTCGGCGCAGCGCAGCCGCTATTACATCCAGGTAGCGCTGGACGAGAAGGTCGAGGGCTGGAGCGACGAGCGCTTCTGGGACGAACTCAAGCGCCGGCTGCCCGAGGAGACCGCCCAGGCGCTGGTCACCGGCCCTTCCATCGAGAAGAGCATCGCGCCGCTGCGCAGCTTCGTGGTCGAACCGATGCAGTATGGCCGCCTGTTCCTGGTGGGGGACGCCGCGCATATCGTCCCGCCCACCGGCGCCAAGGGGCTCAATCTCGCGGCCAGTGACGTCAACACGCTGTATCGGCTGATGGTCAAGGTCTTCAAGGAGGGCCGCACCGACCTGATCCCGCGTTACTCCGACACCTGCCTCAAGCGCATATGGAAGGCCGAGCGCTTTTCGTGGTGGATGACCTCCATGCTGCACAAGTTCTCCGATGAGGACGATTTCAACTCGCGCATGCAGCAGGCCGAGCTCGACTACGTGACCAGCTCCGAAGCGGGCCTGACCACTATCGCCGAGAATTACGTGGGCCTGCCGTATGAGTCGTTGGAATAACGGGTTACGGGCTGAGCGGCGAAGTCCTGTCGCCGTCGAGCCGCGGGCGGGCTTCGGGCGGTTCGTTGTCCGTCGCGCTCAGGGATAGCGTCCGCTGCGGCGGTTCTCCACCAGCACCGCGAGGATCGCGTTTGCCTCCTGCATGATCGGTGATGCCTCCTCGCCGCGCCGGCGGCTGCACAGCACCGGCGACGTGAGCCCCTTGTCGGCCAGGTAGACGAAGCTGACGCCATCCCGCCTCACCCGCCGAACCTGCTCCGGCACCAGGCTGATGCCTATCTCCGAGGCCACCAGCCCAAGTGCCGTCTGCAGTTCATTGGCTTCCTGCACCACCTCGACCTTCAACCCATTGCGCCGGAACATGCCGAGCATGTTATCGGCCATGCTCGGGCGCGGCTTGGCGGGAAACAGGATCAGCGGATAACGAGCCAGCTCGGCAAGGGTCGGCTCGGTGCCCTCCAGCGGGTGGCCGCAGGGCACGGCGGCCATGATCGGTTCATCGAACAACACCTCCTGCTCCACGTCCGGGTCGTCGATACGCATGCGTCCGAACCCGAGATCGATGCGTCCCGCCTTGAGCGCCTGGATCTGCTGCACGGTGGTCAGTTCGGCCAGTGTCAGCTCGACGTTATCCTTTTGTCGCAAATCGCGCACCAGCAACGGCAACTGTCCGTAGAACACGGATGGCACGAAGCCGATGCCGAACATCACGCGCTTGCTGCGCGCCATGCGGCGCGTGGACTCGAGGGTGGCATCGACCTTTTCGAGAATCTGCAGGGCATGCTGCTGGAAGAACAGGCCGGTCGGCGTAAGGCGCAATCCACGTGGGCCGCGCTCGAAAAGCTCGGCGCCGATTTCCTGCTCCAATTGCTTGATCTGCCTGGATAATGGTGGTTGCGACATGTGCAGCCGTTCGGCCGCGCAGGTCAGGTTGAGCTCCTCGGCAACCACACAGAAGTACCTGAGATGACGTAGCTCCATGATACCTCCAGGGTATGGCTGGGCACTCAAACAATATTGGTTCGTGGTTCCGGCTGCAATCAGACTCCCACTCAATCACCTGATTGCGTGCACCGGGAGCCGCCATGACAACCGTTATCGAGACCATTGACACCCTGCTGGTCGACCTGCCGACCATAAGACCGCACAAGCTGTCCATGACCACCATGGCACGCCAGACCCTGGTCATCGTGCGCATGCGTCACTCCGACGGCATCGAGGGCCTGGGGGAGGGCACCACCATCGGTGGGCTGGCCTATGGCCCCGAGAGCCCCGAGAGCATCAAGCGCAATATCGATACCTATCTGGCGCCGCTGCTGATCGGCCAGCCCTCCGGCAACATCAACACCCTGCGCGCACGCATGGCGCGCCATACCCGCGGCAACATGATCGCCAAGTCGGCCCTGGAGACCGCGCTGCTCGATGCCCAGGGCAAGCGCCTGGGGCTGCCGGTGTCCGACCTGCTCGGCGGCGCGCGCCATACCCATCTGCCGGTGCTATGGACGCTGGCGAGTGGCGATACCCACAAGGATATCGATGAAGCCTTCCAGCGCCTCGATGACCGACGGCACTGCGATTTCAAACTCAAGATTGGGGCCAACGCCGTGGACGACGACGTTCGCCATGTGGCCGCCATCAAAGCGGCGCTGGGCGACCGCGCCAGTGTCAGGGTCGACCTCAACCAGGCCTGGGACGAACGCACCGCGGTGCGCGGCATCCAGGCCCTGCAGGATGCCGGTATCGAATTGGTCGAGCAGGCCATACCGGCCCGCGAGCATGCCGGACTGATTCGACTGTCGCGTCGCTTCAATGTGCCGATGCTGGCCGATGAGTCGGTACAGGATGCCCGCGATGGCCTGGACCTGGCTTGTGCGGGATTCAGCGGCGCCTTCGCATTGAAGCTCGCCAAGTCGGGTGGGCTCTATGGAGTGCTGGAACTGGCGCATGTGGCCCAGGCCGCCGGTATCGGCCTCTACGGCGGCACCCTGCTGGAAGGCACCATCGGCACCGCCGCCTCATTGCACGCCTGGGCGACGCTTCCCGAGATGGCCTGGGGCACCGAAATGTTCGGCCCGCTGCTGCTCGAGGACGACATCGTCACCGCACCGCTTGAATACCACGAGTTCGGTGTCGACCTGCCGCGCTTGCCTGGCCTCGGCATCACCCTGGATGAAGACAAGCTGGCGCACTATTCGCGCGGCTGAGCCCCTTCAACGTATCAACCGGAATCGAGTGGAGAACGTCCCATGCTGTTTCAAGTGCAAATGACCGTGAAGCTGCCGCCCGACATGCCCCCCGAGCGGGCCGCCGAGATCAAGTCAACCGAGAAGGCGTACGCGCAGGAACTGCAGCGCACCGGCAAGTGGCGCCACCTGTGGCGGGTCGCCGGCAGCTACGCCAACGTCAGCATTTTCGACGTGAAAGACAACGCCGAGCTGCAGGAGATCGTCTCGAACCTGCCGTTGTTTCCGTACATGGCGATCCATGTCACACCGCTGTGCCGTCATCCCTCTTCGGTTCGTGATGACGATAGCTGACCTGGCCTTGCGCCCGGAACGCGATACAACCCGATCAACAAGATATCCATCCGAGCATTGACGTTCACCACGTCCGATTCGGAGCGGGAGGAAAACCACCATGAGCTACACCATTGCACTCAACTTCGAGGACGGCGTGACCCGTTTCATCGGTTGCAAGGAGGGGGAAACGGTTCTCGACGCCGCCTATCGCCAGAAGGTCAACCTGCCGATGGACTGCTCCGACGGCGTGTGTGGAACCTGCAAGGGCCACTGCGAACAGGGTGCCTTCGACATGGGCGACGAGTACCTCGAGGAGGCGCTCTCGGATGAGGAAGCCGCCGACGGCATGGTGCTGACCTGCCAGATGGTGCCGGCGTCGGATTGCGTCGTTCAGGTGCCGGTCGCCTCCACGCTGTGCAAGACGGCGGTGGGCAAGTTCAACGGCACGGTCGCCTCGGTGGCATCGCTCTCGGAAGACAGCATCGAGCTTGCCATCGACCTGGACGATGATGCCGAACTGGCCTTCCTGCCTGGCCAGTATATCCATATCGAGGTGCCTGGCAGCGACACCCACCGCTCCTACTCATTCAGCTCGCTGCCGGGTGAGCGGCGCGCCACCTTCCTGATCCGCAATATCCCCGGCGGGGTGATGAGCGGTTACTTGACCGAACGCGCCGCCAGTGGCGACCGGCTCAGCATGACCGGCCCGCTGGGCAGCTTCTATCTGCGCGAGGTCAGCCGCCCGGTATTGATGCTGGCCGGTGGTACAGGCCTGGCACCGTTTCTCTCGATGCTCGAACAGCTCGCCGTGAAGGGGTGCGAGACGCCCATTCACCTGATCTACGGGGTCAACAAGGACGACCACCTGGTCAAGGTGGATGCACTGGAGGCCCTGGCCGAGCAATTGCCGCGCTTCACCTATGCCACCGTGGTGGTGGACGAGGCGAGCAGCCACCCTCGCAAGGGCTACGTGACCCACCACATGGATGCCGAGGTGATGCACGACGGCGATATCGACGTCTACCTGTGTGGGCCACCGCCGATGGTGGATGCCGTGCTCAGGCACTTCGACGCCCAGGGCATCGTGCCGCAAAGCTTCCATTACGAGAAGTTCACACCCAACCAGGTGGGGGAGGCCGCATGAGCCAGATTCCAGCGCCGCGTTTTCAGGATCAGGTAATGGTGGTGACCGGTGCGGCCCAGGGCATCGGTCAGCGTGTCGCCGAGCGGGCCGCGGCCGAAGGGGCGCGCCTGGTGCTGGTGGATCGCGCCGCGCATGTCGAGTCGGTGGCCGCCGGTTTGCGCGAACAGGGCACACAGGTAATGGCGCTCCAGGCCGACCTCGAAACCTGGGAGGGCGCTGAAAGCGTGATGACCCAGGCACGCGAGCACTTCGGACGCATCGATATCCTCATCAACAACGTCGGCGGCACTATCTGGGCCCAGCCCTTCGAGCACTACTCGCCCGAGCAGATCGAGAAGGAAGTGCGGCGCTCGCTGTTCCCGACGCTGTGGTGCTGCCGCGCGGCGCTGCCGCACCTGCTGGAGAGCCGCGGCAATATCGTCAACGTCTCGTCGGTGGCGACCCGCGGCCTGATGCGCGTGCCCTATGCCGCCGCCAAGGGTGGGGTCAACGCCATGACGGTGGCCCTGGCCTTCGAGTATGCCGAGCACGGCATTCGGGTGAATGCCACGGCCCCCGGAGGCACCGAAGCGCCACCGCGCAAGACCCCGCGCAATACCGCCGAGCAGACCGAACAGGAGAAGGCCTGGTACCGGACACTGATCGAGCAGACCAAGTCCACCAGCTTCATGGGGCGTTACGGCAGCCTCGATGAACAGGCGGGCCCGATCCTGTTCCTGGCCTCCAGTGATGCCAACTACATCACCGGCACCGTCATCCCGGTGGCCGGCGGCGACCTCGGGTAGCGACACGACGCTTCCCGAGACAGCGTTTCCCGACACCAAGCTTCCCGAAACCCAGCTTCCCGAAACCCAGCTTCCCGAAACCCAGCTTCCCGAAACCCAGCACAACAACGATTCCCTGGAGCCCCCATGAAACACCTCGAGAAAGGCGTCGGCCTCGCGACGGCGCCACGCGACTTCCTGCGCGACCTCAATGTCGACAACCTGAGCGCCGGCGTGGTGGCAGGCATCTTCGGCCTCAGTGCCGGCGTGATCCATATCAGTGCGGGTACCGCCGCCGGGCTGCCGCAAGAGTTCACTCTGCTGTGGGTGATCAGCTACCTGTTCATCAACGGCCTGTTCGGTCTGTTCCTGCCGGCCTACTACCGCCTACCCCTGCCGGTCGCCAACTCCATCCCGGGGGCACTGCTGTTCGCGGCGATCATTCCCGTGGTGGGGCTCAACGAGGCGCTCGGGGCGACGCTTATGGCGGGTGCCATCTCGTTGGTCATCGGCCTGGCGGGCTGGATGAGCCTGATCATGCGGCTGATTCCGATGCCCATCGTGATGGGCATGGTGGCGGGTGTATTGCTGAAGTTCGGCACCAACATGGTTGCGCCGCTGGGGAGTGCGCTGCTGCCGGCAACGATCATGATCCTCTCCTTCTTCTTTGCCGCGCGCTACCTGAGGCGGGTGCCGCCGCTGGTGATCACCCTGGTGGTCGGCATCGCCTACATGGCGCTCTCCGGTGCGGATTTTTCCAGCGTGGCGTTCTCGTTCAAGATGCCCGAGTTCATCATGCCGGCGTTCTCCCTGCAGGCTTTCCTGGCTTATGGCCTGCCCCTGGCGCTGATCCTGGTCGGCATGGAGACCCCCGCCGGGGTAGGGCTGGTCAAGGGCATGGGCTACCAGGAGGCCCCGGCCAATGCCATCACCACGGTGGGCGGCATCGGCACCATGATCTCGGCCTTCTTCAACCTGCACAGCACCTGCATCGCCGCACCGATGACCGGCATCTGCTCCTCGCCCGAGGCGGGCACCCACGACAAGCGCTGGGTGGCCGCGGTCATCGTCGGCATCATCTTCGTGGTAGCGGCCCCCTTCTATGGCTTCGTGTTCAGCCTGATCGAAGCGATGCCCAGCTACTTCATCGCCATCATCGCCGGCCTGGCGCTGCTGCGGGTGATCAGCTCGGCCATGCACATCACCTTCTCCGGCAAACATGAGGTGGGCGCCATGTTCTCCTTCCTGATCGCCGTCTCCGGGATCCAGATCTTCGGTATCGGCGCCTCCTTCTGGGCGCTGGTGCTGGGGGTCGGCCTCTCAATGCTGGTGGAGTTCCGGGATTTCGACTTCTCCGAGGAGCGTGCCGCGCTGCGCAAGCGCTTCCCGGCCAACCACCCAGGCTGATCCACCCGGACGGATACACCCAGGCCGGCAGGGTTGCCGGCCCTTGCATGACGCCATCCTCCTTGACGCCATCCTCCTTGACCCGTAGCTGCCTCGGCAGCACGGGTCTTTTTTGTGTGGGGAAACACTGCACAAATGCCTGCGCGAGCGAATCGCTGCGTTGCGCGGTGCGCGGAGCTCCCCGAACCCGCCACGTTCGCGCCTTATCCTTTTGTCTCGATCGGCGTCGGCCAGAGGAGTGGATTGGCGCCCGCGATGTGGCCTGCCCCACCGGCATAGTGCTTCGTCACCACCCAGGAACAGGCCAGGCACAACAGCCCGCCTTGCCAAGAAGCTCCGTGCAAGTCGTTTATTTGAAAGCCTTTTGTTTCTCGCCTCGCCAGAAGGGAAGCCGCTGGGTTCGCGGCGATGGCCATACCCCAGGGGTATGGAGGGGAACTTAAACAATATTGGTGACGACTTCGCCGCCTGGCCAGAATCACCTCATCAAGCAACGAACCCCTCCATCGAGATGTGGCCTGTCAGGCATCCGGAGGTTTCGACCACTTGCCTTGCATCTCCGATGACACACCGCAGGGCATAACGACAACGATGAGAGCATGACCATGACCGTGAAGATTTTCGATACTCCCGAGGTCCAGACCTTCCTGAACACCGTCGCCGGCTTCGACCAGACAGGCGGCAGCGAGCGCGCCAAGCAGATCATGCACCGCCTGCTGTCCGATGTGTTTCGCCTGATGGACGACTTCGATGTCAGCGCCGAGGAGTTCTGGACGGCTGTCAGCGTGCTTAACGCGCTGGGTAGCGGCACCCAGTTCGGCCTGCTGGCGCCGGGACTGGGCTTCGACCACTACCTGGACATGCGCATGGACGCCGCCGATGCCGAGCGCGGCCTGCTGGGCGGCACCCCACGCACCATCGAAGGCCCGCTCTACGTGGCCGGTGCCCCGGAAGCCGAGGGCTTCGCGCGCATGGACGATGGCAAGGACCAGGACGGCGAGACCATGTGGTTGACCGGCCAGGTGCGTGACGTCGACGGCAATCCCGTCGCCGGCGCCAAGGTCGAGATCTGGCACGCCAACTCCAAGGGCGGCTACTCGTTCTTCGACCCGACCCAGGGCGAGTACAACCTGCGCCGCAGCATCTTCACCGATGCCGAGGGTCGTTATACCGCGCGCAGCATCATCCCCTCAGGCTACGGCTGCCCACCGGATAGCCCGACCCAGCAGGTACTCGACCTGCTCGGTCGCCACGGTCAGCGCCCGGCGCATATCCACTACTTCATCTCCGCCCCGGGCCACAAGCACCTGACCACCCAGATCAACCTGGCCGGCGACCCCTACACCTTCGACGACTTCGCCTTCGCTACCCGCGAGGAGCTGGTTGTGCCGGCCACGCGCATCGAAGACACGGCGGAGATCGCCAGGCGCGAGCTGGATGGGCCCTTCTCCGAGGTGGTGTTCGACATCGAGCTGGCCAAGACCGCGGCACCCGAGCTGCAGGTGCGTCATGCCCGCCCGCGTGCCAAGGAAGACGAGCAGGACCAGCACAGTCAGCTGGCCGGTACCGCCAAGGTTTGATCGGCACCTGGATTATTTCCGTTACTTCCAGCCCGGTGCGCCGGGGGCAGGCCGAAGAGGAGGTGCGACTTGTTTACAGCGCCTCCTCGATGGTCCGGCACCCCGGGGCCTGTCCCCGGGTCAGCCCCAGGCAGCCAAGACAAGATTAAAGAGGATGACTCCATGACCACCAATCTTGACCAACTCGAGCAACGCGTCCGCGGCGCCGTCGTCGACGACGCCGACAACGGCATCTTCCGCTGTCACCGCAGCATGTTCACCGAACAGGCCTTCTTCGACCTGGAGATGAAGCACATCTTCGAAGGCAACTGGCTGTTTTTGGCCCACGAAAGCCAGATCAGCGAGCCGGGCGACTACTTCACCGTGACCATGGGCCGCCAGCCGGTGGTGATCACCCGCGACAAGCAGGGCGAGCTGCACGGGCTGATCAACGCCTGCGCCCACCGTGGCGCCACCCTGTGTCGTCGCAAGCAGGGCAACAAGGGTACCTTCACCTGTCCCTTCCACGGCTGGACCTTCAAGAACGATGGCAAGCTGCTCAAGGCCAAGAACGAGAAAAACGGTGCCTATCCGGAAGGCTTCAAGCAGGAGGGCTCCCACGACCTCAAGCGTCTGCCGCACTTTGAAAACTACAAGGGCTTTCTGTTTGGCAGCCTGAGCGATGACGTGGTGCCGCTGGAGGAGTACCTGGGCGAGACCACCAAGATCATCGACAATATCGTCGACCAGGCGCCGGAAGGCCTTGAGATCCTGCGTGGCACGTCGTCCTACACCTTCAACGGCAACTGGAAGCTGGGCGCCGAGAACGGTGCCGATGGCTACCACGTCAGCTCCGTGCACTGGAACTACGCCTCGACCATGGAGCGTCGCAACTACGATGCTGGCGGCACCAAGGCGGTGGACGCCGATGGCTGGTCCAAGAGCCAGGGTGGCTTCTACTCCTATGAAAACGGCCACATGATGCTGTGGACGCGGCTGCTCAATCCCGAAGTGCGCCCTGTGTACGCCCGCAAGGATGAGATCGAGGCAGAACTGGGCGCGGCGCGTGCCGACTCCATCGTCAACCAGACCCGTAACCTCTGCCTCTACCCCAACGTCTACCTGATGGACCAGTTCTCCACGCAGATCCGCGTGCTGCGTCCGCTCGGCGTCGACAAGACCGAAGTCACCATCTACTGCTTCGCGCCCAAGGGGGAATCGGCGGAGAACCGCCGTGTGCGCATCCGCCAGTACGAGGACTTCTTCAATGTCTCGGGCATGGGTACGCCGGACGACCTCGAGGAGTTCCGCGCTTGCCAGGACGGCTACAGCGGGGCGCTGTCCGAGTGGAACGATCTCTCGCGTGGCGCCAGGCAGTGGATCGAGGGGGCCGACGACAACGCCAAGGCAATCGACATGAAGCCGCTGCTCAGCGGGGCCTCCCCGGAAGATGAAGGCCTATACGTGTTGCACCACAAGCACTGGGTCGAGGAGATGCTGCGCGCCATCGACAAGGAACGCAGTCGGTTTATCACGACTGAGCCCGCCACCCAGTCAGCATGAGTTCGGCACGAACCGAGAAGGGGAGAACAGACATGAGTATCAGCTACCACGACATCCAGGCCTTCCTGTACCGCGAAGCACGCCTGCTCGATGACCGCCAGTGGGACGAGTGGCTTGAGTGCTATCGCAAGGACGCCGAGTTCTGGATGCCGGCCTGGGATGACGACGACCAGTTGACCCGTGACCCGCACAGCGAGATCTCGCTGATCTACTATCCGAACCGTGAGGGGCTCGAGGACCGGGTCTACCGGATCAAGACCGAGCGCAGCGGGGCGAGTACGCCGGAGCCGCGTACCACCCACCAGATCAACAACCTGGAGGTGCTCAAGGAGGAGGGCGATACGCTGGAGCTACGCTTCAACTGGCATACCCTGAGCCATCGCTACAAGACGACCGACAGCTACTTCGGCAGCGCCTTCTACAACCTGGACGTGTCGGGGGAGTCGCCGCTGATTACCCGGAAAGTCGTGCAACTCAACAACGACTACATCCACCAGGTCATCGACGTCTATCACATCTGACGAGACCCGTTCGGTCAGTTCGCCTCGTCATCGCGGCGGGGCGACGCCTTCACCTCGTAGTCGCCTTCCAGCACCTGCTGATCCCGGCTGCCGCCACGACTTTCTCGAGAAGGACTTTCACGAGAAGGACTTTCACGAGAAGGGTGTTCCCGATAACGGGTTTCGCGGTGATGGGTTTCACTGTAGTGGGTCTCGCCGTAGCGGGTCTGCTCGTGACTGCCGCCGATATCCTCGGCGCGGTCGGCGCGCATCTGTTCCATGCGTTTCTTCATCCGGTAGCGCAGCAATGGCATCAAGGCCCAGCCAAGCAACAGGAAGAACAGCCCCAGTATCACGGCGACGATCATCATGGCGCCGAACAGCAGCCAGGCGAGCAGCATCTTCAGCCCACTGAGCGGGCCACCGGCGTTGTTCTGGCGGGCGCGCTCGCGCCACTGCTGCGCCGCCTGCCAGGCGGCGTTCTGGCGCGGGTCGTGATTCGGGTCACGGGAGTCGGGCATGTGAGTCTCCACTGAGGGGGGCCGAGCCAAGCATGGCTTTTTCCAGCTCTTAAAGAGGTAGCTCTTCAAACAGCTAGCCCTCCATAAAGGTAGCTCTGAAAAAAGCCGGCTCTCAAAAATCGCTAGCCCCGAAAAAGGCTGCCCCTTTGAGGCCGGGCGAGCACATTCGTTCCTCGGGCTCAGGCGTCACTGAAACACCTGAACTCAAGCAACAACCGCCACAGTCCGTCGAGCGCCGGCGGGTGATCAGCACTTGGTTGTTTCGCACACCAGTTCGACCAGGTTTCGCAGCGCCGGCGAGTCATTGTCCGGTCGCCAGGCGAACCACAAAGGCATCTCGCAGGCATCGAGCTCAGGCAGACGCAGGAAGCGGATCCCCGGCATGGGGTGGCAACTGCTGGCAGCGGGCAGGATGGCGATGCCCAGGCCTGCGGCGACCATGCTCAGAATGGCGATGTTGTCGGCGCCGTATTGCACCACGCGGGGGTGAAAGTCGAGGCGCTGGAAGTGGGCCTGCATGCGGTCGAAGTAGATCGGTGAAGCACTGCGAAATCCCCACACGAAGTCGGCGTTGGCGAGCTCAGCCAGGCCCTGCGGGGGGGCCTGGGCCCATGGCGAATGCTCTGGGACGGCGAGGACCAGGTGGTCGTTCTGTAGTCGGCGTGCCTCGAGCCCCGGGTGGCCGGTCTCGTCGAGGTAAAGCACACCGGCATCCAGACTGCCTTCCCGCAGCCGCTCCAACTGCGGCCCCGATAGCAGCGGGAATACCTCGAAGGCGATCTGCGGGTAGCGGTCACGATAGCGGCGGAGGAGCCCCGCCACATCAGGCACCCAGAGGTGGGTTACCGTCACCCCGAGGCTGACCTTGCCGGTCAGGCCGCTGCCCAGCGCCGACAGGCGTGCCCGGATCTGCGCTCGAGCGTCTAGCAGCTGTTGGGCGTCCTCGTAGAGAGCCTGACCCGCTACTGTCAGTCGCATGCCACGCGCATGGCGGTCGAACAGCCGCGTGTCGAGATCCTCCTCCAGCAATCTGATCTGGCGGGTGAGAGCCGGTTGGGCAATATGCACGTAGCGGCTGGCGGCGGAGATGGAGCCGGTTTCGACCACGGCGATGAAATAGCTGAGCTGACGGAACTCCATGGGCAGAGCAATACCTGTATGGCATGGTGATTATCTATTATTGATATTTTTGCTATGGCGTCCAGGGGCGGATAGTGTAACGACTGATATCGCGATAGCGGGAGAGTCCGGTCCGTTAACCACGGTGCCGGCGCCGAAGGAGCAACTGCCCCGGAAACTCTCAGGCCAACGGACCGCCGTCGCGTCACCGATTCCGAAGAGCGGCCGGCGACAGCGTCCGTCGGCACACCGAAGGAGCAAGCGGGCATCGTCGACGATGCGTTGCGAATCTCTCAGGTTCCATGACGGAAGGGGTCCTCGCTAGCCAATGGCGGTGGGGTCAACCCGACGCGTCTGGAGAACAATGATGCAACGTATTGCCGTTATCGGGGGTGGCATCACCGGTGTCACTACCGCTTATGCCCTTCTCAAGCGTGGTCTGGATGTCACGCTCTATGAACGACATCGCTATGCGGCCATGGAAACTTCCTTTGCCAACGGCGGACAGCTCTCGGCCTCCAATGCCGAGGTCTGGACTCACTGGCCCACGGTGCTCAAGGGGTTACGCTGGATGTTGCGGGCCGATGCACCGCTGCTGGTCAACCCCAAGCCCTCCTGGCACAAACTGAGCTGGTTCGCCGAGTTCATGTCCGCCATTCCCCGCTATGCCGACAACACCACCGAGACGACACGCCTGGCAATCGCCGCTCGCGATCATCTTTATCGGTGGGCGCGGGAAGAGGGCATCGACTTCGATCTGGAGCGGCGCGGCATCCTGCACATCTATCGCCGGAAGCAGGATTTCGAGCACGCCGGCCGGGTCTCCTCGCTACTCGCCGAGGGCGGCCTCGAGCGTCGCGCGGTGACACCAGAGGAGATGAGTACCCTCGAACCCAGCCTGGCCGGGAAATACTACGGTGGCTATTACACCGAAAGCGATGCCACCGGCGACATCCACAAGTTCACTCTGGGCCTGGCCGAGGCCATCGAGCGGCGCGGTGTCACGACGCGCTACGGTTATGACGTGTGCGACGTGGAGGCCGATGCCAGCGGCGCCTGGGTGACCACCAAGGCGTGGAGAGAAGCCTATGATGGTCTGGTGGTCTGTGCCGGGGTAGGGAGTCGCGGGCTTGCTGCCAAACTGGGTGACCGGGTCAATGTCTACCCGGTCAAGGGCTATTCGATCACCGTGCATCTCGATGAGCCTGCTTCCCAGCAAGCGGCGCCGATGATTAGCCTGCTGGATGACGAGGCCAAGCTGGTCACCAGTCGGCTGGGAAGGGATCGCTTTCGTGTCGCCGGCACGGCCGAGTTCAACGGCTTCAATCGCGATATTCGTGATGATCGCATCCGTCCGCTGATCGACTGGGTCGAGCAGTGCTTTCCGGGTGTCAGCACCCGGCGGGTGGTGCCCTGGGCCGGGCTGCGCCCGATGCTTCCCAACATGATGCCACGGGTGGGGAGAGGGCGGATGCCAAGTGTCTTCTACAATACCGGTCACGGGCACCTGGGCTGGACCCTGTCGGCGATCACCGCCGAGATGGTGGCTGACTCGGTCACTGTGGCGGTCGCCGATACCGCACGGCCGAGCCTGGCCCGCTAGTTTCGTCTTTCCCGCTTTGTCCCACTTTTTCCGCTTTCCCACCGGCTCCCGGCGCATGCGCCGGGAGCTTTCGTTGCGCCAAAGCCATGCCATGATGATATGGATATCATATAAAAGCCATATTTTTTCTATCGACAAGCCTGCGCCATAGTCAAGACACAACCCATAACAAGACTCGCCATCGGCGAGCTGGACGACTCACATGACCAAGACCTACCACCTCATGACGGGGCTGCACTTTGCGTTATGCACTCTGGCGATGATCTGGCCCGGCGCCCTGATCGCCAACCGCATAGAGCCCACTGTCATGGGCCTCCCTTTCCTGTTCTTCTGGTACATCTTGTGGATGCTGGTGCTGTTCGCCGGCATGTGGGTGGCTTTCGTGATCCGTCACGGAGGTGGCTGCCATGAGTGATTCTCTGATCGTCGTCGGTATCACGCTGACCTATCTGGCCCTGGTGCTGTGGGTGGGGTTGCGCGCCCGTGGTCAGGAGAACTCGAGCCTCGAGGGCTACGTGGCCGGCGGGCGCCACGTCGGGGTGGTGATCCTGTTCTTCATCCTTGGCGCCGAGATATTCTCCGCCTTCGCTTTCCTGGGGGCGCCGGGCTGGAGCTACCAGCATGGTGCGCCAGCCTTCTACATCCTCGCCTATCTGTCGCTGGTGCCGATCACCATCTGGGCCATGGGCCCACGGGTCGCGGCGCTGGGCCGTGAGAAGGGCTACCTGACCCAGGGCGACATGATCGCCGATCACTACCAGAGCCGGCCGCTGGGTATCCTCGCCGGAGTGATCGGCGTGCTGGCCCTGGTGCCCTATCTGACCATCCAGATCGCCGGCGCCGGGCTGCTGTTCCAGGCCGCCACCGATGGCCTGATTCCCTTCTGGCTCGGGGCGCTGCTGGCCTTCGTGGTGGTCGCCGCCTACGTGTTCAGCAGCGGCTTGAATGGCATCGGCTGGACCAACCTGGTCCAGGGAATCATGATGATCGCCATTGCCTGGTTCCTGGGCTTGTCCATCTCCGAGCGCCTCTATGGCGGCGTGGGAGAGATGTTCAGCCAGATCCAGCTGACCATGCCTGAATACCTGACCATGCCCGGGGCCAACGGCATGAACTGGGGCTACTTCAGCACCGCGGTGCTGGTCAGCGCCTTCGGTGGCGCCATGTGGCCGCACCTGTTCATGAAGTTCTACTCCGCCGAGAGCGGCAAGACGCTGCGCAAGGTCAGCGTCTTCTACCCGCTCTATGCCTATTTGCTGGTGCCGCTTTTGTTCATCGGCTTCGCCGGCATCCTGGTCTTTGCCGACGATCCCCTGGCGCGGGCCGATACCGTGCTGCTGCGCATGGTCATGGACGTGGCCAACTTCTCGCCATGGGTCATCGGCCTGATGCTTTCCGGCGCGCTGGCGGCGGCCATGTCCACCGGCGCCAACCTGGCACATACCGCCGCCATTGTGCTGGTGCGCGATGTGGTGGGCCCCACCATGATGAAGGGGGCCAGCGAGAAGGCGACGGTCCGTGCGACCCGCTGGAGCGTCATTGGCCTGTCATTGATCGCCTATCTGTTCGCGCTGGCCAACCCCGCTTCGCTGGTACTGCTGCTGCTGGGTGCCTACGGCCTGATCGTGCAGTTGTTCCCGATGGTGCTCGGGGCGCTGTTCCTGCCGCGGCTGCGTCGCGCCAGTGTCATGGCCGGTGCCCTGGTCGGCAGCCTGGCATACCTGCTGATGGATTTCGTGTGGAGCTCGCCGCTCGGGTGGCACGCTGGCGTCTGGGCGATGCTGCTCAATGTCGGCGTCGTGGTGGTCTGGCAGTGCTTCAGTCGTGCCACCCCTGGTGGCCATCCCGTTCCCAGTCACTAAGCTGCCATGGAGGCCATGATGACAACCTCAATTACCACTGTGGGTATCAGGGACGCCGTCGGCGCCCAGGTGGACGCGACCCTCGGGCAGGTACAGGCGCTCTATCGGAAGCTCCACCAGACCCCCGAACTGCCCTTTCAGGAGCACATTACCAGTGCAAGACTCGCTGAGGCCCTGGAGGAACTCGGCTACGAGGTGACCCGTGGCGTTGGCGTTACCGGCGTCGTCGCGCTGCTGCACAACGGCGAAGGCCCCACGGTGATGCTGCGCGGCGACATGGATGCACTACCGATCAAGGAGGAGACGGGACTCGACTTCGCCAGCCGCGAAACCGCGACCACGGCCGAGGGCCGTGAGGTGCCACTGATGCACGCCTGTGGGCACGACCTGCACAGTAGCTGCGTGGTCGGAGCGGCCGGTGTGATGGCAGCGCTGCGGGACCAGTGGAGTGGCACACTGATGTTGATCTGCCAGCCCGCCGAGGAGGTCTTCGGCGGCGCCAAGGCGATGCTCGACGATGGCCTCTACGAACGCTTCGCGCGTCCGAACGTAATTCTCGGGCAGCACAATATGCCGGCCCTGGCGGGCACTGTTGGACATATCTCCGGGCGTGCCATGGCCGCCTGCAGCAACCTGGCGGTGACGATTCACGGTGCTGGCGGGCATGGCTCCATGCCGGCACAGACGGTGGATCCGGTGGTGATAGCCGCCCATGTCGTCACCCGCCTGCAGACCATCGTCTCGCGCGAGGTGCCACCCGAGGAGACCGTTGTGCTCACTGTCGGCAAGCTGCATGCGGGCACCCAGGCCAACATTATTCCGCACTCCGCGGAACTGGAGATCAATGTCCGCAGCTTCGATAACGCACTGCACCGCCAGGTGGTGGCGTCTATCGAGCGCATCATCCGTACCGAATGCGAAGCGGGGCGCTCGCCAATCCCCCCGGAGATCCGTGTGCTCAACGAGACCATTTCTCTGGATAACGACTCCGTGGCGGTCGAGCATGTACGTCGCGCTCATGCCGAGCACTTTGGTGCGGCCAGTATCTATGAGATGCCAAGGCTCAATGGTAGCGAGGATTTCCCGTTCTTCGGCAGCGCCGAGTCGGGCGGTTTCGGCGGAGAGGATATCCCCTACGTCTACTGGTTTATTGGCGCCACCCCCGCGGAGCGCTGGGCAGAAACCCCGGGAACGGGTGTGTCTGAAAAGATGCGCCACCTGGAGATGCCGCACTCCCCCTACTACTTCCCGGGCAACGACGTGACCCTGCGTACTGGTATCGAGGCCATGGCCTCTGCTGCCCTGGCCTACCTGGCGGTCTGACGCCTTACTGCCTCTCATCGGGGCACCGTCGTGCCCCCGCGTCTTCAGTGTTCCCTCGTGGCCGCTACCGATACCTGTTGGTCTTGGCTGCCACTTGGTGGCCTGGCGAGATCAGCAGGTATCGAGAACTCACCCCTGAAACACCAACCGCCACAGGGCAGCGGTGAGGATGCCTGCGGTGATCGCCGGTAGTGGCTTGCGTACCAGCAGTACCACCCCGACCGTGGCGACCAGCGCCATGCGTGCGCCCCAGTCGCCGTTCACCGCCATGGGGGTGATTACCGCCACCAGCACCGAGCCGGCCATGGCGTTGATGAAGCGCTCGACGCGGGGCCCGATCGGCACCCGTGCCATCACGAACACACCACCGGCGCGAGTCAGGTAGGTGGTCAGCGCCATGATCACGATGGCCAGCATGATGCCGCCACCCGAGGCCTGAAGGGTCATGAGTCGATCTCCCCGCGCCGGTCGGGCATCAGCAGCCCGACGATGCCACCCGCCAGGGCGCCGACGATCACATGGGCGTGGGGCGGCAGCCAGGTCATCGCGGCAAGGGCTGCCAGGGCGGCGGCGCTCCAGGGCACCAGCACACCGAGGTCACGCTTGTCGCCCACCAGCATCGCCAGCAGGAAACAGCCCATGATGGCGTCGAGCCCCAGGCGTTCGGGCTGGCTGATGGCACTGCCGAATATCACGCCAAGGCCGGTACCGATCATCCAGGTGGTCCATAGCGCCACGCCGCCACCGATCAGGATGCCCAGCCGCTCCGCCGGAGTCGTGCCGGTCATGGCCATCGCCCAGTTGGCATCGCTGAGCAGGATCAGGCTGGCGTAGCGCTTGGGCGCGGACAGGTCGCGCAGGTTCGGGTAGAAGACCGCACCCATCAGCAGGTGGCGGGCGTTGATTGCCAGTGTGATCGCCACCAGCGGTATCAGCGGGATGCTGTCGCCCCACAGCTCCAGCGTGGCGAACTGGGCGGCCCCGGCGAATACCAGCCCACTCATCATCAGCGTCTCTAAGCCGGAAAGGCCCTGCTGCAGCGCCGCCACCCCGAACGCCAGGCCGAAGACGATGACGAACATCGACAGCGGCGCCATGCGCTTGAAGCCGCTGACGAGATGGTGAAAGGTCGGCCTCGAGGCGTTGTCCTGGCTCATGAGCGCCACTGCTCGGCGACGATCTCGTAGCTTCTCAGGCGGTCCTCAGCCGAGTAAGTATCGGTGTTGATCATCAGTTCATCGGCACCGGTCTGGTCCAGGAAGGCCTCGAGCCCTTCACGCACGGTCTGTGGGCCGCCGATGATCGCCGCGCCCAGGAACTGGCCGACCTGGGCCTGCTCCAGGGGTGTCCAGTCGAGCCGTTCGACCGGCGGTTGCGAGCGCAGCCGCGTGCCGCGAATCAGGTTGAGAAATTTCTGGCGCGCGGTAGAGGCGAGATACTCGGCCAGTTCATCGTTTTCGGCGGCGATCACCGGCAGGCCGACCATGGCATGCGGTTTGTCGAGGGTTGCCGAGGGCCGAAAATTGTCGCGATACAGGCGTAGTGCTTCGTGCAGGTAGCCCGGCGCGAACTGCGCGGCGAAAGCGAAGGGGAGCCCCAGGCGAGCCGCCAGTTGGGCGCTGTAGCCGCTGGAGCCGAGCAGCCAGATCGGTACATTGGTGCTCTGTCCCGGAACCGCGCGGACGCGCTGCCCAGGTTGCTCGTCGCCGAGAAAGCCCTGCAGCTCGGCAAGCCGTTCGGGAAAGTCATCCACGCCGGCCTGGGGGTTGCGGCGCATCGCCGCCATGGTGGCGCCATCCGAACCCGGCGCGCGGCCAAGCCCCAGGTCGATGCGGCCGGGGTAGAGGGTTTCCAGGGTGCCGAACTGTTCGGCCACCACCAGCGGCGGGTGGTTGGGTAGCATGATTCCACCACTGCCCACGCGAATGCGTTCGGTGGCCCCCGCGATATGGCCGATCAGCACAGCGGTGGCGGCGCTGGCGATGCCTTCGATGCTATGGTGTTCCGCCAACCAGTAGCGAGTGAAGCCCAGCCGTTCGGTGAGCCGGGCGAGCGCCACGCTCTCGTGGAAACTGTCGCCGACGCTGCCACGGTCGCGGATGGGCGCCAGGTCGAGAACGGAAAGGGGCGTGTTAGCGAGACGAGACATGGCGACTCCGGCAAAAGGGGGTGGCAACGGGGCAGGCCGAGAACGTTAGCCTGCTCTTTATCACAGCATCGGGGCGCGGTGGGCGATAATCAATCCCCGGCGCAAGAAATCCCTGCATTCACCCGGTTCGCCGGATATGCCATCGCTGGCATCGGTACGGCACAAATCGTAAGCTTTATCTTCGTAAGCTCACCCCCCATGTGATGAAACCGGACTTCTACCATGGCCTTCCCCCGCCACACCGCCCACGGGCCCAGTCGGCGCGGCGCCACACGCCGCCGCTCTCCGCGGCGCTCGCTGGGTGCGCAGTTCGACCGCTGGCTTGACCGCGCGGTCGGCGCCGCAGTGATCGTGGCGCTGGTGGTGGGCGGAATCGCCCTGGTACTGACCCTGTTGCGATAGGCACAAGTCGCCCAGGCATCTCGAGGAATGTGCTGCCTTGACGCCTCGAGCATCGAGGTATAGGTTGCTCCCATGATCAGAACCAAGACCGGGGCGGCCAGCGGCCGCAAGATCCCCGACTACAGCGACCCTTCGTACTGGCACGGCACGATCAAGATGTCGTTGTCGAAGTTCTTCGTGCTCAGCGTGCTGCACCGCAAGCCGATGCATGGCTACGAGGTGGTACAGGCGGTGGAGAAGAGCACCAAGGGGTGCTGTAGCCCCTCCGAGGGTACAGTGTATCCGATGCTCAACGAGTTCGAGGCGGGGGGGTACCTGCACTCGACTTCCGAGGTAGTGCAGGGGCGCTCTCGCAAGGTCTACGCGTTGACGGACAAGGGCCGTGATGCCTTTCAGGTGGCGGTGGATGCCTGGCTTGAAGCCACGGATTGCATCGTCGAGAGCCGCCGCATGACCGGCAAGGCGGCAGCGAATCGGGAGGAGCGCAAAGAATGAGTGCATGGGTTTTTTTCGGGTTTATATACCTCGGTGATCGAGGTATAAGATGAACCCTCGTACCCGTGTGGTCATCGCCCTGGGCGTTTCCCAGACCCTGGCCTGGGGCTCGACCTATTACCTGCCGGCGATACTCGCGGTGCCCATGGCGCGGGATCTTGGTCTTTCCACCGGCACGGTGTTCGCGGCGTTCTCTTCGGCGCTGGTGGTGTCGGCGCTGCTGGGGCCGGCGGTGGGGCGTCGCATCGATCGCTTCGGTGGGCGAGACGTGCTGGCGGTCTCCAGCCTGGTGTTCGCCCTGGGGCTGGTGATGCTGGGGCTGGCCGCCGGGCCCATGATGCTGTGGGCGGGGTGGCTGGTGATCGGTGTCGGCATGGGCATGGGGCTGTACGAATCGGCCTTCTCGACCCTGGCGGGGCTCTATGGCCGCGAGGCGCGTGGCCCGATTACCGGGATCACCCTGCTCGCGGGATTCGCCAGCACCGTGTGCTGGCCGATCACCGGCTGGCTCGATGCCGAGTTCGGCTGGCAGAACGCCTGCTTCACCTGGGCGGCGGTGCATCTGTTGCTGGGCCTGCCGCTCAACCGTCTGCTGATTCCTGTCGGTATCCAGCCGCCCGCTCCCCGGGCCGAGGTGACATCCGACGGTGCGGAGTCGACCTGGCTGCCCATGGCGCTGCTGGCCTTCGTCTTCACCGTCACCTGGTTCATCAGCACCGGCATGGCGGCGCACTTGCCCTGGCTGCTGCAGATCGCGGGTCTCTCTCCCGCCGGCGCCATCGCCGCCGCCGCGCTGGTGGGACCGGCCCAGGTGGCGGCGCGCCTGCTCGAGTTCTCGCTGCTGCGGCGCTTCCATCCGCTGCTCTCGGCGAAGCTGGCGGTGGTGGCCCATCCCATCGGCGCGCTCGGGGTGATGACGCTGGGCGCCCCGCTGGCGTTCGTCTTCGTGCTGTTGCACGGCGCCGGCAACGGCATTCTCACCATCGCCAAGGGGACGCTGCCGCTGGCGATCTTCGGCCCCCATGGTTATGGCCTGCGCCAGGGCGTGCTGATGGTGCCGGCACGCTTCGGCCAGGCGCTGGCACCGCTGGCCTTTGCGCTATTGATCGAGCGCTTCGGTACCCAGGCGCTGCTGTTCTCCTCCGCCCTGGGGCTGGCGGCCCTGGTGGCGCTGGTCGCTCTGCAAACCCACGCCATCAAGGAGGCGACATGAGACTTCGCACACTGACCGACCCCGACCATCTCCCGGCGCTCGACGCGCGTTTTGCTCGCCAGCGGCCTGGTCAGGGCTTGCCTGATCCACTCGGCCATCCGCCGCGTATCCTGCTGCTCTACGGTTCGCTGCGCGAACGCTCCTTTTCGCGCCTGGCGGTGGAGGAGGCGGCACGGCTGCTGCGCCATTTCGGCGCCGACACGCGGATCTTCGACCCTTCCGACCTGCCGCTGCCGGACCAGGTGGCCGGCGACGATCACCCCGCCGTGCGTGAACTTCGAGAGCTGGCTATCTGGTCGGAGGGGCAGGTGTGGTGTAGCCCCGAGCGCCATGGCCAGATCACCGGTGTGATGAAAACCCAGGTCGACCATCTGCCGCTGAGCATGGGAGCGGTTCGGCCCACCCAGGGGCGTACCCTGGCGGTGATGCAGGTCAGCGGCGGCTCGCAGTCGTTCAATGCGGTGAACACCCTGCGCCTGCTGGGGCGATGGATGCGCATGTTCACCATCCCCAACCAATCCAGCGTGCCCAAGGCGTACCAGGAGTTCGACGAGGCCGGCCGAATGCGCCCCTCGCCGCTCTACGACCGCATCGTCGACGTGATGGAGGAACTGGTACGCTTCACCCTGCTGCTGCGGCCCCACGGCGAAACCCTGGTGGACCGCTACTCTGAGCGCCGCGAAGCGGCGGGCGCCAAGGCCGACCCGGTGACGGACCGGGCGGCGGTGGGCTTACTCGGCGCGAAGCCTTAACCGCCCGACACTCTGTATGTCGTCCCCATCCGGGCGCACCACGAGCATGTCGCCAGACCCCGCCCCGTTACCCGTCAACGCCGAGATGTTCACCTGGTGTGTGATCAGCAGCAGGTTACCTGGGCCTTGCCAGTCCAGGATGCGTTCGCGGGCGCGTTGGGTGCGCGCCGCTTGTTCGCTACGCTCACGGAAGAAGGAATCCAGCCAAGGTGCTGGCGCTACCTCGCCGACATCCATCAGCTCGGCGGTATCCAGCGCTCGGCACCACTGTGACGAAAATACCTCGTCAATGGGGATGTCTCGCTGGCGTAACGCCCGGCCAGCCGCCTCGGCCTGAGTGCGCCCGGCCGCGGAAAGATTGCGCTGTGTGTCACAGCGACCCCGCTCGAATTCAGGCGGATCACCGACACCCGGCGCCAGTGCATGACGCATCAGCACCACCAAGCCACCCTCCTGCAGCGCCTGCCAGGTTGCCTCGCTCGCCCGAGCGGTGGAGGGTGCCGTGCCCAACACACTGAGCATCAAGGCGAAAGAAAGGTGGCGTAAGCTGAGCATGGGGAGTGACCAGGCGGATCGGAAACACCTCGAGGCTATCCCAATCGCCCCATCACGGGTAGCGCCTCGGTCAACGCCTTCGCCGATGTCAGTACGATATGGCCCGAGCTTTTCGGTTTGTGTCTAGTATCGTGTGGCCAGTGGCTTGACGGCGAACATGGGGGATCCATGCTGACGCGGCTTTCAAAGCAAGGAACGAAGTGACGCCGGTGGCGCCAGGGGCCATTCTGGTCCTGGTGTCACCGTCGAAGCCACAGCGGGAGCCTGCCATGTTCGAGACATCCACCGATTCACCTGCCACCTTCGATTCCGATACAGCGAAATGGGCGGCGGTATTGGCCCGCGACGCCGCAGCGGACGACGCTTTCGTTTACGCGGTGCGTACCACCGGGATCTATTGCCGCCCCACCTGTGCATCGCGCCGTCCGCGTCGAGAAAACGCCGAGTTCCACGCCGATTCGGCGGCGGCTGAGCGGGCCGGATACCGGCCGTGCCAGCGCTGTCGCCCCCAGGCGCCATCGTTGGCCCGAAGGCACGCCGAGAGCGTCGCCAGGGCTTGCCGTCTCATCGAAGCATCCGAAGACCTGCCTTCGCTCGATGAACTGGCGCAAGCCGCGGGGCTGAGCCGCTTCCACTTTCACCGCGTATTCAAGGCGGTCACGGGGCTGACGCCCAGGGCCTACGCCGTGGCAAGGCGTGCTGAATGGGTGAGAGCCGAACTGCTGAACAGCGAGACGGTGACCGAGGCGATCTATGACGCGGGGTTCAATTCCAGCGGGCGCTTCTATGCCGGTTCCAATCGCATGCTCGGCATGACACCGAAGCGTTACCGTTCCGGAGGGAAGGGCATGGAGATTCGTTTCGCCCTGGGAGAAAGTTCACTGGGGACGATACTGGTGGCGACCAGCGAAAAGGGCATTTGCGCCATTTCCCTGGGGAGCGATCCCGAGCGGCTGTTGCAGGAGTTCCAGGATCGCTTCGCCAATGCCAACCTGGTCCCGGGGGGACAGGATTTCGACGCCTGGGTCGCCAGTGTGGTGGGCTTTGTCGAGGCACCTGGTGTCGGGTTGTCACTGCCGCTGGACATTCGTGGCACCGCTTTTCAGCAGCGGGTCTGGCATGCGCTGACCGAGATCCCCGTTGGCACCACGATCAGCTATGCAGAGTTGGCGCAGCGGATCGGTTCACCCAAGTCGGTGCGCGCCGTGGCCAGGGCTTGTGCCTCCAATACCCTTGCACTTGCCATTCCCTGCCACCGGGTGGTGCGCAGCGACGGGTCGATTTCGGGCTATCGTTGGGGCGTGGAGCGCAAGCGGGCGCTGCTCGAACGTGAACATCAGTGGAAAGACGATGAGGATGGCTTGGAAAAACCCGCTTCCTCGCGATCGACAGTCGTTGTTTAGTACGCATTGACGCACTCCTGCTAGGCTAGGCGGATTCGATATGTCATGACAGGGACGGCCGATGAGCGTGACCATGCATAGCCCGCTGCCGAGGACGAGGGCGTCGCGAAAGGAAATTTTCGGTTGGGCGATGTTCGACTTCGCCAACCAGGCCTATACCCTGCTGATCATCACCGTGGTGTTCGGCGAGCTGTTCACCACGGTGATCGTCGGGGACCGGGGCGACGATTACCGGCTCGCCAACTTCCTGTGGAGCCTAGCGCTGGCGGTGAGTTATCTGATGGTGGTCATCACCGGCCCGCTTTGCGGCGCGGTGATGGATTACCAGGCCACCAAGAAGCGATTCCTGTTCGCCAGCTACCTGGCCACGGTCGCGACCACGGCGATGCTCTATTTCGTCGCACCGGGCTATGTGGTGCTGGGCCTTCTGCTGATCGTCTTCTCGAACTACGCCTACTCCATGGGGGAGTCGTTCATCGCCGCCTTTCTGCCGGGGCTGGGTCCACCGGAGGATCTCGGCAAGATATCGGGCTTCGGATGGGCACTTGGGTACGTGGGTGGATTGTTTGCCGCCGGCTTTACCCTGGTGGTGCTGGGCGAGGCCACGGCGGACAATTTCGATCGCATTCGCTGGGTTGGGCCCTTCGCCGCCGCCTTCTTCCTGATCACAGCGATCCCCACCTTCCTGTGGGTCAAGGAGCGTGGCACGCCTCAGCCACCCGGCAAGTCCTATCGCGCCATCGCCATCGAGCGGGTCACCGTGACCCTCCACGAACTTCGCCATTTTCGTGATCTGGGCATCTTTCTGATCTCGCTGCTGTTCTCGATGGCGGGGGTCTACATCATCATCGCTTTCGCCTTCATCTACGGGGCCCAGGTGATCGGCTGGGACGAGGCGATCCGCAACCTGATGTTCATCATCGTGCAGATCACCGCGGCCGCGGGGGCGCTCGGGTTCGGCTTCCTTCAGGACCGCATCGGAACGCGGGTCACCTACCTGTTCACGCTGATGCTGTGGGTGGCGGCGATCGTCGCCATCTGGGCGACCCCGGAGGTGACCGCCTGGCTGAATGCGAGTTTCGGACTCGACTGGCAGGCCCAGCACCTGTTCCTGTTCGTCGGCTGCCTGGCGGGGCTTTCGCTGGGCTCCAGCCAGTCTGCCAGTCGCGCCCTGGTGGGGCTGTTCTCGCCCAGCCGCAAGGCCGCCGAGTTCTTCGGCTTCTGGGGGCTGGCCAACAAGCTGGCCGGGGTGTTCGGCATCATCGCCCTGGGGCTTTTGCAGTCGGTGGTGGGGCTGCAGGCCTCGATACTGTTGTGCGCGGCGTTGTTCATCGTCGCGATCCTGATTTGCCTGTTCGTGAACCAGGCCCGTGGCCAGCAGGCCGCCAAGGACTGGGAGGCGCGCAATGGTCAGCCCTGAGCCAGTGCTGACCCGGGAGGTCTACCTGGTAGTGAATCCTCACCCCCGCATACAGTCGAAGTGAAGGGGGCGAATGCCCTGGCGGGCGGGGGGAGTTGATGGGCGAAGACAACAATGCATTGCGACGCACTGGCATCGGCATGATGCTGTTGTTCTGGATGCTGTTCATGGGCGCCGGTACCTGGTGGTTTCATGGCTACCTCGAAGAGCAGCGCAACCCCAATGCCCACCTGGTCAATGCGGTGGATGGCGCCGAGTCGCTGACCCTGTCACGCAACCGCTCGGGCCATTTCGTGGCCACCGGGCGGATCAATGGCGAACCGGTGGAATTCCTGCTCGATACCGGAGCGACCTACGTGTCGGTGCCATCAGGGCTTGCCGAACGCCTTGCCCTCACCCCTAGCGGCTCGGCCTGGTTCAACACCGCCAATGGCCGGGTGCGTGGGGAGCTGACCACACTGGATGAGGTCAGCCTGGGCGGTTTCTCGGCCAATGACGTGCGGGGTTCCATCAGTCCCGGGCTCGATGGGGACGTGGCGCTGCTTGGCATGAGTTTCCTCAATCGCTTCGATATCGAAATCCGCGACGCGCGCATGGTGCTGCGCCCATCCACCCAGGAGTGATGCATGACCCATACCCGACGCGGGCGCGAGGCCACACGGCCTCACGCCATCAGCGGCAGTGGCTGGTACGACATCCTGTGGCGGGTGCACAAGGCGTTGGTCGATGACCGGGTCACGATGCTGGCTGCCGGTATCGCCTTCTATGCGTTGCTGGCGCTGTTTCCCGCCATTGCCGCGCTCATCTCGTTCTGGGCGCTGGTGTTCGATCCCCAGGACATGGCGCGCCAGATCATCGAGTTTTCACGCATCCTGCCGCCGGGCGCGGCGAGTCTGGTCGGCGACCAGGCCCGCGAGATCAGCGAAAATACCAGTCGCGGGCTGAGCCTGACGGCGGTCGGCGGTGTGTTGGTGGCGTTGTTCGTGGCCTCGAAAGGCGTGCGCGGCATGATCGTCGGGCTCAACGTCGTCTACGGAGAGGGCGAGCGTCGTACTTTCTGGCGGCGCGGGTTGGTGGTGGGGGCCATGACGGTCGGGCTGGTCGTGGTGACGCTGGTGACCATGCTATTGGTGGCGTTGGTACCGCTGGTGATCGATGCCTTGAGGCTGGATCCCTGGCTGGTAACCGGCATTCGCTTGCTGCGCTGGCCGATCCTGCTGCTGGTGATGATGTTCCTGATCGCGGTGCTGTACCGCTTCGGCCCCTACCGTCGTGCACCACGCTGGGAGTGGCTCAGCGTGGGCACCATCTCCGCCACGCTGCTCTGGTTGCTGGGCAGTGGCGGGCTGTCGCTGTATGTCGGCCACATGGCCACGCTGAATCAATTGTACGGCTCGCTCGGCGCTGTGGTGGTACTGATGCTGTGGTTCTGGCTGTCGGCCTTTGTGGTCTTGCTGGGCGGCGAGATCAACAGTGAAATGGAGCGTCAGACACGTCGCGATACCACGGTTGGCGATCCGCGACCGCCAGGCGAGCGAGGTGCCCACGCCGCCGATACCCTCGGGCGCGGACGCCCCTGAATCGGGCGCGATGAACAGCGTCGCTGACGGCGAATGCACGCGCCTGATATCATGGATGCATGACCAGTACATCACCTGCCGCGTCTCTCGCTGACCCGTTCTATTACCTGGCCAATTTCCACTTCGTGCTGGGTTTCGTGAGCGAGCGTCACGCCGATCTGCTCAGTGCCGGGGAGCGTGCCTTCATCGACACCCTGGGGGCGCTTCCGCAACCGGCCCAGGCACTGCTGGTGCGCATGGTGATGCGCAAAGGAGAGGTCTTTCGCACCTCGAAGCTCGTTTATCCCGAGATCGGTGATACCGCAGACGCGCTCGGCCCCCTGGTCGAAGCGGGTCTGGTCGATCACGATCCCGCCCTGTCACTCGACGAGCTGTTCCATGTGCTGCGCTTGCCCGAGCTGCGCCGGGCGCTGGCCAGCGAGATCAAGTCGGACGGGCTCGCCCGTGCCGGCAAGGCGGCACTTCTCGAAGCGCTGGCCGAGCGTTTCCCCTCGCCGCGCAGGTTGGCCGACTGGTGGCCCGAGGCCCCAGGCGAACTGGGTGGCGAGCGCTTGTTGCGTCTTCGCGTGATGGAGACCTGCGACCGGCTGCGCTTGATGTTCTTCGGCAACTTGCGTCAGGACTGGGCGGAATTCGTGCTCAGCGAGCTTGGCGTGATGCGCTTCGAGCGCGTTGATTTCAGCGACGATTCCCGTGCCTTTCAACACCGTGACGAGGTCGATGGCTATCTGCGCATGCACCGTCTGCGCGAGCGCCTGGCGGCCGGCGAGGCAGTGGCTGAGCTCGCCGCCGAGCTGCCCGAGGTACCGGCCGAAAACGCCTGGCTTGCCACCCGTCGGCATCGCCTGTGCCTTGCGCTGGCGCAAGCGGCGCAACGCGAGGGGGATACCCGGCGAGCCATCGAGCTGTATTCACTGGCTGGGTGGGGCAGGGCGAAGGCGACACACGCGCTGCATGGCGTGCCACCCGTCGCCACCGGCAACAGCGAGGCGCGGATCCGTCTCTTGCGCCTGCTGGAGCGCCTGGGCCGGTATCGCGAAGCGCATCGGCTGGCGCTATCGCTTGCGCACCACGAGAGGCTCGAGGATGAGCCGCAACGTCAGGCCCTCGACCGGTTGCTGCCCAGGCTGGCCCGGCGGCTGGGTTTGCCGGTTTCGCCAGTGGCCGATGCGCCGATGACCCAGCGCATCGATCTTACGCTGGATGGTCCTGCACATTGCGTGGAACGTGCCGTGCGTGATCATCTGCAGTGCACGCAAGCCTCGGTGCACTACGTCGAGAATACGCTGATCACGGGGCTGTTCGGGTTGCTGTGCTGGGAGGCGCTGTTTGTCCCTCTGCCCGGCGCCTTCTTCCATCCCTTCCACAGTGGGCCGGCGGATCTCTACAGGGAGGATTTCGTGGCGCGGCGTCGCACACGTTTCGAGGCCTGCCTGGCGCGGCTCGATGATGGCAGCCACGGCCAGGTGATCCGCCGCGCCTGGCGACTCAAGCAGGGAATCGCCAATCCCTTCGTGCACTGGGGCGTGCTCGATGAGGCATTGCTGGAGCTGGCGCTGGACTGCCTGCCGCCGGCCCACCTCAAGGCGTGCTTCCAGCGCCTGCTGGGCGATCTCAAGGCCAACCGCGCCGGGTTGCCCGACCTGATCCAGTTCTTTCCCGAGGCACTACCCGGCGAGCCTCGCTATCGCATGATCGAGGTAAAGGGCCCCGGCGATCGCCTGCAGGACAATCAGCGCCGCTGGCTGGCCTTCTTTCACGCACAGGGTATGCCGGTAGCAGTGTGTCATGTGCGCTGGCAAACGACTCGCGCCGAGCCCGCGGAATGAGTGCCGAATCCGCAAGCCCCGCTACCGAGAAAGCGCCGCGTTATCGCGTGGCGGTGCGCACGCTGTGCGATTTCACCGCCCGCCAGGGCGACCTGGACCATCGCTTCACCCCCGCCCCCACGGCCCAGGAGGGGATCGCCGGCCATGCGCGCATCGCCGCGCGGCGTGGTGAGGGCTATGTCACCGAATTGCCGCTCAGCGGGCGCTACGGTGGCGTGCAGGTGAGCGGGCGTGCCGATGGGTATGATGCGGCGGCCAACTGCCTGGAGGAGATCAAGACTCACCGCGGCAACCTCGAGCGCATGGCCGACAACCAGCGCGCGCTGCACTGGGCCCAGGTGAAGGTCTATGGTGCGCTCTTCTGCATGGAGCGCGGGGTATCGGACATCCGCCTGGCGCTGGTTTATCTGGACGTGGCCAGTGGCCGCGAGACGCGCTTCGAGCAGCGGCTGGCGGCCACCACCTTGGCGGTCTTCTTCGACGACCAGTGCCATCGTTTCCTGGCCTGGGCCGAGAGCGAGGCCCGGCATCGCGAGCAGCGCGACCGGTTGCTGGCCGGGCTTGCGTTCCCCCATGCGAGTTTCCGTCCTGGCCAGCGTGAACTGGCGGAGTCGACCTTCAAGGCCATGGCCACCGGGCGCTGCCTGCTGGCCCAGGCGCCCACCGGCATCGGCAAGACCCTGGGCACGCTGTTCCCGTTGCTGGCCGCCATGCCACGACATGGCATCGACCGCGCCATGTTCCTGACCATGAAGACACCGGGACGGCGGCTGGCGCTGGATGCGCTTGCCACTCTCACGGCGGGCAGCGGGCGCGAGCCGTCCTTGCGCGTGCTCGAACTTGTCGCCCGCGACAAGGCCTGCGAGTTCCCTGGCACCGCCTGCCATGGCGAGGCATGCCCGCTGGCGCGTGGCTTCTATGACCGGTTACCGGCGGCCCGTCAGGCAGCGGTGGAGCGCGGGTGGCTGGATCGCGAGGCACTGCGCGAGGTAGCTCGTGAGCAGCATGTCTGCCCTTACTACCTGGGACAGGAGCTGGCCCGCTGGTGCGACGTGGTGGTGGGTGACGTCAACCACTGGTTCGATGCCAATGCGTTGCTGCATGGCCTGGCAAACGCCAACGCGTGGCGGGTCGGTTTGCTGGTCGACGAAGCCCACAACCTGGTGGAGCGCGCCCGTGGCATGTACAGCGCCGAGCTCGATCAGCGTCAGCTCGCGCTGGTGCGGCGCTCGGCCCCCGCTGCACTCAAGCGGCCACTGGCAAGGCTGGCGCGCCAGTGGCAGGAGGTGGTAAAGGATGCCGGACTTGGCGAGGCGGGGGCGCCGGGGCGCCCGGCCTACCGTATTCTCGAGGCGCTGCCGGGCGGGATGCTTGCTGCCCTGCAGGGCCTGGTGAGCGCCATTACCGATTACCTTGCCGAGCATGCCGAGGGCGCAAGCCAGGCGCTGCAGACCCTGCTGTTCGAGGCGCTGGCGTTCACGCGGCTGGCGGAGTCCTTCGCTGACCACTCGCTGTGCGACCTGAAGCGTGAGGGTCGTGGGCGAGCCGTGCTGGGCCTGCGCAACCTGGTGCCGGCGGATTTTCTGGCACCACGCTTTCAGCGCGCCCATGGCGGTGTGCTGTTCTCGGCAACCCTGGCTCCGGGGCATTATCATCGCGACCTGCTGGGCTTGCCGGCCGACACCGTGTGGCGCGATGTCGATTCGCCGTTCGCTGCCGCCCAGCTGGAGGTACGCATCCGCGCCGACATTTCCACCCGGCTGCGCGATCGCCATGCCTCGCTTGAGCCAATCTGCACCGAAATGGCCAGCCAGTATGTGCGCCGCCCCGGCAACTACCTGGCCTTCTTCAGCAGCTTCGCCTACCTCGAAGACGCCCTGGCGCAACTGCGCGAGAGGTATCCGGCGATTCCCGTGTGGCACCAGCGGCGTGGGATGCCCGAGGCGGAGCGAGACGCTTTCCTTTCACGCTTCGTGCCCGGTGGGGAAGGCATTGGCTTCGCGGTGCTGGGCGGTGCCTTTGCCGAGGGCATCGACCTGCCGGGTACGCGGCTGATCGGCGCCTTCATCGCCACCCAGGGGCTGCCCCCCTTCGACTCGTTCAATGAGGCGCTCAAGGCGCGGCTGCAGGCACGCTTCGGGCAGGGCGACGACTACGCCTACCGCATTCCTGGGTTGATCAAGGTGGTTCAGGCGGCCGGCCGGGTGATCCGTGGCCCCGAGGACAGTGGCGTGGTGGTGCTGATGGATGATCGCTTCGCCAGGCGCGAGGTGCGCACCCGGCTGCCCGCCTGGTGGCAACTGGACTGATGCACTGGCCACGCCTCACGACTCACGCCGTGGCGCTTCCTCGACCCGCGTGGTGATATCCTCGTCCGCTTCGTAAAGCGCTTCGAGCTCGCGGGCCGCGTCCTGGATGGTCTGGATCTGTTTCTTCTCGTTGCCGAACACCGCGAGCTGACGCATCAGCGCCTGCTCATCGTGGGGCCGGAAGGTATCGATGGTGTGCTGTGCTTGATCCGGGGGGATGCCCAGGCCAATCAATGCGTCGCGGGTCAGCTCGAGGCTTGCCGGCAGCAGTTCGCGGACGATATGCGTCACCCCTGCGCGCATCAACAGCTGCGCGTGGTAGCGGTTGCGCGCCCGTGCATATCGCCTGAGGTGAGGAAACTGACGGCCGACCTGTTCGACGATGCGCATCGACGCTTCGGGATCGCCGACCGCCACCACCAGTATCCGCGCCTTGTCGGCGCCGGCGGCCTTGAGCAGATCGATGCGCGCCGCATCGCCGTAGTAGACCTGGTTGCCGTAGCGGCGTACCACCTCGACCTGGTCGGCATTGATGTCGAGCACGGTGTAGGGAATCTTCAGCCCCTGCAGGGCTCGCCCCATGATCTGCCCGAAGCGCCCGAAGCCGGCGATGATGATCTGCGGCGAGTCATCCGGTGGCGTATCGAAGGCCGGTGCGGCGCTTGGCCGCTTGAACAGCCGGCGCAGTCCATGCACGTGCAGCTGGAACAGCAGCGGCGTGGTGGCCATGGAAAGCGAGATGACCAGTATCAGCAGGCTGACCAGCGAAGCGTCCAACAGGGCTGCGGTGGCCGCGGCGGAAAGCAGCACGAAGCCGAATTCGCCGCCCTGGGAGAGTAGTACCGCAAGGTTGGTGCTGTCCCGCCAGCCACTGCCATGCAGGCGGGCGGCCAGCAGCATCGCAAGTGCCTTGAGTGCCACCAGTCCCAGGGTCAGCCCGATCACCGTCACGGGCATTTCGGCCAGCAGGCCGATCTGGGCCATCATGCCCACCGCCATGAAGAACAATCCCAGCAGCAGCCCGCGATAGGGTTCTATATCCGCCTCGATATTGTGGCGATACTTCGAGTCGGCGAGCAGCACACCGGCGATGAAGGCGCCAAGCGCCATCGACAGCCCGGCCAGTTCCATCAACAGCGCGGCACCGATCACCACCAGCAGCACGGTCCCGGCGAATACCTCGCGGCTGCGCGTGGCGGCGGCGTAGTGAAACAGTGGGCGCAGCAGGTAGCGCCCACCGACGATCAGGCCGATGAAAGCCGCCGCGGCGACCAGCACGCCCCGTGCCAGCGGCATCACGCCATCGGCCAGCAACGAATCGGCCGCCAGCATGGGAATGATCGCCAGTACCGGAATCGCCGCGAGATCCTGAAACAGCAGCAGGGCGAAGGCGTGGCGGCCATGGCGGGTCTGCAGTTCCTTGCGCTCGCCAAGCAGTTGCAGCACCAGCGGCGTGGAGCACAGCCCGAGGCTGAAGCCGACCACCAGGGCCGCCGGGGGCGGTAGCCCCAGCCACCAGGCGGCAAGGCTGAGCACTATGGTGGTCACCGCCACCTGCAGGCTGCCGAAGCCGAATACCGAGCGACGCATCACTCGCAAGCGTGACGGCTTCAGCTCGAGGCCGATCACGAACAGCAGGAAGACGATACCGACCTGGGAGAACTGCAGCACTGCCTCGGCGTCGGCCACCAGCCCGAGCACCGAAGGGCCGATGACCACGCCTGCCGCGAGATAGCCCAGCACCTCGCCAAGCCCCAGGCGCTTGAACACTGGCACGATCAGTACCGCCGCGACGAGAAAGATCAGTGCGTTGAGCAGCAGGTCGGTGGCCAAGGTCGGCTCCTGGTGGAAGTGATGAGAGTGATCCATTCTACCCGATACGATCCGTCGTCCTTCCTATGCAATCCGCGCACCAGAGAGAGCGGCAGGGCGGTCGCCACGGCCTGTTTACAGCCAGGGCGGACATTGCCACCAGGGCCGGTTACCGAATGTTCACAGATTGCTACGCATCGGTGTTGTGCAATTCCTCGCCGCTATGCTTACCATGCAGTCGGAAACACCGGTCGCATTGATCGGTGTCTCGTTTTTTCGGCATTTCGCCGCAACGGGACAAGGAGAGGTCGAATGGGAATCGAGGTAGGTGGCCTGCTGGGCCTGATCTGGCTGATCATCGTCATCTGGGCCATCGTCAAGGTGGCGAAGAGTTCAGCGGGTGGTCTGGCTAAACTGCTGTGGATTCTGGTCTTGCTGTTCTTCCCGCTGATCGGCCTGATCATCTGGTTCCTGCTGGGGCCAAAGGGGTAGCGACGATCATTTCGTCACGTCCGCGTGAGGCACGCTTCACTCTCGGGCAGGCCAGTTGGCCTGCCCGATGTCGTTTCAGCGCTTGTCGGTATGGTTTCAGCGCTAGTCGGCATCGCGTGGCTCGCCCCGCTCGCACTTCAGGCAGCGCAGCCGAAACCCCAGCATCGAATCGCGCCCGGCTTGATGGGTGACCCAGGGGCGCTCGATCCAGGGTGGCTGATGGCGCACATGTTGAATGTGGCCGCACGAAAGCTCGGCCACCCAATGGGATTGTTCGTCGAGGTGAAAGCCGGTGATCGGGCTTTCGATCACGATGTCTTCGTCGGTGCCTTGTAGTGCCCGGGTACCTTCACGCGCTCACCGTTGGGTAGGTCGCGTACATGACCCGGCACATAGACACGCTTGATGATGCTCTTGTTGCTGTCGTCGCTCATTCAACGCCTCCTGGCACTCGATGGACGTATATCTCTTACGTTAGAGAAACACTACACAAACGTCTACGCGAGCGAATCGCTGCGTTGCGCGGTGCGCGGAATCCTCACCTATACCCCATAGGCTCCGGTTCCTGTGCTCCGTGCGCCTTGCGCTTCATCTCGCTCGTCGGTTTGTTCAGCGTTTCTCAGAGCGCGCTAGGTTGGCTGGCAATACCTGATGATGCGGTGCGGCATAATATTGTCGAGGGGAATGGACACCACCCGGATGACCGGGCGGTGTCGGCCTTCAGTGATAGGCGCTTGCGCGACTCGGCGTGTCAGGCAGGCGCGTGAAGCGCACCGGAGGGCTGTATTTCTGGTTGTCCTCGGCACGTTCGGGAGCGGGCCGTACGCGCCAGCCACGTGAGCTGGCCCATTCCTTGAGCCCACGGTAGTCGAGCAGTGGATGCTCGCGGGTATAGGGGTTGGGGGCGGGCGAGGGAAATGCCTGGGCGACGTGGGGGTAGTGCGCCAGGGCATCGGAGCCGCCATGAGCGGCGAGGGCGTGATCGAGGGCGGTTTGCCATGCCACGCTGTCGCGGGGTGATGTGTGTCGAGCCACTTTCATTAGGATTGTCCTCCGTGGAGCCGACAATTGCAGGGGTCTGGGGAAGGGTTGGAATGCGACCAGCTTGACCCTGGCTATGCTGCAAAGGAAAATACGCCCCGGTTCAGGCAGCTAGCCTACCCGTGCCATCAGGAGTGGTCGTATACCCTGTTGGCCGAGACGCCCGACGTTGCCGCGTCGGGCGTTTTTTATTTTCTTGCTTCTCACTCAATCCCAGCTCAGCGCGCCGCCCACCTGATACTCGGTGACGCGGGTCTCGAAGAAGTTCTTCTCCTTGCGCAGGTCGATGATCTCGCTCATCCACGGGAAGGGATTCTCGGCGCCCGGGAACTGCTCCTTGAGGCCGATCTGGGCGAGACGGCGGTTGCAGATGAAGTGCAGGTACTCCTCCATGATCGCGGCGTTCATGCCAAGCACGCCGCGCGGCATGGTGTCACGCGCGTAGGCGATCTCCAGCTCGGTGCCTTCGAGGATCATCTGGGTGACTTCGTCCTGGAACTCGGGCGTCCACAGGTTGGGGTTCTCGATCTTGATCTGGTTGATCATGTCGACGCCGAAGTTCAGGTGCATCGATTCGTCGCGCAGGATGTACTGGAACTGCTCGGCCACGCCGGTCATCTTGTTGCGGCGCCCCATGGAGAGAATCTGGCTGAAGCCGCAATAGAAGAAGATGCCCTCGGTGACGCAGTAGAAGGCCACCAGGTTGCGCAGCAGTTCCCGGTCGGTCTCCTCGGTGCCGGTGTTGAAGTCCGGACGCGACAGCGACTGGGTGTGCTTGAGGCTCCAGGCGGACTTGGCGGCCACGGAAGGCACCTCGCGGTACATGTTGAATACCGCGCCCTCGTCCATGCTCAGCGACTCCACGCAGTACTGGTAGGCGTGGGTGTGGATGGCTTCCTCGAAGGCCTGGCGCAGCAGGTACTGTCGGCACTCCGGGTTGGTGATCAGGCGATACAGCGCCAGTACCAGGTTGTTGGCGACCAGCGAGTCGGCGGTGGAGAAGTAGCCGAGGCTGCGCTCGACGATCCGCCGTTCGTCCGCGGTCAAGCCTTCCTGGCTCTTCCACAGCGCGATATCGGCGTTCATGTTCACTTCCTGGGGCATCCAGTGGTTGGCGCTGCCATCCAGGTACTTCTGCCAGGCCCACTCGTACTTGAAGGGCACCAGCTGGTTGAGGTCGGCGCGCGCATTGATCATCTGCTTGTCGTCGACTTCGATGCGCGCCGCGCCCATCTCGAGCTCCTCGAGGCCGGCGGCCACGTCGAGCTCTTCCAGCGACTTGCGGGCGCGCTCCAGGCGGTCGGCCTCGGCCACGGCATACTGGCCACTGGCCTCGGCCACCTGGCTCGGCTCCGCTGCCGCCGGCGCGGGCTTGGGGGCGGCCGGCTGGGCCGGCGCCTCGGCTACGGTGTTCTCGTCTTCGTGGAACTCATCCCAGTTCAGCATTTCTCTTACCTCGAATTAATTGGGAGCCATGGGTGGATTCATCGCGCGAGGCTCCTCCGGCGGCAAGCCTGCTAGGAGGCGCTGTAAACCCATCCCTGGGCGCTACCGACGCCATCCCTGGCGTAGGACCTCCTCTTCGGCTTGCCCCCGGCGCCTCTCGCTTCACCGGCGGTAATACGTGTTCGGTCGTACTTATTGGCACGCCTCGCAGCCCAGTTCGTCGATCTCCGCGGCGCTGGGCGCGCGCGTGGCGCCGGGGCCCGAAAGGAAATCATCGACGCCACGCGGTTCCTGGCGCGTGGGCTCGGGAGCCGGTGCGGGGGTTGCCGTGGGCGCTGGCGCGCCGTTGCTGACCGCGTTGAGATTGCCGCGGTCGACGGTGGATTTCTCCACCGAGGTGGCCCCCAGTGCACGCAGGTAGTAGGTGGTCTTGAGGCCACGGAACCATGCCATGCGGTAGGTCACGTCGAGTTTCTTGCCGGAGACGCCCTTGATGTAGAGGTTCAGCGACTGGGCCTGGTCGATCCACTTCTGGCGGCGCGCAGCGGCTTCGACCAGCCACTTCGGCTCCACCTCGAAGGCGGTGGCGTACTTGGCCTTCAGGTCCGCCGGCATGCGTTCGATGGGCTGGGCCGAGCCGTCGTAGTACTTGAGGTCGTTGATCATGACCTCGTCCCACAGCCCGCGCGCCTTGAGGTCGTTGACCATGTAGGCGTTGACCACCGTGAATTCGCCGGACAGGTTCGATTTCACGTAAAGGTTCTGGTAGGTAGGCTCGATCGACTGCGACACGCCACAGATGTTGGAGATCGTGGCGGTCGGGGCGATGGCCATCACGTTGGAGTTGCGCATGCCCTGGGTGGCGATCTTGTCGCGAAGGCGATCCCAGTCCTGGGTGGCGCTCTCGTCAAGCTCGATGTACTTCTCGCCGCGTTCGGTCTTGAGCTTCTCGATGGAGTCGATGGGCAGCACGCCCTGGCTCCACAGTGAACCGTCGAAGCTTGCATAGCGGCCACGTTCGGCGGCCAGGTCGCTCGAGGCCTCGATGGCGTGATAGCTGACCAGTTCCATGGAGCGGTCGGCGAATACCACGGCCTCCTCGGATGCGTAGGCGATATCCTGGGCGTAGAGGGCATCCTGGAAGCCCATGATGCCAAGCCCCACCGGGCGGTGCTTGAAGTTGGAGTTCTGCGCCTGGGGCACCGCGTAGTAGTTGATGTCGATGACGTTATCGAGCATGCGTACGGCGGTACGCACGGTCTTGCCGAGCTTCTCGCCGTCGAGCTTGCCATCCAGCACGTGCTGGGCGAGGTTCACCGAGCCCAGGTTGCACACCGCGATCTCGTCCACTGAGGTGTTCAGGGTGATCTCGGTGCACAGGTTGGAAGAGTGCACCACGCCGGCGTGCTGCTGGGGGCTTCTCAGGTTGCACGGGTCCTTGAAGGTGATCCACGGGTGGCCTGTCTCGAACAGCATCGAGAGCATCTTGCGCCACATGTCCTTGGCGCGGACCCGCTTGTAAAGCTTGAGCTGGCCATTGCGGGTCATCGCCTCGTACTCCTCGTAGCGCTTCTCGAAGGCCGCGCCGTAGAGGTCGTGGAGATCCGGGCAGGTGGATGGCGAGAACAGCGTCCACTCCTTGTCGTCGAAGACGCGCTTCATGAACAAATCCGGCACCCAGTTGGCGGTGTTCATGTCGTGGGTGCGACGGCGGTCGTCACCGGTGTTCTTGCGCAGTTCCAGGAACTCCTCGATGTCGAGGTGCCAGGTCTCGAGGTAGGCACAGACCGCGCCCTTGCGCTTGCCACCCTGGTTGACCGCGACGGCGGTATCGTTGACCACCTTGAGGAACGGTACGACCCCCTGGGACTTGCCGTTGGTGCCCTTGATCCACGAGCCGAGTGCACGTACCGGGGTCCAGTCGTTGCCAAGGCCGCCCGCCCACTTGGAGAGCATGGCGTTGTCGCGGATCGCGCTGTAGATGCCGTCCAGCTCGTCGGGCACGCTGGTCAGGTAGCAACTGGAGAGCTGGCTGCGCACCGTGCCGGAGTTGAACAGGGTCGGCGTCGAGGCCATGTAGTCGAAGCTCGAGAGCAGCTCGTAGAACTCGATGGCACGCGCCTCTCGATCATCCTCGTTGAGCGCAAGCCCCATGGCCACGCGCATGAACATCACCTGGGGCAGCTCGTAGCGCACATCGTCGCGGTGGATGAAGTAGCGGTCGTAGAGCGTCTGCAGGCCGAGGTAGGTGAAGGCCATGTCGCGGGTGTGGTCCAGGGCGTCACCCAGACGCTGGAGGTCGAATTCGGCGAGCCGCGGGTCGAGCTGCTCGAAGCCGATGCCGCGCTCGATGTAGGCCAGGAAGGCTGGCTTGTAGAGCTCGGCCATCTCCTGGTAGGTGGCTTCCTCGGCCACGTCCAAAAACGCCAGCGCCTCGCGGCGCAGGTTGTCCTGCAGCAGGCGGGCGGTCACGTAGGTGTAGTCGGGGTCCTTTTCCACCAGCGTGCGCGCGGTCATCATCAGCGCCTGGGAGACCCCATCGACGGTCACGCCGTCGTAGAGGTTCTTCAGCGAGTCCTCGACGATTCGCCCGGGGCTGACGTTGTCGAGGCCCTCGCAGGCGTCGTTCACCAGGGTCTCGACACGGCCCAGGTCCAGCGGGCGGCGCGTGCCGTCAAGCAGGGTGACGTGCAGGGTCGGGTGGGGCTTTTCGATGTCGCCTCCAGCTGCCGCGCGGGCACGGGCGTGCTCCTCACGATAGAGCACGTAGGCGCGAGCGACCTTCTGCTCACCGGCGCGCATCAGCGCCAGCTCCACCTGGTCCTGGATGTCTTCTATGTGCAGAGTGCCGCCATCCGGCATGCGGCGCAGGAAGGCCTGGGCAATGGATTCACTGGATTGACGCACGAGGTCGCGGACCCGTGAAGAGGTGGCGGCATTGTCGCCCTCGACCGCGATGAACGCCTTGCTCATGGCAACCGCGATCTTGCCGGCATCGAATGGCATCACGTCGCCGTTGCGCTTGATGACGCGCAGGGCGCGGGGTGCGGTGACGGAAACGGACGATATGTCCGCGGTGGCAGTGGTTTCCATGGCGCCGGAGTCCCTGTCTGGTGGTGAAAAAATGCCGGTCAAAACACGGCTTTGACTGCTGCTGTTGACATCGCCATGTGCGATTGCTATGGCACAGCATATGGTGTTCGGTGTGTGTCGAAACACAAGATAGTGTGCTTTTGATGCCTCGGCAAGTGGATAACTTGTGGATGAGCTGTGACCATCCGGGGGGTGGTTTTGGCTGGCTTGCCAGGGCGCATGGTTGGGCCTTTTCTCTGCTTGCGCGAAAATCATTGGGGTGCATTTATCCGCCGTGTGCAGGCGAGAACGCGGTTTTCGGGTATCCTTTAGCCATTGGCGGTAATTGCCGCTTCGTGGTGGCCGCCAGTTCCGATCACCTGCACTCCAGGATGGAATAGAGGATGGATAACACCTTGGAACCTCGAGACCAGGATCATGTGCTGATCATCGAGGATGATGAGCGCCTTGCCGGATTGACCCGAGACTACCTCGAGGCCAACGGTTTCCGTGTCACGCTGGAAGCGGACGGAGCGCGTGGCGTGGAGCGCATTCTTACCCTGCAACCGGATCTGGTGATTCTCGACCTGATGTTGCCGGGAGAGGACGGCCTGTCGATCTGTCGCCGGGCGCGCAGCGACTACCTGGGGCCGATCCTGATGCTGACCGCGCGCACCGATGACATGGACCAGGTGCTGGGGCTCGAGATGGGCGCCGACGACTATGTGCCCAAGCCGGTACAGCCCCGCGTTCTGCTGGCGCGCATGCGTGCCTTGCTGCGGCGCACCGAAGCCACCGAAACCGTCGGCGAAAGTCGTCTCAACTTCGGCAACCTCGATATCGACAGCGCCACCCGCGAGGCATGGCTGCATGGCGATCGCATCGACCTGACCAGTGCCGAGTTCGACCTGCTGTGGCTCTTGGCCAGCAACGCGGGGCGGGTGCTCACCCGCGAGGAGATATTCTCCCAGTTGCGCGGCATTCGCTACGACGGCCAGGATCGTTCCATCGACGTGCGCGTGTCGCGAATTCGCCCCAAGATCGGCGACGATCCCAACCAGCCGCACCGCATCAAGACGGTGCGCAGCAAGGGCTATCTGTTCGTCAAGGAAAGTTGATCGATGCGTCGCGCCCTGGCCGACAGCACTTTCCTGCGCGTCTATGTGTTGCTGGCGCTGGCGCTGCTGCTGACCTTTGGCCTGGCCCTGCTGGGCCTGGCCATGGTCGATCAGGTACGCCGCGAGCACCATCGCGAACAGCTCGCCCAGGCCCCGATGCGGCTCCTGACCGAGAACCTCGCCGCGCTTGAACCCGACCAGTATCAGATGTGGTTGACCCGCCAGGCGCGGCATCTTGACATGACGCCGCTGGTGCTCGACATCGCGCAGGTTCCCCTCAATTTCTTTTCCCGCACTCGTCTCGAGCGTGGCAGCGTGCTGGTGCACCCCCTCGAGGAGCAGGGCTGGCGCCTGCAGAGCTTGCTGCCCGGTGGCGAGCATGTGCTGCAGGTTGAGATGGCAAGCCTCAGCGAGCATCAGTTGCGCGGGCTGACAGTGTTGCTCGGTGAATGGCTGCTCGAGGTCGATGTCGAGGCGCGAGCCGGGCGCCTCGAGCGGGTGCTGGGCGGTAATATTCCGGTGGAGCTGCGCGATACGCCACCCGAGAGCCTCGACCCTTACCAGCTCACGCGGCTCGATGAGGGAGAAGTGGTGATCAGGTTGCTGCCGGGGCGCTGGTCGATGGCCATGTACCTGGAGCTTGTCGATTCCAAAGACACGGTCCAATGGCTGGTGGTCGGGCCGGTGGAGAGCTTCGAGCCACTGCCTGGTGAACTTCTGCTGGTGCTGGTGGTGATTCTCCTGGCCGTGCTGGCGGCGACCATCTACTTGATCGTCAGGGGCGTGGAGGCGCGCATGGCGCGCCTGGAACTTGCCGCCACACGGATCGCCGGGGGGCGACTGGATACCCGGGTCAAGGTCGAGAGCGGTGACTTCCTCGGCCGACTCGGCATGGCCTTCAATGGCATGGCCACCCAGGTGCAGTCCTTGTTGCGTGCCCAGCAGGACATGATTCGTGCTGTGTCCCATGAGCTTCGCACCCCGGTGGCGCGGATCCGCTTCGCGGTACAGATGGTCGAGGACATGACCGATGAGCCGTCGATTCGCCGCCAACTGCAGGGGATCGACGGCGATATCGAGGAGCTCGATGGGCTGATCGACGAGATCCTGACCTACGCGCGGCTGGGCAGCGATGCGGTGAATGGACGTGAAATCGATGCGGCGCTGGTCGATTGTCGATCAATGGCCGAGCGGGTCATCGACGCACTAAGGCCGCTGCACGGCCACCTCGAGTTGTCGCTGGCCGAAGGCCCCGACGTGGAAGCCATCGCCGAGCCACGCTACCTGCAGCGCGCCGTGCAGAACCTGGTGGCCAATGCCTGTCGGCATGCCCGCTCGCGGGTGGTGATTCGCCTTCAGGGGGAGCCACAGCTGGTACGTGTCGATGTCGAGGACGACGGCCCCGGTGTTCCGGCCGAGCAGCGTCAGGAAGTCTTCAAGCCCTTCGCGCGACTCGATGACAGCCGCACGCGCAGCTCCGGTGGCTACGGACTGGGCCTCTCCATCGTGCAGAAGGTGATGACCTGGCATGGCGGCAGCGTGGCAGTGGACGAAAGCCCCGAACTGGGCGGTGCACGGTTTACCCTGCTGCTGCCGCAACGCCGCGAGACCCTGCCGGGCAATTGAGCGCTCAGGCCGGTTTGATGCCTTCCAGCACCGCAAAGGACGTTTCCCGGGCGGTGCGCAGGAAATCCTCCATCCAGGGTGCCTGGCGGCTCTCGTCGCGGATCGCCGCGAACAACGTGCTCCACACCCCCTTCTCTCCCAGCGCCACGGCTTTCACGTAGTCGCGCTCCAGATATTCCGTCAGCGCCCAGTTGGGGAGCGAACAGACCCCACGACCACTGGCCACCAGCTGCATCATCATGATGGTCAGCTCGGCGGTGCGAATCTCCTTCGGCCGGACGTTCGCCGGGTCGAGAAACTGAGTGAACACGTCCAGTCGCGAGTGTTCCACCGGATAGGTGATCAAGGTCTCATCGGCGAGCTGTTCGGGAGTGACGAACGGCTTGCTCGCCAGGCGGTGCTGGCGCGCCACCGCAAGCAAACCTTCGTAGCGGAACAGTGGCTCGTAGTGCACGCCTGGAAGCGGCTGGGGGTCGGCGGTGATCACCAGGTCGAGCTGTTCGCGGGCCAGCGCCGGCAGCGGGTCGAAATGATGGCCCCCCGGGATGTCGATCTCCACTTCCGGCCAGTGATCGCGGAAATGGTCGATGGTCGGCATCAGCCACTGGAAACAGCTGTGACACTCGATGGCCATGTGCAACCGTCCCTGTTCATTGCCGGCCAGGCGCGCCAGGTCGCGCTCGGCCATGCGCACCTGGGGCAGCACCTGTTCGGCGAGCGTCAGCAGGCGTTGTCCGGCCCGGGTGAACTCCACCGGACGGGTCTTGCGCACGAACAGCGGATTGCCCAACCGATCTTCCAGATCCTTGATCTGGTGGGAGAGTGCGGATTGGGTCAGGTGGACCCGGTCCGCGGCTTCCACCAGCGAGCCGGCGTCGCGTAGGGCGATCAGGGTGCGCAGATGGCGAAGTTCGAGCATCGAGGTGAGCCATTTTCATTATGAAGATTAGAAAGTTTAGTTTGATTCACAATCGGTGGCCAGTGAAACTCTCTCGCATCATTCATGTTTCGAGGTAGTTCACATGACAACGGCTCATATTGGCGGATACCCACGTATCGGCGGCAACCGCGAGCTGAAGAAAGCCACCGAGGCCTATTGGAAGGGCGATATTGACCGTGAGGCACTGGAAACCGTGGGCCGCGAGCTGCGGTTGGCCAACTGGGCCGCCCAGCGTGACGCCGGCCTCGACCTGGTCAGCGTCGGCGATTTCGCCTTTTACGATCAGGTGCTGGATCTTTCGGTAACACTGGGAGCGGTTCCTGCGCGATTTACCGCCGAGCGTGAGGTGGCGCGAGGCGAGGTCGACCTCGATACCGCCTTCCGCATGGCCCGCGGCCGCGCCCCTTCGGGCGAGCCAGCCGCCGCCTGCGAAATGACCAAGTATTTCGATACCAACTACCACTATCTGGTACCGGAGCTGCATGCGGGGCAGACCTTCCAGTTGGCCAGTTCGCGGCTGTTCGACCAGGTCGCCGAAGCACATGCGGCGGGGCACGCCGTGAAGGTGACGCTGCTGGGCCCGCTGACCTGGCTGTGGCTGGGCAAGGCGCGCGAGGAGGGGCTGGATCGACTCTCACTGCTCGACTCCCTGCTGCCGGTGTATGGCGAACTGCTCACCAGTCTTGCAGAGCAGGGGGTGGAGTGGGTTCAGCTCGATGAACCGGCGCTAGTCCAGGAGCTGCCGCAGGATTGGCGGCAAGCCTATGAGGCCGCCTACAACGTGCTGCAGAGCGCCCCGGTCAAGGTGTTGCTGGCCAGCTACTTCGGCGGACTCGGCGAGAACCTCAGCCTGGCCGTGGGGTTGCCGGTGGATGGCCTGCATATCGATCTTTCGCGTGCCCCCGAGCAGCTTGAGGCGGTGCTCGATCGTCTTCCCGCCTACAAGGTGCTGTCGGTGGGTGCCATCGATGGACGCAACGTGTGGCGGGCCGACCTGGCGCTGCTTCGCGAACGCCTGGCTTCGGCACGCATGCGCCTGGGCAAGCGCCTGTGGGTTGCGCCATCCTGTTCGCTTCTGCATGTGCCGGTGGATCTCGCCGCGGAGACTGAGCTCGATGGCGAACTCAAGAGCTGGCTGGCCTTCGCCCGCCAGAAGCTCGATGAAGTGGTGACACTGGCGCGCCTGCTGGATGGCCGCGCAAGCGATGTGGACCGGGAGCGCCGGGATGCCGCGACCCTGGCGCTTCAGGCGCGTCGCGATTCTACGCGGCTTCATCGGTCCGAGGTGGCGAACCGGGTCGCCGCGGTGAGTGACGCGGATACCCGGCGGCGCAGCCCCTATGCCACGCGGGCGATCGCCCAGCGCCGCGCGCTGGATCTGCCGCTGTTTCCCACTACCACGATCGGCTCCTTTCCGCAGACCGACGAGATCCGTGCCGCGCGCCGCGCCTTCAAGGCCGGTGAGCTTTCAAGCGAGGCCTATGAGGGGCGCATGCGCGAGGAAATCGCCTTCGCCGTGGCCCGCCAGGAAGCGCTGGGCCTGGATATGCCGGTGCATGGCGAGCCGGAGCGCAACGACATGGTGGAGTACTTCGGCGAGCAGCTCGACGGCTATCTGTTCACGCGTAACGGTTGGGTCCAGAGCTATGGATCGCGCTGCGTGAAGCCGCCGGTGATCGTCGGCGATGTCAGCCGGCCTGGCGCGATGACGGTGCGCTGGAGCGAGTTTGCCCAGGCGCTCACCGACAAGCCGATGAAGGGCATGCTGACGGGCCCCGTGACCATGCTGCAGTGGGCCTTCGTGCGAGATGACCAGCCACGCGACATCACCTGTCGGCAGATCGCCCTGGCGCTGCGTGACGAGGTGTGCGATCTCGAGGCCGCTGGCATCCGCGCGATCCAGATCGACGAGCCGGCACTGCGCGAGGGCCTGCCGTTGCGCCAGGCCGAGTGGCAGGGCTATCTGGCCTGGGCTGTCGAGTGCTTCCAGTTGAGCGCCGCGGGCGTGCGGGACGAGACCCAGATCCACACCCACATGTGCTATTCGGAATTCAACGACATTATCGCCGCCATCGCCGCACTCGATGCCGACGTGATCACCATCGAAACCTCGCGCTCGAACATGGAACTGCTCGATGCCTTCCAGGACTTTGCCTATCCCAACGAGATCGGCCCCGGCGTCTACGACATTCACTCGCCGAACATTCCCGAGGTGGACTGGATGGTGGCACTGATGGAGAAGGCTGCCGAACGGGTTCCCCTCGAGCGGTTGTGGGTCAATCCGGATTGTGGCCTGAAGACCCGCCAGTGGGCCGAAGTGGAGCCGGCACTGGCCAACATGATCGAGGCCGCTGCGCGGTTGCGCCGCCAGCATGGCTGATCAAGCGTTGAGCTGTGGGTAGCAGCACTCAGGGTCAGCGGCTGGTATTGTGGAGGCCGAATTGCATGTCGATCTACGCATTGGTGTGGCCCTGAAAAAGTAGACACTTTGTCAGGCAGCGGCTTCATAGGTCCGGGGGGAGACTCCGCCCAAGGCCCCATGGAGCCGCACGTTATCGTAATACTCTTCGATGTAGTACTGAGCCTCA
>NZ_PYUD01000004.1 GCF_003028575.1 Halomonas urumqiensis | reverse complement strand
TGACCATGTCGACGGTGCCGATCTGCAGGCCCTCGATCATCGCCCGCTCGCCGCCCAGCGCACCGCTGGGGTGGTCGGTGACGGTGAACTCGCCATCGGAGAGGCGCTCGAGGGTCTCCTTGAAGGCACGCGAGCCCTCGCCGTAGTGGGAGTTGCTGGAGATGGCGTAGCCGACGCTGATCTCGGTGGCGGCCTGGGCCTGCAGGGCGACGCCGGCCAGGGCCAGGGTGGCCAGGCTACCGACGGCAGTGGCCAGGGTACGGCGGGCGAAACGGGGTTGGGTGGTACGTGAACTCATGTGGCGTTCCTCGTTCTTGTCCCGATGCTTGAAGGGACGGTTGTTGTGGTGAGGGTGTAGTGGTGTGGGTGTTGAAATCGCTCTGCTATCGAACGTGCGCGGCGATGCCTGGCATCGCGGCGACCGGGGACAGACCCCGATCGATCGGCTGGCGCACAACAGCCGAATACGTCAGCGGGACTCACTGATATAGGCGTCGATGATCTCCTTGAAGTCGCGATCACCGGTGAAGCCAAGTTCGCGGGACTTCTCGGTGTCGAAGCGTGCCGGCCAGCCGGAGACGATGGCCTGGATCCGCGGATCGGCTTCGTGACGCACGCGGGCCACGGCTTCGTCACCCGCTGCCTCGCGCAATGCTTCGAGCATCTCGCTGACACTGACGGTGATGCCCGGCAACATCAGGGCACGGAAGGCTCCGATCGATTCGCCGAGCACTTCAGCGGCATGCACCAGGGCATCGATGACCTTGGCGGGGGACATCACGAACAGCTCCTGCTCCACCGGCACCGGGCAGATGGCCTGCTCACCGGCCAACGGTTCCCGCAGGATGCTCGAAGCGAAGCTCGACGCCGCTGCATTCGGGCGCCCCGGGCGAATCACGATGGTCGGCAGGCGCAGCACACGGCCATCGACCAGGCCGCGACGGCTGTAGTCGTTGATCAGCAGTTCGCACATCGCTTTCTGGGTGCCGTAGGAGTTCTGCGGATGCAGCGCGGTCATGTCGTCGAGCACCACCGGCATATCGCCGCCATAGGCGGCCACCGAGCTGGCCATCACCAGGCGTGTCCCGGAGAGTTCGCGCTGGCGACAGCCCTCGAGCAGTTCACGGGTGGCATCGAAATTGACCGCCATGCCGAGGTCCAGGTCGGCTTCCGCCGCCGAACTGACCACCGCCGCCAGGTGATAGATCACTGCCGGACGCTCGTCGAGCACCGGGTCAAGGGCACCTGGCGAGGTGATGTCGAGCGCCAGGCATTCGACCTCGACCCCTTTCACGTCGGGCTTGGGTGCCTCGACCTGATCGATCAGGGTGAGACGGGTGATGGCTTCGCCGTCGAGCTGACCCCGCGCCAGCAGTTGATTAACGAGACGCTGGCCGAGAAAGCCGGCCGCACCGGTAATGGCAATATGCATGGTGAATCAATCCTGTCGTAAAAAAGTCATTGTCAGTGGGTCGCGGCAAGGCCGTACTCGCGTCCCCAGCCGAGACCGTCACGGGTCGCCCCTGCCGGACGGTATTCGCAGCCGATCCAGCCGCCATAGCCCAGCGCTTCGAGCCGCTGGAATAGCGCCGGAAAGTGAACCTCGCCGCTATCGGGTTCATGACGCTCGGGCACTCCGGCGATCTGCACATGGCCGATGGCCGGAAACTGCCGCTCCATATGACGGATCAGATCGCCGTCCATGATCTGGCAGTGATAGAGGTCGAACTGCAGGCGCAGGTTATCGGCTCCCACCGCTTCCAGCACCGCCATGGCGTGGGCCTGGCGTGAAAGGAAGAACCCCGGCATGTCGCGGGTGTTGATCGGTTCGATCAGTACGTCGCGGCCCACCTTGGCGGCTTCAGCAGCGGCGAAGCGCAGGTTGTCAATGTAGGTGGCCTGGTGAGCGGCATGGGTCTGGGCATCGGCACCGTCCGGCAAGAGGCCCGCCATGGCATGCACCCGTGGGCAGCCAAGCACCTCGGCATAGCGCAACGCTTCCACCACCGAGTCACGAAATTCCGATTCTCGCCCGGGGAGACTTGCGATACCCCGCTCCCCCGCTTCCCAATCGCCGGGAGGCAGGTTGAACAACACTTGCTCGAGGCCAGACTCCTCAAGGGCAGCTCGCAGGGTCTCGGGGGAGTAGGCATAGGGGAACAGGTACTCCACCCCCTTGAATCCTGCTTGGCGCGCGGCAGCGAAGCGGTCTAGGAAGTCATGCTCGTTGAACAGCATGCTGAGATTGGCGGCCAGTTTTGTCATCGGATTTCCTGGGAATGGATGGTTTGACGAGCGATCAGTCGCGGGGAAAGCGAGCTTCGAGTTCGGCGACCTGTTCAGGCGTCAGAGCGCGTGGATTCTCGCCGCGCAGCAGCAGATAAAGCTTCGCGGTCTCCTCCAGTTCCTCCGTGGCGTAGACCGCGGCTTCAAGAGATTTTCCAGCAACCACCGGGCCGTGATTGGCCAGCAATACGGCGCTGTGCTTGCCGGCCAGGCCACGTACCGCATCGCCAAGGCTTGGGTCGCCGGGTATGTGATACGGCACCAGGGGCAACTTGCCGACTCGCATCACGTAATAGGCGGTCAATGGCGGAATGCAGTCGCAGGGGTCGACTTCCGGGAGGCACGACACCGCCACCGAATGCGTCGAGTGCAAATGCACGATGGCACCCGATTGAGGGCGCTCCTCGTACATGGCCGTGTGCAGGAAATGTTCCTTGGTCGGCTTGTCACCCGCCAGCAACCGCCCTTCGCGGTCGAGCCGGGAGATGCGTGCCGGATCCAGCCGCCCGAGACAGGCATTGGTGGGCGTCATCAACCAGCCACCGTCATCGAGCCGCACGCTGATATTGCCGCTCGAGCCCATCGTCAGGCCGCGGTCGAACAGCGACTTGCCAAGGATGCTGATCTGTTCGCGTAGACCGTTCTCGTCACTCACGACAGCACCTCGAAGGCACGGGTGAAGAAATCCCGACCGCCAAAGTTTCCGGATTTCAGCGCCAGCGACAGGGGCGCCTCCCGGCCTGCCAAGGTCGCCTGGGTCCACGGCACCCCAGGATCGATCTGCTCGCCGATACGCATCATCTCGATGCCAAGCGCCGACACCACGGCACCGGAGCTTTCGCCACCGGCCACCAACAGGCGGCCAACACCCTCGGATACCAGCGTAATGGCCAGCGTGCCCAGTGACGCCTCCACGAGCTGGCCGGCGCGCTCGACCCCGAGCGCCGCCTGGGCGGCCTTGACACGCTCGGGGTCGGCGGAGGCATAGACCAGCACCGGGCCGCCTTGCGCCAGTTGCTCGCGGGAAAAGGCCAGTGCCTCGGCCAGGTGACCCTCGCCTTCGGCAAGCAGCAGTGGGTCCAGGGCGAAACCGGGGTGGTGTTCGAGGAAATGATCGACCTGGCCGAGGGTCGCCCGCGAGCAGCTGCCCGACAGCACCAGGGCACTGCCCGATGAAGGTGCGAGACGGCCAGGTTCAGCAACCTTCTCGAGCCAACCCAGCCGGCGATACTGTGCCGGCAGTGCCAGGCCAAGGCCTGAGCCCCCGGTCACCAGCGGCCATTCGGCGGTGGCTTCCGCCAGGACCTCAAGATCCTGCTCGTCAAGGGTGTCGCAGATCACATGTCGCACACCCTGCTCGGCCAGCACCTGAAAATGCTGGTCTGTCGCCTCGGCGCCCTGAGTGAGCGTGGCGCGTGAAGCAAGACCGACCCTGTGTGAAGTCTGGCTCGACAACACCCTCACCAGGTCGGCATCGGTCATGGGAGTGAGCGGGTGATACTGCATGCCGCTGTCATTGAGCAGCCGGTCACCCACGAACAGGTGGCCCTGATAGACCGTACGGCCGTTGACCGGAAACGCGGGGACCATCACGGTCTGGCCAGCGCCGAGACGATCGAGCAGCGCATCGCTGACTGGGCCGATATTACCCTCGGCGGTGGAATCGAAGGTCGAGCAGTACTTGAAGAATATCTGCCTGGCGCCCTGGGCCTGCAGCCAATCCAGCGCTGCCACGGATTCCTTCACGGCTTCCTTGACCGGGCATGAGCGAGATTTCAGCGCGACAACCACGGCATCGACCTCATCCAGGGCGAGCTCCGGGTCGTCGGGCACGCCAATCACCTGGACGCAGCGCATCCCGGCACGTACCAGGTTATTGGCAAGATCGGTGGCGCCAGTGAAGTCATCGGCGATGGCGCCGAGCACAATGGTCATGATCAAGCTCCCATGTCATCGTTGGCGGCCTCGGGTAGCGAGATTCCCGACAGGCGCTGGTAGACCTTGATCACCGCGGAGTCGTCTTCGCGGCCGAAACCCGCCCCCTTGGCTGCCGTGAACTGTTGCAGGGCCGATGCCGCAACCGGTGTCGGCATGGCAAGCTCGCGACCCGTCTCGTGGACGATATTGAGATCCTTGACGAAGATGTCGACCGCCGAGAGCGGGGTATAGTCGCCCTTGAGGACATGTGGCATGCGATTCTCGAACATCCACGAATTGCCCGCCGAATGCGTTATCACTTCATAGACGGTGTCAGGGTCCAGCCCCATGCGGATGCCCAGCGCCATGGCTTCCGCGGCGGTGGCGATATGCACGCCAGCCAGCAGCTGGTTGACAAGCTTCATGCTCGAACCGACTCCCGGGGCATCGCCCAGGCGGTAGACCGTGGCCGCCATGGCGTCGAGCACCGGCTGCGCCTGGTCGAACGCTGTCGCACCACCCGAGGCCATTACCGACAGCTCGCCACTGCGTGCCTTGGCGGCACCGCCACTGATCGGCGCATCCAGCATCCTGATGCCGCTCTCACCGAGCCGCTCTCCCAGGCTTCTCGCCTGGCTTGGCGCAACCGTGGCACACTGGACAATCAGGCTGCCAGCAGACAGGTGCCCTGCCACGCCATGGTCACCAAACAACACCTGTTCGACCTGCTCGCCGTTCACAACGACCACCAGCACGATGTCACGGTCGCCAAGGGCCGATGGGAATTGCACCGCCTTGCCACCGCACTCGACAAACGCATCACATGCACCCGCGGAGATATCGCAACCCATGACATCCAGGCCCTGCTCGAGAAGTGCCGTCGCCGTACCCATGCCCATGGCCCCAAGGCCGATGACGCCTACGCGTGGCGCCTGCTTGCTGCTCTCGCTCACCTGCCGACCTCCTGGTGGTCGTGTCAACGATCACGCCGGAACGTGCATCGTGGGATATCGTATGAAACGCACTTGGGAATCACTTGCCTGTTAGCGCCAACATGTTAGCGCTAACATATGTCTATATGATTGATTTCTCGCTCGCAAGGAAAGAGGCCGGAGACTCGACCAATGTCTAGCAATGATCAGGGCGCCACACGACGCCGGCGTGGTTCGGAACAGGTCACCCTCAAGCAGGTGGCACAAGCCGCCGGGGTCTCGGCCATCACCGCATCACGCGCCCTGAACACCCCGGAGCGAGTCAACGAGACGACCCGCGCTCGCGTCCTCGATGCCGTGGAAACCCTGGGTTATGTCCCCAACCTGGTGGCCGGCAGCCTGGCATCGGCCCGCTCGCGCTTCATCGCCGTGATCGTACCTTCGCTTGCCAATGCGGTGTTCATCGAGGTGATTCGCGGCCTCCAGGAGACCTTCGAGGCACGCGGCTACCAGATTCTGCTGGGCAATACCGATTACGACCTCGATCGCGAGTACCAGTTGGTACGCACCTTCCTTGGCTGGTCATGTTCGGCGCTTGTCACAGCCGGTCTGCGCCACAACCAGGCATGCCATACCTTGCTTGCCAATTGGGACAAGCCCATTGTCGAGGTCATGGAACTCGGTGAGGCGTTGGATATCAATGTCGGCCTCGACCATCTTGACGCAGGGCGCTGCATGGCACGCCACCTGCGCTCGCGGCACTATCAGGAGATCGTCTACGTCGGGGCGAGAATGTCGCAGGATTATCGCGCCGAGATGCGCTACGCGGGGCATCGCGAGATACTGGCCGAGGACGGGCTTGATGCACCGCTGATCGAGCTCGACCAGCTAGGCAGCCTCGAGGCTGGCGCGACGGGACTGGACAACGTGCTTGCCGCCTACCCTCGCGCCGAAGCGATCCATTTTGCCAATGACGACCTCGCCGCCGGCGCCCTGTTGCACGCCCGTCGTCGCGGCCTGGCGGTTCCCGGCGATATCGCCATCGCCGGCTTCAATGGCCTGCCGCTGGGACAGCACATCACCCCGCGTCTGACCACCATCCAGTCGCCCCGTGATGCCATGGGTCGCCTGGCAGCGCGTGAGGTATTGCGCAAGCTCGATGGCGAGCCAGGCGCGTTGCAACAGCACGATGTCGGCTTCAGCCTGCTGCAGGGAGAAAGCACGTGAGCGCCGGCAATGTCCACGTCCTGTTTCCCCCTACCCACGCGGGATGTGCCAAAACATCAAGTCATGCGAGATGACAAGAAAAGCACAGTAAAAAAGAGTTTTCTAATGTTTACGGGCAAACCAAAAAGCCACATGGCATACTATGCCATGTGGCTGCGATAAAGGTTTTGGTGGAGCCTAGCGGGATCGAACCGCTGACCTCAACACTGCCAGTGTTGCGCTCTCCCAGCTGAGCTAAGGCCCCACATATTCTCGCTCGGCGAGAACGGGAAGCATGTTACGAAGATGCGCAATGGACGTCAAGCCACCTCGAAAAACATTCCGGCGCCTGATCGATGATTCCCCCCGGTGTCGAGTTATGACACTCTTTAACGATTGATCCGATGATTCAAATTGGGAAGCCCTCCCGGCACCCGTCCTTCACCACCATTGATGCTCAGGAGGCGCAGCCTTGATCCGGGTACTGATTGCCGACGATCACCACCTGGTAAGAACCAGCATCGCCCACTTGCTGAATGCCGAAGCGGATATCAGCGTGGTGGGCGAAGTGTCCTGCGGGGAAGACGCCATCGCCGAAACACGTCGACTGCAGCCGGACGTGGTGTTGATGGATATACGCATGCCAGGTATTGGTGGCCTCGAAGCCACACGCAAGATTCACCGCATCGCACTCGATACCCGAATTCTAGTGCTCAGTGCCTGGCTCGAAGATAGTCTGGCACAACGTTTCCTCGATGCCGGGGCGTACGGTTTTATCGGCAAGGGCGCCCAGCACGACGAAATGGTAGCGGCCATTCGTGGCGTATTCGGTGGCCATCGCTATGTCAGCGCCGAGATCGCTCAGCGATTGGTGCTCGCGCGCATGGACGCCCCGGAGAACCCTTTCGAACATCTCTCGCAGCGGGAAATGCAGGTAGCCATCATGATCATCAACTGCCACAAGGTGGCCGAGATCTCCGACCGCCTGTTTCTCAGCCCCAAGACCGTCAACACCTACCGCTATCGGATCTTCGAGAAACTCGGCGTTCACACCGACGTGGAACTGACCCATCTAGGCCTGCGTCATGGCCTGGTGGAAGGCTATGCCAGCATTCAGTGATGCCTGATTTCGACCACCGTCAGTTCCTTGCCAATGTCAGTGAATCGCCTGGTATCTATCGCATGTTCGATAGCCACGGCGACACGCTGTACATCGGCAAGGCGCGCCGCCTCAAACCGCGCCTGGCCAGCTACTTTCGTGGCACCCTGAACACCAAGACCCAGGCACTTGTCGGGCGCATCGCCGATATTCAGGTCACGGTCACCAACAGCGAAATCGAAGCACTGCTGCTGGAGCAGACCCTGATCAAGGAGCTGCGTCCGCCCTACAATATCCTGTTGCGTGACGACAAGTCGTACCCATTCGTATTCGTCACCGACCGCCATCCATACCCGGCACTGGAGTACAAGCGTGCGCGTGCCCGGCGTGACGACGGTCGCTACCTTGGCCCGTACCCGAGCAGTGGCGCGGTTCGCGAGAGCCTGTCGCTGATGCAGAAGATATTTCGCATTCGCAACTGCGAAGACAGCGTTTTCGCCCATCGCACTCGTCCCTGCCTGCAATATCAGATCCAGCGTTGCAGCGCACCTTGTGTCGGCTATATCAGCGAGCCGGACTATCGCCGTGATCTCGAGCATGCCGTGCAGTGCCTGGAAGGCAAGAGCGACCAGGTCACCCAGGAACTGACCCGCGACATGGAGGCCGCCAGCCAGGCACTGGCCTTCGAGGAAGCGGGACGATTGCGTGATCAGATCCAGCAACTGCGAAAGCTCCAGCAGCGCCAGTTCGTCGACACTGCCGGTGGAGATGCCGATGTATTCGCCCTGGCAAGCCAACCCGGCGCACTATGCATTTCGGTACTTACCGTGCGCCAGGGCCGACTGCTAGGCGCACGACACCATACCCCCACCAACGGGCTCGACCTGGAACCCGAAGCGCTCCTAGGCGATTTCATCAGTCAGTTCTACCTCGGCCAGTCCCGCGAGATTCCCCATGAGGTGATTACCAGCCACCCTGTGTCGGACGCCGGGCTGATAGCCGACGCACTGGCACAGCGAAGCGCCAGGCGCGTACGGATGACCAGCCAGGTACGCGGCCATCGCGCCCAGTGGCGCGAGCTTGCCCGCACCAACGCCGAGCAGCAACTGGCCGGGCAACTGGCCAACCAGAGCCAGCTTGCCAAGCGCTTCGAGGCACTGCGCGAAACGCTGGGGCTCGCTGAGACGCCCAAGCGGCTGGAATGCTTCGATATCAGCCATAGCCACGGAGAAGCCACCGTGGCCTCCTGCGTGGTATTCGACGCCAACGGGCCACGCAAGTCGGATTACCGGCGCTTCAACATCGAGGGCGTGGCCGCCGGCGACGACTACGCCGCCATGCAACAGGCACTGACCCGGCGCTTCCGTCGCCTTGCACAGGAGCAACAGACCGATACACAGGCAAAGACTCAGGGCGAAACCGCCCAACACGGCAATACCGCCAGGAGCAAAGATTCAACTCACCTAGGTGAGCGCCCGGACGTGCTGATCGTCGACGGTGGCAAGGGACAGCTGAACATGGCACGTGAGGTCCTGGAGAGACTTGGCATCACCGACATCCTCCTGCTCGGTGTGGCCAAGGGCACCACCCGCAAGGCAGGGCTCGAGACACTGTTCGTCGAAACCGTCGATCGCGCCCTGGACCTGGATGGCAACTCTCCCGCGCTGCACCTCGTCCAGCACATTCGTGACGAATCCCACCGATTCGCGATCACCGGGCACCGTACCCGACGCGACAAGACAAGACGCACCTCGACCCTCGAAGGGATCCCCGGCGTCGGCCCCCGCCGTCGCCGCGAACTGTTGCGCTTTTTCGGTGGCCTGCAGGGGGTAAAGCAAGCCAATCGTGAAGAACTGGCACGCGTTCCAGGCATCAGCGCCACCATGGCCGAGACGATTCATCGCGCCCTGCATGGATGAAGTGTCACAAGCGGGATAGAATGGATCGCCTATCGGCCCCGCCCATCAGCAAGGGACAGCTCGTCGCAATGAACATCCCCAACATCCTGACTCTGGCACGCATCGCCTTTATTCCACTGCTGGTTGTGCTGTTCTACCTGCCCTACTCATGGAGCATGCCGCTGGCTGCGACCTTTTTCGCAATGGCCTCGGTGACGGATTGGCTGGACGGTTACCTGGCCCGGCGCTGGAACCAGTCGACCCCGTTCGGCGCCTTTCTCGATCCGGTAGCCGACAAACTGATGGTAGCGGTTGCCCTGGCCCTGCTGATCGAACGCTATGAAGTGCTGTGGCTGACGCTACCGGCCCTGGTCATCATCGGTCGCGAAATCGTGATTTCGGCACTGCGCGAGTGGATGGCGGAGATGGGCAAACGAGGTCAGGTGGCGGTTTCATGGATCGGCAAGGTGAAGACCACGCTGCAGATGGTCTCGATACTGCTACTGCTGGGTTTCGCCCCAGGCAGCTCCATTGCGCTGCTGGCAGTCGCCACATTATATGTTGCCGCTGCATTGACACTGTGGTCGATGTTCCTTTACTTGCGTGCCGCCTGGCCGCACCTCAGCAGCTCCATGTGAGCGACTCAAAAGCGTTTGACAGTCACCGACTTATCCGTATAATTCGCTCTCGAGTCAGGCGGGAATAGCTCAGTGGTAGAGCACAACCTTGCCAAGGTTGGGGTCGCGAGTTCGAATCTCGTTTCCCGCTCCATTTCTGTCAGGCGATCCTCGGATAATCCCAGGTCACCGAACAGGAAAAGACTCGATGAGGCTGGATGGCAGAGTGGTTATGCAGCGGACTGCAACTCCGTGTACGCCGGTTCGATTCCGACTCCAGCCTCCATCTCCCCCGTATTTTCTGCTCTACACCGTGCCGCCCGGATGGCGAAATTGGTAGACGCAAGGGACTTAAAATCCCTCGGTGGCAACACCGTGTCGGTTCGAGTCCGACTCCGGGCACCATGCCTCCTGGACGTCGTCTGCCATACAGCCGACCATGATCGGGGCTCTGCATCATGACCCTGCCGCCCCTGCGCGACCCCTACTACACCTATCGTTACCGCCGCAGGCTGCATGTCTTTCGCGTGCTGCTGGCCCTGATGATCACCTACACCATCATCACTCTGTTCGCCATTCCGCACTCCGGGTGGGCACTCGTCAGTACCGTCATGGTCATGGGCAACCTACCGCATATCGGCGGGGTGCTCGACAAGGGGCGGCAACGCCTGCTCGGCACGTTACTGGGGGCTGGCCTGGGCCTGACGCTGATCATGCTGCCACTCGGCCTGCCGGCCCTGGTGCCACTCGGCGCACTGGCCGGCATCGGTGTCGCGACCTGGGTGACCTTCAGCGGCCGCCATGGCTACAGTGGCCTGATGTTTGCCATCAGCCTGCTGCTGGTGATCGGTGACGGCAGCCATGATCTGGCTATCGGCCTGTGGCGCGCCTTCGATGTACTGCTCGGCACACTGATCGGTATCGGTGTCACCGTGCTGGTGCTGCCACAGAAAGCCACCGACATGATGCGTTTCATGCTGGCCGACAACCTCGACCGCATGGCCCGGCTCTACCATGTCCATACCACCTCGACCTCGTCGACGGATGTCGACACCCGAGCACTTCTCAAGGCCACCAGCAGCCTGCTGATCAAGCAGCGCAACCTGGTCGATGCCATCCACCGCGAAGGACGCCTGGACCGGGATGAACTCGACGATCTGATTTCGCTGCAGCGCCGGATGCTGTCCACCATCGAGCTGCTGCTCGAGAGCCACTGGACGACCCGCGACGGCCACGATCGCATCGAAGCCATGGAAGGGCTGCGCCACGAGCAGCATCGATTGGCCCGGGAACTTGGCAGCCTGGCCTTCCAGGTGAGAACCGGGCAAACCATCGATGTCGTGGTCAGCCAGTTCGACTTGCAACGTCACGCCGAACTGGCGGGCAACGCCCGTGGCAGCGATGACCGCATGCTGTTCAGTCCAAGCGGCTACTTGTGGTTGAACCGTGAGCTGGCCCGATTGACCGGCTCGCTGGTCTCCCGTCTCGGCGGCCTGACCCGCCTTCCCAGCAAGCGGCTGCGACGCGCCTCGGGACGCAAGTGGGCCCCATCCAGCACCACGCTCGACCACCGCCCTTCACCTTCCGGGAAGCAAGATGACACAAACCCACCATGATGTATTGATCATCGGCGGCGGTGTCGCCGGCCTGGTCCTGGCGCTGGAAGTGGCCGCGCACCGCAAGGTTACCCTGCTGCGTCCGGCGAGTGACGATCATGGCGCAAGCCGCTGGGCACAGGGTGGCATCGCAGCAGTGCTTTCGCCTGCCGATGATGTCGAGGCTCACATCGCCGATACCCTGGTAGCTGGCGACGGATTGTGCGACGAGCGGGCGGTTCGCTTCACCGTGGAGCAAGGGCCAGCCGCCATCGAGTGGCTACTGTCCCTTGGCGTTCCCTTCACCCGCGACCCCAACCCCGAGGCCAGCTACCCCTACCACTTGACCCGCGAAGGTGGTCATGGCGCGCGCCGTATCATCCACGCCGCCGATGCCACCGGCCGCGCGGTGATGGACACGCTCAAGGCCCACGTCGACGCACATCCCGCCATCACCCTGTGCAGCGAGCTCACTGCCATCTCGCTGATTGGCGACACTGCCGGCCACTGCCGTGGCGCACGCTGCCTGGACCCGCAGGGGCAGTTGCATGAACTGCTGGCAGACGACACCGTACTCGCCACAGGAGGGGCCAGCGGTCTGTATCGCCACACCACCAGCCCGCAACCGGCGAGCGGCGAAGGCATGCTGATGGCGGCGGAACTGGGTGCCGAGCTGATGAACCTGGAGTTTCAGCAGTTCCACCCGACCTGTCTCTATGACCCGGGAGGCACGCCTTTCCTGATCAGCGAAGCGGTACGTGGCGAAGGCGGGCAACTGCTTAACGTGCATGGCGAACGCTTCATGCCCGCACTGGACCCGCGTGCCGAGCTTGCGCCCCGCGACATCGTCGCCCGCGCCATCGACGCCGAAATGCAACGCACGGCTAGCGACCATGTCCTGCTCGACATTCGCCATCTGGGGGTTGACGCGATCCATCACCACTTCCCCACCATCCAGGCGCATTGTGCGGGCCGTGGACTGGATATCACTTGCGAGCCGATACCGGTGGTGCCGGCGGCACACTACAGCTGTGGCGGCGTCGCCACGGACCTCGACGGTGCCACCAGCGTGCCAAGGCTATACGCCATCGGCGAAGTCGCCTGCACTGGGCTCCATGGGGCCAATCGCATGGCCAGCAATTCGCTGCTGGAATGCCTGGTATTTGCACGCAGTTGCGCAAAGCGGCTGTTACATGCGCAAAGCCCGTCAAATGCCACACTGGTGGCAACCGTGACAGGTTCGGAACCGGTACCGCCCGACCTGGTGGTGGAGCTCCGCCAATCGCTGCGTCAGGTAATGAGTTCAAGCGTGGCGATCGTGCGACATGACCGCGGCCTTGAACAGGCCGCCGCGCAACTGGCACTGTCAGAATCCAGACTCGCGCCATTCATCGCAAGATGCACGCCCACTGTCACGCTTTCAGGCCTCTGGCATGCGCTACGCCTGGCTCGGCTGACGGTGGCAAGTGCCAGGCAGCGCCGTGAATCCCGCGGTCTGCATTTCAACCCCGACTGCCCACACCATGGCGACCCGACACCGCAGCCATCGCGGTGTCATCTCACGACTTGAGCAGTCGACGCAACTGTCTGAGCGAGTCTGGATCGCTGCTGTCGGGCCACAGCCACAGTTTGCGACCATCCACTCTCAAGCCGATCAACCAGGGGCCGAGGTAATCACAGCGCAGGCTGATATCGCGCCACTCCTGCTCGGAATACTCACGCCAGCGCCATACCGGTTTACCCGAAGGTTCATGCACCACCAGCAACTCACCGCTGGGCTGCCCGTGCGCCATCAGGTAGATGGTCACGGCAAGCACCGGCAGCGAGGTGAGGCTCACCGACAATGGCGCCATGATGACAACAAGCGCAAAGATCGCAAGCGCCATCAGCAGATGGGCCAGCAGGGCCAGCCTAGATGGGACGATGCGAGAGACTATCGCTGCTCTCGGCATGTTCGATGATCTGCTTCACGATATTGCGGCGTACCGGATCCTCCGGCCACTCACGACGCATCAGCCAAAGAAACAAGTCCTGATCCTCCTCGTCGATCAATGCCCTGAACGCCGCCTGGTCATCGGCGCTCAAGGTGTCATAGCACTGTTCGAGAAAAGGCACCAGCAACAGGTCCAGCTCCCACATGCCGCGCCGGGAGTGCCAGTACAGGCGTTTGCGCTGAGCGATGTCAGCGGGCGATTGTTCGTTCAACGTAAACCTCGCCAATCAATGGAAATGAATGATCCAGTATACCCGAGCGCCCATCCCCGCGGCAGCCAGGCGGCAAGATTCCATCGCGTCTATCGGGCTTGCGATGTGCCTGTCTCCACCAAAAGGCGTAGCTCGTTGTTTTATCTCGGTTTGCACAGTATGCTTTGAAAAAACAAGAGCGCGAGCATTACCTTTCCGGTTGCGCGCAGCCTACGGAGACAGTCGATGACCAAGTCCGAGTTGATCGAGCAGATCGCGATGCGACAGCCAGAGCTGTCGATCAAGGAAGTCGAAGCGGCCGTGCGGCTGATCCTCGACGACATCACCGACACTCTCTCGGAAGGGGGACGAGTGGAGATTCGTGGCTTCGGCAGCTTCTCGCTGCATTACCGTGAACCACGCGTAGGACGAAACCCCAAGACAGGTGACCCTGTCGCGCTGGAGGGCAAGTTCGTGCCACACTTCAAACCTGGCAAGGAGCTGCGCGAGCAGGTGGACGCCAGCCGTGCCCTCGGTTACTGAGCATACTCACCACCATTACGACACTCTCAACAGGGGACACACGCATGCGTTGGCTCAAAGGCCTGATCCTGGCCATTATCCTGCTGGCCGTACTCTTGGTCGGTATCCTGTTCGCTGTGAACAACCAACAGACACTACCGCTCAACCTGATCTGGATCGAGTTGCCTGCCGCATCGCTGTCCGTCTGGCTGTTGGCTTCGCTGGCCATGGGTGTGCTGATGGGCATGCTGGCAATGAGTGGTGTCTACCTTCGCTTGCGCACCCTGCTGACACGTGCTCAGCGTCACAACCAGCAGCAACGCAAGGAGCTCGATCGACTGCGCGTCCAGGAGCTGAAGGAACTTCCGTAGATGCCCGATGCCCTGCTGCTGACACTGTTGTTGGCAGCGGTCGCCATCGGCTGGTGGCTCGGCCGTCGCGATCGCAGGACGCCTGACGATCCGGGAGCCCAGACTGAGTTGGCTCGGGATTATTTCGTCGGGCTCAACTATCTGCTGAATGACCAGCAGGACATGGCCATCGAGACCTTCGTCGCCGCCCTCGAGGTCAACAGCGAGACGATCGAGACCCATATCACCCTGGGCAACCTGTTCCGTACCCGTGGAGAGGCCGATCGTGCCGTCAAGATCCACCAGAACCTGCTTGCCCGTCCCACCCTGACGCCCCCCCAGAGCGAGCGTGTGCAGCTCGAACTGTCACGTGACTTCCTCAAGCTCGGCCTGCTCGACAGAGCCGAGCGTTTGCTGCAAGGGCTTGTGCGCGACACTCATGATGACGAAATCCGCCGATCCGCCAAGCAGCTACTGGTGGATCTGCTGGAGCGCGAGGGGGAGTGGCAAGCGGCATTCAACGTGGCGCATCCTCATCTGATACGCCAGCACGATGAAACCCGCCGGGCGGCCGCCCACTGGCTGTGCCAACTCGCCGAACAGGAACGCGGCAATGCCAGCCCCGGGCTTGCCCGCAAGCATCTACGCCAAGCCCTCAACATTGACGCAAAATGCGTGCGGGCCAATCTGCTGCTTGCCGGGCTTGAGCACGATACCGGCCACTATCGCCAGGAGATACGCCTGCTTGCCAGAGTCCCGGATCAAGACACGGCGTTTACCGCGACCATTCTCGAGCCTCTCGCCAATGCCTATCGCCTTCTCGACGACGAGGACGGCTTGATCAAGCACCTGCAGTCCCTGCTCGAGCGCACTCCGCATACCAGCCTGATCATCCTGTTCGCCGAAACCTTGCGTCAACGGGAAGGCGCATCAGCCGCCATTGCGCTTGTCAGCGACCAGCTCGACAGGGAATCGAGCCTCGGGGCGCTCGACTACCTGATCGGGCTCTACCGGCAGGATGCCAGGGGCGAGCCACAGGAACGGCTCGCCCTCTTGCAGCGTCACACCCAGACCCTCTGGCATGCCCTACCCCGACACCGCTGTCGACGCTGTGGATTCGCTGGCGAGCATCTCCATTGGCAGTGCCCGCGTTGCCGCAGTTGGGGCACTACCAAGCCGATCACCGGTATCGAAGGCGAATAGACTCAGGCGACTCGCTACGCCAACTCCGACTCGATGGCAGCAAGAGCCGCCATGGGGTCGGCAGCCTGAGTCACCGGGCGCCCGACCACCAGGTGCGTGCTTCCTGCCGCCATCGCCTTGGCTGGCGTCATGATGCGACGTTGATCGAAAGCGTCGGCAAAGCTCGGGCGAATCCCCGGCGTCACCTTCAGGAAGTCATCGCCGCAACGGGTTCGTAGTGCCGCGGCTTCCTGCGCTGAACAGACCACCCCATCCATACCGCTGTCGAAGGCAAGCTGGGCCAGGCGCTCCACCTGTTCGGCGGGAGACGCGTTCACTCCCACCTCAGCCAGATCGTCAGCCTCCATGCTGGTCAACACGGTGACCGCGATCAGGTGAGTGACCAGGCCATGGGTGTCAAGCCGCGAGCGTGCCGCCTCCATCATCCGGCGACCACCAGCGGCGTGCACATTGACCATCCACACCCCCTGCTCCGCCGCCGCTTGCACGGCACCCGCCACCGTTGCGGGAATGTCATGAAACTTGAGATCAAGAAATACCTCGAAACCGCGTCCATGCAGCGCATCAAGCACATCGGGACCACTGCGGGTGAATAGCTCCTTGCCGACCTTGAGCCTGCAGCGTGAGGGGTCCAGCCGATCGGCCATGCAAAGTGCGGCATCCAGGGAGGCGTAGTCGAGGGCGATGATCAGGGGTGAAGCGGTGGACACGGGCCGGTCTCCTGGCGGTAACGAAGGAAAGGACATCGCTGGGCATTATATCAGCCCAAGTCGACAAGCGATGTCGGCCATTGCCTCAGGAAGTATCACTGATGACGACTGGCACGAAAGCCATGGCGACGCGTGCATGTCCTGGCGTGCTGACACCATCTTCACGTCTTGGATGACGGGAACAATGGCGTTGTCCAACTAGCTTGAAAGAGCGCCTGGCAGGTCATGCTGGCCTGGATGGCGACAGCAAACGGAATCGATAAACGACTGGAGGGAATACCCATGACCAACGCAATCCAGGGGCGACTGGCCATCCTGCTGCTTGGCCTGATGCTGGGAATGGCGCCACTGACAGTTTCGGCGCAGGAGGTGGCGCCCATCAACGTCAACACCGCCGATGCCGAGCTGCTCACCGAACTTCCGGGAGTTGGCCCAAGCCGTGCCGAGGCGATCATCGAGGAACGAGAAGCCAATGGCCTTTTCGAAAGCGCCGACGACCTGACGCGAGTCAGCGGCATCGGAGAAACCACCGTCGCAGGACTTGAGGATCAGGTGACCTTCTGAGCAGGGGATCTGACCCGCCCACGGCCGATGGCAAGCGCCATCGGCCGCAGTAGGGTTACAACCTCAAGCCACCGTCACATTCGATGACTCTGCCCGTGAAGTAGTCATTCTCGAAAATGAAGGCAACGCTCCGGGCGATGTGTTCGGGTTGGCCAAGTCGGCGCAGCGGCACGCCAGCGGTCAACTTGTCCAGCATGTCCTGGCGCATCGAGGCGGTCATGTCGGTCTCGATGAACCCCGGCGCCACAGCACCCACGCGAATGCCATGACGCGCAAGCTCGCCAGCCCAGGTAGAGGTCAGCGCCACCACGGCTGCCTTCGCCGCGGAATAGTTGCTCTGTCCGATGTTTCCCGCCCGCGAGATGCTCGAGATATTAACGATCACACCGTGGTTGCCCGCCTCGATCATCTGCGCGGCGGCTTCACGACCACACAGGAAGACACCTGTCAGGTTGACGTCGATCACCTGCTGCCATTGGCTCAGCGACATGGTCTTCTCGACCTTGCCATCCCTGGCCTTGACCAGCAGGCCGTCGCGCAGGATGCCGGCATTGTTGACCAGCCCATTGACAGGCCCGATCGATGCGGCGATATCGCCAAAAGCCTGCACAACAGAGGCTTCGTCGGCCACATTCGCAACGAAGCCATGCGCCTCGATTCCCGCCTCATGCAGTTCGCTGACCGCCAGGTCAATCCCATCGGCGGAAGTATCGAGCAGTGCCAGCCTCGCACCACATTCACCCAGCAACTGGGCCATGGCCAAGCCAAGCCCTCGCGCCCCTCCGGTGATGGCGATCACCGAGTTTTCCAGCCTCATTGTCATCCTCCAGGGGAATGTTCATAGCGTTATGCCTTGGGAACATATTCGATCTGGCCTCTGCTGACGAGGCCCGGCGAGTTCAACGCTTGAATTTCCTTTGCTCGCCCCCATCCTCGGATGATCGGTCATCCATGGAGTCATCATGCCGTTTCTACTCGCATTTACCGTCTTTGCCCTGCTCGACTTCGTCGTGCTGTTTTCGGTAGGCAGCCACATTGGCCTGCTGACCACACTGTTGATGGTGCTCGCCACTGGCTTCATTGGCCTGCATCTCATCCGCCGCGAGGGGGTCGCCACCTTCGCCCGTGCCCAGGAGCGCATGGCCAAGGGCGAGATTCCCACGGGCGAGCTGTTCACCGGTGCCGCGCTGATATTCGGCGGAGCGCTGCTGATGGCGCCGGGTTTCATCTCGGACACCCTGGGCTTTCTGTGCCTGATCCCTGATGCACGACGCCTGCTCGGTAAACTATTGGCACGCCTCGGCGTGCGGGCACAAGGGATTCACGTCCATGCTCACGGCCGGACTGATGGGAAAAGGGACTGGAGCTCGACATCACAGGCCAACGGTACCGATCAAGAGTGGCAACAGGCTGATGCGCAACGCTCCGACGAGAAACATTCAGACGCACATCAACCCAATGACCCCATCGAGGGTGAGTACATCTCGGGTGATGAACGTCGACGCTGAGTCGAAAAAAATTTCATCACCACCCCTTGAAAGGCTATGCCCAGCCCCCACTTCTCGGTCAGCAACAGGCTTCGGTGCAGAGCGGGCTCTGCACCATCAACAAGGAAGGTGCCCGGCGCCTTCACCTGGAAGGATGCCTTCCGGGAAATGATGAAACCGCCGAGGCGCTTGCCCGGCACAACAGACCATCAGGAGAACGTGAGCAATGAACATCCGTCCCTTGCACGATCGCGTCGTCATCCGTCGCGTTGAGGAAGAACAGAAGACCGCAGGCGGCATCGTGCTTCCAGGCAACGCCCAGGAAAAACCGACACGTGGCGAGGTTCTCGCCGTCGGTAATGGTCGGATCCTCGAAAACGGCGATGTTCGCCCACTGGACGTCAAGGTTGGCGACAGCGTGATCTTCAAGGATGGTTTCGGCGTCGAGAAACAGAAAATCGACGGCGAAGAAGTCCTGATCATGAGCGAGTCAGACATCCTCGCGGTCGTGGAAGGCTGAAGCCTCCGCAAATTCTGACGCTCTAATACTTACGTTCAAGTCCGACGTTAACGACTGACAGGAAGATAGCGAAAATGGCAGCGAAACAAGTCAAGTTCTCCGATGATGCGCGCAAGCGCATGGCGCGTGGTGTTGATCTCCTGGCCAACGCCGTGAAGACCACCCTGGGCCCGAAGGGTCGCAACGTGGTGATCGAGAAGTCCTTCGGTGCACCTACCGTCACCAAGGACGGCGTGTCCGTAGCCAAGGAAATCGAACTGAAGGACAAGTTCGAGAACATGGGCGCCCAGATGGTCAAGGAAGTCGCTTCCAAGACCTCCGATGTCGCCGGTGACGGCACCACCACCGCCACCGTGCTGGCCCAGTCCATCGTCAATGAAGGCCTGAAGGGCGTCATTGCCGGCATGAACCCGATGGACCTCAAGCGCGGCATCGATCAGGCGGTGATTGCCGCGGTCAAGGAAATCGAAAATCTCGCCGTGCCGTGCACCGACTCCAAGGCCATCGCCCAGGTCGGCACCATCTCCGCCAACGGCGACAAGCGCATCGGTGAAATCATCGCCGAAGCCATGCAGAAGGTTGGCAAGGAAGGCGTCATCACCGTCGATGAAGGTCGTGGTTTTGAAGACGAGCTGGAAGTCGTCGAAGGCATGCAGTTCGACCGCGGCTACCTCTCGCCATACTTCGTGACCAACCAGGACACCATGCAGGTCGAACTCGAAGACCCGTATATCCTGCTGGTCGACAAGAAGATTTCCAACATCCGCGAGCTGCTCCCGGTGCTGGAAGCCGTCGCCAAGGCCGGCAAACCGCTGGCGATCATCGCCGAAGACATCGAAGGCGAAGCGCTGGCGACCCTGGTGGTCAACACCATGCGCGGTATCGTCAAGGTAGCGGCTGCCAAGGCACCTGGCTTCGGTGATCGTCGCAAGGCCATGCTGCAGGATATCGCCATCCTGACCAATGGCACCGTGATCTCCGAGGAAGTCGGCCTGACCCTCGAACAGGCCAACCTGGATCACCTGGGCACCGCCAAGCGCGTGACCATGTCCAAGGAAAACACCACGATCATCGATGGCGCCGGCAATGAAGGCGATATCGAAGCACGCGTCAGCCAGATCCGTGCGCAGATCGAGGACACCTCCTCCGATTACGACCGTGAGAAGCTCCAGGAGCGCGTCGCCAAACTCGCCGGTGGTGTGGCGGTAATTCGCGTCGGTGCCGCTACCGAAGTGGAGATGAAAGAGAAGAAGGCGCGTGTCGAAGACGCCCTGCACTCCACGCGTGCCGCCGTCGAGGAAGGCGTCGTGCCTGGCGGTGGTACCGCCCTGGTGCGTGTCCTGACCAAGATCAAGGACCTCAAGGGTGACAACGAAGACCAGACCCACGGTATCGCCATCGCCCTGCGCGCCATGGAGGCTCCGCTGCGTCAGATCGTGACCAACGCCGGTCAGGAAGCGTCCGTTATCCTCAACCAGGTCAAGGCCGGTGAGGGTAACTTCGGCTACAACGCCCAGACAGGTGAGTTCGGCGACCTGTTCGAGATGGGTGTTCTCGACCCGGCCAAGGTGACTCGCAGCGCGCTGCAGTCAGCCGGCTCCGTGGCTGGCCTGATGGTCACCACCGAGTGCATGATCGCCGATGACCCGGACGAGAAGGACTCCGCTCCGGACATGGGCGGCATGGGTGGAATGGGTGGCATGGGCGGCATGATGTGATCACCGCCTGATCCCCGGACACCTCGTCCGCGATCAACCCCTGTCGGGAAACCGGCAGGGGTTTTTGTTTTACGGGTGACGCGTGAAAAGAGAGCGCTTCGCTTGTGGGTCGTCAGTGGCGCAGGGGACAGGGCGTAGCGGACATCTTTTCCAGGGGTGAGGAGCATTGCTCCGAACGGGCTGGCCATGGATGGCCAGCACCGGTCCTGCAAGCGAAGCAGGATGCGAGAGCGAAGCAGGAAAAAGCTAGTGTCCAGGGACGGATTCACAGCGTGTCCGCTAAAGGCCTGTCGCCGACGAGCCACGGACATGATGTATCCAGCTCCGGGCTTACAGCCTTTCTTACAATCGGTACACTACGCGCTTATCTCGCAGTGAGCCGACCCGCGACCCATGCTGACCAATATCCGTATCGTCCTCGTCCAGACCTACCACCCGGGTAATATCGGTGCCTCCGCGCGTGCCATGAAGACCATGGGCATCGATGACCTGGTGCTGGTCACACCTCGTCGGTTTCCCGACCCTGAGGCAACGAGATTGGCCGCGGGCGCTCAAGATCTCGTAGAAGGCGCTCGGGTCGTGGAGTCGCTGACCGAGGCGGTGGCGGATTGCGTGATGGTTGTTGGCGCTAGCGCCCGGTTACGTAGCCTGCCACTTCCCCACTTCGATGAACCCGAGGTGATGGCGCGTGAGCTCGTGTCACACGCGGGGCATGATCGGGTCGCGCTGGTGTTCGGGCGCGAGCGGTTTGGACTCACCAATGACGAAATCCGCTGCTGCAGCCACCAGGTGAGCATCCCCGCCAACCCGGATTACGGCATCCTCAACCTGTCACAGGCGGTTCAGGTGCTTGCCTACGAGACGTTCAAGGCATGGCGCCAGCGACCTCAGAGCGGAGACAGCCCCATCTCGCCAGCCGCTGAGCGAATGCCGACTCGTCAACAAATCGATCATTTCCATGCCCACCTTGGCCGCGTGATGCGCCAAAGTGGGTTTCTCACCCAACCACACGCTCGCACTGAAGCACACCTGCACGCGTTGTTCGCCCGCGCTCAACCCAGCAGACGTGAGCTATCGCTGCTGCGCGGCCTACTGGCGTCACTGGAGCGCGATTCAACCGCACAGTGATCGCACAGCAAGTCACAGCATCCCGGAAATGATTAGCCACCAGCCATGACACGTGGCGGCCGATCGATGCCAGCTCAATCCCCACCACCCGATTGCCAGGCCATGCTGTTCACACTGTGCCGGTGACACTCTGCCGCGCATATCCAGTCGTTTTCGCTCAGGTGTTAATGCTCAGGTGTTAACGCTCGGCCACGGACGCACGACGTCAATGGCCATGTTCCCATCGCTCTACGCTGCTCTAGCACAATTCATCGGTCTATTGTGCCCAAGCGGCTTCCCATGACGAATTTCCGGTCTTTATCTCTGCACTGAAACTCTCGTCGTCTACAGTAATGTTAAAAATCATGTCATGTTAAATTTCATGACATATGAACTCCATGAAATATGAACAAAGGTGTCACAATCACTCACTCAAACGGGGGGCTGCTTATGCATGAGACCAATCATCAACTGCCCTGCCATCTCGGTAGTGGCATGCAATTTCTGAACAGGGAGGGTCCGTCATGAGGATCACCCAAAAAGCAGCGCTGTGCAGTATCGCCCTTATGGCAAGCGCCCTGACAGCGGCGTATAGCCAGGCCAACGGGGGCACGATCCGCTTCCAGGGTGGTGTCGCCAACCCGACCTGCGAACTGTCGGTCAGCAGCACGTCGGCAACCCAAATTCAGCGTCATGGCTGTCCCGACGTGGCGGAGACCAGCGCTCGGTCAGCGGAAAGCCTACAGAGAACCACGCATGACGGCTTTCACCCCAACGGGGTCTGGCTGAGAACCGATGGTTCAATCATCCATGGCGGGCAGCGTGAGCTTCAGGCCCACCTGACAACCCAACCGGCCATCTACAAGATCGACTACCGTTGAGGCTGGCCGCGTCGTGACACCCAGTCGTGACATCCAGTCTTGACACCCAGTCTTGACACCCAGTCGCCATCAGAGCGACATCACTTCGTCATCCACGACAAGCAATAATGCCGGGAGCTCGCATGAGCACCGCAATGGACACTGCTCCTACCCGCCAGGGACGCGACCTCACAGGACGTGAGGCAAGGAGGGCATCAAGCCCGGCAACCGGACGTTGCCCAGGGAGGATCTCACCCAGCCACGACGCAGTGCGTCGTGGCTTTTTCGTATTCTTCAACGTGTCAAACGTGGGGTCGGGACGTCCAGCCCGGCACACCACGGCGAATGCACCGGGAGAAGTCGTCGATCGAATGGGCTGCCTGGGCCCGTGAGGTGATATCACCATGGCGCTTGAGCTCGGCCAATGTCACGCCAGGCACCAGTCCACCATGGTCACGCACATACTCCGGTAGATGGGCGGTCAACAGCAGGCGATGATCCACGGAAAGCCCTTCGATGATCCGTCGCATCATCGAGAACACGATGGTCGAGCAGTTGGCGGTGATGGTGTGGTAAAAGCGCGGCGTGCTGTCAAGATCATTTGCTTCATCGACGAGCGCCACCAGCAACTCACGTCGATCCTTGGCACTCAGCATGACCCGATACAGCGTGACTTTCTCGCCACGCACATTGCTGCGAAGCCGCACTGCATCACGCTCATCGGCGGCAATCACCGCCAGTTCATACTGCTTGAAGAACCCCCCAAGTTCCGAGAAACGCTCATGCTTCTCACGGCGAACCTCCACCGAAATGGCGACGAATTCCGTGTCGTCCAATTCAGCGCCGGCACGGGGTGAAAAGCCGAACGAAAGGAGCACATGGGCAATACCGGGACGCCCCCAACCCGACACGAACATGTCCAGCGAGCTGAGTTGCGAGAGCGAGTAATGGCGAGTTTCCCAGGCCACATCGGCCTCGTCACGAGTTCGCCAGCCAAAGCAGCGCACGTGATCGAGGGTCAAGCGATCCCCATCCACCCGTCCGGTGGCCAGATGTGCCACATCCGGTGCCCAGTCGAGGTCGGCCGCCGGTTGCAACTGTCGCCACCAGATCAGCAATATCGACATTTGCAGCGCCATACCAGCGACCGGCGCGAGGCGCGCACCAACCCACAGCATGCCTAACCATAACGCGGTGGCGAGAAGCCACGTCCCAACCAACAGACGCCTTCTCATCGCCTGCCCTTTACAGCGCCAAGCCAGTGCCATGGCACCCCATGACGCAGGCACAACGATCCCTATCAGCAAGGTGACAAGCAGTACGTCGTCCATCGAATCCTCAGCCCGCGACACAACCGCAGGCTAGCACGCCGATGCAGCCAGAGAATCAACGCGGATCTTCTAGCCGGTCGAAGGGGTCAGCCAGGCCCGATAGCGTTCGAGCTCGCCGTCCAGGTCACCGCGAGTCACACGATGGTAAAGCTGCTGGAGTTGCGCGGTAACCGAGGTCGAGCTGATCGGCTGACCTGGCGCGGGCGCCCCGGCGCGGGCACCGATGTGGCGACCATCGAGCTCACGCAGCGGCAGAATCTCGGCGGCGGTACCAGTGACGAAGGCCTCGTCGGCGGTGTAGAGCTCATCGCGGGTGATACGACGTTCTCGGACCTCGACGCCGAGCACGTCGCGCGCCAGGGCGATCACGCTGTCACGAGTGATGCCTTGCAGGCAGGAGGTGACTTCCGGAGTATGCAGCACGCCATCACGGATCAGAAAGACATTGGCAGCCGAGGCCTCGGCGACATAGCCCTCCGGGTCGAGCATGATGGCTTCGTCAAAGCCTGCCTTCACCGCGGTATTGAGTGCCAGCATTGAATTGACGTAATGACCGTTGGTCTTGGCACGGCACAAGCTGATATTGACGTGATGGCGCGCCCAGGAAGAGGTCAGCGCTCGCAAGCCGATGGCCCGAGCTTCGGCTGAGATATAGTCGCCTAGATCCCAGGCCGCGATCATGACATGCGTGGTAAGCCCCTTGGCGCGCAGGCCAAGCCCTTCGGCACCCAGGAAAATCGTGGGCTTGAGATAGGCATTGGACAGCGAATTCTTGACCAGGCACTGGCGCTGCGCTTCGATCAGATCGTGCTCGCTGAACGGCAAATCGATGTCCAGCGCGTGGGCGCTGTCGGCCAGGCGGCGGGTGTGCTCGGCAACCCGAAACAGGTTGGCCGCCGCCGCTCCCGCATAAGCGCGCACGCCTTCGAAGCAGCCCATGCCGTAGTGCAGGGTATGGGTCAGCACATGCACCTGGGCGTCGCGCCAGGGAATCCATTCACCATCGTGCCAGATCCAACCATCGCGATCATGCAGTGGAATCATGCGGTACTCCTTGGTGATTATCGAGCGACCCCTGGCCAGGCCTCGCGCCAACCATCGATCAGCTGGCGCTGGTGCGGCTGCAGATCCTGGTAGGCCCAGGCAGCGATTTCGTCATTCTGAGGGTCGGGTACGGCAAGTGCGCTTCCGGCAAGGGTCTGGATCACGGCATGACCACACAGCGGCACATAGCCTTCCGAGTATCCACCCTCATGCACCATCACCAGTCGCCCTTGGCAGGTTCGCTGCGCCACCTCCATCAGTTCGCGCGTCATCCGCGCGAAGGCCGAGCTGTTGAGCAGCATCTTGCCGAGCGGGTCCTTGGCACAGGCGTCATAGCCGCAGGCCACCACGATCAATTCCGGCGCGAAGGCCTCGATGGCCGGCAATACCAGCTCGGTCATGGCGTAATCGTAGGCGCCCAGGCCGCAACCGGGGGGTAGCGGTAGATTGAGATCCACGCCCTGCCCCGCACCTGTGCCCTGTTCTTCGAAGAAGCCGGTATCCAACGGGTAGTTGCCTGCCTGGTGCAACGAGACGGTCAACACCTCGGGGTCTTCCTCGAACGCCACTTGCTGACCATTACCGTGGTGGACATCCCAGTCGAGAATCGCCACCCGGCCCACCAGCCCTAGCGCCCGTGCGCGCATCACCGCCACCGGAATATTGCCCAGCAGGCAGAACCCTCGTCCTCGATCCGGTTCGGCATGGTGGCCAGGCGGGCGACACAATGCATAAGCATTGGTCAACTCGCCCCTGGCTACGGCCTCGACGGCGGCAATGGCAAGCCCCGCCGAGTGGCGTGCCGCCAAGAGGCTGCCCGGGAGGTAGGGCGCGCAATCTCCGCCATCGCCACCGCGTGTGCGATCACCCTCCTCCAGGGCATCGAGGTAGCGTGGCGTGTGGAAGCGCTCGAGATCCTCGCGACTGGCCGGTGCCGGCTTGTAAACCGCCAGTTCGTCGATCAGCCCGGAGACCTCGAGCAGGTTCTTCAACCGCCGCTTGCTTTCTGGGCTTTCAGAGGCGGGTTGCGGCTGCAGGAATTCACCACGAGAAGAGAACACGCCGATGGCACCGGGGTCGTGCCAGAAACAGCGCTCATGCCAGAAGAGCCCGGTATCGCGAGGCGCTTGGCTTGCGCTCATTCACGCGTTCCTTCGCCACTCGGGGGCTGACGCTCCCACACCTCAATGGCCGCGGCAAGATCTTCGAGCGACGCCCCCACCGATTTGAACAGGGTGATCGCCTCATCGCTGCTGCGTCCCGGCTTTTCGCCCTTGAGCAACTCGGCAAGGTCGGCACGGATCGCGTCGAACGCGAAGGCGCCCTCATCGATCGCCTGAAGGATATCACCCGCTTCGCCCTGTGCGCCGGCGTAGGTATCGACGAACACCTCGCTGCGCGAAAGGCAGCTGGCGTCGGTCTCGCGCATCGATGGACGAAAGGCACCGATCAGATCGAGATGGCTCCCAGGGCTCAGCCATTCGCCACGTATCAAGGGCTCGGTGGAAAGCGTCACGCAACTGATCACGTCCGCCTCACGAGTGGCTGCCTCAAGCTCGCTTACCGCCGAGGTATCGAAACGCTCGGCATATTGCTCGGCGAGCGCACTGGCCTTGTCGTGATTGCGCCCCCATATGCGTACACGCTTGATCGGGCGTACCGCGGCATGGGCCTCGATGACCATCGGCGCAAGCTTGCCGGTTCCCACCACCAGCAGGGTCTCGGCATCGGCCCTTGCCAGTTCGCGGGCCGCCAGCGCCGACGCCGCCGCCGTGCGCCTGCGCGTCAACTCGCTGCCGTCGATACAGGCCAGTGGTCGACCGTGGTCGCCTTCGCTGAGCAAATAGACGCCGGCAATCGCGGGCAGGCCATGATCGGCATTTTGTGGAAAGACATTGACCATCTTTACGCCGATATAGCCACTCTCTTCCCAGGCCGGCATCAGCAGCATGGTGGCCTCGCCATCGGGGCGATGCATCGCATGGTGATGGCGCGGCGGTGACTCCACACCCTCGCGAAAGGTCGTCGCCAGACGCTCGACCAGTGGTGACCAGGCAAGTGTCGAGGCAACCTCCTGCGCTGTGATGATGCGCATGTCAGGCCTCCGGTAGCGCCGCGGTGACCATGATCTCGACCTTCCATTCAGGTTTGGCGAGCTTGGCCTCGACAGCCGCGCGCACCGGCGGACGGCCGGGCACTACCCAGGCGTCCCAGGCAGCGTTCATCTGATCGAACTCGGCCATGCTGGTTACCCATATCTGTGCTGACACCAGGTGCTGCTTAGTGGTACCGGCCTTGGCCAGCAACTCGTCGATACGTGCCAATACCTGCTCGGTCTGGCCGCGCATGTCGGCGGTGGCATCGCTTGGCACCTGACCGGACAGGAATACCGTGCCGTTATGCACGGTAATCTGGCTCATGCGGGCGTTGCTGTCGAAATAGGTCACGCTCATGGTATGTCTCCTCTGAAGGTTCAACGCTTGAACCCGTTGTTAAATCCATTCTTGAACTCAATGCTGCGATCAGGCAGCGCTATAACCGCTCATGAAAGCGGCGAGATTATCGCCCAGATGCTCGGTGGGGTACCCCCCTTCCTGCACGAGCACCGTGGGCAAGTCGATGGCCGCAAGCCTTCGACCGATCGCCGTGAAGTCCTCGGTCTCAAGGGTCAAGCCCGCCAGCGGATCGTCCTTGTGAGCATCCAGGCCCAGTGCCACCACCAGGGCATCGGGCTTGAAGGATTCCAGCCGCTCGATCAGTCGCTCCAGGGTCTCGATGAAAAGCGCTCCACCACTCCCCAGGGGCAGCGGGAAGTTGACGTTGGCGCCACTGCCCTCACCTTCGCCGTGCTCGTCGGCCCCGCCCCAGAAGAAAGGATAGAAATCCGCGGTATCGGCATGCAGCGAACCCGTCCACACATCACCGCGGTCGTAGAAGATATCCTGGGTCCCGTTGCCGTGGTGCAGGTCGACATCGAGAATCGCCACCTTCGAGAAGCGCTCCCGCAACACGCTGGCGGCAAGTCCAGAATTGTTCAGGAAGCAGAAGCCTCCCGCGCGCTCCTGCCCGGCGTGGTGGCCAGGCGGTCGACACAGTGCATAGGCCGATGATTCACCGTTCAAGACCACATCCGCCGCGGCTTCGGCACTGGCGGCACTGGCGAGGATGCCAGTGAAGCTCGTCGCGGTCATCGGGCAGGCCATGTCATGCATATGCCAGCCGACCTGTCCCACCGGATGCCGGGGATAGTGATGCCCGCCACCACAGGGATGAACATTGGGTGCGACGATATCGGCGGCATTGGGTAGGGCCCGCCAGCGAGCATGAATGGTTTCCAGGAATTCCAGGTAGCGTTGGGTGTGAATACACGCCAGGCGCTTTCTGAGAAGCTCGCTGTCGGTCAGCGTGGGCGCCGTCAGCGACAGACCGATGGAGGCAAGTCCCGCCGACAGCAGCTCGGCACGCACCGGCCCTTCCGGCGAGTCCACCGGCCGCCCGCGAAGCAGGAAAGTCGGGGGGGCATGATGCTCCTGATCGGGGTGGTAGAAGAGCTTCATCGAAAAGGTTCCTCGTGAGGTTGTTCGCCTGGTTGCTACCCCAGCAACGAGGGAATCCATGTGGAAAGCGCCGGTATCGCGGCCAGCAAAACGATCACCACGATATAGGCGGTGTAGAACGGCAACGATGCGATGATCGCCCGTTCATAGGGTACCTCGGCAATTCGCGCCGCCGTCATCAATGTCATCCCCACGGGTGGCGTGACGTTGGAGATATTGAGCACCACGATCATCAGAATGGCGAAGTGCAGAGGATCAAAGCCCAGCTGAATCATCGCCGGCACCAGCACCGGGGCCACCACCACCAGCGCCGGCAACACATCCATCACCGTACCAATCAGCAGCAGCAGCACGCACACCATCATCAGCTGCAAGAACGCCGAATCACTGAGCGTGGTGATGATGCTGGCGGCGTCCCGGGCAATCCCCGAACGCGTCACGAACCAGCCAAGCACCGCCGAGGTGGCAAGCAGGAAGAACACCACCCCGGAGAAGCGCACGGTCACCACCAGCGAATGCCAGATCTTGCGCCAAGTCAGATTGCGGTAGAAAACCACGCCGATAGCGATGGCATATACCGCGGCAAAGCCTGATGCTTCGGTGATGGTAGTAAGGCCCGAGAGAATACCCCCAAGAATGATCAGCGGCACGACCATTGCCGGAAGAGCGACCAGAAAGGACTTGACGGCCATCTTGAAAGGCGTGGGGGCTTGCTTGGGATAACCGCGCTTCCAGGCCAGGAAGAAGCTGACGCCCAACAGTGCCAGTGCCATCAGAAGCCCGGGGATGATGCCGCCAGCAAACAAATCGATCACCGAAATATCACGCAGTAGTGTCGCGTAGACCACCATCACCACGCTTGGCGGGATGATCGGCCCGATGATCGACGAACAGGCCGTGATGGCCGCCGCATATTCGGCATCGTAGCCTTGGCGCTTCATCTCCGGAATCATGATCTTGCCGATGGCCACGGTATCGGTGATCGCAGCCCCGGTCAGCCCGGCGAAAAACACCGAGACCGAGATATTGACGTGCGACAGCGCCCCACGCACGCGTCCAAACAGCGCGTTGTTGAAGGCGATCAACTTGTGGGTCAATCCTCCCTGGTTCATCAACTCGGCGGTGAAGATGAAGTACGGCACGGCGATCAGCAGGAAACCCGAGACACCGGAAAACATGCGGTCGGCGATGATCCCGAGCATGCGTTCGCCACCCAGCGCAAAGCCACCCGCCAGGCCCGACATGGCCATCACCACGGCGACCGGCGCCCCGATCAGCAACAGCACGACAAATGCAATGATCGCAGGGGTCATGAGCGGTTCTCCGCGTCGTTGGATTCGATGAGCTCGCCGATCATCGAATCATCATCGATGAAATGTTCGAGCAGCGAAAAACCATGCACCAGATGCAGCAGGATGATCACGCCGCTGAGCGGTACCACGATGGCCGTGAACTTGCTGGGAATCTGGATCTGGGCGGACACCATGTAGACCTGGGTAGCGCCCTGGAAATAGCCCCAGCCATACCACACCAGCATCGCCGCAAACAGCGCCAACACACCAAGGCACAAGCCTGCCGCGATTTTGATCATGACTCTTGGCAGGCTGCGCACGAACAGTGTCATCGCCACATGCTCGCCGTAGCGCAGCGAGATGGTCATCGACAGGAAGCCGATCCAGGGCAGAAACAATCGGGCCAGTGAATAGGTCCAGCTCAAGGAGCTGCCAGTGATCAGCTTGTAGAGAAAGGCGGTGAAGGAGATGCCCAGCATGGCAAGGATGCAGCCCACGCTGAGCACGATCGCCACCTGATTGACGGCGTCGCTCAGGCGGCGCAGTGGCACGAGGAGATTCATGTTCACGACTCCGGGGACGTTCGGGTCGAAAGCGGGGCACCGGCCATATGCCAGCACCCCGCCCTACCTATCCATGGTGCTATGGGCTTGGCCATCCTTGGACGAAGGATGGCCTTGCCGGCCGTGTCAACGACAGTGTTCACAACGGCCGTGGGCCATCAGTTACTGGCCATAGATGCGGAAGTCCTCATCGGCGACCTCGTTACCGACCCGCTCGACCTCTTCCAGCAGCCCCTCGACACGCGCCTGGTCCATGCCGAAGTCGTCGACGATCCACTCCTGCCATGCGGGACGCGCGATCTCGGCCATGCGCTGACGCTCTTCCTCGGGCATCAGGTAGCACTCCTCGAAACGCTCGCAGGACTCGACCCAACTGGCGGTCGACAGCGCACCGGACATGCCGTGGCTGATCTCGATGGCCTCGCGAGCCGAGGTGATCACGACCTGCTGATACTCCTCGGGCAATTCCTGATACCAGCTCTCGCTGACCACCCAGGGGGCGCTGTTGTACACGTGACCGGTCAACGTGGTGTAGTCGGTCACCGCATCGAAATTGAAGGTAGTGTTGAGCACCGGTGCGTTGAACTGGCCATCTGCCAGGCCAGTTTCAAGCGCGGTGATCAGCTCGCCCCACGGCAACGGCGTGGCTGAAGCTCCCAGGGATTGCATGATCGCCACATGCGCCGGGTTCTCCTCGGTGCGAATATTGAGGCCTTCGAGATCCTCGACCGTACGTATCAAACGCTGGTTGTTGGTAAAGGCCACGAAGCCGCCGCCATCGTCGAAAGTGCCCAGGTAACGCATGCTGGCGGCGTCGATGGTGCCGGACATGAAGTCGGCGAACCACTCGCCATCGAAGAATGCCCAGGCCTGGCGCCAGTTGGTAAACAAAAACGGCGCGGTCACCATCTGATAGTCCTCGTAGAAGGAGGACATGGCACCGGCGGACATGATGGTAGATTGCAGCGTACGACCACCCTGCACTTCCGAGCCATTCTCGACCTCGGAACCCAACTGGCCGCCGCCAAAGATATTCACGGCCAGGTCGCCGTCGGTACGCGCCTCGACCAGATTCTTGAAATGCACCAGCGCCGGGTAGATCTCGTTGTTGCTCATGTCTTCCGGCAACTGGGTGGCGATGACCATTTCGTAGGACTGGGCCTGAACATTGGTACTGGCAATCGCCAGCGGCAGGGCGGCAAGGGCCACCAGGCGGGGAAGCATCGTGTTGTTCATCATCCATTCCTCTTGGCTTGTGATTGTTGGTCTTGTCATCAAGGTCGCCGAGCACGGCATGATCAACGTGACCACGGGCCACTGAAAATCGACGAGTCACTATGAGCCTAGAACGCTGTCTCAAGGGATGCTTGCCCGAGGATGGGGAATTCTTGCCCCGAACTGCGGCAACCGCTTCTTTTCAGGCGTCGCGACGCGCTACGGAAGGGGCCGCATCGAAACGCCGGCGATAGGCACGGGAGAAGCTTCCCTGGTCGCGGAACCCCACCAATGAGGCGATATGCCCTAGGCTCAGGTCGCTGTGGCACACCAGGGTGCGGGCATGATCGAGGCGTCGCTGCTGAACATAGGCCTGGGGCGTGACGCCCATCACCTGGCGAAAGCGGCTATGGAAATGCCCCACGCTGAGTGCGCATAGCGCAGCGAGCTGTTCGACGCGAATCTCGTCGGCAAGATGGCGGTCGATCCAGGTATCGAGCCGAGCCAGATCGAGCCGTTCGCAAGGCCGGTGTGCCAGGGGGTAGTCCAGATCGGCGGCCAGCGGCTCGCTCTCGAAGTGCAGGTAGATGGCGCGCAACAACAACGCGGCGATCTCGCTGTGCAGTGCCGGGCACTGCTCCAGTTGCAGCATCAGGCTACCCGCCAACTGGTGAAGCTGAGGCGGAATGGTGAAGAAACGCGGGCGCTCGAACATACGCGCGATGCTGTCGGCATTGCGCAGCGAGGAAAGGCTCTGCAGCGGAATATCCAGCACCAGCGTGCGATTGCGGCCATCGCCTTCGTACTCATGCCGGCTCGCCGTGGGGATCAGACAACCTCGACTGGCCGTCACCCGCTCCTCGCGTCCCTCAACGGCGAGCTCGGTCACACCACAGGTCGCAAGGATCAGCTGATGAAAGTCATGAGCATGAGCGACATGGACTTGATCGAGTGTGGTGGCTCGCAGATCGAGGTATGCCATGGCACTGTCTTCACCAGGGTCAACAGGGACTTTCAACATGCCTTCGCGCGCGATTGAGCGCAAGCCGGGGGGCTTGACACTCGGCTGTATCGGCACACTCGCAGTGGCTTCATTCCGTGGGCGACTTATCATGCCACTCTTCATGCCACACTTTATGCCACTCTGGCGATTGCTCGCCCCAGCGGCAAAGGAACAACGCATAGGCCTTGAGGGTATGGCGAATCGACGCGATATCGACGCGCTCATCGACCCCGTGGATACGCTCGGCCACTGGCCCGTAGCATGAGCCCGACACCCCCGCGACATTGAAGGCACACAGGTCGGTGGTACAGGTCAGCGGGGCGGCGGTGATCGGCTCGTCGAGCAGCGCCTGGTGGCAATCCCCCAGCAAACGGATGCCAGGGTGGTGAAGATCCACACGATGACCATTGGAGCGAAAGCCATGAAACTCGATGCGCAGGTTCGATACGCCTTCACCGAGGGATTCACGTGCCCCCTCGATGCACGTCTGAACCCAACGCATGGCCTCCTCCACCGGCATCCCGGGCGGAAACCCCATGCGGCCCTCGAGCACCGCATGGGACGGGACACTAGAGGCCCAGTTGCCGCCGTCGAGACGCCCGATACTCAGGTTGAACGGGTGATCCAGGGTGTCGTAGGGCGCCTCTCGAGGTAGTGCATTGACCTGTGCCTCCAGCGCTTTCAATGCCGGCAGCAGCCGGGTCATCGCTTCGATGGCATTGCTGCCGGCACCAGTGTCGAGCACATGGGCAGGCACGCCATCAAGCTGGACCCGAAACCACAGCACGCCGACCTGACCACTGGTCAGCGTCGCACCGAACGGCTCGGGAATCAGTACGAAGTCACCGCCCATGCCCTGCTGGATACACGCCAGGGCTCCGTTGCCGGTGCACTCCTCCTCGATCACCGTTTGCAGGGTCAGCGGGAAGGTGATCGGCACTCCAGCACGCTGAACGGCCACAACCGCAGTCACCATTGCGGCAATCCCCGCCTTCATGTCGCCGGCTCCACGGCCATACAACCAGCCATACGCCCGCCAGGGTTCCCAGGGTGGGCGGGTCCACATCCCCACAGGTTCGGCGGGCACCACATCCAGATGGCCGTTGAACACGAGGTGCGGGCCGTCGGCATCGGGGTTCAATCTCGCCACGACGTTGTCACGGCCATCGCGATCCTGTGACACGTCGGGAGCACTGGCAGCAAGCGGCACACGCTCAGCCGCCAGACCCAACCGCTGATACCAGCCTTCCATCACCGCTACCACACCCTGCTCGTGGCCCAGCACGCTGTATTCGCGCACCAGGTCCTCGGCAAGGGACAGGGTGTCGTCGAAGATCGCATCACACGCCTCGAGAACTCGCTGTTCACGCGCCGTCATTCGCGTGTTGGCACTCGGGACGTCGCCGATTCCAGGCCGTTCAATCGACACGCAGCACTTCTCCCTCGGGTGACACGCCAGGCGCGGCACCGCTGATGGCAGCACCGTTTTTGTCAAGACTGCTGTTGTCAAGACTGCGGACCACATAATCGCGTGCCACGCCGATGTGATAATCGATGGCCTCCCGGCACTGACCAACGTCTCCACTTGCCAGCGCATCGAGAAGCAGGCGGTGACTTCCGGCGATGCTTTCCGGCGACTCATGGGTCTTGGCGATCAATGCAATGCACAGGCGCAGTTCGTGGGTCAGGTCATTGAAGGCCTTGAGCAGCCGTCGGTTACCGCCCAGCGTGATCATCAAGCGATGAAACTTGAGATCCTCCTCGATACGCCGACTGCCGCCGGCGTCGTCGGCAAGCGAACAGAGCACCTCTACCTGATGCTCGAGCGCTGCACGGTCCGCCTCGCCGTAATTCAGCGCCAGGCGCTCGATGGCGTGGCGCTCCAGGCACAGACGCAGGTCGAAGACATCTTCCAGCTCGGCGGCATCCAGCGCGCGCACGAAAAAACCCCTCCGCGGCTGGGAGACCACCAGGCCACGGCTTTCAAGCAGCCTGGCGGCTTCGCGTACCGGGGCTCGACTGACCCCCAGCGAGCGTGCCAGGGCCATCTCGGAAAGCCGCTCACCCGGCTGGTAATGACCGGCGATGATCGCCTCAGTGAGGTGGTCGGCCACCTGTTCCACCAGGTTGGTCGAGCGTATCGCCCTGACATCCTCACTGTTCGACTGAGACATCCAACGGCTCCAAGAAAACAGGATCATCCGATGAATCAGTATGGACAAGCCAAGCCGTTTGTCGACTGTCGATTGCCGACTGTCGACAGTTTATGGGGCCGCTGCTACGTTCAATAGGCAGGTTTGGTTCTATCTCACCAACAACAATTCGCCAACAACAAGCCCGCACTGTCATGTGCAGCAAACTGGCATGGTCTACAACCTGTCATGAACAACAAAGAGGGAACAACACCATGAAGACACCACTGGCGGCGGCCATTGCCGCGGCGGCAATGTTCGGCACCACGGCGGTTATCGCCGAGGAACCCAAGAGCGGCGGCACCATCGACACCATCATTCAGCCAGAGCCCCCTGGCCTGGTGCTCGGCATGATCCAGAATGCCCCGACGCGTACGGTGGCGGGCAATATCTACGAGGGGCTTCTACGCTATACCACCGAGTTGGAACCTCAACCACAGTTGGCCGAGTCCTGGGACGTCAGCGATGACGGCCGCACCTGGACCTTCCACCTGCGCGAAGGCGTCACCTGGCACGATGGCGAGCCGTTCACCGCCGAGGACGTGGTGTTTTCGGCCGATGTCTTCCACCGCGAGCTCAACCCAAGCGCCCGTGCGGTACTGCAACACATCGAGTCCATCGAGGCGGTCGACGAGCACACCGTCGAGTTCACCCTTTCCGAACCCTTCGGTCCGTTCCTGATCTCCTTCGAGGCAGGCACCTTCACCATGGTGCCCAAGCACATCTACGAAGGTACCGATTTCCGCGACAACGAAGCCAACAACCATCCCATCGGCACCGGCCCGTTCAAGTTCGACAACTGGGACCGCGGCACCGTCATCCAACTGGTCAAGAACGAAGACTACTACGAGGAAGGTCTGCCCTATCTCGATGGCATCAACTGGCACATCATCCCGGATGGCGCATCGCGCGCCGTGGCCTATGAAAACGGCACCATGGACGTGCTGCCCTACGGCACTGTCGAGAACTTCGACATTCCGCGCCTCACCGAGATGGACAATACCTGTGTGACCGAAGCGGGCCACGAGTATTTCAGCCCGTTCGCCATGCTGTGGATGAACAACCGCGAAGGCCCCACCGCCGACAAGCGCTTCCGCCAGGCGGTGATGTACGCCATGGATCGCGAGTTCGCGCGTGACGTGCTGTGGAATGGACTCGGCAACGTGCCGCTGTCGGCGTTCGGCTCCAACGCCCGCTTTCAGAACGACGATCTCGAGCCCTACGACCACGACCCGGAGCGTGCCCGGGAACTGCTCGACGAGATGGGCTACGACGACGAGGAAGTGCGCCTGCTGCCACTTCCCTATGGCGAGACCTGGACTCGCTGGGCCGAGGCGGTGCAGCAGAACCTGCGCGAAGTGGGCATCAACGTCACCACCGAAGCCACTGACGTGGGCGGTTGGAACCAGCGCCTCGGCGACTGGGACTACGACATGGCGTTCACCTACCTGTACCAGTACGGGGATCCGGCGCTTGGCATATCGCGCACCTATCTTTCAAGTAACATCGAGCGTGGCTCGCCCTGGAACAACGTCGAGGGCTACGAGAACGAGCGCGTCGACGAGCTCTTCAACGAAGCGGCCACCGCCTTCCCGGACGAGGAGCGCGAAGCGCTCTATCGCGAGGTCCAGGAAATCCTGCACGAGGATGTGCCGGTGGGGTGGCTACTGGAACTCGGCTTCCCGACCATCTACCGCTGCGACGTCAAGGACCTGGTGACCTCCGGGGTCGGCGTCAACGATGGCTTCAAGGACGCCTGGCTCGACCGCTGAGCCCACTGTGGCCGGTCATGAGGTTGCCAACCTGGCTCTCGCCAGGCACTGACCGGCCACGCCACCGCCCGCCGAGGGACACCCATGCTCTACGCCAGATTGATCACGATGCGGCTTTTCAAGGCCGTGATCGTGCTATTCATGATCGTGATCTTCAATTTCTGCCTGATCCAGCTCGCACCGGGAGACCCCGCCGCGATCCTGGCCGGCGAGGCCGGGGCCACCGACGAGGAATTCCTGCGCCAGCTGCGTGAACGCTTCGGCCTCGATCAACCCGTCTACGTGCAGCTGTGGCGGTACATCTCAGGCATCGCCACGTTGGATTTCGGCTACTCCTACCGCCAGCAGGTCCCGGTACTCGACCTGATCATGGCACGCATGCCGGCTACCCTGTTGCTCACCGGTACCGCCTTTGTGCTGTCGCTTGCCCTGGGCATCGTCGCCGGCGCCATGGCCGCAGCCAGGGTCAAGAAGCCTTCCGGCTCGCTGATAATGGCACTCGCGCTGGTGTTCTATGCCACGCCGCTGTTCTGGGTCGCGCTGATGGCCGTGGTGCTGTTCTCGGTCACGCTTGGCTGGCTACCGGCCTACGGCATGTACACGGTGGGCGCCGGCCACACCGGCCTGGCGCTGGCCCTCGATGTGGGCAAGCACCTGGTACTGCCCGCTACCACCCTGGCGCTGTTCTTCATGGCCATCTACACCCGCATGACGCGGGCCTCGATGCTCGAGGCCAGCCAGCAGGATTACGTGAAGACCGCGCGTGCCAAGGGCTTGGCACCCCGGGTCATCCAGCGACGCCACATCCTGCGCAACGCCCTGTTGCCGATCATCACCCTGGCCGGCCTGCAGGCCGGGCAGATGGTCGGCGGCGCCATCCTCACCGAGACAGTGTTCGCCTGGCCCGGCATCGGCCGCCTGATGTACGAAGCCCTCCAGCAGCGAGACTACAACCTGCTGCTTGGCATCTTCTTCTTCTCGGCCGCCCTGGTCATCGTCTTCAATATCATTACCGACCTGGTCTATCGGCTGGCCGACCCGCGCATCAAGGAGGGCTCATGAGCTTCTTCGCCCGCTTTGCCCAGAACCGTGGCGCCCTGGTGGGGTTGATCATCCTGCTTGCCATCATCCTGATGGCGATACTGGCGCCACTGGTGTTTCCCGAATCGCCATGGCGCATGGTGCAGCGCCCCTTCCTGTCGCCCATGGAGGTCGATGGCTTCTGGCTCGGCACCGACACCATGGGCCGCAATGTCGCCGCTGGGCTGATGCACGGCGCCTGGGTCTCGCTGTTGATCGGCCTCGTCTCCACGGTGGTCGCGCTGGCCATCGGCGTGCCACTCGGCGCCATCGCCGGCTACTATGGCGGCCTTGTCGACGACGCCTTGATGCGTTTCACCGAGTTCTTCCAGACCATCCCCAACTTCGCCCTGGCCATCGTGCTGGTGGCGATCATGCAGCCCAGCGTGACCTCCATCGTGCTGGCCATCGCCATCGTCAGCTGGCCACCGGTGGCACGCCTGGTGCGCGCCGAGTTCATGTCGCTGCGCCACCGGGAATATGTCGAGGCAGCGCGCCTGGTCGGCCAGAGCAACACCACCATCATCCTCAAGCAGATCCTGCCCAATACCCTGTCACCGATCATCGTGCTCGCCTCGTTGATGGTGGCCACCGCCATCCTGCTGGAATCCGCGCTCTCGTTCCTGGGGCTTGGTGATCCCAACGTGATGTCCTGGGGCTACATGATCGGCGCCGCGCGCACGGTCATTCGCCAGGCCTGGTGGCTGAGCTTCTTCCCCGGGGTCGCCATCCTGCTGACGGTGCTGGCCTTGAACCTGGTGGGCGAAGGGCTCGATGACGCCCTCAACCCCAAACTCGCCCGCGAGCGTTCGTGAGAGATGACCATGACAAGCACAACCGATGACCCGGTACTGAGCATTCGCGGATTGACCATCGCCCTGCCCAAGGGCGCCGATCGCGACTTCGCCGTCGAGGATGTCAGCTACGACGTGGCGCGCGGCGAGATCATGTGCGTGGTCGGCGAATCCGGCTCCGGCAAGTCGATGGCCGCCAACGCCATCATGGGCCTGCTGCCAAAGGGCGTACGCGCGGTGGCGGGCGAGGTAATGTTCGACGGCCAGGACCTGCTGACCCTCACCGAAAAGCAGCACCGCAAGCTGCGTGGCCTGCGCATCGGCATGATCTTCCAGGAGCCGATGACCGCGTTGAACCCGTTGATGCGGGTGGGCGCCCAGATCAGCGAGGTGTTCGAGGCCCATGGCCAGTTCACGCCACGCGAGCGCCAGGAAAAGGCCCTGGCGCTGCTCGAGGAGGTTGGCATCCCCCAGCCGGAAAAGGCCATTCGTGCTTATCCCTTTCAGCTCTCCGGTGGCCAACGACAGCGCGTGATGATCGCCATGGCGCTGGCCCTGGCACCGGAAGTGCTGATCGCCGACGAACCCACCACGGCACTCGATGTGACCACCCAGGCGCAGATCCTCGAGCTGATCCGTGACCTGCAGCAGCGCCGGGGCATGTCGGTGATGTTCATCACCCACGACTTCGGGGTGGTGGCCGAGATCGCCAACCGGGTCTGCGTGATGCGCCATGGGCGCATCGTCGAGCTGGGCGAAGCCGAACACGTGCTCAAGCACCCCCAGGACCCCTATACCCGTGCGCTGATCGAGGCAATCCCCAGCGACGTGATTCCCGAAGCCCGGGGTGCAGAAACCGATACCCCGCTGCTCGAAGTCGCCCATCTCGACAAGGTGTTCCGCTCGCGGGGCGGCCTTTTCAAGCCATCCCGCGAGGTACGAGCACTGGACGATGTCAGCTTTGTGTTGCTCAAGGGCGAGACGGTCGGCATCGTCGGCGAATCCGGCTCCGGCAAGTCGACCCTGGGGCGCTGCGTGGTGCGTCTGGAGCGCCCGGATCACGGCACACTGAGCCTCTCGGGCATTGATTTCTCGGCGCTCAAGGGCGAAACATTGCGCCGACAGCGTCATCGCGTGCAGATGATCTTCCAGGACCCCTACGCCTCGTTGAACCCGCGTACCCGCGTCGGCATGGCCATTGCCCAGGGGCCGATCGCCAACGATGTACCACGTGAAAAAGCACTCGCACAGGCCGACGAACTACTCGAGCTGGTGGGCCTTGGCGGCACCGCTGATCGCTTTCCGCATGAGTTCTCCGGTGGCCAGCGCCAGCGCATCGGCATCGCCCGTGCCCTGGCGCTGAATCCCGAGCTGATCGTTGCCGATGAGGCGGTCTCGGCGCTTGATGTGTCGATCCAGGCACAAATCCTCGAGCTGCTGGAGGACCTCAAGCAGAAGCTCTCGCTGGCGCTTTTGTTCATTACCCACGACCTGCGCGTGGCCGCGCAGATCTGTGACCGCATCATCGTCATGCAGCATGGCCGAATCGTCGAACAGGGACCGGCGCGAGATGTCTTCCTGACGCCCAGGGAAGCCTACACGCGCGAGCTGCTCGAGGCGATTCCCGGCCGCGAGCATGAGCTGGCCGAAGCGTGACCTCAAAATGGCGTGTTCACTAAATGGGTGATCACTGAATAACCAGGAGGGCCGCAGTCAATGGATGGCTTGTTGAAGGATGACGTGTCGAAGGATGGCTTGTTGATGCAGATCGCCGCGATCGTCGGTGGTGGCAACGTGCTCACCGGCGACGACGTCAGCGCACGCAGTGTCGACTGGCTGAGCGCTGCTGGGTGCCGTGCCGGTGCCATCGTACGCCCGGCCAGTACCGATGAGCTCGCCGCTGTGATGCGTGCCTGCCACGGCGCCCATCAACCGGTGGTCACCCATGGCGGCCTGACGGGGCTGGTGCATGGCGCCGAGGCAGAACCAAGCGAAGTGGTCATCTCGCTGGAGCGCATGACCACCATCGAGGACATCGACCCGATCGGCAACACCCTGACCGTGCAGGCTGGTGCCCCGTTGCAGAAGGTGCAGGAAGCCGCCGAAGGCGCCGGGCGGCAATTCGCCCTGGACCTGGGGGCCCGCGGAAGTTGTACCATCGGTGGCAATATCGCCACCAACGCCGGCGGTATCCGCGTGATTCGCTACGGCATGATGCGCCAGCAGGTACTCGGGCTAGAGGCGGTGCTCGCCGATGGCACGGTGGTCAGCTCGATGAACCGCATGCTCAAGAACAACGCCGGCTTCGACCTGAAGCAGCTGTTCATTGGCAGTGAAGGCACGCTGGGCATCGTCACGCGCGCCGTGCTCCAGCTCCGGCCACCCACCAGCGACGTGCAGACCGCACTTGTGGCCTGCCCGAGCTTCGAGGCCGTGACCGGGCTGCTCGCCCACATGGGCCAGGCGCTGGGGGGTAACCTGGCCGCCTTCGAGGCCATGTGGCAAAGCCACTACCGGCTGCTCACCGAGCAGAGCGGGCGCCACACGCCGCCACTTGCCACCGACGCGCCCTTCTACGTGATTCTCGAATCGCTGGGCACCGATGCCGAGAGCCATGCCGCGCTGTTCTCGAAGGCCCTCGAAGCGGCGCTGGAACAGCAACTGATCGAGGACGCGGTGGTCGCCCACTCGGCCAGCCAGCGCCAAGGCATCTGGGACATCCGCGAGGACATCGAGGGACTCATTCAAACGCTGGCCCCGCTGTTCACCTTCGATGTCAGCCTGCCGATTGCCGAGATGGAGCGCTACGTGGCCAAGGTGGAGGCCGCTATCACCCATGACTGGCCGGATGGCCGCATGGTGACCTTCGGTCATCTCGGCGACGGCAACCTGCACCTGTCGGTCAGCGTCGGCAGCCACGCGGACGAGACCCGCCACGCGGTGGAAGCGCATGTCTATTCGCCACTCGCCGAGCTTGGCGGCTCGGTCTCCGCTGAGCACGGCATCGGGCTCGAGAAGCGGGCTTACCTTTCAATCTCGCGCACGCCCGAAGAAATCGCCCTGATGCACACGCTCAAGCAGGCCATGGATCCGTTGGGGCTGCTCAATCGCCACAAGGTGCTGGCCCCAGCGGCCGGCTGAGAGCTCTCGAATGCGCCTGTTCGCCCAACGGCTGCGTCTGGCCGCCGATTCCCGCCCCCTGCTCGGCTCGCTCGTGTTGATCGCCGCCATCGGGCTGCTCTGGGGCGGCAACTGGCCGGCGGTGCGCTTCATCCTGATGGACCTGCCCCCGCTGACCCTGCGCGCCATCGGCTTCACCACCGGTGCCGTGGTGCTGCTTGGCTGGGCGCGCATTCGCGGCATGCCGCTTCGCGTATCGCGTGGCGAGTGGCCTTGGCTTGCCATCACCGGCGTGTTCACCATCCTCGTCTTCAACCTGGGTACGGCCTTCGCCCAGTTGCGCATGCCCACGTCCCAGGCGGCGATCATCGCCTTCACCATGCCCTGCTGGGCAGTGCTGCTGGCCTGGTGGATGCTCGGCGAGCGCATCACCCCGCGCCAGTGGCTGGGGCTGGCCTGTGGCCAGTTGGGGCTCGCCGTACTGTTCGGCCCGGCCGCCCTGGCCGCGGGTGCCGCCGGGCTCGGCGGGCCGCTGCTGGTGCTTGGGGCGGCACTCTCCTGGGCGCTGGGCACGGTGCTGATCAAGATGCGTGGCGCCTGGCAGAGCCCGACGGTGGTAATCACCGGCTGGCAGTTCGCCCTCTGCGCGGTGCCGATGGTGGTAATGACGATGGTGCTGGAAACGCCGCCACCACCCGATCAATGGCGCCCCAGCACCTGGCTGGCGCTGGGCTACCACCTGGTGTTCTCGATCTGCATTGCCCAGATGCTGTGGTTCCTGAACATCAACCGCCTGAGCATCGGCCAGGCCACCATCAGCACGCTGATCATCCCGGTAGTGGGCGTGGCCGGCGCCATCGTCCTGCTTGGCGAGCCGCTATCGCTCAAGGTGATCATCGCGCTTGCCTTGATACTCGGTGCGATCGCCATCGTCATGCTCAACCGTCCTGCTACTTGACTGGAGTCCATCATGTCCCGTTTTCCCGCTCACCTCACCGGCGACGGCCCCCACAACCCCTTCCCCGGCGTGCGTGTCCTGGAGCGCCGCCTCGGCCGCAAGATTCCCGACCAGCTGGGCTCGAACGAAGGCCTGGACATGCCCCACCGGGCGCTGCGCGAGCACTTCGGCGATGCCATGGCACAGCATGTCTACAGCTACGGCGACGCCGAAGCGCTAGGCATCCGCCAACGCCTGACCGAACGCCATGGCATTCCGCTGGATGCCATGCTGGTGGATGCCGGTGCCGACAGCCTGATCGCCCTGGCCCTGCGTGCCACCGCCGAGCCGGGGGCCTGCGTGGTCGGCACCGCCGGCACCTACCCCACCTTCGGCTATTTCGCCCGCGGGCAGGGCTGCCAGCTGGTAGAAGTGCCCTACGACGAAGGCCCGGGCCGCCTGGCGCCAGACCTCGAGGCACTGCTGCGCGCGGCCCACGACAACACCGCGCGGCTGGTCTACCTGGCCAACCCCGACAACCCCAGTGGCCACCTGCACGACGACGACGCCATCCTGGCCCTGCGGCGCGACCTGCCCGACGACTGCTGGCTGCTGCTCGACGAGGCCTACCATGACTTTCGCGACGACGCCGACGACGAGTTCGGACGCCGCGTGCTGCCCGGTGTGATTCGCCTTCGCACCCTCTCCAAGGCCCATGGCCTGGCCGGCCTGCGCGTCGGCTATGCCATCGCCGAGCCGGACACTCTGGCGGTGATGATGAAGGTGCGCATTCATTACGCCGTCTCGACACTGACCCAGGCCGCCGCCGAAGTGGTGCTCGACGCGCCTGACGAGACCCGCGCCCATGTGGCGGCGGTGCGCGAGCGTCGTGCCCGGCTTGCCCAGCACTTCAAGGCCATGGGGGCCGATGTGCTGCCCAGTGCCACCAACTTCATCGGCCTGCGGCTGCCCGATGCCGAGCTCGCCGCGCAAGTGCATCGTGAGCTGCTGGCACAGGGCAAGCTGATCGCCCGGCCCGCCGACCCGGCGCTCGGCCACGTGCTGCGGATCACCGCGGTGGAGAACGCCCTGGTACCGGGGCAACTGGCGATTCTGGAAGACGCGCTCAAGGCTGGCCGCTAGGTCCTGGGCGCCACCCCTGGCCCATGAACGAGACTGCCCGCTCATGGCGGGCAGTCTCGTACACGATCACCGCGATCAGCAGCGGCCCTGCATCCTCAGTCCTGGCGGACAGAACCGGCCACCGCGATGGCCACGGCGGCCATCGCGATAATCGTAATCGCGGCCGCCTCGATAGTCGTGATGACGCGCCTTGCGGTGATGCCGATAACGATCACGGTGATGGCGGTCATCGTCGCGGTAGTAGCGGTGGCTGCTGTAACCGTCGATTTCCAGGAGCGGCTGGGTCTGCAGGCGTGCGGGGCTATAGCTGCACCCCGCCAGCATCAGGGTCGACACCACCAGGGAAAGCAACAACAGGCGCATGGGGGTCCTCATGGCGATTACCTCGCAGGGCGAACAATGGAAGAGTTCCCTGGCTGGGGTCACCTTTATCCACATGCATGATGGGATGCGCCTCTAGGGGGCATGGCGACTCGAACACTGTTTCTTCAACTTACTCGCTGTGGCCAGGCAATGGCCAGCCAACAGCGAGGAAAGATCGTGCAAGCGAATCGCGCAGCCGTGGCTTTCTCAGCAACGCCCCTTCTTGGCCTGACCCGGTGGGCAGAAATCGCCGCCGCGAGAGTGTCCGGAACGCGAATGGCCACCGCGTTCGTCATCGATCACGATCAGTGGCTCGGAATTGACCCGCGCGGGTGTGTAGCTGCACCCGGCGAACATCACCGTGGCAAGCAACAGCAATACAACGAGGCTCGAACGTCTGGTCATGGAATTTCCTCAGGGCAGATTCAAATATCACGATGTATGGATACGTGACCATTCTAGACTAGCGAGCTCAGGCGTCACCTGTGGCGAAACACCGACACAAGCGTCTGCAAGTTGCGACAGTAGCCAGCGTCACAAGAACACGCGATAGTGCCATCATTCCGACTTTAAAGTTAGCCTGCAAACGGGAACACCATGGACAGCCTACGCCGCCACTCCCTACTCATCATCGTGCTCAGTGGCCTGGTGGTCACCCTGGCCATGGGCCTGCGTCATGGCTTCGGGTTGTTCATGGAACCCTTGAGCAGTGACCTGGGCTGGGGGCGCGGCGTGTTTGCCTTCGCACTGGCCATTCAGAACCTGCTGTGGGGCCTTGCCCAGCCGTTCACCGGCGCCCTGGCCGACCGCTTCGGTGCCGCCAGGGTGGTGGTCACCGGTGGCGCGCTCTATGCGCTTGGGCTGCTGTTCATGGGTATCTCCGAGACCCCGCTAGGCATGACGATGTCAGCCGGGGTGCTGATCGGACTCGGGTTGTCGTGTTGCACCTTCTCGGTGGTGCTGGGTGCGGTGGGGCGTGCGGTGACACCCGAGAAACGCAGCATGGCCATGGGCATCGTCAGCGCTGCGGGTTCCTTTGGCCAGTTCGCCATGCTGCCCGGCACGCTGGGCCTTCTGGAATGGCTCGGCTGGTCGGCGGCACTGCTGGTGATGGGCGGCATCGCCGCACTGATACTGCCGCTCGGGGCGATGCTGCGCGACCGCCCTTCCCCGCGCACCGGCAGCGATATCTCGCTGCGTGCCGCGCTGGACGAAGCCGCCGGCCATCGGGGTTTCTGGTTGCTCTGCCTGGGCTTCTTCGTGTGTGGCTTCCAGGTCGTGTTCATCGGCGTGCATCTGCCGGGGTATCTGTTCGACAACGGCGTGGCCGTGCAGGTCGGTAGCACCGTGCTGGCGCTGGTGGGGCTGTTCAACATCTTCGGCACCTATGCCGCCGGCTGGCTGGGCGGCATCTATTCCAAGCCGCGCCTGCTCAGCTGGCTCTACCTGGTGCGTGGCGTGGTGATCACCCTGTTCATCGTCTTCCCGCTGAGCCCGGCCAGCTGCTATCTGTTCGGGATCGCCATCGGTCTGTTGTGGCTTTCCACCGTGCCGCTGACCAATGGCATCGTCGCCTCGGTATTCGGCGTGCGGCACCTGTCGATGCTCGGCGGCATCGTGTTCCTGTTTCACCAGCTTGGCTCGTTCATGGGCGTATGGCTGGGGGGCTACCTCTACGACCTCACCGGCAACTATGATGTGGTATGGAAACTCGCCATCCTGCTCTCGGTGGTGGCCGCCGCCCTTCACTGGTTCATCAATGAACGCCCCATCGAGCGCCCCACCCAACGGGAGGCCAGCGCATGACCCGACGCACGTGGATGCCATTGACCGCGACGCTGCTCGCCGCCGTCGTGCTGGCCCTGGCCTGGTGGGGCTGGCAGTCCGCTGACGCCAGCCTCCTGCTGCTCGGCAGCAGGCTCTGCTGAGTGGCGCTATACGCCGCGACACAGGTAATCTCTTGATACCATCTCGACAAGTGGACAACGACGTCATCCCCGTGTGATGTCAATCATGTTTTTCCTCGCCACCCCGATAGGAAAAGCAGGTAACCTCAAGCACTAACTTCAAGCACTGACCTCAAGCACTCGATGCTGGACAGGGAGATATGTCCCATGCCGCTTGCGCTGATCATCCTTCTACCGCTCACGGGCGCCTGCTTGCCTGCCTTGATGCGGGGTCGATCTTCGCTTCTGCTGGCCTCGGTCTCGGCGATTCCCGCCCTCTTGAGCCTCCTTCTACTGCTGAGCTGGTTGCCACACGTCATGCACGGCGGCGAGGCCATAGTGCAGCAGCTGACCTGGTTGCCGTCGCTGGGCCTCAATGTGTCCTTTCGTCTCGATGGACTGGGGCTGCTGTTCGCCTTGTTGATCACCGGTATCGGCTGTTTGATCCTGCTGTATGCGCGCTACTACTTCGAGGGCAACGACGCCTCCGCGCGGTTCTTCACTCTGATGCTGCTGTTCATGTCGGCCATGCTGGGCATCGTGCTCTCCGAGAACTTGCTGTTCCTGCTGGTATTCTGGGAACTGACCAGCCTGATCTCCTTCCTGCTGATCGGCTTCAATACCGACCGCCATGCGGCAAGGCTTGGCGCACGAATGTCCCTGGTGATCACCGGCGGTGGAGGGCTGGCACTGCTCGGCGGCGTGGTGCTGCTTGGCCAGGCGGCCGGCAGCTATGAGCTCTCGGCGGTGCTGGCGGCGGGCGATCGAATCCGCGCTCACGAGCACTATGGGCTGATGCTCAACCTGATCCTGCTGGGCGCCTTCACCAAGTCGGCGCAGTTCCCCTTTCACCTCTGGCTACCCCATGCCATGTCGGCGCCGACCCCGGTCTCCGCCTATCTGCACAGCGCCACCATGGTCAAGGCGGGACTGTTTCTGCTCGCCCGGCTGCACCCAGCGCTGGGCGATACCTCGGCGTGGTTCCACCTGGTGACCCTGACCGGCATGCTGACGCTGATGCTGGGCGCCTTCGTGGCCATGTTCATGCATGACATGAAGGGGCTGCTGGCCTACTCCACGGTCTCCCACCTGGGGCTTGTCATGCTACTGATTGGCCTGGGCACCCCCATGGCACTGGCAGCGGCGCTCTTCCACCTGGTGTGCCATGCGCTGTTCAAGGCCCCGCTGTTCATGATGGCGGGCTTCGTGGATCGCGCCACCGGCACCCGCGACATGCGCCGGATCAACGGCATGTGGCGCTTCATGCCGGCAATGATGGTGCTGTCCGGTATCTGCGCCGCCGCCATGGCCGGCCTGCCGCTGATGAGCGGCTACCTGAGCAAGAAGATGCTGTTCACCGAAAGCCTGCTGGTAACGGCACCCGACTGGGCGGTCGTGGTAATTCCCGCCTGGGTGACCCTTGCCGCGCTGTTCTCGGTGGCCTATTCGATCCGTATCTTCCACAACGTCTTCTTCAACGGCCGGCCCATCAACCTGCCCATCTGGCCCCCTCGGGGCCCACGCCCGGCAGCCCTGTCGCCCATCGCGCTGCTGGCCCTGGCCACGCTACTGGTGGGGCTGGCGCCGGCACCCGTCTATTCCGCCCTGGTCCAGCCAGCCTTCGTCGCCGCGCATCAGGCGCTTGTCGATTCCTACGATTTCTCGACGTTGGGTGGCGGCGTGCCCATGGCCATGAGCATTGTCGCCCTGATCGGCGGCGCGCTCTTCTACCACATGCGCGACCCGCTGTTTCGTCTGCACGCTCGCCTGCCGGAAGTGGACGCCAAGGAGATCTTCGACTGGATCATGCGTAGCGCTATCGCCCTGTCCCAGCGTCGTGTCTTCCAGCTGGAGAACGGCTCGCTGCAGCGCTACCTGGCGTTCATCCTGCTCACCGTCCTGGTGCTGGTCGGCCTGGAACTGATGGGCGTGGACCATTGGGACGGGGGCGTGGCGCTGGCGCCACTTGATCCCTTGACCGTGATGGCCGCCATTCTGCTCTGCCTGGCGGCGATCGGCGTGGCGATCTACCACCATCATCGTCTGCCGGCCCTGCTGCTGCTCGGCGTGACCGGACTCTTCGTCACCGTCACCTTTGCCCGCTTCTCGGCGCCGGACCTCGCCCTGACCCAGCTGATGGTGGAGGTGATGGCGGTGGTGATCATGATGCTGGCGCTCTCCTTCCTGCCCCAGAAATCGCCCAAGGAATCATCCCGATCCCGGTTCTATCGCGACCTCACCATCGCCGTGCTGATGGGCATCGGGGTCACCGCCTTCAGCTTCGCCATCCTCACCCGCCCGCAGGAGACAATCTCCGACTTCTTTCTCGCCAACAGCGTGCCCGGCGGCGGCGGCACCAACGTGGTCAACGTCATCCTGGTGGATTTCCGCGGCTTCGATACCCTGGGCGAGATCACCGTACTGGGCATTGCCGCCGTGGCGGTGTTCGCCTTCACCCGTGACCTGCATCTCAAGGAGCGGGTAGTCGACACCATTCCCGGTCACTGGGTCGCCGAGCCACATCCGATCATGCTCAGCACCGTGGCCCGTCTGGTACTGCCGATCGCCCTGATGGTCTCGGCCTACATCTTCCTGCGCGGCCACAACCTGCCCGGCGGCGGCTTCATCGCCGGGCTGATCACCGCGGTTGCGCTGACCCTGCAGTACATGGCGGGTGGGTTGGTCTGGGCCCAGGAACGCATGCTGACGCCCTTCCGGCCGCTGATCGGCGCCGGCATTCTGATCGCGGTATTCACGGGCCTTGGCAGTTGGCTGTTCGGCTACCCCTTCCTCACCTCGGCCCACGGTCATGTGCGGCTTCCGTTGATCGGTGAGTTCGAACTGGCCACCGCCATGCTTTTTGATCTCGGGGTCTATGCCACCGTCGTCGGCGCCACGCTGCTGGTACTGGCCAACCTCGGCAAGCTGATGACCGTGGCCGGCCCCGGCAAGGAGATCGGTTGATGGAACTGCTGTATGCGATCACGCTCGGCGTGCTGACCACCTGCGGCATCTACCTGCTGCTGCGGGCACGCACCTTTACGGTCATCCTGGGGCTCACCCTGCTCTCCCATGCGGTGAATCTCTACCTGTTCGCCTCGGGACGCCTGGTCGCCGGGGGGCCGGCCATCATCGGCCTCACCGAGCGCTCGGCGGACCCGCTGCCCCAGGCTCTGGTACTTACCGCCATCGTCATCGGCTTCGCGATGACCGCCTTCGTCGTGGTGCTGGCCCTCAAGGCCGCGGTAGAGCTGCGCAACGACCACGTGGATGGTGAAAACCCCGACGAGGATCGCGCATGAATCACGCCCTGATCCTGCCGATATTGCTGCCGCTGGTCACTGGCGCCGGGCAGTTGCTGTTTTACCAGGCACCCTTCGCCCTGCAACGCCTGCTGGGCTTTGCCAGCACCTTCTGGCTGTTGCTGCTGGGGATCTGGTGCCTGCAGATCGCCGGTACCGGCGAGCATATTCTCTACCACGCCGGCGACTGGCCGGCGCCGTTCGGTATCGTACTGGTCCTCGATCGGCTCTCGGCCATCATGCTGGCGCTGACCGCCGTGCTGGGTGTCTGCTGCCTGCTCTACGCCAGCAACGGCAGCGACAAACGGGGAGCTCACTTTCATGCGCTCTTCCAGTTCCAGCTGGCCGGCCTCAACGGCGCCTTCCTCACCGGCGACCTGTTCAACCTCTTCGTGTTCTTCGAGATCCTGCTGATCGCCTCCTATGCCTTGCTGCTGCACGGGGGTGGCCGCGCCCGCAGCCGTGCCGGGCTGCACTACGTGATCATCAACCTGACGGGCTCCGCACTGTTTCTTATCGCCCTGGGCACCCTCTATGGCCTCACCGGCACCCTCAACATGGCCGACCTCGCCTTGAGGGTGGCGGATGCACCACCGCAAGATGTGCCGCTGCTCGCCGCCGCCAGCCTGATTCTGCTGGTGGTGTTCGGCATCAAGGCCGCCATCCTGCCGCTGCTTTTCTGGCTACCGCGCGCCTACTCGGCCGCCAGCGCCCCCATCGCCGCACTCTTCGCCATCATGACCAAGGTCGGCATCTACGCCATCCTGCGAGTCTTCCTGCTGGTCTTCGCGCTGGGCGAGGAACCGATCGGCGAGACCGCCTGGGGCTGGCTATGGCCGCTGGCACTGCTGACCCTGGCGCTGGGTGGTGTCGGCGTGCTGGGCTCGGACAGTCTGCGCACCCTGACCGCCTACCTGGTGATTCTCTCGGTCGGTACCCTGTTGGCCACCATCAGCTTCGCCACCGAGGCAAGTCTCGGCGCCGCCCTCTTCTACCTGATCCACAGCACCGGCATGGCCGCCGTCTTCTTCCTGCTGGCCGACCTGCTCGGCCAGCAGCGCGAGGAGGGCTACGACCGCTTCTCGGCGACCGGCCCCATCGGGCATCGCTGGTTGTTGGGTAGCCTGTTCTTCATCGCCGCCATCGCCATGATCGGCCTGCCCCCCTTCAGCGGTTTCGTCAGCAAGGCGTGGATCCTGCAGGCGAGCGCGCAGGAACCCCAGGGACTCTGGCTATGGGGCGTGCTGCTGGCCGCCGCGCTGCTGACCCTTATCGCCGTCAGCCGCACCGGCAGCAGTTGGTTCTGGCGCCCCGGTGACATGGCCAACCCCTACCCGCTCGAGCGCGGCCCGCTGACGCTGGTGGCCATCATGGTCGGCCTCAACGGGCTCCTGGCCGTGTTCGGCGACCCGGTGGTGGGCTACCTCGAGTTGACCGCACAGCAGTTGCTCGACCCGCACGCCTACATCGCCGCCGTGCTGCCAGACGCCAGCGCGGCTGCCCAGGAGATATCACCATGACGTCGTCGTTGCTCTCCCGGAAGTTCTGGTTGCCGCGTCCGCTGTTCTCGCTGTTCCTGGCTTTGCTCTGGTTGCTTCTGGTCAACGACTTCAGCGTGGCTCATACCCTGTTGGGGCTGGCCTTGGGCGTGGCCATTCCCGCCGTGACCCACGCCTTCTGGCCTGAGGAGGCAAGGATCAAGCGCCCCCTTCCGCTGCTGCGCTACGTGCTGGTGCTGCTGGTGGATATACTGCGCTCCAACCTGGTGGTGGCCCTGCGCATCCTGCGCCCCGCCCGACACCTGCAGCCGGGCTTCTTCCTGTACCCACTGACGCTGGACGACGACTTCGCCATCACCATCCTCGCCAGCACCATCTCGCTGACACCCGGCACCGTTTCGCTCCACTACGATGCGAAGGCCCAAACCCTGCTGGTGCACGCCCTGCACCTGGAGGATGAGGCAGACACCATCGCCACCATTCGTGAGCGCTACGAGCAGCCTCTCAAGGAGATCTTCCGATGATTGCCGTCGTCATACCGATCGCCATGGCGCTGTTTACCGCCGCCGCCCTGCTCAACCTCTACCGCCTGGCCATCGGCCCGGATATCGTCGACCGGATCCTGGCGCTGGACACCCTGATGATCAACAGCATCGCGCTGATCGTACTCTCGAACATCTGGATGGGACTCAGCGTGCTGTTCGAGCTGGCCCTGCTGATCGCCCTGATGGGCTTCGTCAGCACCGTGGCCATGAGCAAATACCTGCTGCGGGGGGACGTCATCGAATGAACAGCATCGACATGCCATGGTTCCTGCAACTCATCGTCGTCGCCTTCCTGCTGTTTGGCGCGCTGGTAGCGCTGATCGGTTCATGGGGCCTGGCCAAGCTGCCCGACTTCTACATGCGCCTTCACGGCCCCACCAAGGCCAGCACCCTGGGCGTCGGCTGCACGCTGATCGGCTCGCTGCTCTACTTCAGCCTCCAGCAGGACGGCGTCTCGGTTCAGGAGGCTCTGGTGACGATGTTCCTGTTCGCCACCGCCCCGGTCAGTGCTCACATGATGGGCAAGGCGGCCCTGCGCCGGCGTCTCAAGGGCGTGCCGCGAACCCGCAACATGCCTGACCGGTAGCGGCGCTTCCTATCCACTCAATAAGAAAAGCGAGGCCCACGTGAAGACTTCCTCCTCGATGCTCACGCTCGTCGGCCTGACGATGCTGCTGATCACCCCCGCCACCGTCAGCGCGCAGGACGAGATCGCTGCCGCCAGTCACGTCACCCTCGGCCCCCGTCCGCTCTTCCTGGTTCAGGACATGGACGAGGAGACCCAGCGATCACGCGAGCTCAAGGCCGAGCTGATGCGCTGCGCAGCCAGCACTAATGACTGGCAGCGCAGCGACTTCACCATCAGCCACCGCGGCGCGCCCATGCAGTTCCCGGAGCACACCCGCGAGTCCTACCTGGCCGGCGCCCAGATGGGTGCCGGTATCCTCGAGTGCGACGTCACCTTCACCGCCGACCAGGAACTCGTCTGCCGCCACTCGCAGTGCGATCTCCACTCCACCACCAACATCGTCGCCACCGAGCTGGCACAGAAATGCAGCGTGCCACCGGCCTTCAACGAGGCGGGCAAGCTGACCAATGCCGCGGACGTCCAGTGCTGCACCAGCGACATCAGCCTGGCGGAATATCGTACGCTGCAGGGCAAGATGGAAGGTGCCAACACCGAGGCCAGCAGCATCGAGGAGTACCTCGCCGCTACCCCCGGCTGGCGCACGGTTCTCTACAACTCGCGTGGCACGCTGATGACCCACGCCGAAAGCATCGAACTGTTCAAGTCGCTGGGCGTCAAGATGACCCCGGAGCTCAAGGCGCCGAGCGTCGAGATGCCCTTCGAGGGCATGAGCCAGGAAGACTATGCCCAGAAGATGATCGACGCGTACAAGGCCGCCGATGTACCGGCGAGCGACGTCTACGCCCAGTCGTTCAACCTGGATGACGTGCGCTACTGGATCGACAACGAACCCGAGTTCGGTAACCAGGCCGTCTACCTAGACAACCGCTACAGCCTCGACGACTTCGACCACACCGACCCGGCCACCTGGTCACCGACCATGGAGGAGCTGGTCGAGATGGACGTGAGGATCCTCGCCCCGCCGATGTGGATGCTGCTGGCGTCCAATCCCGACGGGGGAGACGACGAGAGCCGCATCGTGCCCTCCGTGTACGCCGAGCGCGCCAAGCAGGCCGGGCTCGATCTCATCGCCTGGACCTTCGAACGCTCCGGCCCACTGGCCAACGACGGAGAGTGGTATCACAGCACCACGGATGACGTGATCGACAACGACGGCGACAAGCTGCTCACCCTCGACGTGCTGGCCCGCGACGTCGGCATCATCGGCCTGTTCAGCGACTGGCCCGCCACCGTCACCTTCTACGACAACTGCATCAACGCCAAAAGCTGAGTCTCCCACCGGCCCCCAAAAAAACAGCACGCCGCCGATGGTCGATGACTCACTGTCAGGCGAGAGAGGAGGATGCGTTTGCGTACGGGCAATGAAAAGCGTTCCCGATGCCGCGGGACAGGACCGACCCGGCGGCGCGGGATACTCCTGCTGCTCCCGTGCCTGTTGTTCGGCCTGCTGCTGTCGGGCTGCAGCTCTCTGGAACGACGGCACGACGCCCTGCTGGTGCTTGGCGACCTGGCCGCCGGCGAGGCGCCGAGCCGACTGAAGCATCGGACCCAAACGCCCGAACGCGAGGGACTCGCCTACGCGGTGGAGGATCGCGACTATGTGGCGGACGTCTACCACCCGTCGGTGTCTCGTCGCGGAGCGTTGATCCTGGTCCATGGCCTCACCGAGGCGGGCCGGCGCGATCCGCGCCTGGTCGACTTCGCCCGCACCCTGGCGCGTGCAGGCTTCACGGTGATGGTGCCGGAGTTGGAGGGCTTGCGAGACTTCTCGGTCGGTACCCGCGAGGTGCAAGGCATCGCTGATGCCATTCGCCACGCCACGGCCGAGTTACCGGCGGCCGACAAGGGCACCGGGCTTGCCGCCATCAGCTTCGCGACCGGACCGGCGTTGCTTGCCGCCATGCAACCGGATACCGCGCACCGGGTCCGTTTCGTGGTCGCCGTGGGCGGCTATTACGACCTGACCGACATGCTGCGCTACGTCACCACCGGGGAAGATCGCGGGGGTGCCGGGCGGCAGGCCCGCCCACCGCGGCGCGAGGTACGCTGGGTATTGTTGCGAAGCCAGCTGCACCGCCTGGACGATGCCGAGGATCGGGAACGACTGGACGCCATCGCTCGACGCCGCCTGGCGGGCGACGAAGGGCCAGACCCTCGGATCTCGCGCCTGGGGCCACAGGGAAGCGCGCTCTACACGTTGGTGACCAACCGGGATCCCGCCCGGGTGGAGCCGCTGCTCGAGGCCCTGCCACCGCCGCTGCTCACCCAGTTCGAGGCCCTGGATCTCGCGTCTCGCCATCTCGATGCGCTCGAGGCCCGGCTGGTACTGGTTCACGGCCCGGACGACCGGGTGATCCCGATCAGTCACTCGCGGCGGCTGCGTGACGCGCTACCGTCCGGCCAGGCTCGCCTGTTCGAAGCCGCCGGGCTCGGCCACGTGGAAGTCTCCATGGACTGGCGAGACGGCTGGACACTGTGGCGGGCGATCGATCATGTGCTGCGGCTGGGAGAAACCGAGGAGACGCCCCGATGACAAGGGCTTCGCGTGCCTTGGAGCGCCTAGCTTGCGCTTGTCGAATCGCGGCCAAAGGCCACTGGCGCAATCGACACCAGGCGCTGACGAAGCAAGCCCTCAGGCGTTATGCAAGACCCGCCCCAGTTCATCCAGGCCATAGCCACCCAGGGCCTGGGCCCGTTCGGCAAAGCGCGGTTGCCGGGTGAAAGCCAGCAGCCGCTGCAGGGGCGGTTCGAAATAGCTGCGGCGCCGCATGGCCAGGTCGAAACACTCCTCGTGCAGCGGCAGGAAGGTCAGGTCCTGGCGGTGCGCCGCCGCTTCCACCCCGAGCCCGACATCCGCCTCGCCCTGCCGGATGGAGAGCGCCAGATCGTCCTCGCTGAGCGACGGATGGGCGGTGAACTCGAGACTGTCGGCATCGACTCCCGCCCGGGCCAGTAGCCACAGCAGCAGCCGATGGGCGCCGGCATCGGCCTGGCGATGGGCGACCCTCACCGGCGCGCGCGCCAGGTCGACGAGGGAGTCGATACCCAGCGGATTGCCGGGTGCCAACAGCAACCCCTGGCGCCGGGTCGCCCAGCGCACGATCACCAGATCGCGCATGCCGGAAAGCCCCAGTGCATCGGGCCGGTTGTAGCCACCCCGCTCTTCGTCCAGCAGGTGCAGCCCAGCCAGCATCGCCTCCCCCGAAAGCAAGCGCCGCACGCCATCGCCGCTACCGTGGCAGAGCAGCGCCAGGCCCGAGCCGCTCTCGCGCACCGCCCACTCCAGCAGCGGGTCCTGGCTGCCCACCAGTACGCAGGGCACGGGCTGCCGGCTGGCGCGGTCACCCTCCAGATGGTTCATCAACCACAAGTCGATGCTCTGGCGCGGAAACAGCAGCTTGCCGGTAACCCGCACGCAGGGAATCTCGCCCTGGCGGACCAGGTCGTACACCTTGCGCTCCTTCAGGCGCAGGTACTCCGCCACTTCGGCGGTGGTCAGGTACGTCCTGGCCAGATAGGCGTCACCCTTCGCCACACCAGCATCCCCCCTTGCAACCGTCATCGATTCCGCTCCCCGGGATAGCCCGCTCGCCTTCCTCAGCATAATGCTGTTTCAAGCTGCATGAATTCCAGCGTTGGATGCAGTGTGCGCTTCCAACGCACATGATGCATGGAAACGACGGGAGGCAAGCATGACCGGCGACCCCAATGCCTTTCACATCGCCCTGGCCCTGGTGCTCAACCTGGATGCGGCGCTGTTCGACATCGTCGGGCTGTCGCTGCGCGTGTCATTGACCGCGGTGACCCTTGCCGCACTGATCGGGCTGCCCATGGGGGCAGCGCTGGTACTGTGGGCCTTCCCCGGGCGCGGGGGTGTCATCGTGTTGCTCAATGCATTGATGGGCCTGCCGCCGGTGGTCGCCGGGCTTGGCGTTTACCTGCTGCTGTCGCGTGCCGGCCCGCTCGGCCAGTTCGGCCTGCTGTTCACCCCCTCGGCCATGGTGGTGGCGCAGATGCTGCTGATTCTGCCGATCATCGCGGCCCTCACCCGCCAACAGGTCGAGGAGCTGCACGGCGAATATCGCGACCAGTTGCAATCGCTCGGCGTCAGCCGGCTGCGGATGATGCCGACCCTGCTGTGGGATGCCCGCTTCGGGCTGATCACCGTCCTGCTGGCGGGCTTCGGCAGGGCCAGTGCCGAAGTGGGCGCGGTGATGATCGTCGGCGGCAACATCGAGGGCGTGACCCGGGTGATGACCACCGCCATCGTGCTCGAGACCAGCAAGGGCAACCTGCCCCTGGCGCTCGGTCTCGGCCTGGTGCTGCTTGGCCTGGTCACGCTGATCAATGCCGGCGCCTACCTGGTGGGCGAATTCGCGCGCAGGAGGCTGGGATGAATCAACCTTGCCCGTTGCCCACCACCGCACGCGACATCGCGCCGCTGGCCCTGGTGTCGGTGAGTGTCGAGCACCGTGGCCAGCGCCTGCTCAGCGACCTGACCCTGCGCATCGAAGGCTGCCAACGCACCGTGGTGATGGGCCCCAACGGCGCGGGCAAGAGCCTGCTGATGCGGCTCGCCCACGGCCTGCTCGCCCCCAGCAGCGGCAGCGTCGCCTGGCTGGGCGCCACGCCGCGCCAGGCCATGGTCTTCCAGCGGCCCGTACTGCTGCGCCGCTCGGCGCTGGACAACCTCACCTATGCGCTGGCGGTCAAGGGCACGCCAAGGCACCGGCGCCGTGGGCTGGCCTTGGCCGCGCTCGACCACTTCGGCCTGGCCAACCTGGCGAAGCGCCCGGCCAGGGTGCTCTCGGGTGGCGAGCAACAACGCCTGGCGTTGGCCCGGGCCTGGCTGCTGGAACCCGAGGTGCTGTTTCTCGACGAGCCCACCTCGGCCCTCGACCCGGCCGCCATCAAGGCGGTCGAGGAAGCGGTGATCGACTTCCATCGCCGCGGCACCCGCATCGTGATGACCAGCCACGACCTCCACCAGGCGCGGCGCCTGGCCGACGACGTGGTGCTGTTGAATGCTGGACGGCTGATCGAACACACCGCAGCCAAAACCTTCTTCCAGGCACCGCGCACTGCCGAGGCGCGCGCCTTCCTGAAGGGGGAGCGGGTCTGGTGAGGCCGCCCACCGGCAACGACCTTTGACCTGCAACGATCCGCCACCCGCAGCGATCGTTCGTCAGGCATCGACCATCCCCATCACGAGGAGCATCGCCATGCACGCCCGCGTCAGACCGTTCGCCCCCCTGCCCGCCCTGTGCCTGCTGAGCCTGGCACTGCCCCCCCTGGCGGCCGCCGATGACAGCATCACCCTGGCCTCGACCACCTCCACCGAGAATTCGGGGCTGTTCGGCGAGCTGCTGCCGGCCTTCAAGGCAGCCACCGGCATCCAGGTCAACGTGGTGGCGGTGGGCACCGGGCAGGCCTTCGAGCTCGCCCGGCGTGGCGACGCCGACAGCCTGCTGGTCCACGACACCGCCGGTGAAGAGGCCTTCGTGGCCGAGGGCTACGGCACCGAACGGGCGGATGTGATGACCAACGACTTCGTGATCATCGGCCCCGGCACCGACCCCGCTCGCATCCGCGACGCCGGGACGGTGGCCGATGCCCTGTCGCGAATCGCCGAGGCCGAGGCGCCATTCGCCTCTCGCGGGGATGACAGCGGCACCCACCGCGCCGAGCAGCGGCTATGGGAAAGCGCCGGCGTCATGCCGGGGGGCGAATGGTATCGCGAGCTCGGCAGCGGCATGGGCCCGACACTGAACACCGCCGCCGCCATGGACGCCTACACCCTGGCCGACCGCGCCACCTGGGTGGCCTTCGAGAACCCCCAGAACCTCGAGTTGCTGTTCGAAGGCGACGAGGCGCTGTTCAACCAGTACGGCAGCATTCTGATCTCCGCCGAGCGCCACCCGCATCTCCAGCATGACCTCGCCGAACAGTGGCACGCCTGGCTGATCTCCGAAGCGGGCCAGCAAGCCATCGCCGATTACACGGTGAACGGCCAACAACTGTTCTTTCCCAACGCGGCAGAGTAGACGACGATGTTGAACGTCGTGGTCACGAGTTGGCGGCCACCCCCACCCCTTCCAACAACCCTGCCAGTTCGTTGCACAGGAAGTGAGGCTCCACACACTCGTGAAGGTGCGCCTCGGCGAAGCGCAGCAACCCCAGCGACGCATGCGAAAGCCGCCGGTCACGGCGCACGATGAACTGCCAGTGGCTCTCGATCGGCAGCCCCGCCACCGGCAGGATCACCAGATCCGGGTGCTCGGGTGGCAGCACATGTTCGGAAAGCACGGCAAGCCCCAGCCCCGAGGCGACCCCGACCCGGATCGCCTCGTTGCTGGCCATCTGCAGGGTCGGCCCGAGCGTCAGGCCCTGCTCCTGTAGCCAGCTCTCGAACAGCATGCGGGTGGCCGACCCCGGCTCACGCAGCAGAAACCGCTCGGCCAGCAGCTCGCTCATCGCCACCTGTCGGCGTCCCGCCAGCGGGTGGCCCCGGGGCGCCACGGCCACCAGGGGGTTGCGCAGAAAGCGACCGGCGCGGGCATGGGCAAGCGAAGGCGGATGACTGAACACATAGAGGTCGTCATCCTGGCGCTCGAAGCGGGTCAGCACCTGACGACGGTTACCGATATGCAGGGTGACATCCACCTCGGGAAAGGCCCGGCTGTATGGGCCGAGCAGGCGCGGCAGCACGTACTGGGCAGTATTGACCAGGGCGATGGAGCAGCGTCCGCGCGCCCCGCCGCGCAGCGAAGCCAGGTAGTCCTCGAAGTCATCGAAACGCCCCAGCACCTCACGGCTGGCGCGGTAGAGCTCGCCACCCGCTTCGGTGGGCACCAGCCGCCCGTGCCGGCTCTCGAGCAGCGGTTCGCCCACCGTCTCGGCCAGGCGTTTGAGCTGCTGGGAGACCGTGGGCTGGGTGAGGTGCAGCCGGCGCGCGGCCTCGCTTACCGAGCCCGCATGGACCACGACGGCATAGACCTGCAGCAGACGAAAGGTGAGATGTCGGATGTTCATTGCCGGAGTGCCTCGGCCTCATATAGATAGTTATCTATAGTGCAATGCCGAAGACTTTATTGGAATCAATGTGCTGAACTTCGCAGAATGCGTGGCGTTTTTCCCTAGCCACCAGAGACCCCTTCCATGCCCGATATCGTAGTGATGTTCTTCCTGCTCGGCCTGCTGGCCGGGCTGGTGAAATCCGACCTGGCCATCCCCAAGGCCGCCTACGACACCCTGAGCCTGCTGCTTATGCTGACCATCGGCCTCAAGGGCGGCATGGCGCTTTACGGCAACCTGGGCTGGTCGCTGGTGCCGGAACTGCTGGCCGTGGCCGCACTCGGCGCACTGATCCCGCTGGTGCTGATGCCAGTGCTGCGCCGGCTGGTGCGCCTCTCGCCCGCCGACAGCGCCAGCCTCGCCGCTCACTACGGCTCGGTGAGCGCTGGCACCTTCGCCGTGGCCCTGGCCTTCGCCGATGGGCGCGACCTGCCCATCGGCGCCGAGGTCACCCTCTACCTGGTGATGATGGAACTGCCGGCGATCATGGTGGCCATCGCCCTCTATCGCCGCTACAAGGGCAGCGACTCCGGCGAGGCCTTGCAGGGCATCTGGCACGAGACCCTGACCAACCGCGGGGTGATCCTGCTGGCGGGCGGCGCGGTGATCGGCGCCATGTACGGCCCCATGGAAGGCGCCAACGTCACCGACCTGCTCACCGCCGCCTTTCATGCCGTGCTCGCGCTCTTCCTGCTGCAGATGGGGTTGACCGCCGCCGAGACCCTGCGACCCATCCCCTGGTACCACTGGCGTCTGCTCACTTTCGCCCTGATCACCCCATTGGTGCTGTCGCTGGCCGGCTTGACCGTGGGCCTGGTCCTGGGGCTGCCGACCGGGTCGCTGCTGATCCTCACTGCACTCGCCGCCAGTGCCTCGTACATTGCCGCGCCGGCCGCCATGCGCACCGCCATCCCGGAGGCCAACATCGGGCTGGCCATGCTCGCCGCGCTGGGCGTCACCTTCCCGCTCAACGTGATGCTTGGCATCCCCCTCTACCACTGGCTGATCACCGGACTTGCCTGACCCCCTTCGACATTCGTCGAAGCCGCTAAAAGCTGCACTTTACGTTAACGTCAACCTCGCCTAGTCTTGTCCCATCTGCCATTTTGATGACATCTGTTTGCCTGTGGCGCCGCCGCCCATGCGTTCGGCGCTTCACCTGACAAGACGGGAGCACGCCATGCACACGCCCTACCAGCCCCTCGATTTCGGCCTCGCCGACGAGCTGAACATGCTGCGCGATCATGTCAGCGCCTTCGCGCGCGACGAGATCGCTCCACGCGCCGCCGAGATCGACGAGAAGAACGAGTTCCCCAACGACCTGTGGCAGAAGTTCGGCGACATGGGCCTGCTGGGCATTACTGTCTCCGAAGAGGACGGCGGCAGCGGCATGGGCTACCTGGCGCACTGCATCGCCATGGAAGAGATCTCCCGGGCCAGCGCCTCGGTGGGCCTCTCCTACGGCGCGCACTCCAACCTGTGCGTGAACCAGTTGAAGATCAACGCCAATGCCGAACAGAAGGCCAAGTACCTGCCCAAGCTGATCAGCGGCGAGCACGTCGGCGCACTGGCGATGTCCGAGCCGGGCGCCGGTTCCGACGTGGTCTCCATGAAGCTGCGCGCGCGTCACGAAGGCGACCACTACGTGCTCAACGGCAACAAGATGTGGATCACCAACGGCCCCGACGCCGACGTGCTGGTGGTGTACGCCAAGACCGACCCGGAAGCCGGCTCCAAGGGCATCACCGCCTTCATCATCGAGAAGGACATGCCCGGCTTCTCCACCGCCCAGAAGCTCGACAAGCTCGGCATGCGCGGCTCCAACACCTGCGAGCTGGTGTTCCAGGACTGCGAAGTGCCCATCGAGAACGTGCTCGGCGAAGAGGGCCGTGGCGCCAAGGTGCTGATGAGCGGGCTGGATTACGAACGCACCGTGCTGGCGGCGGGCCCCATCGGCATCATGCAGGCGGCCATGGATGTGGTGGTGCCTTACATCCACGAGCGCAAGCAGTTCAACCAGTCGATCGGCGAATTCCAGCTGGTGCAGGGCAAGATCGCCGACATGTACACCACCCTGAACGCCTGCCGCGCCTACCTCTACGCGGTGGCCGCCGGTTGCGACCGTGGCCAGACCTCGCGCAAGGACGCCGCCGGCGTGATCCTCTACTGCGCCGAGAAGGCCACCCAGGTGGCCCTGGACGCCATCCAACTGCTCGGCGGCAACGGCTACATCAACGAATACCCGACCGGGCGCCTGCTGCGCGACGCCAAGCTCTACGAAATCGGCGCCGGCACCAGCGAGATCCGCCGGATGCTGATCGGTCGTGAACTCTTCAACGAGTCCAAGTAAGGGAGCCGGCAATGGCGATTCTGAACACCCAAGTCAATCCGCGCAGCGAGGGCTTCCAGGCCAACGAGGCGTCCATGCGCCGCGAGGTCGACAAGCTGCGCGAGCTGACCGCCGCCATTCGCCAGGGCGGCGGCGAGAAGGCCCGTGTGCGCCACGAATCTCGCGGCAAGCTGTTCGTGCGCGACCGCATCGACCACCTGATCGACGAGGGCTCGCCGTTCCTCGAGTTCTCGCCGCTGGCCGCCCATGAGGTCTACGACAGCGACGTGCCCGCCGCCGGCGTGGTCACCGGCATCGGCCGTGTCTCGGGCGTGGAGTGCGTGATCGTCGCCAACGACGCCACGGTCAAGGGCGGCACCTACTACCCGCTCACCGTTAAGAAGCACCTGCGCGCCCAGGAGATCGCCCGCAAGCATCGCCTGCCGTGCATCTACCTGGTCGATTCGGGCGGCGCCTTCCTGCCCCGCCAGGACGAGGTGTTCCCGGACCGCGACCACTTCGGGCGCATCTTCTACAACCAGGCCACCCTCTCCGCCGAGGGCATCCCGCAGATCGCCGTGGTGATGGGCTCGTGCACCGCCGGCGGCGCCTACGTGCCGGCCATGGCCGATGAATCGATCATCGTGCGCGAACAGGGCACCATCTTCCTGGGCGGCCCGCCGCTGGTGAAGGCCGCCACCGGCGAGACCATCAGCGCCGAGGACCTGGGCGGCGCCGAGGTGCACGCCAAGAAGAGCGGCGTGGCCGACCACTACGCCGAGAACGACGCCCACGCCCTGCAACTGGCCCGCGCCTGCGTGTCGCGACTCAACTGGCAGAAGCGCGGCCAGCTTGCCATGCAGGCGCCCAAGCCGCCGCGGCTCGACCCCAGCGAGCTCTACGGCATCGTCGGCACCGACCTCAAGAAGCCCTACGACGTGCGCGAGGTGATCGGGCGCATCGTCGACGACTCCGATTTCGACGAGTTCAAGCGCTACTATGGCGACACCCTGGTGACCGGCTTCGCGCACATCCACGGCTACCCGGTCGGCATCGTCGCCAACAACGGCGTGCTGTTCTCGGAATCCGCCGTCAAGGGCGCGCACTTCATCGAGCTGTGCGCCCAGCGCAAGATTCCGCTGGTGTTTTTGCAGAACATCACCGGCTTCATGGTGGGCTCGAAGTACGAGCACGAAGGCATCGCCAAGCACGGCGCCAAGCTGGTGACCGCCGTGGCCTGCGCCCGGGTGCCCAAGTTCACCGTGCTGATCGGCGGCAGTTTCGGCGCCGGCAACTACGGCATGTGCGGCCGCGCCTTCGAGCCCAACCTGATGTTCATGTGGCCCAACGCCCGCATCTCGGTGATGGGCGGCGAACAGGCCGCCGGCGTGCTGGCCCAGGTCAAGCGCGAGCAGCACGAGCGCGAAGGCCGCGAATGGTCGAAGGAGGAGGAAGAGGCCTTCAAGCAGCCGACCCGCGAACAGTACGAGCACCAGGGCCACCCCAACTACGCCAGCGCCCGGCTGTGGGACGACGGCGTGATCGACCCCGCCCAGACCCGAGACGTGCTGGGCCTGTCGCTCGCCGCCGCCATGAATGCCGAGGTTCAGGAAACGAAATTCGGCGTGTTCCGGATGTGAGGTCGTGATGACACAGACATATTCCCAGCTGACCATCGACGAGCGCGGGGTCGCCTGGCTGACGCTGGAGCGCCCCGAGGTCCACAACGCCTTCGACGACAGCCTGATCGCCGAGCTCAACACCCACCTGGAACGCCTGCACGTGGCCGCCGAACGGGGCGAGATTCGCCTGGTGGTGCTGGGCTCCGAGGGCAAGAGCTTCTCCGCCGGGGCGGATCTGGGCTGGATGCAGCGCATGGTCGAATACGATTTCCAGGGCAACCTGGCGGATTCGCGCAAGCTCTCGGCCCTGATGCATGGCCTGGACACCCTGCCCTGCCCCACCGTGTGCCGCGTTCAGGGCGCGGCCTTCGGTGGCGCCGTGGGCCTGGCCGCCTGCTGCGATATCGTGATTGCTTCCGAGAAGGCGCGGTTCTGCCTCTCGGAGGTCAAGATCGGCCTCTCGCCGGCGGTGATCAGCCCCTATGTGCAGCGGGCCCTGGGGGCGCGGCAGATGCGCCGCTATGCGCTCTCCGCCGAGGTCATCGATGCTCCCACCGCGCTGTCACTAGGCCTGGTGCACCAGGTGGTCGCACCCGAGGCCCTCGATGACGCCGTGGCCGCCATGCTCGAGACCCTGCTTGCCGGCTCGCCCCAGGCCCAGCGCGCCACCAAGGCGCTGCTCTTCGAGGTGGCCCGCGAGCCCGACAGCAAGGCCACCCGCGAACGCACCTGCCAGGTGATCGCTGAGCTGCGGGTAAGCGCCGAAGGCCAGGAGGGCCTGGCCAGCTTCTTCGAGAAGCGCCGCCCGAACTGGACACCGACTGACAAGACCGCCACGGAGCGAGACGCATGAGCCTCTCCCCAGTTTCACCCCGCCCCACGTTCGATACCCTGCTGGTCGCCAACCGTGGCGAAATTGCCTGCCGGGTGATGCGCACGGCGCGCGCCATGGGCCTGCGCACCATCGCCGTCTACTCCGACGCCGATGCCAACGCCCGCCATGTGCGCGAAGCCGATGAGGCCGTGCGCCTCGGCCCCGCCGCCGCCCGCGAAAGTTACCTCAAGGTCGAGGCCGTGGTGGAAGCCGCCCTGCGCGTTGGCGCCGGCGCCATTCACCCCGGCTACGGCTTTCTCTCCGAGAACGGCGCCTTCGTCGAAGCGCTGGACGAGGCCGGCATCACCTTCGTCGGCCCGCCCGCCTCGGCGATTGCCGCCATGGGCGACAAGTCCGCCGCCAAGGCGCGCATGGCCAACGCCGGCGTGCCGCTGGTGCCCGGCTACCACGGCGACGACCAGGACGACGCCCTGCTGCGCGCCGAAGCCGGCAAGATCGGCTACCCGGTGCTGCTCAAGGCCAGCGCCGGGGGCGGCGGCAAGGGCATGCGCGTGGTGGAGTCCGACGCCGGCTTCCAGGCCGCGCTGGATGGCTGCCGCCGCGAATCCCGCGCCGCCTTCGGCGACGACCGCATGCTCATCGAAAAGTACCTGACCCAGCCGCGCCATGTGGAAGTCCAGGTGTTTTGCGACACCCACGGCAACGGGGTCTACCTGTTCGAGCGCGACTGCTCCGTGCAGCGCCGCCACCAGAAGGTGCTCGAAGAAGCCCCCGCCCCGGGCATGACCGACGCCCTGCGCCGCGAGATGGGCGAGGCCGCCGTGCGCGCCGCCAAGGAGATCGGCTACGTGGGCGCCGGCACCGTCGAGTTCCTGCTGGACGCCGACGGTTCGTTCTTCTTCATGGAGATGAACACCCGCCTGCAGGTGGAGCACCCGGTCACCGAGATGATCACCGGCCAGGACCTGGTCGAATGGCAGTTGCGCGTGGCCATGGGCGAGCCGCTGCCGCTGGCCCAGCACGAACTGACCATCACCGGCCACAGCTTCGAGGCGCGGCTCTACGCCGAAGACCCCGAGCAGGACTTCCTGCCCGCCACCGGCACCCTGACCCGCTTCGCCATGGACCTGGAAGGCGCGTGCCTCGATCCGGCCAAGGTACGCCTGGACAGCGGCGTGGAAACCGGCGATGTGGTCTCGATGCACTACGACCCGATGCTCGCCAAGCTGATCGTGCATGGCGGCGACCGTGTGCAGGCGCTGGCCACCCTCAACCGCGCGCTGGCCGCGCTGGACGTGCAGGGCGTGGTCACCAACCGCGCCTTCCTGCAGCGCCTGGCCACCCACCCGGCCTTCAAGGCGTGCGAGCTCGACACGCGCTTCATCGAACGCCACGAAGACACCCTGTTCGCCCCCGCCGAGGTCGACCTGGCCGCCTACGCCGGTGCCGCGCTGATCGGCTTGAACCAGCTCTCCCGCGAGTGCGAAAGCGACTCCCCCTGGGACCGCCACGACGGCTTCCGGCTCAACGCACCGCACACCATCCGCATCGCCCTGTGCCCCACCGGCCACAACCTGGCCAACGCCCAGGCGCCGGATGCCGACGGCGTGCTGGTCGTGGAAGGCACCCGCGAGACCGACGACGACCCCTGGCACCTGACCATTCGCGGCGAAACCCTCACCGCCCGCCTGCAGCACCTGGAAGGCGACGCCGTGGCGGTGACGCTCAACGGCCACCGCCGCCGCCTGCAGGCCCGCCTGGAAGACAGCGGCCTGGTGGTGATGGCCGACCCGCGCGGCGAAACCCGGCTGTTCTGGCGGCGCATCGACGCCATCGACCACGGCCAGCACGAAACCGAAGCGACCCTCACCGCGCCGATGAACGGCACCGTGGTGGCGCTGCTGGTGGAACCCGGCCAGCGGGTCGAGAAAGGCATCCCGCTGATGGTCATGGAAGCCATGAAGATGGAGCACACCATGGCCGCCCCCGCCGACGGCCACGTGGCCAGCTTCCACTTCAACGCCGGCGACACCGTCAACCAGGGCGATGTGCTGCTCGAGTTCGCCCCGGAGGAATGAGCCCATGACATTTCCCAAGCAGGTGCGTCTGGTGGAGGTCGGCCCCCGCGACGGGCTGCAGAACGAAGCCGAGCCCATCGACACGGCCACCAAGCTCGAACTGATCGACCGGCTTGGCGCCGCCGGCATCCGCACCATCGAAGCGGCCAGCTTCGTCTCACCCAAGTGGGTGCCGCAGATGGCCGACCACCGGGAGGTGATGACCGGCCTCGCCCGCCGCGACGGCGTCACCTACACCGCGCTCACCCCCAACCTCAAGGGGCTGGAGGCCGCGCTGGAGTGCGGCGTGGAGGAAGTCGCGGTATTCGGCGCGGCCAGTGAGGCCTTCTCGCAGAAGAACATCAACTGCTCGGTGGCGGAATCGCTCACCCGCTTCGAGCCGGTGCTGGCACGCGCCCGTGACGCCGGCGTGCGTGTGCGCGGCTATGTCTCCTGCGTGCTGGGCTGCCCCTACGAAGGCGAGATCGCCCCGGTCAAGGTGGCCGATGTCTCCCGGGCGCTGTACGAGATGGGCTGCTACGAAATCTCGCTCGGCGACACCATCGGCACCGGCACCCCGCTCAAGGCCAAGCGCATGATCGACGCCGTGGCCCGCGACATCCCCATGGTCAAGCTTGCCGCCCACTTCCACGACACCTACGGCCAGGCGCTGGCCAACCTGTACGCCGTACTGGAGCAAGGCATCGGCGTGGTCGACAGCTCCGTGGCGGGCCTGGGCGGCTGCCCCTACGCCAAGGGCGCCTCCGGCAACGTCGCCAGCGAAGATGTCGTCTACCTGCTCAACGGCCTGGGCATCGACACCGGCATCGACCTCGACGCCCTCGCCGCCACCGGCACCTGGATCACCCAGACCATCGGCCGGCCCAACCGATCCAAGGTCGGCGTGGCGCTCGCGGCCAAATAACCCAACGGCCAGAACGACAAAGCCCCAAACCATGGTGAATGGCTTGGGGCTTTGGGTGGATCGTTGAGCTAGAGTTTAAGGTGGGCAGTTAACATGGTGCGAAGCGGGCCCTTGTATTGGGGCGGAGCAGCAATGGAAAAGACGTCGTCATGCATACGACTGTTATGTTACTGATTGAAAAGATCGTAATTTTCGCCCCCTTTTATTTCTTCCAGATCACGAAAAATCAGCTTAGGCCTCCTTGCGTTAAGCTGCCCCTTTTCATCCAAACGACTTACTCGCCCATAAAGCCGACATTCAGAAAATATAAGATGTTTATACTGAACAATACTGCCAATTTCAGGATAGGAGGTTAGAATATGATTATTATATTTGAAGCCCATCGAGTTTGAGGTCTTGTTCTCCCTCGTTATTTCACCTTCAAGAACAACCTCAGCACCATGCTCAAGCTCAGGAAAAAGAATTTCGTCTTCCTCCTCTTTATCATCCTGGCAGAATATGTGCTTTTCACTACTATCTATCGTAACTTCATCCAGAGCATCTTCTACAAAAGAGCCAATAACTAAACACCTACCATCGGCAATATTAGCTGCAATATTTTCTAGAATAGTGGTGGGACATTGACTATAAATTTCTAACACGTGCTTCGGCACGTACAGAACCTCTCCCTGAGAATTCACTATGCCTATCAAGCTACTGGAACTATCAAACTCGACGTCAGAAAATTTACGAATCGAAACATCACCCATGTGTTTACCAATACGGGCGAACCATTTTATTCCATCAATAGATGCGCGAAAAACATCTTTAAATCCGAATTCGGAAAAATCCTTTTCGGCCATCTTCTGCGCTGCTTTGGTTAAGTAGGCTGTTGCAACAACACCTAGGCCTGCCTGTGCCCAACCGGCTACTGTTTCAGGTATCAAGGCTTCCCAAGAGCCCTTCTTAATACGTACTGGTATCTCAAAGTCCAAGCTTTGGAGCTCTGGTGCCAGCTTACCAATAAAGTAACGGAGGGCGGAATCAAACCCCACTAATGCTTGGGCCTGTTTTCGCCCATCCATCAACCCATCTTAGACAAGAGGGCCATCATACTTGATGTAACCCAAATATTTTTCTTCTTCCATGGTGCCCTCGTATTAGATAAGACTTAACGGTAAGCTGAGCTGGGGACTTGGAGCGTAAAGCCCGTCCGGCGCGGGCTCGGTAGGCCCAGAGCGAACTCGAGCGACTTGTTGGGCATTTTTACCATCGATATGGTCACGGTGTGGACTTTAATTTTGGGACACCAAAATCTGCGAAGCCTGATCAATCTGTTCCAATTGAGGTCTGTCCGCGATTTCCTCTCTTCCCAGCGTAAAGTAACTCACTGGAAACAATTGGCGTTTGTCTCGAATTTATTACCACAACTTTCGTATTTATATTATGACCCTGCTAGCAGTTCCGTCATTCATGGTACTTGATGTATATTCCTCGACGTCTAAAACCTTGCTCACCGGTCAATTAGGAGCATAGCGAGTAACTGATCCGTGTGCAGTAAACTGTTAGCTTTCAACCATTCTCTCCAGACTTCTAACCACTGCATCTATAGAGCTTCGCTTGTGGCTATTCAACGAATTTTCTGGGTCGCTTTTGACACAATTTGCAACAACATGCTTTACTCTCGCCTCAACTACAGTACTCCAGGGCTTTCCTTGCGAAAGAAAGGCCTGCTTAACTCTGTCGCTCCATTTTTTATTACTTCTAAATTCCGCACAATCCAAGTCGACGCCATATTCATCATAAACTCGACCGTTATAGAGATCAGAATTCAAACAGTCTTCAAACTCCGAGTTCGGAGACCCATTGCAGTTTATGAATGTATTTGACTTTATATCTATAAGACCTTCTCTTTCGGAATCATTATAAGACTTTCTTCCAGCCTCATCGTTATCAAGCATGGTATGGAACACGCAAAGAGAATTCTTTAACAACGTTAGTTTATAGGGTAGATTTCCTGCTCCACCAATGGACTCAACAATAAGCATATGACTGTCAATCATCTGCCTCAACTTTGTGCTTAAGTGCCTAAGCAATGCTTTCATAGACAGCACATCATCTTCGCCCTCAACAACAAGGACAAAGCCAGCATTCGTTAGATTATCTGAGGCTTTAATGCCTAAAAGGTCACGTATTTGCTTTACATTCTTTGCTGGTGATGCCGAGCCACTATCAATGATAACGTTCGTCTTAATTTCGTGACGATCGACGAATAAGGGGTTATGAGTTGACAAGATAACCTGATTTTCTTCAGATAATTTGTTTATAACCTCCAAGAGTTGGTGAATAGCAGCAGGATGTAAGTGTAACTCTGGCTCTTCGATCGCAATTATTGAAGCGCCATATGAACTTAAACGATCTTTTAGAAGACTTAAAGCAGCCAAGCTCTTAACTCCGTCACCCTTGAAAGCAAGGCTGGTTGGGGTGCCATCATCCACAATGATTTCAAAATCTCGACGAAGCGAGCTTCTTCTTGTATCATTTGGTATTTCAATACTCACCCCTTTTATGCCGGGCAGAAACTGCTCTAACGGTTCCTTAATTCTGTCGCTCAAAGAGTCAAGTATTGGCTGCTGTAGATCTCTAATCGTTTGCAACGCCTTAATATAATTATCATCATCCTCAAGCACTCTCAACCTTTGAGACAACATTCTTCCAACAACTTCGATTGCCTCCTGATCAGTCCTAACAGCTGGTATATAGTTGAATATTATCTTATCTGCAACAAACTTCGCTATCTGACCGGATTTATCGTTTAAAGCCTTTGACCCTTTTCCACTCTTAGAAACCTCAATACTTGGCACGCTATCTTTCCCGATTTTAATAACAATCGGCAACGCCCCGTTCAAGTTTGACTTGATTGTTTCTTTAAACTCAGCAATTTCACCTTCATCAAGTTGAAATTCTATCCTAATTATTGTTTGGGTTCCTGACTTTCTTCCTTGGAGATTTATAGGAAAATCACGCTCCCAAAAATATGTTCGCTCATCCCTTCGCGATATAGGTCTCGCAGTTCTTCTTCCAAACCTATGGTCTATTGCGTGTCTCTGAAGTGATGTCATTGCAACGTCTAGAGCTCTTAAGAGGTTTGATTTTCCTTCATTATTACGTCCTATCAATACAGTAGTATATGACACTGATACCTTGTGAGCTTTTGTGATGCTTCTGTAGTTTGTTACAGAAAAATTTACCAATTCCATAAAGTTCCCACACGTGTACTCATAGAGTTAACAGTTAAGCAATGTTACCTAGCTTGCTTTCTTCACTGTAAACCATTGTTGTTTATTAAGGATAATAATAATCAGGCAGCTTATGCAGAATTCGCGCTCTTGCGTTTATTGTAGGGGGCCAATAATACGGGATGCATATCTAACAGAGCAGGTAGCGCAGGATATGAACGAGTGATCTGACTGCCAAAGCAGATGGTTCGCCGTCAAAACAAATTACGGTCAAGAACAAATTCGGGGCTGTACCCGATTTCTCTATTCCACGTTGTCTGCCGGAAATATCTCTATCATAATTGAATTATCAGGAGCGTTTGAAACGCTGAACTTCCTACCAGCCACACCAAAAGTCTGCAAGGTACATACCTCTATTTTGTTGAAGCCCATACGCTTCAGGACGGGATAAAGTTGCTTTGCCAAGTTCGTTGTCTCTTTGCATCCAGGATAGCCTAGCGTAATGTGAGATCGGTTAATTCTGCCCGCATATCTTTTTGAGAATTCCTCAATCTCTTGAGTCAGATACTGAACATCTTCTTGTGTAACTTCACGTTGCTTGAGTCCAGTGTATTTGTCGCCAATCTCTCCATAGTTTTGTCCCGTATTGACATTCTTACCAGTGATACTAGGTTGAGGAGCTTCTTGTTTTTCTATAGCCGACTGAGGTGGAGGCACAGCATTAACCTCAAACCATAGGAACTTAGCGTGTCGTCCTTTAGCCCTATCGATATTGTATTGAACAAACAAAATCAAAAGCATAGTTGCAGCTAGCAACAACACACCAAGCACTGCCCATTGAAGAGCTTGGTTGGTTAGCAGTAATTCGATAACTCTATCCATATTTCTCTCTATCTGACTGCCAAGCAACTAACGCCACGCATAACGGGCCGATTTGTGGAGCGACCAGCGGAACAAAGCGGTCCCGTTGATGCGCTTGTTAACTCTAGCGGACTTTGCCTGAAAGATTGCTGGCTTCTGTTTTAGCTGATGGGTTGTATTTATCCACTAGCGAACTAACTATCATTTTCTCAGCTTCATCCATCTTTGGGCCCAGCACTATTTCCATTTTTGAAAAGGCGTCATCAGAAATATCTAGATAGAAATACTCCCTTGACACGCCCTCCCCAATACTTCTTAGCCTATTTATCATCAATTCGTAGTACTCCTCTTCAGACATTTTGCCCGCCAAGCTTCGAGGAGCCGCATTAAAACAGTTAATCCGGAACCGCCATTCTTTTTGAAACGACCATACCGTGCTCTTGTACTTTGCAATCTCATTAGTGGAAATCTTGGTGTTATTGCTTTCCTTATCATACTCTAGATATGCGCGGCTCAATACACTTTCATCATCAGTATAGATAACCGAAAAAGGCCAAACATCTTCATTAAAAGAAGTCGGCATTACAAAATAGTCCTCCCCATGAAGTTCTTCATAAGGCAGATAGCAGTAGAGCTTGATTTTTGCACCTGCAGGCGCTGAACCTGTATCTGCTAGCTCTAAAAAAGAGGGAACATCCTCTTTACTGAAAGAGTGTTTTTTGAACATTTCGGTTGGCAATTTTATTCTTACGCCGCACATCTCTTTAGTGTACATATGCCACAAAGGTATTGATTCCTTCGGGTCAGACGTCCAGCAACTGACAAAATAGTACTTCCTCCAATCAACCGGATCGGTGGAGCTCCCTTCTGTCATATCATCTAATAGATCCAACCTCGAGAACCGGATCTTTCTCGATGACAAGATGTGAGTAAGTCCCTCTAGGCTCGTGTAGTGATATAGTGCTTCAGGTTTATCCATATTTCTCTTTTGAGTTAACAGGTATTAGATAGCACGCTCGTTCATTATCTAGCCCGCCCTTCTCACTGTAACCCATTGATATTTCTTGAGCCTAAGAATAGATGGGCAACCTATGCAGAATCCACGCTTTTACGCGTTTTGTCCGAGTCAATAATCCAGGGTGCATATACGGCAAAAGAGGTGGTGCAGGATATGGACGAGTGATGAGAGTACCAAAGCAGATGGTTCGCCGTCATACGGAAAAGCGCTGGAGCCCACGAACCCAGAAAACCTAAGCTCTCGGCACGCTACCGCCCCTACCTAGGCATGTGGCGATGACCTGTTGCCATCCATGCGGCAGTCCCTGTGTACGTCTTGGTCACGTAAGCCATCTTTGCAGCCTTTTGCTTACCGTAACCAACCGTTGCACAGGGGGCAACGCCAACTAAAGAATGAGTCGGATATTGGCTTGGGGATGGAGTTCGTCTACGTTGCGTTGCGAGATCGCCTCGGCATGGCTGAGGGAGGATTTCTCTTCGATGGGGGTTGGCGATGAGCGCCGCTCAGCCTGGGTTCACGGGGATGTCGAAATGCAGGACTTCCTCCTTGATGCCCAGCTTCGAATACAGGGCGATGGCGGCCTCGTCTTCCGGCGCCGTATCGGCCTGGACGATGATGACGTAAGCCCCGCGGCTTGCGGCAATCTTCTTCAGCGCATCAATCAAGGCAGTGGCAATGCCCTGCCGTCTGTATTCGTCTGCCACCGCCAGGTCGTAGAGATAGACCTCACTACGCGCCTGCTCGAACTTTCTCAGTTCGTACGCTGCCAGGCCGGCCACTACGGTTTCGTCCCGAAGTGCGACGAGGGCAATGAAGTCGTCACGGGAAAGCAGCCGCCTCATGTAATCCGCCGAGGGCCGGTTGCCGGTATAGGTTGCCATGTCACCGAAGACCCGCCCAAACTGCTCCAGCAGGGCATCCATGCGGCCCAGGTCGTGACTGCCAAGTCGTTGTATGTCTCGTTCAAGGTTCATCGGAAGGATTGTCCTCGCGTTCCCTTAACTGGCACTCATTGCGATGTGGGTAGACCGATATCGACCTGCGGCAAGCGGGCCGATACCGGTTGTGTGAGTATTGGACACCCGGCCCGGCGGCCGGCGCCATCGGCCGCGGGCGGGCATGACCAAACGGCATGACCTCGCTCATCGGTGGATGATTTCCCCCTTGAGCGAATAGGCAATGCCCAGCACTTCGTCGCAGACCGGTCGTGGATACTCCATTTCATCCATGGCTTGCATGATGTCGTCGACCACGGCCACGTATTCGGCCGCGCTGACGTTCATCCCGGTGTGGGTTTCGATCATCGAGCGCCCGGTGTACTCCACCGGCCCGCCGGAACCGGCCCCGATGAACTCCTTGACCTTGGTGCGGGCCCGATCCAGCGCTTCCTGGTCGAGGGCTTGGTAGCGTGGGCCGGCGACGTTGTTCTGCAGGTGGAGATCGACGATCCGGTCGCAGAGCTTGTCAATACCGTCGTGACCACCGAGTCTGTCATAGAGAGTGTCGTTCATGTCGAGATGCTCCTTTCCGAAATTCGGTTCCAAGTAGGTGCCTGGGCACCTACCTAAAGGGCGTAACAATCCTTGTTACAACCGCAACAAAGGCAACTGAGATGACGGAAGTGGACCTATCGTCGATTCGTACCGCCCTCGAGGAAGGCGACTTCGCCCATGCCCAGCAACTGCTCGACGGGCTGTCGATGCCGCCTTCAGCTGAGCTGTGGGCCTTGCGGGCCCAGGCGGCTTACGGCACGGGCGACCTAGAAGGCACGCTGGCCGCCTATGGCGAGCTCTACCACCTGCACCTGGAAGCGGGCTGCCTCCATGAGGCTGCCTTTGCCGCTGTCATGGTCGGCATGTACCTGATGATGGATACGGGCCTGATGGCCACCGTACGCGCATGGCTGTCGCGGGCGGAGCGCCTGGTGGAGGATGCCCCTGACAGCCCCGTCTGGGCGTGGCTTGCCGCCGTGCGTACCTATGAGCGCCTGATGTGCGGTGACATGCCGGGCACGGGGCAATGGGCGCAAAGGGCCATGGACGGCGGCCAACGGCACGGCCTGGCCGCGCCATCGATCATCGGTCAGGTGGCCATGGCGCGGGTCCGCATCCATGACGGCGACCTCGAACAGGGGCTGAGTGCGCTGGACGACGTGGCGGTGGAGCTGAGCTCCGGCCATCTCGATCCCCTCACCACGGGGCAGATGTGGTGCGAGGTGATCTGCGCCATGCAGTGGATCGGCCAGCACGATCGCGCCGAGGAGTGGACCGAGGCGATGGAACGCTGGCGACATGGGGCGGCGTTCGGTGGGCTGAATGGCCGCTGCCGGGTGCACCGTGCGGAGATCATGCGCCTGCGCGGGCCTTGCGACGCCGCCGAGCAAGAGGCATTGCTGGCCTGCGAAGAGCTGCGCCCATGGATGCGGCGGGAGTACGGCTGGCCGTTGACCGAGCTCGGCAACGCACGGCTGCGCAAGGGCGACTTCACCGGTGCCGAGGAGGCGTTTCTGGCCGCGCATGAGAACGCCTGGCTGCCCCAACCGGGCCTCGCGCTGCTGCGATTGGCCCAGGGCCGAGTCGAGGAAGCGCTTTCCATGATCACCACCTCGCTCGATCATCCGTTCGATATCCCCTCGAAGGAGCGCCCGCCTTCGGGGGGCCTGCAGCGGGCCCCCTTGCGCGATGCTCAGGTCCTCATCGCGCTGGCGGCCAGAGACGGTGACACGGCCCGCGTCGCCGCAGACGATCTCGCGGAGATTGCCCGGAAGTACCAGAGCCGCACACTGCAGAACTCGGCGCTCGCCGCGCAGGGGCGCCTGGCGCTGTTCGACGGTCAGGTGAGCGATGCGATACGGCTGCTGAGCCAGGCCGTGATGGAATGGGTTGCGCTACGAATGCCGTTCGAGGCGGCGCAACTGCGCGTCGAGCTCGCGAAAGCGCACCGTGCGGCGGGTGACGACAAGACGGCAGACATGGAACTCGAGGCGGCGTGTCGCGCGTTCGAGTCGCTCCACGCCCTGCCCTGGGCGGAACTGGCACGCGAACACCTACCGGTCACCCCCTCGCGGCAGGCGGCTGAACCCGAGCAGTGCGTCTTCCATTGCGAGGGAGACATGCGCACGGTGGCTTTCGACGGCATCACCCTCCACCTGAAGGATCTGAAGGGCATGCACTTCCTGGAACGCCTGCTGACAGAGCCCGGTCGGGAGTTCCATGTGCTCGACCTGGTGGCGGTGGAGCGTGGCGCACTCCCTTTCGGTGACGCTTCCGATGGAACCGGGCGCGATGCCCATACCGGATTGGGCCAGCCGGGGTTGGAAGTGTTCGACTCGAAGGCCCGCGAGGCTTACCGGCAGCGGCTCGCCGAGACCGAAGAAGACATCGAGGAGGCCGAGGCCAACAATGACTTCCACCGCTCTGAGCTTGCACGCGCCGACCGCCAGTTTCTGATCGACGAGCTTCGCCGCGGCGTCGGCCTGAACGATCGGGCCCGAACCGTGGGTGACGGCCTGGAACGCGCCCGCACCAGTGCCACCCGTTCACTGCGCTACGCCCTCAAGCGCATCCGGCAGCATCATCCGAGCCTGGCCGAGCACCTGGAGCGCACGATTCGCACCGGCTCCTATTTCGCCTACGAGCCCGACCCTCGCGCACCGGTGCACTGGAAGACCTGACAGCTCCCGACGACCAGAACGACAAAGCCCCAAGCCATGGTGAGTGGCTTGGGGCTGGTGGGTGAGGCGGGGGTTGGTGTTTCTAAGAAAGACGTTAACGCCGCCATCACGCCCCTGTCGCGTGCATTGCTTGGTTATCAAGCTTCTTCACACTAGCACTTCCGCTATGGGTGTCTAGAACAACCACACCCTCAGACTCTGCATCTATCTGAGCAAGAAGCTCCCCTCGAATGTTCCAGGCTGCCGACTGACCGACGCTAATAAAGTCATCGCTCGGCCCGACACAGTTAGCCATTATTACAAAAATATTGTGACTTCGAGCAACAATGGGATAGTGCTTCATTGCTTTGGCTACACCTCCAACAGATTTTGCGACACTGGCAAGATACATATCAGAAAACAAGGCGGCTGCTTCGTTAGCATGATCCATCTTAAGTGACTCATAACAGATGGCAGGCGTTAATTTGAAACCCTGTCTCTCTAGCAGAAGCTGCTCACGCCCCGGAACGAAGTAGGGATGTTCATCAGGGTGCAGTTGTTGTTTAGCGTATAGGCGTCGAGCCTCACCAGGCGCAAACCATACCATTCCGATATACACATCAGAATCAGCAATGATCGGCATGCCGACACCTATAATTAGGTTGTGTTTATCGCTGTACTTTTGAAAAGGATCAAGTCGGTGGTCGCTAACTTCGATTGCAAGGGAGTCAGCCAGTCGTGGTTCGAAACCTGTGAGCGAAAGTTCCGGGAAGAACAACACATCTGCTCCTTGGGTAACGGCCAGCTCAATAAGCTCAAGATGCTTAGCACGGTTAGTTTCGAAATCGCCTGCTATTGGTCGAAATTGAGCGGCACACACCTTCATGATCGAGCTCCTATCCAATCTGGCTCTGTTTCAAAGACTTCCTGATGCCCGCTTTTGCGGCTGCTTTGTAGCGCAGCGGAAAACCAGTCAGACAACATACGATTGTTATACCTAGGACTCGCCACCTTCAGGGCCGTAAAAAACCACCCAAACCGAAAACCCTACAGTGAAGTTCAGGAATCGATATTCTGTGCCTGCAGGCACAAATATGAAAGAGCCTTCTTTAATTTCCAAAGTCTCTTGGCCATCAAAGAACTGCCCTGATCCCTTTGCGACGATATAAATTTCATCTCGCGAATGAGGCGTCTGTGGATCGCTTCCTTCTGGGGTATAAAGCTCCGTAACCATAGTGCCATGACTAAATATGGGAATAGCCAAATTACCAGGAGGTGCTGGACCCAAATTGATTGCGTCCTCCAGTGTTGAATGCACAGCCCTCTTTGCCATATTCATTTCCCTCCCGCAGTTGGTGTTTCTATCTGACTGATGTCCACCAAGTTCCAGGCCATTCCCTTATTTCGATAAATTCTTTTATTGAGCTTTGGGTAATCTCCGACATCATGATCCAACCGTTGTCCGACAACTATGCACTTCAAAACTGTTGCGCCATTGTTATAGATCATGTGAGCTTCGCCACCAGCGCGGTAATCTAAAAAGTCCCCTGCCTTCACCTCGAATTTCTGATCACCAACAAGAGCTTCCGCTGTACCTTCAAGGATATAGACGCACTCATCTTCATGATAGTGTTTATGAAACTCAGTTGATTCGTGGCCAGGCTGTATCTCAATCAGATGAAAGCCAAACCCCGTTAACCCTGTCAAATCACCTAGAGATTTATTATCTCGCCTGGCATTATCATTAAGAAAATGAACTTTTGACGTGCCTTCAAATCCTTCTATTTCTTCTCTGGTTATAAGGTATTTATCCAATGTCTGATCCTCCAGAGATAACGCCAGCGCATAACGGCACCCTTGTAATGGAGGCGCAACCGCAATGAAAAAGGCGTCCGGCGGCTATCTGCCGCGCGGTGAGAAATCGGGGTTGAGAAATCGGGGTCAGACCCCAATTTTCCAATTTTCACCGAACGTCCCTGCGCCATAACTAAGCTGTTAAACTTTTGGTATCGTTTCAGGACGGATATATGAAAACATATGCGCTACGTAGTCAGCTTTTCCAAGTTCTATCTTCTCGCTACGCAATATTGAATAAGCGGTCATGAGATGGAAGTAAAACTGGGGTAGTGTCCAATCGCGGGCATATTGCTCAGCGGTAAAATCGAGAATCATACCGTTCGGAAGTTCGTGCACGAGTGGCTTATCCGCGTTTGAATCCAGGGCGCCTGGGGCAAGGCCGTCTAGTAACGTGATAGTTTCATCAATCCGGGTTTGAGCATCCGCGAGAGAACCGGGTCGCTCGCCTGCATTTCGCCCTTCTTCTAGCAGTTCATCGATAGATTTTGGGAAAGGCTCTCCTTTAAGCCGGAATATTGCCTCCTGAGCCTGCACGCAAGCAAATCGAATCTGCGTCGATAGAGGAAACATATCCGGCGCTAGACGTGCTGATAACAGCGCTTCCGCATCTGTTTTCGGTATTTGTTCCTGTGCTTTCTTCAGCCAACCTGAGAGCGTTCGAAGCATTTGCGTATACGTTGGGACGAGTAGACTCGTTATTGACATTAATGTCCTTCCTTATAAATTGATGGCTGTATATTATCCGCTATGAGTGAGCACACGAAATTAATATATTAATTGGAAACTAAATTCGAATTCTAGCCCGCCCCCTCCGCCCCCTTGCTACGCTTTGCTAACCGCAGAGTAAGCTGCACCGAGATAGATATGCACATATTTTTCCTCGATGTCAGAAACCGATTTCAATTTTATGTGGCGGCGATATTTTCCGCCACCTTCTAACACCCCGTAAGGGTCAGGCAAACGTGCCCCTTCACTCAGTTCAAGTGAGACATGTCGAGCATAGGAAAACACTCCGCAGAATGGTGAACCCAAAGAGAATAGAATGCCGCCATATTTGACCTCCTCAGATACATTCGAGCCAGCTGATAAAGCCAGCTCCCTCAGTTTCTGGATAATGTTGTAACGCTCCTCACTCAGATCGCGAATATCCGCCAGAAGGTTATCGACGCGTGTCATCTTCATATCCACTTCCTTATCGCTATGAGCAAACATGGCACTCGCTGCAGCCTAACGCTGCGCGCCTCGGCTAATTGTAGGGTCCCGGATTCTCCAAAACGGACCTCAAAAGCCGATGCACTGGGAGGTAACAAGGCGTGTTAATTGCTACATCCTGGGTAACTGTTAACCGATCCCTAAACTAGCCCAGACGATCGCAGCCTCTCCTGTATAAAGAAGCCACCCAAGCACCGCACAGTTCACCAACACCCCACACCAAAATATCGCCTGAAACGGCTGTTTCCTGGTTTTGTGCCGAAATACCCGCTGTGCTATCAGGGCACCTGGCCAGCCACCTACCAAGCCTGCAAACAGAAGCGTAGCTTCTGGTGTGCGCCTTCTGCCCTTCCCCGCTGCGGCTTTGTCGATGCCATACATGATGAAGGTGATCACGCTCAGCAGCGCGTATGCTGCTACGAGCTGCAATGGGATGTGATCTGCAACGCTCAAGACTGATAGGAGTGCGAAGAACGCAGCGGCGACACTGAATACCACCATCAGCCCTCTGGAGCGTGGAGAAACGTGGCGTGCGGCTTTCGGGTAACTCGCCTCCTGCGCCCTAGGCCTGTTCTGGCTGTCTTGTGTCAGATGATAGGTAATCGGCTCATTGACTGTTGGCCGGCGCCCATCGCGGGGAAATGCGCTGATGTGGACGAATACACGCGGACCACCTGCTGTCGGTGAGATGAAGCCGAAGCCCTTGTCGTCATTCCACTGAGTGAGCTTACCTTCTTGCCGCATCGGGTTCTCTCAGGCTAAGCAGTGGTTTAACTGACCGTCTACACGACCGAGTCAACCTCAGGTTTTATATCGCTAGGGTTTGTAGGTAAGGCTGGCTTTTCCGGCGGGGGAAATTGGGAGTCGGGGCACGCTACCGCCACTACCTGGGCATGTGGCGATGACCTGTTGCCATCCATGCGGAAGTCCCTGTGCAGTTCCTGGTCACGCAAGCCATCTTCGGTTCCCTTTTGGATACCGTAACCAACCGTTGCACAGGGGGCAACGCCAACTGAATAAGTCGGATAGTGGCTTGGGGCTGGATCATGCGGGGTTTGGCTGCCCGGCTTCGCCCAGCATGCCGTCCAGCTCGCTTTCGTCGACGCCGAGCATTAGCAGGATATTGCGCTGGGCGGCGTTGAGAATGTTCTGGCGCTCCTGCTCGCCGGGCAGGCTCTTGGCGATGGCCACGGCGCCCACCAGGGAGGCGAGAATGACGCGGGATTTATCGGCAATGACTTCTCGGTCAGGTTCGAAGGGCAGCTTCTTGAGGCGGCTCAGCGCGATAAGGCGGGTTTCCAGCATTTTCTTCATGCGCAGGTACGAGGCTTCGAACAATGTGCGGATCTCGGCGTTTTCGTTGCCGATCTCGTTGAACAGCACCGTTTCCGGGCCCGGCTTGCGCTTGCGTTCGAGCTCCTGGAGGTTCCAGCAATTAGCGACCAGCTCGGTCAGGTGCTTCACTGACAAGGGTCCCTTGACCAGCCTGGCTGCGCGGCTGCTCTCCAGGGTTTCGCGCACCGACGCGTAATAGAGCGCTTCCTTCGAGGTGAAGTGCGCGTAGAAGGCGCCGTGGGTCAGCTTGGCCAGCTTCATGATCTGGCCGATGGAGACCTTCTCGAAGCCTTTGCGGCTGAACAGCTCGATCGCGGAATTGAGGATACGCTCCCGCGATTGGGTCTTGTGGTTCGTCGAGTACGGCATGGCGACTTCACCCTTCCACGCAGAATATTATCTTGATCATATCAAGCCCGGTGCTAGCGTGGCCCAACACACCCGCTGTTCAGGACACCATCATGCAATCACCGCTCGTCATTACCGGCATGGGCATGGTCAGCCCACTTGGTTGCGGCGTCAAGGCAGGCTGGGAGCGCCTTCTGGCCGGCCGGTCCGGCATCTCTTCGATCTCCCGCTTCGATACCGGCGTGCTGCCGATCAAGGTCGCGGGTTCGGTGCCCGGTATCGCCGATGACACGCGAGCCGGCTTCGACCCGGACCGCGTGGCCGACCCCAAGGAACGCCGCAAAATGGAGCTGTTCAGCCTCTACGCCATGGCCGCCGCCGAAGAGGCGCTGACCCAGGCCAACTGGTTCCCCGAAAGCGATGCCGAGCGGCTGGCCACGGCGACCATCGTGGGCTCCGGCATCGGCGGCTTCCCTACCATCACCCAGGCGCAGAACACCCTGACCACACGCGGCTACCGCCGGCTCTCCCCTTTCACCGTGCCGGCCTTCCTGGCCAATCTGGCGGCGGGTAACGTGACCATTCGCTATGGCTTCCGGGGGCCGCTAGGTTGCCCGGTCACCGCCTGCGCGGCCGGCGTGCAAGCGATTGGCGATGGCATGCGCATGATACGCAGCGGCGAGGCCGATGTGGCCCTGGTGGGCGGTGCCGAAGCCTGTATCGACCCGCTCTCGCTGGCGAGCTTCCACGCCATGAAGGCACTTTCCACCGAGCAGGACGCCCCCGCCAGGGCATCGCGCCCCTTCGACCAGGCACGCAACGGCTTCGTCATGGGCGAAGGCGCGGGGCTGCTGGTGATCGAAACCCTGGCCCACGCCGAGGCACGCGGGGCAACGCCCCTGGCCGTGCTGAGCGGCTATGGCACCAGCGCCGATGCCTACCACATCACCGCTGGGCCGGAGGATGGCGCCGGGGCCGCGGCGGCCATTCGCGCCGCGCTGAGAATGGCGGGCCTGGCGCCCGAAGCGATCGACCATATCAATGCCCATGCCACCTCGACACCGGTTGGCGACCGGGCCGAGATCGCTTCGCTGCGCAACGCCTTCGGCGATGCCCTTGCCGGCATTCCGATCTCCGCCACCAAATCGGCCACCGGCCATCTGCTGGGTGCCGCTGGCGGTGTGGAGAGCATCTTCTCCGCCCTGGCGGTGATGCACGAGCGCCTGCCCCCTACCCTGAACCTGGAGCACGCCGACGACGACATGCAGGATCTCGATTTCGTCTCGGGCACGGCACGCGAGCATCGCAGCCAGCACGTGCTGTGCAACGGTTTCGGGTTCGGCGGGGTGAATGCGGCGCTGATCGTCAGCAAGATGTAGGAGCGGGAATCAATTGGGGTCTGTCCCCGAATTCTCCGGGGGTCTGTCCCCGAATTCTGCCGAACTCTGGGGCATCCGGTGCATGGCCTGGTTATGTTTCGCTTTCCGGTAATTCGAGCTGCCTCTCACTCCGCCAGACTCGTATGAGTACAACCTCTTTAGCCTGCCTGAGGTAGACAACCCGGAATGGCGCGTGAATCAATTCGCGAATATGATCCAGGTTGAATTCAGGAACAATTCGGCCTGCATCAGGGTGGACTTGAAGCATTCCGCAATGCTCCAAGATAGCAGCCACGAAATCATCACCGATGAGTGGCACATTCTGCTCTCTGTAATACTCCTGAATAGCCTGTAAGTCCTCAAGAGCGGACTGTGCAATGCGTAATTCCATTTACTTGATGCCCAACGCTTTCTTGGTGTCCTCCAATGATATGGTGTTGCCCTCGCGAACATCCATAAGCCCCTGCGCCACCGCCTTTACAAACCGCAACTCCTCTGCGGTTCTCTCATAATCCTCTAGCCCCTGAACAACAGCTACGCCACGGCCACGACTGGTAAGCAGGATTGGGCGATGCGTATCCTGCGCTCGACCAACCACCTTGCCGGGATTGATCTTCAGGTCTGATAGAGGAATGACATCCTCGGAAAATTTCACTTGCATAGTGATTACCTAGACTCCAATCTGGTGCCATCAATAGCACCAGTTAACAGGTGCGGTCAAGAAAAAATAGAATCAACTGGGGTCTGTTCGCGAATTCCCGGCTTCGTCCAGCAGCCATTCGCGGAACTGCCGAGCGATGGGGCGTTCCAGGCCCGTGCCGGCGCTGACGACGTAATAGGCTTGCTCGCAGTGAAGCGGACGCTCGGTTGCGACCACGAGCTTGCCGGCGCTCAATTCCGCCTGGTGGAGGTCTCTGCTGCCGAGCAGTATGCCCTGGCCGGCGAGAGCCGCTTCCAGGGCGAGCAGTCCGTTGCCGAATCGCAGTTCGCGCAGCGTTACGGCTTCACGCCCCTGCTGCCGGAACCACGCCTTCCACCCGCAGGGCTCGTCGAAACGCGTGTGGGTGCTGTCGCACAGCAGTGGCTGCCGGGAAATGTGGTCGACAACGTCCGCTTTGGCGGCTAGCGACTCCGTGCCGATGGGCACCAATTCCAGCCCCATGAGCCGCTGCGGTTCGATATCGGTGTAGTGGCCGTAGCCGAGGCGCACGGAGACATCGACGCCGGCACGTTTGAGCTCGGCGACGCCGAAATTGTCCTGGCGGCTACGGTCTACCGTGTTCAGGCTCGCCTGAAGCCGCACTTCGGCCTCCGGGCAACGCGCGTAGAAACGGTGCAGGCGCGGCACGATCCACTTGGTGGCGAAAAGCGGCTCGGCACACACGGTCACGATCAGGCGCTCTTCGCCGTAGGCGCGGATCTTGTCCACCGCGCGCCCTAGTGTCTCGAACCCTTCCTGCAGTTCCGGAAGGGCCATGCGTGCGGCTGGGGTCAGGCTGACCCGGCGGTGGTGGCGGACGAACAGGTCGACGCCGAGATATTCTTCCAGCGCCTTGACCTGATGACTGATGGCCGCCGGCGTGACGTTCAGCTCCTTGGCCGCCACGGCGAAGCTCTTGGTTCGGGCGGCGACTTCGAAGTAGGAGAGTGCGATCAGCGGTGGGCGTCGTGACATGACCAATACTCACAGGGATGGCGGTGGCGCCAGGCGATCCAGCGACATACTCGACGGCCACTATAGTCGCTGGTCATGTAAAAGGAAGACCGACCTTGAAGTGGTAGATGGCATGCATGGTCAACCCCCTGTGGTTGTCATCGTTGTTTGTCATGCTGGCTGATGTCCCGCGATGACCGGTTACAAGTGATTGATGGTCACCTCGGCAGTGATCGAATTGCGGATGAAACAGTTCTTGTGAGCGTTGGCGTGAATTCGTGATATCGCCTTCTGATCGGGCTGCTTTTCGCCACTAAAGGTGATGCGCGGAGACAGCACGATCCGGGTGATCTCCATCCCCTTGCGTTCGTTGCTCTCGAGATGGCCGACCGGGTCGTCCTCATAACATTCGACCTGATACCCCTGATATTCGGCGATCGCCAGGAAGAACAGCATATGACAGCTGGATACCGCACTGACCAGCATCTGCTCCGGGTCGGCACAGTGCGGATCGCCCTTGAATTCGACCGATGCGGACACGTCGACCCGCTGGCCACCATTAAGGGTGACGCCGTGATTGCGCGAATAGGTGTTGGCCTCGGTTTCGTGCGGATGGTGTTGCCAACGGATGGCGGATTCATGGACGGACATAGACAGCCTCCTCGGTTGAGGCTTCGAGAGTATGAATCCCCGAACAGGCTGTAAAACGACAATGGCTAACCCATGGGGTTAGTTTTCTTCATTCGAGCCACCATCGACACCTTGGCACGAGCGCCGCACAATGCTCTCACGGTAGGCTCAGGGCGCATTCCCCCATAGGAGGCCTATCTGCCTATCCCACCAGCCAGGGAGGGTAGTGAAACCATGCCAAAAACCAAGGTGGATGCCACGGATATCCGTATCCTGCGCGCCGTGCAGCAGCATGGCCAAGTCAGCAAGTCGCGGCTTTCGGAGTTGGTCAACCTGTCGCCGACCCCGTGCTGGATCCGCTTTACGCGGCTCAAGAAGGCGGGATTGATTCGGGGTTACCACGCTGACATTGCCCTCGACAGAATCCTGGACGTCACCAAAGTGGTCGTTATGGTATCGCTGAAAGAGCATCAAAAACGAGACTTCGAGCGGTTCGAGGCCTTTGTCGAGAGTATCGATGAGATTGTCGAGTGCATGGCCACAGGGGGTGGAATGGACTACGTCATCCGGGTCGTGACCCGAAGCCTCCCCGATTTCCAGAATGTCATGGAGAAACTCCTGGCCGCCAACCTCGGCATCGATCGCTATACCACCTATATCGGCACCCGTGAAACGAAGACATCCCAGGTCAACATCGCCCGGTTGTTGATGGAGGAATGAGGGGTCTATCAGGGTCGGTGCCCCCTCTCATATCAGGCACTTGCGGAAACTGGTCCAATTGGGCTGCGAACACGACATAAAAAAGCCCATCCATGCCAAATTCACCGGTTATTTAGGCCCAGCATTCGCGGAGGTCGGCGCTATAGTGAGCGCGTCACAAGCGATACCCACACTATTACAAGCGTAAAGCGCCAAGGTGGTTTCGATGAGCAACGTCACCTCACTCCAGAGTGCCTCCGGCCAGGCTGTCCACGACTCCTTCGGTTTCGGCACCCAGATTCGCAAGTCACCCTACTTCGCCGCCACCGTGCGTTGGGGCGCCACGGCTTTCTCCGTCTACAACCACATGTATATCCCGCGCGAGTTCACCGGCCCGGAAGACAACTTCTGGAACCTGGTGAATACCGCCATTCTCTGTGACGTCGCGGCCGAGCGTCAGGTGGAGGTCACCGGCCCCGATGCGGCGACGTTCGTCCAGTACCTCACCCCGCGTGACCTCTCGCAAATGGCCGTGGGTCAATGCAAGTACATTCTGATCACCGCCGAAGATGGCGGCATCCTCAATGACCCCATCCTTCTCAAGCTGGCGGAGAATCACTTCTGGATCTCCCTGGCCGACAGCGACATTCTGCTGTGGGCCAAGGGCGTGGCCATCCACTCGGGTCTGGATGTCGACCTCCGCGAACCGGACGTCTCGCCCCTCCAGCTCCAGGGGCCGCAGTCTGGCGAAATCATGCAGGCGCTCTTCGGCGAGACCATCAAGGACCTGCGTTACTACTGGTGGCGTGAGCTGGAGCTCAATGGCATCCCGCTGATCGTCTCGCGCACGGGGTGGTCCAGCGAACTGGGTTATGAGCTCTATCTGCGCGATGGCGCGCGTGGGGATGAGCTCTGGGAGACCATCATGGCCGCGGGCCTGCCCTTCGGATTGCAGCCCGGCCATACCTCCACGATTCGCCGCATCGAGGGCGGCATGCTCTCCTATCATGCCGACGCCGACATGCACACCAATCCCTTTCAGTTGGGCATGGATCGTCTGGTCAACCCGGACATGGAGGCCGACTTCATCGGCAAGAGCGCTTTGCAGCGCATCCGCCAGGAAGGTGTGCACCGCAAGCAGGTGGGGCTGGAAATCGAAGGCCCTGCCCTGACGGGTCCGAACACCTCCTTCTGGTCGCTCACCTACGGCAGCACCAATGTTGGCAAGGTCACCTCGGCGGTCTACTCCCCCAGGCTCGAGAAGAATATCGCCCTGGCCATGGTCATCACGCCCTGCAGCGACATCGGCACCCAGTTCGACGTCCACACACCGGATGGCGTGGCCCTGGCGACCGTGGTCGAAAAGCCCTTTTTCGACCCGCGCAAGCAACTCGCCACCCGCTGATCCCGCCCAGGAGAAACGCTCATGTATTCCGTTCGACTATGGGCTGCGAAACATGCGCGCTTGTTCGAGGTGGCGTACAACGCCTTTCACCCGGTACTGACCGGGTTGCAGCCGGTCTGGAAGGCGCTGGGAGATGAGCGCTCTGAAAGGGTCGTCGGTACGGTCGAAAGGCTGAGCAAGGAGTGGCTCTTCGACTGTCGGATGTGCGGCCAGTGCATTCTGAGCTCGACCGGCATGTCATGCCCGATGAATTGCCCGAAAAGCATGCGCAATGGCCCCTGCGGCGGCGTGATGCAGGACGGTCATTGCGAGGTGAAACCCGACATGCGATGCGTGTGGGTCGAAGCCTGGGAAGGCAGTCGGAAAATGCGGCACGGCGACCTGATCGGGGTGGTACAAGCCCCTGTCGACCATCGCTTGAAGGGGGCGTCCTCCTGGCTGAGGGAGGCAAGTCGCACCACACGGGACCAGGAGCAAGACCGCCATGACTAGCATGACTCAGCAGACTCAAAAAGGGTGCGACCAGCAGGCCAGGGGCTTCGCCGCCAAGGACCCGAGTGGCCGGCTGGAACAAGTGCTCAGGGCGGGCAACTTCGCCATCACCACCGAAATCGCCCCACCCGACTCGGCCAACCCGCAGGATGTCTTCGACCGGGCCGCGGTCTTCAGGGGCTTCGTCGACAGCATGAACGCCACGGATGGCTCAGGCGCCAACTGCCACATGTCCAGCTCCGCCATGTGCGCCCTGCTCAGCCGAGCCGGCTTTGAAACCGTCATGCAGATCTCCTGCCGGGACCGCAACCGCATTGCCATTCAGGGAGATGTGCTTGGCGCATCGGCACTCGGCATCAACAATATCCTGTGCCTGACCGGCGATGGTGTGCAGGCCGGGGATCACCCTCAAGCCAAGCCGGTCTTCGACCTGGACTCGATGTCGCTGCTGGAGACCATCATCAGCCTGCGCGACAAGCACCAATTCCTCAGCGGGCGCCGTATCAGCGATGCCCCGAACGTTTTCCTGGGCGCCGCCGAGAACCCCTTCGCTCCCCCCTTCGGCATGAGGGCGATGAGGCTGGCCAAGAAGGTGGCCGCCGGTGCGCAGTTCATTCAGACCCAGTACTGCTTCGACCTGCCGCGCATGCGCACCTTCATGCACCAGTGCCGTGACCTGGGCCTGCTAGAGAAGTGCTTCATCCTGCCCGGCGTGGGGCCTCTGGCCTCGGCGCGGGCAGCCAGATGGATGCGCCAGAATGTGCCCGGAGTACACATTCCCGATGCCATCATCGAGCGACTCGAAGGCGCCCTCGACCAACAGGCCGAGGGGCGTAATATCTGCATCGAGATGATACAGGCGCTACAGGAGATCGAAGGGGTCAGCGGTGTGCACATCATGGCGCATCGACAGGAGTCGAGTGTGCCGTCGATTGTGCAGGCCTCGGGGGCGCTGCGGGGCCGTACTCCCTGGACACCGGCGCTGAACCCTCTGGACCAGACGCAAACAGCCGAGGCCTGAACCATGGACACGTCCGACAACCAGTACGTCCTGAAAGTCAGTTGCAGAACCGGCACCGGCATCGTGGCGGGCATCACCAGTTATTTGTCGGAACGTGGATGCAACATCACGGAACTGGCCCAGTTCGATGACAATATCTCGGGGCAGTTCTTCATGCGTTGTGTACTCAGCATGCTGGACGATAGCGAGCACACTCTGGAGAGCCTTCATGCCGGCTTTGCGCATGTGGCCGAACGGTTCGACCTCGAGTGGAGCGCGCACGACCTGCAATCTCCGCCCCGGGTGCTGATCATGGTCTCACGCTTCGACCACTGCCTTGTGGACCTGCTGTATCGCCACTATAAGGGCGAGCTGAACATCGAGATTACCGCCGTGGTGTCCAACCACCCGGATCTGCAGCAGATTGTCGAGCGCGAAGGCATTTCGTTCATTCACCTTCCCGTCAGCGCGGACACCAAGCCAGAGCAGGAGGCGAGACTGCTCGACATCATCGAGGAAACGCGGTCGGAGCTGGTGGTGCTGGCCCGCTACATGCAGGTGCTCTCGGATGACCTCTGCCGGACACTACACGGTCGAGCGATCAATATTCATCACTCCTTCCTGCCGGGATTCAAGGGCGCCAAGCCCTATCACCAGGCGTTCGAGCGAGGCGTCAAGATCATCGGCGCCACGGCCCACTATGTCACGGCCGACCTGGACGAGGGCCCGATCATCGAGCAGTCCGTCCAGCCAGTGAATCATGCCTACTACCCCGATGAACTGGTAGCGCTTGGGCGCAATACCGAGACCATGGCCTTGGCAAGAGCGGTGAAACTGCATACCGAGCACCGCATCTTTCTGTCGGGCAACAAGACCATCATCTTTCATTGACACGACAGGCTGCGGTTGTTCTTCATCGAACACTTCCTAATCACTTCCATGATTAGAGTGAATTTTAGTGATTCGTCCCTGATTGATAGCCAATGCATACCTGGACCGCTACCGATCCTCATGCAAGCGTCCTTCCACGTACTTATGGAGAATACTGGCCACAAGCGTTTGGTAGGGAATACCTTCAGCGAGAGCTTTCTTCTGAAGCCCTCGAAGATCCTTGGAGGAAAGCCTGATGTTGATACGGGCATCTTTTTTGAACATGGCTTCCGCGTACTGCTGATGCCGTGCTTTCCGATCGTCAACATCTGGTGCTCTCTGCAACTCTCCAGCATCAAATGCATCCAGAATCTCTTGCTCTTCTTTATCCGACCTGCTCATTTCGGACCTCTCAAATACAACTTTGTCGCTTTTCGACTCGGAATGATCGTTTTAAGAAAAACTTCATCTTCCGATTCTATAAAGGGTACCAGGTAAGCGTACCCCTCTATATCAATCACGTGGGGGCATACGGTGCTAATCGCAAGGAGCCGTGGCGAGCACCGATCAGTCCGCCGCGGCGAAGTGTGCCATCTGATCGGCGTGGGCCTTCACGAAGGACGGGCGAGCCGTGGCCCGCGCAATGTAGTCGCGGCATGCCGGATGCTCCGTCAGCCCATCGAACCTGTCCACCAGGCGCAGTGCATCCGCCATGGCGATGTCGGCGATGGAAAAGCTCCCCGCCAGCCATTCACGCTCGGCCAGGATGGGCGCCAGGTGCTGAAGCCGGGACGCCAGGAAGCTGTCCAGCGTTTGCCTGCCTGGGGTGGCTTCGGTGTCGCCGCTGAATTTGAACAGCGCCCAGGGAAGGACCGCCATCTCGACGGAGTTGAGTGCCGCGAACAGCCATGCAATGGCGTCGCTGCGCCTGCGCGGCTCGGCCGGCATCAGCGCGTCACTGCGCTCGCCCAGGTGCAGCAGGATGGCGCCTGTCTCGAAAATCGAGAGGTCGCCATCGGTCAACCACGGCACCTGGCCGAAAGGTTGGTGCCGGAAATGCTCGGCACCGCGTGATTGAAACGGCACGCTTTCCACGCGATAGGTAAACCCGGCCTCTTCCAACGCCCAGCGCACACGCAGGTCGCGCACGAAGCCCCGGGGCATCTCGGGCACCCAATCGAAGGTGGTGAGAATCAGCTCGTTCATTCAGGCACTCCTCTTGAGGACGATATGCGTCACCGTTGCGCAAGCCACGCGTAGTTGACTCATGATGATCTCCACAGGTCACAGGGAATATTCAGGAGTCGGTCAGGCGCCCGGGATTTCGACACGCAGTAGATGAAAAATATGCGCACCTGCACATGCAGCTCAGCGATGTGGGCTTAGGCAGGGTCAATCTGGTTCGGCGAGCACGGGGCCTATTGAAGCTGGCTAAGGTCATTCAAGACGTTCGCTATGCGCCCGTCGCGACATGGCCCATTACCCCCAGCAAGAAACCACCAACAGCACCCAGCGGGGGCGCCCAATGTTTCTTCAATTTGGCCTGAGGAGCAATGTCCTGGAAAATCAGGTAAAGAATACCGCCCGCGGCAAATAGCATGATACCGCCCACCGCTTGCGGATATCCCGAGAGCACGAAGTAACCGAAGAACCCCGCCACCGGCCCCAACAAGGCCATCAGAACGAAGGCCCCAATGATCTTTTGTGGCCGGTAATCTGTCGATGATTTGAGTTCCCTGAAGGCATTGAAGCCTTCCGGCAGATTCTGCAGAGCAATGATGCCTGCCAGTAGTAGCCCGGCACTTTTAGAGAAGGCGAAGGTCGCACCCAGCGCCAACGCCTCCGGCACGAAGTCCGCAAGCATGGCAACTAACTGGCTAATAGGCGTATCGTTGGCGGCTAAACGCCTGTCGAGCATCATGAACACGACTCCCCCACCGGCGAAGCAGGCAGCGATCATCGGCGGGGAGAGACTTCGTACCCCTTCCGGCACAAGAACCAGCGCAACCGCTGCCAGCAGCGCACCACCCCCAAAGGCGATGACGCTGTGGCGAAATTCGTTTTCCAGCCAACGCGGATGGATATTCTCGACCGCGGCCATCGAGGCCCCGATTGGCATTGCCAGGCCCGCCATTAACGTCAGGGCAACAATTTGAAATAACTCACTCATAATGATTCACAAAAACGCTTTAAAGTAGAAATTAGTTTAGCTGCTTACATTCTAGAGGCACGATACGGCTGACGCACCGGGTGAACCAACGTCTCCTTGCCCAATGGGCACAAACAGGAGACCCTGGCGTCATGAGCGTTACCAAGCCATCTCCAATTCGGGCGGGGCGTCCGTTCAAGCGCCCCCACCGTCTCGCCCTGGCAACGCTGCCTCCGCGGGCCTTCGCCTTCTGCCATACCTTCGGGCTTACGGTGTGGATCGCGATGCTGGAGGGCAGCGGTTGGTCGCTGGTTCTGCCCGCGCTGCTGTTGCTGGTATGGCCAGCGGTGGCTTACGCCCATGCCGCCCTGGCGCAGGACTCCAAGCGCGCCGAGTTCAGGAACCTGTATTTCGATAGCCTGTTGTTTGGTGTCTGGTGCGGGGTACTGGAGTATTACTTCTGGGCCACGATGTTCATCGGCCTTGCCTGCTTGATGAACAACATGGTCGTCGGTGGCGTGCGCCGCATGGCGGGTTCGATGGCGCTGTTCCTCGGTGGTGCGTTGGGCTGGGGCGCGTTGACGGGATTCGAATTTCGCCCGTACGTAAGCGTCGAGGTCGACATCTATCAGGTAGCCGGCGCCGTGGTGTATTTCCTGGCGATTGCCAATGTGATGTTCGGCCAGAATCGCAAGATCGGGCGCAGCATCACCGAAATCGCATACAAGAACCGGGTCTTTCACGCCCTTCTCGACCTCGGTGTGGTGGCCAACCGTGCCCCTGACATCAACACCCTGCTCGATGACTCCTTGATGCATCTGCGCGCCGACTTCCCGCAGTACGGGTTCGCCGTGTTCCTCCAGGAGCGGCAACGCCCCGAGGTGACGCGCTATGCAGCGGTCGCAGGCCTTCGCATCAATGATGAGCATGGTCTGGGGCGCAGGTTGGCAGCGCTGCATGATCAGGATGCCGGCACCATCAAGCTGAGCGATAGCATGGACGGCGAGCAACTCTATGCCACCTCCATGGGAGGGAGGCTCAGCATGTACGATGGCTGGCTGGTGATACGCGCGCCCGGGCTAGATCCGGCCCTGGAGCGTGTGCTGACGCTGTTCGTCGATCAACTTGCGGCGGCTACCGAGAACAAGTTGCTGCATCTTGCGCTGAAGAAGGCGGCGGAACGCGATGGATTGACTGGCCTGTACAATCGCGGCTACCTCGAGTTGGCGCTACAACAGAGCATCAAGGGCAAGTTACAGCCACCCGGGTTGGATTTCGCCGTACTGATGATGGATGTCGACGGGCTCAAGGAGGTCAACGACCGGCACGGCCACGTGGTCGGCGACCAGTTCATCGCCATCGTCGCTGAACACCTGATGACACACTGCCGGGAGGGAGATACCCTCGCGCGCTATGGAGGGGACGAATTCGTCATCCTGTTTCCTTCCGCGGATCTGTCGGCAGCGGAACGTATCGCTGCCTTGATAAGGACACACATGGAAGGCAAGCGCTGCATGCTCATCGCCACCCAGGGCGAGCAGGTCGAGGTGACGCTTCGTCTGAGCCTGGGAAGCGCAAGCTCCAGGGAAGCGCCCGCGCAGGAAGTGCTTACCCTGGCGGACACCCGCATGTACGAAGACAAGTCCCGGCGCCGCAAACGCTCGGTACTGGGCCAAGAGTGATCGCCAAGGGTCACGCCTCCAGGCCCAGCCTTTGATGCCATTCGGCAATGCTCTCCTCCGGGTACCCGGCGAAGCACTTGTCCTGCTTCCGAGCCTCGACTTCCACCCAGTTAGCCTTGCTATCCAGCAGCAGGTGAACCCGCTCGGGCGGGATCGGCAACTCGCTGTCGATGGCCGAGGCGAAGGGGTGCACCAGCTCGGGCCAGCGCGGGTCGAACACCCAGAGCGCCGAGGCGCAGCGCCGGCAGAAGTGGCGCTCGCCGGGACTGGTTTCGCCATCGATCACCGCCTGGTAGACACCCTTGTGTTCGGCGCCTTCGATCTCGAGGGTCTCGGCATGCCCGCTCAGGTTGATGGCGTAGCCGCCGCCTCCGGCCGTCTTGCGACAGATGGAGCAGTAGCAGCGCTGGTAGGGATAGGGATGCGGGGAGTCCACGCGGAAGTACACCGCGCCGCAGTGGCAAGAGCCTTCGAGTCGCATGATCGTCTCTCCTGTTGCACACGTGTGCCTTCCAGTCTAGCGGCGAATCGGTGGCAATTTTTGAACTACCCCGCTGGTGTATTCGGTATCGCGAATTCCCGGCACATGATGGTCACTGCCTCGCCGCGATAGACGCGCTCTTCCAAGTCGCGCCAGCCCAGTCGCCGGTAGAGGGGCTGCTGATCCGGCGTGTAGAGATAGAAATGGCCGTGCCCCTGGGTGCGTGCTTCTTCTTCCACCCGCTGAACCAGCCGCGAGGCAATGCCCCTGCCGCGCCACGCCGGCAGCACGAACACCGACGCCAGCCAGGGAGTCAGGTCGAGGCGGTCGCTCATGTCGTCGGACACCAGGCTCGCCGTCCCCACTGGAGTGTTACCCGCAAGGGCGGCGAACACCGAGGGCACCCCGGCCGGGCCGCACTCCCCCCGAAGCAACTCGATGGCGGTCTCCACGTCCCTGCCGGGATGCAGATGCCCCCAGGCGTCGTGGGTCCATGCGGCCAGCGTGGCCACATGGGGCGAGTCGCCTGTCATGCGAACGATGCGAATCCTTTCTTCCATCGGATAATTGTTCCTCATTCTCTTCTAAGCTTGAAAGACATCGGGCGGATGAGCGTGCGCGAGGGGATCAGGTGTGCCCTATTTGGAGACCGGTTCATAGGGAATGGACTGAGGTAGCTTCAATATAAAGTCGACTCCACTGCCGGGCTCTGAATGAAACTCCAGACTTCCAAGAAGCTTCCCAGTGACGAGATTGTAAACGATGTTCAGGCCCAACCCGGAACCGCCATCACCACGCTTGGTGGTGAAAAAGGGTTCGAAAATCCTGCTTTGATGCTCTGTCGGGATGCCGTTGCCATTGTCTCGGTAATGAAGCATCACGGTGCCATCCTGCTCTTCGATGCGGATATGAATGCATGGAGAGTCGATATCTGAAAAGGCATGGCGAAGGCTGTTGAGTGTCAGGTTGGTGATGACTTGCGTGAGCACCCCTGGGAGACTCTTCATGGTGAGGTCTGCGGGGCAATCGATGGTCGGCTCCACGCCTTGCTTCGATGTCTCCGGGTGAAGGCTGGCCATGAGAGACTCCATCACCTCGCGTACGCGAAACTCTTCGCGTGCTTCCGACACCTGGTCCACAGCCGTGCGTTTGAAATCCTTGATGAGCCGAGCCGCCCTGTCCAGGTTTTTCACGATGAGCGTCTGACCGTCGTCCAGTGTGTCCAATAGCTCTTCCAGGCGCTCGCTTGTCAACGTGCGGTTCCTGAACTCCGTATTCAAATCAGCCAGGGTTTCCGTCATCAGCGATGCTGTGGTTACCGCAATTCCCAGCGGCGTATTCACCTCGTGTGACACCCCGGCGACAAGCCCACCGAGTGCGGCAAGCTTTTCTGATTCAATCAGCTGATTCTGTGCAGACTTCAATCGTTCCAGGCTCTCTGTGAGATCCTGAGTTCTTTCTGCGACGATTTTCTCTAGATTCTCGGAATAATCCTTCAGCTCTTCTTCAGCCCGCTTGATTTTGTGAAAGTTCTTGTCGATAGTGTCAAGATGATCATTCGTCACCTCGACCAACAGGCCGATTTCATCGTTCGAATGACCGACAAGACCTTTTATGCGCAACTCTTCAGGGGAATTGACATCGAACCGCAAAATTGAATTGATAACCGTGTTCAATGGATGAATGACCTTGGCCAACACCAGGCCAAGCAAACCCAGACAAATAAGCAGAGCGTAGACCAGCGTAGAAAATACCGCGGTAATCGAGCGACGCAGGAATGTCTTTCCATATTGTTGGGGATTCAGGTTAATATCCAGCTCTCCCAAAGACTCAACGCCAATGGAAAGTTCCGTTGTCAATTCCCATGAATAACGCTTGTTAGTATCGAAGAGCAAGTCGAGCAATAAATTGCCATCCTCAGCGCTTACCGGGCTTTCACTATGGGCAAGTACCTCGCCGTTCGGCAACAAAATTTGGGCTTCGATGACAGCAGGATGTTGCAACGCCCCGCCTACAAGCTCCTGGGCAGTCGAAGGATCCAGGTTAAATGCCACTTTGGTGGCAGGATCTCTGAGTAGCCCGATGAGCGTTCTGGCATCTTCATCGGGCAATTCGCGCGTTTCGAAATAGTCTATCGAAATCTGAATGGCGCTGATGACGATGCCCATGCAAAGGGCGACGAGAGATACCGCGCGCGTGAGCTTCCAGGACAGGCTTCGATCAACGGTGCGACCCGCCGCTTCCGGTTTGGCATTGATCATGATGCCACTGGCTCCCTTGCAATCACGCTATGGCGCTCCGGTTGCGTAGCCTATTTCTTCATAAAACTTTTCCAATAGCGCCTGGTATCCGCCATTATTCTCAAACTCCTGAAGACCGCTTTCGAACAGTTCCGCAAGTCTCTGGCCATCGGAGTTCTCCCTGGAAAAAGCCAACCAGAACCCGTCCAGACTTATTTGACCAACTCGATGGATATTACCTCTCATTTCCTCATCGGCATTTATCCTCAGATAAGCTGGCATGGTATTGACAATTGCATAGTCCAACCGGTCGATGAGCAGCAACTTCAGTTGCTGCTCATCAGAGTTGACGGGGAGGTGTTGTATATCGCTATCTTCCATGAGCGCGGTCGGGTAGGTATATCCAATGGTGGTTCCCACCACAGATCCTTTGAGATCCTCGGCTGATACGTCATCCTTGCGGCGGTCACTCAATGCGAAAATGGCCAGCTCTTCGTTGAACATCGGGCTGTTGTGCCAATAGTAATCGTCACGGTTGCCTTCGGTGATGGTGGCATTGAAGCAAGCATCCGTGCGACCGGTCTTGGCATAATGCAAACATCTGGAAAAAGGCACGGTAATAAACTCGACATCGATGCCTTTTAACGCGAAGCTGGCCTCGACAATTTGTGGAGACAGACCTGAAAGCTTCCCCTCATCGTCCACCCAAGAGTACGGAGCCCAGTCATTCTCCGCGGCAATCAGCAGCGACTCCGCCCAGGTAACTCGTGGACACACCATCAGCATGATGGCGCTCAGTACAGGAATGTTTCTCTTGCAGATCCCTATGGAATCGAGCATGATCAGGCTCCTTCGAATTATTCTTTGTTACCTGCATGTTCTTTGTTACCTGCATGATACTTACGTTATATTTCGTTCGTTATATTTCGTTCACGTTGTCAGGATGCTTATCACGGACCGCGAAGAATTCCTTGTGATGCTCCAAGAAAAGATCCACTAGAGTAGGATCGAAATGCTTGCCTCGCTCTGACTTGAGGAGCTCAAGGATTTTCTCTTCGGGCCACGGCTCCTTGTAAGAGCGCTTCGACCCCAAGGCATCCACCACATCCGCCACTGCAGTGATCCGCCCTTCTATTGGAATTTCCTCGCCGGCGATACCATTCGGATATCCGCTGCCATCCCACTTCTCATGATGATAGCCGGCGATCAACGCCCCCATTCTCATGACTTCACGAGAAGACTTTTTAAGAATATCAACGCCATACTCCACATGCTTTTCCATTAAGGTCCATTCTTCAGCGGTCAGCTTTCCGGGTTTGTGAAGTATTGAATCCGGTATCGCCACCTTACCGATGTCATGCAGCGGTGACGCCAGTTTCATCAACATGCATTGCCTTTCCGGAAGCCCATACAGCTGCGCCAGCCGTTCGCTCACCAATGCCACTCGAATGACGTGTGCTCCTGTTTCTCGGCTACGCGCTTCAACAGCATTGGCTAACGTATAGACCAGTTCGCTTGAGGTTTCCTGAAAACTCTCGAACAGGCTGATGCTTTCAAATGTAATCGCCACATTGCTGACATAGAGCTCAAGTAACTGCAAATCCAGATCATTGAGTGGTTGATTGTATGTCAGGTAAAGCAGGTTGTGGGTACCCCGCTTGCCGTGCGAGTAAAACAGATAAGCATCGTCATAGAGCTGACTTTGCCGCGTGCTGCTGGCATCGGTTATTCGCTCGATGACCTTCTGCGGAAGACTCTTAAGTTCCCGTAATGTTTTGCATTCCACGAAATCCCCGGTAGAGGCCAGAATGTGCAGTTCTCCTTCCACCTGGTCACCATCGGGAAGTTCCACACAGTAGATGGCCGATTCACCAAGGTTCAACAGGTTCATCAACTGGGCAAGTACCGCCGTCGCGAACTGGTTGAACGTGGTGCTACTTTGCACCGATGAGCAGGATTCGATCACACGCTTCAATCCGTCGCGCTGCGCTTCGATCACGCATATGTCCCGGTAGGCGCGTAGTGTCGAATAGAGCAAGGTGCGTAATTTCTGGGTGGTAAGCTCGGTCTTTTCCTTGTAGTCATCGATCTCGTAGTCCCGGATCACCTGGTCTTCCGGTGCCTGGCCTGCCTGCCCGGTGCGCAGTATCAACCGGGATTTGCGATTCTTGAGACGTTCCCTAACCTCGCGTATCAAGTCCAGGCCGGCATGCTCGGTTTCCATCACCACGTCGATCATCGCCAGCGCGATATCGTCGTGCTGCTCGAAAATCTCCAGGGCTTCCCGCGCCGACATCGCGGAGAGCAGCTCCAAACGCTCACCTTGAAACCGGAAGCTGCGCAGCGCGAGCTTGGTAACCGTGTGAACTTCCGGCTCATCGTCTACGATCAGAACCTTCCAGACACGCTCATCCTCCGTAGCGTGCAAGACGCCAGCCTCGGACGATGACGTGCGAAGAAAGTCCATAGAAACTCCTCATGCCACAATGGGCACAATATGTAGATTCGATATCCTCTGATGTAATGGTCCCCAGGCGCCCGTGCGGGAGCTTCTGAGCCAGGAGGGGAGCACGCCTATGCCATCTTCCAATTAGCATGTGACTATGAACTTATGCGACACAACCCGTAAATGCAAATCACAGTTTTACATTGTGCCGTAACACGCAACTTGTGCTCTTTAACATGAATTTTTTGTCGATATTCATCCCAAATATCATGACGTCAGTGCCTTCCAATTGTCATGAGTACGTGACATGTATCACGGCTTTCGTGATGATCGTTCGCTTTGGACTTGTTCATTTCGTCATGCCTTCACGACGAAAGCCTGATGATAAGTGACCTCTCCCTTGGGATACTCGCCACTCAATGACAACGACTGAAAATACTCCGCCGGAACACCGGGATAGACCAGACCCGGAACGACCCTGAAGCCAAAGCGGGAGTAATAGCCAGGATATCCCAACACGACACAGCCCGCGGCTCCCAGCCCCTGGAGCTCGTCAAGCGCACGCGTCATCAGTTGCGAACCCACACCCTGTCGCTGGTGGTCGGGGTACACGGAGATTGGCCCAAGCCCGTACCATCCCGCTGCCCCATCCGACACGCTGACGGGAGAAATGGCCACATGGCCAATCACTTCCCCCTGCGACTCGGCGACCAGCGATACGGCCAGCACCCCGCTGCGTCGCAGCACGTCGACGATGAATGGCTCGGTATGGTCGGTATGCGGTGCATCGCGAAAGGCCAGTTCGGTGACGCGATGGATGCTTTCCACGTCATCCGGGCGCTCTTGGCGAATATGACTGGCCATGCTCTGCCTCGGGTTCACGAAATGGCGATGCCTGCCTTGGTGGCACGCGCCGCGTGCAGCTTCTTGTAGCTCTCGATCAAGCGCTGGTGCTTCTCGAGGCCTTCGAGTTGCATGTTGGTGGGGGTCAGGCCATGGAAGCGAACCTCGCCGTTCACCGAGCCCACCACCGCGTTCATGGTCTCTGCGCCAAACATGCGGTTGAGATTCGGCAGGTAATCCTCCAACGCCAGGTCGTCGTCCAGAGTGATCTCCAGCACTGCATTCACCGCACGATAGAACAGTTCGCGCTCCACGGTGTTGTCGTTGAACTGCATGAAAATCTCGACCCGCTCCAGCGCCTCTTCATGCTGCCCCAGCGCCAGATTGATCAAGAGCTTCAGCTCGAGGATGGTGAGCTGGCCCCACACGGTATTCTCGTCGAACTCGACGCCGATCAGCGTGATGATGTCCATGTGGTCGTCGAGCTGGCTCTCCTCCAACCGCTCCAGCAACTCGGCCAGGCGATCGTCGCTCAGGCGGTGAAGTTCCAGGATGTCTTCGCGGTAATCCAGCGACTTGTTGGTGTTATCCCAGATCAGGTCATCCACCGGATAGACCTCGGAATAACCGGGCACCAGAATGCGGCACGCCGCAGCACCCAGCTCTTCGTAAACGGCCACGTACGCTTCCTTGCCCATGTCCTCGAGAATCTTGAACAGACAGGCCGCTTCTTGCTTGTTGGTGCCCGAAAAATCCCATTCGTGGAACGGATAGTCATGCTTTTCGCTGAAAAAGCGCCAGGAGACCACGCCGGTGGAATCGATGAAGTGCTCGACGAAGTTGTTGGGTTCCGAGACCGTCAGGCCATTGAAGGTGGGAGGCGGCACATCGTTCAAGCCTTCGAAGCTACGCCCCTGCAGCAACTCGGTAAGGCTTCGCTCCAGTGCCACTTCAAAGCTCGGATGTGCACCGAACGATGCGAAGACACCGCCCGTTCGAGGGTTCATCAGAGTGACACAGGCCACGGGGAACCGCCCACCCAGCGAGGCATCCTTGGCCAGCACCGGAAAGCCTTGGGCTTCCAGCGCCCGTATGCCTTCGAGAATACCGGGGTACTTCTCCAGCACATGCAACGGCACGTCGGGCAGGGCTAGTTCCTCTTCGATGATCTGCTTTTTAACGGCCCGCTCGAAGATTTCCGACAGGCACTGCACTTCGGTCTCGACCAGGGTATTGCCGGCACTCATGCCATTGCTGAGAAACAGGTTTTCGATCAGGTTCGACGGGAAGTACACCACTTCGCCATCGGACTTGCGCACGAAGGGCAGCGAGACAATGCCACGCTCCACCTTGCCAGAGTTGGTATCGATCAGGTGCGAGCCGCACAGTTCATCGTCTGGGTCGTATATCGCCCGGGTATGATCATCGAGTATGCCATCGGGGAGTTCGTCGTTCGGCCCCGGTTGAAACCACTTCTCGTTGGGGTAGTGGACGAACTCGCTGTTGGCGATCTCTTCACCGAAGAACTGGTCGTTATAGAAGAAGTTGCAGCTCAGCCGCTCAATGAACTCGCCCAGTGCCGAGCACAAGGCGCTCTCCTTTGTGGCGCCCTTGCCGTTGGTGAAGCACATCGGCGAGGCGGCGTCGCGAATATGCAGCGACCACACGTGGGGCACGATATTGCGCCAGGAGGCGATCTCGATCTTCATGCCGAGGTCCGCCAGGATCGCCGTCATGTTGGCGATGGTGTCCTCCAGCGGAAGATCCTTGCCCTCGATCCAGGTACTGCCCTCGCCTTCGGATTTGGCCATCAGCAGGGCCTGGGCATCCTCGTCGATGTTTTCCACGGTGTCGATCTGAAACTCGGGGCCGGTCTGTACCACCTTCTTGACCGTACACCGCTCTATGGATCTCAGGATGCCTTCACGGTGCTTGGCGGGAAGATCCTCCGGCAACTCGACCTGGATCTTGAAGATCTGGTTGTAGCGATTCTCGGGGTCGACGATGTTGTTCTGCGACAGCCGGATATTCTCCGTGGGAATATCGCGCGCCAGGCAGTAGACCCGAACGAAATACGCCGCGCACAGCGCCGAAGACGCCAGGAAGTAGTCGAATGGGCTGGGGGCTGAGCCATCGCCCTTGTAGCGGATCGGCTGGTCGGTGATGACGGTGAAATCGTCGAACTTGGCTTCAAGTCTGAGATTTTCGAGAAAGTTGACCTTGATTTCCATTGACAGACACCAGATTCGTTGCGAAGGCGTATAGCGCTATATAGACACCATTATCCAGTTTTCAGAGCCATTCGTCTTGGAACTCGGCGAAATCGGCGACACATTAGCCGAGGGCGTTGCAACACCCGATACGCTTCGTCATTTGCCGTATTCACGCTCCACTCTGGCGATTTCTGACATCGCATGCTCTCGTGTGATGGCCGGCATGCTCCCGGTTATTCATTCGCCCGAGCATTCATTCGCCCGTGTACTGGGCGAATACCTCTTCCCCGGTGAGATTTCGCGTGTTGTCGGCGAAAGCGTAGTACGACGGCTTCTGGTCGATGAATATCTGTTCGGCGAAACGCCACGGGCGATGGTCATCGAGCAGCCCGACCGGAATCGCGACATGTCCACCCTCTTTCAGGCGATAGAACAGATGGGTACCGCACTGCTTGCAGAAGCCGCGCTCGGCCCATTCCGATGACCCGAAGGTGGCGACATTCTCCGCTCCCTCGAGTTGCATGTCGGCTTCGCACTCCACCGCAAACAGTGGGCCGCCTCCCCATTTTCGGCACATCGAGCAGTGGCAGGCGCCGAACTTGTCGCTCTTGGGTGACGCGGCGATACGAACGGCGCCACAAAGACACGCGCCATGATGGGTGTTGTCAGCTGTCATGTTGCACTCCTTGAGTTCATCACGTTGATGACTGGCTGCAGGAGGACGAACCGTGATCCTCTAGCGCCACCTTCACGGCCTCGCCGGCATGCAGCTCGGTGGTATCGTAAATCGGTGTGGAGGTATCGGCTTGTTGAATCAGCAGGCCGATTTCGGTGCATCCCAGGATCACGCCCTGGGCGCCTCGAGCCGCGAGCCCTGCGATGATGGCGTGATAGTCACGCCGCGAATCCGCATCGATGTGGCCAAGGCAGAGCTCTTCGTAGATCACCCGGTGCACCCGCTCTCGGGCCGGATCGTCCGGTATCAGCACCTCGATGCCTTGCGCCTCCAACCGCTCGCGATAGAAGGCTTGCTCCATGGTGAAGCGGGTACCCAGGAGCCCCACGCGGGTGATGCCATCGCGCTCGAGGGTGGCGGCAGTGGCATCGGCGATATGCAGCAGAGGGATGTCCACGGCGCTCGAGACTTGGTCGGCCACCTTATGCATGGTGTTGGTGCAGATGATCAAAAAATCCGCGCCTGCCGCTTCCAGGGCCTGGGCGGCACTGGCGAGTATTCGCGCCGTGGCCTCCCAGTCGCCCTGGTGCTGCAGGCGCTCGATCTCGGCGAAATCCACGCTGTAGAGCACGACCCGGGCGGAGTGCAGGCCACCCAGCGCCTGTTTCACCTGCTGATTGATCAGCCGGTAGTAGGTCTGGGTGGATTCCCAGCTCATGCCGCCGATCATGCCGATGGTCTTCATGGTCACCTCCGTGTTGACGATTGTCTCGATCCGCATGGGCCTGTCGCGATGCCATGACCGCACTGATGGCAATCCCCACTGGTCACTGGCAAGCCTAGTAGGTAACGCGCATGCTGGGTGTGACATCCGCCATCGCCTGCCGGGGAACCCCATGCCACACCAGAACCCGCGCCCGGACACCTCGGACACGACCGATCCGCAAGGTGCCTCCCCACGGCTGCGCCTTGTCTACGACGGCGAATGCCCGATGTGCCGGCGCTATGTGCGCCTGCAGCGCATCCGACGCGATGTCGGCGAGCTGGAACTCATCGATGGGCGGGCGCCAGGCCAGGCACGCGACGAGCTCACGGCGCAGGGTATCGACCTCGACGAGGGGTTCGCCCTGCAGGTCGGTGAACGCTGGTACCACGGTAGCGATGCCCTGCACCGCATGACCTTGCTGGGCACCCGCAGCGGCGTATTCAACCGCTTGATGTACCGCCTGTTCGCCGACCAGGCGCGCACGGCCCAGCTTTACCCATGGCTGCGCGGCTGTCGCAACGGACTGCTGCGCTTGTTGGGCAAGCCGCCCATGGACAATCTGCGGCGCTAGTCCTCCGCCGCATCATGCAGCACGGTCCCCGCGGCCCTGAATGTGCAGCCCCGCCAACGAATTACCCGCAAACAGCCCAGGCAGTTAGACATTAGTCGCATGACTGTTATCATGCTGTCGCTCTAGTCGGCGCCATGCCCGCATGGCCCGGTCATTCTCTTCCGCTAGAGCCTACTCCATGCCTTCGAACGACACGCCTCCCGGCCCCCGGGCCAACCGCCTTTCGCACTTCGGCGACCCGCTGGTCATGCTTCTCAGCATCGGCTTCATTCTCGCCTTCGTGGCGCTTTCACTCTACGACATCACCCTGGTGGCGGACACCATCAGCGCGGGCTTCGCTTGGACAGCCGAGACCCTTGGCACCTACTTCCAGCTCCTGCTGCTGCTGACCTTCCTGATCGCCATCGGCGTTGCCATCTCGCCAGCCGCCGGGGCAAGAGTAGGCAACCTTACCTCGCCACAGCTGAGCACCTTCAAGTGGCTGTCGATGATCATGTGCACCCTGCTGGCCGGAGGCGGCGTGTTCTTCGCCGCCGGCGAGCCGATCTACCACTTCGTGGTCACGCCACCGGCCTTCGATACGCAAGCGGGCACCGCCGAGGCGGTGGCCGGTGCACTGGCGCAGTCGTTCATGCACTGGGGCTTTCTGGCCTGGGCGGTACTGGGTTCGCTATCCGCCATCGTGCTGGCCCATGCCCACTATGTGAAGGGGCAACCGCTCAAGCCACGTACCCTGCTCTATCCGGTGTTAGGCGAGCGCGTGATGAAGGGCGTCACGGGAAGCGTGGTGGACGCCTGCTGCGTGATCGCGGTGGTTGCGGGCACCGTGGGGCCGATCGGGTTTCTCGCGACCCAGGTGAGCTTCGGCCTGCATGAGCTGTTCGGTGTCGGCCAGGGCTTCGCCACGCAACTGGCCATTCTGGTGGCATTGGCTCTGGTGTACGTCACTTCCGCCATGACCGGCATTCACAAGGGTATTCAGGTGCTGTCACGCTTCAATGTCTTCCTGGCACTGGCCATTGCCGCGGTGATCCTGGTCTTCGGCCCGACCCTGTTTCTGGTCAACGCCTTCAGTCAGGGCTTCGGTGAATACCTGAACTCCTTCTTCCGCATGGCGACCATGAGCGCCGAGACGGCCCCCGCCTGGTGGATGCAGTGGTGGACGGTGTTCTTCTTCGCCTGGTTCATCGGTTACGCACCGCTGATGGCGATCTTCGTAGCGCGTATCTCGCGAGGCCGCACCATCCGCGAGATGATCCTTGCCGTCGCGGTGATGGCACCGGTGGCCACCTCCATCTGGTTCACCCTGCTGGGAGGCTCCGGCATCCACTACCAGCTGACCGAAGCGATCGACCTTACCGAGGCGCTGAACAACTTCCAGTTCGACGTGGCCACCCTTACCGTGGCCCAAGCCCTGCCGGGCGGCACCTTCATGGCGCTGGCCATCCTGGTGCTGACCAGCATCTTCGTGGCCACCACCGGCGATTCGATGAGTTACGCGATTGCCGTGGTATGTGCCGGCCACGACGAGCCAAGCCCTCTGGTGCGCGCTTTCTGGGGCATCGCCATGGCGCTGATGGCGGGGATCCTGCTGTACATGGGCGCCGGGCAGATCGGTGCATTGCAGCAGTTCATCGTGATCACGGCGATTCCGGTCTCGCTGGTGCTGTTGCCTTCGCTGTGGGCCGGCCCGCAGGCCGCCTATGCCATGGCCCGGGAGCAAGGCATCCTGCCCGTGGCCGAGAAGGATGCCAGCCAGCCTGGCTGAGCGGCATCACGGCAATGCCGCTAACGGCGGCGGAGACGTTCGACCCTCACGGTCGCATCCGCCGCCAACCGGCCGCGCACCTGCACGTAGTCTCCCGGCCGGGGCGATTTGTCGATACGTGTGCCGGAACCGACCGCCAGCGGCAGTCCATCCAACTGCCATTGCTCGCCAAGCCTGCCATGCAATCTTACCTTGGCACCCACGGGCATCGGGGCGGCTTGCCCAGACGCATCGCGGGCACCTTCTCTGATCCATGTCTCGACCAGTTGAATCTCATCGTCACTCAGGGGCGGGGCATCGAGAGGCATTCTGGGCCTGGCCTGGCCACGGATTCGCCGCATGAGTTCGCTGGCCTCGGGATGGCCGGGCACTACCCTCACCCGGTCGGATGGACTTAGCGTGGCCGCCAGGGACGTGAGCCGATAGCCCTCGGGTGCAGGGCCATGCAGTCCGTTGTCGGTATGGCAACGTGCGCAGTGCCGGGCAAGAATCGGTGCCACATGGGTATAGGTCACCCGCTCGCCAGGGGCAGGACGAGGCGCTGTGGTTACCGCCGCATCGTCAGCCGTCTTGGCTTCGCCTTTGGAAAGCCCCTGGGCCACCCAGCGCTCGAACAAGGCAATCTCGTCATCGGCAAGAAATGGCGGCCCGGTCATTGGCATCCTGGGCAGATGCTCACCCCGCAGCCTAAGGATCAGCTCGCTGGTATCGGGGTCGCCCCCGCGCACCACCGGGCCATTGCCACTGCCGGCCACCACACCCTCGAAACTGTCCAGCCGCAGGCCAGCCATCGCGCGCTCGCCGGCGTGGCACATGACACAGCGTTCGGCGAGGATGCTCGCCACATCCGGGTAGGTAACACGGTCTTCCACCTGGGCACTCGCCAGAGTGATGACACCCAGCCACAACGCCATCGCGGCAATCCAGCCGCCGGGCGACATGCTCATGACACTGCGCTGTTCCCACCCATCCAACTGATTCACGGCCACGCCCTCGTTTCAGCAAAACCGAACGAATGAGTTTCGCCCTTCATGTCGCAGGATAGTCGTACAATACGCCACACGCGGTTGGTAAACATCCACCGCCGGGAAGGATGTGGTGATGGTCCTGGGCATCCCCCAAGGTGGCTGACACTCGGCTAGAATGGGCGGATTCGACTAACGCCCGACAGCCGGGATCACCAAGAGACAGAACATGCAGGCTTCCCTCGAACAGCGCGCCCTCAAGCTTTCCATCTTCGTCACCCTGATGGTCTCGAGCCTGGGGGTCAGCTTCGGGCTGCTGTCCGGTTCCCAGTCGATTCTATTCGATGGGGTGTTCTCGACGATCGACGCGGCAATGTCCAGCCTGGCACTGTTCGTGGCGAAACTCGCCGTGCGCGAGGCCAGCCAGCGCTTTCAACATGGCTTCTGGCACCTGGAGCCGCTGGTCGCCGCACTCAACGGCAGCATCCTGATGCTGCTGTGCTTCTATGCGTTCCTGAACGCCTTCCGGGGCCTGATGGAGGGAGGCCAGGTACTCGCCTTCGACCTGGCCATCGTCTACGCGGTGGTGGTTGGCATCGTCTGCTTCGGCATGGCCCGCTACCAGCAGTTGACCAACCGCCGCGCCCAGTCGGAGTTCGTGCGTATCGACATGCACGGCTGGCTGATGGCGGCACTCATCACCACCGCTTTGCTGGTCGCCTTCCTGATCGCCGTGTGGCTCGAACGCACGCCCCACGCGCACCTCGTCCCCTACGTGGATTCCGTGCTGCTCATGGCGCTGACGCTGGCCTTCATCCCGGTTCCCATCGGTATCGTTCGCCGTGCCTTGCGTGAGGTATTCCTGATCGCGCCAAGCGAAATCGACCAGGAGGTGCACGCGGCCATGCTACCCGTCATGCAGCGCGAGGGGTTGGTCGAATACTTCAGCCATGTGGCCAAGGCCGGCCGCGGGCACTACATCGAGATCCATATCGTCACCACGCCGGAGTACGCTCGTGGCCAGGGCGTTGCCGTGCTCGATGAGATCCGCGAGCAGATCAGTGCCGGACTTTCCATTCCGCCGGAGCGACGCTGGTTCACGGTGGCCTTTACCGCCGACCCACGCTGGGCATAGGCCCGCGAGGGCGACCCAGACGCAGCAAGTATTAGCCGGACGCTTCCCCGCCACCTGATCCGTCGGACTCCCCACCAACAGAACCTTGCTTCTTGACCGGGTGCGATGTTGCGGGAGTCGTCACGTGGCGGCAGCTTCCCTCCTCACCGATGGTCACATCGTGGTGGCTGAGCACCGTGACCTCACGTGGCCACCACTCGGGATGCTGGTCGCGGATGAACGCCAACAACTTCTCGCGGACGTTGTTTTCGGCAACCCATCCCCCCATGGGTTCGCGAGTCATCATGTAGCACGATATTTCCAGGGCCATCTCGCGCTGGCCGGTCACATGGCACTCCAGCTTCTCCGGCTCGATCACCGCGTCTTCGGCCTCGGCGATATCGATGAAGGTCTGTCGCAACAGTGCCACATCGGTGCTCAGGTGCAGGGTCATCACGACCTGTCGGTAGAGCTTGGCATTCTTGGCAGAGAGGTTTTCGAAGGGCTTCGACACGAAGTACTTGATCGGCACCACTAGCCTGCGCTCGTCCCAGGAGCGCAACCGAATGAACGTGTGAAAGATACCCTCCACATGGCACCACTGACCCTCGAAGACCACCAGGTCACCAATGCGCACGGGCTTGGCAAGTGATACCTGGAACGAGGAAAGGATATTGCCCAGTACAGCCTGGCCGGCAATACCCACCAGCACGGTCAACACACTGGCAGAGGCAAGCAACGTCATGCCCAGGGTGCCGAAGACGTTGGTTTGCCCCAGCACGTAGACGGCCACGGCCACCACCGTGATCAGGATGATGCCCCGGCGCAGGGCATAAAGTGAGGTCAGAAGCTTGCGCTGGTCGCGATGCTTGGTGTCGTCGACATCGCCCACCAGCCGCTGGGTCATGCTGAGCAGGAACGAGTCCAGCAGCCGGAGGGCCATCAGGCCAACCCCCCAGGCCATGATGATGATCAGTGCTACCCGAAACGTGCTGGTCACCACGCCCGAGAAGGAAACGACATAGTCGAGCAGTGTCTGAGCCACGAGCGCCATGGCGATACATGCCATGGGAACCCGTATGCCGCTGATGAAGGTGCGCGCAGCGCCGAAAGGCACCCAGCCGGCCAGCAGCCCGACACAACGGTGCACGCCTCCCCCGACCAGGCCGGTGACGAGCAGAAAGATCGGTATCGCCAGCCACTCCCACACCATCAGCACCCCTAAAGAGGCTTTCAAGTGCTGCGGAATATGGTCCTCGAGCCAGGACGGACCATACTCCTCGTACAGCGCCGGTACCGCCCTCAGTGAATCGGCGGTGATCAGCCAGACAGGGTCCTGTTCGCCCACCTGGTAGCGAGCGATACGTATGTCATGTGTCTGCCCCTGGGCGTCGAGCGAGGAGATCTTGATGTTGCGGCGCGGCTGGCCCACCAGGGGATGCTGGCCTGAAGGGTCTTCCACGGCAGCATCCTGACGGGCGGGAAGATCCGAGACGTTCAACCAATCCCCCCGGTTCAGCACCAGCGCCAGCTGGCGGGCGAGTGCTGCTCCGCGCTCGGCCTGCTCGTCGCTTGCCAGTTCGGTGAGGTCGAGGTGATGCACCGCCTTCTCGTAGTCGCCGGCCTCGGTCAACGAGAGGAAGCCTTGCAGCGATTCACGTGGCGTCGACCTCATCACCTCCTCGGGCGGCTCCCCCAGCCCGGCGTTCAAGGCATCAACGGATATCCATTTCTGCCCATCCTCTTCCTGTGCCAGCAACTGGCTGGTCATCAAACAAAGGGTTGCCAGTCCCATGATCAGGACCAACAACCTAGCAGGGGAAGTACGCATCATCATTGCCTTTACGAAACCATCAGGGTTTTTCTCGCGTCACCCCAGAATGAATATCACGCACGCCGCGGTAAGCCCACCCATCACGCCATTGAACACCCGCCAGGCACGCGGGGTACGCAACCAGCGGCCGATGGCCATGCCGAAACCGGCCCACAGCGCGATGCAGGGCAATGCCACGAGTTCAGCGAAACCGGCAAGCAACAGGGCATTGACCAGCGTATCGCCCCCATTGGGCAGAAACCCGGCCATCAGTGCCAGCCCCATCACCCAGGCCTTGGGGTTGGCGAACTGAAAAGCCGCCGCCTGCCAGAAGTTAAGGGGGCGCCCCTCGCCACGGCGGCGCAGGTCCGGTGGCGGTGCGGTGGCGATCCGCCAGGCCAGATAGAGCAGGTAGGCGCTACCCACCACACGCAGTGAGGTCTGCACCACCGGGTAACGTTCGAACAGCAGCCCCAGGCCCAGGGCGATGCCCGAAAACAGCAGGAAACAGCCGCCCAGGATGCCAAAGATATGCGGCAGCGTGCGCAGGAACCCGTAGTTGGCACCCGAGGCGGTAAGCATCACGTTGTTGGGCCCCGGGGTGAGGGTCATCGAGATCATGTAGAGGGCCGCCGGCCCGAGGAATGCCAGGGCATCCATGCCTTTCTCCTGAAATATCAAGCCAGTCGGATCGTTAACCGATCATCCTATACACCGCCAACCTCTGTTGAAGAGCGAGGGAGGCGTTCAGGCCTCCCGGGCCGCCCCGCTGCGATGCCGCTCGGGGCCGAACAGGCAGGCCAGCAGCAGAATCACCCCGGAAAGCGTGGCGATCATCCCCGCCGCACTCACCGAGGCGTTGAACCCCAGCCAACCAGGCCCATACCCCGCCAGCACGTAGCCCAATACCGACGATACCGCCGCGAACGTAAGGCTCCAGGCGATCTGGGTCGCCAGGCGATTGGTCATCAGCCGCGCGGCAGCGGCCGGACAGATGAACATGGCGATGACGATGATCGAGCCCACCGCCTCGAAGGCAGCAATCGCGGCAACGGCCACCATGGTCACCAGCAGCAGATCGACGAGGGCTGGGCGGGCCCTTACGCTGGCGGCGAAATCCGGGTCGAAGCTACCCAGGATCAACTGCCGCCGGCACATCACCAGAAATACCACCACCGCAAGGCCCACGCTGGCGGCACGCGCCAGTTGCGGCGGCAAGCCCGCCAGCGCCTGCGGGTCGACAAGGGCGGCGAGGCCGGTTCCCTCGAACCAGATCAGGCTCTCCAGGTTGCCATACAGCGCATGTTCCACATCGAGATGCACGCCCGTTGCTCCATGCCACTCCAGAAGCAGCACGCCAAGCGCAAACAGGCTGGTGAACACGACCCCCATGGCGGCACTGGACTCGACCCGGCCGAATCGTCGCACCAGCTCGATAAGCACCACCGTCACCAGCGCCGAGACACCCGCCCCGAGCATCATCGCAAGCGAAGAAAGCGCCCCGGTCAACAGGAAACTCACCACGATGCCCGGCAGCGCCACATGGCTGATGGCATCGCCGATCAAGCTCTGGCGGCGCAGCACCAGGAAGTTGCCGAGCAGTGCGCAGGTCATGCCGATGATCACCGCCACCGCCAACGGCACCAGGCTGAACATCATGAAATCGCTCATGGACGCGCCTCCGTTCGTAACAACAACTGGGTTTCCAGCGTCATAACGGCGTCCGGCGAGAGCACCTGGGCGATCGGTGTGAGCCCGGCATGCTCACGATGCAGGGCATCGTCGGGGTAACGTTCCCGGTACAGCGCCCACAGGCGCTCTTCGTGTTCGGCATCGCGCGCCGCCGCCTGCCCCGCGGCAGTGGCCACGCCGTCGCGCCGAATGTAGCCGGCGCGCTTGAGCAGTGTCAGGGTGAGGCCATCGAAGATCGGTTCATCACGGGAGAGCGACAGCAAGCCCTGGCGCAGGTGCACACGACGCCTGAAGCGCTGGTGGGCAAGCAACGAGGCAAGCACCCCGCGACGCGGCGAGAACAAGAAGGAGCCGAGGAACAGCACAAAGGCGGCAAGCACTATCAATGGCCCGGTGGGCAGGCCCTCGCCGACACTCGAGAGCGTGACCCCGAAATACCCGGAAAGCGCTCCCAGAAACGCGGCAAGCGCCACCATGGCCATGGGGTGATCGGTCCAGAAGCGGGCAGCCACCGGCGGGATGATGGTCAGGGCGACGATCAGGATAAGCCCGGTGACCTTGAGGCCGATCACCACCACCGCCATCAGCAACATCAGTAACGCAAGATCCACTCGCCAGGTATTGATGCCCTGGGTACGCGCGAAATCCGCATCGAAACAGACCAGCAAGAATTCGCGGCGCATCACGAATACCGCCGCGAGCACACCCAGCGAACAGAGCGCGATCAACTTGGCTTCCGACGACAGCATCCCGGCGGTGGCACCGACGAGATAGCCCGTCAGGCCCGACTGGCCAGTGACGTTCATCGACTGAATCACGGTGATCAACACTACCCCGAAGGCGAAGAAGGACGAGAGCACCGCACCAATGGCGGCATCCTCGCCAAGCCTTGTGCGCGCGCTGATCACCTGCACCAGCCACAGCCCCAGCGCCGCACTGAGAGCCGCGCCGATGAGCAGGCCGGGTAGCCAGCGGCCATCGCCCTGAAGCAGACCGATGATGATGAACGCAAGCGTCAGGCCTGGCAGCGTCGCATGACTGATCGCGTCACTGACCAGCGCGCGCTTGCGCAACAAGACGAAGGTGCCGATCATCCCGGCGCCGGCGGCCAGCAGCATCGCGCCGAGCGTCACCAGGCTGGTGTTGTAGCCCAGGGTGAAGGTCAAGGCGCGCCACCAGGTGTCCATTACCGCGCCTCCTTGCTGGCCGGCGACACCAGCCGCGCCAGTTGCACCTCACTGAGACGCCCGCCGTAGGTGGCCTGCAGGTTGGCCGCGGTGAACACCTCATCGACAGCGCCGGCGGCAATGCCCCGTACATTGAGCAGCAGCACATGGTCGAAATAGTCATGCACGGTAGACAGGTCATGATGCACGCAAAGCAGCGTGCGCCCCTCGTCGCGCAGTTCCTTGAGCACCTCGATGATCGCCGACTCAGTCGCCGCGTCCACTCCGGCGAAGGGCTCGTCGAGGATGGTCAGCTCGGCATCCTGGATCAGGGCACGGGCCAGGAACACGCGTTGCTGCTGACCACCGGAGAGTTGGCCGATCTGGCGGTCGGCAAAGGCTTCCATGCCCACGCGCGCCAGGCTGTGCATGGCCAGCCTGCGATCCCGCCCTCGATTGAACTGCCACCAGCGCTGGTCACGGAACAGCCCCATCGCCACCACATCGATCACGGTGGCCGGGAAATCCCAGTCGACGCTGCTGCGCTGGGGTACATAGGCGACATGCCGCGACATCACCTCGAACGGCTTGCCGAATACCCGCACGTCACCGGTGAGGCGCGCCGTAATGCCAAGCGAGGCCTTGAGCAACGTCGACTTGCCGGCGCCGTTGGGGCCGACAATGGCGGTCATGCTGCCGGGCGGGGTCACGAAATCCACCGAATGCACCACCGGGCGGCGGTCGTAGCTGACCGTCAGCCCCTGGATCGCCAGTGGGCTCGACTTCACGGCGTCGGGAATACGAGGCGTGGGTTTCATTCGCTCTCCCGGGGGTCGTCGAGGCGGCCCAGACGACCCCCTTCCGGCACGTCGCCGCCCAGTGCCGCGGCGATCAGGCTGGCATTGTGGTCGAACATGCCAAGCCAGGTGCCTCGATAGGTGTCGGCCTGCCCCATGGCATCGGAATAGAGTTCACCGGCGATACGCACGTTATGATCCTGTGCCTCGGCGCCTTCGACCAGGGCACGGATATTGCGGTCTGAGACCGACGTCTCGACGAAGATCGCCCCTATCCCACGCTCGACCAGCACGTCCACCAGCGTCTCGATACGCGCAAGCCCCGCTTCGCTCTCGGTGGAGAAGCCCTGAATGCCCAGCACCTCGAAATCGTAGGCATCGCCGAAGTAGCCGAAGGCATCATGGGCGGTGACCAGCACGCGCGCCTCCTCGGGCACGCTCCCGAGAATCTGGTGTGCGTAGGCATCCAGCGCCTCGAGCTCCTCGAGGTAGACGTCGGCTCTTTCGGTGAAGGCGTCGGCGTGGTTCGGCGCAAGCTCGATCAAGCCATCGGCCACGGCCTCGATGACGTAGCGCCAGCGGCTGGGGTCCATCCATACGTGGGGGTCGGGTTGATCGGGATAGTCCTCGTCGGCCAGGCGCTTGTCACGGGGCACCGCATCGCCCACCGCGTATACCGGCTTGCGCTCGGCAAGTCGCGCCAGGAAGTCCTCCAGTTGGGCCTCGAGATACAAGCCATTCCAGAACACCGCGTCGGCCTGGGTCATGGCTCTTACGTCGGTACGTGTCTGGCGATAGAGATGGGGGTCGACCCCTGGTCCCATCAAGCCCTGTACATCAACCTGCTCACCACCTATTTCACGAAGCGCATCCGCGATCATGCCGGTGGTCGCCACGACGTGCAGCCGCGTATCTTCAGCCCAGGACGGAACAGCAGGAAAGCTGCAACACACCACGATCAATAGACGAGGAAGATAACGACGAACAACAGGCACTAGGCGCTCCTTGGTGTGGAATCCAGCCCATAGAGTACCCTGAACGGAGCGTCATGCTAATTGGCATGCACTACCCAAGCCATAGCAACAGGCGGCTGATGGGTGAGGATTGACCGAAAATAGCCGCTACAGCGTCTCGCCAGGCTCGATTCGATAGCCCAGATCAATCACGCGATTGCCCATCGGCTTGCCACGCAAGCGGCCAAGCAGCTCCTCGGCGGCGCGCTTACCGATCGCTTCGCGCGGGGTGACGACGCTTGCAAGCCTGGGCGACATGACCTGCCCCACGTCGTGACCATGGAAGCCGGCAATCGCCATGCGCCCTGGCACCGACACGCCCCGCCGTTGGCACTCGAAGTACGCGCCTACCGCCACGTCATCATTGGTGCAGAACACCCCATCGGTCTCGGGATGCGTGTCGAGAATCTCACCCACCAATGCCGCGCCAATACTGAACGACGAGCGCTGCGTACGACGCAGAGTCAGTGGCGTGAGACCGTGGGCCTCCATGGCCTGACGATAGCCGAGCTCACGCTGGCGGGTGCGTTCATCCAGACGCACCGCCAGGTAGAGAATGTGGCGTCGCCCGCGGCGTATCATCTCGTTGACCATGTCCCGGGCCGCCGCCACATTGTTGTAGCCCACCGCCTGGTGCAGCGGCGGCGTCAGGGAGTCCATGATCTCCACGGTCGGAATGCCGGCGGTTTCGAGCATCCGGCAACTACGCTGGGTGTGCAGGCTCTCGGCCAGGATCACTCCATCCACATTGTAGGAGAGCAACGATGCCAGGCTGCGCTCCTCGAGTTCCTGGCTGTAGCCATAGTGGGACAGCATCAGGTGGTAACCGGCCGGTTCGGTCGCGGCCTCGATGCCCACCAGTACACCGGCGAACACCTGATTGTTGAGCGAAGGCATCAACACGCCGATCGAATAACTGGTGGAACGCGACAGCAGGTCCGGCGCGCGGTTGGGAATATAGCCAAGGTGTTCAGCGGCGGCGAAGATACGCTCACGAAGCCCCTCGGACACCGTCTCCGGGTCCCGCAGGCAGCGACTCACCGTCATCTTGGTGGCACCGACAAGGTCGGCGATGTCCTGAAGCGTGGGGCGTTTTTTCTTCACGGCTGGCCAGACACCTTGAGCAAGGGACAACGCCGCGCCATCGCGGCATCTTGGGATACGTGCTCGATCAGCAGTATGTCGAGTCGAGTGAGGCGATAAATGCCGCTGCCAAGCTCTCGGGGGAATCGCCGATATTCAGCGTGATGGCCTCGTCACTCCCAGGAGGCTCCAGGTCCGCCAGCTGGCTCTCGAGCATTGCCTCGCCGGTAAAGAAGTGTCCCTCACGGCTTGTCAGCCGTTCGAGAAGCTGCTCGCGTGAGCCTTCCAGGAACAGGATCGCGAGCGCCGGATCACCACTGCGCAGTTGATCGCGGTAACGCCGCTTAAGGGCCGAGCAACCGATCACCAATGACGCATCTCGGCGGTGATAGTCGGCGATCAGGCCCGCCAGGGTATCAAGCCACCCCTGGCGGTCATCGTCGTTCAGCGGAATGCCCCGGGCCATCTTGTCGATGTTCGCCTGGGGATGATGGTCATCACCATCGATGAATTCGACCCCCAGACGCTCGGCCAGCAGGCGCCCGATATGGGATTTACCGGAACCCGACACGCCCATCACCAGAATCCGTCGTGAAGTTGTCTTCGGGTGATCCATGACTGTCATCCACTGACATCGGTGAGATTCGGCAACCAGGTGACGATACCCGGGAAGGCGATCAGGATCACCAGCACCACCAGCAAGGTCGCGTAGTAGGGCAGCATGGCCCGCACCAGCGCTTCCATCGAGACCTTGCCGACGCCACAACCGACATACAGGCAGGTCCCCACCGGCGGGGTCAGCAGGCCGATGCCAAGCACGAAGGCCATGAGCACACCGAAGTACACCGGATCAATACCCACCGAGGTGACGATCGGCGTCAGCATCGGCGCCATGATCACCATGGCCGGGGTGAGGTCCATCACGAAGCCCACCAACAGCAGCAGACCGGCGACGATCAGCAGCAGCAGGAACGGATCCTGGGTGATCGCCTGAACCTGGCTGACCAAGGTCTGCGGCACCATGTTGATGGTCAGGAACCAGGCGATGATCGTGGCGAACGCCAGCAGCAGCAGCACCATGCCGGTGAGGCGTGCGGTGCGAATCAGCATGCCCCACAGCTCGCGCAGCTTGAACTCGCGATAGATCACCAGCGAAATGAACAGTGAGTAGAGCAGCGCGGCAACCGCGGCTTCGGTGGCGGTAAATACGCCGCCAATGATGCCGCCGATCACGATCACCGGCAGCACCAGCGCAAGCCACGCGGCCTTGAACGCTTGCCACAGCAGGTCGAAGCGGAACTTCCGGGTCTGGCCGGCGTGACCGATGCTGGCCATGATGAAGGTGGTGACCATCAGGCCGAACCCGATCAGCATGCCCGGCACGATACCGGCGATGAACAGACGACTGATCGAGGTCTCGGTGACGATGCCGAACAGGATAAGTGGAATCGACGGGGGAATGATGATACCGATCACCGATGACACGGTGTTGATGGCCGTGGCCTGGGGCGCGGTATAGCCCTGCTTGGTCATCGAGGGAATCATCATGGCGCCGGTTGCCGCGGTGTCGGCCACGGCCGAGCCACTGATGCCACCAAAGAACATCGAGCCAGTGATGGCCACCTGGCCGAGGCCACCACGCACGAAACCGACCAGCGCGCCGGCCAGATCCATCAGGCGACGGGCGATGCCGCCATTGCTCATCACCTCACCCACCAGGATGAAGAAAGGAATCGCCAGCAGCGGAAAACTGTTGACCCCGCGAATCGATTGTTCGATCAGGATCGACAATGGAATATCGGAAAGCACGGCCATGACGACCGCCGCCACACCCAGGCCGAAGGCGATGGGCAGGCCAAGCGCCAGCGAGGCGAACAGGATGCCGAGAAAGATCCACAACATGGTCTAGCGACCTCCATCTTGGGAGTGCGACGCATCAGGCGAGCGCATGATGGTCAGGCTCTGCCAGGCACGCCAGATGGCCACGGCAGCAATGAAGATGGCGCATAGCACCAGCGAGACGTTGATCAGGTTCCACGGCACGCCAAGGATGGCGGTACGCCCGGTGGAACGCGACATCACCACGTAGCCACCCCATATAATGATGCCCATCAGGGTGGTGATGATCAGATGCTGCAACAGATACAGGCCATGGGCGGCGCGCGGCTTGAGTCTGCGCACCAGAAAGTCGACGGCGATGTGCTCATAGCGGGCGAAGGCCGCCGCGGCACCGATGAAGATCAGCCAGATGAACAGCATGCGGGCCAGCTCATCGGCCCAGGGCAGCGAATGATTGAGCAGCGAGCGGCCGATGACATTGGCCGCCACCGAGATGATCAGGGCGATCAGGATCACCGCGATCAGCTGCTCCATGGCCACGGTCAACCAACGAAAGATGGCCGGACCACGGCGGGAATCGGTGTCGATTTCAAGGGGAAATCGGTTGGGGTCGTCCAGGTAGACACTGGCGTCGCCGATGACCGAATCCAGGTCGGGTGAGTCGTTGGACTCGGGTGTCGGTGAAGAAGAGGGGGTCATTCGAGCTACTCCAGTGGCCGGGCAGGATTCCCTGCCCGGCCAGTCGGTCTGTGCCCGGCCCATCGAATGACGGGCCGGGGGTCGGTCTTGGTAATCAGTCGTTCATGGATTCTTCGACGATGCCCTGGATCTGCTCGATCAGGTCCTCGCCGATGCGCGGCGCCCACTCGTCATAGACAGGCTGCACGGCTTCCTGGAAGGCGGCGATCTGCTCATCATCGAGACGGGTGATCTGCATGCCGCGCTCCTCGAGCTGCTCGCGGGCCCAGTCGTCATACTCGGTGGAGAGCTGGATCTCGTAGGCAGCGGACTGGCGCGCGGCGTCCTGGACGAGCTCCTGGTATTCCGGGTCCATGCGATCCCAGGTACGCTCGGACATCATCATGATGAACGGCGTGTAGACGTGGCGTGTCTCGGAGCCGTAGTCCTGCACTTCGTGGAAGTTGGAGGTCAGGATGGTGCTCCAGGGGTTTTCCTGGCCATCGACCACGCCTTGCTCCATGGCGGAGAACAGTTCCCCGAAGGCCATCGGCGTGGGGTTGGCACCCAGTGTCTGCCAGATCGACAGGTGTACCGGGTTCTCCATGGTACGAATGGTCAGGCCACCCACGTCCATGCCAGCCACGTCTTCCGGTGATTCGACCGCACGCGCGCTGTTGGAGAGCTGGCGATAACCGTTCTCGGAGAACGCCAGCGCCTTGATGCCGGTACCGTCGAAGGCATCGAGCATGCCCTGGGCGACATCGCTGTTCATCACGGCGACGGCGGCATCACGGGTGGGCAGCAGGAACGGCAGGTCGAATACCGCCAGCTCTTCGACGTAGGTGGTGGCCGGCGAGCTGGACGGATAGGACATGTCCAGTGTGCCGGTCTGCAGCATCTCCATCATCTGCACGTCATCGCCAAGCTGGCTGTTCGGGAAGATGTTGACGGTGATGCGGCCTTCACTGCGCTCTTCGAGAATGTCGGCGAAGTACTGGGAGGAGAGGTACTGGGGCGAGGTCTCGGCAAGACCGATACCCATACGAATGGTCACGGAGCCGTGGTCACCAACCACGTCGCCGTCGATGGCGGGCGGCTCGGACAGATCGGGAGTCTGCGCCTGGGCACTGAGTGCGACGCCGAAGGTCAGCGAGGCCGCGCCGGCGAGAGTGAGCGTGCTGCGCCAGATGGGGGTCATGGCAGTTCTCCAGTGGCTGTTATGGAATTGTTGATAGTGGTTCGAAGCAATTGAGGTTCGAAGCAATTGAGTTTCGAAGCCTATGACGTCGTGCGAACGTCGGATGCCGATCATTGCGACTGTTGCGACTGCCTGGCCAATGACCGGTGGAGTTACCAGTAATGTTACCGGTAACGCTGGAGTGAGGTTAGAACTCGGCAGCAGGGGTGTCAATCAAGGAACGCGCAAACCGGCATAGACCATGGTCGCATGCGACATCAAGGTGCGCTGATACCGCCGCTTGCCAGCGCACCGCTGTCACGCAGGGCGACACCGATGGCGGCAAGCGCGCGCTCGTGGAGAGTGGTCTCCAAAGGCCCACGGGTACACGCCACCACGACGATGCGCTGGCCTTGGGCCGCGGCCTCGGGCAGCACGATGCCGGCGTCGCAGGCCCGGCGATGCTGGGTGCCGGTCTTGTGGGCGAAGCGCGGTTCGGGTCCGATGCCAGCCTTTAGGCGGTTCTCGCCACTGGTCGTGGCCTGCATGATCGACAGCAATTCAGCGGTGGCCCTGGGCCCCAGCGCCCTGCCCTCGCCCAGCGCGGCGAGCAGGTTGGCGTAGGCATCAAGGCGCCCGGCGTTGAGGCCGCTGGCATAGTAGGCCGTGTAGGCGTCATCCAGGCTTGGCAAGGGCAATGCGTCGCGGCGAATATCGAAATGCCTGGCCAGCCATTCGAGACGCTCGCCAGACTCGAGCTTGCGCAGTTCCAGTGCCTGCATGCCGGTCAGCGCGAACGCCTCGGGGGTGATCCACGAATACACATGCCGCCTGACATCCACAAGCGTGGTAATCGGCCCGAACCCAACGCCGGCGAGTAGCGCTGCGCGCCGATTGACCGCCTCGAGCCCAAGGTGACGGATAAGCATGTCGGTGGCGGTGTTGTCACTGACCGTGAGCATCGGCTCGAGCAGTTCCTCCAGGCGCAGCGAGGTGCCCGGCGAGGCCCAGTTGGTGGGGCCGGCTCCGTCCACGTAGTCACTCTCCGCAAGGGTCAGGGAAGTGGCCAACGACGCCTCGCCGCGTTCGACCCGAGACATCAGCTCGATGGCTACCGGCACCTTGATCAGCGAGGCCAGGTACCAGCGTTCGTCGTCGCGAAAGCCGAAGCGTTCATCGCTGCCCAGCACCCGGACGTGGACACCGAGCTCACCCTCGAACGCGTCCTCCAGCGTCTCGAGTCTCGCCTCGAGTCGCTGCGCCCATGGTGGCTGGACCAGCGCCTCGGTGTCGGACATGCCGGCGATTGGTAAGGCCGCCAGCAGCGCGAAGAGTACCCCCCAACGCATCATGAACGCTCTCTTTTCCAGCGCAGCAATGCAATCCACCCCGCGGTTGCCAATATCAACAGTCCACCAATGCCGAGCACCTGCGGGTAACTGTAGACCTGCCAGGATTCGAGCAGCAGGCGCAGGATCAGGAAAATCACCACGATGTGGAAGATGAACGCGCTGAGCGCATCGCTGCCGATCAGGGTGAGTGGCTTGAGCAGTCGCGCCGCCCTGCCACCCCCCAGCAGGCACAGGGCCAGAATGATCAGTGCTCCGCCCAGGCTGAACAGCATGAAGGCGAGCCCCGGCGGGTGCTTGCCCTCGTTCCAGGCCACTGCTATAAGCGCTGCGTCAAGATTGCCCGATGACAACGCAAGGAACCCCAGCAACATCGCCACGCCGGCGGCGGCAAGCCCCGCGACCAGCCGATGCCGCGAAGCGGGTTCGTGCACCCACCGCAACGCCGCCTCGCCGATCAGCAGTCCCAGCATCACCAACGGCAGCCGCGAGAGCTGTCCCCAGGCGTAGTGGTCATCGTCTTCCACCAACAGGGCCTTGAGCGGCTCGATCCCCCAGAAACCGGCGTGGCGCTCGAGCCAACCCGCCAGCAGCGCGATCAGCAGGGGGCTCGCCAGCCGCGACCACAGCGGCATGCGGCGCCACAGCGGCAGCACCCAGGGAATCCACAGCAAGGCGATGGCATAGAAACCGAGAATCTCGACCCAGATGGGAAAGCGCTGGTAGAGCAGCGTGTCGAGGATGTCGCCGGGTGCATATAACGGCAGCATCTCGACGACCGTCAGCACCTTGTACCAGAACAGTACTTCGAGCCCGCGCAGCAGCAACTTGAGGCGCCGCCTCGGCCAATCGGCAGCATCGGTCTTGCCAAGAAAAGCCACCGCCAAGGCAATGCCGAACACCATGATGAAAAGCGAGGAGGAGAACTTGGTGAGCAGATGAATGGGCACCATGCCCCACTCCGGCACCTCGCCGATACCGAGCAGGCCGCTGACCGAGTGACTGAGGATCATCAGTGCGATGGCGATACCACGTGCCAGGTCGATCGCCTCGATCCGTCCTCTGGCGCCTGGTAACACCGGTCGCTCCCGCAGTCTTTCCATCACCGCCTTCCCTTGCATGTCACTGGCTCCCGGTTGCCTGTTCGGCCTTGGCCCAACAGTGCCACCACCCGACGTAAAGCGCCATGACCCAGCGTTTGAACGCGGCTATCCTTCGAATATGGAGAGAGATATCGGAAGGGAGCCATTACCCGAGCGTCAGTCGGCCAAGCGGCCGCAGGAGAGTGTGTCATGAGCATACCGATGACCATCCGGGACTACTTGACGTCGTGCGATATCGACTTCGAGGAACTCCCCCACCCCCATGAAACCACCACCAGCAGGATCGCCGAGAAAGCGCATATCTCAGGCGACCGCATGGCCAAGGCCGTCATGCTGCATAGCGACTCCGGTTACCGCCTCGCTGTCGTGCCGAGTTCCTGTGACGCCGATCTCGACCAGCTCTCCCGGCTGTTCAGCGAAAAGGTCGAACTGGCCTCGGAAGATCAGATCAAGCGGCACTTCAGCGACTGTGACCCCGGCGCCACCATGCCGGTCGGCCAGGCCTACGGCTTGCAGGTCTACATCGACGACATGTTGCGCCATCAACCCGACATCTACTTCGATGCCGGTGACCACGAAACCCTGGTGCACATGAGCGGGCGCGAGTTCGACAGACTGATGCACGACGTGCCTCACGGGCGGTTCAGCCGGCACTACTGACCCGCCCGGCTCGACACTCTCTTCCGGCCGCGGCCTGCAAGGCTCGCGGCCTTTTCATGGGCGCGATAAGGTTGCAGACGACAGCTAATTCCCCACCAGGAGCCACCATGCCCCGCTTTCGCCGTGTGATCCATCGCCCGCCCGCCTCGCTCTGTTCACGAGGCACCTGGCGAGCGCGCGGACATTGGTTGTCGCTTGCCCTGGCCCTGGTCCTGGCAACCGGCATTGGCCTTCCGGTACAGGCCAGCGACTGCGCTGCCGACCCCGGACAATGGCAGCGAGATGGCCAGGTGGTGGCAAGCGACACGCTGCTGGCTCAAGCGGCGCAGCAGCGCGTGGTACTGCTTGGCGAGCGGCATGATCAACTGGCCCATCACCGTTGGCAATTGCATACCCTGGCGGCTCTTCATGCACTGTCACCCGACATGGTGATCGGCCTTGAGATGCTGCCCCGCGAGGCCCAGCCGGCGCTGGATGCCTGGGTGGCCGGCGAACTCGACGAGGCGGCATTTCTCGATGCCAGTGGCTGGCAGCAGGCCTGGGGGTTCGACCCGGCGCTTTACCTGCCCATCCTGCATTTCGCGCGCATGCAGCGCATTGAACTGGTGGCACTCAATGTGACTCCCGCGCTTCGCCAGAGGCTGACCGAGCAAGGCTGGTCGGCGGTACCCGCGACCCAACGCCATGGCATCACCCCGCCCGCCCCCGCCTCAGACGAGTACCGGCAGGCGTTGGCCGATGTGTATGCCAGGCATCCGGTGGCTGATGACGACACCGAAGCGCTCGAGCGCTTCATCAATGCGCAGCTGGTGTGGGACCGGGCCATGGCAAGCGCCCTGGCCGAGGCCAGTGACGGCGACAACCTGGTGGTGGCATTGATCGGCCAGGGACACCTTGTTCATGGCCACGGCGTTCCCTGGCAGTTGTCGGACCTGGGCATCGATGCGCACAGCACGTTGCTGCCCTGGCGCGCCGAAACCGCTTGTGACGCGCCCGCCGGTATCGCCGATGCGCTCTACCTGCTAGGTGATGAGCGCCGTTTCGCGCCTCCACCTCCGCAACGCCTGGGGGTGCTGCTGGCACCCCACGACAACGGCGTGAGGATCACCGGCATCGCCCCAGGCAGCATCGCCGTGGCCAATGACCTGCGCGAGGGTGACGTGATCGTGCTGGCGGCGGGCCAACGCATCGCATCATCAGCGGAGTTCGCCACCCTGGTGCAGCGACAGCCGGCCGGCACGCTCTTGCCACTGGAAGTCCGCCGTGATGGTGAAACCCGCTCACTTACGGTGAGATTTCCCGCCGCATCGCCCTGAAAAAGTCCGGAATGGCATCACCCGCTGCTGGCAGGCATCATGAGTGCGTTTTTCGATCATTGAGGTGGCTTTCGCCAATGAGAACCCTGATTCGCTATTTCTTCCGTGGCCTGCGCCTGGTGCTGGCTCCTGTGATGCTGCTCGGTGAGCGCCTGTCGACGCCGCAACAAGCCATCGAACGCAGTGCCGAAGAACAGGCCGAGGTGGATGCGTCCTGCCAACAACTCGCGCTCTACCAGTTTCGTAGTTGCCCGTTCTGCATCAAGGTACGCAAGGAGATGGCGCGCCTCGGGCTGGATATTGAACTGCGCGACGCCAAGCTCGACCCCAACCATCGCCTGGAACTCCAACTCGGCGGTGGCCGGGTCAAAGTGCCCTGCCTGAAGATCGCAGGCGAGCAGGGCGACAGTGAATGGCTCTACGAATCCGACGCCATCAATGCTTGGCTGAATCGCCGCTTCGGCAAGACCGAGGCCCAGAGCGCCTGAGGTCAGTCGTGACAGCGCTCGCGCCCCAGGCCCATGCCTGATCACCCATCACCGCTCGCCCAGACTGTGCCCACGCACCGATAACTCGCCACGCGCCTTGCCCACACGCGGCACGGCGCTTACACCTAATGCATGAGCATACCTTCCTCGGTTCGCGGCAACGCCCAGGGAGCGCTTGGAATGTTGCGCTTCCTCGGCCTGGTGCTGTTCGGGGCGCTGATCGGTGGCGCCGCGGGCCTGCTGTCCACCGCATTCGTCAGCGCGGTGCTGTGGCTCAACGATTGGCTGTTGATCTCACCTCGCAGCCGGATGATGTTCGATCACCCGGGCGTGTTGATGGCAGCCACTTTGCTGGTGCCCGCCACCGGCGGGCTGGTCGTCGGTCTTTTGCATCGCGCCATTCCCGAGCAGCGCCCCCACACCCCGGCCGATGTGATCGCCGCGGTGCAGACCCGAGCTGGCCGGCTACCCGCCAGGGCCGGCGGCCTCTCGGCACTCAGCGCCATCGTCTCGCTTGGCAGCGGCGCCTCGGTGGGCCAATACGGGCCGCTGGTGCACCTGGGTGCCACCTTGGGTTCGCTGGGTGCAAGGCTGCTGAGACTGGGGCGCTCCGATGACAACATCACCATCGCCTGCGGGGTGGCATCGGCCATTGCCTGCGCCTTCAACGCACCGCTTGCCGGCATTGTCTTCGCCCATGAAGTGGTGCTGCGTCACTACGCCCTGCGGGCCTTCGCACCGGTGGCCGCGGCGGCCATCGTCGGGCATGTCATCGCCACCAACGTACTGGAGAGAGGCGCACTATTTCACGTCGGAGACACCGTCCTGCCACGCCCCTGGGAATTCGCGGCCTTCCTGGTCATTGGCGCGCTTGGCGCCCTGGTGGCGGGCGGCTACATGCGAGCGATCCTCGCCACCGGGCAGTTGGCGAACCGCCTGCCGGTTCCCCGGGAACTGCGCCCTGCAATGGCCGGAGCCCTGCTGGGGCTTGTGGCACTGCAGGTGCCCGATATCCTCGGCATGGGCCAGGAGACCCTGCGCTTCGCTACCATCGCCGGGGCCTTCGGGGCAGGCGAACTGGTGCTGGTACTGGTGCTCAAGTTGTTGGCCACGGCACTCTGCCTGGGCATGGGCTTCAGCGGCGGCGTGTTCAGCCCCGCACTGGTCATCGGCACGCTATTCGGCGCGCTGTGTGGCAGCCTGGTGGCCCAGCTCAGCGGTGCCCAGCTCGATACCTTTGTCTTCTATGCGGTGTGCGGCATGGTGGCCGTCACCGCCCCGGTAATCGGCGCTCCCCTGACCACCCTGCTGATCGTCTTCGAACTGACCGGCAGCTACGCACTGACCACCGCGGCGCTTGCCAGCGTCACACTGGCAAGCCCCATTGCCGCCCAGCTATTCGGCCGTTCGCTGTTCGACATCCAGCTCGAGCGGCGTGGCCTGGATCTCTCGGCGGGGCGTGGCCGTGCCCTGCTGCGCCGCACGGCGGTGGCGGAACTGAAATCATCCGATTGCGTGACACTGCCTCCCGGCACCACCGTCGGCGATGCGATCTTCGCGCTTGGCCAGGCACGCCATGGCGAAGCCTTCCTGGTGGACGACCATGGCCATTACGTGGGCTGCGTGAGCCTCGCCGAACTGGAGGCGGCAAGAGAAAACGGTGAGCACCGCAAGCGTCTGGGGGACATCCCCGAGTCGCCGCGCCCCCGGCTTTCGCCCGCGACCTCGCTGTGGGACGCCATGGCAGAGCTCCAGGAGGTCAGCGGCGAAGCCCTGCCACTGGTGGACGAGCAGGGTCGTCTGCTTGGCGTGGTGACCGAAACCAGCATCGCGCGAGCCTATCTGCAAAGCAGCGAGGAACTGAGGCGGGAAGAACATGGCAGCGGTTGATCCGAGACATGCAAGAGGAAACCCCGACCTGCCACGTGCAGGTTCACTGGCAACGAGTCCAGGGCTTCCCGGTTCGCTGGTATGGCTGCTGGTAGCGCTGCTGCTGGTGTCGCCAGTCGGCCAGGCATCGGACAAGGCTACCTTGCGCGTACTCAGTTGGGGGGGCGCCTATGAGCGGGCCCAGCAGCAGGCATTGTTTGCCCCCTTCAGCGCCGCAACCGGTCGTCCGGTCGAGGTCATGCAATACGCTGGTGGCATCGACGAACTGCGGCGTGCAGAGGCCGAGGGCGAGGTGCCCTGGGACATCATCGACATGACCAAGAGCGATGCCATGGCGGCGTGTCACGAGGGGCTGCTGCAACCGCTGGCACCGAGCCTGCTTGCACCCTCACCGGAGGGAACCCCACCGATTCAGGACTTCCTGCCCGGTTCATTGAGCCGCTGCGCCATTACCCACAGCCTGTTTGCCACGGTGGTGGCCTACCGCACCGACGCCTTTCCCGGGCGACGCCCTACCTCCATCGATGATCTGTTCGATGCACAGCGTTTCCCCGGCCCCCGCGCCCTGAAACGCAGTGCCGCGGCCAACATGGAATGGGCACTGCTGGCCTATGACGTGCCCCACCAGGAGCTCTACCGCTTGCTGAGCACCCGGCGTGGCCTGCGACTGGCCCTCGACCGGCTAGGGGAACTCCCCGATATCCGCTGGTGGCAGGATGGCCAAACGCCTGTGGAGCTGCTGACCAGCGGGGCCGTGGTGATGGCTTCCGGCTACAACGGGCGCTTCTTCGACGCCATGGTCAACGCCGAGGCACCCATCGAGATTCTATGGGATGGCCAGGTGCAGGAGCACGAAACCTGGGTGATTCCACGCGGTGCACCAAACCCGGATGCCGCGCGGAAATTCCTGCGTTTTGCCACCAGTACCGAACGCCAGGCGGAACTGGCCCGCCATATTCCCTATGGGCCGGCACGCCGCTCGGCCAGCCTGCGAGTGACCGAGCACCCCGAAAGCGGCGCCGACATGCGCCTGCACATTCCCACCCATCCGCTCAATGCACAACGGGTGGTGATCAAGGACGAGGCCTGGTACGCCGGCACCCATGAACGCATACAGGCCTTCTTCGAGGCGTGGCTGGCCGACAGGGAGGCGGATTGACCGGCATTCCCGCGGGACATTCACTGGTACAGCCAGCAGGCCGAGACATGCCCTGGGCGGGGGGTGAACTCGATTGGCTCGTCGCGATCGCAGAGCCCGGCCATGGCCTGCGGGCAGCGCGGGTGAAAACGGCACCCACTCGGTGGATGAATCAGGCTCGGTGGCTCGCCGCCTGGCACCTCGCGCAGCCGCAGGGCATTGTCGGCGTCCGGGTCGGAGAGTGCCGAGAGCAGTGCCAGGGTGTAAGGGTGCTGGGGGTGATCGAGCAACTCATCCACCGGCGCGCTCTCCACCACCCTGCCGGCGTACATCACGAAGATCCGCTCGGCGTAGTGGCGCACGGTGGACAAGTCGTGGGTGATGAACACCAGGGTCAGTTCTCGTTCGCTCTGAATGCGCCGCAGTAGATCGAGAATCTCGACCCGCACCGATGCATCGAGCATCGATACAGGCTCGTCGGCGATGATCATCACGGGCTCGAGAACCAGCGCCCGGGCGATCACCACGCGCTGCTGCTGGCCGCCGCTGAGCATGTGCGGGAACTTGCCCAGCACTTCATCCACTGGCCCCAGCCTGACCTCCTCCAACACCGCGCGAATGCGTCGCTCCCGCTCGGTGCGATCCGTCACCCCATGCACGATCAACGGCTCGGCGAGAATGCGCCGCACATCCAGAAACGGTGGCAAGGCGCCAAACGGGTCCTGTTGCACATAGCCAACCTTGGCGCGATAGGCCTTCATGTCAGCCTTGCCGAGCCCTGCCAGCGCCTGGCCATCGAAGCGCACCTCGCCCTGGGTAGGCCGGTGCAGGCCGAGCAAGGTGCGGGCAAGCGAACTCTTGCCACAGCCACTCTCGCCGACGAAGGCCACCGCCTCGCCGTGGGCAAGCGCCAGGCTGACACCATCCACCGCGTGCACGGTGCCCACCCGCCTGAATCCCCACTGGCGCAACTCGAACCAGGTATGCAGGTCATCGACCTCGAGCAGTGGCACTCGCCGGCCTGCCGAGGTAGCGCTATCGATCATGGGTGCCCTCCTCTCCCGTCGATCGCGGGCCATCGCTCACCGGGCTGGCGTTGTCGAGGGCATGCAACCAGCAGCGTACCCGGTGACGCTCGTGCAGTGGCAGCGCCGGCGGGCTGTGATCGCAACTGGCGAAACGCTCGGGGCAGCGTGCGGCGAAACGGCAGCCGGCCGGGGGCCACAGCAGGCTAGGTGGCTGTCCGGGAATCGACTGCGGCCGCTCGCGCTGACGAAGCCTGGGTACGCTTGCCATCAGCATGCGGGAATAGGGGTGGGCGGGCTCGCTGAAGAAGCGCCGCGCATCACAGACTTCCACCAGCTCACCGGCGTACATCAGTGCCACGCGGTCGGCAAGCTCGCTCGAGGTCGCCACGTCATGGGTGATGAGAATGAAGCTGGTGCCAAGCTCACGCTTCACGCGCTTGAGCACGTTCATGATGCTGGCCTGGGTCAGTACATCGAGCGCCGAAGTCGGCTCATCGAGGATCACCAGGTCCGGCTCGGCCACCAGTGCCATGGCCAGGACCGCGCGCTGGCGCATTCCCCCGGAGAGCTCGAAGGGGTAGCGGGTCATGAAATCATTCGAAAGCCCCACCAGCGCAAACACCTCGGCCGCCCGTTCGAGTGCCCGGCGGCGCGGCCAGCGGCGCAGCACGCGTAGCGGCTCGGCGACCTGCGCGCCCACCTTGACCACCGGGTTGAGGGCATTCATCGAGGCCTGCATCACCAGCGCCATGCGCGACCACTGCACGTCACGGCGAAAGCGTTCATCGGGCAGCGCACTGATCTCGACACCATCCAGCGTGACGCGTCCGCCAACGTGGTGGACATTGCGCGGCAGCACTCGCATCAGGGTCTTGGCAAGCGAACTCTTGCCACACCCGGACTCACCGAGGATCACCAGCGCTTCACCGCGCTGGATGTCGAAACTCACCCCATCCACCGCACGCACCACCCCGTTTCTGGTCTGGTAATGCAGTGCCAGGTCGTCGACTCGCAGCAGGCTCGCATCCGCCATCACAGGTTCCTCAGGCGTGGGTTGAAGACCCGATCCATGGCAAAGCCGAGCATCGCGAAACCAAGCCCGGTGAGCATCAGCAACAATGCCGGCGCCACCACCCAGTAGGTGTAACCGTTGTACAGCGCACTCTGTGTCTGCGCATCGTTGAGCACCTTGCCCCAGGTCGGCAACACCGGGTCTCCCAGTCCAAGCACCGCCAGCGACGCCTCGAGGAATACGAAGGTCGGGATCAGGGTCACGAAGGTGGGAATCAGCACCGGCAGGATGCGCGGAATCATGTAGCGCAACACGATGCGCATGTCGCTGGCCCCATAGGCGCGCGCCGCCTCGATGTATGGCGCCTCACGAATCGGCAGCAGCATGGCGCGGTAGGTCTTGATGCCGGCACTGAAGATACCCAGCACCACTACCACCCCCAGCATCAGCCAGATGCTGGTGGAGTAAAGGGTGCCGACCATCACCAGGATCGGCAACAGCGGCAGGATCATGTTGACCTCGGTGAGCCGCTGGATCAGCGCATCGACCCAGCCGCGGTACCACACTCCCATGGCGGCGATCACCAGGGTGGTAAGGGTGGTGCCGACCGCGGCGATCAACCCGAAGGCCAGCGCCACCGGCGTGCCCCACATCAGCGCCAGGCTGAGTTCACGACGCTGATGATCGGTGCCGGCGATGCCATGCACGCGGCCATAGACGACCAGCGTGGCGTCGATGTCCGCCTGCTCATCGAACACCACCACATCGAGCACCAGCCGATAGCGTCCGGGCAACACCTCCGGCACAGCGTCACTCGCGGGGTCGGCGAACAGGCCAATATGCGGCGCCAGGCCACCGAGGCGTCGGGTCAACTCACGGTCCTGGGAGATCGACACACGGTGCCGGGGCTGTAGCCGATGCCCCCCGAGGCTGATGTCGCGGCCATCGGGGGTTAGCCACGAAAGTCTCGCGAAGGGCGCCTCGGCGTGGTCCTCGGCGCGCAGGAACAGGTTCATCTCGCCGGGAAAGTCAGCGTAGCCGAAGTCAAAGGCCAGCGGGATGCGCAGACGCCGCCCGCCGGTGAACATCGTCTCTTCGACCTCCTCGGCATCATGCTCGATGATCAGCGTGGACGGCGCATCCCCGCCCTTGAGCCGATCAAGCCACAGTGGCTCGGCATTCACCGGGTGCATGCGCCATGCCTCACCGCCTCGCCACGCCTCCAGGGCCTGGGGATAGGGAATGGCGATCACCGTGTACAGCGCCAGCATCAACAGTCCCGCGATGATGCCAAGCCCCATCAGCGCCGACGGGTAGCGACGCAGCTCGACCCAACCGGCACGCAAGCGCTCGATGATCATTGCTTGCCTCCCTCGATGCGCACGCGTGGGTCGAGCAACGCGTAGAGGATGTCGAGAAAGAACACCGTGGCCGCCAGCAGGTAGGCGAATATCACCACGCCACCGATGATCACCGGGGTATCGCGATGGCCAATGGCCTGGAACAGCAGTGAACCAAGCCCCGGCCAGTTGAACACCTGCTCGAGAATGATCGCCCCGCTCCACAGACCGATCAGCATCAAGAGGAAGCTGGTGATGATCGGCGACAGGGTCGGGCGCAGGATATAGCGCCGCTCGATCAGTTTCGAGGGCAGCCCCTTGGCGCGGGCCATCTCCACGTAGTCCTCGCTTGAATGAATCAGGAAGAAGGTTCGCCAGGAGTAGATGGAGATGAAGATCGACGACAGGAACATCGCCGCCAGCGGCAACAGCATGTGGCGCAGCACACTTGCCGCATAGGCGAGTCGCCCCTCCGGCGGCGGCACGCTGACCATGCCTCCGGCGGGCAACAGCGGCACCAGGAAGGCGAAGAACAGGATCAGGAAAATACCGTAGAACCAGCCGGGAGCGGCCGAACTGGGGGCCAGCGCAATGATGCTGCGATCAACGGCGCCCCCGTAACGGCGAGACAGATAGAGTGCGGCGAATACCGACGTGAAGAACACCAGCAGATTGGCGCTGCCGAACAGCAGCAGGGTCGCGGGCAAGCGCTCGACGATGAGGTCATACACCTGGCGCGATCCACTGTCGCTGTGCATCTGCTCGGCACGCCCCAGGTCGAGGCGCATGGCGCGCTGCAGGTAATCGAAGCTGCGCAGCAGGAAAGGCTCGTCGAGCCGCAAGCGCTCCACTTCAAGCCCCACCTGTCGGGCGATCAGCGTGTTGCGCTCCTCGGCGGGCATGTCCTGGAACGCCGGGTCCGCGCGCACCATTTCCGAGACGTCGCTGCGAATCTGCACCAGCCTGAGCTCATCCACCTTGCCGCCCATGTTGGCGATCACGATGGTCAGGTAGACCCCCACCAACACGGTAAACAGCAACCCCACAAGCCGGCGCAGCGCGAACAACAGCAGATGGCGCAGATCACGGGCCAGACTGCGCCGCGCCGTGGAACGTGCCTTTGCATCAGAAGAGGCCTGCGCTGAACGTGGCAATGTCATCGGGGCTGCTCCCCGCCACCTTGTGGCACGGTGGCGAACACGTGTGAGGCGAAGACTGGCAGGGCCACATGCTTGCTGGTCACCGCCAGTTCCAGGCTGTTGGCACCGACCCCGAGTGCCGTGAGGGTCTCGGGGCTGAGCCGGATTCGCCAGTTGCCCTCGCCAGTGGATTCGGCTTCACCCCGGTGGGTGAGCTGGTCACGGCCATTGAACAGCAGCACCTGGATCGCATCGATTGCCTCGGCGGAATAAGCCTGTCCCTCGAAGGTCACCGTCAGCCGGAACTCGGCGCCTTCCAGGCCTTCGGCACCGCCCATCGCTTCCACGGCGGCACCATTCTGGCCGGTCGGTGGCGCGACCTCGACCACCAATGGCCCATCCAGCTCGAGCTCCGGCACCATGGGGCTTGCGAAACGCAGCCATTTATCGGCGGGGTCGGGAAAATCCGCGAAGTGCTTCAACACCACACTGCCCTCGACCGGGTAAACGGCCTCGAGCTCAAACGGGCCATTGCCGATCCAGAAGTGCCCACGCTCGCCATGCCAGCGTGCCAGCGCCTCGAAACGCCTGTTCGCCGCTTGCCCATCCACCCACGGGCCGAGTACCGCAGCATACGGGATTGCCTGGGTCTGGCGCTTTTCCTCCAGCAGGCTCTCGAGCACCGCAAGGCTGGGTCCCGCCACCAGGCTCATCCAGTCCGCTCCCAGCCGGTCCGCCTTGTTGGAGGAAAACGCCAGTTGGCCGCGCTGCTCTGCCAGAACTCCCAGTGACAGGGTATGCCAGGGAATCGGATTCGGCGCACGAGCGGCCACCATCGACTCCGCATCGGGGTAGATCTGGTCGCTGTAGATATCGATGATCAGCGGGTCTTCCGAGACGATGCGCCACCCCCGGAAGTGGCGCTGAAACGCTTCGAAGGTGGGCAAATGAGCGACATCGTACAAGGCACTATCGGGAGCGGCGCGTTCGAAATCGACAATCCATGGCAGCACGAAATCCGCCAGCGACAAGCGGGTGCCATCATGCCAGTGGCGCTCGAACAGCGCCTCGTCGTAGTGCACCCTTACTCGGGTGCGTGTGGTGAGGCCATCGGGATGCAACTCGCCGGCGGACAGGAAGCGCCGTTCGGTCTGGTCCCATCCTAGCCAAGCCTCGGCGGGTACCTCGATGCGCTCGGCCGTATCGACACTCAACCAGTCCAGGGTGCGCGTCACGGGAACACCGGCTTCTACCGTGACCTGCGCATGGATCAATCGCTGCGGCAGATAGAGCCCGGTGAAGGGGTCGGGCATCACCGCCGGGTCCTGGGTCGCGCGGGTGATCATGCGGTCGAAGGCCCAGTTGCTGCCGGCGATGGGGTTCCAGGGCTCGGCCAGCAGCGCCGGCATGCCGATCACCATCTCGCCGCCGACCCGGTCGGTGTAGCGCAGCGTATAGGGCCACAGCGCGGAGCCTGCCAGCCCACCGGCCAGGTCCACCGCCACTTGCACATTGGCCGCCCTGGCAGTGGCATTGATCTGATCGACCAGCCAGACACGCGAAGAGTCCTGCATCGCCAATGCCAATGCGCTTGCCATCATCGCCTCACGCTCGGCCAGAGTGCGGTAATCGCGTCGCTGCAGACGGTCGGCCAGTTCATCGAACTCGGGCGTCGGCTGATAGGCCTGCCACAGCGGTTCCGCCCGACCGCGAGGGGTATAGAAGAAACTGAAGTTTTCGGCCTGATCACGCATGATCACCGTCGAAATCCAGCTGCCGGTGTAGACATGCCAGTGGCCGGCCATGGGATCGGTGGCAATCCACAACCGCGAGGCCTCCTCGGCGGTGCGATAACGCCGCTCGACCGCAAAGCCCTGATCCTCCAGCAGGTTACTCAGGTAATCACCGACCCTGCGCCTCTCGTCCTCGGTGCGGATCAGCACCTTGATCTGCACTAACTCCCCCGCGTACCACCACTGCCCATCGCTTCGGCGGGCGCCAAGCGCCAGCATCTCGTCATGGATCACCTGCCCCGCGGCAACCGGGTCGTAGGCGTAGCGAAGTTCCAGTTCTCGGGCCACATCGGCAAGCCTCGAGTAATCGGGAAAGGCCGTGGAAAGCGGCAGCAAGCGCGGCACCGCCAAACCACCGAATATCTCCTCGGCGACATGCCGGCGATCTATCAGGCGGTTCAGGGCTTCACGTATGGCCGGCACATGGAAGGGGTTGAGCGTGCCATCGGCCAGTTCCGGCCCCGCCGGATTTAGCGTCAACTCGCTATAGGTGCCGTAGGCGATGTCGTAGCCAGTGGCCAGTGAATCGCGCAGGCGATTGAACACCGTGGGGCTCGAGATGCCCTGGGTGAACAGCTGGTGGCTGCCCGCCTCGATCAAGCCGGTGACACGCCCCACGTCGGCTTCGCGAGTGAACACCACCTGGTCGACCAGCGCCCCGCGGCGCCCCTCCAGGTCCTCGGAACTGACAGGCTCGCCTGCCCGTGACGGCGCGCTCGTGGCGGGCTCGGCCGGCGGTCGCAGGGCGATCACCAGCACGCCCACGAGCAACAGTGCGCTACCCACCACCCACCACCCTCGCATTCCATTACCCTCTGATCGTCCCGCCAATAAGACCGACGCGTTAACTGTGAACCAAACGCATGCAGGGATCACCGCGGCGACTTTCAACGTTGGGAGGCATCGAGCCTTATCCCATCGAGCCTTGTCAATTTATGGCCGGCTGGCGCGCAGCAACAGGTTGCGTGGTGTCAATTCACGCGCGCAGAACGTGCCAAGCTCGGCGTGAAAGCCCGCTTCCTCGAGTAACCGCAAACGGTCCAGCGCTAGCCACACCTCGAGCGGGCGACGAAACAGATGCCTGACGAGCTCAAGCCTCTTGACCTCGTGCAAGCGCCGCCAGCCGGCTTCCTCGAAGGCCGCCCAATTCTTCTCCCCGGGAAGTTCCAGGCCCTTCTGGCGGGCTGCCCAATGGCAGAAATCGGCGAAATGAGTCGGCAACTTGCCATAGGCAAGGCTTGGCACCGGCAGGTAGCGATCATCGCCGCGCACGTCGCGCTGCAGCAGGTCGAAGCCGAGACGCCAGGCACTGGCCTGTGCGCGTCGACGCTGCACCCCGAGCGGTGCGGTCACGGTCTCCTGCACGGCAAGCGCCAGGTCATCGCGGGACAGGCCAAGCCCGCTTGCCGCCATAACCTCTCGGCCGTGCCGCGAAAGCGGGCGATACACCTTATCGGCGGTGCGTTGGTAGCAGCATGGCGCCAGGGTCAGCGCACCGCCGTGATCGCTGACAAGCCGCAGCAGGCGAGTGTGCAGGTCACCACAGGCGTGCAGCGCCGCCACATGGCGATCGGGACCCAGCCAACGCTCGGCATCGTCGGCCATGACATCCTGTGGCACCAGCTCGAGCGCCACGCCCTGCCGTGCCGCCAATGCCTGCCCGGATTCGCACAACCCCGCCTCCCACTCCAGGCCGCTGACTTCGATGCCATGTCGGCGCGCCAGTGTGCGGGCCAGGTGCCCCTTGCCCGCGCACCACTCCACCAGCGACTGTCCGGGCAACACCCGCACCTGGGGTACAAAGGCTTCTATCTGGCGCCACTTGCGGCCACCGACATGCACGTTCCACGCCTCCGGCAGGGGCTCGGCGGGAGCCATTCGCGGCAGGCTCACGAGCTCGGCGAGCTCACTCACCGGCAGCCACTCCGTCAGGGGAGAGTCGATGAACGGCTCACTTTCAAGCCTCACACAGTCTTCATCGGAGAGTGCCAGCAGTGACGCGTACAGGCCGTCGAGTACGCCATCATGCGCATCCACCGCCCATGGCGGGGTGCGCGTCATGAAGGGCGCCGGACGCCAGACCGCCTGCCACTTGGCCAGCAGCTCGGTCAGGCGGGCAAAGCGTTGGGCGGGGTCCAGCGACGATGTCGGTCTCGGTTGGCCCATTCAACACTCGGGGTACGGGGAATTGGCGGGACATGATCAGCTAACCGCGCCACGGATACCAGCGGCGAGTACCGCCGACGATCCGCCGGATGGTATTGTCCCTGGCATTACCACACGCCAGGAGTCGAGCATGTCACGCAAGATCTACTGTACCGCCAGTTTCAAGCCCAAGCCCGGCAAGGAAGCCGCCGTCTTCAAGGCCTTGCAGGCACTCGAGCCGAATGCTCACCGTGAGGATGCCTGCCTGCTCTACACCGTCACGCGGCATATCGAAAATCCCTTCGCCCAGGGCGACAGTTTCCCCATCGTGTTCCACGAGATCTGGGCCAACCGCGAAGCCTTCGAAGCGCACTGCCAGCGCCGCGAGATTCGCGGGTTCTTTGCCACCCACCTCGAGGATCCCGATGGCGACATTGCCGAGGCGAACGTCTGCGTGTATTCCGACGAGCCGCTCGACTACGACGCCCCGCAGCTGTAGGCGCCATTCTGGAGGAGCCAATCTTGAGGTGCCAGGGCTCGCGCCGAATGACCACCCACCGAGGGACCCTAGATGATCGACTTCTGGACCTGGAGCACGCCCAATGGCCGCAAGGTCTCCATCATGCTGGAGGAGCTCGGCCTGCCCTACCGCGTCCATGCGATGGATATCACCCAGGGGGAACAGCACGCACCCGAGTTCGTCGAGGTCAGCCCCAACCACAAGATCCCCGCCATCATCGATCACGACACCGGCATGCACCTGATGGAATCAGGCGCGATCCTGATCTACCTGGCCGACAAGTGTGGCCGTTTCCTGCCACGCGAGGGCGAGAACCGTCATCGGGTGATGGAATGGCTGATGTGGCAGATGGGCGGGTTCGGCCCGATGCTTGGCCAGGCGCACCATTTTCTCACGTTCAACGCCGGCAAGGCCCCCTATGCCGAGGAGCGCTTCCACGGGGAGGCCAAACGGCTTTACCAGGTGCTGGACAACCGCCTTGCCGACAACCTCCATGTCGCCGGCGAATACAGCATCGCCGACATGGCAATCTGGCCTTGGGCGTCGCGCTTCGAATGGCAACGCATCGACCTTGACCACTATCCCAACGTCAAGCGCTGGTATCTCGAGATCGCCAGCCGACCGGCGGTGCAGCGCGGCTACCACATCCCCAGGCAAGTCAACGAGATCCCCCTGCCGTGACGGCCACCCACCAAGGCAACGCCATGCTATCCTTGCCCATTCGTGCATGCCAACCGACAGGAGACTCCCATGGCCCGCGCCAGCGCACGTCACATTCTGGTATCCAGTGAAGCGAAGTGTCAGGAACTCAAGAGCGAGATCGAAGGCGGTCGAGATTTCGCCGAGGTCGCCCGCGAACACTCCACCTGCCCCTCCGGCAAGCAAGGTGGTGACCTTGGCAGCTTCGGCCCCGGCCAGATGGTCCGGGAATTCGACGACGTGGTGTTCTCCGGTGAATTGAACCAGGTTCATGGCCCGGTGAAGACCCAGTTCGGCTATCATCTGCTGGAAATCACTGACCGCAGTTGAGCCGGGTACCACGCCACCCGGGAGCCGTGCATGAACATCATGCGCGGCTTTTTCTTGGAGACGCGAACTGCATAGCTTTTGTACAGACGCCTGTCACCAGCGCCGAGTCGCGATAGGATGGTGACGCTGATCGATACCCAAGGAGCCCATCATGAATGACGAAGCCTTCCAGCACAGCATTCGCAAGTTGCTCAAGACCGTCGGCGTGAATACCCAACAGCAAATCGAAGCCGCCGTGAACAAGGCGCGAGACGAAGGAACGCTTGCCGGCAACGAGACCTTGCCCGCTACCGTGACCGTCAGGGTCGAGGGCATCGACCTCGCGCTCGACTTCGCGGGAGACATCACCCTTGAGTGAACATGCCGTGATTGCCGTCGAGCATCTTGGCAAGGTCTACAGCGGGGGCTTCGAGGCACTCAAGGATGTCAGCCTCGATATACGTCGAGGTGAAATCTTTGCCCTGCTCGGTCCCAATGGCGCGGGCAAGACCACCCTGATCAGCGTGATCTGCGGGCTGGTCAACCCGACCAGCGGCCGCGTACTGGTGGATGGTCATGACAACGTCAGTGACTTCCGCGCCGCTCGCGAACGCATCGGCCTGGTGCCCCAGGAGTTGACCAACGAGGCCTTCGTCACGGTGTGGGACACCGTGAGCTTCAGCCGCGGGCTGTTTGGCAAGCCCAAGGACCCGGCACACATCGAGCGTGTACTGCGTTCGCTGTCGCTGTGGGAAAAGCGCCGCAACCGCCTGATCACCCTTTCCGGCGGCATGAAGCGCCGCGTGCTGATCGCCAAGGCCCTGGCCCATGAGCCCGAGATCCTGTTTCTCGACGAACCCACCGCCGGGGTCGACGTCGAACTGCGCCGTGACATGTGGGAAGTGGTGCGCGAATTGCGCAACAGCGGGGTGACCATCATCCTCACCACCCACTATATCGAGGAAGCGGAAGAGATGGCCGACCGCATCGGGGTGATCCGACGCGGCGAACTGGTGCTGGTGGAAGAAAAGCGCGCCTTGATGCGCAAGCTTGGCCGCAAGGAACTGACCCTGCACCTGCATTCGCCGCTGAGCGACGTCCCCGACACGCTCGCGCACCATGACCTGGCGCTTGCCGACGACGGCCATGCCCTCGTCTATCGCTACGATGCCAGCCGCACCGATGCCGACGAAGACGACGACACGGCCAACATTGCCGGGCTACTCGCCGATCTGGAAGCCGCCGGCATCCATTTCAAGGACCTGCATACTCGCCAGAGCTCGCTCGAGGAAATCTTCGTCAGCCTGGTCAAGGAGCGACAGTGAACCTGCAAGAGAGCAAGTCGGCATTGCGCAACGCGCGTCACATGAACCTGGAATCCGTGAAGACACTCTACCGTGCCGAGATGGCTCGCAGCTTGCGCACAGTGCTGCAAAGCATCGTCTCGCCGGTGATCTCCACCTCGCTGTACTTCGTGGTCTTCGGCGCTGCCATCGGCACCCGTATCAGCGAAGTGAATGGCGTCAGCTACGGCGCCTTCATCGTGCCCGGGTTGATCATGCTGATGCTCTTGACGCAGAGCGTCTCCAACGCCTCTTTCGGGATCTTCTTCCCGCGCTTTTCGGGCTCCATCTACGAAATCCTCTCGGCGCCGATGTCCTACATCGAGATCGTGCTGGGGTACGTCGGTGCAGCGGCCACCAAGTCGGTGATCCTTGGGCTCATCGTGCTGGCCACCGCCCGGCTGTTCGTGCCCTTCTCGATCGCCCATCCACTGATGATGCTGGTGTTCCTGCTGCTCACCGCTGTCACCTTCAGCCTGCTCGGCTTCATCATCGGCATCTGGGCCGATGGCTTCGAGAAACTGCAGCTGGTCCCGCTGCTGGTGATCACCCCACTGACTTTCCTGGGTGGCACGTTCTACTCCATCGACATGCTGCCGCCCTTCTGGCAGGCGGTGACGCTGGCAAACCCCGTGGTCTACCTGGTCAGCGGTTTCCGCTGGAGCTTCTACGGCATCGGCGATGTCAGCGTGTGGTTGAGCCTTGGCATGATCCTGTTGTTCCTGTGCGTGGCTCTTACCACGATCGCCTGGATCTTCAGGAGCGGGTATCGACTCAGGCCGTAAGGCACGTATCATCGCCCTCCTCTTGATCGTCGCGCGGGAGCCACCATGCCGATACACCACAGCATCATTCATCGCATCGTCCATCCTGCTGACACGGGCTCTGACGATGCCTCCGGCGGTGTGGTACCCAGTAGCACCGAACTCACCCCATCGGAGCATCTGGATGCGCTGCTCGAGGGCGTGAACAAGGCCTTTCATGCCAAGAACAAGTCATGGGGGCATTTCGCCGGGCCAGGTGACGACGCTGAAAGCTCAGCGTTGCCTGCGGAACTTCGCGACTACCTCGAAGGCAACAGCGACTTCAGCCTGGTGACCCGTCAATGGGCGGAGCGCGTGGCCAAACTGGTCGCGGAGCATCTGTCGCTGTCCGGTGACCTGCTGTTTCTCGACTATCAGTTCGGTGATACCCGCTACCTGAGCCTGGCACTGCTGCATCATCGTGAGGGCTTCTGTGTTGATGACGCCCACCGGATAGTGCCCGCCCGCCAGCTCAACCTCGCCCAGATGAGCCTCGCCGCCAGGCTCAACATCAGCCAATGGCAAGCCGATGGGGCATCGAAGCAGTACCTGTCCTGGACCCGTGACCGTGGCGGAAAGAAGCTCGCGGAAGGCTTCGCCGCCCTGCTGGGCGCCATCGAAGGGGTGGATGCCAGCGGCGAGACCCGCACGCTGCTCAAGGCCTTCAGCGACTATGTGGAGAAGGAGGATCTCCCCGAAGACGCCAGCCGCGAGAAGACCGATGCCCTGATCGATTACGCCAGCGAGCATGCCAGCCGCGGCGAGCCAATCACGCTCGAAGCGCTCTCGGAAGTCCTCGACGAACGCGAACCCAGGGCGTTCTTCGACCATATCCGCCAGGCCGACTACGGCCTGTCACCGGAGATTCCACCTGACAAGCGCACCCTCAACCAGTTCCGCCGCTTCGCCGGCCGCGCCGGCGGCGTTTCCATCAGCTTCGACTCTCATCTGCTGGGCTCGAGCATCGAATACGACGAAGCGCAGGACCGGCTGATCATCAAGCAGGTACCCAAGCAGCTCAAGGAACAGCTCAAGCGTCAGGGCTGAGCCAGTGGTGCCACCCTCCGGCAACCATCGAGTTCATAGGCTTGCCGGAGGGTGATGAGGGGCGCCTATCATGGCTGCAGGACGATCTTGGCGGCGGCGGTGTTGCCCGCGACCAGGTCGGCAAAGGCGGCCGCTCCCTGATCAAGTCGTCGTACCTCGACCCATTCGAGATCCCCCAGCGCGCGCGAATCGAGCAGTGCCACCGTCGCTCGGAGATCTGATGGCGTGTAGGTGTAGGCACCCAGAAACGTCAACTCCTTAAGCGTGATGGCACGCGCATCCGGTCCTTGAGCATTATCCTGCAGCCCCAGGTGCAGGACGACGCCTGCAGGGCGCACGGCCTTGACCGACATTTCACGGGTGGGCGCGGCACCCACGCAATCCACAACGGCATGGAAGCTGTCGCTTGGCAATGCCTTGTCACGTGGATCCAGTGTCTCGAAACCGGCACGGATGGCTGTCTCACGCCGCAGCGGATTGGTGTCGACCACCAACAGATTCCTCACGCCGCGCTGGCGCAACATCAACGCCGACAACAGCCCGATTGCCCCGGCACCGATGACCAGCACCGAGGCCTCGGAAAGTGAGCGTGGAAGTGAGCGTTCCAGACGGTTGATGCCATGCAGCGATGTGGCTGCGGGCTCTGTCAGCGCCGCCGCAACGGCGGGCAGCGTATCCGGCAATTCGATCAGGCAATGGTCGGGAATCGTCACGCTCTCGGCGAACGACCCTGCACGCGTCATGCCGATCATGGTGCGATTGCTGCACAGATTCTGTTGCCCTGCGAGGCAGTAGTCACAGACCCCGCAGACAATCAGTGGATTCATGGTGACGCGTTTGCCGGCAAGCGCACCCTCCACCACTTCTCCGGCCGCTTCATGCCCCAGAATCAATGGCGGCTGACGGCGTGGGTCATGGCCATGATAGGCATGCAGGTCTGAACCGCAGATGCCCGTCGCCTGGATACGCACCCTGGACTCTCCTGGTGCCAGGGCAGGCTCTTCGGTCTCGCGCAATTCGATTCGCTCGGGACCGAGATAATAAAGTGCTCGCATGTTGGGTTCTCCACAACGTGGCGTTTAGTAACCGCTGCACAAATCGACGAGCGGCGTGAAGCACAAGGCGCACGGAGCACAGGAACCGGAGCCTATGGGGTATAGGTGAGGATTCCGCGCACCGCGCAACGCAGTGATTTACCCGCGCAGGCATTTGTGCAGCGTTTTCGTTACTTGGCGGTAAAGCCGCCATCGACATACAACGTCTGCCCGGTGACATAGCGGGAAGCGGGCGAGGCAAGGAACACCGTGGGGCCCTCGATATCTTCCAGCTCCCCGTTTCGGCCAATGGCGGTTCTGCCCGCAAGTGCTTCGGCGGAAGCGGAATCCTGGAATACCGGTGCCGTCAGTTCGGTGGGGAAGAATCCCGGAGCGATGGCGTTGGCGTTGATGCCAAAGCACGACCACGCCTCCGCCATGGCCCTTGTCAACTGAACGACACCGCCTTTCGCCGCGCCATAAGGGGCACTGTTGGGAAAGGCCCGCTGGGACTGGAGCGATGCCAGGTTGATGATGCGTCCATAACCGCGCTCCCGCATGCCAGGGACAAGTGCCTGAGCAAGGAAGAATGGCGCCCCGAGATGCAACTGCATGGTCAGTTGCCAGGCGGCCAGGTCGACTTCATCGATGGGTTGTCGCAAGTTGACACCGGCGGCATTCACCAGAATGGTGACGGCGCCAAAAGGCTCGGCGGCACGTTGCGCTATCTGCTCGAGCGATGCGGGGTCGGCAAGGTCGGCCACGAGGGCGGCCGCCTGGCCGCCCTGTGCTTCAATGTCGTTCACGGTATCGTCAAGCGCCTCACGACGTCGCGCCGCGACAATGACCTTTGCGCCGGCCGAGGCCAGGGCTTTCGCCATGGCGCAGCCGAGTCCGCTACTGCCCCCGGTGACCAGCGCCACCTGGCCACCGAGATCAAAGGCTGATGGCATCTCAGAGCTCCTCTTTGATCACCAGTTCGAACACTTCATCGGGATAGTACTTGGCCAGACGCACATCCCCGGTACGCGCATGCCCCTCCATCCCCTCACAACGCGACAGACGCGCGGTGGCCGCCGCGACGCTGCGTGTGGCTTCGCGGCTCTGACGCTGGTAGGTCACGACCTTGAGGAATTTCTGCGCGCACAGGCCACCGGTGTAGCGAGCCGCCCCCTTGGTAGGCAGGATATGGTTGGTGCCTGAGCACTTGTCGCCAAAGGCTACCGTGGCCTCCTCGCCAACGAACAACGAGCCGTAGCTGTTGAGTCGCGCTATCCACCAGTCGAGGTCTTCCACCTGCAGTTCCAGATGCTCGGAGGCGTATCGATCGCTGACCTCGACGACTTCCTCGCGCGTGTCGCACAGGATGATCTCGCCATAGTCACGCCATGCCGCATCGGCAGCCTGGCTCTGGGTCTCGGGAAGCGATGCGATCAGAGCGGGCATCCGCTGGGTCACGGCATCGGCAAGCTCACGCGAGGTGGTGAAAAGCCAGGCCGGGGAATCCGGGCCATGCTCGGCTTGCCCCACCAGGTCGGCGGCGACGATATCCGGGTCGGCATGATGATCGGCGATGATGCCAATCTCGGTGGGCCCGGCGAACATGTCGATCCCGCAGCGTCCGAAGAGCTGACGCTTGGATTCGGCAACGAACCGATTGCCCGGCCCCACCAGGATGTCGGCAGGCTTGCCGGTGAAGAGGCCGAAGGCCATGGAGGCGATCCCCTGGACGCCGCCCATCTGCAGGATGATGTCGGCGCCGGCCAGGTCCATGGCGTAAAGAATCGCCGGGTGGATTCCCTGTGCATCGCGCGGCACCGAGCAGGCCACGACATTCTTGACGCCAGCCACCTTGGCCGTCGCCACACTCATGATGGCGGAAGCGATGTGGGCATAGCGGCCACCTGGCACATAGCAACCCGCCGTTTCCATGGGGATCAGCTTCTGCCCGGCGAACAGGCCAGGGGAAAGCTCAGTCTCGAACTCGGCGATGCTGTCTCGCTGAGCCGCCGCGAAGCGACTGACCCTGTCGTAGGCGAAATGGATGTCCTGCTTGAGCTGTTCGGGCACCTTGTCCTTGGCCGCCTCGATCTGTTCACGGCTGACCACGACATCGCCTTCCCAGCCATCCAGGGTACGACAGTACTCCTTGGCCTTGGCCTCCCCTTCCGCTTCGATCTCGGCGAGCATGCGGGAGACGATTTCCTGGGTCTGGTCGTAGCCGGTAGACGCATTCTTCTCGGCCTTCTTGTAGTAAGTTGTCGCCATTTTGAAATTCCTCAATTGCAGTTATTCTCATATGTAAGCGCTTACATATTGCACTTACACTAAGCATTTACTTCAATTTTATACATCAATCATTTACATCAAGTGCAACATCATCAACGCCACCAGAGTGACAACCATGGGACGAAGGCGATAAGCAGTGCCACCATCAGCATTCCCAGCACAAACGGGATCGCATAGCGGGCTATCGCCAGGACCGAGCACCCCGTCAGCCCCGAGACCACGAATAGATTGAGCCCCAGTGGTGGCGTAATGAACCCCAGCCCCAGAGTCGTGACCATCAGAATGGCAAAGTGGATATCATTCATTCCCACCATCTGCGCGAGCGGCAACAGCAGAGGCGCCAGGATGACGATGTTGGGTGTTGCCTCCATGACACAACCGGCAAGGATCAACACGCCGATCATCATCAGAATGATGAGCATCGGTGAGTCGGTAATCGCCGTGATGCCACCTACCATGGTTTGCGGAATGGCCAGGCTCGCCAGCATTTGAGCAAACGGATGTGCAACGGCAATGATGGGCACGATCACACCACAGACCCGAGCGGAGGATTCCAGCATTCGGGGAATATCGCTCAGGCTCAATGTTCGCTGCTTGAAGCCAACAAGCACCACGACTACCACCGCCACCGAGGCGGCTTCGGTCGGCGTGAATATCCCTGAATAAATTCCCCCCAGGATCACGAACGGTACGAACAATGCCCATCTGGCATCCCATACAGCACGCAACCAGGTCTGGAATGAGAATCTAAGATGCCCCTCCTCAAATCCATGTATGCGGTTGAGCGCCACATTGGTCACCATGATTGCCAGCATCACCAGAACACCGGGAATGACAGCCGCCAGGAATAGAGTGGAAACCGGCATTCCCAGCACCAAGCCAATGACGATGTAGGCAATCGAAGGAGGGATCAGAATACCGGTACACGCTCCGGCAGCCACCAGTGCACAGGCCGCAGGAAGGGGGTAACCCCGCTCCACCAGTCGGTGTATGGTCATTCGCCCTACCGCGGCAGCACCTGCAGCATCAGAACCGGAAATACAGGCAAAGAAGCCGCAACCCAGCGCAGTAGAACTCCCCATGCCGGTACGCAGCCCCCCCACTGTTGCCAGAGCGAGATCCAGTAATTTATCCGACAGACCCGATCTAACGAGGGCATCGCCCGTCAAGATAAAGAGAGGTACGGCTATCAAAGCAAAAGCGTTGATACCCTCGAACAGCGAGGCGCCGAAAACGGATAACGGCAATGCTTCCGTCAACGTCATTATCAACAGACTTCCCAAGCCGATAGATACCCATATCGGCACACCCAGGGCAATCATTACGACCAGGCCTGCCAACGGCAAGAAGAAGGTCCATGTCAGCTCAACGGCAGCCGGCTGATAGGCAAGAAATTCCATGGCAACACTCCTCAGTCAAATAATTTTTGACCATCGAACACCGGTTCACCTCGCCGAATGCGGCGAACGTCTGCGAGCATCGACTGAATCACTCGCGTCACAACCAATGCAAAACCGAGTGGCACTGCCGCCAGGAAAACCGCCTGCGAAACACGTAACCCAGGTGTTATCGACCCGAAATTGATCGAGGTCAGAATTGGAGAGATGGATAACCACAACGCCCAGACTGCCAGAACCAATGTCGCGATATCCGACAACCACCAACCGAGACGCTTCATGCGCGGCCCACCGAGGTTGACTAACACATCGATTCGAATGTGCGCTCGATCCCTGACTGCCGCCGCAGCGGCAAGCCAGGCCAGGTAGATAAAAGCGAATCTCGCCAACTCCTCGCCCCAGGACGAGGAGTAGTTGAGCAGAAAACGGCGGATGACCTCGATGGCAATCGTCAGAATGATCAGCGCATAGAAAGTCAGCAGCAACCACCGCTCAGCATTGCGATCGATGCGATCGCAACGCAGGCGGAAGGCTCTCCACCTTGAGGTATTAGCTGTTGCTGTCGACGAAGTATCCATTGTCAACCTCCGTAGCTTCCAGCAATTGTTCGAATACCTCCATTGAGCCGGCCAGATCCACTTTGGTGTCATCCCAATCCGACAGATGGTGGCCGCAACGCTCCCTCCATTGATCAATTTCATCAGTGGTGGGCGTGTAGACCTCGACGCCCGCCTGACGCATCTGGCTGTAGGCATAGGCACGCGAGGCCGGAACCTTGGCCAGATTCTCGCGGAAGGTGGTTTCGGCCGCTTGCATGATGCCGTCCTGAATCGGAGCGGGTAGCGAGTCGAACCACTCCTTGTTGCAGGTGTAAACCTGGGCATCGGCAACCGACTGGATCGTGGAGATACTCTGCAATACGTCCGTGAAGCCGAATACCAGCAGCGCCTGAACACTCGGGTCGAGAGCGTCAGCCACGCCCTGCTGCATCGCGGAGGACGTTTCACCCCATGCTACCGGCGTGGGATTGGCACCCAGCAGCCGATAAACCTTCTGCAGGATGTCCGATGCCGGCACCCGGAACTTGATGCCACTGATGTCTTCGGGCACCTTCGCCGGCCCATCGAGAAGGCCTCGACGAACGGCCACGGTGCGTGGGTCGATGCACGCATACGAGAGCACCTTGAAGCCGCGCTCCTCCACTTTGCTGTGGACCACGTCCTGCCAGGTTTGCGAGGTCACCAGATTGACGAAGTTCTGGTTATTGCCGCACCAGTAGGGAATGTTGATGAGATCCACTTCAGGCGCAAAGGCGGAAAGATTGGCCATTGAGTGCTGTGCAATCGCAACCGAACCATTCTGCACCTTGCTGATCAGGGCATCACCCACCCCTAGCTCGCCGGCCGGCGCCAACCTGACGTACACACGACCACCCGTGAAGTTCTGAATATTCTCCTTATAGTTCAACTGCATGATCGGGTAGGCTCGGGTCGCGCCAACCCGGTAACCCGTCGCCAGCACAATGGTCATTTCAGCAGCGGCTCGGCGCTCGCTCTCTTCTTGTGCCGTTTGCGCCAGCGCCCGTTCGGAGAACAGGGTACCGCCGACGCCAGCGATCACGGCGGCGCTGAAGCCATAGCGTGTGGCGGCTCGCATGAACTCGCGTCTTTCTGGCTTGCTCGGCTCACCGAAATTATTCTTGTAGTCAGTCAGTGTCTTGATAAGTGACATCAGCATGCTCCTGGGAAATCATTATTGTTAAGCCCCGAACGTCCAGCAGCTCATGAGCTGCTGGGGCTTCGGGATTCGAGCTTGAGGCAACCGCCAATGAAAACGCCTGTTGCAACGACCAACAACGTGGCTTCCAGTGCCGAAGAGAGTTCGTAAAGTCCTGGCAAGAAACGTTGAATGGCGATATTGATGAAGAATGCAGCAAACAACCCTGACGCCAACCACATGTAGCCGTTCATCGCTGTGCGCCTCCTTAGTTGTCGTGTTTCAATGAGTTTCATGAGCCATGAAGCATCATCCCGATGATGGCTGGCGTTGTTCCCATTGCGGCATATTCGTTTCGCTTGCTATCGAACATGTGACGTCTACACTGATCATCCAAGATCTGTAAGCGCTTACAATGAGGACACCTTCAACATAGACTCCTATATATGACCTGTCCAGAAAAAAACCGCGTCGACCGCACCTCGCTCCGCGAGGAACCACCCCTCACTGAAGCCGAGCAAGCCAATGACCAAGGAAATCCCCAACGCTCTACTTGGTGATGTGGCCCGAGCAGCGGGCGTTTCCACAGCGTCCGTATCACGTGTGCTCAATGGCGCGCCCCACGTCAGCCAACGACTACGCGAGCGGGTCGAGGCCGCCATCGACAAGCTCGGTTACGTGCCGGATGGCGCCGCTCGTGCGCTTGCCTCGAGACGCATAGGCGCCATCGGGGTTCTCGTCCCGACGCTGGACAATCCCGTATTCAGCGCCTGGATCGATAGCCTGGAACAACGGCTCAAGCATCATGATTGCCGACTGCTGATCGCGACCTATCGCTACGACCTGGATGACGAGTTCGCTGCCTTGCGCACACTGATACAGCAAGGGGTGGATGGGGTTGTACTACTTGGCCACGATCACCGTGAAGAGAGCATTGACTTGCTGCAACGCAGGCGCCTGCCCTTCTTGACCTGCTGGCATAACGTCAATGATCCCGACTGCCCCTGCGTGGGATTCGACAATGCCTTGCCAGCGCGCCAATTGGTCGAACACCTGCTCACGCTGGGACATCGCAGGCTCGCCGTGATCAGCGCGCCCACCAGAACCAATGACCGGGCGCGGGCAAGGCTGAACAGTTTCCTTAAAACCGCCGAGCAAGCGGGGTATCCCATCTCGCCAGGCAATATCATCACCGTGGAATATGGAATCGCCGAGGGCGCGGAGGCATTCGAGGAACTGATGACCAGGCCGCAGCCACCTACGGCCATCCTCTGTGGAAACGATACGCTTGCATTTGGCGTGATGCTGGCGGCCCAGCGCAGCAACAAGAAAATCCCCGAGGACGTGTCCATCACGGGTTACGATAACCTTCCGCAATCCCCCTTCATGAACCCGCCCCTCACCACCGTTGCCGTTCCCGCCCAGGCCCTGGGCGACCTGGTTGCCGATGCGATCATCGCCCGCATCAATGGCAATCCGTCACCCCACCATCAGCAGCTGGAAGCACCATTGGTGATCAGGCGCTCTACCGGGCCCTCGACTTCCGGATGATCACTGCCCAGCAGACGCATGCGCCTCGAGCTCCGCCACCAGCTCGGCAGGCAGTGAAACCTGGTGATCCGACTCACGCCGGAGCTGGTAGCGGCGCTCTCCAGGCAAGCGTGTGCCCGGTTGATCCTCGATGGCCGAAAAGAGACGCTCGACATGCTGCTCGAACCCTTTGGTAAAGCGCCCAGGGTCGAGCAACAGGATCAGTTGACCAATGCCAGGCGGCTCTCCTTCGGCATCCAGGAATGAACTGGCTTGAAATCCGAAGTGGCTACCGGCAAGCCCGGCGGCGAGCAGTTCAACCATCAATGCCAACGCGGCACCCTTGGCATCGCCAGCCGGCACCATACTGCCAGCGAGGGCTTCATCCGGGTCAGTGGTGGGCTGCCCTTGTGCATCCATGGCCCATCCCTCGGGAATAGGCACTCCCTGCTTCCTGGCCAGCATGACCTTGCCGCGCGCCACCTTCGACAGCGACAGGTCGATCAATAATGGATCGTTGCCGTTACGCGGGCAGGCGAAGGCAATCGGATTGGTGCCATACAGAGGGCGGTCGCCGCCCCATGGCGCCATGGCCGAGGGAGCATTGCTGAACGCCAGCGCGACAAAGCCACGCCGTGCGGCATGCTCCACTGGCGCGCCAGCCACACCCATGTGATGGGAATTGGCAATCGACACCGCTACGATCCCGTGCTTCGCGATAGCCCCATAAGCGGCTTCCAGCCCCACTTTCATGGCCGGGAAGGCCAGTCCGAAACGAGCATCCACACGTACGACGGCGTCATCGACCTCGACGCTCGGAATCGCACTGGCCACGACTTTTCCACATGCCGCCTGATCGAGATAGAAAGGCAAACGAGACAGGCCGTGCGATGGTAGCTCATCACCCTCGGCGGCCAGCAATGCATCGACGGTCGCCGACGCTTCCGAACGCCCGAAGCCACGCCCGAGCATGGCGGCCATGGCCAGCTCCCGTGCTTGTTCGATATCGAGAGTCACCGTGGTATTCATGAGCTGAGCTCCTCTGCGTTGTCCAGGGCTTGCGTGACATTGTCAGCAGTGATTTGGCTGATACGCGCATTGGACTCTGCGGTGACGCCAGCAATATGCGGTGTCAGGATAAGGTTGGGAACACCTTCCAGGCACGAGCCTCGCGCCAGGGGTTCCTGCTCGAAGACATCGAGCATCGCTCCCGCCAGACGGTGTTCGACGAGCGCCGTCGCCAGGGCCTGTTCATCGATGACTCCGCCTCTGGCGGCATTGATCAGCACGGCATCGGACTTCATCAGCGCGAGCGAACCGGCATCGATCAGATGGCGCGTCGCATCATTCAGCGGCACATGCAGGCTCACTACATCGGCCACTTCCAGCAGCGAATCAAGCGTCTCGCAACGCCTGACGCCGCCCCACTCCGGGGCGTCCTCAGGCAAGTGAGGGTCGTAAGCCACCACCTGCATATCAAGCGCCTGGGCACGCCGAGCGGTCTCGCGAGCAATCGCCCCGAACCCCACCAGGCCCAGCACACTCCCGCTGATCTCGCGCCCGATAAGTTCCTGGCGGGGCCACTGGCCAGCCAGCATCACTCGACTGGAGAAGTAGGCGTTGCGTCGCAGCATCAATGCGCCGGCTATCACATATTCGGCCACCGAGCTTCCATTTCCCCCATGCGCAGGCTTGACCGCCACACCCCGGGACTCACACGCGTCGACATCAATATTGTCCAACCCCACTCCCAGGCGGCCCACGACCTTCAGCCGTGGCGCCCCATCCAGCAACTCGCTGTCGACCTGTGTGCGGTTACGCACGATAACGCCATCGGCATCCTCGATGGCCTTCAACAATTCCTGCCGATCGTCGACCAGCCGGGTATCAAAGACGACATTGAAGCGTTCCTTCAGGCGGTCTACCACCCGTTCGTCGATGAATTCGGTTACGACAATTTTCAACATAATGACTCCTGTTATGAATGTCGTTGTCGCCTGGGCAGTGCTTTCCTCAGCGAAACTCGAAACGTGTATGGAAAATGGGCCGACGATTCATATATCATATATATGATGTAGCACAAGGATGGGTCAAGTGTTATGTGACTTTTTTCTGGTTATAATGCAATCAACTTGAAACTGAACTCCCACAGGCCTAACAAGCCCACAGGTTATTCCTATGAATCAGGATGTTACCCCAACATTCCGCCCCCTTTACCAGCAGATAAAGGAAGCCCTTCTCGCTCGGGTCGTGTCGGGTGAATGGTCACCAGGAAGCTTCATTCCCAGTGAATCAGCGCTGTCGAACCAGTACGGCGTCAGTGTGGGAACCCTGCGCAAGGCGCTTGACGCCTTGGCGCAAGAAAATGTGCTGATTCGATACCAAGGAAAGGGCACCGTGGTAGCGACGCACGACAGCGATCGTTCGTTATTTCAGTTTTTTTGCCTGGTTGGTCTGGATGGCAAACGCTCGCTCCCCATTTCCCGTGTTCTGATCAGAGAGCGACGAGCCGCAACGACTGAAGAAACCGAGGCATTGGCACTGGGGACGAGTGAGGATGTCATCCATATTCGTCGAATTCGCGAACTCGATGAGCGCCCTGCCCTGCTCGAGGATCTCGTGGTGTCAGCGCGAAACTTCGCTGGCCTCGAGGAGCAGCCAAGTCCGCTGCCCAATACGCTATATCATCTTTATCAACAGCGTTTTGGGCGCAGTGTGGCGCACGCTGAAGAGCGCATATTCGCGGTTGCGGCGGACGACAAGGATAAAGGCTGTCTCGGCGTCGAGACAGGTACTCCCTTGCTGGAGATTCGACGTATTGCCAAGGACCTTCAGGGTAACCCTCTCGAGTACCGGATTTCGCGCTGTGAAACCCACAGCCACTGCTATCTGAATGAACTGTGAATGCCTGCGGACTCACGTGGCTGAATGCTTACGCTACTGAGTTAGCCGTTGGGCCCGAGGCACTGAGTTCAAACTGGGCGGTCTCGAAGTTCGAGTGCAGCGCTACTACTGGCAGACGATGCCTGTGCATTGTATTCACACTAGCCCGAAACCGATGAACCCCAATACCAACAACAACAGGAAAAGTGTCTCCGATGCCATCAGGATGACTGGCTTCCAGCCAACGACCGCCAACTTGTGAAATGATGTCTTGACACCCAACGCGGCAATGGCCGTCACCAGGCACCAACGCGACAAGTCCGTCATACTATCCGCCACTACCACTGGAATCAGGCCCAGGCTATTGATGATGACCAACACCACGAAGGCGACGAGAAAGCTGGGCAGCATCTGCGCCTTCCTGCCGCTATTCTTGGTTTCGTGCGCGTGACGAAATAGCCATATGAAGCACAATACGGCAGGCACCAGCATGGCAACACGCAGGAGTTTTACAAAGGTCGATATATCACCGGTTTCCTCTGAAATCATGTAGCCCGCACCAACCACTTGCGCGACATCGTGAATCGTGGCGCCCAGAAAAATACCCGCTTGGCTGTCACTCAGTTGCAGCACACCCGCAATCAATGGATAGATGATCATTGCCATGGTCGACAGTGTCGTCACCCCTACCACCGTCAGGATCGTCTGGCGCTCACTTTCCTCATGGCGTGGCATCACCGCGGAGAGTGCCAGTGCCGCGGAGGCTCCACAAATGGCAACCGCACCACCACTCAACAGCCCCAAATCCCGGTTCAAGCCCAGGATTCTGGCGATGCCGACCCCGGCGAGAATCGTCAGGAAAACACCCGCGACAACGACGACGATGGGTCCCGGCCCCAGGTCAGTCACCTGTTCGACAGTAATCCTGACACCGAGTAGCGCCACGCCCAGTCGAAGAATGGTTCGTGCACAAAACTCTATGCCGGCCACACACGCGCCGTCCTCGGAGAGAAAGTGCAGTGTCATGCCGAACAGCAGGGCATAAAGTAGTGTGGGCCCACCATAGTGGTCAGCGATGAAAGTCGTGGCCAGGGCAATGGTGATACACACCATGACGCCTCGCCAAACCTTGGGCACAACACTGAACATAGTCTTGGCATGGCCAGTAGCCCAACCATCCCCTCGCTTGATGCGTTCGAGAGCCATCGGCAGTTTCCGTGCACTGAAGGGAGGCCATGTGCGTGACGCTCAGAAGATCATTCGCTGAACGTCTCTTGATAAGGAAGCGCTGAACAAATGTGCAGTGTTTCCATCATGGCCTGAAATAATGTCGATCCAAACAGGTCGTGTCTCACTCCACCGCTCCGGTCCGATATCGTGTATTTCTACCCGAAGATACCGTGACAGGAGGATGGAGTGATTCGAACGCGTTATTGAATCAGGCGCTTTCAAACAACCGAGTCAACACGAACTCCCGGTGGCCAAGTGCTTCAGCTGCCGTGAAACGACCATTGGCGGTACGCAACATCATTTCAAGCAACTTGTCACCCGCTTCGGGCATGTTGATTTCTCTGGCAAGAATGCCGGCCACATCAACATCGACATGTTCGCTCATGGTGCGAACCGTTCTCGGGTTGGCACAGATCTTGATAACCGGCAGGATGGGATTGCCCACGACATTCCCCTGGCCCGTGGGGAAGAAGTGAACGACATACCCAGAGGCTGCACACAGCGTCACCATTTCCGCCGCGGCAGAGGATGAATCCATGAACCACAGGCCTGGCTTGTCTGGTGTTTCGGCCTTGTCCAGGACGCCATCAACGAGGCACTTGTGACCAATTTTCTGGATATTGCCCAACGCCTTCTCTTCGATGGTCGTCAGGCCACCTTCGATATTGCCCTTGGTTGGCTGTGACTCGGAGAGATCGCTGGTCTTGTGGCGATCAATCATCGCGCTGTAGCGATCGAACATGGCTTGGAACTGTTCGCGAACCTCTGGTGTCCTGCAGCGCTCGGCAACCAGGTGCTCACCCCCGGTGAGTTCCGATGTCTCACCGAAAACCAGTGTGCAGCCCGCCTCATACAGCTTATCGAAGGCTTCGCCAACAGTCGGGTTGGCACCGCAACCAGAGGTTGTATCGGATTCACCACACTTGGTGGATACCCACAACTCGCTGATGTCGCACTCTTCACGCTGCACTTCGGAGGCATTCTGAACGAACTCACGAGCCTTTTTCGAGGCCGCGCAGATGGTGTTATGATCACCATTCTGCTCGATCCAGAAACCCGCCACCGGCTTTCCGGAAGCCTGGATACCCTCGACAACCTTGTTCGTCCAGCCCGGCTCGATACCGATCACCACGACGGCTGCCACATTGGGATTGCAACCCGTGCCGATGAGCGTCCTGAAGTGCAGGTCGAGATCCGCACCGAACTGCAGGCGACCATAGGGGTGGGCCAAGGCAATGGAACCCTTGATATTGTTGGCCACAGCCTCGGCGGCAGCATTCGAAATGTCGTCGACTGGCAAGATGATCACGTGATTGCGGACACCCACGCGTCCGTTTTCACGACGATAGCCCATGAACTTGCGACCCTTGATTTCCATGCTTACCACCTCTTGGTTTTGACGTTGTGGACGTGCAGGTGCTCACCCTTCTTGATCGGCTGGACGACGCGACCAATATCGACACCGTACTTGATCACGGTATCTCCCTCGGCCAGGTCGGTGATGGCCAGCTTATGGCCGATCGGAATGTCATCCAGCACATCGAAATTGAGGGTCTGGTCCTGGTGCATCACCCAGCCCGTCAGGGCCTGCCCTGCCTGAACACCCTCGACCACCACCACGCCGACGCTGTCCCCAGCATCGTGCACCACGAATTCGATACTCATGTACGTCTCCTCTACCGGTGCGGAGCCTTAAGTCGTTATCCGGTGATCAAGGCCTTGTTGACGATTGATCCTGACCACCCCACCACTCATATATATGACATATGATACAGGATCGTCAAGTTTGATCGCGATAATTTACTTGGCAAACTGAGCGCTCGAGCCTGTCTACCTTGCCTCCTCTCGGTTCAGAGAGCCCCCATGCAGAAAGCCCCTATGCAGAAAGCCCCCTATGCAGAGACCCCCTATGCGACGTCACCCCGATCCACTCATTCTTCTGCGGCTGCTCGATCTCCTGCTGCCTTACCGCCGCCGGTTGCTCGTCGCGGCCATCGCCTTGCTGGTCGCCGCCAGCAGTGTGCTTGCGCTGGGGCAGGGCCTGCGGCTGATGATCGACCAGGGCTTTCTGGCCGCCGATGGCGAGAGCCTGGCGCGCACGCTTGGTCTGATGCTGGTGGTGGTGACGACGCTTGCCGGCGCCTCGGCGCTACGCTACTACCTGGTGACCTGGATCGGTGAGCGCCTGGCCGCCGACCTGCGCAGGCGAGTATTCGATCACCTGCTCACGATGGAGCCAGCGTTCTTCGAATCCAGCCACAAGCGTCACGCGCAGATGCGCGTGGGTGAAGGCGCCGGTGCCGGTGAGATCGCCTCTCGGCTCACCGCCGATACCAGCGTGTTGCAGAGCCTGTTCGGCTCATCAGTGTCGATGGCGGTGCGTAACCTGCTGATGCTGATCGGTGCGGTGGGGCTGATGCTTATCACCCAACCCTGGTTGTCAGTGATCGTGCTGCTGGCGATTCCCGCCACCGTGCTACCAATCTTGTGGTTCGGGCGGCGTGTCAGACGACTGTCGCGGACCAGCCAGGACCGGGTGGCCGAACTCGGCCGTTATGCCACCGAGACGCTCACCGGCATGCGCACGGTGCAGGCTTTCACCCATGAGTCGAGCGCAAGGAAGGCCTACGCTGACCGCGTGGAGGATGCCTTCGCCGGCGCCATTGACCGGACTCGCCAACGCGCTTGGCTGACCGGCATCGCCATGCTGGTGGTGTTCAGCGCCGTGGGCATCATGCTCTGGCAGGGTGGTCAGGCGGTACTTGACGGCGAGATGACGCCAGGCGAGCTGTCGGCATTCCTGTTCTATGCGGTGCTTGCCGCAGGCGCCGTGGCAACGCTCGCTGAAGTGGCCGGCGACGTGCAGCGTGCGGCCGGCGCCGCCGAACGCTTGCTGGAACTCATCGATGCCACGCCCCACATCGAGGCACCTGCCTCCCCCACCCCGCTGCCAAGCCCGTTGCGGGGCGAATTGCGCTTTGAGGGGGTGACCTTTACCTACCCCGGTCGCGAGCATCCGGCGCTCGCAGGGCTGGATCTGACCATCGGTGCTGGCGAGCGCCTCGCCCTGGTGGGGCCATCCGGGGGTGGCAAGAGCACCTTGCTCGCCCTGCTGCTGCGTTTCCATGACCCGGACCAGGGCACCATTCGCCTGGATGGCATCGACCTGCGTGAACTGGCACCGACAGCGCTGCGCCAATGCCTGGGGCTGGTCGCCCAGGAACCGGTGCTGTTCGACGCCACGGTGGCCGACAACCTGCGCTTCGGCAACCCCCAGGCGACTGACGAAGAACTGCACGCTGCCGCCAGGGACGCCAATGCACTGAGTTTTATCGCAAGCCTGCCTCACGGATTCGATACCTCGCTTGGGCCGTCCGGCGTGCAGCTCTCCGGTGGCCAGCGCCAACGCCTGGCGATCGCCCGTGCGCTGCTCAAGGACCCCGGCATATTGCTGCTGGATGAAGCCACCAGTGCACTGGATGCGGAGAGCGAGCGCCTCGTCCAGCAGGCACTCGATCGGCTGATGCAGGATCGCACCAGCGTGGTGATTGCCCATCGGCTCGCCACCGTGATGGCCGCTGATCGCCTGCTGGTGATCAATGAAGGGCGAATCGTGGCGGCCGGCCCCCATGCCGAGCTGATGGCATCCAACACACTGTATCGCCATCTGGCTCACCTGCAGTTTGGTGAGACGACGCCTGGGGATCGAGACACCAATGCCAGCGCTCCGGGCAGCGAACGCACTTGACCGCCATAGCGGCGCTAGAACAAGCCCAGCTGGCGATCGATCAGGGTGCCGAAGTCATCGCCAACGAAAGGCAGGATGGCGTCGGCCACCGGTTGCAGCTGGCGGGTCAGGTAGTGGTCGGTATCGATGGGTGAGCGGCGCCGTTCGAGAGGTTCGGGGCCGGCAAGCGTCATCACATAGCGAATAGAGCCACCGTTCTGGTACTGCAGCGGCCGGCCCATCTCGGCGTTGAACGCATCGGCGAGTCGTGCGGCACGCACATGGGGCGGCACGTTGCGCCGGTAATCAACCAGACGCCGGCGCAGCCGCTTGCGATAGACCAGTTGATCGTCGAACTCCCCGGCCAGGGTCCGGCGCACCGTGTCACGCACGTAGTCCTGGTAGGGTTCACCCATGAAGATGCGCCGGTAGAGGGTCTGCTGGAAGGTCTTGGCAAGCTCTGTCCAGTCGGTCCGCACTGTCTCGAGCCCCTTGAACACCATCCGCTCGCTGCCATTCTCATCTTGCACCAACCCGGCATAGCGCTTCTTGCTGCCCGCCTCGGCACCACGAATGGTCGGCATCAGAAAGCGTCGGTAGTGGGTCTCGAACTGCAGCTCCAGCGCACTGTCGAGGCCGTACTGGTTGGCCAGAGACTCGCGCCACCAAGTGTTGACCCGCCTCACCAGAGTATGCCCGATGTGCGCGGCGTCTCGCTCTCCATGGGCGCCACCCAGCCATACGAAGGTGGAATCGGTATCGCCATAGATCACCGTATACCCCTCGGCCTCGATCAGCTCGCGGGTGCGGGCCATGATCTCGTGGCCCCGCCGGGTGATCGACGATGCCAGGCGCGAATCGAAGAATCGGCACCCCTTCGATCCCAGCACCCCATAGAAGGCGTTCATGATGATCTTCAGTGCCTGGGAGAGTGGCGCATTGCCGGCACGCTTGGCCGCTTCACGACCCTGCCAGACGCTTTCGACGATTGCCGGAAGCGCATGCCGGGTACGCGAGAAGCGCGCGCCGTTGAAGCCAGGCACCGAGTCGGCATCGTCAGGGTTGGCAAGCCCCTCGATCAAACCCAGCGGGTCGATCAGGAAGGTACGGATGATCGAGGGATAGAGGCTCTTGTAGTCGAGCACCAGCACCGAATCGAAAAGTCCCGGGCGCGAATCCATGACGAAACCACCAGGGCTTTCATCCGGCTGCCCCTCACCGAGATTGGGTGCGACGAAGCCCAGACGATGCAGCCGCGGCAGGTAGAGATGGGTGAAGGCCGCCACCGAGCCACCGCTGCGGTCCGCGGGCAGACCGGTCACGGAGGCGCGTTCGAGCAGGAAGGCCATGAGATCGGTGTGCGCGAAGATGCGCGTGACCAGCTCGCAATCCTTGAGGTTGTAGCGGGCCAGTGCCGGCTTGTCCTCGGCAAACATGCGCAGGATATCGTCCAGCCGCTGGTAGGGGTTATCGATCGCCTTGCCCTCACCCAGCAGGGTCCGCGAGACGTTCTCCAGGCTGAACGATGGGAAATGCCAGGTCGCGCTGCGCAGCGCCTCGATGCCATCGATGATCAAACGGCCTGGCGCCGCGGCGAAGAAATGCTTGCCCTGGTGCGCATGCGCACGCCACTGGATCTCGCTGCCACCGCGCCCCAGGCGCAGTGCAACCCCGAGCCGGCTGGCATGCTCATGCAGCACGCGCAGGTCGAATTGCACCAGGTTCCAGCCGATGATGACATCGGGGTCGTGCTCGCTGAACCAGCGATTGAGACACTCGAGCAGCTTCTCTCGGGTGTCGCAATACTCAAGCGAGATATCGAGGCGGGCGTCGCCTCCATGGCCAGGTCCCAGCATGAACACCTGGCGCTGGCCACACCCCTCTAGCGCGATGGAGTAGAGCTCGCCCTTGCCGCTGGTTTCGATATCAAGCGACACCATCGTCAGTGGTGGACGATAGTCAGGGTCCGGGCGCAATCGGGCTTGTTGCAGGCCACCGCTGGCGTCCGGCTCGCCACTCACCGACACCGGTGCGGTGATGAAACGCTCCATCAGGTAGCGTTCCGGCGGGCGAATATCGCCCTCGTAAACGCTCACACCCGCATTCCGAAGGCGCTTGTCCAGGGTCATCAGTTGGCGATAGTGGCGGCAGTAAAGCCCCATCAACGGACGGTGGTGGAAATCACTCAGCGCCAGGTCACGCAATTCGACATGCGGCTCACCCGCCACCAACGCCTCAACCTCGCCACGTTGCGACGTCGGCACAAAGGCCACCGCCGGCTGTGGTGGCAAGCGCACCTCCAGCGGCCCCTCGTCGGTGGCAAGCCAGAACGTCACGCAGACTCCCTCGGGCGAGTCCCGCCAGTGTCGCGTCAGGATGAACCCACGGCGAGTCATGGCCGCCATTTCCTTGCCCAGTCGATGTAAACCGGCAGAGTACCGATTCCCGCCTGGAAAGTCGCGGCCTCGCGTGACGGCCCGCACCGTCAGCCTGAAATGGGCGCCACTGGCCATGATCACCCACCAGCACTCATACAGGCATCACCCTGCACTCTCGGGCATCTACCACCAAGGTCGCGTTGCAGCCATCCCTATCAACTCTCAGGATAACGACACGAAAGCCAAACATAAAAAAGGCCCCCCGAAGGGGACCAGGTGGAGCACGCCAGCTCACTCGGTGTATCACCAATGGACAGCTTCATTGGTGATGTCGCTCAGGAAGGCTTGACCTCCCTGCTGCGTTGATCACTTGCCAAATACAAAGCGAATAGCGCGCCAACAATAAAAAATCTTATATAAATCATGGCAATACAACAAAAATAACCGTCGTGACCCGTTCTGCCATATCCGCCAGCTCACCCTCCTTGCACCATCGATCGCACCTCGAAACTCTCTTTTTGTACCGGATGCATCATTATGATGCAGCGCAATAAGGGGTGCGTCTGAAACGGCTTGACCAAAACAAGGGTCGTGTACCACCCAGAAAAACGCCGCTGCCGTCTCTTTCGAGACACGGCAGCGGCGTTGGCCGTGATGCAAGTGCTTGCTAAGCCGAATGGCCGTTACAGCTCATCGAGTGAAGGGGTCTTCCTCGGCGTGGCAATCCTGATGTCCTCGTTGGCGAAACCGCGAAGCAACGCGAAGACCATGGCGAACACCATCACGAAGATCGGCAGCCCTATCACCGTGATGACCTGCTGCAGCGCTTCGAGGCCCGCGTCTCCGGCCAGTACGATCAACATTGCGGCGACCGCACCCTCCGAAACACCCCAGAACACCCGCTGGCCGATCGGCCCCGGCTCAGTATCACCGGTGCACAGCAGATCGATGACCAGCGATGCGGAGTCGGATGAGGTAGCAAAGAAGATCGCCACGATCACCACCGCCAGCCCCTGGATCAGGGTAGTAGCCGGAAAGTGCTCGAAGAAGGCGAACATCGCCAGCGGCACACTCTCCATCACCGCAGCAGACATCATCCCCGCCTGATCACCCAGTGCTGCGCGAGCGCTTTCGCCGATGCCATCGATCTCCATGGCCGACCAGCCGAAGATCGCGAACCACACCAGCGTGAACAGCGAAGGTGCGAAGAGCACGCCGAGCACGAACTCGCGAATCGTCCTGCCGCGTGAGATACGCGCCACGAACAGGCCAATGAACGGCGACCAGGTAACGGTCCACGCCCAGTAGAATACCGTCCAGCTGCCCTGCCATCCCCAACGTCCTTCTTCCTGGGTGTACTGCGCCAGGGTATCGTTCCAGAAGGCCATTGGTATGATATTCGACACATAGATACCCAGTGTCTCGACGATCCCGCGCAGCAGAAAAAGCGTCGAACCGGTCACCAGCACGAAGAGCATCAGCCCGGTGGCCATGCCGATATTGATGTTGGAAAGCAGCTTCACGCCTTTATCGAGACCACCGGCGATCGATGCCACCGCCACCGCCGTGAGCACCCCGATGATCAGCACCTTGGCCGTCACGCTGTCGGGCACGCCCATCAATTCCGTCAGGCCGGCGTTGATCTGCGAGGTGCCCAGGCCAATCGAGACCGCCACCCCGAAAAGCGTGCCGAGCACGGCAAATACGTCGATGGTCTTGCCCACCGGACCATATATCTTGTCTTTCAATAGTGGGTAGAACACCGAACTGACGCGTACCGGCAAGTCATAGCGATAGATGAAATAGGCGAAGGCAAGGCCTGGCAAGGTAAAGATCGTCCAGGTATGCAACCCCAGGTGGTAAAGCGAGAAGCCCATCGCTTCCTGTGCCGCCGCCACGGAAAAAGGCTCGCTATCGCCATGGGGCGGATTGGAGAAGTGAAAGATCGGTTCGGCCACTCCCCAAAACATCAACACCGTGCCAATGCCACCGGCAAACAGCATCGCGAACCACGAGAGGTTGGAGTACGCAGGTTTGTCATCATCGGCCCCGAGGCGGATATTGCCGAACCGGCTGAATGCCACCCAAAGCAGGAACATCAGCCACACATTGACGCCGAAGATGAAGAACCAGCCAAGGTTGGTCACCACCCACTCGCGTCCGGCAGCGAAGGCATCCCCGATGGCATCCGGTGCAATGATCAACGAAAGCAGGAAGACCACCATCAACCCTGCCGAGACAAAGAATATGACGGGATCGGTTCTCAACCCCAGGCGTCGTGCAAGTGCTTCCATAGCGTTTCATCCACATGTTTGGCACCGCCTGGATGATGATCCAAAGACCGGCGCTGACGTATTGTTGGCGTGGTGCACGAGCCACTCGGTGCATTCTCGTGACACTTTTCACCTTACGCCGCACAACCCGGCAACAGAACGCATGAGAGCCCTCGATAAAATTAAAAATTGTTAACTACGCCGCATTTGTCCCCAGCCAAGCCCTTACGTACACTTGTTTGATTATTGTCCACCTACCTCATCGAGGCATCCCATGGCGTTTGACTCCACTTCCACCTATGTGGCCACCGATGCGCTCAAGCAGGCGGTGAATGCCGCCGTGACGCTTGAACGCCCCTTGCTGATCAAGGGCGAACCGGGCACCGGCAAGACCCTGCTTGCCGAGGAGCTTGCCGCCTCCCTGGGCACCCAGCTGATCACCTGGCATATCAAGTCCAGCACCAAGGCGGCGCAAGGGCTTTACGAGTACGATGCGGTCAGTCGCCTGCGCGATTCCCAGCTGGGCGTGGAGGGTGTCGAAAACGTCGCCAACTACATCAAGCCCGGCAAGCTGTGGGAGGCCTTCACCCAGGATGAGCGCGTAGTGCTGCTGATCGACGAGATCGACAAGGCGGACATCGAATTCCCCAACGACCTGCTCCAGGAGCTGGATCGCATGGAATTCCATGTCTACGAAACGGGTGAGACCATCCGTGCCCGCCATCGGCCGATCATCGTGATCACGTCCAACAACGAGAAGGAGCTGCCCGACGCCTTCCTCCGACGCTGCTTCTTCCACTACATCGAGTTCCCGGATCGCGACACCATGGCGGCCATTGTCGATGTGCACTTCCCCGAGATTGCGCCGAAACTGGTCAGCGAAGCGCTCGAAGTGTTCTTCGATCTGCGCGAGGCGCCCGGACTCAAGAAACGTCCTTCCACCTCAGAGTTGGTCGATTGGCTGAAACTGCTGATGAGTGACGAACTGGCCCGCGAGGCGCTTTACCAGCGCGACCCGGTGAAGGCGATTCCGCCGCTCGCAGGCGCCCTGGTCAAGAACGAGCAGGACACCCACCTGCTCGAACGGCTGGCGTTCATGACGCGTCGTCAAGGCAACCAGAGGCGCTGAGCGATGTTTATCGGTCTGTTCGAGACGCTCAAGCGCGCCGGCGTGCCGGTATCACTGCGTGAACTGCTCGACCTCCACGCGGTGGTCGAGCGCGGCGTGGTATTTGCCGACATGGAAGCCTTCTATCAGGTCGCGCGAACCGTGATGGTCAAGGATGAGCGCCATTTCGACCGTTTTGATCGTGCCTTTGGTGCCTGGTTCGAGGGTCTCGAGAACCTGGATTCCGCCATCGAAGCGCTGATCCCAGAAGACTGGTTGCGCCGCGAGTTCGAGAAACAGCTCTCCGACGAGGAGAAGGCCAAGATCGAGTCGCTTGGCGGCCTCGAGGCACTGATCGAGACCTTCAAGAAACGCCTGGAGGAGCAGAAGGAGCGGCACGCCGGCGGTAACAAGTGGATCGGCACTGGCGGTACCAGCCCCTTTGGCGCCTACGGCTACAACCCCGAGGGTGTGCGCATCGGCCAGGATGGGTCGCGACATCGACGCGCGGTAAAGGTGTGGGACGAGCGCCGCTTTCGCGATTACGACGATTCGCTTTCACTCGGCACCCGTAACATCAAGATGGCCCTGCGCCGCCTGCGCAAGTTCGCCCGCCAGGGCGCTCTCGACGAGTTCGATGTCGACGCCACCATCCGCGAGACCGCGCGCGATGCCGGCCTGCTCAACGTGCAGATGCGCCCCGAGCGCCACAATGCCGTGAAGATCCTGCTGTTTCTCGATGTGGGCGGCTCGATGGACGACCATATCCGCGTCTGCGAGGAGCTGTTCTCCGCCGCCCGTTCCGAGTTCAAGCACCTTGAGCATTACTACTTCCACAACTGCATCTACGAAGGGGTGTGGCGCAGCAATTCCACCTATCAGGCCCGACGCCATGAGCAGCGCATCCCGACCATGGACGTACTGCATACCTACGGCGCCGACTACCAGGTGGTGGTCGTTGGCGACGCCGCCATGTCGCCGTACGAGGTGACCCACCCGGGCGGCAGTGTCGAGCACTTCAACGACGAGCCAGGTGCACAATGGCTGAAGCGCCTGGCTGACCAGTTCCCGCGCCTGGCCTGGCTCAACCCCATGCCACCCAAGGCCTGGGAATTCACCCACTCCACCCAGTTGATTCGTCAATTGATCGATGACCGCATGTACCCCATGACCTTGCAGGGGCTCGAGGAGGCCATGCGAGAGCTGGCGCGATAAGCAATTATAGCCCTTAAAGACTATATAATGGCTTTATAACCCTTTAGGGCTATTATATTGAAAAATAGCCTTTCATGGCTATAATTACTCCGAGAGCCTCGGAGGACCTGCCATGCCCCAGCGAATCGCCGTGCTTACCGGCGACGTGATTGACTCCCGCAAGGTCAACGACCGACCTCGCCTCTACCAGCTGCTGGATGAACGCCTGGCCGAGCTGGCCACACTGCATGGAGGCCACGGCGAGCGCTTTCGCGGCGACGGCTTCCAACTGGCCCTGCCCCATGCGGCTCCCGCCATGCAGGCGGCGGTGGCCCTGCGCGCAGCACTAATCGAGCACTCCGAGCCTGACCAACGCTGGGATGCACGCATCGCTGTGGCAGTCGGGCCAGCCCAGCGGGGGATCGCAGACGCCGATAGCGACACCTTCGTCGCCTCGGGCCGCGCCCTGGATGCCCTGGCCGATGGTACCGCGCACCTGGCGCTTGCTCGGCTCGACGCTCCCGAAGATGCCGGCCTCACCCTGCTGGTGCGCTTCATCGATGACCTGATCGATGGCTGGTCTCCCTACTCCGCCGAGGTCGTTGGCATGAGTTTTCGCCACGAGGACTCCCAGCAGGCCCTCGCCAAGCGTCTGGGCATCCGCCAACCTAGCGTGCATAAGCGTCTACGGGCGGCCCGCTGGGCGCTACTCAGCGACACGCTCGCGTATTTCGGGGAGCGGCTCGAAACGTCTACCGAGGCATGCCTCACGAACCAGGATTCGTCCCCATGAGCCCCAACGAACTATCGCTGCTGCTGGGCCTGGTACTGGCGCATATGGTCGGCGATTTCCTGCTGCAGCCACATACCTGGGTGGTGGAACGCTATCGACTGAAACATCGTTCGCGGGCACTGCTCTGGCATGCGCTGATGCATGGTGCGCTGTGCGGCGTGGTGCTACTGATCGCCGCCGGCCACTTCACCAACCGCGGCCTGATCGCGGTACTTGCCGGCGTGGTGGGGGTCATGGCAAGCCACTGGCTGATCGACCTGGCCAAGGCGCAACTCGCTCCCGAGCGCCTGCGCTGGTTCCTTGTCGACCAAGCGCTTCACGGGCTGGTGCTGGTGACGGTGTGGCTTGGCTGGGTGGGCAACCTCGCCCCGCTCGGGGAACTGGCGTCGTGGCTTGGCTCCCCCGATGTCCTAGGCATTGCACTGGCCTATCTGCTGGTATCGCGTCCGCTGTCGATCGTCATCACCCTGGTGCTCAAGCGCTGGAGCCATCAACTCGAAGACACCGGCACCCTGGCCAGCGCCGGTGCCCGCATCGGCATGCTGGAGCGTTTCCTGGTGTTGACCCTGGTGCTGCTCGACCAGTTGACCGCGGTTGGCTTTCTGCTCGCCGCCAAGTCAGTGCTGCGTTTTGGCGACCTGCGCGAGGCCCAGGATCGCAAGCTGACCGAGTACGTGTTGCTTGGCACCCTGCTCAGCGTCGCCACGACCCTCGCGCTCGGCATGTTGATCCGCCTGCTGCTGGACGGGTGAGGGTCGGGCAACGACTTTTGCCGCGCGCAAGGCTTGGCCGTACAATGCGCCAAACGCCGCCATGCTGGCGGCCCGCCCCGTTTGACGACCCGAGGACACGCCGGACCCATGCGCGCCACTCAACTGCTGATCTCCACCCTGAAGGAAACCCCCGCCGATGCCGATATCGCCAGCCATCAGTTGATGCTGCGTGCGGGGATGATTCGGCGTCTCAGTTCAGGCCTCTACACCTGGCTGCCGTTGGGTCTGCGCACGCTTCGCAAGGTCGAGAACATCGTTCGCGAAGAGATGAATCGCGCCGGCGCCCAGGAAGTGCTGATGCCTGCCATTCAACCTGCCGAGCTGTGGCAGGAATCCGGCCGCTGGGACCAGTACGGCAACCTGCTGCTGCGAATCCGCGACCGCCACGACCGCGATTTCTGCTATGGGCCGACCCACGAAGAAGTCATCACCGACCTGGTGCGCAACGAAATCCGCTCCTACAAGCAGGTGCCAACGAACTTCTATCAGATCCAGACCAAATTCCGTGACGAGACCCGCCCGCGCTTTGGTGTCATGCGTGCCCGCGAATTCATCATGAAGGACGCCTACTCGTTCGATGTCGACCAGGCCGGCCTCAAGCGTTCCTATGACACCATGTACGATGCCTACGTACGCATCTTCACCCGCCTGGGGCTCGACTTCCGCGCCGTCGAAGCCGACAACGGCGAAATCGGGGGTACCGGCTCCCACGAATTTCAGGTGCTGGCCGACTCCGGCGAGGATGCGGTGATCTTCTCCACTTCATCGGACTATGCGGCCAACATCGAGACGGCCGAGGCACTCCCTGCCCCACTCGGCGAGACACCGGAACGTCCGGCGCCCCAGGAAGCGCTTCGACTGGTCGACACCCCCAAGGCACGTACCATCGCCGCACTGGTCGAGCAACATGGCCTGCCCATCGAGAAGACCATCAAGACCCTGATGGTGCATGCCACCGAAGGCGGGCTGATCGCCCTGCTGGTGCGTGGCGATCACGAACTCAACGAGGTCAAGGCCGAGCACCTGGCCGAGGTCGCGGCACCGCTTACCATGGCAAGCGAAGCGGAAATCCGCGCCGTGGTCGGCGCCGGGCCCGGCTCGTTGGGCCCTGTCGGCCTCGACATGCCGGTCATCGTCGACCGCAGCGTGGCATTGATGAGCGATTTTGGCGCCGGCGCCAATGTCGACGGCAAGCACTACTTCGGCATCAACTGGCAACGCGATGTGGCACTGCCCAAGGTCGCCGACCTGCGCAATGTCGTCGAAGGTGACCCCTCACCGGATGGCAAAGGCACTTTGTCGATCGCTCGCGGTATCGAAGTTGGCCACGTCTTTCAACTGGGCACCAAGTATTCCACGGCGATGAATGCCACCGTCCTCGACGAGAACGGCAAGGCAGTGCCATTGTGGATGGGCTGCTACGGTATCGGGGTGACCCGCGTGGTGGCCGCCGCCATCGAACAGAATCACGATGAGGCCGGGATCATCTGGCCCGAGGCGCTGGCGCCCTTCCATATCGCCCTGGTACCGATGAACGCACACAAGTCGCAGCGTGTGCGCGACGCCTCGGAGCGCCTCTACAATGAACTCGTCGCCGAGGGCTTCGAGGTTCTGCTGGATGACCGTGACCTAAGGCCCGGCAACAAGTTCGCCGACCATGAACTGATGGGCCTGCCCCATCGTCTGGTGGTCGGCGACCGGGGACTCGACAAGGGTGAACTCGAATACAAGGGACGCCGCGATAGTGATGCCACAATGGTACCGGCAGAGCAGATCCTCGACTTCCTGCGCGAGAAGGTCAGCCTCTGACCACATGACGGCGGCGGCCACCCTGCTGGTGGCCGCCTGGCTGGTGGCCCCCGCGGCGACCGGCAATGATGACGGCTTTCTGGCCTCGCTCGAGGCCCAGGCGAAGCCCTTGGTAGTGCAGCCGCTGCCCAGGGCGAATGGGGCGCTGCGCACCACCCTCGACGCTGCCCTCGCATCCCCGCGCGCACCCACGGAAATCTGGGCGGCCCGACAGTGGCACAACAACATGTCGCCACGCCTGTCACGCTTCGTGAAGGATGACACGCAGCGTAGCGAGCTTCTCCAGCGCATCTACCACGAAGCGCGGTTGGCCCGGCTGCCGCCCGAGCTGGTGCTGGCAGTCATCCAGGTGGAAAGCGGCTTTCAGGCCGATGCCGTGTCGTCAGCGGGTGCCGTCGGGCTGATGCAGATAATGCCGTTCTGGATTCGCGAGCTGGGCCTGCCCGCCGATGACCTCACCGATCCGTGGCGCAACCTGCGCTATGGCTGCACCATCCTTGCCCACTACCTCGCCGTAGAACGCGGCGATTTCACGCGGGCGCTGGCACGCTACAACGGCAGCCTCGGCAAGACCTGGTACCCCGAGCGCGTCATGCGTGCCCTGGAGCGTCACTGGACGCTTCCCTCGGGCGATAGTCTCGCCACGACGTCGCCCTGAGGGTTGGCCTATCGCGACTCGATCAGGCGTGCCTCAACCATCCAGCCGAACAGCGCCTGCACATCCGCCTCGACGTCTGGCTTGCTCACATCGCCATGGTGCTCGACCAGCAAGTCCGCGACGTCGGCAACCGTCAAGGCCTCCTCGCCAAGCAACCGCCAGGCTGCCTGACCACTGCTATTGAGGCGATGGAGCGCTCCACTCGCCGTGTCGATCAGAAACAACTCTTCGCCGACGGGGTAGTCACGCACGCCAGGGCATGGTCCGAAACGCTCATCAAGCGCAACCTTGTCCCAGCCCGACGGGAGACGTTCACCCGGCACCGAATGCCGCCCAAGCAGCGACGCCGACACGTTGCCCGCAACAATGCGGCCCGACGTCATGCGCGCCATCAGGCATTGCGCCGCCGCCAGTGGTTCCGAATAACGCAGCAGCAAGCAGGGCAAGCGCGTCATCAGGGGGGCGAAGCGTGTCATCAAGGCCTCGGTCGGGACGTCGTGAGAAAAGTTCTGGCACAGTAACTGCAGCAACCCTTCGCCGGGAGCCAGCGTAACCAGGTCCGGATCGCACAACGTGTCGTCGCGCTCCAGAAGCACTATCGCCCCGATCGGGCGCCGCTCACCATGCGCGGCGAGCTCCGCTTCAGGCAGGCTTAGATAACGATAACGCGGATCCTCGGGCCCGGCATGCCGCTCGGCGTAAGCCACGAGGTCAGGGTTCGCGATATCCGGCAGCGGCAGCCTCAGCCGCGGAGAAATCCCCAGCGCCATGCCATCGCCTTCAGCGGTCAAGGCCAGCACATCGTCACCGAACACTCGGCAACCGGCCGCCGCGAAGGCAGCCGTCAGCGTACTCTTGCCAGCGCGGTGAGACGCCGGGAAGAGCACAAGTTGGCCTTCGATCTCCACTGACCCGCAATGCAGGCCAATCAGCTCGGCACGTCGCTCACATAACGCGGCGACGATATCGGCGATCAGGCTACAGACCGCAGCGACAGGTGTCGGCAACACCAGGCCGCCTCGCAAGCCGGGAGCGTGCTGCACATAGCCACCGTTCTCATCGCCCTCCCCGTCATAGGCTCGGCGTAGACGAATGGCCGGGGCAAGCCCGCTGGCAGGGGTGACCCGCATCGGCCAGCCCGGCATGGCGGCCACCAGCGCATCGGCCACCTCGGGACAACCGCTCAGGCGCAGCAAGCGCCCCAGACCTGGCAAGTGGATATCCACGCTGTCCGCCACCATCACCAACGGCTGGGACGACGATAAGGCGTGCGGTGATAGACGTAGCGCCTTTCGTACCCACGACCACGTTGTGATGTGTAGCCATCACCTGAACGACTGGGCCGGGAATAACTGGGTCTGGAGCGGCTGGGCCGTGAATAACTAGGCCGTGAGTAACTGGGCCTTGAGTAACTGGGCCGGGAGTAGCTGGTACGTGAATCACGCCCCCTGACAGGTTCATGCCAGGCATGCGCCTGGCCAACACTGAACAGGGTCGGTGCCACATAGGCACCGGCAATTCCCATCCCCAGGGTCGCAAGCAACCGACGGCGGCGTTTCCGATGCATTTCCTGCTGGGTCGTAGCTTGGTCTGGCGATGTCATGGCAGGGCCTCCTGGTGTTTCCTGATGCTTCCCACTGTGGGAAAAGCACATTATCGAACACCGTTCATGCTAGGCCCATGCTGATTGCACGGCCAGCCATCCTGCGTGCGTTGCACCACCTTGCGCGGGTTTTCCACGAAGGGTGCACATTGTCACGACCCTCTCCAAAACAAAAAAGCCGACCCAACCGGGTCGGCGACCGGGGGGATGACTCCCCCCTCCCCTGACGACTGACTTGCCGGCGGCGTTGCCGACTCAATGTTTCTTGCGGTGGTCGCGAATGATGAAGCCCACCCAACCGGCGAGGAAAGCGATCATCATCGCGACGGTGACCAACCCAAAGATTACGGCATCATCCCAGTACATGGTGGCATCCTCCCGTCTCGATCTGTTGGAAGGACTGTAGCGCGAACCCTGGACGTGAAACCTGACCTGCATCAAGTCTTGCGGTGGGTGGCTCATCGACCCGCCCGCCAGCTTGATCCAGGTCAGTTTCATGCCCTGTCCACACATCGTTCAGAGCACTTTCTTGTCCTCGACGCTGCTCGCTTCGGTACCGGGTGGCAGGGGGTGGCCCTTGGCCAGTTCGGCGCGCGTCGCCTCACGCACCGACAGCACCTCCAACTGATAGCGCAGCATCTGGCCAGCCAGGGGATGGTTGGTGTCGATCTTGACGCTATCGTCATGCACCTCGAGTACCGTGACGACCTGTGGGCCGGCATCACCTGGGGTCTGGAAACGCATGCCGGGTGCCAGGTCATCGACCGGGAAAGCACTGCGCGAGACCTCGCGCACCAGCGATTCGTTACGCACCCCGTAGGCCTGTGCCGGCATCAGGGTCACGGAAAGTTCGGCACCCGCTCGCTGGCCAGCCAGGGCATCCTCGAGCCCCTCGACGATATTGTGATGCCCATGCAGGTATTCCAGTGGCTTCTGACGGGCCCGTGAATCATCGAGTACTTCGCCTGAGGCATCGGTGAGAACATAGTGCAGGGTGACGACCTGCTGCGGGGCGATGGACATGGATGTCTCCTGGAAAGGGGGATAACGAAATGGACGTGGAAAAGTCGGCGGTTCAGCCTCGCCGCAACTGGCTGACCGGCATCTCGAGTCGTTGCTGGCGATGCAGCACATCGAGCAGGATGATGGCGCGTTGCTGCCCCTTCTGGCCGGCAAACACCCCTTGCAGGTCCTTGAACGGGCCTTCGGTGATCATCACTGGGTCGCCAGTGCGGAAGTAAAGATTGGCGGTGGCATCCTGGTAGTCGCTGGCATGCTCGCGAAGGGTCTCCACCAACATGTCGCTGACCGCCAGCGGAGCATTGCCGAAGCCGACCAGTTTGAGAACACCTCGAGTGGAACGGATCGGCCGCCAGTTGCTGACCATGCGATCGAGACGAATGAACAAATAATGCGGGAATAACGGCTCGCTCATCCATTCCAGCTTGCCGCGCCGCTTCTTCTCCACCTGAAGCACCGGGTGAAACACCTCATAGCCCTGGTTGGCCAGGTGCTCGGCGGCACGAAAGGACTCTCCCCCCTTGCACTGGATCACATACCAGCGGGGCTTGGCGTCTGCGCCATCTTCCTGATTGGCATCGCTGTCGGTCATGGGGCTCCTGATCGTGACGGGCTGCTGGTATCACCGCCAGGGCTCTGCAACAATTGCTCGCATGCAAGCGGTCGGACGACATGCGTCGTGTCAGTGGCGGCCCGGCTGCCAAACGCCCAGTTTACCATCGATGTCCTGGCCTGTGATGGCCACCCACCGCCGTCGTGGGATTGCAAGGAGCACTACGCCATGCCTACCCCTACCCCCCAGCGAAGTTGGCGCAGCGCCCTGGCCATCTACCTGCGTGCACCAGTGATCACCATGTTGTTCCTGGGTTTTTCCGCCGGGCTTCCTTTTCTGCTGGTGTTCTCGACCCTCTCGGCGTGGCTGCGCAGCGACGGCGTAGAGGTGGCTGCGATTGGCTTCTTCTCGTGGATCGGCATCCTCTACTCGATCAAGTTCTTCTGGGCGCCGGTGGTCGACCGGCTGGCATTGCCGATTCTCACCCGCGCGTTTGGCCAACGTCGCGGCTGGATGCTGCTGGCCCAGCTGATGATCGCCGGCGGCCTGGTCGGTCTGGCAAGCCTGGACCCACAGCAGAACCTCTTGCCGGTAGCGGCGTTCGCTCTGCTGGTGGCCTTTGGTTCGGCGACCCAGGATATCGCCATCGATGCCTTTCGCATCGAGTCGGCCCCGGAGGACATCCAGGCGGCCATGGCATCGACCTACATCATCGGGTATCGCGGCGGGCTGATCGCCGCCGGGGCAGGTGCGCTCTACGTGGCATCGTGGCTCTCCTGGGAAGCCGCCTATCTGACCATGGCCGCACTGGTCGGGGTCGGGGTGATCACGGTATTGGTTCGCCCGGAGCCCGAACGCCTGTCACTCAGCACTCAATTGATCCATGAGCCGCGCGTGCGCGCCTTCCTGCGCACAAGCCAAGGCAAACCACGCACACTGCGGCGGCTGGGGGCCTGGCTGATCGGTGCGGTGGTCTGCCCCTTCACCGACTTCTTCTCGCGGTATCGCTACAAGGCGTTGTGGCTACTACTTTTCGTCGCCGTGTTTCGCGTCAGCGACCTGGCCATGGCCTCCATGGCCAATCCGCTTTACATCGACCTGGGTTTTTCACTGGCGGCCATCGCCAATGTCACCAACGTGTTCGGCATTTTCATGAGTATCGCTGGCGGCATCACAGGTGGGCTGCTGGTGGCACGCTACGGCATCGGTCCGATCCTGGTGCTGGGTGCCGTGGCGGCGACTTTCACCAACCTGCTGTTTGCGGCATTGGCGCTGGCGGGACAGCACCTGCCGATGCTGGTGGTCACGATCATCGGCGATAACCTCGCCAACGGCCTGGCAAGCGCCGTGTTCATCGCCTTCCTGTCGAGCCTGACATCACGCGCCTACACCGCCACCCAGTACGCGCTATTCTCATCATTGATGACACTACCGGGTAAGTTCCTGAGCGGCTTTGGCGGGCTAGTGGTGGCAGCCGAGGGATATGCGACATTCTTTGTGATCGCAACGGCACTGGGGCTTCCCGCCATCGCCCTTGCGATCTGGATCAGTCGTGACAAGGAATTGGTGCCACCACCGGTGACACGCATGGCCTGATTCAGGCATTTTTGTGGCGTGAAGGCGGGATGGCCCCGCGCAGCCACTCCAGGGCACCCGGGGTGGCACGCCACTGATCGCGCATCAACGTGCGGTATTGCCAGGCTTCGGCCCGCGAACCTGGGGCCGCGACCCCGTCGACACCGGTATAGGCCGGACGCGGGTTCTCGGCACACAGCATCGGCAGTGCATGGGTGTTGAGGTGACGTGCCTCGGCCAGTGCCGCGCCGGCCTCCTCGTGACGTTCCAGTCGATAGAGTGCCAGGGCACGCCCCATCAACAGGCCCAACGGGGCTGGCTCATCCGCATCGGCCTCGACCCTCTGCTCGCTGACCACCAGCGCCTCTTCATCACGGCCATCGCGCAGCAACTGGTCGAGCACCAGTTCGCGCAGCCCCAGGCTATCCTGGTCGTCCAGCACCAGCAGCCGCTCGGCGAGTTGCCGAGAGCGTTGCCGGGCACCACGCTCCATGCCCACCACCAGCGCCAGCCCCGTGCGCAGCAGGACCGCATTGTCGGCATCGTCCCAGGTCAAGGTGCCAGGCCCCTCGGCGTGGACCTGCTCGAGCCAACGCTCCAGGCGACCGGCCAATGGAGCAAACAGGCTCGGCGCCATCCACGGCAGGCTACCGAAACGGCTGGCCAGCGCCAGTGTCAAGCCCTGCACCACGCGGGGTGAATCCAGCCACTCCGGGTGCGCACAGAGCTCGCCGAGCCAGGTGGCAGCCTCGGGCCAAGGGTCGCTTTCAAGCCCCATCGGGGTGTCGCTTGCCACGGCCACCTGGAAGTGCTGCTGCCAGGCAGCGAACAGTGTGTCTTCCCTGGCACTGGTGTGATACTCAAGCCGCGAGGCGGGGGTCAGCCGAATATCAAGCTTGGGTGCGGTGGGCAGCGACTCGAACAGCGCCTGCAGCGAGGCCAGCGGCCCGGCCAGGTCCTCCTCGGCATTGAGCAGCTGCTCGGCAAGAGTAGCGCCCGGGTTGTCGGCGAGATCGGCCAGGAACTGTAACTGATCGGGGTCCAGGTCACCCTGGCGAGAGAGCCTGCGCAACCAGAAGCGTGCGCGTTCGGCGGCTTCTTTCTCATGGCCTTCGTGAAGCAGCAGCATGGCCTCGATGTAGGCCAGGGTCGGCGAATCGGGCAGTGCCTGCTGGGCGCGAACGAACGCGCCACGGGCACTGTCCAGGTCATCGTTGTCGAGGTGCATCAGACAGATGCGCTCCAGTGCGACACCACGCAGGAACAGCGGACCACGCTCGAGCACCTCATCGAGAAGCGCCTCGCGCTTGCGCGAGAATCCACGCTCCTGATAGAGATCGATGAGAATCTCGAAAGCCGGCTCGGCCTGCTCCGGCAGCGTCGACCAGTCGACACGCTCGAACAATGATTCGAGAATCTGCTGAGCGCGACCCCGTTGACCGGTTTCGGCGGCGATCAAGCCGGCTTCGAGCAGCGCCTGGGCAGGTGCACGCCCGCTGTCCAGGGCAGCCTTCAGGGCACTGCCCTTCCAGTCACGCAGCGACAACATCCACATCAGGTGTGTCGGTATCTGCCCGGGCAGTGAGACCGACCCACAACAGTGCTTGGTCTTGCGGCCGGAATCGCACCAGCAGAGCTCGTTGCGCCCAGGCCGCGCCAAGGGTTCACAAGCGAAATCCAACCTCGCAAGCGGCGTCTGCGACCAAAGCTCGGGTGCAAGCGCCTGTGCCAGCGCCAAATTACCGCCCACCAGGCTTGGGCCCTCTTCACGGGCCCAGGTCATCAGCGTTGGATAGCGTTCGTCCTCGCGAATGGTCGCCAGGGCGCCCGAGGCAAACCCCAGTAGCTGTTCCACCCATACCGCCAGCATCGCTGCCTCCACCATCCATAAAGCGCATCATTCTACCAGTCTCACGCGATGCTGGGCAGGTGGTCAGCGTTTGGCCCAGGCGAGCAGCGGCGCGGTTCTCGCTTGCATGTCCAGGCGTGCATCGAGGCGCACCAGGTTCCAGTAATGACCGTTGAGGGTGCGTGACAGCAGGAGTGTGTCAGCCGGGGGTTGCAGGCGATCCATCGCGGCCCACACCCTTGGGGTGAGATCGCGCAGCCGACGGTGTACCCGCACGTCGCCAAAATCCTGCTCACCAGGCGCAAACAGCGCCGACACCGCCTCGGCGGATTCGCGATAAAGCGCCAGTGGCGCCCCCTGGCCCTGGCGGCCACCCAAGCGCAGCAGCGCCTCGTCCATTGCCATGGGGTCTTGGGCAAGTGTCGACTCGAGCAAGAGCATCATCGCGCGCAGACGCTCTTCCGGCACAGCAATCACCGCCCCCAGGTCGTAGATCACCAAACGCCCCTGGTCATCCACGGCGAAATTGCCGGCATGGGGGTCGGCGTGCAGCTCGCCGTGAGTGAACAGCTCTTCGGTGATCCAGTCGGCAAGGGTGACGGCGGCCTTCTGGCGCAGGGCATCATCGGCACCTTCCAGATCTCGCAATGGTGTGCCAGGCACGAAGCGCATGGCCAATACCCGCTCACCACAAAGCACCGGGAGCGGCTCGGGTATCACCAGCCCATCCATTTGACGATAACGCTGCCGGTAACGCTCGAGCGCCTGGGCCTCGGCACGGTAGTCGAGTTCACCTCGCAAGCTCACCGCCAGTTCCTCGAACAGTGCATCCAGACGTGCCTGGGGCACCTTGAGCCAGCGCCCCAGGCGCATCAAGCGACGCACCTGGGCAAGGTCGCTCTCCAATACCTCGGCAAGCCCGGGATACTGAACCTTGAGCACCACCGTCTCGCCATCATGCGTCACGGCGCGATGCACCTGACCCATGGAGGCGCTGGCAAACGGTCGTGTCTCGATCTCGCGGAAATGCGCCTCGGGGTCGCCGTACTGCTCGACCAGCGTGCGGCGGATACTCTCCCAGGGCATCGGCTCGGCCTGGCGCTGCAGGCGAGCCAGTTCCTCGGCAAGATCGGGGGGCAGCAGGTCATCCCATTGGGCCATGATCTGGGCCAGCTTCATGGCCGGCCCCTTGAGTTCGGAGAGACCATCGAACAGCGCCTCGCCAAGCGCTCGCCAATCCGCCTGACCACCCAGGCGAGTGCGAATCATCGCCCCCCCGGTTCGAGCCCCGAGGCCCAGCAGCCGCCGTGTTCTGCCGCGTTCACGCATTGTGTCTCTCTCGTGAGTCGTGAGTCGTGAGTCGTGAGTCGTGAGTCGTGGATGGTAGATCGTAAGAGTGAGAGGATTGGCTTATCGAAGGCAATATTGATACAAGAGCTGTACAATACCAAATGCATGATACACCTGGCCAAGGCGGGAAGACACTGGAAGAATATCCATGATTCTTCAACGCCGTTCATTCGGCTTTCCTGTGCGAGCCAAGCCATGCGCCTGATCATCGCCGAAAAACCCAGCCTCGCGAGGGCCATCGCCGCCGCCCTGCCAAGCGCCGCGCGGCGTGAGGATGGCGCTCTGGTGGCCGGAGATACCACCGTCACCTGGTGCCTTGGCCACCTGCTGGAGCAGGCGCCGCCGGATGCCTACGATCCCGCCTTCAAGCAGTGGCGTCTCGATCACTTGCCGATCCTGCCAGCCCAATGGAAGCTGCTGCCCCGCCCAAAGGCACGAGGCCAGCTAGCGGTGATTCGCAAGCTGCTCAAGACGACACGCGAAGTCGTGCATGCCGGCGATCCCGATCGTGAAGGTCAACTGCTGGTCCAGGAAGTCATCGAGTACCTGGGGTGGAAAGGACCCGTCGCGCGGTTGCTGGTCAGCGACCTCAATCGCCCGGCGGTTCAGCGCGCGCTGGCTCGCCTGGATGACAACCAGCGCTTCGCGCCGCTTTACCGTGCCGCACAATCCCGCGCACGTGCCGACTGGCTGTACGGCATCAACCTGACCCGCGCCTGGACACTGACCGGCCGCCAGGCGGGCCATGACGGCGTGCTGTCGGTTGGTCGCGTGCAAACCCCGGTACTCGGGCTGGTGGTGCGCCGGGACAACGACATCCGCGAGTTCCAGCCGCGGCCCTTCTTCGTGCTGTGGGTGGATCTTGCCGTCAGCCACGGGCAGCTGCGTGCCTGGTGGCATCCGGATGAGACACACCCCCTGGACGATCAGGGTCGGCTACTCGCGCGCGAGCCCGCCGCGGCACTCGCTGCACGCCTGCCTGGGGCCAGCGGCCATCTGGCCAGTCTCGACAGCCAGGACAAACGTCAGCCGGCGCCGCTGCCCTATTCGCTGTCGGCGCTGCAGGTCGATGCGGCGCGACGCTTCGGGCTCTCCGCCAAGGCGGTGCTGGATATCTGCCAGCGACTCTATGAACGCCATACGCTGATCACCTACCCACGCTCGGACTGCCGGTATCTACCGGAGGAGCACTGGGCAGCGGCACGCAAAACCCTCGAGAGTGCCTGCCAGAATGACCCGACGCTGCGCCAATGGGTCGACGGAGCGGACTTCTCTCGCCGCTCACGCGCCTGGAACGACAAGCAGGTGGGCGCTCACCATGCCCTGGCGCCTACGGGAAAGCCCGCCGACCTTTCTCGGCTCGAGCGCCACGAGGCCGAGGTGTTCCGCTTGATCGCTCGCAACGTCGTGGCGCAATTCTATCCGCCACTCGCCACCCGCGAGGTAAAGGCGGAATTTCTCATCGAAGACCAACGCTTCAGGGCTTCCGGGCAAGAAATTCTCGAGGCAGGCTGGAAACCCCTGTTCACCACACGCGACCAGACACCGCCCTTGCCCCCGCTCAGCCAAGGTGAGGCATGCCGGGTCCTGGACTGTGCGGTGGAGGATCGTGAGACGCGGCCACCCGAGCCCTTCACCGATGCCAGCCTGATCAAGGCGATGATGAACATCGGTCGCTACGTGGAGGATCCGGCCGTGCGCCGCACGCTTCGTGAGCACGATGGCCTGGGTACCGAAGCGACCCGCGCCGGCATCATCGAGACCCTGGTCGAGCGTGGTTACCTGGTGCGCCAGGCCAAGGCACTGCGCGCGACTCGCCTGGGCAGCGCCCTGATTGCCTCGCTGCCCGAGGCGGTCAGCCGCCCGGAGCGCACGGCGCTGTGGGAGCAGCGGCTGGCGGCCATCGCCGAGCAGGGCGACGACCCTTCGCCCTTTCTGGCTTCACTGGTGGAAGACCTTGGCAAGCTGCTGGCGACCGCCGACGCGCCACGCCTGAGCCACGCACTGCAATCGGCCCAGGGAGAGGCGCCTGCGAGCAACCCCAGACGCGGTGGCAAGAGCACCCGGCGACGTCGCACGCCCCCCTCCCGCTCTTCCAACAAGCCCCGTAGCCGGCGAGGCCCCGCCAATTCATGACGCGTTCCAATCGACACCAAAGACCTGGCGCCGGCGCCGCGCATCCGTCAGTCCACCACTGGATCGTCGGCCCCGGGGCACTCGGCCGCATGCTCGCCATGCACCTGGCAACTGCTCACGCACCGCACGACACGGTGACCCTGGTGGGCCGGCGTGCCATGCCAGGCCAGCAGAGGCTGATCACGCCACACGGCCAAACCCTATCGGCCACGCTTGCCACGGCAAGCCTGGAATCGCTGCCCGCGGAACCCGCCGACGTGATTCACCTGACCACCAAGGCCTATGCCTGCGAGGCGGCCCTGGGCGCCATTGCCGAGCGCCTGACGGCCACCACGCCCTTGGTGCTGTGGCAGAATGGCTTCGACTGCCAGCCGCGTATCACTGCACGCCACCCAGGCCCGGTACTCTGCGCCACCACCACCGAAGGCGCCCATGTACAGGACGACAGCCAGGTCACCCACGCGGGCCACGGCAAGACGTTCCTGGGCGACCTGGATGGCCGACATTCCGCCCTTGCCACAGCGCTGGCGAAACACGTCAATGCCGCTGGACTGGCTTGCGAAGCGGTAGCTGACATTCGCATCAGGCTGTGGCGCAAGCTTGCCGTGAATGCGGCCATCAATCCGCTGGTGGCACAGTTTCAGATCCGCAATGGCCAGCTGCGCGATACCCCATATCGCGGCATGGTCGAGGTGGTGATCGAGGAACTCGCCCCGATACTGGCGTCGGAACGTATCACCCCACCCACGGGTACGGGCGTGCAAGGCTGGAGCGAGCTGGTATGGGAGGTGGCGGCAAGCACCGCCAACAACCGCGCCTCGATGCTGCAGGATGTACTGGCTGGCAGGCCCACCGAGCATCGGGCGATTCTGGGACCGCTACTGGATTCCGCACAACGACATGGCCTGCAGGCGCCGACTCTGTCTTCTCTGTATGCCCGATTACGTGAATTGCCGGCGAATGCCCGAATATAACTGAATATAGGTATGCATTTCTGGCGTAATCCCGAAAGCCTTGCTAGCCTGAGATGGATTGATTAGAACGCTGACAATCAATGTCGCCGTCACTTATAACTACCAAATCGATATCACCATCGAAACGACAGCGTACACACCCGTGGCGAGCATCGCGTGCGCAAGGGACACCTTTCATGAAGCCGGGTTTTGCAATCGCCGCTCTCGCGGCTGGGATGGTCACGATGTCATCGACCCTGGTTGCCGATGACAGTGCGCCTGCCTACTCCGGCCATGACGCCGACCTCATGCACCTCGACAATGGCGTGGTGATCGAGGGACGCGATATCGACACGCCTGATGGCTTTACCTCCGGTTTTCGTCTTATCGCCGGTTTCTCCCCTCTGACGCTGCCCCGTCTCGATATCGCAGCCGAATTCAGCTACCGCGAAAGCGACGAGGTCCCCACCCGGCTTGGCGATCAAAGCCTCTTGCTCAATACCACAAGCATGGGGGGAAGCCTGCTGGCGGGTGTGCGCATCGGCAGGCTCGGGCTCTATGCAAAGTCCGGAGTGGCCGGTTGGGAGGGCGACCCGGTCATTCCGCAGGATAGCCTGGCCAGCAATGGCACCACACGGGTACAAGGGCTCGGGGCACGCCTGCAGTTCGATCGGCTGGTCAGCCGGCTGGAGTTCGAGGAGTTTCGTGCACCCGACATGGCCCACCTGAACCTGATTACCGCGTCGCTGCGCTACAACTTCTAATCGCTTCGCTACGCTTTTAAAGCGGGGTAACGCCCCCAAGCTGACACCCCAGGTCAACAGTATCCAGATCAGCGTCCCTGCCAAAGGCTGGGACGCTGTAGCATGCCAGTGTAATACCCATCACCCAGTGTTGCGCAGCCCAGCCGCGATACCGGCCATGGTCACCATCAACGCGCGTGAGAGGTCGGCACTGATGGCGCCGTCGGCATCCCGGTTACGCTGCAGCAACTCGGCCTGCAGGCCATGCAGCGGATCGATATAGGGATTACGCACCGCAATGGCCTGACGAATCAGCGGCGTAGTCTCGAGAAGCTCCTGTTGCTGGAGAATCGATAACAGCACCCCCTGCAACCGTGTGAAGCGATTGCGCAGATTCTCACCCAGCGCCTTGAGCGAGGGTTCATCGACCAGCCGGTGCTCATAGTAGGCGGCGATTCCCACGTCTGCCTTGGCCAGCAGCATCTCCAGCATATCCAGGTAGGTACCGAAGAAAGGCCAGTTCTCACGCATCTCCTGCAATACCTCGAGCCCACCCTCCTCGTCGAGGCGTCGGGCGAAGGCCTCGCCACTGCCAAGCCACGCAGGCAGCATCAGGCGTGTCTGTGTCCAGGCAAATATCCAAGGAATCGCCCGTAAGGTCTCCACACCACCGTCCTGTCGCCGCTTGGTGGGTCGAGAACCCAGCGGCAGGCGACCCAGCGAGCCTTCAGGAGTCACCGAACGGAAATAGGGGACGAAATCCGGATCCTCGCGCACCACCCCGACATAAGCGGCGTGGGCCACCTCGGCGAGGCGGTCCATCTCTTCGCGCCAGTGGGCCTCGGGGGCCGGAGGGGGCAACAGGGTCGCCTCCAGCACCGCGCAGGCATAGATTTCCATGGAACGCAGCGCGATCTCGGGCTGGCCGAACTTGAAGCGAATCATCTCTCCCTGCTCGGTTACCCGCAGACTGCCGTTCACCGAGCCCGGCGGCTGGGAGAGGATGGCCGCATGGGCCGGGCCGCCCCCACGACCGACGGTGCCACCGCGACCATGAAACAGGGTGAGGTCGACACCATGCCGGTCGCAGACCTCCACCAGCGTCTCCTGGGCACGATACTGGGCCCAGGCGGCCGCCAGCTGGCCAGCATCCTTGGCTGAGTCAGAATAGCCGATCATCACTTCCTGGCGATCCCCCACCAGCGCACGATAGCCCGGCAGCGCCAGCAGGCGGTCGATCACCTCGCCGGCATGGTTGAGGTCATCCAGGGTCTCGAACAACGGCGCAATGGGCAGAGTGACTTCACCGCCCACTTCCTTCATCAGCAGGGCGACGGCCAGCACATCCGAAGGCTCCCCCGCCATCGAGATGACGTAGGTACCCAGTGCCTCGGCCTGCTCGCCGGAGATGACCCTGAAAGTATCGATCACCTCGCGGGATTCCGCCGAGCACTCCCAGCGGCGCGGTATCAATGGCCGGCGCGAGGTCAGCTCCTCGAGCAGAAATTGCTGGCGCTGTTCTTCATTCCACTCACGGTAGTGGCCAAGCCCTAGACCTTCGGTGAGCTCCTCCATCACCTGGGCATGACGGCTAGCCTCCTGGCGCAGATCGAGCTTGGTCAACGTGACACCGAACACCGCCACACGTCTCAGGGTATCGAGCAGCGCACCGTTGGCAATGGTGTCGAGCCCCACGTCGCACAGTGAGCGGTAGCAGGTCAGAAGCGGCGCGTAGAGCTGATCACGACTCTCGATGATCGGTACGCTATCGAAGCTGCGACCATCGAGTTGCGCCTTGGCCCAGTCGCGCGTCGCCTCGACCCTTGCCAACAGGCGCTTGACCAGTTCCCGATAGGGTTCGGCGACATCGCCAACTTCCGCCTTGAGGGCACTGTTGGCCTTCCACATGGAGAGTTCGGCCTTGAGCTTCTCGAGATCACGCAGGTAGAGATCCGCCGCCATCCAACGGCCGAGCAACAACACCTCGCGGGTGACCTTGGCGGTGACATTGGGATTGCCGTCGCGGTCGCCGCCCATCCACGAGGCGAAACGGATCGGTGCGGCATCCAGCGGCAGCCGCTCGCCGGCGCTCTCCAGCAGCAGGTTGTCGAGGTCACGGTGGAAGTCCGGTACCGCCTGCCACAGCGAATTCTCGATCACCGCGAAGCCCCACTTGGCCTCATCCACCGGCGTCGGTCGCTCGTGACGAATCTCATCGGTATGCCAGGCCTGGCTGATCAGTTCGGAAAGCCGACCATGGGCACGCACGCCGCGCTCCGGATAATCGGCGCAGGACTCGATGGCACTCAGGCAATCATCGATGGCATCGTATTTCTGGATCAGCGTACGGCGGATGACCTCGGTGGGATGCGCGGTCAGCACCAGCTCGACACGCATGCCGGCCAGCGTCTCGACCAGTTTGCGCGGCGAATTACCCGCGTTGCGTGCCTTTTCCAGAAGATCACTGAGCACCGGCTGGGTGCCGGGACGGTAATCCTCGACTCGCCGGAACCGCGCCCGATAATGCTGCTCGGCGATATTGGCCAGGTTGAGAAACTGGTTGAAGGCTCGGGTGACCGGCAACAGGTCACGGTCCGGCAAGCGCCGCAGATAGTCGATCAGTTCACGCTGGCTGGACTCTTCACCCTGACGCCCGCGCTTGGCGTAGCTGCGAATGGTCTCGATCTTGTCGACAAAGCCACGCCCTTGATCATCGGCAATCGTTTGCCCAAGGCTATCACCGAGGATGCGCACATTTTCTCGCAGCGATTCGTGTAGATCGTGGCTCATGGCCGCTAGTCTCCCGCTTGTCCTCTGCCATCGACAGAGGAGGAAAGTGACGATTCGTGATAGTCATTGCTGACGCGTTGTCCTGCGGCGACCGCATCGGTTTCATGGGCCTTGGCGGCCTGCCAATGACGCTCCATCGCCGCAAGGCCCGCATCAACCAGCGCCACGCCCTCGGCGTCGAGCGCGGACTCAACATGCCGAAAACGCCGCTCGAACTTGGCGTTGGTCTTGCGCAGGCAATGTTCCGGGTCGGCCTTCAGGGTGCGCGCCAGATTGGTCACCGCGAACAGCAGGTCGCCGACTTCCTCGACGGCGTGGGCCTGGTCGCCCTCGGCCAGCGCCTGCTCCACCTCTTCAAGCTCCTCGCGGATCTTGGCGATCACACCCTGTGAGTCGGGCCAGTCGAAACCCGTGCGCGCGGCTCTTTTGGAGAGCTTGGCGGCACGCGACAACGCCGGCAGCGTGCGAGGCACATCATCGAGCACCGATACCCCACCCTCACGGCTACGCGCTTCTCGCTCCTCGGCCTTGAGCGTTTCCCAGCGACTGTTGACCTGGCGCGCCTGAACCTGCTCTGCACTGACGCCCGGCGGGCGCCTTGAATCCAGCGTGCCCTCGGGGAACACATGAGGGTGGCGACGCAACATCTTGGTGGTGAGCGTGTGCACCACATCATGGAAATCGAAGCGCGACTCCTCGGCCGCGAACTGGGCATAGTAGACGACCTGGAACAACAGGTCGCCAAGCTCGCCCGGCAGTTCGTCGTAGGCGCGCCGCTCAATGGCATCTGCGACCTCGTAGGCCTCCTCCAGGGTGTGCGGCACAATGGAATCCCAGTGCTGTTCGATATCCCAAGGACAGCCCTGATCGGCATCGCGCAGTACCGCCATCAGCGTCAACAGGTCATCAAGATCATGGCGGTGGTTCATGCGCTCTTCCCCTTGCGCCGGCCTGGCTTGCCACCACTATTACCACCACTACGCAAGCGACGAACCTCGATGACATTGGAGAGCTGTTGAATGCGCGAAAATAGCCTCCCCAGGGATTCCAGACCATCAACCTCGACGGTGATACCCATGCGTGCGATCCCGTCATCGGTATCGGTCAAGGTATTGACCGCCAGCACATTGACCTTTTCGTTGCTGAGCACGCCGGTGACGTCACGCAGCAGCCCCGAGCGATCCCAGGCCTGGACCTCGATATCCACCGGATACTGGGTGCGCGCGCGCTCTCCCCACTCGACCTCGATGATCCGTTGGGGCTCCTCGACCCGCAATTGCAGAATGTTAGGGCAATCCTGGCGATGCACGGTGACCCCACGTCCCTGGGTGATGAAGCCGACGATCGACTCCCCCGGCACCGGATGGCAGCAGTTGGCCATGCTGGTCTTCAGGTTACCCACCCCCAGCACGGTGATATCCGTGGCAGCGCCCTTGCCCGGCGAGCGACGCGGTTTGGCCAGCAACCGGTCGAGCTGGTCCTGGTCGTCACTCTCGCCAAACAGCTGCTGGGCCTGGTGCAACACCTGGCCGATACGCAGGTCACCGGCGCCGATCGCCGCGTACATGTCCTCGGCATGGGGATAGTTGACCTTGTGGGCCAGGGTCTCGATATCCATCCCCTCGACATCCAGGCGCTTCATCTCGCGCTCGAACAGCGCACGGCCCTCGTCGAGATTCTGATCACGTGCCTGGTGCTTGAACCACGCCTGGATCTTGGCCCTGGCACGCGAGGTACGCACGAAACCCAGGCTCGGGTTGAGCCAGTCGCGGCTTGGCCCGCCCTTGCTCGCGGTCAGTATCTCGACCTGCTGACCGGTCTTGAGCTTGTAGGTCAGCGGCACGATCCGGCCATTGACCTTGGCCCCCCGGCAGCGGTGGCCCACCTCGGTATGCACCCGGTAGGCGAAGTCGATCGGGGTGGCGACTCGCGGCAAGTCGATGACATGGCCGTCGGGGGTGAACACATAGATGCGGTCAGGTGCCACGTCGCTCGACAGCCCCTCGCGAAGGTCACCGAAGTCGCCGACATCCTCCTGCCATTCGAGTACCTGACGTAGCCAGGCGATCTTCTCCTCGTAACTGGAACTCTTGGCCTTGGTATCATGGCCCTTGTAGCGCCAGTGGGCGCAAACCCCGAGTTCGGCCTCCTCGTGCATGGCGAAGGTGCGGATCTGAATCTCCAGCACCTTGTTCTCGGGGCCGAGCACGGCGGTGTGCAGCGACTGATAGCCATTTTTCTTGGGATTGGCGATGTAGTCGTCGAACTCATTCGGTACGTGGTGCCAGCGCGAATGGACGATGCCAAGCGCCGTATAGCAATCGGCCACTTCCGGCACCAGGATGCGCACCGCCCGGACATCATAGACCTGGGAGAAATCGATCCGCTTGCGCTTCATCTTGCGCCAGATCGAATAGATGTGCTTGGCACGACCATCGACATCGTAGCGTTTGATACCCTGTGCCTCCAGCAGGCCCTTCAGGGTGTCGACCACCTCGGCGATATAGCGGTCGCGGTCGACTCGCTTCTCGGCCAGTTGCCTGGCAATCGTCTTGTACTCGTCCTCATGCAGGTAGCGGAAGGAGAGATCCTCCAGCTCCCACTTCAAGTGGCCGATGCCCAGACGGTGTGCCAGTGGCGCATAGATATCGAAGACCTCGCGCGCCACCCGCAGGCGTTTTTCACGGGGCGCATCCTTGACCTGGCGCAGCGCGCAGGTGCGCTCGGCGATCTTGATCAATGCCACCCGCACATCATCGATCATGGTGACCAGCATCTTGCGCAGGTTGTCCTGCTGATCATGCTGGTTCATGCCGTGACTCGGCAGTTGCGAGGCGCTGATCGCTGCCATCTGCAACACGCCATCAATCAACCCGGCGACCTCGCGGCCAAAGCGCTTGCCGATCGCCTCGAGGCTGATCAGCCCCTCGCGAACCGCACGGTAGAGAACCGCGGCCTCCAGGGCCACCTGATCGAGGCGCAGCTCACCGAGAATATCCGCCATCTCAAGGCCCAGGCGAAAACTCGACCCATCCTTGAGCCAGGTACGGTGGGGGCGGTCCGACTCACGCTCCAGCCGCTCGGCCAACACACAAGCGTCGCGCAGATCCACCGGATCGCGCAGTTTGACGTCGTCCTGAAGGCGTGCGATCCACAAGTCGATATCGACCTGGCCCGCCGGTGTGATGGGCTGATCTTCACGGACTTTAACCATCGAGTGGGGCTCCTTCGGTCTGCCGTCCCGCTTGCGGGGTCTCGAACAGCAGCAACGATTCCAGGTGTGACGTATGCACGAACATGTCGGCCACCGCGATCCGCGTCAGCCGGTATCCCCCATGCACGAGGCGTGCCGCATCACGGGCCAACGTGGCCGGGTCGCAGGACACATACAGCACGCGAGGCACCGGCGCCTCGTGCAATGCCCGCACCACCGCCTCCGCACCCTCGCGGGGCGGGTCAAGCAACATCACGGCGGGTGAATGGCTTGCCAGCAGCTCGGCCACCGCCTCCGAGTCGCCAAGATCCGCCTGGCGGGCAGCAATCGGCAAGCCCGCGACATGCGCGTTGCTGGCCAAGCGCTCGACCATCGCCGGACTCCCTTCCACCGCCATTACATCGGCGCCGCTAGAGGCCAGCGGCAGGCTGAAGTTCCCCACCCCGGCAAACAGGTCCAGCAATGCGATGCCATCGATATCTCCAAGCCAGTCGAGGGCGGTCTCGACCATGCGTGCATTGATCTCGGCATTGGCTTGCAAGAAGTCTCCAGGCGCAAAGCCCATTGCCAACTCACCCTGTTGCGTGGGTAGCCGGCAGCTCAACGCGGGTTCGGGCGTCAGCCACTCGAGTGCCGGTGCATCACGGCCCAGCAAGCGTGCCAGGTGCACCCCTTGGGCCTCGGCGAAGGCCAGCCAGCGCTGGCGGTCGGCAGTGTGCTCACGCAGTTGGCGTAGCACCACAACCAGCCCTTGATCGCTTGATACAAGTTCCAGGTGCCCAACCTGACGTGGCGCCTCGAGTTCGGCAACAAGCGCATGCAAGGTGGGGAGCAAGGCATTCAGCTCAGGCACCAGAATGGTGCAGTCTTGGATATCGACCAGGCGATGGCTTTCCCGGGCACGAAAGCCAAGGTGCACGCCGCCCTCGGCATTCACCTTGACACCAAGCCGGGCACGACGGCGATAGCCGTCGCTGCGTCCGGCCAGCAACTCGGGATGCCCCGGAGCCTCGACACCCTGGCGCGCCAGCAGTTCGACAAGTACCTGGCGCTTATGGTCGCGCTGAGCAGCCACCGCCAGGTGCTGAAGATCACATCCCCCGCAACGCGTGAAATGCCGGCACGGCGGTTCCACGCGCTCGGGCGAGGTTTCGATAAGCGTTCGTACATGGCCCTCGTCAAAACGCTTGCGAGTGCGGTGAATCGCCACCTCGACCCGCTCATCGGGTAGCGCGCCGGACACGAACAGCGCCTTGCCATCAGCGCTGTGGGTCACACCACGGCCATCATGGGCCAGGCGCTCGATGGTCAGCGTGCCATCCCCGGTGCGCCCGTCGGCAGGTGTCGAGCCGTGAGGCATCTGACGCCCCTGAAGGCCGGAAACACCCGTGCGTTCACGAGGCGGACGTCGTTTGCCGAGCATCGCCACCTCAGAGCTCCGGGGCGAACAGGCCGGTGGACAGGTAGCGGTCGCCTCGATCACAGACGATGAACACGATCACTGCGTTCTCCACCTCGGCAGCGACCCGCAAGGCCCCGGCCAGGGCGCCACCGGATGACACACCGGCCAGGATGCCTTCTTCACGTGCCAGGCGACGCATGTGCTCCTCGGCTTCGTGTTGGCCGATATCCAGCACACGGTCGACCCGTGAGGGATCGAAAATTTTCGGCAGATACTCATGGGGCCAGCGACGAATACCGGCGATGCTGGCGCCGTCTTCTGGCTGCAGCCCGATGATCTCGACGTTGGAATTACGCTCCTTGAGTGCCTTCGAGACGCCCATGATGGTGCCGGTGGTGCCCATGGAGCTGATGAAGTGCGTCACCTGCCCAGCTGTCTGCTCCCAGACCTCGGGACCCGTTCCAAGGTAATGGGACAGCGGGTTGTCGGGATTGGCGAACTGATCGAGCGGCTTGCCCTCACCGCGCGAGATCATCGACCCGGCCAGGTCACGCGCCTCTTCCATGCCGCCTTCCTTGCTCACGGTGACAAGCCTGGCACCATAAGCCGCCATGGCTTGCTTGCGCTCATCGGAGGCGTTCTCGGGCATGATCAGAACCAACCGATAGCCCATGACGGCAGCCGCCATGGCCAGTGCGATCCCGGTGTTGCCAGAGGTGGCTTCCACCAGCGTGTCGCCGGGCGAAATCTCGCCACGCGCCTCGGCCTGCCGCAGCATCGACAGCGCCGGGCGGTCCTTCACCGAACCAGCCGGATTATGACCCTCCAGCTTGGCGAGCAGGACATTGTTACGGCCGGCACCAATACGCTTCAGGCGCACCAACGGCGTCTGGCCGACGATCTCCTCGATGGTGGGAAAATGCATGCAACCTTCCTTGTGGAAACGTCTTTTCATCATTATATCTGTGCCGAACCGGGGTGGACAGGCATCCTCGCCCGCTGTGTCATACTGAGCCCAACTCGACCATGATGAGCGTGCCAATGCCCCTCAAGACTCGCTTGATACTATCCATCCTGGTGCTGCCGATGCTGCTGCTGGTGCTGGCGGCGACGCTCGCACTGGGGGTACAGAAGCATCGCCTGGAGGCGGGGTTCAAGGATCACCTGGAAAGTGTGGTCACGCTGTTTGCGCCGAGTCTTGCCGAGCGCCTGGAGGCTAACGAACCACAACGGGTCGATGCGCTGACCAGCCGACTGCTCGACCTCGAGGAGGTCCGCGCACTGGGGATCGTCGACGAGCAGGGCGAGGTCATCCTGGAACTCGGGCGCCTGCGCAGCAAGCCAGAGTCCCGAACGGACACCCTCACCCACCATGACGACGGTGGCCACTGGGTGCTGCAGACGCCGCTGTCCTCCTCCCCATCGCGCTGGCTGGTACTGGATATCGACTCGCATTCGTTGCTGCTGTCCCACTATCGCCACCTGGCGCTTGCCGTGGTGTTACTAAGCCTTGCCGCCATCGGCCTTGCCCTGTTGGCGACCAGCACGGCACGGCGGCTCGGCACTCCCCTGGCCGCCACCGATGCGACACTGGGCAGGCTGATCCGTGGCGAGTTCACCGAACCGCTGCCCCCCTCCCCACCCGAGCTTGGCCAACTCGCCGAACGGGTCAACACCCTGGCCAACCAGCTCGCGCATGCCCGCGATGACATGCAGCGGCAGGTGGAACAGACCACCGCCGAGCTGCAGGAGTCCATGGAAACCATCGAGGTCCAGAACATCGAGCTCGACCTGGCCCACCGCAGTGCACTCGAGGCCAACCGCATCAAGTCCGAATTCCTGGCCAACATGAGCCATGAGATACGCACCCCTCTCAATGGCATCATCGGTTTCTGCAGGTTGCTGGGACGCTCTCGACTCGAACCACGCCAGCGCGAATGGCTCGAACACGTCAACCGGGCGTGCCAGAACCTGTTGATGCTGGTCAACGACGTACTGGATTTCTCCAAGCTCGAGGCGGGACGCCTGGAACTCGAGCGACTGCCGGTGGACATGGTCGCCTTGGTCGACGAGGTGCTGGGCCTGCAGGCGCCCCAGGCCCAGCAGAAGGACCTCCACTTGCTGGGACTTGTCTACGATGACGTGCCTTATCCGCTGACCGGCGACCCGCTACGCATTCGCCAGGTACTGACCAACCTGGTGAACAACGCCATCAAGTTTACCGAACGAGGTGAGGTCATCGTGCGGGTCATGGTGGAAAGCAGCGAACCTGGCTGCGTCACGTTGATCTTGAGCGTTAGCGATACCGGGATCGGTCTTGCGCCAGAGCACCGTCGCCGGCTGTTCACGGCATTCCAGCAGGCTAACCCAAGCCACTCCCGGGAATTCGGCGGCACCGGCCTCGGGCTGACCATCAGCCGTCAGCTTGTCGAGCAGATGGGCGGCAAGATCGGGGTCGAGAGCGCAGAGGGCAAGGGATCAACCTTTGCCTTTACCCTGCCACTCGAGGCCGAGGAACACAGCCAGCGCCCCTTGGAACTGCATCTGACAGGCCAGACGATCCTGATCGAGGAGCGACACCTGCCGACTCGTCGCGCCCTGTTTTACCTCTTCAAGCGGTGGGGAGCCAACCCCGTCGCGACACCGCTTGACGCAGGGGAGCAGCCGGCAATGCTGGTGGCATGCCTCGACGACTTGCCTCTCGATGACGCGGCAACGCTTGCCTGGCAACATCGCCTGGACACCCTGGAATGCCCGGCGTTGCTGCTGGCCAGTGCCAATCCTCTGGAACTGCCGACCCTGTCGCTGCCCCATGGTGGCGACATCATCAGCAAGCCGCTGGCACGCGCCACCCTGGTGAAAGCGGTCAAGCGTCACCTGGGCGCCCTGTTGCCCGCCGCGAAGCCTGAGGCCATAAGCCAGGAAGAGCCCCCACCGCTACGCCTGCTCGCCGTGGATGACAGCGAATCAAACCGCTTGCTGCTGCGTGAGCTTATCCAGCGCCCCGGCATCGAGGTGGAACTGGCCGGAAGCGGCGAAGAGGCGCTGAACCTGGCCCGGGCCCGCCGCTACGACCTGGTGCTGATGGATATCCGCATGCACGGCATGGATGGCGTGGAAACCACACGCGCGCTGCGCAGGCTCAATGACAGCTGGTCATGCCTGCCGATCATCGCCGTGACCGCACACGTCCTCGAGGAGGAGCGCCGTCGGCTGCTGGCCAGCGGCCTGGACGAGGTACTGGTCAAGCCCCTCGACGGCGATGAACTCAATGCCCTGTTGACGCGTCACCTCGAGATAGCCGAGTTGCCAGCAGCGCGGCAAGATGTCACCAATGCCATTGCCGATGATGACGAACTGCCACTGGTCGACCTGGTGCTGGGCACTACCCTGACCGGAGGCCGCGAGGCCCTGGCGAGGGAGCTGCTGTCGCAATTGGCAATCACCCTGCCCGAGAGCGAGCAAGCGGTGCGTACGGCGATCGAACGTGAGGATGACGAGGCACTGCTCGATGCCATTCATTCACTGAATGGCGCCTGTCGATACTGTGGTGTGCCACGCCTGGGGCTGCTCAGTGAAACGCTGGAAACTCGCCTGCGCACCCGCGGTCGCGAGGCGGTGTTGCCACTGCTGGACGACCTCTACGCGGCCATGGAGGGCGTGCGTGAATGGGTAGCAAAGGACGCACGCTTGTCGGGCACCCACCCACCAGGCGGACGGGAATCCACACGCTACCCTTCAAGTACCACGAAGGCCAACGCCAGATCGGACTCATCACTGAGCGACAAGTGAACAGAACGCACGCCGGCGGTCATCGCCAGTTCGTGGGCCTTGCCGGAAAGCAACAGCGTCGGCCGGCCAAGCGCATCGCTGGCGACCTGGATCTCGGTCCAGCGCATGCCTAGCCTCAGCCCGGTTCCCAAGGCCTTGACGAAGGCCTCCTTGGCGGCGAACCGCTTTGCCAGGAAGGCGGCTGGCAAGGGGTGGCCATGGAACTGTCCCAACTCCGACTCACCCAGCAGGCGTTCGGCGAAACGCGGCCCATGACGCTTGCTGGCGCGCGCGAAGCGTTCGACCCTGGCAAGGTCGGTACCGATACCGATGATCATGGTCGAGTCACCATGCGTCAGTGGTCATGCTCATGTGACTCGAGCGACGCCACGAAACCGGCCTCCTGGCCGGCAATGGCCAGGCGCTTCATCTCCGCCACCGCCTCCTTGAGCCCAACGAACAGCGAACGCGCGATGATCGCGTGGCCGATATTCAGCTCATGCAGGCCGGGAATTGCCGCGATGGCTTCCACGTTGTGATAATTGAGGCCATGCCCGGCATTCACGGTAAGTCCCAGCTCGAGCGCCATTTCGGTGGCGGCCGAGAGTCTTGCGTGTTCGCGGCCGGCAGCCAGGCCCGCCGCCTCGGCATAGGCGCCGGTATGCAGTTCGATGACCGGGACACCGATGCGCGCGGCGGTCTCGATCTGGGCGGGTTCCGGGTCGATGAACAGCGAGACCTCGCAGCCTGCCCTGGCGAGCCGCGCGCAGGCCGCCTGAAGGCCCTCGAAGCCCCCGACGACATCGAGGCCACCCTCGGTGGTCAATTCTTCACGTTTTTCCGGCACCAGGCACACGTTCGCCGGGCGCAGCGCCTCGGCCAGCGCGATCATCTCCTCGGTCACCGCCATTTCGAGGTTCATGCGGGTGTTGATCACCTCGGCAAGCAGGCGCACATCACGTTCCTGGATATGCCGGCGATCTTCTCGCAAGTGAACGGTGATGCCGTCGGCACCCGCCTCCTCGGCCAGCAGCGCGGCCTGCACGGGGTCGGGGTAACGGGTGCCTCTGGCCTGGCGCAGGGTGGCGATATGGTCGATGTTGACGCCAAGCAGGATACGCGGGGGATGCATGGATATCTCCTTTGTAAGGCGGGAAGCCCGCCGTTACCTCTAAACGGTCATCGAGCCCGATTCATCAGGCTCGCACCTCGGGCGGCTCTGCCAGACGGGATCGTCGGCGCATGGCAAGCTCGCGCATCAGCTCGCGGGAGCGCAGCGGGCGAGCACCAAGCAACGGCGCAAGTGCCGCCCTCGCTATCACCTTGGCAGGCCCGGCGAGGCCAGGATCGCCCCAACCGTTGGTCGCCAGCAGGCGTAGCGTGCGGCCGTCCAGGCCCGGCTCGCCGGGAACGAAGGCCCTTGTCGCGGTATCCAGCACATACCGCCGCTGGGGATCGAGATCGCTGCCATCGGGAGCGGTGAAGCGTGGTAGTGCATCCAATGCCTCGAGCAGTGCGGCTTCGAGCCGACGCAACGCGACGGCACGCCCCTCCGGGCGCGGCAAGGCATCAAGCAGTGCCGCGTAAAAGGCGAACACGTCAGGCACCGGGAATTCCACCGGCAGGGTACGGGTCAACAGCTCATTGGCGTAGAGACCGCACAGCAATCCCTCGCCGACCAGCAACGCCGCCCCGCCGCGACTCTCCATCAAGCGAAGGCGCTTGAGTTCGGTGTCGCCAATCCAGGTCAGATGCAGCGGTGCAAACGGCTGCAAACGCCCCCGCGACCGGCTCCCCGGACGCTGCACGCCCTGTGCCACGGCCCTCACCCGGCCATGCTCGAGCGTCACAAGCTCGACCAGCGCACTGGTCTCGCGGTAGGGGCGCTTGTGAAGCAGGTAGGCAGGTTGTGGCTGCATGCATGACCCTCTGGCCAGCACCTGGTGCCAAGACGAGCCTTTGGCGCCAGGTGTCATGTCCTCAATCGAGGTTGTAGCCCAGGCTTTTCAACGCGCGCTCGTCATCCGACCAGCCACGCTTGACCTTGACCCACAGGTTGAGCATGACCTTGGCGTCGAGCGCGCGCTCCATGTCGAGGCGAGCTTCACGGCCGATACTCTTGATGCGCTCGCCATTCTCGCCGATCAGAATCTTCTTCTGGCCAGCGCGTTCGACAAGAATCAGGGCGCTGATGTGCACCACCCTACCCTCATCGCGGAACTCCTCGATCTCGACCGTCATCTGGTAAGGCAGCTCATCGCCAAGCTGGCGCATCACCTTCTCGCGAACCAGTTCGGCGACCAGGAAGCGCTGGCTCTTGTCGGTGATCTGATCTTCGGGGAAGAAATGCACGCTCTCGGGCAGGTGCCTGGCCACCTCGGCTTCCAGCTCCGGCACATTGGTGCCGTGCTTGGCGGAAATCGGCACGATCGCGGCGAAATCACGGCGCGCCCCCACTTGCTCGAGCCACGGCAGAAGGCTCGCCTTATCCTGCAGGCGATCGACCTTGTTGACGGCGAGAATCACCGGCGCTTCCAGATGTTCCAGCCGCTGCAGGACCACCTGATCCTCATCGCTCCATCGGGTGCGGTCGATGATGAACACCACGCAGTCGACATCACGCAAGGCCTGAGTCGCCGCCTGGTTCATGAACCGATTGATCGCCTTGTTGCGATCCTTCGACATGATATGAATGCCTGGCGTGTCGACATAGACGAACTGCGCCTCGCCCTCGGTCTTGATGCCCATCACCTGGTGGCGGGTGGTCTGGGGTCGCCGCGAGGTAATCGATATCTTCTGGCCCAGGATACGATTCATCAGCGTCGACTTGCCGACATTGGGACGACCGACGATAGCCACGAAACCACAGGTCTGGGTCATGAGCGTGCTCCCCTGGTGGGCACTTTGCTGGGTTCGAGCTGTGCCAGGGCCTGTTCGGCGGCCTGCTGCTCGGCATGACGGCGGCTGGGCCCGACACCCGTGGTGTGCCCCGCCAGCAACTCGACGTGACACTCGACACGAAACGTCTGCGCATGTGCCTCGCCATCGACATTGACCACCTCATAACGCGGCAGCGGGGCCTGTCGCGACTGCAGGAACTCCTGCAGGCGAGTCTTGGGGTCCTTCTGGGTGTCCTGCAGGCTGATCGCCTCCAGCCGCTCGGCATACCAGGAGAGCACCCGGGCGCGCACCGTCTGCATGCCGGCATCCAGGTAGATGGCACCAATCACCGCCTCCACCGCATCGGCAAGGATGGAGTCGCGGCGGTGTCCGCCGCTTTTCATCTCGCCGGACCCCAGGCGCAGGTGTTCGCCGAATGCCATCTCGCGGGCAAGCTCAGCCAGGGTCTGGCCCTTGACCAAACGCGCACGCAGACGGGAAAGCTGGCCTTCGCGGGCTTCTGGAAAGCGCTGGAACAGGGCCTCGGCAATCACGAAATTGACGATGGAATCGCCCAGAAATTCGAGGCGTTCATTGTTCTGGCCACCGAAGCTGCGATGGGTCATGGCCAATTCCAGCAAGTCGGGATCGCTGAAGGCGTGGCCCAGGCGTCGGCTGAAGGCGTTGAGGGAATTGCTCACGAAGCTCCTGCTATTTGGTGACACGAAACGAGTGGTGACAAGAAACGTTCACTAGTAACTCATTCATTGATGATAAAGGGCCGGCGACTGACGATGTCGCAGGCCCGGCATGCCCGCAGGCAGGTCCCTGAAAGGGTTGTCGGCTCAGTGGATACGCCGGATGCTGGTGAAGCTCGGCAGGCCGCCATCCCAGTGCATCCAAACCGCAAAGGCACGACCGACGATGTTGTCTTCCGGAACGAATCCCCAGTAGCGGCTATCGTTGGAATGGTCGCGGTTGTCGCCCATGGTGAAATAGTGGCCATCCGGCACGACAAGCTCACGCATCTGCGGCCCCGGATCACGAGGGTTATTGTAGATGCGGTGAGCAAGCTCGCCCAGTCGCTCCTCGAGCAGAAGCTCACCCGGGGCCTCGGCGGGGGAATCGTCCAGAAGCCGCTTCGGCACCTGTTCGCCGTTGACGTAGAGCTGCTTGCCTTCGTAGCGCACGGTATCGCCCGGCAGCGCGATCACACGCTTGATGAAGTTCACCGACGGCTCACTGGGGAAGCGAAACACCATGACATCGCCGCGTTCAGGCTCGTTGTACTCGACGAAGCGGGTATGCACGACGGGCAGGCGCAGGCCATAGGCAAACTTGTTGACCAGGATGAAGTCACCGACCTCGAGGGTCGGTCGCATCGAGCCCGAAGGAATCTGAAACGGTTCGACCACGAAACTGCGCAGCACCAGCACCACCAGCAGTACCGGAAAGAACGATCGTGCGTAGTCGACCGGCCACGGCTCCTTTATCAGGGCGTGGCGGCTCTTCGGGTCAAGCCCATCGGTGGTGCCAGCCTCGGCAGTGGCAAGGCGCGACAAGCGGGCGGGTCGCCACCACACTCGGTCGAGCAGCCAGATCAAACCGGAGACGGCCACCGCCACCACCAGCATCAAAGAGAAGTCCATGCGGTCATCCGTCCCTAGCTTGTCGAATCAGTCGTTCACCTTTAGCACGGCAAGGAAGGCATCCTGGGGAATCTCGACCCTGCCCACCTGCTTCATGCGCTTCTTGCCCGCCTTCTGCTTCTCGAGCAACTTCTTCTTGCGTGAGACATCGCCACCATAGCACTTGGCGGTGACGTTCTTGCGCAGGGCCTTGACGGTGGAGCGCGCGACTACCTGGCCACCGATGGCCGCCTGAATGGCCACGTCGAACATCTGACGCGGAATCAGTTCCTTCATCTTCTCCACCAGCAACCGGCCACGACCATGGGCATGGTCACGGTGGATGATCACCGCCAGCGCATCGACCTTGTCGCCATTGATCAGCACGTCCAGGCGCACCAGTTTGGCGGCCTGGAAGCGCTCGAAGCTGTAATCCAGCGAGGCATAGCCCTTGGAGATCGACTTCAGGCGGTCGAAGAAGTCCATCACCACCTCGGACATCGGCAGTTCGTAGGTGAGCTGGATCTGGCTGCCGAGGAATTGCATGTCGAGCTGGGTACCGCGGCGGTTCTCGCACTCCATGATCACGTTGCCGACGAACTCCTGGGGCACCAGGATGCTGGCACGCACGATCGGCTCGCGCATCTCCTCCACATCCGCCATGTCCGGCAGTTTCGAGGGGTTGGAGACGTACTTGATCTCGCCATTCTTCATGGCCAGCTCATAGACCACGGTGGGCGCGGTGGTCAGCAGGTCCAGGTTGTACTCGCGCTCGAGACGTTCCTGGACGATTTCCATATGCAAGGTGCCGAGGAAGCCGACCCGAAAACCGAAGCCCAAGGCGTCGGAGTTCTCAGGTTCGTATTCGAGCGAGGCGTCATTCAGCGCCAGCTTTTCAAGGGCATCGCGGAAGTCCTCGTAGTCATCGGCACTGACCGGGAACATGCCGGCATAGACCTGCGGCTTGACCTTCTGGAAGCCCGGCAGGCGCTCGACATCCGGGGTCTTGGCGTGGGTGATGGTGTCACCCACCGGGGCGCCCTGGATCTCCTTGATGCCGGCCACCACGAAGCCCACTTCTCCGGCACGCAATATGCCCGTCTCGCGGCGCAAGGGGGTGAAGATACCCACCTCGTTGGCGCCCCAGTCACGTCCGGTGGACTTGATGCGGATCTTCTCACCCTTTTTCAGGGTGCCGTCGAAGATGCGAACCAGCGACACGACACCCAGGTAGTTGTCGAACCAGGAATCGATGATCAGTGCCTGCAGCGGTGCCTTCGGATCGCCCTTGGGCGGCGGAATATCGCGCACCAGACGCTCGAGCAGTGCATCGATGCCAAGGCCGCTCTTGGCCGAGACCTGACAGGCGTCGGTGGCATCCAGGCCGATGATCTCCTCGATCTCATGGGCCACCTTGTCGGGATCTGCCTGAGGCAGGTCCATCTTGTTGAGCACCGGCAACACCTCGAGCCCCTGCTCGATGGCGGTATAGCAATTGGCTACCGACTGCGCCTCGACGCCCTGGGCGGCATCCACCACCAGCAGTGCCCCTTCACAGGCATACAGGGAACGCGACACTTCGTAGGAGAAGTCGACGTGTCCGGGGGTATCGATGAAGTTGAGCTGGTAGGTATTGCCATCATCGGCGTGGTAATCAAGCGTCACCGACTGGGCCTTGATGGTGATGCCCCGTTCGCGCTCGAGGTCCATGGAATCGAGCACCTGCTCCTTGAGCTCACGCTCGGTCAGTCCGCCACATGTCTGGATCAAGCGGTCGGCCAGGGTCGACTTGCCGTGATCGATATGCGCGATGATCGAAAAATTGCGTATGTGGCTGAGCGGGTGGGATGAGGAGTCTTGGGACATCGAGTGGTTTCTGCCTGCTGGTTCGGGCCGGCCCTGACAAGGGAAAACGACGGCGGGCGGCCGGGAATGGTCGCCATTGTACCGATATGCGCCGGCCAGATACAGCAACCCGACGGCGATGGCCGTCGGGTTGCGGTGGGAACGTAGCGAAAGATCAGTCGTTGGCGAGGCGCAGCGCAACGAACAGCGAGCGACCGTCACGGTACAGGCGCACCGGTACAGCACGGTCGGTAGGTAGTTCGCCGACCAGCTCCATCAGTTCACGCGGGCTGTCGACGGCTCGATGGTCGATACTGAACAGCACGTCACCCTGGCGGATGCCAGCCGCTGCGGCGGCGCCGGCAGGGTCGACCTCGAGGACGCGAACACCGCCCTCGATGCCCAACTGCTCGCGCTGAGTCGCATCAAGCTCACCCACCGATACGCCAAGTCTCACCTGACGACTCTCTTGAGGGCCAGTGGAGCCACGCTCACCCATATCGGGCCAGTCACCCACGGTCACACTCTGCTCAAGACGCTCACCATCACGCAACAAGGTCAGCTCCACCTCGTTGCCGGGCGAGGTTCTCCCAATCAGCCTGGGCAAGGTGTTGGCGTCATCCACCGCCGTGCCATCCACCTCGAGAATCACATCGCCCGCCTGAAGGCCATCCCGGCGAGCCGGACCCTCGGGGTCGAGATCCGCGACCAGCGCACCATCGGTGTCGTCCATGCCGAACGACTCGGCAAGATCACGGGATACCGGCTGAATCATCACGCCAAGCCAGCCGCGACGTACCTGCCCGTCTTCACGCAGTTGGTCAGCGACATCCATGGCAACATTGATCGGGATCGCGAACGACAGCCCCATGAACCCACCGCTACGAGTGAAGATCTGCGAATTGATGCCGATCACTTCACCGTCGAGGTTGAATAGCGGGCCACCGGAGTTGCCAGGGTTGATGGCAACATCGGTCTGGATGAAGGGGACATAGGCATCACGCGGCAAGGTCCGGTCTATCGCGCTGATGATGCCCGCCGTGACAGAGTGATCGAAGCCGAATGGGGAGCCGATGGCGGCAACCCACTCACCCACTCGCAAGGTATCGGAATCGCCGAGTTCCAGGGTTGGAAGATCCTCGGCATCCACCTTGAGCAATGCCACGTCGGTGCGCTCGTCAGCACCAATCAGCTCGGCCTGCAGCTCACGTCGATCATTGAGTCGAACTAGAATCTCGTCGGCACCTTCCACCACATGGGCGTTGGTCAGCACATAGCCGTCATCAGAGATGACGAAACCTGAACCCAATGACTGGCGCTCCTGGGGACGGCCGGGTGACGGCGATGAGCCGGGCGGGACCGGGAATCGATCGCCGAAGAAGTGACGGAAGATTTCCGGCAATTCCTGGCCACCAAAGCTCTCGAAGGGATTACTTCGTCCCTCGACCGTTCGAGAGGTAGAGATATTGACGACGCCCGGAGCCGCCTGGTCGACCAGGGCGGTGAAATCGGGTAACTCACGCGCCGCAGCGGACTGCCAGGCAAGCAGGGTCGCAGCCAGCAGCATCCACAGGGAGAGAGGTCGAATCATGCGCTTCATGTAGCACTCCTGCGAATGGTTATGACGGAATGTCCGTCTTTTCTTGGGTTCTGGTCATGTATATTTCAAGGGATACCATTTTCAAGGGATACCATGGGCCGGGATCAGCTTGCGGACACGCGAACCTGCGCCTCAGGATTCCCCCTGCCACTCCAGCGTATCGGCCACCCTCAGCAACACTCTGGGAGGCAATTCGCCCATCACTACCACCTGGCGAACTTCACCGCCAAGTTCACGATGACGCACCGCCGCATGGGACACGCCGAGGCGATGCAGTCCAGGAGCCAGGACATCGGTACTGCCCAGTGGTTCTACGAAAAGGCTCAAGGTGGACAGGCCGTCACTATAGAGCCGATGCACCACCTGTTCGTCGTGCCGGGCACTGCGGGTGTCCACGGGCTGGGGCATGAACCCCTTGGGTAACCAACCAGCCACCCACGGGTCTTCGGGAGGTGGTCTGGCATGATCGAAGACGACATTGCCCTGATATAGGTACGCGTCAGTGAACTCGGTGAACTGGAAGGTCTCGACCACCCTTCCCGTTTCATCCAGCAGTGTCTGCTTGAGTGGCAGCCCAGTGGCCATGTCGAGCCACAAACGATGGCCGAAACGCAGGCTGTCGAGAGGTGCGATATCCAGGCGCTGGGTATGGCGGTTGGCAATACGTTCCTGGCCACCCAACTGCAGGCGATAAAGGCCATCGAGATGGGCCGCGATACCCGCGGGCGATGAGGGTGTGTTTCCATGATCTCCAGCCCAACTGAGCCGACCAATTCGCCCGCGCCGTTCAACAACCAGCGCAGGACCATCGAGAAAATGCGCCACACCTCGCTCCACGCCATCCTGAATCTCATGGGTCAAAGCCAGAGTACGCACCCCGTCGTGACCTATGCGCACAGCATTGGCATCGAACACATAACAATGCCCGGCCCACAGGCTGCGCTCAAACCATTCAAGGGCGGTATCCGGGGGAGCCCCCGAGTCAAGAGTGCGACAATCAAACCCTTCTTCAGAGCGGAGTTCGTCGCTTGAAACGCCGCTATCTTCGGCGGCCATGGCGAGCGTGGCACTTCCGGCAAGAAGGCAAGCCAGCAACGCACTCGCCAGCACAGGCCATATGGGGAGCACACTCTTGAATGGGTAGCGATGCGACCTTTCAGGCACCGGTCTTGCGTGCATCCCCTTTACTCCCGCACTCAGCGTTGCCCGAGGCTTTCACTGCCGGAAGCCCTCAACAGCGGCATCCAGGCATCACCACTGGGGTATGCGGAACCCTCGGCGTGACGATCCAGGTAGGATTGCAGCAGTCGCGCCTGTTCCGCGTCGGAACGCAATGACTGGCGAGTACCGGGTGCCATGAACATCGGCGTATCGGTGCCCGACCCCACTGTCATCAACCCTTGTCCACCACCGGATACGCCAAGCGGAGACTGGAAGAGAGGAAGATCGACGAGAGAGGGACGCGAGACGGATTCCGAAGAGTCTGGTGCACCGGAGGATGCCAGGGAAGCAGGCGACGGCTGGCTCTGAGAGGGAGCGCTGGCCGTGCCGGGCTGCTCGACGCTGGAGGCGTCGCCGGGCAGACCACCACTGTAGAACTGCACGCCAGTGATCACCATCAAGGAGACGGCTGCCGCGATGCCCGCGCTGCGAGCGAACGGCAATGATCGGCGCGCAGGCGCATCTCGCGTCACACCTTGCGGCAGCGGCTCGTCACTCAGCCTTGCCATGATGCCGGCGGAAAGGTCGGTGGTGACGTCAACCTCGGGTTCTCGACGCATCAGGCTGCGCATCAAATGGTAGCGTCGCCACGACTCAGCGGCATCCGGTGCATCTTCAAGCGATTTCAACACTCGGCGCAGCTCAAGCTCATCACCTTCATTGTCCATCAGGGCAGAAAGCGATTCCCGTGCGTTCTGACTCATTCTTTACACCCTCGCAGTAGCAAGGCGCCCCGCCTTGCATCTGTTAACAGCCTGTGTAAGACATCCACGAACAACATTACCCAGGGATGTCGACGTCTCAAGACCCGCCCGTGGCAGATCGGTCACTGCTTCTGACGCTACAAGCGCCCGACAGTTCAGCCATTCGTCAAAAACCTTGACGATCATGCACATTGACCGCTCACTCCTCGACAGGTTCACGGTTGCGAGAGGTGGTCACCAGCGGCTGAATATGCTGGTCCACCGCCTCACGCGCACGAAAGATGCGCGAGCGCACCGTGCCCACCGGACACTGCATGATGGTGGCGATATCCTCATAGGAGAGTCCGTCGAGTTCACGCAAGGTGATTGCTGTTCGCAGGTCATCCGGCAAGTTCTCGATGGCCTCGAACACCGCTGCCTCGAGCTGGTCGCGGGCCATCGCCGCCTCGGGAGTCTCGGTATCCGCCAGCCGGCCGCTATGATCGACGATCTCGGCATCGGCGATGTCCAGGTCGCTGCCGGGAGGGCGACGCCCGCGTGACACCAGGTGATTCTTGGCGGTATTGATGGCGATACGATACATCCAGGTATAGAAGGCGCTTTCGGAGCGAAAGTTACCCAGCGCACGATACGCCTTGATAAAGGCTTCCTGTGCGACATCATGCACTTCAGCATGATCGTGGACGTAACGCCCGATCAGGCCGATGATCTTGTGCTGGTATTTCCTCACCAGCAGATCGAAGGCTCGATTGTCACCCTGCTGGGCACGCTCAACGAGCTGCTGGTCGGTTTCCTTGGTGCCCATTCACACCCTCCCCGGCAGGAGGTGGCAGGTTGGCATGGCGAAAGTTCGTCGCGAGTGGACGAAAGAAGCGTGCGTCTTGAAGGAAGATAACATTACGTCAACCCGATGCCCTGGGGCAGATGAAAGTCGAAGGCTAAAGCCGAAGTGCTCAAGTGTTCCCGTTTATTGCCCAACCATCAAGAGCCGGCCCATCGACCGACGCCAATCCGGCGCGACCGCGGTGGGACAGGCAGACCCTCTCAAGGTTCCTGACAAGATTGATTTCTTGTCGGCTGGCGAGCGATAGTAGGGGCCACAATTCTCGTCACCAGCGCAAACACGATACAGGTAGCACAATGTCAGAGCAGCAGGTCCACAACCTCAACGTCCTCGCCCAGGATGTCCTGATCTCACCCGAGGCACTGAAAAAGGAAATTCCGCTGACCGAAACAGCGGAGAAGACGGTGATCGAAGGTCGCGAGACGATACAGCGCATTCTCGATGGCAAGGATCCACGCCTGCTGATGGTGGTAGGCCCCTGCTCCATCCATGACGTGGATGCGGCACTCGATTATGCGCGTCGGCTGCGTCGACTGGCCGACGACGTCAAGGACAGCCTGTACATCGTGATGCGCGTCTACTTCGAAAAACCCCGCACCACGGTGGGCTGGAAGGGACTGATCAACGACCCCCACCTCAACGGTTCGTTCGAGATCGAGGAAGGCCTGCACATCGCCCGACGCCTGCTCGTGGAACTCGCCGAGCTTGGCTTGCCACTGGCGACGGAAGCCCTCGATCCGATTTCTCCTCAGTACCTGCAGGACTGCATCAGCTGGTCGGCAATCGGCGCGCGCACCACCGAATCACAGACGCACCGCGAGATGTCGTCCGGGCTGTCGTGCCCGGTGGGCTTCAAGAATGGCACCGACGGCAGCCTCGACGTGGCGGTCAATGCACTGCAATCGGTTTCGCATCCGCACAACTTCCTCGGCATCGACGCGGCAGGCAAGGTGGCGATCATTCGCACCCGTGGCAACGCTTATGGGCATGTGGTGCTGCGTGGCGGCAATGGCAAGCCCAACTACGATAGTGTCAGCGTGGCCCTGGCCGAGCAGGAACTCAAGAAAGCCGGCGTGACGCCCAACATCATGATCGACTGCTCACACGCCAACTCCAACAAGGACGCCGCATTGCAACCGCTGGTGCTGGAGAACGTCACCAACCAGATTCTCGAAGGCAACCGTTCGATCATCGGCCTGATGGTCGAGTCCAATATCGGCTGGGGCAACCAGAAATTGCCGGAAGATCTCTCGCAGCTGCAATATGGGGTCTCGGTCACCGACGCCTGCATCGACTGGGACACCACCGACCAGGCGCTCAAGCAGATGAACGAGAAGCTGTCCGCGGCACTGGCCAAGCGCATCGCCGCCTGACACTAGTCCCCGAGACACTAATCCTCAAGACACCAAGCCTCGTAGTGGCCCAGACCGGAAACGCAGCAGGCCCACCGTCCGGTGGGCCTGCCAATTTGCAACTACGCTCGCCTCACTCATCATCCGCGGCTTACCGGCGACAGGCTATGCGCTCACGCCTCACTGCTCACCCCATCGATCTCACGCACGAAAGGCGGCAAGGCATCCAGCAACGCCCGCCCGTAGCGGCGAGTCAGTACACGCCGGTCGAGTAAGGTAATGCGGCCACTGTCGGCCTCCTTGCGGATCAACCTGCCACACGCCTGCACCAGCTTGATCGAGGCATCCGGCACGCTGATGCGCATGAAGGGGTTGCCGCCGCGGCTCTCGATCCACTCGGCCAGGGTGGCACCCACCGGGTCATCGGGCACGGCGAATGGCAGTCGGGTGATCACTACATGGGTGAGGTAGTCACCGGGCAGGTCGATGCCTTCGGCAAAACTCGCCAGTCCGAAGATGATGCTGCCCTTGCCGGCATCTATCCGTTCACGATGCCGGGTGATCAATTCACGCTTGGGCAAGCGATCCTGCGCCAGCACCCTTTCGGCCAGCTTGCCGGGCAAGGCCTTTTCCACGGCACGTAGCTGAGCCCGCGACGAAAATAGCATCAGCACCGCTTCCTGTTCACCAAGGGCGGTGACGAAATCGACGATGGCTCGCTCATGGCCTTCGCGGTCGCTGGGGTCCACCGCCTCGCGCGGCACACTGAGTACCGCCCGCGAATAATCGAAGGGGCTCGGCAGGCGCTGATAGCGGTAGCGGTTGGCCAACCCCGCCCGCTCTTGCAGACGCTCGAAGCGACCCAGTGCCGTCAGCGTCGCCGAAGTGACCACCGCACCGTGGCAACTGCCCCACAACGTCTTCGCCAGGGTATGGGCCGCCGATACCGGGCTTGCCGAAAAGGTCAGTTCGGGTTCGCTGCCGAAACGCTCGAGCGCAAGCCAGCGTGCCCGCGGCGGCTCGCCGGGGTCATCCTGCTCGGTGAACGCCTGCCACAGGGCATGGGCCTCCAGCGCCCGACCATGCAGCAGGGCCAACAGCGGTAACCACGCCTCGGCCTGTTCGCGAGGAAGGCCGGTGTGCTTGTCGGGGTCCAGGCTCTCGCGCAGGATGTCGGCCATGGTCTCGAGGGTGCGCGAGAGTTCGGCGAACATCACCAGCAGTTCCCGCGCCTGCTCGCGAAGTGGTTCGGGGGCCCGGCCCATCTCGAAGCGCTGCTGGTGGGTGTCCTCGGCGTCACCCAACCCCTGGGGGCGTTCGGCCAGTTGGTGGCCCAGGGCGAAAACCTCGCCAAGTTTAGGCTCCAGCGCATCGATCAGCGGCGGCAAGCCACCCAGCAGGCGAGCAAGCGTGGGCTGCACGGCCAGGGCCTGGTTGAGCTCGGTCAGCGACTTCTTTAGCGTGCGCAACCAGCGCAAACCGCCGCCCACCGCGAAACGATGGGTAAAGTGGTTGAGCGCCTTGTCGGGTAGGTGATGGCCTTCATCGAACACGTAGATGCAATCGCCGGGAGCCGGCAGCACCACCCCTCCTCCCAGCGCCAGGTCGGACAGTACCAGGTCATGATTGGCGACGATCACGTCGGCGCTGTCGAGATGTCGGCGTGAACGGAAGAAGGCACAGGCACCAAAGTGGCCACAGCGACGGTTGGTGCACTGGCGATGATCGACGGTCAGCCGCCGCCAGTCAGCGTCGTCGATGGCCTCGGGCCAGCTGTCGCGATCGCCCTCCCAACGGCCGTTGCCATAGGCATCGCCCAGCGACTGGACGAGCGCCTGGAAATCGTCGCCACCACTGGCCAGCGACTGCTCGAACAGCGACAGGGTGGGGTTCTCTTCGGTGCCTTCCAGGGCCTGGTCGAGCCGCGCCACACACACATAGCGCCCACGCCCCTTGGCCAGGGCGTAGTCGAAGTCGATACCGCTATGGGTCTTCAGAGACGGCAGGTCCTGATGCAGCACCTGCTCCTGCAAGGCCACCGTTGCGGTAGCAATCACCAGACGCTTGCCGCGTGCGCGCGCCACCGGCAACGCCGCCAGCAGGTAGGCCAGGGTCTTGCCGGTGCCGGTGCCGGCCTCCAGCACGCAGACATGCTCGTCACTGGTCCGCTTGCCGCTATCGTCGCTCTCGATGCCCGCCAGGGTGCGGGCGATCTCGGCGATCATCAGCCGTTGCCCGTAGCGCGGCGTCAACTCGAGGCTCTCGAGCACACGGCGATACGCGGTCTGTATCTCGCCCTTCAGGGCCTCGTCGAGCATGCTGGCGCCTGTATCATTGGGTGGACCACGCGAGAAACGCGGCTTTCCCGGCGACAAGCCTTCGCGGAGGCGCTGTAAACCCTTCCCTGGGCGCTACATTCTTCATCCATGAAGAATGACCTCCGCTCCGACCTGTCCCCGGCGCCGCTCTTGCCTCTTACGGCAGCCCGTCTTACAAACAGCCTTGTTACAACAACCCTTCCGGCGGATGCACGCAGGGCAACGAATCGTTGATGTAGCGCTCGATCTCGGGCAGGGAGAAGGCGTCTTCCTCACCCACGAAGCTGATCGACACACCCTTGGCGCCGGCACGGCCGGTACGCCCGATACGATGCACGTAGTCTTCCGGGTCTTCCGGCAGGGTGTAGTTGATCACGTGACTGACATCCTCGATATGGATGCCACGCCCCGCCACATCGGTGGCGACCAGCACCTGTATATCGCCCTCGCGGAACTGTTCGAGGGTCTTGATGCGCTGGTTCTGGGGCACGTCACCGGACAGCATGGCGGCGTTGATGCCGGCCTTCTTGAGCAACTCGTCGAGCTTGCGCACCAGATCGCGACGGTTGCCGAATACCATCACGCGATCGAAGCTCTCCTGCTTGAGCAGATTGACCAGTAGCCGCTGTTTCTCGTCATCGCCTACCAGGTAGACGCGCTGATCGATATCGGCGGCATTCTCCACCGTCACCTCGATCTCGACATGCGCCGGCTCATGGGTCCACTGGCTCGCCAGGTTGAGGATGTCTTCCGTGAAGGTGGCCGAGAACAGGAAGGTCTGACGCTCTTCCTTCTTGGGCGTATGCCGAATGATGCGCTTGACGTCGGGGATGAAGCCCATCGACAGCATGCGGTCGGCTTCGTCGAGCACCAGCACCTCGACCTGGGTCAGGTCGACGTCACGCTTCTGGTGGAAATCCAGCAGGCGCCCAGGCGTAGCCACCAGAATATCGAGGTTGCCGGCCAGGGCGTCGCGCTGCTTCTGGTAATCCATGCCGCCGACCACGCTTGCCACCTTGAGATCGGTGAAGCGAGCCAATGCCTTGGCGTCCTTCTCGATCTGCAGCGCCAGCTCGCGCGTCGGCGCGATGATCAGCGCCCTGGGGGCACCGACCTTCTGGCCATTGGGCACCTCTTCCTCGAGGAAGTAGGCCATGATCGAGATCAGAAAGGCCGCCGTCTTGCCGGTGCCGGTCTGGGCCTTGCCGACCACGTCGCCACCCAGCAGGGTCTGGGCCAGCGCCTCGGCCTGAATCGGCGTGCAATACTCGAAACCCAGGGCGTGGATCGCCCGCATCAGCGGCAGCGGCAGGTCGAAATCATGAAACCGCCACTTGCCTGCCACCGCAGGCACCTGAAACTGGCGCAGGTCCCAGCCGGAAGACTGGCGACGACGCGGCTTGCGACGACGACGCTTGGGCTTGCGATCCTGTGCCGGTGCGTTGATCTGTTCCGACTCGCTCATAGGCTTGCTGTCTAGTCCGTTTCAGTGAATAGGGTGCATGACAAGATCGATGATTGTACCAGCCTCGACGCCGAAGGGCGCGCTTGATGCACATGCCACGGGGCAGATGGCTGTCGAAGCGGCGCACGAGGCTGATAGAATGCTCGTCAGACACGCAAGGAGTCATGCCTGATGACACGCCGCAAGAAGACCCGTTCGCTGGCCGACAAGGTGACCATTCGCACCGGCCGGCGCAAGGACTACAAGAAGTGGCGTCACGAGAACCCCGATCAGGTGACCTCGTCGACCCGCTACACCCAGAAGAAGCGCCAGCAGCGCAAGCTGCAGGCGGCCCGCAAGATCGCCCGTCAGGCGTCAGGCCAGCCGATCGCCATCCACCCAGAGCAGCGGCCCGATGCCGGAAATGGCGACAACCACCATGACGGAGAGCCCAAGTGATGCGTCTGGTGTCGTTCAACATCAATGGGGTGCGCGCCCGCCCGCATCAACTCGAAGCGCTCGTCGCGGCACACCGCCCGGCGGTGATCGGGCTGCAGGAGACCAAGGTACAGGACAGCGAGTTCCCCCGCGACGCGCTGGAGGCACTTGGCTACCAAGTGCATTTCCACGGTCAGAAGGGTCACTACGGGGTGGCGCTGATGATCGATACCGCGCAGTGCGGTGAGCCAGAAGCGGTGTACCACGGTTTTCCCGACGATGACGAAAACGCTCAACGGCGCATGATCGGGGCACGTCTGCGCCCAGCGGGTGGCGAGCCGCTGACGGTCTGGAACGGCTATTTCCCCCAGGGCGAGAATATCGAACACCCCCTGAAGTTCCCCCACAAGCGGGCGTTCTACCAGCAGCTCAAGCGCTTGCTGGTAGAAGACCAGCGGCCTGACGAAGCGCTTGCGGTGATGGGTGATTTCAACATTTCCCCCGAAGATATCGACATCGGCATCGGCGAGGACAATCGCAGACGCTGGCTGCGCGAAGGCAAGACCAGTTTTCAGCCGGTGGAGCGTGAATGGCTCGCCGGCATCAAGGCCTGGGGGCTGATCGACAGCTACCGGATACACCATCCCGAAACGTCCGACCGCTTCAGCTGGTTCGATTACCGCTCGAGGGGCTTCGAGCGCGACCCCAAGCGCGGCCTGCGCATTGACTACATCCTGGTCACCGCACCGCTTGCGGAGAAGGTGGTGGATGCCGGCATCGACTATGCACTGAGGGGCATGGAGAAGCCCTCCGATCACGCGCCGGTGTGGACCGAACTGGCGTTGTGATGACGGACTAGTCGCTCGAGGCCGACACCAGCGCCTCGAGCCAGCGCTCTGCTGCGTCCTGACCCAGCGCATCGGCCCGCGTAAGCGCCCGTTCGGCCACTGCTTCCCTGCCCCAGGCGTGGGCCAATTGCCCCAGCCGCAGCCAATCCTCTCCGGCGTCGGTACGTGTTGCCAGCGCCTCCCAGGCCGCAAGCGCGAGGTCTCGTTCGCGCGCGGCCTCCCAGGCCTGGGCCAGTAGCCGGCGATGCGCGTCGCTATCCTCGAGCGTTCCCGCCTGCAGCGCCTCCGCCAGGGCTTCCGCCGCCCGCGCCGGGGTACCGCCGGCCATGTGCAGATGAATCCGCCGCCGCAGAGCCTCTTCGCCTTCGAATATTCCACGGCGCCAGGCCGTTTCCCAGATGGCGGCGGCCCTGCCGGTGTCGCCAAGCCGCTGGGCGAGCGCGGACGCCTCCCGCCAGCGGGCGGGGTCGCGGGTGTCTTTCAAGCCATCCGCCAGCATCGACAGCGCCGCTTCGTCATCGCCCGACCGGCGCCAAACGGTAATGGCCAGGCGTCGCTGGGCAGCGTCCGGCGCAGGGGTTCTCTCCAGGGCGAGCTCGACACGCGAGGCGGCGTCCTGCCAACGGCCCGCTTCGGCCAGCGCCCTGGCAAGTCGCCAGTGGTCATCGGCTTCACCCCCATGGCGGGTCAACCAGTCGCTCAGCAAGCTGGCACCGCCCTCGTCGTCGCCAGCGGCGAGTCGCAGGCGCGCTTCCCTGCGCTGCCAGGTGTCACGCTGCTTTGCCTCCACCCCCGGTGTCTCGCGAGCCAGACGCAGATGCTCCGCCGCCGCCCCTGGGTTGCCCGCTCGTGTCTCCGCGTCGGCAGCCAGTTGCAGGTAGACGGCGCGGGCCCAGCGGTCGGCCGCATTGCCGCCGGCAAGTCGCTCTGCCTGGGCCAGTGCCTTTGCCCTCACGCTTTTCCACTCACCGGCTGACTCACTGGCCTCGAGCTTGCTGTGCAAGTTCTCCAGATCGGCGATGAAAGACGCCGGCAGCGGTGGCGCAGACCATGCCAACGGCATCGCGCACAGCCAGCCGGCCGCGGCAAGCGGCAGCCATCTCAGGGACGGCCTTCGAAGGCGCAAGAGACGATGCAACGACATGGGCACTACCTCAGCTGGAATTCCAGGCGCTGGCGGGCGCGGCGAAGTCCGCTGGCCGGCTCGAACCGCCAGCGCGCCACGGCCTGCCGAGCGGCATCTTCGAATACGTTGCTCGGTCGCGCGGAGATCACCCGGATGCTCGATGCATCGACACGACCATCGGCCTCGATCAGGAACTCCAGTTCCACGACACCTTCCAGGCCACGTCGTTGCGCCCTGCTAGGGTACTCGGGTGGTACCTGGCTGGTCGGCGCCGCACGGCCCACATCCACCGGCTCGCTATTGGCCGGCTCGGCGGAATCGGCTGTCTGGCGTGCGGCGCTGGTGGCAGGCGCTTCACTCTGCGACTCGTTCTGCGCCTCTGGCTGAGGCGATGGGTCCGGTCGAGGTGTCGGCTCGGGCTCTGGCGCCGGTTCAGGTTCAGGCTGTGGTTCGGGTTGTGGCTCGGGCTCAGGTTGCCGTTCACTCAACTTGGGCAAGGCGGCATCGAGCTCCAGTGGCTCGGCCTCCTCGCTCAGCTCGGGTTCCGGCAATGAGATGGGACTCTGGGCCTCAAGTGCCGGTTCGGGCATCGGCGGCAAGGCGGTCGGTTCCGGGGGTGCGGGCGGTGTCGTCTCGGTCGGCGTCTCCGGCTCTGGCTCCGGCACGGCCTCCTGGATATCGGCGCTGGACATGGTCATGGTCATCTCCAGCACCTCGAACTCCTTCTCGGGGGGAGACACCAGCAGTGCCAGCATCCAGAACAGCAGCAGCGCCATGCTGATACCCGCCAATACCGAGACCGGCACTCGGGTCATGGTGCACTCCGTTGAGCGGCCACCGCTACCTGTTCGACGCCGGCCTCGCGAATCCTGTCCATGACTTCGATCAAAAGCCCCGTGGTGGACTCGCGATCCGCCTGGATCACCACACTCCCGTCGTCACTGATCAGCGCGGCGACTTCTTCACCGACCCGGTGAGCGTCCACCGGATTGCCATCCACCCACACCGCCCCTTGCGGGGTAATGGCCACCATCAGTTGAGCATCGGGCCTGGGGGTGGCGGCACTCGATTCGGGCCGATCGATTTCCACGCCACTCTCCTTGATGAAGCTCGTCGTGACGATGAAGAAGATCAGCATGATGAAGACGACATCCAGCATCGGCGTCAGGTTGACCTCACCCGCGTCACCTCCTTCAGTGGACAAGCTGCGACGTCTACGCATGGGAGTCCTCCACAGCGCGAGCCAGGCGGTCATGCAGCCGCTGGTCCTCGCGCCGAATGATCTGTTCCAGTCGGCTGGTGAACAACAGGCCCACCACGGCGACCGCCATGCCCGCCAGGGTGGGCAGGGTGGCGCGGGCCACGCCATCGGCCATGGCGCGGGCCTGGCCGGTGTCGCTCAGTGCCAGGCTATCGAAGACGGCGATCATGCCGGTCACCGTGCCTAGCAACCCAAGCAACGGACATAGCGCCACCAGAAGTTTCAGCCACGGCAGTGGCCGACGCAGCCTGGCAATCAGCTCACGTGCCCAGGCTTCGCGCAGGGTCAGCGCGCTCCAGCTCATATGGTCGGCGCGCGCGGCCCACCTCTCGAGCAATGCCCGCCGTGCACGCCGGTAGGTGATGCGAAAGAACAGCACGCGCTCGAGCGCCAGACTGAACAGCAGCGCCGCCACGCCGGCAATGACCACCAGGATGATCCCACCGGCATCGACCAGCCGCGCCAGGGGTTCGAGACCGAGTTCGAAACCGAGCTCAAGACCGGTTTCGAGACTGGTGGCAAGACTGAACTCACGCCAGAGTGGCAGCACGGTGCAGCCTCCCGGCGGGGTGGGACACTGGCTGGCGGTGTTCCAGTTGCTCGGCAAGTGCCGCACTGGCCTGCCCTTCCACCACCCCGGCCAGGTGGCGGCTGCGCCCGGCCAGCGCCGTCTGGGCAAACAGCAGGGGAACGGCGGTGATCAGCCCGAGCACGGTGGTCACCAGTGCCTGGCTGATCCCGCCGGCCATCAGTTGGGGGTCGCCGGTGCCGAATACCGTGATCGCCTGGAACGTCACGATCATGCCCGTCACGGTGCCCAGAAGGCCCAGCAGCGGGGCCACCGCGGCGAGCAGCTTGACCAGCGGCTGGCCACGCTCGAGCCGCGGCAACTCGGCCAGTACCGCCTCATCGAGACGGGCTTCCAGCGCTTCGGGCACGCTGTCGTCGGCCAGGGCCTGGAACCGCAACAGCACACGGCCCAGGGGGTTGTCCTTGCGCAATTGGTCAAGGTCACGCAGCTGACGGCGAATCGCCACGCTCACCCGCAACAGGTAAGCGTACTGCAGCAGCGCCACCAGCAGGCCGATGATGCCCAGCCCCACCACCACGTAGCCCACGGCGCCGCCCTGATGAAAACGTTCGACCAGACTGGGTTGTCGTGACAACGCGTCGATCACCTGGCCGCCTGAGGGGTCGAGCACCAGCCGTTCGTTTTCACCGGCCTGGAAGTCCCTGAGCAGCGTACTGACCTTGTCGGGCGTACGCGCCGCCGTGGAAAGCACGCCCTCCTCGGCCCCACGCTCGAGCAGCGCCCCGTCTGCGAAGACCCCCAGGTCGCCAACCCGCACCACCTCACGCTCGGCCACCTGTCCGTCAACGGCGGCGACCGGCGCTTCGAAGGCAACCACCCGTCCCGTCTCGGCGGTCAAGGCCAGCAACGCATCACCAAGTGTCTCGAGGTGCTCGGGCCTGAGCACCTCGATGTCATCGAGGCGGGGCGGCAATTCGCTTCCCCCCAGGGTGAGCCAACTCTCCGCCAGGTCGTCGCGCAGCTCACCACTGTGTTGCGCCAGCGTCTCGAGTACTTCGGCGAGATCCCCGCCCTGTTCGGCCTGGCGTTCGTCGAGCTCTTCACGCCACGCCTCCTGGGCCTGCCGCTGCTCCAGGAGTGGTGTCACCCGTTCCTGGGCCTCGGCGTGGGCTTGCCTTGCCTGCTCGAGGGCGGCTTGCAGGGTGTCGCGATCCTCGAGCAATGCGGCCAGGCGCGCCGCATCCCTGGCCTCGGCCATCTCACGCTCGGCGCGCAGGCTGGCAAGCGGTTCCTCCTGGGACTCTACCGGTGACATCATGAGCATCAAGGCCGCCATCACCAGGCCCAACATGACACCGCTCATGCCTGGGCTCCTGACAACTCGGTCGGAACGTCTCCATGGATGTGTCATGAGTTCGTCTCCGTATCGCTGGCAGACATCTCATCGCCTTGGCGGGAAGCACTACGCTCCAACTGGCGAGAGACCGGCAGGGTCAACAGCTCAGGCGCACGCTGTTCTCGGGCGATACTCAACCCATGGCGCACCTCATCGCGTGCGCTGTCGTCCAACGCCACCCAGCCCTGGTCTTCGGCACGCCACACCCCACCCTGCCGGGCATCAGGGGTGAGGTAATAAAACCCCACGCGACCCAAGCGCAGAAAATCGACCTCGCGGCGCTCATCGCCCTCACCCAGATAGCCCCGCCAGGCGTCGAATTCACGGCCGTAATCCAGCTCGGTCCGCCAGGCGGAAAGTATGCGGTCCAGTCGATCCGCACTCGACATATCGAGATCCTCGAGGCTAGCGTCCAGGCTTTCCGCACGCGCCAGCCGCTCCTCACGCAGGAACGGCACGTCCTGCTTTACCCAGGCATCAAGCCGTGCCACCAGGGCTCGCTCCAGTCGAGGCAAGGCCTCGCGGGTGTCGGCCAAGGTGTCGAGCGCCACCTCGCGCCGCGCCAACTTCTCGCCTTCACGCTCCAGACGTGGCGCCAGGGCATCGCCGCGGGCATCCAGGCGCTGGGTCTCGGCTTCCAGCTGGCGCAATTCGGCCAGCATGTCGCGCGTTTCGGCGTCGGCCTGGTCGATCCGTGCCTGCAACGCCGCCTGGGCGCGCTGGGCATCCGTGGCCTCGTTCAACAACGAGTCGGCAAAGGCCTGCGGCGCCACCACTAGCCATAGGGCGGCAACGCACAAGAGGTTTCTTGGACGTATGTCCACTGACGGGCTCCTTGATATTCCTGCGTTGAACGCGATTCCTGCGATAAACGCCGACACAACGCTCGTACTTGGTCGGCAATCGCCCAGACAGTGCCATTAATGATAACAATTATCAATCAATACCATTGCCTTCATTTGATAACGATTCGTATTTTGTTTATCATCTCGGAACGATTTCGACGTTGGAAGCATTATGCCCCGTGCCTTGTCCCAGCTGTACATCGGCCCCCTGCAGGGCCTGGCGCCCCCTCGGGTGTCGGCCATCCCCGGGCCAGGCACGGAAGCGGCCCACGACCTGCTCGACCCGTTACGGCTGGCGAGTCGGCTGGAACACGTTGGCGCTCAGCATGCGAATGGCGACCGCCGCGCGGTGGCATCGTTATGGTCGAAATGGCACTTCAGTGGCTTGATGGCGCATGGCCTGGCATCCAATCTGCTGCTCGAGCGCGACTTGCCGCTTGCTCTGGATGACCTCCACCTAGAGACATCGCCCAACGGGCACACCCAACAATTCATCCTTCGCCATGCCGGTCGCCCACTGGCGGAACTCGCCCCTCATTCACGTTTCGCCACCCTGCTGGAAGGCCACCTGGTGCCGCTGGTCGATGCGCTGGTCAAGGTATCAGGGGCGTCACCCAAGGTGTTCTGGAGTAATGCCGGCAACTACTTCGAGTACTTCAGCCGCGCACTGGTGGAACACCCCATGGCCTCGACCGGCGTGAGCGACTCCGCCACCGCGCTGATGGAGAGTGCCAGGCTGCCTGACGGGCGTCGCAATCCGCTGTATCGCCCTGTGCGCTATGTCTTGTCTACCGACTCGTCAACTGTCTCTTCACCCCCCAGGCGTGTACGACGATTGTGCTGCATTCGCTACCTGATCCCGGAACTGGAGGTCTGCGCCAACTGCCCCCTGACGTGCCGACGCGACCCAGGCACCACGCGCTCCCGCGACGGATCTTGCGTTTGAGTCACCCTGATACCACCACGCTCAAGCGCGTGGTGAGCCGCTATTCGGAGCTACCATGATTGAAGCCATTGCCGCTTCCTTCGAGATCCATGGCACCCCGCTGCTGCACCCCCTCAACCTCACCTTCGAGGAGGGCCGAGTTCACGGCCTGATCGGGCACAACGGGTCAGGCAAGTCGACACTGCTCAAGCTACTGGCCCGCCAGCAGCCACCCCGCCATGGGACGGTGCATCTGGACGGCAAGCCCCTGGCGTCCTGGGAGCCACGTGCCCTGGCGCGCCGGGTGGCCTACCTGCCCCAGCACTTGCCCGCCACCGAGAGTCTCACTGGCCGCGAACTGGTCGCCTTCGGGCGCTATCCCTGGCGCGGGCTGATCGGTCGCCACAGTCGCGACGACCGGGACGCCATCGAACGGGCCATGGCGCTGACCCACACCGAGCATTTCGCCGACCGGCTGGTCGACACCCTGTCGGGTGGCGAGCGCCAGCGCGTCTGGCTCGCCATGCTGCTTGCCCAGGGCAGTGGGTTCCTGCTGCTCGACGAACCGCTGGCGGCTCTCGACATCGCCCATCAGGTGGATGTGATGGGGCTGGTACAAACACTCAGCCGGGAACTGGGCCTGGGCGTGGTCATCGTGCTGCATGACATCAATCTCGCGGCACGCTACTGCGACCACCTGGTGGCGCTGCGCAGTGGCCGGGTGATCGCCGAGGGACGTGCCACGGAGCTGATGAACGAGGCCACCCTTGCACGCATCTATGGCCTGCCAATGCGCGTGCTGCCCCATCCGACCGACCAGCAACCGATGGCCGTCGTCGAATGACAGAAACGAGCCGAATGACCTCAGCGAGAGCGCAATATGCCAACGCCATACCGCGACGCCGCCTGGTTGGCTGGGTGCTCCTGCTGATACTGGGCAGCCTGCTTGCCCTGCCCGCCCACGCCGCCCCGCGCCTGGCCACGCTCGACTGGACGCTGGCCGAGACCCTGGTGGCGATCGGTGCGCCGCCTGTCGCCGCGGGACAGGTCGACAGCTACCATGCCTGGGTCGGCGAACCGCGTCTGCCGAAACAGACGGCGGACCTTGGCTTGAGAACCCAGCCCAACCTCGAGCGCCTTGCCGCCCTGGCGCCGGATCGCATCCTCATCTCACCGATGTTCGCCAACCTCTCTCCTCGCTTGTCACGCATCGCCCCGGTCAGCAACATGGCGCTCTACCAACCCGGCGACGACACCTGGCAGCGGCTGCAGACACTCACTCGCGAGGTTGGCGAACTGGCCGGACGCGACGCCGCCGCAGAAGCGCTGATAAACGACACCCAAGACCACCTGGCCCGCCTGCGCCGGCGCCTGCCAGAGGAGATGTCGCCACTCGTCATCGTGCAGTTCATGGATGAGCGCCACGTGCGGGTATTCGGCGCGGGCGGGCTCTATCAGGCGGTACTCGAGCAGCTTGGCATCGATAACGCCTGGCAGGGCGATGCCAACGCCTGGGGCTTTGCGCTGGTGGGTTTCGAAGCCCTGGCTCGCCAGGAGGGGCGTCTGGTGGTGGTCGAGCCATTCCCGGCCGGCGTCAGGCAACGTCTTGCCGAAAGCACGCTGTGGCAGCATCAGCCAAGCGTCAGGGCGGGCACCTCACTCACCCTGCCGCCGGTATGGAGTTTCGGTGCCCTGCCCTCGGCGCAGCGCTTCGCCGAGGAACTGGTGACAGCACTCGAGGAGACAGTGGATGCACACTGAGGCGTCCTCTCGTCCCTGGCCGGGGTTGACCTGCCTGTTGCTTGCCATCCTGGTGGCTGGCCTGGGCATGCATCAGTTGATGGCTCTCGGTGATGGCCCACTGATCAGCGGACTCGTCGAAGCGCTGAACGCCCTGCGCAACCCACTGTATGGGAACCCCGATCATCTGCTGCTGAGATACAGCTGGTGGCCGCGCCTGGCCATGTCGCTGCTCGCCGGCGCGGCCCTTGCCCTGGCCGGTGTGGTGATGCAGCAGGTGCTGCGCAATCCACTCGCCGCCCCCACCACACTGGGCGTGGCCTCCGGTGCCAACCTCGCCCTGTTGGGAGCGACGCTGCTGGCACCGGGCCTGCTGGCAATGGGCCGCGAATGGGTGGCGATGGCCGGTGGGGCTGGCAGCGTGGCGCTGGTCTTCGCGCTGACCTGGCGGGGTGGTTTTACGCCACTGCGCGTGGTACTGGCGGGGCTGGTGGTCAATCTGTATCTCGGCGCCCTGGCGGTGATCCTGCTGCTGTTCCATCAGGAGGCCCTCAAGGGCTTGCTGATCTGGGGCGCCGGCTCGCTCACCCAGAACGGCTGGCATGACGTGTCCTTCCTGGCACCTCGCCTCGTGCTGGGCATCGGCATGGCGGTCTGGCTACTGCGACCCCTGGCGGTGCTGGAACTGGATGATGCCAGCGTCAAGAGCCTGGGCATTTCCCTCAAGCGCCTGCGCCTGGCGGGGCTCGGCCTGGCGGTGTTCCTCACCGCCTGCGTGGTCAGCGTGGTGGGAGTGATTGGCTTCATCGGGCTTGCCGCTCCCAACATCGTGCGGCTGGCGGGGGCCCGCCGACTGGGAGCTCGCTTGCTGTGGTCGACTCTGCTGGGAGCGCTGCTGCTTGCCGCCACCGACCTGGTACTGCAAGGTGCCAGCCCCGCGCTGTCGACCCTGGTGCCCACCGGCGCTACCACCGCGGCACTCGGCGCGCCGCTGTTGCTGTGGCTGATTCCTCGCTTGAGGCTGGCCAGCGTGCCTCACGCCGCCCAGAGCCACGTGGTGAGTCGTCACCCTGCCCCGCACCGTCTGATCCGAGGCCTGTCGCTGGCACTCCTGGTGGCGGTGGGGCTTGCGCTGTTCAGCGGTCAGACGGTTGACGGTTGGCATGTCAGCGCCGACTGGCAGGTGCTCGAGTGGCGGCTGCCGCGCCTGATCGCTGCTGGCGCGAGCGGTGTGATGCTGGCCCTGGCCGGCGCCATGATCCAGCGGCTTTCCGCCAACCCCATGGCAAGCCCCGAGCTGCTCGGCATCAGTGGCGGCAGTGCCATGGCATTGATGGGCGCAATCTTTCTGCTACCTGCGCCCGGCAACCTGACGCTGGTGGCCTGCGGAACCCTGGGCGCCCTGGCGAGCCTTGCGGTGCTGATCACGCTCAACCACCGCCATGGCCTGGCGCCGGAGCGGCTGTTGCTGACGGGCGTCGCGATCACTGCGCTTTTCGATGCCGTGCGCGCCATCGTGCTGGCCGGGGGAGACCCGCGCGGACAGCAGGTGCTCGCCTGGCTTTCCGGCTCTACCTATTATGTCGATCTGCCATCGGCCGCGCTGGTCATGGCGCTGGCCATGTTGCTGGCCCTGGCCAGCATCCCGTTCTGTCGCTGGCTGGACATTCTGCCCCTCGGCGCAGCCAGTGCCAGCGCGCTGGGCGTTCGCGTCGGGCGAGCCCGGCTGGCGCTACTCGGCCTGGTGGCACTGCTCACCGCGGCGGCAACCCTGGTGGTCGGCCCGCTGTCCTTCGTCGGCCTGCTGGCACCCCACATGGCGCGACTGGCTGGCCTGCAACGCGCACACTGGCACCTCATCGGCGCGGCGCTGATCGGGGCGCTACTGATGATCCTCGCCGATTGGCTGGGCCGCCAATTGCTGTTCCCCGACGAGGTGCCGGCGGGCCTGGTGGCATCGCTGATTGGCGGTGGTTATTTCATGTGGAGCCTGCGCCGAGGATAGACACAGACCGAACGTATTCACCACAAGCGCTGACATCGCCCCTGGGCAAGCGTACTGATGTCGAACACTTGGGCCCGCCTCCCAGGAAGCGGGCCCAGGTGTGACAGTGCGCGCGTTCAATAGCGCCAGGTCAGGTTCGCCATCACGCTGCGAGTCTCACCGAAATAGGCCTGGTCCCATTTAAGGCTGGTCAGGTGTTTTTCGTCAGTGACATTGTTGACGTTGAGCGAAGCAGTCAGGTTGTCGTTGATAGCGTAGTTCGCCATCAGATCCACCAGGGCATAGCCATCCTGACGCGTCTTGCCGTCGGCGTAAGTGCGTTCGCGCTCGATAGCGTCCTGCCAACGCAGCCGGGCGCCGATCTTGAGGGACTCCATGAACGGCAAGCGGTAGCTGGTACTCGCACGCACCAGGTGTCGCGGCAGGTAGGTCGCCGCAGGTTGACCTTCTGCATCCTCGATCTCCAGATAGGTGTAACCAAGGCTGGCCTGCCAACCATCGGCGAGTTCACCGGCAAGGGTGGCCTCGATGCCCTCGCTCTGGATACCGCGGCCCGGCACGAAGAACACATCCGCAGTGCCAGGAATGGTGCCGCCCGGCAAGGCGAGGTTATCTTGCTCGATACGAAACAGCGCCAGGCTCGCGTCGGCAGCACCATCGAACCACTCGCTCTTCACACCAATTTCCTGGGCCGCCCCCTGTATCGGCTCGAGAAACTGGCGGTTGGCATCGGTTTCGGTCTGGGGCTGGAAGATTTCGGTATAACTGGCGTAGAGCGAGGTATCTTGCGTGACATCGACGACCAGACCGGCATAGGGCGTCAACTCGGCATCCCGCTTGGTTGCCTGGGAGACGCCATACTGCTGGCCCGTGTTGTCGATCCAGCTCAGGCGGGTGCCGACCACTGCGGTGACCCTGTCAGCGAGATCGAGCTTGGCCGCCGAGTAAACGCCTTGCTCGCGTGCGGTCGCATCGCCAATGCTGAAATCCGCGGCACCGAAGCTCGAGCGTGGGTAACGGCCATCCCACAGATCAAGAGGTGGCAAGCCTTGCGGCGTATCACCGTAGAGCGAGCTCTGCTGGACACGCGTGCGGCTCCAGTCGCTGCCGACCACCAGCTCGTGATCACGTCCAAACAGCGCAAGCTCACCGTTGGCATGAATGTCGGCAACCCACTGCTCGAGGTGACGGTCATACTTGCTGACCAGCAGTTGACTGGCTTCCAACTGGCCACTGGCCGCATCCGGCACTCCGCTGATATAGAAAAGCTCGGTGTCCGTGAGCATGTCGAGGTGGGTGACGCTGGCATTCAGGCGCCAGTCATCCGTCAATGACTGATCGAGCTCCAGGAAGCTGCGGCGGGTCTCGACATCCCAGTACGACCACTCCGGGGCCGCCGACGTCGACGCAGGATAATCGGTGGGAACGCCAGCCGAGTCATAAAGCGGCAACGCGCCCCACATATTGGCGTCGGTGTCGTTACGTTGCCAGGTATGCCCCATCGTCAACTGGGTGGCATCGCTCGGGTCGGCCTCGATGACTCCATACAGCACACTACGCTCGCGATGCAGCCGATCGAGGTGGGAGTCGCCGTCGGCACCCACGGCCACCAGCCGACCCCGCACACGGTTGTCCCGGTCCAGCGGCCCTGCAACATCCACCTCAAGGCGCCTTCGATCCCAGGAACCGAGGCTGGTCGACACCGACGCTTGCGGCTCGAACGTTGGCCGCTTGCGGATGAAGTTGACCGTGGCGGCCGGGTTGCCGGAACCGGACGACAAGCCATTGGCCCCTCGCAGCACTTCCACGCGATCATAGATCGCGGTGTCCACGTCACCGTGTACGTTGTTGTACGGGGTAGGCACGCGATTGCCGTCGACCTGGAAGTTCGATATCTCGAATCCGCGTGAAGTGTAATAGGTGCGATCGGTCTCCAGACGCTCGACGGTCACCCCCGGCGTGCTTTCGAGTACGTCGTTGACGGTATCGAGGTTGAAGTCCTCGATCTGTGCGCGCGCAATCACCGACAACGACTGTGGGGTCTCGCGTGGCGTGAGCTCGAGTCCTGTGGCGGTACTGGCGCGGAGCACTCGGTACTGCTGGCTTCCCTCGCTGACACTCGACAGCCCCTGTGCTTGTACGATGACCTTGTCGAGCTGACGTCCCTCGGGGGACTGGGCCAGCGCCAGCGAGGCAAACGCGAGACTCCCGCTCAGCGAGAGGGTCAGGCCTGCACGTACGGCGCGTGTCATGGGATGTAGATCAGGAAGGGACATGGAACTGCAACTCTCCGCATGTGGTATGGAACAGGGGATAAGCCATGAGGAGCAGCGATGGTGTCACAGGTCGGGGTACAACCCATAAACACGGGTGATTCTCATAGCTTCATGCGGATGATAATCTTTATCATTGTATTTAACAATAAAACGCCATGGGTGCACCATGGCGTTTTATGTGCCCGGCGGTTCCGGGGTCACGCGTCGAACCGTGCTATCAGGCAACAGCGGCCTGGTAACGACGCTCGACCTCATCCCAGTCGACCACGTTGAAGAACGCAGCGACATAATCGGGACGCTTGTTCTGGTACTTCAGGTAGTAGGCGTGCTCCCACACATCCAGACCCAGTACCGGGGTGTTGCCGTGCATCAGCGGGTTGTCCTGATTCAGGGTATTCTCGACCACGAGCTTCTTCTCGGGGGTCACGGAGAGCCAGGCCCAACCGCTGCCGAAGCGACCCAGAGCCGCCTTGACGAAGGCATCCTTGAAGTCGTCGAAACCGCCAAGCTCGCTGTCGATGGCCTCACCGACCTTGCCTTTCGGCGCGCCGCCGCCATTGGGCGACATCACCTGCCAGAACATGGAGTGGTTGGAATGACCGCCACCATTGTTGATGACCGCCTGGCGCTTCTCTTCCGGCACACGGTCGAGATTGGCCACCAGCTCGTCAACCGGCACATCCTCGAGACCCGTGCCTTCCAGCGCACCGTTCAGGTTGTTCACGTAGGTCTGGTGGTGACGAGAGTGGTGAATCTCCATGGTGGTCGCATCGATGTGCGGCTCGAGAGCGTTGTATGCATAGGGGAGTTCGGGAAGTGTATGTGCCATGTTGTGTCATCTCCTTGAGTGGCTTTCATCGAGCTTCAGTACCAAGGTGCGGTCGCCCGATGGCGATTTCAACCCTGCCTTGGCAGTCTTTCTCGAAGGATACGCCGGGGCCTGCAATCCCGCGATTTTGCCCCACTACGTAAGGGAAGCGCTGAACAAATCGACGAGCGAGATGAAGCGCAAGGCGCACGGAGCACAGGAACCGGAGCATATGGGGTATATGTGAGGATTCCGTCCGGGCTGGCGTACCAGCAACGCGCAACGCAGCAATTCGCTCGCGCAGGCATTTGTGCAGTGTTTCCTTGGTCAATGATTCGCAGTCTACCCAAAGCCTGGTCAATAAAAAAGCCGACTCCTCACGAAGCCGGCTGGTATGAGCGCTTGAAATTCAGCTAGTTATAGCTTGCTTTCAAGTTCAGGCAGCGCCTCGAAGAGGTCAGCGACCAACCCGTAATCCGCCACCTGGAAGATCGGTGCCTCCTCGTCCTTGTTGATGGCGACGATCACCTTGGAGTCCTTCATGCCCGCCAGGTGCTGGATGGCAC
>NZ_PYUD01000003.1 GCF_003028575.1 Halomonas urumqiensis | reverse complement strand
GCTTGGTGTGCAGCTCGCGCAGCTTGTCACCGTCGGTGTCGACCACGGTGATGTCGTTCTCTTCGCGAGCCAGGTGTTCCGCCAGGGTGCCGCCGACCTGGCCGGCGCCGAGAATGATGATCTTCATCGCTTATTCGAATCCGCTGCCATCGATGGCGACGCTGGGTTGTGCGTCGCAACAAGATGACGGCTAGCCTAAACCAGCCGTCGCGGGAAAGACAGGGTTCAGCAGGATCAGTCGAGGGTGAAACCGACCTTGATGGTGACCTGCCAGTGGGCGACGCGGCCATGCTCGATATGGCCGCGGGTGTCGGTTACCTCGAACCAGCGCATGCCGTGCAGGCTTTCCGAGGCCTTGGTGATGGCGTTGGATACGGCGTCTTCGATGCCCTGATCGGAGGAGCCGGTGAGTTCGATATGCTTGTAGGTGTGGTGGCTCATGCGTTCTCCTTCGTGTCGCTACGAATCATCTTGCCAGGTGGCGTGCCAGGGTAGCCCTGGCAGTGACCTTGCCTGGTATCAGTCTGGCATACGCTTGCGCAATCGTGCATAGAAGAAGCCATCGTGACTGTCGTTGGCCGGCAGCAACTGGCGGCCGGCGCCGGCCGGACGGCCCCAGGCGACATCGCCGGGGGTGGTCGGCTCGACATCCGGGGTGCGCGAAATGAACGCCGCGACCTGATCGGCATTCTCCTCGGGCAACACCGAGCAGGTGGCATATAGCAGGGTGCCACCGGGCCGCAGCAATGGCCACAGGTTGTCGAGCAGCCGCGCCTGCAGGGCGGCAAGTTTGGTGATGTCAGAGGGTCGGCGCAGGCACTTGATGTCCGGGTGTCGACGGATCACCCCACTGCCGGAACATGGTGCATCCAGCAGGATGGCATCGAAGGGCGAGCCATCCCACCACTCACGGCCGGTGGCGTCGCCGTGATCGAGGGTCGCCGAGAGCCCGAGTCGGGTCAGGGCGTCCTCCACCTTGGCCAGGCGGGCGGCGTCGCTGTCGACCGCATACAGGTCGATGTCGAAGACCTCGAGCAGGTGCGCGGTCTTGCCCCCCGGTGCGCAGCAGGCATCCAGTACCCGGGCGCCCGGGCGTGGCGCAAGTGCCGGGCCGAGCAGCACGCTGGCAAGTTGGGCGGATTCATCCTGGACACTGACCTGGCCTTCCTCGAAGCCGGGAAGCTCATGGACGTCACATGGCGTTTCCAGGGTGATGCCATCCGGGGCATGGATGCACAACCGGGCGGCCAGACCCGCGGCGTCGAGCTGGTTCATGTAGGCTTCACGGTCGCCATGGCGGCGATTGACGCGCAAGGTCATGGGGCCCGGCGCGTTGTTGGCCATGGCGATCTCGCGCCAGTCATCGGGCCATGCCTGGCGCAGCGTCTTGAGCAGCCATTTCGGATGCAACAAGGCCACGGCGGGGTCCTGGTCGACCTCGGCCTGGAGAGCCGCGGATTCGCGCTGCAGGCGACGCAGGCAGCCGTTGAGCACGCGGGTCGCCCACTCCTTGCCGAGCAGGCGGGCCGCGCCCGCGGTTTCGCCGACGGCGGCATGGGCGGGAATGCGCAGGTAGAGCAATTGATAGGCACCCAGCAGCAACAAGGCCTGTACATCGGCATCGCGGGCCTTGAACGGCTTGACCAGCAGCAGGCTGGCCAGGGCTTCGAGACGTGGCAGGGTGCGGCAGGTGCCGTAGCAAAGCGCCTTGAACAGTGCCCGGTCGCGAGCGACCACCTGGTGGTCGTCAAGTCCGGTCAGCGATCCCTTGCCGGTGATGACCGGCACCAGCGCCTGGGCGGCGGTGGCTCGCACGGCAAGCCCGTTGTCGTGCTGCGTCGGGCGGGAAGGGCGGCGGCCCTGGCCGTTGGGTGTCTCGCGGCTCATGCCGGGGTCTCCTCGTCATGACGGCCCAGGCGCAGGCCCGGGGGAAAACGGTCGGCGCGGGCGTGCAGCAAATCATCGACGTTCAGTGCCTTGCCACCCGGCAGTTGGGCGCGGGTGACCCGCAGTACCTCATCACCCTGCTTGCCACAGGCGATGCGCAAGGCATCCCTGTCGCTCTCGAGCAGTGTGCCAGGCGCGCTGGGTGATTCACCCTCGGCAAGCGAGGCGGGCTGGGCCATCAACAGGCGCAGGCGTTCATCACCCATGGCGCACCAGGTGACAGGCCAAGGGTTGAAGGCGCGCACCCGAGCGGCCAGCGCGGTGGCCGGCGCTCGAAAGTCCAGCTCGGCTTCGGCCTTGGAGAGTTTGGCGGCGTAGGTGACGCCTTGCTCGGGCTGTGGCGTGGCGGGAAGGCTATCCTCGGCCAGCGCATCGAGGGCCTCGACCAGTGCCTCACCTCCCAACGTGGCCAGGCGGTCATGCAGCTCACCAGCGGTGGTGGTGGCGGTGATCGGCGTGCGCTTGACCAGCAGCATGTCACCGGTGTCCAGGCCCGCGTCCATCTGCATGATGGTGACCCCACTCTCGGCATCGCCAGCCTCGATGGCACGCTGGATCGGTGCGGCGCCACGCCAGCGTGGCAACAACGAGGCATGCACATTCAGGCAGCCGTGCCTTGGCGTGTCGAGCACCGCCCCGGGAAGGATCAGCCCGTAGGCCACCACCACCATCAGGTCGGCATCGAGTGCGGCGAGTTCTGCCTGTGCCGCTTCGGACCTGAGGCTCTCGGGTTGATACACCGGCAGGTCATGGCGCAAGGCCAGCGACTTGACGGGGCTTGGGGTCAGTTTGCGGCCACGCCCGGCGGGGCGGTCCGGTTGTGTATAGACGGCGACGACATGGTGTCGGCTACCCAGCAGGGCAGTGAGACTCTCGGCGGCGAAGTCGGGCGTGCCGGCGAAAACGATGTTGAGGGGTCGAGACATGATCTGGGCCTTGCCGGGGTGGATGCCCTTCCATGATAACGGAGCCAGCCACAAACGACGAAGGCCGACTGTTGGGTCGGCCTTCCTGCCATGGCATGACGGTCGGTTGGTCAGGCCGGCTGGGTCAACTTGTGACGCTTCAGCATCTTCTTCATGATTCGCTCGCGTTTCAGCGCCGACAGGTAATCGACGAACAGCACACCCTCAAGATGGTCGTGCTCGTGCTGAATGCAGTGGGCAAGCAGACCTTCGGCTTCCAGTTCATACGGATTGCCCTCGCGATCGAGCGCCTTCAGTTGCACTTTCAGGGCGCGCGGCACCTCGGCGTAGTATTCCGGAATCGACAGGCAGCCTTCCTGCATCGGCTCGCGCGCATCGCCGATCGGTTCATAGTGCGGGTTGATCAGCACCAGCGGCTGCGTGCCGTCGTCACTGACATCCATGACGATCACTCGGCGGTGAACGTCCACCTGGGTAGCGGCCAGGCCAATGCCACGTGCCGCATACATGGTCTCGAGCATGTCGTCGACCAGTTGGCGTACGTCGTCGTCGACCGCCTCGACCGGTGTGGCTTTGGTGCGCAGCCGCTCATCGGGGAATTCGAGGATGGGTAATTTGGCCATGGCGTTGGAACCACCGTTATGCTGTCATTCAGGAAATGCCACTATTCTAGGAGTGCGTGATTTCCTATGGAATCAACGCACATGCATCGTAGCGATAAAATCAGACTATATCATGCCGCCACGGTTCCATGTGGCAGGTGTGTAATCAGCGGGAGCAGCGGGGATGAAGCAGACGTCGGATGGCAAGTCACGTGGGCGGCGATTCAAGGGTGCGGCGGGATCGCTCGGGCTTGCCGCCATCCTGTTACTGTCGGCCAGTGGCCTGGCGGCCCAAGGCTTGAGCTGGGAGGATGGCCTGCAGCGTGATGCGCCGGACCGCTACACCGTGGTGCGCGGCGATACACTTTGGGACATCTCGGGGCGCTTCCTGCGCCATCCCTGGCAATGGCCGGAGGTCTGGCAGGTCAACCCGCAGATTCGCAACCCTCACCTGATCTACCCGGGCGATGTGGTTTATCTCTACGATTGCAACGGTCGCCCTTGCCTGGGGCTCGAGCGCGGGCAAGGTGTCGCGCGACTTTCGCCAGGTGTGCGCACCACCTCGCATCGTGATGCCATTGAGCCGATTCCGCTCGAGGCCATCCGTCAGTTCCTGCGCGAACATCGCATCATCGATGACCCGGAAAGCCTTGATGAACTGGCCTACGTGGTCGGCGGAGATGACCGTCGCCTGCTCAGCGGCGAAGGGGATCGACTCTATGCGCGTGGCAGTGTGGAGCGTGGTGGCCGCGTTGGCTTCTATCGGATCGGTGAGACGTTCCGCGATGCCGAGAGTGGCGAAGTGCTGGGGCTGGAGCTCGAGTCGATTGGCCAGGCGCGCCTGGAGCGCAGCGAGGACGACATCGCGGTGCTCGAGGTCACGCAGTCGCGGCAGGAAGTGCGCAACAACGACATCGTGATGCCGCTCGAGAGCCGTGATCTTCAGACCGAGTTCTATCCGCGCCCCCCGGAGCGCGAGGTCGAGGGTCGCATCCTGGCGGTACCGGGAGGTGTCCAGTTCATCGGCACTCTGCAGGTCGTATCCCTCGACCGTGGTCGCCGCGATGGACTTGAACCGGGACACGTACTGATGGTCGAGCAGATGGGCGAGCAGGTCAGTGATCCGCGCACCGGTGAGTTGCTGCGGCTACCTGGCGAGGACGCTGGCCTGGTCATGGTATTTCGCGCCTACGAAAAAATGAGCTATGGCCTGGTCATGCAGGCCACACGGCCCCTCGAGGTCGGGGATCGACTCTATAATCCCCGTAGCGGCCTGGGTACCGCCTCGCGCTAGCGTTGCTGGCTCTGTGACATCGGACTAGGCGCCGGGATGGCGAGCATCACCGTGAGGCGGAAGCCTCGGGAGGGAGTGTCATGCAGGCCAGGGAATGGCTGTTGCTGTCGAGTCTGCCGGGTATGGGAGCGGGACGGCTTGCCGAGCTTGCCGAACACCAACCGGTCTGGCCGGAAGGCTGGCTCGCCGTGCTACCCGGTCGTGCCGCCTCGGCCATGCGGTTGTGGCTCGAACACCCCAAGCGAAGTCCCCTTGATGAGATGCTGGCCCGCCACGAGGCTTGGCTTGACGCCGAGCCCACGCGACAATTGTTGTATGCGGGCCACTCGGCCTGGCCGGCACTACTCGCGCAGATTCCCGATCCCCCTCCGGTGCTGTGGGCCGATGGTGATACCGGCGCACTGGCACCCCCGCGCCTGGCTCTGGTGGGTTCCCGCCGCCCGACCCGAGAGGGGCTGACCAATGCCGCCCATTTTGCCTCGGCGCTTGCCGATCGAGGCTGGTGCGTTGTCAGTGGCATGGCGCTGGGTATCGATGCCGCCGCTCAACAGGCGGCCCTGGAGCGAGGCGGTAGCAGCATTGCGGTGCTTGGCTGCGGCGTGGACGTGGTCTATCCGCCTCGTCATCACCGGCTGCACGCCAGATTGCGTGAGCCCGGCGGCCTGCTGCTCTCCGAACATCCTCCTGGCACCGTGGCCAGGCCGGGCTTCTTTCCACGACGCAACCGCATCGTCACCGGGCTTTCGCTCGGGGTGCTGGTGGTCGAGGCCGCCGAGCAGAGTGGCTCGCTGGTCAGCGCGCGGCTGGCCGGTGAGCAAGGACGCGAGGTTTTTGCATTGCCCGCGTCGATTCACAACCCCCAGGCCAGCGGCTGCCTCAGGCTGTTGCGTGAAGGTGCGGTGCTGGTGCGCGATATCGACGATATCCTCGCCGAACTGGTGCAATGGTGCACCCTGCCGGTTGTCGAGGCGACCCCCGGCTTGGATGAGGGGCTACATGACCCCTTGCTGCGCTGGCTGAGTGGTTCGCCGACCCCGGTGGATGCCCTGGTGGGGTTGTCGGGGCTCGGGATTGCCGAGTGTCAGCGCCGGTTGCTGGAACTGGAGCTTGCGGGGCAGGTGGCGCACACCGCCGGTGGCTGGGTGCGTCTGTCGGGGTCGTGATAGAATCTGTGCTCGTTTATGACTCGAATTACCGCGAGGAGCCCATGACCGAGCCCCGTTCACCCGAGCTCGATGCCGCCGTATCCGCTCTGCGGTCGGGTGGTGTGATCGCTTATCCCACCGAAGCCGTGTGGGGGCTTGGCTGCGACCCCGACAACGACGAGGCGCTGGCCCACCTGCTGCGACTCAAGGCCCGCGACCCGGCCAAGGGCATGATTCTGGTGGCCGCAAGCATTGCGCAGTTCGCGCCCTGGCTCGAGGGGTTGCCCCTGGCACTGCATGCCCCGCTGGTGGACAGCTGGCCGGGCCCCAACACCTGGCTGGTTCCCGACAATGGCCGTTCTCATGCGCTGGTGCGCGGCGCCCATGAGCGCGTGGCGTTGCGAGTGAGTGACCACCCGGTGGTGGTGGCGCTTTGCGATGCCTTCGGCGGGCCAGTGGTCTCGACATCGGCCAACAAGGCAAGCGAAGCGCCGGCGATGAGCGCTGCCCAGGTGCAGAGCATATTCTCCGATGGGCTGGCGGCGATCCTCGATGGCCCGCTGGGGGGGCATGAACGTCCCAGCACCATCCGCGATCTGGCGAGTGGCCAGGTGCTGCGCTCATGAAGGCCCATATCGAACGCCTGCTCACGCCCCTTGCGGCTTGCCAGGCTCACATCCCGACTTACCCGATATCAGTGCGAGGAGGCTTGCGTGGCTCACCCCAGGCTCGATGAGGTCAAGACCTATCTGCTCGATCTACAGGATCGCCTTTGCCAGGCGTTGGCCGAGGAGGATGGCGGCAGCGGTTTCGTCGAGGAGTCATGGCAGCGCGAGGAAGGCGGTGGTGGCCGTTCCAGGGTGCTGGTTGAAGGCGGTGTGTTCGAGAAGGGGGGGGTCAACTTCTCGCATGTGTTCGGCGAGGGGCTGCCACCCTCGGCAACCGCTGCCAGGCCCGAGCTCGCGGGTCGTAGTTTCCATGCCGTGGGTGTCTCGTGGGTCCTGCACCCGCGCAACCCCCACGTGCCGACCAGCCACGGCAATGTGCGCTTCTTCATCGCCGAGAAACCAGGTGAAGCGCCAGTGTGGTGGTTCGGTGGTGGCTTCGACCTGACACCGTTCTATCCGGTATTCGAGGATGCGGTGCACTGGCATCGTGTCGCGCGTGATGCCTGCGCGCCGTTTGGCGATGATGTCTACCCGCGTTACAAGGCGTGGTGCGACGAGTACTTCACCCTCAAGCATCGGGATGAGACCCGCGGGGTCGGCGGGCTATTCTTCGATGACCTCAACGAGGGCGGCTTCGAGGCCTGCTTCGCCTTCCAGCGCGCCGTGGGCGATGCCTTTCTCGAGGCCTATCTGCCGATCGTCAAGCGTCGTCGCGACACGCCTTATGGTGAGCGCGAGCGCCAGTTCCAGCTCTACCGCCGGGGGCGCTATGTGGAGTTCAACCTGGTGTGGGACCGCGGCACGCTGTTCGGCCTGCAGAGCGGCGGGCGCACCGAGTCGATCCTGATGTCGATGCCGCCCCTGGCGCGCTGGGATTATGGCTGGACACCCGAGCCACAAAGCCCCGAGGCGCTGCTGTATGACCACTACCTACACCCGCGGGATTGGCTAAGTGAGGCCGAGACGCACGCTAAGGAGACCTAATGACTGATCGTTACTGCGTCTTTGGCCACCCGGTGGGCCACTCGAAGTCGCCCGGCATCCATGTCGCCTTCGCCACCCAGACCGGGCAGGATATCGACTATACCGCCATCGAGGCGCCGCTGGACGACTTTCCCGGTGCCTGGCGAGCGTTCACGGCCGCGGGTGGCTGCGGCGCCAATGTCACCGTGCCGTTCAAGGAAGATGCCTTTCGGCTGTGCGATGTCTTGAGTCCCCGTGCGCAGCGAGCAGGGGCGGTCAATACCCTGGTGCTAGGCAAGGATGGCCAGACGTGGGGTGATACCACCGATGGTGTCGGGCTGGTGCGCGATCTCAAGCACCACGGTGTGGCGCTTGCCGGGTCTCGGGTATTGGTGCTGGGTGCGGGGGGGGCAGTGCGCGGGATATTGGAGCCTCTCCTGGTGGAAGGGCCTGAACAGCTGATGGTGGCCAACCGCACCCCCGCCAAGGCCGAGGCGCTGGCCGCGGACTTTGCCGATCTTGGCGCCATCCATGGCGGCGGCTTCGAGGCGGTCGCGGGTCCCTTCGATGTGGTAATCAACGGCACCAGTGCCAGCCTTGCAGGCGATCTGCCCCCACTGCCGGACGACCTCTTCGCGGAGGGGGCCAGCGCCTACGACATGATGTATGGCGCCGAGCCCACGGTATTCCTGCGCTGGGCCAGTGCGCGTGGCGCACGCTGCACGGATGGCCTGGGCATGCTGGTCGAACAGGCCGCTGAATCCTTCTTCCTTTGGCGCAACCGTCGCCCGGATACCGCGCCGGTACTCGAGGCGCTCAGGAAGTCGCTATGACCGAGCGACTGGTGTCTCAGCGCTTCTTGACGTAGAGCCCCACCATGCACATCCCCATGCCGATCACCGATAGCAGCATGCCACCGTTGACCAGCCACGGGTGGCGTTGCAGCCAGGAGACGAAGGGTTGAGGCGTGTCTCGGCACACCCCTTCCAGGTAGTCCCAGTGCCCACCGGACAGCGTGCATTCACGCACATCGCCGAGTTCCCAGAAATAGACCCCCAGCAGGACCAGAATGGGGGCGACCAACAGCAATAATCCGAGTCTCAGCATGCGTGTTCCGTGTCAGGGCGTGTATCGAAATCGCCTTATGGGCGTGGGCAGTTCGGGGTGCGGCCGGCCTGGCGTGCCTGCTGGAAGCGAGCCACGGCGTCGTCCATGTTGGCTTCGAGCCCGGACATGCGCTGGCCCTGGCTCGGGTGGGTCGACATCCAGGCCGGTGGGCGAGCGCCGTCGGAGGCGGCCTGCATGTTCTGCCACAGCGCGACGCTGGCGCGCGGGTCGAACCCAGCATCGGCCATTATCTCGAGGCCATAGACGTCCGCTTCGCTCTCATGACGGCGCGAGAAGGGCAGCAGAATACCGTATTGGGCGCCCATGCCAAGTACCCCCATCATCTGCTGCCCGCCAGCCCCCTGCATGCCGGATGCCGACGACAATACCGACAGGCCGAGCTGTGTGGCCGATTGGGTGGAGGCCCGCTCATTGGCGTGGCGCGCCAGCACGTGGGCGATTTCGTGGCCGATGACCGCCGCCAGTTGATCCTGGTTCTCGGCAATATCGAGTAGCCCGGTATTGATGCCCATGTAGCCACCCGGCAGGGCGAAGGCGTTGGGCTCGTCGGATTCGAAGACGCGAATCTGCCAGTTCTGCTGGCGATCCTCGCCGGAGAGGGTGTTGACCAGCGCGCTTGCCACGCATTCGGCATAGCGATGAGGCGTGCCGCCGACCGTGGGCAGGTCCTGCTGGTATTGAGCAAAGGCCTGCTGGCCCATTTGATTGAGCTGTTCGTCCGAGTAAAGGGTGAATTGCTGGCGACCGGTAGGCGAGGTGGTACAGGCCGCGAGGGTGATGCTCAAGGCGCCAATGGCGATACAGTGCATCCAACGCATGGGAGGTCTCCTGGTGACCGGCTCTTGTGAGTGACATCCGTTTCCAAGCGAGTGCATCACCATAATGCCCCTGGACGGAACATCACGGTTCGCCACAAGATACCCGGAATGCCCACAAGGTCAACTCTCGCAAGACGATAAGGAGCCAACGTCATGGACGCCGAACTATCGCGTCGCCTGCTCAACCTGCTGGATCACGTTGAACACTGGATGCCCCCGCCCCCGCAGGAGGTGGACTGGTCCCGGGACGTGGCGGCGCTGTGGCAGCGCCACACCCTGGGCGGACGGTTGTTGCCGGTCCCCGTGCGCGATGCCTTGAGCCTCGACGACCTGCTTGGCATAGAACGCCAGAAGCTGGCATTGGTCGACAACACCCGTGCCTTCCTCAAGGGCCTGCCGGCCAACCACGCCTTGCTGTGGGGGTCGCGCGGCAGTGGCAAGTCTTCGCTGGTGCGCGCCCTGCTCAATAGCCTGTCAGGCGAAGGGTTGCGCCTGGTACAAGTAGACCGCCACGACCTCGCCGGGCTTCCGCTGCTGGTCAACCAACTGCGCGACCAGACGCATCGCTTCGTGGTGTACTGCGATGACCTCTCCTTCGAGGGGCATGATGATGCCTACAAGGCGCTGAAGAGTGTGTTGGATGGTGCATTGACTGGCCCGCCGCCTAACGTGCTGCTGTATGCCACCTCCAACCGTCGTCACCTGCTGCCGGAGTCGATGAGCGACAACGAGGGCTCGCGGCTGGTAGGCGACGAGCTGCATCATGGCGATGCCGTGGAGGAGAAAATCTCGTTGTCCGACCGTTTCGGCCTATGGCTGGGGTTCCACCCCTTCAATCAGGATGTCTACCTGGAAGCCTGTTGCCATTGGGTCACTCAACTGGGACGTGCCGAGGACTGGAACTCTGAGGCGCGTGCCGAGGCCATCCGCTTTGCCACCCTGCGAGGTGGCCGCAGCGGCCGAGGCGCCTGGCAGTTTGCCACCCAGTGGGTCGGTAGCCGGCGCTTGCACGGCGAGTAGCATCAGGCAGCGGCTAGCATGAATGGCCGCTGCCGGGTATCAAGTGCCGACTATCAAATGCCTAGCGCCGGCTCTTGCGCGCCTCCTTGGTGCGACCAAGCTCGCGTTTCTTGGCTTTTTCCCTGTCGCTTGCGCCGGCCATGCCGTCGAAGGGGTTGTTGCCCGAGCGGAACTCGAAGCGTAGCGGCGTGCCACGCACCTTCAGCACCTTGCGGAAGGTGTTGGTGAGGTAGCGGCGATAGGCCTCCGGCAGCGATGAGGTCTGGTTGCCATGCACCACGATGATCGGCGGGTTACTGCCGCCCTGGTGAGCCATGCGCAGCTTGATGCGACGCCCATTGACCAGCGGTGGCTGATGCTGCTCGACGGCATCCTGGAGAATGGTAGTCAGTCGGTTGGTGGACCAGTGGCTGTTGGCGGAGGCGAAGGCGCGTTCTATCGACGGATAAAGGTCACCGACCGCGGTGCCATGCAGCGCCGAAATGAAGTGCAGTTCGGCGTAGTCGGCAAAGCCCAGGCGGCGCTTGATCTCGGCACGCATCTTCTCCTTGGCTTCCTGCTCCAGGCCATCCCACTTGTTGACCGCAAGAACCAGTGCGCGGCCGGTGGTCAGCACGTAATCGAGCAGGTGCATGTCCTGCTCCACCAGCCCGCTGCGCGCATCCAGCACCATGACCGCGACATGGCACTCCTTGATCGCCTCGAGAGTCTTGATGATCGAGAACTTTTCGGCGATTTCACGGACATTCTTGCGCCGCCGCACTCCGGCGGTATCGACCAGCACGAACGGCTTGCCACGTCGCTCGAAGGGGATCTCGATGGCATCGCGTGTGGTGCCGGCCTCATCGAACACCACCACCCGTTCCTCGCCGAGCAGACGATTGACCAGGGTCGACTTGCCGACATTGGGACGGCCGATGACACCGATACGGATGCCCTTGGTGCCGGTGTCGGCGGGGATGCTCTCGTCGCGCTCCGGGAAGGGCGCCAGCACTTCCTCGATCAGCGTGGTGACGTTGCGTCCATGGGCGGCGGCGATGGGGCGCGGGTCGCCAAGCCCCAGTTGCCAGAAATCGGCCATGGCGCTGTGCTCTTCGAGGCCGTCGACCTTGTTGACCACAAGCCAGGTCTTCTTCTGGTTGACCCGCAGATGGTTGGCGATGGCCTCATCGGCGACATTGAGACCGGCCCGCGCGTCCACCATGAACAGCACGATATCCGCCTCGTCGATGGCCGCCAGGGACTGCTCGGCCATGGCCGCGTCGATGCCCTCCTCGTCGCCACTGATGCCGCCGGTATCGATTACCGTGTAGGCCTTGCCGCCCAACAGGCCGTTGCCGTACTTGCGATCCCGGGTCAGCCCCGGAAAATCGGCCACCAGCGCATCACGTGAGCGAGTGAGGCGGTTGAACAGGGTCGACTTGCCGACATTGGGCCGGCCAACCAGGGCGATCACGGGTGTCATTGGATATCCAGGGTCTCGAGGCTGCCGTCGTTGGCGAGGGCATGAATGCGGGCGCCATCGGTGACAGGACGCACGCTGATGCCGGACTTGTCGACCCGGGTACGGCCGACGATCTCGCCGCTGCGGGCATCGAGGAGGTGCAGGTAACCCTCGAAGTCACCGAACACGATGTTGCCTCCGGCGAAGGCCGGGGCGGTCAGGCTGCGCCCGCCAAGGGCCTCGTTACGCCACACTTCGTCGCCGTTGTCGGCATTCAGTGCCAGTACGTGCCCGGCTTCGGTGACGGTGAACAGCAGGTCGCCGACCAGCAACGGGGTCAGGTAGCTGGAGTGCTCCTTGGCCCAAAGTGGCTCGCCTCGGGTGGCCTCGAAGGCTGCCAGGCGACCGTTGAAGCTGGTCACGAACAAGCGACCATCGGGGGTCAGCACCGGCTGGCCGGCCAGATCGACGAGACGTTCGATATCGCTGCGGCCCTGGGATACGGCGACTCGACGCTCCCACACCGGTTGGCCGTTGCGGTTGTCGAGCGTCACCAGGCGACCGTTGGAGAAGCCGGCGAAGGTCACCGGGTCTATCACCGTGGGTGTACCGGTGCCGCGCAGGGTCAGCGAGGGGCGGTTAGTGCCGTAGACCCAACGCTCCTGACCAGTGTTGCGGTCGAGTGCCGTAACGCTGCCGTCGACGCTCTGGATGACCAGCAATTGCTGATTGGGCTGTGGCGCGGCCAGCACTTCACTGGGTACCCGAGCCCGCCAGCGTATGCTGCCGTCACGCTGGTCGACCGCCAATACCTCGCCATTGCGGGTGCCGAGGTAGATGTCGCCGGCCACTGCCGTCAGGCCACTGGAGATGGGTACCTCGAGCTCGGTTTCCCATTGCACCTCACCGTCATCGGCATCCATTGCATAGAGCCTGCCATTGGCATCGGCGGCAAACAGGTTATCGCCGTCACGCGAGGGGGCGATGGGGTAGCGGGCACGGCCAAGGCCGTCGCCAATGCCCTGGCTCCAGGCTTGGCTTAATTCGGCCTGGGGCGTTATATCACGCAGTTCCTTGGGCGGATATTGGGGTTGTACCTGGCTGCCGGAGCAGCCGGCGAGCAGTGCCAGGCCGGCCATGGCGGCGATCAGGAAAGTCGGTTTCATGCTGTTGATTCTCATGCGCCTGAATCCTCCGTGCCCGGGGCATCGAGGCCCAGGTTGTCGAGCTTGAGCTGAATGCCGTAGAGCGGCTGGTCTTGTTCATCGGCGAGGCGCATGGCGTCGCGCCAGGCCTGGTGGGCGTCTTCCTTGCGCCCGAGTGTATCGTAGGCATCGCCACGTACCTCAGCACGCTGGGCGGCGAGGGCCTCTGGCACGCCACTTTCGAGTGTGTCGAGTGCCGTCTCCGGCTCTCCATCGGCGAGTTGCAAGCGCGCCAGGCGCAGGCGGGCCAGCCCGGTCACGTAGTCGCGTTCGGTTTGCGAGATGACGGTCTGCAAGGCATCGCGTGCGCCGTCCAGGTCATCCTGGGCGACGGCGAGGCGCGCATCGATCAGCAGGGCGAGGTCGGCGTAGAGTGTCTTGCCGTGCTCATCATTGATCTCCACCACCAGCTGGCGCGCCTCGACGATGGCATCCTCGCCGAGGTCATTGCCGGCAGTGAGGTTGATCAACTGCTGGTAGCGCATCGAGGCCGCTTCGGCCTTGCCCGCCTGGTAGTCCTGCCAGGCGTTCCAGCCAAAGATACCGGCGGCGGCGATCGCCACACCGGCGATCAGCGCCATGCCGTTTTCCTTCCACCAGCGCTTGAGCGCCTCTACCTGTTCTTCTTCGGTTCTCAGCTCCGCCACGGGCGGTCTCCTTTTTCATTCGGGTATGCCGAAAGGCATGCGGGTTGACCGAAAGCATCCCGCTTGACGATCAGGCTCGCGTATCGTCGAGCAAGCGGCGCAGCGTCTCGGCAAGCTCGGCCTGGGGCAGGCTCAACTGGTCGCGCTCCTCACGCAGGAACTTGAGTGTCGCCGTACCGTTAGCCAGTTCATCTGCACCGAGCAGGATCGCTAGGCGGGCGCCACTCTTGTCGGCCTTCTTGATACGGCTCTTGAAGCTGCCGCCGCCGCAGTGCAACTGGACACGCAGGTCGGGCAGCGCGCTGCGCAGGCGCTCGGCAAGCAGCAGTGCCTGTGAGCTTGCGCTGTCATCCATGGCCAGCAGGTAGAGGTCGAGTTCGCCAAGCGCGTCATCAGGCACCAGCTCGAGGGTCTCCAGCAGCAGCACCAGGCGCTCGATGCCCATGGCGAATCCCACCGCCGGGGTAGGCTTGCCCCCCAGTTGCTCGACCAGGCCGTCGTAGCGGCCACCGGCACACACGGTCCCCTGGCTGCCCAGCGCCGTGGTGGTCCACTCGAACACCGTGCGGCCGTAGTAATCGAGCCCCCGCACCAGGCGCGGGTTGATCACGTAGGCGATACCCGCGGCATCGAGCATGCCGGTGAGTGCCTCGAAGTGCTCGCGAGACTCGTCGTCCAGGTGGTCGATCAGTTTCGGAGCCGCGGCCAGCATCTCGGCCATCTGGGGGTTCTTGGAGTCCAGGATACGCAGCGGGTTGCTGGTCAGGCGACGGCGTGAGTCCTCGTCGAGCTGATCGTGATGATCCTCGAAGTAGGCCACCAGGATCTCGCGGTAGGCGGCACGCGCTTCCAGGGAACCCAGCGAGTTGAGCTCGAGGGTGACGTGATCGAACAGCCCCAGCTCACGCCACAGCCGTGCCGACAGCAGAATTACCTCGGCGTCGATGTCTGGCCCTTCAAGGCCGAAGGTCTCGAGGCCGATCTGGTGGAACTGGCGATAGCGACCCTTCTGGGGGCGCTCGTAGCGGAACATCGGTCCTTGATACCACAGCCGCTGGGTCTGGTTGTGCAGCAGGCCATGCTCCATGGCGGCGCGCACGCAACTGGCGGTGCCTTCCGGGCGCAGCGTCAGGCTGTCGCCGTTACGGTCGTCGAAGGTGTACATCTCCTTTTCGACGATGTCGGTAACCTCACCGATGGAGCGCTTGAACAGGGCGGTCTGCTCGACGACCGGCGTACGGATCTCGGCATAGCCATAGCGTTGCATCAGGTTGCGGACCTGGCCTTCGAAGTACTGCCACAGTGCCGACTGGCCGGGCAGCAGGTCGTTCATTCCCCGGATGGCCTGAATCTTCTTTTGACTGGATTCGGACTTGCTCACTCTGACTCCTTGAAGGTGCGGCCGCGCTTCAGACCTCGCGGGCGATGACATCCTGTTCGGCCTGCTGCTTCTCGCGGATCTTGTCGCGGATCAGCCGCTCGAGATCATCGACGAGGTGCTCGTTGCTCATCTTTGATGCCGGCTTGCCGTCGATATAGACGAGGTTGGCGGGGCTGCCGCCGGTCAGGCCGATATCGCTCTCCTTGGCTTCACCGGGCCCATTGACCACGCAACCGATGACCGAGACATCCAGCGGCGTCATGACGTCCTCGAGGCGCTCCTCCAGGGCGTTCATGGTGCCGATGACATCGAAATTCTGGCGTGAGCAGCTGGGGCAGGCGATGAAGTTGATGCCCTTGGCGCGCAGGCGCAGGCTCTTGAGCATGTCATAACCGACCTTGATCTCCTCGACGGGGTCTGCCGCAAGCGACACCCGAATGGTGTCGCCGATACCGTCCATCAGCAGCATGCCAAGGCCGATCGACGACTTCACGGTACCGGAGCGCAGCCCGCCGGCTTCGGTGATCCCCAGGTGCAGTGGCTGCTCGATCATGCCAGCCAGCTTGCGGTACGCGGCAACGGCCATGAACACGTCCGAAGCCTTGACGCTGACCTTGAACTCGTGGAAATCGAGGCGATCGAGGTGATCGATGTGGCGCATGGCCGATTCGACCAGGGCGTCCGGGGTCGGCTCGCCATACTTCTTCTGCAGGTCCTTTTCAAGCGAGCCTGCGTTGACGCCGATGCGGATCGGGATACCGTTATCGCGTGCGGCGCTGACCACCGCGCGCACACGATCTTCACGCCCGATGTTGCCGGGGTTGATGCGCAGGCAGTCTACCCCGAGTTCGGCCACGCGCAGGGCGATCTTGTAATCGAAGTGAATATCGGCCACCAGCGGCACGTCTACCTCGCGCTTGATGCGGCCAAAGGCTTCGGCGGCGTCCATGCTGGGAACCGAAACGCGCACGATATCGGCGCCAGCGGTTTCGAGTTGACGAATCTGGGCGACGGTAGCAGCTACGTCCAGGGTGTCGGTGTTGGTCATGCTCTGCACGGAAATCGGGGCATCTCCACCGACCGGTACCTTGCCGACATGGATCTGGCGCGACTTGCGACGAACGATGGGGGATTGTGCGTGCATGGTGACGGACTCATTCTCCCAGGGTGAAGCGGGCAACATTGTTGGCGCCAGCGCGAGTGCTGAGGTCCACGGGCTCACCGGACCAGGTCAGCTCGACTCCAGTGGCATTGCCGACTGTCAGGCGAAAGGGCGGCTCGCCTTCGACGCTCGCCGTGGTGCCGGGTTCCTGAAGACCGACGAACACGCGCTCGTTGCTGGCATCGAAGATCTCGGTCCACGACTGTTCGTTGAAGGTCAACTGCAGTTGGGTCCTGGCAGTGGCGGCATCGCCATCGCCCTGGTCCGCCTGCTCAGCGCCTTGTGCGCTGGCAGTTTCCTGAGTATCTACGTCTTGAGCCACGGTATCCTGGGTATCCGGATCCTGAGTGTCGGTGTCCTGGGCGGCTCCGAGCGCCTCGGCGGGCTGCGGGTCCACCCCGGCGGGCTCACTGCCGCCGTCTGACGCCACGCTTGACTCGCCGCTCACCGGATTGGCTGTCTGCGAGTCATCGTCGGCCTCATCGACCAGGCCAAGGTCGTTCTGATCGTCGGGCAGAGGTGGCAACTGGTCGTCGGCGAGGCCGGCGGCCGACTCGGCGGCTGGCGTATCGCCTTCGGTGATGGTCGTGGTGCCATCGAGGCTATCCACCGATACCGGGCCACTGTCGCTGATGCCGGGTGGCTCGTTGCCGCCACGGCTCTGCCACCACATCAGCGTCAAACCGATCAACCCCGCGATCACCAGGACCGTGACCAGGCGGAACAGCCAAGCCCCCAGACGCGATGGCGGGCGTGTGACATTGACCGGGCTGACCTTGCGCTCGGTGTCCTCCCCCGCGAAGCGTGCGCGATAAGCATCGAGCACCGGTTGATCGTCGATCCCCAGCAAGCCGGCATAGGAGCGCAGGTAGCCCCGGCGGTAGGCGGCGACCGGCACCTCTTCGTAGCTATCCTCCTCGAGGCCACGAATCACCGCGGGGCGCAGGTTCAGTGCCGTGGCGACTTCGGCAAGCGATAACCCCTGATTTTCACGCTCGCGCTTGAGTAGCTCGCCGGGGGAGGTCATGACCGCAGTGTCGGCGGTATCAGTGAAATGTGTGTCGCTCATGGCTGAGCATCCTTCGTCAAGATTCGTGGATCAGGGCGCACGGCGTGAACCTTCGAGCTGTTCGGTGTAGAACGCCACTGCGTCCCGGTCACCCCTGGCCTGGGCGATCTCGCGCGCCAGACGCAGGGCGGAAATATTGGGGCCGGCCAGACGAATATAGGTGTCGAGTTGCTGCTGGGCGCGATCATGATTGCCCGCGGCATGTTCGAGCATGGCAAGCGCGTAGTAGCTGCGTGCGCTGCGCGGGTCGATGTCCTGGGCGCGGGCCAGACTCCGGCGCGCCGCCTGGCTGTCGCCCAGTTCCTGCTGACATTGGCCGAGGTTGGCGAACAGTTGAGCACGATTGGGGTATTGCGGGTCCTGTGACGCTTGCTCCAGCTGCTCACACGCTTCGCGGACACGGCCTTGATCATACAAGAATGCCGCATAATTATTGCGCGCCCGGGTGAAGTCGCTGTCGGCAGCCAGGGCGCGCTTGAAGCTATCGTCGGCCAGTTGGCTCTCGCCCTGACGTTGATAGACCATCGCCATGGCCTGAAGTGCCTCGGCATCATTGGGGTCGATCGTCAGGGCACGATCCAGGGCCGCCATGGCGCGCTGCAGGTTGTCACGCTCGAGGTAGGCCACGCCGAGCTGGGTATAGGCATCCGCCGGGTTGACCTCGTCACGTCCGGTCAGGCCTTGCTGTTGGGTGGCGCAACCAGCCAGCCACAATGACCCCAGCAGCACCGCCAGGGTGGGTAGCCGGGTACGACCGGGCAAGGGTGAGCGGCGAATCATGATGTTCTCCCGACAATCGACACGACTTCTCCGAGCAGTGGTGTAGGCCCGTGGGCTGGAAAGCCTGTTCATCAAAGCGTCGAGCCCGGTTGAAGTCAAGGCGACCCCCTTGGTCAGTCGGCGTCGATCTGGATCGACTGGATGTAGCGTTCGTGGCGTCGGGTACGATCCTTGACGCGTCCCACCAGTTGGCCGCAGGCGGCATCGATGTCATCCCCCCGTGTGGTGCGTATTGGTGCCGTGTAGCCGAGTTCATAAAGCCACTGCTGGAAACGTACCACCTGGTTGCGCGACGGTTTCTCGTAGCCGGAATGGGGAAACGGGTTGAATGGAATCAGGTTGATCTTGCACGGCAGCTCGCGAAGCAGTTCAGCGAGCTGGCGGGCGTGCTCCTGCTGGTCGTTGACATCCTTGATCACCGTGTACTCGATGGTCACCATACGCCGGTCAGCGCACTTGTCCAGATAGCGGTGGCAGGCGTCCAGCAGCGTGCGGATATTGTACTTGCGATTGAGCGGCACGAGTTCATTGCGCAGCTCGTCGTTGGCGGCGTGCAATGAGATGGCAAGGCTCACGTCCAGCTCATCACCTAGCCGGTCGATCATCGGCACCACGCCTGAGGTCGACAGGGTGACGCGGCGCTTGGAGAGCCCATAGCCGTCGTCGTCCAGCATCAGCTTCATTGCCGGTACGACGTTGTCGTAATTCAACAGTGGCTCGCCCATGCCCATCATGACCACGTTGGTCACCGGGCGGTTAGCGGTGTCGTTGCGTGGCCCGGCGCTGCGGCTTGCGACCCACACCTGGCCGATGATCTCGGCGGCGGTGAGGTTGCGCTGGAACCCCTGCTTGCCGGTGGAGCAAAAGCTGCAATCCAGCGAGCAGCCAACTTGGGAAGAGACGCACAGGGTGCGTCGCTTGCCATTGTCGGCGGGGATCAGCACGGTTTCCACGTAGCTGCCGTCCTCGACCTCCAGCACCCACTTGCGGGTGCCATCGCTTGACGTGCCCTCGTAGACCACGCCAGGCCCGCGAATCTCGGCGACCTCGTCAAGCCGGGTACGCAATGCCTTGGACAGGTTGGTCATGGCCGCGAAGTCGTCACAGCCCTCGTGGTGAATCCACTTCATCACCTGGGCGGCACGGAACTTCTTTTCGCCGATGGAGAGGAAATAGGCTTCCATCTCATCGCGCGACATGCCGAGCAGGTTGGTTTTCTGGGGTGCGGTATCAGCGGTCATGGCAATCAGCGGGTCGGAGAAGGGGAAGCAGCACGGGAGGCGGGGGCATGGCCCCCGCCCGCAGGACGAGCGCGATCAGCGTGGGCAGATCTCGTCGGTATCAAAGAAATACGCGATTTCACGCTCGGCGGACTCCGGGGAATCAGAGCCGTGCACGGCGTTGGCATCAATGGTCTCGGCGAAGTCGGCGCGGATGGTGCCCGGTGCGGCTTCCTTGGGGTTGGTGGCACCCATCAGCTCGCGGTTCTTGGCGATGGCGTCGTCACCTTCGAGCACCTGAACGACCACTGGGCCCGAGGTCATGAAGCCAACCAGGTCCTTGAAGAAGGGGCGTTCCTTGTGCTCGGCGTAGAAACCACCGGCCTTGTCGTCGGAGAGGTGCAGCATCTTGGCGGCCACGACCTTGAGGCCGGCCTTCTCGAAGCGAGAGACGATCTCGCCGATGGCGTTCTTGGCGACGGCATCGGGCTTGATGATGGAAAGGGTGCGCTGGGTCACGGGCATTTCTCCGGATTGGCAAGGGTGAGACGCAAACGCCATCGGGCGTCGTTTTCATGGTGGTTGGTAAATCGCCGAATAGCGCCGCGCCGCCCGGGGCTCACCGTAGAGGGAGCGCGGGGCGGCGCGGCGAATCGAATGAAGCTGGTCGGCACGTTCGCCGATTGGGTGCGCATTATAACGCTGTGGGGCCTGGTTGAACAATCGTCGCTCGGGAGCCGCGGCCTGGCGTGCTCATACGGTGAAGCTCTCTCCGCAACCGCACTGATCCTTGACGTTGGGGTTGTTGAAGCGGAAGAAGCGGTTCAGGCCTTCATTGACGTAATCGACTTCGCTGCCGTCGAGCATCTCAAGTGCGTCTGGTGCGACGAAAACTGTCGCGCCGTGGTCCTTGAAGCTGATCTCGTCGGATGCCGCTTCATCGGCGAAGTCCAGTACGTAGCTGTAGCCGGAGCAGCCGCTTGGCTTGACCGATACACGCAGGCCAAGGCCATGGCCGCGTTCGTCGAGTACACGACGGATCTGGTCGGCGGCGGCGGGGGTGATCGAGAGGTTCGCCATGATCAATCTCCTGAATTCGGTGAATGCCTGTGATTCGGCGCGGTACGGCGACATGTCGCTGTGTGCCAGGCCGGATGTCAGGTCGTGGTGCGGCGCAGCCCTTCCAGGGCATGCCGCAGGGCCGCCAGGGCCTTGTCGATGTCTGCGTCGGTCGTGAAGCGCCCGAAGCTGAAGCGCAGGGAAGCAAGCGCAAGCGGGCGCGGCACGCCGATACCCTTCAATACATAGGATGGCTCTACGCTCGCCGAGTTGCAGGCCGAGCCGGTGGAAAGGGCAATCTCGCGCAGCGCCATCAGCAATGATTCGCCATCCACGCCTTCGAAGGCGAGGTTGATGATGTTGGGCACCGCGACACGGGTATCGGTATTGTGGTGGACGCCGTCGATATCGGCCAACCCCGCCAGTAAGCGGTCGCGCAATGTGGCAATGTGTTGCTGGTCGGCTTCTCCCTCGGCGGCAGCCAGGGCGAACGCTTCGCCCATGCCAACGATCTGATGCGTGGCCAGGGTACCCGAGCGCATGCCTCGCTCATGGCCGCCGCCGTGAATCAAGGCGTCCAGGCGGAAGTCGGGTGTGCGCTTCACGTAGAGTGCGCCAATCCCCTTGGGGCCATAGGCCTTGTGGCCCGACAGCGACATCAGGTCGATGCCCAGTGCCTTGACGTCCAGAGGTATGCGGCCCACCGCCTGAGCGGCGTCGACATGGAAGGCCGCGCCACCGGCGTGGACGACCTCGGCCAGCCCGGCAAGCTCATGAATGGCGCCGAGCTCGTTGTTGACCGCCATCAGCGAGACCAGCACGGTATCCGCGCGCATCGCATCGCGCAGCGCCTGGGGCGTGACACGGCCATCACGGCCGGGAGCGAGCCAGGTCACCTCGAAGCCTTCCTGCTCGAGCGTCAGGGCGGTATCGACCACCGCCTTGTGCTCGATCGCCGAGGTGACCAGGTGACGCCCGCGGCCACGGTTGGCGCGCATGAATCCTGTCAGCGCCAGGTTGTCGGCTTCGGTGGCGCCGCTGGTCCAGACGATCTCGCGCGGGTCGGCGCCGATCAGATCGGCTACCTGGCGACGCGCCCCTTCCACCGCCTGTTCTGCCTGCCAGCCGAGCATATGGCTGCGCGACGCTGGGTTGGCGAAGATGCCATCCAGTGTCAGGTGGCGGCACATGATCTCGGCGACCCGTGGGTCGACCGGGGTGGTGGCGGCGTAATCGAGGTAGACGAGTGAGTTCATGATCGGCAGCGGGATATCCTGAGTGGCGAAAACGTCAACTGACGGGAGGCAAAGGGCGTATGGCTCAGGGCGCCGTCGCCAGGATGCCGTCCTCGCCCGGTTGACGCCGTTGGCGGCCGGCGATGCGCTGCACTTCCTGTCGGGTGGCGAGCTCCTTAAGGGTGATGCCGTCGAGAAAGCCATGGATATGATCGGACAACTCGGACCACAGATGATGCGTCAGGCAGGTATCTCCCTGTTGGCAGTCCGATAACCCGCCACAACGTGTGGCATCCACCGATTCATTGACCGCATCGATCACTCGGGCCACCGAAATTTCTTCGGCTGCAGTGGCCAGCAGGTAGCCGCCCCCCGGCCCACGAACGCTTTGCACCAGGTTTGCCCGGCGCAGCCGGGCGAACAGTTGCTCGAGATAGGAAAGCGATATCTCCTGGCGCCGTGAAATGTCGGCCAGGCTGATGGGGCCAGCGTGGGCATTCACGGTAAGGTCGAGCATGGCGGTAACGGCGTAGCGTCCCTTGGTGGTCAGGCGCATTCGGTTGACTGCCTCTGCGCCGGTTCGGTTCGGCGCTCAATGGTCGGAGACGAGCATTATGGTAAAGCCCGAGTGCTACGGTCAACCATTGTACCGGTCACGCTCCCTGGGCGTCTCGTCGGTGTCCTCCTCGACGGGGGGGCAGCAACTGTCGACATCGGCAAGGATATCGGCGAAGTCCTCGTCGCGCAGTTCCGGCAGGCGTCCATCGCGATAGCTGGCGTCGAGCTTGCGCAGCGTGCCGCACATGCGCTCGATACGCTCGTCGACGGCATGCATATGGTCGAGCATCGCCTGGATCGAGCGTGCCACCGGGTCTGGCATGTCCTGACTGATGCCGTAGGCATCGAAGCCGAACTTGCGGCGCATTGCCTCGCGGCGCGTCGGATCCACCTCAAGCTCCTCGGCCTGGTCGGGGTCGATGCGCTGCACGATCTTGCCGGGAATGCCAACGACGGTAGCCCCGGCCGGTACTTCCTTGGTGACCACCGCATTGGAGCCGACCTTGGCCCCGGCGCCCACGGTGAATGGACCGAGGATCTTGGCCCCGGCGCCAACGATCACGCCGTCGCCAAGGGTCGGGTGACGTTTGCCCTTGTTCCAGCTGGTGCCGCCAAGGGTCACCCCCTGATAGAGCGTGACGTCGTCGCCTACCTCGGCGGTTTCGCCGATGACCACGCCCATGCCATGGTCGATGAAGAAGCGCCGGCCGATGGTCGCACCAGGGTGGATTTCCACGCCGGTCAGCCAGCGCGAGAAGGTGGAGCAGGTGCGCGCCAGCCACTTGAGATTCTTTCGCCATAGCCAGTGGCTGAAACGGTGGATCAGCAGGGCGTGCAGCCCCGGATAGTTGGTCAGCACTTCCAGGAAGTTGCGTGCCGCCGGGTCGCGGGTGAATACGCTGTTGATGTCCTCGCGCAGACGTTGAAACATGCGGCGGTCCTTGAATGTGTGAGAGTGCCCGCGATCGCTTGTCGAAATGGCTCGCAAGGGCGTGTCACATGGGGCTATCTACAAATAGGGCTGTCTTTATAGTGGGGGCGTTGCCATCAGCCTTCAAGACGCCGCATCGTCGCCGGCATCAGGTGAGCCTTGAGCGCTTCTGTTGGCGGCGACCTTTTCGGTGGCCGAAAGAATGCCGCGCAGGATGTTGAGCTCCATGCGTTCCGGGCGTGAACGCAGGGTCAGCCGGCGCAGGCGCGCCATCAGTTGGCGAGGCATGGCCGGGTCATGGAACTCGATGGCGATCAGCGTGCGCTCCAGGTGGGCGAAATAGTGCTCCAGCTCCTCGTGGGTCGCCAGCGGCTGGCCTTGGCTGTCATCAGGTGGTGTCGCGCTGCCACCCTGTTCATGATCGAGCCATGCCAGGCGGCATTCATAGGCCAGCACCTGTACGGCGGCGGCCAGATTAAGCGAGCTGAAATCGGGGTTGGTGGGGATGTGCACATGGGCATGGCAGCGCTGCAGTTCGGCGTTGGTCAGCCCGCTATCCTCGCGACCGAACACCAGCGCCACGCGGGCAGCCGAATCGGCCAGTTCCAACGGCAACCGGCTACCCAGCTCGCGCGGGGCGATCATCGGCCAGGGCAGGGTGCGTGAACGGGCACTGGCACCTACCACCAGGGTGCAGTCCGCCACGGCTTCCTCGAGCGTTGCCACCTGCCGCGATCGATGCACCAGCGTATCGGCCCCGGAGGCACGCGAGATGGTGTCGGCGGTCAGCGGCTCGCAACGAGGCGCTACCAGCGCCAGGTCGCCAAGCCCCATGTTTTGCATGGCGCGTGCGGTGCCGCCGATGTTGCCGGGGTGGCTGGTGCCGATCAGGACGATTCGGATGCGTTCGAGCATAGGGGCCTGCCTGGATGGAGTGTCGCGAAAGCCGCACATACTAGCATGTGGCGGCCGCGCTTCGAATGGCGCATGGCGTCGGCTTCTGCTAGGATTCGCGCCGTCCCGTTCTTTAACACCACCGACTCCTCAAGGCCCGATCATGCATCCGATGGTCCAATTCGCGTTGCGCGCCGCGCGCACCGCTGGTGAACAGTTCCTGCGCATCCGCGAGAGAATCGAGAATGCCCACGAAGAGCACAACCTCGACCGTCTGCTCGAGGACGCCGCTCGCAATGCCGAGTCGCTGATCGTTCGTCAGCTGTCTCGTGGCTACCCCGAGCACGGCGTCGTCGGCCGCTTCACCCCCCATACCGCCGGGCAGGGTGAAGGCCGCGACACGCTGTGGAAAATCGAACCCTTCCATGGCTATTCGAACCTTGGCGTTGCCGCCTCCGGTTTCGCGCTGTCGGTGGTGTGCCTGGTCAAGGGCCGTCCGGAGCACGCGGTGGTGATCTGCCCCTTCAGTGATGATGAGTACCTGGCCAGCCGCGGTCGCGGCGCTCAACACAATGGCAAGCGCATCCGTGTGCCGAAGACCACCAATGTAGGCGGCTCACGTATCGCCATGAGCCTGCCGGAAAGCTGGTTGCGCTCGCGCCACCTTCCGGCCTATCTCTCCGTGGTCCAGCAGCTTGGCCCGCAGGTCGAGGTGCAACTCGCATCGGGAAGCGGCCTGCTCGACCTTGCCGAGCTCGCCGCCGGCCGAGTGGATGCGGCCTTCGTGCTGGGTCTCGAGGAGCAGGACATGCATGTCGGTTCGTTGCTGCTCAAGGAAACCGGTGCGTTGATGGGCACCCCTGATGGCAAGCCTTCTGTCGATACCGAAGGCCAGTTGATGGCTGCCGGCCCGCGTCTCTACAAGGCGCTGGTACAGCAACTCACCCCGCACTTCTGAGCCGTAAGCGATAAGCCTTAAGCTGTAAGTAAAAACCCCACGCGCCAGACGGCGCGTGGGGTTTTTGTTTTGCCACAAACTAATGCTGATCAACAGCTTACAGCTTTCAGGGCAACTCTTCCTCGCCTTCCTCGGTTTCCTTCTTCGGCGGGATGAGATCTTCGCGGTCGAGCTTCACGGTGATCAGCAGCGCGGCCGCCACGTAGATGGACGAGAACGTCCCCACGACGATGCCGATGATAAGGGCGACCGAGAACTGGTGGATCATGTCACCGCCGAGCATCAGTAGCGCGATCAGCACCAGCAAGGTGGTGCCGGACGTTGCCAGCGTGCGCGACAGGGTCATGTTGATCGCTTCGTTGAAGATCGCCGGCATGTCGTCGATGCGCGATTTGCGGATCGTCTCACGGATGCGGTCGTAGACCACGATGGTGTCGTTGAGCGAGTAGCCGATCACCGCCAGTATCGCCGCCAGCACCGTGAGGTCGAAGTCGAGCTGGAACAGCGAGAAGATCCCCAGCACGATGATCACGTCGTGCACCAGGGCCAGCAGCGCGCCGATGGCGAACTTGTACTGGAAGCGGAAGGCCACATAGAGCATCACGATGCCCAGCGCGACCATCATCCCGAGCCCACTCTGGTCACGCAGTTGCTCGCCGACCTGGGCGCCAACGAACTCGGCGCGGACCAACTGGACCTGCTCCCCCCCCTCGCGCAGTAGCGATACCACGCGTTCGCCGACGTCGGCGTCGAACGTCTGCTGTAGGCGGATCAGCACTTCGTTGGAGGCGCCGAAGTTCTGTACCGAGACATCGCGGAATTCGGCGGCCTCGAGCAACTGGCGCACCGCATCCAGCGAGGGTGCCACGGCATAGCGAACTTCCACCAATGTGCCGCCGGTGAAGTCGAGCCCCAGATTGAGCTGTTGGAACAGCAGCGAGACGATCGATACCAGGATCATCAGGCCGGAGATCGCAAAGGCGATTCGGCGCTTGCCCATGAAATCGAATTGTCGGTTGATGAGGGCTTTCATTACCACCTCTTAAATCGAGAGCTTCTTGACCGGCTTGCCGCCGTAGGTGAGGTTCACCATCGCACGGGTCACCACCAGGGCAGTGAACAGCGAGCTGATGATCCCGAGCGAGAGCGTCACCGCGAAACCCTTGACCGGCCCAGTGCCGATGGAAAACAGGATCACGGCCACCAGCAGGGTGGTGATGTTGGCGTCGACGATCGAGGTGAAGGCGCGCTCGTAGCCGGCATGGATGGCCTGTTGAACCGACAGCCCTCCACGAAGCTCTTCGCGTATTCGCTCGAAGATCAGTACGTTGGCATCTACCGCCATGCCAAGTGTCAGCACGATGCCGGCAATGCCGGGCAGCGTGAGGGTGGCGCCGAGCAGTGACATGGCCGCCACCACCAGCGTCAGGTTCAGGGCCAGGGCAACGTTGGCGATGATCCCGAACACCTTGTAGCGAATCAGCATGAACAGCACGACCAGCAGCAGGCCCACCTGAACCGACATGATGCCGCGTTCGATGTTCTCGGCCCCCAGGCTCGGGCCGATGGTGCGTTCCTGCACGAAGTAGATCGGCGCTGCCAGGGAGCCGGAGCGCAGCAGCAGGGCGAGCTCGGCGGCCTCGGTCGGCGATTCGAGACCGGTGATGCGGAAGCTGTTGCCAAGCGCGCTCTGGATGGTCGCGAGGCTGATGATGCCGCGCTCGGTATAGGTGTCGCGTACTGTGGTTTCCTCGCCATCCACCATTTCGATGGCATCGCGGGTCTTGTGCTCGATGAACAGCACGGCCATGTTGCGGCCGATGTTGGTGCGGGTGGCACGGTTCATCAGGGTGCCGCCGGTGCCATCCAGGTTGATGTTGACCTGGGGGCGACCGTTCTCGTCGAAGCTTCTGCTGGCGCTGGAGACGCTGTCGCCGGTGATGATGACATCCCGCATCAGGTCGGTTGAGCGGGACGCGTCATTACGAAACGGGAATGGCTCGGTCTCGGCACTCGGGGCGTCCGGGCGCGCCTCGAGGCGGAATTCCAGGTTGGCGGTAGCGCCCACCACGCGCTTGGCGGCCACGGTGTCCTGGACGCCGGGCAACTCGACGACGATGCGATCCGGCCCCTGCCGTTGCACCAGAGGCTCGGCGACCCCCAGCTCGTTGACACGATTGCGCAGTGTCGTGAGGTTCTGGTTGATCGCGTAGTCCTGGATTTCGCTCACCGACTGGTCGGTGAGCGTCATGGCGAGCTGCGCGCCACGCCCATCCCCTTCGTTGGCGTACTGGAAGTCGGGGAATTCACGGCTGATCAGGGTGCGAGCCGCGTCGCGATCCTGCGCATCGGTGAAGGTCAGCGTGAGGGTGCGCTCGTCGATCTCGGTGTCACGATAGCGAATGCGTTCGTCGCGCAGTATCTCGCGCATGGCACTGGCATTGACCTCGAGGCGCTGGGTTACCGCTGCCTCCATGTCCACTTCAAGCAGGAAATGCACGCCGCCTCGCAGGTCCAGGCCGAGGGTCATGGGCGAAGCGGACAGCGACTGCAACCACTCCGGTGTCGATTCGGCCAGGTTGAGTGCCACCACGTAGTCTTCGTCGAGCATCGCGCTGATACGGTCACGGGCACTGATCTGGTCATCCGGGGTAGCGAAGCGTATCAGCACATTGTTCTGTTCAGTTTCCAGAGACTCGATGTCGATGCCGGCACTGTTCAGGGATTCACGAATACGCTCGATCTGACTCTCGTCGAGGGTGGTGTCACCACGCGCTCCGCTGATCTGTACTGCGGGATCTTCGGGGAAGAGGTTGGGCAGCGAGTAGACCAGGCCAGCGAGCAGGATGGCGAGTACCAGCAGATACTTCCACAGGGGGTAACGGTTGAGCATGCGAGCCTTGCCCTTGATTTCTGACAACGTGCGTTGTGGACGATTGAAGGCTGACGGGAAGACGTCATGACCACCGACGGCGTCTGTCGGCGGTCGCAGCACGACCCCGCCGGCCTGGCTTCATGAGCAGCCAGCGGGGTCGTGGCGGGCACGGGTCAGATGGACTTGATGGTGCCCTTCGGTAGCACGGCCGCCACAGCGTTCTTCTGCACGCTGACTTCGGTACCTTCGGCGACTTCGATGCGAATGAATTCGCTGTCGTCGCTCACCTTGGTGATGCGGCCCAGCATGCCGCCGCCTATGACGATCTCGTCACCCTTGGTCAGGCTGCCGATCAACTGCTTGTGCTGCTTGGCGCGCTTGGACTGAGGCCGCCACAGCAGGAAGTAGAAGATGAGCACGAAGCCGACCAGCATGACGATCTGGGCGATACCGCCGCCGGCGGGAGCGTCCTGGGCGTAGGCCGGAGAGATAAGGAAGTCCAGCATCTGGGTGTGTCTCCTGGTTGTCGATTGAAGGCGTTCAACGTGAGTTGTTGGAACTTGGTATATCGAATCGGTCGATGGCGGACAGGGGCGCTAATCCGCTGGCCGACCGCGGGTCAATTCGGTGCGGGAGGAACCGGCAGACCGCGCTGCGCGTAGAAGCCTTCCACGAAGTTGGCCAATGTACCCGCTTCGATGGCACCGCGCAAACCAGCCATCAGGCGCTGGTAGTAGCGCAGGTTATGGATGGTATTGAGCATCGCCCCGAGCATCTCGCCACACCGCTCCAGATGGTGCAGATAGGCGCGTGAGAAGTGTTGGCAGGTGTAGCAGTCGCAGCCATCCTCGAGCGGACCGGTATCATGGCGATGCCTGGCATTGCGGATCTTGACGGTGCCCAGGGCGGTGAACAGATGACCATTGCGTGCGTTGCGTGTGGGCATCACGCAGTCGAACATGTCGATCCCGCGCCGTACGCCTTCCACCAGATCCTCGGGCTTGCCGACGCCCATCAGGTAGCGGGGCTTGTCGTCGGGCATCCAGGTCGGCAGGTAGTCCAGCACCTGGATCATCTCCTCCTTGGGCTCGCCGACCGACAGCCCGCCGATCGCCAGGCCATCGAACCCGATCTCCAGCAGGCCTTTCAGCGACTGTTCACGCAATTCGGGATACATGCCGCCCTGGATGATACCGAACAGCGCCGAAGGCGAGTCGCCATGAGCCTCGCGTGAACGCCGCGCCCAGCGCAGCGAGCGCTGCATGGAAAGCGATGCCTCCTGCTCGGTGGCCGGGTAGGGCGTGCACTCATCGAAGATCATCACCACATCGGAACCCAGCGAACGCTGGACCGCCATGGACTCCTCGGGGCCCATGAATACCTTGGCGCCATCCACCGGCGAGCGAAAGTGCACGCCCTGCTCGGTGATCTTGCGCATGGCACCTAGCGAAAAGACCTGGAAGCCACCGGAGTCGGTGAGAATGGGCTTCTCCCACTGGGCGAAGTCGTGCAGGTCGCCGTGGGCCTCGATGACCTCCGTGCCGGGGCGCAGCCACAGGTGAAAGGTATTGCCGAGGATGATCTCGGCGCCGATCTCGGCAACCGACTCAGGGGTCATGCCCTTGACCGTGCCGTAGGTGCCCACCGGCATGAAGGCGGGGGTCTCGACGCTGCCGCGGGGGAAGGTCAGGCGACCACGACGGGCACGGCCATCGCTTGCCAGCCGTTCGAAAGTCATGAAGCATTCGTTACGCATGATCGATTTCAACGTTCCTTGCGGGTCAAGAACATGGCATCGCCATAACTGAAGAAGGCATAGCGCTCGGCCACCGCCTCGCGATACGCCTGCATGATGTGGTCAAAGCCGGTGAAAGACGCAACCAGCATCAACAGGGTCGACTCCGGCAGGTGGAAATTGGTCACCAGCGCATCGACGCACTGCCACTCGTAACCGGGGTAGATGAAGATATCGGTCTCGCCGCTGTAGGGCGCGATCTCGCCCGTGGCGCTTTTCATGCAGGCGCTCTCCAGGCAGCGCACGCTGGTGGTGCCCACCGCAATGACGCGGTTGCCCCGCGCCTGTGCGGCGCGCACCTGGCCACAGACCGTCTCGCTCACTTCTATCCACTCGCTGTGCATATGGTGCTCGCGAATATTATCGGCGCGTACCGGCTGGAAGGTGCCGGCCCCCACATGCAGGGTGACGAAGGCGCTCTCCACACCCTTGTCGGCCAGTCGCTCGAGTAACGGCTCGTCGAAGTGCAGCCCGGCGGTGGGGGCCGCCACGGCGCCGTCACGACGCGCGTAGACCGTCTGGTAGCGGTCCCTGTCGGCAAGCTCGTCCTCACGGGTGATATAAGGTGGCAGCGGCATGTGGCCGTGACGCTCCAGCAGCGTGATCAACGGCGTCTCGCCGAGAAAACGCAGCTCGAACAACGCCTCTTGCCGCCCCTCGACCACCGCGTGAATATCGCCCTCGAAGACCAGCTCGGTACCGGGCTTCGGCGACTTGCTGGAACGCAGGTGCGCCAGGCCACGGTGGGCATCCAGCGGACGCTCCAGCAGCATCTCCACCCTGCCGCCGCTGGCCTTGTGGCCATGCAGGCGTGCCGGAATCACCCGGGTGTCGTTGAAAACCAGCAGATCCCCGGGGGCAAGCAGCGCCAGCAGATCGGGAAAGCGGCGGTGGGTGATCTCGCCGCTGGCGCCCTCCAGGCACAACAGGCGGCAGTCACTGCGTTGCTCGGAAGGGTAGCGGGCAATCAGCTCGTCGGGCAGGTCGTAATGGAAGTCGGCGCGCTGCATGTCGGGTCGGGGTCCACGGATCACAATCGTTCGGTCGGCTCGCAGAAAGCCGGGCAAGCCGCATAGGATACCGATTCAGCGCCATGAAGTCAGCGTTGTATCGCCCCGGCGATTGACCTGCCCCGGCGCACACGTATAATACGCAACGCGTTGCCGGCGTGGCGGAATTGGTAGACGCAGCGGATTCAAAATCCGCCGAGGGCAACCTCTTGTCGGTTCGAGTCCGACCGCCGGTACCAGATACGAAACAGCCGCCCTAGGGCGGCTGTTTGTGTTTCTGGGGGTGTGGTGGCCTGGCAGCCAACTCGTCTCAAGCAGGTCATAAGGAGAGCACGAACATGAAAAGCCACGACGCTGCCGTTGTCGAGATGCTGCGCGATGACCCTGACATGGCGCTCGATTACCTGCGCACCGCCTTCGATGAGCTGGACGAGGAGGGGGGAGAATCTGCCTTCCTGATGGCGCTGCGTAATGTGGTGGAGGCCCAGGGCGGCATGGCTGCCGTGGCTGAGCGTGCCAAGGTCTCACGCGAGAGCCTGTACCGGGCATTGTCACCCAGGGGGAACCCGACCCTGCGCACCATGACGGCCGTTATCAAGGCGACTGGCATTCACTTCCATGACCTGACGCATCAGGCTCCCTGATCCGTCTGGCTGATTGGATTCACAATCCGCCGTGGGCAACCTCTTGTCGGTTCGAGTCCGACCGCCGGTACCAGATACGAAACAGCCGCCCTAGGGCGGCTGGTGACTAACGGGCGGCTTCTCTAGAAGCTCAGTTCAAGACCAGCGTAGAAGGTTCGTCCGGCGGCGGGTTCGTAATAGCGACCTCCGAAGGAGTTGATGCGCACGTTCTCGTAATAGTTTTCATCGAGCAGGTTACGGACTCCCAGGTTGGCCCCCAGTTGGGTAGTTCCGCCGCCGAGGCGCCAACTGTCACCGGCCTTGAGGTTGAACAGCCAGTGGTCGTCGATCGTCACCTCGTTGGCATTGTCGGCATAGTAGTCGCTGGTGTACTGGGCCTCGAGAGTGGCGAAGCGGTCACCGCTGCCGTACCAGGTCAGGCCATTGTGCCAGACTTGTCGTGGCTGCCCCGGCAGGCGGTTGCCGGCGACGTCGTTACCGCTGTCCTCGAACCGGTCGAAGCGGTAGTCGGTCAGCGTCAGGGCGCTGGTCCAGCGCCAGGCCAATGAGAAGCTCCAGTCCACGCCCATTTCGATCCCGTCGCGGGAGGTCTCGCCGGCGTTTTCGTAGAAGGTTCTTTCGTTTGGCGCGTCGAAGCCGATCAGTTCGTCATCGGCAGCCACCGAAAAGGCCACTAGCTCATAGCCCAGGCCATTGTCGAAGATGCCGCGCAGTCCGATCTCGCGGTTCAGCGCCTTCTGGGGTTGGACCTCGGGATTGAAGCCACCTCGCCCATCGGGCCGAGCAAACTCGGTAAAGGTCGGTGTCTCGAAGGCGTTGCCCAAGGTGGCATAGACTTGGTGGTCGGGTTGGTAGCGATAGCTCAGCCCCAGGCTGCCGGTCCATTCACGGAAGGTGCGCCTTCCGCTATCGTCCTGGCCGTCGGCGATGAATCGGTCGTCGATGTCCATGCGTACCTGGTCATGGCGGACGCCAGCGCTGAGCTCCAGTGTGTCGGTGAGCCCAAGTTCCGTCTGCAGGAAGATACCCGCCGAGGTGGCAGTCTGCTGCTCATCGGCGGTGATGCCGGTCACCTCACCTCGTGCATTCACCGAGCGCCGACCACGGTCGTCTTCCTGGCGGGCCAGATCGATGCCGGTGACATAGCGCAGCGGCATGTCACCCACCCTGCGTTCACCCGTGTAGTCGGCGCCGCCACCGTAGTAGTTGCGCGCATAGTCGATCAGGCTGCTGCCCGGGAAGGGCAACTGCTGTTCGAAGTCACGGCGGCTGGCGAAGCCGCGGATATTGATCTCGCCGCCCAGGGCGTCGAGATCTTCGTAGTGCAACCCGACCAGCTGCTGCTCCACGCGTTGCCCCGAATCCAGCGGGATTGCCACATCGCGAGCCTGACGTCGATCCTCGGCAACCTCCTCGAGGGTCAGGGCACTGGGGTCCTCGGCGGTGGGCATGTCGAGGATATTGACCAGCGCCGACAGGGTCCGGTCGTCGTCCAGGCGATAACCGACCCGTGCATTGAGCAGCCGCTTCTCTACCTTGCTCTGTTCGCGGTAACCGTCGAAATCCAGGGCTGAAACACTCACGCTGTGCACCCAATTGCCGGTTTCGCCGCCATTTCGCACGGATAGTTTGTGGAACCCGTCGCTGCCTTGCTGAAGCGTCAGCACAGGCGAGCGCCGCATCTCGCTGCCATCGCCGGTGGTGATGTCGATCACGCCGCCGGCGGCATTGCCGTAGAGTACCGAGGAGGGCCCGCGGATCACTTCGATGCGCTCGGCGCTGTCCAGGTCCACGGCATCGATCTGGGCCTGGCCGTCGGGCAGGGTGTAGGGGATACCGTCGACACGGATATGCAGGCCGCGGATACCGAAGGTGCCCCGGGCGCCGAAGCCGCGGCTGGAGATACGCTGGCCCTGGGCGAAATTGTCGCGGTTCTGCAGGAAGACCCCGGGGACCCTGTCCAGGGCCTCGTCCAGCCGAACCCCTTGCTGGCCCTGCTGGATATCCTCTCGGGTCAGCGCCGAGACGGCGGCCGGGGTGTCGTAGAGGTCCCGAGCGAGTCGCGGGGCGGTTACCGTGATGGTGGGCATGGCTTCTGGGGGTGCGTAGTCTCCCGTCGGCTCGGGCTGAGCCCAGCTGACGGGCACGATCAGCCCGGTCAGGCACAGCGTTGGCAAGCGATGTCGCATGGTCACGGCTCTTTGCATCGGGGCGAATCCAAAGCATAGCGTTGACAACAACGTCTTTCGTTTAGAGATCCTTGGCCCGGCCTGCTTCAGCGTCGTCCAGATGATGGGTAGCCGGATTGGTGCTGACCTGTTCGCCGCGCTTCGCGACATGTTGTAACCGGCAAGACGTTATATCAGTGTCGGCGCAGCCGTTCCCGGCGACCTTCACTGAGGCCACCCTCGTTGTACGCGATTGGCTGCCGGCGACTAGTCCACCTCGCCCGTCTCGATATCCAGTGCGGTGGTCGATGTGCCCAGAAGGACTTCCTGGGTACGGTTGCCACCCCAGAAATTTGGCGAGGGGGCAGAGACTGGCAGGTAGACCAGGCCGCGCTCTTCATCGGCGGACATATGCGTCCAGACGTTGGCGCCACCACCTGCGACCAGCAAGACAATCACAGGCTGGCTGGCGCCGGCGAGGTAACGGCTATGTTCGCTACCATACAGATGCCCCTCTCGTCCTGTCATTATGCTGCTGGTAGCGTTTGCGTCCGGTCCCCTGCCATGACCCTCCTGTTGGGCTGGATGCCCTGCTCATCCATCACCCGATAGGTCCAAACATGGCACAGAAATCCAAACTGATTAACCTCGCCCTTCAGGGTGGAGGTGCGCATGGCGCTTTCACTTGGGGGGTTCTGGACCGGATTCTGGAAGATGGCCGGCTGCAGATCGCAGGAGTCTCGGGCACGTCGGCGGGGGCCATGAACGCGGTAGCGTTGGCCGAAGGCTTCACGCGCGATGGCCCCGAAGGCGGCCGCGAGGCCCTCGAGCGATTTTGGCGATGCATGGGTGACGGCGCGAAGAACAGCCTGATGCGACGCACGCCCTATGACATGTTGACGGGCAACTGGGGGCTGCAGAACAACCCCATGTATCACGCAATGGATGCGCTATCCCGTGTGGTCTCGCCCTATCAGCTTAATCCTATGAATATCAATCCTTTGCGCGATATGGTAGAGGAATGCATCGATTTTGAGATGGTACGTAGGTGCACTGCGTTCAAACTCTATGTTTCGGCCACCAACGTGGAGAGCGGCAATATCAAGATCTTCCCCGGCGAGGAGATAACGGTGGACATGCTGATGGCCTCGGCCTGCTTACCGCACATCTATCAAGCCGTCGAAATAGACGGCGTGCCATATTGGGATGGCGGCTACATGGGGAATCCGTCGTTGTTTCCTTTCCACGGGGAGACAGGTACCAACGATATCTTGGTGATTCAGATCAACCCGATCGAGCGCAAGGGAGCACCGAAGAGCTCACAGGATATCCAAAACCGGATGAACGAGATCAGTTTCAACAGCAGCCTTCTCAAGGAACTACGCGGAATCGACTTCGTCGACCGGCTGATCCGCCAGGGCAAGCTCTCGGCAGATGAATACCGTCAGGTGCGGGTACATGTCGTGGAAAACCAGGTGGAACTGAACCCCCTGGGCGCTTCATCGAAGATGAATGCCGAATGGAAATTTCTCACCAAGCTGCGCGATCTCGGCCGTGATACCGTCACATCTTGGCTGGATGAGAATTTTGCCGCCATCGGGGAGCGCTCGAGTGTCGATCTTCGCCAGATTTTCCAGGGTATCGGCGCCCAGCACCAAGGGTAGGTGTAGGTCCCGGATACAAGACAGCCGACATTGAGCGGCTGCTTGCGTTTCCGGGTGCCTGATGACCCGAGGGGAGCCCTATCCAATCCCCTTGTCTCGTGGGGGGCGACGATAGCTCAGCAGGCGGTCGTACTCCTTCTTGACGACCTCGTAGCACTCACAGACGCGCTCTTCCAGACCGGGTCTGTCCAGGATTGTGATGCGCCCACGATGGTAGTGAATCAAGCCGGCCTTCTGCAGTTTTCCAGCTGATTCGGTAACACCCTCCCGACGCACGCCAAGCATGTTGGCGATCAGCTCCTGGGTCATCAGCAGCTCGTTGGTTGGAAGGCGGTCCAGGCTCAGCAACAGCCAGCGACACAGTTGTTGATCCAGGCTGTGATGCCGGTTGCATACCGCGGTCTGGGCCATTTGTGTGATCAGAGCCTGGGTGTAACGCAGCAGCAGATCCTGCAGTGGACCCGCCCGGTAAAACTCGGACTTCAGTGTCGGACCCTGAAGACGGTAGGCGTGGCCGGCACTTTGTACGATGGCACGGCTCGGTGTGGTTTCGCCGCCCATGAACAGCGAGATGCCGACGACACCCTCCGCACCCACAACGGCGATTTCTGTCGAATCACCATCGTCCATGACGCAGAGTAGCGACACGATGGAATCCGTCGGGAAATAGACATAGCGCATCTTCTCGCCCGACTCGGCTAGTGAATCCCCCAGCTTCAACTCGACCGGCTGGAGAAGAGGCATCAGACGCTGGTATTCATTCAATGGTAGCGCCGCCAGCATGTAGTTCTGACGAGGATCTGGTTGTGAGGCCATGACGGACAACCCTTCTTGAAACGGGGGCAAGCTTTTTGCGCGAGGCACAAGCCCCCCTGATGCGCGCAAATGCGAAGTGCTCCAAACTTACTTTAGCCCGGGAGCGCGTAATGTCTATGTGCGTTAGTGAAACGTTGTATAAATTCCTGGCCTTGGACTGGAACAAAACCTGGACATAAATCCGCCTGAGGTGGGCGTGCCCTACAACAGCATAGAATAGCCCAAGGCATGAGCAAGAGGCTGCGGTGGCGGGCCTGGCCCCTTGCGGCAGGCTATCGAGCCAGAACTGGCACGATACCACAATGCTACGTTCGCCAGCGCACAGTGAGTGTGCGATCTAAGGTTCATCCTCGGGGTGAATCTAGTAAAGGAAGTACCTAAACAGGAAATTTCGCCTTGGGTTATAGGTGTGATAAAGCAATCCGAAAAAGAGTAATATTTATGAAATCCACGCAATGTAAATCTAATTATTTTGATACTGAAGTCCTTGATTTTTGGGGCGACCAGGCACGGGCTCAATTGTCATGCATGAACGCAATGGCTGCCTACCTGGGCTGAGTCGGATGGCTGTGTGAAAGAGCCATTAAGATATTGAAGTACAATACACCTGGTGCGCAAGAATAGATGTTTTTGGGCAGCAGGAAGTGTTGGTTCCATGATGTTTCGGGCACGAAAGTGGTGGCTGTTATTGGATCGAATTCAAATGATGATGGGCTGATGGTCATGTGTTGTCCCGGGTCGGCCTAGTCTCTGACGCAGGATGCGTCAAAAGGAAGTGTTATGAAATACATGTTTGCCCTGACGCTTGGAACGATTGCCTTGCTCTTGGCTGTCACTATTCAGGATTCCTCTAATGTACGAGTTTTCCTTGCTACCATGGGGCTGGCGTTCTATGCGGTGGCACTGATCCCTGGCGCTGCGCGAGGTGAGCCGAAGGCAATTTGGCAGCGTCTTCCCCAGTAAATGGTCGAATCTTCTGAGGTTCTTTTTTGTGTTCTGTGTGGCGGCGAACCGACAAGGCTATTTTCGTCCCTGGAATTGGCGGAAACGATGATGCCTTGGGCTAGAGCTGACTTTATCAAGCGCTGACTTTATCAAGAGGAATCAACATGCAACTGATCGATCAGCTGAATGCCCCCCAGGCGAAGGCGTATGCCAAGCATTGCTTCGAGGGGAAAACCGCCGAAGAGCTACGTGCCGCGACAAATGAAGCACCCGATCCCGAAGTGCTTAGCCACTGGGGCCTGACGGAAGGCCAGTATGCCGAAGCAGTCAGCACGGCTTTAGCGGAACTCGAAGCGTAACTGACTCGATGCCGGAAAGCGTCGTCGTCATTACCTCCACGATCTGACGCCTCGCCCTTCGCGACGTGATTCCCCAGCCGCTTTCCTCTCAGCGTGCCGGCCCCGAGTATCTGGCGACTTCCCCGTCGCAGATGGCGGCGCGGTGCAGGCCCGGCGAAAAGCGGGGGTTTCGCCAGTAATACTGTTTGCATCGGTCGCTGACATGCCGCTCATTCTGGAAGTTGTCGGGGTGGCCGAGTATCTGGATGGCGACGGCTTCCGACATGCCGACGGCGAGGATGCCCTTGCGCCGGGCTTCGACCCGCTGGTTGTGGCGCTGCAGGCTGCTTTGTCTGGATTTGCGGGGTTTGCGTGTTTGCCGGGAGGAGGCCGTTTCGCGGGGGATGGCCCGCAGGGGCCGTTGGTGTGCCGCCGGGGGTTGGTAGGTGGTAAGGGGGCTGCCTTCCACGCGTGATGCGTCCTCGCCGCATGGTGAGTCCTGAAAGGTCGCCCGGCCGTTGACGTCGCAGCGGTAGATGGGGGTGGCGTGGGTAGCGAGTGCGTACGCGAGCAGCAGGGTGGCCACGATCAGCGGTTTCATCATCCATGATGCCTGTGTGTGTAGGGTAATCAGGGGCAACCTAGCACACACTTGGTGACATGGACGGGGCGATGCCTGTTTCGGGACAGCGGCGCCGGCGGCCAGTTGTCCGCTGCCTCTACATCACGCTGATGAGCACCACGGCCAGAGTGCCGCCGGTCAACGCGTAGCCAAGCAGGGCGAGCAGCCCGTCGTCGGCGAGCAGGGCCAGGCCGAACAGGGTGAGCGCGAGGCCAGCACCATTGGCGGTGAATGGCACCACTTCCATGGGCGGCATGGCCAGCGCGATCACCAGGCAAGTCAGGGCCACCAGTCGATGGGCCGGAGAGCGCGTCAGACGCGTCAGGCGGGGTTTGAGCAGGCGGTCGATCCAGCGGGCCGGTCGCCGTGCCCAGCCCAGCACGTGGGTGAAGCGCTGCCGCGACACGCGGCGATTGAGCAGCCAGGCCGGCAGCCACACGTGCTCGCGCCCGGCCAGCAGTTGCCCCGCCGATAGGATCACCAACGTGGCCATCAGGGTGGGAACCCCGGGGATGTCGCCGACCAGTGGGGCGAGGGTGATCAGCCCCGCGACCAGCAGAAAGGGGGCGAAGGAGCGGCGACCGATACTGTCGAGAATGGCACCCAGGCTGACGCTGCTCTTCTGCTGGCCGGCATGGCCGAGACGGTCGAGCAGCTCGGCGAGATGTTGCGGTGTATCGGACTCACCGGCCATGCCGCCCCCGGGTCCACAGCAGCAAGGCGCCGAGCAGCAACAGGGCGGGTCCAATGAATCCCACCGGGCTTGTCGCATACCAGCCGATGACCGGCAGGGCGCCGCCCAGCACCATCAGGGCGATGGCAAAGATACGAACCGTCATGGGTGACTCCAAACAAGATGAGCGACCAGTCTAGCGGCGCGAGCCCCGGAATACAGCCCGTTGTCTGTCGCCTTGGCAGGGGATGTCGTATGGTGGCGGTGTGGTCCTCCATCCGGGTGGGTGTGGGGCTTTTTTCGTTGTGATCGACCCTGGACGTGCTTGCCATGCCCTTCTCGTTATGGATGTCACTTGCCGCTATCTGCGCCATGGGGGCCATGTCGCCCGGCCCTAGCCTGGCGCTGGTGCTGCGCCACACCTTGGGCGGAGGACGTGCACCAGGGGTCGCGGCGGCGATGTCCCATGCCTTGGGCGTCGGGCTCTATGCGTTGCTCACGGTATGGGGTCTGGGTGCCTTGATCGTCAGCTTCCCCTCGCTGTTCCAGGCGATCATCTGGGGTGGTGCCGCCTACCTGGCCTGGCTCGGCACCAAGGCGCTGCGCGCGGGAAAAGGCAGCGCCATGCAGGCGACCGGCACACCCACCACGCGCCGCCAGGCGGCCCGCGAGGGGATGCTGGTGGCACTCGGCAATCCCAAGCTCATCCTGTTCTTCGTCGCGCTGCTCAGCCAGTTCGTCACTCCCGAGATGAGCGTGGCCGCCAAGGCGTTGATCGTGCTGACCGCCATGATCATCGACGGAGGCTGGTATGTGCTGGTGGCGCTTGGCCTCTCGCACTCCCGCGTGCTGCCCTGGCTGCAGGCCAGGGCCCACTGGATCAACCGCATCACCGGTGCACTGTTGATTGCCCTGGCGTTGCGTGTGGCATTGGGCCCGCTGGACTGAAGCGCCCCTCGTTCAGGGGACAGGCAAGTGTTCGCGTCTAGCGTTGATGCAGCGCAATGCCGAGACCGGTGTGCCGAAACGGGCCTGGTGGTAGGCTCATCAATCTGATTGACCGGAAGCCGCCGATGAACGAATTGTCGAACAGGACAAGGGCGATGGCTGTGGTGCTCGAGGCTGACCCTGATGTGGCCGCCGTGCTGTCGCTGCAGCTGGACGTTCTCGGCATGGAAAGCCGTTATTACTCCCACTCTTCTCTGCTGTTGAATGACATCCTTCGACGGCAGCCGCAACTGGTGATCATGGGGCTCGAACTCGGCGCCGACGACAGCATCGCGTTGCTGCGCCGGCTGGGGGAGTGCCACTACCGTGGGTCGGTTCTGCTGCTCAGTGGCGTCGAAGCCAAGATCACGCGAATCGCCGAGCGGGTCGGCGAGACCCTCGGGCTCAACATGCTTGGCTCATTGGACAAGCCGATGCGCATGGTCGAGCTGCGGCAATGTCTGGATAGCGTCGGTGTGGGCCGTGAGCGACCCATCGAGACGTGTCGCGAGCCGGTCTTCACCTGTGATGAACTGGAGCATGCGCTTCACGCCGGTGAACTCACCCTGCACTACCAGCCGCAGTTCGAGCTCTCCAGCGGCAGGCTGAGTGGTGTGGAGGCACTGGTGCGCTGGTCGCACCCGGAGCTCGGGCTGATCGGCCCCGGCAATTTCCTGCCGCTACTCTCGCTCGAACAGAGCAAGCGCCTGACCAGCCATGTGCTGACCCAGGCCCAGCATGATGCCGCTCAGTGGGCACGGGCCGGGGTGACACCGACGTTATCGGTCAACGTCACCGCCGATGACATGATGAGCCCCGATTTGCTGGCGCTTACCCGCATGCGCAGCCCCAGCGATCCTTCGCTGGTTCTCGAGATCACCGAGACCGCCGCCATGGACGATGAGTTGCTGGGCAGCGAGGTCGCCGCGCGGTTGTGCCTGAGTGGCCTGGAGATGTCGGTGGATGACTTTGGGATCGGCTTTTCGTCGCTGGCGAGACTGCAGTCCTTGCCGATCAGCGAACTGAAGATCGACCGTAGCTTCGTGCGCCTGGTAGAGCAGGAGGCTCAGAGCGCGGCGATCGTCGAGGCAGTGGCGCTGCTGGGCCGGCGCATGGGCATCCGTGTCGTGGCCGAAGGCGTGGAGGACATGGCGTGCCTGCCTCTGCTGGAGCGCTTCGGTTGCACGCATGTTCAGGGATTCGGCCTCGCCCGGCCGATGCCGGCACCGGATATTCTGGCGCTGGGCACCCATCACGAGGCGATACGCGCCAGCAGTGCCGACACCGGGCTGCCGTTCGGCAGCGTACCTTAGGCCGGGCTGACCTCGATCCCAAGCCGTGAGCGGCAGAACGTCTAGGCCACCGCCGCAGGTGCCGCCCATGGCCGCGGTCGTGCCCAGGCGTTGAGCATGGTCACGCTGCGCGTTCCGGTCAACGCGTGACGCCATGAGTGGGACTGGTTAGGCTGAAGGAATTTCCAGGGAGAGAGATTCATGAGCGACGCCACTGGTGCACCGACGCTACCCGCGCCGGTCATCGCCGATGAGCGCATCCAGCTGGTGGATGCACGCAATCGCCCATGCGGTAGTGCCTGGCGGGCATCCATGCGGCGCTTTCGGTACTGGCATCGCGCCACCTATATCGTGGTGACCAACACGCGCGGCGAGTTGTGCGTGCAGCGCCGCACCCTGACCAAGGAGGTCTTTCCGGGGGGCATCGACCTGGCCGCCGGTGGCGTAGTGGGGGCCGGCGAGGCCGTTCACCTGGCGGCACGCCGTGAGCTGGCCGAGGAACTGGGCATTCAGGGGGTACCCTTGCGGCACGCACTGGAGTTCGTCCATGCCGAGGGAGGCAACCACATCTTCGGCAGCATTTTTCTGGTGACCCATGACGGCGCCCTGAGCCTGCAGGCGGAGGAGGTCGCCGAGGCATTCTGGCTGCCCCCCGGCGAGGCACTGGCGCTGGCCGGTGTCACCCCCGATACCCGCCAGGCGGTGGTGTCCCTGATGGATGCCGGTCTTCTGGAGTCGCGCACATGAATCGCCTGACGCGTCTCGATGGTCTGGATGCCGTGGTGGCCGCCCTGGAGGGGGTGGTGTTGGGGAAGTCCCGCGAGGTGCGCCTGGCGCTGTGCTGCCTGCTGTGCCGTGGCCACCTGTTGATCGAGGACCTCCCGGGTCTTGGCAAGACCACCCTGGCCCAGGCGTTGGCGCGGGTCACCGGGCTCGACATGCAACGCCTGCAGTTCACCAGCGACCTGCTGCCCGCCGACGTGCTGGGGGTCTCGGTGTTCGATCCGCGAGAGGCGCGTTTCACCTTTCATCCCGGGCCGGTGTTCCATGGCGTGGTGCTGGCTGACGAGATCAACCGCGCCACGCCGAAGACCCAGAGCGCACTGCTCGAGGCGATGGAAGAGGGGCGGGTCACGGTGGAGGGCGAGACCCGGCCACTGCCTGATCCATTCTTCGTCATCGCCACTCAGAATCCCCAGGATCAGGCGGGTACCTTCGCGCTTCCGGAGTCGCAGCTCGATCGCTTCCTGATGCGTCTGTCGCTGGGCTATCCCGCTCCCCGCGCCGAACGCGAGATCCTGCGTGGCCGTGCCGGCCGCGTGAAGCTCGACGACCTGCCGGTGCTGCTGGATGCCGAACGGCTGCGTGGCTGGCAGGCAAGGCTTGCCGACATTCATGTCGCCGAGGCGTTGCTCGATTACGTGCAAGCCCTCGCCGCGGCGAGCCGAGAGCATCCGGAGCTCGCCTGGGGCCTCTCGACACGCGGCGTGCTGGCGCTGCTGCAGGCCGCGCGTGGCTGGGCGCTGCTGGCGGGACGGGATCATGTGCTGCCGGAGGATGTCCAGTCGGTGTGGGTCGCGGTGGCTGGGCACAGGCTCAGCAGCGGGCGTCGCGAGGAGGGCGAGGCCCTGGCGCGGCACCTGCTGACACATGTGCCGGTGATGGCCTGACATGGGAGTCGGCGCCGCGGCCCGGGCCAGGCGGCACCGCTGGCATCGTCGCCTGGCGGTGCCGCTGAACCAGGCCCTGCCCCAGCGCCGCCTGTTCCTGCTGCCAACGCGCTTCGGCGCCGGCTGGGCGGTGCTGGTACTGGTGCTGGTGCTGTTCGGCATCAATTACCAGAACACTCTTGCCTACATCCTGGCCTTCTGGTTGTTCGCCCTGGCGACGGTCACCCTGCTGCGCACCTGGCGCAACCTGCTCGGTATACGGGTCTCTCTGCGCCTGCCCCACGAGGTCTTCGCCGGCAGCGAGGCACGCCTTGGGGTCGTGGTCAGTGGTGGGCGGGCGCGGACCGCGGTGGAGGTGCATGGGGCCGGGACGGGCAGTGTGCTGGACCTGCCCGAAGGGCAAGGCGAGTCGGTGCTGGCCATGCCGGCCGCGCGGCGTGGTGTTCAGCCGGTGCCGTTGCTGCGGGTGGAGAGTCGCTGGCCGCTGGGCCTGGTGCGGGCCCTGGCCTGGATCGATGCCGACCAGACGCTGCTGATCTATCCGCAACCCCATGAAGATGACGAGACTTTCCACCGGCGCGTGGGGGCGGGGCTCGAGGCCAGCGACTTCGCCGGCCTGCGCCGTGCCGAACCCGGCGATAGCCCGGCGCGGTTGGCCTGGAAGCAGTGGAGCCGGACCGGCGTGCTGTCCACCAAGGTATTCAGCGTACCGCCGCGCCAGCAGGTATGGCTCGACTACGACAGCTGCCAGGGCGACCCCGAGCGGCGCCTCTCGACGCTGTGCGCGCGCGTGTTGGTGCATCACAGTGCCGGCGACCGGTACGGACTGCGTCTGCCGGGATCTACCCTGCCCCAGGGGCAGGGAGCCAGGCAGAGACGCGAGGCGCTGGAGGCACTGGCACGCTTCGACCCTGAGCTTGCCACACCCACGTCGACGAGGTGGCAATGAGGGGAGCCAGGTGGGGTGACGGGATGCGAGCCAGGATGGCGGGCTGGCGCCGCGGAGGCCATGGGCCGGTGGCCGAGACGGGGCAAGCCGAGCTGGCCCAGCGGGCGGTGCTGGCCGATGGCCATGCGCTGACAGCGGTGATGCTGCGCCAGCTGTTCATTGGCCAGTGCCTGGTGCTGGCGCTGCACCTGACCTGGATGCCGGCGTGGCTTGGCGGGCTTGCCGTGGCGGTGGCGGGCTATCGTTACCTGCAGCTGCGCCGACGCCTGCCGTGGGCCGGAATCCTGCTGCGCCTGGCGGCGGTAGCGGGGGTGCTGGCGATGCTGTGGCTGGAGTACGGCACCCTGTATGGCATGGAGGGGCTGATTGGCCTGCTGCTCGGTGTCTACCTGCTGAAACTGCTCGAGACCCACGACCGTCGGGATGCCCGGGTGGTGGTGTTGATCGGCATGATCACCACCACCGTGGCGTTCCTTCACGACCAGGGCATCCTGATGGCGGCGGGCGCGCTGGTCGCCGTGGCCTGGCTGGTTCAGTCGCTGGTGTGGCTGAGTGGCGCCAGCGGCTCGCGCCAGGCCTGGCGGGAAACCGCCTGGCTGCTGCTGCTATCGGCACCGTTGATGGCGCTGCTGTTCGTCACCTTTCCACGTCTCGGCCCGTTGTGGAACATGCCGCAGGTGGAACGCGCCTCCACGGGGTTGACCGACGAGATCGCCCCGGGCGATATCGCCAACCTTTCGCGCAGCTCGGCCAGGGCCTTCCGGGTCCGTTTCGAGGGGCGCGAGCCGTTGCCCGCCGAACGTTACTGGCGGGTCTATACGCTGTCCCATTTCGATGGTGAGCGCTGGTCCCGGGCGCGCCCGGAGCCGCTGGCGTCGGCATTGTCACGTCCGCTTGGGGACTTCGTGCGCGAAGCGGACCGCTCGCCCTGGCAGCCGGATGGTTCCGCGTCCTTCGAGGCGGAGTTGTTGCTGGAGCCCGACAATCGCCCCTGGCGGCCTTCGCTCGGTACTCCGCTTGCCAGCAGCGAGCGTCAGCGCTATCTGGTCGACGGCACCCTCGAGGGGATGGCGCCGTTGAGTACGCGCAGCCTGTTGACCATCGAAAGCACCGGCCTCGCCCCGGCCTTCATCGGCCCCTCGGGCCCCGGCTGGCATTCCATGCTGCCGCGCCAGGGCAATCCGCAAACCCGCGCCTTGGCCGAGCGTCTGTGGCAGGAAAGCGAAGGCGATGCGCGCGCCTTTCTGGACAGCGTGATGGCACGTTTCGGGGAAGCGCCTTTTCGCTACACACTCTCGCCGCCACGCCTTACGTCAGCGAATCGCGTCGACGAGTTCCTGTTCGACAGCCGTGCCGGCTATTGCACCCATTATGCGTCCGCCCTGGCGGTGCTGGCTCGCTCCGCGGGCATCCCGGCGCGGGTGGTGGCCGGGTTCCTGGGAGGCGAGCGCCATCCCGATGGGTATTTCACCGTACGTGACTATGATGCCCATGCCTGGGTGGAGGTCTGGCTAGAGGGGCGTTGGCAGCGCATTGACCCCACCGCCGCCATCGCCCCGGAGCGGATCGAACAGGGGCCCCAGGCGATCGAGGAGGGTAGCGAGGCGTTTTTGGCCGACTCGCCGTTCTCCCCCTTGCGCATGCGTGACGTGGGTTGGCTTAACGACCTGCGGCTCGACTGGGAGCGTCTGGAATATCGCTGGCAGCGTGGTGTGATCGGCTACCAGCGGGAAGCGCGCAGCGTACTGCTGTCAGAGCTCATGGCGTGGCTGAAGGGAGCATGGCAGTGGCTAGCCGACCTGCTGCCCGGGCGCGGTGGCTTCGCCGCCCTGTTGGGCCTGGCGGGGCTCGCCGGCGTCGCTGCCTCCGCGCTCATGCTGCTGCGTCGCGGTATTCGCCGTCATCGTCAAGGAAAGGATGAGCGGGCCCTGGTGCTGGCGCTCCAGGCCTGGCTCGGCAAGCAGGGCCTGGGGCCCAGGCGGGGGGAGCCACCGGCGGCTCATCTGCGCCGTATCGCCTCACTCGCCAGCGCCGCAGGCCCGGCCCTGGAGGAGTGCGCACAGCATCTCGAGCGCCTGCGCTATGCCCGGCTCGGTGGTGGCGAGGCCCGCCAGCGCAGGCGGCTGCTGGCCCGGCGCATCAAGGAGGTTCGCCGCCGCCTGAAACGTCGAGGTTCAGCGCCGGTCTGATACTCAGCGATGCTGGCGCCCGAGGGAATGGCGTGGCATCGTATTCAACAACGCCCGTGTAGGCCCGATCATGTCCATCCACGACCACCAGTGCCGCACCCATAGCGGCGAGCCATTCAATCTCGGCGCCCTGCAGGGGCAGGTGCTGCTGATCGTCAATGTCGCCAGCCGTTGCGGCTTTACCCCGCAGCTCAAGGAGCTCGATCGCCTGTATCGTCGCTATCGCGACCGCGGTTTCACCGTGCTGGGTTTTCCCTGCAACCAGTTCGCCCGGCAATCCCCCGAGTCGGCGCTGGATTTCTGCGCGTTCAGTGCGCGTCAGTATCAGGTCAGCTTCCCGCTGATGGAGAAGGTCAAGGTCAATGGCGCGGGCACCCACCCGCTGTTTCTCGAGCTCAAGCGAGGAGCGCCAGGGGTGCTCGGCACGACGGTCATCAAGTGGAACTTCACCAAGTTCCTGGTGGGCCGCGACGGCAAGGTGATCCAGCGCTTTTCCCCGCGAGACGGTGAGTTTGCGATTCGTGAAGCGCTCGAGAAGGCGCTGGACGAGATCTGAGCAAGTGCCCCGGTCGGCTCAACCGAAACCGCTTTCCTCACACAGCCTGGCGATCAGTGAGCTGATCGTGCGTTCGCCGTCAGTCGGCAGGCGATAGCGCGGTACGCTCACGCTGACCGCACTGGATGGCGTGCCATCAGGGTCGAGGATGGCACGGCCAAAGCAGATGATGCCGGCCTCGTTCTCCTCGTCATCGACCGAATACCCCCGGCTGGCGGTCAACGCCAACTCATCGGCAAGTCGCCCGCGATCGGTGATCGTACGCGGCGTTACTGCCTCGAGCGTCAACTGGTCCAGATACCGTTCGCGCACCTCGAGGGGCAGGGCGGCGAGGTAGGCCTTCCCCACCGAGGTGGAATGCATCGGCACCGGCATGCCGATGTAGGAGGCCATGCGCACCGCTTCCGGGGATTCCACCTTGTCGATGAAGGTCATGTGGCATCCCGCCGGCACCGCGAGGTGTACGGTTTCCCCGCTGGCACTTCCGATGGCTTCCAGGGTGGCGTGCAGGCGCTTTGGCAGGCTGTGCTGACTGCGGGCCTGCTGGGTGATCTGCAGCAATTGCCGGCCGATGACATAGACGCCATCCATGGGGTTGCGCTCCACGAAGCCTTCATGCTCCAGAGTGTTGAGCAGCCGATGGACGGTGGGGCGAGGCAGGCCGCTGGCCTGCTGGATATCGCGTGAGCGGGCATTCGAGTCCAGTTTGGCGATCAGTTTCAGCAGCCTCAGCCCCTTGGCTACCGCGGCGGTACCCTGTACGGGGGACTTTTCCGATGCGCTCGAGACGTTCGCGGGGTCGCTGGTATCCATGGGTCTCCTCTAATACGAATGTCTAGTCTTCGTCGTTGCCGCTTTATTGACGCCTGTCAAGAATGCACACTATCCTCCTCAAGTGACCACATGGTGTACATGTTGTCCACTATATGGACGTCTTGATATGGACAGTTTGGCTTGTGAGGGCCGCATGAGCTTGTACGCATGCACCGTCACCAGTGGACAACCATTCGTGGACAGCCATCAGTGGACAACATGGAATCGCTTCGTTGCGAGAGGCATCGATATCGGTCACGACCCAAGGGCCTGCTCGCCAGGCCATGCCGTCATCCACATCAGGAGATCCGGGGTGGACGATCAGGAACGACTCAAGCGTATGCCATATCAGTACCCTCAGCCATCGGAGGCGGCGATGGAAATCGTCGTTCCCCACACCATTCCCGATGACGAGCGGGTCTGGGTACCCCAGGCGGAGAACGTTCATTTCAGGCCGTTGTGCCTGAATGTATCCCAGGGGTACTGGGTCAACCTGCTACGGGTTCGCAAGTCAGGCGTGCTGAGTCGCCACCGCCATCCCAATCCGGTACATGGCGTGGTGCTCAAGGGGCGCTGGCGCTACCTGGAGCACGACTGGGTCGCCACCGAAGGCAGCTATGTCTACGAGCCTCCCGGCGAGACCCATACCCTGGTGGTGGATGACGATGTCGAGGAGATGATCACGCTATTCCAGGTGAATGGCGTGATGGCCTATGTCGACCCATGGGGCAAGCACCTGGGCTACGAGGACGTGTTCACCAAGATCGACATGTGCCGCAAGCACTACGAGGCCTGTGGGCTGGGCGGAGAGTATGTCGATCAGTTCATTCGCTGACGACGCAAGACAACCCCACCAATCGGCTCGACACGAAGGGCCGGTGCACAACAACAAGCAGGAAAATGAAAGGAGCAACGCCATGCGGTTCGCGACACATCGGATGACTCGTAAAGCGCTCACCACAGCGGTGGGTATCGGTAGCCTGGTACTGGTCTGCGGCGTGGCCCAGGCAGACTATCCCGAGAGGCCCATCGAGCTGATCGTGCCCTGGTCCGCCGGGGGTGGTACCGACGCGGTGGCCCGTCAACTGGCCAGTGGCCTGGAGCAGGAACTCGGGCAGCGCGTCAACGTGGTCAACCGTACCGGCGGCGCCGGTGTGGTAGGGCACACGGCGATGACCACGGCAAACCCCGACGGTTACACCTTGGGCCTTGCCACCGCGGAAATCAGCACCTACCGCCATATCGGCACATCAGCCATTTCCCACGAGGATCTGACCGCCATCGCCATGGTCAACCTCGATGCGGCCGCCTTCAATATCAATGCCGATTCCGAGTGGGATTCGCTTGAAGCAGCGCTAGCCGATATCGACGCCAACCCGGACACCTATACCGTCTCCGGTTCCTCGCCGGGCGCTGCCTATCACCTGGCGTTCGCCGGCTTCCTCAACCAGCAGGGCATCGACCCGAATACCGTTCCGCTGGTGCCAAGCGAGGGGGCCGCGCCGGGGTTGCAGGAGCTCGCCGCAGGTGGCGTGGATATCGTCTTCTCCTCGCTGCCGGAATCGGAGTCGATGCGCAGTGCCGGACGCGTGCGCACCCTGGCAGTGTTCGCCGACGAGCGTCTCGACGCCTTTCCCGACATTCCCACCTCGGAGGAGTTGACCGGTGAGCCATGGGCCGCGGGTACCTGGCGTGGCATCGCGGGTCCCGAGGGGCTGCCTGACGATGTGGTGGCTACCCTTGCCGAGGCCACCCAGCGCGTATGGGATTCGGAGGAGTTCCAGTCCTTCATGGCCGACAGCGGTTTCGGTGTCGACTGGCGTGGACCAGAGGACTTCGCCGCCTTCATGGCCGAGGCGGATGCCAACAACGCCGAGATCATCGACACCCTGGGTCTGGCGAACTGAGCGGGCCGATTCCCTGCCATGACAAGGATTCGGCATGCGTGTCAATGACCTCGTGATGGGAGTGGTGATGGCGCTGATTGGCGCCATCACCGTCTGGGGCTCCCGTAATTTTCCCGCGATGCCGCGCCAGGAGTTTGGCGCGGGTACCTTTCCGACCCTGATCGGCGGCTTGCTGATGCTGCTTGGGGTACTGCTGGCGCTGCGTGCCTGGAAGCGTGGTGATCTCGGCTTCTCCTGGCAGGGCGAATTCGCTGCATCACGGGTTTTCCTCTGTATCGCGGCCGTGATCCTCGCTGTGGTTGGCTACCTGCTGCTTGCACCGTTGCTCGGGTTTCCCGTGGTGGCGTGGTTGATGACCACCCTGATGATCGGCTGGCTGAGTTCCGGCCGCTGGGGGCTTTCGGTGCTGGTCGGCGGGGTGGCGACCCTGCTGATCTGGCTTGCCTTCGTCGAGCTATTGCGAGTGCCACTGCCGCTGGGCGTTCTGGAAAGGGTGGTGTACTGATGGCTGAATTGCAGCAAGCCCTGATGATGGTGTTCAGCTGGGAGGTGCTGGCGGTGGTGCTTGGCGCCTCGCTGTTCGGCCTGTTCATCGGTGCCATTCCCGGGCTCACCGCTACCATGGCCACGGCCCTGCTGGTGCCGGTGACCTTCTTCATGGACCCATTGCCTGCCATTGCCGCCATCGTCTCGGCGACGGCCATGGCCATCGTCGCCGGCGACATTCCCGGTGCGCTGTTGCGCATTCCGGGGACGCCGGCCTCGGCTGCCTACACCGAGGAGGCCTACCAGATGGGGCGCCAGGGGCGGGTGGGGCAGGCGCTGGGCGTCAACCTCGCCTGCTCGGCCGTGGGCGGGGTGATCGGCGTGGCGATACTGGCGTTCTTCGCGCCGCTGGTGGCGGAGTTCGCGCTGCAGTTCACCAGCGACGAATACTTCTGGCTTGCCTTGCTGGGGCTCTCCTGCGCGGTATTGGTGTCGGGGAGCGACCCTCTCAAGGGGGCGATCTCGATGCTGCTGGGGTTGCTGGTGGCAATGATCGGCATGGATTCGGTCTCCGGTCAGATGCGCTTCACCTTCGGCCTTCCCGAACTGCTCAGCGGCATTTCGATCCTGCCGGTGCTGATTGGCCTGTTCGCGGTGGCCGAGCTGCTGCGGCGGCTGCCCGAAGTGGGGCAGCGTGTCATCCCGACGCCTCCCGTTGCCGAGAAGCCGTTTCGTGGGGTGGGCACGTTGATGTGGCGCTACAAGGGCGGCATGGCGCGCAGCGGCGTGTTGGGGACGCTGATTGGCGCACTGCCCGGGGCGGGGGCCGACATTGCCTCGTGGATCAGCTATGCGCTGTCGCGTCGGTTGTCGCGCACCCCGGAACGCTATGGCACGGGGCATCCGGAAGGGCTGGTGGCGGCCAGTTCGGCGAATAACGCCGCACTTTCCGGGGCCTATGTGCCCGCGCTGGTGTTCGGTATTCCCGGCGATACCATCACCGCCATCATCATCGGCGTGCTGATGATGAAAGGCATCACGCCTGGTCCAGATGTCTTCACCACCGATGCCGCGCTGGTCAACGCCATCTTCATCGTGTTCCTGCTCGCCAACCTGCTGCTGTTGCCGCTGGGGTTGCTGGCGGTGCGCGGTTCAAGGCACATCCTCTCGGTGCCGCCGGCCGTGCTCTACCCGCTGATCCTGCTCTTCTGCATCGTGGGGGCGTTTGCCACCAACAACAGCAATTTCGATGTGTGGATCATGCTGATTCTGGGTGTCATCGCCTTCTTCCTCGCGGAGAACGACTTCCCGATAGGCCCGATGATTCTGGCGGTGATCCTCGGCCCCGTGGTGGAGAGCAATTTCATGCGCTCGATGATCAAGCACAGCGGTGACATGACGCTGCTGTTCGAGCGCCCCATCGCGGCGGTGCTGGGGGTGATCGCCATTCTGGTGTGGGTGGCCATCATCGCGACCACCGTCTGGCCCGTACGCAACAAGCGCAGACAATCCGTGCAGGACTGAGCCAACCATTCGGAGAAACCTCAGATGAGAACAGTGGTAGTCGTGGGCGGAAGCTCCGGTATCGGTCAGGCGATTGCCGAGGGATTCGCCGGCGAAGGTGCCCGGGTCAATGTCACCGGGATCGAGGCCGAACCTTCGCGGCGCCAGCATCGTGACATCGGCTACACGCAGCTCGATGTCTCCGATTCGGCGGCGGTGACTCGCTATTTCGGCCACTTCACTCACTTGGATGTGCTGGTCAACTGTGCCGGAGTGATTCGGCGCGGGGGGGCTGAGTTCACCCCCGACGGGTTCGCCGAGGTGGTGAACATCAATCTCAACGGGACCCAGCGCTGCTGCCAGGCGGCGCTGCCGGCACTGCGCGCCGCTTCCGGGTGCGTCATCAACACGGCGTCCATGCTGTCGTACTTCGGCAGCGGGCAGGCGCCGGCATATGCGGCCTCCAAGGGAGGCGTGGCACAGTTGACCAAGTCGCTGGCCATCGCCTGGGCCGCCGAGGGGGTCAGGGTCAATGCCCTGGCGCCGGGCTGGATCGCCACCGATTTGACCGCGCCCTTGACCCACGATGACGCTCGCTCGGCAGAACTGGTCGGGCGTACCCCGATGGGGCGCTGGGGCGTGCCTGAGGATCTGGTCGGTCCGGCGTTGTTCCTGGCTTCCCCCGAGGCCGCCTTCGTGACGGGTGTGCTGCTTCCGGTGGACGGCGGCTATGCGGCGCGTTGAGCCGGCCTGGGCGGTAGTCGGCATGATAGTCGATAAGTTTCATTCATCAGGGGGCAACCCCTTTTCAAAAGGAGCATGACATGGATCTGGGAATCGCGGGACGCTGGGCGATCGTCGGAGCCGCAAGCCAGGGGCTCGGCAGGGGCTGTGCCGAGGCCCTGGCCGCCGAAGGCGTGAACCTGGTGATCAACGCGCGTGGCCGGGAGACGCTCGAGGCCACCGGCGAGGCGCTTCGGCAGCGCTATCCGGAGATCGAGGTGCATACCGTGGCCGGCGATATCGGACATCACGAGGTGCAAAAGGCGCTGCTCGACGCTTGCCCTCAGGTCGATATCCTGGTCAACAACAACGGGGGGCCGCCGCCCGGGGACTTTCGCGATTGGCAGCGCGATGACTGGGTGGCGGCGGTGGAGGCCAACATGATCACGCCCATCGAGCTGATCAAGGCCTGCGTGGACGGCATGGCCGAACGTGGCTTCGGCCGCGTGGTCAACATCACCTCGTCGGCGGTCAAGGCGCCCATCGACATTCTCGGGCTCTCCAACGGGGCGCGTTGCGGGCTGACGGGCTTCGTCGCTGGGCTTGCCCGCCAGCCGCAACTGGCGGCGCGCAATGTCACCCTCAACAACCTGTTGCCGGGGGCTTTCGACACGGCGCGTCTGCGCGGCAACCTGGAGCGCACGGCGCAGGCACAGGGTGGGTCCGTGGACACCGTGCGTGAGCAGCGCGAGCAAGCGATTCCCGCGGGGCGATTCGGCAACGCCGAGGAGTTCGGTGCCTTCTGCGCCTTCATGTGCAGTCAGCAGGCGGCATATCTCACCGGGCAGAATATTCTGTTGGATGGTGGCAGCTATCCGGGCACCTTCTAGGCTCTGCCTGAAAACTGGCTGCGCTCGGCCATACGGCGTTAAAAATCGGCTCGTGCGCGAGTCCGATCAAAATACTCATTTACAACCCGTAAACTCGCACGCGAGCCCGGTCCGTCTTTTCGCCGATTTTTGCCTTGTCTGACCATCGCTCGCCAACTTTTCAGACAAAGCCTTGTGTCTCTCCGGGCAGCCTCGCCGTCGGCGCGTCACTGGGGTAGCTCGCCGCGGACGACCATCAGGCGCGCCATCAGTTCGTTCCAGCGGTGGCGCGTCATCATGGTGGTCAGGCCCGAGAACAGCGCCCAGCTCTTGCGCCGCCAGCCGTTGAGCCTCAGGTTGTGGGCCACCAGTTGCTTCATCAGCCGGTGGTCGTCGAAGTGTCGCCATTCGCCAGCGACCGTCATTTGATAGCGCGCCAGCACCGGCGCGAGTTCCAGCCGGAAGATCCACTCCAGTTCTCGCAGCGTCAGGTCATGGCGCTGGATCACTTCGATCATGCGCGCATAGTCGCGCTCGCCGGGTTCGCGCTCGAGCCACAACGGGGCGAGCGCAAGCCACAGATCACCGCGCTCATCGACCAGGTCCTGTGCATTCATCTCAAGCCTCCCGCGTGGCGTTGTTCATCGAGGTGCATCCTGCCCGAGGCAAAGGTCGGGCTCAAGGGCGGACAGCGCGCGGCACCCTCGCTAGAATAGGGGCCATCGCCAACTCATGACACCGGGCAGGCGCGAGCCACCCGACCGACTAAAGTGAGGTCTTACGTGATCATCAAGCCCAAGGTACGTGGTTTCATCTGCACCACCACCCACCCCGTCGGCTGCGAGCGCAATGTGCTCGAGCAGATCGAGGCAACACGCGCCCGTGGCCTGGACAAGGTCCTGGGCGACGGGGCGCAGCGGCCAAAGAAGGTGCTGGTGATCGGTGCCTCGAGCGGCTACGGCCTCGCCGCGCGAATCACTGCCGCCTTTGGTTATGGCGCCGACACCCTGGGCATCTTCTTCGAGAAGCCGGGCAGCGAGAAGAAGCCGGGCACCGCCGGCTGGTACAACAGCGCCGCCTTCGACAAGTTCGCCAAGGCCGAGGGGCTCTACAGCAAGTCGATCAATGGTGATGCGTTCTCCCATGAGGCCCGCGAGACCGCCATCGAACAGATCAAGCAGGACATGGGGCAGGTCGATCTGGTGGTCTACTCCCTGGCCTCGCCGGTGCGCAAGCTGCCCGATTCCGGCGAGCTCAAGCGTTCGAGCCTCAAGCCGATCGGTGAAACCTACCGTGCCACCGCCATCGATACCAACAAGGATGCCATCATCGAGGCCGAGGTCGAGCCCGCCACCGAGCAGGAGATCGAGGATACCCGGGCGGTGATGGGCGGAGAGGACTGGGAGCTGTGGATCGACGCCCTCGACCAGGCCGGGGTGCTGGCACCTGGCGCGCGCAGCGTGGCATTCAGCTATATCGGCACCGAGATCACCTGGCCGATCTATTGGCATGGCGCGCTTGGCAAGGCCAAGGAGGACCTCGACCGTGCCGCCGGCGAGATCGACAAGCGCCTGTCAGAAACCGGCGGTGGCGCCAATGTGGCGGTACTCAAGTCGGTGGTCACCCAGGCCAGCGCGGCGATTCCGGTCATGCCGTTGTATATCGCCATGGTCTACAAGGTGATGAAGGAGAAGGGCCTGCACGAGGGCACCATCGACCAGCTCAACCGGCTGTTCGGCGAGCGCCTCTACTCCGGCAAGACGGGGGACATGGCAACCGATGATGCCGATCGCCTGAGGCTGGATGATTGGGAGCTGCGCGACGACGTCCAGCAGGCCTGCAAGGACCTGTGGCCCCGGGTCACCACCGAGAATCTCTTCGAGATTACCGACTACGCTGGCTACAAGCACGAATTCCTCAAGCTGTTCGGCTTCGAACGCGACGACGTGGACTATGATGCAGAGGTGAACCCCGTCGCCGATTTTGATGTCGTCAATCTATAAGCCTGCCGCTTGTTGTGGCGCATTCAGGTCGGCGGCGGGCAGCCATCGACAGGGAGACGGCCATGGACACGCGAGAGAGCAAGACCCCGGAAGAGGAGCTTGAGCACCTCAGAGAGGTAAAGGAGCCAGAGGACTTCGCACACCCGGAGCCCGATGCCGACCAACCGGAGGCGAAGAGCCCTGCGGGCGGTCTGCCGCTGATCCTGCCGATCATCATCGTCGCGGTATGTCTTCTGGTAGTGGCGATGCTGTTGTTTGGCGACGGCATCATGTGACCCTCTCATATAGCCCTGCGCGGCCAGGCGTTCGCCTGGCCGCGCGCGTACACGGGGGCAAGGATGCCCTGGCCGCAAGCCTTGGGTAAGATGGCGGCGTTGCTTGTCTCCGATCGATCAGCCCCGACAGGCGCCTAACCCAGGGCATTTCTTGCATGTCAGAGTCTTTCCCGCCTTCCCATGTGCCGCGCCTGACCCGGCAGGTCGGTGTCGTGGTACTCCCCGGCTTCTCCTTGCTTGCCGAAGCGTGCGCCACCGAGCCGTTGGCGGTGGCCAACCAATTGGCGGGGCAGGCCCTGTACCGGCTGACCACCTTCGCTCTCGATGAGCGGCCGGTGACCAGCGGCTCGAAACAAGTGCTCGCGCCCGCCGAGTGCATCGGCGAAGGGACGGTCGCTCTGGACATGTTGCTGGTGTGCGCGGCGGAACCCGTGGTCGCGGGCCAGCTTGCTCCGCTGATGGCATGGCTTGGCAAGCAGGCGTCGCGGGGGGTGGTGCTGGCCGGCATCGGTGGGGGAACCGAGGTGCTGGCGCGTGCCGGCCTGCTCGACGGCTACCGTGCCGCGCTGCCCTGGCAGCGCTATGAGGCGGCGGCCCGCGAGTACCCCAGGGTGCGGCTGTCACGCCATCTGTTCGAAATCGACCGCGACCGCCTGACGTGTGGCGGCGGTACCGCCGCCATGGACATGATAATGACGCTGATCGGCAGTCAGCAGGGCCGAGAACTCGCTGAACGGGTCTCCGAACACTTCGTGCTGGAGCGCGTACGCATGGGCGACGAACCCCAGCAGATATCGCTGCGTTCGCGTCTCGGTCATGCGCCCGAAAGCTTGGTCGAGGCGGTGGCGCTGATGGAGGCCAACATCGAGGAGCCGTTGACCACCCACGAGCTCGCCGAGCACCTGGGCATATCGCGGCGCCAGTTGGAGCGCTTGTTCAAGAAACACCTGCAGGCGGTGCCCAGTCGCTACTACCTGGACCTGCGCCTGCAGTGTGCCCGGCGAATGTTGCGCGAAAGCGATGTGCCGGCCGGGGATATCGCCCTGCAGACCGGCTTCTCGTCGGCGGCGCATTTTTCCACTGCCTACCGTAACCATTTCGGCCTCACTCCCCGCGAGGAACGCCTCGCCTGATGGGTATTCACCACGCTGCCGACACCCTTTCCGCTGATTGACTGGAGCCCCCATGCGCGCCTTGCGGCCCCACCTGTTCCTGTTGCTGGTTGTGGCGATCTTTTCCGGCAACATCCTGGTCGGCAAGGCGCTTGCTGACCTGCCGCCCTTCACGATCTCGATGGGGCGAGTATTTATCGCCCTGTTGATCATGCTGCCGGTGGGCTGGCATCAGGCCCGCTACAACATGCCGATGTTCCGTCGCCATTGGCGACCGCTGCTGGGGCTTTCGCTGACCGGTGTGGCCTTCTTCAATGCGTTGATTTACGCCTCTCTCAAGTACACCTCGGCCACCAACGTCGCGATACTGGAAAGTACCATCCCGGTGGTGACCCTGCTGCTCAGCGTGCTGCTGCTGGGTGAGCGCTTCCGCGCCCTGCAATGGTTCGGGGTGGCGCTGTCGCTGGCCGGGGCGGTGGTGGTGATCCTCGCGGGCACGCCCCGGGCGGGTGCGCCGGGAGGCGTCAACCCGGGCGACATGATCATGTTGCTGGCGGTGCTGGTGTGGGTCGGCTACTCGTTTCTGGTCAAGGAGCATATGGCGCTCTTTCCCCGCTACGGCAGCCTGCTGGTGATGCTGGCCATCGCCAACCTGGCGTTGGCTCCCATCGCGCTGTTCGAGGGCGCCTGGCAGGTGATCCCGTCGCTTGGGCTTGGGGAAGTGGCCGGGCTCGCCTACCTGGGGATCTTTCCTTCGGTGGTAGCGCTTTTGCTCTACAACCATGCCCTGGCCGATATCGGCCCGACCCGCGCGGCGGTCTACCTCAACCTGCTGCCGGTGTTCACCATGCTGGGTGCCTGGTGGTTTCTCGGCGACGACATCCTGGCCTTGCAGGTGCTGGCGAGCCTGGTGGTGATCATCGGCGTGTGGTGCACCATCATGCCGGCGGGGCGCAGTAAGCAAGGGGTGAGGAGTAAGGGGTGAGAAGTGAGTTGCGAGCGATTCAGACCGCGCGCGCAAGCAGGGCGCGAAACAGCGAGCCCATCATCACTGGCCTGTCGACCTCGATGGCGAAGCCGGCGGTTTCCAGCAGCGGGCGCGCCTGGCGGGTGATGTCGGTGGCGATTGCCGAGGTCAGCTCATTCAGCGCGCGGCGGGCAAGCCCGGCGGGTTCATCATCGGCCTGGAATTTGTCCATCACGCACAGCTGAGCATGCGGCTTCAGCACCCTGTGCGCCTCCATAAGGCCACGCTCGGGGTCGGGCATGACCGCAAGGATCAAGTGCATCACCACGACGTCGAAGTGGTCGTCCGGGTACTCCAGGCGCTCGGCGTCCATGGTGTCGGCCTGCACGTCCATTCCCAGCGACTCGGCACGCTTCGCGATGCGCTTGACCATGGCCGGTGCCAGGTCGGTGGCGTGGATCTCCACGTCGCGGGGCAGCCACGGCAGGTCCAGACCGGTCCCGGCGCCCACCAGCAGCACGCGCATGCCGGGTTGCCAGTTGACCTGACCAAGCGCCTCGCGACGGGCCCGGCGGAAGGCGCGTTCGGCCACGGCATCGTACACCGGGGCATACAGGTTGTAGCGCAGGCGGTTCCATCCGGTGGTGTTGAACATGGCATCGCTCCTGGCAGCGTTAGGGGGACAAGCCTAGCTGATGGCCGGCCTGGCGGCGAAGTTGCGGCGCTGCCTTTTACACAAGTCGCCGTCCCATTGCTGAAAGCCTTTCACCGACACGCTCCCTATACTCGTTGGACATGGTATTTCATCCACGATGGAGAGCGACATGAGCCACACCCCGACCCGCGCCGATTTCGACCAGTACATGGTGCCCAACTATTCACCCCAGCAGGTGATACCGGTGCGAGGAGAGGGGAGCCGCCTGTGGGACCAGCAGGGTCGCGAGTACATCGACTTCGCCGGTGGTATCGCCGTCAACGCCCTGGGCCATTGCCATCCGGCGCTGGTCGAGGCCCTCACCGCACAAGCCAACACGCTGTGGCATCTTTCCAACGTGTACACCAACGAGCCAGCGCTGAAGCTCGCCAAGGCGCTGGTGGAGCGTACCTTCGCCGACAAGGTGTTCATGTGCTCCTCAGGGGGCGAGGCCAACGAGGCGGCGCTGAAACTCGCTCGCCGCTACGCCCATGACCATCACGGTGAGCACAAGGACAAGATCATCTCGTTCCGCCAATCGTTCCATGGCCGTACCTTCTTCACCGTCAGCGTGGGTGGCCAGCCCAAGTACTCCCAGGGCTTCGGTCCGGTGCCGGGCGGTATCCTGCACGCCGAGTTCAACGACCTGGAGAGCGTTCGCCAGCTGGTCGGCGACGACACCTGCGCGATCATGGTCGAGCCGATGCAGGGCGAGGGTGGCATCGTCCCGGCCACCCCTGAATTCCTTTCCGGCCTGCGCGAGCTGTGCGACGAGCACGATGCGCTGCTGATCTTCGATGAGGTGCAGACCGGGGTCGGGCGCAGCGGCAAGCTCTACGCTTACATGCACTACGGGGTGACCCCGGACATCCTGACCAGCGCCAAGTCGCTGGGCGGCGGCTTCCCCGTGGGGGCCATGCTGACCACCGACGCCATCGCGCCCTCCATGGGCATCGGTACCCACGGCTCCACCTATGGCGGCAATGCGCTGGCCTCGGCTGTGGCGCTGGCCGCGGTGGAAACCATCGATACGCCCGAGGTGCTCGAGGGGGTGCAGGCACGTCATGAGTTATTCCGCGAGCTGCTCGAGTCGATCAACCGCAAGCACGAGGTGTTCAAGGAAGTGCGTGGCATGGGCCTGCTGATCGGCGCCCAGATGAGTGATGCCTGGGAAGGCCGCGCCAAGGACATCCTGCCGCTGGCCATCGAGGAGGGCCTGATGGCGCTGATCGCCGGCCCCAATGTGCTGCGCATGGCACCGTCGCTGGTGATTCCCGACGCGGACATCCGCGAGGGAATGGCGCGCCTGGAACGGGCCGTCGAGCGCCTCGTCAGCCAGGGATGAGCGGGTCGATGCCTGGCGCCCACTCCACGGCTTCGCAGCCTTTGTCGCAACCTTCAGGAGAACTTGCCATGCTGGTTGTCCGCCCTGTAAGGCCGGCTGATCTGCCGGCCCTCGAGCGGCTGGCGGGGTCGGCCACACCACGCCTGACCAACCTGCCGGCCCACCGCGACCGGTTGGAGGAGCGCATCGCCCGCTCCCAGCGGGGCTTTGCCCGCGAGGTCGATTTCCCGGGCGACGAGCACTATACCTTCGTGCTTGAGGACTGCGAGCGCGGTGAGGTGGTGGGGACCGCCACCATCCGTGCCCAGGCCGGCTCCAGCGAGGCGTATTACACCTATCGCCAGGAGACGCTGATCCATGCCTCGCAGCAGCTCAATGTGCGCCGCGAGGTACAGACGCTGTCATTGTCCCACGAGGTCTCCGAAGCCACGTTGCTGTGTGCGCTGTCGCTCGATCCGCGCTACAAGGGCACCAGTGCCGAGAGCCTGTTGCGCCGGGCGCGGCTGATGTTCATCGCCCAGTATCCGGAACGTTTCGCCGAGGTGCTGGCGCTGGCCTTTCCCGGGTATCTGGATGGCGATGGCGAGTCGCCGTTCTGGAACAGCGTGGGGCGGCATTTCTTCGTGCGCAGCTATGAGGAGATCAATCACATCGCCGGAGTGCGCTCGAAGAGTTTCATCGCCGAGGTGATGCCGCAGTTTCCGCTCTATCTGCCGCTTCTTACGCCCCAGGCGCGCGCCGCCATCGGCCGCGAGCATCCTGCCCACGAAGGGCCGCTGGAGGAGATGCTGGCCGAGGGGTTCGTGCGCTCGCGGCATGTCGATATATTCGACGCGGGACCGGTGATCAAGGCCGAACGCGAGCGGCTGCAGAGCTTCCGCCGCGCGGCTTGGCACCCGGTGCGCCTGCGCCCGTCGTCGAGCCTGCCGGATGCCGAGCCGGCGATGGTGGCCAACCAGAAGCTCGGTGAGTTTCGCTGTGTGGTGGCGCGTTATGCCTTGTCGCCCACCGGCCAGATCATGCTTTCCGCCCAGCACGCCGAGGTGCTTGGAGTGGAAGAGGGGCGTGCGGTCCTGGCCGCCCCCCTGGCCCTGCCGGCCGCCGACGATGCACTCGACGAGGGAGACCTGTGATGCGCATTCGCCCCATCGCCCACGGCGACCTGGAGGGCTTGCAGGCCCTGGCCCAGCAGACCGGGATCGGCTTTACCTCGCTGCCCGACAACCGCGAGTTCCTGGCCGCCAAGATCGAGACTGCGGTGAGTGCCTTCGAGGAACGCACCCCGGTGGATGACCGGCTCTACTTCTTCGTGCTGGAGGATGACGAAAGCGGTGAGCTGGCCGGCTGCTGCGCGGTGATCGGCGAGGTCGGCCGCGACATCCCGTTCTACAACTACCGGCTTGGCACCCTGGCCCATTCGTCGGTACAGCTCGACCTGCATCGCACCATCGACACGCTGTTTTTGAGCTCTGACCATACCGGCGATGCCGAGGTGTGCTCGCTCTATCTGCGCCCGGAATACCGGCGCGACCGCAATGGCACGCTGCTCTCCCGTGCGCGCTGGCTGTTCATGGCGCAGTTTCGCGATCGATTCCCCGACAAGGTGCTGGCGGAAATGCGTGGCCACTTCGACGAGAACGGCATCAGCCCGTTCTGGCAGTGCCTGGGCAGCCACTTCTTTCCGCTCGATTTCAACGAGGCCGACCGCCTCACGGGGCTTGGACAGAAGAGCTTCATCGGTGAGCTGATGCCGAAGTTTCCGATCTACACCCCGTTCCTCACCGAGCAGGCGCGTGCCTGCATCGGCCAGGTGCATGAACACACCCGCCCGGCGCTCGAAATGCTCAAGCGTGAAGGGCTGCGCTGGGAAGGTTTCATCGACATCTTCGATGGCGGCCCCACCGTCGAGGCCTATGTGGATGACGTGCGCGGGGTGCGCGAATCGGCGTTGTGCCAGGTGGAAGTCGTGGCAAGCGCCGCACATGACGAGCGGCCGAGATGGCTGGCCTCGACCACCTCGATGGTCGATTTTCGTGCCAGCTGGCTGGGCCGTGGCCCCGACGAACACGGGGTCATCGTACTGACCGAGGAGGAGTCGCACCGGCTGGGAGTCGGTGCGGGCGATGCCCTTCGCTTACTCGCGTCTTGATTGAATCGAACGAGCGCGCGGGCCAAGAGACAGGAGACACCATGCACGCCAAGCAACAACACGTCATCGACGGTCAATGGGTTGACGGTGATGCCCCGTCGTTCACCAAGCACGATTCGGTTTACGGGCACGCCCTGTGGACCGGCAATGCCGCCGACGACGCCCAGGTAACGGCGGCCGTGGCGGCCGCCCGTGGTGCCTTTCCAGCCTGGGCGCGGACCTCGTTCGCCGAGCGCCAGGCGCTGGTCGAGCGTTTCCGCGAAGTGCTGGAACGCCATCGCGAGGATCTGGCGCATGCCATTGCCGGCGAAACCGGCAAGCCGCTGTGGGAGGCACGCACCGAAGTCGGTGCGATGATCGGCAAGGTGGCGTTGTCGATTCGTGCCTACCAGGAGCGCACCGGCGAGTGCGAGCGCGACCTGGGCGATGCGCGCGCCGTGCTGCGCCATCGCCCACATGGTGTGCTGGCGGTGTTCGGCCCCTACAACTTTCCTGGCCACCTGCCCAATGGCCATATGCTGCCGGCGTTGCTGGCCGGCAATACCGTGGTCTTCAAGCCCAGCGAACAGACGCCGCTCACCGCCGACCTGACGCTGCAGTGCTGGCAGGAGGCGGGGTTGCCCAAGGGGGTGATCAACCTGGTGCAGGGGGCGGCGACCGTCGGCCAGGCACTGGCCGCTTCGCCCGATATCGACGGCCTGCTGTTCACCGGCAGCGCCAAGGTGGGCGGTATGCTGCATCGCCAGTTCGCCGGCCAGCTCGACAAGATCCTGGCGTTGGAACTGGGTGGCAACAACCCGCTGGTGATCAAGGACGTGCCGGATCAGGAGGCGGCGGTGCTGACCATCCTGCAGTCGGCGTTTCTCTCCGGTGGACAGCGCTGCACCTGCGCAAGACGGTTGATCGTGCCGGAAGGGCAGGTCGGCGATCATCTGCTCGACGCCCTGAGTGATGCCATTTCCCGCTTGCACCTCGCCGGCCAGTTCGCCGAGCCCGCTCCCTTCTACGCGGGGCTTGTCAGCGTGGCGGCGGCCGATGGCCTGCTCAAGGCCCAGGAGGATCTCGAGGCGCTGGGTGGCACGGTGATCTCGCGCATGGAGCGTCTCGCGGCTGGCACCAGCCTGCTGTCGCCTGCGTTGATCGATGTCACCGGCCTGGCGGTGCCCGACGAGGAGCACTTCGGGCCGCTGCTCAAGGTGCATCGCTACGCCGACTGGGACGAGGCGATCCGCCTGGCCAACGACACCCGCTACGGCCTTTCCGCCGGATTGATCGGGGGGGAGCGGGCCGACTGGGACGACTTCCTGCTACGCATTCGCGCCGGTATCGTCAACTGGAACCGCCAGACCACCGGGGCCTCGGGTGACGCGCCCTTTGGCGGCGTGGGCGACAGCGGCAACCACCGCCCCAGCGCCTACTATGCCGCCGATTATTGCGCCTATCCGGTGGCTTCCGTTGAGGCCGAAGCCCTCAGCCTGCCAGACAACCTGCCACCCGGGGTGAGCCTGTGAACGACGCCAAGCATGACGCCACGGGCGTCAGAGAAGTCAACTTCGACGGACTGGTCGGCCCGACCCACAACTACTCGGGCCTGGCCCATGGCAATGTCGCCTCGATGTCCCATGGTGGCCTGGTCGCCAACCCGCGTGAGGCGGCCCTGCAGGGACTTGCCAAGATGAAGTCGTTGATGGATTCAGGCTACGCCCAGGGCGTGTTGCCGCCCCAGCAGCGTCCGGATCTTGGCGCACTGCGCTCACTGGGCTTTTCCGGTAGCGACGCCAAGGTACTGGCGCGGGCGGCGGGCGAGGCGCCACAGATCCTGCGTGCGGTGTGTTCGGCGTCGAGCATGTGGACGGCCAACGCCGCCACGGTGACGCCGAGCCTGGATGCCGCCGATGGTCGTGCGCACTTCACGCCGGCCAATCTGCAGTCGAGCTTTCACCGTTTCCTGGAGCCCGCCACCACGGCGCGTGTGCTGGCGGCGATCTTTCGCGATGAGCGGCACTTCGCCCACCACCCGGTATTGCCGAGCACGCCGGCGTTTTCCGACGAGGGCGCGGCGAATCACACTCGCTTGTGCGCGGCCCATGGCGAGCCAGGCGTGCACCTGTATGTCTACGGGCGCGAGGCGCTGGGCTGGGAGAATCAGGCGGGCGTGGCGCCGAAGCGCTTCCCGGCCCGCCAGACCCTCGAAGCCAGCCAGGCGGTGGCTCGCCAGCACGGGTTGTGTGACTTGCAGACGGTGTTCGCCCAGCAGCATCCCGATGCCATCGATGCCGGGGTATTCCACAACGACGTGATCGCCGTGGGCAATGGCCCGGTACTGCTCTATCACGAGATGGCGTTCCTCGATGAACAGGCCACCCTCGAGGAATTGCGCGACAAGATGAACGCGCCGCTGATTCCGGTGCGGGTGCCCAAGGAAGCGGTGAGCATGGAGGATGCCGTGGCCTCTTACCTCTTCAACTCGCAGTTGCTCTCCAATGCGGATGGCAGCATGACCCTGGTGGTGCCGGGCGAATGCCAGGAGCGTGAGAGCGTGTGGCGCACCCTTCAGGATCACCTGCTGGCGGGCAACAACCCGATCAGCGAGGTGGTGGTCAAGGACGTCAAGCAGAGCATGCGCAACGGCGGGGGGCCAGCCTGCCTGCGCCTGCGCGTGGTGCTCAGCGAAGCCGAACGCGCCTCACTTTCCGGCCGGGTACTGCTCGACAACGCGCTGCATGGTGAACTCGTCGCCTGGGTCGAGAGACACTACCGCGACCGCCTGGCCCCGGAAGATCTTGCCGACCCCGCGCTTGCCAGCGAATCGCTCGCCGCGCTTGATGAGCTGACGCGCATACTCCAGCTGGGCAACGTCTATCCGTTCCAGTTGGGGTAGCTAAGGTGGATAGCCCCAGGAGGGAATCCCGGTAGAGACAGTCCCGCTGGACTCGCCGGTTCACCGGCGAGTCCAGCGTCGTCAGCCAAGGCTCAGTTGCCGCTGGCGGCGCCGCCGACCACGCCGCTCCGCAGGCTGCCCTGGTTGCCACTGGTCGAGAGGTGGTTGGCCACAGCGTCCTCGGGTGAGCCAGCCATTTCGCGGAACATGCCCATGGAGCCAAGCAGGGCGGAGGACTCGTAGGGCACGAACACACGTTCGCCGTCCTTGGCCATGTTCGGCAGCACCTTGATATAGCTCTGGCCGAGCAGGTAACCCACGACGGTGCGCTTGTGCTCGTCGCTGTCTCCAATCGCGTTGAGCACCAGCTTGATCGATTCCTGCTCGCCCTGGGCGCGCAGGATCGCCGATTGCTTGTCGCCTTCGGCGTTGAGGATGGCGGATTCCCGCTGCCCCTGGGCCATGGCGATCGCCGCCGACTTTTCGCCCTCGGCCTCGGTCACGGTGGCGCGGCGCTTGCGCTCGGCGGCCATCTGCAGGCGCATGGCCGATTCCACTTCCTCGGGCATGGCGATGTCCTGCACTTCGACCCGCGAGATCTTCACGCCCCATTTGGAGGCGGCTTCTTCCATGGCCCGCTGGATCTCGTTGTTGACCTCCGCGCGGGACTCGAAGAGCTTGTCGAGTTCCATCTTGCCGACCACCGAGCGCAGGGTGGTCTTGGCCAGCACCTCTACCGCCTGGCTCATGTTCTCGACCTCGTAGACGGCCCGCTTGGGGTCGATGATCTGGTAATAGAGCGCGCCGTTGATATTGACCGTCACGTTGTCGGTGGTCACCACCGGCTGGCCGGGGAAGTCCATGACCGTCTCGCGGCGGTCGATGCGCGTTTCGTTGCTGGTGATGGCTTGATAATCCTCGCCCATCTTGCGATAGCGGATCATGGTGATGGCGCGTGGCTGCTCGATGAAGGGCACGATGATGTTGATGCCGCTCTCCAGCAGCCGATGAAAGGAACCCAGGCGTTCGATCACCATGACCTCGGACTGGCGAACGATCACCAGCCCCTTGGAAATGATCAGAATGCCGATGATGACGATGATAAGGCTGAGAATCAGCCCGGGGCCGATGGGAAGGTCCATGCTCACTGCTCCGTGTGTGGATTGGAAGGGGTTGGGTAGGCGACGACGGCGGTAGTGCCCTCGAAGCGGATGAAGGTGACCTCTGTGCCAGAGGGGAGTTCTTGCTCGCCCGTGGTATCCAGGCGCAGTCGATAGAGGTCGCCGTTGATGTTGATGACGGTGGCACCGTCGAAGTCACGGATATGGGTGCGATAGGTTCGGCCTCGTTCGACACCGGTGCCGGTGGTGCCGTAGGCCACGCCGCGAGGTGAGAACCATGGCCGGATCTTCCACACCGCCAGTGGCACCAGCACACCCGAGAACGCCCCCATGCCGAAAAGCTGCCAGGCAAGCGACAGGTCGAGTGCGGCAAGGCCTGCCGTCAGGGCGGCGGCCAGCGCCAGCGCCAGCAGCACCATCGCGCCACTGGTCAGTTCGGCAAGCCCCAGCAGCAAGGCAATGGCCAGCCATACATAGGCGGGATTCCAGTCCATGACACCTCCAGTCGCCAAAGGCTGACATCGTGGCGTATCCACCCGCGGGTGTCGATGAGTTTTCAAGCGGGATATCTCGGCGCAATGCGCTATCCTGCTGGCCACCAATGAACAGGAGTGCATGGCGTGACGGGGTTGATCTACTGGTTGGACATGGCGGGGGTGATCGTTTTCGCCCTTTCGGGGGTCGTCCTTGCGTGTCGCACGCGTATGGACCCCTTCGGCATGCTGGTGCTGGCCGCGGTCACCGGCATCGGTGGCGGCACCTTGCGTGACCTGGTGCTTGGGGTGCGACCGGTATTCTGGGTAACCGACACGACTTACCTGTGGGTGATCCTTGGAACGGTCGGGCTGTCGATCATCGGCTTCCACTATATTCATCGTCTCTCGCGGGGGTTTCTGCCGGTGGCCGATGCGTTCGGGCTTGCGCTGTTCACGGTGATCGGCACGCATAAGGCGCTGCTGCTCGATGCACCCGGGGTCGTGGCGGTGCTGATGGGGATGTTGACCGGGGTGGCTGGCGGCATGGTGCGTGATGTGCTGGCGCGCCGGGTGCCCATGGTGCTGCGCCAGGAAGTCTATGCGACGGCAGCCATCGCGGGTGGGGTCATCTATGTGATGCTGGAATCGCTGGGCTCGCCAGCGGTATTGACCATCGCACTCGCGCTTGCCACGACCCTTGGGCTGCGCCTGGCGGCCATTCACTGGCAGTTGGCGCTGCCGACCTTCGCCTGGGTAGTGATCCCGCGCAGCCAGGACGCAGTCAGGCCAGCGCAGGACTCACCCTCTGGTGACATGCAGGCTGGCTCACGTCCCAAGGTCAGGGTCAGGCTGATCGGGCCTGGCAAGTCGCGGCGGACCACCAAGTAACGCCGCGTCATAGCGTGGCGGTGTCCATTGCGTGGGGCATCGCTGATGTCAGTTGCGGCCGCAGCTGTTGCTGGATGTGTTCATAAAGGGGCACGAGCCGTTCAGGCAGGTATCGTTCGGCCTGGTGCTGGTCGATGTAGAAGGGCGCGCGCGGCCCATGGTAATCGATCAGTTCGCCGATCCGCTCGAACGCCAACCCTGACATCTTCAATAGCCGTGCAAAGCGTGGCTCCATCATCGCGAACACGTGCTGGCGTTGCGCCATGCCCACCACTGCGGTTGCGGCAAAAAACAGGCTCAATCCCACGGGAATGGGGTTGTGTCGGGGTCTTCCCTTCGCTACCGAGACATCCTCCTCCTTGATGCCGGCCACGTTGCTGCGATGCTTGCGAAACACATGGCTCACCGCGAGCCGTGACACCTCGCAGACACTGTGCCGGGGAAAGTGCTCCGGCCTTAGCGAGGGGTGGGTGAAACGCTGTCTGGCATAGGCCTGAAGGGGCAGCAGCGAGAGATGTGGCTCAGAATTCTGGCCTTGCAGCTGGCCTTTCAACACCACTCGCATGCAACCGGCGACCTGGGCGCTGGGAAGGTGTTCGATGATGCAATGAATGGCGTGGCTGTCGAACTCGTCGTACTCGAGGCGGCGCTTTGCATCTGTCGGCGGCTCGTACTTGAGTTCCTCGCAGTAGACGTCATGGCGCAAGCGAAAGGCCCTTTCTCTCTCCCTGGCGTTGGCGGGAATCGAAAGCCTGAACTCGCTCTTGAAGTCATTGACTACGGCGTCGAGGGAGGTGTTGCCACTCGCTGACGATGAACGAATCGTCATTCAAGAATTCCTTGTCAAGTCGATGCCCAGGACATCGGATACAGGTTTGGGTCTGCCCAGATGAAAGCCCTGCCCGTAGGCAATGCCATAGGACTGAAGGATGGGAAGCAAGGCTTCTTGTTCAACGAATTCGGCAATGGCCTGTTTACCGAATCCAGCGGCGATATCGGCAATGGCGCGCACGATGACGCGGCTGTCGGCACTGATGGGCAGACTGCGGATGAAGCTACCGTCGATCTTGATGTAATCCACCGGTAGCTGGCCGAGATAGTGGAAGCTGCTGAAGCCGACCCCGAAGTCGTCGAGTGCGGTGCGGCAACCCAGGTCGCGCATCGCCTGCAACACACCGCGTGCCGTGGAGAAGTCGGTGACCGCAGCGGTCTCGGTGACCTCGAGGATCAGGTAATTGGGGTCGGCGCCACTGGCGGCGAGTTCATCGGCCAGGTATTGCTTGAGCCCCTCGTCATGCAGCGACTGCCCCGACAGGTTGACCGCCAGGCTGATCCCGCGCTGTTGGACCTTGCTCAGCACCTTGAGGGTATGGTGCAGCACCCAGCGATCCACGGCGACGATCTGTCCGCTGCGCTCGGCCACTGGAATGAAGTGCCCAGGCAGCACCATGCTGCCGTCTTCGTCGCGCATCCTCAGCAGCACCTCAAAATGGCGCACGTCGCGATCCTCCAGGCGCATGATCGGTTGCACCATCAGCTCGAAGGCATCTTCCTCCAGGGCGCGGTGCACCCGTTCCACCCAGTAGACGCGTGCCTGCAATTCATCCTTGGCGCTTGCCACCGTGGCCAGCAGATGCCAGCGCTGGGCACTCGATGCCTTGGCCTTGTACATCGCCATGTCGGCGCTGGCCATCAGGTCGGTGGCGCTGCTGCCATGGGCGGGGAACAGCGCGATACCGGTACTGGCATCGACCCGGTGGCGTCGCTCGCCGATATTGAAGTCAAGTGCGCCCAGCACATGATTGACCTGCTTGGCGACGCGGCTGGCCTGTTCGCCGTCGGCGCCTTCGAGCAGCAACGCGAACTCGTCACCCCCGAGGCGGGCAATCACACCACGATGGCCCAGCTCCTCGTTCAGCACGCGGGCCACCCGGCGCAGCAACTGATCACCGGCCTGGTGGCCGCTGAGCTCGTTGACATCCTTGAACTGATCGAGATCCATCATCAGCACGGCACCCTTGCCGCCGCGCGCAAGGGTGGTTTGCAAGGCTTCCTGGAAATAGCGGCGGTTGTAGAGCTCGGTCAGCGGGTCACGCTCGGCAAGCCAGGTAAGACGGGATTCGGCTGCCTTGCGGTCGGTGATATCCAGGCCCACCGAAATGCGGCCGGCGTCGCCGCTGGAGCCTGCTGGCAGCGGGGCGTGATACCAGGCAATCGTGCGCACCTGGCCATCGGGAATGCGCAATGGCCGTTCGTCCTGGCGAAGGAACTCGGTGGATGGTTCGCTTGCCGTGGGAGCGAAGACATCCTCGAACAGGCGCTCCAGCAGTATGTCTTCGCGAGTGGCCATCATCGCAAGGGCGTAGTCATTGACCAGCGTGATGCGGCCATTGGCATCCTGGGTGACGATGAACACCCGCGCGGTGTCCAGCAGACTGCTGATGAAATCCCGTTCTCTGGCCAGTTCCTCGACGCGCTCGCCAAGTTGCTCGCCACGGGCGGTGACTTCACTCTCCAGCGTCTCGAGCTGCCGGGCCAGTTCCAGCGTCGAGTCCTCGAGGATGTCGATCTCGTCCGGCAGGCGGTACGTTCGATGAGGAATCGCGGTGCGCGCCTGGGCAAAGCCACCGCGAGCCAGCGCCGGCAGCACCGAGGAGATTCGGCGAAGCCGAGCCATGGGGCTGAGCAGGATGGCCAGCAACAGCAGCTCCGCGGCAAGCCATCCGCCAAGGCCGACCAGGATAAGCGTGCGGGTGTTATCGCGAATGGCACTTATCTGGGCGCTGATGTCGGAGCTCAGAAGGAAATAGCCGGTACTGCGCCGATCACTGTCGCGATCCATGCGTATCGTGCTGAGTTCGATATCCCGGCCACCCGCCTGGAAGCGCAGGGGGGCAGCGATCAGCTCGTCAAGGCTCGCCTGTGAAGCGGCTTCATCGAGCAGCGGCAAGTGGCTGTCCTGGCGAGTCAAGGCCACGAGATGTCCATTCCACTCCTCGATCCGACGCTCGTCGGAGGGTGGCTGGGAATTCGCCGCACCGACCACCAGCAGCGCCACGTCGCTCCCTGAGACCTGGTGAACCTGGCGGGTTACGTCAGCAAGCGAGCGTGACAGGATCACGGTGCCGACGCTGCGTCCCTCCACCAGCACCGGCACCACCGCATATTGCCGGCAATCGGCGTAACAGCGCAGGGTCGTCAGTGGCATCTCCGCTGCCATGACCTGGCGAACCCAGGCAAGCGCCGATCTTTCGCTCGCCTCCTGCCCCTCGCCCCACTCGGCTCGTTGGCGTCCCGCGGCATCGAAGACCAGTATTTCGTCGATACCGGCCTCCAGTTGCAGGGTTGGCCATTGGGGAGCGATGGCCTCATCGATCCCGCTGGATTGGGCGGCTTCGAGTGAAGGCCCCAGACGCTGTGCCGACGCCACCATGGAGGCAAGCTGGCGCAGGCTCTCTTCCGAACGCTCGAGTGCCAGGTGAATCTCGCCCGCCTGGCGCTCGAGATGCTGCAGGCGAATCTCTTCGAACTGGCGGGTCAGGTTGGCATGGCCCAGCCACGAGAACAGCAACACCAGCCCCAGCAGCAACAGGCTGCTCAAGGCAATCACCCGCCAGGTCAGGCTCAGGCGGGGATTGGGGCGGCTGCCGGTGGGTGAGGTCATTGCGAGGGTTCCTGCCCGGTGGACGACATGCAATCAGAAGCGCAGCGAGAATTGGAACAACAGCATGTCCCAGCGGCGGCGTGTCTCATCGGGGTCGGGGTTGTCCTGGGTCGGTAGCCATCCCGTTCCGTCCACGCGGTGGTACTCGGCGGCCAGCAGCACTCGAGAAGTGGCGTTCCACTGCAGGCCGAGGGTGAAGTCATTGGCGTATTGGCTATGCGCGGGGCCTGCGCCGCTAGCCGCGTACCGGCTGCCGGAAGGGTCATCGCGGTTGCTGACCAGGCTGTCGTAGCGGACCAGCCACTGCCAGTCATCGAGGAAGCGACGCGTGTATTGGACGTACCAGCTTTCCCCTGTCTGGTCGAAATTGACACGCGGGTCGTTGAAGCCCTGCAGGCTCGAGTTGCGAAGGGCGAATTCGCCGGTCAGGCTCCACAGCTCGGCATTGTATTGAAGTGACACTATCCAGGGTTGGAAGGAAAAGTCGCCGGTACCCAGCGCCGGAACCTCGGAGGCGAACCGCGCGTTGACATCTGCCGCACTGAGCGCGGCCACGATGCGACCGCCATCGTGCTCGTAGCGCAATTGAGCGATGGCCGAAGGCCGTGGCTCCAGGTCACCAGGCGTGTCCTCGAAGCGCAGCGTACTGCGCAAGTCGTCCCCGGCCTGGGTATCGCCGGTGCCGGCCTGGAGGCGCAAGGTACCCGAGGGCATGCGGTGTTCGGTGTAAATCAGCGCGCCGTCCGCCGACATGCCAAGCGAACGTGTCCTGTCGAAATAGATCGATTGGGGCAACAGGATGCTGGGGCGTGTGAACGCCACGTCCCTGGTCTGGTTGTAGAAGCCGAAGGGGTTCTTGAAACGGCCAAGTTGAATACCAAGCGTACTCTGCTGGTTGGAGACCATCTGATAATCGATGACCCCATAGTCCAGCTTGGGTCGGCTGATCTTGCCATCCGCACCGGCGCGACGGCTCAATACCTGGGCGGCGATCAGCACGTCCTCATGTGGGCGCAGCGAGGCGTTGGCGCCGATCTCGGTGTACTCGAGGCTGCCGTCCTCCTGGCTGCTGGGGCCGAAGAAGTCGTTGTGATCGGTGATCACCAGTGCCTGGCTCAGGAAACCATGCAACTGCAGGGTGTCGAGCATGTCGCTATCGGCGTGTAATGGCCCGGCCGTCAGTGCAAGCAGCAGACTGCCCGCCAGCATGCCGCAGCGATGGCAACGCTCACTCGATCGCGATGACTTGGACACGGTCATCCAGGTACTCCCTTTCAAGGTATCCCAGCGCACCGGGTGTAGTGGCCAGACGCTCGAGCATGTCGGGTTGTGTGAAGGCCCGCATGGGGGCTTGTCCGGTGCCGGAAAACACCATGCGATCCCAGGCGAGCTGGAGTTGATGGGGGTAGACGCCCAGGCGTTCCTTGGCGAACCGGGCATGCACGGGATGGTTGTTGTCCAGCACGAAGACGCGAACCGCCATGCCATCCGGCCAGGAGCGCTGGCGCATGGCGAAAAGGGCGCGGGTGGTGTCACGAGTCAGTCGCTGTGTTTCGACGTCGACATGGGCAACCAGTACCACGGTTGACTCGTCATCACTGGCCATCGCCGGCCCCGCGATGACCATCAAGGCCAACACGATTGCCGTGATCAGCCGCGCCACTGGGCGGCGACCTCATGGCGGGATACAGAGACGTCTATTGCCACCCCTCCAGGGCGGAACGACAAACAGAGCTGCATGGTTCGAGAGTTCCCTGTGATGCAACACGTCTTGCATGCGAGTGGCAAGGAGCCTTGCTCCTCATGCGTTCCAGGCATGCCGATAACGTTATCTCCCGGCGAACGTCGTGTGGCCAATTGTTAGGTGAGCTTGTCGAATCTCGTGGCAAGCGATTCGCTACGCTACCGATCTGGCCATCATCTTGGGATACGCTACATCAATGGAAAACAATGTAAAGCACTGTTCGTCAACGGCAAGCCGCGACAATACTCGTAACATGCCATCCAAAAGCATGGCCCGGTGTCATTCGCCACCGGGCCATGAGGTGATCCAGGCCGGGAGATCAACCCTCCAGCCTGGAATCTGCGGCCATGGATCAGCCCTAAACAGGCTTGAGATCAGCCGTAAACTGAGAAGCTGGCCGCGTTCAACCACAGGTGCACGGCAATGCTGGCGGCATAGCCCAGGGCAATGACCGGCGCCCAGCGCAGGTGACCCATGAAGGTGTAGTTGCCGCGTGCCTGGCCCATGAGTGCCACACCCGCGGCCGAGCCAATCGACAGCAGGCTGCCCCCCACGCCGGCGGTCAGGGTGATCAGCAGCCAGTGGCCATGGGACATGTCGGGCTCCATGGTCAGCACGGCGAACATCACCGGGATGTTGTCCACCACCGCCGAGATCACTCCCAGGGCGATATTGGCCCAGGTGGCATCCCAGCCGGTGTAGAGCGCTTCGGACAGCATGCCGAGATAGCCCATTACCCCCAGGCCGCCGACACACATCACCACCCCATAGAAGAACAGCAGGGTATCCCACTCGGCGCGTGCCACACGGTTGAAGACATCGAAGGGCACCACGCTACCCAGTTGTGCCAGCTTCTTGTCGTCGCCGCGCCGGGAATAGCGGGTACGCTTCTTTTCCAGCGAGCGCGGCAGGCTGCGACGCAGGTAGTAGCCGAAGAACTGCAGATAGCCAAGACCGGTCATCATGCCGAGCACTGGCGGTAGGTGCAGAACAGTGTGGCAGGCCACGGCGGTCGCCACGGTCAGCAGGAACAGGAAGATGATGCGCCGTGCGCCGCGCTTCAGCCAGACATCCTCCTCGACGCTGTCGGGCTTGCGGTTCTGGATGAAGAAGCTCATCACCACGGCCGGGATCAGGAAGTTGACCAGCGACGGCACCAGCAGCTCGAAGAATTCACTGAACTCTACCAGGCCCGCCTGCCATACCATCAATGTGGTGATATCGCCGAAGGGGCTGAAGGCACCCCCCGCGTTGGCAGCCACCACGATATTGACGCAGCACAGGTTGATGAAGCGCTTGTCGCCTTCCGCGACCTTCGTGACCACCGCGCACATCAGCAGGGCGGTGGTCAGGTTGTCGGCGATCGGTGAAATACAGAAGGCCAGTACACCGGTGATCCAGAACAGCTGGCGGTAGCTGAAGCCCTTGCGCACCATCCACGAACGCAGTGCGTCGAACACACGGCGTTCGTCCATGGCGTTGATATAGGTCATGGCCACCAGCAGGAACAGCATCAGCTCGGTGAATTCGAGCAGCGTGATCCGAAAGGCGTGTTCGGCCTCATCAGGCATGCCAGCCTGAACATAGAACCAGCCAATCAATGCCCAGATGATGCCGGCAGCCACCAGCACCGGCTTGGACTTTCGCATGTGCAGCTTTTCTTCGCCCATTACCAGTGCATAAGCGAGCACGAAGACGATCAGCGCCAGCAGGCCCGAGAGGGTGCCGGTCATGTCCAGCGAGCCGGTGGCAGCATGGGCGGCGGGTGCGAACAGCAGCAGGGCGAGAACGGCGCACACGAGGGAGCTCGACCGCCGGGCGAATCGCCGGGGCCTTTGTTGGTTACCACAGGTTGTCAGCATGGCTGAATTGTCCTGAGAATAGAGGAGGGAAGGGGAAAAAATCGCCGCGATCTTAGCACAGACTAGTGCAGCGCAACATGCTGGAAACGGTCGTTCGACTAGTGCATTGGTACAAGTGTCAGGGGACGCTCGGATATGCCTTCTCGACCGCCTGTTGCCAGGTTTCCTCGGTCACTTCGATCATCGGTTCGTCAGGCGCCTGTTGATCCGCTTGGCCTTGTTCATTCTGGCTTCGTTCATTCTGGCTTCTTTCATTCTGGCGTTGGCCGGCCCGCTGCTCGAACCAGCGACGCGGCTGCAGCAGGCGCAGTCGCGTTTCACCATTCACCAGCGCGATACCGACACCCAATGCGCCGAGCCGCGCATAGAGATCTCCGCTGAGTGATTCATCGCGCATCAGCAGGCTGGCAAGCAGAGTAAAGTCATGCCCCTCGAGACGCGCATCGCTGAGCTCGAGCTCACGTTCCCGGACATGCAGGCCGGCGGTACCTTCGAGGTTGCGTACCGTCAACCAGCGGCCAAGCCAGGCATTCTCACGCGCACTGTCGAGAAACAGGCGTGCCAGCAGGCCGCTGTCGCGCATGGCGAGCGCTACCTTGGCATCGATCACCAACGGCTGTGCCCAGGTCAGTTGGCCGGACACCAGCTCCAGCCTGGCCCACCACCCCGCGTCGCGCTGGCCACTGGCATCTTGGCGGGAGATGTTATCGAGGCGCAGGCGAGTACCGGTGGCGTCGAACCGCTGGCCGTTGATATCGCCATCGCGGAGTTGTGCGTCGAGCCGCAGGTCGCCGTTCAATTGTTGGTCGGCAAGGCGCAATCCGGCGTCGAAGGCTTGCAGTACCAGGTCGCCTTGCAGCGTCAGGCCCTCGAAGGTCAAGTCGGCTTCGATTCCCGCCTGTCCCGAGAGCAGCTCGAGACCGGCGTCGCTTGGCAGGTAGGCGTTATAGCGCGAGAGGTCATCGAGATTGGCGATCGGCAAGCGAATCCGGGTGGTGATGTCATCAAGATGGTCGCTGTCACGGGCCCTTTGCATGTCGGGGATAAGTGTCTCGAGGGTGAAGTGGCGGCCACTGACATGGGGACGTTCATCACCTCGTTGCACAAGATCGAATTGCGGGATGCCAAGTTCGAGCCTGACGCCGGGCGCCTCGCGGCTACCCTCGACCATGGCATCGAGTGTGCCCCGTCCGCTGGCCTGATAATCCAGGAAGCCCACCGCCAGTTCGTCCGCCGACACGCGCAGCAGGCTGCCTGGCAACAGGCGGTCGTCGCCCATCGACAGGTCGGCGGTAAAGCGACCACTACCGGTGAGCGTCAGCCCCTGGGCCGCCGGCAGGAAGGCCTCCAGCATGCCAAGGTTGGTGATCAGCCCATTCAGCGCCAACTCTCCCGACATCGGTGCACGCGCCCCGCCGCCTGGCACCGGCAAGGGGCCGAAGACTGCGCGCCTGGCGATGAGTCGCGAACGCAATCGCTCACTTGTCGGCACCTCGGCCGTGGCGGCCTGTATCTCCAGTTGGCTGCCCGAGAGATCCAGGCGGCTGCCATCCAGACGGGCCTCGCTGACGCGCAGGTCCAGCGCAAGCTCGCCATCGATCGGCTCGTCGAAGAGTCGTCCGCTGATGCGTTGGCCGGTGATATCGATACGGCCCCTGGCCAGCCCCTCTTCCACTTCGAGCTGGCCGTTGGTCACCGCTCGGCCGTCGCTCAATCGGAATGGCAGGGTCTCGGGCAGATAGACCTGCAGCACGTCAACGTCGGGCATCTCGGCGCCTCGCCATGATAGCGTCAGGCGGGGCAACGTCAGCACGCCATCAAGGTCATCAAGGACGCGCTGTGCGATCAGATCGCTCTCCGCGACCAGCTCGAAGGTACCGTCCTGCATCAGCCGTCGCGCATCGGAAAGGCGTACCACCTGGGCCTGTTCCACCTGTGCCTCGAGCCGGCCACGCGGCACGCCGAGGGCAGGCAGCCAGGTGACCACGACACTGCCACGGCCGCGTGCATTCAGGTCGAGCACATTGACCCCGAGTGACTCGGTGGTCACCGCAAGCTGGCTGCCGGATGCCACCCGCCCTTCCTCCAGGCGCAGGCTGGCGGCCAGTTCCCCGTCGCCGTCGAGCAGGATCTCGTTGCCTGTGCTGATCGCATCGAGGAAGGTATCCAGCACGCTCAACTGACCGACCTGGCCACGCATGGCGATGCGTCCATTCAGGGGCAATGGCCCATCACCATCGAGCATCGATGCCACGGGTTGCGAGGATTGCAGGCTCGCTGCGTCAAGGCTCAACGTGGTGGTCAGTGGCGCCGCGTCGCGCTCCCCTTGAGCCGTCACCGCCAGGTGAGAGCCGGAGAGGTCGAGTCGTCGCTCGGTGGGGTCGAGCTCGAGCATCAGGTCGAGGGCCAGTTCGCCACCGAGTGTCTGGCCGAGAAGGGTCAGGGCGATGTCGCTGCCTGCCAGGTGAAAGCCGCCTTCGAGTATGCCGTCGGCATAGTCGAGCCGACCATCAAGCCCGGCGCTGCCGCTCTCGAGGGTCAATGGCCCGCCCTCGGGCAGGTAGACGGCAAGCGCACCGACGTTGGGCAGCCGGGCATCCCGCCATTCTAGGCTTGCCTGGCTGAGGCGGCGCGGTGCATCCGCGAGGTCGGCGCCGGGCAGGCTCGCGGCGAGCAGGAAACGCTGGCTGGTCATGAACGGCTCGGCAAGCCCGGCACGCTGCATCACCATGTCATTGAGCTCGATCTCGAGCTCGGCCCGGCGTCCATCTCCATCCGCGGTGACGGTGCTGGTGATGCGTCCGCCGCCGCTGAGGCGATGCTGCTCCGGGGCTTCGCCCGCCACTATCCAACGCCGTTCGGCCTGATCTTGCGCGGTGTCTTCTTCGCCGCTGGCCAGCAGCAGCGATTCGTCTATCTCGACCACCAGCGACGGCGAATCCAGGATAAGCTCGCTGCCCGGCGTCAACACGCCGTCTTCAAGTCGCAGTTCGCCACGCAGTTCGCCATGGCCGGCAAGGCCAAGCCAGTCCAGGTCGCGCAGATAGGGGGCGAACACATCCCAGGCGTCGGCCGTGGCGGCAAGGGAAAGCTCACCCGACAGGTGGCGAGTCGCTGCCAGGTCGAACGGCTCAGCCAGGTCGATGGGCGCGAGGGAGAGCCCGGCATCGAGGGTGATGTCGTTGGCCAGAAGCGTCTCGTCGCGCCATACGCGGGACTCCCCAAGCGCCAACATGAGCTGGTCCGCCACGAGCCGGCCGTCGGTCAGACGCAAGCCACTGACAGACACGTTGCCCGCGCCCTCGAGTCGATAGCGCCCCAGTCTGGCGGTGCGGAGGCCTTTCGCCGCCCCACGTTCGAGTTCGACATGGCCCGACAGCAACGCGTCAAGCGACACGCCGAGCTCGGCACCGGCCACATCGATTGCCATGGAAGCGCCTTGCCCAACGCCACTCAGGCGCAGTTCGCGCAGGTTGAACTGCCCTGGAAGCAGGCTCCAACCGGAATCCCAGTGCACGCTGACATTGCCGCGTTCATTCAGCCATGCCTGGGTCCAGGGCAGGTTGAGCAGCAGGTTGATGACCACCAGATACAGCGCCACCACCAGCAGCGGGACGACCAACAGCCATCTCAGACGCCGGGCCAGGCGACCGGGCAGGGATGTCTCTCCAGACATGTACGACCGCTCCTTGGGTGACATTCGCTCATGTTAACGCGCCGAATGGCTCTATTGGCGAGCGATTTTGTGGCATCATCTCGTCTGGGCCAAGAACGGCAAGGTTCGCATCGCCAACGACGCAGGGCAGGCACAGCACGCATGTTTCTCGATGAATTCCACTCGCGTACCGGGGAATGGGTCACCATCTCCGCGGCGCAGGCCAGTCGTTTCGCCAAGGGAGTGGCTGGCGACTACAACCCCATCCATAACCCCGAGGCACGGCGCTTCTGCGTGCCCGGTGACCTGCTGTTCGCCTTGGTACTCGAGCGCTTTGGCCTCTCCCAGCAGATGAACTTCCGCTTCCTCAGCATGGTGGGCGACGGCACGCCGCTGCGTTTCGATGAGGGGGAAGATGGCTTGCTGTGGGTCCGCGATGAGGACGGCAAGCGCTATCTCGAAGTGGAACGTGAGGGTGACATCACTCTTGACGAGGCCGTGGTCGAGGCCTTCACCCGCTGCTATGTGGCGTTTTCCGGCAAGAACTTCCCTCACTACCTCAAGCCACTGCTGCAAGAGCAAGGCGTGATGTTCAACCCGCGTCGCCCGCTGGTGATCTACGACAGCATGGGCTTCTCGCTGCAGCGGCTGGATGCCCTGGCCCCGGCGCTTGAACTATCGCGCTCATCGCTCGAGGTGGCCGGCAAGCGTGGCGACACCCTGCTCGAGTTTCGCATCATGGAGGGCGACACGCCCATCGGCGTCGGTTCGAAGAAGCTAGTGGTAAGTGGGCTTCGCGACTACGACGCCGCCGCGATGGATGACATCGTCGCCGAGTTCTACCGCCTGAAGGCGGCCTATGAAGGTGACACACCCTGAGTTCTCCCCCTGCCCTGATCGACAGATGCCCTGATCGGCAGATGCCCTGATCGGCAGATGCTCTTATCGACAGTTGCCCTGATCGACTGTCGTCCGAGGGGGGCGAGTGCCGTGATGCGATGCGTCTTTCGTTCAGGTCACCCGCAGGCGCTTGCCGAACATCAGGCCGCTCCAGTTGCTGCGGTTTACCACGCGGTTGAGCATGATCGAACCCGAAAGCCCCACGACCATCAGCGCGGGGGCATATAGCCACAGCGGCACGTCGATCTGCCAGGTGATGAAATCCACCAGCGAAAAGAACAGCGGGTGGGCCAGGTAGATACCGAACGAGTATTCGTTGACCTTCTTCACCAGCGGCGTGGCGGTAAGCCCCGACAACCAACTCATTGCCCACAGCATCGCGAAGATGAACAGCGGCACCACCCAGGTCTCCTTGGACGAGTACTCGAGTTCACCACGCAGGGTGAACAGCACGATCATCGCCACCGTGACCGCCAGCCAGGCAGGGTTGGAGAGTCGCCGGAACCAGTATTTCTGGCGCAAATCCGGATAGTATTTCACCAGCAGCAGGGCGAGGAAGAACAGGTAGATCCAGCCTATTGGGGCTATCCAGTGCAGGTAACCGGGCGGTTCGATGGCCTGCCAGCGGAAGAACCCCCAGTATCCCATGCTGATCAGCGCGCCGATGAACAGCCAGCGCCCCGAGGGTAGCCAGCGCTTGAGGTCGAAGCGGTTATAGAGCCAGAACAGCACATAGAACTGCATGGCGATGATCAGGAAGTAGCCGTGCCAGCCGGCGAATACCAGGTACTCGACCATGTGTGTGGTGAACCCGACGGGATCGTCGCTTGCCATCCGACGCAGGTATTCGGCAATGGAGTAGATCAGTCCGTACACCAGGTACGGCACCATGATGTACTTGAAGCGGTTGGCCAGGAAATTGTGCGGGACATCATCGCCGTAGCGCGCCGAGAACAGAAAGATCGAGATGAAGATGAAGATCGGCGTACCCAGTACCAGGGGAATGCGCGCCAGATCCAAGCTGACATGCCCGAGATAATTGTCTTCGATGCGCCCGATCAGGTGGAACAGGAAGACCGCGAGGCATCCATAGAACCGCAACCAGTAGATTTCCTCGATGCGCTTCATGGGGTCTCCAGCAGTTGAAATGGCGAAGTGGCACGCAAACGGGGTTGGAACAATGTGACCCCGAACCGGGTCGGACAGCATTTAGCCTCATGAATTCCCTGCATAACGGTAACGCCATGTGTCGGATCTTTGCCCGACCCGATTGCCGCCAAGGAGGATAGATATGCGCTCGATGCATCGTTCAGCGATTCGCTCCACCCTGGTTCGCCGTCTGTCATCTCTGGCCTTTTTCGCCCTGATGGGGGGGGTATGGCTGACGTTTGCCTCGTCCGCTCACGCTGCGGGGCAGGTCAGCCACCAGAGCTTTCCTTCACAAGTGCTCGAGCGCGACTACCCTTACACTCTCTACCTGCCCGAGGGGTATGCGGTATCGAACCAGGCGTATCCGGTCATCTACCTGCTGCATGGCTCCTTCGGTAGCGAGACCGACTGGGTGGATTCCGGCCTGCTGCGCCGCACCGCCGATCGGATGATTCGCCTTGGCGTGATACCGCCGGTGGTCATCGTCATGCCGGGTTCGGAGAGCTGGTGGATCGACGGCTACAACGAATCGGCACGTACGGCTTTCATGGACGAGCTGATCCCTCACATCGAGGATAGCTGGCATGTGGTGCCCGAGCGCGAATGGCGTGGCGTGGCGGGGCTTTCCGCCGGTGGATTCGGCGCGCTCAACTTCGCCTTCGAGTTTCCCGAGCGCTTCGCCGCGGTAGCCGCGTTCAGCCCGGCAAGCTATCACCCGTTGCCGCCGGAGCAATCCTCCGCATGGCGCCACCCGGCGTTCCAGCGCAATGGCGAGTTCGACCCCACGCTTTGGGAGCAAACCAACTACACAGCACACCTGGACGCGTACCTCGCCGGTGACACCATGGTGCCGGTGTATCTGACCGCCGGGGGGCGCGACCACCTCAACGCCGTGCATCATGCGCGCCTGCTGCAGAGTGCCTTGCTGCCTCATCAGCCGGCCAATGTGCGGCTCGACGTACTGCCCGGTGGGCATACCTGGCGCGTCTGGCGGGCGAGCCTGCCGCGCGGATTGAGTTTCATGTCGCGCCACCTGCGCGAGCCTGTACCGTTCGAGGGCGACGACGCCCAGGTGGTCGCTCCTTAACTGGTCGCACCCGCACCCAGTGCCATGCCACCCAGACCGCACACCAGCACGGCCACCCAGGGTGGCAGTTTCCACACTGCAAGCAGTGCGAAGCCGACCAGAGCCAGGGCGAATTCGCGCGGCCCGAGGATCGCACTGGTCCACACCGGGTGATACAGAGCGGCACCCAGCAGCCCCACTACGGCCGCATTGACCCCGCGCAGCACGGCTTGAATACCGGGGCGCACGCGCAGGGTGTTCCAGAACGGCAGCGCCGCCAGCAACAACAGCATCCCGGGGACGAAGATCGCCACCAGCGCCAACAGGGCGCTGAGTACGCCACCCCCGTCGAGCGCCATGCCAAGATAAGCGGCGAAGGTGAACAGTGGGCCCGGTATTGCCTGGGCGGCCCCGTAACCGGCCAGGAAGTCACTCGCGCTCATCCAGCCGCTCTGCACCACCTCCGCCTCGAGCAGCGGCAGCACCACGTGGCCCCCACCGAATACCAGCGCCCCGGCGCGATAGAAGGCATCCACCAGCGCAATGCCCTGGCCGGCACCCGACATCGTAAGCATCGGCAGGCCCGCCAGCAGCACGATGAACGCCGCCAGGTACACCATCCCCGTGCGCCGGCTGACCGGCATGGGCTGCATGGTGTGGCTTACGGCCTTGCCATCGCGGCACACCCATAGCCCGGCGAGCGCCCCCATCACGATAGCCGAGACCTGGCCGAAGGCACCACCCACCCCTATCACCAGCAATACCGCAAGCACCGCGATGGTGGCGCGCTGGCGATCCGGGCAGAGTGTTTTGGCCATGCCCCACACCGCATGAGCGACGATGGCCACCGCCACGACCCTCAGGCCGTGAATCAACCCGCTGCCGAGCAGGCCATCGATGCTTGCCGCCCCCAGGGCGAACAGCACCAGCAGGATTGCCGAAGGTAGTGTGAAGGCCGTCCAGGCCGCCAGCGCGCCCAGCGGCCCAGCTCTCATCAAGCCCAGCGAGAAGCCCACCTGGCTGCTCGCTGGCCCCGGCAGAAACTGGCATAACGCTACCAGGTCGGCATAGGCATGTTCATCGAGCCACTGGCGCCTGGCCACGAACTCGGTTCGGAAGTAGCCCAGGTGCGCAATCGGGCCGCCGAACGAGGTCAGGCCAAGGAGCAAAAACGCGCGGAAGACCTCGCCTGCGCGCCCGGAGGAAGGCGTTACCATGCTATCTCCTGCGTAAGCTGAAAGGATGTTTGATCAAGCACGCAAACGCTCCGGTTCCTTCGGGCCCAGAGTGTGCCATAGAGTGTGCCATAGAGTAGGTTGACGACTATCGCATGCCAGGATGACAAGACAATGATACGAACACTGCTGCTGGATACCGAGGGTCAGGTGGAGGTGGGCGATGAACGTCTGATCGAGCGCTGGAGCGAGATGTCGGACTGCCATATCTGGATCGACCTGCAGGGGGAGAGCGTGGCCAGTGAGCGTGCGATGCTGGAAGCCTTCGGTTGCCACCCCATGGCCATCGATGATGCCCACCGCGAGCGGCACCCGCCAAAGATCGAGGAATTCGATACCCACACGTTGATTCTCTATCGCGGCATCTCCTCCTTCGATTCGGACCTGAATTTCGTTCCCCAGCAGATGGCCTTCTTCGTCGGTGAACGGTTTCTGATCAGCCTGCACCCTGGCACGGCCATGAGCATTGACCGGCTGCTCGCAGGTGATGGCAAGACTCTGCTGCGCCGCTCCCCCGAGCATGTGGCGCTCAAGATCATGTACGTGTCAGCCGGCTTCTACATCGACAGTCTTCTGGAGTTCGAAAACCAGCTCAGCGATATCGAGGACGAACTCCTGGAAGATGGCAGCGATGCGCTGATGCGCCGCGTGATCGGTTATCGCTCGCGACTGGTGAAGATGCGTCGGGTCTTCAGCTACCACGTGGGCATCACCCAGGAGCTCACCGCCTACGACTACTCGCATCTGCCTCGTGGCAACGACGACACCCTGCACGCCATCAATGACGTTCACGAACGCTTCGACCGCCTGCTGACCCTGACCCAGATGTACTACGACATCTGTGGCGACCTGGTGGATGGCCATATCTCCCTGGCGTCCCATCAGCTCAACATCACCATGCGCGTACTGACGGTGATCACCGCCATCTTCGTGCCCTTGACCTTCCTGGCCGGTATCTATGGCATGAACTTCCAGCACATGCCGGAACTCGCCTATCGCTATGGCTACTTCGTACTGCTGGTGATGATGTTGCTGATCGGCCTGGGGCTGCTGTGGGTGTTTCGCCGCAAGAAGTGGCTTTAAAGCGACCTGGCGGGGCAGGTACCACTGACGGCGGTCGGCGACGCCCGATCAGCGGCCCGTCAGCCGCACCATCCGGCGCAGCGCGACCAGACCCGCGATCAGCAGGCCCATCAGTGCCACCAGCAGCAGCGGAAAGGCACCGGTGCCGGCCCAGTCGAGCAGTGGGCCGGCAATCGAAGGCAGCGCCATTGCACCGACCCCACCGGCCAGGAAGATCAGGCCGGTGGTGCGCCCGCTCATCGCCATCAGCGCATTGCTGAGGCCGAACAGGGTAGGGAAGATCGCCGAACACGCCAGGCCGAACAGCAGCGCGATCAGCCACAGCGGCAGCCAGCCGAACTGCAGGGCCAGGGCGGAAAGCAGCCCAAGTCCGAGGCAGCCGCGCAGCACCATCCAGGGTGTCATCTTGCGCAGCAGCGGAATCGCCAGCAGCCGCCCGGCAGACAGTGTCATCCAGAACAGCGTGACCAGCAGTGCCGCATCCCCCGTCGCCAGCCCCTCCAGGGTGGCGTAAGCAGTGATCCACCCGGCAAAGGTGATTTCGGTGCCCACGTAGAGCCCGAACATCGCAAGGAACAGGCCCAGCCGCCGGGCATTTGGCGGCGGTGGTGGCTCTCGCTCGCCATCGCGGCTCGGGTCTGGTCTGGGGCTTGGCACGCGTGCCAGGGGAATCACCAGCAGCAGCGCGTAGGCGGCCACCAGCCAGAATGTCCAGGCGGCCTTGCCAGTTAGCGCCAGTACCCCGATCAGCACCAGCGGAACCAGCATGTTGCCGAGCCCGAAACAGAAATGCAGTGCGCTGATCCAGGGCGGCGATCGCACGCCATGTGCCCACAGCAGCAGGGTGTTGGAGCTGGCATTGATCGACACTTCCGCAAAGCCGAGCACGAACACCACGCCTGTGAGCACGACCAGCGCATGGCTGAATGGCACGGCAATGAGCCCAGCCGCCATCAGCAACAGCATGCCGATCACCACCCGGTGGCCCGAGAAACGATCCACCAGCAGGCCCGAACCTACTGAGCCGAGCATATTGCCGAGTGCTCTCGCGGTGAACAGCACGGCGATCTGGCCCATGGTCGAGCCGGTCATCTCGGCCAGGTGCGGTAGCGCCGGCCCCAGCAGGCCACCACTGGCGCCGATGGCGATGAAGATCAGGAAATAGCGGTAGGTTGCCCGTCGGGCATGGTGGGTTGCGTCCTGCATGTCCACTCCAGGGCTGTTTATCGCGAAGAGGTGGGGATGATGCGTGATAATTGTGTCACGTTCAGGGTGGGCGAGCATGGCCGTTCAAGCCATCAGCGCGACCACAGCTGCAGGGTCAGATAACTGCGCCACGGTGTGGCGACGTTGGGATCGAGATGGCCACCGCTCTCGGTGACGGAGGCAAGCGCCTTGCGGATGCCGAGATCGCCGCCCAGCCAGATGTCTGGATGGGCAGCGCCGCGCATCGCCGCGTAATCCGCCGTCCATGGGCCGATGCCCTTGAGGGCGGTCCAGTGCTCGGTGCGCGCTCTCTCGGCGGGTGCGGCATCGGCGTACCAGGCAGCGAAGCGGCGCAGTGTATCGCGCCGGGCGTTAGGCATGCCAAGAAAGCCAAGATCGCTTGCGGCCAGCGCCTGGGGGGGCGGGAAGAAGTGGCCAGGCGGGAAGTAGTGGCCAGGCGGGAAGTAGTGGCCAGGCGGGGAGAGCGTGGCAGGCTCGCCCAGGGTTGTGACCAGCTGTATAGCCAGTTTGCGTGCCGCCACCACCGTGACCTGCTGGCCAAGGATCGCCCGCACACCGGCTTCGAACAGGCTCCAGGTATTGGGCAGGCGCAGCCCTTCGATCAACGCAAGGCCAGGCAGCCCCTCGGCCAGATGCGCCTCTATCACCGCCGTGTCGGCATCCAGGTCGAGCACACGACGAATCTGGCGAACCACGTCGGGCAGTGCCGAGGGATCATCGAGCGTGAGTGTGATCGCGAAGCGATGATGGCGGGGTTCGTGCACGGCGGTGAACGCACCTCGTGCCTCGCGCCAGTGGAACCGTCGGCCATAGTGGTCGTCGCCAACCCATTCCAGGCCGGGCAGATGGCGCGACATGAGAAAATCACACAAGTGTGCCCATGCGTAGGGCGGGCGATAGGACAGGCTGATCAAATGGATCATGGCGGATAGTGTCATCCGGCGCGTGGGCCCCGCAGGCTGGAAACGGCAACGAATGGGAGCCTGCTAATCGGTCGGCCACGTGGTTGTCAGCGGCGCAGCGGTTCCAGCAGGCCGGAAAGGCCGTTGTGGTCGATCTCGTGCATCAGGTGCAGCAGTCGACCGATCCGGCTATCGGGAAAGCCTTCTCGGGCGAACCAGTTCAAGTAGGGGCCGGGCAAGTCGGCGATCAACCAGCCTTTATATTTGCCAAATGGCATGCGCAGGGTGACCAGCGTCTGCAGATCCTCGGGGTTCACCGGCGTCCTCTCGTGTCGCATCAGGTGGCTTCGAAAGAGGATAACTCTAGCAGCCAATCATGTTCATGGCAGCCCTGAAACGCAATAGGGCCAGCATGAGCGGGCCCTATTGATCGAGCCGGGGAGGCTCGAGAACTCGTTGGATCTATTCAGATCACGCGAGTTGCTTGATGTTCGAGGCCTGAAGGCCTTTCTTCCCCTGGGTCACGTCGAATGAGACGGTCTCGCCTTCCTGCAGAGACTTGAAGCCTTCTGCCTGAATTTCGGAGAAGTGAGCAAAGACATCATTGCTGCCGTCTTCCGGCGTAATGAAGCCAAAGCCTTTTGCATCGTTGAACCACTTGACTGTTCCAGTCGTCATAATTAAATCCTTTCGCGCTCAGCGCTTTATGAAATTCCTGGTGTAACCCAGATGAAGTAGCGGGTCGAACAAGGAAGATATCTTCAGGCTGTCGAAAGAATTCGAATGCTTCTGAAACTTTACTGCTTGCTAACCAACTGGTACCCACGGTGTCATGCATAAGCGCACGGGTCAAATCCTTTCTCAGCTTCTTTCTCAATCCTCTTTCCCAGCTTCTGTCTCAACCCTCTTTGCTCGATCACTCTCGTGCTTGTTGTTCCAAGCGTCATTCCGCAAGCCTGTTGGGATGCTTGGCCTTGAGCGCCTCCAGATAGCCATTCACCCGCCCGGCATTGGTGCCGATATCGCTCATGCCCATGCGTGATGCCGAGCGAACGTCCACCCGCACGCCGTCATTCCCGGGAGTCAGGCGTACCACCACGTCATCCTTGAAGCCAAACCAGCGGGTGGTGGCGGTGGCCTCGAGCCTGGAGTCACTGACATGGGCGATTTCCCACCCCGCCTCGCGCGCCACTTCCTCGACGGTCTGGCGTACTTCTGCAAGGGGTAGGGCGATAGTCAGCGGCTGGATCGACGGGTAGGCCGTGCGCTGCTGGCGGGCGAAGTCCTCGCCTGGATAGTCCACGGCATTGGGCGCCGCCTCGCGGGCCGGGGCCAGCGTCTCGAAAACTGGCGGGTCTTGCATGTCGGTGGTGATGTCGTGAATCGGCGGTACGTTCTGGGCGCGTTGCATCATCTGCCAGGGCACCACCATCATGCCCGCCACCGCCGCGATGACCATAAGCCCCACTAGCGCTGGCTTGCCGCGACGACATACGCTTGCGATACCCAGTGCGACGAGCCCCAACGCCGCCGCCCCCATGGCCAGGTAGGCGCCCTGGCGCAGCAGGCCGAACGACTCGCCGAGCGAGGTAACACCCAGGCGGTGGAGCGGGCCCGCCCCTCCCATCAGGGCGGCGCCAATCACCAGCAGCAGCACGGCAACCCAGGCGAATACCACTGGCCAGCGGCCGCCGCGAGGACGAGGTCTCAGGGAAAACTTTGACATGCGCGCTCCGAAGGTTCGCGGTTGACCTCCACCAGCATAAAGGCCTAGGGCAGTTCCTGCTGCACTGTGTCCTCCATGCTTCCCTAACGCAGACGCTTGTTGGTCACGTGGCAGGCGCTTGTCAGAACATCAGCCCCGGAAGCCAGGTCGAAAGCAGCGGCACGAATGCCAGCAGCATCAGGCAGGCGATCAGCGTCACCAGGAATGGCAAGACCATGCGTGACAGTTCGCCGATCGAGACGCCAGAGATGCTGCAAGTGGCAAACAGCGTGATGCCAACAGGTGGCGTCGCCATGCCGATGGCCAGTGCGACGACGGTAATGACACCGAAGTGCACCATGTCGATGCCCAACTGTTGAGCGATAGGCGTGAATATCGGCACCACCAGGAGAATGATTGCCCCGGTTTCCATGAAGGTGCCGAGGATCAGGTACAACAGAATCATCAGCATCAGAATCAGGTAAAGATTGGTCGAAAGCCCGAGAATGGTATCGGAGACCATCTGCGGCACCTGCTCGATCGTCATGATCCAGCCGAATGGGCTCGCAACGGCGATGAGCAGCACGATCATTGCCGAGTTCAAGGCCGCCTTGTAGAAGATGGGCAAGATGTCCTTCCAGCTCAGCTCCCGGTAGATGAAGGTGCTGACGACCAACCCGTAGACGACGGCAATGCCAGCCGACTCGGTTGGTGTGAAGGCCCCGGTCATGATCCCGCCGAGTATGATGACAGGCATCAAGATGCCCCAGAAGGAGTCGATGAGCTTCTTCCAGCGCTGTTTCCAGTTCTGCTTCGCCTCTGCCGGGTAGCCGAGCCGGTGGGAGCGTATGATGCTGACTATGATCAACGCTCCAGCCAGCAGCGCGCCCGGAATGATTCCGGCAATGAACAGTTGGCCGATGGACACGTCGGCGACAATACCGAACAGAATGAAGGTGATGCTGGGAGGAATGACCACACCAAGGCATGAAGCCGAGGCAACGACAGAAGACGCGTAGGACTTCGAGTAACCACGCTTGACCATTTCAGGTATGGTCAACTCCCCCACGGCGGCCGCGGTGCCGGGTGCGGAACCCGAAATCGAAGCGAAAAACGTACATGCCATGACCGAAACGGCCGCAAGCCCACCCTTGAAATGTCCCACCAGGGCGCTGGCAAGCTCGACGATTCTCCTCGAGATACCGCCACGCTCCATGATGGATCCCGCCATCATGAACAACGGAATGGCAAGCAAGGGGAAAGAGTTGATACCGGCGACCATGCGCTGTGGCAACATCTCGACGGGCATCATGCCACTGGCGACAAGACTTGCCAGGGCAGCAAGCCCCATGGCGAATCCAATGGGGATGTTGATGATGAACCCCGCCACCAGGACGGTTAGAAGAACGGCCAGCATGTCATGCCCCTTTTCGGATCAAACGTAGTCTGTTCTGGGAGTTGAATATTTCGATTATGCAGTAAAGAAGTATCAGTGCACCCATGATGGGAACCGAGGCGTATATCCAGCTCATGGGGATTCCGAGCGCAGGAGATGTTTGTAAACGTGTTGCCATGACCACCTTGGAACCATAAAAGACCAGATATCCCGAGAACGACATGATGCAGAGATTTCCGACAATCTCGATCATGGTCCGTAGCTTCTCGTTGAAGAGGTTGACGATGATGTCGATGCCAATGTGTATCTTGTCCCGAACGCCCATTGCAATGGATAGAAAGCTGCACCAGATGAAGATGAAGCGAATGGCTTCCTCGCTCCAGGAGCTTGACCGATTGAACCCGTAGCGCATCACCACCTGGTAGAAGGTCAACGCGGCAATGGCAATCATCATGGCTACGATGCATGCCTTGAGAAACAGATCGAGATAGCGAACTGGGCTCTTGCTTTTCTTGTGATCCACCACTGTTCCCTCGAAATCAGGATGTTGAGAAGGAGACCGGAGCGCCATGGCGTGATAGCGCTCCGGCACGGGCGTTACTCCGTTGCCATGATGTTGGAGATGAGTTCTTCCCCTCGTTCTGGATCCCCGCTACCCAGCACTTCGTAGTAGCTGGGGTAGATCTTTTCCAGAGCCGCCTCGATGAAGGCATCCTTCTCTACTTCATTGATCTCCATACCATGGCCTTCGAGCGCCTTGCGCATTTCGACCTGGTAATCGGCCAGTGCCTCACGCTGGATGGCGCTCGCCTCCAGTGCCGCCTTGGAAATGATCTCCTGATGCTCCGCATCCAGGGTGCTCCACCAGGCTTCGCCCGCAATGTACTGGCGCGGGTAGTAGAAGTGGCCGCTCAAGGAGAGGTAGTCCTGCACCTCGTAGAAGCGCTGGCTGTTGATCAGGTTCATCGGGTTCTCCTGGCCATCCACCACACCTTGTTGCAAGGCCGTGTAGAGTTCACCGAAGGACATCGGTACGGCAGAGGCGCCGAACGCATTCAGGGTGTCGACCATGACCTCGCTTTCCATCACACGGATCTTGAGGCCTTCGAGGTCTTCCATGCTGCGAATGGGCCGCTCGTCATTGGTGAAGTACCTGAACCCTCCATCGTTATAGGCCAGGTGCCTGATGCCCGCGTCCAGGTATTTTTCCTGCACCATGCTGCCGATTTCACCATCCAGGACATTATGGGCATGGTCGATATCGCGGAATATGAAAGGGAGGTCCCACAGCATGGCCTCGGGTACGAAGCCACCCATGGGACCATTCTCGACATCACCCATCTCGATCATGCCGAGTTGAACTCCTTCCACGATCGCTCGTGCGTCGCCAAGTTGGCCCGCTGGGTAGATTTGGACATTGATCTCACCGTCGGACCGTTCTTCCACCATTTTCTTGAAGGCGTCGACCCCGACATTCTGCGGGTCATCAGGATTCGTGTTGCCGTTGTGAGCGAGTTTTATATCCACGGCTGCATTGGCAAGCGAGCAGACAGACAGTGTTGCCATGAAAGTGCCGGCAACAAGGGTGTGCATTAACGTGGTGCGTGCTGGTGACGTGGTCATTTTGTTTTCCCTCATGAGACATTCTTGTTGTTGGATCATGTGTTTAGTTGACCGGGTGGGCTGGCGTGCCGCTATGGAGCGTTCTAGCGACTTCTTGCGAAGCTTTTCTTCTCAGCTCCGACACGGAATCCTGAGACAGGAAAGCGGTGTGGGGGGTGATGATGACATTGTCCAGTCTGGACAATGCGGGTGCTCCATGGGGAGGTTCTCGTTCGAGAACATCCATGGCGGCGCCGGCGATACGATTTTCTATCAATGCGTTATACAGGTCGTCTTCCTCTATCAGTCCTCCTCTCGATGTGTTGATGATAAGTGCACTCTCCTTCATCCTGCCTAATGCCGATTTGTCGATGATATGGGCGGTCTGGTCGTTCAGGGGAAGGTGAAGCGATAGGTAATCGACCTCATCGAGGAATTCATTGAGGTCATCGATCTTGTGAATATTCTGGCGGGACAGCGCCTCGGCCGAGCTGTAGGGGTCGTGGCCCACCACATTCAAGCCGAAGGCCATGGCGCGCTTTGCCACTTGCTGGCCAATCGCGCCACAACCAAGCAAGCCGAATGTCTTGCCTCTCAGCCGTGGCGCACTCTTACCATCATTGGCATTCCATGTGCCGTGCCTGACTTGCTCGTTCAGGTGGCAGATGTTTCTGGCCAGCGCCAGGAAAATACCGAACGTATGATCCGCGACTTCGTCCTGGCAGTAGTCGGGAACGTTAGCCACAACGATGCCTTTCCTGGATGCTGCTTCAAGGTCGACGTTGTTGTATCCAATGCCCGCCCTGACAATGACCTTGCAGTGGTTCAGGTTGTCGATGACGTCCGCACCTACTTGCGCATATACCACTAGTAGCGCATCCACGTCCCTGCCGAGCTCAGAGAGCGTTGCGGCATCATGAGAAGGGCTTAATTCGAAGTCGATGCCATTTTCCTTGAATACACTCTGTTCGAGTGACGTGTCAGGGAAGATGGTATCCGTCATCAATACCGATGCAGTCATGATATCGTCTCTTGTCATTGTTGTCTTTTTGGGCGCAGAAAGAGCCCGTATCGCTTTGCTGGAAGCAATACTATGCGCGTTTATATGTGGTGGTGGCGTTATTCGATATTCAGCGTGTTGGTCAGGGTGCCGATCCCATCAATGGTGATTGACATCTCATCTCCCGAGTTGACCGGCCCCACGCCATGGGGTGTTCCAGTGAGGATGACATCCCCGGGCATCAGCGTCATGCACCGAGAGATATAGCTGACAACCTCATTGACCTGGAAGATGAACATGTTGATGTTCGAGCGTTGTCTGACTTCTCCGTTGACTGTCAGCTGTATACTGGCATCTTGCTGGTTGATCTCTGTGACGATACCCGGACCCAGTGGGCAGAAGGTGTCGAAGGACTTTCCGCGAGTCCACTGCTTGTCGCTGAGCTGAATGGCCCTGGCCGTGAAGTCATTCGCGCAGGTGAAGCCGAAAATCACCTCAGCTGCTTCCTCTATGGAGACATTCTTCGCCTGCTTGCCGATGACGATCGCCAGCTCACCTTCATGGTCGAGCCGGCCCAGGCCTTCTGGTGCCTTGATCGTGTCCTGATGCGCGATGACGGTTGTCGGTGGCTTCAAGAACAGCAAGGGGGCCTTGGGCAGCGCCTCATTCATCTCTTTGGCGTGATCCAGATAGTTCAGGCCCACGCAGACCACCTTGGACGGCTCGCAAGGGGCAAGTAGCGTGACGTCGGACATAGGGACTGTTTCATCGCTTGGCTCGACACTGTCGAACATGTTGCCTTCGAGTCTGGTAACGATCCCTTCGGCCAAATGGCCATGATGAGTCTGGTTGTTATAGTTATAACGAACGTACATGAATTATACTCCTCCTTTTATTGTGTCTTTCTTGACCAGGTGGTTGAGTCTTTCCTGGACATCCATCAAGTGCAGCTGCATTTCGTTTTCGGCCTGCTCTGCATCATTGTTCTTCAAGGCTTCAAGAATCTTTCCATGAAATTTTATGGACTCCTTCATGACGGGCTTGTCATACCCGACACTCTTCTGGGCCCTGAACACCAACGTGATGATGGCGTTGTAGAGGCTCGCCAGTACCCGGCTGTTCGACGCCTTGGCGATCTGCTGATGAAAGGCGATATCAGCAAGAACGTAGTCATCATTGTTATCGTCACGTTCCGCCTTGATCATCAACTCCAGTTGCTGTGACATGATGCTGATATCCTGCGCCTCGATGCGACCGGCTGCCAGGCGAACCATGGTGCGCTCCAGAAACATCCTGGCTTCCGTCACATCATCGTAACTGCAGTCGTTCAGCAGAATCTTCAGTGCCAGTGTTTCCTCCAGGATCGAGGAGAAATTGGTGGTGATGACGGTTCCGGCATTGGTTCTGCTCAACAACCCCTGCAAGGAAAGAATCTTGAGGCCTTCCCGAACCGAAGCCCGGCTGACGCCAAATTGCTCGCACAGTTCACGTTCGCTGGGAATGCGATCGCCTTCCTTGAGATCACCGCTGACGATCATGGACTTGATCTTGGCCACGACGTCGTCACTCAGGCTCTTCTTCTCCAGCGGCTCAATTTTCATATGGCGGTTACTCTCGGCTAATGCGGCTCATGTTCCGTGGACTCGTGGTGCTGTGGTTCTATGATCTGATGGTCAGACCACGCAATGGCCTTAAGTTAGTTGCGCATGAAATCCGGGTCAAGATTTTTTTCGGGCGGTTGCGCCGTACGTCGTCATGCGCAATCCTCGATCCCGACCATCCCTCCCGGCGCGAGAATCGCATGGCCAAACCCAACGACCCGGGCACTCTTGCGGCCCACGTTCGCCGGCTGCTCGAAGTGACGCCCTCGAGCCAACTGCCGATGACCTATCAGCAAGTCGCCGAATCGCTTGGCCTGGCCCCGCCACGCACCATCCAGCGGGTCGCCATGGCACTGGAAAGCCTGATGCGTGAAGACGCCGAGCAGGGCCGGCCGTTCATCGCCGCGCTGGTGGTGAGCCGCCGGGGGGAGGGCATGCCCGCCAGGGGGTTCTTCGATCTCGCCGTGGCACTCGGGCGTTTTCCCGATGAACCGGCGCGTCACGAGGAGTGGTACCGGCAAGAGGTCGAGCGAGTGATGGCCCAGCGGTCATGAGTTTCAAGGGGCTCATGCGAATTGCATGTCTGAATGAATGATCGGAGGCAGCATGAAACCGCTGTTGAACACAGGGACAGAGGTGACGGAGTCCACACTAGCCGCCATCGCGCATATGCCCACGGCAAGCCTGCCGGTGCTGATGAGTGACGACTTCGCGCGGCGCCTCAGCGACGCCGACTTGATGCGTATCGCAGTGCTGCTGGCGCGCAAGAGCTATGCAGAGGGCGGCTGCCCGATTGGTGCCGTGATCGTCGATAACGCCACGCGGCGCATTCTCGGCAAGGGGCACAACACCCTGGTGCAGGAGAATCATCCCTATAACCACGGGGAGACCGCCGCCATCCGTGATGCCGGTCGCATCGACTTCAGCCGCACGACACTATTCACCTCGCTGAGCCCTTGTGATGTCTGCGCGACGCTGCTCTACATGCGTGGCTTTTCGCGGGTGGTGGTGGGCGATGTCACCAATGCCTCGGGCACGGAAGCCCTGTTGCGCAGCAAGGGTGTGCAGGTCGAGGTGCTGGAAGATGTGCGGGGTATCGGGCTCTACGCACGCTTTCGCGCCGACAACCCGGCGCTGGACCGCGAGGATTGGAAGGGCGTGAGCGGGGCCGGTGAGTGAACGTTTGTCCGCGACAAGTCATCGCCAACTGCTAGCATGGAATTCATGGACTGTTTGCCACGCAGTGCGGACGCAAGACAACAGCCGAGCGCCTATAGGAGCTGCCTGGCCCTGACTTCCGCGAGCCCTGATTTCGCCATGTAGACAAGGGACATGAAGATGAGCGAACAACAACGCGAGCACGAAGAGTACGACGAATTGGCTGGGGGAGGGGGCGGCGGCCGGTCAGCCAGGATGATCTGGGGCCTGCGCGCCTTCGGGCTGTTCATGGCGCTGCTGGTGTGGCTTGCCATGGGCCAGGCCGAAGGGCTCTCGCCGGACGCGCGCTGGGTCGCGACCATTGCCACCCTGATGGCGGTGTTCTGGATGACGGAAGCCATCCCGCTCTCCGCCACGGCCTTGCTGCCGATCGTGCTGATCCCGATGTTGACGGCACGCACCGTCGGCGAGGCAACAGCCCCCTACGCAAGCTCCATCGTGTTTCTGTTCCTGGGTGGCTTCCTCATCGCCATCGCCATGGAGAAATGGAACCTCCACCGGCGCATCGCACTGTTGACGCTAGCCAAGGTTGGGGTCGAGCCGCGGCGGATCGTCCTTGGCATGATGCTTGCCACCGGCTTTCTGTCGATGTGGGTGTCGAACACCGCCACCACCTTGATGATGCTGCCGATCGGGCTTTCCGTACTGCGGCTGGTGGCGGAGCGCAGCGGCGAGTCGGCGGAAACGGTCACCCCTGGCCATGATCACCACCGGGCGGGCCATGTCGACTTCATCACCGACGCCAACATCCAGCGTTTTGGTGTCTGCCTGCTGCTGGCGATTGCCTGGTCGGCCAGCATGGGCGGTCTTGGCACGCTGCTCGGAAGTCCCCCCAACGCCATCGTCGCCGGTTATGCCGCCGACGAGCTGGGCCGTACCATCGGCTTTCTCGAATGGATGATGCTCGGAGTGCCGCTGGCCTTCACCTTCATTCTGGTGGGCTGGGTGCTGATGACCCGCGTGCTCTACCGCTTCAAGGTCGAGGAGATTCCCGGCGGCAAGGAGATGATCGACGGCGAGATCCATAAGCTCGGCCCGCTCAGCCAGGGCGAGAAGATGGTGATGCTGGTGTTCGGCTCGGCGGCCTTCCTGTGGGTGGTGCCCGGGGTGCTCGGCAATCTCCCCTGGATAGGCGAGCGGCTGGGGCCACTGGGCCAGCTAAATGACACCGCCGTTGCCGTGGCCGCTGGTATCGCGATGTTCATTCTGCCCGCACGCGGGCGCAGCGAAATGGTGCTGAATTGGCAGGATGCCGAAGATGGCTTGCCGTGGGGCGTGCTGCTGCTGTTCGGCGGTGGCCTGAGCCTCGCCGGCGCGGTGGCGTCGACTGGCCTGGATAGCTGGTTCGGCGAGCAGATCACCGGGCTGCAGGTGCTGCCGATACTGTTGCTGGTCGCCGCCGTGGCCATCATCGTGCTCTTCCTGACTGAGGTCACCAGCAACACGGCCACAGCCGCGACCTTCATTCCCGTGCTCGGCGGGGTGGCGGTCGGTATTGGCGCCGACCCGATGACACTGCTGATTCCGGCGGCCTTCGCCGCGACCTGCGCCTTCATGTTGCCGGTCGGCACCCCGCCCAACGCCATCGTGTTCGGTACCGGCGCGGTCACCATTGCCCAGATGGCGCGCGGTGGCGTGGTTCTCAACCTTGTCGGGGTCGTGTTGATCACCTTCTTCTGCTATCTGCTCGGCGGCGTCGCCCTTGGACTGCAGTTCTAGGCTGGGCGGAGAGGGGCGTGGCGATGCCAGCTATTTCGCGTTTTGCGACCGCCCCGATATCGACTCAGCCAGGATGCCAGGCTCGCTCAATCAGATGATGGGGCAATGGCAATCTTGCTCGAGCCGGCTACGGCGGCGTTGTCGAGCGTGAAGCGATAGCCAAGCAAACGCATGGCGTTCAGGGTCACCAGCACGGTGGCGCCGGTATCCGCCATCACGGCGATCCACATGCCGGTGATGCCGAATGCCGTGGTGACAAGGAAGATGGCTTTCAGGCCCAGGGCCAGGGCGACGTTGGTCTTGACGTTGCGCAGCGTCGCCCGCGAGAGGGCGATCAGCTCGGCGATGCCGCCGACGCGGTTCTTGAGCAGGGCGGCATCCGCCGTTTCCAGGGCCACGTCGGTGCCGCCGCCCATGGCGATGCCGACATCGGCCACCGCCAGGGCCGGGGCATCGTTGATCCCGTCGCCTACCTTGCCGACCGGCCCGCGCCCTTCGGCCTGCCACTGCTGCACGCGCCTTGCCTTGTCCTCCGGCATCAGTTCGCCATGCGCCTCGATGCCCAGAGAACCACCGATGGCCGCCGCCGTGCGCGCATTGTCGCCGCTTAGCATGACCGCCTCGACCCCCAGGCGTGACAGGGCGGCGAGTCCTTCGAGTGCATCTTCGCGTGGCTCATCGCGAACAGCGATCAAGCCCAGCGGGCGCGTGCCTTCGATCCCTCCATGTTCGACCAGCACGGCAAGGCTCTTGCCGGCTTCCTCCAGCGTGGCGATCCGCGCGCCAAGGCCGCCATCGAGCATGGCCTGTTCGGCGAACTGCCGAGGGGTGATCAGGCTCAGCTCGCGCCCCTCGACTTTTCCGGCGACCCCACGTCCCGCAAGGGCGCGGCTTTCGCTGGCCTGCGCAATCGGCAGCCACAACTGCCGGGCATACACCAGGATGGCCGTGGCAATGGGGTGGCTGGAGTCACGCTCCAGCGCTGCCGCCAGCCTCAGGACCTCGTTCCCACCCTGGCCAGTCCAGTCCTCCACGTCGGTGACCCTGGGGGTGCCGGCGGTGAGTGTGCCGGTCTTGTCCAGTGCGATCAGGCGCAGCTTGCCCAACTGCTCGAGCACCGCACCGCCCTTGATCAGCAGGCCATGCCTTGCGCCCGCCGAGAGACCGGCGGCGATCGCCGCGGGCGTCGAGATCACCAGCGCGCAGGGGCAGGCGATCAACAGCAGGGTCAGGGCGCGATAGACCGATTCCGACCAGGCCATGGTCGAGACCAGCGGCGGGAGTATCGCCATCAGCAGGGCGAGTCCCACTACCGCCGGCATGTAGTAGAAAGCGAAGCGGTCGATGAAGCGCGCCACCGGTGCCTTGGCGGCCTGGGCCTCTTCCACCAGCCGGATGACCCGGGCGATGGTGTTGTCCTTGGCGCCGCGTGTCACCTCCACTTCCAGGGCCGCATCGAGGTTTACCGTACCGGCGAAGATGTCATCCCCCGGGGCGCGCGAACGAGGCACGGATTCGCCGTTCACCGGCGACTCGTCGAGTTCCGACTCGCCCGACAGGATACGGCCATCGCAGGGCACTCGGTCGCCGGGCCGAATCATCACTCGCTGCCCAGGCGTGAGCGAGGCAGCCGAAACTTCTCGGGTTTCGCCACCCTCCATCAGCCGCGCCGTGGATGGGGTCAGGTCCGCCAGGGCCGTGATGCTGTGACGCGCCTTTGATGCGGCCACACCCTCCAGCAGTTCACCCACGGCGAACAGGAACACCACTACCGCGGCCTCCGCCGCGGCGTTGATGGCCAGTGCGCCCAGGGCGGCGATACTCATCAGCATCTCGATGGTGAAGGGGTTGCGCATCTTCAGCGCGCCCCAGGCGGCTTGCATGATCGGCAGCAGACCCACCAGGGTGGCCGCGACGAAGGGCCAGTTGCCAAGGGTCGGCCAGGCCAGGCGCAGGGCGAAGGCCAACAGCAGCAGCCCTCCGGTCACCAGCACCAGGCGCCCCTTGGTGGTCTGCCACCAGGTTGCCGACGGGGTAGCGGAATCCGCCTTCTCATCCTCATCGATCAGCCGGTAACCGAGCTCGGCGAGGGTACGCTCGATCGCATCATGTGAAGGCGTCGCGTGCAGGTGGGGCTGGATCGTCACCGAGCCTGTGACCGAGCTGGCCGATACCTCATCGATGCCTGCCAGTCGGCCCAGGGCGGATTCGACCTTGCGCTCGCAGCCGCCGCAGTCCATGCCCTCGACGCGCAACCTAAGGGCTGACGAATCCCCAGTGTGTGCTGGTTTGTGCATGGTGGTGCTCCTGCGGATAATCTAGTGTTCAGCGTAAACCCTGTAGCGACTGCAGCTTCAACTACAGCTTCAACTACAACTACAGCTTCAACTACAGTTTCAAGTCGATTTTCTATAGCGGCTTCAAGAGCGACTTCAAATTCGATTCCGATGCCTGCAAAGGAGTAATTGACATGCCGGACGCCACCCACGGCGGCGCTCACGATCTGGGCAATCGGTGACTGGAGTCGCCAACGAAGGACCACGATGATGACTTCAGAGACCGGTATGGACGACCGTCACCTTCCGTGGCCCTTGCGATGGTGCGGGCCCGTGGCGACGATTGCCGTGGCTCAGTTGCTTGGCACGTCACTGTGGTTCAGCGCCAATAGCGCGGCAGCCGACCTGATGATCGCCTGGCAGGTCAGCGCCGCCGATATCGGCTGGCTGACAAGCTCGGTGCAGGTAGGCTTCATCCTCGGCACGCTGTTCATCGCGCTTAGTGGCCTGGCGGATCGCTATCGTGCCAGCCGGATATTCGTCTGCAGCGCGGTTGCCGGCGCGCTGTTCAACGCCGGCTTCGCCTGGTTATCGGAGGGGCTGACCAGCGCCATGGTGTTTCGCTTCCTGGTAGGCGTGTCGTTGGCGGGCATCTATCCGGTTGGCATGAAGCTGATCGTCAGCTGGGCCCCCGAGCGTACCGGCCAGGCGCTGGCACAGCTTGTCGCGATGTTGACGCTAGGCACGGCGCTGCCCCATGCGCTACGGCAAGTGGGTGCCGACCTCCCTTGGCAGACCATCATTCTCGCTTCGTCGGGGCTCGCGCTGCTTGGTGCCCTGCTCATCCATTGGCTGGGGGACGGGCCTCATCTGCCAGATGCTCGCCAGAGGAGGGCGCCTTCGCCCTCCGCAGTGGGGCGGCGGGTCACGGTCCTTGATGCGTTCAGGGTCAATCGGTTTCGGGCCGCCGCCTTGGGATACTTCGGGCACATGTGGGAGCTTTACGCCTTCTGGACGGTGGTGCCGTTATTGGTGTCGCACACGGTGCTGGCCAGCAAATTCGCCGTGCTTGGGGTATCCGGCATGTCGTTCGGCATCATCGGCGTCGGTGCGCTGGGCTGCGTGATGGGTGGGTGGTTGTCACGCCGCTTCGGCAGCGCGAAGGTGGCGTTGGGCGCGCTTGGCGCCTCGTGCGCATGTGCCGTGGTGTTTGCCATGTTCTGGCAGGACCTGCCGGCCATCGCGCTTGGCCTTCTGCTGCTGGTGTGGGGCGCGACCGTCGTCGCGGACTCGCCGCAGTTTTCCGCCTTGTCGGCGCAGGCCTGCCCCCGGGAATTGGTGGGTGCGGCGCTGGCGATTCAGAACTCCATCGGCTTTGCCATCACCGTCGTCTCGATTGCCGCCACTACCATGCTGTTCGAACGTATTGGACTTGGCGCCGCCTGGCTACTGGTTCCCGGCCCGATCGTGGGGCTGCTCGGCTTCGCCTGGGCATCCAGGCGAAGCATCAATGAGGGTGTTTCCACTGAAGGCACACCGTGACGGCAACTGTCTTGCAAGGGCTCTCATGCAGGGGCTCTTGTAGAGGCGCTTAAAGGGTCTCTTCCTCTTCCGCGACAGGCTCTAGTGGGTCGCCATTTTCGTCCAGCAATTGGTGATCATAGGCTGCCTGAAGGCCGGTATCCTCAGCCGCTGGCTGCTCTTCCGGCGTTTCAGCGTCTGTTTCCTCTGTCCAGTCCGCCCAGTAATCAATGTGGCCTGGATAAATCGGCGACAGTATCGCCACCACAATGCCGGTCACCGAGAAGACCGAAAACGCATAGGCATACCCGAAGCCGTCCACCAGCAGGCCAACGACCGGAGACCCGGCTGCCTGGCCAAGCGCACACGCCATGAAGGGCAACACCGGCCCCATCGACAATCGGCCTGGCAACAGGCGAATGCCCGTCATCAGATATAGCCCCGTCAAACTCATGTAAGCGAGCCCGAATACCATCGCGGAGAAAATCGCCAGACCCAGCGTGCTGGGGCTGGCGGCCAGCAACACCAGGCTTGAAGAGAGCATCATCAGCATCAAGGCTTGGGTGATCGGGGGGTTGTTGCGGTCGGCCAGGTCACTGATCACGGCGCCACCGAGGCCGGCGATACCTGCCGCGAACCATAGCCAACCGGTGTTGCCCGGGGGCAGTGCTCCGAGGCTGACCAGCAGGTCCGGTGCGAACAGCCAGTACGGGGCGGAAACAAAGCCCATGGCAAAGGCAAACAACGAGAGCCGGATGAGCCGCGACCACTGCGACCGAGTAAGGGGCGGTGGCGGTGCAGCGTTTGCCGGCACGACACGTGACACCGAGGGAATGAAATACCACGCGGCCACGACCCCGATACCCGCCAGTACGGCAAAGCTTACATACGTTAAACGCCATGCATCGGCCAGGAACACAACGGTAGGCACGGCAACGATAATGCCGATGCTGGTGCCTGCGTTCATGATGGAACTCACGCGGCCGTGCATCGTGCGGCTGACCAGCGCCTGCATGGCCGCGGTCAGCGCCGGCATCATCAAGCCGGTACAGATGCCGCAGATAAACACACCGGCCCCGAGGGTGAGTGCGTTCGGGGCCTGGCTGATGAGCGTAAGGCCCCCGGTACCGAAACACCCCGACAGGACCGCCAGGTTGCGCGCGCCGAGGCGATCAGCGGCCACCGGTGCGACCAGCGTGGCGAGCACAAAACTGATGAAGGGCAGCGCCCCGATGATGCCGACGAGGTACGGCGTCAAAGAAAGCTCGGCACTGATGGAGGGGACGAACAGGCCGAAAGCGAAGCGCGCGAGCCCGTAACTGATCGCGACCAGCGCTGCACCAAAGAGCGCAAATCCCATGTTCGACAAGGTCTTCATGCCGGGACCCTCACTGTCGCTTGTCTTGAATGGCTTTCGACAGCGGCGATTGTCCCAGTGACATCGGTCATGAGCAATGCGCAATCACCGGGGGTGCCGGTTTTTAACCTTTTCGAAGGCCGGTTTGGCTCACTGAAAGGCGGTTGTCTTGACGTTTTCTGTGCTGGTGATCCGGCGGTGCCAGGCCTCAAGCCTCGGGCGGTCCTTCGCCCAGCTCACCTCGGGCAGTCGGAATGCCAGGTAGTCGAGCGCGACGGCGACCGAGATGTCCGCAAGGGTCAGGGCCGTGGTGGCCTGTGGGACATCGAGCTCTGGCTCCAGCTCCAATTGATCCAGCAGTCGTGTGATGGCCCGCTTGCGGCGCTGCCCCAGCACGCTGGCGTCCGCCTCGCTGCCCTGATGTTTCCTTGCGATCACCGTGTTGAAGGCGGCATCCATCAACCCCTGGCCAAGCCCTGCCAGATGCAGCACCTCACTCAACCGTGATGCAGGGATGAGCGGTTGACCGTGGCCGAGCCCCTCGAGGTAAAAGGCGATCAACAGCGACTCGCCAAGCGCCGTGCCATCGTCCGCTATCAGCGCGGGGATGCGTGCCGCGGGGTTGGCCTCGAGCAGTGCCGGGTCATCGCTCCAGGGGTCGCACCAGCGCAGCGTCACCGCCTCGGCCAGGCCCTTTTCCAGCACCATGATGCGCACCATGCGGGCATAGGGTGAACTTGAGTTCAGAAAGAGTTCCATGCGTGCTCCCTCGTGGGTGAATGAGCGGTCCTAGCGTACCTGTACGCCACGGCTGAGAAGGATCAAAGCGCAGCCGCCGCCGAGCATGACACTTCCCATAATGAACAGCGGGGTATACGTTCCCCAGTGAGCATAGAGCGCGGACATGCCATACCCGGAGGCCGCTTGTGCCGCCGCGAACGCCGCGGTGGCGCGCCCCCACAGCTGCTTGTGAGCGGTCGGGCCCACCAACTCGGCGAGGCGGCCAGAGGTCAAGGCAACGATTCCGGGAATCATGGCACCGACCACGAACGAGGATACCGAGCGGCTGAGCATCGCCAAGGATACCAGTGGCAGCGCGATTGCAATGGCCTTGGCCGCGAACGCAAGCGTCAGCCCATGGTGCCAGCCCAGCCGCCGCGCAACGGCGCTGGCGATCAAGGGGCCGCACACGGCGCCAACGCCAAAGATGCCCCACTGCAGGGCGGCGGCATGGTTGCCCAGGACTTTCTCCCTGGCCAGGTAATCGACCCAGAACACCGTATGTGGCACGAAGCCCGCTGCATCCAGGGCGTAGGCGCCGATCACCAGCGCTACTACCATGGCTACCCCACCGCGTGCGCCGGACGCATTCGCTTGCCCAGTTGGCGGGACAGCCGGCATCCGCAGGTGAGCCAGTCCACGGTCACCCAGCAGCCCTGCCACCATGCTGAGCAGGCCAAGGGTGACCCAGGTCGCCATCAGGCTGGCCGCGATCAACATCGGCACTACCCAAGCCGACAGCAGCGCCCCCAGGCCGATGCCGGCGAATACCAACCCACCGACACTGGTACGCCGCTCGGCCGGAGTGGCGGCAAGCGCCAGTGAAGGGCCGATTACCATCAACATGGCCCCGGCGATGCCGGAGACCAGCCTCCAGACGAAGAACCAGGCGAAGCTGGCGGGCCAGGCACACAGCAGAAAGCTCAGGGTGATGGCCGCAAAGCACACGCCGATGACGGCCCGCGCGGGGTAGCGTTCGGATAACGTATGCGCGGACAGGGCGCCGATCAGGTAGCCAAGCAGGTTCGCGGCCCCCAGGTAGACCGCCTGGCTGGCGCTGAACCATTGCGCCTGAATCAGCACCGGCAGCAGTGGGGTATAGGCAAAGCGAGCCAGGCCGATCCCGGCAAGCGTGGCCATGATGCCGGTGAGCAGGGCAGGAATGTCTCGCTTGTCGAGCATGGAGGGCTGTCCTGGTGAAACGGCAATGCCTGATAGAGTACCCTCAGGCCCTGGCTCACGGAAAAACTAATGACCATGCACAATCCCCCTCATCCCGGTGAATTCATCCGCGAGGTTATCTGGAGCCTTTCGGTCTCAGCTCTCGCCAGCTCGCCGAAAAGCTGGCTGACCATGCAGGATCAGTTTGACCTTTGGCGGGCACGCCGCGCGGTGGACCTGCGCGAGGTGGAGTCGATCTCCTTCGATGCGGTGTAAGGCAGGGCCGATGAGCCCAGCCTGCGGGGGCTGTTTGATTTATATCAGCATAACGGAATATAACCATGACCCTAAAATTATTGATGGCGGGAGCCCTGGCACTCGTCCCGGCACTCAGCCTGGCACCCCTGACGGCGGTAGCCGATGCCTGGCAGTCGCGCGACGACTGGGCGGCGCTCTTTCAGGAGCACGATGCCGAAGGCGCGTTGCTGGTGGTGGATGAACGCCAGGACTCACGGGCGACCTGGGTGCACAACGCCGCGCGTGCCGAACAGCGCTTTGTGCCGGCCTCCACCTTCAAGGTGCCGCATACCCTGTTCGTGCTGGATGCCGGCGTGGCGGAAGATGAATTCCAGGTGTTCGCCTGGGATGGAATCGACCGTGGCGTCCCGGCATGGAATGCCGACCAGAATCTGCGCTCCGCCATGCGCAACTCGACGGTGTGGCTCTATCAGCGCTTCGCCCGGGAGCTCGGCGAGGAGAGCGAGCGCCGCTACCTGGAGGCGATCGGCTTCGGCAATGCAGAGATCGGCGCCGATCTCGAGAATTTCTGGCTGGAGCCGGGCCACCTGGAGATCTCCGCCGAAGAGCAGATCGACTTCCTCCAGAGACTTCATCGCAATGAGCTGCCATTCGACGAGGCCGACCAGCGACTGGTCAAGGACCTGATGATCGTCGAAACCGGTCGCGACTGGATGCTACGCGCCAAGACCGGCTGGTCCGGTGAGCTCGGCTGGTGGGTGGGCTGGGTCGAATGGCCCAGCGGCCCGGTATTCTTCGCACTGAACATGGATACCCCCAATCGCATGGACGATATCCCCAAGCGGGATGCCATTGTCCGTGCCGCCTTGCGCGACATGGAAGCGCTGCCCTGAACCGATGTCTTCAGCGTGCGTTCGCCGCTACGGGCGCTGCCTGCCACGCCAGCGAGCGGGAAGTGAGGGCGCGGTTCCTATATCCTGATAGCGGTAGTCGACAAGGAGGGTGCCATGCGACTCAGAGTGCTGTCGGACCTGCACCTGGAACACTTCGACGAGGGCCGTGAACTGCCGGATGTGGCGGCGGATGCGGTGATTCTCGCCGGCGATATTCATCGTGATACCGAGGGACTGGGTTGGGCCGCCAAACGCTTCAGGGGGATGCCCATCCTCTACGTGCCCGGCAATCACGAGTTCTATGGCACCTGCATGCCGCGGCTGCGCCGGGCGCTGGCCAGCGAGGCCGAGCGGCTCGGCATTCATCTGCTCGACAACCGCTCGCTCACCCTCGGGGGCGTGCGGTTCCACGGCACCACGCTATGGACCGATTTCGCCCTCTACCGCGATCAGCCTGACCATGACCCCACTCTGACCGAAGAGAAGGCGCGCTGGCTGATGCCGGACTTCAGCATCATCGAACAACCCGAAGGGGAGACCTTCAGCCCGGCTCAGAGCCGGCGGCTGCACGCCGAGGCCCTGGCCTGGCTCACCCAGGCACTGGCCGAACCCTTCGACGGGCCGCAGGTGGTGATCAGCCATCATGCGCCGCTGGCCGAGTGCATCCCACCACGCTACCAGGGTGATGGGTTATCGCCGGCCTTCGCCTCGCATCTGCCGGCGTTGATGGGGCGCATGGACCTATGGATTCACGGCCACGTTCACGAGCCAGTGGACCGGCGCGTCACGGGCACGCGGGTGCTGGCCAACCCCGGCGGCTACCCAGGGGAGTTCGAGCCGCCCCTTTTCACCCCCGGCCTGGTGATCGATGTCTGAGGACTCGCCGGCTGTGCGCTGGCTCCAATTCATATCGGCCGTATATTGTCAGCGCGTCGATCCGAGGCATAGGACAAACGGTCTTGCGCTGCTAGTCTGAGAGTAGATAAATCAGGTATCGAAACATGAACAGAGCCAAGACCCTGCAACTGCTGCGAGACCATATGCCGACCCTGGCTCGTGAATACGGGGTCAGGTCATTGGCGCTGTTCGGTTCCATGTCCCGCGACGAGGCTCGAGACGACAGTGATATCGATATTCTGGTGAGCTTCGATGGCCCGGCAATCTCGGCCCGCTATTTCGGGGTGCAATTCTACCTGGAGGATCTGCTAGGCCATTCCGTGGACCTGGTGACCGACAAGGCGCTTCGCCCCGAGCTCCGGCCGTATGTCGAGCGTGAGGCACTGTGTGTCTGAGTCCCGTCCACCGCGCGAATGGCGCTTCTATATCAACGACATGATCGGCTTTGCCGAGAAAATCCTGGCTTATACGGAAGGCCAGGATCAGCATAGCTTCAGCGCCCATGATCTTATCTACGATGCCACCCTACGCAATCTAGAGCTGATTGGCGAAGCGGCAACCCGCATTCCGGATACTGTTCGTCGGCAGTATCCGGATATTCCCTGGCGGATGATCATTGCGACCCGGAATCGCCTTATCCATGCCTATCTGGGTATTGACGACGATACCGTCTGGAGCATCATTCAGGACAATATTCCCGAACTCTTGGCTCAACTGAGTGAGATCAAGAGCCAGCAAGCCAGCGAGTAGTGTTGTCATTTGCTTATCCCAAGCGGCTCCATGGCCAGCCTTCCTTTCAACATGACCGTCAGCGCTTTGCGCAATAATGTCCAAGCCGGTGGCCTGGCGTTAGGCTTAAGCTACGCCTGTATGGCATTCAGGGAGGCGCGGCATGGCGAAACAATCCAGCCGGTTCGACTACTACAAGAGCCGACAGATACCCGAGCTCACGGTGCTCCAGGCGTCGCTGAGCGACTTCAGCTACGACCGCCACGCCCATGATGAGTACGCCTTCGGCGTCACGCTGACCGGGCGGCAGGACTTCTTCAGCGATGGGCGGTTTCACCGCAATCCGCCCGGCAACGTCATCCAGTTCAACCCCGAACAGGTGCACGACGGCCACCCCGGGGACGACAGCACCTTGGGCTACGTGATGGTATACGTGCCTTCCGCCCTGCTCGAGGCATCGTTCGCCGACGCGGCAGGGGCTGAGCGTGCCGCTCGGTTCAGGGGAAGCGAAACCTTGCTGGCCGACGCCGAGCTGCGCCGCGCCATCCTCGATCTTGCCGAGCTGACGACCGGCCAGCAGGGCACGCGCATCGATCAAGAGCACGCCCTGCATCGCATGGCGACACGCCTGGTGCACCGGGCGGGCAAGTTCCAACCCGGTGGCAGGATCAGCCGCCCCGATGCGCTGCTGCTGCGCGCCAAGGAATACATCCACGCACATCTGGAGACGGACCTCTCGCTGGACGAGATCAGCCAGAAAGCCCATCTCTCCAAGTACCACTTCCTACGCTTATTCCGGCAGCAGTTCGGCATCACGCCGCACCAGTACGTGCTGAGCTGCCGGGTGAATGCCGCGCGCAGCGCCTTGGAAACCGGCGTGGCACCAAGCGAGGTGGCCTTTCGCTACGGATTTACCGACCTCAGCCACTTCAACCGTCGCTTCAAACGTATCTACGGCAAGACCCCTCACCAATACCAGTTAAGCGTCACCGGCCGTCACCGAATATAGGCCGCCCGGCAATACTTAACGCATTTCCCGTCGGAGAGCTTCCCCATGGAGGTCGTCGCCTATGCCCTGGGCGTCATGTACACGCCTGGGCCTGTGAATCTGCTCGGCCTGAATGCCGGCCTCAACGGCCAGGCCAAAACCTCACTCGGCTTCTTCGTTGGGGTGGGTATGGCCATGCTGACGCTATTCCTGCTGTTCGGCTGGGCAGGGGCGGCCTGGGTGCGCGACGACATGCTCGCCGCGGTAGGCGCAGTGGGATGCGGGTATATCCTCCACCTGGCGATAAAGGTCGCCCGCTCGACCATCGACCTGGGGGTAGTACGCAAGGCGCCGCGTGTGCTGCTGTTCCGCGATGGCCTGGTCATGCAGCTGTGCAACCCCAAGGCGATGATTGCGACCCTGCCTATCGCGACTATTCAGTTCCCCGCCGCCGGCGTCCATGGCGCCGGCTTGCTGCTCTGGTCGCTTGGGCTGGCCGTGCTGGCCTTCGGAGCCCCGGGCAGCTATGCCCTGGTGGGCAGCGTGGTGGGGCGGCGTATCGAGAATCCCTGGCTGCTAAAGGGGTTCAGCCTTGCGATGGCCGCACTGCTGGTGTGGGTGGCGATCATCATCGGCTACGAGCACGTGTGGTTGCCGCTGGCCTCGGGCGAGCTTTGAAACTCCTGCATGTGATGCCGACCGGACGTCCGGCAAGCAACGCCTCAACATCGGGCGCCTATGTGTGCCGTCGTACAGATGGTCGAGATGTCATTACCCATAATGACGACATCTGACAAGAAGCCGGAAGTGCTCCGTATCCATCTTTTCAATGAGATAGCGCGACTCGGTAACGCTCACTCCCCTCTCCTGGCCAGAACCATTCCCAACCACCGCTGGTGCAGTGACTCGCCCGCCGGGAATTCCTCCTTCACCTACATGGTGAAGACACCGCGCCGGCACCGTTGATTTCAGATAACCGTCATCATGCCCGGGCAGTAATGATTCAGGAGAAATGAGATGAAACAGCGTATGCGCCTTTTCAGGAAGCCCGCGGTGATTCTGGCCTCGCTGTCATTGATGAGCCCAGGCTTTGCCCAGACAACCCTGTCGTCGGCTACCGACTCGGACATCATTACTCTCGCTCAAGTGACGGAAGCTGCTGATACAACAGAGGAAGCTCTCCTTGCCGAGCAGGAAGCTTCTGACCAGGACGAGGCAGGCGTTCAAGCCGAGCAGCAAGACGCTTTGCAGGCCGAAGCGGATGCCCAGACCGAGCAGCAAGCCACCGAGCAGGCTGAGACAGATGCCCTGGCTGAGCAACTAGCCATTGACCAGGCCGAAGCCGATGCTCAGGCCGAGCAGCAGGCCACCGAGCAGGCTGAGACAGATGCCCTGGCTGAGCAACTAGCCATCGACCAGGCCGAAGCAGACGCCCAAGCCGAGCAGCAAGCCATCGACCAGGCCGAGGCAGACGCTCAGGCCGAGCAGGAAGCCGCTGATCAGGCCGAGGCGGACGCCCAGGCCGAGCAGGAAGCCGCTGATCAGGCCGAAGCCGATGCCCAGGCCGAGCAGCAAGCCGTCGAGCAAGCCGAGGCAGACGCCCAAGCCGAGCAGCAAGCCGTTGAGCAGGCCGAAGCAGATGCCCAAGCCGAGCAAGAAGCCGCTGAGCAAGCCGAAGCAGACGCCCAGGCCGAGCAGGAAGCCACTTTGCAGGCCGAAGCCGATGCCCAGGCGGAGCAGGAAGCCACTGAGCAAGCTGAAGCCGATGCCCTGGCCGAACAGCAAGCCGCTGAGCAGGATGAGACAGATGCCCTGGCTGAGCAACTAGCCATCGACCAGGCCGAAGCGGATGCCCAGGCGGAGCAGGAAGCCACTGAGCAGGCCGAGGCGGACGCTCAGGCGGAGCAGGAAGCCACTGAGCAAGCTGAAGCAGATACGCTGGCCGAGCAGGAAGCCATCCAGCAGGCTGAGGCAGATGCTCTCGCCGAGCAGGAAGCCATCGAGCAGGCCGAGGCAGATGCACTTGCCGAGCAGGAAGCCGCCGAGCAAGCAGCAGCAAACACCGTCGCCGAGCAGCAAGCCGCTGAGCAGGCCGAGGCAGAAGCACTTGCGGAGCAGGAAGCCAGCGACGAGGCTGACGCACAGGCTCTGGCCGAGGCCGAGGAAGACGCCCTGGCCGCCGCCGCCGACCTTGAGGACCAGGAAGCCAGCACGACATCCGAATCGGTCGTGACCTCGGAAACCACACGTACCAGCGACGAGGAAGTCCGGACCGCGACGGCGTCAGAAGAGGATGATGACGACAACCAGATTTGGAAATACTTGGGAGCTGCTGCGGCAGGTGCTGTCGCCGGTGCCTTGATCCCGCAACTCGGTGGACGAGTCGTCGACAATCAAGGCGACCGGTTGATCGTTGAGCGCGACGGCGAGATGCATGTACGCAAGGACGAGAATCTCCTGTTGCGTCGTCCTGGAGTCACTGAGACGAGTGAATCGTTTGCCGATGGCATCACCCGCTCCACCATCACTCGTGACGATGGCAGCCGGATCGTGACCGTTCGTGATTCCGGTGGCTTTGTCCTCAAGCGCACTCGCTATCTACCCGATGACACCGCCATTGTGCTGATCGACGAAACGCAAAAAGCCGATAGCTGGCAGTCCTCCGTCGACATGGAAGAATCCCTGCCTCCCCTGCGCCATGACCTGCCGGACAATCGCTATGTGGTCGATTACCGTCGTGCGGACCGGGACCTCCTGCGCGAGGCGCTGCTGGCACCACCGGTGCAGGAAGTCGACCGTACCTTCACGCTCCGCCAGGTGCGTGAAAGCTCTCGAGTCAGGGACATCATGCCGCGTATCGATCTCGACGTTATCCAGTTCGCTACAGGCTCGTCGGCCATTCAACCTTCCGAGGCCGAAGCGCTGGGCCTGATCGGGAAGACCATGGCCGATGTGATTGAGCAGAATCCGGATGAGATATTCCTGGTAGAAGGCCATACCGATGCCATTGGATCGGACGTGATGAACCTTGGGCTGTCAGACCGGCGAGCGGAAGCGGTTGCCCTGGCGCTGACCGAATACTTCGCGATTCCCCCGGAAAACCTGATCGTACAGGGCTATGGCGAGCGCTACCTGAAGCTGAATACGCAAGGACCCAGTCAGGAAAACCGACGCGCCAGCGTCCGGCGAATCACCCCGTTGATCAATGCAGGCCAGGCGAGCCTCTGAGCAGACAGACCAGAAGACGAGGCACTGGACAAGCCGGCAGACATTATGTCTGTCGGCTTTTTTTTGAGGGGGAGTGTTTGGAAGCAGTCGGACGTAGGATAGAGGCTGGGATCAGGCGTCGCTCGCTTTACCGATCGTCTGGATCACCTCGAATCCCTCGAATTTCGGCGGGCCCAGGTACAGCCCTTCACGGCGGCTCTGGCCGGCATTGGCGTGAGCCGCGCGGAACGCTTCGGAGTGCGTCCAGGCATCGAAATCCTCGCGCGAGCGCCACACCGTGTGGGACGCGTAAAGAACGTGATCCTCTTCCTCCGGGCCGCGCAGCATATGGAACTCGACGAAACCGGTCAGGCCCTGCAGGTGGGTTTCCCGCTCCAGCCAGATCTGTTCGAACTCCTCGACTCTCTCGGGGTTGACCCGAAAACGATTCATGGCGATGAACACGGCAAGGCTCCTTGTGGTGGGGTGCCATTCAATGTCGATTGACGATGTCACCTTACCGGATGAGGGGCAAGGTTGAGCAGGGGTATCGGTTTCCTGGCATGTAGCGCACTACGAACGTTATCAGGACGACTGGCGAGCGTTACGAAAAACCACCATAATGCAGCATATGAGTTGCTTTAAAGTGCGACTTGCAACGTATAAGGTGCCAATGAGTCTCCACGACCAATTCCGCCAGCGCCGGCATGGGCTGAACCTCACCCAGCAGGATATCGCCAGCCGAACCGGCATGGTGCGTCAGCAATATCAGCGCCTGGAAGGTGGCGGTAACCCACGCCTTGATAGCCTCGAGCTGGCTGCCGATGGGCTCAACGCCAAATTGATGCTGATTCCGATCGAGAAATGGCATGCCGTGCAAGCCCTGCTGAGGGGTGAAGCCGATGAGGCAACAGGGTTCGATGTCGACCCCTGGAAGGGCTTGTTGGGAGATGATGATCGCGATCAAGAGAACGGTGGGGAAGGTCGCAATGGCCAATGACGCGGTCGAGATGCTGCGCCTTGAACTTCACGGTCGGGGGGTAGGCTATCTGGCGGGTTATCGAAGTGGGCGTAATGTGATGGTCTTCGACGACGCCTGGCGACTCGATGCCTCGCGCCCCACGCTCTCGCTATCCCTGCTCCCCGATTTTCCTCGGGCGGCCGAAGTGATGCAAACGCCTTGGGTGCGACAGCAGCGTCTGCATCCCTGGTTCTCGAACCTGCTGCCGGAAGGGGCGCTACGGTCATGGCTTGCACAGCGGCTCAAGGTGCATCCCGACAACGAGTTTCCCCTATTGGCGCGCCTGGGGGATGATCTTCCCGGAGCACTGCGGGTATCGCCGGTACTACCCAACGACATGCCGGATTGGGTGCTCAGCCATCGGCGTAGTATTACACCAAGGCGCCGGATTGCAGAGGTAGGCGGCGGCTTCTCGCTGGCCGGTGTGCAGATGAAGTTTTCAATGCGTGAACGTGATGGGCGTTTTCACTTTGGTCATGCCGACGAGTTCGGTGACTGGATCGTCAAGACCCCCTCGACACGCCACCGCCGAGTACCTGAAAACGAGGCCACGACGATGTGGATGGCCCAAAGTGCGGGCGTGGAGATCCCCGAGATTCGCCTCATCCCGCTGAATGCCCTCGAAGGCCTGCCTGCCATCAATCTGCCAGATGAGCACCTCGCCTATGCCATTCGTCGATTCGATCGCGAAGGCGGGCAGCGCATTCACGCCGAGGACATGGCGCAGGTTCTGTTTCGCTACCCCCATGAAAAGTATGACGGCCCCAATTACGAGCAGATAGGACGCCTGCTGCGCGAATTCACGACTGACGGTCTGGACAATGTTCAGGCTTTTGCGCGGCGTTTGCTGGTCGACATCCTGCTGGCCAACGGCGACGCCCATCTCAAGAACTGGAGTCTTATCTACCCGGATCAACGCACTCCACGACTGGCACCTGCCTACGATATCGTCAACACGCTGGCCTACCTCGAAGGCGACCACCGGCTGGCACTCAATCTGAATGGAAAGAAGGATTGGTATCGCCTGGGAGAAGACGATTTTCGCCGCTGGGCCGAGAAAGCCGGTGTGGCCTGGCCGGCGATTCGTACGGTATTGGACGACACCATTGAACGTGCTCGTGCCCGGTGGCCCAGGCAGTTGGTGGAGCTGCCAATGGATGATGCGCATAAGGCGATTCTCAAACGACATTGGCGCCACCTGGCACCGGAATGGCGAATAGGGTGACATCCACTCGCGCAGCGGATTCTCTATCGTCTGGTCCCTTAGCGGTTCCTGGAAACAAGGCGACTGGGTGCCGCCGTTACTGTGGTCTGCCGGTGAAGACCTGTATGGTGGTCTCCCCGAAGCCAGGCTGCGCCGCCGGCACCAGGTCAGGCTGATTGACTTGCCCAAGGGCTCGGTTAAGAGGTGCTCATCCTGCTGGGCGAGCGGCACCGAATAGTCGAAGGTGGAGTAGTGGTAGTGCTCGCTGGGAGTACCCGGAAAACCGGGCCTGCCTGAGCTCCGGCAGATGCAGGGGAATGGGGTCGGCAAGTTTAGCAGGGCTGGAAAGCAGCACCATCGAGAGAGCCCGGCCTACAGGGCCGGGCTCTGTTGCTTCCTCAGGGCCAGAATTGCAGCGGTGGCCCCTTGCGGTTCAGCCGTTCGCTGATTCAATCATCAGCAAGCCCCATCATCTCCCGGGCGGCTTTCGCCACGTCGCCATCCGGGTCGGCAAGGCTATCCATCATTTCGAAGTGATTCAGCTCCGGCAGGAACAGTAATGCTTCCGCATAGGGGGATTGCGCAAGCGCTTCATGAAAATCGCGGGAGTGTCGCTGGAACTCGGGCGTTTCTTCCCCACCGTAGGCCAAGGTGATGGGGGCACGAACCTCGTGCAAGTGGCGCATGGGGCTGAGCGCCGCTTCCTCCGCCTCATCGAGGTCGACATACTCACTGCGTGCCGACAGCATGACCGGCTCCAGGTCGAACATGCCACTGACAGGCATGCCACCCTTGAGCGCGTCCATGGGAAGGCCATGCTCGGCCCAATCGGTTGTCAGCATGACACCGGCAAGGTGCCCACCCGAGCTGTGGCCGGTGATATAGAGCTGTTCGGCATCAAGCCCGAGCGCGGCGGCGTTTTCATGTGTCCAGACGATGGCCCTGCGCACCTGCTCCGCCATGTCGGGCAGCCGAGCATCGGGGATGTTGTCGAAGTTCAGCACCAGCACGTTCGCCCCGTAGGGCACGAAGGCATCCGCAAGCAAGGAGTAGGCTTCCTTGCTGCCGGCTCTCCAGGCGCCGCCATGAATGAACATCAAGGTAGGCGCATCGGACTGATCCGCGGCGAAGAGATCCAGCACTTCGCGTTCCGAAGGGCCGTAACGGAATGTTTGACGCTCGAAGCGGGTGCGCGCCTCTTCACTTCGGCTCACCCAACCCTGAATGAACTCCCCGACATTCGAGACCCAGGCCCGTTGATCATAGGCCTTGTCGAGCTCCGCCTGGGAGTATTCGAGGAAGACATGAGTTTCTGAAGTGGGGGAGGATTCCGCTGCGTCATCCTGGGCCAGGGCCGGCGAAAGTGCCATGCCAATGCCCGCGCTAGCGAGACACACCGAGATGCCGACAGGACGCAGCAGAGCTACAGCAACATGCTTCATTATTGTTTCTCCTGAGTTTGCCGCAGTGTAATGCGACTTTTTGTTATAAGGAAAATCATTTTGACGCTAACGATACGCTCGGAAAAAGTCAAACGCGTGCCGCCAACGCCATAATCGGATCTGCTCGGCGCAATCCTGCGTACACCAACATATCGCTGTGACCAAGGAAAAGCGGCCACCGTGTCATTGTGACAGGTGGCCGCTGGCTATCAGGGATTATCAGGCAAGGGTTATCAGGCAGGGATTGCCAGGGTATTGCGGTCTCGAGATGCTTCGGTGGCGTCAGGCTCGTACCTCAATAGGCGTAATCGCGACCGGCGGCCTTGGCACGTTCCCGCGAGCTTTGGTGGACCGATTCGCGGAACGGCATCTGGCTGACCGTGGCGGCGACGGGTTGCCCCGGAATGTCGAGAAACTCGTCGGGTAGCCAGGCGACCAGTTCGGTGCCGATCTCGGCCGATGCGACGGGCACATAGGCCATGGCGATGTTGGTGCCGAGCTCCGGCGAGTACCAGGGCGAGGTGATCCAACCGCACGGTTCGCTACCGGCATCGGCGCCCACCAGCCAGAAGTCAGGCGCATAGTCCTCGATGGGCTTGCCACCCAGCTTCAGGCCCACCAACTGGTGGCTGAAGGGCGGCTGGCCGGCATTGACGAGCTCCCGGGTGCGTTCCAGCGCCGCCTTGCCGATATAGTCCGCCTGCTTGGCCTTGGGCACCATGTGGCCCAGGTAGCACTGGAAGGGGTTGGTCTCGTGATCCAGGTCCTGGCCGTAGGAAAGGATGCCGGCGGCGATGCGCCGATGGTGAGCCGGCGCGATGACCATCAGGCGGTACTTCTCGCCGACCTCACGAATGGTGTTCCAGACCGTCTCGGCATGCAGGGACGAGTTGAAGGCGTACACCTCGTAGCCTTTCTCACCGGAAAATCCGGTCTGTGAAATCAGCACCTCGACGCCCTCGATCCGGCCGAGCATCAGGCCATAGTAGGGCACGTCGCGCACCGCCTCACCGACCAGGTCGGCCAGCAGATCCTCGGACTTGGGGCCCTGTATCTGCAGCGGGCAGACATCGATCTCGTCGATCTCCACATCGAAGCCCATGCCGTGGTTCACCCCCCGGAACCAGTAGGCCAGGTCCGAATCGCTGATGGTGAACCAGAACTCGTCATCGGCCAGGCGCAGCATCACCGGGTCGTTGAGCACGCGGCCCTGCTCGTCGCAGAGCACCACATAGCGCCCCATCATCGTCGGCACGCGTGTCACGTCGCGTGTGCATACATAGTTGCAGAAGGCCTCCGCCTCCGGGCCCTTGACGCGGATCGGCCGTTCGACGGCCACGTTCCACAGCGTCACGTCATTGACCAGTGCGCGGTACTCCTCCATGGCTCCGCCATCCTCGGGCTTAACATAGGCGCGCGGATGATACATGCGGTTATACACGGTGGCTTTCCAGCAGCCGGCCTCCACGGAAAGGTGCCAGTAGGGCGACTTGCGCACCCGGTTGGATATCAATAACTGAATGCCGGGATCGCCACTCTGACGAAGGTTGACCGGCACGAGACGATCACTTTGATCGATGGACTGCTGAAAATTGACGTTGGACATGGCGTGGCACTCCTCGCCCTTGTGTAATAGTGGGAGATCAACGGCCACCCGTGCTCCGGCAACAGCCGGGTCTAGCGGGTGTGGGCCACCGTTACCCACAGGGTAGGCTTACGCGTGCCAGCCACCATTCCACTGACGCCTCCGGAAAATCCGTGTGCGACACCGCGTTCATCCCTCCATCGGTACCAGCCACGATGGCAATCGTTTCAATCGCGCTTATTGTCATCCAACACACCTCCCAGTAATGCTTGCCGGTGGCGCTTGATGACGGTCAGCGTTGCGAAAAGAGGTTTGTGCCAGATTGACAGTGGTCGTTCGTGTGAGCGGCCTCCACTGGCATCTGGTGCCGCTTGCAGGCAGCATGTTCATCATGACGACCCATTCAAAAGTGGGAGAACTAGGACTAGGCTCCCGATTCCTTGGTCTACTGAGCCGCCCGCTCTCATTCCCACTGGTCACCCTGCGTGGACGCTTACTGCTTGGTGCCGCAGCGCTGTGGGGCGTGCTGTGCGTGACCCTGCTGACGCTTGGCTGGCAGGCGGGCTACATACTGGTCGATGAGACAAATCGCCAGCACCTGCGCTATGAATCCGAGCTGATCCATAACGCCATCACTGATCAGGTCAGCGAGCGACTACAGGCGCTGGAGCGTCTCGCCCAGACGACCCCCGAGCCCACCACCGGTTCTCTCGCGGCGGCACATGCCAACGCTCTGGAACCGCTTTTCGAAGGCTTGGTAATGTTCGATCGCGACAGCCGGGTCGTGGATGCATGGCCGGCCGCAGGCGAGCGCGTGGGGGCCACCGTCGCCGACCGCGATTATGCGCACTTCATGCACGCCTTCCAGCACCCTCATGTCAGCGAGCCTTTCATTGGTCGTATCAGCGGCGAGCCCCTGGTGATGATGCTGGTACCGCTGCATGATGCCTCGGGGCGTTACACCGGCTTCCTGGGTGGGCTGGTCAATATCAATGAAAGCCGACTCTTCAAGGGCTTCAATCGCCTGCGCCTGGGAGAGAACGGATACGTCACCATTACCACCGCGGCAGGCCAACGTCTCTATCACCCTAATCAGCGGCAGGCCAGCATCGAGGTCAGCGACGACTTCGCGCCGGAGCTCGAACGGGCGCTGTATGGCTGGCAGGGCGAGACGGTGGAGACCACCGCCTCCGGGGAGCGGGTGCTGGTCGCGTACCGCCAGATCTGGCTGGCCGATTGGATCGTCGGTGTGCACCTTCCCCAGGCGCAGGCCGAGGCGCCGCTTGTCGCCGGCATGCAGAGAATCACCTATCTTGCCTGGTGGGGGCTGGGGCTGGTCTTGCCGGTGGTCGGTGCGCTGATCTGGCTGGCGTTGCGCCCGCTCACCCGGCTGGCCGAGCAGGTGCATGAACTGCAAGGCCACCAGCGTCATCTGATCGAGATCCCTACTCGCATGCCCGAGCTGCGTCGGGTCATCGATGTCATCAACGAAGCCGAGGAAGACCGGCGGGCCTACCTGCGTGATCTGACGGAGCGTGAGGCTCTGTTGCGTGGCACCTTGGCGGCATCACCTCAGGGCATGTTCGTCACGGATGATCTTGGACACCTGAGTTTCGTCAATGACGCCCTGAGCAAGGTGCTGGACATCACAGGGCCACATAGCCTCGATACCTGGACTGACAGGATCCACCCTGAGGATCGTCCCGCTGTTTTAGAGGCCTGGCAGCACAGCCATGCTCAGCGTGGTGATTTCGTGCGGCAGTTCCGTTTCCAGGGCCCTGAAGGCCAGCAGCGTTGGCTGGATGTTCAGGCGGGCGCGATTCATGTCGATGGCGAGTTCATCGGCATCGTCGGCGCGGTGCGCGACATCACACAGCACCGTCACGATGATGCCATGCGCCGCTGGGAGGCCGAGCACGACCCGCTCACCGGTCTGCTCAACAGGCGCGGTTTGACACGCCGCCTGGAGGAAGCACTGGTCGAATGGCAGAAGGTTGGCACCCGCACGGCCGTACTGCTGTTTGATCTGGACCACTTCAAGCCGATCAACGACCAGGGTGGGCACGCCTTAGGGGACCGCATGCTGCAGCAGATCGCGGATACGGTTCGTACGCTGGTACGCAGCAGCGATCACGCCGCGCGCCCAGGCGGAGACGAGTTCACTGTACTGCTGAATGGTTGCAGCCCCGAGCAGGCGCTGACCCTTGCCAACGTGCTGCGCGAACGAATCGCCTCCCGCCATGTTGATCAAGAGGGGCAGCGCTGGTCCGTCACGGCCAGCATCGGCATCAGCCACTTTCAGCCGGGCGACCACGCCATCGATGACATCCTCGCCCGGGCTGATGCCGCCAGCTACCGTGCCAAGAAAGCCGGTCGCAATCGCGTTGTCAGTGACAACGAAGTGTCATCGTCCAGCCAGATCTAAGTCAGGCGGGCCCTGGCATTGCGTTGATCCAGCGAGAAATGAGGGTCTGTCCCCGATTTCCTCGGGTCTGTCCCCGATTTCCTCCCCGATTTCCTCAATTCTGCATCGGAATGTCATCTTCCCACCGGAAACCGACACCGCCGGCTTGCCAGACGCCTTCACCTAACGGGTTGGGCCCAAAAATATCGACGTGTTGTGGCAGCCCGAACCCCGGCGCAAGGTCTTGCACGCCGCGCACCGTGCTGCGGTGCATGATCCGCAAGCCCTGCTCCTCGACGGGCAAATGGGCCTCGGGGGCAGCCCGATGCGCAACGGCGAGATTGTCGATGAATACGCAATCGTTCTCTTGATACTCGTAGACGGTGGTGTATCCGTTCTCCAGGCCGGCATTCAGGATGTCGTTGTATTCATGACAAAGCTGCTGCATTTCGTCAGCATTCAGCAGGCGAAAGGCATCTTCATCGGGCAGTTTTTCAATCACCGCCCCTGTCATGCCCAGATGCAACCAAATGCACTTGCGCTTAGATATGGGATGCTCATGTACCACGGGGTGAACGACGCCTGATGATGAGTTCACCGAGGAGAGACGGCTCCAGTACTCCTTTCGGCCCTCCGGGAGAGCGTCATAAGCGGCACCTTGATGGGCGAAGTAAGTCCCTCCGCCTTTTTCCGCCGGCCGGATGATGTGGTAACCCGAGTGCGAGAAGGTGTCTGCATTGAAACTGCCATCATTGTGCCATTGCGGCCCCACACCTGGGATCCCGTGACGTTTATCGTTGGAAAGACGGAAGATATGTTGGTTGCCACCAGGTGTCGCCGGGTGGACGCCATGAGTGCTGTGCAGCTCCTTGCCGCCCCACCAACAGCTGGCGCGGAGAAAACTGTCGGCATCCAATGGCTTTTCGTTCTTGAAAACAAGAAACCCGCGGTTCGCCATCTCGCGTTCCAGTGCTTCGAGAACCTCGGGTGGCGGCGCGTCACTGGATGATAAATCGATGCCCTGTACCTGCGCACCCAGGGGATCCAGCGAAGTGATGGTTCCACCGAAGGCTTCGATCGTGGCAACGCGGGAAGGGTCCAGGGGCGGTAGCGTCGATGGGCGGGTCTTCATGCGGGCCTCCTGTCGTTTTGCTTGCTGCAAGAAGGATGAAAACGCCGCCAAGAGCGCCAATGAGGCAGCATGTGCCCAAAGGGCGTCGCCGTCATCCGAGCACAGGATGTATGTGTGGATCATGCTGACAGAGACAATCCTGTTTTCCAAACGCGGGTCAGCCTGTGCCTGGCGAAGGGTGTAGAAATGAGGGTCTGTCCCCGGATTCTCGGTCTAACCCGGCGGGCCCGGGTTGGGCCGTTTTCTTTTTTTGACACCTGATACGTTACAGGGTACATTCAAGGAATGATTAGAAGCTTCAAACACAAGGGCTTGGCCAAATTTTTCAAGTCTGGCAGCACCGCCGGGATTCAGGCCGCTCATGCAAAGAGGCTTCGGCTTATTCTCGGTAGATTGAATGCAGCGTCAGATGCCAAAGATATGGACTTACCTGGCCTTCGGCTTCACGAACTCTCGGGAAATCGCACCGGTATCTGGTCAGTGACAGTCAGTGGTAACTGGCGAGTGACGTTCCGGTTCGAGGACGGAGATGCCGAGATAGTGAACTATGAAGATTATCACTGAGGTACCACCAATGTTGATGCACAACCCTCCCCACCCCGGTGAAGTATTGAGAGAGCTTTGCATTGAGCCCCTTGGTCTCTCTGTCACGGCAGCCGCAGAAGCACTGGGCGTTAGCCGCAAGACTCTGAGTGCCGTGTTGAACGGCAAGGCCGGTATAAGCCCCGAAATGGCTATCAGGCTTTCTATCGCCTTTGATACCTCAGCAGAAAGCTGGCTGAACCAGCAGTCTCAGTATGAGCTCTGGCATGCCGAGCAGCATCGCAAAGAGCTCAACGTGAAGAAACTGGTTGCGGCCTGAAGCGGTTCATTATCAAGCTTTCCAGTAACCGCCACCGGACTCAGGACGCCAGCGCCTCGGCCCGATACTGGGTTGGGCTGACTCCGCGTACCCGCTTGAAGGCAGCGCTGAACCACCCCTGCGTTGATCCGCTGCATGGGGCAAACTACGCTTCGGTGCTAGGCTATAGCCTGATAACAATAACGACACAAACCATACGCAAGGGACTTCCTTGAAGCCTACGGCCTCAACTCAGCCCTGCATGACGTTGCACTCGTGCCTCTATTGGCTATGGGTAGCGGTAGCCATTGCTAGAGTTGACCCAGCAGGCGCGATGGTGGGTGTCATGTGGCCACGCCATACTCGAGTTTTCGGTATTTCAGTGCCCAAGGGGGCTCTGCGTGCGTGCGGCATAACGCTTGTTGAACTAGCACGCACGTTCCAATGTTCAGCCTTTATTCACCATGTTCCGCACAGTGAATAAAGGCTGAACAGTCAGGGAAAAGGGGACATGGAAGTGTCTTGTGAACCAATAATAATCCGCTCTTCCATCTTCGTGATGGCGCCGCGCTTGGCAGCGACGCAGCACCGGAAGCCCGGGGCATTCTGTTCCTCGTCAAGAGACTTCCACATGCCGAGATAACCGGCATCGCCATACCGGGCCAGGGCGCCTGTCATCGGCGATATTGGCCGAGGTGGTAAGAACGTCAGATTTCATCCCGCCGTTGGTTGCAGGGCAGCTTTGGCGCCATTAACGCAGCGCTTCCTCAAAGTTCCTGCACGGTAAGCCGACAGTCTCTTTAGTCGGCTTCATGGTACGACGGTTCGGGGAAACATGGATTTGTTACGCGGTTGATAAGTTCAAGGCGACCGATCAGGAGTCAAGATGGAATTCTGGCGCTTCGATAACTCCGACCCAACGCTTGGCCCGTTGATGGAAGGCACCTACGATCCCGTGCTGGTCACGCTTTCCATTGCCATCGCCTGCTTTGCGGGACTCACGGCATTGATGTTGGCGGACCGCATGGTCGCCTCGCCTACGCCCACGAGCAAGATCTGGTGGCATCTCGGCGGCGCAGTGGCCATGGGCTGTGGCATATGGGCGATGCACTTCAGTGCCATGCTGGCCTTCTCCGTGGAGGGGCGCGAGTACATGAGTTACACCATGGGGTTGACGGCGCTGTCCCTGGTGCCGGCGATACTAGGCAGCGGCACGGCGCTGCACTTCATGGCTCACCCGAGCCTCAAGGCGCATCAGCTTCTCGTGGGAGCACTGCTGATGGCCGTCGGCATTGGCAGCATGCACTACATCGGCATGGAAGCCATGCACATGGAAGGGCTGCGCTATGACTTTCCCTTCTTCGTTCTCTCCATCGTGGTGGCCTTTCTGCTGGCCCTGGCGGCACTCTACCTCCACTTCCGCGTGCGCCGCCTGCCGGCGTTTTCGGAGAGAAGCATGACGCTGATAGCCGGGGTGTTCATGGGTTTTGCGGTGGCCGGCATGCACTATATCGCGATGGGCGCCTCCCGCTTTTATGAAAGCCCTCAGGCTGCCGCGCATGGTTCGCTGCTGTCCCAGGAGGGCATGGCCGCGGCCATTGGCGGCTTCGCCAGCCTGATCCTGGGCCTCAGCCTGCTGGTGAGCTGGATCGATCGGCAGAAGGCGATCCAGCGGATGTTGGAGCAGATCGCCAACACCGACGCACTGACCGGCCTGTCGAACCGGGCGCATTTCCGGCGACGCCTCGGGCTGGCGCTGTCTCATAGCCAGCGGCATGGCACCCGCCTGGCCGTGATGTTCTTCGACCTGAATGACTTCAAGACGATCAATGACAGTCTCGGCCATGCCACGGGGGACAGGGTGCTCCAGGAGTTCGCGCGGCGGCTCACCGAGCACGTTCGTGGAGAAGACGCGGCAGCACGTTTCGGTGGCGATGAGTTCATCATTCTGATCCGGGACCTGGTCATGCCGGAAGACGCTGTCCAGACCGCGGAGCGATTGCTGCGGACCATGGAGGCGCCGATAGAGTTCGACGACTGGAAGCTGCATGCCCAGGCCAGTATCGGCATCAGCATTTATCCAGATGACAGTGAAGAGGCCGACGCGCTCATCCAGCAGGCCGATGCCGCCATGTACCAGGCCAAGCGCCATGGCTCTCGCTATCACTTCTTCGATCAGGACATCACCGATCAGGCGATGTTGCGGATGCGACTTGGCAACGACCTGCGGGATGCCCTGAGGCAGGATCAGCTGATGCTCCACTACCAACCCCAGGTCAACATGCAAACTGGGAAGTGGACAGGGGTGGAAGCCCTGGCACGATGGCAGCATCCCTGGGAAGGCAATATCCCGCCGGCTACTTTCGTACCCCTGGCGGAGCGCACCGGCCTGATATTGCCGCTTGGCGAATGGGCGCTGCGGCAGGCCTGCCAGCAGGGGCGGGCCTGGCTGGATGACGGCCTGGAGTTCGGATACATCGCCGTCAATGTGGCGGCTCCCCAACTGGCGAATCCGGGGTTCGTCACGCAGCTTCGCCGTATCCTCGAATCTGCCGACCTGCCCGCCAGATACCTGGAGCTGGAGATCACGGAGTCATCCCTGATGCACTCGGACCAGGCGACCATCCAGAGACTGCACGAGATGCGGCGCATGGGGGTCTCCCTGGCGGTCGATGATTTCGGGACGGGCTACTCGTCGCTGAGCTATCTCAAGCACCTTCCCATCAACAAGCTGAAGATCGATCGCAGCTTCGTACATGGCATCCTGGACGATCCCCGTGACCAGGCCATCGTCCGCGCAGTGGCCGATATGGGCGCCAGCCTGGGATTCATCGTTCTCGCCGAGGGGATCGAAACCGAGGAGCAGAGGCAAGCCGTGCTGCAACTAGATTGCCACCAGGGGCAGGGCTACTTCTTCGCCCTGCCTGCGGATGCTGAGTCGATTGACCGAGCGCCGCACTGGTCCAAGTGGGAAGGTGTCGGCGGCTAGCGGTGGATGCAACGAAGGGCAGAAGATGACCCAACGTGGTCAGAGAAATGAGGGTCTGCCCCGATTGTCCCTCAAACGCGCGACAAGCGGATCTTGAGGCGCCCGTGGGTGGCTCGAATGGGACAAACCATGCTTCGGTGCTAGGCTGAAGCCTAATCACGATAACGACACAACGCAGACGCAAGGGATGGCACCATGGCAATGGACTCCACCGAGCCCCGCATCACCCTGCACCCGCACGAGCAACGGGTACAGGTAATGATCGACGATACCCTGCTCGCCGACACCACCCGTGCCATCGAACTCCGCGAGCACGGCTACCCACCCTGCCAATACATCCCTTGTGACGATGCAGAAATGAGGGTCGATCCCCGGTTTCTTCGATTTCTGATTTTACATTTCGTCTTATTTAAGGTTTTTGCATAAAATGAGCAAATTTAGATCATATTTAAAGAAGGCGGTGGATAATGTTGTCTCTTATGGAGATACAGATATATTTCCGTATCCAGTAGATAATATTTTCTTTAAAGATTCGTCAAAAGAAGTTGTTGATATATTGGAAAATATCCATAAGGATTTCTACGATTTTTTGCCTGTTTTTCCTGTTAATCAAGAGAGGGCTTTGCAGGCGGTGGGGTATTATGGATTTAGGTGGGGTACTCAGATCGATCCTATTTGGAATTGTTATCTATTAGCATTGGTTATTTCAATAGCGGATGATATCGAGAAGTCTAGAATACCTAAAATAGAAAATAGAATTTTTTCTTATAGGTATAAGTATGACGAAGTCGAGAATTCTCTCTTTGATAAAAAATTGAGTTGGAAGGATTATATTGAGGTTAGTGTTGAAAAATCAAAAAATTGTAGTTTTGTTCTGAAGTGTGATATATCTGATTTTTACCCTAGAGTATATCACCATAGAATTGAAAACGCGTTAAAGAAATGTACCAGTAATACTGAGTCTGTTAAAAGAATAAAAATACTGCTATCAAAGCTATCTAAGGGTGTTTCATATGGGTTGCCAGTGGGTGGGCCTGCATCGAGAATTCTCAGTGAACTTCTTCTAAATAGAGTTGACAAGCTTTTGAGAATGGAAGGGGTTGAATTTACAAGATATGCTGATGATTACTTGATTTTTTGTGATTCACTTGAAGATGCGTATGCGCATTTGATTTTCCTAAGTGAAAAACTGCATGAAAATGAAGGACTTTCAATTCAAAAGTCTAAAACTCAGGTGATGACTTCCGAAGAGTTTAGGTCAGGTTCCGAATTTGCTATGACAGAGAGTGAGGATTTGTCAGAAGAAGATAAGGAGGAAATTAATTTCTTAAGATTGAGATTGTTTTATGATCCATATTCACCAACTGCAGATGAAGATTATGAAAGCCTCAGGGATGAGCTTGATAAATTTGATATTATTGGTATGTTGGGTAGGGAGGTGAATAAAAGTCGGATTAATCAGGCTTTGACCAGGAGGTTGATAAATTCTGTTAAGTACCTGCAGCCTAAGTCGCAAAGAACAGCCATACTATCAATGACAGAAAATATGGCTGTTCTTTACCCTGTGTTCCCATCAGTTATGATGTTGACGCGCGCGCTTATTGAGGACCTTGACTCAGAGACATTGGATGCTGTTTTTGCCGAGCTTAGAAGGCTTTTGCATTCAGGTTCTTACATAACAAAAGTTTCTGTTAATAGGGCGTATGCCATCAGAGTTTTATCACATGATTTTTCTGACGAAACTGATGTGATTTTTGGTAGAATTGTTAAGGAAGAAACTAATCTCGTTATCAAGCGAGATTTAATACTGGCTATGGCTCAGAGGAATGTTGATTATTGGGTTTCAGATAGATTGAAATACTTCAATATAATGAGTGATTGGGAGAAGCGTTCTCTGATTCTTGCCTCGTATATTCTTGGTGATGAAGGTCAGCACTGGAGAGATAAAATAAAACCTGAGCTTTCGTTGTATGACTTGAAGCTGCTTGAATGGTTTTCAGCAAGGTTTTCTTCAAAGCATGCATGGGGGGTGGTTTTGTGATTTCTGAGATTGTTTTTTCTCGTGGCTACCACTCTTTTTGGAATAAAACATTCCCCTTTTTACCTAGGGTGTCCAGAAAATTAAATTTGGAGAAAGTTTATTACGAGGATTATGCAGTGCTGGATTCAAGTCCAGATAGAAGAGCGTTGCTAAATGAGTTTGCTTTTCGTATATTTGAAGCCTGCGTGAGGCTGGGGGTTTCAAGTCCTAAGGGTATTCCTTTAGAGCTACAGGTGGAAATTGAATCCAAAGCAGTTGAATATATAAAATCACTTTCAGGCGGGAGATTGGGTTCGTCTAAAATTACTCCATGCGAGCTAGACGAGTCATTTATACTTTGTCGAAGGATGTTTGATTTTTATAATTACAATGAGCCTGGATGTCTTCCCAATATTTCCCCTTTTTTTATGGGGTGCGGTGTTCTGAATTCTTGTTATGGTGATGTTGTATGTGGGAAGACTCTTTATGAAATTAAGTCCGGAGGTAGAGAGTTTAGGTCAATCGATGTGAAACAAGTTCTGATATATGGCGCCTTGTCAAATTTTGATGAAGCCTTTGATATAGATACTTTTGGATTTTTGAATCCTCGTCTTGGTATTTTTTCTTCTGTTTCGGTGAGGGATGTTGTTGAAATTTCCTCTGGATTGAGCGTGCAGGATGCATTCTATGAAATAGTGAACTTCTTAGATTCACCAGAAAGCTTTCAGTGATTATAAATAGATGCATTATTGGTTTTTATGCTTATATACAATGTTGTTCATAAGCTAATTTTTTCGAGATATGCTACTCGTTCGTGCCATTTTAAAAACTCTAACAGGTCGGCTTGCTTTTTGCCGATCAGGATGATCCAGTCCTGTGCCCGTACAGATCAACTCCTAGTTAATGATGGTGTTGTAGGGGAGAGAAACCGGGGAAACCGGGGACAGACACTAATTCGTGCAGATGGGGTTGTGTGCATTTTATTTACAGTATATAAGCAAGCTGGTAGTTTAGCTGATTTCAAGGAGGTGTAAATGGAAAAATTCAACAGGTTGGTCGCCTTGCTTTTTGGCACTTTGTATGAAGAGTTCCCGGTTCCGCATCGACTTGATGCGGCGAGGTTTCTGGAAAAAGTAATAGATGAGAGAGACGAGGAAGGGGCGTTTAATTTTTCAGAATACTTTGAAAGCACAGTCAAGTGGCTGGAAACAGCTGGCTATGTTTGGGTTGTTAACGACTATACGACACTTGATGGGTATGACATTGAGGTGGTGCTTAGTGAAAAGGGCTTGGAGGCACTACGTCAAGTGCCGAGTTCGTTAGAAGGGAGTGAGTCTCTAGGTGAGAGATTCGCCAGCTTTGCCAAGTCGAGAACTTCAGAGGCTTTAAGCACCCTGATTTCGATTGCTATTGGTAGCACAATTACTGGTGCTACTTCCTCTTAATTAAGCCAAGCACCACAACAGATTTAAGGGTGTGGCTTCGGCTGAGCTAAGAAGCATCGCGAGAGGTTAATATTATCTAAGAGCGATTGTTCGCCATCCGCTTCTGGCTGGATAGCGACGGCTTAGAAACTAAGGAAATCGGGCGTAAGGAAATCGGGGACAGACCCCAATTCGTGCCAGCGAGCTGCGTGACCTGGACGTGTTCATGGAGAGCCTGGCCGAGGCGCCGCCGTCGTTTCACCGCGTTCCCACCAGGCCCTGGAGCGCTGGCTGCAGAGCCGCCACCAGGAGCAACATGAGGCGCTGTGCCAGCAGCTAAGCACCCCCGACTATGACGAAGAGATGCTGGCCTGGCACGGGGGTGTCGCCTCCAGGGACTTTAGCGAGCGTTGCGCGAGCATGTTATCGCGCTGTCCCCGCTGGGCGCCTGACCATGCTGCCTGTGGCACCGGGTTGAACTGCGACGCCCGGCCTGCACACTGATCAAGTGTCACCATTTTCCCATTCTGGAGTTGAGATGATGTCCACCGTACTGATCACCGGCGCCAACCGCGGCGTCGGCCTGGCCCTGGCCCGCCACTACCATGCCGCCGACTGGGCGGTCATAGGCGTCTGCCGCAGCGGCGGCGAGGAGGTTGCCGAACTGGGCGAAGTGGCCGAGACGCTGATCGAGGGTATCGACGTGACCCGCCCAGAGGACATCGCACGCCTGCAGCGGGACCTTGCGGGGCGACGCCTGGACCTGCTGATCAACAATGCCGGCCTGCTCAGGGACGAGACCCTGGGCGAGCTCGACTTCGACACCATGCGTGAACAGATGGAGATCAACGCCTTCGCGCCGCTGCGGGTCACCGAGGCGCTGCTTGGCAACCTGGGGGAGGGGGCCAAGGTCGCCAATATCACCAGCCGCATGGGCTCCATCGCCGACAACGGCTCTGGCGGGCGCTATGGCTACCGCGCCTCCAAGGCGGCTCTCAACGCCTTCGGCAAGTCACTGGCGATGGATCTCAAGCCCCGCGGTATCGCCGTGGCGCAGATCCACCCTGGCTTCGTAAAGACCCGTATGGTCAATTTCGGTGGCCTGATCAGTGCAGAGGAGGCCGCCGACGGCATCGCCCAGCGCATCGACGAACTGACCCTGCACACCAGCGGTGGTTTCTGGCACAGCAATGGCGAGGAACTGCCCTGGTGAGGTGGGCGCTGTCCCTGCCGTTCATCCGAACCGCTGCCGCCTCGAGATACGCCGACAGCAGATTGCGCCATTGCCGACTAGCTCCCAAGCGAATTTGCTGGCAGGCTTTGCGGTAACAAGATGTAGCCGACGACGACAGCAGGAATATTTCGTCAGCGCGTTATGCAGGGGCAAAATAATGATTCTAAAGGAAAAGGACGCCTTCTTCGGCGCAGGCGAGCGCGGTTTCTATGGCCACAAGCAGGAACAGGACGTGGCCTTCCACCTTCGTCGGGAGTTCGGCACGAGCGAGCAGGTCCGCATCATCCACGATCTGCTGATCGAGCACGATGGCGAGCGTGCTCAGATAGACCACCTGGTGATTCACCCCTACGGCTTCATCATCATCGAATCCAAGAGCATCGTCGGCGAGGTACAGGTCAACGCGGAAGGGGAGTGGTCACGTAGCTACAAGGGTAACTGGACCGGCATACCGTCGCCGATCCGTCAGGCGGAACTCCAGCAGGACCTGCTGAAGGAACTATTACGCGATAACGTGGAACACTTGCTTGGCAAACTGCTGGGTATCCAGACTCAGGTCGGCCATCGCGAATGGCGCGCGTTATGTGCCATCTCCAGCACCGCGATCCTGCATCGCAAGCAGATGCCGAAGGATGTGGCCGACAAGGTGGTAAAGACCGAGTTCGTGGCCAAGAAGGTCAAGGAGCTGGTTGGCAGCCTTCGGGGCGGTCTTTTCAAGGGCAGGGCTCGGTTCTCGGCACATGAACTGGAAAATCTCGGTGTCTTTCTCCTCGAACATATGGCATCGCTCCAGACAGGTTCGAATCCAGTGGATCAGCCATCAGCGGTTCAGGAGCCGGATATGCAAGCCGCCCCCCTCAGCGAACCAGTGCCAGCAATAAGCGAGCCGTCGTCAAACACCTCAGCTCCGGCGAGTAGCCTGCTGACCTGCAAGCTCTGCGGCAAAATCGATCACCTGACCGACATGTATGGCAAGTACGGCTACTACGTGAAGTGTGGCAGCTGCAGCACCAACACCTCGATGAAGCAACCTTGCCCCGCCTGCGGCTGGAAGAGCGTCAAGGTCGCCAAGGATGGCGCGAGCTACACGGCGACCTGCCAAAAATGCGCCCACCAGTACCTGGTCTATCGGCAAGAAGCGGGGAGAGCCTGATGACGTTCCAAAGAATCGAATTACATCACGCACAGGAAAGGGCCTTTTTTGGGAGCACTGCTTGCAGCCCGAAAGAATGACCGCTTTCGACCCAAAGCGGCCATTCCGGCAATGGTAAGCAGGCATGCAAGTTTTGGATATATCCCCTAATTAATGATGATGAAGATCACAGGCTTGTATACTTACTGGGCAAACGTTTGGGCACTTTCATCCATTCATAGAGAGTGTCAACTAATACCTGTGAGGCCATAGGCAGAGGAGATCTTACATTGGATGAAAATCTTCGAAATCGTATGGGAAAAATTCTCAATCTTGCGTACGAACAAGATTGGAGCAAAAAATCATTTTCTTTGCACAAGGCGCAAGTCTGTGCAGAATTATCATCTATAGTCTATCAGGACGTACAAGAGTACGAGTTAAAAAAAGCGAGCCGAATACATCTTGTTGCAAGCGATTTATATCGTAGTTTTGTTAGGTCAGGAAAGACAAGCTCAATTCTTGATGCTTTAAATGGGGTCAAACTTGACGCTAGATTTTTTGTTGTTAGAGGCAGGTACTCCTTGGTTTTTGGGACGATATTCAATGATGTAGTGATTCTAGCGGTAAGAGGTACGGTGTTTAGAAAACTTTGGGATTGGAAAGCTAATATAGATACTGAGAAATTTTATTTGAGAGGTGGGAGATTTGAATTTTTTCCATTTGAATTTACAGCTACCGATCTGGGGCGGCAATACTTTCATAAAGGATTTTTTGAATCAATTGTTCCACAGTTCGAGTCAATTTCAGAACAAATAAAGGAAAAAACAAATTCGGTTAGTAACTTGAAAATAGTGTGGACAGGGCACTCACTTGGTGGGGCGATGGCTGCAATAGGCTATGCTATTCATAGCTCAAGGAATGGGCATATGTTGCTGGCGGATGAAATGCCGAACGATGCTGTATGTGCATATACGTTTGGCATGCCGCGCTATTGTGGGCTTGGCGTAATATGCGGCTTTTCAGGGCCTTATCATATTTACAGGCATGCTGATGTGATACCTACTGTTCCCCTTAGAAGAATGGGGTTTTCTGATAGCAATAGAGAGTACGAATTAACGGAATCAGGAGGTGTCGCACCAACTGAGCGCACTGATGCATTTGGAATTGCGAATCATATACCAAAGTTGTTAACAAGCATTAAATCACACAGTATAGAAGGCTACGCAGAACTAATAGCTAAAGGTACAGGTAAGGCCAGACCATGAGGAGTAACAGAATGGTTTCGCCTAACAATCGCACGTGCAGCGACGGATTTTTCGTTGCGGATTTATCTTCACTATAAAGCTGGGAGTGCTGCGGTGATTATAACAGAATGGTCTCAACATCCGCTTCTGGCCGAATTAAGAATGTTAGACTATGCTCATGGACAGAATTAGGCAGCTGGCGACCCAAAGCAGACATGCCATCAAAGGCAGCATGCGCGGTGATTGGTGTTATGTAGCCGAGCTAAATTTAATGTTAAAATATTTCTGCGTTAGATACATAGAAGGACATTATTTTGTTCGATTCTGAATCGCTTTTCCACATGCTGGCCAATAAGGAATGGGAATCTATAGCGAAAACCATGTACAACAACTCAAAGCTTATTGGTCCAGATCCTGTGTTCGCGCAAGCAATCAGGTTGTTTGAGTCTGAGTTCTTCGTAGAAACCGACTCTCTGCCACCAGGCGAACGGAAAAAGGTATATGAGTATCCCAGCTTGGTAATTGAGTTGAAGCAGCATGCGTTTTCGAAGTCATTTGTAGAAACTTTTGTTGACAGAAAACTTGCTCTTCTAAGAGAAACCAAGAGTGACCACCTGCTGAGTTATGCAGCACAGCACCAAGATCGTCCGCTTGCGGTTCAAATACTAGAAGAGATTAAAGCTAAAGCACCTGAAGTACTGGCTCATGCACGTCGTCAGAACGTTTCCATCAAAGCCACCCTTACCACTGGCGAGAATTCAAAAACTACTAGGTTGTTCAAATCTCGCCAAGAACAATTTTTCTTCGAGGCTGTGAGAGAGGCTTTCCCCACATACCACCCATACCCTAATGTGGCCGTAAGCTGTATCATAGCTTACTCGGCTATAAAGGATTCTCTGAGTTCTGATGAACGTGAATATTTTTTTAAAGCTATCATTGACAGCGTTGTCTTCGATAGTGGTAATGAGTATGAGCCAAAATTCTTTATTGAGTTGGACAGCCAACACCATGACAATGAGTGTGCAGTAAAAAACGACCGCATGAAAGATGGAATATTCAGAGCGGCAAATGTAAAACTTATTCGAATAAGAGCCTACGACACGAATGAAATTTCAACGGAAAAATTTAAGCAATTGGTCTTAGAAGTGATGCGTGGCTTATGAGTTTAAAAAATTAAGAATCTAGCAAAGGGTTCCAAGTGATGTCGGCGCTTATGCGCCGCTGCACTTGAGCCAAAGATGTTAGCATGTTGGCTTGAAATTCAAATCAAGGAGAGCCTGCGGTGATGTCTCATTCAAGTGACCTGCATGTACAGCAGGTAAACTGCTTCTATAACTACACGGCAGGCCTTGATGTAACTGAGGTAGACCTTCTAAAGACAGCCACGAAGCTTCTTAAGTCTGGCTTAGTCAATACCGTTTGCTTCTCTGATCTTAAGGCTATCTACCTTGATGAGCATGGCGATATCCAGCTCGAATGGATCCAACCACAGGGACGCCAGTGGGATAATCATTGGACGGTCAAATTTAGCGATGCCTTACCAAAGCATGCTGTTGATGACCTAACTTTCTGTATGGAGTTATCTTTCCATGAGCAGCGCATTGAAGCGCCAGAGGCTAGACAAGTGCCACCATATCTGCGAGCTGCCTTATCGCCATTAATTCTTGAACGTGACGACTTGATCCTGCCGATTTACCCATGGCTCAAGCTGTATGCTGATGGAATTATGTCTATTTGCTTTAAATTCGATGCTGAATGGAACAACCTTGCTGAAGCCGACTTCATCCAAGAATACGTGAACTTATTTCAGTGCTACTTTGATTGCATTTGGGTACAAGCAGAGCTCCAGTTAATAGATGGCGAGCAGCTTTTGTTTAGCGGATTTGAGAATGCAATTTCAATTGGTGGCCAAAGTATTGTCGATCGAAAGACCCGCAAGCTTGTTAAAGAAATGCGTCAAAGAGCTAAAGCAGTACTCAAGGAATCCTTAAGTAGAGAAGGAAGATGCTTCGAATTAAACGGTCAAACATGGAATCTTCACAAAATCGCCGGTTCCGAAGACCAAGCTGAATGGGAAGCGACCATTGACCTTTGCCGATCCATCTACGCAAGCGCTGCCGCATCACAAGTAGTTGCAAGGAGTAGCAGGAAGCCCAAGAAGGGAATAGGTATCCAGTTGTGGCAGGGCCGGCCGTCGATTTCACTAATGCGATTTGCAGGCCAGCCCCAGTGTAAAGATGCGCTATTCGAAAAATATGGCCCGTCGCTATCACGAATCCTGATGCGCTCTCCTGGAAATTACCAACCCCCGCCACTGCCAACTGACTTGCGTCCCTTTGAGGATTATTGTCTACATGGCAATAGAGCACTGCTTCTTTGGACGTGGTTGCGGCCAAGTGATGCTCCTGAAAATGCATGGGAGGATACAAGTACAACAGCTTATCTGCTGGAGAATCAAGCTAGGGCTGAACACTTTGAGTACCACAATATGCGTATTGCCAGAGCATGTGAAAACGCGAGCTCTCCTCCCTCTGATGAGCATCTTATCCATGCTTTCGAAACCCTTGCAGTTTCCGAGTCTGTAATCCACCAATCAAGCCAAGCCGGAGAAATTACAGATGCCCTCGAATACTTGATGGATGCTGCAGGTACAACGAGGCTCATTGCATCAGGCAAAGAGCAAGCAAGATGGCACTTGGATGAACGTCGCTATAGTATCGATAAACAACGTTCTCGGATGGATCGATGGCTGATGGCTGTATTTGGGATAGTTGGTGCCGCAGGGTTGGCGGACTTAGTCATTCAGCCGTTACTAAAAGATACGTATTCCGCTTGGACAGATTGGTTCATTGGACTTACTGCATTCGCGCTAGCATCATTCTTGGTAGGCATGACTGCGGTTTCCATATGGATCGTTAACAATTTCCATAGGGGATAGCATACTGAAGAATTGATTAAGCCAACCCTAATTGCACTTAATCACCTAGCTTCGCTTGATCTTTATCCGGAATTATTGATAGTCTGCTTTTGGCCGAATTCGGAATTATGCTGATAGAGTTGTAGAGAGACCTTAAATTCGCAGCGTGTGGCCGTTTTTTCGTTCGGGATGGATCGTTGAAGAAGGATGTTTTATAAGAAAAGATAAACTGCTAGCGTGCTAGCGATGCCCAGGCAGTCATGCTTATTGCCCTAGGGCAGTGATAACGTTCATTCTGCCAATCATGCATTTCTCTATTAGTGGATATAACTGACATGACAGTCCTTGACATATTGTCAATCGGAGCTAGCATCATCGCCTCACTTGGTGGCGGTGCAGTGATAGTTTTTGCTTTGTCGAACTGGCTTGGAAAACTCTGGGCTGAGCGTTTGATGGAATCTGAACGTCATCAGCATGTGATTGAGTTGGAAGAGCTCAAAGATTCATTGAAGCGCACGTCTGAAGAGCAGATCGCGTCTATCAAGGCTCATATTGATATAGCACGTGAGGCTCAGGTAAAAGAACACTCCGATCGAGTCGCTATTTACCGTGCTGCGATTGATTTAATCGCTGTTATGGTGGCAAAGGTCGAGATGATGATGCTCGGGAAGAGGGGGGCGCTAACGAGTGAGGAGTTGCAAGAGTTTGAGTCGCAACGGCTTAGGGTATACGCATATCTCGCCATGCATGCTCCACAATCCGTAATGGACGCCCATGATGCCCTTACAGACCTCATATTGGCTGTTATTTATGATGGAAAAGAAACAAATTGGGAGAGCTTCAGAGGCCTAGCTATCAATTTCCTCAACGAAATACGCAAGGACGTTGGGATCCGGGTAGATCCAATTACTTACCAAGGCGAAAGGTAAGATTTTTAGGATTTATTCTGAATTGTAATCAATAAGCTGGAGACGCACCCCCTTCTTTTCGCTGTAAGCCCTGCGGCAGCTCAAGCGGGACGCTATATCATATTTCACTGATCGTCCGCTTCTGGCCGAAAGCCGCTTCGCCCCCACTATCGATGGCGGCTTTCCTACAACCTCCCCAACCCACTCACCCTCATCACCTCCCTTGTCACCGCTTCATCCAGCATCCCGCGTCCGGTTTCCACCACGGTGAGCCAGTCGCGGGCGCGGGTGATGCCGGTGTAGACCAGTTCCCGGGTGAGGATGGGGTTTGGGGCGTCGGGGAGCAGCAGGGCGGTGTGGGTGAATTCCGAGCCCTGGGATTTGTGTACCGTCATGGCGAAGACGGTTTCCACCGCTTGCAGGCGGCTGGGCAGTACCCACTTGATGCTGCCGCTGCCGTCGCTGGCCGGGAAGGCGACACGTAGCAGCTTTCTGCCCGGTGCGCGGGCGTCGGGCAGCGCGAGGGTGATGCCGATATCGCCATTCATCAGCCCCAGGCCGTAGTCGTTGCGGGTGACGAGTACCGGGCGGCCTTCGAACCAGCCATGGTCCAGCTCCAGGTCGTTGGCATTGAGCCACCCGGCGCGGCGCAGGGCGCGGCCGATACGCGGGTTCAGGCCTTCGATGCCCCAGGGGCCCTTTCTTAGCGCGCAGAGCAGTTGGAACTGGCCGTGGGCGGCCAGCACGGCGCGGGCCCAGTCGTCGAAGGGCTGGCGTGTGTCGCCTTCGCCGAAGGTGTCGTGGGCCGGGCGTTGCGTGCGGATCACCTCCAGGTAGTGGCGGTAGCCGCGTGGCGGCGCCACCGGCTCGCCACGGCGGTCGTGGCGGCCTTCGCCGTGATGGGCGAAACCGGCGGGGTGCCCGTGGGTGACCAGCTTGTCCAACCCCGAGTCATCGGGTTCCGCCAGGCGCAGCCGGGCCAGGTCCACGTAGCCCTGATCGAATACCTCGCGCACGGCGCGGCGTTTCTGCTTGGCGGTGTGCGCTGCGGATAGCGGGCGGTTCACCGCTTCGGCGAGCTGGCCGATGCCGCTTTGAGCATCGAAGCGGTGGCTGACCCGCAGCATGGCGATGGCCTGGTCCAGCGGCTGGCCCAGCGTGTTGTGGTCGGTGCCGTGGTGGCGATCCAGCGTGTGCTCGGGCAGCGGTGTGCCGGTGGCGGCTTCCAGCCATGCGGCGGTGTCGGCGGTATAGTGGCCGCCTTCGGCGCGCTGGCAGAGGTCGCCGAGCACGGCGCCGGCTTCGACAGAGGCGAGCTGGTCCTTGTCGCCCAGCAACACGAGGCGCGCCCGGGGCGGCAGAGCGGTGAGCACGGCGGCCATCATCTCGATATCCACCATCGAGGCTTCGTCGATCACCAGCACGTCCAGCGCCAGCGGATTGCCGGCGTGGTGGCGGAAGTGGCGGGTGTCGGGCCGCGAGCCAAGCAGGCGGTGGAGGGTGGTGACCTCGGTGGGAATGCTGTCGCGCAGGGTCGGGATATCCACACCCTGTTGGCTTACGGCGCTGGCCAGTTCCAGCAGCGAGAGGCCCTTCACCTGCTTGGCGATGGATTCGTTGAGGCGTGCGGCGGCCTTGCCGGTGGGGGCGGCCAGGCGGATGCGCAGGGCGTGTTGGCCGGGCTGGCCGAGTTGCAGGGCCTGCAGCAGGGCGAGCAGCTTGACCACGGTGGTGGTCTTGCCGGTGCCGGGGCCGCCGGTGATCACCGCGAAGGGCGAGCGCACGGCCAGGGCGCAGGCGGTCTTCTGCCAGTCGATGGTGGCCGTGGGGGTGAACAGGGCGTCCAGGGCGTGGGCCAGGGTGGCAGTGTTGCCCGGGTAGGCACCGGCCTCCAGGCGCTTGGCGATATGCAGGCGGATGTCCTGTTCGTACTGCCAGTAGCGGCGCAGGTAGAGCCGTGTGCCTGCCTCGCGTTCGCTGCGCACCAGCGGGGTGTGGCCGGGGGCGTGGTCGTCGCCGTCGGCCACTAGGCCGGGGTGAGTGAGCGCTTCCTGCCAGGCGGCGAGGGTCAGGCCGGCGAGTACCTCGCTTGGTAGCGGTGGCGGGTCGCTGAGGTCGTCGCCTTCCGGGGGCAGCGAGAGGGCGAGGTCCGGGGCGCTGAGAGTGGCGGCCAGATCCAGGCAGACATGGCCGCGCCCGAGCTGGTGGCTGGCCAGGGCGGCGGCGAGCAGCAGTGTGGGCGGGGCATCCGGCACTTCGCGGTGCAGGAACACCGCCAGGGCGCGGTCCAGGGCGCGCAGCCAGCCGCGCGCCACCCAGCGCTCGAGCAGGGCGAGCAGCGCGGGGGCGTCCTCCAGGGCGGGGTGGGCCCGCGCCCCTGGCTGAGGGGGTTCGGGCAGGTCGTCGAACAGGTCGTTCATGTCGTTCATGCGGGAGCCCCTGCCGGCGTGGAGTGAGTGGTGACTGTCGGCTCCTGGCCCTGGAACAGCGCATCCAGCGTGTCGATCAGTTCACGCGGGGGGCGTTCGGCATGCACGCCCCGGCCCGTCTCGGCGGTGCTTGCCCCCACGCCACGCAGGAAGACAGTCAGCGAGCCGCCGATATGGCGGTCGTAGTCGTAATCCGGCAGCCGCGACCGGAGCAGCCGGTGCAGCGCCAGCAGGTAGAGCGCGGCCTGCAGGTCGTAGCGCTTCTCGGCCATGGCGTCGCGCATGGCGGCCGGGGTGTAGGCGTCGTCGTCCGGCCCCAGGTGATTGGATTTCCAGTCGAGCACGTAATAGCGGCCCTGATGCTCGAACACCAGGTCGATGAAGCCCTTGAGCATGCCGTTGAGGGTGTCGGGGTCCAGCGCCGGGCGAGGCGCGCCCGCCAGTATGTGAGTGCTTACGGGGGCGTCCAGCGCCTGGGTCGAAACGCGCTTGGCGGCGAACCAGAATTCCATCTCCACCTGGTAGGCGGTGAGCTCGCAAAGTCGCAACTGGCGCGCGTCGGGCAGCGGCAGGGGTGTGGTGAGCAACTCCCCCAGCCAGCCATCCAGGGTGACGAGCCACGGGGTCCAGCCGCGCAGTTGGGTGCGCCGGGCCAGCATGTCTTCGCGCAGGGCGGTGTCGTGGGTGGCGTGGGCGAAGCCGTGCTGGCCGGCCCATTCCAGCAGGCCGTGGAGGAAGGTGCCGGGCCCCGGCCCACGCGGAAACCTGTGCAGATTGTGGGTGTGAGGGGCGTCGGCGGTGTCGCGGGGCTCGTCCATCACTTCGAAGGCGGTGGCCTCCAGCGGGGTGGTGGGCTCCGGCTGGGCGGCACTGTGCGGTGTGTCAGTGCTGCGGGGTGTGTCAGCGCTTACTGGGGCGCTGGCCAGTGGCTGTTGAGCCGCGGGCTGGGGCTCGAGGATCGCGCCGCTGGTGCGCAGTGCCGAGTAGCTGGCGATCCACCATTGCTCGCGGGCCGGGCGGCGCGGTATCAGCGCTTCGCCGAGATTGGCCTGGGGCTCGCGGGGGCGGAACAGCGTGGCGCTGGGCGGCGGCGCGGGCTGGATGGCGATGGCGGGTTCGTTGCCCTTGAGCATTGCCAGGGCCTCGCTGAACTCGGCGGGCGAGAGGCTGGCGCCATTGGCGAGCAGCTGGCCGATGGCGCTGCCTTCGCCGCCCTTGAGCGGCGCCATGCCAAGCCAGGTGGCGTGCCGGGCGCGGGTCAGCGCCACGTAGAGCTTGCGCAGGTCTTCGCCGAGGCGTTCGCGGTCGGCCTGGGCCAGTATGGCGTCGTCGGCCTCGAGGCTGAGATGCAGCCGGCCTTCGGCATCGTGCCAGCGCAGCGGCGTATCCTCGGCCTTGGTGGCGCGGTGGCCGCAGATGAACGGCAGGAACACCAGCGGGTACTCCAGCCCCTTGGACTTGTGGATGGTGATCACCTGCACCAGGTCGGCATCGCTCTCCAGGCGCAGCTTGTGCGCCTCGCCCTGGTCGTCGGGGTCGGCGATGGATTCGGCGAGAAAGCGGATCAGCGCGTGTTCGCCATCGAGCTCCTGGCTGGCGTGCTGCAGCAGTTCGCCGAGATGTAGCAGGTCGGTGAGATAGCGTTCCCCTTCGCTGGCGGGCCCTTCGGCCAGCAGCCGGCCGGGTACCGCGAAGTCGTTCATCAGCCGGCGCACCAGCGGCAGCACGCCCTGGCGCTGCCACAGGCGGTGATAGTCGCGGAACTGCATCACGCGGCCTTCCCAGGCCAGTTCGTCCTGCTGCAGGTGGTCGAGCTCGGCCAGGCCGAGTCCCAGGCTTGGGGTGGCCAGGGCGGCACGCAGGCGGCGTTCGTCGTCGGGGTCGGCGCAGGCGCACAGCCAGGCCTCGAGCTCGCAGGCCATGGGCGAGGCGAAGACCTTGTCCTTGTCCGAGAGATAGACGCTCTTGACCCCGCGCCGCGCCAGGGCCTGGCGGATGGCGCGGGCCTCGGTGAGGCCGTTGACCAGCACCGCCATGTCCGAGGGCTTGAGCGCCCACAGGGTTGCGCCGTCATCGAAGCCGGCCACGCCGCGTTGGCCGCCTTCCAACAGGGCGACCATCCGCGAGGCGCAGCGTTCGGCCATCTCGTCGCGATAGACCCCCTTGGAGAGCGGCTCGTCGCTTTCCAGTTGCCCGCTTTCCAGTTGCCAGAGCGTCATGGCCGGCTGCGGCTGGCCTTCCACCATCAGGGCATCCTTGCGACCCTTCGCCTTGACGCTGACGAAGGGCACCGGATTGCCGCCGTCACTCTCCTTGAACAGGAAGGCGCCGGGCGGGTGAGCTTCAGCGAATTCGAAGCAGCGGTTGACCGCGGCGACCATGGCCGCACTGGAGCGGTAGTTGGTGCCCAGGGTGACGTGGCGGCCGGCGGTGTCGCGGCGGGCCTGCAGGTAGGTGTGGATGTCGGCGCCCCGGAAGGCGTAGATCGCCTGCTTGGGGTCGCCGATCAGAAAGACCCCCGCCCGTTGACTGCCGCCCTCGGGGTCGCCGCCGGCATTGTCGTCCAGGCGGTAGACGCGATCGAAGATGCGGTACTGCACCGGGTCGGTGTCCTGAAACTCGTCGACCAGCGCCACCGGGAACTGGCGGCGGATCTGCTCGGCCAGGGCCGCGCTGCCAGGGGCTGATTGGGTGCCGTTCAGGGCGCGGTCCAGGTGGGTGAGCAGGTCGTTGGGGCCCATCTCGGCGCGGCGTTGCTGCTCGCGCTCCAGGCGCACCCGGCACCACTGCACGGCGTGGATCAGCAGGTCGGCGTGGGGGTCGGGCAGGGCGTTCAGCGCTTCGGGCAACTCGACCAGGGCTTGCCAGGCTTGCGGCAGCGGGGGCGTGCCTTCCTTCCAGATCTCGGCCATGCCATCGGGGGTAAGGCGTTTCCAGGCGGCATCGGTAAGCGCGGGGCGGATGGCATCGCTCTCGGCCCATTCGCGCAGGGCGCCCAGCCAGTTGGCGCGGCTCTTGGCATTGAAGCTCTGGCCCTTGAAGGCCTTGCGCGTGGCGGCGTCTTCCAGGGCGGGGGCGAGCTCGTCCAGCCAGGCGCTCCAGGGGGCCTTGAGCTCGGCCAGGCGGGTGTCGCGCTCGGCCTGGGCGGCGGCCAGGCTCTCGGCGGGCGGTGGGGCCTTCCGGTCCAGTGCCTCGCTTTCATGCAGCAACGGGCGCACGGCGCCGTAGAGCGAGGAACGGCCTTCGGTGGGGGCGTTCCAGTAGCGGGTGATCTCGGCCAGTGCCTCGGCGTCCAGCGGGTAGTAGAAGCTGCGCCAGTAGTCGCGCACCACGTCCTGTTCCAGCTCGCTCTGGTCGGTTTCCAGCGCCAGCGAGAACAGGCTGCCACTGTCGAAGGCGTGCTCGCGCAGCATGCGGTAGCACCAGCTGTGGATGGTGGAGACGGCGGCCTCGTCCATCCATTCGGCGGCCAGTTGCAGGCGCCGGGCGCAGGCGGCCCAGCCAGCCGGGTCGTATTGGTCGCGGAGTTTGAGCAGCAGCGGGTCTTGCCGCGTCTCTGTCGCTTCGTCAGCAGGTCTCTGCGGAGGCGCTGTGAACCCCTCCCTGGGCGCAGAAAAATGGGGGTCTGTCCCCGATTGAAACACCGTCCCCGATTGAAACACCTCGGCGGCTTCCACCAGCCGCGCGCGAATCCGTTCGCGCAGTTCCTGGGTGGCGGCGTTGGTAAAGGTCACCACCAGGATTTCCGGTGGGGTGAGGGCGCGGTCGAAGGCGGCGGTGTCTTCGGCGTGGCGGGCGCCGAGTACCAGTCGCACGTATAGCAGGGCGATGGTGAAGGTCTTGCCGGTGCCGGCGCTGGCTTCGATCAAGCGGCTGCCGTGCAGCGGAAAATCGAGGGGATCGAGCTCGATGGGCGTATCGCTCATTTCCCGCCTCCTTTGACGGCGTCATGCAGCGGCTTCAGCAGCCGCTCGGTAAGCTCGGCGAAGCTGTCCGGCCGGTGGCGATTGGCGCCGGCGAGGGCGGCGAAGTCGGGCCAGCGGTGGGCCAGGTAGGGATTGCGCTCGACTTCGCCGCTGGTGAAGCCGTCGCCTTCATAGGCCTTGCGGGCGGCATGCCAGGCGTCGTGGTCCGGGGTGAGCTCGCCGGGGGTGTCGTTTGGCCCGCGTTTGGCGAGCCACACGAAGGCGGTGTCGCAGGCCACCGGCAGGGGCGCCTGCATGCCGGCCTGCCAGGCGGCGATCAGCTCGCCGAGCCGGTGCCGGGCCTCGTCGTCGCCCAGGGGCGGCAGGGTGACGTTGCCGGCCTTGGAGAGCAGTTGCGTGGTCATCGGGCGTTCCAGGTTTCCCGCCAGATGCGCCACCCAGGGGCGCACCAGTTGGCCCCAGCGGTACTGGCCGCGCCCGCGCCCCTGGCTGACCAGGCTGCTGCTGGAGAGCAGCAGGCGGCAGCGCTGGCCAGAGTCGTCGAGGCGCAGGGCGTCGAGCCAGTCTTCCAACGGCGGGGCCTCGGCGGCGTCGCGGTCGAACAGTGCCAGGCGCACCGGCTCGGGTTCCTCGACGGCGTGGGGCCAGGCCGCCAGCGCTTCGGCGTAGGCCTCGAACAGCGCCTCCATGGGTTCGGCGAGCTGCTCGCGCATGCGCTCGCCGAAAGCGCCCATGGCCAACACGCCCTGGCCTTCCAGGCGTTCGAGGGTGGCGTGCAGCGCCTCCAGCCGCGGCTGGCCGGCGTCGATGGCGCGGCGCTGGGCCTGGATCAGGGTGTCCTGCAGTTGCCAGTGGGTGAGGCCATCCAGGGCGAAGGGTTCCTGGTCGAGGCTGGTGATGTCCTCGCGCTCGAGATAGACCCGAAGCCGGGTGTTGAAGAAGGCCTTGGTTGGGTCGCGCAGGAAGTTGCCGAGCTGGATCAGCGTCAGCGGTGTGTCCTGGGTGAAGACGCCGAGTGCGCCGGTGGCCTGCGTTGGCGCGGTTTCGGTATGCACATCCCGCCACTCGTGGGCGTAGGTCACCAGGCGGCGGGCCGAGGTGTTGCGTGCGGCCTGGGTGGCGGCATCGGGGAAGTAGCGGCGGCTGAAGGGTTGCAGCGGGTGCTTGGAGGTGAGGTCGTCGAGCAGGTCGCTTTCGTGCGTGGTGCGCCAGCCGGCGGCGAGGTGGTCGCGGAGCTGGCCGACCAGCACCGAGGGAGGCTTCTCGGCGTTGTCGACGATGCTGCGCCCGACCCAGCTGATATACAGCTGCTCGCGGGCGGAAAGCAGGGCCTCGAGGAACAGGTAGCGGTCGTCTTCGCGGCGCGAGCGGTCGCCGGGGCGGTAGTCGCCGTTCATCAGGTCGAAGTCCAGCGGCGGGTGGTGGCGGGGGTAGTCGCCGTCGTTCATGCCCAGCAGGCAGACCCGCTTGAAGGGGATGGCGCGCATCGGCATCAGGGTGGCGAAGTTGACCGCACCGGCCAGGAAGCGCTGCGATAGGCTGTGTTCGTCGATCTGCCCGAGCCAGTGTTCGCGCACCACGGAGAGCGGCAGCTCGCGGGTCAGGCCGGCCTCGCGGGTGCTTTCCTGGAAATCCTGCAGCCCTTGTTCGAGACGTGCCAGCATCAGGCTGTCGGCGCTCTCCTCGGCGCTGAAAAAGGCCTCGAGCAGCTCGCGCAGGCGGGTCACCCAGCCGTCGGCATCGGTGGGCGTGCACAGCCGTTGCCACTGGGTTTCCAGGGTCTCCAGCAGTTGCGCCAGGGGGCCGGCCATGCCCGCTTCAAGACCGCCGATATCGTCGAACGGCTCGATGCCTTGCCAGGCGCCGCCGCTGCTGCCCACCGCGTAGCCAAGCAGCAGCCGGCGCAGGCCGAAGGCCCAGGTGTTCTGGGACAGCCCCTCCGGCAGGTCGAGGCTGCCACGCTGGCGGGCATCCAGCCCCCAGCGGATGCCGGCGCCCTCGATCCAGCGCGAAAGGGTCGGCAGGTCCGCCTCGGCAAGCCCGAAGCGCGCGCGCAGCGCCGGCACCTCGAGCAGGTCGAGCAGGTCGCTGACCGAGAAGCGCAGCTCCGGCAGCCGCGTGAGCTTCTCCAGAGCGATCATCAGCGGCAGGCGGTGGCGGCTGGCCTGGTCGGAGAGGGTGTAGGGGATGAAGCGCGGGTCGTCGGGCGGCAACTGGCCGAAAACGGCCTGGATATGCGGCGCGTAGTGGTCGATGTCCGGCACCATGACGATGATGTCCCGCGGGCGCAGGTCGGGGTCGGCGCTGAAGGCGGCCAGCAGCTGGTCGTGGAGGATCTCCACTTCGCGCTGGGGGCCATGGGCGATGTGGAAGACGATGGAGTCGTCTTGGCTGGGGTCGAGCACCGGCCAGTTGTCGCGGGTCTCGGCCAGCGGGCGCAGCTCGCGGATGTCGTCCTGCAATTGCGAGAGCAGGCAGCCGCCGTCTTCCCCGATGCAGGGCTCGAAGAGGTCGATACGCAGTGCCTCGCGTTCGAACAACCCTTGGTAGGCACCGGCGTCGTCGTGTTCGTCGAGCAGCCGCAGGTAGTCGCGGCCCTGCTTGCCCCAGGCGGCCAGCAGCGGTTGGGCGTGCAGGTGCAGCGAGGCTTCGCCGTCGCCGCTGCCCAGCACGTCGAGGCGCTCGGGCATGCCGGCCTTGCGTTGCTGGCGCCGCTGGGTGGCCCTCAACAGCTCGCGGTGCTCGATGATGTCGGCCCAGTAGTGCTGGCAGGGGTTGTGCACGCAGAGCACCACCTGGCTGACCCGGGCGATGGCGGCCAGTGCCTCCAGCGCTTGCTGGGGCAGCGAGGAGATACCGAACACCAGCACCCGGCGCGGCAGCTCGCGGGGCCGATGCGCCGGAGTGAACGCCTCGGCGGCATCGAGAAACCGACGGTGGACTTGGGCGCGGCTGGCGTCGATGCCGGCTCTGCCCTGGGTGCTCTCCACATCGTCGCAGATGGCCCGCCATAGCGCCGGCTGCCAGCGCTGGGTGGCGTCCAGCGGCTTGGCCTCGCCCCGCGCGGTGATTAGCACGTCCTCGCCGGCGGCCCAGGCTTCCAGCCAGTCGGCGCGGTAGACCTGGTACTGGTCGAACAGGTCGGCCAGGCGCTCGGCGAGCTGGTGATGCTTGCGCAGGTCGTCGTCGCCCTCCAGAAAGCGCGCCAGCGGGGCGAAGTCTTCGCTGGGCATCAAGGCCGGCAGCAGGCGCAGCAGCCGCCAGACCAGCCGTGACTTGTCGAACGGCGAGGTGGCCGGCACCGCCTCGCTGTCGCCTTCCGCGTGGTTGAGCACGGCGCGATAGGCCTGCCACAGGAAGCGCGCCGGCAGGCTGACGTCCAGCGCGGCGGCGATGCCGGCGCCGCCGTTGGCCGGGTCCTCGGCCAGCGCCAGCTTCAGCCACTGGCCGATGCCGTTGCTCTGCACCAGGATCGTCTCGTTCTCCAGCGGCGAGAGCGGGTGGCGCGTCATCCACGCCACCGCCAGGCCGCGCAGATCCTCCAGGCGATTGCCATGCACGACCATGAAGCCGGGGGCAAGGGCCTCTTCCCTGGGAGAGCTCGCGGCGGGCATGGCGATTCCTTACACGGCGGGTGGATGGTTGGGTGATGGGGTGACACCGTCATGGTGCCGCAAAACGACAGGCGGATAAACGCGGGCGATTTGGTGATTCGCATGCGAATCATAGGTGGACTATAATCCGTATGAGGATTTCTTGTTCTCCCAGGAGCCACGCCATGCGCGCCGACACATTGCCCGAACGCCCTGATACAGCCAGCCCGGAAGCCGGTCGTGTGGCCTTGAAATTCTTCTTCAACGTCATGGAGCTGTGGGGTTGTACGCCGGCCCAGCAACGTATCTTGCTGGGCGGTATCGGCAATACCACCTACCACAAGTACAAGAAGCTGCCAGGGGTGCGTCTGCCACATGACACCCTGGAGCGTATCTCCTACCTCATGGGCATACACAAGGCCCTGCGCATTGTCTTCAGCGGCAACCCCGAGAAGGCCTATGAGTGGGTGTGCAAGGCTAACGCCGCACCGCCGTTCAATGGGCAGTCGGCACTCGAGTACATGTTGCATGGGCGCGTCGTGGACCTGGCGGATACCCGGCGCTACCTGGACAGTGTGAGGGGGTGAGCGTGATAGCGACACGCCTCCCGGAATGGCGCAACGCCTTTCGTATCGTCAACAGTGCCTATCCGCCCATCGCGGTGTTCGAGGACACCCTGGACCCGGAAGACCTGGAGCTTGCCTTTGCCATCGAGGCGATGACGAACGACAGGTTGCTCGAGGAGGCGGGCCGACTGAACCGTGTTCCGCCTCATGATCGTATCTCGGGCCCCGGTTCCACCTCCATCATGGCGGCCTTTACCCACATTGGACGCCCATCGCGGTTCACCGATGGGACCTATGGGGTCTACTACTGCGCCAGCACGCTGGATGCGGCGATTGCCGAGACCCGCCACCACATGGCCGAGTTTCTGGCGGCCACCCGTGAGGCCACCGTCGAGATCACCATGCGCACCTATATCAACACGGTTACCCAGGCGCTGCATGACGTGCGCGCGGGGCATCCCGAGCTGCACGACCCGGACCCGGCGACCTATGCCCAGGGGCAGGCGTTCGCTTCGCGTATCAGGGCGGAAGGGGCATGGGGGATTCTCTATCGCAGCGTTCGACAGCCTGGACACGAGTGCGCGGCGGTCCTCAGGCCAGCGGCGCTGAGCATACCCGTCCAGGGCCCGCATCTTCGTTATGTGTGGGATGGCAAGTCCCAGGCCGTTACCCATGTCCTGGAAGTGACAGAGCACCGCTGGGACGACCCTGTGACATGACGTCAACGAATGCCGGCCTGTCGGGAAAGGCGATTCGCAAGGCGCTCTAGACGCTGGTTACCAGCTACCACGATGAACTGGCCCGGCACGTGGAAAGTGAGGTACCCGGTGCCGTGACCCTGGCCACCGCCAAGGGGCCGCTGGGGCCCTTCATGAAGAAGGTGGGCATCGCCGGACACCGGATCCCTATCTGGGCTGGCTGACCCTGGGGGATACGGTGTTCTCGGTGCGTGAGCGCTCGCCGTAGTCGTGAGCGCTCAGGATGCGACTTTCTCAGGCGGACCTTCGGCGTATTGCCGGCGCCAGGCCAGCGGGCTTACGCCCATGGCGCGGTGGAAGGCGCGGGTCAGATGGGATTGGTCGCAGAAACCACAGGCAAGCGCAATGCGTGACAGCGATTCGTTGCTTGAGAGGATCATCTCGCGGACCCGTTCCAGGCGCTTGCGGGTGATATGCGCACGCGGCGTCTCGCCGAAACTGTGCTTGAAGGCATGGGAAAAGTGGCTGGCGCTCAGCCGCGCCACGCCTGCCAGGTCTCGGGTGTGGATGGTTTCGCCCAGATGGGCCTCGATATACGCCTCCAGGCGTTTGATTTGCCAGCTGGAAAGGCCGCCGTGGGGCTTGAAGGCCGCGTTGGTGAGGCTGTCGGCCTGCTGGAGAAGCGCCATGGCTTGCCCGAGGCTCGCGCTTGCCGACTGGCGGTCGGTGGCCAGTGCCGCTTCGGCATCGTCGATCAGCCGGAGCACCGTGATAAGAAGGTCGTCGGCCTTGCTGCGGGCCGCCGACGACGGGACCGACATCGTCTGGTTCCTCCACTGCAATGCAATCGGTGGATTCACTATAGCCGCGCGGACGCCGGGCGACGGATGATTTGACTCAGCAAAAGGAAGGGCGGGTGCCGCAGCACTCGCCCCTTGGGTTGCCCCGGTGTCTTGCCATGGTGTCTTGCCATGGTGTCGCGTGGCTCAATACGGCCGGTAAGCATATTCGCTGGGTGACAGGTAGCCATCCTGGTTCCTGTCCAGTACCCAGAAGGCTTCCGGGAGTCGTCCGCCAGCTTCCATGGCGGAGAGCCTGCCATCACGGTCGGTGTCCAGTTGGCGGAAGTGGCTGCTACGAGCCGCCTGGTCCTGGGAATGCGCGCCGATGCTCTGAAGCGGGTCTTCGTGGGGGAGTTTGCCGCTGCCCTCGGCCAGGGTGGCGCTTGGCGCTAGGAGCAGGGCCAGTGCGATGGCCATTGCCCTCCAGTGGGTGTTCATGTCCGTCATCCTCCTGCATGGTTCGGCGAGATGTCGAACGCATGAATCAGGATGGTCGCTGCACTGCGCAAATTCTTGCCTGCAGGTGTGGCAATTTGGATTTACCTGCGGTGTTCTATCAGCTTCGTGTTTTACCAGCGGTTTTCCAGCGCAACAGGGGAATGATATGAGCGACTACCTTATTGGCGATCACGACCTGAGCCCCGGCAAGATCTACCGGTTACTCTCTGGCAGTATCTGCCCGCGCCCGATCGCCTGGGTCTCGACGCTGGATGGTGAAGGCAACGCCAACCTGGCGCCGTTCTCGTTCTTCAACGTGGTCAGCGTCAACCCCCCGGTGCTCGGTTTTTCGCCGCTGCTGGATGGCGACGCCAGCCCCAAGGACACCATTCGCAATCTCGACGAGGTGGGCGAGTGCGTGGTGCATATCAGTGGCGAGGGGCTGGTGGAGGAGATGAACGCAACCAGTGCCGGCCTGCCCCACCACGAGGACGAATTCGCGCTGGCCGGGCTCGACAAGGTCAGCATGCCGGGGGTGTCGGTGCCGCGCGTGGCCAACGCCCCGGTGGCTTTCGGCTGCCGGCTGCGCGAGATCATCCGCTTTGGCGACGAGCCGCTTGCCGGCAACCTGGTGCTCGCCGAGGTGGTGTCGATCCATGTCGACGATGCCATCTGGGATGGCCGCCACGTGAGCCTCGAGGGGCTCAAGCCCATCGGGCGCATGGCGGGCAATGACTATGCCCGCTGCACGGATCTGTTCGTGGTGGAACGCCCGGCTTCGGGCAGTGCGATGAGCCGCCAGGAGCGTGGCGGCTAAGGCTTGTGGGGTCAGGCTCTCCAGGGCAGGGCTGCTAGCCTGCCAGGCGGCCGAACTTGCCGGCCTGGAAATCGGCAAAGGCCTGGTGGATCTCCGCTTCGCTGTTCATGACAAAGGGGCCATGGCCCACCACCGGCTCGTCGATGGGCTCGCCTGTGAGCAGCAACAGCCTGGCATCGTTGTTGGTCTCCAGGTGCAGCGTGTCGCCCTGACGCTCGAAGGCCACCACGGCCTCGTCTCGCACGACGGCGTCGCCGTTGACCTGCACGGTGCCCTCGAGCACTACCAGCAGGGTAGTGTGGCCCTCGGGTACCCTGAGGGTCGTCTCGCCACGTTGCTCAAGCCGCAGATCCCAGACGTTGATCGGGGTGAAGGTGTGAGCGGGCCCTTCATGGCCGCGATACTCACCGGCGATCACGCGTAGCTCTCCGGCTCGCTCCGGCAGCGTCACCCTTGGGATATCGGCGTCGAGCAGGGTCTGGTAGGCTGCGGGGGCTGACTTGTGCTCGGCAGGCAGATTCACCCACAGCTGCACCATCTCCATGCTGCCGCCACGCTCGGTGAAGGCGGGGGAGTGGAACTCCTCGTGGACGATGCCCGCACCCGCGGTCATCCACTGGACGTCTCCCTCGCCGATTTGCCCGCCGCTGCCCGTGGAATCGCGATGCTCGAGCTCGCCCCGGTAGACCAGGGTTACGGTTTCGAAGCCGCGATGCGGATGGGCACCCACGCCGCGTGGCCGGCGTGCCGGCGTGAAGTCGTGTGGGCCGGCATGGTCGAGCAGCAGGAAAGGGCTCAGGTGTTGCGCACCCAGGCGGTCGTAGGTGAACAGCGAGCGCACGGGGAAGCCGTCGCCGACCCAGTGGCCGCGGGGAGCGCTGTAGATGCCGTGGATCTTCTTCATGTCTGGCTCCTTTTTCTTTCTATGGTGAGGGGCTTGGTGGTGAGGGGCTTGGTGATGAGCACGTTAGCCCGATGCAGAAAGCCTAAATGGAGAACAGTGGTGGCGGTAGGGGGTGTTATTTACACTGTCCGTTCTACCAATGGAACGACAGGACCGCAGCGTCATGCAGGATCTCAACGACCTTTACTATTTCGTCCAGGTGGTGGATCACGGCGGCTTCGCCCCTGCCGGCCGGGCCCTGGGTATCCCCAAGTCGAAGCTGAGCCGGCGCATCGGCCAGTTGGAGGAGCGCCTGGGCACCCGGCTGATCCATCGCTCCACGCGTCATCTGTCGGTCACTGAGCTTGGCCAGGCCTACTACCGTCACTGCCAGGCGATGCTGGTGGAGGCGCAGGCGGCCGAGGAACTGATCGCGCGCAACCTCACCTTGCCACGGGGCACTGTGCGCCTGAGCTGCCCGCCGAGCCTGCTTCACTACCTGATCACGCCGCTTTTGGTGCGCTTCATGGCCCAGTGCCCCGACGTCGAGGTGCAGGTGGAGGCCACCAGCCGGCGGATTGACGTGGTCAAGGAGGGCTTCGACATGGCCATCCGGGTGCGCTTCCCGCCGCTGGAGGACAGCGACCTTGCCATGAAGGTGCTGGCGAGGAGCCCCCAGCGCCTGGTGGCGGCACCGGCGTTGCTCGAGGAACGGCCCAGGCCGAGGGTGCCGGGAGACCTGGCGACACTGCCGAGCCTGGACTTCGAGCAGGTCCACCGCCAGCACTACTGGGAACTGGACGGGCCGGAGGGGGAAACTGCCCAGATTCGCCATCAGCCGCGGCTGGTCACCGACAATGCCGAGACGCTACATCGGGCGGCCCTGGCCGGGCTCGGGGTGGTCAAGCTGGCCTTGCTGGTGGCTAGCCAGGACCTCCAGGCGGGGCGGTTGATTGACGTGGTACCCGGCTGGGAACCACGGGGCGGTATTCTTCATGCTGTTTTCCCCACACGGCGCGGCGTGCTGCCCGCAGTACGCGCGCTGCTGGAGTTCCTGGCAGACAATATCAACGAGGTCGATTTCACCAGTGACACCGCCTGGACAATGACCCAGAGCGGACAGGAGACGTAACGCTCGTCAGGCCCGGTGGGTTAGTCGGCTTCCTGCTCGGCGTCGGTAAATGTCGATGGTCACCAGGTGTCGAATCGGCTCATTCAGCCAGGTTGGTGACGGGCTTGCCGGCGGCGAAGGCCAGCAGGTTGTCGAAGGCATCGCCGAAGTAGAGCTCGTAGCTGTCCTTCTCGACGTAGCCCAGGTGCGGTGTGGCCAGGAGATTGGGAAGCTCCAGCAGCGGGTGGGTGACTACCGGCTCCGCGTCGAACACGTCCACCGCCGCCTGAGCGGGTCGGCCGGCCTTGAGGGCGGCTTCCAGCGCGCCATCGGCGATCAGCGGCGCGCGGCTGGTGTTGACCAGCAGTGCGGTGGGCTTCATGCGGGCCAGGTGGTCGGCGCTGACGATGCCGCGTGTCTCGTCATTGAGCCGCAGGTGCAGGCTCAGCACGTCACTGCGTTCGAACAGGTCGTTCTGGCTGCTGGCTACCTCGAGCCCTGCATCAGTGGCGCGGGTGCGCGTGCCCTCGCGCCCCCATACCAGCACGTGCATGTCGAAGGCCTGGGCGTAGCGCGCCATCAGTCGGCCGATCTTGCCGTAGCCGAAGATGCCAAGGGTGCGCCCTCTGAGCCCTGTGCCCAGGGTGCGTTGCCAGCGCCCAGCCTTGAGGTTGGCGACCTCTTCGGGAATGTGGCGCATGGCGCTGAGTACCAGCCCCCAGGTCAGTTCGGCGGCGGCGTGGGGCGAGCCGGTGCCGGCCGTGACGGTGACGCCATGGCGCTTGCAGGCGGCCATGTCCACGTGAGCCGCACCGCCACCGGTCTGGCTGATCAGCTTTAGGTTGGGCAGGCGGGCGAGCAGCGCCTCGGTGATCGGCGTGCGTTCGCGGATCAGTACCAGCGCATCCGCGTGCTGGAAGCGTTCGGCCAGCGTTTCCAGGTCGGTTGTGGTGTCGTTGAACACCGTGACATCGTGGCCATCGAGCTTGCCGAAGGTCTGCAGCGTGCGAACACAATCCTGATAGTCATCCGGAATCACGATGTTCATCGCACCGGCTCCTTGTCGTGGTAGGTGGTAGCCGACATCGTGCTGCGTTCGCGCAAGCTTTGCCAGACATCGAGCAGGGCGCTGCAATCGAGCCTTGTCACGGCGTGTCGGACGGTGGCCCGACCAGCTGGTCGGCGAGGTCGAGGAAATCGTTGGCCACGACATCGAAGCGTGGGTCCACGCTGAGATCCACTTCCGCCTCCGGGCCATGCTCCAGCGGGCGCTTGACGAAGGCGGTGCGGAACCCTTCTTGGTAGGCGGCCTGCAGGTCGTCCTGGTGGGCAGCCACCATCATGATCCGCGAGGGAGGAAGGTCGAGCAGCTCGGCGGCCTTGTGATAGACCTCGGGATCACGCTTGTAGTGTCCTGCGAGTTCGGCGGAAAGCACGCAATCCCAGGACAGGCCCGCGTGCTTGGCCATGTTGACCAGCAACGAGACATTGCCATTGGAGAGCGTGGCGAGGATGAAGCGCCGGCGCAGTCGCTGCATGCCCGCGACGCTGTCGGGCCAGGGGTCGAGACGGTGCCAGACCCGATTGAGATGTGCCTTGTCGGTTTCATCAAGCCGTTCGGCGATGCCGAAGTCTTCAAGCAGCCGATCCAGCGTCATGCGGTGCAGGTCATCCAGGCGGGTCCAGGGCAACTCGCCATGACGCACCCGGTCCATCGCCGGGGCATAGCCGCCGCGCCAAGCATCGGCGAAGGCGGCCCAGTCGATGTCCAGGCCTCGCGCCCGACCCAGCGCCTGGCCTTCACCAATCACACTGGAGCGCCAGTCCACCACGGTGCCGAATACATCGAAGGTCAGCGCGCCGATGTTGGCCAGCGGTTCATGGGCATCACTCATGCTTGGGCCTCCGTGGATCTCCCGCTGGAGCCGGTATAGATAAAAGTTGCATGCAACTACGCTCGATATAAGCCGAATCTAGGCCTATATTGGCGGTGATTGCAAATAATCGTACACAATTCAGAGTCAGACCATGGTCGAAGGCCGCGTATCGACAGCCAACAACGCCTTCGACAGCCAATAACAATGACAGGACCGCTCCATGAACCAGCCTCACAAGCCGCTCAATCTGGCTCAGCAGCTGATCCGGGATCATCTGGTCAGCGGTGAGATGACCCCCGGCAGCGAAATCGCCCTGCGCATGGATCAGGCGTTGCTCCAGGATGTGCTTGGCACCCTGGTGATGCTAGAACTCGAGGCCATGGGCCTGGACCGCGTGCATACCAATCCCAGCGTGCAGTACATCGACCACGGTCTGGTGCAGGCCGACAACCTGAATGCCGAAACCTACCTGTTTCTGAAGAGTGCCTGCGAGCGTTTCGGGGTGTGGTACTCGGGCCCCGGCAATGGCATCAGCCACCCGGTGCACATGGAGTACTTCGGCGTGCCGGGGCAGTCCATTGTGGGCTGCGATAGCCACACCACGTCGGCGGGTTCGCTTGGCATGCTGGCCATCGGCGCGGGGGGAATCGAGGTGGCCACGGCCATGGCCGGCGAGCCGCTCTACCTGACCATGCCGAAGATCTGGGGTATTCGCCTGGAAGGGAATCTGCCGGACTGGGTTTCGGCCAAGGACATCGTGCTCGAGCTGCTGCGCCGCCATGGCGTGGCCGGTGGCAAGAACACCATCATCGAATACCATGGGCCCGGGCTCGATGGGCTTTCCGCCATGGACCGCCATGTGCTGGCCAACATGGGCACCGAGATGGGCGCCACCGCCACGGTGTTCCCGAGCGACGAAGAGACACGCCGCTTTCTGGCCGCGCGCGGCCGTGAAGCTGACTGGAAGGCGCTTGCCGCCGAGCCCGGCTGCACCTACGACCTGGAGGAGACGCTGGATCTCTCGGCGCTAGTGCCGATGATTGCGCTTCCCTCCAGCCCCGACAAGGTGGTGCCGGTTAGCGAGGTGGCTGGTGAGCCGCTGCATCAGGCCTACGTGGGGTCCTCGGGCAACCCTGGCTATCGCGATTTCGCGGTGGTGGCAAGCATGGTCAAGGGGCGCCAGGTAGCCGACGGCGTATCGCTGGACATCAATCCGTCATCGCGGCAGGTACTCTCGACGCTGATTCGTGATGGCTATCTGGGCGATCTGGTGGCAAGCGGCGCGCGCCTGCATCAGACCGGCTGCAACGGCTGCATCGGCATGGGTCAGGCGCCGGCGGCGGGTCTCAACAGCCTGCGCACCGTACCGCGCAACTTCCCCGGGCGTTCCGGTACCCGTGAAGACAGTGTCTTCCTGTGCAGCCCGGAAACCGCCGCCGCCTCGGCGCTGGCGGGGGTGATCAGCGATCCACGTACCCTCGAGATGGCCTACCCGCGCATCCTCGAGCCTGAACGGATGGTGGTCAATCGCGATGTCTTCACGCCGCCGCTACCGCTTGCGGAAGCACGCCTCAAGCCGCTGCAGAAGACCGACAACACCCCGGCGCTGCCCGAGCTCCATCCACTGCCCGATACCCTCGAGGTGCCGGTGCTGCTCGTCACGGGTGACAACATTTCCACCGATGACATCATGCCGGCGGGACAGCGAGTCATGCCCTACTGGAGCAGTGTCTACGCCTCGGCTCCCTTCACCTTCGAAGCGGTGGATGCGGACTACGCTGGACGTGCCGAGGCCAGCCGTGAACTGGGTGGTCATGCCATCGTCGGCGGGCATAACTATGGGCAGGGCTCGAGCCGCGAGAATGCCGCACTGGTACCCCGCTACCTTGGCCTGCAGGTGGTGCTGGCGAAGAGCTTCGCGCGCATCCATTGGCAGAACCTGGTGTGCTTCGGTGCGCTGCCGCTGAGTTTTATCGATGAAGCGGACGCCGCGCGACTGGAGCAGGGCGATTGCGTGGCGATCCGCGACCTGCACGCTCAGCTCGCCGCCGGTCCGGAACTGACCGCCGAGATTGTCGGCAAGGGCAACATCCGCCTGCATCATGGGCTGAGCGAGCGCCAGCGCGAGTTGCTGGCGGTGGGTGGGGTGATCAACCATCTGCGCGCCCGTCAGGGCGAACAGAACCCGGCTGGCGCCAAGGGGTGAACGATGCCTCGCCCGGTGACGTGGCGCCGGGCGAGGCATGCGGGGAGACGTCCTGGCTCACGTCAGCATTCGGTACTCGCGCTCGTCACTTGCCCGCTTTCAGGGCGTGTTCCAGCAGGTCGAGGCGGTCCTGGCCCCAGAACGGTTCGCCGTCGAGGTCGTACCAGGGTGAGCCGAAGCAACCCGCCGCCAGTGCGCGCTCGCAGGCCTCCTCCATCCGTTGCTGGCCCGCCTCGCCTTGCGCTTCCTCGAGCAGTTCCTGGCCACTCAGGCCGCACGCCGCGGCGATCTCGACAAGCGTTGCCGGGTCGGCGATGTCGCGCTCCTCGACCCAGCAGGCGCGCAGCATGCCGAGGGTGAGGGCAGCGATGTCATGGCCGTGTGCCTTGGCGGTCAGCGCTAGCCGTACCGCCGTGCGATCATCGGCGGGGAAGTGTTTCGGCTCCACATTCAAGGGAATGCCCAGCCGCTGTGGCCAGCGCTTGAGTTCCACCATGCGGTAGGCCTGGCGCTCCGGCGCGCGCTTGGCAAGCGGCAGGCCACCGGTCTTGGGAAAGATCGCGCTCATGGTGACCGGCACGTACTCGACGCTTACGCCGTGGCGCGCGGCGATCTCGCCGAGCCTGGCATGCCCCAGGTAGGTCCAGGGCGATACCGGGGTGAAGTAGTAGGTGATGCGGCTTGCCATTCGTCGTCTCCTGAAACGATCGATCGGTATTCATCGCTGGGTTTTCATCGATCGGCTGTTATTGATAAGCGTCCGCGAACCGCTTGCGCAACTCGTTCTTCTGCACCTTGCCCATGGTGTTGCGTGGCAGGGTGTCGACGAAGAATACCCGCTTGGGTTGCTTGTACTTGGCTAGCCGCCCGTCCAGATGGCCGATCACCGTGGCTTCATCGAGCTCGGCACCAGGCCGGCGCACCACCACCGCGGTCACGCCCTCGCCGAAATCGGGGTGGGGCAGGCCGATTACCGCCGATTCCGCCACCTCATCGAGCTCGTCGACCACCTGCTCGACTTCCTTCGGGTAGACGTTGTAGCCGCCTGAAATCACCAGGTCCTTGTCCCGGCCCACGATATGAACGTAGCCCTGGTCATCGACCATGGCGAGGTCGCCGGTGATGAAGAATCCGTCATCGAGCAACTCTTCGCGGGTCTTCTCGGGCATGCGCCAGTAGCCGATGAACACGTTGGGGCCGCGTACCTGCAGCATGCCGATCTCGCCGGCGGGCACGTCGGTGCTGCTCTCGCGGTCGGTGATGCGTATTTCCACGTCCGGCAGCGGCATGCCCACGGTGCCGGCACGGCGTGCGCCCACATAGGGGTTGGAGATGTTCATGTTGGTTTCGGTCATGCCGTAGCGCTCGAGGATGGCATGGCCGGTCTTCGCCTCGAAGGCCTCGTGGGTCTCGGCGGTGAGCGGTGCCGAGCCGGAGACGAACAGGCGCATGTTGGCGGTCACCTCCGGAGTCAGTCGCGAGTCGGCCACCAGGCGGGTGTAGAAGGTCGGCACGCCCATCATCACCGTGCCGCGCGGCAGCTCCTCGAAGATCACGTCGGCGTCGAACTTCGGCAGGAACAGCATGCTGGAGCCGGCCATCAGGGTGACGTTGCAGGCCACGAACAGCCCATGGGTATGGAAGATCGGCAGGGCGTGGATCAGGCGGTCCCCGGCGCTGAAGTGCCAGGCCTCGGCCAGGGTCGCGGCGTTGGAGCCGAGGTTCTGGTGGGTCAGCATGGCGCCCTTGGAGCGGCCGGTGGTGCCCGAGGTATAGAGAATCGCCGCCAGATCACGCTCGCCTAGCGCGACGATGTCCTCGCGCGGGGTGGCGTCACGGGCCTTGTCCATCAGGCTGCCATCGGCCTCGCTGCCGAGGGTTTCCACCGCGGGGCAACCGGTGTCGGTGGCGATGGCGCGGGCCTCGTCCAGCACCTTGGGGCGACAGACGAACAGCGCCGGTTCTGCATCACCCAGAAAGTAACGGATCTCATCAAAGGTATAGCCGGTGTTCAGCGGCAGATAGACGCCACCGATGCGCAGGCAGGCGAGATAGAGCAGGATCGCCTCGGGGCTCTTGTCGACCTGCACGGCGACGCGGTCACCGGTGGCGACACCCAGTTCGGTCAGCGCCCCGGCCAGCCGCGCACTGTCAGTGAGCGCATCGGCGTAGGAGTAGCGGCGCCCCTCGCGGGTGGTGATGAAATCGGCGTCGCCACGCTCGCGCATGCGCGCGGCAAAGGTCTCGAACAGGTTGTGGCTCATTTGACGGTGTCTCCCTTGGCCAGCTTGCGGGCGCGGCGGAGTACATCGCCTTGTGCCGCCGCGCGTTGGATGAATACTCAAATGAAGGTTTGCCGAACCGATGTCAAATCCAGGGCGAGCGCTTCAGTGATTTCGTGGCAAGTGTCAGGCGCTTCGAGAACCCACGCACTGCGGCTGGCTCGCTGTCGACACTCGCTATCGATAAACGCAAAACCTACCTTTATACTCGGGTATTCATCCGTCCGCTGCCGCTGCGCGGCGTTTCACCGGAGCCGTCATGTTTCCCGAGTTCACCCTGCGTTATGCCCACCTGCCGTCGCATTTTTTCGAGCGTTTCGACCCACTGCCGGTAGACTCGCCCCGGCTGGTCGCCTTCAATCGTCCACTGGCCGATGAATTGGGATTCGACCTCGACGCCTTCAAAGACCAGCAGGCCGCCGCGTGGTTTTCCGGCAACCAGGTGCCTCCGGGTGCCGCGCCGCTGGCCCAGGCCTATGCCGGGCACCAGTTCGGCAACTTCGTGCCGCGCCTGGGGGATGGCCGTGCGGTGCTGCTGGGTGAGGTGACTGGCCGCGATGGCGGGGTGCGCGACATCCAGCTCAAGGGTGCCGGGCGCACGCCGTTTTCACGCGGCGCCGATGGCCGCGCGCCACTCGGGCCGGTGCTGCGCGAATACCTGGTCAGCGAGGCGATGCACGTGCTTGGCGTGCCGACCACCCGGGCGCTGGCGGCGGTGACCAGCGGTGAGCGGGTATTTCGGCGTGTCCCCGAGCCCGGTGCGGTGCTGACCCGGGTGGCCTCGAGCCACCTGCGTGTCGGCACCTTCCAGTATTTCGCTGCGCGGGGCGATGTGGCTGCCATTCGCACCCTGGCCGACCTGGCCATCGAGCGCCACTACTCTCACCTTCAGTCAGAACGTGATGAGGGCGGGCGCTACCTGGCGCTGCTCGACGCGATGCAGGCCCGCCAGGCCAGGCTGGTGGCGAAATGGATGGGGCTTGGCTTCATTCATGGGGTGATGAACACCGACAACACCTCGATTTCCGGCGAGACCATCGACTATGGCCCCTGCGCCTTCATGGAGCGCTTCGACCCGCAGTGCGTGTTCAGCTCCATCGACGAGGGTGGCCGCTATGCCTACCGCAACCAGCCGTGGATCGCCCAGTGGAACCTGGCGCGTTTCGCCGAGACCCTCATTCCGCTGATCGATGACGACCAGGACAAGGCGGTGGAGAAGGCGACTGCCTCTATTCAGGCCTACCCCGCGCAGTACGAAGCCGAGTGGCTGGCGGTGATGCGTGAAAAGCTCGGCCTTGCGACGCAAGAGGAAGGCGACCAGGCGCTGGCCGACGACCTGCATGAAGCGATGCACGCAGGCCATGCCGACTTCACCCTGACCTTTCGCCGCCTGGCGGACGCCATCGAGGAGGATGCCCCGGCGCTGCTCGAGCTGTTCAACAATGACCGGGCGCTGCGGGAGTGGCTCCCCCGCTGGCGCGAGCGCCTGACTCGGGAGGCTGTCCCGAGCGACGCGATCGCGTCTCGCCTGCGCGCGGTGAACCCGCTCTACATTCCGCGCAATCACAAGGTGGAGGAGGCACTGGCCGCCGCCGCCGAGCATGATGATTTCGGCCCCTTCGAGACGCTTCGCGAGGTGCTGGCGCAGCCGTTCACCGAGCAGCCCGGGCGCGATGATCATGCCCGCCCGGCACCGCCCAGTGAGCAGGTGTTTCGGACCTTCTGCGGCACCTGAATCCGCCGGATCAACTCGAGTTGATCATCCCCGGCAGCCAGGTGGCGAGTGACGGGAAGGCGATCAGGATCGCTACCAGCAGCATCGAACAGAGGATGTAGGGAATCGCCGCGGCATAGATCTCGCGCATGGTGGTGCCGGCGGGTGCCACCCCTTTCATCACGAACAGCAGCAAGCCGAGCGGTGGCGTCGAGAAGCTGATCTCGAGCGCCAGCAGCACGATGATGCCGAACCAGATCAGGTCGAAGCCGAGTGCCTGGGCCAGTGGGAAGAAGAAGGGCGCGGTCAGCATCATGATCGAGATCTGTTCCATGAAGGTGCCGAGCACCAGCAGCACGGCGAACATCGCCAGCAGCATGAGGATCGGCGCCAGGTCGAAGCTGGTGGCCCACTGGATCAAGCCGCTGGAGGCGCCGGAGAAGGCCAGCAACTGGCTGAAGGTGGCCGAGCCGAAGACGATCAGGTAGGCCATCAAGGTGACCTTCAGGGCGCCGGTCACCGACAGCTTGAAGGCCTCCCAGCTCATGCAGCGGTAGATAGCCGCCAGCACGATGGCCCCCAGTGCGCCAAATGCCGCCGCCTCCGAGGGGGTGGCGAAGCCGGTCAGCATCAGGGTCACGATCAGCACCATCACGCTGATCATGGGCAGGATGTCGGTGGCGATCAGCTTGAGCTTCTGGCGCATCGGCACCGGTTCCAGCGCGTAGGTGGGCGCCGCCGACGGGTCCAGCCTGGTCTGCAGCCAGATGGTGGCCATGTAGAGGCAGGCGAGCACCAGCCCCGGCAGAATGCCGGCAATCAGCAGGGCACCGATGTCGATCTTGGCCAGGGTGGCGAGCAGCACGGCCAATGCCGAGGGCGGAATGATGATCGCCAGGCCCCCGGTACCCAGAATCGGGCCGATGGCCATGTGTTTCTTGTAGCCGCGACGCTGCATCTCGGGCACCAGCAGCGAGCCCATCAGCGCCGTGGACCCCATGGAAGAGCCGCTGAGCGTGGAGAAGCCGGTGCCGCCCACCACGGTGACGTAGGAGAGCCGCCCAGGCACCTTGCCCATCAACTGGTCGATGGCATTGAACATTTTCATGCCGAGGCCGGTTCTGAAGAACAGCTCACCCATCAGCAGAAACAGCGGGATGGGCACCAGGTTGAAGCTGGAAAGCCCCCCGAATCCGTTGTTGAGCAGTTGTATGAGACCGTTCTGCCCGCCCATGAAGTGCCAGGCACCTATCAGGTTGGCGGCAAGGAATGCCAGTGCGATGGGCGTGCCCAGCGCCATGAACACCAGGATCATGGTGAGCAGAAAGGCCAGAGCCAGATACCATTCCATTATTCTTTTATCCCCGCTTCGCCGCTGTGAAGGATTTCCGGGCCCACCACGAAGCGGGCGAACTCGATCGCCATCAACGTGAAGCTGATGGGAAAGGCGATGGTGAGAATCCACTTGGGTACGAAGAATGCGCGCACGTCGTAGTCGCTGCGCTCGATATTCATCATCACCAGGTCAAGCCCTTTCCAGGCCAGTACCGCGCAGACCAGCACGCACAGCAGGGCGACCAGCCGGCTGAGCACGTTGAGGGCGGCGGGCGGCAGCACCGACGTGAGCAGCTCGATATGGACATGGCCCTTTTGACGCACCAGCCAGGGGGCGCCCAGAAGGGTCAGGTAGAACATGGCGTACTCGGTGGAGAGAAAGAACCAGGCCGAGGGTTGCAGGCCAATGTTGCGGATCACCACGGAGAGCACGATGGCCACCATTAGCCACACCAGCATGATGGCGGCCACCAGGGCCATGCCGTTGAGTACCATCAGGTAACAGCGGTTCACTAAGTGCATAGCGTCGTCCAGGGCGTGAAGCCGAAAGCCGGGCGGACGTGAAGGGCCGAGCGACGCATCGCCGGCCCGTCGTGTCTCACAGGTCGTTGAACTTCTCGATCAGTGCGTCGTAGTGATCGAGCCCCATCGGGTGGCGCTCCATCTGGCCGCGCATGCGCTCCCAGGTGGCTTCGCGAGCGGCTTCTGAGAACGTGGCGCCGGCCTCGCCTTCCAGGCGGAAGACCTGCATGCCGTCATCCTCGAGTTCCTGCTGCTGCTCCTTGGCAAGCTCGGCGAGCTGTTCGGCACTGTCGCGCTCGTGTTCGATGGCCACTTCCTGGAGGATCTCGCGGGATTCCTCGCTCAACTGGTTCCAGCTGTCGAGATTGACGATCACCCCCATGTCGGTGGAGAAGAACGCCGGGTCGATGCGGTAGTTGAGGAAGCGGTCCCAGTTGAGGTCCTTGAGGCCGATCTGGGTCCAGCCGGTGGCGTTGACCACGCTGCGCTCCAGCGCCGAGTAGACATCGGTGGTGGGCAGGCTGATCGGCTGGGCGCCCAGGTAGTCCTGGAAGAAGGCGTCATAGACGGGATTGCTGCGCAGGGTCAGGCCCGAAACGCTGAGGTTGCCGTCCTCGTCGATTTCCGGCTCCTCGATGGTATAGAGGTTGTAGCTGACGCCACTGTCGAACCAGCCGAGATAGTAGGTGCCCATCTTCTCCTGGTGGATCTCGTTGAGCAGGTCGATGCCGCCGTTTTCGCGGGCGAAGATCGCATTGGTGTTCGAAGCGACCATGGCGTCACGCTCCGGCACGGTGCCGGCGTAGAAGCTGGCCGCCGTGTAGGCCATGTCGACCACGCCGTTGCGCACCGCATCGGGTTGCTCGGACAGACCGATGACCTCTGGACCGCCGCGTACGTCGATCTGTACCACGCCGTCGCCACGCTCGTTCACCTTGTCGACGAATTCGAGAAAGCTCTTGGTGTAGATCAGCGAGGTCGGGAAGGCGTGAACCGCGCTGATGCGGTCGAGCGCCATGGCCTGGCCGGAGGCCAGCAGGGTAGCGATGCCTAGGGAAGTGATCAGGCTCTTGTTCATGGTTGTTCTCCTTGTGAACAGCGGGTGATCGTGTTGCCGGTGGTCAGAAATCCCGGGCGATGACGCCGGGGTCTCCGGGGCTGGCCTTGAGCCAGGGGTGCCGCGCCGCGTAATCGGCGGCGAAGCGCGTGATTGCCTCTTCGTGCTGGCGGGTCATGTCGATGTCATCCCAGCCATTGAGCAGCTTGGTCCGCCAGGTGGGGCTGATGGTGAAGGCCAGGTCCAGCTCGCCTGCCCGGATACGGCAGGTTTCCAGGTCGACATGCAGGCGGCCGGGCGTGTCACCGAGGTGCTCGAGCAAACGCTCGATGTCTTCTTCGGGCAGGGTGGCCGGTAGAAGCCCGTTGTTGACCGCATTGGACGAGAAGATGTCGCCGAAACTCGGGGCGATCACACAACGAAAGCCGAAGTCCACCAGCGCATACACCGCCGCCTCGCGCGAGGAGCCCGCCCCGAAGTTGCGCCGTGCCACCAGGATGCTTGCCTGCCTTGCCTCGGGATGCTCGAGGATGAAGTCGCCGCGGGGCTTGCCGCTTGCGTCGTGGCGCAGGTCGTGGAGCAGGAACTGCCCGTAGCCGACACTGCGCGGCTCCTTCATGAAGCGCGCTGGAATCAACTGGTCGGTGTCGACATTGGCCTGGGCCAGCGGGCATGCCAGGGCGTCGAGATGCCTGATCGGTTCCATGCTCGTCCTTCCCCTAGAGTTCGCGAATATCAGAGCTCGCGGATATCGGCCAGATGGCCGGCCACGGCGGCGGCGGCCACCATGGCGGGCGACATCAGGTGAGTTCTGGCCCCTGGCCCCTGACGGCCCTTGAAGTTGCGGTTGGTGGTGGAGGCGCAGCGTTCGCCACTGGCCACCAGGTCACCGTTCATGCCCACGCACATCGAGCAACCGGATTCACGCCACTCGAGCCCCGCCTCCAGGAAGATACGGTCCAGGCCCTCGGCCTCGGCCTCCCGCTTCACCTGGGTGGAGCCTGGGGCCACGATACCCGGCACCTTGCTGCGCCGGCCCTTGAGCACCGCCGCCGCGGCGCGCAGGTCCTCGATGCGGGCATTGGTGCACGAGCCGATGAACACGCGCTGGATGGCGATGTCGGTAAGCTTCTGACCCGCGCTCAAGCCCATGTAGTCGAGGGTATCCTGTAACTGGCGGGCGCGGTTCGCATCCTGTTCACGGGCGGGGTCGGGTACGGCCTGGTCGATGGGCAGGGCGTCTTCCGGCGATACCCCCCAGGTCACGGTGGGTCCGATCTCGCTGGCATCCAGCGTCACCTCGCGGTCGAAACGCGCCTCGGGATCACTGGTAAGGGTTCTCCAGTAGGCCATGGCCTGTTCCAGCGCTTCGCCTTGCGGGGCATAGGGGCGGCCGCGCAGGTAGTCGAAGGTAGCCTCGTCCGGGGCGATCACCCCGCAGCGCGCGCCACCCTCGATGGAAAGATTGCACAGTGTCAGCCGCGCTTCCATCGACAAGTCGCGGATGGCGCTGCCGGTGTACTCGATGGCGTGGCCACGCGCACCATCGGCGCCCAACCGGGCAATCCAGGTCAGCGCGATGTCCTTGGCCGTGATGCCCGGGGCGAGGCGGCCCTCAACGTTCAGGCGCATCTGCTTCGGACGGCTTTGCCAAAGGGTCTGCGTGGCCAGCACATGGGCCACTTCCGAGGCGCCGATACCGAAGGCGATGCTGCCGAAGGCACCATGGGTGGACGTATGGCTGTCGCCACAGACCATCAGCAGTCCCGGCTGGGTCAGCCCCTGCTCGGGGCCGAGCACGTGCACGATGCCCTGGCGTGGGTCGTTCAGGCCGAACAGCGCGATGCCATGGCGGGTGGTGTTGTCCGACAGCTGTTCGATCATGCCGCGCACCTTGGCATCGCCGATCTCCTCGAGGTGCCGGGTGAGGGTTGGCACGTAGTGATCGGCGATGCCGAAGGTGAGGTCGGGACGCGCCACGGGCAGTTCCCGCTCATGCAGCTTGTTGAAGGCATGGAAGGACCCTTCGTGGACGAAGTGTCGATCGATCCACAGCAGGCTCTGGCCGCTCTCGCTGCGGTGGATCTCGTGGGCATCCCACACCTTGTCGAACAGTGTCGTTGGCATTGTCATGGTGGGTTGGCTCGCCGTGGCTCCCCTGTTGATAAGGTCCAAGTGTCAGGACTTGGGGTTGGGCTTGAATTGCGAGAGTCGCGTTTCCCGCATGATGACAATACAACTAGCGCAGCAACATGGCACAGGTCAAATGTATTTTTTCTTGTAGTTTAAATGTATTAAAAATAATACAGGTGGTGAGCGTGTCCGATTCGGTGAAGCGATGGCGCCTCACGCCTCGTCGGGCGACATCTCGCGGGCCTGGGGGGCGCGCTCGGCGTCCGGGGTCCTGGGCTCCCAGTAGCGGGCTTCCTCGTCGCCGGTTCGATTGAGGTCGATCTGGATACGGTAGCGATCCGGCCGGTAGAGCGCATCGAGATACTCCACGCCACGCCCCTCCTCGTCGTACACCACACGCGTCAGCGAGATCAGTGGCGAGCCCACCGAAACCCCTAGTGCTTCGGCGATCTCGTGGGTGGCGAGCGTGGCCGAGATCGACTGGGAGGCATGGTCGACCAGCACGCCGCTGCGTTCGAGCAGGGCGAACAGGGGGGTATTGGTGAGGTCGGCTTCGTTGTAGTTCAGGGCGATGTACTCGGGCACATGGGTGACCAGGTACGAGAATGGCTTGCCATCGGCCATGCGCACGCGAACCGAGCGCTGCACGCGGTCGCCAGCACCCAGCCCGAGTTCCTCGCGGACCGACTCGCTAGGCTTGACGTAGCTGAACTCCAGAAGCCGGACCTGCGAGGCCTGGCTCATCTTGACCATGTTGGGTAGCAGGTTCGAGACGCTTGCCGTCATTACCGTGGCATCCAGCGGCTGCTCGAGCACCACGGTGCCAAGCCCGGGCTTGCGAGCCACCAGCCCGGATTCGCGCAAGGCCTCCATGGCGCGCCGCACTGTTACCCGTGATACGCCGTGCTGCTCGGCAAGCTTGATCTCTCCAGGCAGCTTGCGGCCGGGAGGGAGGCGCCCGCTGAGGATCGCGTCCTTGAGCAGCAGGAAGATCCGGTGGGACTTGGTGCCGCCCACGGACGTCACGTGTGTGTGGTTCATGGCACATTCCTTATGATGTCACGAAACTTGACGCAGGCATTCGACTAGACATAAAACTAGACATGGAAATGTATTATGAATAGTACAGGTTGATGTGATGTGCGAGTGATTGCGCCCTGTATGACAAAGATAACAACCTCCGGGAGATTCGCCCATGCCCGTTGTTCAGGTCAGTCTGATCCGAGGCTACTCCAGTGCGCTGAAGCAGCGACTCTGCGAGCGCCTGACCGACGCAGTCCGCACCACCATCGATGCCGACCCCCAGGCCATCACCATCTTTCTGCATGAAGTGGATGGCGATGCCTACATGCGCGGTGGCCGGGCGCGTCGTCCGGGTGGCGAAGTCCAGACCGCGGGCCATGCGGGAGCAGGCAACGAATCGCCGGAACAGCTGGTTCGGGCGTTTCTCGATGCCATGCAATCCCGTGATCTTCAAGCCGCGCGCGCACTGCTCGCCGACGATTTCCACATGACCTTCCCGGGCGGTGTCGAGATGACCCGGCTCGAGGAGCTGGTGGCCTGGGCCAGCGAGCGTTATCGCTTCGTCCACAAGCGCTTCGACGCTTTCGATACCTGCGACAAGGAGGACCACAGCGTGGTGGTCTGCCACGGCGAGCTATCGGGCGAATGGCCCGATGGCTCGCCGTTCGCGGGTGTGCGCTTCATCGACCGCTTCGAGGTGCGCGACGGCAAGCTTGCGCGCCAGGCGGTCTACAACGACCTGGCCCTGGCCTGCGATTGAGCAGCGGGCCGCCATTCGAATTCCCTGCCATGCGAGGAACCTTCACGCCATGACTCTCTCCACCCATGATTTCAAATCTCGGCTGCATGCCCCAGATATCGTTGTGGCGCCCGGCATCTTCGATGCGCTGGGCGCCTCGCTTGCCGAACAGGCCGGCTTCGACACCGTCTACCTGTCGGGGGCAAGCCTTGCCTATACCCAACTCGGGCGCCCGGATATCGGCCTGCTCGGACTCAGCGAAATCGATGCGTCATTGTCCCGCATCCGTGAGCGAGTCGAGGCCGATATCGTGGTGGACTGCGACACCGGCTTCGGCAATGCCATGAATGTGATGCGCTGCGTGCGAATGCTGGAGCGTTCCGGTGCCAATGCGTTGCAGCTCGAGGACCAGACCTACCCCAAGCGTTGCGGTCACCTGCGTGGCAAGACCCTGGTGCCCACGGCAGAGATGGTCGGCAAGCTCAAGGCCGCCCTCGATGCCCGCCAGAGTGATGCAACGCTGATCATCGGACGCACCGACGCCCTGGCGGTGGAAGGCACCGATGCGGCGATCGAGCGCGCTATCGCCTATCGTGATGCAGGGGTGGACATGCTGTTCATCGAGGGCATCCGCAGCGATGCCGATATCCAGCGGATCATGGCCGAATTCAAGGGCCAGGTGCCGATCATGGCCAACATGGTGGAAGGGGGCGACACGCCGCTGCAGAACGCCGCGGCCTTGCAGGCGCTCGGCTTCTCGCTGGTGATCTTTCCAGGCGCCCTGGTGCGCGCGCTGACCCACATGGCCAGCCAGTTCTTCGCCACCTTGCGCCAGGATGGCACGACCGATGCCTTCCGTGACCGCATGCTCGATTTCGGTCAGCTCAACGATTACCTCGGCACCCGGTCGTTGCTGGAACTCGGCCAGAAATACGACAACACCTGATGATGTGGGGCCGCCTCCAGGCGCGCCCGACAGCGAACGATCACAGTCACCCAGGTAGGAGAAAGCCAATGATCAAGAGCGACAAGACCGCCAGGGAAATCTTCGAAGACGTGATGGCCAACCCCCAGCGCGTTCCGTTCGGGTTCGGCAACAAGGCGGTGCTGGTCAACGTCGACCCGCAGAAGGCCTACACCCGTACCGACCTGTTCAAGACCGCTTACGAGACGGACCCCCGTCAGCTCGAGTACGTCAATCAGCTGTCGCGTGGCTTCCGCCAATTGAACTGGCCGGTGGTGTGGACCCACGTGGCGTTTCTGGATTCCGCCGAGGACGCCGGTGTGTGGGGAACGCGTACCGACACTCCCGATTCCCTGCAGAACATCAAGTACGGTTCGGAGCGTGCCGAGTTCGACGAGCGTGCCGAGATCGAGCATGGCCGTGACGTCGTCTACACCAAGCGCATGCCCTCGGCGTTCTTCGAGACACCGCTGCAGTCGCTGCTGGTGTGGCACCAGGTGGATACCGTGATCGTCACCGGTGGGTCCACGTCCGGCTGCATCCGTGCCACCGCCGTGGAAAGCCTGTCGCGAGGCTACCGCACCATCGTTCCCATTGAATGCGTGGCCGACAAGCACGAAAGCTACCACTACGCCAACCTCACCGACCTGCACCTCAAGTATGCCGACGTGATGCCGGTGGCCGATGTGCTGGCCTGGTTGGAATCGCGGGCCGCCGACAAGGCTTGAGCGGCACGGCAAGCGAACGGGAGTGAGCAAGATGAAGGAAGTTCTGGACGCCTACGGTTATTGGCCCTACGAGAATCGACCGAAGATCACCTGGCCGGGTGGGGCCAGGGTGGCCTTCTGGGTGGCCCCCAATATCGAGTACTACGAGCTGGACCCGCCGCAGAACCCGCAACGCAAGCCGTGGCCGACGCCGCACCCCAGCGTGCCTGGCTTCAGCATTCGCGACTACGGCAACCGGGTTGGCCATCAGCGCCAGATGGCGTTGCTCGACAAGTTCGGCGTGCGCGGCTCGATCTCGCTGTCGGTGGCGCTGTGCGAGCATCATCCCGAGATCATCGAGATGTGCCGCGAGCGCGACTGGGAGTTCTTCAGCCACGGCATCTACAACACTCGCTACACCTACGGGATGAGCGAGGCCCAGGAGCGGGAGATGATCCGTGACAGCATCGAGACCATTCACCGCCACACCGGCCAGGCCTGTGCCGGCTACCTGGCACCGGCGCTTTCCCACTCGGAGCGTACCCTGGATCTGTTCGCCGAGGTCGGCCAGGAGATGTTCGGCGAACGCGCCGGACTCTACACCTGCGACCTGTTCCATGATGACCAGCCGACACCGATCCAGCTGCGTTCGGGGCGACGATTCGTCTCGGTGCCCTATTCGCTTGAGATGAACGACACCATTGTCTATGCGGTGAACAAGGTCGAGCCGCGTCATTACCTGAAGATGCTCAAGCGGCACTTCGACCGGCTGTACGCCGAGGGCGCCGAATCCGGCACGGTGATGTGCATTCCCACCCACAACTACCAGATCAGTTGTCCGCATCGCATCAAGGCCTTCGAGGAGGCACTCGAGTACATCACCGGACACAGCGACGTGTGGGTGGCCACCGGCCGCGAGATCGCCTCGCACTACCTCGAGCAGCACTACGACCAGGCCCTGGCCGATATCGCCGGGCGTGCGGGCGGCACCCAACACCACGCAGACAGGGGGTGAACATGGCGCGCGACGACGGCTCTCTCGACAACGACTACCTTCACTATCCGCATCGTCATCACGGCTATGACCACGATCGCTACGACTGGTCGATGCTCAGCGAGCGGCCACCCGTCACCTGGCCTGGTGACAAGACTCTGGCGGTGTGGATCAACGTGTCGCTGCAGTTCTACCCACTGAACCAGCGCGGGGTGCCCTTCAAGGTGCCCAATGGCATGACCATGCCCTATCCGGACCTTCGCCATTATTCACTGCGCGACTATGGCAACCGGGTCGGCATCTATCGCCTGCTCAAGGCCCTGGCGCACTACCAGGTGCGGCCGACCTTCGCCATCAACGCCCAACTGGCCGAGCAGACGCCCTACCTGCTGGAGCGCCTGATGGCGTTCGTGAACTCAGAGGGTGGTGAGTTCATGTGCCACGGCTGGAACATGGATCACCTGCATTACGGCGGCCAGGACCGCGACGAGGAGGCCGAGATCGTGGGGCGTTCGGTCGCTACCCTGCGCAAGCTGACTGGCCAACCGATTCGTGGCTGGTTGAGCCCCGCCAAGCACCAGAGCTGGAACACCCCGGAACTGCTGGCCGAGCAGGGCATCGAGTACTGCGCCGATTGGGTCAACGATGAGTTGCCCTATGCGTTTCGCACCGACAATGGCCCATTGGCGATGATGCCGCTGACCACCGAGATCGAGGATCAGTTCGTGATGTGCCAGAACCTGCACTCCGAGGACGCCTGGGTCGATCAGGTCAAGGATGCCTTCGATTTCCTGGTCGAAGAATCCCGGCAACAGGGCGGGCGGATGCTGGCGCTCAACCTGCACCCGTGGCTGGTCGGCCAGCCCCACCGCATTGCTTGCCTGGAGGAGGTGCTGGGCCATATCGCCGGCCATGAGGCAGTGTGGCAGGCACCGGCCGGCGAGATCCTCGATGCCTTCCAGGCCCAGGCCGGAGGGGCACGCTGATGGGGATCGTGGCATTTAGCGAGGGCGACGAGTTCGACGTGCACCTGCCGTTGGTGATCATTGGCGCAGGCGCCTGTGGCCTGGTGGCCGGGCTTGCCGCCATGGAGTGCGAGACCGATGTGGTGGTACTGGAGCGTGATGCATTACCACGCGGCAGTACCTCCATGTCCCAGGGGTTCATACCCGCCGCCGGCACCCGCTTCCAGGCCGAGAAGGGCGTCGAGGACAGTGCCGAGCTGATGGCACGCGATATCCAGCACAAGAATGGAGACGAGGCGGACCCGGCCATCGTCGCGGCGCTTGCCGACTATTCCGGCCGGGTGATCGAGTGGTTGGCCGATACGCATGGCGTGCCGTTCGACCTGGTCGAGGGATTTCTCTACCCCGGCCACAGCGCGATGCGCATGCATGCTACCCCAAGGCGCACCGGCGAAGAGCTGATGGGGTGCCTGCTCAACGCCGCCGAAGCGGTGGGCCTCGATATTCTTACTCAAGCGCGGGTGGTCGACCTGCATGTGGACGCAGGCAAGCGCGTGCGCGGTATCACCCTCGAGCGCCCCGACGGCAGCCACGAAAGCATCGGTTGCGATGCGTTGATCCTGGCCTGCAACGGCTATGGTGGAAATCCCGAGCTGGTGGCGAAGCACATCCCCTCGCTCAAGCATGCGCTGTATTACGGCCATGAAGGCAACCAGGGGGATGCACTGCTGTGGGGCGAGGCGATTGGTGCGAGCCTCAAGGACCTGGGGGCTTGCCAGGGGCACGGTTCACTGGCCACGCCCCATCAGACGCTGATCTCCTGGGCGCTGATGATGCGCGGCGGCGTGCAGGTGAATGGCGAGGGTCAGCGTTTCTCCAACGAGCATGGCGGCTATTCCGAACAGGCCGCCAAGGTACTTGCCCAGCCCGGGCAGGTGGCCTGGAACCTGTTCGACGAGCGTATTCACCAGGCGGCGCTGGAGTTCGAGGACTACCGCAATGCCGAGCAGGGTGGCGCGGTACGCACGTTCGGTAGCCTGGCGGAGATGGCCGAGGGGCTGGGCTTGCCATTGCCGGCGCTCGAATCCACCTTCACCGAGATGCACACACTGGCGGAACATGGAGAGGCCGACGGTTTCGGACGCACCTTCGCCGCCGAGACCTTGCTGGTGCCGCCATACCGGGCGATCAAGGTCACCGGGGCGCTGTTCCATACCCAAGGTGGGCTGGAGGTGGATACCGAGGCCCGTGTGGTGGACGCCGCTGGCGAGAAACTCCCCAACCTGTTCGCTGCCGGCGGCGCGGCGCGTGGCGTCTCGGGCTCCAATGACAGTGGCTATCTTTCCGGCAATGGCCTGCTCAGTGCCGTGGTGATGGGAGCGATTGCCGGTCGTGAAGCGGCGCGTGAACTGAAACGGCACGGGAGCTGAAGCGGCGATAATGCGGTTACCCGCTCAGGCGTTGCCCGGTATCGTCAGCGTGGGTGCCTCCCCCATCAAGAAGTCATGGTTGGTTTCCAGTGCCTCGCGCAGGAAGTCCCACAGCACTCTCACCCTCGCCAGGCGGCGCTGCTCCTGGCGGGCGGTGATCCAGAACTGACGCACTACGTCCACTTCGTCATCGAGCACGGTGCCAAGCGCCGGTGAGGTGCTGGCGATGAAGCATGGCAACACGGCGAGGCCTGCACCATGCAGGCAGGCGGCATGCTGGGTGGTCACGCTGGTGCTGCGCATGGCGAAATGCGGGCCGGGGTGGCCTACCACCGCCGGGTCCAGCAGCGGTTCCAGGTAGCTCAACTGTTCGCTGAAGATCAGATCGTCCACATAACCGATCAGGCGGTGTTGGGCGAGCTCTGGCAGCGCCTTTGGTGTGCCGTGGCTGGCCAGGTAGTCTCGGCTGCCGTAAAGCCGCAGCCGGTAATCGCACAGCCGCGAATTGACCAGGCCAGGGCTCACCGGGCGTTCGATGGTGATGGCGAGATCCGCCTCGTGGCGGCTCAGGTTGACTACCCGAGGCAGGGCGAGCAGGTCCAGGGTGACGCCAGGGTGGCGCGCGCAGAATGCCGAGAGCAGTGGGGCGATCACCCAGGTGCCGAAGCCTTCGGTCACCCCCAGGCGAATCTGGCCACTGATCTGATGATTCTTGTCGGTCAGGCTTTCGCCGGCCTCGAAGGCGTGGCGGGCCATTTCCTCGGCATGGGCGAGCAATTGGTGGCCGGCCTCGGTCAAATGATAACCGTGGGTGCTACGCTCGAAGAGCTGAGTATTGAGCGTCTGCTCGAAGCGCCGGGTGCGCCGCGACAAGGTGGAGTGGTCTACTCCCAGGCGCCGTGCGGCGTCGGTCAGGCGTTGACTGCGCGCCACTTCCAGGAAGATCTGGATGTCCTGCCAGTCGAGCATCGCGGCGTTTCCATGCTGGAGAGTGGGGGTAGGGCGGCTTCAATGATCGCTGGTTGTGCGCTGGTGCACAAGTAATGTGCCTGAGTGTGTGTTGTCAGCCTCCATGGGCACTGGATAGACTCGTTGTTATCCAGCTTCGTGCTGATATGCACATAAAGTCGAAGTCTTGTTATCGAACAGACAGCCACCAGGTTGCCAATAAATTCTTATGTTCTTATAAAAAGGAGCACGCACCATGAGCATTCGCGAAATTCCGATGTATATCGACGGCCAGCCCGTCCCGTCCCAGAGCCAGGAGTGGCGTGATGTCGTCAATCCGGCCACCCAGGAAGTGGTCGCGCGGGTGCCGTTCTGCAGCGCCGAGGAAGTCGAGCGTGCCGTGGCCAGTGCCAAGGAGGCCTTCAAGACCTGGCGCAAGGTGCCGTTGGGCAAGCGCATGCGCATCATGCTCAAGCTGCAGGCGCTGATCCGTGACAACACCGCCGAGCTTGCCGCACTGATCACCGAGGAGCACGGCAAGACCCTGCCCGATGCCGAGGGTGAGGTGGGCCGCGGCCTGGAAGTGGTCGAGCATGCCTGTTCCATCACCTCGCTGCAGCTTGGCGAAGTGGCCGAAAATGCCGCCAGCGACGTGGATGTCTATACCCTCAACCAGCCGCTTGGCGTGGGTGCCGGTATCACCGCCTTCAACTTCCCGATCATGCTGCCGTGTTTCATGTTCCCGCTGGCCATCGCCACCGGTAACACCTTCGTGCTCAAACCTTCCGAGCAGGACCCAAGCTCCACCATGCGCCTGGTCGAACTGGCCCATGAAGCCGGGGTGCCGGCCGGCGTGCTCAATGTGGTTCACGGCGGCCCGGATGTCGCCAACCAGATCGCCGACCACAAGGACATCAAGGCACTCTCCTTCATCGGCTCCAGCCATGTGGGCTCGCTGCTGTATAACCGCGCCTCCGCGGCCGGCAAGCGCATGCAGGCGATGATGGGGGCCAAGAACCATTGCGTGGTGATGCCGGACGCCAACCGTAGCCAGGCCATCAACAACCTGCTCGGCTCGGCGTTCGGTGCCGCTGGCCAGCGCTGCATGGCCAACTCCGTGGTGGTGCTGGTGGGCGAGGCGCGCGCGTGGATCGACGATATCGTCGATGGCGCCCGCAACATGAAGGTCGGGCCAGGCACCCAGCGCGATGCCGATCTCGGCCCGCTGGTGTCGCCGGCCGCCCGCGACCGCGTGATCCGGATGATCGATGCCGGTGAAAAGGAAGGCGCCAAGCTGCTGGTCGATGGCCGCGGTTACGAGGTGTCGGGTTATGAGCAGGGCAACTTCGTAGGCCCGACCGTGTTCAATGACGTGACCGCCGACATGACCATCTACCGCGAGGAGATCTTCGGCCCGGTGCTGTGTGTGGTCAGCGTCGAGACCCTCGATGAGGCGATCGAATTCATCAACGCCAACCCCAACGGCAACGGCACCTCGATCTTCACCAACTCCGGCTGGGTGGCGCGCCGCTTCGAGACCGACATCGACGTCGGCCAGGTGGGCATCAACGTGCCGATCCCGGTGCCGGTCGCCTACTTCAGCTTCACCGGCTCGCGCGGCTCGAAGCTTGGCGACCTGGGCCCCAACGGCAAGCAGGCCATCACCTTCTGGACCCAGACCAAGACCGTCACCGCCCGCTGGTTCGAGCCGGAGAATGTCTCCAGCGGCATCAACAGCACCATCTCGCTGAGCTGATTCCCTACGCGCAGTGACAACGCGGCCCCGCCTCGCAAGAGGCGGGGCCGCGTGCGTTCGTATCGCTTGGAAAGCCAAGGGAGACAGAAGGCGTATGGACGACAAGCTAACGTTGACGTTAACTGGATGTCTGCCACCGCAATGTCTGCCCATGGAGCCAACATGACCACCCCGATCAGCCGCTTTCCGATTCCCGAATCGATCCAGGACCTTCCCGAGGACATCCGCGATGCGATGCTCAAGGTACAGGAGAAGGCCGGCTTCATTCCCAACGTGTTTCTGATGCTGGCCCACCGGCCGGCGGAGTTTCGTGCCTTCTTCGCCTACCACGATGCGCTGATGGAACGGGAGTCCGACACCCTGACCAAGGCCGAGAAGGAGATGATCGTGGTGGCCACCAGTGCCCGCAACCGCTGTCTCTACTGCGTGGTGGCCCACGGTGCGCTGGTGCGTATCTACAGCAAGGACCCGTTGCTGGCCGATCAGGTGGCAGTCAACCACCGCGTCGCCGATTTGAGCGAGCGCCACCGGGTGATGCTCGATTTCGCCTTCCACTCCGGTCTTGAGCTTGGTGAACTCACCGACGAGTGGCAGACCCGCCTGCTGGAAACCGGCTTCACCCAGGACGACATCTGGGACATCGGCGCCATCGCCGCCTTCTTCGGTATGTCCAACCGCCTGGTCACCCTCGCCGGCACGCCGCCCAACGAGGAGTTCTTCCTGATGGGGCGGGTGCCGAGGGGGCAGTGAGACATGCTCAGGTGCCTAAAGGACACTCCTCCAGCAGTTGTAGTACTGGCGCGAGCTGGCTTTCGTGCAGCACCAGCACGCTGGTGGCTTGCTCGCCTTCAGGGGGGGAGATGACCGCGAACTCGCCTTCTTCCAGGTGAAATTCATGAACCTCGCACTCGCCGTCCGATGTGCTGAGGCGGATCGAGCGGTAGGCGTCGTCCTCGCCGTAGGTGAGGCGGTGGTAGACCTTGAACAGGGTGTAGAGGATCAGGCCTTGTGGGAAGGCGGGCCAGCGTGAGGGGAGGGTGCGCGTGTCGTTGTCCAGGCCTTCGCCGCTGGCCTCGGCGGCGGCGATGGCTTGAGCCAGGGGGTGGGCGAGTAGTGAAACGGTGTCGCGGGGCAATGGGGCGCCGGCCTCGAAGGCCAGGCGATAGCGTTCGGTGACCTCGGCGAAGGCCTCGAGCGAGTCGATGAGGTGATCGCTGTGGGCAAGATCGGCCACCTCGAAACCCCCGTTTTCCCAGCCGTGGATGACCCGCAGGGTGAGCCGGTGGTCGACCATCGGCGTGCCGAGCAGCTCTTTCACCGCGATTCGCAGATGCAGCAAGCGCTCCGGTACCTCGTTGTCGAAGGCGGCGTAGGGCTCGGCGAAGATCGTGTGCAGGCGGCCTGGGGCGTGTTCCTTGGCTTCCGTGAAGGGCATTGGCAGTGTTCCGGGCGGTGGTCGGGGGAAGACCCGTGCTGCTATGATGCCGATGGGTCGTTGTTGGGTGATCGGCCAGCGCTCACCCAACTTTAGCGCTTACCCATACAATTCATTCACTGTCGCCAGGGGAGTCCCTCCGCATGGGATGTGCGGGGGCTGAGAGGGCCACGCGGCCGACCCTGGAACCTGATCCGGTTAATGCCGGCGGAGGAAGTGCGACATGCCCTACCTGACGTCAGCCGTGCTTGGCGCGGCGCTTTTCTGCTTTGCGTATCTGGGCCTGCGGGCCCGCCGGGCCGATGGCCCGCTCGATGACTACGTCACCGCGCGAAACTCCCAGGGCGCCCAGGCGTTGGGCTTGTCGTTCCTGGCCTCGGGCATGGGCGCGTGGATTCTCTTCGCACCGCCGGAGATCGGCGCCTTTGTCGGTCCCTTGGCCCTTGCCGGTTATGCCATCGGCTCGGCCCTGCCGTTCATCGTGCTGGGCCTTTATGGCCCGGCCATTCGTCGTCGGCTGCCGGAAGGGCGCAGCATCGGCGAATTTGCCGAGGCGTGCTACGGCGCCGGCGTGCGGCGCTGGGTGTCGCTGGTCTCGGTGGCCTACATGGCCTGCTTCCTGGCCGCTGAGCTGACCGCCATTGGCGCCATCACCGCGCTGCTTTCCGATGTGCCACCGGCGCTGGTGGTGGTCGGTGTGGCCATCACCACGCTGCTCTACACCGCGCTGGGCGGGCTGCGCGCAAGCCTTGCCACCGACCGCTGGCAGGCGTGGCTGTTGATCGTTCTGCTGGTGGTGGTCGGCGGCGTGGCGCTTGCGCGGTTGCCGGAGATGCCGGCGGATGCGGTGATACCGTCGATCCCCGTTGGCAGCGCACTTTCCGTGGCGCTGACCCTGGTGATTGCCGTTACCGCGGCCAACCTCTTCCATCAAGGCTACTGGCAGCGCGTGTGGGCGGCCCGTGATGACCGGGCACTGGGACGCGGGGCCTGGCTGGGCGGGGCCATCACCGTGGCGGTCGTGGCAGTGGTTGGTGGTCTGGGCATGCTGGCGGCGATGAGCGGCGTGGCGCTCGGTGAGCCGCCGATTCCATTCTTCGCCTTGCTGACGGAAGCGCCGGGTTGGCTGGCGCTGCCGGCACTCGTGCTGGCCGTGACTCTCGTGGCCTCGAGCGTGGATACCCTGCAGAACGGTATCGCCTCGCTGGTGGTGGCGGGCTCGGGCAAGCGCGGGCTGTCGATCGGTGCGGCACGGTTGACCACGGTGGCGTTGATGGTGCCGGTAGTGGTGGTGGCGCTGCAGGGGTTGTCGGTGCTCAGGCTGTTTTTGATCGCCGATCTGCTGTGCGCCGCCATCGTGGTGCCGGTATTGCTTGGCCTTTGGCGGCGCATGAGCCCGCTTGCCGCCGTGGCGGGCGGGGTGGCCGGCATGCTGGGCGCTATCCTGCCGGGCTGGGTCGCCAGTGGCAGCATTGCCGCGGGGGCGCTTGCCGCCAGCTTCCCGGACAGTATTCCCACGCTGCCGCCGTTTCTCGCCGCGCTTGCCGCCTCCACCCTGGTCAGCCTGTTGATTGCCTGGCAAAGGCCTGCGGCACGTCTCGTCGAGGGCTAGCTTGCCTCGTGCCTAGCCCTTGCGCCTAGCCCTTGCGATAGCCAAGCGGGGTCAGCCCGGTCCAGCCGCGAAAGGCTCGGATGAAGGCGCTGGGCTCCGAAAAGCCGACCTGGATGGCGATGCTTTCCACTGAATCGCTGGTCTCGTTGAGCAGGTGCATGGCCAGGTCGCGCCTGGCTTGGGCCTTGATGTCCTGATAGGTGGCATCTTCGGCGCGCAGACGGCGGCGCAGCGTCTGGGGGTGGATACCGAAGGTGTCGCCGGCGTCTTCCAGGGAAGGCGATGGCAGGCCCTCTTTCATCTGCGCCTCGATCCAGGCGCGAATTGTTCCGCGCAGGCTGCTGGCCCCACTGAGAGGCGTGAACAGATCGAGCGGGGCACGCTGCACGAAGGTCGCCAGGGTCTCGACGGTCTGCTTGTTGGGCAGGTTGAGCAGCGCGCGGTCGAAGGTCAGACTGATGTCCGGCTGATTGAAATAGATCGGTGCGCCGAAGAACAGGTAGCGATATTCGTCGATATGGCTGGGTGGCGGGTAGTCCAACGTCACCCGCCGGATCGGGATGCGCGACTTTGTCAGCCAGGCATGGAAGCGATGCATGTTCATCAGGGTTTGCTCGATGATGAACGAATTGCGGACTGTCTGGCCAGGCAGGCGCGTGAGGCGATACATGCCGCTGTCGTCGTCCTCGATGAGCTCGGCCGACAGGCTGTTCTCGAACAGATTCTGGTAACGCACCCCGCGTTGCCATGCTTCCCCCAGGGTCGGCGCGCTGATCAGCGCATGGCCCATCATCTCCAGGTAGCCGCGCCGCTGCGGGCGCTCGAGCATGCCCACCGCCTCGTCGTCCATGCGCGCCACCAGTGCGCGCAACAGGCAAGTGAATTGCGCAAGGGTGACTCGCGCCCGCCCCAGGCGCAATACCATGGGAGAGATCCCGCATTCTCGCAAAAGCCCCTCGATATCAATCCCCGCCGGTTTTGCCCCGGCCAACGCCTGGTGCACGAAAGGTGAGGCAATGGTGATCGAATGCATGCTGTGTCGGTCTCCACCAAAAGTCGTTTATGGGTGTCACTTAATGTCTATTTTTGACCCGAAATAACATTGTTGGCGGGGTCCTGTCCCGAAACAATAGGCGCATCTTGTTTATTTTGTAACAACGTCTAATGGTTCGGGAGTTGGGCATGAGCAATCAGGCATTTATCTATGAGGCGGTACGCACTCCCCGCAGCAAGGGCAAGATCGACGGCACCCTCCATGAAGTGAAGCCAGTCGACCTGGGCGCCGGACTGCTCAGGGGGCTGCAGCAACGGCTCGATCTCGATACCGCCTATGTCGACGACGTGGTGTTCGGTTGTGTCACGCCGGTCAGTGAGCAGGGCAGCGATGTCACCAAGATGATCGTGCAGAACGCCGAATGGGACCAGTCGGTTGCCGGCGTCCAGCTCGACCGCTTTTGCGCCTCGGGCCTCGAGGCCGTCAATACCGCCGCCCAGAAGGTCGCCTCGGGATGGGACCAACTGGTAGTGGCCGGCGGCATCGAGTGCATGTCGCGGGTGCCGATGGGCTCCAACGGTGGCGCCATGGGGGGAGATCCCGGTTTTTCGATGAAAACCGGCTTCGTACCCCAGGGCATCGGCGCCGACCTGATCGCCACCATCGACGGCTACTCCCGCGAGGATGTCGATGCCTTCGCCCTGCAGTCACAGCTGCGTGCCGCCAATGCCCGCGACAACGGCTATTTCGACCGTTCGGTGCTGCCGGTCCTTGACCGCAATGGGCTGTTGATTCTCGAGCGTGACGACTTCATCAAGCCGGCTACCACCCTGCAAGGCCTGGCCGCGCTCAAGCCCTCTTTCACCACCATGGGCCAGTTTGGCTTCGACGACGTGGCGCTGCGCCACTATCCCGAGGTCGAGCGTATCGAGCACGTGCACACCCCGGGAAACTCTTCCGGCATCGTCGATGGCGCCAGTGCCGTGCTGATCGGCACCGAGCAGGCCGGACGCGACCTCGGCCTTGCGCCACGCGGCCGTGTGGTGGCAACAGCGGTGCTGGCCACCGACCCGGTGATCATGCTTGCGGGCCCCGGCCCCGCCGCCCTCAAGTGTCTGAAGACCGCTGGCCTGACGCCCGACGATATCTACCTCTGGGAGATCAACGAGGCCTTTGCCTCGGTGGCCCTGCGCTACATGAAGGACCTGGGCATCGATGCCTCGGTGACCAACGTCAACGGTGGCTCGATCGCCATGGGGCACCCGCTGGGCGCCACCGGCGGCATGTTGGTCAGCATCATGCTCGACGAGCTGGAACGGCGTGGCCTCAAGCGCGGGATGCTGTCGTTGTGCGTCGGCGGTGGCATGGGTATCTCCACGATCATCGAGCGCGTCTGACCGATCCATCCGTTTCAAGGAAAGCCTCATGAGTGTCTTTGCATATCAGAAGGATGCCGACGGCATCGTCACCATCACCATGGATCAGACCGGCCCGGTCAATGCCATGAACCAGGAATACCGCGACGCCATGCGCGAGACGCTGGAGCGGCTGGAAGGCGAGGAAGGTCTTGCCGGGGTGGTGTTCGCCTCGGCCAAGAAGGTGTTCTTCGCCGGTGGCGACCTTAACGAGCTGCTGGCGGTCCAGCCCGGGGAAGAAGCCACCTTCATGGCGTTGTCCGAGGCCATCAAGAGTGATTTCCGGCGTCTCGAGCGGTTGCCGGTGCCGGTGGTGGCCGCGATCAATGGCGCGGCGCTGGGTGGCGGCTTCGAGCTCTGCCTGGCCTGCAACCGGCGCATCGCCTGGGACGACACGTCAGTCCAGATCGGCCTGCCCGAAGTGGGGCTTGGCCTGCTGCCGGGCGCTGGCGGCATCGTTCGCCTGGTCAACCTGCTGGGGCTCGAGGCCGCGCTTCCCTACCTGCTGGAAGGCAAGCGGGTTGCCCCGGCCAAGGCGCTGGCCGATGGCTTGGTCGATGAGCTGGTCGAAAGCCGCGAGGTGCTGCTGGAGCGAGCGCGCTCCTGGATTCTCGAGCAGCGCGGCAATGACACCGCCGCGCAGCAGCCCTGGGACCGCAAGGGGTTCAAGCTGCCCGGCGGCAAGGCGGGCACCCCGGCGCTGGCGCAACTGGTCACGATGGCCGCGCCGATGCTGCAGAAGAAGACACGCGGCTTGCTGCCCGCGCCCGAGATGATTCTGGATTGCGCGTTGGAAGCGGCGCGCCTGGACGTCGATACCGCGCTGCGCATCGAGAGCCGAGGGTTGACCAGGCTGGTCACCACGCCTGAAGCGAAGAACATGATCTCGACCTTCTTCTTCCAGATGAACAAGGTCAAAGGTGGCGCCAGCCGCCCGGCCGGCGTGGCAAAGCGCAACGTCGAGCGGGTCGGCGTGCTGGGGGCGGGCATGATGGGCCAGGGTATCGCCTACGTAAGTGCCGCCGCGGGCATCGAGGTGGTGCTCAAGGATATCTCGGTGGACGCCGCCGAGCGTGGCAAGGCCTATTCGGCACGCCTGCTCGACAAGCAGATCGAACGTGGCCGTGCCAGCGAGGCGAAGAAGGCCGACCTGCTGTCACGCATCACGACCACCGCCGATGATGCCGACCTTGCCGGGTGCGATCTGATCATCGAGGCGGTATTCGAGGACATCGAGCTCAAGAATCGCCTGCTTGCTGCCACCGAGCCGCATCTGGCCGAGGACGTGGTGTGGGGGTCCAATACCTCGTCGTTGCCGATCACGCAACTGGCCGAGGCCAGCCGCAAGCCCGAGAACTTCATCGGTATCCACTTTTTCTCGCCGGTCGACAAGATGCCGCTGGTCGAGATCATCTGTGGCGAGCAGACCAGCGACGAGACGCTCGCCAAGGCGTTCGACTACACCCTCCAGATCCGCAAGACGCCGATTGTCGTCAATGACTCGCTGGGCTTCTTTACGTCACGCACCTTCGGTACCTATCTCGACGAAGGCGTGCGCCTGCTTCACGAAGGTGTCGATCCGGTGTTGATCGACAGCCTCGGCAAGGCGGTGGGCATGCCGGTGGGGCCACTGGCCGTGCATGACGAAGTCAGCCTGGAATTGACGCGCAAGGCCCAGGCCACCTGGAAGGCCATGGGCGTTCAGGACAAGCATGGCGAGCAGCGGGTGATGCGCGAGGTGATCGACACCATGGTCGGGGTGTTCGATCGCGGTGGCCGCTATCACGGTGGTGGTTTCTACGAGTACCGCGAGGATGGCGGCAAGACCATATGGCCGAATCTCTACGAGATGTATCACCAGCCAACGCTCACCCTCGCCGCTGACGATATCAAGGACCGCCTGGTGTACCGCCAGGTCGTCGAGACGCTGAAGTGCCTGCAGGAGGGGGTGCTGGGCAGCGTGGCCGACGGCAATGTCGGCTCGATCCTGGGCATCGGCGCGCCGGTGCACACCGGTGGCTTCATCCAGTTCGTGAATACCTGTTCGCATGCCGGCAAAAAGGGTCCGGCGGCCTTCGTGGCGCGCTGTGAGGAGCTTGCCAAGCGCTATGGCGAGCGCTTCGCCGCCCCCGCCATCGTGCGCGAGAAAGCCGCCGCTGGCGAGAGCTTGCGGTGATGCCGTCTTCCTTGCCAGCCAGCCGATCACGGGGAGCCTTACGATGAGAGCGTTTACCGAAGAGCAGACGATGTTTCGCCAGGCGTATCGCCGCTTTCTCGCCGCTGAGGTGGTGCCACACATGGCGCGCTTCCGCGAGCAGGGGGTGGTCGACCGCGAGGTCTACCGCAAGGCCGGAGAGCAGGGCTTTCTGATGGTCTGGCCCGACGAATGCTATGGCGGGATGGGCGACCGGGACATCCGCTTCGAGCAGGTGATCATCGAGGAGATAGCGCGGGCCGATGTGTTCGAATTCTTCGCCCCCTTGCATAGCCGGCTGGTCGGGCCCTATCTCGATACCTTCGGCAATGCCGAGCAGAAGCAACGCTGGCTGCCCGGCTGCGTGTCCGGCGAGACGATTCTCGCCGTGGCCATGACCGAGCCGGATGCCGGCAGTGACCTCGCCGGCATGCGCACCCACGCCCGCGACATGGGCGACCATTACCTGCTCAACGGCGCCAAGACTTACATCTCCAATGGACTGCTGGCTGACCTGGTGGTGGTGGCCGCCAAGACCGACCCGGAAAACAACCCTCATGCCATGGCGCTGATGGTGGTCGAGCGCGGCATGCCGGGCTTCGAGCGCGGAAAAAAGCTCGACAAGATGGGCCTCGCGGCCCAGGACACCGCCGAGCTGTTCTTCCATGACGTCAAGGTGCCCAAGGCCAACGTGCTGGGCGACCCCAGCAAGGGCTTCCATTACCTGATGCATGGCCTTGCCGAGGAGCGGCTGCTCGCCGCGTTCCAGAACGTGGGCATGGCTCGGAAGGCCTTCGACATCACCCGCACGTTTGTCATGGAGCGGCGTGTCTTCGGCAAGCCGCTGTCGGCTCAGCAGAACACGCAGTTCCAGATGGCGGCGATCGAAGCCGAGCTCGACATGGCGCAGGTCTACGTCGACCAGTGCGCCACCTGGCTCAACGAAGGCCAGCTCAGCAGCGCACGCGCGGCACGTGCCAAATTGCTGTCCAGCGAAGCGCTGTGGCGGATGCTCGACCTCGGCGTGCAACTGCATGGCGGCACCGGCTACATGATGGAGTCCCCGATCTGCCGCATGTTCGTCGACGGTCGTGTGGCACGCATTCTCGCCGGTAGCTCGGAAATCATGAAACTGATCATCGCCCGCGAGATCTTCGCCGACGATTACCCATCCTTGCTCGACTGACCAGGAGATTCGAGGCATGCAACTCAATGGTAGCGTAGCCATCGTCACCGGTGGTGTATCCGGCCTTGGAGAGGCCACGGTTCGGCGCTTTGTCGCCCAGGGGGGGCGGGTCATGGTATTCGACCTCAATGAGGCGCGTGGCCAGGCGCTGATCGAGGAGTTGGGCGGCAACGTTGCCTACCGCCAGGTGGATGTCACCGACGAGGCGATGGTCAAGCGAGCGGTGGATGACACTGTGGCGACGTTTGGTGCGCTGCATATCTGCTGCAATTTTGCCGGCATCGCCAGCGCCGCCAAGACCGTGGGCAAGGAAGGCGCCTTCCCGCTTGGCGACTTTCGCAAGGTCATCGACATCAATTTGATCGGCACCTTCAACGTGTTGCGCCTGGCGGCGCTGGCCATGGCTGCCAACAAGCCGCTCGACGAGCATGGTGGCCGTGGCGTGATCATCAACACCGCCTCAATCGCGGCCTACGAGGGCCAGGTCGGTCAAGCCGCCTACAGCGCTTCCAAGGCTGGCATCGTCGGGATGACGCTGCCGATCGCCCGTGATCTCGCAAGCCTTGGCATTCGTGTCAATACCATCGTCCCTGGATTGATCCACACCCCACTTTTCGACGCGCTGCCGGAATCCGCGATCAGCTCGCTGTCGGCCAGCGTGCTCAATCCGCAGCGTCTTGGCCAGCCGGGTGAGGTGGCCCACCTGGCGCAATACATTGTCGAGAATGACTACACCAACGGGGAATGCATCCGCATCGACGGCGGCATTCGCATGCAGCCGCGCTGAACACGAGCGGGCAATCCCGCCAGATGAAGACGGTGCTTGAGCCAGCGGCGGCTGGCTCCTTTTTATTGCTGAGCGTTGGGCATGCAGGCCCTTCGCCCATTACCGCGGAGACACGACCATGGGCACAGGCCCCTTGTCAGGAATCAAGGTCATCGAGCTCGCCGGTATAGGCCCCGGGCCCTTCGCCGGCATGCAACTGGCCGATATGGGTGCTGAAGTGATCTCGGTGGAGCGAGCCTCGGACCCGCAGGGGCGACGGTTGCCGGAGTGCAGCCGGCGAGGCAAGCATTCCATCGCCTTGAACCTCAAGAGCGAGGAAGGCATTTGCGTGCTGCTGGAGTTGATCGCCCAGGCCGACGTGCTGCTGGAAGGCTTTCGTCCGGGCGTCACCGAGCGTTTGGGTGTCGGTCCGGAAACCTGCTTGGGGATCAATCCACGGCTGGTCTATGCGCGCATGACGGGCTGGGGACAGACCGGTCCGCTGGCACAGGTCGCCGGTCATGACATCAATTACATCGCGTTGACCGGCGCCCTGCATGCCATTGGCACGCCTGGCAAGCCGCCCGTGGCGCCCTTGAACCTGGTGGGCGATTTCGGTGGAGGCGCCTTGTTCGCGGTGGTCGGCATTCTCGCCGCGTTGCTGGAGGCACGCCGATCCGGCAAGGGCCAGGTGGTCGATGCGGCCATTACCGATGGCACGGCCACCTTGATGGGGTTCATCGATTCCCTGGCGGCCATGGGGCATTGGTCGCCGGAGCGAGGCCGCAACTTGCTGGATGGTGGTGCGCATTTCTATGGTTGCTACGAGACCCTCGACGGCAAGTACGTGTCGGTCGGCGCCATCGAGCCGCAGTTCTATCAGCTGCTGGTCGACAAGGCGGGGCTCGACCCTGATATCTTTGCCGGACAGCAGCAACCGGCACGCTGGCCGGCGCTCAAGATGCAGCTGGCGGCGGTGTTCTTGACGCGCACTCGGGACGAGTGGTGCGCTCTGCTCGAAGGCAGCGATGCCTGCGTTGCCCCGGTGCTTGACTACCAGGAAGCGCGCCGGCACCCGCATCTGGTGGCGCGCGATACCTACATCGACGTGGATGGGATGTCGCAACCGGCCCCGGCGCCGCGCTTCAGCCGCACGCCGTCTCAGGTGGCCTTCGGTGCCCGGGCGAGTGGCGAGGATACCGAATCGGTGCTGTTGGCCTGCGGCATCAGCCAACAGCGCATCAATGAACTGCGCCAATCGGGCGCGCTGGCGTAACCCTCATTGGAAGGTGACTACTATGCAGACCATCAATCTCAGCGTGACCAGCGGCGTGGCGACGATCGAACTGGACCGGCCCGGGGCGCTCAATGCCTTCGATCAGGCCATGCGTCTCGAGCTGCTGGCGGCCATCGAGCGGGTCGAAGCCGACGATGAGGTGCGCGTCGTGGTGATCCGCGGCGCCGGGCGGGGGTTCTCCGCGGGTGCCGACCTGCATGATGTAATGGCGGGTTACGCCACCATCGAAGAGCAGATCAAGGCCGAATACAAACCCTTCCTGACACGGATCGCCAGCTCCGAGAAGGTCTACATCGCCTCGGTGCACGGCGCGGCGGCGGGCATCGGGGCGGCACTGGCGATGACCTGTGATCTGATGCTGATGGCTGAATCAGCCTATATCTATCAGGCCTTCGCTGCCATCGCCCTGTTGCCGGATGGCGGCGCCACCTGGCACCTGGTCAACACCCTGGGCTACAAGCGGGCCTTCGAATCCATCGTGTTCGCCGACAAGCTGTCCGCGAAGCGTTGCGTGGAGTGGGGCCTGGCCAATCGCCAGGTGCCCGACGATCAGCTCATCCACGTCACCTGCGAGTGGGCCGAGCGGCTGGCCAATGGCGCGCCGCTGGCCCAGCGCGCCGTCAAGCAGGCGTTGTATCAGGCCATGCGCCTCGATCTGCCGGGGACCATCGACCTGGAAGCCCGTCTACAGAACATGACCATCCAGAGTCGAGACCACCGCGAGGGGGCGGCCGCCTTTTTCGAGAAGCGTGCGCCTCGCTTCGAGGGGGCTTGACGGCAGGTGCCAGTCGGGCCTCGGTGGAAGGTGGGCGGTTGCCAGCCGGCGCCGTGACGGTCACTCTAGGGATCATCAACTGACCCCCAGGAGACGAGTGTCATGAGCGATACCCCCAACGATGCGCGCCGCCGCCATTCCGCCCCGGTGGTGGATGGCCCCGGCAAGTCGGCAAGCCGTGCCATGCTGCGTGCCGTGGGCTTCACCGACGAGGACTTTACCAAGCCGCAAATCGGTATTGCCTCCACCTGGAGCATGGTGACGCCATGCAACAGCCATATCGGTGGGCTGGCCGAGCGCGCCTGCGAGGGAGCCGATGCGGCTGGTGGCAAGGGCGTGGTGTTCAATACCATCACCATTTCCGATGGCATCGCCAACGGCACCGAAGGCATGAAGTACTCGCTGGTGTCGCGCGAGGTGATCGCCGACTCCATCGAGACGGTGGCCGGTTGCGAGGGTTTCGATGGCCTGGTGGCGATTGGCGGTTGTGACAAGAACATGCCGGGCTGCCTGATGGGTCTGGCGCGTCTCGACCGCCCGAGCGTGTTCGTCTACGGCGGCACCATCCTGCCTGGCGCCGGGCACACCGATATCGTCTCGGTGTTCGAGGCGATGGGCGCCCACAGCCGCGGTGACCTCGACCTGATCGAACTCAAGCAGATCGAGGAAACGGCGATTCCCGGGCCCGGTTCGTGCGGCGGCATGTACACCGCCAACACCATGGCCTCGGCCATCGAGGCACTGGGCATGAGCCTGCCGGGCAGCTCGGCGCAGAATGCGGTATCCGGCGAGAAGGGCGACGACAGCGCGGCCGCCGGTGCGGCGGTGCTGAAGCTGCTCGAACGTGATATCAAGCCTTCCGACATCATGACCCGCGCGGCCTTCGAGAACGCCATCAGCGTGGTGATTGCGCTGGGCGGCTCGACCAATGCGGTACTGCACCTGATCGCCATGGCCAGCACCATTGGCGTTGAGCTCTCCCTGGATGATTTCACGCGCCTGGGCCGCAAGGTGCCGGTGCTGGCCGACCTGCGCCCCAGCGGGCGCTTCATGATGAGCGAGCTGGTGGCGATCGGCGGTATCCAGCCACTGATGAAGATGCTGCTCGATGCGGGCCTGCTGCACGGCGACTGCCTGACGGTGACCGGCAACACCCTGGCCGAAAACCTGGCCGATGTCGCGCCCTATGACGAGGGCCAGCAGATCATCGCGCCGCTGTCGGCGCCGGTGAAGGCAGAGAGCCACCTGCGCATGCTGTACGGCAACCTGGCCCCTGAAGGCGCGGTGGCCAAGATCACCGGCAAGGAGGGCACCCGCTTCTCCGGCAGTGCCCGGGTGTTCAGCTCCGAGGAGGAAGCCCAGGCGCGGATCAATGACGGCACCGTGGTGGCCGGCGACGTAGTGGTGATTCGCTACGAAGGGCCCAAGGGTGGGCCGGGCATGCGCGAGATGCTCACCCCCACCTCGGCGATCATGGGCAGAGGACTTGGCAGCGATGTGGCATTGATCACCGACGGGCGCTTTTCCGGCGGCAGCCACGGCTTCGTGGTGGGGCATGTCTCGCCCGAAGCGTTCGATGGCGGGCCGCTGGCGCTGGTCGAGGATGGCGATGTGATCACCATCGATGCCGAGGCCGATACCATCGATGTGGCGCTGACGGACGACGAGCTGATGCGTCGACGGGCGGCCTGGCGGCAGCCCGAGCCGCGCTACACCCGCGGGGTGCTGGCCAAGTACGCCAGGTCGGTGAGTTCCGCCTCCACGGGAGCGGTGACCGACCTGCCGGAATAAGGCGCCAAGGTGGTGCAGTGCGGCATTATGGAGGGTGTCATGAAGGGTGTCGCACTTATTCGCATTTATTGATGAAGCAGCAACTCGGCGGTAACGCACACGGCGTTGCCGCCGGGGACCAGCTGCCCTTTGCGATGCTGGCCGTCGATGCCCACCGAGGCAAGCTCTATGTGGGCTTTGCCGTCTTCCAGGCGGCCCTCCAGTATCAGCACCTCGGTGGCGTGGCTTTCAATGACCTCACCCTGGGTGAAGGTGGTGCCGACAAGGCTGCCCAACCCCGATAGACGAGCGTCAATGAGCCCGTGGCGCTCGGCGAGTGCTTCCACGGCCTCGGTGAGGTCCTGGTTGGGCTTGAGCGTGAACAGCAAGGCGTTGCTGCTCGCCGACGCAGGGCCCTCGCCGCGCGGTGCGAACAGTGAGAAGCGGGTCTCGGCGTCGGGGGCGACCTCAAGCAAGGCATCCTCCACGACCAGGCAGCTTGCCTCGCTATCCTCCGCCAGCCGTGATTCGGTGGGCAGCAGGTGGCCCATGGCCTGGGCGCCGTCGGCGCCTTCCCAGAGACCATGGCAGTGCAGGAAGGGCGCCCCGTCACGGCGGCCGACATGCAAACCGGCGCGCAGCAGCCGTGCCGGAGGCGTGAGTTCGTGGGTGGCGCTGTACCAGGCGGCGTGCTCGCCGCTGGCATCGTGCCCCGGGATGACGTAGCGCAGCGTCGAAAGCGTGGTGTTCGCGAGCTCGAGATAGGCGGCGGTCACGTCGTTCTCCTCCAGGGCGGCGATCACAGCGTCGTGAAGCGTCTGGCCACCACGCAGCACGACACGGCGCCGTGCCACCCGGCAGGGTACTGCCTGGTGGCGTGGTTCGGCCCGCGGCCCCGGATGCACGATGCTGCGCATCGTCCCGGCATGTCGGGCATCCTGGGTCATGTCGCCTCCTCGAGTTCCCCACGTTCGATGAGCGTCTCGCGGATCAGCTTCTTGGTGATCTTGCCGTAGGCGGACTTGGGCATCTCCTCCCAGAACACGAAGTGGCGTGGCAGCTTGTAGCGGGCCAGCTTGCCATCGAGCCAGTCGGCCAGAGCCTTGGGGTCGGGGCTTTCTCCGGGGTAAGGCACACAGACGGCAAGCCCCACCTCGCCCCACACCGGGTCGGGCACACCCAGCACCGCCACCTCGGAGATCTTCGGGTGGGTGAGCAGCTTCTCCTCGATCTCGCGGGGATAGATGTTGGAGCCACCGGAGATGTACATGTCCGATGAACGGCCGGTGAGATAGACGAAACCCTGCTCGTCCATATGGCCCAGGTCGCCGGTGAGGAACCAGCCATCGCGGAAACTCTTGCGGTTGGCCTCGGGGTTGGCATGGTAGCCGGCGAACATGGCCGGCCCGATCACCGCGATCTCGCCGGTCTCGCCCGGGGCGACCTCGCGGCCCTCGCTGTCCTGGATCTGCACCTGCATGCCGGTGCGCGCGAAGCCGCAGGTGCCGATCTTCATGCGTGCGTCGTCGGCATGGTGGAAGGCCGGCGGCAGCACCGTGATGTTGCCGGTGACCTCGCCAAGCCCGAAGTACTGCACCAGCACCGGGCCGAGCGTCTCGAGTGCCTTGACCTGGTCGGCCCGGTACATGGGGGCGCCGGCGTAGATGACGTAGCGCAGCGAGGTGTGGTCGTAAGTGTGCACGCTGTCGTGTTCGACGAGCATCTTGACGATGGTCGGCACGGTGAAGACATTGGTGACGCGCCACTTTTGCACCAGCGCCCAGATCTCGGCGGGGTCGAACTTCTCGCCGCCGGGCAGGATCGTCTTGACGCCATGGGCCACCTGGGCGAGCTGGTGGATGCCGGCGCCGTGCGAGAGTGGCGCCACGACGATGGAGGCGTCTTCGGGGCCGGTGCCGGGCATCAGGTCGCACAGGTGGTTGGTGACCACGAAGGCCAGTTGGCCGTGGGTCAACACGGCGGCCTTGGGCCGCCCGGTGGTACCGGAGGTGAAGAAGAACCAGGCCGGGTCGTCGCGCTGCACCGCGACAGCCGGCAGGCGCTTGCCTGCATGGCGGGCCACCAGTGTCTCATAGTCGGGGGCGGAATCGCTTTCACCAATGGCCACGCTGAAATCCACCTGAGCGCTGCAAGCCGCGGCGTGTTCGGTGAAGGCGGCACCGCACAGCAGCCCCCGTGCCCCGGAGGATTCGGCAAGCCAGGCGATGTCCTCGGGAGACTGGCGATAGTTGGCCGGCACCCACACGGCGCCGACTCGCCAGCAGGCGAACATCGCTTCGAACATCTGATGGCAGTTGGCGGATTGCACCAGCAGGCGGTCGCCCTTGCGTACGTCGAATTCTTCCACCAGGGCGTGAGCGAAAGCCTCGGCGCGGGCCTCCATCTCGGCCCAGCGCCAGCTGCGCTCGCCCCATACGAAGCCGATCTCGTCAGGATGGCGCCGGGCGCTCTCGGTGAGCAGGTGGGAGAGGTTCATCACCCGAGTGGAAACCGGCGTCATGCCATTGGCCAGGTCCATGCGGCTCATTTGATACGCTCCAGGATCGACACATAGTTGGTCACGGCGGCGCCGCCCATGTTGAACACACCGGCCAGCCGGGCATCGGGGATCTGCATGCCCTCGGCCTCGCCCATCAACTGCATGGCCGCCATGACGTGCATGGAAACCCCGGTGGCGCCGATGGGGTGGCCCTTTGACTTGAGACCACCCGAGGCATTGACCGGCAGCCTGCCGTCCTTGTGAGTGATGCCCTCGCTGATCACCTTATGGCCTTCGCCCGGGGCGGCGAGCCCCATGGCCTCGTACTCGAGCATCTCGGCGATGGTGAAGCAGTCGTGGGTCTCGACCAGCGAGAGGTCGTCGAGACCGAGGCCGGAAGCCTCGAACGCCTGGCGCCAGGCGAGGGCGGCGCCGCGGAACTCCAGTACGTCGCGGCGCGACAGTGCCATGAGATCGTTGGCCTGGGTGCGGGCGCGAAAGCCGATGGCGCGCTTGAGCTGAGCGGCTGTCTCGGCGTCGGCCACCACCAGGGCGGCAGCACCGTCGGAGATCAACGAGCAGTCAGTGCGACGCAGCGGCCCCGAGACGATGGGATTGCGCTCGGAGACGGTGTCGCAGAAGTCGACTCCGATGTCCTTGCGCATCTGCGCCCAGGGGTTGGCGACGCCATTGGCGTGGTTCTTGGCGGCGATCATGGCAAGCTCCCGGGAGCGGTCGCCATAGCGCTGGAAGTAGCGCTCGGCGATGTTGCCGAACAGGCCGGCGAAGCCTCCCTGGATGTCGGCCTCTTCGCGGTGATAGCTGGCGCTGAGCAGGATGTCGCCCACCTCCGCCGTGGGGGTGGCGCTCATCTTCTCGGCACCGATCACCAGGGCGATGCGGCCACGGCCCGACTCGATGAAGTCCAGCGCCCCATGCAGCGCGGCACTGCCAGTGGCGCAGGCGTTTTCGTAGCGGGTGGCGGGGGTGTGGGCGAAGCGCTCGTTACCCATGCCCACCAGGGCGGCCTGGAAATCCTGGCGCGAGAAGCCGTTGTTGTAGACGCCCACGAAGAGGCCATCGATATCCTCCGGGCTGAGCCCGGCATGGATCAGGGCCTCCTCGGTCACGCCCTGCATCAGGGTTTGGGTGTCGGGTTCCGGGAGTTTGCCGAAAGGGCTGTGCGCCCAACCGACGATCTGTGCCTGTGTCATGTGCGTCACTCCTTCAGTCTGTTGTTCGCCTGTCTGGCTGTCTTGTCGTGCTGGCTCAGGTCCTGCTTGGGGTGGAGTTCTTCATGTCCGGTTCGGATCTTTCCCGGGGATAGGCCTGCAAGGAGGCGCTGTGAATCCCTCCCTGGACGCTACCGATTCCTTCCCTGGAATCGGACCTCCTTTACGGCCTATCCCCGGGCTTCTCGGTTGGCTGGCCGTAATGACGCTGCGCATCAAGCGTGTGCAGCGTAGTCGCGGGCGAGCTGGGCCTCGATCTCCCGAGCCTGCTGCTTGAGCAGCGGCAGCAGCTCCTGGCTGCACCGTGGTTCCTGCATGCGGCTCTCGATGGCGGCCAGCGACAGGGCGCCTGCCAGGCTGCCGTCGGGCCACTGCAGGGCGACCCCCAGCCCCCAGGAATCGCGGAACACCAGCCCGGGATTCAGGGCGTGGCCTTGCCGGCGGGTCTCGGCGACCAGTTCGCGGAGCCGCTGCGGGGGGAGCAGGGGAAAATCGGCGTCAAGCGTCGCGTGGTTCGCCGCCAGGATCTCCTCGACCTCGTTGTCCGGCAGTGCCGCCAGCATGGCCAATGAGCCGGCACCGACGCCCAGCGGGTGATAGGCGCCTGGCATCAAGGCGTGGGTGCGGATCGGGTAGGGGCCGTCCTCGCGATGCAGGCACAGCGAATGAAGGCCACGCCGCACGGAGAGACAGGCGGCATCCTCGGTGACCCTGGCCAGGTGAGCCACCTGGCGGGTGGCGGTTCTGATCAGGCCGTGGTGCTCCGCCGCTCGCAGGCCAAGCAGGTAGGCTTCCGGGCCCGGCCGATAACGCAGGGTGCGTCTACACTGATCGACCATGCCGCCGTTGATCAGCGCCAGCATCAGGCGTCGCACGGTCGGCTTGTTGAGTCCGCTTGCCGCCGTCAGCTCGGAGAGCGCCATGCCGTCGCCGGCATGGCGGCCTACCAGGCTCAGCAATACCAGGGCGCGATCGACGCTCTGTGCCCCCGACGTCTTGATGGCGTTGGCATCTGGTTGATGGTGTTTCGTAATATGGACCATTGGTCTCTGAGAGTTGATGCCGTGATAGTGTGGGTTTAAGCCGGAGTTTGACTTTCAAGGGACGCTTTGGCAAGTTTCACCTGTTGCCTTGGCAGGAGCATGGTCCACTATGTGGAGTCATGATCTGCCGCGATAATAAAAGACTCGATCCACGAGCGCGCCACTCAAGGAGTAGAACACAATGAAAAGACTCGATATTCGCAAGCTGGCCCTCACCGCCGCCGTCGCTGCGGCAATGACCGCGGGAACCGCTTCGGCCGAGCAACTGCGCCTGTCCCACAACACCGGTGATTCCACCACCTGGCATCAGGGCGCCGAGCGCTTCGCCGAGCTGGTGTCGGAAAAGACCGGCGGCGAGCACAGCGTGCGTGTCTTCCCCAACGCCCAGCTCTCGGGAGGCGACCAGATGCGCCAGGCCGAGATGGTGGGGCGTGGCTCCCTGGATCTGCTGGTCACCTCGGCGATCAACGTGACGCCGCTGGTGCCGGAGATGGCGGTCTTCTCACTGCCTTACCTGTATGCCAATTACGATCAGGTAGACGCCACCACCCAGGGTGAGCCGGTCGAGTTGCTGGAAGCGATTCTCGAGGATAAGGGCATCATGGTGCTGGCCTGGGGCGAGAACGGTTTTCGCGAGCTGACCAACAGCGTAGGCCCCATTCGCACCCCCGAGGACATGCAAGGGCTCAACGTGCGGGTGGCGGGGCCCATGTACGTCGACGTGATGAATGCACTCGGCGCCAACCCTCAGCAGATGCAGTGGACCGAGACCATGACGGCTCTGCAGCAGGGTGTGGTGGATGCCCAGGAGAACCCGATCGGCGCGGTGATCATTCCCCAGCAGGTCTATGAGGTGCAGGACTACCTGACCGCCTGGCACTACTCCTACGACCCGATCTTCCTGGGTATCTCCAAGGAGAAGTGGGACGGTTACGACGCCGATACCCAGGCGGCGATCCGTGAGGCGGCCGAGGAGGCCATGGCCTACCAGGTGGAGATCACGCGCGAGAGCACCGCTGAGGGGCTCGACTTCCTGCGCGAGCAGGGTATGGAGATCGCCGAGCTCTCCGAGGAGGAGATCGCTGCCTTCCGCGAGGCGACCCAGCCGGCCTTCGATGAGTGGGCCGAGCAGGTGGGTCCGGAGATCGTCGCGGCCTTCCAGGAGGCGATCGACGCCAGCGGCGAGTGATCGCTTGCCCCTGTGTATCCAGGGCAGCCTCAGCCTGGATATACCGAGGGGCGCCGGGGGCAGGTCGAAGCGGAGGTCCGATTCCAGGGAAGGAATCGGTAGCGCCCAGGGAGGGGTTCACAGCGCCTCAGCGCCGGCCTGCCCCAGGTTAGCCCCGAGGCGACGTTAGCTGGAATAGCCTCGCCCCCGCAGCAGTTCTCGTACCTGCATCCTTCGGTAACCGTCTAAAGTGGGCGTCACCAATGAAATTTCTATTGCGAGAAGCCGAGAAGATCGTCTGCGCGGCGCTGTTCCTCGGCATGACGCTGCTGGGCTTCGCCAACGTGGTGGTTCGCTATGGCACCAATTATTCCTTGGCGGCCACCGAGGAGTTGCTGACCAACGGCTTTTTGATCCTGACCGTCTTCGGCGCCGCCATCGCCGCCCGCCGCGGTGAACATCTGGCGGTCACCCTCCTTTATGACGTACTGCCAAAGGCCTTGCGCTGGGTGGTGTTCGTCATCTCCGGGGCGCTGTCGATCCTCTTGCTGGCCCTGTCGGCCTACTTTTCCCTCGAGGTGTTGATGAACCAGCTGAACTCCGGCATGCGCTCATACGGGCTCGGCCTGCCTGCCTGGTACTACCAAGTGGCCGTGCCATTCGGCTTTGCGCTGATCATCGTCCGCTACCTGCAGCGTCTGGTGGAGGAGGCTCGCAAGGGGCGTGCCGTGGAGAGGGCCATTCCCGATGTTTGAGTTCGTCGCCGGCTTCACCCCTGGCACCCAGATGGTCCTGGTGTTCTTCCTGCTGATGCTTTTGCGCGTGCCGGTGGCCTTTTCACTGGGGCTCTCCGCGGTCTACGCCATGTGGCACATGGGCTTTGGCCTTGACATGGCCGGTGACCTGATCGCTACCGGCATCACCAAGTTCTCGCTGCTGGCCATCCCTTTCTTCATCCTGGCGGGCACCCTAATGGGCTCGCTGGGTATCGCCGAGCGCATGATCCGCTTCTTCCGCGTGCTGGTCGGTGGCCTGCCGGGTGGCATGGGCGTGGTAGGCACCGTGGTCTGCCTGTTCTGGGGGGCGGTCAGTGGTTCGGGACCCGCCTCGGTGGCGGCGATCGGGCCGATGATCATCAAGGGCATGGAAGAGGACGGCTATCGCCGCGCCTATGCGGCGGGCCTGGTATGTACCGGGGCGGCGCTGTCGATCGTGATCCCGCCCTCGATCGGCCTGGTGATCTACGGGGTGATCGCCGAAACCTCGATCTCCAAGCTGTTTCTCGCCGCGATCCTGCCCGGCATCCTGATGGGGTTGATCATGGTGGTGACCCTGCCGCTGGGGCGGGTGTCGCGTCACCCGGTGGAGGCTGGCCAGGGGGATTCCCCCAGCGTCAGGGCCATGGGCCTTAGCCCCCATGCCGAGCTTCCCTACCGGCGGCGGTTGTGGCTGACCTTCCGCGAGTCCTTCTGGGGCCTGATGACCCCGGTGGTGATCCTCGGCGGCATCTACTCCGGCATCTTCACGCCCACCGAGGCGGCGCTGGTGGCCACCGTCTACGCCCTGTGTGTCGGTGCCCTTGCCTATCGCACGCTGAGCGTGTCCAAGCTCTACGAAGCGCTTGGCGACGCCGCGTCGTCCTCGGCGGTGGTGATGCTGGTGGTGGCCTATGCCAGCCTGTTCGGCTGGGTGGTCACCGTGGATGACCTGGTAGGCACTTACTCGGGCCTGCTGCTGGGCATGAGCGACAACGAATGGGTGATCCTGCTGGTGATCATGCTGATCCTGTTGCTGGTGGGGATGTTCATGGATGCCGTCACCGTGATGTTCATTTCGCTGCCGATCTTCCTGCCGGTGGTCCACGAAATGGGCTGGGATCCGGTGTGGTTCGGCGTGCTGCTGATGGTCAACCTCTCTATCGGGCTGATCACGCCGCCAGTGGGGATCAACCTCTACGTGGCGGCCAACGTGACCCAGCTCTCCATCGAGCAGGTGGCAAAGGGCGCTCTGCCATTCTTGCTGATCTGCCTGGTGGGTTTGGCGATCATTGCCGCTTTCCCCGCGCTTTCGCTGATGCTGGTGAACGCGCTGAACTGATTCAAGCGTCCTGGTTCGACTGTCTTGATTCGACTGTCTGATTTCGCCCGACGTATTTTGACCGACTTACCTTGTCGGAAAAGGAGCCACTGATGACGAGTTCTCCCCCCAGCGCTTCCCCTGTCGCCGTGGTGACGGGGGCTGCCCGTGGCATTGGCCTTTCGACCACGCAACTCTTCCTCGAACAGGGCTTCACGGTGGTGATGGTCGACCGCGACGCGCCCGAGCTGGAGAGGGTGTCTTCCGCGCTTTCCGGCACCGAGCCACTGGTCTGCGACATCTCCGAGCCCGACCAGGTGACCGAACTGGCTCGCGAGCTGACGCAGCGCCATGGCCGGGTCGATGCCTTGGTCAACAACGCCGGCGTGGCCGATTTTCGGCCCCTGGAAGAGACCGACTACGCCACCTGGCGAGAGGTGATGGCGACCAACCTCGACGGTGTCTTCCTGACTTCCCAGGCGATGCTGCCGCTGCTCAAGGCCGCCCGTGGGGCCATCGTCAACATCGCTTCGATCTCCGGGTTGCGCGCCAGTACCCTGCGGGTCGCCTACGGTACCTCCAAGGCGGCCATCATCCACCTGACCCAGCAGCAGGCTGCTGAGCTTGGCGAGCATGGCATCCGCGCCAATTGCGTGGCCCCAGGCCCGGTGGATACCAAGCTGGCCCTGGCCGTGCACACCGCCGAGATCCGCGCTGCCTACCATGACGCCATTCCGCTCAACCGCTACGGCTCGGAGCGCGAGATTGCCGAAGTGATCGTTTTCTTGTGCTCCACCAAGGCGTCTTACGTGACCGGCCAGGTGGTGGCTGCCGATGGCGGCTTCCAGTCCACCGGGGTGGGGCTGCCGGCGATGAGGAATCGATAGGGAAATACCGCACCAATGCCTCGCGGGAAGGCCCCCGAGCCAAAGAGAAGCGCCCCTGCCGGATGACCGGCAGGGGCGCAGTGTTTGGTGAGAACTATTCGGTGTGAACTATCTGGGTGAACTACAAGACGAGCTCTAGTGAGACGTCATCGGTGGATCAATAGTGTGGTAGAGCTGTTTCAGCTCGTCGAGCGATAGATGCTCGAGCTTGCCGCACAGCAGGTCACTGACCTTTTGTGCCGGAAGGCCTGCTCGGCGGGCGATCTCTCTGCTGCCAAGCTCTGACACGGCAATCAGCCGAGTCACGATACGCATGAGGCGTGAACGTGTTTCCAAGTCCCTGACATCGAGGTCAGGGCTGCTTCGCGGGGGGTCGAGGAGTTCCGCAGTGGTGGTACGACGTGCAGTGCTCATGATGCTCCAGTGGGCGATGGCGACAGACACATCATGGAGGCTAGTGGAGGTTTTTGCCAGTATGGATTCGATGATCCTTTGGTGGCATGGAATGGGCTCATGCCAGGCGCTTCTTGCAAGTGGGTATTTCGCTTGCCAAAGCCCCATTGGTGCGATGATCGCCGGGGATCGGGGAAGCGGAAATGGAGGGATCGATGCACATCCGGATAACGTAGAAATAGGCGTCGTGGTCTCTCACGCTTGAGGCGTGCTAGCTTGAATGCAGGCGTGTACCAGATGGGCAACACAGCCCGTGCGCCATGACAATCACATAATGATCGGTTTCATACCGGAGGACGCACATGAACAAGCTGAAGTACGCCTTGGCCACCACCTTGATGGTTGCGGCCCCAATGGCCGCGGCCCAGCAGATTTCCATTGCCACCGGTGGCACCGGCGGGACCTATTACCCCTACGGCGGCGGGCTCGCCGAGCTGATCAACAATAATATCGACGGCACCAGTGCGGTGGCCGAGGTCACCGGGGCTTCCGTCGAAAACATGGGGCTTGTGTGGCGTGGCGATTCCGACATCGCCCTGGCGCTTGCCGATACCGTCTATCAGGCCTATAACGGCACCGGCGACTTCGAGGATCGTCAACTCGACAATCTCCGCGCACTGGCCTCTATCTATCCCAATGCCGTGCAGTTGGTGACCCTTGCAGATTCCGACATCGAGTCCTTGTCTGACCTCGAAGGCAAGACTGTCTCGGTCGGTGCGCCGGGCAGCGGCACCGAGCTCAACGCCCGCGCGCTGCTTGAAGCGAACGGTATCAGTTACGATGATTTCGAGCCGCGCCGCTTGAACTTCAACGAAACCGCCGATGCCATCCGCGATGGTGACATCGATGCTGGCTTCTGGAGCGTGGGGCCGCCTACCAGTTCGATCCTCAACCTGGCCACGACACGCGATATTCGCCTGATTGGCTTGAGCGATGAGGAAATCGATAATGCCCGTGAGGTAGAACCAGTGTTTGCCGCCTATGAACTGCGCGCCGGCCTCTACGAGGGAATGGACGAGGGCGTGCAGACCATCAGCATTCCCAACGTGCTGGTGGTGAGCAGCGAGATGGATGAGGAGATGGCTTATCAGGTCACCAAGTTGCTGTTCGAGCAGACCGATGAGCTGATCGCCATCCACCCCGCGGCCAACGACACTACCGTTGACTTCAGTGTCGATTCCACACCGATTGCCTTTCACCCGGGCGCGCTGCGCTATTACGAGGAAGTGGGTGCTGAGTTGGCCGACCATCAGCGTCCTTGATCGATGATGCGATCCACGCGCCTTTACACAGGGCGGGCCTTGCTGCCCGCCCTGCTGTTTTGTGTGGCCACGCAAGCCACCCTCGGCCACTCGCTTGCGCATGCCCAGGATGACGACGCACGGCTGATCGTGGTCGATTCAGGCGAGCAGCGTCTTGTCGATGTGTCGATGCCCGAAGGCCATGGCTGGTGCCTGGAGTGGAACCACTCGGTCGCGGGTTTTCCGGTGCTGGATTGCTACAGGCATCGCGATGGACGCATGGTGCTGGTGCGCAGCCATTTGCCGGATTTCGCCGCCGGCCTCGACCACATTCCCGGGCGTGGTACCCAGGTGTCTGATGGCGAGGGTGGCTACTGGATCGAGAATATCAATGAAGCGGTGCCGGGCAATGCCTACCGGTTGCGCGTTGGGTCAGTGGATGTCGATCACCGCCTGGTGTTCGAGGATTCGCGCGTGAGCCTGAGTGGCCTGGCTGCCGACCAGGCGGTGACGATTCGCCTGATGCTGCCCGATACCCCCCTTCGAGAGAACCACGATGACTGATTCGGGAACCTCACCCATCATCCCCGGCAGCCAGGCGAATCATGCCCGTCCGGTACTCTGGGCGATCACTCTGGTGGCGGTGGGATTGTCGCTGTTCCAGCTCTACTCTGCGGGTATTCAGCCCCTGGGACTTTTCTATCAGCGCAGCATCCACTTGATGCTGATCATGACGCTGGCTTTCCTGATGTTTCCGCTGCTCGGACCAAAGCGCCGCCGTGGCCTGATTAGCTGGAGTATTGATGCCGTGTTCCTTGCCGGCGCGCTGATCACTGGTGGCTACCTGGTGCTGTTTCTCGACGAGATCATCAGCCGCGCCGGGTTCTGGAGCCAGACCGACATCATGGTGGGCTGTATCGCCACCCTGACGGTGCTCGAGGCCAGCCGCCGCGCGGTGGGGCTGGGCATGACCATCATCGGCGCGCTGGCGATCCTCTACGCCTTTTCGGGGCCGAGGGGCGAGTTGCCGTGGCTGGGGCAATTCCTGCCCGGCATCCTCGAACACCGGGGCTACAACATCGATCGGGTCGTGGGGCAGCTCTACCTGGGCCAGGAGGGCATCTTCGGCCTGCCGCTGGGGGTCGCCGCCACCTATATTTTCATCTTCGTGCTGTTCGGGGCGTTTCTCGAGGTTACCGGGGCCGGCAAGTTCTTTATCGACATGGCCTATGCCGCCACCGGCCGCCAGCGCGGCGGGCCGGCCAAGGCGGCGGTCATCGCCTCGGCGGGCATGGGGTCGATCTCCGGCAGTGCCATTGCCAACGTGGTGACCACCGGGGCCTTCACCATCCCCTTGATGAAGCGCCTGGGGTACAAGCCGCACCAGGCCGGGGGTATCGAAGCGGCCGCGTCAACGGGTGGCCAGATCATGCCGCCGCTGATGGGTGCCGGCGCCTTTCTGATCGCCGAGTACACCCGCATGCCGTACCTGGAGGTGGTCAAGGTCAGCATCCTGCCGGCGATCATGTATTTCTCCACCGTCTACCTGTTCGTGCATATCATCGCCCTCAAGCAAGGCATGCAGGGCATGGCGCGCAGTGAGTTGCCGCAGATGCGTGAGGTGATGCGTGCCGGATGGCATTTCCTTTTGCCGCTGGCGGTGCTGGTGTGGCTGCTGGTGATGAACATGTCGCCCATGCGCGTGGGCTTCTATGCGGTGCTGACCATGCTGGCAGTGGCCGTGCTGCGCTTTGCCGTGTGGTTCCTGTTCGTGGCACCTGGGCAGGGCGAGCCGGTGACCGCCGACCGCCTTCAGCTTGCGGTGCGCAATGGCCTTTGCAAGCTGTTTGAAGCGCTGGAGCTGGGTGCCCGCAATGCCGTCGCCGTCTCCATGGCCTGCGCCGTGGCAGGGATCATCGTCGGTGTGGTCGGGTTGACCGGCCTTGGCCTCAAGTTCTCGGCGATGATGATGGCCTTCTCAGGTGGCAACCTGTTGCTGGCGCTGGTCATGGTGCTGCTGGCGAGCCTGGTGCTGGGCATGGGGCTGCCGGTCACGGCCAGCTACATCGTGTTGATCGTGCTGGTCGGTCCGGCGCTGACGGCAGAGTTCGGCGTGCCGTTGTTGATCGCCCACCTGGTGGTGTTCTGGTACTCCCAGGACTCCAACGTGACGCCACCGATAGCCCTCGCCGGGTTTGCCGGGGCGGCGATTGCCGGGGCCAAGCCCATGGAAACCGGCTTCCAGGCGTGGAAGTTCGCCAAGGGCCTGTACCTGATCCCGCTGTTCATGGTCTACAACCCCGAGATCATCATCGGTGGCCCTGTGCCCTTGCTGGTGTGGACGGGCTTCACCGGCCTGCTGGCGCTGGGGGCGTTCGCCGCGGCACTGGAAGGTTACCTGTTCACGCGCATGGCGTGGCCGATGCGGCTGCTGCTGCTGCCGGCGATCGTCGGCGTCTTCTATCCCAGCCTGATGGTGGAGATCGCCGGCGCCGCGGTAATGGTACTGGTGATCGTCGGCAACTGGTGGGCCAGCCGACGTGAAGTTGCCACCTACGGAGGATGAGGTACTGCCCAAATGGTCAAGATGACGGCGCCTGCGGGCGCCGTTAGACTATGTGCCCTCTATTTCCTACCGTCCTAGTGTCGAGGAGCAGGTCATGCCGCCGTCGAACGAGTCGTCCCAACCGTCATCTGACCACCCCTCACCACGCGTTGGCGTGATCATGGGGTCGAAATCCGACTGGCCGGTCATGGAGCATGCCGTGCTGATGCTCGAACGGTTGGGGGTGGAATACGAGACTCGTGTGGTCTCCGCCCATCGTACGCCGGACCTGCTGTTCGACTACGCCAGGTCGGCCGCCGAACGCGGCTTGCAGGTGATCGTGGCCGGCGCGGGCGGTGCCGCCCATCTGCCCGGCATGGTCGCCTCGCAGACCGCCCTGCCGGTGCTCGGCGTGCCGGTGGAATCCAAGGCGCTCAAGGGGCTCGATTCGCTGCTCTCCATCGCTCAGATGCCGGGCGGTGTCGCGGTGGGCACGCTGGCCATCGGCAAGGCCGGTGCCACCAATGCGGGCCTTTTGGCCGCACAGATCGTGGCGCTTCAGGACGCCGGGGTGCGTGCCGCGGTGGAGACCTTCCGCGCCGAGCAGACTCAAAGCGTACTGGACAATCCCGACCCCCGCTCCGCGTCACAGTGAGGTATAGGCCATGAACGTTGCGCCTCTGAATATCGGTGTACTGGGTGCCGGCCAGCTTGGCCGCATGTTGGCGCTTGCGGGGTACCCGCTTGCCAACCGCTTCACCTTCATGGACACCACCGGCCACCCCAGCGCCGGCATCGGTGACGTGATGATCGACACCGACCAGAAGCACCTGGCGGCATTCCTCGACAAGGTCGACCTGGTCACCTACGAGTTCGAGCATCTGCCGGTGGCCCTGGTGCGTGCGATCGAGGAGCACACTCCGGTGTTTCCCTCCAGCGAGGCGATTCGCATCTGCCAGAACCGCGCCGAGGAGAAGGCGCTGTTCGACCGGCTGGGCATTCCCACCCCGGCCTATCGGCTGGTCGAACATGCGGACGAGCTCGAGGCGGCGGCGCGCGAGCTGGGCTGCCCGGTGGTGGCCAAGTCGGTCACCGAAGGCTATGACGGCAAGGGTCAGGCGGTGTTGCGCGACCCGGCGGATGCCGCCGAGGCGTGGCGTTCGATCAACCATCCGCGGCTGATCGTGGAGGCCTTCGTCGACTTCGTGCGTGAAGTGTCGATCATCGCCGTGCGTGGCCGCGATGGTCAGGTGGTGTTCTACCCGATGGCCGAGAACGTCCATGTCGACGGTATCCTGCGCTATTCTGTGGCGCCGATGCCGGATCTCGACGACAGCGTGCAGCAGATCGCCGATGGTTACATCCGCGCCTTGCTCGATGAACTCGACTACGTGGGCGTGCTGACCCTGGAGCTGTTCCAGGCCCGTGACGGCAGCCTGCTGGCCAACGAAATGGCGCCACGCGTGCACAACTCCGGGCATTGGTCGATGGACGGCGCGGTAACCAGCCAGTTCGAGAACCACCTGCGCGCCATCCAGGGCCTGCCGCTTGGCGATACCAGCGCGCGTATGCCGACCTGCATGGTCAATGTGATCGGCAGCGAGGGCGATCCCGCTGCCATCCTGGCGATCGGCGATGCCCACCTGCACCGTTACGACAAGCGCGAGCGTGCCGGACGCAAGCTGGCCCACGTCAACCTGCTGGCGCCAACTCACGCCGAACTGCTCGACAAGGTGCGCGCCTGCGCCGCACTGCTGCCGGACGCCCCCGAACCTCGCTTCAGCTTCGAGTAGGTGACGTTCCATGTCAGAGACAAGGGCCTCGCTTCGGTGGGGCCCTTGTCTTTCCTTGCAAGTCGGCGGGGGTGTCAGCCTGTCTTGCGTAGGTTCATTAAGCCGAGCGCCCCCAGCGCGATGCCGATGATCACCATGACCGAGATGACCCAGAGGGGACTGTAGAAGGTGGTGTAGACCTCCCAGCCCATCAGGCCGAGGACATCCGAGAAGGCCGTGGAGGCGCCTGACAGATGGCCGCCCAGGGTGCCGGCAGAGGAGAACATCAGGCCGCCGGTCAAGGCCAGGATCACCAGCGCCCAGCGACGGTTACCCTCGAAGGCGGTATCACCGGCTTTCCAAACCAGCACGGTGATCATGGAGAAGATCCCCAGCGACCAGAAGGCCATCAGCATATGGTTGCGGGCAAGTGGGCTGGCCAGGTTGGCCTCCATGGGCCAGACAAGAAGCCCGATCACGATGGCGGCCAGGCCACCGAGCAGGCTGAGTACCAGCACCGGCAGCAGGGCGGCGCGACTGAGTTCGGCCCATCGCCCGGAGAGGAAGGTCCCGACCAGGATCATCAGGGTCGCAAGTGCCCAGAATCCCACCGGGAAGTGGGAGAGCATGGCGTGAGTACCGTTCATGAGCGGTCTCCTTGACGAGTGGAACGGAAGCTTGGAATCAGGGCGAGGGTGGTACCGAGCATCGCGACGAGTCCGGCCAGCAGGGTCATCCACCACCGCGAGGTGATGGCGTCGTTGAACTCCATCTCAACGCCATAGAGTGCCAGCTGCTTCTCGCTGTGGCGTGCACGCACCGGAGTACCCTCGGCGATATCCTCCGCACCGGCATGAGCGCGGCTGATCAGCAGCGGCCAGTCCACCTGCCCGGGGTAGAAGAGCGTCATGTCGAACCAGTCATCGCTCCAGTCGGGCGACCTGCCGGAGAAGCTGGCGGCCTGGAGGTCGGCATCACGTCCCAGCCCCAGGGAGTAGGGATTGGAGACATAGTGCCAGCGGCTTCCGGTGGCATTGCGGTAGACGGCGATACCGATGTCGTAGATCCCCTGCTCGGCGAGGATCTTGTCATCCAGGGGATTTCCGGTGTCCAGGTCGCGTACCAGGGTCACGTCCCAGTAGCCATTCTCCCAGCGTGCCTGGCCGTGGACGGCGATGCTGCCCCGCGAGCCCTCGGGCTGGCGCAGCAGGCGGCGGGGTATCACGTCGCCCTCCTGCCAGTCGTAGTCGGGATCGAAGTCGGTGCGGTTGTCTTCCGAGAGGTAGTAGAGGCCGTCGAAATCCACCTCGCCGGAGGTCACGTCCTCCCAGCGCAGGGCGCGCTGGCCCGTAACCTCGGGGTCGAGCATCCAGTGTGGCTGGTCGTTGTCGCCATCCCAGTTGGTGGTATAGGGCCCCGAGCCGGCATCACTGTTGCGGTATTCGCCGATCCACTGGTCATCCGAGGCGCCAATAGGGTTGGAGCGACCTGCCCGCCAGTGCCAGAGGTCGAGGAAATAGCCCGCCTCACGCTGGGCAGCAAGGACGTCGGCATCCGCCACGCTGCGCCAGTCGTCCTGGTCGGTACGGGTGGCCGGCAGGTACTTGCGTACGTCGCTTTGTCCCAGTTCTTGACCGAGATGGGGGTGCTCCGAGACCTCCGCCGGGCTCGCCGAGTCGCTGAAGAAGCGCATCCGGTCACCCACGGTAATATAGCCGCCATAGCGACCGAAGTCGGGTACGCCGCCATCGTCCACCAGCATGGCGACCCGATCCTCGTAGGTGCCGTCGGGATCTGGGCCAGGGCGCGAACTGCCGTGGCGGATCCATTCGCCATCCGTGTAGCGCAACATGTCATGATAGACATGGGCCTGTTCGGCGGGCCAACGGTAGCGGAAGAAGATCCGCTCCTCGTTGTAGGCAGCCTGGACCTGCAGCGGCATGGTCAGGGGGTCTGGGATATAAATGTTGCGTTCAGGGTCGTCTTCGATCACCCCGCTGCCCTGGGTAACCCAGGCAAGTCCCAGCGCGACGGGCAGCCCCAGGACCAGCCAGGGGGTAGCGCCCTTGTGTTGACGTGCCATATGAACTCCTGGGTCACGGTAAAGTGATATTACGGACCTCGAGTATGGACCTCGTATGGCGGCGTGGCATGATGTGGATCAAGTAAGGAGTACAAAGCGTTACATCGGTGATTGCCGGCACAGGAGAGCAGCAATGGGGCAACAACCCGAGGGGCAGGATGCTGGGACCATCTCGACCTTGACTGTGGTCCGTGCCACTCGTCCCGACTTCCTGGTGCTGGCGCCGCTCTGCGTGCTGCTGGGCATCGCCCTCGCGGTACGCCAGCCGGTCTCCCTGACGTTCCACGAGATCCTGCTGGTGCTGGTCGGTGCCCTGCTGGCCCACGCCGCGGTCAACCTGCTCAACGAGTACGAGGACTTCCGTTCCGGGCTCGACCTGATCACCCGTCGCACCCCCTTCTCTGGCGGGAGTGGCGCCCTCCCCGAGTCTCCCTCGGCGGCACCGCGGGTGCTGGGTGCCGCCGTGTCGATGCTCGCGGGGGTCGCGGCGATCGGCGCCTGGTTCCTGTGGCTGCGCGGCTGGCCGATGCTGCTCCTGGGCCTCGCAGGTGTCATGCTGGTGGTGGCCTACACGCGGTGGATCACGCGCCTGCCCTGGCTCTGCCTGCTGGCGCCGGGGCTCGGCTTCGGGCCGGTCATGGTGCTGGGTACCCTGGTGGCCCTGGGGGGAGAGGTCGACAGGGCGGCCCTCGTGATCGCCGGGGTGGTGCTGCTGCTGGTCAGTGAACTGCTGCTGCTCAACCAGTTTCCCGACGTCGACGCCGACCGACGGGTCGGCCGCCGCCACCTGCCCATCGTGCTGGGCCTGAAGCGGGCCTCTTGGCTGGTCTCGGCGCTTCTGCTGGGTGCCTACCTGCTAGTAGCGGCGGGCCAGCTGGGCGGGCAACTGCCGGCCGGCGTCTGGCTGGCCTGGCTGACGCTTCCCGCGGCGCTATGGTTGGTCTTGCGCCTGCCGCAGGCCCTGGAGGAGGCGACCCTGCTCGTCCGGGTGCTGGGGGTCAACGTCGCCACCCTGCTGGCGACCCTCGCGCTGCTGGTCGTCGGCCTCTGGATCTGATCGGCCCTGGCTTCCGGGAGAGGGAAGGAGATGCGAAACGGCTTCGGGTTCGATCTGCGCAGCATGGAAATCTTCGTCGAGACCCTCGAGCAGGGCAGCCAGAGTGCGGCGGCCAGGCGCCTGGGGCTCAAGCAGTCGTCGGTGTCACAGAGCCTGGCCAATCTCGAGGAGGCCCTGGGCGTCAGTCTGTTCCGGCGGCATTCGCGACCCCTGGAGCCCACCAGTGCCGGACGCTTCTTCCATGATCGCGCGCGGCGCATGCTCGACGAGGCGCGCAGCATGCGCCGCGAACTGGTGTCCGGCGGCTTCGGCCAACTGCATCAGGTGCGCCTGGCGCTGGTCGATTCGCTGGCCACCGCCGTGGGCCAGCCGCTGCTCGAGATGATCAAGCGCTATACCCGCGATTACACCCTGACCACCGGCCTTTCGCACATGCACAGCCACTCGCTGCTGACCCGGCATGTGGACATCATCATTTCCGATGACCGGCTGGAGAATTACGACGGACTGGAGCGCCATGCGGTGCTGCGCGAGCCCTTCGTGCTGGTGGTGCCGACGGATTGGGCAGGGCCTCTGGACAACCTGCGCTGGCTGGCCCGCCAGCTCGACTTCGTGCGCTATACTCCGCAATCGTTGATCGGCCAGGCCATCGAACGCCACCTGCGGCTCAATCAGCTGGAGTTCTCGGCCCGGCTGCATCTGGACAATACCTTCGCCGTGCTGCGCCTGGTGGGCGCCGGTGCGGGGTGGACCATCACCACGCCGCTGTGCCTCTATCAGGCCGGGCTTGATACGCTCGGGGTGCGCGTGGTGCCGCTGCCGATGCCAGCGCTGTACCGCGAGCTGACCCTGGTGGCACGTCGCGATGAACTCGGCGAGCTGCCCATGCAACTGGCCCGCGATAGCCGGCGGCTTTTGGAGACGGACTTTCGCGCCGCCCTGAACCAGCACCTGCCGTGGCTCTCCGGTGCGGTGGAGACCGAGCGACGAACCGCCGAGTGAGGCGGTCGTGCAAGCCGGTCGTGCGCCACGCGGGTGAATCGGCCCCGGGTTTCGCCCGCCGATGCCCCGAAAGAGCGCGCTATCGGTTTTTCCTATAGACATGTCGTCGGCATTGCCGATGCATCTTGCCGAGTACCAAATCCTCGACCAAGACTGAGTGAGGCTTTCTGCAACATCCGTTTTTACGACCGTTTCGCCGGCCGTTTCGACGACTGTTACATCACTCAGGAATTGTCTCGGATGCCCAATGCCATCAGATGCTACGTGCGCCTGGTCGACCGCCTGAACCGCGGGGTCGGGCGGCTCGTCATGTACCTGATCTTCGCCATGATGGGGCTGCTGCTGTATGCCTCCTTCGCGCGCTCGGTGCTCAACGCCCCGCTGCTGTGGGGGGTGGAGATGTCGCAGTTCATGCTGGCCAGCTACTACCTGCTGGGCGGGGCCTATGCCATGCAGATGGGGGCCCATGTGCGCATGGATCTGTTCTACAGCCGCTGGACACCTCGTACTCAGGCATTCGTCGATGCCATCACCATCCTGTTTCTGATCGTTTTCCTGGTCACCCTGCTGGCGGGGGGCATCTCCAGCACCCACTACGCTCTCGAATACGGCCAGCGCAACTACTCCTCCTGGGCGCCGCCCTTGGCGCCGATCAAGATCATCATGTGCATCGGCATCCTGTTGATGCTGCTGCAGGCGGTGGCGACCTTCTTCAAGGATGTGGCCGTGGCGCGTGGCAAGCCGCTGGATCGAGAGGGTGACGCATGAGTTACGAGATGATTGCCCTGATGATGTTCTCCACCATGATGCTGCTGCTGCTCACCGGCCAGCGGGTCTTCGGCGTGATCGGCTTCGTCGGCGCCGCCTCGGCCCTGCTGCTGTGGGGGGATGGCGGCATCGAGATGCCGTTCAACGCCAGCTTCGTGCTGATGAACTGGTACCCGCTGCTGACGCTACCGCTGTTCGTGTTCATGGGCTACATGCTCTCGGAGTCGGGGATCGCCGGCGATCTCTACGAGATGTTCCACGTATGGATGGGCTCGCTGAAAGGCGGGCTTGCCATTGGCACCATCGGGTTGATGGTGGTGGTCTCGGCCATGAATGGCTTGAGTGTCGCCGGCATGGCCATCGGCGCCAGCATCGCCCTGCCGGAACTGCTGCGGCGTGGGTACGACAAGATCATGGTCACCGGGGTGATCCAGGCCGGCAGTTCGCTCGGCATCCTGGTGCCACCCAGCGTTGTGCTGGTGCTCTACGGCATGATCGCCCGCCAGCCGGTGGGCAAGCTGTGGCTGGCAGGTGCCATTCCCGGGCTGATCCTGGCGGCGCTGTTCGTGCTGTATATCGTCGTGCGTTGCCGGATTCAGCCAAGCCTGGGTCCGGCGCTGCCTGCCGAGGAGCGCGACATCGGCCTTGGCGAGAAGCTAAAGCTGCTGCGTGCCGGCATCCTGCCCCTGTTGATCTTCTTCTCGATGACCGGGTTGTTTCTGGTCGGGGTGACGAGCCTCGTCGAGAGCGCTGCCTATGGCGCCTTCGCCGCCACCCTGGCGGCCATCTTCAAGCGCCGGCTGACCCTCGAGGTGATCGAGGTCACGGTGCGCCGGACGCTGGCCATCAGCTGCATGTTCATGTGGATCATCCTCGCCGCGTTGTGCTTCGGCGCGGTGTTCGACGGTCTCGGTGCGGTGCGCGCCATCGAAAGCGTGTTCCTCGATCGCATGGGCCTCGGGCCCTGGGAAATCCTGCTGATGATGCAGCTCTCCTACATCCTGATGGGCATGTTCCTGGATGACACCGCCATGCTGGTGATCGTCGCTCCGCTGTACGTCCCGCTGGTGGTCAGCCTGGGCTTCGACCCGGTGTGGTACGGGGTGCTCTACACCATCACCGTGCAGATCGCCTACATGACCCCGCCGTTCGGCTACAACCTGTTCCTGATGCGTGCCATGGCGCCGCCGGAAGTCACCCTGGGTGACATCTACCGCAGCGTCTGGCCGTTCGTGGCGATCATGCTGTTGGGGCTCGGGCTGATCACCGCCTTCCCGCAGCTGGCGCTGTGGCTGCCGGAGCTCTACTACGGATGAGGCGTCGAGCAAGGCAAGGCAGCGAGTATGTCCGGTAACGGGCAAGCACGAGACCCGCAAGCACGGGGTGCGATGCGCGGTCAGCAGTAACAACAACAATCCACGGGAGAAGCATCATGACCGATAACAACAGGCGCAGTTTCCTCAAGAAGGCCGGGGTGGCGACCGCCGCCACGGTAGGCGCGGCCACGGTAGGCGCTCCCTACGTGCACGCCCAATCACGCAGCCCCATCCGCTGGCGCATGCAGACCTACGCCGGGCCAGCGTTGGCCGAGCATGTCATCAAGCCTTCCATCGATGCCTTCAACAAGGCCGCCAACGGCGAGATGGAGATCGAGCTCTACTATGCCGACCAACTGGTGCCCACCGGCGAGCTGTTCCGCGCCATGCAGCGGGGTACCATCGATGCGGTACAGAGCGACGACGACTCGATCGCAGCCCCAGTGGATGTCTCGGTGTTCGGTGGCTATTTCCCGTTCGCTTCCCGCTATAGCCTCGATGTGCCGACACTGTTCAACCACTACGGCCTCAAGGAGATCTGGGAGGAGGCCTACAGCGAAGTCGAAGGCGTTACCTGGCTGGGGGCCGGCTCCTGGGATCCTTGCAACTTCGTCACCCGCGAGCCGATCCGCAGCCTCGAGGACCTGCAAGGCAAGCGCGTGTTCACCTTCCCCACCGCCGGGCGATTCCTGAGCCGCTTCGGCGTGGTGCCGGTGACGCTGCCCTGGGAGGACATCGAGGTCGCCATGCAGACCCGCGAGCTCGACGGCATCGCCTGGGCCGGTATCACCGAGGCCTATACCGTGGGCTGGGCGGATGTCAGCAGCTACTACCTGACCAACAACATCTCCGGGGCCTGGGCGGGTTCCTATTTCGCCAACTCCGAGCGTTGGAACGAGTTACCCGAACACCTTCAGACCCTCTTCAGGCTGTGCATGGACAACTCCCACTACTATCGACAGCATTGGTACTGGTGGGGCGAGGCGCATTACCGTACCACTGGTGGCAAGCTCGAACTCACCTCGATTCCCGAGGAGGAGTGGCAGACTCTGGAAGACGCCGCTCTGGAGTTCTGGGACGAGATCGCCTCGCAAAGTGAGCGCAACGCCCGCGTGGTCGAGATCCTCAAGGCCTATCGGCAGACCATGCAGCAGGCAGGGCCTCCCTACCGTTACTCGTGAAAAATGACGGACGGCGTTGGTCGCCATGGCGGGCGGGTGGTAGATGCCACCCGCCCGGGATACCGGAACAGGGCAGGGCGGCTTGGCGGTGCGCCGAGCCACCGAGGGAGAGGCCATGAGTGGAATGAACCCCAGAGAGGTCGCCAGTGCCGACGATGCGCGGCGAATCGTCGAGTCGCGTGGACTAACCCACGTCAAGGTCGGCATGTTCGACATGGATGGCGTGCTGCTCGGCAAGTACATGCGCCGTGACAAGTTCTTCAGCGCACTGGAGGATGGCTTCGCCTTCTGCGACGTAGTGCTGGGCTGGGACAGCAAGGATGAGCTGTACGACAACGTGGCCTACACCGGGTGGCATACCGGCTACCCGGACGCCACCCTGAGAGTGTTGCCGGAGACATGCCGCGAGGTGCCCGCCGAGGGCAACATGCTGCTGTTCCTGGCCGAATTCAGTGGTGCCGCCGAGGCGGTCTGCCCACGTGGCTTGTTGCGCCGCGTGCTGGCGCGCGCCGCCGAGATGGGGCTTGCGGCCAGGGGCTCGCTCGAGTACGAGTTCTTCATGTTTCGCGAGACCCCGGAGTCGGTCCGCGAGAAGGGCTTTCGCAACCTCACCCCGCTGACGCCCGACATGATGGGCTATTCGATGTTGAGAAGCTCGGTGCATGCCGAGCTCTATCATGAGTTGCTGGCGCTTGCCGAGACCATGGACTTTCCCATCGAGGGGCTGCACACCGAGACCGGGCCGGGGGTGCTCGAAGCCGCCATCGGCGTCGATGCGGCCCTGGCGGCCGCCGACAAGGGCGCACTGTTCAAGGCCTTCACCAAGGTGTGGGCTCAGCGGCGCGGGTTGATGGCCACCTTCATGGCCAAGTGGTCACCGGATTACCCCGGCCAGAGCGGGCACATTCACCTGTCGCTGGCGCACGCCGAAAGCGGTGAATCGGCATTCTTTGCCGCCGACAAACCCCATTGCATGAGCGATCTGCAGCGCCATTTCGTGGCCGGCCAGCAGCAACTGATGCCGGAGTTTCTGGCGATGTTCGCCCCGACCATCAACAGCTACACCCGCTTGATTCCGGGGTTCTGGGCGCCCACCGATGCCACCTGGGGGGTCGAGAACCGCACCACCGCGCTGCGGGTGATTCCCGGCAGCGCCAAGTCGCAGCGGGTCGAGTATCGTCTCGGCAGTGCCGATGCCAACCCCTATCTGGCCATGGCGGCGGCGATCGGCGCGGGGCTCTATGGCATCCAGCAGGGCCTGGAGCCGGACGAGCCGATCATCGGCAACGCCTACGAGCTTGAACACCCCGCGCATCAGGCGTTGCCAGGTACTCTGTGGGAAGCGGCACAACGCCTCAAGGCCTCGGCGCCGGCCCGCGAGCTGTTCGGTGACGCCTTCGTCGAGCACTTCGCCGCTACGCGGGAGTGGGAGGAGCGCCAGTTCCGGCGCCATATTACCGATTGGGAGCTGGACCGCTATTTCGAGATTATTTGAGGTGGTTATGCCCATACAGAAGACGATTTCCCCGGTCGATGGCTCGGTCTACGTCGAGCGGGAGCAGGCGAGCGCCGCCGAGGTGGATGCCGCCCTGGCACGCGCCGTGCTCGCGCAACGTGGCTGGCGCGAAGTGCCGATTGCCGAGCGGGCAAGGCTGTGCTCGGCCATGGTCGATGCCTTCGTCGCGCGGCGCGACGAACTGGCCGTGGAGCTGACCTGGCAGATGGGTCGGCCGATCAGTGCCGGCGGCGGTGAGATCGGTGGCTTCGAAGAGCGTGCCCGAGGCATGATCGCCCTGGCCGAGTCGGCGCTGGCGCCGTTGGTGCTGCCCGATAAGCCGGGATTCACCCGCTACATCACCCGCGAGCCACTGGGCGTGTCGTTCATCGTGGCGCCGTGGAATTTTCCGTTCATGACGGCGGTGAATGCCGTGGTGCCGTCGATCATGGCCGGCAACGCGGTGATTCTCAAGCACTCGGCCCAGACCCCGTTGTGCGCCGAACGCTTCGCCGAGGCCTTTGCGGCGGCGGGCCTGCCCGAGGGCGTCTTCCAGTATCTGCACCTGGCGCATGATGCCACCGAGGCACTGATCCGCGACTCGCGTGTCGACCATGTGTCGTTCACCGGGTCGGTGACCGGCGGTGCCATGGTCGAGCGCAATACCGCCGGGCGCTTCATCGCCGCTGGGCTCGAGCTGGGTGGCAAGGACCCGGCCTACATCCGCGCAGATGTCGACCTGGACACCGCCGTGGAGGGCGTGATGGACGGCGCCTTCTTCAATTCCGGGCAGAGTTGCTGTGCCATCGAGCGGATCTATGTGGCCGAGGAGATCTTCGATGCCTTCGTGGAGCGCGCCGTGGCCTGGGTGCGCCAGCTACGGCTGGGTAATCCGGTGGACCCGGACACCACCCTGGGCCCGTTGGTGCGGCCGGCGGCGGCCGACTTCGTGCGTGGCCAGATCGAGGATGCCGTGGCCGCCGGTGCGCGGGCCTGGATCGACCCCGGCGACTATCCGCTCTCGGTACCGGGCAGTGCCTATCTCGCTCCCCAGCTGCTGACCGGGGTCGATCACAGCATGCGGGTGATGACCGAGGAGAGTTTCGGGCCGGTGGTCGGCATCATGCCGGTGGCCAGTGACGATGAGGCCATCGCCTTGATGAACGACAGCGAGTTCGGGCTGACCGCGGCGATCTTCACCCGTGACATCGCCACCGGAGAAGCGCTTGCCAGGCGTCTCGAGGCAGGCACGGTATTCACCAACCGCTGCGACTATCTCGACCCGGAACTGGCCTGGACGGGTGTCAAGCAATCGGGGCGCGGCTGTTCGCTGTCACGGGTTGGCTTTGATTCGCTGACCCGCCCCAAGTCCTTCCATCTCAAGCACGCCTAGGAGCCGCCAATGAGCCAGGAGATGAACCAGTTCACCATGGGCTGGAACTACCCCTCGAATATGTTGACCGGGGTGGGGCGAATCCGCGAGTTGCCGGCCACCTGCCGGGCGCTGGGCATGCGCGCGCCGTTGCTGGTCACCGACCCGGGGCTTGCCGGGCTGCCGATGGTCGAGGCTTGCGTATCGGCCTGCCAGGCAGACGGGCTTGGCATCGCCGTGTTCAGCCAGATCAAGGGCAACCCTACCGGCAAGAACGTCAGGGATGGCATGGCGGCGTTTCGCGATGGCGGCCATGACGGGGTGATCGCCTTCGGTGGGGGCTCGGGGCTGGATGCCGCCAAGGCAGTGGCACTGATGGCCAACCAGCGCGAGGGGTTGTCGCTGTGGTCGCTGGAGGATGTGGGTGTCAACTGGAAGCATGCCGATGCCGACGCCATCGCGCCGGTCGTTGCCGTGCCCACCACTGCGGGTACCGGCTCAGAAGTCGGGCGCGCCTCGGTGATCACCGACGAGGCCGAACACGTCAAGCGCATCATCTTTCATCCCCGCATGCTGCCGGCCACGGTGATACTTGACCCCGAACTGACCGTCGGACTGCCTCCCGCGATGACCGCCGCCACCGGCATGGACGCCCTGTCGCACTGCCTGGAGGCGTGGTGCGCCCCCAACTACCACCCCATGGCCGAAGGCATCGCCGTGGAGGGCATCCGGCGCATCGACCTCAACCTTCTTCGCGCCTACCGCGATGGCAGTGATCTCGAAGCGCGTATGAACATGCTGGTGGCATCGAGCATGGGGGCCACGGCCTTCCAGCGTGGGCTGGGCGCCATGCATGCCCTGGCGCACCCGCTCGGTGCATTGTTCGACGCTCACCACGGCACGCTCAATGCGATCCTGATGCCCTATGTACTGCGCGCCAACGAGCGGGCCATCGGCGAGCCGATGGTACGGCTTGGTCGCTACCTGGACCTGCCCCAACCGGGCACCTCGGCGGTGATCGATTGGGTACTCGATCTGCGCGAGCGGCTGGCGATCCCGCATACCTTGCGCGAGCTGCGGATCGATACCCGGCAGGCCGACAAGGTGGCACGCATGGCCGTGGCCGATCCGTCATCTGCCAGCAACCCGATCGCCTTCAGCGCCGATCAGTATCGCCAACTGTTCGTCGCCGCGGTGGAAGGGCGGTTGTAGCCTTGGCATCGAGACAGGAGGCAGGGTCATGTTGATAGGTCTGTTGCAGTGCGATGATGTCGCCCCGGAGCTTCGCGGCACCCATGGCAATTATCCGGAGATGTTCGAGACCCTGTTCAAGGGCGTCGATCCGAGCCTCGAGTTCCGGGTATGGCGCTGCCTGGATGGCGAGATACCCGACGACATCGAGGCGGTGGATGCCTGGCTGACCACTGGCTCTAAGCTCGGGGTCAATGACGACCTGGCATGGATTCGTGAGTTGGAGACGTTCATCCGGCAACTGTGGGAGGCCGGCAAGCCACTGGTCGGCATCTGCTTTGGCCACCAGTTGATCGCCAGGGCCCTGGGGGGAGAGGTGGTGAAGAGCCCGCGAGGTTGGGGCGTGGGGCTGTCGTTCAATCGCGTGACCGACCGGGCCGAGTGGATGACGCCACCGCGCACGACACTCGACCTGGTGGTCAGCCACCAGGACCAGGTCGAACGCCTGCCGCCAGAGACAAGAGTGCTTGCCGGCAGTGATTTCTGCCCCTACTACCTGATGCAGGTGGGGGAGCATTTCCTCGGCGTACAGGGCCACCCGGAATTCAGCCCTGCCTACTCGCGCGACCTGATGGCGCTGCGCCGTTCACTGGTGGGTGAGCAGCGCGTGCGCGAGGGAGTCGCATCTCTGGAGGCTGAGGTGGACGATACGCTGATGGTACGTTGGATACTCGATTTCATGCGCCGGGCCATTGCAGCGAGACGCGTACCCGGCTGATCCGTATCACCCTGCCTTGTGGTCCTCTCTACGATGGAGGCAGTGGCCCAGCGCCCACACCTCGTCAATGCGCCAGTTGTCATCGTCGAGCACCAGCAGGTCGGCGTCGTTGCCCACCGCCAGGCGCCCCTTGCAGTTGAGCTTGAGCGCCTCGGCGGTGTGGGTGCTGGCAATGCCGATGGCTACCTCCATAGGGACTGCATGGTGCTCGATGCACGCACCGACCACCTCGAAGAGGCTGGCCAGTCGTCCCGCTTTCAGGCCGACGAACCGGCCTGCCGCATCGAACTGCGGCAACGAGGCGTTGGCATCCGAGGAAAGCGTGATGGCGCCAGGCGGGATGCGCGCCTCGAGGGCGCGTGCCACGGCCTCGTGGGCGGCCACTTCGCCCGCCGCAAGCAGTTCCGGGGTGGTGCTGGTGGTGAAGTCGATGCGCCCGCCCTCACGCGCGAAACGCAGGCCGTCCGCGAACAGTTCCGCGGTACGGTTGATATGGGTGGGGTGAAACTGGGTCAGCGGGATGGCGCTTTGGCGAGCGGCCTCGCGCAAGGGCTCCAGATGGCCAGGCGCATCGCCGGTGTGAATGAAGACAATCCCCGATTTACCGGCCAGCATGCCGGCGGTGCGGGCCTCTGAGGCCAGTCGCGCGAGTTCGAAGGCGCTGGGCTGAGAGCCACGGTGGTCGCTGATGGCGACTTCACCCACGCCGATGAATTCAGGGATATAGAGGATATCGCTGCCCACCGAGCCGGTCAGGGTCACGGGTGGCAACTGATAGGAGCCGGTATAGCAAAAGGTGGTCAAGCCACCTGCGGCGAGTTCGCGGGCCTTGCCGAGCAGGTTGGCCGGTGTGCGGGTCAGGGCATCGGTGCCCAGCGCGCCGACCAGAGTGGTGACACCCGAGGCACGCGCTTCATCCAAGGTAAGCTCCGCTGTTCGGGTGCCGAAGCCGCCTTCGCCGCCACCGCCGATGAAGTGCACCAGGGGGTCCACCAGGCCGGGAATCACCCGGCGCCCGCAGAGGTCGTGCGTCTTCACCGCAGCCCCACTTGCGGGCAGCGGTTCGCCCGCTTGAACGATGACGGCGATGCGTGTATCGCAGATCAGCAGATGGCACAGCCCCAACGGTTCGGGGGCATGCAGCCGGGCATTCTTGAGCAGGGTCAGCATGGCATGTCCTGGTGGGGCCGGCGGGCAAGTGCGAGGCTTGGCCGGCAGACCTTCCCCCGCACCTGCCCGCTGGCGCTGCTACAGCTTGATGTCGTAGTTGAAGTAGCGGTTCATGATCTCATCGTAGGTGCCATCTTCCTTGAGGGCTGCCAATGCCGCGTTGATGCGCTCGGCGAGTTCGCCATCTCGCTTGCGGAAGGCCAGCCCCACGCCTTCGCCGAAGATATGGTCGGGCTTCTTGATGAAGTCGCTGACTCGCTTGAAGTCACTCTCGTCGCTATCCAGGTCCATGGCCGCTTCGGCGACCGGGTAGTCCATGAAGGTCAGGTCGAGGCGACCAGCGCGCATATCGGCGATGACGTCGTCGCCACTGGTGTAGCGGCGGATCTCCACCACGTCGCCATACAGCTCGGTGACATAGTTGTCCTGGAGGGTGGCGCGTTGCACGCCGACCACCAGGTCGTCGAGGCTCTCGCGGTCGTCGATATCGATCTCGCGCCCCTGGGTGGTGATCCAGGCGCTCGGGGTGGTGTAGTAGGGCTCGGAGAATAGCACCTGGGCCGCGCGCTCCTCGGTGATCGCCATTGAGGACATGATGGCGTCATACTTGCGGGCCATGAGACCGGGAATGATGCCGTCCCAGGCTTGCTCGACCCAGGTGCAGGTGACGTCGAGATAGTCGCAGACGGCGTTGCCAAGCTCGATCTCGAAGCCTGCGAGCTCTCCATTGGATTGGCGATACATGAAGGGTTCATAGGGAAGGTCCACGCCGAGACGCAATTCGTCCTCGCTGGCCTGAACGGTGGTGGTAAGGCCAGCGGCGAGGGTGGCTGCCAGCAGCAGGTTGATAGGACGCATGGGTGTTCTCCCGTGAGAGTGTTGTTGTTGATAAAACCGTTCATGAAGCTGATACCCGCCACCACGACGCCGTTTGGCCACGACAAGGTGGTCTCGGGCGATGGGTAAGCCAGGCAGGGCCTGCTCAGGTATCGGGTTCGCCGCATCGGCGGCATGGGTCAGGGACGTTCAGCGGTGACCCAGGGGACGGGGCACGAGGGTGCCATGGCGGCCGGGCGGCAGCCGGGGAAGGCTATTCGTCGAACCATTCGCTCAGGTAGAAGCTATCGACATGCATGCTTGCGAACAAGCCACGATAGTTCTTGAGCGATTGGCTAGGGGTAGGACGGGTATCGATCATGGACAGGATCCGGATTCGATGGTGGTGCAAGTGACTTTCCGGAATTGACGCCGGCTTGTCAACGCCTTCCCCGGCGGAGCGGGGAAGGCGCCGGTCACGGCACAGCAGGATCACTCGCCGCCGAAATAGCGCTCGTGGATCTCGTCATAGGTGCCGTTTTCCTGCAGCGTGGCAAGCGCCGCGTTGAAGGCCTCGGCGAGCTCCTGGTCGCGCTGGCGGAAGGCGATACCGAAGCCTTCGCCGAAGTACTCCTTGGGCTCGGTGATGCGCTCGCCGATCAGCATGTAGTCGCCGGCATCGCTGTCGAGCAGGGTGGACTTGCCGATCGGGAAGTCGAGGAACACAGCATCCAGACGTCCGGAATCCATGTCCAGCACCATGTCGTCGGCGGTGGCATAGCGGTTGACGTCAGCCACATCGCCGTAAAGATCGGTGACGTAGTTGTCCTGCAACGTGCCACGCTGGACGCCAACGGTCAGCCCTTCCAGGGTCTCCTCGGAAGGTGTGCCGATTTCGCTGTCGGCGGGGGCGAACCAGGCCGACGGCGGGGTGATGTAGGGGTCGGAGAACAGCACCTGTTCACGACGCTGCTCATTGATGGTCATGGAGGACATGATGGCATCGTACTTGCGCGCCTGAAGGCCGGGAATGATGCCGTCCCAGCCCTGCACGACCCACTCGCACTGAATGCCGATCTCGGCACACATGGCATCGCCCAGGTCGATGTCGAAGCCGGTCAGCTCGCCATCGGGAGTACGATACTCCATGGGTTCGTAGGGCACGTCGACGCCGATGCGAATGTCGCGAACCTCGGCATTGGCGCTACCGGCCACCAGCGCGGCGCCGAGCACGCCGACGCCAAGAATGTGTTGGAGTTTCATGGGTGTTTCCCCTGTTGTTGGTTGTGTCACCTTGGGAAACACTGCACAAATGCCTGCGCGAGCGAATCGCTGCGTTGCGCGGTACTCGGAATCCTCACCTATACCCCATAGGCTCCGGTTCCTGTGCTCCGTGCGTCTTGCGCTTCATCTCGCTCGCCGATTTGTTCAGCGTTCCCCTTGTGGGTGAGGACGCAACTACGATAGCCGATAGGCGGGTCCGTCGAAAGAGGGAACGGAGGACATTCGAACGCCAGTTCCCAACGCTTGTTTTACGTTCCTTGTGGTGAGCCTCCGTGGCGGGCCTTCAGCCACTGGCCGGTTTGAGGTGGGCCAGCAGGCGTTTTTCCAGATAGCGAAAAAGGTAAAGAATGGCGAACGTCAGGCAGAGGTAGATCGCCGCGACGAACAGGAAGGCATCGAAAGGCGCGTAGTAGCGCGCGTAGACGAAACGCGCCGCGCCGGTCAGGTCCATGATGGTGACCACGCTGGCGATGGCGCTGGCGTGCAGCATGAAGATCACCTCGTTGCCGTAGGCCGGCAGGGCGCGACGAAACGCGCTGGGAAGCACGATGCGCCGCAGCATGAGACCCTGGGACATGCCGTAGGCACGCGCCGCCTCGATCTCACCCCGCGCGGTGGACTTGATCGCGCCGCGGAAGATTTCGGTGGTATAGGCCGCCGTGTTCAGGGTGAAGGCAATTAGCGCCGGCACGAAGGGCTTCTCGAGCACGACCCACAGCCAGGTCTCCTGGATGCCCTCCACGAATACCACCCCGTAGTAGATCAGGTAGAGCTGCACCAGCAGTGGTGTGCCGCGGAACACGTAGCAGTAGAAGAAGATCGGCAGGCTGATCCAGCGGTGCTTCGAGCCGCGACCGATGGCCAGCGGCACCGCCAGGATCAGGCCGATCACCAGCGACAGAAACACCAGTTGCACGGTGGTGGTGAGGCCCTCGCCGTAATATTCGAGCGTCTGCAGGGTGAAGATGCTGTTGTCGGCGAGGCGAGCCTCGAGCCAGGTCATCAGGGATTCCATCAGTCCGCCTCCCCGTAGCCGACGTCGTAGCGTTTCTGCAGCCGCGCGAAGCCCCATTCCGAGAGGCTGGCGATCAGCAGATAGATGACGGCGACGATGATCATGAAGGTGAAGGGCTCGCGGGTGGCCTTGGACGCCTCGGAGGCCACGCGGACCATGTCGGTGAGGCCGATCACCGACACCAGGGCGGTGGTCTTGAGCAGCACCATCCAGTTGTTGGAGAGCCCGGGGATGGCGTGTCGCATCATTTGCGGAAAGCGGATGCGCCGGAATACCAGCCAGTGATTCATGCCGTAGGCACGACCGGCCTCGATCTGGCCGGCGTCTACCGCCATGAAGGCGCCGCGAAAGGTTTCGCCCATGTAGGCGCCAAAGATCAGCCCGATGGTCACCACGCCGGCGATGAACTCGTTGACGTTGATGAAGATGTCGACACCGAAGCGGTCATAGAGCATGTCGGTGATCATGTTGATGCCGATCTGACCGCCAAAGAACAGCAGCATCATCAGTACCAGGTCCGGTACGCCGCGGATGATGGTGGTATAGAGGGTGGCGACGCGGTGCAGCACCCAGTTGCGTGACATCTTGGCGCTGGCGGTGGCCAGGCCAAGCAGGATGGCGAGCACCAGTGACAGCACCGCCAGTTCGATGGTGATCAGGGCGCCTTCGGCGAGGCGTGGCCCGTAGCCATGCAGATCGATCATGTGTGTCTCCTCGTCCGGGTGCCTCAGTGCTTGGGCGCCAGAAACTGCTTGAGCCGTTCGGAACGCGGGTTCTCCAGCACGTCCGCCGGTGCGCCGGCTTCCTCGACTCGCCCCTCGTGGAGATAGATCACCTGGCTGGAGACGTCGCGTGCGAAGGCCATTTCGTGGGTCACCACGATCATGGTGCGGCCTTCCGCGGCCAGATCACGCATCACCTTGAGCACATCGCCGACCAGCTCCGGGTCGAGTGCCGAAGTGGGTTCGTCGAATAGCATCACTTCCGGGTCCATGGCCAGCGCCCGTGCGATGGCGCCGCGCTGCTGCTGGCCGCCGGACATCTGCGCGGGGTAGGCGTCGGCACGCGCCGAAAGCCCGACCCGTTCGAGAAGCTCCCGGGCATGGGCGATGGCTTCCTTCTTGGGTTTGCCGAGCACATGCACCGGCGCCTCGATGACATTCTCGAGCAGCGTCATGTGGGCCCACAGGTTGAACCCCTGGAAGACCATGGAGAGCTTGGCTCGCATGCGCACCACCTGCTTCCAGTCGGCGGGTTCGCGGCCCTTACTGGTCTCCTTGAAGAGGATCTGTTCGCCGTGGACGACCAGCTCGCCCTCGTCGGGTTGTTCGAGCAGATTCATGCAACGCAGGAAGGTGCTCTTGCCGGAACCGGATGCGCCAATCAGGGTGATCACATCACCCTTTTGGGCCGTCAGCGACAGGCCCTTGAGGACTTCGGTATCGCCAAAGCGCTTCTTGATGTTGCGCACTTCCAGCGGAATCGGGGTATCAGCCATGGATCGGGCTCCAGGTCAGGTAAGGTCGCCGCGGGCAACGCCGCCATGCAGAGCAGCGCGAAAAGGGGGCGATTCTAACAGCCCGCCGGGCATCCGAAAGGGGGAAATGGCGGCGTGACATCCAACGTTGGTCTGGTGCATTGCGTCGTGTACACAAGATACTACCTCTAGATTGTTGTTGTTCTGGCGTCATTTTCACACTTGAAGCTGCTCGCGGCACAGCGGTGTCACACCTCAGGCGGCTCCTCGTTTTTGACCAGCAGCGCCGCACGGGCGCCGACTTCGACGTCGGCATTGGGAAACACCACGCCAAGTGAGTGATCGCCCACACGGGTCTCGCCGGCGTGGGCGTCTTCGGCAAGCAAGGTGCCCGGCGCGAATTCGGTGAAGTTTGGCGTGTCATCGGCAAAACACAGGCGGAAGTCCCGGGCATGGCGCATCACCTCCTGCTCGACGCGGAAGAAGCGCATGCGCGATGGATCTGCACCACGCGGTTCGCGACCTTCGATCAAGGCTGTCAGCAGGTCGCCCATGGGCGCCAGAGGTGCCAGGTCGTTGTGACCGAAGGGCAGCGCGCGTCCCAGTTCCAGAGTGAAGGCCTGGCCACCATGATAGTGGCGGGTGTAGTGCGAGAAGGTCCAGCTGTGCTGATGCTGATGAAGCACGGCCTGAATGTCGGCGGCGGTGAGCCAGTGCCACTGGGCGGGCTCCACCGGTGTGTCGGCGAAGGGGCTGACCACGAAGCGTGGATAGCGGCTGTCGCGGATTGCCGTGTGCAGGTCGTAATGCAGTACTGAGCGTTCGCCATGTCGCTGCCGGAAGTCGTCCACGCTGGTCATCAACTCTCGCGCACGGTCGGGCTCCTTTCCGGCTTCCGTCAGGTCGCGTCGAAACAGCCGATTGAGGTTGGTGGTGATGAAGCGCTGGCCCGCATGTATCGCCTCCAGGTTGCCCAGGATCATCAGTACCGGGGCCCCGAGGGCAATACGCTCTTCCATCACCTTCGTCAGGCAGGTATCGAGCAATTCGATGGGTGCGGTCTCGTTGCCGTGGATCCCGACGGAGAAGATGCAGGCACGCGCCTGTTCATTCGGATGGTCGGGAATGAGCTCGAGTATTCCGGGCCCCAGGTGGTGGAGGCTGCCGTTGGCGATCGGTTGAGTCTCGGGGAGCGCGCGACCCTCGAGGGTGGCCGTCATCCACTCTCCCAGCTTTCGATCTCCCAACATTCGATCTCCCACCGTTCGATTTCCCGCCCTCGATTCGCTAGGCATGAGGTACCCATGATGTGTGCTGGCCAGCCATGTGCTGCCTGGCGTGTTGTGACTCGTGCGTTCGATTCGCCTCACCTTCCCCCTGGGTCACCCGAACGGCAAGTCCACGGGTCGGTCTGGTGAAAGCCAGGGGTGCGAAGCTGAAACTCAGCGCCACGCCTGGCAGGATTTGCCTTGAGCGACATCAATCAGTTGGTTTACCGGGAAGTCGAGCGCCTCGGCGCGTTGGATCAGCTCATCGAGGGTGGCGTCATCCAGTGTCGGCTGGCGTGCCAGTATCCACAGATAGTCACGGTCGGGACCGGCCACCAGCGACCATTGATAGTCGTCATCGAGCGCCAGCACGTTGTAGCCGCCATAGAAGGGACCGAAGAAGCTGACCTTCAGTCGCCCGACGCTTTCGTCACCGATGAAGTAGGCGCGGCCCTCGGCCTCATCCGGTTCACCTTCGCTCAGGTTCACCCCCCGGTTGATCACGCGCACGCCGCCATCCTCGCGCAAGGAATAGCTGGCGGTGACGCAATCCAGACCCCGTTCGAAGGAGTGGTCGAGACGCGCGATCTCGTACCATTGACCCAGATAACGCTCGAGCTCGAAATCACTGACGGGCTCGGTACCCTCGGGAATGCCGGTGCAGGCGGCAAGCCCGAGGGTCGAGGCGGTGATCAGCGCGAGTGCGGGTAAACGAGACATGCGGGTGACTCCTTGTCGTGAGGGTCTGATTAAAGCTGCACTAATGAAGAATAGGGGAAGCCCGTGGCGCATGGATAGAATGACAGCGCCGAGCCCCTTCAGGAACCCGCCATGATCGACGATCGAAATATCGCCTGTGCGTCGCCCGATGCCCGGGCACTGATGGCGCACTATGATGCGCTGGCCGCGACCAGTGGCGAAACGCTGATGGCCAGAGTTCAGGCGGCGTTGCGACTCGCCGGCCACGACCCGGCGCGGTTGTCCTGCGACACGGTGGCGGGCATCGACCAGCTACACCTCGGTGGCCGTGCCGCCAGCCGCTCGCTGGCAAGGCTAGGGGAAGTCCAGCCGGGGACCCGATTGCTGGACGTGGGCTGCGGAACCGGCGGCGCCAGCCGCTTGCTGGCAAGTGAGTTCGGCTGCGAGGTCACGGGCGTGGATATCACCGCGGCGTTCATCGAGCTGGCGCGTTGGCTGAGCGAAGCCACAGGGCTTGCCGAGCAGACCCGCTTCCTGTGCGCCGATGCGGCCGATACCCCCTTGTCCGCCGCCAGCGTCGAGGCGGTCTGGTGCCAGCATGCGCTGATGAACATGCCGGATCCGGCCCGGGTAATGGAAGAATGGCGGCGCCTGCTGCGCCCAGGGGGGCGGTTGCTGCTGCACGAGGTGGTGGCCGGCGACAACCCGGCGCTACTGGTGCTGCCGGTGCCTTGGGCACGCACCGCCGCGACCAGCCATCTTCGGCGGCGCGATCAGCTCGAGGCCGAGCTTGCCAAGGCCGGATTCATGCCGGTCGTGGTGCGCGATGTCACCGAATCGGCCCTGGCCTGGCGTAAAAAGCACAGCCGTCGCGAAAGCGATGCGGTGTCACCTGCGGCACCGCTGCCGGGCCCGGCGCTGATCTTCGGCGACGACTTCGCGCTGATGGGCCGCAACCTGCGCGACAACCTCGCCGCGGGCAAGGTACGCATTCTCGAAGGCGTGTGGCGCACGGGTTGAAGGGCAGTGGGGCCGGCAGGACGTGTGACCTGCCGGCCCTGTGTCGATTCAGCCCTTGATGCGCTCGGCGATCGCCCGGCCGAGGCCTTCGGTGCTGCCCTGGCCACGCACATCCGGTGTGAGTGTCGACGAGTCGCCTTCGCTGAGCACCGCTTCGAAGGCATCAACGATGGCCTGGGCCGCCTTGGGGTGGCCGAGGTGCTCGAGCATCATCGCGCCTGACCAGATCTGGCCGATGGGGTTGGCGATTCCCTTGCCGGCGATGTCCGGGGCGCTGCCATGCACCGGTTCGAAGAGGCTCGGGAACTTGCCCTCGGGGTTGATGTTGGCGGAGGGTGCGACGCCAATGGTGCCGGTGCAGGCCGGGCCCAGGTCGGAGAGGATGTCGCCGAACAGGTTGCTGGCCACCACCACGTCGAACCAGTCGGGGTGCATGACGAAGTTGGCGGTGAGGATGTCGATGTGGAACTGGTCGACGGCGACGTCGGAATAGTTGGCGCTCATTGCCTTCACGCGCTCGTCCCACCACGGCATGGTAATGGCGATGCCGTTGGACTTGGTGGCCGAGGTGAGCTTCTTGCGAGGGCGGCTCTGAGCCAGGTCGAAGGCGTACTTGAGCACCCGGTCGGTGCCGTGGCGGGTCATCACCGTTTCCTGGATCACCACTTCGCGGTCGGTACCCTCGAACATCTTGCCGCCGACGCTCGAGTACTCGCCTTCGGTGTTCTCGCGTACCACGTAGAAGTCGATGTCACCCGGCTTGCGGTCGGCCAGCGGGCTCTTGATGCCCGGTAGCAGCTTGCAGGGGCGCAGGTTCACGTATTGGTCGAAGCGGCGGCGGAACTGCAGCAGCGAACCCCAAAGTGACACGTGGTCCGGTACCGTCTCCGGCCAGCCCACGGCACCGTAGAAGATCGCGTCGAAATCCTTCAACTGCTCGAACCAGTCGTCCGGCAACATCTTGCCGTGGGCCTGATAGTAGTCGCAGCTGGCGAAATCGAAATTCACCAGTTCCAGCTCGATGCCGAAACGGTGGGCGGCGGCTTCGAGCGCGCGAACGCCTTCCGGCATCACTTCCTTGCCGATGCCGTCACCGGGAATCACCGCAATACGATGTGACATGAAATGTCTCCTGGCCATAATCCTGAAAAGAGGGGAGTGCGCGGATAGTGTAGCCGCTGATAGATGGGAGATAATCAGGCTATCATGCAATGTATTATTGAATGAAAGTGGAGAATGGTGTGGCGCAACTCGACGATCTTGCCTTCTTCCAACGCCTGGCCCATGCCGGCAGCCTCACTGCCACGGCCCGGGAGCTGGGGCTTTCGCTGTCGGCGGTGAGCAAGCGGCTCAAGCAACTCGAGGCACGCATGGGGGTGGAGCTGGCCAGCCGCACCACCCGGCGGCTGAATCTTACCGCCGAGGGTGAGCGCTATCTGATGCGCGGTGCGGCGATTCTCGAGGAACTGGCCGAGCTGGAGGAGAGCCTGGGTGACCACCGTGGCGGGCTTTCGGGGCCGCTGCGTGTCAACGCCACCTTCGGGTTTGGCCGACGCCACGTGGCGCCTCTGCTCTCGTCTTTCTGTACGCGACATCCGGGTGTGGAGGGGGTGCTCGAGCTGTCCAATTTCCCGCTGAACCTTGGCGATCAGGCCTTCGATATCGGCATTCGCGTCGGCGAGCCCCCGGATTCGCGCCTGGTGGCCAGGCGAATTCTCGAAAACCGCCGCGTACTGTGCGCCGCCCCCACCCTTGTCGCGCGCCTGCCGGGGTTGCGCGCCCCAGCCGACCTCACCGCCTGCCCATGTCTGTTGCTGCGCGAGAACGACAATGACTTCGCGGTATGGCGCTTCCAGCGGCGCGACGACCCCGAGCGCGAGCAGGCGGTCAAGGTCTCGGGGCCTTTGGCCAGCAATGACGGTGAGGTGATCGTGGGGCTGGCGCTGGACGGCCATGGGGTGGCGATGCGCTCATGGTGGGATATCCATGAGCATCTCGCCAGTGGCGGACTGGTGGAACTGTTGCCCGAATGGCAGGGCGTGCGTGCGGACTTCCATGCCGTCTACCAGCAGCGCCGGCATGTGCCGGCACGGCTGCGTGCCTTTATCGATTTCCTGGAGGAGGGGATGCGCGGTCGGGTACCTGAGAGACCTTGAGCCCCCGAGGCTCAATGATCGACCGGCAGGCGCGTGAGCGGGTCCTGGCGGAAGTAGCGCGAGAGTAGCTGATATAGCGCCGGGTAGGCGCCGTCGAGCTGGTCCGGGGCGCTGAAGAAGGCTTCGCAGCACACCGCGAAGCACTCGCCGGGATGGCTGGCCGCGTAGTCGTCGATGGGGGTGGGTTCATCCCTGGCGAGGCGTGCCTGGAGATCGTCCCAGACGCCCTGGAATATGGCGTGCCAATCCCTGGGGTCGATATCGCGCGGCAACGGCGGGAAGCCATCGGTATCCAGCGAGTTGCCCATGTCGAGCTTGTGGGCGAACTCATGGATCAGCACGTTGAAGCCGGTGAAATCGCCGCTCTCCATGAGGTCCGGAAAGGCCACCACCACCGGGCCCTGGTGGGAGGTTTCGCCGGCCCGCTCATCGACGTATTCGTGCATCACGCCGAACTCGTCCATCTCCTCGACTCGGCGGTTGAAGGCCTCGGGCAGGATCAGCACTTCATGAACGTTGGCGAAGGCGTCGACATGCTCGGCGTCATCCCAACCAAGGGTCAGCAGGCAGACCTGGCCAGCCAGTACGAGCTGGGCCGGCTCGTCGAACACGCTGTTCTCGGCAAACTCGGGATGCAGGCTGAGCCGCTTGGTACCCAGGAACTGCCAGGCCCGTTTGCCGAGCCTGGCGGCGTCGGCGGCATCGAGTGTGGCCAGCAGGGGCACGCGCTGGCACGCCTCCCGCCAGGCCGCTTCCGGCAACGGGCGACGGAAGGCGAGGCCACGGCCCCCCAGGCGGCGCAGCCGGCCAAGCATCGCCTCAGTTCTCCTCGAGGTTGGCCCCGGACTTCCACGACCAGTCGCGCCAGCGCAGGTCGAACAGGTCCTTGCGGCGATCCTTGAGGTTGGTCACCGAGCCCTCGTTGCGCACCACGGTGAGCCGCGTCAGGTCCAGGTCGGAGAACATGATCATCTCGGTGTTGGGGGTGGTTTCGGCGAGCACCGCATCGTGGGGAAAGGAGAAGTCCGAGGGCGAGAACACCGACGACTGGGCGTACTGGATGTCCAGGCTCTCGATGGAGGGCACGTTGCCGACGCTGCCGCACAGCACCACGTAGCACTCGTTCTCGATGGCGCGGGCCTGGGCGCAGTGGCGCACGCGCAGGTAGCCGTTCTTGGTGTCGGTCCAGAACGGCACGAACAGGATATCCATGTCCTGATCGGCCAGCAGCCTGCCGAGTTCCGGGAATTCGACGTCATAGCAGATCAGTATCCCCACGCGGCCGGCATCGGTGTCGAATATCCGCAGGTCGTCGCCGCCTTCGATCACCCAGTCGCGACGCTCCTGTGGCGTGATGTGCAGCTTGGCCTGGCACTCGATCTCACCGTCGCGGTGGCACAGGTAGGCGACGTTGTAGAGCCGGTCATCCTCACCCACCTCGATCATCGAACCGGCGACGATATTGATGTTGTAGGAGACCGCCATGCGTGACAGCTCGCTCTTGAAGCGCTCGGTGAAGCCGGCCAGGAAGCGAATGGCGGCGACCTGGTCCTGCTGGGCGGCGCGATCCTGCAGGCCCATCAGCGGGGCGTTGAACAGCTCCGGGAAGACCGCGAAGTCGCTCTTGTAGTCCGACAAGGCGTCGACGAAGTACTCGATCTGCTGCAGCACCGCTTCCACGGAATCGAACTCGCGCATCTGCCACTGCACGGCACCGACCCGCACCTGGGTCTTGCGCGTCTCGAGCACCATTTCCGCCGGCTCGAACAGGAAATTGTTCCACTCGAGCAGGGTGGCGTAGCCCTCCGACTTGTCGTCCTCGGGGAGGTAATCGCGCAGCAGGCGCTTGACCTGGAAGTCGTTGGCCAGCTGGAAGGAGAGGATCGGGTCGTGGATCTCCTTGCGGGTCACACGATCGATGTACTGGGTCGGCGACAGCTCGTCGGAGTGCTGGTGATACTGGGGAATCCGCCCACCGGCGAGAATGGCGCGCAGGTTGAGCGAACGGCACAGCTCCTTGCGGGCATCGTAGAGTCGCCGGCCCAGCCGGTAACCGCGGTAATCGGGGTGGATCAGTACGTCGAGCCCGTACATGGCGTCGCCGTCTGGCTTGTCGAGGATCACCTCGCGCTTGCCGATCAGGTCGTCATACTTGTGGGGGTTGGTGAACTCGTCGTAATCGACGCGCACCGTGAGCGCCATGCCGACCAGCTTGCCGTCGTCCTCGATGCCGATCTGGCCATCCGGGAAGGCCTCGATCAGGTTGTCCATGGTGTGCTTCGACCAGGAACCGCCGATGTCGTGATAGATGGCATCCATCAGCGATTCAAGCTGGGGATAGTCATCCAGCGTCAGGTTGCGAAGTGTGAGGTGCAGGTCTTCGAGTGACATGGTGCATCCTTGTCTGGCGTATCTGGCAAGTCGACCATTCTAGCATGTCCCCGGGGGGCCGAGGTCAGCCGACCAGGTTCGCCAGCTGTGCCCGATCGACTACCACGACCCGCCGGTAGCGCACCCGAATCCAGCCCAGCCGCGCCCATTGGGCGAGCTTCAGCAAGCGGTCGATGGTGTCGTCGGGAAGCGCGTCGAGCAGGACATCCTTGCGCAACCGATCTCGCATACGGGGCAGACCGGAAGCGGGGAAAGTAACAGGAATTGTCATTCTGGTGACAGTTCGCGATAGGCTTGGCTGGTATCCATATGGGTTCATTGAACCTGTCGCCCGGGCCGTGATGCAAGCACCGGGTGACGTATGCCTGGAGCCCAGCATGCAACGTCCATTACGTGTTCTGATCACCGGTGGAACCGGTTTCATCGGCAAGCGGCTCGCGCGCCACCTGCTTGACCAGCCGACACTTGCCCTGGAGGGCGAGGCACCGCGAGAAATCGGCAAGATCACCCTGCTCGATGCCTTTCCCGCCGACGATCTTCCCGACGACCCACGTCTCGACGTGCGGATCGGCGAGATCGACGACAGCGCACTGCTCGAGGAACTGACTCGCGAGGTCGACCTTGTCTGGCACCTGGCGGCGGTGGTCAGCTCCGCCGCCGAGGCGGACTTCGATCTGGGCATGCGCGTCAACCTGCACGGCCTGCTGGCGCTGCTCGAGGTGCTGCGGGCCCAGCCGAAGCCCGCCCGGCTGGTCTATGCCAGCGGGTTCGCGGTATTCGGCGGCCCGCTGCCGGAGGTGGTGGTCGACGATACCCTGCCGACACCGGTCTCTTCCTATGGCACTCAGAAAGCCATTGGTGAGATGTTGGTCAACGATTATTCCCGGCGGGGCTTCGTCGACGGGCGCACATTGCGCCTGCCGACCATCGCCGTGCGTCCGGGCAAGCCGAACAAGGCCGCCTCGACCTTCGTCAGCTCGATCATCCGAGAGCCCCTGGTGGGTGAGCGCGCGGTCTGCCCGGTCACCCCCGAGACCCCGGTCTACATCACCTCGCCGCGTCGCGTGCTTGACGCCATGCTGCACGCCATGAGTCTTGACGGTGAACGCCTGGGCCAATCGCGTACTATTCCACTGCCCGGGCTCACCGTGACCATCGCCGAGATGGTGGCGGCCCTTGAGAGCGTGGCGGGACCCGCCGCCCGCGAGCTGATCGAGTGGCACGCGGATGCGGAAATTCAGCGGATTGTCGCCAGCTGGCCATCGCGAGTCGAAGCCCCGCGGGCTGCCGAACTCGGCTTTCATGCCGACGGCGACATCGAGTCGATCATACGTGCCCATGTCGAGGACGAGGGCATCACACTGACAGGAGACCAATGATGAGCGAGACGATTGGATTCATCGGCACCGGGCTGATGGGCGGCCCGATGGCCAAGAACCTGCTGGCGGCGGGCCATCGGGTGCGGGTGTGGAATCGCTCGCCGGAGAAGCTGCAAGACCTGGTCCAGGCGGGTGGCGAGGCGTGCACGAGCCCACGCGACGCCGCCGAGGGGGCCTCGCTGCTGATCTGCATGTTGAGCGATGGCCCAACCTGCGATGCCGTGATGTTCGATGATGACAACGCGGCCTGCCCGGGGCTGGCGTCAGGGGCCACCCTGATCATGATGAGCTCGATTCCGGTCGAAACCGCCATCGCTCAGGCCGAACGCTGCGCGGCGGGCGGGCTTGGCTATCTCGATGCGCCGGTATCCGGTGGCCAGCGCGGTGCCATAGAGGGCAGCCTGGCGATCATGGCCGGCGGCGAGGCGAGTGTCTTCGAGGCCGCACGGCCGGTGTTGTCCGCCATGGGGCGGCCGGTGCATGTGGGGCCCGCCGGGACCGGGCAGCAGACCAAGCTCGCCAACCAGATGATCGTCGCCGGCACCATCGCCACGGTCGCCGAGGCGCTGCTGTTCGCCGAACGTGGCGGGGCGGACCCGGCCAGGGTCCGCGACGCGCTGGCCGGCGGTTTCGCCGACTCCACGATCCTGAACCAGCATGGCCTGCGCATGATCGAGGAGAATTTCACCCCCGGCGGCCCGTCGAAGTATCAGTGGAAGGATACGCGTACGGCACTGGCCCGCGCCCGCGCGCTGGGGCTCGACCTGCCGGTGGCGAGTGTTGCCGATGCCCTGTATGCCGACCTGGTCGAGCACGGCGATGGCGACCTCGATCACAGCGCATTGATTCTCGAATTGCGGCGCCGCAACGCGCTTTGATTCAGGCGCGGCTGGCCGAAAGCGGCCGAGTCAGCGTCTGCGCCATGATCACCCCGGCCAGCACCAGTGCCCCGCCGATGAAGTGGAACAGCGCGACTCGCTCGCCGAGTGCGACCATGGCGATCAGCGCACTGAACAGCGGCATCAGGTTGATGAAGATGCTGGCCTGGCTCGCGCCGATCTGGCGCACCGCGCGCATCCACAGGTAGGTGGTGATGATCGAGGCGGGAATGCCCGCGTAGAGGATCAGCCACGCGTTCTGGCCGTCCACCGGGGTCATCGGCCCCAGCAGGTAGCCCGGCAGCAGGAACAGCACGGCGAAGCAGACCTGCACGTAGAGCACGACCCAGGGCGGGAGATCCAGTGGCCAGCGCTTGAGCATCACCCCGTAGAGCGCATAGCAGGTGGCGGCCACCACCATCAGCAGGTCGCCCAGGGCGACTTCCAACTGAAGCAGCGAGAGTGGGTTGCCGTGCCCCAGCAGCACGGTCACGCCGAGCAAGGCGATGATGCCGCCCAGCGAGCCGCCGAGGCTCGGTGACTCACGCAGGATCAGGGCACTGAGCAGCACGGTGAGCAGCGGCACCATGGCGGCGAGAATGCCCATGTTGGTGGCCGAGGTGGTCTCGGCGGCCACGTAGGCAAGGCCCTGCCACAGCGCCATGCCGATCAGGCCGAGTATCGCAAGCTTGGGCCAGTGGCGGCGGATGGCATCGCGATGCTGCCAGGCGGATGGCAGCACGAAGGGAGTGAGCACGGCCAGCGCCAGCACCCAGCGCAAAAAGGCGATGCTGCTGGGGGCGATGGTGCCAACCGTCAACTGGTTGATGGTCATGTTCCCGGACCAGATCAGCACGGCCCCGAGGGGTGGAAGAAAGGCGAGCAGCGGCATGACGACCTCTAACGAGCAAGAGCCCCGAGACGATCGGGGCTCTTGTGTGTTGGTGATGACGTCGAATGATACGCGGCAAGTGATGAGGACGCTAATGAGGTCTTTGCGTCAGGTTGCCTTTCTGCGCAACTCGCCATTGAGTGCCACGATGATGGTGTAGCACATCAGCAGCATGACCACGGAGAAGGGAATCGCCGTCGCCGTCACCCCCGCCTGGAGCGCCGACAGGCCGCCACCGATCAACAGCACAATGGCGATCAGGCCCTCCACCGTGGCCCAGAACATGCGCTGGGGCCGCGGGGCGTCGATCTTGCCGCCGGCGGTGATGGTATCGATCACCAGAGAGCCCGAGTCAGACGAGGTGATAAAGAAGATCAACGCCAGGATGATGCCAAGGGTCGACATCAGACCGGTCAGCGGCAGCTCATTGAGCATGCCGAACAGCGACAGTTCCGGGTTGTAGCTGTCGATCACGTATTCCTTGACCAGGCTGGCGCCGGGGTTGGCATAAAGCTGATCCAGTGCGGTGGCACCGAACACGCCCATCCAGATGAAGATGAACAGGCTGGGAATCAGCAGCACGCAGGTCACGAACTCACGAACCGTGCGCCCACGCGACACCCGGGCGATGAACATGCCGACGAACGGTGCCCAACTGATCCACCAGGCCCAGTAGAAGATGGTCCAGGCCTGGCGATAGGCATCGTCGTCACGACCGAAGGGGGCCGAGAGCGGCACGAATTCCTTCGCGTAGGTCACAAGCCCCGTCCAGAAGCCGCTCAGGGCCACCAGGGTGGGGCCGGCGAACAGCACGAAGAAGAAGAACAGTACCGCCAGCACCATGTTGACTTCGGAGAGTTTCTTGACGCCGCCTTCGAGGCCGCGCCAGACCGAGACCAGCGCCGCCGCGGTCACCAGGAGTATGATCACGACCTGGGTGCCGGTGGTGACGTCCAGGCCGAACACGAAATTCATCCCCGCGTTGGCTTGTTGTGCGCCGAGCCCGAGCGAAGTGGCCAGGCCGAACAGGGTGGAGAATACCGCCAGGATGTCGATCACATGGCCCCACCAGCCCCACACGCGGTCGCCGAGGATCGGAAAGAACGCCGAACGGATCGAGAAGGGCAACCCCTTGTTGTAGGTGAAAAGGGCGAGTGCCAATGCCATCACCACATAGACGGCCCAGCCATGTATGCCCCAATGCAGATAGGTACCGGCAATGCCCAGGGCGCTGGCGTCGGCGATTGCGTCGGGGTTGAGTTCACCATCGCCGCCGAAGGGCGAGGTAACGCCCAGTGGCAAGGACACGTTGGCGTGGTAGACGGGTTCGAGCACCCCGAAGAACAGCAGCCCGATGCCGATACCGGCGGCGAACAGCATGGAGAACCAGGACAGGTAGCCGTAATCCGGCCGTGCATCCGGCCCGCCGAGCCTGACGGAACCATATGGCAGGAAGACCAGTGCAATGCAAAACAGCACGAAGAAGTCCACCACGATCATGAAGTACCAGTCCAGCGTCCCGGTGGAGAACGCCACGATGGACTGAAACATGCTTCCCGCGCGTTCCGGGAACATCAGGGTGAGCAGGATGAAGACCACCGAGGCCAGCGCCGAGACGACGAACACCCGGTTGTGGATATCGAAGCCGATCGGCCCCAGCTGGCCTTCGATATTGTCCTGGCCGACGACGTAGTCCGTCTGCATATCCCCCGACATGGGAGGGGACGACGACGGGTCGTTTGGACTATTCATGAGTCACTTCTCCTTGTTGTTGGCAGTGCAGCGCTATTGGACAGCGCTATTGGAGGTGAATCGTGGTGCCGCCCTTCGATCCTACCATCTACGGTACGAAAGATTTCCGCGGCGCTTATCACGGTCGCGCGCTTGCCGGTCATCATGCGTCGACTTCGGGGAAGCGCGCCCGCCGCTCGAGATCGTCGAGGTCGATAGTATTGCGCATGTACTGGGTACTGGCATCGAACACCGGCTGGTGGTCCCAGGGCGTGACCTTGCCTTTCATCAGCGCACGCGACACCAGCTTGCGCCGCCGCTGGCTCGCGATCACCTCGGCATGCAGGCGATCGTAGTCCCAGTGGCTTGCGATCTCGTCGCGGAAGGCCTTGCAGCGGTCCTGGTGCTCTGGTGCCGTCGCCAGGTTGGTCAGCTCCAGCGGGTCGGCCGTAAGGTCGAAGAGCTGGTCCGGGTCGGGGGAGCTGTGCACGAACTTGTAGCGGCCACGACGAATCATCAACAGCGGGGCAATCGCGCCCTCGCCGAGGTATTCACCGATCACTTCGTCATGGCCCTGGCCACCGGTGAGATGCGGCAGCAGGCTGCGCCCGTCCACGGGGACCGCGTATTCCGGGGCCTGGCCGCCGCCAGCGAGCTCGGCGAAGGTCGGCAGCAGATCCATGGTCGATACCGACTCGCTGACCCGGCCCGGCGCGAAACGGCCCGGTGCATGGACGATCATCGGCACCCGCGCCGAATCCTCGAACCAGCTCATCTTGTACCAGAGGCCGCGCTCACCGAGCATGTCGCCGTGGTCGCCCGAAAACACGATGATGGTGTCCTCGGCCAGGCCCGTCTCCTCCAGCGCCTTGAGCACCGCGCCGACCTGGTCGTCGACATAGCTCAGCGCGCCATAGTAGGCGTGACGGGCATTGCGGATCTGTGCGTCGCTGACGCCCCCTTCCTCGAGCTGGTAGACATGGCGCAGCCGTTGGGAGTGCGGATCCATCAGCTCACGAGAGTAGGGCACCCGGGGCATGTCGATGGCGTCATGCTCATAGCGGTCCCAGTACTCGCGGGGAATGGTGTAGGGGTCATGGGGATGCGTCATCGACACCGTCAGACAGAACGGGCGCGTTTCACCGTTGCGCGCATAGTCGTAGAGAAAGCGCTGGGCGCGAAAGGCGACCTCATCGTCGAAGTCGAGCTGGTTGGAGCGCACGCAGGGGCCGGCCTGAGTCACCGATGCCATGTTGTGGTAGTAGCTCGGGCGCTCGTCGACATTCTCCCAGTCGACGAACCAGCCGAAGTCGGCGGGGTAGATGTCGGTGGTCAGTCGCTGCTCGAAACCGTGCAACTGATCGGGGCCGCAGAAGTGCATCTTGCCCGACAGCGACGTGAAATAGCCGGCGTCGCGAAGGTAATGGGCATAGGTGGGAATGTCGGCGGCGAATTCGGCGGCGTTGTCGTAGGCGCCGATCCGGGATGGCAATTGACCGGCCATCAGGGTAAAGCGGGATGGCGCGCACAGCGGGGAATTGCAGTAGGCGGAGTCGAACACCACGCCCTCGGCGGCGAGTCGCGACAGATGCGGCGTCTTGACCACGGGATGCCCGTAGAACGGTAGCTTGCTGGCGGTCATCTGGTCGGCCATCAGGAACAGGATATGTGGCTGCTTGGCGGGCATCGAGGGGGCCTCCGGGAGAACTGCGCGGCGTGTTTTGTCTCACGCTAGTCTCCCTGCTGATGCCAGGTGCTGTAAACTCAGTGGATTTTTATGCAAGGTATAAGGTGAGCTAATGTCGTTGATCGGCCGTACGGTATCTGCACAGGGGCTTCGCGTGTTCGAGGTCGCCGCCCGGCACTTGAGTTTCACCGCCGCCGCCCGTGAGCTGCGTTCGACCCAGTCGGCGGTCAGCCAGCAGATCCGTGCGCTCGAGGAGCAACTGGGCATCCCGCTGTTCGAGCGGATCTACCGTGGAGTCAGGCTCACCGAGGCCGGGCAGGCACTGTTTACAAGCGTCCAGGACGGGTTCGCGACCATCGAGCGGACCCTCGACCGCCTGCATCGCCAGCATCGGCACCGTCGGCTCAATATCCTGACGGACTTCTCGTTTGCCGCTTACTGGTTGCTGCCGCGCCTGCCGCAGTTCCGCCACAGTCATCCGGATATCGACGTACGCCTCACCACCCAGCAGGGCACGCTGGACTGGCACGACCAGGACGTCGATGTAGCGCTGCTGTTCTGCAACGAGCGCATGCTCGTGGAAGCGCCGCGGCTGTTCGGCGAGGAGGTGTTGCCGGTCTGCAGCCCGGCGTTCCTGGAACGCCATGGGCCGATCGACTCGCTGGCACGGCTTGCCGAATTGCCCTTGATGGCGCTGTTCGCCGAAGACCAGCAACCCTGGCTCGACTGGCCCGAATATTTTCGGCAACTGGCCGACATGGACTATGCGCAGCCCGCCGAGTTGACCTTCAACAACTACACCCTGTTGATCCAGGCGGTGATCGCCGGGCAGGGGATCGGGCTTGGATGGCGGGGACTGATCGATGATCAGTTGGCAAGCGGTGTGCTGGTCGGGCTGGAGGAGATGCGCCTGGCGACACCTCGCGGATACGGATTGATCGATGTGCGCCCCAGCGAAACCGGGAGTGCCAAGCAGGCGCTTTGCCACTGGCTGCTGGAAGGCGTCCATCGGGCTTGACGCTGCAGGTCCCCGCCGGCCAGCGAAGCTCGGCCGACGGGGGCAATCCGATCAGCCGATGGCGGCGATACCGGCCTTGGCGATCTGCACGTCCTGGTCCGGCTTGACGCCGGAGATACCGACGGTGCCGGCCATCTCGCCGTCGATGATCACCGGCACGCCGCCGGCCAGCATGCCCTGCAGCGGGGCGGACAGGAAGGCGTTGCGTCCGCCATTGATCATGTCCTCGAACAGCGCTGTCTCACGGGCACCCAGTGCGGAGCTACGAGCCTTTTCGCTGGCGATGCCGGGGGTCATGGCGGGAGCGCCATCGAGGCGACGCAGGCCAAGCAGGTGGCCGCCATCGTCGGCGACGGCGATGGTCACCTTCCAGCCGTTGGCCTCGGCCTCCTGCTGGGCGGCGTCGAGAATGGCATTGACGTCGTTGAGGGTCAGAACGGACTTCGTCTTCATGGTGTTACTCCTTTGTGTTGTGACTTGTAAGTCGTGAGTTGTAAGTCGTGAGTTGTGGCTTACGCGTTATGAGTGGCGAGCGGTGACTCCTGTGTCGAGATCGCCTCATCGACGATTTCTATCCAGTGTCTCACCGGGGTGCGGTTGGCGCCGGCCAGGTGGGTCTGGCAGCCGATGTTGGCGGTGACGATGACATCGGGGTGTCCTGCCTCAAGGGCGTCGAGCTTGTTGTCGCGCAACTGCGTCGATAACGCCGGCTGGGTAATCGAGTAAGTGCCCGCCGAGCCGCAGCACAGGTGCGAATCGCTCACCGGGGTGAGGGAAAAGCCGAGCCGGCTGAGTACCTCTTCCACGGCGCCGCCGAGCTTCTGGGCATGCTGCAGGGTACAGGGACACTGGAAGGCCAGCGTGCGGCTTTCTTTCAGGGTCAGGTTGTCGAGGGGTTCATCACGCAGGATCTCGACGAGGTCCAGGGCAAGTTCGCTGACCCGAGCGGCCTTGGCGGCATAGTGCGGGTCATCGGCGAGGATGTCCGCGTACTCCTTGATGAAGGCCCCACAGCCACTGGCGGTCTGGATGATCGCCTCGATACCAGCCTCGCCGTGCTTGTCGATATGCGGCCACCAGGCATCGATGTTGGCCCGCGCCCGGGCGCGGCCTTCTTCCTGGGCGTTGAGGTGGAAGTCGATGGCGCCGCAGCAGCCGGCTTCCGGTACGGGTGTGATGCCGATGCCTAGCCGGTCGAGTACCCGTGCGGTGGCGGCGTTGGTGTTGGGCGATAGCCCTGGTTGCACGCAGCCTTCCAGGATCAGCATCTGGCGGGCGTGGCGCTTGCCCTCGGGGCGCACGCCGGCGTCGACGGGAGCAGGCGGCATCTTGTCGCGCAGGGCGCCCGGTACCAGCGGCTTGAAGGTCTGGCCGAGCTTGAGCAGCGCCTGGAAGCGCTTCGGCTCCACCAGCGCCTTGCGCAGGCCATAGCGCAAGGCGCGGTCGCTTGCCTTGCGAGGCACTCGGCGTTCGATTTCGGCGCGGCCGATGTCGAGCAGCGTGTGATACTCGACGCCTGAGGGGCAGGTGGTCTCGCAATTGCGGCAGGTCAGGCAGCGGTCTAGATGCAGACGGGTCTCTTCTGTGACCTGGTCGTCGTCGTCCCGGCTCTCGAGCATCTCTTTCATCAGGTAGATGCGGCCACGCGGACCGTCGCGCTCGTCGCCGAGCAACTGGTAGGTCGGACAGGTGGCATTGCAGAAGCCGCAATGCACACAGCTGCGCAGCACCCGGTCGGCCTCGCGGATGTGTGGCTTCTTGAGGTCTTCTTCGGAAAAGTGCGTCTGCATCGACGTTCTCCAATGACGCGTTTCAAACGGCTCGTTCAGAAAGCTCGTGACCTGCGCGGAACTCAGAATTCCGCATAGAGCCGGCCAGGATTGAAGATCCCGTTGGGGTCGAGCTCGCGTTTGAGGTTCTGGTGGTACTTGGCCACGACCGGGTCGAGAGGGGCAAACGGCTCGACGTCTCCCTGGCCTTCAGGGTGGCCAAGGCAGGTAGCGTGACCGCCCGCGCGCGCGGTGGCCTCGCGAATGGTCTCGGCGGGGAGCAAGCTTCTCAGCCAGCGCTGGGTGCCTGCCCAGTCGTACAGCAACTCGCTGTCGGTGGTAGTCGGCAGTGCCAGCGTGGGCGTGTGGTGAGGCATCGAGAGTCGCCACAGTGGGCGCGGGTCGTCTTCGGAGAAGAACGCCAGGCGCTGTTCACGCAGCGCCGTCCAGAAGCGCTCGTCCAGCGCGTCGCCGCCCAGGCGCTCGGCACATGTCGCCACCGAGCTGGGTCCGCCCTCGAGGCGCAGGTGCAGGGCGCCATCGAGCCAGGCGGCGGCGGTGATCGGCAGTGGCTTTCGGCCCCACTCGGCGAGCTTCTCCATGGCCTCGGCAAGCGGCATGTCGAGGTGCAGGCTTCGCGAAGCGCCAGGCAATGGCAGCACCTTGAGAGTGACCTCGGTCAGCAGGCCCAGGGTGCCCTGGGCGCCGACCATCAGCCTCGAGAGGTCGTAGCCAGCGACGTTTTTCATCACCTGGCCGCCGAAGCGCTGCTCGACGCCTTCACGGTTGATCACCCGGGTGCCGAGCACGAAATCGCGCACACTGCCGGCCCAGGGTCGCCGAGGGCCGGAAAGCCCGGTGGCGACCATGCCACCAACGGTGGCGTCGTCACCGAGGTGGGGCGGCTCGCAGCCGAGCATCTGGCCTTGCTCGGCAAGCACGGCCTCGAGGTCGGCCAGCGGCGTGCCGCTGCGCACCGAGACGATCAATTCCACCGGGTCGTAGTAGGTGATGCCGCGATGCCCGCCGGTCGCCAGTGGCTCGCCTGCCACGCGCCGACCCTGGCGGGCCTTGGTGTCGCCGCCGACGATGCGCAGTGGCGTGCCACTGGCATCGGCGGCGCGAATGCGCTCGGCGAGCTCCTGGGTGGCGTCATGGGAGGGAAGGGTGTCTGTCATGATCGGTTCCTGTCTCCTCAGAAGCGCGGCAGGTCGGGGTGGGGGAGCTGGCCCTTGTGCACATGCATGGCACCGAATTCGGCGCACCGCGCAAGCGTCGGGATGTTCTTGCCCGGGTTGAGCAGGCCACTTGGGTCGAAGGCCGCCTTCACCGCATGGAAGGTGGTGATCTCGTCGGGGCGGAACTGGGCGCACATCTGGTTGATCTTTTCGCGGCCGACGCCGTGCTCGCCGGTGATGGTGCCGCCGACCTCGACGCACAGCTCGAGAATCTTGCCGCCGAGTTCCTCGGCCTGATCGAGCTCTCCCTCGTGGTTGGCATCGAACAGGATCAGCGGGTGCATGTTGCCGTCACCGGCATGGAAGACGTTGGCCACGCGCAGCCCGTAAGCCTCGGAAAGATCGGCGATGCCCTTGAGCACGCGGGGAAGCTCGCGGCGCGGGATGGTGCCGTCCATGCAGTAGTAGTCGGGCGACATGCGGCCCACCGCCGGGAAGGCATTCTTGCGACCGGCCCAGAACTTCGCACGTTCGGCCTCGTCGCGGGCCTGCTGGATACCCGTGGCACCGGCAGCCTCGAGCACCCGGCGCACCGTGTCGCAGTCGTCATCGACATCCGCTTCGACGCCATCGAGCTCGCACAGCAGAATCGCCTCTGCCTCGACGGGATAGCCGGCCTTGACGAAGTCCTCGGCGGCCTGGATGGCCAGCTTGTCCATCATCTCGAGGCCACCGGGGATGATGCCGGCGGCGATGATCTCGCCGACCGCGCGGCCGGCCTTCTCGACATCATCGAAGCTTGCCATCAATACCTTGGCGGTTTCCGGCTTGGGCAGCAGCTTGACGGTGATCTCGGTGACCACACCGAGCATGCCCTCGGAGCCGGTGAACAGCGCCAGCAGGTCGAAGCCCGGGGCGTCCAGCGCCTCGGAGCCCAGCGTCATGCGCTCGCCCTCGATGGTCATTACCTCGACCCGCATCACGTTGTGCACGGTGAGGCCATACTTCAGGCAGTGCACGCCACCGGCGTTCTCGGCGACGTTGCCGCCGATCGAGCAGGCGATCTGCGACGACGGGTCCGGCGCGTAGTAGAGGCCATGCGGGGCGGCGGCCTCGGAGATCGCCAGGTTGCGCACCCCTGGCTGGACGCGGGCGATGCGTGCATCCGGGTCGACCTCGAGGATGCGGTTGAAGCGCGACATCACCAGCAGCACGCCCTGCTCCAGTGGCAGCGCGCCACCAGACAGCCCGGTGCCGGCGCCACGGGTGACCACCGGCACACCGAGGGCGCGGCAGCGCTTCAGCAGCGCCTCGACCTGGTCGAGGGATTCCGGCAGCGCGACCAGCATCGGCAGTACGCGATAGGCCGAGAGCCCATCGCACTCGAAGGGGCGCAGGTCCTCTTCACGGTGCAACAGAGTCAGGCCGGGTACGGCGCCCTCGAGGTCGGCCAGTACATTGGCCTTGTCGTTGACGGGCAGCTCGCCGTCGAGCCTGGCGTCATAGAGGATGTTCATGTCGATTCCCCCCGCGAGGTGTGAAACGTCCGATACATGATGGTGAAGCGACAATCTGTGGTCTTGCTGCCCGTCTGTCCAGTCTGTGGTGTACTGGTCGGACCAGTAATTCGTCTACCGGCATGGATCATTATGGAAAATATTTTCAACTGGTAGTGTTTCAGCCTAATCTCGAATCACCTACATTGCCAACAGATAGCGCAAGCGAGAGACATCATGGTTTTCGGAAGCGATCAAAGGCTCGCCGGACAATGTACGCCCGACAGCGTCGCGGCTCGGTTGGAACAACTGATCCTCGACGGGATCTTTCGCCCTGGCCAACTGCTTCCCTCCGAGCGTCGGCTGTGCGACAAGCTTGACGTCTCGCGCTCCTCGTTACGTGAAGGGCTGCGGATTCTGCGCAGCAAGGGGATCATTGACACACGCCAGGGGAAGGGGTCGATGGTGGCCGACCTGTTGCCGGGGCGTGACCACAGCCCCTTGATGCACCTGTTCCATGATCACCCGCGTACCCTCTATGACCTGCTGGACGTGCGCGCGTTGCTTGAGGGCGAGTCGGCGAGCCTTGCGGCAAGCCGGGGGACGCCGGCGGATCGCGTGATGATCACCCGGCACTATCACGAGATGGCCGATTACGTGGAGAGCGCCAAGTCGATCGACGTGGAGCGCCTGGCAAGGCTAGATCATGCCTTCCACCTGGCTATTTCCCAGGCGTCGCACAATCCGGTGCTGGTCCATACCCTGCAGAGCCTGACCGACCTGTTGCTCAGCTCGGTATTCGCCTCGGTGAAGAATCTTTACCACCGCCCAGGTCCCCGCGACATGATCAATCGCCAGCATGCACGGCTTTATCAAGCTGTGGTGCAGGGCAAGCCGGTGCTTGCGCGGCGCGTGGCGCTTTTGCACCTGACCAGCATCGGCGAGAGCCTGCGAGAGATCGAGGCCGAGGATCAGCGGCTGGAGCGATCCGCCATGCGCCTGGAAGAGTGGCAGTGAGTGTCATGCTGGCTCGACTCAGGCATTGGCTTGTTTCAATAGCGCCTCGTCTTCGATCACTCCTGCAAGTGACACCACTTCGAGCTTGTTGCATAGGTGGTCGCGCAGAATCTGGCCCAGTCGCTTGCCGTCGCGAAGCTTGAGCGCCGCCACCATTTCCTCGTGGTCCTCCACCGCCTTGCTCCAGAACTCGTCGGTCATCTTCTTCGAGTAACGCACCCGCTTCACTCGCTGGTTGAGGTTGTTGTACATCTCCATCAGCGGCTCGTTGTTGGCGGCGGTCAGGATGCTCTCGTGTATCTGCTGGTTGACCGCGAAGTACTCGGCAAGCTCACGCTTGCGGTAGTGCTCGAGCATGCGCTCGTGCAGAGCGCAGATCGCCTCGATTCCCGCATCGCTGATCTGCTGGCAGGCCAGTTCCCCGGACAAGCCCTCCAGGGCGCTCATCAGGTCGTAGGTGTCCTTGACCTGCTTGATGGACAACTGTATGACCCTGGCCCCGCGGTTGGGCAGCAGGTCCACCAGACCTTCCGTGGTCAGCACCTTGAGCGCCTCGCGCAGCGGGGTGCGTGACACGCCAAAGCGCTCGCAGAGATTCTTCTCGGAAATACGCTCACCCGGTTCGAGCTCACCGTGCTCGATCAATTCGCGCACGCGATCGGCGACTTCCAGGTACAGGTTGCGATGCTGAATCTTGCTCATGGGTGAGTTCCTTGTTGGCGGCTGCAATGCCCAGCGTCCTTGCAGGTCTTATACCGCATCCGTCATCAGCCGCCCAACGGTGCAGGCGGTTGACTATCAATTGAATGGCGCAACGTCCATTGAACCAGGCAACTTGTTGGAAGAGTGGCAATCTTGTGACCCTAGCACAAAGGGCATTATGCATTCAAAATACACCAAGGTTGCGTCTTGCCGGTGATCATTCCCTCTGGCATGCGCTCGACGCGGCTGCTTCGATCATCTCAACGACAATCACAGGAGTATCGCCTATGGCCGGCAAGGTCTTCCGTAGTCACGTTCAGCTCACCCGCGCTCAGGCAAGAAAAATACTCGACGGCGCCTTCGCCAAGGCCCGCGAGGCGGACATGGAGCCGCTCACGGTGGTGGTGCTCGACGGTGGAGGCCACATTGTGGCAGGCGAGCGTGAAGATGGCTGCGCACCATTGCGCTTTCCGGTGGCTCAGGGCAAGGCGTTCGCCTCGCTTGGCAACGGCGCGGCAAGCGGCGTGGTCGGCGCGCGCAATGCTGAGCGCCCGGCCTTTCTCGCCAGTGTCGCCGCCGCGTCGGGTGGTCATTTCATTCCGGTGCCCGGCGGGGTGTTGATCCTCGATGATGAGCAGTGCGTGATCGGCGCCGTGGGGGTCAGTGGGGCTTCCTCCACCGAGGATGAGGGGTCCGCCATCGCTGGCATCGAGTCAGCGGGGCTTGGCTGGGGGCTCGAACCGACCTGATCGCAATGATTCAACGGGCGACTGAACCTTGTCGTCCGTTGCCTCCCTCCTTCGGCAATGATCCGCGCCGCATGGCTGGGCGGTGGCCCATTGTCTCCCATCGCGACTTCGCAGATTCCGATCAACCGCTCTGTTCACCTGTTTTCATCACTCGTTCTTGATCATCGTCTGTCGCTCCCCCTTTGGCCCTTTTCTCATCACGTTTCTCATCATTCTGTGTGTCCCCGGCACTCATCCTAATTATGTTTGGTGTTAGTTATCATTTTGAAATTTAAAGGATATTGCCGTGCTCATATGCTGCGTCGACTAAAGTTTAATACCTAGTTATGTATTTTGAATACAAATTGGGCGTGCGGGTCAGGATGGGCAGGGCGCCCCATGGCGACAGCAAAGCAGGCTGGGCCTGGCCAGGATGATGGTCACCAAGGTGACTGTCTTCCATGAGAAGAACGCCATGCGGGGGAGGGCCCTCGATGGTGAAAGTCGGATAACAACAAGTCGATAACGGAGTGCGTCAATGAAATTCCTGAAAACAGCTCTCGCCACCACCGCGCTTGCCATCGGTGTCAGTGCCGGCAGCGCCAGTGCCGACGAGATCGAAGTGAAATTCGGCCATGTGGGCGGCCCGGGCTCATTGTTCGAAATCACCGCCAATCGCTTCGCCGAACTCGCCAACGAGCGCCTGGAAGGTGTCGCCGAAGTCAACGTCTACGGCTCGAGCCAGCTGGGTGGCGATTCCTCCATGTTGCGCCGTCTGCGTCTGGGTACCCTGGACCTTTCCCTGCCGTCGACCATCATGAGTTCCGAGGATGATCGCTTCGCGCTGTTCGAAATGCCTTACCTGATCGCCGACCGCGAGCACATGAAGAAGGTGCGTGAAGAGGTCGTGAAGACGGATCTGTACGACGCCGCCGAAGAGCGTGGCTTCAAGATCATCGGTGTATGGGAGAACGGCACGCGTCACATCACCAACAATGAGCGTCCGATCAACACTCCCGACGATCTCGATGGCATCAAGCTGCGTACTCCGAGTGGCGTGTGGCGTGTCGAGATGTTCAATAGCTATGGGGCAAGCCCCTCGCCGATGTCGCTTTCCGAAGTGTTCGTAGCGCTTCAGACCGGGGCGATGGATGGCCAGGAAAACCCGCTGATCCAGACCTACTCCTCGCGGTTCCACGAAGTTCAGGATTACCTGTCCATTTCCGGCCATGTCTACACCCCGGCCTATGTGACCGCCGGTGCCAGCTGGAATCGCCTGCCTGAGGAAGTGCGTGACGTGCTGCAGGACGTTGCCACTGAACTCGAGGACTTCGCGCTTGAAGAGGGCGCTCGCCTGGACGAAGAAACTCTCGAGAAGATGAAAGCCGAGGGCATGCAGGTCAACGAGGTCGACACCCAGGCCTTCATCGATGCGTCCCAGGGCATCTACGACCAGTTCGGCAGCGAAGTCGATGGTGGTCAGGAGATGATCGAAACCGTCAGCTCACTGCGTGAGTAACGGTATCGCCGCAACATGATGCGGGTGCGGCCGTCGCCAAGGGCGAAGCCGCGCCCCTTCCATTTCCTGGAGACTGCAATGAGTTCCTACACCCAGTTCAAGAATGCCTACTGCAGATTTCTTGAAGTGCTGGTCATCATCATCATGATTGGTCTGGCGTCGGTGGTGGTCATCGGCTTCACCTCCCGCCTGCTCGGTTCGCCACTCAGCTGGTACGACGAGCTGGCCGCCACGGGGCTTGCCTGGTTGACCTACTACGGTGCCGCCCTGGGCGCCGCCAAGGGTGCACACATCACTTGCCCAAGTGTGCTCAACATGTGTCCGCCCTCCGTACGGGTGCCGGTGGCGCTGGTCGCAGAGGCTATCACCATCATTTTCTTCATCTTTCTGGGCTATGCCGGCTACCAGGTCATCCAGATCCTCGAAGGCGTCAATATGGTCAGCTTGCCGGCGATATCCCTGCAGCTTACCCAGTCCGCGATTCCGATTGGTTCGGCGTTGTTCATCATCGGCGAACTGCTGCGCATCCCTGACGTGATCGAGAGCGCCCGTGGCAAGGGGTTCATCGACCATGAGCTCGAGGAGGCCGGTATCGACGTCGATGACGTCCAGGCCGCCAGCTCCCAGACGGCCGGCAACCAGACAGCCAGCCCCCAGACACGAGGATAGGGAGTCGTCATGACCATTCTCTACATGTTCGTCGGCCTGATCGGGCTGATCTTGATCAACGTGCCGGTCGCCGTGGCGCTTGCCATTGTCGGTGCCGTTGCCACCTTCATGTCCTACGGCATGATGGCCCTGCCCAATGTCGGCATGACAATGTTCGAAGGGGCGACCAAGTTCCCGTTGATCGCCATCCCGCTGTTCATCCTGGCCGGTGCCATCATGAACGCTTCGAGCATCTCGCGGCGTCTGATCGACCTGGCATCGGCAATGGTCGGGTTCATCAAGGGTGGCCTGTCGATGGTGACCATCGGTGCCTCGATCTTCTTCGCCGAGATATCCGGTTCCGCGGTGGCGGGCGTATCGGCCATCGGCAGCATCCTGATTCCGGCCATGCGCAAGAAGGGGTACTCCAAGGAGTTCGCCGCCTCGATCACTTCGTCGGCGTCGAGCCTGGCGATCATCCTGCCGCCTTCCATCCCGATGATCCTGTACGCGGTGATGTCCGGTGAATCGGTGGTCAAGATGTTCGTCGCCGGTATCTTCCCGGGGCTGCTCGGCGCCTTGGGCCTGGCTGCCATGTGCTACTACCTGGCGTCCAAGCATGACTTCCCCTCGGAGGGCAAGTTCCAGGCCTCCAAGCTGTGGAAGGCCTTCAAGGACGCGATCTGGGCACTGCTGATTCCGGTGATCATCCTCGGCGGTATCTTCGGTGGCTTCGTCACGGCGACCGAGGGCGCGGCCCTGGCCGTGGTGGTGGCGATCTTCATCAGTGCGGTGGTCTATCGCGAATTCACCATCAAGACCTTCCTGAATTCCTGCCTGAGTGCCGGTGTGTCGACGGCGGTGGTGATGCTGCTGGTGGCGGCCTCCGCGGTGGTCGGCGGTTACCTGACCGAGACCCGTATCCCGCAGGAAATCGCCATGCAGATCAGCGAGCTGACCAGTAACAAGTACCTGATCCTGGCGCTGCTCAACATCATCTTCCTGATCCTCGGCATCTTCCTGCACTCCGCCGCGGCGATCATCCTGGTGGTGCCGATCGTGTTACCGCTGGTCATCGAGGTGGGTATCGATCCGCTGCACTTCGGCCTGATCGTGACCTTGAACCTGGCCATCGGCCAGCAGACCCCGCCAGTGGCGAGCGTGCTGATCGCCTCCTGCTCGATCGCCAAGTCCGACATCTGGGCCACGACCCGTACCAACCTGTGGTTCATCGGTGTGCTGTTCGCGATCCTGATGATCAACACCTATATCCCGGCCTTTGCCCTGGCGCTGGTCAACCTGGTGTACGGCACCTGACAAGGCGTGCCCCGCTGGCTGGCGACCATTGGCCAGTCAGCGGGGTGGCATGGGATGCACAGCGGAGAGGATCAATGACCGCAACCTCACGTAACACGACCGACAGCCTGCGCTACGAGGAGCGTGACGGTGTGGCCTGGATCGGCTTCAACCGTCCGGAGAGCCGCAATGCCATGACCTGGGAGATGTACGACGCCCTGGAAGCGCACTGCGACCGCCTGGCGACCGATGCAAACGTCCACGCCGTGGTGCTGCATGGCGTAGGGGGCGAGGCGTTCGTCGCGGGTACTGACATCGCTCAGTTCGCCGACTTCGACAAGCCCGAGGATGCGCTCGGCTACGAGCAGCGCATCGATCGGGTGGTCGGCAAGCTCGAGGCGCTGAACAAGCCGACCATCGCGCTTATCGAGGGCGCTTGTGTCGGCGGTGGGGCGGCCCTGGCACTGGTCTGTGATTTGCGCTTTGCCACGCCCGGGATGAAGTTTGGCGTGCCGATCTCGCGCACCTTGGGCAACACCCTGTCGATCACCAATGTCACGCGGATGATCGACATGATCGGGGTGGCCCGCACCAAGCAGGCGCTGATGCTCGGCACCCTGTTCAGTGCCGAGCAGGCCAGTGAAGCGGGGTTGCTCAATGGGGTGTTCGAGGCCGATGCGATCACCGATGAAGTGGCCGCTGTCGCTTCTGAACTCGGTCGGCGCGCACCGCTGACCCTGCAGGCCTCCAAGGCGCTGGTGGGCCGCGCGCTCGAACAGCGACGTCTCCACCGTGAGGCCAGCGACGACTGGATCACCACCTGCTACATGAGTCGCGACTTCAAGGCGGCCGTGGACAAGTTCCTCAACAAGACGCCCTTCGAATGGACCGGCCGCTGAGCCTGGCTGTCGCCATCAAGGCGTATGACCTGTCGACTGCCCGTGCAGCGAGCGCAACGCGCTGAAAGAGAACAACTGGAGTGGAGCGAATGCTGCCCTTACAGAACGTAAAAGTGCTGGATATCTCCCAGATCATGGCGGGACCCTACTGCACCATGGTACTGGCCGACATGGGCGCCAACGTGATCAAGGTAGAGAAGATCAACGGCGGTGACGACAGCCGCCAGATGGGCCCTTACGTCAACGACGAGTCGACCTGCTTCTCGCAGATCAATCGCAACAAGAAGAGCATTTCGCTGAACCTGAAGGACGATCGGGCCCGGGAGATATTCTACCGGCTGGCCGCCGATGCCGATGTGATCGTCGAAAACTATCGCACCGGTGTCACGAAATCGCTGCAGATCGACTACGACACCATCAAGGCCATCAACCCGGGCATCGTCTACTGCTCGATCTCCGGGTATGGACAGACCGGCCCCTACAGCCACCGCGGCGGCTTCGACCTGGTCGCCCAGGGCATGACCGGGTTGATGTCGATGACCGGCGAGAAGGGCGGTCGCCCGCTGAAGACCGGTATCGCCGTTTATGACATCGGCGCGGGTCTGACCGCGGTCTACTCGATTCTTGCCGCCTATATCCACAAGACGAGTACTGGCGAGGGCCAGCATATCGATATCGCCATCACCGAGTGCGGCCTGCCCTGGTTCACCTGGGAAGCGGCGGCTTATTTCGCCGAGGGCAAGGTGCCCGAGCCCACCGGTTGGCGGCATCGCGTCTCGGCGCCCTATCAAGCGGTCAAGGCCGGTGACGGTTACCTGATGCTGGGCTGTGCCAACCAGCGGACCTGGGAGCGCTTCTGCCAGGACGTGCTGGAACGCCCTGACCTGATGGATGACCCGCGCTTTTCCACCAACTTCGACCGTGGTCAGCATGTCGAGGAGCTCGAGGCGTTGCTCGAGACGATCATGGTCGAGCGCGATACCGAGTTCTGGCTGACCCGCTGCGACAAGGCCGGGGTGCCCGCCGGGCCGATCAATGACTTTGCCCAGGCCATGCAGGATGAGCACTACCTGGCCCGAGGCATGGTGGAGGAGATGGAGCATCCGGTGATCGGCAAGATGAAGACCATCGGCTTTCCGAGCAAGTTTTCGCGCACGCCATCGCAGATCAGAAGCCCCGCGCCGCTCTTCGGCCAGCACACCGACGAGGTGTTGACAGAGCTCGGCGTGTCCACCGAAGACCTCGACACCTTGCGTGGCGAGGGCTGCATCAAGTAGGCCCTTGTCCGCGGCATTATTTTTTTGACAATAAAATTGAATACATAATCAAAAATACTATTTGATTCGGAGATACCCATGCTGAAGCTCGATTTCCACCCGTCCGGCCGCCATTTTCTGCAGATCCCGGGGCCGTCCCCGGTGCCGGATCGCATCCTGCGTGCCATGAGCCTGCCGACCATCGACCACCGTGGACCGGAGTTCGGGGCGCTGGGACTCGAGATCCTTGGCAAGATCCAGCGGATTTTCAAGACCGAGAACCCGGTGATCATCTATCCGGCGTCCGGCACCGGTGCCTGGGAAGCGGCGCTCTCCAACACACTCTCGCCGGGTGACCAGGTGCTGATGTTCGAGACCGGACACTTCGCCAGCCTGTGGCACAAGATGGCGCGCCGCCTGCAGCTCGAGCCCGAGTTCCTTGGCCTGCCTGGCTACGAAGGCTGGCGCCACGGTGTCCAGGCCGAGATGATCGAGGCGCGTCTGAAAGAGGATCGCGACCACCGGATCAAGGCCGTGTGCGTGGTCCACAACGAAACCTCCACCGGCGTGACCAGCGACATCGCCGCCGTGCGCCGCGCCATCGATGCCGCCGGACATCCGGCGCTGCTGCTGGTCGATACCATCTCGGGCCTGGCCAGCGCCGATTACCGCCATGACGAGTGGGGCGTGGACGTGACCATTTCCGGCTCCCAGAAGGGCCTGATGCTGCCGCCGGGCATCAGCTTCAACGCCGTGTCCGGCAAGGCCATAGAAGCGAGCCGCCACAACACCATGCCGAAGAGCTTCTGGGCGTGGGACGAGATCCTCGAGGCCAACAAGAACGGGTACTGGCCCTACACCCCCAACACCAACCTGCTCTACGGGCTCAACGAGGCCCTGGACATGTTGCTGGAAGAGGGTCTGGACAATGTGCTGGCGCGCCACCAGCGCTGGGCCGCGGGCGTGCGCAAGGCCGTCGAGGCCTGGGGCCTGGAAGTGCAGTGCCAGGATCCGGCCGTCTACTCGCCGGTGTTGACCGGGGTGGTGGTGCCGGAAGGCGTCGATGCCGATGCGATCCGCAAGATCATCTACGAGCGCTTCGACCTGTCGCTGGGCATGGGACTTGGCAAGGCCAAGGGCAAGATGTTTCGCATTGGCCACCTGGGCGACTGCAACGATCTGACTCTGATCGCCACCCTGGGCGGTTGCGAGGCCGGCATGCAACTGGCTGGGGTCGAGCTCAAGGGCAGTGGTGTCTGCGCGGCACTCGAGTATTTCGCCAACCACCCGCTCAACGCCAACCACTGACCATTGGCCTCGATCTGGACGGCCAGGAGGGAAGCATGACGTCCCTGAAGGACATTACCCGGTCACGGGATGCGCGGATCAAGCCGGTGACCGAGCTGGCGGCTCGGCTGTCTCGCGAGCTGCAAGGCGAGGTGCTCTTCGACCAGGCCTCAAGGGGCCGCTATTCGACGGATGCCTCGATCTACCAGGTGACACCTGTCGGGGTCGTGATTCCCCGCCACCAGGATGACCTGAAGCTTGCCCTGGACATCGCCCGTGATGCCCATGTGCCGGTGCTGGCGCGCGGCGCCGGCACCAGCCAGTGCGGCCAGACGGTTGGCGAGGCACTGGTGATCGACAACACCCGCTGGCTCAACAAGGTGGTGGAGTTCGACGCCGAGGCGCGCACGGTGGTGGTGGAGCCCGGCATCGTGCTCGACCACCTCAATGCCTGGCTCAAGCCGCATGGCCTGTGGTACCCGGTCGATGTATCCACCAGTGCTCAGTGCACCATCGGCGGCATGGCTGGCAACAATTCCTGTGGCTCGCGCTCGATCCGCTACGGCAACATGGTGCACAACGTGCTGGGCATCGATGCCTGGCTTGCCGACGGCAGTGGTGCAAGCTTCGGTTTCATCGACGAGCTCGGCGACGAGCACAAGGCGCGCCATCTGGCCGAACGGGTAAAGGCGATTGCCGAGCGTGTCGACCCGCAGATTCGCGAGCACTTTCCCAAGGTGCTGCGGCGGGTAGGCGGCTACAACCTGGATATCTTCAATTGCCAGAACCCCAAGCCCTATGACCAGGATGGCCGCGTCAACCTGGCGCACTTGCTGGTGGGCTCGGAGGGCACCCTGGGGGTCAGCCGTCGCATCAAACTTTCGCTCTCACCGCTGCCCGAACACAAGGTACTGGGAGTGGTGAACTTCCCGACCTTCTACCAGGCGATGGATGTTACCCAGCACATCGTCACCCTCGACCCCACCGCGGTGGAACTGGTCGACCGCACGATGATCGAGCTGTCGCTCGAGAACCCGGCATTTCGTCCGGTAATCGAGAAGGCGCTGATCGGCAAACCCGAGGCGATTCTGCTGGTCGAGTTCGCGGGCCAGGACCGTGACGCCCAGCTGGAATCCCTGGAACGCCTGAACGCATTGCTGGCCGACCTGGGGCTTCCCGGGTGCGTGGTCGACATGCCGGAGCCCGCCGAACAGAAGGCCTTGTGGAACGTGCGCAAGGCGGGGCTCAATATCATGATGAGCATGAAGGGGGACGGCAAGCCGGTCTCCTTCATCGAGGATTGTGCGGTGCCGCTCGAGCACCTGGCCGAGTACACCGACAAGTTGACCGAGGTGTTCCACCGCTATGGCACCGAGGGCACCTGGTATGCCCATGCCAGTGTCGGCACGCTGCACGTGAGACCGATTCTCGACATGCGCCGTGACGGTGCCGAGAAGATGCGCGAGATCGCCGAGCAGGCATCGGCGCTGGTGCGCGAGTACAAGGGTGCCTACTCCGGTGAGCATGGCGACGGGCTGTGTCGCGGCGAGTGGGTGGCCTGGCAGTTCGGAAGCACCGTCAACGATGCCTTCAAGGAGGTGAAGCAGCTCTTCGACCCCGAGAACTTGTTCAACCCGGGCAAGATCGTCGATACCCCGAAGATGGACGACGAGCGCTACTTCCGCTTTCCCTCCTCCTACCAGACGATTCCGCTGACCCCGGTGTTCGACTGGTCACCCTGGGACGTCAAGCGCGATCCGTTGACCGGCGAGCAGAGCGCCCCCGGCACCGGCGGGGATGCCACCCAAGGCCTCGCCATGGCGGTGGAGATGTGCAACAACAACGGCCACTGCCGCAAGTTCGACGCCGGCACCATGTGCCCGAGCTATCGAATCACCAAGGATGAACAGCACCTGACCCGTGGCCGTGCCAATACCCTGCGTCTGGTCCTCTCCGGCCAGCTCGGCGACGAAGGGCTGGCAAGTGATGATGTCAAAGAGGCGCTTGACCTGTGCGTCTCGTGCAAGGGCTGCAAGCGCGACTGTCCCACCGGCGTCGACATGGCCAAGTTCAAGATCGAGGCGCATACCGCACGAGCCCGGGCCAAGGGGCTGTCATGGCGCGATCGCATGGTCGGTGAAATGCCGCGCTACGCCCCCTGGGCAAGCCGATTCTCCGGGTTGCTGGGGGCCGCCGAGCGCGTACCGTTCGTTTCCAGGCAGGTCAAGAAGGCGCTAGGGCTCGCCCAGCAGCGAAGCTTTCCACGCTTCTCCGGCAACTTCCTGGCCGAGCGGCACGGACAGGTGGCGCTGGCCCCCCGCGAGGTGTTGCTGTTTGTCGATACCTTCAACAACTACATGGAGAGTGACAACGCACGCGCTGCCAAACGTGTGCTCGAAAAGGCCGGCTACCGCGTGCATCTCAACGTCAAGCCTGGCGAGCGGCCGCTGTGCTGCGGCCGTACCTACCTTTCGGCTGGGCAGTTCGACAAGGCCAAGGCCGAGGCGAAGCGCAGCCTCGATCATTTGATGCCGTTCGTCGAGCGTGGTGTGGTGATCGTTGGCCTGGAGCCTTCATGCCTTTTGAGCATGCGCGATGAGTTCCTGCAGTACGGTTTCGGCGATGCGGCTCGACGGCTTTCCGAGTCGGCCCTGCTGTTCGAGGAGTTCCTGGTCAAGGCCCATGAGGCGGGCGAGTTGCCGCTCGACCTCAAGCCAGTGGAACATTCGCGTGCCATGCTGCACGGGCATTGCCATCAGAAGGCCTTCGATGCGTTGCGCCCGGTGGAGCAGGTGCTCTCCTGGATACCCGGTCTCGACGTCGAGACCATCGAATCCTCATGCTGCGGCATGGCCGGCAGCTTCGGCTACGAGGCGGAGCATTACGATGCCTCGATGAAGATGGCCGAGTTGTCTCTGCTGCCGGCGATTCGAGAGGCCGATGACGATGCCGTGCTGGTCGCCGACGGTACCAGCTGTCGCCACCAGATCCACGATGGCAGTGGCCGCGAAGCGGTACATGTGGCGCGCCTGCTCGAGCGGGCGCTTGCATGAGAGGCCGGCCATTGTGAGCCAAGGTACACCGGCAAGCATGACAAGGGGGCAGTGCGTCGCCCCCTTGTCATGCCTGCGTGGCTCGTTGATGCTGACACCGGGCTCTGATGTTCCCGCTCACTTCCACGCAACGAGGCATTCCCCCGCATGACCAGGATGATCGATCTACGCAGTGATACCGTGACCCGGCCGACCGAGGCGATGCGCGCGGCGATGGCCCGAGCCGACGTAGGCGATGATGTGTGGCGTGACGACCCGACGGTGGTCGCCTTCGAGGCCGAGGTAGCCGAGCGGGCCGGCATGGCGGCAGGGCTGTTCGTGCCTTCGGGTACTCAGGGCAACCTCACCGCACTGCTGGCTCATTGCCAGCGTGGCGAGGCGTTCATCGCTGGCCAGTCTTCGCACATCTACCGCGACGAAGGGGGTGGCGCGGCGGCCCTGGGAAGTATCCAGGCGCAGCCGATCGCCCATCAGGTGGATGGCACGCTCGACCTGGGCGCCATCGAAGGTGCCATCGTGGGGGAGGACATTCACCACACGCGAACCCGACTGTTGGCGCTGGAGAACACCTACAACGGCAAGGTGATGCCCGCAGCCTGGCAGGCCGATGCCACAGCCCTGGCGCGTCGCCATGGGCTGGCCACTCACCTCGACGGTGCGCGACTGTTCAATGCCTCCGTGGCAACGGGGCGTTCGCTCGCCGCGCTTTGCAAAGGTTTTGATTCAGTGTCGTTGTGCTTCTCCAAGGGGCTCGGTGCTCCGGTGGGTTCGGTGCTTATCGGCGATGCCGGCTTCATCCAGCGTGCTCGCCGCTGGCGCAAGACCCTTGGCGGTGGCATGCGTCAGGTGGGCATCCTGGCGGCGGGGTGTCGGCATGCGCTCGAGCATCACGTCGAGCGCTTGGCCGAGGATCATCACAGCGCCCGCCGACTTTCCGAGGGGCTGGCCGGCATCGATGAGGTCGAGGTCAAGGCCTGTGACACCAATATGGTTTTCATTGCGCTGCCCAGGGACCACTGCCAAGCGCTCGAAGCCTTCATGGCCTCGCGGGGGATTCTGCTGGCGGCGGGTCCACGCACGCGACTGGTCACGCATCTCGATGTAGGAGAGGATGACATCGAGTCCGTGGTGGCGGCATTCAAGACGTACTTCTCGCAGGTCTGATCGAGACAAGCAGGCCTGATGTGAAATAGTGATGAAGCCCTCGTGTCATTGATGCGAGGGTTTTTTCGTATGGGGATGCGAGTCCCGCGCGTGAGGGGGAATATGGGTTGTAGATCTGCTATAGTGAATTCATAATACTAAATTAACATGATCGTTAACGTATCGCCCTGAGAGCCGTCGAAGCGAGTTACCCGGTATTATGTCTACGTTTGAAATAATGTCTATTGGATGATTCATTATGGACAAGATAAAACTGAATACCCTGCATGGTGAAGTGGCCGAGCGTATTCGGGACATCATCAACCAGGGGGTTCTGGCGCCTGGCACGCGCGTACCGGAAAAGCAGCTGTGCGAACAGTTTGGGGTGTCGCGCACTCCACTCCGTGAAGCGCTCAAGGTGCTGGCGTTCGAAGGCTTCGTCGAGCTGCTGCCTAATCGTGGGGCGCGCGTGGCCAAGCTGACCAAGGCGACGCTCAGGAACACGTTCGAGGTGATGCAGAATCTCGAGGCACTGGCAGGCGAGCTGGCGGGAGCGCGGGTGACCGAAGAAGAGCTGACCAATATCGAAGCGTTGCACTACCAGATGCTGTCTCACTACAAGAGCGGCAACATGCAGGAGTATCTGCTGGCCAACCAGCAGATCCATGAGGCCATGGTGGTGGCATCGCAGAACGATGTCCTGATTGACGTCTACAAGAACCTCAATCATCGGGTGCGACGCGTTCGCTTTACCGCTGAGCTGAGCAACGATTACTGGTCGAGGGCAGTGGGCGATCACGAGGCCATGATAGAGGCTCTGCGCGCCAGGGATGGTCAGGCGCTGGGGGCCATCCTGCGTCGCCACCTCAGAGACAAGGTGGAGATATCGGCCCTCGAGGACATGGCTGAATAGACCGTCCTGCACCAACCGTCCTGCACCAAGTAGCCCCTGCCTGCTCGGCGTCAAACGCCGAACAGGCGATCAGATCCCTTCATGTGCCCGCCAGGGGCAGGTCCATGCGGTAGAAACGAACGGCATTGTCGTGGAATAGCTTGAGCCTTTCCGCTTCGCTGAACGACTCGGTGATGGCCATGAAACCATCGAAGAGGGTGGTGAAGGAGGCGACCAGGCTATCGACCGGGAAGTTGCTGGCAAACATGCAGCGTTCCGCGCCAAAACAGTCGATCGTCTCGAGCACCACGCGCCGGTTCAGTTCCACCGTCCAGGGGGAATCGGGAACGCCGATGCCGGAGATCTTCACCGCCACATTGGGCTGACGGGCCACTGTTGTCATGGCGTCGCGCCACCCCTGCAACCCGGCCTCGCTCCGATCCGCGGGAAGCCCGGTGTGATTGATGATGATCTGGGTGTCGGGATGGCTCGCGGCGAGGTCGGCCGCTTCATGAAAGTGCCACCATGGGCTCTGCAGGTCGAAGGAGAGGCCATGGGCGGCCAGCTGCGCGAAACCGCGACGCCAGGTCGGGTCACCCATGGAGCCTGGCGCGCCGGTTTCCACCTCGTTGGGCGATGACGCCGCGCGGGGCTTGTGGCGAATTCCTCTCACCCGTGAGTAGGCACAGTGCGCCGCCAGTACGTCCTCGACATCCGGTTGGTCGAGGCGTGCCTGGGCCACCATCACGCTGGGCAGCCCTTCCCGCTCGGCCAGTTCATGGACCCAACGGGTTTCCTGAACTGGCGTGGCCGGGTCCCACTCGGTCTCGATGAAGACCGACCCGACCACCCGATAATCCCCCGTATCTTGCCGGTAATCCTCGGGCAAGTAGTTTCGACGGATGGCGCTGTAATCGCCATAGCGAAACGGAATCATCGGCTCGTCACACAGCCATGGCAGGTAGTTGCGCTCCAGGTCCCAGAAGTGCTGGTGCGCATCGATGATGGGCAGTGCGGTCATGACGGGCGCTCCGGCGTGACACCTTCCAGAAGCGATACGATGGCGGCGCCATCCAGCTCTCCCTTGCCCTGGGAAACCAGCATGCTGTAGAGGGAGTTGGCGGTACCCGCCATGGGCATGGAAACATTCAAGGCATTGGCGGCGTCCTGCAGCATATGCAGGTCCTTGAGAATCTGCCGGGCGTAGCCACGCGGTTCGAAATCGTTCTCGACCATGCGGGGCAGGAGGTCGTTGAGCAGATTGCTGCCGGCATAGCCCGAAGAGAGTGCGTCGGGGATCTTGCTGACATCGATGCCGAAACGGTTGCCGAGGTTACAGGCTTCGGCGATCACGCAGTAGTTGGACAGCACCAGCGCCTGGTTGATCAGCTTGGTGGCTTGTCCGGCCCCTACCTCGCCCATGCGCGTGAATTTCCCGAGGGTGGCCATCAGGGGCTGGATGGCATCGATGGCGGCCTGGTCGCCACCGGCCATGATGGCCAGGCGGCCCTCGGCGGCGGCGCCGGGGCCACCGGATACCGGGGCGTCGACGAATTGCATGCCGCAACGCTCCAGCAAGGTCTCTGCCAGGCGCTTGGTGGTCTCGAGCTCTGTCGTGGAGTGATCGACCACAATCTTGCTCTGGCCCTTGGTCACCTCGGCGATGCCACCCTCGCCGAGGATGACCGCCTCCACGGCCTTCGTCGAAATCACGCATAGCTGGATGATCTCGGCGCGCTCGGCGACCTTGGCCGGCGACTCGGCAATCTCGACGCCGTTGGCTCTGGCGGCCTGGCAGCAAGCGTCGTCGATGTCGTAGCCGATGACGGAATAGCCACGTTCGATGAGACGCGAGGTGAAGCCGGCACCCATCTTGCCGAGGCCGATGAAACCGATAGTTGGCTTGCTTGTCATTTTGCTACTCCTTCTTGCTAGTAAAGTCGTTGTTCGTGGCCACGCGACTTAGCGCAGGAAGCCCGGTAGCCACAGTACGAGATCAGTTGCGAACGTAATGATGGCCAGAGTGATCAGCAGGGGGATGTAGAAAGGTATCAGCGCCTTCAGCAGTTGACGCAGCGACACCTGGGCGATCGAAGACACGAGGAACAACGACAGGCCCATGGGTGGGGTCAGCAACCCGATCATCAGGTTGAAGATGGCGACGATACCCAGGTGTACCGGGTCGACGCCTGCCAGCACCATCGGGGGCGCCACGATAGGCACGATCAACAGGGTCGCGGTGGTCGAGTCGAGAAAGATGCCGGCGATAAAGAAGATCAGGTTGGCGATGAGCAGCAGCATCAGTGGATCTTTGGATATCTGCAGTATGAATGCAGCAAACTGCTGGGGGATCTGCTCGACGGACAATATCCAGCCAAACATCGAGGCCGCGGCTACGATGATCAGTATTGCGCTCGTTGTCTTCAGCGTCGCCATCATCGAGCTGATCAAGTGTGACCAGGTCAGTTCTCTGTAGAATAGCGAGCTGACCAACAGCACATAGGCAGCGGTGACAGCCGCTGCTTCCGTTGGGGTAAACAAGCCCAACAACATGCCCGAGATCATCAACCCTGGGGCCAAAAGCGCTGGCAAGGCGGGTAGGAACGACTGGTACAGTTCCCTGGCAGTCGGCAGCCTTGGGGCACGAGGCATGTCATGCTTGATGGCCAGAATGGCCGCCGTGATCATCAGCAACGCCGTGCAGATCAAGGCCGGAACTATACCGGCGAGGAGCAGCTGCACGATGGAAACACTGGTGACGGACCCATAGACGATCAACGGAATACTGGGAGGGAATATCGGCCCCACGACCGCCGATGAAGCCGTGACCGCCGCGGAGAAGGGTGCCCCATAGCCGCGTTTCTTCATGGCTTCGATTTCTATCTTGCCCAAGCCGCCCACATCGGCAAGAGATGCGCCGGACATTCCCGAGAAAATCAGGCTCGAGAAGATGTTGACCTGTGCCAGCCCGCCTGGGGCCCGGCCCACCAGTGTATTTGCAAAATGGAAAATCCTGTCCGTGATGCCGGACTGGTTCATCAAATTGCCGACAAAGATGAAGATCGGCACGGCAACCAATGGAAAACTATCGAGGGAATAGGTGATCCGCTGACCGAGAAGCCCTATCGGGAAGCCTTCGATGAGGACATAGACCACAGAAGGAATGAGGATAGCGTAAACGACAGGGAATCCGAGCAGGAAGAAGACTAAAAAAAGAGCCAGTATCATGAAGCCCATTATTGTTTTCCTATATACCGATGCTGTGTTTGGGGCGAGGAGATCTTAATCCCTGACGGAAGTGCATGAAGGCGGCTCCGGCGAACCCGAGGAACGTGGTGCTGAAGAAGATCCAGTAGGGAATCTTCAGCACGGGGGTGGCCTTGTTGAAATTTGCCAGTACCGTGATGAATGCAGCATATGCGATGAACAGGCATGCAACGATCGACAGCAGGGCTATGATCTTGTAGAGCGGTATCTTAAACTTTTTGGGCAATGTCTCGCGTAGTTCAGCCATCTCGATGTTTTCACCGCTGGATATGGCCAGCGGGTAAGAAGAGAAAACCAGGCAGATAAGCAAGAAACGAGTGAGCTCTCCAGCTCCAGGAATGGAGAAGCCGAATACGGAGCGAGTAATGACTTGCAGGAAGGGAACCAATATCATTCCTGCTAGCAAGGCCAGGCAGAAAATTTCCAACAGTCTTTTTCCGGTTCTCATGCTTGTGACCCTATGCGGTAGGTAGTGGCAGCAAGGGCAACTGCCCTTGCTGCCAAGCTATTACTCTATTTCAGGTTACTCTATTTCCGAAATTTGCTCGATATAGGGTTCGAAGTTGGGATAATCTTCGTTGATTTGCGCAAGGACCTGATCGCGGAATGCATCCAGATCAAGGCCGTTCTCCTCAGTGATGAAGGTCATGCCCTTTTCCGTCAGCTCATCGACGAGGCTAGCCTCGCGCTCTATTGCCCATTGAAGAGATTCCTGGGCTTTCTCCTCGAGTATCCGTGTGATGGTTTCCTGATGGCCTTCATCCAAGGACTGCCATGTGTCCTCGTTGATGAACACGGCCAGTATGGAGTGCATGTGCCCGGTCATGGAAACATGAGACTGCACTTCATAAAGGCTGTTGGACATGAGCATGGTCAGGGGGTTTTCCTGGCCCACCACCAGCCCGGTCATCAATGAAGTCGGAAGCTCGGAGACCTCGACAGGAGTCGGGTCGGCGCCGAACCCATTCACCATGGAAATCCATATGTCGAGCGGTACGGCGCGGAAGGGCTTGCCTTCCAGGTCAGCGGGGGAGTGAACGGGGAAGTTGGCGGTAATGTGCCGTGCCCCGCGGTACATCCGGCCGATGATGCGCATGTCGCCCTCTTCGATGAGCCGCTCATTCATCTCGCGGATGACGGGTGACTGCGGGTCGGTGGCTTTCAACGCATGTTCTTTATCGCGATAGATGAAGGGGGCGTTGAATACGGCGATATCGGGGACGACCTGGGCGAGCGAAGCAAATTCGTGATGCGCCAGTGAGATCGAGCCAAGGGAGACACCGTCGACCATTTCCGCGACGCCGCCAAGCTGGCTTGCCGGGAACAGGTCGATCGATATTTCACCGTTGGTGGCTTCCTCGATGGCGGCTGATGCTTCTGACGCATAGCGTGTCTGCGAATCGCCTTCCGAACCGACATGCGCATAGCGCAGTGTTTCGGCTGATACCGAGGCGGCGGCGAAGCTAACGGCTAAAGTGGCAATTGTCAGAGCGAGCTTTTTCTTGAGAAACATCTTGTACCTCTCTTTGATGACGTGCCGTTAAGGCTGATTTTCATCGATTTTCCCTGAGCGTTCAGTTGCTCAGAGTGTTCTGGAATCATCCTGCACCTCTTGCCTAACCTGGCCGTGTCCTTGCTATGTAGAAAGATTCCAATGCTACGCTTTAATATTACGTCATTATGAACTCATAATTCATTTTTCCATCTTATGCTTTCGTCGTAAGAAAACTGCGCTGTTTGCTGGGTTCGCTGGCATAGTGTTCTCTGTAGTGTCTCCTATTCCAGCTCGAACACATCGGCCACTTCTCTCAGCACCACCACGGCGGACTGGAACATGATCAAGGCGCCACCAATGACGATGGACATGCGTGGCCAATAAAGCGAAAAGGTCTGGCTGGTGACCAGCTGGTTACGGCCGAGCTCGACCAACGCATGACCGGATTGATAGACCTTGAGGGCGAAGTACAGGATCAGCAGATGGATGGCGATGACGAACAGGCTTCTGAGTATTCGCGGCATTGCATCCAGCAGGATCTCGACCTTGAGGTGCGAGCCATGCCGGATGCACACGGCCGCTCCCCAGAGCGCCAGAATCGGCAGTTGATACGCGGCCACTTCTTCGATCCAGGCAAAGGGGGTGTGGATGACGTAGCGCAACAGGACTTGTGTGAACATCAGCAGAAATATGCTCGACAACACCACGACCAGGATGGCTTGAAGCGCTGAGTCGACCCAGCCGGCGAACCGGTCCACAGCAAGCACGAAGCGTTTGAACGAGTACCTGACGGTCTGGTGGCTCATATCAGATACCTCCGAAGCCAAGTGCGCGAGGGAGTGCCTCGCTGAGGACCGGAATCGTCACGATGAATGCGGTCAAAAGGACCTTGATCAGGATGAAGGGCCAGGCGTAACGACTGATTTCAGCCACCGACATCTTGCCCACCAGCGAGGCTGTCAACAGGGTGCCACCAAAGGGTGGAGTGAGGTGACCGACCCCCAGGGCCGAGATGATGATCATGGCTGTCTGAACATCGCTGTATCCCAGCTCCGTGGTGAAGATCGGGATGATGATCGGCCCAAGCAGCAGCAGATTCGAGTTGCGATCGATGAACATGCCGGCGATCAGCAGGACCAGAATGATCAGCGCCACGATACCTATCGGTGATTGTGTGATCTGCAACAGGAAGTCCACCACCTGTGTGGGAATGTTGCGGCGAACCACGACATAGGAAAACATCGCCGCGACGCCCACCAGAATCGTGATGGCGGCACTGGTGATAGCGGTTTGGCGCAGGATGGGGATCAGATCGCGAAAGCGAATGGTGCGATAGACCACCACCGTGACGACCAGCCCATAGGCCACTGCGACCGAAGCCGCCTCGGTGGCGGTGAAGAAGCCGCCGAGAATGCCGCCGACCACGATGATGGGCATCCCAAGCGGAATGGCAGCCTTGAGGAAGGCGCGGCCCAGCTGGCGCATGCCTAGCCACTCGTGGGAGGGAATGCCGTAGCGCCAGACCATGGCGTAGGTGACCAGGCAGAACAGCAGGGTCAGGGTCAGGGCAATGGTCAGACCGGCGGCAAACAGGGCGCCAATGGACACGCCGAATGCCGAGCCGTAGATGATCAGCACGATGCTCGGGGGAAACAGCGGGGACAGGGTGGCCGAGGCCGCGGTCAAGGCACCCGCGAACCCTCTGGGATAGCCCTCTTTCTGCATCGCTGGAATCATCACCGGTCCCATGGCGGCGACATCGGCATAGGCGGAGCCGGAGATACTCGAAAAGAACAGGCTCGAGGCGATGTTGACCTGGGCAAGCCCCGCCTTGAAGTGTCCGACCAGGGCACGGGCAAGGTCCATCAGGCGGTCGGTGAGCCCCCCGCGGGACATGATTTCACCGGCCAGCAAGAAGAGAGGAATCGCCAGGAAGGTAAAGGACGTCATGCCATCGAACATTCTCAAGGTGAGAATGCTCATCGTCGCATCACGGCCTGTTTCCCAGTAATGAATCAGTGAGGCCCCGGCCATCGCCATGAACACCGGCGCACCAATGACGATGAGACCGACCAGGGCCAAGAGCAAGAGTAGTGGTATCACGTGAACTCCCTACCACGATCATGAAGCCACTCCCCTTCCTGGAGGGAAGGGGAGTATCGGCCATGGGGAAACGAGTTAGTTGGAAGTGGAGCTCTTGCTACCGGCCACGCGCTCCCGGGTGCGTTCGAGGGCAGCCATGGTCGCCTCGATATAGGACTCGGGGACCTCCTCTTCAATGAATTCACGAGCGGCCGGGATGGCAATGTCCTGCCACTGGCTCAGCTCGTCGGCGGTGGGCACATAGATTTCCTTGCCGGCCTCGGCCATCTTCTCCAGGGCCGCGTTATCATCCTGGTAGCTGATGACGTTGCTGGTGGCCGCCGCGATGATGGCGGCTTCATCCACCGCCTGGCGGTGTTCGTCCGAGAGGCCCTCATAGAAGGCGTTGTTGGATACCAGCCACAGGTATTCGTACATATGGCCGGTGAGCGAAACATAGTCGGCGACTTCCATCAGTCCTGCGTCCCATGCCGACGACAAGCCACCTTCCATGCCGTCGATCAGCCCGCTCTGCAGGGCCGAATAGCGCTCGGGTGCCGATACCGTCACGATCTGTGCCGCGCCAAGTGCCTCGAATAGCTCCTGATGGAGTGGCACCGCCTGGGTGCGCATCTTGATGGCTTCCTCACTCAGGTCGTCTGGTGTGCGGATTGGCCCTCGCGTGGTGTACAGGTGGCGAATCGAGTTTTCCATTAGCGCCAGCAGGCGCATCGTGTCGCCACTTTCCTTCAGCAGTTCGTCACGCGTCAGCTGGAAATATTCGGGGTCCTGGGGCAGTTCCCAGAAGACGCTGCGCTCGGTGAACAGGAACGGCCAGCTGTGAACCTGGGCATGGGGAAAGATACTGGCAATGCCGCCAGCGCCGGGAAGGTTGAACTCCAGCTCGCCCAGGCGCAATTGGTCGGTGATCTCGCGATCTCCCCCCAGGGCCCCGTGGCGCACCAGGTTGATGGTCAGTTCGCCACCTGTCGCGGCTTCAACATGGTTCTTGAAGGCTTCCGCGGCCTCGACACCATAGTTCTGGTGTGGGTGAGCCAGCGTGGCCTCCATACTTTGAGCCAGGGTCAAAGGGCTCATTAATGCTGTGGCGGATAGCGTCATGAGGAGTGTTGTGGCGTGTTTTCTCATTGTCGTTGTTCTCCGTATGTTGTGGTGCCATGTGTCGTGGCTTCTTGTGCCGTTCACCCAGTCGCCTGAGTGCTGCCTCCTTGCGGGAACCTGTGGAGTGTTGTGTCTTATCGCGGAATCCTAGAACACTATGAACTCATAATTCATTATTGTGTGTTGCACTTTCGTCGGACACTCCGTGGTCTTGTGATCGGCCTTATGACCGGCCTAGCGGCCGGCATGATGCCGCCCCATGCGACAGGCGATATCGAAGGCGTGGCGCATGGCGTCGACGTTGGCATTGCCCTGTCCCGCGATATCGAAGGCGGTGCCATGGGCCGGAGTGGTGATGGGGATCGGCAGCCCGCCCTGTACGGTGACGCCGCGTTCGAATCCCATGAGTTTCAGGGCGATCTGTCCCTGGTCGTGATACATGGTCACGATGCCATCGAACTCTCCGTCCCTTGCTCGCCGAAAGATGGTGTCGGCGGGGAAGGGGCCATGGGCTGGGTAGCCGGCGTCGCGGCAGGCGTCGATGGCCGGTGCAATGATGTCGATCTCTTCGCGGCCGCAGGTTCCCCCTTCGCCGGCATGAGGATTCAGTGCCGCCACGCCGATACGCGGCTGCTCGATGCCCGCGGCCACCAGGGCGCCATGAATCAACCGGGTGGCGCTGAGGATGCGCTCAGGCGTCACATGGGATGCCGCCTCGGCAAGCGGGATGTGCGAGGAAATGCGCGACGTCCAGAGGTTGCCCAGGGTGTTGAATTCACACACCGGGGTCTCGACCTTCAGGTGGTCGACGAAGAAGTGGAGTTCGTCCTCGTGCTTCAGCCCGCCTTGTTTCATGGAGAGCTTGTTGAGCGGGGCGAAGCAGATCGCATCGACATGTCCATCACTGGCGCCATCCATGCACAGCGTAAGCACCTCGAGTACCGAGGCGCCACACAGACCATTGACCTGGGAGTATTCGACCTCCTCCGGCTTGATGGTCGATGTCGGTAGCAGCACCGGACCTGTCTGGTCGCGCGCCTCGGCAAGGCTTGCGATTTCAGGGAGCTCATGGCGGAGGCCGGCCACCCGCTGACCTTCCTCCCACAGCCAGCGGTCACCCACGACCACGATGCTGGCCTGGCCCACTGCATCGCGGTCCGCCAGCAGTCTGGCCACCAGTTCGGGCCCGATGCCGGCCGGGTCGCCGAGGGTCAGGGCGATACAAGGTTGTGTTTGGGGCATGTGACTAACCTCCTCGATGTTTGGGTTCATGACTCCTGCCAGGCCTGGCCGTCGGGGTAGACATGGCGGGCCAGCGACTCCGGATGCATGGTGATGCTGTAGCCGGGCGCCGTGGGTACCTGGTAGCGGCCATCGCGAATCACCACCGGGTTTTCGAAATGCTCGTGCAGGTGGTCGACGTATTCGAGAATGCGCCCGTCGAGCGAGCCCGAGACGGCGATGTAGTCGAACATCGAGATATGCTGGACGTACTCGCAGAGGCCGACGCCGCCGGCATGGGGGCAGACCGGTACGCCGAACTTGGCGGCCATCAGCAGCACCACGATGACTTCATTGAGACCCCCCAGGCGGGCGGCATCGATCTGGCAGTAGTCAATGGCCTCGGCCTGCAGCAGTTGCTTGAACATGACCCGGTTATGGCAATGCTCGCCGGTGGCGACGCCGATCGAGCCGAGGCGTTGGCGGATCGCGGCATGCCCCAGGATGTCGTCAGGGCTGGTCGGCTCCTCGATCCACATGGGATCGAATTCCGCCAACTGGCGCATGTTGGCAATCGCTTCGTCGACATCCCACATCTGGTTGGCGTCCATCATCAGCGGGTGCTCCCAGCCGATCTCTTCCCGGAGAATCTGGGCGCGCCGGCAGTCCTCGGCGAGATCGCCGCCCACCTTCTGCTTGAAGTGTGTCCAGCCCTCCGCCAGGGCTTCGCGCGCGAGGCGGCGGACCTTGTCATCGGGGTAACCGAGCCAGCCGGCCGAGGTGGTATAGGCGGGATAGCCCTGCGCGCGCATTTCCTGTTCGCGGCTGGCCTTGCCAGCGGCATTGCGCCGAAGAATGGCCAAAGCCTCCTGGGGTGTCAGGGCATCACTGACGAAGCGGAAGTCGAGGCAGTTGACGAGCTGTTCGGGCGACATGTCGACGAGCAGCTTCCATACCGGTTTCTGCTCCGACTTGGCCCATAGGTCCCAAATGGCATTGACGATGGCGGCGGTGGCCAGATGAATGGCGCCTTTTTCGGGGCCGGTCCAGCGAAGTTGGCTGTCGCTGGTGGTCAGGTGTCGCCAGAAGGTGCCCATGTCGGAGGTGATGGCCTCGAGGCTGCGGCCCTCGACCAGGTAGGCGAGTGACTCCACCGCCTTGACGCAGATCTCGTTACCACGCCCGATCGTGAAGGTGAGTCCGTGCCCCTCCAGCCCATCACCGGCGTCGGTGTGCAGGGTGACATAGGTGGCCGAATAGTCCGGCGCGGCATTCATCGCATCGGAGCCATCCAGGGACCTGGAGGTGGGGAATCGGATGTCCTGGACGTCCAGATGGGTAATGACGGTCATCGGCAATGCTTCCTTGGTGTGGGTATGACTGGCTCCAGCCTAGTCCCGCCAGGCAATAACCTGCCAATCGAAAATTGTCTGGTAGCGATCACCTGTGGTTATCATGTGGCGTATCGACATAACGTCGCTTCGGGTCTAATGCGGTGGCGGGGGAGCTCCATGGACAAGTTGACATCCGCAAGCCTTAACAGCTGGTTGCGTTTCAAGCATCTGCAGTTGCTGGTGAATCTCGAGCAGAGTCGCAATATGCACACGGCCGCCAGGCAGATGAACCTCAGCCAACCGGCGGCGAGCAAGATGCTGCGCGACCTGGAGTCCTATTTCGGCTTCTCGATCTTCGAGCGTCAGCCTCGTGCCATGGTCACCACCGACCTCGGAAAGGCCGTGGTGAGACATGCGGAGCGCCTGTTGAACGAGGCCCAGCGTCTGGTCGATGACGTTCAGGTCCTGCGCGAGGGCGGATACGGCCATCTGGTGATCGGTGCGATTCCCGCAGCGGCCCCCGAGATCCTGCCCGCCGCCATCGCCGCCCTCAAGCAGCGGCGGCCAAGGCTGTCGGTGAGCATCGATGAACAGAGCAGCGATCGACTGCTGCTGGAGCTCGAGTACAAGCGTCTCGACCTGGTCATCGGTCGCTTGACGCATGTCAGCCAGCACAATCTTTTCGATTTCGAGCCACTGCTCGAGGAGCCGTTGCGTGTCGTTGCACGACGAGATCACCCCCTATCCGGCGTCGACGATGTGGCACTCGATGGCTTGAGCGGCTGGCCATGGATCCTTCATCCGCTGACCAGCCCCATGCGAGGGGTCTTCGAGGAAGCCCTTGCCGACGCCGGGATTCCCTCTCCCGCGAACACCATCGAGACCACCTCGACTCAGTCGATTTTGCAGTTGCTGCTGGCCTCCGACATGCTCGCCATCCTGCCGCGATCGGTACTTCGCAGGCCGCTGGCCAGCGGCCAGTACATCACGCTACCGATCACCGTCGGCAAGCCCCTGGACTACTACGGCATCATCACCCGCAAGCATGAACCACTCTCTCCGGCGGCGGCCGAATTGATCGATGAGCTGAGGCAGCAAGTCCAGATGGCGTTCGTGCAGTGACACGGTTCCTGTGCTACGTACGACTTGGGTTTCATCTCGCTCGTCAATGGGTTCAGCGTTTCCCCAGGATGCTGACCAGCTCAGGCACCGTTGACTGGGCATGCCCCGAGGACTCGGCGTCATCCAGGACCTGGTAGATGCCCGCGGCGGCGCCCTGTGTCGCGCTGGTATCCCGAGCCATGGCCAAGTAGTAGCCGATGTCCTTGTGCGCATTGGCGATGCTGAAGCGAAAGCCACTGTCGTCCCGCGAGAGAATATAGGGACGCAAGCGTTCCAGGACGGTTCCCGCGCCACCGCCCTGGGCCAGTACGTCGACCAGCACGTCTGCCTCGATACCGCCTTGTTCGGCACAGGCAGCCGCTTCCGCCAGCACCGTGGAAAAGCCGATCGAGACGAAGTTATGCAGCAGCTTCATCTTATGGCCCGAGCCCACCGGCCCGGCATGCGTGATGTTCTCGGCATAACTCTGCAACAGAGGTAGCTGGGCTTCGAAGAGTTCTCGGTCACCCCCTACGATCAGGTTGAGTCGTCCCTCCGCGGCCTCCTTGGGGGTACGGGTCATGGGCGCGTCCAGGAAACGACCGCCCGCCGCCTCCACGGCCTCGGCGATTCGCAGGGTTGAGCTGGGTATCGCCGTCGAACAGTCGATCACCACCATCCCCGGGCGAAGTCCCTCCAGCACGCCGCCGTCGCTGAACAAGACGTCTTCGACCTGGGGGGTGCCGGTCACGCAGAGGATGATGACGTCGGAGTGGGCGGCCAGTGCCGCCCCGCTGGAGTAGGCGGTCGCGCCCTTGGCGACCAGGTCCTCGACCGGCTGGTTGCCGGGATGCTCCAGAAAGTTCAAGGACCAGTCGTGGCGCTGCAGACTGCTGGCGATGCCATGCCCCATCAACCCGACGCCGACCATGCCGATCCGCTGTTGCTTCTCGCTCATAGGTTATGTCCTGTGTGGTTTGCCCGGCCGGAATTCAAAGGCCACCCATGCAGAGATACTTGATCTCGATATAGTCATCGATGCCGTACTTGGAGCCTTCGCGACCGATGCCGGACTCCTTGACCCCGCCGAAAGGCGCCAGCTCGCTGGAGATGATGCCCTCGTTGATACCCACGATGCCGCATTCCAGGGCCTCCGCCACGCGCCAGACGCGCCCCACATCACGGGTATAGAAGTAGCTGGCCAATCCCAGTGTGGTGTCATTGGCCTGACGGATCACGTCATCCTCGTCGCTGAAGCGCAACAGCGGGGCGACCGGGCCGAAGGTTTCGTCGTGCATGAGTATCGAGTCGGGGGAGACGTTGGTCAGGATCGTCGGCTGGAAGAAGTTCCCCTTCAGCGCGTGGCGTTCACCACCCAGATACACGCTGGCGCCCTTGGCTTTGGCATCCTCGATGTGTTGCTCCACCTTTTCGACGGCCGCCGGGTTGATCAGGGGGCCCAGCGCGACACCCTCATCGAGGCCGCTGCCGACCTTCTGAGCACTGACAGCACTGGCCAGCCGCTTGGCAAAGTCATCGTAGACCTTGTCGTGAACGAAGATCCGGTTGGCGCAGACACAAGTCTGGCCGGTGTTGCGAAACTTGGAGGCCATGACCCCGGCAACCGCCTGGTCGAGGTCGGCATCCTCGAAGATGATGAAAGGCGCATTGCCACCCAGCTCCATCGAGACCTTCTTGACGGTCTTTGCGCATTCACTGAGCAATACCTTGCCGACCTCGGTGGAGCCGGTGAAGGAGAGCTTGCGAACGCGTGGGTTGGCGGTCAGCTCGCCACCCACGACGCCTGCGCTCCCCGTCACCACATTCAGCACGCCGCGGGGTACGCCGGCCCGCTCGGCGAGTTCAGCCAACGCCAAGGCCGAGTATGGGGTACTGGAAGCGGGTTTTACGACCACGGTGCACCCTGCCGCCATGGCGGCGGCCGCCTTGCGCGTGATCATGGCGTTGGGGAAGTTCCACGGGGTGATGGCGGCGACAACCCCGACGGGCTCCTTGGTGACGACGATGCGGCGATCACTGGCGTGGGCCGGAATCACATCGCCATAGACCCGCTTGGCCTCTTCGCCGAACCATTCGATGAAGGAGGCACCGTAGGCGATCTCCCCCCGGGCTTCCTGAAGCGGCTTGCCCTGCTCCAGGGTCAGGATGTGGGCCAGATCCTCCTGGTGCTCCATGCACAGATCGAACCAGCGCCGCAGGATCGAGGCGCGCTGCTTGGCCGTCTTGGCCTTCCACTCGGGAAGGGCGCGATCGGCGGCATCGATGGCCGCACTGACCTCGTGGCTGTCCAGCTTGGGCACGGTACCCAGGCGCTCATTGGTGGCCGGGTTGGTGACGTCGATCACGGCCTGGGTCTGGGCATCCGTCCATTGCCCGTCGATGTAGCAATGCTGGCGGAACAGAGCGGAGTCATTCAGCTTCATGTCGGTTTCCTGATAGTGAATTCACGGGCATTGAATGGCGTTGCAGCCGCTCCACCGAGGATTATCAGCAGAGCGTATTGAGTGATGAGTCGGCGGGTCACAGGGTTACACGTTACTCAGGCAGTGGGACGCTTCATCATCGGGCGGTCGTCATTGGCTGCTCATCTCGGCTATCGGCTCTGGGGAATATATGGCCTTAATGTGCATTATGAATTCATTGCTATGTATTATACTTTAGGCGACATGAAAGCCCCATGCATGACCTCGAATGCCTGCGGGAAAGCCACATGGGTCGGTGTGCTGTATCTCGATAATATCAATTAATATCATCAAGTTATTTATTTAATTCTGGTCTATGGCTCAGTGGCGAGTGGGGTGAGGCATGGGTGAGAGGCGGGAGTCGACCAAAGTCTATGTTGCTAAAAATGAATTATGAGTTCAAAAATGCCGAAGCCTGGGAGTAAAAAGTAACAAGGTCGCGAACCTTGCTTTGCTAACCGAGGCAGGCTGTCAGCGAGTTGTCATCGCTACAGCTCGCACTCACCCGCCCCGAGGGTGAGTAAGGGCAAAGCCACAACACAATGATAATTTGGGTGAAGCAATGACCATGATGAAACAATTCGGTAAGGCCGCGCTGTCAGGTGCGGTGGGTATCACGCTTATCAGCGGTAGTGCCTACGCTTGGGAACCCGAGCGGAATGTGGAATTCATCGTTCCCTACAGTGCCGGTGGTGGTAGTGATATCAACGCCCGTATGCTGGTGGAAACCCTCCGGCAGAACGATCTCGTCGACGAGACGATCCTGGTCAACAACCGCCCCGGTGGCTCTGGCGCTGTTGGCAATAGCTATACCTACAACAAGGGCGACGACAACCACACCATCATGACCTTCAATGGCGGTCAGATGATGAGCATGGTGACCAATGACGCCAATGTTCAACTGGAGGACCTGACACCTCTAGGCACGCTTGCGCTGGATACGCTCCTGCTGGGCGTTGCAGCCGATAGTGAAGTCGAAAGCCTTGAAGACCTGGTCAAGATGGCGGAAGAGGATTCGGATGGCATCTCGATTGGCGGTGCTGGCCGTGGGGGCGAAGATCATCTCGCCTTCGCCATGATCAACTCCAGCCTGGGTGCGGATTTCCAGTATGTGCCCTTTGGCGGCACGGGTGAGGTGACATCGGCCTTGCTGGGTGGGCACATCGACGCCGCCGTCTACAAGCTCGGCTCACGCATGGACCCGAATCAGGTGCGCAGCCTTGCAGCGCTCTCCGAGGATCGTCTGGAAGCCCCTTACGATGATGTGCCGACCTTTGCTGAGCTAGGTTATCCAGATATTCAGTTGATGATTTTCCGGGGTTATGCAGGTCCCCCCGAGATGTCCGATGAGGCCATCGCTTATTGGGAAGGTGTGCTTGAGCAGGCATCCGAGAGCGAGCAGTGGAATGCCGATTACATCGAGAAGAACAACCTGATCGGAACCTTCATGGGCGCCGAAGAGAGCGCCGAGTTCTATGGCAGAGAGAAAGCCAGGTACTCAGAGAAGTTCAAGGAAGTGGGTATCATCGAGTGATGTTTCGGGCGGCCCTGTGCGATGTTTGCTGCCAGTGGCCGCCCTTTTTTGATTCCGCATCCTTTCAAGCGCTTGAGTGCTCAAGGCTTTCATGGGAATTTTTGGAGAAATAAACGTGGAAGTAGAGAAATCTCCTGAAGAAGATCGCCTTTCCCTGTTGCCGGCTTTAGTCACCATTGGCATCGTGGTGATGGGAGTTTGTTGGGCAGCATTCGGCATCTTCAAGTATGGCGTCTGGGTGAATAATGGCCCTGGTGGTGGGTTCTTTTCAGCGGTAGCCGGTATTGGAGCCGCTTCGCTTGCGGCTTATGAGTTCTTTTTTTCTCCCGTCAGGGCCAGGCCCATCGGTGGAAAGAGTCTTTGGCCGGCCGGTGCCATGGGCTTGGCGATATTGTCTATTCCCTTTCTCGGCATGGTCCTCTCCATGTCGGTCTTCATCTTGCTATGGATTCTTGTGGTCGAGAAAAAAACCTGGCGACAATCCATTCTCACCGGTGTTGGCGCAGGAGTGGCACTGTACCTGCTGTTTGGCCTGTGGCTGAAGGTTCCCTTTCCTCAAGGCTTGTTGCTTGAGCTGTTGCAATAATAAGGTAAGAGTCACATGGATATCCTTCAATCCCTGTTGTCAGGGTTCGCGACGTCGCTGACCTTCTCCAATATATTCGCCGCTCTTGTCGGGGCTGGCTTGGGTATCGTGATTGGGGCGATACCTGGCCTAGGCTCCGTCACCGGTGTTGCCTTATTGTTGCCGCTGACATTTCAAATGGATCCTATCACCGGCATCATCATGCTGGGTGCTGTATATTATGGCTGCATGTATGGCGGTTCATACAGCGCTATCATGCTCAATATTCCGGGTGATGCACCCGCTGTCGTAACGGCCCTGGATGGTTATCCGTTGTCAAAGAACGGTCAGGCCGGAAAAGCGCTATTTACCGCGAACATTTCCTCCTTCATTGGCGGCACCATCGGCATCATCATGCTGACGTTCATGGGCGCAGCGTTGGCAAAGATCGGGCTGATGTTTGGCCCGGCGGAAGTTGCGGCACTGGTCATCCTGGCACTCTGTTCCATTGGCTGGTTGTTGGGGGATAGCCCCAGGAAGGGACTGATCTCCACGTTCATTGGCATCATGCTGTCGATGGTCGGTATCGGTTTGGCGTTTGGTCAGCCAAGGTTCACGTTTGATTCGATGTACTTGTTGAATGGTATTTCCTTCATCCCTTTGGTCATCGGCATGTTTGGCTTTAGTCAGGTGCTGGAGATGATGGTCAACAGAGTGGATGCCGCGGGCTTGATGACCAAGCTTTCGCTTCGCGAGAGCTTGCTGGACCGTAGCGAGGTGCGCCGTATCATCCCCGTTTCCTTGCGCTCGGGCGTGCTGGGTAACCTGGTCGGTATCCTCCCGGGAGCGGGGGCCACGACTGGGTCTTTCCTGGCCTATGTACTGGAAAAGAAGGTGGGACGTCACGGTGCCGAGATGGGGACCGGCAGGATCGAGGGGGTGGCGGCTTCCGAAGCAGGAAACAATGCCGCCGCCGCCGGCTCTTTCGCTCCTCTGCTTTCCCTGGGTATTCCCGGCTCTGGAACGGCAGCGGTGCTCCTTGGCGGTTTGATGATGTGGGGCGTGCAGCCAGGCCCGATGCTGTTCCAGAATAGCCCGGACTTCGTTTGGGGACTGATTTCCTCCATGTACCTGGGTAATGTCATGGCGGTGCTGGCGGCACTCGCCATCATTCCCTTCCTGGTGAAATTGTTACGAGTTCCCCCGGCCTTCATGATACCGGTCATTGCCGTGGTCTGTGTGGTGGGGTCCTATAGCGTCAACAACAGCATGTTCGATGTCTGGTTCATGCTGGGGGCAGGCGTAATAGCGTTCTTCATGAATGTTGCCAAGTATCCGGTAGCTCCTCTGCTGCTGGCATTTGTATTGACTCCCAGACTGGAAACGAGCCTGCGGCAGGCGCTGGATATTTCGCGTGGCGACCCCTCAATCTTCCTCGGCAGCCCCATTGCGGCAACGCTCTTGTCCATCACTCTGCTTTTCATTCTGTATCCGATGATCTCAAAGCTGGTAAAGGCATCGATAAAGAAAAAGCAGCTCGCAAAATAATGCGTTTACTAATAATCAAGAGTCGGTATTAAGGAGTGTAGGTGATGAACTCGACGGATGAGCTGGTATATGAAAGAGAAGGGCGCGTTGCCTGGTTGCTCTTCAACCGCCCCAAGGTGCGCAATGCCATGACCTGGGGAATGTATGACGCTCTCGAGAGAACCTGTCATGAGCTGAATGACGATCCTGAGATCGATGTCGTGGTGCTGCGGGGAGTGGGTGGTGAAGCCTTCGTGGCGGGTACTGATATCAAGCAGTTCAGTGCGTTCTCCGAGGCGCAGGATGCCCTGGATTATGAGCGCCGTATCGATAGGGTAATGGCCACTCTGGAGGCCCTCAAGAAGCCCACGATTGCGCTGATTGAAGGCTTTTGTATCGGTGGTGGCGCGGCCATCGCCATGGCGTGCGACTTTCGTTATTGCACACCAGATCTCAAGTTTGGCGTCCCCATTGCCAGGACCCTGGGCAACTGTGTCTCGATGAATAACGTCTCTCGCATGGTGGACCTGGTGGGGCCAGCAAGAGCCAAGGAGGTCTTGATGCTGGCCAGCATCATCAAAGCCGACGAGGCGAAACAGGCGGGCCTGGTGACGGGGGTGATCGACCACCAGGACATCGAAGGCGAAGTCAGGAAAGTCATTGAAAAGCTTCAGAGCTTTGCCCCATTGACGATTCGAGCATCCAAGGAAGCCATTCGACGCTTCCAGAAGTACCACGTTCCTGAAGATGGCCAGGATGACGACCTCATCGCGCTTTGCTATACGAGCGAGGATTTTCATGGCGCTGTCGATGCATTCATCAACAAGACACCACACGCCTGGCGCGGAAGATAATTCCCTATTGGATCAAGAGGTATAGAAACATGCTTCCCTTGACGAACATGAAGGTTCTGGATATTTCACAAATCATGGCGGGTCCCTACTGCACGATGGTGCTGGGTGACATGGGGGCCGAGGTCATCAAGGTCGAGAAGAATGGCGGTGACGATAGTCGACAGATGGGGCCTTATGTCAATGATGAGTCCACTTGCTTTGCGCAGATCAACCGTAACAAGAAGAGCATCTCGCTGAACCTTAAGGAAGAGGAAGGGCGGGAACTGTTCTATCGCCTTGCCGAAACCGCCGATGTCATCGTCGAGAACTATCGTCCCGGTGTCGCCAAGTCGCTCGAGGTCGACTACGAGACCATCAAGTCACTCAACCCTGGCATCATTTATTGCTCGATTTCCGGCTATGGCCAGACAGGGCCGTACAGCCACAAGGGAGGGTTCGATCTCGTCGCTCAAGGCATGTCTGGCCTCATGTCCATGACCGGAGAGCCGGGGCGTCGTCCATTGAAGACGGGTATTGCCGTCTACGACATCGGCGCCGGCATCACCGCGACCTACTCCATTCTGGCGGCCTATATCCACAAGATGAACACCGGTGAGGGGCAGTTGGTGGATGTGTCCATCGCCGAGAGTGGCCTGCCCTGGTTCACCTGGGAGGCAGCCGCCTACTTTGCCGAAGGCACGATCCCCGAGCCGACTGGCTGGCGTCACCGGGTATCGGCTCCCTACCAGGCGATCAAGGTCAGGGATGGCTACATCATGCTCGGCTGCGCCAACCAGCGCACCTGGGAGAGGCTGTGTCATGAGGTCATCGATCGTGCGGACCTGATCGAGGACCCACGGTTTACCACCAACTATCTGCGTGGCCAGAACGTCGAGGTTCTCGAGGAGATACTGGAAGAGATTTTCGCAACCCGTGACAAGCACGAATGGCTGGAGGCTTGCGACAAGGCAGGGGTGCCGGCGGGCCCTATCAACAATTTCGCCGAGGCCCTGGATGACCCGCACTATCAGGCGCGCGGCATGATTCAGGAGATGGACCACCCGGTCATCGGTACGATGAAGACGATCGGCTTTCCCGGTAAGCTTTCACGCACGCCTGCGCAGATTCGTCGCCCGGCGCCACTCTATGCTCAGCATACCGATGAAGTGCTGGAGCAACTGGGCATCGACAAGTCGCGTTGCGATGCGCTTCGGGAACGTGGCGTTATCAAGTGATCACGATGACCTCCCTGGCGGCGCTGAGGGTGCACTTTTCACAGGCCTGATCGATACGGGCCGAACTCAATCACGATGGAGAAACCCATGGCGATCTATCAATATGGTGAACAGGTTCCGGTCATCGACGAAAGTGTCTACGTGGCCGAGACCGCCGATGTGATCGGGCACGTTACCCTCGAGCGCAATGCCAGCGTGTGGTATCAGGCGGTGCTGCGAGGCGATACCGACCATCTGGAGATCGGGGAGGGGAGCAATATCCAGGATGGCGCGGTGCTGCACGCCGACCCCGGCTACCCTCTTAAGGTGGGTCGCGACGTGACGGTGGGGCACCAGGCCATGCTGCATGGCTGCACGATTGGCGATGGCAGCCTGGTCGGCATTCAAGCGGTGATCCTCAATGGCGCGGTGATTGGCAAGAACTGCCTGGTAGGCGCGGGCGCGCTGGTCAAGGAGGGGGCTGAATTTCCCGATAATTCGCTGATCGTCGGAGCCCCGGCGCGGGTGGTCAGGGAGCTTTCGGAAGAGCAGATCGCGGGACTTGCCGCAAACTCGGCAAGTTATGTGGAGCGCCGCCAACAGCACGCAACCAAGCTGACCCGTATCGGCTGATTTGCGTCCGGCTCCACCAGGCGCGCATCCTGAACGCTTGTAACGACACCGCCCCCATGGCATGGCCATGGGGGCGGTGTCGTTACACGTATCGCAAGCTAAGTGGCCCGATAGATCAGCCCAGAGCAAGCAGCGGGTCGGAGATGCCGATCACGTAGAAGGCGATCAGCGCGATCAGACCGGTGAACACCAGGTAGTAGATCGTCGGCAGGATGGTCTTGCGGATCGTGATGCCCTCGCGGCCCAGCAGGCCGACGGTGGCGGATGCCGCAACCACGTTATGGATGGCGATCATGTTGCCCGCGGCGGCACCGACGGCTTGCAGCGCGACCATGAAGGCCGTCGAGACGCCAAGCTGTTGAGCGACGTTGAACTGGAAATCCGCAAGCATCAGGTTGGAGACGGTGTTGGAACCGGCGATGAAGGCGCCAAGGGCACCCACGGCCGGGGCGAAGAACGGGTAGACGCCGCCCACGCCGTCCGCCACGAATTGCGCCATGGCCACCGGCATCGACACCAGGTCGGCCGCATTCACGCCCGAGTTGATCAAGATACGCACCATCGGGATGGTGAAGATCAGCACGAAGCCAGCACCGAAGATGGTCCGCGAGGATTCACTGAAGGCGGCCTTGAGCTCGCCAGCGCGCATCCGATGCAGCAGAGCGGTGATCAGTACCACCATCAGCAGGATGCCACCCGGCAGGTAGAGAGGCTGAATGCTGCCGGAGACACCGGCTTCACCGAGGATGTCGCCCCAACCGAAGCTGAACGAGGTCAGCAGGTTCTTGAACGGCTCGATGGTGCGCGATGCCACCAGAATCAACGCCAGCAGCACATAGGGCAGCCATCCCATGAAGGTGGTTATCGGGGTCTTGCCGGCGATGTCGTCAAGCTTGATCTCGAGCTTGCCGATCCACTCGTCCGGCCAGGAGCTGCTTTCCGGGAAATCCCAGGTGTCCTTGGGGATCAAAAAGCCCTTGCGTGCCGCCGGTACGACGATCGCCAGACCCACCATGGCGCCGATCATCGAGGGGAATTCCGGGCCGAGCAGAACCCCTGCCAGCATGTAGGGCACCACGAAGCAGATCCCGGCGAAGATCGCGAACGGCGCGATCGACAGGCCTTCCTTCCAGGAGCGGTTGGCGCCGAAGAAGCGCACCATGATGACCACCATGATCAGTGGCATCAGGATGCCGACGATGCCGTGGATGACCGCGACTTCGCCGGCGATCAGCCGGAAGTATTCCATCCAGGTGGAGCCACCGGCTTCCAGCGTCTCGGTAATGCCCTCACGGTTGATGCCACCGGTGACACCCACCACGATTGGCGTACCCACGGCACCGAACGACACCGGTGTGGATTGGATCATCATGCCGACCACCACGGCGGCCAGCGCCGGGAAGCCCAGCGCAACCATCAGCGGAGCGGCGACGGCGGCGGGGGTACCGAAGCCGGAGGCGCCCTCGATGAAGCAGCCGAACAGCCAAGCGACGATGATCGCCTGAACGCGACGGTCCGGGCTGATGCCCGAGAAGCCATTGCGAATCGCAGTGATGCCCCCGGAGTGCTTCAGGGTGTTGAGCAGCAGAATCGCACCGAAGATGATCCACAGGATCGAGACCGTCAGGATCAACCCCTGAAGCGTCGAGGCCATGATCCGGGTGAAGCTCATTTCCCAGGCGAAAAGCCCAATCAGTGCGGTGACGATAAACACGATCGGCATGGCGGTTTTCGCTGCCATGCGCAAGCCGATCAGTAGCACTCCGGCCAGTACCAGGGGTACGAAGGCGAGAAGTGCGAGAGTGGTTTCATTCATGAGGCAGTTTCCTCGGGTTGTTTTCGGTTTCGCTCCCAAACGATGCGAAGAACCTGTCGACCGGTTTGACGGACGGGCGAAAGATAAGCCGTCGTTTGGAGTGTGACTAGTGTTGGAAAATTGGTATTACCAATAATGAGATGCCGATATTGGCATTTATCAGGACATTAAAAAAATTAAAATCAGTTAGTTACATGCGATTGACGGACTGCTTCCGTCGCGGTGGGGAGGCGTATGATTAGACTAAAGGACAGGTGATTGACGTCGTGCTGGCCCGTTTCATGACGTTGATTGGCGCTGGCTGGCAAAGCTGGCACACTCGATTCCCGACCTTTGGACTGCCAGGAGACACCACCATGACCCGAGTGCTATTTGATCTCTGCGGTATCGACGAGGGGTTGCGGTTCTCGCCCTACTGCTGGCGGGTCAAGTACGCGCTGGCCCACAAGGGACTAGAGGCTGAGATGCGGCCCTGGCGCTTCAGCGACAAGCAAGCGCTGGCATTCGCCGATTACGATAAGGTGCCGGTGCTAACCGATGGCAATGAGGTGATTACCGACAGCTACGACATCCTGCGCTATCTCGATCGAACGTATCCCGAGGCGCCGTTGTTTGGCGATGCGCTGGCGCAATCCCGTGCGCACTTCATCCGGCACTACGCCGAGAGAAGTCTGGCCCCCGCCATGATGCGTACCATCGTCATGGATCTCTTCAATGCCGTTCACCCCGACGACCGCGACTATTTCCGTGAAACCCGTGAAAAACGCTTCGGGCGTACCCTGGAAGAGTTCCACTCGCCGGCCAAGGGGCTTGCCCAACTGGATGCGGCGCTGGAACCTCTACGTGGTTGCCTGAGCGCGTCCGACTTCATCGATGGCGATGCGCCTGCCGCCGCCGATTACCTGGTGTTCGGCAACTTCATGTGGGCGCGCTGCGTCTCCAGCGCCGACCTGGTCTCCAATGCCGACCCGGTGTATGGCTGGCTGGAACGCATGCTCGACCAGTACCAGGGCCTTGGCCGCAATGCTCTGCGTATCACCGATGTCGAAGGGGCCTACCGCTGAGCGCCTGCCCGATGTGGACGTCGTGATGCCTCCCGTGGCAGAGGAGTTGCATTTCCGGTAGCCACGAAAAAATCCGCGCCTGAAATGTTGCGATGCACAAAATTGCCTGCTATGTTGCAGTGCAATACAGGGTCTTTCGCTTTCCGCGTGCTGTCCCTGTCCATTGAAGCAGGCGTCTGGTTGCAGGCGTCTCTTCAGCATCATCGCAAGGTTGACGGAGGTGTTTCATGAGCAAGGCGACTACCGAGAAAGCCACTGAGCAGTTCGAAGGACTGTTTGTCGAGCCAGCACGTGCCTACGGCGCGTTGACCCTGGAGTACACCGAGAAATTGGTGTCCACTCAGATCGATGCCGCTCGTGCCTATACCGACCTGAGTATCGCCCAGGCCCGCGCATGGGTTGATGTGCGTGATGCCGATGGTTTCAAGAAGGTCTTCGAGGGTCAGCAGAAGGCCGCTCAGGACCTGGGCGAGCGCGTCAAGGGCGATTCCGAGAAGCTTGGCACCCTGGGCCAGGAGTTTCTGCAGAAAAGCCAGAAGCTGGTCGAAGAAAGCATGAAGAGCGTGACCGCAGCGGCTAAATAAACAAGCCGAGCGCACCGTATCAAACAACGGGCCGCCCCATCGGGGCGGCCCGTTGTCGTGTGTAGGCGCCATGAGCAGGAGGCGTGGGTATCAACTATGGATAGGCGTCATGGCTTGCTTGGCGGGTCATCGGCCAAAGGTTGGCCGATCAGGGCCAGGACCTCGTCATCCTCCACCTGGCCAAATTCGGCGAAGTACTGGCCGACCGCATGGAAGTCGCGTGGCGACTCCAGGCAGACCACCTCGTCGGCAAGCTTGCCGAGTCGCTCGAGTGTATCAGGCGGCGCGACTCCCAGGGCCGCGATCAGCCTGGATGGCTTGCGCTGGCGCAACGTTACCAGTGCCGCCGCGAGCGTGGCGCCGGTGGCGCTGCCATCATCCACCACCACCAACACGCGCCCGGCGGGGTCGATGGGGGCTCGTACCGGCGTATAGCGGCTCCGGCGCTGGGCGATCAGGTCGCGCTGGTGGTCGATCTCGGCGGCAAGCCAACCCTCCCGGCAGCGGCGTGCCGACTCCTCGAGGTGCACGCTGCCATCCTCACTGACCGCGCCGATGGCATACTCCGGGTTGCCCGGCGCACCGATCTTGCGCACCAGCACGACGTCCAGCTCACCCCCCAACGCATCGGCGATGATGCGTCCCATCGGTACCCCACCCCGAGGAATGGCCAGCACCAAAGGCCGCTGCCCACGAAGCCGGCCCAGTCTCTCTGACAATTGACGTGCGGCGTCCTGGCGATCTCGAAACATGGCGTTCACCCCCGTATCCGCTTTCCCGCACTTCCAGTGTAGCCAGATGCCGAGTGGGCGGGTGTGTGCCGTGCGTTGAAGTGAATTCGTCAGTGTTTTCAATGGAAAGTATTTCCAGTATACATTTTGATTGGTTATCGTAGACGGGTTGCGCCGGTCAGGCGCACCTCCCCGACAACACCAACAATCTGGAGAGATCCACATGCCCGTTCGAACTTCCCGGTGGCTGATCACCTCTGCAACCGTCTGTGCCGCGCTCGTCACCGCCGACGCGCAGGCAGCCACCTGGAGTGATACGTTCATCGGTTATCGCTTCGGAACGCAGTTCACCGAGCCGAGCAACCCACGGGACGTACAAAAACATGTGCTGCAGCTTGGCCATGCCAGTGGCCACTCCCTGGGGCAGCACTTCATCAATCTGGAACTTCTGCAGTCGGATAGCGCCGATCCTGCCAGCGGCAGTGACAGCGGGGCTACCGAGGCCTATCTGGTCTATCGCCACCAGTGGCATGCCGGCAAGGTGTTCGATGCGCCAGTGGCATTCGGCCCGGTGCGTGACATGGCGCTGACCGCGGGGTTCGACCTCAACACCAAGAACACCGCCTTCGCCCCGCGCAAGCGTCAACTGGTGGTGGGGCCGACGTTCAAGTTCGATGTGCCCCGTGGTTTCCTGGACCTGAGCCTGCTCTACAGCCGTGAATGGAACCATTGCGGCCTGGATGCCTGCGGTCTTCCCGGCAATCGCAACAGCCTCTCCTTCGACCCCTATTACCAGCTGAGCCTGGCATGGGGGCTGCCATTCGAGGCGGGGGCGCTACCCATGAAGTTTCAGGGGTTCTTCAACTTCAATGGCGAGAAGGGCGACGACTATTTCGGGGTCGCCACCGAGCCGGAGCAGTTGATGCGCACCTCGTTGATGCTGGATGTCGGCCAGCTGGCCTGGGGCGAGGCCAACGAACTGTGGGTGGGCGCCGGTTATGAATACTGGCGCAACAAGTTCGGCAACCACGACAAGCCAGGCGTGGATACCGATGTGTTGACCTTCAACCTTGAGTGGCACTTCTGATAAGCCAGACGTCGGTCACTGCCGATCCGCGATGACCGGCAACGAATGAGCCGAGCAGGAAGACGGGCCAGCCACATCGATGTGGCTGGCCCGTTTGCTTGGTGAGCGAGCACGGCGCTGAAGCGGCAATCGAGAGGCTGTATCAGCCAACGAAAGAAAGCGCCGCCGGAGAGAGTCCGGCGGCGCTCGTGTGGGCAATGCCCGATTGAAGCAATGGTTTCAAAGTAATGGTTTCAAAGTAATGGCGCTGATGACGGGTCAAGAGTTGGCGTTACGCTTCTCAGCCTCTGCTCTGGCCGCGGCCTCGTGTTCGTCCCCGGTAGGCTGGCGCTTCGGCTTGCCTGGCAGGATGGCATCCAGCAGCAGTGCGGCGACGGCGGCCGGCACCAGGCCGGATTTCAGCAGCAGGCCGGCCTGGCCTGGCATGGTTTCCGAGATGGCTTCCACCGCCGGCAGGCCGATGCCTAGGCTCAGTGACACCGCAATGATCAGCATGGCGCGCTGGTCGAGCTCGCACTCCTGGATGATCTTCAAACCCGCCGAGGCGATCATGCCGAACATCACGATGCCGGCGCCACCGAGAACCGCGTGTGGCATGGCGGCCACCAGGCCACCGAGCTTCGGGAACAGGCCCATGGCGATCAGCAGCAGGCCGCCGATGGTCACCACATGGCGGCTGACCACGCCGGTCAGGGTGATCAGGCCGACATTCTGCGCATAGGCGGTGTTGGGCAGGGTGTTGAACACCGCGGCGAAGGAGGTCGCCACGCCATCGGCCATCACGCCGCCGGACAGCTCGCGATCCTTGGCCGGGCGACCCGCGCCGCCGGTGGTGATCGCCGAGATATTGCCGATGGTCTCGAGCCCCACCACGAACATGATCAGCACCATGCCGATGATCGCGGTCATCGAGAAGGTCATGCCGTATTCGAGCGGCTTGGGCACCGCGAACCAGGGCGCGTTGATCAGGTTGGTGAAATCGACCATACCCAGCCCCATCGCCACCAGGTAGCCGGCCAGCAGCCCGAACAGGATCGAGGAGGCCTTGATGAATCCGCGGCCAAGCTGGTGAACGGTGATGGTGACCACCAGCACGAACAGCGCCAGCAGCAGGTTGGTGGGGGAGGCGAAGCCTTCGGAACCCACGCCACCGGCGGCGTAGTTCAGGCCCACGGGCATCAGGGTGATGCCGATCAACAGCACCACGATGCCGGTGACCACCGGCGAGAACCAGTGACGGATCTTCTTCAGGAAGGCCCCCAGTACGATCTGCATCAGCCCGGCCACGAAGGAGGCCCCCAGCACCGCCGGTAGCCCGAACGCCTTGGCCAGCGGCAGCGCCACCGGCAGGAAGCCGAAGCTGGTGCCCTGGACGATGGGCAGGCGTGCGCCGACCGGGCCGATACCGATGGTCTGGATCAGTGTCGAGACACCGGCCACGAACAAGGCCACCTGGATCAGGAATATCTGCTCGCCGGCGGTGGCGCCGATCACCCCGGCGATGATGATCGGCGGGGTCACGTTGCCGGCGAACATCGCCATGATGTGCTGAAGACCTAGCGGGATTGCCTTGGAAAGCGGCGGCATCGCATCAGGATTCTGATTGATGGTGCGCGACGGGTTCCGGGTGGGATGCGGTACGGAATGTGTATCGGTCATGGTCAGGCTCGCAGCGGTTGTTGTGTGTTGTGCCGTGCGCGGTGCTTTCTGAACACCTTTGCTGCCAATAAATGTACACAATCATATTTATTTTGAAAGACAGAAATTTCATTATCTTGTGTGTAAAAATAAAAATTCATATAAAACAGAATCTTGAAAACAATATGCTGACCATTTGGTCAGTAAAAATGCCTGTTCTGAGCCCATGAAAAACGCGCCACAGGCATCTGTGACGCGTTCGATATTTTGGCTGTCGGCGTTGAGTGGCGAATCATGCCGACACTTTTCAGCCCTCGGCGCGCGCCTCGAGACGGAACCGGGCAATCCTGTTGATCTGTTCCACTGCGGTGCGGCGCTCCTCGTCGAGATCATTCTCCAGGCGCACGTCGAAGGCATCGAGAATCGCGAAACGGTTGCTGCCCTTGACCGCCATGATGAACGGAAAGCCGAACTTCGCCTTGTACGCCTCGTTGAGCCGTTCGAAACGGGCCATCTCTTCGGGGGTGCACTGGTCGAGACCGGCACCGGCCTGTTCGCGGGTCGAATCATCGGTGAGTTCACCGGCGACTGCGGCCTTGCCGGCCAGGTCCGGGTGAGCGCGAATCACCTCGAGCTGGCGCTCGGGGCTGGCCTGGGTGAGTACCTCTCCCATGGCATCGGCGAGGGCATCCGGCGAGTCGTGGCGCTCATTCAGGCCTTTCTCGAAGGCAAGCTCCGCCACCCAGGGGGAGTGCTCGAAGATGTCGCCATAGCTGGCCACGAAGCTGGCCTTGTCGAGCTGGCTGGGGCGTGGTGTCAGGGTCTTGTCGGTCATATGGAGTCTCCTGGTGTCACTCGTGGCTTGGCCTGGTGGCCTGGTCCGTTGTCTTGGTCTCTTGGCACGGCCTCACGGCATGGTATAGTGCCATGCATGCACTTGCTGTATACAAAAAATATTTTGAAATGTACTCCATTTCAGTCTAAAACTGTCATCATTAGCTGATGATAGCTATTCAGAACAGCCATGCAAGACAACGATTCAAGACAGCGATCCAAGACAGTAACCCTAACAGGAGAGTGAACATGGGACGCCTGACTACCCACGTGCTGGATACCGCCCTGGGCAGCCCTGGACAGGGCATTCGCATCGAAGTGTTTCGCTTCAGCGGTGGCGAGCGCACATCGATCGGCGAGGTCGTGACCAATGATGACGGCCGCTGTGATGCACCGATCCTCGAAGGGGACGCATTCAGCGTCGGTGAATATGAGCTGGTCTTCAATGCTGGCGACTATCTGCGCCGCCGGGGCGTGGCCGCCGACGAGCCACGCTTCCTCGACGTGATTCCCCTGCGCTTCGGTGTGGCGGATGCCAGCCAGCATTATCACGTGCCCCTGCTGCTGTCGCCCTACGGCTACTCGACCTATCGCGGCAGCTGAGCCGGCGGTGTCGATCGGCAAGACCCTGCCCCGGCGCGCCTGATCCCTGATGCGATGCGTGCCCGATACCAACAACGAGATTCGAACGAGGTGAGGTTACCCTCATGCAAGCCTACCTGCTGGACTTTGCAAATTTCATGATGCGTTGGCTACACGTCATCGCCGCCATCGCCTGGATCGGTGAGTCGATCTATTTCGTGATGCTGGACAACGGCCTGAAGCCCCCCAAGGAAGAGAGCTGCCGCAAGAAAGGCGTGTTTGGCGAGATGTGGGCCGTGCACGGTGGCGGTTTCTACCACAACCAGAAGTACGCCACGAGCCCGGAGAAACTCCCCGATGACCTGCACTGGTCGTTCTGGAAGTCTTATGCCACCTGGCTGTCCGGCTTCGCGCTGTTCGTGATGCTCTACATGGCCAACCCGAGCTTCTATCTCGTCGACCCCAACAGTAATTGGCAGTGGGCCGCCGAGATGAGCGGCTGGCAGGCCAACGTGCTGGCGCTGCTGTTTCTGGTGGCAGGCTGGGTGGTCTACAACGAACTGTGCAAGCGCATCAGCCCCGACATGCAGCGCGATGGGCTGTTGAGCGTGGCCGTGGCGGTGATGATGGTGGTCGTCGCCTATCTCAGCACCCAGCTGTTCGCGGGCCGGGCGGCATTCCTGCTCACCGGTGCGGTGATGGCCACCGCGATGTCCGCCAACGTGTTCTTCTGGATCATCCCCGGGCAGCGCCGCATGGTCGCCGCGATGAAGGCCGGCGAAGCCCCCAATCCGCTGGATGGCAAGCGCGGCAAGCAGCGTTCGGTGCACAACACCTACTTCACCCTGCCGGTGGTGCTGTTGATGATCAGCAACCACTACTCCTTTGCCTACTCCCATGAGCACGCCTGGGTGATCATGTCATTGTTCATCTTCGCGGGGGCGCTGATTCGACAGTTCTTCGTGCTGATGCACTCGGGGAGCATCAAGCCGGCCTATCCGGCGGCGGGTGTGGCACTGATCGCCCTGGCGTTCTGGGTCGGTGCACCGGCCGGGTCCTCCGGCCAGAACCGTGATAGCGCCGATGCCGGCCCGAGCATCGATGAGATCCATGAGATCGTCGAAACCCGTTGCACGGCCTGTCATGCCAAGGAGCCCAGTCAGGAGGGATTCAATTCGCCACCCGCAGGCATTGCCTATGACAGCGCCGACCAGGTGCTGAGCCAGCGCGAGCAGATCCAGCAGGTGGTGGCCAGTGGCTACATGCCGCTTGGCAACATGACCGAAATGACCGACGAGGAGCGTGAGGCCATCGCCGCCTGGTCGGAGTGAAGCGCTGTGCCGGTCAACGGGTAAGCCTTGGGTTGGCCCGTTGACCTCTGGGGTGTCGTCGTCCGAGTGCATTGGAGTATACAATATGACTCGAAATGCCATGCAGGAGAGGCGAGGTCACATGAACCAGAGCCAGACCAACGCCCAGCGAAGGCCGCCGGGCGCTCGCCTGGGCAAGAACGGAGACGGTGCCGAGCGCCACGAGGTCATCTATCGCTCGATCAGCGATGCGATCATCGAGCACCGGCTCAAGCCCGGTGCTCGTCTGCGTGAGGATGCCCTCTCCGAGGTGTTCGGCGTCAGCCGCACCGGCATTCGCAAGATTCTCCAACGCCTGGCAATGGAGCAACTGGTCACCCTGACCCCGCGTCGTGGTGCGAGTGTCACCCGCCCCACGGCGGACGAGGCCAAGGATGTCTTCGATGCCCGGCAGATGGTCGAGTGCGGGCTGATGCCCGAGATCGCCCGGCGCATCACGCCCGAGGACATCGAGGCGCTGCGCGACATGGCGCGTCGCGAGCGCGAGGCGCTGAAGTCCGGTGAACAGAGCACCGCCATCAAGCTGTCGGCGGCCTTCCATGAGCGGATTGCCAGGCTCTCCGGAAACGCCACCCTGGCCGAATTCGTCGGCAGGCTCTGTTCACGCTCGTCGCTGATTCTCGCCGTTTACGGCAATGCCGGGCACCTCGGCTGCGAGTCCCACGACCATGACGATCTGATCGGCCATCTCGAAGCCGGCAATGGAGAGCGTGCCGCGGCGTTCATGAGCCGCCACCTCAAGGCCATCGAGGCGTCGCTTTCGATCGTCGAGGAGGAGGAAGAAGCCCCCGATCTGCACAGCATCTTCGGTGCCTGACTGGCAAACCCTTCAGGCACCACCATACTGAGGTCAAGGCGTGAATCTCTCGTCTCGAACCACTCGAGGTGACGGCCGTGACCCGACCTCAGGATGATCCTGCTCAAGACATTCCCCTGAGCCGGGTCTACGAAGAGTATGTTCGACTCAACGGAGTCTGCAACGACTATATCCACCGCTCCCTTGGGGATATACGCCTGTTCGGCTCGATTGGTGCCTTGCTGGCCTGGGATCCCCTGGCTCGTCTTTTCGAACTCGATGCCGAACTCCAGCAGCCGGTGACACCGGTAGGGTTCCTCGTGCTGCTGCTGGTGATCGTGCTGGTGATGTTCTTCGACCTGTTCAAGCAGTCGATCTTCTTCTTTCATCTGATTCGCATGCGCGAGCTGGAAGACGTGCTCAATCGAGCCTCTGGTGAGCGCGTCGAGCTGTTCCATCTCGCCGGTGGCTGGCCGGCCTGGTTTCGCCGCTATCACGCCCCGGTGGCCCAGTGCTTCTGGGGCGTGTTCTACCTGTTGGTGGTGGTCTTCCCGGCCATCATCCTGTTCCTGCAGGACTATGCCAGCTGGCTCTTCGCCTATCTGCCCACCGCCTTCATTCTGCTGGCGCTGCATGCGCACTGCGCCAATCGCGTGGTGAATTCGCTGGGTCGATGAGCGCCACGATGTTACTCCCCAAAAAATGCGATCGCCCCCGGCCGAGGCCGGGGGCGATGAGTCACAGACATCAGTGCTGGGGGCGATGGATCACTGGTTGAACCGCTGGCAGGGTGCCCAGTACTTCATCAACAGGAAGTAGGTCGCGCCGGCCGGAATCAGGCTTGCGTACCAGGAAATGGAAGAGAAGGTCAGGGCGGCGGCGATGCCCACCGCGGTGGCGATCAGTGCGGCCAGGTTGACGCCCTGGTAGGGGCCGTTCTCATCGTAGAGCTTGCCGAGGTCGAGAGTGCGGCGGCGCACCAGGTAGTAGTCGACCACCAGGATGGCGAAGATCGGTCCCAGGAATGCCGAATAGGTTTGCACGAACAGTTGCAGGCCGGCGGCGGAATCCGGCTGGACCAGCTTCCAGGGGAAGGTGGCGAAGGCCAGTAGACCGACCAGTACCGTGGCCGTGCGGAACTTCATCTTGAACACGTCCATCAGCACGTAGGTCGGTGGCACCACGTTATTGAGTACGTTGGTGGTGACCTGGGCGAAGGCGATGAACAGCAGGGTGGTCATCAGCAGCGGGGTGTTGTCGACGGCGTTGGCGAACACCTGGATCGGATCGGCGACCCCGGTGGCTTCGGAGACCATGAAGCCGATCAGCCCCATGAACAGCGTGCACGGCAGGATCGACATGGCGTAGATGGTGGTGAGCAGACTCGTGGGCGTGCCTTTCTTGTGCTCGCGGGCATAGTCGCCGACGTTGAGCATCATGGTGCTGTAGATGCCCAGAAACAGCATGGTGGCACCCCAGAAGGGCATGCCCCAGGAGCCTTCCATGGTCAGCAGGTTGGCGGACAGTACGTCGCCGTAGCGCACGATGGTGCTGTAGAACATGTAGACCAGCGAGGCAAGAATGAAGGCACTGCCGATATTCTCCAGCCATTTGATCCCCTGGAAGCCCATCACCGACAGCCCGATCTGCAGGAACTGGAAGGTGATGAAGAAGAACACCAGGTTATCGAAGCCGAACAGCGTGGCCGATACCATGTTCAGTGCCCCGGCGCCGATCCAGCTCTGGAAGCCGTACCACACCACCGCGGGGACGGCGCGAACCAGGCCCGGGAGCCGCGTGCCGGTAAAACCGAAGGCGCTGCGTGCCTGGACCATGAAGGGAATGCCGTACTTGTAGCCGGCGGCGCCATTGATGGCCAGCGCGATGCCGATCACGAAGCAGCCGATGGCGATGGCGAGCGTGGCCTGAATCAGGTTCAGGGTGCCCACCACGCTCGAGCCCATGGTGAAGGTGCCGATGGAGACACAGCCACCGAACCAGGCAAGAAAGTAGGAGCCCCGGCCCATGATACGGGTCTGCTGGGGAGCTAGTGACTCCTCGCCTGGGGCCTTGGTGCCCTGATCAATAGTGGAACCTGGCGATGTGGCGATGTCGGGATCGACGGTACTGCTGTGTGGGGTTGAGTGGCTCATGGTGGTGTCCTCGCAAGACGTTGCTGTGTGTTGTGGTTGTTTCCCGGCGTGCATGCCGTGGAAGACTTGCGGTCTGGCGTGCGCCTGTGGCGTCTTGTCATTGTTCTCGATGCAAAAGTTTTCGAGCAGGAAGCGTGCCAATCAGCGAATGGGTATCAGCTGTGAGAACCCTTCGAAGCGGCCGGTGAACGGTTTCGGTCTCGGGAACGCCAGGTCGCCATGCTTGCTGGTGCCAAGGCCAAGGCCCACCAGCGCTTCGGCCAGCTTGATCGCGGCGGTGACGCCCTCGACCACCGGCAGGCCAACGGCTTGGCTGATCTCATCGGTAAGGTCGGCCATGCCCCCGCATCCCAGCACGATGGCACCAATATCGTCCTCGTCGCGGGCCCGCTTGCACTCTTCGATGAGCCGGGAGAGGGCGGCATCGCCGTTCTCTTCCAGATCGAGTACCGGTATCTCGGCGGCGCGTACGCGACGGCAGTGATGGGCGAAGCCGTACTGGTCGAGCAGGTGCTCGGCGATGATGCCGGTGCGCGCCAGGGTAGTGACGATGGAGAAGCGTGTGCTGATCAGCGTGGCCATGTGGAAGGCGGCCTCGGCGATGCCGATCACCGGCGCGCGGGTCAGTTCCCTGGCGGCCAGTAGTCCCGGGTCGCCGAAGCAGGCGATCACGTAGGCATCGGCATCTTCGCGCTCGCCAGCGAGAACCTCTTCCAGTACGCCCACCATACTGATGGCTTCGTCGAAATGACTTTCGATGGAGACGGGACCGTGGGCGGGGTTGCGTGCGGTGATGCGCGTGCCTGGCGCGGCGATACGACTGGCGGCCTCGCCAATGGTCGTTGTCATGCCGGCGGTGGTGTTGGGGTTGATCACACGGATATGCATGAAGGGATTCCTGGATGAAATGAGATGGCGTGGGACAGGTCGATGTCTAATCTTGTGAACGTGGTGCATAGCGTTTGTACACAAAATAGGATTGTTTTGTTTAAACCGCAAGTGGGTCGCGCGTTTCCTTTGGTGAGATGCTCTCCCTTTAAATTCATGTGGTTAGCGCTATTGATAAGTTTTGGGAATAAGTATAAGTATATTAAATCGAGCATGTCGCCGTATGAGGAGCGCTACTTGAAGACATTTTAAGTCTTTTTATGTATACAGTTTTACTCATACTCCTGGACAGCGAAGATTAGGCCTGGTCGATGCTGAAAAGCGTGCTGGGGTGAGGGAAAAGTGGCGAGAGGGGTTGCAGCGAAGGTGAGCACACTCTATCTTGTTCTTGTATACATAATATGGCGCTGCCGGCTGAGTCATGACGGACACCCGCTCACTCGCACGGCCTGACGCCCACATCATCAGGAAGCTTCGCCATGACGCTCACTCCCTCATCCGACTATCCCAGAGACCTGATCGGTTATGGTCGCCACGTGCCCCACGCCAACTGGCCAGGCCGTGCAAAGATTGCCGTGCAGTTCGTGCTCAATTACGAAGAGGGTGGAGAGAACTGCGTACTCCACGGGGATGCGGGCTCCGAACAGTTCCTTTCCGAGATCATTGGCGCGGCTTCGTATCCCGCGCGTCACCTCAGCATGGAGTCGATCTACGAGTACGGTTCGCGCGCCGGTGTCTGGCGCATCCTGCGCGAGTTCGAGCGCCGCGGGCTGCCGTTGACGGTATTCGGCGTTGCCATGGCCCTGGAGCGCAATCCCGAGGTGGCGCATGCCTTCAAGGCGCTTGGCCACGAGATCGCCTGCCACGGCTATCGCTGGATTCATTACCAGGATGTTCCGGAGGCGGTGGAGCGCGACCATATGGCGCGTGCCATGGAGATCTTCCAGCGGCTCTATGGCGAAAAGCCCCAGGGCTGGTACACCGGGCGCGATAGCCCCAACACCCGCCGGCTGGTGCTCGACGAGGGCAGCTTCCTCTACGACAGCGACTACTATGGCGATGACTTGCCGTTCTGGACCCGTGAGTGCGACAGCCAAGGCCGTGAACACGACCATTTGATCGTGCCCTACACCCTGGACAGCAACGACATGCGTTTCGCCGCCCCCCAGGGCTTCAACACCGCGGATCACTTCTTCACCTACCTGCGTGACGCCTTCGACGTGCTCTACGCCGAGGGGGAAGAGGCACCGAAGATGCTCTCGGTGGGCATGCACTGCCGGCTACTCGGCCGTCCCGGTCGCTTCCGTGCGCTGCAGCGCTTCCTCGACCACATCGAGGCCCATGACCGGGTGTGGGTGACGCGCCGCCTGGATATCGCCCGGCACTGGGCCGAGCATCATCCGGCTCCAGCGGCCCGATAGGACGGCGAGCCGATCGTGCGGATGGCAGTCTCCAACGGCACCAGGCCCCACCCGATCTGCTCGGGCGGGGCCTGGTGGAGGGCGTCGGCGACGCGGGTCAGGCGATCAGCCGACCCATTGCGTGGCCTGGGCAAACGCCAGGAAGCCCATGGAGATCAACACCCAGGTACAGAACAGCGGGAAGAAGAACTTCACCCATTTCTGCCACGGCACACCGGCGATGGCCAGGGTGGCCATGAAGTAGCCGGAGGTCGGGAACAGGATGTTGCCGACGCCGTCGCCGAGCTGGTAGGCCAGCACCGCGGTCTGGCGGGTCACGCCGATCAGGTCGGCGAGTGGCGCCATGATCGGCATGGTGACCAGCGCCTGGCCGCTGCCGGAGGGCACCACGAAGTTGAAGGCCAACTGGGAGAAGTACATGCCGATGGCCGAAAGCAGGGTGGGCAGTTCCCCCACCAGATTGCCAAGGCCGAAGACCAGGGTGTCCATGATCTGACCGTCCTCGAGCACCACGGCCACGCCGCGTGCCACCCCGGCGATCATGGCGCCCACCAGCACATCGCGAAACCCCTTGTTGAAGGCTTCGCAGATGCTTTCGGTGTTCAGCCCGGCGATCAGGCCGACGACGATGCCCATGACGATGAACAGGCCGGCCATCTCCATCATGAACCAGCCCTGGCGCAGTACGCCGTAAACCAGCAGGCCGAAGAAGGCGAAGGTGGCGATGGCGGCCAGCTTCTGGCGGCCGTTGGCCATCAGGGCACCTTCGTCGGTGGCATGCTGGTAGAGCGAGCGCTTCTCGGCTTCGGCCTCGTCGCCGGCCATCAGGCTGAGCTCGGGGCTGGCCTGGACCTTGCGGGCGTAGCGCATGACGAAGAAGATGCCGACACCCAGTACCACCGCGAAGGCGGCGGCTCGCAGGCCAAAGCCGGAGTACAGCGGCAGGTTGGAGAGCTGCTGGCCAAGCCCGGTGTTGATCGGGTTGAGGATGCCGGTGGTGAAGCCTGCCGTGGTGGCGCAAAGGGCCACGGCGGCGGCGGTCATCGAGTCGAAGCGCAGGGCGATCATCAGCGGCAGAATGACCGGCACATAGACCAGCGCCAGTTCCTGGGTACCGATGATGGTGGCGACCACGGCGAACACCGTCATCAGCACCGGGATCATCAGCAGGCTGCGGCCGGCGAATTGACGGCTGAGCTTGTCGACACCGATCTCGATGATGCCGGTGCGCCGCAGCACCATGAACATCCCGCCGATCATGAAGGTGAAGAACACCACTTCACCAGCGCTCATCAGGCCATTGGGAATGGCCAGCATGAAGTCGACGACGCCGGTCGGGTTGGGCTCGACGTACTGGAAGGACTCCGCATCGATGGTGATGCGCCCCGAGGGGCCGGGGATCCGTTCGAACTCGCCGGCGGGCACGAAGTGGGTGGCCAGCGCCGCGATGGCGATGAACACGAACAGAATGACGTAGATATGTGGAATCTGCCAATGGCGCCGCTTGGCGCTGGCGGCCTGGGACGTGTCGGTAGAGTGGGACATGGTGTACCTCGCGTTGTTGTTGGCTGTGTCGCTATAGTGGAGCGGCGCCGAAGCGCCCCGGCTGCGGTTGGCGCCGCGGGAAGGGTTGGAGCCGGGGAAGTTGCCTGGGACGGCCAACCGTCGCCGGGGAGCCGGCACGGCAAGTCGTTGGTTGGCCTGGTGATACGAGTGGCGTTTGGCGGAGCGAGGCTCCGTCCACGCCGTGAACAGTGGGAGAGTGTTTCTTGCGGACGCAACAGACTGGCATGAAGCCGCACATCGGTCAGAGAATCTCGGCGCAGTATGCCGACCTGAGCGCTCAGGAGCAGCGCGTGGCGGCCTTCATACTCGATCATTTCGACGACCTGGCGGTTTACAGCGCGGCCGATCTCTCCCGCTTGACGGGCGTTTCCAAGTCCACGGTCAGCCGGCTTTTCAAGCGTCTCGGCTTCGAGAGCTTCCAGGCGGTCAAGCGCCATGCGCGCGAGCTGAGGAGCCAGGGCGTGCCGCTGGTCACCGACCCCGGCGCGGTGGCCGGGAACGGCGCGCGTTTCAAGCGTCACCATGACCGCGAGCGGCAGAACCTGCGCAGCGCCCTCGAAGGGCTCGATGCGCCAACCTTCGAGGCGGTAGTGGATGGGCTCGAACGTGCGCGGCGTGTGGTGCTCATCGGCTTTCGCAACAGTTACCCGCTGGCGATTCACTTCCGCCAGCAGCTGATCCAGGCGCGCGATGGGATCAGCCTTGCCCCCGAACCCAACCAGTCGCTCGCCGAGGAGTTGGTGGAGCTGGGCACTGACGACCTGGTCGTGCTGTTCGGCTTTCGCCGCCGCCCGAGCGGTTTCGATGCCCTGGTCACCGAGCTGGCGTCCATGCCGTGCCGTGTGCTGCTGATCGCCGATGCCACGGCCGGTGGCTTTGCCGAACAGGTGGATTGGTGGATGGAGTGTCCCATCGACAGCGTTTCCGCCTTCGACAGCTATGCCAGCGCCATGAGTCTGATCAGCCTGCTGGCCAACGGGGTGCTTCACCATCGGCTCGCGCAGGGGCGTGCTCGCATCGATGCGGTCAGCGAGCTCTATCACAGGCTCGACGAACTGTCGCCTTGAGAGGGTGGCCCCGCAGCGGATGGGGCCGGCACGGGACCATGGCACTGCCGTGGATACGCAACGAGGGTTCATGGCTGGACGATACCTTTGTCTACGCATGAAACGAAAGTTTCTAGACACCGTACTCTTGAGACGTTAGTTTCACAAGCAGGATCCATACGGTTTTTTGGCCTGTCGAAAGGCCGGAGTTGCATATAGAAGGATGGAATAATGACGACAAGAAATTACTACGCTCCCCATGGCGGGCATCCGCCGCAGACACAGCTGCTCTCCGACAGGGCGGTATTCACCGAGGCCTATGCCGTCATCCCCAAGGGGGTGTTCGGCGACATCGTCACCAGCAATCTGCCGTTCTGGGACGATACCCGGCTGTGGGTGCTGGCGCGGCCGCTCTCTGGCTTCGCCGAGACCTTTTCTCAGTACATCATGGAAGTGTCGCCAGGTGGCGGCAGCGAGCGCCCGGAGCTCGACCCCGATGCCGAGGGCGTGCTGTTCGTGGTCGAGGGTGAGCTTTCGCTGACACTCGCCGGCCAACAGCATCGCATGCTGCCGGGCGGGTATGCTTTCATTCCCCCGGGCAGCGATTGGCAGGTGCGCAACACCTCGTCGGCGGCGGTGCGTTTCCACTGGGTGCGCAAGGCCTACGAGCGGGTGGACGGCATCGAATTGCCTGAGGCCTTCGTGACCAACGAGAACGAGCTCGACCCCAGCCCCATGCCGGGCACCGATGGGCGCTGGGCGACCACCCGCTTCGTCGACCCGAACGACGTACGCCATGACATGCACGTCACTATCGTCACCTTCCAGCCCGGGGCGGTGATTCCCTTCGACGAGACCCATGTCATGGAGCATGGCCTGTATGTGCTCGAGGGCAAGGCGGTGTATCACCTCAACCAGGACTGGGTCGAGGTGGAAGCCGGCGACTTCATGTGGCTACGCGCCTTCTGCCCGCAGGCCTGTTACGCCGGTGGCCCGGGACCGTTCCGCTACCTGCTGTACAAGGATGTCAACCGCCATGCGGCGCTGCGCTTGGGTGCTCGTTGAAACGGAGCTGACCCGTTGCGGTAGCGCCGCCGCTCGAGGCTGATCCGGCGACAGGGTTTCGAGGGGGCGCTGTGAACCCCTCCCTGGGCGCTACCGACGCCATCCCTGGCGTAGGACCCCCTCTCTACCCTGTCACCGGCGCCTCTCGCTAGCGGTGCCGCCATGGATAACAGACAGCCTGGGCGAACACTGAATCTACTGTAGGAGACAGTCATGCTGGAACTGAAAGCCGTGCCGCTGACGCCTGAGGCCTTCGCGCCATTCGGCGATGTCATCGACACGCGCACTGCCGATTACTTTCACATCAACGCCGGACGTACCCGGCGCTATCACGACCTGGCCAGGGTCGAGACCCTTGGGGAAGAGGCACGGACGCTGATCAGCATCTTCGTCAGTCAGCCGATCACGCTGCCGCTCGACCTCGACTTTCTCGAGCGCCATCCCCTGGGGAGCCAGGCGTTCATGCCGCTTCACCAGGAGCGCTTCGTGGTGGTGGTGGCGCCACCGGGCGATGTCATCGACACCGCCGAGGTACGTGCCTTCGTCACCGATGGCTGCCAGGGCGTCAACTACCGGGCCGGGACCTGGCACGCGATCCAGTCGGTGCTCGAACGGGAAGGGGAGTTCCTGGTGGTCGATCGTGGTGGGGAAGGCAACAACTGCGATGAGCATCCGCTGGCGGTGCGCGTGACGCTCTGAATTCGGAATTTGGGACGAAAGAGGCTGGCCGGGCCAGGCTGCTCTCTTGTCCTGCCTGCCTGCCTCTCGCTCCGGCGGACTGCCCGCCGGGGTCAACGCCGGGTGGTGGCCGCGATGGCCTCGCCGGTGTGCTGGACGTGGTCGCGCATCAACTGGCTTGCCCGTTCACTGTCCCGGGCACGCAGGGCATCGAGAATGGCCTGGTGTTCATCGGTGGACTCCTGCCAGCGGCCGAGTCGGTCAAGCGCCAGATAGCGGGCACGTTCCAGGCGGCCCAGCAGGCGCTGGTGGGTTTCCGTCAGTACAGGGTTTCTGGCCCCCGCCACGATCAAACCGTGTATGCGTTGATTGAGTTCGAAATAGGCACTCCGGTCGCCCTTGGCATGCAGGCGCTCGAGGCGTTGCTGCAGCCCCTCGAGTTGCTTGATCTCGGTGTTGGTCATGCGGCTGGCGGCAAGGCTTGCCGCCATGCTCTCGAGCCCCGCCTCGACCTCGAACAGGTGCTGCAGCTCCTCGGCATCGATGGGGGCGACGCGCGCTCGCCGGTTGCGCGGAAGGATCACCAGCCCCTCGCCGGACAGTCGCTTCAATGCCTCCCGTAGCGGGGTGCGCGAGATCCCGAGGTTTTCGCACAGAGCCGGTTCCAGCAGTGTCGTGCCAGGGGCCAACTGACCCCTGACGATGCGCTGGTGCAAGGCCTGGTAGGCCTCCTCCGCCAAGGAGGGGGTGGTGACGCGCCTCGAGCGTTCAGACGTGGATGACGTGGACATCAAGCGCGCTCCTGTAGGGGGACCGGCTCCATTCTCCCAGTCGGTGTCGGGATGTCCAGTTCAGCTCAGCGTGGCCGGCTGGGTCCGGCTGCCCACCAGTTGGGTCAGCGCCGCGGTCAGACCATGGCAGGGCTTCACCGGCGGCGCGGCGTAGCTTCCGGCAGACGGCGTGCGTGCGGCCATGTCGACCAGTGCCTGGGCCTGGTGCAGCGCGCAGGTCACCCCATCCAGTGCGGGTACCGGAAGTCGGTTGGCGACTTCCCGCGCCAGGCCGGCCAGCGGTGCGCCCGCCATCACCAGTACATCGGCGCCATCCTCCGCCACCGCACGCTCCGCCAGGGCCACCAGCCGTTCCCCCTGGTCCTCCTGGACCCGTCCGATATGCGCCAGTGGCTCATCGAGCGCACGAATGCTGGCCAGGCGGCTGCCAAACCCGTAGCCATGGATGGTCTCGCGGTACCAGGCCTGGATGCGCTGGGAGATAGCGATCACCGAGACTCGCCCGCCCTGTTGGCAGGCGCTGTGGAGCGCTGCCTCGGTCATGCCCACCACCGGGATCGGCAGGATTTCCCTGAGTGCGGTCAGCCCCGGGTCGCCGAAGGCCGCCACCACGACGGCATCATGCCCGGCGTAGAGGTCGGCGGCGACCTGCATGGTGGCGTAACCCCCGATCTGGGCCTCCGCGCGGGTTTCGATGTAGGCGACGCCGAAGGGGGCCGTCGCCATGGTCAAGGAGGTGCCGGGGCGGGTGCTGCGACGTGCTTCCCGCTCGATCAGGCGGGTCACGTCCTCGGAGATGTTGGGGTTGATGACGAGGATTTTCATGGCGTGTTCTCTTGTCGTTCCTTGTTATCGTCGTCGTCCGGGCCGCAGGGGGCCTACCCCGCCGTCAAGTCGGGGGACGCGCGTCGTGTCTTGCTTGCGGTTCAGTAGCCCAGGGCGCGGGGCAGCCAGGTGACGATGCCCGGGAAGGCAATGCAGGCGATCAGAACCACGTACTGGAAGACGATGAAGGGCCAGGCGCTCTTCATCAGCTCGTTGAGGCTGATCTTGGAGATGCCGCACATCACGAACAGCAGCACCCCGACCGGCGGTGTCATCATGCCGACCACCAGGTTCATCACGAACAGGAAGCCGAACAGCAGCGGGTCGATGCCGTAGGCCAGGGCGATAGGCGCGAGCAACGGCACCAGCATGATGTAGGCGGCGTTGGACTCGATGAACATGCCGACCGCGATCAGCAGCGCCATGACCAGCAGCAGGAAGATCAGAGGGTCACTGGTGACACCCTGCAACCAGCTGGATAGCTGCATGGGGATCAGGTCGATGGTGAAGGCGAAGGTCATGGTGGAAGCGAAGGCGATCAGTGCGCCCACCATGGCGGCCGTCACCGCGGCATTGAACATGGCCTTGGGCAGGTCCGCGAGACGCAGCTTGCGGGTCACGAAGAAGCCGATCAACAGCGCATAGACCACGGCGATGGCCGCCCCCTCGGTGGGCGTGAAGGCACCCGTGACGATGCCGCCCACCACCACGACCGGCATCAGCAGGATCGGCAGCGCACGCCAGGTCTGCACCAGCACATGCTTGAGGCCGATCTCGCCACCCACCAGCGGATAGCGGCGGCGCATGGCGATGAAGCTGGCCAAGCCCATGAAGCCAACGGCAAGCAGTAGCCCGGGAATCACCCCGGCCATGAACAGCCCACCCACCGAGACGCTTGAACCGGCCATCAGCGCATAGACGATCATGGCGTTGCTGGGCGGGATGATGGCGCCCAGGTTGGCGGCAGACGCCACCACCGCACTGCTGTAGCCGGTGTCGTACTGTTGGCGCATCGACGGAACCAGCGAGCTGCCAAGGGCGCTGGCACTGGCCACGGCGGCGCCACTCACCGCCGCCAGCACCATGCCGGCGACGATGGCGACGTGGGCCAGCCCGCCATGGACGCGCCCTACCAGCGAGTTGGCGAAATCGACCAGGCGTTGCAGGATGCCGGCGGCAACCATCAATTCCCCGGCCAGCATGAATAGCGGGATGGCCATCAGCGGGAAGCTGTTGACCGAATGCATCATGCGTTGCGGCAGCACCGAGAAGTCCATGCCGCCCACGTAGAGACCGATCAGGGAAGCAAGACCCAGGGCGAAGGCCAGCGGCATGCGCAGCAGGGCAAAACCCAGGAAGGTAGTGATGATGGCCGGCGTCATGAGACAGGATCTCCTTCGGATGACGGTGCACTGGGCAGAGGTTCCAGGCGCATGGCCTGGGCCAGCAGGTGCAGGCAGCAGTGACCGGCACATATCAGCACGGCGATATAGAAGACCGCGGCGGTGATCGGCAGAGTGGGCATCAACTCCTGCCACTTGTCGGCCACGGCCCCCAGGCTGATCCAGAACAGCATGGCCATCATCAGGGCGCCGACCAGCGCCATCAGCCGTGCCAGGCTTTCCTGGAGTCGCTCGGGCAGGTGGGTGACCAGCGCATCGATACCCACATGGATGCCGACCTTGATGCCATGGGGAATCGCCAGGAAGATCGCCCAGACGAAGCACAGGCGCGACAGCTCATCGGCGGAGTCGATGGAGGTGGACAGCAGGTATCGGGCGACTACCTGGGCCGACACCAGCACGGTCATCGTGGCCATCGCCACCAGTATCGCGTAGTAGGACGTACGGTCGAGAAGCGCCAGCCCATGCAACAGATGACGCTTGACCGGGCTGGAGGCGTGCGCCTCCAGCTGGTGCCAGGCGGCTGTCATGACGCCAGTTCCTCGAGCACCTGGTCGACGACTTCCGCGCCGATCTTGTCGCGCAGCTCGTCCACCACGTCCTGGCTTGCCTTGCGCAGCTCCGCGCGGGTCTCGTCACTGATCGGCGTGAATTGCATGCCACGCTCGATCAACATGTCGCGTGCCTGCTCGTCTTCCTCGGCGGCGGTGGTGCGTTGCCATGCCACGGCCTCGTCCATTGACGCGCGCAGGGCTTGCTGCTCGTCGTCCGAGAGGCTGTCAAAGGTGTCCCGGTTCACCACCACGACGATGAAATCGTAGAAATGCCCGCTATCGGAAAGGTAACCCTGCACCTCATCCAGACGCTTGGTCTGAATGATGCTGTAGGGATTTTCCTGGCCATCCAGCACCCCTTGCTGGAGGGCGCCGTACACCTCGTTGATGTCCATCGACACCGGGTTGGCACCGATGGCGCGGAAGGTATCCAGGTGGGTCTGGTTGGGCTGCAGGCGAACCTTCAGGTCGCTGAAATCCTCGATGCTTTCGATGGGGCGTTCGCTATTGGTCACGTGGCGAAAGCCCAGCTCCATGTAGCCAAGCGCCTTGAAACCCTTTGCGGCGAGTTTTTCATCGAGCAGCTCGCCGATGTGGCCATCGATCATCTCGAAGGCCGCCTCACGGCTGTCGAAGGCGAAGGGCAGGCTCAGTGCCTCGAGTTCGGGAACGGTCCGCGAGAGGTAGGAAATGCCGATCCAGGTGCCGGCGATGGAGCCGGTGCTGACCTGGTCGATGTTCTCGCTGGCGCCGCCAAGTTGCATGTTGGGAAAGAGTTGGGCTGTCAGGTCGCCATCGGTGCGCTCGGCCAGGGTATCCCGAAAGATTTCCATGGCACGGCTACTGGAGTGGTCATCGGTGAAGTTGCCACCGAAGCGCAGGGTGTCGGCGCTGGCCAGGAGGGGGCTGCCCAGGCCCAGCGCCAGCAGTAGAGGCACGCTGTAACGGGTGATGCGGTTTGTTGTTGTCATCAAGATGTCCTCGGGTGGTGGAGGGAGCGTTTCGGGCCGCGTGGGCGGCCTGAAAAAACATAGGACATCAGAATTCGGAATTCAAAACATAAAATACTGTTTTTTTATAAACACAATAATATCAATAATTTATAGTTTACAATTTTTGGGCGTGCCCCCTCAGGACGATTCGAGTCCCTTAATGACCGCGGCGCCCGTCTTGCGCATGTGCAGGCTGAGTGCCGCGGAAAGCCCCTGTGCATCGCGCCGCTCCAGAGCCTCGACGAAATACTGATGTTCCCTGGCGGACTCCTCCCAACGCTCCAGTTGCATGTTGGCGGCGTAGCGTGCCCGGGTGATCCGCATGGTCAGCGACATCTCGAGTTCGAGAAGCACGCGATTGCCCGAGATCTCCGTGAGACGCTTGTGGATACCCTGGTTGAGACGGAAGTACTCCTGGCGATGGTTGTTGTGGAAGGCCGCCATCATGGTGTCGTGCAGGGTGCGAATCTCGGCGATCTCGTCATCGCTTGCGCGGGTTGCAAGCAGGGTGCCCGAGAGGCCTTCGAGCACGGCCATCACCTCGAACAGGTCGGCAACCTCCTGAATATCCACTTCCGTGACCTTGGCGCCACGATTGGGAAGCATCTCCACCAGCCCCTCGTTGACCAGCACCTTGAGCGCCTGTCTGAGCGGGGTGGGCGAGACTTCGAATGCCTCGCAAAGCTGCTTTTCCGATATCCGGCTGCCTGGAGCGAGTTCTCCTTCCAGCACCATGTCACGCAACCGTTCCGTTACCGCCTCGTAGAGCGATTGTCGGCGCAGCGGCGTGGCTCGTGGCGCGTTGATGGGGTGGTTCTCGGCGATGGTATGGGACACGTCGTCCATGCTGCGGCACTCCTGTTCGGCTGGCGTTGACCTGGCAAGCGGGATGAAAAAGCCCACTTGCAAAATTCTATCCTTGTGCAATGCTTGGGTCACTACCGAGATTTGGAATTCCGAATTTCAAATTCTTTAGGTGGGAGTGTCTGTTTTTAGAAACCATAAAGATAACAAGGGACTACCCCATGGAGCGCACCCTCATCGGCATGTTGACCCCTTCCTCCAATACCGTTTTGGAGCCCTACACCAGTGTGTTGCTCCGCGACCTGCTGCCAAGGGTCACGGCACATTTCCAACGTTTCACCGTGAAAGAGATCTCGATGCGCGACGAAGCGCTGGCGCAATTCGATCCGGCGCCGCTGCTGGAGGCGGCGCAGTTGCTCAATGATGCCCGCATGAATGTCATCGCCTGGAATGGCACCTCATCCAGCTGGTTGGGCTTTGAATCAGACCGCCGGTTGTGTCGCAGCATCACCGAGGTCACCGGCGTGCCGGCCACCACCAGCGTGCTGGCGCTCAATGAAGCGCTGGCGCGTACCCAAGTGACTCGCCTGGGCCTCGTCACGCCCTACCTCGACGATATCCAGGCGGCCATCGTGGCCAACTATCAGGCCGAGGGCATCGAGGTGGTGGCTGAACGCCATCTCAACGATCGCGGCAATTTCTCGTTCTCCGAGTATGACGAGCAGACATTGGCCGACATGGTGCGCGCCGTCGCCCAGTCCCGGCCCGAGGCCATCACCATTCTGTGTACCAACCTGCGCGGTGCGGGCATTGTCCCGGCGCTGGAGAAGGAGCTCGGTATTCCCATCTATGACTCGGTCAGCGTGACGGTATGGAAGACGCTGGCGCTTGCCGGGTTGGACCCTTCCCGCATCAAGGGCTGGGGCCAGTTGTTTCAGGATTCACGCCTGGCGGCGTGATGTCAGGGACGCCCTCGAGGGCAAGACACCAAGCACGAACTCGATCCGCGACTCACATCCGCGACTCTTACCAACCACTCCAATCATGAGGTTCTCCAATGCCAACAATCACAATCAAGGGCGTTGCACTGGGTGTATCACTGGCCAGCGGCATGCTGCTGGGCGGCATGGCCCAGGCCGAAACCATGTTGCGCGCGGTGGGCAACTTTTCCGGCAACAAGCTGCACGTGGAAGAGGTCGAGCGGCCCTTCTTCAATGAGCTGGATGCCAGGGATGACCTGGCGGTGATCTACAACCCGATGGACGCGATCGGGGTCGAGGCCGCCGATGCCCTGCGTCTGATCCGTTCCGGGGCCTTCGATGTCATGTCGGTACAGATCGGCATGGCATCCCGCGATGAACCGTTCTTCGAGGGCATCGACCTTGCCGGCGTGTCGCAAAGCCTCGATGCGCAACGCGAGGCGGTGGATGCCGTGCGCGAGAAGTTCGATGAGCGCCTGCAGGAGCGCTTCAATGCCAAGTTGATGACGTTGTGGCCCTTTGGCCCGCAGATGATGTTCTGCAACGGCGACATCGATGGGGTGGACGATCTGGCGGGCAAGAAGGTCAGGGTGTTCACGCCGTCCATGTCTCGCCTGGTCGAGGGGCTGGGCGCCACCCCGGTGACCCTGCAGTTCAGCGAAGTCTACCTGGCCTTGCAGCGCGGCGTGGCCGACTGCGGCGTGACCGCGCCGTCGGCGGGCAACAATGGCAAATGGCCGGAAGTCACCGACACCTTCGTGCCACTGCCGCTGAGCTATTCGGTGCAGGGCCACTTCATGAACCTGGATACCTGGAACCGGTTCGACGAAGCCCAGCAGCAGGAGTTGACCGAGGCCTTCGCGCGCCTGGAAGAGCAGATGTGGGGGCTTGCCTACGACGTCAATGACGATGCCATCGCCTGCAGCACCGGGCAGGAGAGCTGCACCCAGCACGAAGCCTACGACATGACCTTGGTGGAGCTGGACGGGGAGTCGCGCGAACTGGTCGAGCGTATCGCCAGCGAGTCGGTATTGCCGGTGTGGGCCGAGACCTGTAGCGATCAGTATGCCGACTGTGCCCGGGTCTGGAATGAGACGGTCGGTGAGTCCGCCGGCCTCTCCATCCAGTAGTCGTCCTCATCATCACCGGCCCCGGGGGCAATGATCCCCGGGGCCAGGGAGTTATCCGATGGTATCGCAGAACTCGACTCTCTTGACGCACCGCTTGTCACGGGGTGCCGCCCTTGCCGCCGGTTATGCCGCACTCGGGCTGACGCTGCTGATCACCTTCGAGGTCATCGCGCGCAAACTGTTCAGTTTCTCCCTGCAGGGCGTCGACGAGATCGGCGGCTATGTGCTGGCGATCGGCGTCTCGTTCAGCTTCGCCTATGCCTTGCTGCACCGGGCCCACACGCGTGTCGATGTCCTGATGATGCGCTTGCCGGCCTCCCTGCAGGCCCCTCTCAATGGCCTGGCCATGTTGCTGTTGTCCGGTTTCTCGCTGTTCATGCTGTGGCGTGCCATCGAAACGCTGCACGAAACCCTCGAATTCGGCAGTCTCGCCAGTACCCCACTGCAGACCCCGCTATGGATTCCCCAGGGGCTCTGGGTAATCGGCCTGGCGGTCTTCGCCATGCTCACCACCCTGATGGCCTTGCGTGCCCTCTCCTTGCTGGCCACGGGGCGCCTGGCACGTGTGAACCAGGAGTTCGGCCCGCGCGGTGCCCAGGATGAACTCGAAGAGGCGCAACACGACTATGCCGACGGCATGACGGGCGTCGCGCAGGGAGGGCATCACTCATGATCGGCGCGTTCGAGGTTCTCGTTGGGTTCTTCATCATGCTGGGCATGATGGCGGCGGGCATCCATGTCGCCGTGGCCATCTTCAGTATCGCCGCTCTGGCGACGCTGATTTATCTGGGCTTGCCTCTGCTCTATTCGTTTGGCGACACGCTGTGGGGAACCCTGAATGATTTCATCCTGACGGCTATCCCATTGTTCATCCTGCTGGGAGAACTGTTGTTGCGAAGCGGTATCACCGAGCGCATGTACAGTGCGCTGTCGGTATGGCTCAACCGCCTGCCCGGGGGGCTGCTGCATACCAACATCGGCGCCTCCTCGGTATTCGCGGCCATGTCCGGTTCGTCGGTGGCCACTGCCGCCACCATCGGTACCGTGGCGTTGCCGGCCTTCGCCGAACGTGGCTACAGCGAAAGGCTGGCACTGGGCACCCTGGCGGCCGGGGCGACCCTTGGCATACTGATTCCCCCCAGCATCAACATGATCATCTACGGCGCGATTACCAACACCTCGATCGGCAAGTTGTTCATCGCCGGCATACTGCCGGGCCTGGCGCTCGCCGGGGCCTTTATGCTGGTGATCATGGCATTTGCGGTGCTGCGCCCCGACGTAGCGGGTGAGCGCGAACCCAGTGCTCCCTTGCGCCAGCGTCTGGCCTCACTGGTGGATCTGCTGCCACCTGCCGGCGTGTTCGCGATCGTCATCGGCAGCATCTATAGCGGCTGGGCAACGCCCACCGAGGCAGCGGCCCTTGGTGTGGTGGCTGCACTGGCACTGGCGGCGTTCAATCGCAAGTTGACGCTTGGCATGCTCCACGAATGCTTCCTGTCGATGGCGCGTACCACGGCGATGATCATGCTGATCATCGTGGCGGCGTTCTTTCTCAACTATGTCGTCGGCATTCTCGGCATTCCCCATGTATTGACCCAGTGGGTGGCCGAGCTCGGGCTGTCGCCGATGGGCTTGATCCTCGCGCTGGTGATCTTCTACCTGGTGCTGGGGTGCTTTCTCGAGACCCTGTCGATGATGATCGCCACCGTACCGATCGTCGTGCCGATGGTGGTGCAGTTCGGCTTCGATCCCGTGTGGTTCGGCATCTTCCTGGTGGTGATGATGGAGATATCGCTGATCACGCCACCGATCGGCATGAATCTCTATGTGGTTCAGGGCGTGCGCGGGCGGGGCTCGATTGCCGACGTGATGATCGGCAGCCTGCCGTTCCTCGCCATCATGCTGCTGTTCGTGCTGCTGATCTCGCTGTGGCCCGGTCTGGTGCTGTGGTTGCCCAATCTCATGGGCTGACCGCCCCCGCTATTCAAGGAGACCCGAATGACACACTTTGACACCCTGATCAAACATGGGCTGATCATCACCGCCGCCGATCGCTATCACGCCGACATCGGCATCAAGGATGGGCGTATCGTGGCGCTTGGCCAGGGCCTGGAGGGTGCCGACGAGGTGATCGACGCCGATGGCCTGTGGGTGATGCCGGGGGGTATCGATGCGCACTGCCACCTGGACCAACCGCTGGGTGACGGTGCCGTGATGGCGGATGACTTTCATACCGGCACACGCTCGGCGGCCTGCGGCGGCACCACCACGGTGATTCCCTTCGCCGCGCAACAGAAGGGGCAGAGCCTGCGTGCCGCCGTGGAGGATTATCACCAGCGCAGCGAGGGGCTGGCGCTCATCGACTACGCCTTCCACATGATCGTCACCGACCCTACCGAACGGGTGCTCAAGGAGGAATTGCCGGCCTTGATCGAGGAGGGCTACAGCTCCTTCAAGATCTACCTGACCTATGACGACCTGAAGCTCAACGACCGGCAGGTACTCGAGGTGCTGGCGCTGGCTCGTCGCGAGGGTGGCATGGTAATGGTGCATGCCGAAAATGCCGATTGCATCGCCTATCTCACCGAACTGCTCGAGTCCCAGGGCAAGACAGCGCCCGTCTACCATGGGGAAGCGCACTCGGCGATCGCCGAGCGTGAGGCGACCCACCGGGCCATTTCGCTTGCCGAGTTGATCGATGTACCGCTGTTGATCGTGCATGTGTCCGGCCCCGAGGCCATCGAGCAGATTCGCTGGGCTCAGGGACGTGGCCTGCGGGTCTACGGGGAGACCTGCCCCCAGTACCTGATGTTGACCGCTGCCGACCTGGACAAGGAGGGCTTCGAGGGCGCCAAGTGCGTCTGCAGCCCGCCGCCACGCGACAAGAAGGCTCAGGAAGCGGTGTGGCAGGCGCTCGAGAGTGGCGTCTTTCAGGTCTTCTCCTCGGATCATGCCCCGTTCCGTTACGAAGACGCCCAGGGCAAGAAGCTGCATGGCGAGCAGGCCGACTTCCACCACATACCCAACGGTATCCCCGGGCTCGAGACGCGTCTGTCGATCCTGTTTTCCGAAGGGGTGCTGAAGCAGCGCATCGATGCCACCCGTTTCGTAGCCCTGACGGCGACCAATCCCGCCAAGATATATGGCCTGTATCCCCGCAAGGGCACCATCGCCATCGGCAGCGATGCCGACCTGACCCTCTGGGACAGCAAGGCGCGGGTGACGATTCGTAATGATGAGTTGAACCATGCGGTGGACTACACCCCCTATGAAGGCATCGAGCTTGGCGGAAAGCCGGTGCTGACCCTGTGCCGGGGCACGGTGGTATCAAGGGACGGCAAGCCTACCGCGCCGACCGGCCACGGCCTTTTCCTCAAGTGCGACAAGCCGCAACCCGCCAAACCGCGAGGTACCGCCAAGGGTTTCTGAAGCGAGCTATCTCCAATCTCTGACCGTTCGGTCAACTTTTCGCAGACTAACGAACACAAGCAACTGATATTGCTTGTGTTTTTTATTGCTTTGAGATTTATGTGAAAATATTTTCCAAATAATATTGACGGCCTGCTCGGGGGGTCCTAGTCTCGTATACAGAAATTATTTCCAATAAATAAAATTCCCCCACAGGAGGACACGTCATGGCTCGTATGACCGCAGCAGAGGCCGCTATCCACGTGCTCAGGAAGGAAGGCATCGATGTCGCCTTCGGCCTGCCCGGCGCCGCCATCAATCCCTTCTATGCCGCCATGCGCAAGATCGGCGGCATCGACCACGTGCTGGCCCGCCATGTCGAGGGCGCCTCGCACATGGCCGAGGGCTACACCCGCACCCGGCCGGGCAACATCGGCGTGTGCATCGGCACCTCGGGGCCGGCCGGCACCGACATGATCACCGGCCTGTATTCGGCTTCCGCCGATTCCATCCCGATCCTGTGCATCACCGGCCAGGCACCGGTCAGCAAGCTGCACAAGGAAGACTTCCAGGCGGTCGATATCCAGGCCATTGCCGGGCCGGTCACCAAGTGGGCGATAACCGTGCGCGAGCCGGCCCAGGTGCCGCGTGCCTTCCAGCAGGCCTTCCATATCATGCGCAGCTCGCGTCCCGGGCCGGTGCTGATCGACCTGCCGATCGACGTGCAGATGACCGAGATCGAGTTCGATCCGGACACCTACGAGCCGCTGCCGGGCTTCAAGCCCGCCGCGACTCGTGCCCAGGTCGAAAAGGCGCTGGGCATGCTCGACGAGGCCGACAAGCCGCTGTTGGTGGCCGGTGGCGGCATCATCAATGCCGATGCCAGCGACCTGCTCACCGAGTTTGCCGAGATCACCGGCGTACCGGTCATCCCGACGCTGATGGGCTGGGGCACCATTCCCGATGATCACAAGCTGATGGCCGGCATGGTGGGGCTGCAGACCTCACACCGCTACGGCAACGCCACCATGCTCGAAGCCGACTTCGTGATGGGGATCGGCAACCGTTGGGCCAACCGCCACACCGGTGATCTGGCCACCTACACCGAGGGTCGCAAGTTCGTTCACGTCGACATCGAGCCGTTCCAGATCGGCCGTATCTTCGGTCCGGACCTCGGCATCGTCTCCGATGCCAAGGCGGCCCTGGCGCTGTTCGTCGAGGTGGCCAGGGAGTGGAAGGCCGAAGGTAAGCTGAAGGATCGCAGTCAGTGGGCCGAGGAGTGCCAGGAGCGCAAGCGCACCATGCTGCGCAAGACCGATTTCAAGGAAACGCCGGTCAAGCCCCAGCGCGTCTATCAGGAAATGAACAAGGCATTCGGCAAGAACACCCGCTATGTGACGGCCATCGGCCTGTCACAGATCGCCGGCGCCCAGTTCCTGCATGTCTACAAGCCGCGTCACTGGATCAACTGCGGCCAGGCGGGCCCGCTGGGCTGGACCATTCCCGCCGCGCTCGGGGTGCGTCGCGCCGATCCGGATGCCGAGATTGTCGCGCTCTCCGGTGACTACGACTTCCAGTTCATGATCGAAGAGCTGGCGGTGGGGGCGCAGTTCAATCTGCCCTACATCCACGTGCTGGTGAACAACTCCTACCTGGGGCTGATTCGTCAGGCTCAGAGAGGCTTCGACATGGATTACTGCGTGCAGCTGGCCTTCGAGAACATCAACTGCCCGGAAATCAACGGTTACGGCGTCGACCATGTCTCCGTGGTCGAGGGCCTGGGTTGCAAGGCGATCCGCGTGACCGATCCCGAGCAAATCGCCTCGGCGTTTGAGAAAGCCAAGCAGCTCAGGGACGAGCATAGGGTGCCAGTCGTGGTGGAGGTGATTCTCGAGCGGGTCACCAATATCTCGATGAGTGGCAAGGATTTGAGCACTGTCAATGAGTTCGAGGCGCTGGCCGAGAACGAAGCAGACGCACCGACATCGATCGCCGCCCTGACGTGAAGCATGACCAGAGAGCGCTTGGGACAGGCCGCAGAGGAGGTCCGATTCCAGGGAAGGAATCGGTAGCGTACAGGGATGTATTCAGAGCGCCTCCTCGCAGGCCTGTCGCAAGACAAACCCGCTCAATAATGTACGACCCAAGGAGTTCGAAATGCCCAAGTTTGCCGCCAATCTCAGCATGCTGTTCACCGAGGTCGATTTCCTCGACCGCTTCAAGGCTGCCGCCGATGCCGGCTTCAAGGGAGTGGAGTATCTGTTTCCCTACGACTACCCGGCAAGCGATATCAAGGCGCGGCTGGACGAGCATGGGCTCACCCAGGTGCTGCACAACCTCCCCGCTGGAGACTGGGGCGCCGGGGAGCGCGGTATCGCCTGCCATCCGGATCGCGTCGAGGAGTTTCGCGCCGGGGTCGAACAGGCAATCGACTACGCCACCACGCTCGGCTGCCGTCAGGTCAACTGCCTGGCCGGTATCCAGCCGGAAGGCGTCAGCGACGACGAGGCCCGCAAGACGCTGGTCGACAACCTGCGTTTCGCCGCCGAGAAGCTCGAGGCCGCCGGTATCCTGCTGATCGCCGAGCCGATCAATACCCGCGACATCCCCGGATTCTTCCTCAACCGCACCGAGCAGGCACTGGCGCTGTTCGATGAAGTGGGCAGCAACAACCTGAAGCTGCAGTACGACATCTATCATATGCAGATCATGGAAGGGGACCTGGCGCCGACCATCGAGAAGCACTTCGATCGCATCGCCCACGTCCAGTTGGCCGACAACCCGGGCCGCCACGAGCCGGGCACCGGCGAGATCAACTATCCCTTCCTGTTCGGCCACCTCGACCGCCTGGGTTACCAGGGCTGGATCGGCTGCGAATACAAGCCGGCCGGTTCGACCCAGGAAGGGCTGGGCTGGCTGGATAGCGTTCGCTGAAGTGGGTAGGCCGATGTCGGCGGCGATGAGCTTTTCCGGCGGCAAGCCATCGCGAGGGCGCTGTGAACCCATCCCTGGGCGCTACATTTGCCATCCATGGCAAATTGCCCCTCGCTATGACTTGCCCCCGGCGCTCATCTCTTGCGTTGCTGGAAACGGGCGCAAACGCACAAAGCACAGTGAAAAGTTGAAAGGAGAAGCATCATGAGCAAGATCGGATTTATTGGACTGGGCATCATGGGCCGTCCCATGGCGGGCCATCTGCTGGACGCCGGCCATGAGCTGGTGACCGTCAAGCGTGGCAGCCTCGATGCCACGCTTGCCGAGAAAGGCATGCGCGAAGTCGCCAGCCCCGCGGCGGTGGCGGCCGAAGCCGAAGTGATCATCACCATGGTGCCGGACACCCCGGATGTCGAGCAGGTGCTGTTCGGCGAGGACGGCATCATCGAGGGCCTCAAGCCCGGCACCCTGGTGATCGACATGAGCTCCATCGCGCCGATGCCGACCCAGGAATTCGCCCGTCGCATTCATGAAGCGGGTGGCGAGTATGTCGACGCACCGGTTTCCGGTGGCGAGGGTGGGGCGATCAACGCCGCGCTGACCATCATGGTGGGTGCCACCGTCGAGGGCTTCGAGCGCGCTCATCCGATTCTCGAGGTGATGGGCAAGACCATCACCCGGATTGGCGGCCACGGGGCCGGCCAGACCTGCAAGGTGGCCAACCAGATCGTCGTCGCCCTGACCATCGAAGCGGTCTCCGAGGGTCTGCTGTTCGCCTCCAAGGCGGGTGCCGATGTCGCCAAGGTGCGCGAGTCGCTGCTCGGTGGTCTGGCGCAGTCGAAGATCCTTGACGTGCACGGCGAGCGCATGATCAACCGCACCTTCGATCCCGGCTTCAAGATCAAGCTGCACCAGAAGGATCTCAACCTGGCACTGGAAGGTGCACGCACCCTGAACCTGGCGCTGCCGGGTACCGCCAATGCCCAGCAGCTGTTCCAGGCCTGTGCCGCCCATGGCGGCGAGGATTGGGACCATGCCGGCATCGTGCGTGCCCTTGAAGAACTGGCCAACCACCAGATCGGCCAGTCGTGAGCTTTGCCCATCGGCCATCGTGCCTGGCCGGTGGGTGAAGGGGAGGTGACTGCTCCCTGAAGGAAGGCGCTGGTCAGTCGCCGGACATCGTGCCACCCGATGACCTCACTTGAAGCATTGGGTGTGCCGGCACTGTCTTGTCTTCCTCGAGGGTAGGCGTCGGGTCGTCGACTACCCTCCGGCCACCGCCTGGTGGCCTTGCCCGGTGACAGCGGTTCCCATGGGAATCGCCTGCCGCCGGGCCTTTTCCTGGCTTGATGTTCCCCTTTCTTCCTGTCGCTGCCCCGGCGGCGAGGAGTGCCTTGATGACCGAGATTTCGTTCCCCCCCCAACGCGATGCCGATATCCCCGATACGCCAAGCGTCGATGATGGTGGCGTCTCTTTCGATGCCTCGCCCCAGGCCTGGTTGATCGACCTCGCTGACACCGCGGTCCGCGCCGTGCACCCCGATAGCCTGTTGCCCGACATGCTGCCACCGCCCCCGGCTGGCCGAACCGTGGTGATCGGCGCCGGCAAGGCCGCGGCGGCCATGGCGGCGGCCCTGGAGCGCGCCTGGCAGGCTCACCAGAGCGAGGCGCCACTCGAGGGCTTGGTGGTCACCCGCCACGGGCATGGTATTGATAGCCACGATGTTGATGACCATGCTGTTGATGACCATAGAATCGAGGTGCTGGAAGCCTCACACCCGATGCCCGACGGCTTGAGTGAACAGGCCGCCCGGCGGATGCTCGAAGCTGTCGCGGGGCTGGGCGAGGATGACCTGGTGATCGCGCTGATCTCAGGCGGCGGCTCCGCATTGATGAGCCTGCCCGCGCCGGGTATCCCACTCGATGAGAAGCAGGCGATCAATCGCGCTTTGCTGCGCTCTGGAGCGCCGATCAGCGAGATCAACACCGTGCGCCGGCATCTGTCCGCCATCAAGGGCGGGCGGTTGGCGGCGGCGGCCCATCCGGCGCGGGTGCTGACCTGGCTGATCTCCGATGTGCCCGGCGACGACCCGACCCTGGTGGCATCCGGGCCGACCCTGCCGGACACCTCGACACCCGCGGACGCCCTGGCGATCCTCGAGCGTCGCGGCATCGCGATGGCCGACTCGGTAAGGCGCCACCTGGGCGACACGCTCGAGGCCCCGCATCCCAAGGATCCAGGCTTTGGCAATGACGAGGTGCATGTGCTGGCGCGTGCCAGCGATGCCCTGGAGGCGGCGCGTTCGCGTGCCGAGGCGCAGGGCATCGACGTGCGGGTATTGGGTGACGACCTGGAGGGTGAGGCGCGTGAGCTGGGACGTGCCCAGGGGCGCCTGGCGATGGCTATCCAGGCCGGGCTGAGTGCACCGTTGTTGTTGATGTCGGGCGGCGAAACCAGTGTCACGGTGCGCGGCAACGGCCGGGGTGGGCGCAATGTGGAGTATCTGCTGGGGCTGTTCCAGGCGCTCGCCGGGGCGCCGGGAATTCACGCCCTGGCCATCGACACCGATGGCATCGATGGCTCCGAGGACAACGCTGGTGCCCACTTCGCGCCTGAGGATTGGCAGCGCGCCTCGGCGATCGGGCTTGACCTTGACGACCATCTGTCACGCAATGATGCATATACTTACTTCAATGCCCTGGGACGATTGATCGTCACCGGGCCGACGCGAACCAACGTCAACGACTTCCGAGCCATTCTGGTATTGCCGAGGACACTATGACCCTACCCCCCCATTCGCCGATTCATGAGCCCATCCGCCGCACCAAGATCGTTGCCACCCTGGGGCCGGCCAGTGACCGCGAGGGCGTGCTCGAGGCGATGATCTCAGCCGGTGTCGACGTGGTGCGCCTGAACTTCTCCCACGGCTCGCCGGAGGATCACCGCCGCCGGCTCGGCGAGGTGCGCGAGATTGCCTCGCGCCTGGGCCGCAGTGTCGCGGCGCTCGGGGACCTGCAGGGCCCGAAGATCCGCATCGCGCGCTTTGCCAACGGCGCCGTGACGCTGGCCGAGGGCGCGCCCTTCGTGCTCGACATGGCGCTCGATGGCGCGGCCGGCGACGCTGAACGGGTGGGCTGCGACTACAAGCAGTTGATCGAGGACGTCGACGCCGGCGACCGCCTGCTGCTCGATGACGGCCGCTTGGTGCTCGACGTCGAACGCATCGAAGGGCAGGCCATTCACACCCGCGTGGTGGTCGGTGGCAAGCTCTCCAACAACAAGGGCATCAACAAGCAGGGCGGCGGGCTCTCGGCGCCGGCGCTCACCGACAAGGACCGCGCCGACCTCAAGACCGCCATCGACATCGGCGTCGACTACCTGGCCGTCTCCTTCCCGCGCACCGCCGCCGATATGCGCGAGGCGCGCGAACTGCTGGGCGAGGCTGGCCGCGAGATCGGCCTGGTCGCCAAGCTCGAGCGCGCCGAGGCGGTGGCCGACGACGCCACCCTCGACGGCATCATCGAGGCCTGCGAGGCGGTGATGGTGGCGCGCGGCGACCTTGGCGTGGAGATCGGCGACGCGCGCCTGATCGGCACCCAGAAGCGCATCATCAAGCGCGCCCGCCAGCTCAACCGGGCGGTGATCACCGCCACCCAGATGATGGAGTCGATGATCGAATCGCCCCTGCCGACCCGCGCCGAGGTGTTCGACGTGGCCAACGCCGTGCTCGATGGCACCGACGCGGTGATGCTCTCCGCCGAGACCGCCGCCGGCGACTTTCCGGTGGAAACCATCGAGGCCATGGATCGAGTCTGCCTGGGCGCCGAGCGCGAGCGCATCGCCCAGGAATCCGGTCACCGCATTCACGAAGGCTTCACCAAGATCGACGAGACCATCGCGCTGTCCGCCATGTATGCCGCCAACCACCTCTCCGGGGTGGCGGCGATCGCCTGCATGACCTCGACCGGCTACACGCCGCTGATCGCCTCACGCATTCGCTCGGGCCTGCCGATCGTCGGGCTGGCCCACAGCGCCATCGCCCAGCGGCGCATGGCGCTCTATCGTGGCGTGGTATCGTTGCCCTTCGATACCAGCGACATGGCGGCGGAAGAGCTCAATGACCGAGCCATGGCGCTGCTGGTGGAGCAGGGCATTGCCGAGGTGGGCGACCACGTCATGCTGACCCGAGGCGACCACATGAACGCCCATGGCGGCACCAACACCCTGAAGGTGCTCGATGTGAACGAGCGTCATGTGCGCTGACCGCCCGGTATCGGCCGCGCCTGGCTCCGGTCACCGCGATGGTGGCCGGGCGGGGACGGGGCCGTTCGAGAAAGAACAGTTCGACAAGGGGCACTTCAACAAGGGGCTGGTTGACAAGGGGCTGGTTGACAAAGGGCTGCCGGAAATCGGCAACTCGCTACTGGATGGCGTCAGCCTGCCGGCGGCAGTCGTGTTCGAAGCGCCCTTGGCGCATAACCTGGCCTGGATGCAGCGCTTTGCTAACGATCATGGGGCCAAACTCGCGCCTCACGGCAAGACCACCATGACACCGGCGCTGTTTCGCCGGCAGCTCGACGCGGGCGCCTGGGGGATCACCCTGGCCACCGCCGCACAGTGTCGGGCCGCCTGCGTTCATGGCGGCGTCTCACGACTTTTGCTGGCCAATCAGTTGGTGGGCGAGGCCAACATGGCGATCATCGCCGACCTGCTGGAGGCCGGGGCCGACATCACCTGCGTGGTCGACAGCCTGGCCAACGTGAGCGAACTGGGCCGGTATTTCGGCGCCCGCGAGCTGCGCCTCAAGGTGTTGATCGAGCTGGGCGTGCCCGGTGGGCGATGTGGCTGCCGGGACCACGACCAGGTGATGGCGCTTGGCGAGGCGATCGATGCCGAACCGGCCCTGGTGCTCTCGGGTATCGAGGGCTACGAGGGGGTGGGGCTGGGAGACAACCCCGAAGCCAGCGTGCGCGGCTATGCCTGGCAGCTCGTCGAGGTTGCCCAGGCGCTGGATCATGATCGCCTGATCGAGGCGCAGCATCCGCTGATCACCGCCTCGGGGTCGGCCTGGTACGACCTGATCGCCGGGGTCTTCCGCGAGGCCCACCTGGGCGCGCACTTCGTACCCGTGCTGCGTCCGGGGTGCTATGTGGTGCACGACCATGGCCTTTACCGCGACGCCCAGCGCGACATTCGGCGACGGCGCCCCGAGCTCGCCAATGGGCTTTTGCCGGCGCTTGAAGTCTTCGCCCAGGTGCAGTCGTTGCCTGAACCGGGGCTGGCCATCGTGGCCATGGGCCGGCGCGATGCCGGGGGAGACCGCCTGCCGGAACCCCTGCGTCGCTACCGTGAGGGCGGCTGCGCATCACGGCCGCTCTCGGTCGAGGGCTGGGAGGTGGTCAAGTTGATGGATCAGCACGCCTTCGTGCGGCTGCCACGCTCCGATCACCTCGATGAGGCGCGGGCCGAAAGCAGTGAGGGGGCTCGGGACGTTCGGGTGGGCGATATCGTGGCATTCGGCGTGTCCCACCCTTGCCTGACGTTCGACAAGTGGCGCCAGGTGTTGCTGGCCAACGCCGAGCTTGATGTCGTGGATGTGATGCCGACCTGGTTCTGAACGGGCCAGCAGCAGAGAGGTAATTCCTCAGCTCGGAAATTGTATACACTATGCTTGCGTCATGTAGCCACCGGCGTAAAAAAGTGCGATGGTGCCGACAGGTTCGGTTGGTAATCAAGGGCGACACATGAGCAAGACCTGGAAGGAAGACGTTCAGGCCGCCATTCGGGCGGGCGAGAGAATCAGCGATCAGCATATCGTCGACAAGGTCCGTCATGCGGTACTGACGCAACGCTTGCCGCCGGGCACTCGCTTGCCCGAAGTCACCCTTGGCGAGATATTCGGTGTCAGCCGTTCGGTGGTGCGCAAGGCACTGACACGCCTGACCGCCAACCATGTCATCGATCAGCGCCCCAACCAGGTCGCTCGGGTTCGCTCTCCCAGCATCGATGAGACCCTCGAGACCTTTGCCGCACGGCGCCTCGTCGAGGGTGAGGTGGTGGCTCTGCTAGCCGGGCATCTCGATGAGGAGCAACGCCAGGCGCTGGAAGCGCTGTCACGCCTCGAAGTCGACGCCCATCAGCGTGGCGACGAGCCTGCCCGCATCGAACACTCCCTGGCCATCCACCACCGGCTTGCTGAGCTGTCACCCAACCGGGTGCTGGGTGCCATGCTCACCGACCTGATTCTGCGCACCTCCATCGTCATTGCCCTCTACAAGCGGCCGTCCCTGGCCTCGTGCTTTCTCGAAGGTGATCATCCACGCTTGCTTGAGTGCCTGCGCGACGCCGAGCCTGAGGCGGCGCGCCAGGTCATCGGCGATCACCTGCAGGCGCTTGAGAACCTGCTTGACCTGGGGCCCCGCGAGGCCGAGGCCGATCTCATGGCGATTCTCGGGCAGTCCCGGGCCATGGGGGCCTGACCCGCTGCCGTCGCGGAAAGGATAATGGGGAGATGGACGATGGGGCTGATTCCTCTGGGCCCGTTGAGGCGGCTGATGATGGTCACGATAGTGGCGGGCATCATGATACTGCCTGTTCGAGAGGCAAGCGCCACGCCCCCCACCGTGGCGGCTGCCTCCGACCTGCAGTTTGCCCTGGCGGATGCCGCCGAACGCTTTCGCGACGAGACAGGCCTTGAGGTGCGCCTCAACTTCGGCTCGTCGGGTAACTTTCGCCGCCAGATCGCCCAGGGTGCGCCCTTCGAACTCTATCTCTCCGCCGATGAGGCCTATGTACTCGCCCTGTACGAGGAGGGCCACACCCAGGACCAGGGTGTGGTCTATGCCATTGGCCGGTTGGCCTGGCTGCAGCGCTCAGGACGAGACGACCTGCCCGATGACGATGACCCGCTTGGCGGGGTTCGCGAGGCTATCACGGCGCATCGTGCAGGCGATGGCCGGCCACGTATCGCCCTGGCCAACCCCGAGCATGCGCCCTATGGGGTGGCGGCAAGTCAGGCTCTCGAGCATGCCGGCATGTGGGAGGATATCGCGCCGCTGCGAATTCTTGGCGAGAATGTCTCCCAGGCGGCGCAGTTTGCGCTGGCAAGCGATTCCAGAGGCGGCCTGGTGGCCTGGTCGCTGGCGCTGGCGCCGACACTCGCCGAGCGTTCCGATCACGTGCTGATTCCCGAAGACTGGCATGCACCGCTGGTGCAACGCATGGTACTGATCCAGGGGGCGGGGGAGACCGCCCGTGCCTTCTATGCCTGGCTTCAGCGCCGTGAGGCGCGTGCGCTGCTTGAGGAATACGGCTTTCGCCTGCCCGACCCTGTCCATGACGAGGTGATGCCGGCAGACCACGTCGGTGAGCCGTAATGGACTGGACGGCCCTTTCCGTCTCGCTCAGGCTCGCCTTCGGCACGTGTTTGCTGTTGATTCCCTTCGGCCTTTGGCTGGGGCGAACACTCGCCAGCCGAGACTTTCGCGGCAAGGCGTTCTGCGAAGCGCTGGTTGCACTGCCGCTGGTGATGCCACCCACGGTGCTGGGCTTCTACCTGATGCAGTCGTTCGGCAGCGATGCGCCTTTTGGCGCACTATGGCATCGCCTGTTCGGGGATGGGTTGAATTTCACCTTCAATGGCATCCTTGTCGCCTCGCTGCTGGCCAACCTGCCGTTCGCGGTGCAACCGATCCAGCGCGCCTTCGAATCGGTGCCCGGCAACCTGCGCGAGGCAGCCTGGTGCAGCGGCCTGTCTCCCTGGCAGACCCTGCTGCGCATCGAGTTGCCCCTGGTGTGGCCGGGGATCGTGTCGGCGATGGCATTGACCTTCGCGCATACCCTGGGCGAATTCGGGGTCATTCTGATGGTGGGCGGATCCATCGATGGTGAGACGCGCACCCTGGCCATCGCCATCTACGATCGTGTCCAGGCCTTCGATGAGCAGGGCGCCGGCATCATGTCGGCGATGCTGCTTGCGCTCTCGTTCATGACCATCGGCGTGGTCTATGGCCTGGCCGGTCGCAGGCGGTGGCGTCATGTCTGAACGCGGCCAGGCGCTTTCGCCAACTCTTGCGGTTAACCTGCACCAGGTGGGCCCGATGCCATTGGCCGCCGAGTTTCACTGCGAGGCGGGGGAGCTGCTGGCCCTGGTAGGGCCTTCCGGCAGTGGCAAGACGACGCTTCTGCGCAGCATTGCGGGTCTCTATCGCCCGGCGTCTGGCCATATCAGCTGCGCCGGCGAGGTCTGGTTCGACAGGGCGAGGAGCGTGGCACTGCCCCCGCAGCGGCGCAGGGTCGGCATGGTCTTTCAGGATTACGCGCTGTTTCCGCACTTGTCGGCGCTGGGCAACGTGATGGTGGCGCTGGGGCATTTGCCGGCCATGCAGCGCCGCACCCGTGCCCTCGAGTGGCTTGCCAGGGTGCGCCTTGAGGGCTTGGCCGAGCGCTATCCCGCCCAGCTGTCCGGTGGCCAGCGCCAGCGCGTGGCGGTGGCGCGGGCGCTGGCTAGAAACCCTCGGGTGCTGCTGTTGGATGAGCCGTTCTCGGCGGTCGACCAGGTCACCCGGCGGCGCTTGCAACGGGAGCTGGCCTTGCTGCGTGAGGAGATCCACATCCCCATTGTGCTGGTGACCCATGACCTTGATGAGGCCAGTGCCCTGGCCGACCGGCTATGTGTACTGCATGGCGGGCGTAGCCTTCAGCAGGGCACGCCGGAGGCGCTGTTTCGTCACCCGGCAAGTCCCGCGGTGGCTAGACTACTGGATCGCCACAATGTGTTTTCCGGCGAAGTGGTGGAATGCGCAGGCCAGCGTCGCCTCAAATGGGGCCCCTGTTATCTCGAGGTTGACCACGGATTGGCCGGTCACCCGCTGGGTCGACAGCTATCCTGGTACCTTCCTCCCTCTGATGTGGTGTTGCACCGGCGAGGGCGCCCCTCCCACGGAGAGCGCGAGAACCCGGTCCAGGCACGGGTCGCGGAAATGGTGGTACTGGGGGGAATGACCTCGGTGTCGTTGGCCTTCGACCACACCCCACGGTTGATGCGTTTCGAGATGGCCACCCATGCTGCCAGGCGCAATGGCCTGGCACGCGACGAGTCGGTTCAGGTCTCGCTGCTGGCAAGCGGCATACACCTGATGCACGAGAGTAGCGACGACCATCAACCGCGGCACCTACAAGACACCCCCCAAGGAGCCTTGCCATGACAGCGCATCGACGCCACCCAGCAAGCCAGACATTCGGGCCGTTCGCTGTATCGCGGCTTGCTTGTGTTGCCGCACTGGGCATCGCCGTACTGGTTATCATCTTGTGGCCAGGATTCGTCCCGCAGGCCTCCGGGCAACCGCTTGCGCGTTCGTCACTCGAGGTGGTGCCGGCGACGATTCACGCAGGCGAGCGTCGGCTGGCACTCGATGTCGAGGTGGCACGTACCAGTGCCGAGCGCAGCCGAGGCCTGATGGGGCGCGAACACCTGGATGCCGACGCCGGCATGCTGTTCCTCTATGACCGCAAGCAAGCGGCCAACAATGGCTTCTGGATGTATCGCACCCTGATCCCGCTGGATATCGCTTTTCTAGATGAAAAGGGGCGAATTGTCGCGTTGCACAGCATGGTCCCTTGCGGCTCCGAACGGCCGGGCGATTGCCCGGTCACCACACCTGGCGTGCCCTATCAGGCGGCATTGGAGGTCAACGCGGGATATTTCGCTGAACACACAATCGGCATTGGCGACTGTGTCAGCTGGGCGGGAGCGAATGCTTGCAAAGACACGCCATGAGGTCGAACGAGAACTGTTGTGGGTGACGTCAACGCAATGACCCGTCAGGGGATGACATCATCTTTCACGAATCGGCAATTTGCTGGATGAAGGCTGATTAGCGGGTATTTTTACGCAGTAGAGCGTGATTTACGCCGATTTTCCCGATAAGTGGGAGCAGGGCGCAGTTATATGCTGCTTGGCAGGGTGGAGTTAACGTTTCATAAACGCATTTCAGCGCTAGACTCATCAGGGAGGGAGAGATATCCCCCTACCAAGAGCGGGCGTTATATCGCGGCGATGCGTTACCGCTGGGAATTTTTTTCGCTAAAGTAGCAAGGCTTGGTATATCGCTCGGCCAGTCGCCAGGCAATGCCAGAAACGTTTGCTCACAATGTCAAGAGGTATGCTCATGAAACGTCATGCATTCTCCGCTGCCGCCTTCTCCGGCGCCCTGCTTTCGGCCGCGATGTTTGCATCGCCCGCCATGGCTCAGGATGAGGAACGATTCATCACCATCGGTACCGGTGGCCAGACCGGCGTCTACTACGTCGTTGGCCAGTCGATCTGTCGTCTGGTCAACCGTCTGGAAGAGGCCAACATCAAGTGCAACGCGCCTTCCACCGGTGGCTCTGTGGCCAACATCAACGGCATCAAGTCCGGTGAGCTTGACATGGGGGTTGCCCAGTCCGATGTCCAGTACCAGGCCTACAACGGCACCGGCAACTTCGAAGGCGAGGCCTATGAAGACCTGCGTGCGGTGTTCCGCGTTCATGGCGAGCCGCTGACCATCCTGGCGCGCGCTGATGCCGACATCAATTCCCTGGATGACCTGGAAGGCAAGCGCGTCAATATCGGCAACCCCGGCTCCGGACAGCGCAACACCATGGAAGTGGTCATGGAAGCCAAGGGCTGGACCGAGGACTCGTTCTCGCTGGCGTCACAGCTCGATGCCGCCGAAATGGCCGCGGCTCTCGCCGACAACAACATCGACGCCATGGCCTATGTGGTCGGCCACCCCAACGGCGCCATCCAGGAGGCCACCACTACGGTCGATTCGCATCTGGTTCCCCTAAACGATGACACGGTCAAGAGCATCGTCGAGGAGTTCCCGTACTATTCCATGTCGGTCATTCCGGGCGGCCTGTACAAGGGCAACGACGAAGACGTCGAAACCTTCGGCGTGGCGGCGACCTTCGTGACCACCGCCGAGACGGATGAAGAGATCATCTATCAGACCGTCAAGGCGGTGTTCGATAACTTCGACCGCTTCAAGCGTCTGCACCCGGCCTTCGAGAACCTTGACCCGGAAGACATGGTCTCCTCGGGCCTTTCCGCCCCGCTGCATGACGGTGCTGCCCGTTACTATCGCGAGCAGGGCTGGATCGAGTGAACTGGCCTACCTGAGGTGATCTCGCCTCGGTGAAGAATGCGCGGCCACCTCGGGTGGCCGCGCATTTGGTTTGAAATGCTGTATGGCGTAATACCGCTGGAAACTTTCGTCACTACATACCAAGCAGGGCTCGCTTATGACTGAGGACAAGAACAGGGGTGCGGAATCCGCGGTTGACCTCGAGGATATGGTGGCTTCGAGTGATACGGGGGCTCGCAAGCCCGCGGGTACGCCGGGAAAACTCTTGGTTAGCATCGCCGCGGCATGGTCGCTGTTCCAACTATGGATCGCCTCACCACTCCCTTTCGTGCTCGGCTTCGGGGTCTTCAATGCCACCGAGTCTCGCTCCATTCACTTGGCGTTCGCGCTGTTTCTGGCCTACATGGCCTACCCGGCCCTCAAGCGATCACCGCGCGACCGCATTCCCATCCAGGATTGGGTACTGGCCTCGGCGGCGGCCTTCTGTGGCGCCTACATGTTCATGTTCTACGAACAGTTGTCGCAGCGGCCTGGGGCGCCGATCCTGCAGGATGTCATCATCGGGGTGACCGGCCTTCTGTTGCTGCTCGAGGCCACGCGACGGGCACTTGGGCCGCCGCTTGCGATCATTGCCTCAATCTTCATTATCTATTCCCTTGCCGGGCCCTACATGCCAGGCATTCTCTCCCATCGTGGCGTGAGTCTCTTCGGCCTGGTCAATCACCAATGGCTGACCACCCAGGGGGTCTTCGGTATCGCACTGGGGGTATCGACCAGTTTCGTGTTCCTGTTCGTGCTGTTCGGCGCCTTGCTCGACAAGGCGGGGGCCGGTAACTATTTCATCAAGGTCGCCTTCTCGCTGCTGGGCCACTACAAGGGGGGGCCGGCCAAGGCCGCCGTGGTGGCGTCGGGCATGACCGGGCTTATCTCGGGTTCCTCGATCGCCAACGTGGTGACCACCGGCACCTTCACCGTGCCGATGATGAAGCGCGTCGGTTTCTCCGCCGAGAAGGCCGGCGCCGTCGAGGTGGCCTCCTCGGTCAACGGGCAGATCATGCCGCCCGTGATGGGGGCCGCGGCCTTCCTGATGGTCGAATATGTCGGCATCTCCTATGTGGAGGTCATCAAGCATGCCTTCCTGCCGGCACTGATTTCCTACATCGCCCTAATCTACATCGTGCATCTCGAGGCCATGAAGGCCAACCTGCAGGGCCTGCCAACCAGCAATCCACCCAAGCCGCTGGTGCGCAAGGTCATCGGCTTCCTGGGCGGTCTGCTGTTGATGATGATCACGGCGATGGTGGTCTACTACGGCCTGGGCTGGCTGAAACCGGTGCTGGGCTCTGCCACCCCATGGGTGGTGAGTGTGGCCCTGGCGGTGATCTACATCGCACTGCTCAAGGTGGCCTCGGGCTACCCGGAACTCGAGCTCGATGATCCGGATGAGCCGATCTTCAAGTTGCCTCAGACCCGGCCCACGGTGATGGTGGGGCTGCAATTCATCCTGCCGGTGATCGTGCTTGTCTGGTGCCTGATGGTTGAGCGCCTGTCGCCCGGGCTGTCGGCGTTCTGGGCCACCGTATTCATGGTGTTCATCATCCTGACTCAGCGACCCATCACGGCGATATTTCGTGGCCAGAGCGAGTTGTCCGACGATATTCGCTCGGGGATCGTGGATCTGTGGAATGGCCTGGTGACGGGTGCCCGCAACATGATCGGCATCGGCATCGCCACCGCGACCGCAGGCATCATCGTGGGTGCGGTGTCCCAGACCGGTGTGGGCCTGGTGCTGGCCGATGTGGTGGAGATCCTCTCCATGGGCAACCTGATGCTGATCCTGCTGCTCACCGCCGTGCTCAGCCTGATCCTCGGCATGGGGCTGCCGACTACCGCCAACTACATTGTGGTATCGGCGCTGCTGGCGCCGGTGATCGTGCAGCTTGGCGAGCAGAATGGCCTGTTGGTACCGTTGATCGCCGTCCACCTGTTCGTGTTCTACTTCGGCATCATGGCCGACGTGACACCACCGGTGGGCCTTGCCTCCTTCGCGGCGGCGGCGGTCTCGGGCGGTGACCCCATCCGCACCGGTTTCCAGGCCTTCTACTACAGCCTGCGCACCGCAGCGCTGCCGTTCCTGTTCATCTTCAATACCGACCTGCTGCTGATCGACGTGAGCTTCCTGCAGGGAATCGTGATCTTCATCATATCGACGATCGCGATGCTGATATTTGCTGCCGGCACTCAGGGCTTCATGATCGTGCGCAACCGCTGGTACGAATCGATCCTGATGCTGCTGGTCGCCTTCACGCTGTTCCGCCCGGGGTTCTGGATGGACATGATCCACGATCCCTACGAGTCGGTACCGCCCTCGGAGTTGGTCCAGACGCTGGGTGATGTCGACGAGGACAGCACGCTGCGCCTGCAGATCCGCGGTGAAGATGACTTCGGTGATCCTCTCACCACCTATATGCTCCTGCCCGTTCCGGAAGGGGAAACTGGCGAAGAGCGCCTGGAGAACCTGGGCCTGGAACTGCTGATTGAAGATAATCGTGCCCTGGTCGACATGGTGGCCTTCGGCAGTACGGCGGCTGACCTTGGACTGGACTTCGACCAGGAGATCATCGAGGTGCTGGCGCCGGTGGACCGTTGGATCAAGGAACTGATGTGGATTCCGGCGTTCCTGGTATTCGGCTTGATCGTGGTGATGCAGCGCCGCCGTCGTGAACCCGATGCGGTCAAGGCCTCGGCTTGAAGGAGTGATGTCCATGTATCAAAAGATCCTGTTGCCGGTTGACCTCAATGAGGAAACTTCCTGGACCAAGGCGTTGCCCACGGCATTGACCCTATGCCGGAGCTTCGGCGCCTCGCTGCATGTGGTGACGGTGCTGCCGGACTACCGCATGCCGCTGGTGGGTTCCTACTTCCCCAAGGACTTCGCCAAGAAAGCCCATGAAGCGATATCAGAGGCTCAACACACCTTCATCAAGGAGAATATTCCGGAAGATATTCAGGTACAGAGCGTGATCGTGGATGGCTCGCCATGGGAGGCGATCATCAAGGCGGCCAAGAAGCTCGATATAGACCTGATCGTCATGGCGTCGCACAACAAGCGAAAATTCGCCGATTATGTGCTTGGCCCCAACGCCGAGCATGTGGTGCATCACACCAAGATGTCGGTCATGATCGTACGTTGATGTCGCTCGCGAGGCAGCCTGGCTGAATATCCAGGCTTTCTTCACGAAGCCCCGAGCCACAAGGCCGGGGCTTTTGTGTGAAGACAGACAGGGCGATGCGCCACGCGGTGTGAAAGCGGGCTTGTCAGCGATGGCTGGAGCGTGGAGTATCGGTTGATGAAGTGCGGTGAACGGGGTCGGCATGATCGACTGCGCTCGACTACATTAAACTCGAGCTAGTCGGTCAACGAGGCGCTAACAACCTGACAGATCATACTTGGCTCCCGGTGATCGTCGGGAGTCGAATCATGGAGTAGATGTCATTGGCGGAATTAGGGGTGAAACCATGAATGCGGCAACAACCGATGCGCACGACAAGTCGTCACCATCCAGGGTCAAGATTTCCATTCGCCCGGTGGGCATGGATCGGCCCAGGGCCTGGTTGTCGGCGGGTTTCGAGGATTTCCGCCAGGCCACGGCAGTCAGCCTGGCTTACGGGATGTTCTGGGTAGGGTTGAGTATTGCGGTGACGGCGGGGGCCATCACGCTTGGCCTTTGGCATTGGCTGTTACCGATGGTGGCTGGTTTCATGTTCCTCGGGCCGTTGGTGGCGGTGGGCTCCTACGGGGTCAGCAAGGCGCTGGAGGCGAACCGTGCACCGCACTTGGGCGATGCCTTCGGCGCATGGCGGCCCCATGTGGGGCAATTGGCCATGATGGGCGTGATGATGATGATCTTCTTTCTCGCCTGGATTCGCTTGGCGACCCTTCTGTTCGCGCTGTTCTTCGGCTTCGAGGTGCCAAGCCCGACGGATCTCTATGCCGCACTGCTGACGACGCCAGAAGGGCTTGGCATGATCGCCGTAGGCTCGGTGGTGGGAGGCATACTGGCATTTGGCGCTTTCACGATCAGTGTGGTGGCCATTCCAACGTTGATGGACCAGGATCTCACCTTCATGGAGGGCATCGAAGCGAGTATCCGCTCGGTGGCGCGCAACTTCCGGCCGATGCTGCTGTGGGCGGCCATCCTCACTGGCTGCGTACTGGTTGGTGTGCTGACCTTCTACATAGGCCTGGCGCTGATTCTGCCGGTGCTTGGGCATGCTAGCTGGCATGCTTACGAGGATCTGGTGCGCATCGAGCCCATGGCACCGGAACACGCATGATGTGATTAGTGTGGCAGGTGACTTGTGTAGCACCATCTCCCACGGGGGGCGTCAAACGCCCCCTTTGTCGTATTCCGGGCCTGTCGAAACAGCAACCAATCGGGCGAGAGAGGAGCCTGCATGACTACCGCATCAACCCATCGCGGTCTGTTGTTCCAGGCCGTCACTGCTGGCCTGCTTGCCACCTGCGGCCTTGCTCTCGACACCACGCCGGTTATGGCGTCGGAGCACGCAACGATGAGTACGGTTCACCCCATTGCCTACCGACTCGATGCCTGCATGGAAGAGGGCGAGTGGGAGCCCGAAGCGGCCCTGAGTTGTGCAAGCGAAGCTCAGCAGGCCTGGCAAGAAGAGGTCAAGCGGTTGACCGAGCGCCTCGACGGCGTGCTTGGCAAGGAGGCCCGAGAGGCGCTCGAGCTCTCGGATCAGGCCTGGCGCAAGAGCCTTGATGCGGACCTGGCACTTGTCGAACGCTATCATGAGCAGCTCGAGGAGGCCGAACTGGGAGAGTCCGCACTGCTGCCGGTGTCTCGACAACTGCTGCGCAACCGACTGCTGGAGGCGCGTGTCATGCAGTTACTGCGCTTGCTGGATGGCCTGGCATCCCTGGTCGAGGAAGATGAGACGACAACCCTGCCACCGTGAGACCTGATCTTCGCGAACGAATAGCGTAACCTTCTCGAAAAGCCGTATTGAAAAACCGTATTGAAAAACAGTGTTGAAAAGCTGTGTTCCGTATACAGGATCCTTCCATGCGCTATCGAGCCGGGTATCTTCTCACCACCTTATTGCTGCTGACGTTCATGGCGCTACCGGGTACCGCGGCTTCCCATGGGGCCCTGCCGAAGCCTCAGGGTGAAGTGCTGCTGAGCATCAGTGGTGATATCGCGCATGCCAACGTTTCGGGGGAGGCACGTTTCGATCGCCAGATGTTGATGGGCTTCGATTCCCACGAGATCCATACCCACACCCCCTGGCACCATGACGCTGGTGTCTACGAAGGCCCCCTGCTGCGCGATGTGCTGGCGGCTGCGGGCGTGCGCTCGGAACGTATCCGGGTAAGGGCGCTGAATGACTTCGAGGCGGAGATTCCGCTTACCGATCTGCATGATTACGACGTGATTCTCGCCATGTCCCGAAATGGCGAGTGGATGCAGATTCGTGAGTTTGGTCCCTTGTTCGTGCTTTACCCTTTCGACGCTCATCCCGAGTTGATGAACGAGACGATTCGGTTCCGCTCCGTGTGGCAAGTCGTGCATATTCATGCCCCTTGACCCGCACGTCACCTAGGCGAATGGATTCGAGAATGTTGCGATTTCCGCTGCGCCTCAAGCTCGGTGGCATCAGCGCACTACTGCTGTTCGGCGCGGCGCTGGTCGTGGTGGGTCTGGTTGCCTGGCGACAGGATAGCCTGGCACAAAGTGTCGGCGAGGATGCCGCATGGCATGCCTACAAGCTCGACCGGGATGCTGTTCAGCTGCGCAACTTCTTGGCCCAGCCCGATTCGGGGCTCGACGGGCTGATGCTGCGATTCGAACTTCTCTATAGCCGTTTGCATCTCCTGCGCGAGGGTGAGATCTCCCAGTTGCTCGAACGCATTCCATCGGGCGGCCAACTGACCGAGGAGATCGGCTCGCTGCTCGATGAACTGGATGAGCGGATCAGCCAGCTCGGGGCACTCGATGCCCTGCAAAGGCTCGTGCTCGACCAGCAACTCGATGTCCTGAGCAATCGCAGCGAGCGCTTGATCATCGCCATCAACGCGCATCTGGCCGAGAGCGCCACCCAGGAGCGTCGCCAGTTGCAACTGCTCTACGGCTTGCTTCTGATCCTGCTGCTGGGGATGAGCCTTTCCGCGTTGCTGGTCGTGATCATGCTGTTCCGCGAAGCGCGCGATAATGCGGTGGCACGCCATGATCTCGAAGTACTCAGCCGCGAGCTCGAGATCACCGCCAGGCAAGCCGAATCGGCAAGCCAGGCAAAATCTGAATTCCTGGCAACCGTCAGCCATGAAATTCGCACGCCGCTCAACGGCGTGATCGGCATGAGTGACCTGCTTCTGGATCAGCCTCTCGAGGGTTCCGCCCGACACTACGCCACCACCATTCATGACAGCGGTGGCCTGTTACTGGCACTGATCAATGACCTGCTGGATTTCTCGAAGGTCGAGTCGGGAAAGCTGGAGTTCGAGAACCGCCCAATGGACTTGCGGGAACTGGTCAAGAGCACTGTCGAGATATTCACTCCGCGCACCAGTACTCGAGGCATACGGCTGACGTGTCGGCTTGACCCGACACTGCCCGAACGGGTCGTAAGTGATCCAGGCCGCCTGCGTCAAGTGTTGCTTAACCTGGTGTCAAATGCGGTGAAGTTCACCGAGAGTGGCGAGGTGCGAATAGAGGTCAAGCCACTGGGTGGGGATCAACTGCGTTTCGAAGTGCACGATACTGGCCTTGGGATCGAGCCCAGCCAGCTTCGCCGGATCTTCGAACCCTTCCGCCAGGGCGACGCGTCGACGGCGCGTCGCTTTGGCGGCACGGGGTTGGGTCTTGCCATATGCCGCCGGTTGGTGGAGGCGATGGGCGGTGCGCTGCATGTCTCGAGCAAGCCTGGTATAGGCAGTTGTTTCTGGTTCACCCTGCCGCTCGTCGAGGCACCGGAGAGCGGAACCTCTCGGGGCAGTGATGAGGTGTCGTCGCGGGCGGTCCACCTTGATCAAGCGCGGCTGCTGGTGGTGGAGGACAACCAGGTCAACCAGCAGGTGGCAAGAGCCATGCTCGAGCGGCTGGGGTGTCGCGTGACAATTGCCGAGAGCGGTGATGAGGCACTGTGGCAGGCCGGACGTGCGCACTTCGATCTGATTTTCATGGATGTCCAGATGCCCGGTATGGACGGCCTGGAAGTGACGAGGCGACTGCGTGCGAAGGGTGGCCGGCTCGCGGATATACCGATCGTTGCCATGACGGCGGGCGGGCCCGGGGGGGAGCAGACTCGCTGCCTGGCGGCGGGAATGAACGGTTACCTGACCAAGCCTTTACTGCAGTGGATGCTGCTCGAGGTGCTCAATCGCCACCTGCATAACGCGGATGAGGCCGTTGACCGCTCGGGCAAGCCCGTTGGCCACTCACGCGTCGGCCCCGAGTCGCCCCTCGATGACGGCACGCTCACGGCGCTGGGCGAGAGCCTTGGAGAAGCCGGCCTTGCTCAGTTGGTGGGTGTGTACCGTGAGCAGGTCAGGCAGCGGGTGCTGGAGCTGGAGGAGGCAATCGGTGCTGCCGAGTTGTCGCGGATTGCACACCTGGCGCACCAGCTCAAGGGCGAGTCCTCGAGCCTTGGCGCGGTCAAGATGGCGGGGCTCGCGCTGCGCCTGGAACAACTGGCAAGTCACCGAGGGCCAATGGATGGCGCAAGCGAGTTGCTGGAAAGCCTGCATGCGACCCTGGAAGTGACGCTCGCGGCGCTTGATGCCAAGCTATCGATACACACGCGCCCCTCTTGATGCATGGAGTCTTCCGGTGTCTGCGTCTTCACTCACCCATTTTCCTCGCCAAGCACCAGTGGCGTCTTCGGCGCCACTGCTCACGGCCTTCAGCCGCTCCGCCGACCCCCAGGCGGTTGCATCCGAATTGGCCACCGCACTCGGCCATGACGACCTGGCATTCGTGCTGTTCTTCTGTAGCGCGGAATATCCTCTCGATCAGCTGGGCGAGGCCATGCAGCAGGCGTTCGTCGGGGTGCCAATGGCGGGTTGCACCACCGCTGGCGAGATCACCCCACAGGGATACGGACGTGGCTGTGTCGTGGCGATTGGCCTGGATCGCCGACATTTCGCCGTGTCGCTCTCGCTGGTGGAGGACCTCGATGGCTTCGACCTGATACGTGCCCAGCAACTGGTCGATGATCTGCTCGACGAGTGTCGTGGCCATGCCATGGCGCCGGTGGGCGAGAACAGCTTCGCGTTGACCCTGCTTGACGGCCTCTCGAGCAGTGAGGAGCAGGTGTTGGCCACCCTGGATGCGGCCCTGGGACGCATTCCCAGCTTCGGCGGTTCGGCTGGCGACGACAATCGGCTCGCCCATACCCATGTCTACAGCAACGGTCGCTTTCGTAGTTCAGCGGCGGTGGTGGTGATGATCAATACCGCCTTGCCGTTCGAGGTGTTCACCACGCACCACCTGCGGCCACAAAGCGCCAAGCTGGTGGTGACGCGTGCCGACCGCGAGGGACGTCGCGTGCTGGAGCTGAACGCCGCCCCGGCTGCCGAAGAGTACGCGCGCCTGGTGGGGCTCGAGGTGGCGGAATTGGATGCCTCGGTGTTCGCTCGCTATCCGCTGGCGGTTCGCATCGGTGATGCCCACTACGTGCGTTCGATTCAGCGCGTCAATGCCGACGGCAGCCTCAGCTTCTACTGTGCGGTGGAAAACGGCATCGTACTGACTGCCATGCAGCCGGCACCGATACTCGAGGATCTCGAGGCTGTGCTTGGCAGGCTTCACGACACGCTCGGCGAGCCTGTGCTGGTGATCGGTTGCGACTGTTTCCTGCGCCGGCTGGAGCTCGAGGCGCTGGGGGCGGTGGACGCGGCGTCCCGGTTGCTGGCCCGCTCGCGTGTGGTCGGCTTCAACACCTATGGGGAGCAGCACCATGGCATGCACGTCAACCAGACCTTCACAGGGGTTGCCATTGGATCTCGTCCACGCACCGGATGACGTCGAGCCGACCAGTGAGTCCGCGCGACAGCTTACCGAGGAAAATGCCCGCTTGCGGCGCATCTGCGCGGCACTGATCGAGCGCGTCGAATCCGGTGGCGTGGTGGGGGGTGCGCCGTATGCGGCCTTCGAGCACTCGGTGCTGCTGGCCGAGCAGGTACGCGAACGCACCGAGACACTGCAGCGAACACTGGGTGAGCTCCATCGCGCCAAGGCCGAGGCCGAGGCCGCTAACCTCTCGAAGACCAAGTTCCTCGCGGCGGTGAGCCATGATCTTCTGCAGCCGCTGAATGCCGCACGGTTGTTCACAAGCGCACTGGATGAGCACGCACTGCCCGAGCCATCGCGCCGCGTGGTGGGGCATATCGGTCGCTCGCTGAAGGACGTCGAGACCCTGCTCGGTACATTGGTCGATATCTCACGGCTCGACGCCGGTGTGCTCACCCCCGATATTGCCCCGTTTCGGGTGGGCGAGCTACTTGACGTGCTGGCCGAGGAGTACCGACAGATCGCCGCGGCACAAGGCCTGGAACTGCGCTACGTGCCCAACGATACGCTGATCGAGTCGGACTTGGCGCTGCTGGCGCGGGTGGTACGCAACTTTCTCAGTAATGCTATCCGCTACACCGAACGGGGGCGAATCCTGCTGGGATGTCGGCGCCATCCCGAGGGGCTCGACATCATGGTGGGCGATACCGGCCCGGGGATCGCCGAGGAACAGCGCGAGGCGATCTTCGAGGAGTTTCGGCGCATCGGTGGAGACCGGGAGGATCGGGGCCTGGGCCTTGGGTTGGCCATCGTTGATCGCATCAGCGGCATGCTTGGCCATCCCCTGCGCCTGCGTTCCTGCCCGGGGCGTGGTTCGGTGTTTGCTGTACGCGTGCCCTACGCGCGAACGAAGGTAGCGCAACGCCACGATCCTGAGCGCATTCGCCCAGCCTCCGATCGTCTTGCGGGGGCGACGGTATGGGTGATCGACAACGATGCGGATATTCGAGAAGGCATGCAGGCGTTACTGGGCGGATGGGGCTGCGAGGTGGTGACCGCCGCCTCCCTGGAGCAGCTCGATGCGCGCGCCAATGGTCAGCACGCGGACGTATTGCTGGTGGACTATCACCTGGCGGAGGGTGATCCGGATGGACTCGAGGTGGCAAGCCACCTGCAGGCAAGGCAACCGGGGCTGCCCGTGGTAGTGATCACCGCCAATCATGCCGCCGAACTCAAGGCCGAGGCACGCCGCAAGGGGCATGACTGCCTGCTCAAGCCGCTCAAGCCGCTACGCTTGCGCATGTTGCTTGCAACGTTGCTGGAAGCTCGGGCGAATGCTCCAGCTCGGCCTCAGCGCTGACGGCGGCTGACGCTGAGCTCGCTCATGTCCACCTCGCCTGCGGCGAGAATCGCCTGGATACGGCTGGCAACGCCGAGCTTGCGAAGAATGGCCGAGACATGGGTTTTCACGGTGGTCTCGGCGATATCCAGTTCCTGAGCGATGCGCTTGTTCGAGGCGCCACGCGTCATCTGCTCGAGCACCTCGAGCTGTTTGCCGGTCAGGCGGGAGAGCCGGGCGCTGAGCGCGTCGCCACTGGAAGGCGCCACCGAGGTGTCCTCCACTGGCGGGCGCAGCATGATACTTGGCGGCAGGTAGAGCTGGCCGTCAAGAATTCGCGCCAGTGCCGCAAGAAGTTCCGCCCGAGGCGTCGACTTGGGAATATAGCCAACCGCGCCCATCTCGATCGCTTCAAGCACGATACGCCGGTCCTGTTCGGCGGAGACGATCGCCACCGGCAGGCGCGGCAACCGCTCGCGCAGCATCGCAAGGCCGCTCAGACCCTCGGCATCAGGCAGGTCGAGGTCGAGCAACAGCAGGTCGAGCGCCTCATGGCGGCTGGCATGCGAAAGGGCTCCCGCCAGGTTGTCGGTTTCGAGCAGTTGGCAGTCGGGAAGTCCCGCGCTGATCACGGCACTGAGCGCTTCGCGAAATAGTGGATGGTCGTCGGCGACCATCAAGGTGGTCATGTTCATGGCCTCGTGTCGTTCTCCTACCAAGGAAGGAGTGGCTCTCCTGCCACCGGAGTATGTCGTAGAAGGCCGTGACGACCAATACTAGAAAAGTTACTCACAATCATAACAGTCAGGAGTCACGCCATGATCTATGCCAACCCCGGTGCGCCAGGATCCCTTATCAGTTTCGACAAGCGCTACGGCAACTTTATCGGTGGTGAATTCGTCGCTCCGGTCAAGGGCCAGTACTTCGACAACGTCAGCCCGGTGAACGGCGAGGTGTTCTGCGAGATTCCGCGCTCCACCGCCGAAGACATCGACCTCGCCCTGGATGCCGCCCACAATGCCGCTCCCGCCTGGGGCAAGACCTCGGCTGCCGAGCGTGGCAACATCCTGCTCAAGATCGCCGATCGCATCGAGCAGAATCTCGAGATGCTCGCCGTGGCCGAGACCTGGGACAACGGCAAGGCGGTACGTGAGACCCTCAACGCCGACCTGCCGCTGGTCGTCGACCACTTCCGCTATTTCGCCGGCTGCATTCGTGCCCAGGAAGGCACCGCCGCCGACATCGACGCCAATACCGTCGCCTATCACTTCCACGAGCCGCTGGGCGTGGTCGGCCAGATCATTCCGTGGAACTTCCCCATCCTGATGGCCACCTGGAAGCTCGCCCCGGCACTGGCCGCCGGTAACTGCGTGGTGCTCAAGCCAGCCGAGCAGACCCCGGCCTCGATCCTCGAACTGATGAAGCTGGTGGGCGACCTGCTGCCGCCGGGCGTGATCAATATCGTCAATGGCTATGGCGCCGAGGCCGGCCAGGCACTGGCCGAAAGCAAGCGCATCGCCAAGATCGCCTTCACCGGTTCCACTCCGGTCGGCTCGCACATCCTCAAGTGCGCCGCCGAGAACATCATTCCCTCCACCGTGGAGCTGGGCGGCAAGTCGCCGAATATCTACTTCGCCGACATCATGAACGCCGAGCCGGAGTTCATCGACAAGGCCGCCGAAGGCCTGGTGCTGGCGTTCTTCAACCAGGGTGAGGTGTGCACCTGCCCGTCGCGCGCGCTGATCCAGGAGAGCATGTACGACGACTTCATGGCGCGAGTCATGCAGCGGGTCACCACCATCAAGCGTGGCAATCCGCTGGATACCGATGTGCAGGTCGGTGCCCAGGCCTCCAAGGAGCAGTTCGACAAGATCATGTCCTACATGGACATCGCCCGCGAGGAGGGCGCCGAGTTCCTGACCGGCGGCAACCGCGAGACTCTCGATGAGTCGATCAACAACGGCTTCTACATCCAGCCGACGCTGCTCAAGGGCAACAACAAGATGCGCGTGTTCCAGGAGGAGATCTTCGGCCCGGTGGTCGCCGTGACCACCTTCAAGGATGAAGCGGAAGCGCTGGCCATCGCCAACGACACCGAATTCGGCCTGGGCGCCGGGGTGTGGAGCCGCGACATGAACGTGGCCTTCCGCATGGGCCGGGGCATTCAGGCCGGCCGCGTGTGGACCAACTGCTACCACCAGTATCCGGCGCACGCCGCCTTCGGTGGCTACAAGAAATCCGGTGTCGGCCGCGAGACCCACAAGATGGCCCTCGAGCACTACCAGCAGACCAAGAACCTGCTGGTCAGCTACGACACCAATCCGCTCGGGTTCTTCTGATTCGCCCAGCCTGACCGCTGCCATGCCCACGCATGGCAGCGCCTCCACGATTCGCCACAGGGGCGCGACATGAGTCGCGCCTTTTTCCAATCCCCTTTCCCCATTCCCCTATCCCCATTCCCCTTTCCACCACTTCAATGGCCCATTTCATTCCCGATGCTATGCCTCTTCAGGGTTTTGCGGCACGATAGCTCCCTCTTTCGGGGGAGTGAGCATGATCAACAGCGAATCGCTCGACCTGCATCAGGTGCGCCTGCAACGCGTCGCAGGCCAATTGCGAGCCAGTGGCGCCAGGCGGGTGCTGGATCTGGGCTGCGGTACCGGTGGGCTGTTGCAATACCTGCTCTTCGAGCCGCAGTTCGAGAAGCTGGTGGGCCTGGAACAGAGCGGTGAACTGCTCGCCCAGGCGAACCTGCGGCTGGGCGACTTGCCCGAGTCGCGGGAGGGGCGTCTGGAGCTGATCTGTGGCTCCTATGCCGAGCCGCATCCTCGCCTGTCCGGCTTCGATGCCGCGGCGATGGTCGAGACCATCGAGCACGTGCCGCCGGCGACCCTTTCGAAGGTGGAGCGTGCGGTATTCACCAGGATGCGTCCGTCGCTGTTGCTTCTGACCACCCCCAACCACGATTACAATCCGCTCTACGACATGCCCCCTGGGGCGTTTCGCGACCCCGACCACAAGTTCGAGTGGGGGAGGGCGCGGTTTCGTGAATGGGCCTTCGGGGTCGCGCGCCGCAACGGCTATCGGGTCAAGGTGTCGGGAATTGGCGATCGCCATTCGTCGCTTGGCCAGCCGAGCCATCTGGCGGTGTTCACGCGGGATAGCGAAACCTAGCCGTGTGAAACGAACCTAATCGATGCCCAACACTCGGGCCTCCTGGCGTCGGCGTCGGCGCAGATCCCAGAGCGTGGCGGCCGCCAGCACGAGGAAACCGGCGAGTTCAAGGAGCGCGTAGTAGTCGATGAACAGGGCGTAGAACACTAGGCTGGCGCCCAATGCCCCGAGCAGGCAGGGCCACGGGCCGACCCGGTGGCGTAAGCCCGCGGCCAGTACCACCAGCGTCAACGCCACGAAGGCTGCAATGGCGACCGCCCAGGTGCTTTCATTCAGGGCCAGGCTCATACCCAGCACCGGCAGCAGTGCCGCCAGGGCCAGAAGACCGTAGCAGCTCACGGCAGCCAGAGCGAATGCCGCCATGCCCAGCAGGCCGCGACGCTTGAGCCTGCGCCACCAGACACGGGGATCGAGGCGGTGGCGCCAGCGTCGCAGGATAGTGGGAGGCGTGTCTGCGCGGCGCATGCTCAATTCCACGGCATGGGCCCCGAAGCTTTCGGCCACCTCCCGCGTCTGATCGCTCGGGCTCAGGGCGAAGTAGTCGTGGCTTCCCACCACTCGAATGTCCTCGAAGCCCTCCTCTTCGAACAGTGCCAGCAGGTCTTCCTTCACGGTGGCACCCACCACGCACTCGACCCACAGCCGCGGATCCGCGTGGCAATCCACCGATACCGGTCGGTGGATGACAACATCGGCCAGTTGCAGGCGGCCGCCTGGCCTTAGTACGCGAAACATCTCGGCCACCGAGCGGCGTTTGTCGGGTACCAGGTTGAGCATGCCGTTACTGGTGATGCTGTCGACACTGGCATCGGCCAAGGGGAGCTGCTCGGCGGACCCTTGCAGCACCATCAGGTCGTCGATACCGGCAAGCATAGCCTCCTGGCGAAGCTTACGGGTCATGGCGGCGGTCAGGTCCAGGGCAATGACACGCCCTCGCTCGCCCACGAGATCCCGGGCGATCAGGCTGTCGTGGCCAGCGCCGGCACCCAGGTCGAGCACGCGATCACCGCGGTGTACCGCCCTGCCATTGAACGGGCAGCCAACCCCGGCAAAGGAGTCCATGAGTCGAGTCGGCAGGGATGCGGTCAGCGCTTGCGGGTAGCCCAAGCGCCGGCTGGCATTCGCGCCAACCGGGAAATGAAAGGGGCTCTCCGGGGCGTTGGCCACCGTACTGTACATCGTCTGCACCGCGGCCAGGATCTGTGGTCGGGAGTAACCGAGTATGGCGACCATGAGGTCTTCCTCCTGGGCTATCACCCATCAGCACGTGGGAGGTGCATCGTCGAAGTCGTCGAGCAGTCTTCCAATGCGCCGATGCATTTGTGGTGGAGCCGGCTGTGTGGCGCTGTCTGCCAGTCTGGCACGCAGCCGTTTCTCGAATTCGCTGCGTGAGAAGCAGTCACGACAGCGAGCGAGGTGTTGCTCGAGCTCGGCCGCCTGCCGGTCGTCCAGCTCATGGTCGAGGTAGTCGAACAACCGGGCAATGACCTGTTCACAACTCAATTCCCTGTGCTTCACGATGCATCTCCTTGTGAATCCGACGCGTGCCGATCATGTTCCGGTGGCAGAATGCCGGCGTCGCGTGCCTGCTGCCAAAGGGTTTTCTGAAGCAGGCCGCGGGCACGGTTGAGCCGCGACCTTACCGTACCCAGCGGGATGTCCAGCAACTCGGCAACCTCGCCATAGCGATGGCCTTGCAGCTCGACCATCACCATCACCACTCGGAAGGGATCCGGCAACGCGTCCAGTGCTTGGCGTAGATCCGTTTCCAGCAACGAATTGAAGAACTGCTCTTCCAGACTTCCCCACCACAGCAGGAAAGGTTGGTGAAGTTGCGCGAACAGTGTGAAGTCTGTGGCGTGCAGCTCGTCTGGTGCGGGCGCCTCGTCCTCGGTGCAGTGCTGAGGGTGACTGCGCCGCCGCCGCCATTCGCTGATGAAGACGTTACTGAGGATGTGGAACAGCCAGGCCTCGAAGCGTTCCGGGTCGCGCAGCTCATCGAGATGACGCCAGGCGCGTGCCACCGCCTCGGCGACGATGTCCTCGGCATCGTCGGGGTGGCGGGTAAGGCGCAGGGCAGTGCCGTAGAGCCTATCCATGAGTGGGGTCAGGCGTGCCTCGAACCAGGCGCGTCGCGACCGGTACTCAGGCTGCGTCATGACGCTCTCCTCGGTCATGCCATCCTCGAATCGCGTTTCCCGGAGTGATGCACAGGCGAGTAGGCCGGCGAATGGCATGGTGTCCTCTTTGAGCATGGTCGGTGGTGAATCTCTGGGCAAGCGGGTATGTGGGCAGGGACGTCGTCGCCGCTGTCGGAGTTCCCGTCGCTGCATGAAGGCAGCCGGGAACAACGAAAGGCGCCATTGCGTCCTTGTGGCTGCGACATCAGTGGTGTCGTGAAAACCGCAGACGCAGAGGAGAATCACCATGACCAATACGGCAGCAGTCAATGCACCCTCGGCGGTGGATCGGGGGGAGCTCGAATCCCGGGTCAAGGCGATGTACCGCGATGAGGAAACCCCCAAGAATACCTGCATGAACAAGCCACTTGTCGCTGTCGCGCCCATCCTGGCACTGATGCTGGCGGCGGGGCCCCTTCAGGCAGAGACCTATCGTGGAGATGGCCACTTGATCGGCAGCGCCGATGCCCTGGAATGGGGGCCGGTAGGCTCGATGGGCGAAGGCGCGGAGATCGCCATCATCGAAGGATCGTTAAGCGAGGAGGAACCCTTCACCATGCGTCTTCGTCTTGAGGATGGCTATCAGATCAAGCCCCATATCCATCCCGCCTACGAGCGGGTGACGGTACTCGAGGGTACCCTGCACTTCGCCCATGGCGAGCGCTACGATGAGGATGACACGCACGCCCTGGAGGAAGGTGACTTCGCCATCATGTCCCCGGGGGATCCGATGTATGGTCATGCCGAGGGCGAGACCGTCTTCCAGTTGCATGGCACCGGGCCATGGGGTATCGAGTATCTGGATCCGGCGGACGATCCGCGCAACTGAAGTGGAGTGCGTCAAAGAACTGACGATAAAACGGCGGCACCCACGGGTGCCGCCGCTTCATGCTCGCCTGGCGTCTTGCGTGGTCAGGACTGGGTGACGCCATCCGGCAGGTCACCGATGGTGCCGGGCATGGCCTGGACCTGGCCATCTTGACCGGCAAGCGCCAGGAAGTGCAGGTGCCGCTCGTACTCGGAAAGCACGTCACCGATGACCTGGCCACGGGTGTAGCCGTTGAGGTCCTGCCCGGTGCCGCCCTCGGCGAGGAACACATCGAGCCGCACATAATAATCATCATCCACCGGCAAGAAGCTCGGTGTGCGCATGCGGTGCGGGCAGACCTGGTAGACGAAGCTTGCGGCTTCCTCGAGGCTTACCTGCAGGGTCAGGCTCGGCAATGGGTCTCCGTCGATCTGCTCCTCGCTCACCGAGGCGTCCTGGCCACGGCTGCGCAGTTCCTCGGCGAACTGGGTGAGCGCGGGGCGAATGGCGTGCTCGATGGTGGCGGCGGCACCGGCGCGAGTGGAGGTGTCCAGCGCACGGTCGAGGCGCTCGCGCCAGTCTCCGCCCGGTGCTGTACCAGACACTTGACGGCGCGCATCGGCCTTGCTGCCTTCGAGTTTCAGTGCCTTTATCATGCCCACCATGATCGCGAATATCACCAGCGAGAAGGGCAGGGCAGTGATCACCACGGCACTCTGCAGTGCCGAGAGTCCGCCGGCCATCAGCAGCGCCACGGTGATCAGGCCGATCACCACCGACCAGAAGATGCGCAGCTTGACCGGTGCGTCGTGGTTCACATCGGAAAGAATCGAGGTGAAATTGGCCAGCACCAGGGCGCCGGAGTCCGCCGAGGTAATGAAGAACACGATGCCAAGCACTGTCACCACGCCAGCGGTGAGACCGACCCATGGATAGTGCTCGAGCAGAGTATAGAGGGTGGTCTGCGGTGTATTGAGTGCCTGCTCGCCGAGTTCCGCCACGCCCTGGTTGGCCACCAGTTCGATGCCGCTGTTACCCATCACCGACATCCACACCATCATGAACGCCAGCGGGATGAACAGTGCGCCGGCGACGAACTCGCGAATGGTGCGACCGCGTGAGATGCGCGCCAGGAACAGGCCGACGAACGGAGTCCAGGCGATCCACCAGCCCCAGAAGAAGATCGTCCACCACATCTTCCATTCGCTGGCCTCTTCGCCGGCGAAGGCATAGGTGTCGAAGCTCTTGGCGACGAAGCCGGACAGGTAGTCGCCGGCGTTGTTCACCATCATGTCGAGCAGTGTCAGGGTATGGCCCTGGAACAGCACGAACAGCAGCAGTGCCAGTGCCAGCAGCATGTTGAATTCCGACAGCCGGCGAATGCCCTTTTCCACGCCGCTGACCACCGAGATGGTCGCCAGTACCACGACCATGGCGATCAGGATGACCTGCACCGAGAGGCTCTCCGGCACGTCGAACATGTAGGCGAGGCCATAGTTGAGCTGGATCACGCCGATGCCGAGGCTGGTGGCGATGCCGAATACCGTGGAAATGACCGCGGTGATATCGACGGCGTTACCGATCGGGCCATGGATCCGCTTGCCGAGCAGTGGGTAGAGCGCGCTGCGGATGGCCAGGGGCAGGCGATGACGATAGCTGAAGTAGGCCAGTGACATGCCCATCAGCACATACAGACCCCAACCGGAAAGCCCCCAGTGCAGGTAGGTCTGCACCACGGCGTTGCGCATGGCGGCCTGACTTTCTGGTTCGAGATCCGGTGGTGCAAGGTAATGGGAGACCGGCTCGGCTACGCTGAAGAACAGCAGGTCGATACCGATGCCGGCGGCGAACAGCATCGCCGACCAGGAGAGCAGCGAGAACTCGGGCCGTGAGTGATCTGGACCGAGCCTGATGCTTCCGTACCGCGAGCAGCCGATAGCGATCACGAACACCAGGTAGGCGAGAACCGCCAGCATGTAATACCAGCCAAAGGTTTGGCTGACCCAGGCCAGGCCCGCGTCGAAGAAGGCGCCAGCCTGTTCGGTGAAGACCATGGTCAGCACCAGGAAGATGAGGATACCGGCGACCGACCCGTGGAAAACCACGGAATTCAGCCGGTCGCGTTGCTCGGGTGGCGAAGTGTCATGCGCCATGCAATTGAGCTCCTGTCAGTCGGTTGATGGGCTCACTCGAGTGATTGGCGCGCTGTTGATTGTTCCGCGACGGGTGATTCACCTGCGACCCACAATCGAAAGCACACCTTGCCTTGGCTGCCGTCCCGGCAGTGTTAGGGCGTTTCTCACTGAGTGCGATATTTTTCTTGAATGAACGTTCAAATAAAATACGCATATCCCGGCGCTCCTGCAACCCTGCGTTGAATAATGTATAGGCCAACGTGGAAGGTTTTTCGGCGTGCGACTTGAGACGAGGGGTGAACAAGCTATACCTGATATGACCGACTGCCAAAACGGATAGCAAGGAAGTGATACCGGCGCAGGATGCCTTCGGGAAGGAACGCCGCTCCGGCAAGGCCCCGGGTCGCCGGACAATAATAACGACACGCCACACTGGAGAATCCAATGGCTAACGACAAGACGCCAACTCCCACAGAATCATCCACAGAATCTGCCGTTAAACCCGTCACAGCCGAGACGCCGCCAAGCACTTCTCGCCGACGCTTCCTGACTGGCTCGGCTGCCGCCGTAGGTGCCGGGGCCGCCGCCGCGGTAGGCTTTCCGAGCATCGCGGTGGCCCAGACCACCACGTTGCGCTTCCAGAGTACCTGGCCAAACCAGGACATCTTCCATGAGTTCGCTTCGGACTACGTGCGCATTGTCAACGAGATGTCGGGTGGCCGGCTGAACCTCAACCTGCTGCCGGCCGGTGCGGTTGTCGGAGCGCTGCAGCTTCAGGACGCGGTGATCTCCGGCGCTCTGGATGGCGGCCATGGTGTGACCGCCTACTGGTATGGCAAGCACAAGGCCTTCTCGCTGTTCGGTACGCCACCGCCGTTCGGCTGGGATGCCCACCAGTTCCTGGCCTGGTTCTGGACCGGCGGTGGGCGTGAGCTCTACGCCGAACTGCTGGAGATGCTCGAGCTGCCTCTGATCGGTTACCAGACTGGGCCGATGCCGACCCAGGCGCTGGGTTGGTTCAAGGAACCGATCACCAGTGCCGACGACCTGCGTGGCCTGAAGTACCGCACCGTTGGCCTGGGGGCGGACCTCATGAACGAGTTCGGTGCGGCGGTGACCATCATGGGCGGTGGCGACATCGTGCCAGCCATGGACCGTGGCCTGCTGGATGGCGCTGAATTCAACAATCCGTCGTCGGATCGCCTGCTCGGCTTTCCCGATGTCAGCAAGACCTGGATGCTGCGCAGTTATCATCAGGACTGCGAGGCGTTCGAAATCATCTTCAACAAGACCAAGCACGACAGCTTGCCCGAGGAGTTCCAGGCGATCCTCGAATACGCCGCCAAGGCCGCATCATCGGAGATGTACTGGAAGGCCATGGAGCGTTATCCGCGTGACCTGAATGGCATGCGTGAGGAGCAGGGGGTGCAGACCTATATCACCCCGGACTCGGTGCTCGAAGCGCAGCTCGCCGCCTGGGATGCGGTGATAGAGCGTGAATCCAGCGATGAGTTCTTCAAGAAGGTGGTCGATCATCAGCGCGAGTACTGTGAGCGGGTGGTCGGTTTCCACCTGGAAGGCACGGCTCCGAAGGAACCCGCCTATCGCCATTTCTACAACAAGGCGCCCACCGACACCTCCACGATCCTGTAGGCCGTTCGCGCGCAAGCGCCCAATGCCAAAGGGTCCCGGCGCCAGGAAGGCGCCTGGTTCGAGACCAGGGCGCCGCTCCGGAGGGGCGGCGCCCATCGGTGAGAGGTCGCCATGCGCTTCATCTTCTTCATCGACCATATCAGTACCTGGGTGGGCAAGCTGTTCGCCTGGAGCATCCTGCTTCTGACCTTCGTGGTGAGCTACGAGGTCTTCATGCGCTATGTCCTGGGCGCTCCCACTACCTGGGCCTATGACACCAGCTACATGCTCTACGGCACTCTGTTCATGATGAGCGGTGCCTATGCGCTTGCACACAATGCCCATGTGCGAGCCGATGTGGTATCCCGCTACTTCCCGACCCGCATGCAGGCCGGGCTGGAGCTCGTGCTCTACCTGCTGTTTTTCTTTCCGGGCATCATCGCCCTGGTGTGGAGTGGCTGGGATTTCTTCGGGATCTCGTTTCGCCAGGATGAACACAGCTCCTTCACCCCCGGTGGGCCGCCCATCTGGCCTTACAAGTTCGTGATTCCCGCCTGTGCCGCGTTGCTGGCACTGCAGGGCATGGCCGAGGTGTGTCGCTGCATACTCTGCCTGAAACAGGGTGCGTGGCCGCGTCGCCTTGGCGACGTGGAGGAGATCCAGGTGCCGGTCAACAAGCAGGACGAAATCGACGCTGTCGAGTCGGACAATGGGGAGGGCCGCTCATGAGCCAGCCAGAAATCGGCATGATGATGCTGGGTATGCTGGTCATCCTGATCATGCTCGGCTTTCCTATCGCCTTCACGCTGATCGCCATGGGTATCGGCTTTGGCTATTTCGCCATCGGCGACATCATCTTCTCGCTACTGGTGCAGCGTACCTATGGCGTCATGTCCAACGACGTGTTGATTGCCGTGCCACTGTTCCTGTTCATGGGGTACATGGTCGAACGGGCGAACATCCTCGACAGGCTGTTTTCCAGCCTGCAACTGGCGGCTCGCGGCATGCCGGCATCCCTTGCGGTGGCGAGCCTGATCACCTGCGCACTGTTCGCCACCGCCACCGGTATCGTCGGGGCCGTGGTGACGCTGATGGGGTTGCTGGCGCTGCCGGCGATGCTCAATGCCGGCTACGACAAGCGGCTGTCGAGCGGGGTGATCTGCGCCGGTGGGTGCCTGGGCATCCTTATACCGCCCAGCATCATGCTGATTCTGTACGGCGCCATGGCCGGCGTCTCGGTGGTTCGGCTGTATGCCGCGGCGCTGATTCCCGGACTGTTGCTGGCCGGCCTGTACATCCTGTATGTGATGGGGCGGGCGATGATCAATCCCTCGGTGGCGCCGAAGTTGCCGCCCGAGCGGCTCAATGTGCCGCTCAAGACGGTCTACTGGGGGTTGCTGACGTCCTTCGTGCCGCTGTTCGTATTGATCATGGCGGTGCTTGGCGCGATCCTGTTCGGCCTTGCCACGCCCCACGAGGCGGCGGGGATCGGCGCACTGGGTGCCATCCTGCTGGCCGCGGCGTACCGGCAACTGACCTTCGAGCGGTTGCGTGAGGCGGTCTTTCTCACCGCACGCACCAGCGCCATGGTGTGCTGGCTGTTCGTCGGCTCGTGGATATTCTCGTCGGTGTTCTCGCTGCTCGATGGCCACTCGTTGATCGAGCACTGGATCAGTGGCCTGTCGCTTTCGCCCCTGCAGTTCCTGCTGTTGGCGCAGTTGATGATCTTCATCCTCGGCTGGCCACTGGAGTGGACCGAGATCATCATCATCTTCGTGCCGATCTTCCTGCCACTGCTGCACATGTTCGGCATCGATCCGTTGTTCTTCGGCGTGCTGGTGGCGCTTAATATCCAGACCTCGTTCTTGACCCCTCCCATGGCGATGTCGGCGTTCTACCTCAAGGGCATCGCACCCAAGGGCATCGAGCTCGGCGATATTTTCATCGGGATCGCGCCGTTCCTGCTGATGGTGTTCGTGGCGATGTTCATTCTCTACATGGTGCCGGGCATCGTGTTCTGGCTGCCTGGTGTGCTGTACAACTAAACGCCGTTACCCTTCGCATCATCCGCCGGACCAAAATGGCCGCCCCCGAGAAGGGGCGGCCATTTTATCGCGTGTTGCGGGGTCTGGGGTGGCAGCGCGTTCAGTCGTCTTGGCGATTCCCGTGTTCACCGCCCTTTTCATGGTGCCCCTTGCCTTGCTGACCTTTGTCATGGCCGCGATGTCCTTTGCCATGGCCGCGCTTGCCTTTGGGCGACATGGCATCCTCGAGCTCCTCGAGTTGCTCTTCGCTCAGCACCTCGGCCAGGGCGGCGTGGTGAGACTGGCGCAACTCACGCATGGCCTCGCGGCGCTCCTCACGCGAATCGAAGTCACGTTCGCGAAACTCGGAAAGATCGGTATAGATGCTTTCCCGGGTCTCGCGCAGGGTCTCGCGCGCCTCGTCCGAAAGCTCCCAGCCATCGACCAGTGCCTGCAGGCGCGCTTCCCTTGCCTCGCGATGTTGCTGGCGCGCCTCCTCGTGCATGTCGTGGCGTGCCTGCTTCAGAGCCTCGCGTTGCTCTTCGTCGAGAATCTCGTCAACCCGCTGCCGATGCGCCTCATGGAGCTCACGCAGAGCGTCATGGTGTTCGCTGCGCGCGTTGTCCAGGGCCTCGCGTGTCTCGGCATCGATTCCGGCGCGTTCGAACATTGCGTCACGTCGTTCGGCATGGTGCTCGGCACGCTGCTCGTGCCAGCCGTGGTGATACCTTTCGCCATGCTTGCCGTCACCATGCTGGCCGTCTCCATGATGGCTGGCAAGGGCGGCAAGCGATAGGGGGGCGATGGCCAGGGCAAGTAGCGCTGGGGCAAGGAAACCGCGTGAAAGGGAAGCGTTCATGGTGGCACTCCTGTAAGCCTTGGGTTGACGTTCCCAGTCTCGCCCCATCCTGTGCAAATGCCATGCAGTGAAGGTGCAAAGGCGGTGCATGCGATGCACGAATCCGGTGGGTTGTCAGGCGGCGAAACCGTCATTCTTCGGGCTGGTACTTGTAGCCCACTCCATAGACAGAGCGGATCACCTCGCGTTCCGGCCACACCTCGCCAATCTTGCGGCGCAGTTTCTTGACGTGGCTGTCCACGGTGCGCTCCGAGACGATGCGGTGGTCGCGATACATGTGGTCCATCAACTGGTCGCGGGAGAAGATGCGTCCCGGCGCATGCATCATCACCTTGAGCAGTTGGAACTCCACGGCGGTGAGCGCGAGGTCCTGGCCATCGGCCAGCGCCCGCCAGCCATCATCATCGAGCACCAGGTCACTGCCGGACTGCGCGCCAGGATCGGATAGCGCCAGGCTGCGACGCAGCACCGCCTTGACCCGAGCCACCACCTCGCGTGGGCTGAAAGGCTTGCAGATGTAGTCGTCGGCGCCCAGTTCCAGCCCCAGCAGCCGGTCGACTTCCTCGACCCGCGCGGTGAGCATTACCACGGCGATGTGTGGCCAGCGTTGGCGAATCTCGCGGCACAGCGTCAGGCCGTCAGTACCGGGCAGCATCAGGTCGAGCAGCACCAGCGCCGGCATGTGCTCGTGGTGCCTTGCCTGGTCGAGCCAGGCAAGCACGCTGTCACCATGATCCAGATGGTGGGTGGCGAAGCCGCTGCCTTCCAGGTAATCGGCCACCAGCCGGGCGATCTTGGGCTCGTCCTCTACGATCAGGATGCGCTGCTCGCGGGTGTCCTGCTGGCTCATGGGTGTCCTCCCTCGGGGCCCGGGATGGGGGTTTTAATCATCACGCGGTTGAATCGAGCCGCTGGAATGTCAGTGTCCAGCATAACCCACCAAGCGCCGAGGACGAGGGGGTCATCTCGGCGCCATGCGCCTTGGCCAGAGCTATCGCGATGGAGAGACCAAGACCACTGCCTCCGCTGGCGCGGTTGCGCGAACCCTCGACACGGTAGAGACGCTCGGTCAGGCGCGGCAGTTCGCTCTCCGGCACACCCGGCGAGCTGTCTTCCCAGCTCACGGTGACATGGGTGTCATCGCCGCCAAGGCTTACCCGCAGCTTTCCGGGGGCGCGGGTATAGGCGCAGGTGTTGTCGAGCAGGTTGTTCCACAGCTGGCGCAGCCGCTGGGCATCGCCGCGAATCCTTGCCGCGCCATGGATGTGGCGCTCGAGCTCAATGCCGCTGTCCTCGAGCCATCCCGCGGCCTCATCGAGTCGCTCGGCGAGGGTTTCGGCCAGGTCCAGTGGCGCGAGTTGCACCTCGAGCGCCCCGGCGTCGCTCTGCGAGAGCAGCCGCAGGTCGGCCACCAGCCGCTCCAACTGGCCGACCTCCTGGGCCAGCGAATGCAGGTTGTGCTGGTCGAGCTTGCGAATGCCGTCCTGCATCGCCTCGATCTCGCCGCGCAGCACCGCCAGAGGTGTGCGCAGTTCGTGGGCGATGTCGGAAACCCATCGGCTGCGCGCCTCGCGGCTGGCTTCGAGCGTGGCGGCCAGGACATTGAAGTCATGGGCCAGTCGCGACAGTTCATCACGGCCACGTTCGGTCAGGCGGATGCTGTAGTCACCCTCGGTGAGGCGGCGCGTGGCAAGGGCCATGCCGCGTGTCCGCCCCCCGAGCCACCACGAAAGGCCGCCGGCCAGCAGCAACGATGCGATACCGAGCGATCCCACGATGATGGCCAGGCTGCGCTGCTGGCGAGCCAGGAAGATACGGTCCATGCGTGCCATCAATTGCTCCGGCGGGCGATAACCCAGGGTGCCGACGCGCTGCCCCTGATGTTCGATGGGCAGCCAGCGCAGCGTGGCCGATTCTTCGTCGTCATCCGGTGGCAGGCCGATCACTGGTAAGCCTTCGGCGTCATGCAGCACGAAGTCCTTGGCTTCGCCCAGGCGCCGCTCGATACCGTGTGGCGGCGGCCCGGCACCCGGCCACAGCTGGCGGCGTACCAGGCGGTCCCAGATGCGTGGCGAGGCACGTAGCCACTCCCAGTCGCCGCGTCTTGCCCATTCCTCGCCGAGGCCCTCGGCAAGGGTCTCGGCGCGGTTGGTCTGGGTGGTGTCGAGATACTCGAGAAAGCCCTGGTCGAGGCTTCTTGAAACCCCCAGGAACACCAGCCCCGAGATGATCACGTTGACCAGCAGGATGACCGCGAACAACTTGATGCCCAGGCGCGAAACAGCCGGTCGAGGCAGGCGAAGGGGCATGATCATGGCTCCATGGCGGTGTGGCGGGCTGAGCACCAGCGAGGTTCGACGCGAGTGACCGATCCATCAGTATCGCTGCAGGCGATGCAGTGAATGGTCAGGCAATGTGCAAGCAGGGTGCAATCCGGGTGCGCCGGTGTCGCTTTAAAGCGACAGGAAGAACAGGATCAGCGGCGGAGAGAGCAACGAGAGGATGAACCCGCTGACCACAGCGATCGGCACGCAGCCGACGCCGCCATGCTGCTGGATGACCGGCAGCGTGAAATCCATCGATGTGGCGCCGCCAAAGCCGATGGCCAGCGCCGCATGACGGCGGATGACCAGGGGAATCAGCACGAAGGCCAGCAGTTCACGGGCCAGGTCATTGAAGAACGCCACCGCGCCGAGCAGAGGGCCGAGCTGGTCACCCACCAGGATGCCGGACAGCGAATACCAGCCGAAGCCGGCGGCCATGGCGAGCCCTTCGTTCCAGGAGAGCGACAGTAGCGGTGCGGCGATCAGGCCACCCAGCAAGGAGGTGGTCGCCAGGGTCATGGCGATGGCCAGGCCGTGGCGATTGAGCAGGATCTGCTTGAGTGGCATGCCGGAGTTGCGCAACTGGCAACCGATTAGCGCCAGCAGGGCGTAGAGCACCCACTCGGCCAGCGTCTCGGCATGCCCATGTAGTGCTTCGCCCATCAACCGGCCGCCAACAAGCCCCAGCACCACGCCGATCACCACGACGCCGACCAGCGCCAGCGAGCCGGCCATGGCCACGAACTTGCTGGTCGGCGCACCCGCCACCACCCGCGAGGGGTCGGCCTTAAGGCCGAGCCGCCGCGAGAGCCACCACAACCCGGCCAGATTGAGAACACCGGTGACCGCGAACAAGGTCAAGGCCGCGCCGCCCATGCGCGCGAATTGGCTGGTGAGGTCATCGAGGCCTGCAAGGCTCACGCCCATCAGCAGCAGGATCACATATACCGACGCGTTCACGCCGCGATTGATCAGTCCCTGGACGAGGGCGTTGCGCACCGGTACCAGGTAACCGAGCAGTAGCGGCAGCAGCACGATCACAAGACCGGTAAGCATCGAAAGTCCCTTATCGAGAGCCCGTTATCGAGAGTCCATTCTCTACGCGCCGGTGGGCGCGGCGGAAGGCCGTTACTTTAGCAGCCTATCGAGCAGGATGACGACCGGGATAACGTCTGGGAGAGGGAAAGCCTATCACTGGGCAAGCGACAGGGCGGAGAGGGCGAGCCGGCTGCGCCGTTCACCATCGCGGTGGTACTCCATGCCGAGCAGCAGGCCGGGAAGCTCGGAGTGAAAATGAAAGACCAGCCTGCGCTCGGGCTCGTCGGGCTCTGTGACTTCCACGGTCACCGCCTCGAACTCTCCAGCAGGCAACGAGAGTGGCACAGGTTCCAGCAGGCGGTAGTCGATGCGCTCGGGACGTCCGCGATGGTCCAGGTAGTCCAGCCGGCAGCCCTTGCCGGTCGTGCAGTCCTGGCCGGCAATGGCACGCCGGGACAGTTCGAAGAGCGCCGTCTGGCGGTCAGGCAGATGCGTGAGTTCCTCGGGGGTGAGTCGATAGTCGTTTCCAATGCCCATGAGCGAGTAACCACTGGCGTAATTGATCGCCGTCACGTTGCCATCCTCGATGATGAAACGGCTACGTTCACTGCCCTGGGCCACCGCCAGCGAGGCTTCCATATGACTCTGCCAATGACCACTTTCGCGGGTCAGCCGGTGGCCAACGGTGGTGTTTGGCCAGCCGCTGACTTCCAACTGATAGCGGGCGGAAAAGGGGGTGGCGGGTGTTGTCTCGGCAGCACTAGGGGTCGCCAGGGCAAGCAGCATGGCGAGGCTAATGAACCACGACGCCAGACAGGGGGACAGTACGCGCATCGATTTTCCTCGCAAAGGGACGTTTCGCCGGCAGCGCCGACCCTGGGTCAGAACGCCAGGCGCGCGCAGGGTTCCCCCGCGCCGTGGCATGCGGCTGTTCCGACTCGGCTTGACCTGACTCAGCTTGACATAGCTAGACGACCGGTCTAGTTTTATCGGCATGAAGACACAAAAGACCCGCGACAGCCTGATCCGGATTGGCGCCGAGCTGATAGCCGAGCAGGGGTACACCGCCACCGGCATCAATGCCGTATTGACCCGTGCAGGAGTTCCCAAGGGCTCCTTCTATCACTATTTCTCCAGCAAGGAGGATTTCGGCCTGGCCGTGATCGACGCCTTCGCGGAGGAGTATGACGCTCGCTTGGCGGTCATTTTCGAGGATCTCTCGCTGTCTCCTCTGCAACGACTGCGCCGGTATCTGGAAGTGGGCAAGGCCGACATGGCGTCGTGGGATCACTGCAGGGGGTGTCTGATCGGCAATCTTGGCCAGGAGCTTTCCGCCCACAGTGAGCGATTTCGTGCGCGTCTCGACCAGGTGTTTCGTGGTTGGGAAGCTCGCCTCGTCGAGTGCCTGGAGGCGGCCCGCGACGCTGGTGAGCTCGACGCCGAATCCGAACTCGAAGCGCTGGCTGGTTTCATCATGGCGGGTTGGGAGGGCGCCATATTGCGTGCCAAGACCGTCAAGTCACTGCAGCCAATGGAGTGTTTCGAGAGGATTCTCTTCACCCACCTGTTGGTGCCCGGTCAGGCCAAGGCGAGCTGAACGCCTCCCTTCTCGCCGCTTCATCGTCGACCCGATTCACCTGGCCGATTCCTTTATCAGTTCCATCAACTGTTCCATTAACAGATCCATCAACCCGCCCTGAGACCCAGGGCAAAAGGAGCAATATATGTCAGAGATCAATGGCAAGGTCGTGATCATTACCGGGGCCAGCAGCGGTCTTGGCGAAGCCACCGCGCACCGCCTGGCCAAGGCTGGTGCGAAGCTGGTGCTTGGTGCGCGTCGTGAAGAGCGACTCCAGGCGCTGCGTGATGACATCGTTGCCCAGGGTGGCGAAGCCATCTACCGCGTCACCGATGTCACCGACCGGGAGCAGGTGGAATCCCTGGCACAGGCCGCCAAGGAGGCCTATGGACGCATCGATGTGCTGGTCAACAACGCCGGCCTGATGCCGCTGTCACCGCTTGATCAGCTCAAGGTCGACGAGTGGGACCAGATGATCGACGTCAACATCAAGGGCGTGCTGTATGGGGTAGCCGCGGTGCTCCCGACCATGCGCGAACAGCATGCCGGCCACATCATCAACCTCTCTTCGGTGGCTGGCCACGTGGTGTTTCCGTCGGCGGCGGTCTACTGCGCCACCAAGTACGCGGTCAAGGCGATTTCCGAGGGGATTCGCCAGGAAGGCGGCGAGGAGATTCGCTCCACCAATATCTCCCCGGGGGCGGTGGCGACCGAGCTCACCACCACCATCAGTGATCCAGAAACCGCCAAGGGGGTAAACGAGCTCTACGAGATGGCCATCGACGCCGATGCCGTGGCACGGGCGATCGCCTTTGCCATCGAGCAGCCGGCCGATGTGGATATCAACGAGCTGATTCTGCGGCCGACCAAGCAGCCTCTGTAAGCCGCTGGCACTGCCCACCATCGGGCAAGTGCCATCCTTCGCCGCCGCGGTCATGACGACCGCGGCGGCGTCGTGTGTAAGGGGTGGAAGGTGTGAGATATCAGTATCGCGAGGCGAGGGCCTCGAGCCCGTCACTCAGCGTGACGGGATAGTCACTCTCGCCCGGGGGGAGTTCGCGAAGCGAAGCGGGCATCTGTTGCAGCACCCGCTGTACGCGTTCGCGGGCAGTGAAGGCCAGCGCCATGCCGTCTTCGAGCAGCTGCCCATTGTGTACCAGCGGGATCAGCAACGGCTCGCCTGTCGCTAGTGCCTCATCGCGCAAGGCGAGGGTGTCACCGGCGAGCTGTCCACTCTCGTCATGATGGCGATAGAGCTGCTTGCGCCCTGGCAGGTTGACCTTGCCGGGGGAGTGCTTGAGGCGCGGTATGCCGGCGTACTCCACCAGCTTGTAGGAGAGGTCGATCACCGGGGCATCCGCTGATACCCCCATCTGGGTGCCAACGCCGAAGGCGTCGATCGGCGCGCCTTCGTCGAGCAATGCAGCGATCCGGTGTTCGTCCAGACCGCTGCTGGCGATGATGCGGATGTCCGCATGCCCCGCGGCATCCAGGCGGTCGCGGGCGGCTGTCGCCAGTTCGCCAAGGTCACCGGAGTCCAGGCGAATCGCGGCAACCTCGAGGGTCGGTTCCTCGGCCAGCAGGTCGATGATCTTGTCGACCGCGGCCAGGGTGTCGTGGGTATCCACCAGCAACGTGGTGGCAGGGTAATTGCGGGTGAAGGCGCGGAAGGCCTCGCGTTCATCGTCATGGGCGAGAATGTAGCTATGCGCCATGGTGCCACGCAGCGCCAGCCCATGGCGCAGCCCGCCGAGTACGTTGCTGGTGCCGTCGAGCCCGGCGGTGCGGTAGGCGCGCACGCCACGCACCGCGGCATCGATGCCGTGCATGCGGCGCATGCCGAAATCCACCACCGGGTGCCCCCGCGCGGCCAGCACCAGGCGCACTGCCTTGGAGGCCAGCAGCGTTTCGAGTTGCACCAGGTTCATGATCAGGCTTTCGAGCAGCTGCGCCTCGGCAATCGGGGCGTCCACTTCCATCAGTGGTTGATTGGCGAACACCGGCGTTCCCTCCGGCAGGCACCAGATATCGCCGCTGAATCGCCAGTCGCCAAGCCACTTCAGGAAGCGTGCATCGAACTGGCCGGTGTCCTCGAGCATCGCCAGATGATGATCCTTGAAGCGCAGTTGGCTAGCCAGCGCCGCGGCATGCTGCTGGCCGCACGCCAGCATGAAGCGCCGCGTGGGAGGCAGTCTGCGAAAGAACAGGCTGAAGGTGGCGCGCTCGGACATGCCCTCCTTCCAGTATGCCTGCAGCATGGTCAATTGGTAGAGGTCGGTAAGCAGTGCGAGGTCATGGTCATCGACCTGAGGTGAGTTGGCCCATGTCATGCAATGACCTCAATATCGGCGGCCGCGAATTCCTTATGAAGCTCGCCTTGCGCCGATGGGTCCACCGCTGCACTGAGGGAGCTCAGCAAAAGTGTGGTGAAGCCCTCGCGGCGGGCTTCCAGCAGCGTGGCGCGCACGCAGACATCCAGGGCCAGGCCGCAGACGATGACGCGTTGGATACCGCGCTCCTTGAGATACCCTCCAAGCCCTGTGCCATCGAAGGCCGAATAGGCATCGCAGTCGAAGGCGCTGGCCTTGCTCACACGAATCACTGTATCGGGGAGCTCGAGGTTCGGGTGAAAGGCGGCGCCGTGTGTATCCTGTACACAGTGCACCGGCCAGGGCCCCCCGCGGTGCGCGAAGCTCACGTGGTCGATGGGATGCCAGTCTCGTGAGGCCACCACCAGAGCGCCTGCGGCCAACGCCCGCGTGCATTCGACGTTGATACCGGGCACCAAGGCATTGCCACCGGTCACCGCCAGCGCACCGCCCTCGCAGAAGTCATTCTGCATGTCCACCATCAGCAGCGCATCGTGAGGGCCGTATTCCACTTGAGTAGTCATTGCCTACCTCCCGCTTGTTCGCTGGGACTCACTGACAAGCCTATGTGTCGAATCGCGTTTCGTGTAGCGGCTCACCGTTAATGTCCGGCCGTCAATAACCGGCGGCCGGGTCCACGGTCTCCTGGGGCTTGCCGGTTTCGAAGGCGCGCAGCGCATCCGCCACCTGGTCCAGCGCCGCTCCCAGTGGGGTGGGGCCAGCCATATGGGGGGTGACCCAGACCCTGGGATGGGCCCAGAACGGACTCGACTCGGGTAGCGGCTCTTCGGGGAAGGCGTCGAGGATCGCGCCGCGCAAGTGACTCTGCTCGCCATCCTCGGGCTTGCCCAGGGCGGCAAACAGCGCCGCTTCACTTATCAAGGTGCCTCGCCCGGGATTGATCAAGCTGGCGCCGGCCGGCAATCGAGCCAGTGTCCTTGAATTGATGATATGTCGGGTCGCTGACGTGTCGGGCAGCAGCAGCACCAGCGTGCGCACCTGGCCAAGCAGGCTGTCGAGCCCTTCCTCTCCGTGGTGGCAGGTGACGCCGTCAAGTGACTTCGGCGAGCGGCTCCAGCCATGCACCGGAAACCCGTCGGCGGCGATCATCGTGGCGACCTTGGCGCCGATGGCGCCGAGCCCCAGCACCCCAACCGGCCAGTCGACCTTGTCGGACACCACGTGCTCCCGCCATTGACGTTGATGCTGTTGGCGACGGTAGCGGTCGAAGTCGCGCTGGAAGTGCAGCACGCCGTAGCGCACGTAGTCACCAATCAACTCCGCCATGCCGGCATCGCGCAGCTTGACGATGGGCACACCCGCTGGAAGGCTGGGGTTGCCGAGCAGGGCATCCACACCGGCGCCGAGGTTGACGATACCCTTGAGGTGGCTGGGCTCGGCAAGCAGGTCGGCGGTGGGCTTCCACGCTGCCAGGTAGTCGGCCTGTCGGCGCTTCTCGGCGGGTGCCGCGCTGGTGAACACCTCGGCATCGGGCAGCCGTTCGGCCAGCGCATCGCGCCACGCATCGGCCTCATCGATATGAACCAGAACCTTCATGACATCTCCTTGAGACAGGACATTTCCATGATGGTCGCCGTGCTCGCGATGAACAAGGGTCAAGCTGATTCAGGAAATGCTTGACCGCCTACCGTGGGTTGGAAGTAACCTCCCTTCCATGGGGACAATCCCCGCTGCCTTTTGGACGACATGGCCTCTGTCCTTCGAAGGCATGGGGTCAGTGAATCGCTACCCCCGGCCGGCCTTCTCCTTCCAGAGAAGGCCGATTTTCTTGATGCTGCGATGGCGAGTGGCCCAATGAACCAGGTAAACCTGCCCTTCACTCGTGAGGAATATGCCAACCGCTTGTGGAAGGTGCGTGCCGAGATGGCCGGTCGAGGCATCGACGTGTTGATCATCAGCGATCCATCCAACATGGCCTGGCTCACTGGTTATGATGGATGGTCGTTCTATGTCCACCAGTGCGTGCTGGTGGGGCTGGAGGGCGAGCCAGTCTGGTATGGCCGGCGTATGGATGCCAACGGGGCGTTGCGTACCTGCTGGATCCATCCCGACAACATCACCTACTACCCGGATTACTACGTGCAGAATCCGGACATGCACCCCATGGATTACCTGGCCCAGTCGATCATGCCGGATCGAGGCTGGCACCAGGGCGTGGTGGGCATGGAAATGGACAACTACTACTTCTCCGCCAAGGCCTATCAGAGCCTGCTGCGCGAACTGCCCCATGCGCGCTTCATGGATGCCAATGCGTTGGTCAACTGGTGTCGAGCCATCAAGTCACCCCAGGAAGTCGCCTACATGCGGGTGGCGGCGAAGATCGTCGAGGGCATGCATTCGCGAATTCTCGAAGTCATCGAGCCGGGCCTGCCCAAGAGCAAGCTGGTATCGGAGATCTACCGCGTGGGCATCGAGGGCTGGACCGACGATAACGGGCGCGTGTTCGGTGGTGACTATCCCGCCATCGTCCCGATGCTGCCTACCGGCAAGGATGCCGCTGCCCCGCATTTGACCTGGGACGATACCCCGTTTCGCGAGGGCGAGGGCACCTTCTTCGAGATCGCCGGCGTCTACAAGCGCTATCATGCGCCGATGTCGCGAACGGTGTTTCTCGGCAGGCCCCCGCCCGAGTTCATCCGTGCCGAGTCGGCGCTGCTCGAGGGCATCGAGAATGGACTGGCGGTGGCCAAGCCCGGCAACCGTACGGCTGATATCGCCATGGCCCTCGGCTCGGCCATGGACAAGTACGGGTTCGACCGCGGCGGTGCGCGCTGCGGCTACCCGATTGGCATCAGCTACCCACCCGACTGGGGCGAGCGCACCATGAGCCTGCGCCCCTCGGACGAAACCATCCTGCAGCCGGGCATGACCTTCCACTTCATGCCCGGTCTGTGGGATGACGACTGGGGCCTCGAGATCACCGAGAGCATCCTGATCACCGAGGATGGCTGCGAGACATTGGCAAACTTTCCGCGCCAGCTGTTCGTGAAATGATTCGACCCTTGAGACTTCTGGAGCAGGCAAGATGAGCAAGCGACCCAGCCCGATTTCCGCCACCGTCGACTTCGATGCCGATGGCGTTCAGCATGGCTTCCTGAAGCTGCCGATTTCCACCGATGAATCGGCCTGGGGAGCGGTGATGATTCCGGTCACCGTGGTCAAGAACGGCGCGGGACCCACGGCCCTGCTGACCGGTGGCAACCATGGTGACGAGTACGAGGGCATCACCGCGCTGATGAAGCTCACCAGCAGCCTTGCCGCCGAGGATGTGCATGGCAGGGTGATCATCGTGCCGATGATGAACATCCCGGCGGCCATGGCCGGCAAGCGCACGTCCGGTATGGATGGCGGCAACCTCAACCGCAGCTTTCCGGGCGACCCCGACGGCAACGTCACCGAAAAGATCGCCGACTACTTCACTCGCGTGATGGTGCCGATGAGCGACGTGGTGCTCGACCTGCACTCCGGTGGTCGCACCCTCGACATCATTCCGTTCGGCGCCTCTCATGTACTGGAAGACGCCGAACAGCAGCGCCAGGCACTGGAAGGCGCCAAGGCCTTCGGTGCGCCCTATGCCATGATGATGTTCGAACTGGATGCCGCGGCACTCTTCGATACCGCAGTGGAGAGCCAGGGCAAGATATTCGTTGCCACCGAGCTCGGCGGTGGTGGCACCTCGACCCCCGAGAGCCTGGCGATCACCGAACGCGGCGTTCGCAATTTCCTGATCCACTATGGGTTGATCGATGGCGAGGTGGAAATGCCCACCGAGCCACAGGTCTACCTGGATATGCCGGATGCCAGCTGCTACGTGCAGAGCGAGCACACGGGATTGTTGGAACTGGCTTTTGCCATCGGCGACGAAGTCCAGAAGGGACAGGTCATCGCACGGATCTACGACATGACCAGAAGCGGCACGCCACCGGTCGAGTATCGCGCCCAGCGAAATGGTATCCTCGCCGCCCGGCGCTTCCCGGCACTGGTCAACATGGGCGATACCATCGCGGTGATCGCCGATGTGGTGGACACGCTTGGTTGATGTTCCCGCCGTTGCCCATGGCGCCGGCTGACACTACTACTAGAGAATCGCATGAAGCTCGATCGTTACGATCTCAAGATCCTCGAGATCCTGTCCACGGATGGACGCATCACCAAGTCGAAGCTGGCAGAGGCCATCAACCTGTCTGTCAGCCCCTGCTGGGAGCGGGTGCGGCGCCTCGAGAAAGCCGGCATCATCGAAGGCTACAGTGCCAACATCAATGCCGCTGCGCTGGTCAAGCGCACGCCGGTGTGGGTGCAGATCGAACTAAAGGCGCATAATGCCGAGAGCTTCGCGCGTTTCGAGGCGCTGGTCGAGCAGACCCCTGAAGTCACCGAGTGCGTGGCCGTGGGAGGTGGGGTCGACTATCTGATCAAGGTCGAGGCAGCTACCATCGATGCCTACCAGCGCCTGATTGATGCCTGGCTGACGGGTGACGCCGGAATCGAGCGCTACTTTACCTACATTGTCACCAAGACGGTCAAGCGTCCCGCGGCGGGTTTCAACGCCGCTGACTTCGTCTGACCGATTTGTCCATCACTTACCGATCTCGTCATCCACAGGCTGCCTGTCACTGTCAGATGAAATTTCTCATGAACGAGAATTCAGCGTTGATTTCCAGTTGGCGCGATCTGGCATAAGCTCTAGATGCGGGTGAGCGGAGGCTCACTCGATGCCGGGCGATCCCTCCGGCGCTCCACAAGTGCCGGTCAGTGTTCGACAGCGCCCTGGATGATTCGAGATCGCCTGACGCAGAGAGACTAAGATGTCCTACTTCACGATTGCTGGCGTGCAGATGCATGCCCTGCACCACGGCGACAATACTGAAGCCATGCGCCACCGGATCGACGTGCTGATGAGCCGCTTTCCGCAGGTGCAGATGGTGCTTTTCAGCGAGCTGATGCCGATGGGCGCCTCGCCCCATCATGCTCAGCCACTTCCCAGCCAGACCGAAGCGATTTTCTGCCAGATCGCCGAGCAGCACCGTATCTGGCTAATTCCCGGTTCGATGTTCGAGAAGATCGAGGATCAGGTCTTCAACACCTTGTCGGTGATCAACCCGCATGGCCAGGTAGTGGCCCGCTATCGCAAGATGTTCCCGTTCCGGCCTTACGAGGCGGGCGTGGAGAGCGGTACCGAGTTCGTTACCTTCGATGTGCCCAACGTTGCGCGCTTCGGTGTCTCTATCTGCTATGACATGTGGTTCCCGGAAACTACTCGCACGCTTGCCGCCATGGGCGCCGAGGTGATTCTGCACCCGACCATGACCGACACCATCGACCGCGACATTGAACTGGCGATCGCTCGCACCAATGCGGCGATCAATCAGTGTTACTTCTTCGACATCAACGGCGCCGGTGCCATCGGCAACGGACGCTCGATCGTGGTGGGGCCCTCGGGAGACGTGATCCACCAGGCCGGAACCGGCGAAGAGGTGATGCCCATCGAGGTCGACCTGAACCGTGTGCGTCGCGAGCGGGAAACCGGGTTGCGCGGACTCGGTCAGCCGCTGAAGAGCTTTCGGGACCGCAGTGCCGACTTCCCGCTGTACCAAAGCGAGACACGCTCGACGCCATTCCTTGACACCCTGGGACCGCTTGCCAAGCCGATGCGTGCGGACATCGAAGAGTACTGAGCTCGTGATGACACCAGGCCAGTGACGTTACGGGGCCTGGCTTGTCAACCATGACCATGAAGACGGTCCATCAACACTTGGAGAAACCGCCATGCTGGAGTCCCTGATACGTGCACTGCGCCGCTGGTTCGGTGCGGATTCGACACAGGGCTCCGCGTCGGCATCCTCGCCCGCGCGACCTGCCGCCAACGAAACACCCCACGTCAATGATAATGATGGAGCGACAACAATGAGCAAGATAACAACCATTGCCGATGTCCGCCGCCACTTCCTCAGCAACAAGGAGCCGATCTATTTCATTTCGGCGACCAACTTCAACCTGCTGGGCATCGGCGATTGGGTGGGTAACTTCCGCCACATCAACTACATCAACTGTTTCGATGGCCAGCAGCGCAATGTCTTCGTGCCCAAGGAGAAGTTTCCCCGCGACTTCGAGAGCATCGAGGACATCAATAATTACCTCCTGGAGCACAAGGAGGTAATTGATTTCATTCAGTCCCGCGCCTCGGGCGATAATGCCGGCGTTGCCGCGTTCCTGATGTTCGACGAGCACACCGAGGAGGTGTGCAAGCAGCTTGGCCTGCGCATCGCCTTCCCGCCGGCGGCGCTTCGCCAACGCATGGACAACAAGATCGAGACGGTGCGTATCGGCAACAAGGCCGGCGTACCGAGCGTGCCCAACGTGCTGGCGAAGGTGGGCAGCTACCAGGAGCTCTGCGAGGTGAGTCGCGAGCTGGGTGACGACCTGGTGGTGCAGACCGCCTTCGGCGATTCCGGCCACACCACCTTCTTCATCTCCAGCGAAGAGGATTACTACAAGCACGCCGAGGAGATCGAGGCCGAGGCCGAGGTCAAGATCATGAAGCGCATCAACTGCCGCGGCTCGGCCATCGAGGCCTGCGCCACCCGCTGCGGCACCGTGGTGGGCCCGTTGATGACCGAGCTGGTCGGCTTCAAGTCGCTGACGCCCTACAAGGGCGGCTGGTGCGGCAACGAGATGTTCGCCGGCGCCTTCACCCAGGAAGTGCGCGACAAGGCCCGCGAGTACACCTTCAAGTTCGGCGAGGCGCTGCGCGAGGAGGGCTATCGCGGCTATTTCGAGCTCGACTTCCTGATCGACATGGACACCAAGGAGGTTTACCTCGGTGAGCTCAATCCCCGTGTCACCGGCGCCAGCTCGTTGACCAACGTGGCCGCCTTCGCCCACTCGGACATCCCGCTGTTCCTGTTCCATCTCCTTGAGTTCTCCGATGTCGACTTCAACCTCGACATCGACGAGATCAACGAGCGCTGGTCCCACCCCGACAGTGTCGACAGCTGGAGCCAGCTGGTGATCAAGCACACCGACGAGAGCGTCGACCTGCTTACTCAGGCGCCGCAAACCGGGGTGTGGAAGATGGGCGCCGACGGCGGTATCGCCTACGACCACTACAGCTACCACCCCCACGCCGCCGAGAATGAGCAGGAGGGCTTCTTCCTGCGCATCAGCGGGGCCGGCGACTTCCGCTATGAGGGTGCCGACCTGGGTATCCTGATCACCCGCGGGCGCTTGATGGACGACGACTTCCAGCTCAACGAGCGCGCGAAGGCCTGGATCGACGGCATTCGTGGCCAGTACGCCGGCCAGTCGTTGCAGGACCCGGTGGTGGAGGAGGTTGCCGTCAGTCATGCGGTTGGCGGCGGCAACTTCAAGATACTGTGAGCAAGGACAGCGCCTATCATCATGGACAGGCGCCGGGTGGCGATGTGGACAAGACGCTGGTGTTTCAAGCCGTGCGCGAGGATGCGCCAGGGCCTCGGTGGAAGTCGTTGTTCGACCTTCACTGGCCGGCCTACGAGGCGTGGTACCTGGCCGAAGGTGAGCGTGAGCGTCCGGCGTACCTTGCCTGTTTCAATGCCTTGCGCACCCACATGCCGGAACTCGTCCCTACCTACCAGGCACTATGCGGCCTGGCGGGCGGGGGGGATCTGGCCTCGCGGTTCCTGAGCCTGTTTCAGCCGCCACCTTATATCACCGGATGTTCCCAGGCGGTACTGGCAAGCCCGGCAAGCACGCTGCTGGCGCGCAACTACGATTATCCGCCGGAGCTATGCGAGGGCACGCTACTCTATACCCACTGGAATGAGCGGCGCGTGATCGCCATGACCGACTGCCTGTGGGGAGTCCTGGATGGCATCAACGACCGGGGATTGGCAGTCTCGTTGTCGTTTGGCGGGCGCAAGGTGGTGGGCGTCGGCTTCGGTGCGCCGATCATCCTGCGTTATATCCTCGAGTTCTGCGACAGCGTGCCCGAGGCGGCCGAGGTGCTGGCCCGGGTGCCGACCCATATGGCCTATAACATCACCGTGGCCGACTCGGCCGGGCGTTATGTCACGGCGATGATCGCGCCGGATCGGCGTGCCAGTATTCGTCGGGTTCCGGTGGCCACCAACCACCAGAAGAAGATCGAGTGGTATGCCCACGCGCTGGCGTCCGAGACGCTGATTCGCGAGCGCCAGCTGTCGATTCTGGTCGATGATGAGGCCACCACCGAAGGGCGGCTGCTCGAGGCCTTTGCCGCGCCGCCATTGTTTCGGCGCGATTACGCCCGTGGGTTGGGCACCATCTACACGGCTGCCTACTGGCCAGCTACCGGACATGCCGCCTTCTACTGGCCCGGTATCTGTCTCGAGATGGCCTTCGACGATTTCACTGAACAGCAGATCAAGGTGCGCTACGGCGGCCGCTAGGCATCGGTTGCGGTGGCTGGCGACGTGTCATGTCCCGGACCGAGTGCACAGTGACCGAGTGAACAACCAAGAACCAGGACGGGTGTCGCCATGCAAGAGAGCAGTCAAACCGAAACGCCCTACACGGCGCTGGGCTTCTATCACAAGATCTCGCAACTGCGGGCCGATACCTGGAACGCTTTGAAGCGCGACCTTGGCCAACTGGTCAAGATGGGTAACGAAACCCGTTCCAAGAACCTGATCAAGGCCATCGACGTAAAGCTGACGCGCCTGGAGATCATCGAGGATTACCATGCCTTTCCCTCCAAGGAGGACTACCGCCATCTGTGGTCGCTGTTCGACCGCGAGGAGTACACCCTGCTCGAGAAGGTGGTCAAGCGCCTGGTACGCGCGCTGATCAGTGAGTCCTACCGTCGCCGCCATGTCGACCTGAGCGAGACCGATGCCGATGCCGAGGACCTGGAGACCCTGGATGCGCTCAACCAGCTGCGGCGTGGCCATCCAGCGTCCAACAGCTCGGCCCAGCCCTACTTCGAGTTGCTGATCGTCGATAACCTCTCGGTGCAGGAAGAGGAGGTGGTTCGCGAGGCGTTCCACAACATGCGCCGCCCGGAGGACAAGTTCGTCTACGACGTGGTCACGGTGCGAAGCTTCGAGGATGCCTTGATCGCGGTACTGGTCAATCCGAACATCCAGGCCTGCCTGATTCGCTACGAGTTCCCGTATAAGTCGAAGTACAACCTTAGTGCGCTGCGCAACTACCTCGAGGGGTTGTCCGAAAAGGAGCTCGAGAATCAGTCCGAGGCCGAGCGCAGCATCCTGCTCAGCTCGATGATTCATGAACTGCGTCCCGAGATTGATCAGTTCCTGGTCACCAGCGGTGATGTGGAAGCCACGGCCAGCCAGGACATCCGTTTCTTCAACCGGATCTTCTATCGCGAGACCGACTACATCGAGCAGCACCACACCATCCTGCGCGCCATCGACAACCGCTACCGGACGCCGTTTTTCGACGCCCTGCGCGAGTACAGCAAGAAGCCCACCGGGGTCTTCCATGCCATGCCGATCTCGCGCGGAAAGTCGGTCACCCGCTCCCACTGGGCGGGCCAGATGATCGACTTCTACGGCATCAATATCTTTCTCGCCGAGACCTCGGCGACCTCCGGGGGGCTGGATTCGCTGTTGCAACCCTACGGGCCGATCAAGAAGGCGCAGGAGTATGCCGCACGCGCGTTCGGGGCCCGGCAGAGCTTCTTCGTCACCAATGGTACCTCCACCGCCAACAAGATCGTCGTGCAGGCGCTGATCAAGCCCCGCGACATCGTGCTGATCGACCGCGACTGCCACAAGTCGCATCACTACGGCATGGTGCTGGCCGGCGCCCATGTCAGCTACCTTGACTCCTATCCCCTTGACGATTATTCGATGTACGGCGCGGTGCCGTTGCACGAGATCAAGCGCACCTTGCTCGAGTACAAGCGTGCGGGTGAGCTGCACAAGGTCAAGATGCTGCTCTTGACCAACTGCACCTTCGATGGTGTGGTCTACAACGTGCGCCGGGTGATGGAGGAGTGCCTGGCGATCAAGCCTGACCTGGTGTTCCTGTGGGACGAGGCGTGGTTCGCCTTTGCCGGCTTCAACCCGACCTATCGCCCGCGCACCGCCATGCATACCGCGCGATCCCTGCGCGACCGTTACCGCAGCGACGCCTATCGCAAGGAGTACGATGCCTGGAAGGCCGAGTTCGACCAGCTCGACCCGGACGATGATGCCACCTGGCTCGACCGCCGGCTGATGCCGGACCCCGACCTGGTGCGCATTCGTACCTATGCGACCCACTCGACCCACAAGACGCTGACCTCGCTGCGTCAGGGCTCGATGATCCACGTCTGGGATCAGGACTTCCGTCAGAAGGTCGAGGCGCCGTTCCATGAAGCGTACATGACCCACACCTCGACCTCGCCCAACTACCAGATCGTCGCATCGCTGGATGTCGGGCGCATGCAGGCCGAGATGGAAGGCTTCGAGCTGGTGCATGCCCAGGTCGAGGCGGCGCTGACTCTTCGCGAACAGCTCTATACCCACCCGCTGCTGCAGAAGTACTTCAGGGTGCTGAAGAACGCCGACATGGTGCCCGCGGCGTATCGTGAATCGGGCGTCGAGTCCTACTACGACCCGGTGACCGGCTGGAACCAGATGGAGGAGGCCTGGGCGCGTGACGAATTCGTGGTCGACCCCAGCCGTGTGACCATTGCCATTGGCGCCACCGGGGTGGATGGCGATGCCTTCAAGAATGAATACCTGATGAACAAGTACGGTATCCAGATCAACAAGACCTCGCGCAATACCGTGCTGTTCATGACCAATATCGGGACCACGCGTGGTTCCATCGCCTACCTGCTCGATGTGCTGATCAAGCTGGCCAAGGAGTTCGAATACCGCTGGGAGGAGAGCAGCCGGCCGGAGCGCAAGATCATCGAGAATCGCGTGCACTCGCTGACCAAGGATTTACCGCCGCTTCCCGACTTCAGCCGTTTCCACGACGCCTTCCGGCCTCACCCGGAAACGCCGCAGGGGGATATTCGCTGTGCCTACTTCCTCAGCTACGACGAGGAAAACACCGAGTACCTGCGCTTCGACAACGGCGAGCTGCAGGTGCAGATGCGCGAGGGCCGCGATGTGGTCTCGGCGAGTTTCGTGATTCCCTACCCGCCGGGTTTCCCGGTACTGGTGCCGGGGCAGGTGATCAGCCAGGAGATCCTGGCCTTCCTGCAGGCGCTCGATGTCACCGAGATCCACGGCTACCGCCCGGAGCTCGGGCTCCTGGTGTTCACCGAAGAGGCTCTGATCAATCCCGAAGCTGGCTGACGCTTTCGCTAGGCATGTTGTCGACCTGCTCGAGCGCGCGGGCAGGTCGACAGAAAAAACCCTAACTTCCCCGCCAACCACAAAAAAAGTCTCATGCGATTCGTAGGCTAACGAAAAGTCCCCACCCGCCGGATCCCTTACCCTGTACCCATTGAATCGCCCTGGACGCTGAGCGCTCAGGCGGTTCGGTCGTTTTTTCCACATCGGTGCCGACCCATGCACCGGTGCGTCAGGGGAGGTATCGCATGAAACTGTCCAAGACCTTGTCCAACGCGCTCGACGATCCGCGTCTGTTCCGTCAGTACGCCTATGTCGATGGCAAGTGGACCCATGGCGATGGGGGCCGTGAAGAGGCTGTGCACGACCCCGCCACCGGCGAGGCGATCGGGCATATCCCCTGGCTCGAGGCCCATCAGATTCGCGAGGCGGTGGATGCCGCCGATGCCGCCTTCGTGCACTGGCGCGCGCTGCGTGCCGACGAGCGTTGCGAGCGCCTGCTGGCCTGGTACGACCTGATCCAGGCCAACCGCGAGGATCTGGCGGTGATCATGACCCTGGAGCAGGGCAAGCCGCTGCCCGACGCCCGTGGCGAGGTCGAGTACGGTGCCAGCTTCGTGCGCTGGTTCGCCGAGGAGGGCAAGCGTACCTTCGGTGAGACCATCCCGAGCCATATTCCCAATGCTGCGCTTGGCACCCTCAAGGAGCCGGTGGGTATCGCCGCGCTGATCACGCCCTGGAACTTCCCGCTGGCGATGATCACCCGCAAGGCCGCCGCCGCCATGGCCGCCGGCTGCCCGGTGATCGTCAAGCCGGCCGGCGAGACGCCTTTCTCTGCCCTGGCCCTTGCCGAGCTTGCCGAGCGCGCCGGGATTCCAGCCGGCATCTTCAATGTCGTGCTGGGGGAACCCGCCGAGGTGTCGAAGATCCTGTGCGCGGAGGAACGCGTCAAGGCACTGTCGTTCACCGGTTCCACCCGCGTTGGCCGCTTGTTGCTGGAGCAGTCCGCGTCGACCGTCAAGCGTGTGTCGCTGGAGCTGGGGGGCAACGCCCCATTCATCGTCGGCCCGGACATGGACCCCAAGGAAGCGGCCTATGCCGCGGTGGCGGCCAAGTTCCAGACCGCAGGGCAGGACTGCCTGGCGGCCAACCGCATCCTGGTGCACGAGTCGATTCACGACGCCTTTGTCGAGCATTTCGTCGAGCGCATGTCGGCACTGACCATCGGCAACGGCCTGGAAAGCGAAGTGGACCTGGGGCCGCTGATTCACCGTCAGGCCGTTGACAAGGCATCCAGCATCGTCGACGACGCCATCTCCCAGGGCGCGACCCTTGTGGCGGGCGACCAGTCCGCGGCGCCTGGGCCGAACTTCTTCATGCCGGTGCTGCTCACCGGTGTCACGCCCTCGATGAAAGTGTGGCGCGAGGAGAACTTCGCCCCGGTGGCCGGCGTGACGGCCTATGCCGATGACGATGAGGTGATCGACATGGCCAACGACACCGAGTATGGTCTCGCCGCCTATGTCTACACCCACGACATCCGCCGTATCTGGAAACTGTTGCGTGCCCTGGAGTACGGCATGGTCTCGGTGAATTCCGTGAAGATGACAGGCCCGCCGGTGCCTTTCGGTGGGGTCAAGCAGTCGGGACTGGGTCGCGAAGGCGGTATCACCGGCATCGACGAGTACCTGGAGACGAAGTATTACTGCCTGGGCGCGTTGGGCTCCGTCTCCGGGAGCTAGTCGCACTTCCGCTATCGGCTGGGTCCACTGGCATTGGCTCTTAGCGAGAGGAGCCGGGGACTGGTCGGAGAGGGGGTCCGAGGACCAGGGACGGCCGAGGTAGCGTACATGGATGTATCCACAGCGCCCCCTCGAAGGCCAATCGCCGGTACCGCCTCGAGCGAATTCAGCCGACTGCGATGGTCTTCCAAGAACGATGGTTTGCCAATTTGACTGAATCCTTCTCCCCGGCGGCACGCCGGGGAGCCTTGAGACAATAGAGAGAACGAGATGAGCCAGCAGCATCAGGACCTGATCAACCGCGACCGCAAGGTGACCTTTCACGCCTCCACCCACCTGCGTGACTTCGCCCATGGCGATGCGCCGGGCCGTGTGATCACCGGGGGCAAGGGAATCAATATCGTCGACAAGGACGGCCGCGAGTTCATCGACGGTTTCGCCGGCCTGTACTGCGTCAATATCGGCTATGGCCGCACCGAGGTCGCCGAGGCCATCTACAAGCAGGCGCTCGAGCTTTCCTATTATCACACCTATGTGGGCCACTCCAACGAGCCGCAGATCGAGCTTTCGGAGAAGATCCTGTCGCTCTACGGACCCGGCATGTCCAAGATCTATTACGGTCTGGGGGGCAGCGATGCCAACGAGACCCAGCTGAAGATCGTGCGTTACTACAACAACGTGCGTGGCCTGCCGCGCAAGAAGAAGGTCATCTCCCGTCAGCGTGGCTACCATGGTTCGGGCCTGGCCACCGGCTCATTGACCGGACTCAAGGCGTTTCACGATCAGTTCGACCTGCCGATGGCCGGTATCCTGCACACCGAGGCGCCGTACTACTACCATCGCGCCGCCGAGCAGCAGGGCATGACCGAGCGTGAGTTCTCCAAGCAGTGCGCCGGCAAGCTCGAGGAGATGATCCTTGCCGAAGGCCCGGATACCGTGGCCGCCTTCATTGGAGAACCGGTGCTCGGCACCGGCGGTATCGTGCCGCCGCCGGAAGGCTACTGGGAAGAGATCCAGGCGGTGCTGGCCAAGTACGACATCCTGCTGATCGCCGACGAAGTGGTGTGTGGCTTCGGCCGCATCGGTGCCGCCTTCGGTAGCCACTTCTACAACATCAAACCGGACTTGATCACGGTCGCCAAGGGCCTGACCAGTGCCTACCAGCCGCTCTCCGGGGTGATCGTCGGTGACCGCGTGTGGCAGGTACTCGAGCAGGGCACCGGCGAGTACGGCCCGATCGGCCACGGCTGGACCTACTCCGGCCATGCGCTGGGCTGTGCCGCGGCGCTGGCCAACCTCGAGATCATCGAAAAGGAGGGCCTGACCGAGAACGCCGCCGAGACTGGTGCCTATCTGCAACAGGCGATGGCCAAGGCCTTCGGCGATCATCCGATCGTCGGCCAGGCGCGTGGCGTCGGCATGCTGGCGGCGCTGGAGTTCTCCGCCAACCCGGCGCGTCGCGAGCACTTCGACCCGGCGCTCAAGGTGGGGCCGCGCATCGCCGCCGCAGCGCTCGATGAGAACCTGATCGCCCGTGCCATGCCGCAGGGTGACATCCTCGGTTTCGCGCCGCCGCTGATCACCACCCGTGACCAGGTCGACGAAATTGTCGCGCGTGCAAAGCGGGCGGTCGACAAGGTGGCCGACGAGTTGACGCGCGAGGGCGCCATCAAGGCTGCCTGAGCCACCGACTCAGGTGCCGCATACGCCGCCGCGGGGGGATCCTCGCGGCGGCGTCATGTCTACAGGCAGCACTAGGCCTTGCATGCAACATCGGGCTCGCCAACTTGTCTCATGCGAACGACTGACGCAGTCTATGGGGATACCTCGCGATGGAGCAGAGACATGGCAACGGTACTGGCCTTCGATGTCTATGGAACGCTGATCGATACCCACGGGGTGGTCGTCGAACTGGAAACCCTGCTGGCCGGGAAAGGCAGGGTCGAGCTTGCCGGTGAGTTCTCGCGGCGCTGGCGCGAAAAGCAGCTCGAGTACAGTTTCCGGCGTGGCCTGATGGGCGCCTATGCTCCTTTCTCGCAATGCACCCGAGAAGCGCTTGTCTATATCGACCATGCCTTGCAGACAGGTCTTTCCGAGATCGACCTCGACCACTTGATGTCGGTATATGCCAAGCTGCCGGCATTCCCCGAGGCCGCCCCTGCCTTGGCAAGCCTCACCGCCAATGGTGTGCGCTGCGTGGCCTTCTCCAACGGTACCGCCGAGGCCGTCAATGGCCTGCTCGACAAGGCTGGCCTGCGCGGTCACTTCGAGCAGGTGATCAGTGTCGATGAGGTCAAGCGCTTCAAGCCCGACCCGGTGGTCTACGCTCACCTGCGCCAGCGCCTGGACGTGGAGCCCGGCGACACCTGGCTGGTTTCCAGCAATGCCTTCGACGTGATCGGTGCGCGTCATGCGGGGCTCCATGCCGCCTGGGTGCGGCGCGCGCCCGAGGCGCCCTTCGACCCGTGGGGCATCGAACCGGACCTGACGGTGACGGAACTCACCGCGCTTGCCGAGCGCATTTCCTGAGCGATGGCCATGCAGATGCTCCCCTATCCGATACCCGCCAATGAACATGAACGCCTGGAGGTGCTGCATTCACTGAACCTGCAGGCGACCCGGGATGATCCGCTGTTCGAGCGCATCACACGCCTGGTGTCCCGGTGCCTGGATGTACCCATGGCGGCGGTGACGTTGATCGACGAGCACCATCAGTGGCTGAAGGCCAAGGTGGGCATCGAAGGCGATGTCACGCCTCGCTCGGAAGCCTTCTGCGCCCACACCATCGCCGGTGACGGTTCATTGGTGGTCGAGGATGCGAGACTCGACGAACGTTTCCGGGAGTATCCTGGCGTGTTGGCCGAGAATGGCATTCGCTTCTATGCTGGGGTGCCGCTGCGCTCCTTGGGTGGCCTGGCGCTGGGGGCGTTGTGCGTGGTGGATCATCGTCCCCGGCAGCTTTCCGAGCGGGAGCTTTTGATCCTGGGTGACCTGGCCGAGGTGCTCAACCACGAGATTCGCCAGCGCGAGCGCATCATCAAGGCGGACCAGCGGCGCGATCATGCCGAAGCCACCCTCGCGGCACTCAACCGCGACCTCGAGGCGGAGGTCGAAAGGCGCTCGCGCGAGGTCGAACTGATCATCGAAAGCGCCTATGACGCTTACATTTGTGTCGATCAGCACGACAGGATCGCCGACTGGAACCGGGCCGCCGAGCAGATGTTCGACTGGCCACGCAAGCTGGCGATTTCGCGCTCGCTCGTCGACACGCTGTTTCCCGATGGTGTGCCTGATTTTCCCCGTTCATTGATCGAGACCACCGCTCGACGTCGTGATGGCAGCGCGATGCCGGTGGAGATTCGTACCCATCGCCTGGAGATGGCCGATGGCCCGCGCCGTGTGTTGTTCGTGCATGACATCACCGAGCGCTTGCAGTTGCGACACAAGCGTGAGCTCGAGGCGCGTCAGGATCTGCTGACGGAGCTGCCCAATCGCCGCGCCCTGCAGGAGCGGGTACCCCAGGCCATGGCGAGAGCCCGCCGCAGCGGCCAGGGTATGGTGGTGATGTTCATCGACCTCGATGGCTTCAAGGCGGTCAACGACGACCTGGGCCACGATGCCGGCGACAGGTTGCTGTGCGAGTTGGCTTCGCGGCTGCGCGTTGCCGTGCGAGAAGTCGACTTCGTGGCGCGCCTGGGCGGCGATGAGTTCGTGGTGGTGCTGGAAGGGACCAGCGCCGCCATGGCCGAACGCAAGGCCATGGCGTTGATCGAGACCATCGAGCAGCCGGTGCATCTTGCCGCGGGGCAAGTGCGGGTCAGCGCCAGTATCGGCTTGTCGTATTTTTCGGCAGACGCGGTGGATGATATGGAGGGACTGATGCGTCGTGCCGACCTCGCCATGTATGCCGCCAAGCGGGCAGGCAAGGGATGTGTACGCATCGGTTGAGCATCGGGGATGGCATGTGCGTGGTTCCTCAGGCATCGAGTTCGAGCACCCGGCCACCGGCGTCCTCTGCGTCCTGGTGGTCATGGGTGACCAGCAGGGTGGGCAGCCCGGCATCACGAAGGTGGCCAAATACCAGCTGGCGCATCTCATGACGCAGGTGACTGTCGAGCTTCGAGAATGGCTCGTCGAGCAGTACCGCCTGGGGTTGCGAGAGCAGCAGGCGCATCAGTGCTACCCGGGACTGCTGCCCCCCCGACAGGGTGGCCGGGTCACGCGCGCCGAAGTCGGCCAGGCCGATACGCGCCAGGCCGTCCTGAGCAGCAGCCTGTTTGTCCGGCGTCGCGCGCGGCATACCGAAGCGCAGATTGCCGGACACCGAAAGATGCGGAAACAGCATCGGATCCTGGAACAGCAGGCCGATGCCGCGCCGTTCGGGCGGCAGCGCGGTGATGTCGCGTCCGTCGAGTCGCAGGCGGCCGCTGGCCTCGAAATCGCGTGACATGAAGCCTGCCATCCAGGCAAGCAGCGTCGATTTGCCGGATCCCGAGGGGCCCATCACGGTCAGTACCTCACCTGGGCCGATGCGGGTGTCGAGGCTCAGCAGTGGTTTACCGTGCAACCGAATCGATAGCTGCTCGATCTCGAGGTGATGAAAAGCGCTCATGGCGATCCTTGCATGCCGCGACGATGGGACCAGATGAGCCGTGGCAGGCCCACGGCCATCACGAAACCGGCCAGCGGCAGGCAGGCCTGCAGCATCGCCCAGACCCCGATGACCCGGCGATTACCTCCCGAGGCCAGGGCCACCGCCTCGGTCGTCACGGTAGATATACGACCGGCGCCCAGCAACTGGGTCGGTAGATATTGACCGATACTGACCGCCATGCCCACCGCCATGGCGGTGAGCAACGGGGCCAGCAGCATCGGCAGGCGGACTCGGCGGAAGGTGGAGCCGCGAGTGACACCAAGCGATAGTGCCACCTGTGACCAACGTGGATCGAGCCGACGATAGGCTTCCGAGAGCGACAGGAAGACATAGGGCAGCACGAACAGCAGGTGGCCGAAGATCACCAGCCCATGGGTGGGAGTCACGCCGAGGCTCTCGGTGACTACCGCCAGGCCGAACAGGAAGGCGACCTGGGGCACGATCAGCGGCAGGTAGAGCAGCCATAATGCCCGCGAGGCCGTTCGCCCGCGGCGTTGTTCCTTCTCCAGCGCGGCGACAGCCAGCAGCGTGGCGATCAGGGTAGCGACCACGGCGATGATCGTCGATGACAGCACCGGGCCACCGAGTGATGGCAGGGCGCGTTGCCAGTGCAGCCAGGTCAGCGAATCGGGCAGGGCGGAGGGGAAGCGCCAGAATCCGGCAACCGACGTGAGCGCCAGGCCGCCAAGCCCGACGAAAGCCGACAGCGTGGCCAGCAAAATCAGGCTTTTGCCCGCCAGGCGCAACGGCGCGTCACCGGCGCGCCGCCCGCCGCGCTCGATCCAGCGCCGACCGAGGCGGCGAACCAGGCACTCGAGTCCCCACCAGGCGAGCAGGGCGGCAAGTGTCACCCCGAGTTGCAGAATGGCGCCCGCCGAGGCCATGAAGCGACGGCTGAGGTCGGGGTCGCCGAACCAGGTCAGGATCGATACGGCAAGCGTCGGCGGAAGCGTGGGGCCGAGAATCATCGCCACGTCCACCACCGACGAGGCAAAGGCAATCACCGCAAGTACCGGCAGGCGAATCAGCGGATACAACGCAGGGACGACGACCTTCAACCAGGCAACCGTAGGGCGATAGCCCAGCGAGCGTGCCATGGCCACACGCCGTGCGGGCTCGATCTGGGGCAGCGCCGCCAGGCTCATCAACAACAGGAAGGGAATTTCCTTGATGATCAGCCCGGCCATCAATGAAAGCCCCCAGGGATCCTGCACGATCAACAGATCCGGCGGACGCTCCCAGCCGGTCAGCCCCGGTGAAGCCAGGCGAGCCAGCAGCCCCGATGGTGCGATCAGGAAGGCCAGCCCGAAGGCGGCGGCGGCATGGGGCAGCGCCAGCAGCGGTGACACCAGTCGTTGTATCAGCTTGTCGAGCCAGGTGCCGGACACCGAGGCCAGGAACAACAGCACGATGCCAAGCGACACGGCGGTGGTCACAAGGCCGCTCGCCAGGCTCAACATCGCCGAACGCCAGATGCCCGGCTGGTCGAACAACGCCCGCCATGGCGCCAGGCTGAACGACTCGCCGCCAAGCGCCGGCAGATACCCAAAGGCGGGAAGCAGGGCCATGATCAGCCCGGCAAGCAGCGGGCCGACCAGCAACAGCACGATCAGCGGTGGGACGAGTCCTAGTGGCATGCGCGGCATGGGGCAGCATCATTGCCCGACATAGCGTGTTTGCCAGGCATCCTGCAGGGCATTCATCCAGCTCGGGTGCGGCTCCTGCAGGGTCTGGCCCAGGGCGCCCGCTGGCAGCAGCGACGGGTTTTCCTCAGGGCTAGCGAAGTGCTCGCGGCTCGTCTCGTCAAGCCGCGTGAGGTCGAGCACGCTGCGATCCCCCCACACCTCGAGGGATTGCTTGTGGGCCTGGGCCTCGGGGGAGAGCAGGAAGTTGGCCACCGCCATGGCGCCGGCCATGTGTGGCGAATTGAAGGGAATGGCCACGAAATGCACGTTGCCAAGCGTGCCGCCCTCCAGGACAAAGCTGCGCGTGGAGGGGGGCAGCTCGAAGTCGGCCACGGCCGCGGCGGGCTCCGAGGGCGTGAAGGTGAACGCCAGGTCGAGCTCGCCATCGGCCATCAGCGAGCGCATTTCCGGGCCGCTTCCCGGAAACTGGCGGCCGCTGCGCCACAGGTGAGGGTGCAGGGCGTCCAGGTAGTCCCAGAGTGGTGCGGTCACGTCATCGAAATCACTCTCGGCGACAGGGGAGTAGAGCGCTTCGGGGTCGTCGCTCAGCGCGATCAGCACCTGCTTGAGAAAGGTGCTGCCGGTGAAATCGGGAATTCGTGGGTAGGTAAAGCGACCCGGGTTGGCCTCGGCCCATTCGAGCAGCGCGCGAATGTCGCGCGGCGGTTCGGGGACCTGGTCGCTGTCGTGGTAGAAGGTGATCTGCGCCTTGCCCCATGGGGATTCGTATCCCTGCGTGGGTAACGTGAAGTCGGTGACCACCTCGGGATTGTGCTCGGGATGGGTGAGCGCGAAGTTGGGCAGTTGCTCGTTGAAGGGCCCAAACAGCAGGTCGGCCTCGCGCATGGCGGCGAAATTCTCGCCATTGATCCAGATCAGGTCGACACTGCCATCGTCCAGATTGCCGGCACTCTTCTCGGCGAGCACCCGCGACACGGCGGCACTGGTGTCGTCGAGCTTGACCTGCGTCACCTCGACATCGAAACGCTCGCGCATCTGGCGGTCGACCCAGCCAATGTAGTCATTGACCCGGGAGTCGCCTCCCCAGGCATGCCAATAGACCGTCTGGCCCCGGGCCTCATCGAGTACGGCCTGCCAGTCGGAAGGAGAGGGGGCGGCGAGCGCAGAACTCGACAGCACCAGGGCGATGGGTGTCGCGGTGGCGATCAGGCGGGTCAGCATCGGGGTTTCCTTATCGGGGTGCATCGAAACAGGTGGAGCCATCGGTCGGTGATTGGTCGCCGCGCTGGCGTGTCAGCTTACGCAATTCATGGTGGATGCGTTCGCTGATGTCCAGGTCCAGGCGTTCCATTACCTCTTTCCTGCCGATCATCGCTTCCTTCTCTGCATGAACCAAGCCAATGGTCGATACTCACAAGAGTGAGCCAGCGTCATGGAGGGTCGATCATCATGATCGCACGTCGTGCCTTGGGCATGCGCCGCCTACTGTTGGTGGCGAGTCTCGCCTGTCTCGCGCTGGGAGCTGGTTTGGCCCTGCAGGCAACCGCCCAGCAGGAGGGGCGCAGTGCCCTGGTGATGACCATCGACGGTGCCATCGGGCCCGCTACCCACGATTACTTCTCACGGGGGCTCGAGGAGGCCGTCGAGCGCGACGCCGAGGTCGTGGTGGTGCAACTGGACACCCCGGGAGGCCTCGATGCCTCGATGCGCGCGATGATTCGCGAGATGCTCAACGCCGCCGTACCGGTGGCGTTCTACGTGTCGCCTAGTGGTGCCCGTGCCGCCAGTGCTGGCACCTACCTGCTGTATGGCAGCCATGTCGCCGCCATGGCGCCGTCTACGCACCTGGGTTCCGCCACTCCGGTACAGATGGGCGGTGGCTTTCCCGGTATTGGTGATGATCGGCCCGAGGACGATGACTCAGCAGGCGGTGATGGCGAGGCATCCAGCCCTGAACAGAGCAGCGAATCCGCCGGCGGGCAGGGCGAGGATGCCGAAGCCCAGTCAGCCGATGAACCCAGGCGCGGGGAGACGCCCATGGAGCGCAAGGTACTCGAGGATGCCGTCTCCACGATCAGAAGTCTTGCCGAACGCCATGGCCGCAATGCCGACTGGGCGGAGCAGGCGGTACGCGAGGCGGTCAACCTGACGGCGCGCGATGCGCTCGAGCAGAATGTCATCGACATCGTGGCGCGTGATCTCGACGACCTGCTGTCACAGATGGATGGTCGCACGGTGGTCATGGCGAGTGGCGAACATACCCTTGCCACCGCGGAGCTTGTCATCGAGCGCTTCGATCCGGACTGGCGCACCGAACTGCTGTCGGTGATCACCAACCCCAATGTCGCCTATTTTCTGATGATCATCGGCTTCTACGGCCTGATCTTCGAGTTGTCCAATCCCGGCAGCCTGGTGCCAGGTACCATTGGCGTGATCTCACTGTTGCTGGCGCTGTTCGCCTTCCAGGTACTGCCCATCAACTATGCTGGATTGGCGTTGATCCTGGCCGGCCTGGGGCTCATCGTGGGTGAAGCCCTGATGCCAAGCTTCGGCATCCTGGGTATCGGCGGTATCGTCGCCTTCGTGATCGGCTCGGTGATTCTGATGGATGCTGACAACCTGAGCATTTCGTTGCCGCTGATCGGCGGTATTGCGTTGCTGGCCGCCGGCTTCATGCTCTGGACCCTGACCCGTTTCATGGGCCTGCGCAGGCGCCCCGCCAAGACTGGGCAGGAGGAGCTGGTGGGCAGTGAAGCGCACGCCCTTGAGGATTTCACCGGGCGTGGCCATGTGCAGCTGATGGGCGAGCGCTGGAATGCGCGAAGTCAGGCGCCACTCGCGAAGGGCCAGCGGGTGCGGGTGGTGGCCATCGAGGGCCTGACGGTGGATGTCGAACCGCTGACCCAGTGAGTCCCGCGTTTCGAGCCATATCCTTGCCAAGGAGACAGACCATGATCCTTTCCTACCTGGTACCCGTCGTCCTGTTGTTGATGCTGATCGCCGCATCGATTCGTATCCTGCCCGAGTACAAGCGCGGTGTAGTGTTCTTCCTTGGCCGATTCCAGTCGGTGAAGGGCCCAGGGTTGATCATCATCATTCCCGGTATCCAGAAGATGGAAGTGGTCGATCTGCGCGTGATCACCATGGATGTGCCCGAGCAGGATGTGATCTCCCGCGACAACGTCACCGTGAAGGTCAACGCGGTGCTCTATTTCCGGGTGGTCGACCCGGAGAAAGCGATCATCCAGGTGGAGAACTTCACCAGCGCCACCAGCCAGCTGGCCCAGACCACGTTGCGTTCGGTGCTCGGCAAGCACGACCTCGACGAAATGCTCTCCGAGCGCGACAAGCTCAACGACGATATCCAGGAGATCATCGACACCTCGGCGGAAGGCTGGGGCATCAAGGTGGCCAACGTCGAGATCAAGCATGTCGACCTCGACGAGAGCATGATACGCGCGATTGCCCGCCAGGCTGAAGCCGAGCGCGAGCGACGCGCCAAGGTGATCCATGCCGAGGGCGAACTGCAGGCATCGCGCAAGCTGGTCGAAGCCGCCAACGTGATGGCCGAGAATTCAGCGGCCCTGCAACTGCGCTACCTGCAGACGATGAGCGACATGAGCAACAAGAACGCCTCGACCATCGTCTTCCCGCTGCCCATGGATATCATGGAAGCCTTCAAGCACATGAAGGCCTCGCCCGCCGCCCAGCCGCGCACCGCGGGCGCTGACCCGGCGAGCGGCGTCGGCGATGACGGTGGGCAGGCCTGAGCCCTCGTGCCGCCAGGCGCGCGGGTGCAGCACGGCGTGAACTCTGCTAGACTTCGCCGCTGTACGCTGGCGGCTATTCAACGAAAGTCGAATTCGCGAGCGCATGAACGACAAGAGCAAGGGACAGAATTTCGTGATGACTCTCCCGGCAGGGCAGGTTACGCCGCCCTAGCGCACCCCTCTTCATGATGCAGCGGCGCCTCGTGCATCGCTGCGTCATTCCCAAGCGACGCCAACGCGGTGGTCACCACCCTTGACGTCCACGGCGCCCCTGCGCGCCTGTGTCAAACCCCTGACACGCCCCATGTCCAACATGTTGGCCAACCCCCAAGCCCAGGCTTTCGCCATACCCCGGACGTGGATGCCACGCCGAGGCTTGATGGAATCGATGCATCAAGCGCCGCGGCGAGACAGGGTCGATACCCCTGGCGCTTGGTGGCCGACTCTCACTCCTGACTGGATCGCAGCATGTACGAAAAAATGAAACTGAGCTGGTTCTCGAACCTCAAGGGCGACACCCTGGCGGGCATCGTCGTGGCGCTGGCGCTGATTCCCGAAGCCATCGCCTTCTCGATCATCGCCGGGGTCGACCCCAAGGTTGGCCTCTACGCGTCCTTCGCCATCTGTGTGATCATCGCCTTCACCGGCGGGCGGTCGGGCATGATCTCGGCGGCGACCGGCGCCATGGCGCTGCTGATGATCACACTGGTCAAGGAGCACGGACTCGAGTACCTGCTCGCCGCGACCCTGCTCACCGGCGTGCTGCAGATCATCGCCGGCTACCTCAGACTCGCCGAGCTGATGCGCTTCGTGTCGCGCTCGGTGGTGACAGGCTTTGTCAATGCCCTGGCGATCCTGATCTTCATGGCTCAACTCCCTGAATTAACGGGAGTTACATGGCATGTGTATGCAATGACGGCGGCCGGCCTTGCCATCATCTACGGCTTTCCGCTGGTGCCGGTGATCGGCAAGTCGATTCCCTCGCCGCTGGTGTGCATCGTGGTACTCACTTCTGTTTACCTGATCACCGGCATGGAGATCAGAAGCGTCGGTGACATGGGTGAGCTGCCGGACAGCCTGCCGGTGTTCCTGTGGCCGGAAGTGCCGCTCAACCTCGAGACGCTGATGATCATCCTGCCTTACTCGTTGATGCTCACCGTGGTCGGCCTGCTGGAGTCGATGATGACCGCCACCATCATCGATGACCTGACCGATACCAAGAGCGACAAGAACCGCGAGTGCAAGGGCCAGGGGATTGCCAACATCGGTGCCGGTCTGATCGGTGGCATGGCGGGCTGCGCGATGATTGGCCAGTCGGTCATCAACATCAAGTCCGGTGGCCGGCGCCGCCTGTCGACGCTGATCGCCGGCGTCGCACTGCTGCTGATGGTGGTGTTTCTCGCCGACTGGGTCTCGCAGATTCCCATGGCCGCGTTGGTCGCGGTAATGATCATGGTCTCCATCGGCACCTTCAGTTGGTCGTCAATCCGCGATCTCAAGAAGCATCCGATGAGCACCAACATCGTCATGGTGGCTACCGTTGCGGTCACCGTGGGCACGCACAATCTGGCCATCGGCGTATTCGTCGGCGTGCTGATCGCCGCCATGAACTTCGCCAACAAGGTCGGCAACATCATCTACATCGGCAGCGAAGAGACCGATGAGGGGAGGGGGCGACTCTACAAGGTGGTGGGCCAGGTGTTCTTCGCCTCTTCCGAGCGCTTCGGCGACGCCTTCGATTTCAAGGAAACCGTCGAGAGGGTCACCATCGACCTGTCCCGCGCCCACTTCTGGGACATCACCGCCGTGCAGACCCTGGACCGCGTGGTGATCAAGTTCCGCCGCGAAGGCACGGAGGTGGAACTGATCGGCCTGAACGAGGCCAGTGCCACCATCGTCGACCGCTATGCGGTCCATGACGACCCGGCCGCGGTGGAAAAGTTGATGGGCGGCCATTGACGCCGCGGACGGGCCGGTGATTTTCTGTTCTATCGCCGACCCGGTCACAAGCCTCCGGGAGGCGGCCGCCCAGGTGGCCGCCCTGAAACGCCAGCTTCAGGACTTTAATGATGACAGATCAAGTGATGGCCGCCATCGACGGCTCGCAGTTCTCCGCAAGCGTGTGCGACTGCGCCGCCTGGGCAAGCTTGGCGCTGGCCGCGCCGCTGACCTTCCTGCACGTGGTGGACAACCACCCGCAGACCGCCGAGGCGGACCTTTCCGGCAATATCGGCCTGGGTTCTCGGGAGCACCTGCTCGAGGAGCTCTCCCACCTCGATGAGCAGCGCGCCAAGGTGGCACAGGAGCAGGGGAGGCTGATGCTCAAGGCGGCCAAGGAGCGCGCCATCGAGGCTGGCATTGCCGAGCCTGCCACCCGACAGCGCAATGGCACCCTGCTGGAGACCCTCGAGGAGTTGCAGGATGACATCCGCCTGCTGGTCCTTGGCAAGCGTGGCGAGACGGCCCATCAGTCGGCGGATCACCTGGGCTCGAATCTCGAACGGGTGGTGCGCACCCTGCATCGGCCGATTCTGATGGTGCCCGATGCCTTCAAGACCCCCGAGCGGGTGATGATCGCCTTCGATGGCAGCAAGACAACCCGCAAGGGCGTGGAAATGGTCGCCAAGAGCCCGATGTTCAATGGCATTCCCTGCCATGTGGTGATCGTCGGCGCCGAGACCGGCGACAACCGCTCGCAGCTCGAATGGGCGCTCAAGACCCTGCGTGATGCCGGGCATGAGGCCGAAGGGGCGATCCGTGCCGGTGAGGTCGAGGAGACCTTGCGCACCTACCAGGGTGATCATGCCATCGATCTTCTGATCATGGGCGCCTACGGCCATTCGCGGATTCGCCACCTGCTGGTCGGCAGCACCACTACGTCGATGCTGCGGCGCGCCAGCGTGCCGGTACTGCTGCTGCGTTGATCGCCATTCCCGGGCTTGATACCCCGTGAACCCGATACGACGCCTCGGCCCTGACATGGCCGAGGCGTCGTTTTTTGTCTACGTCAAACAACGAGAAAATCCCCGGCCCGTGGCCGGGGGCGGGCAGCGTCTTGCCCAATACGAGGAAACACGATGATGATTCTAGGCGGGAGGCGTTAGCCCTTGACGCCGCCGGCGGTCAGGCCACCGACGATCCAGCGCTGGCAGAGCAGGAAGGCCAGGGTGATCGGCAGGCCCGAGAGCACGGCGGCGGCGGCGAAGTCGCCCCAGCGCTGATTGTGCTCGGCCAGGTACTGTTGCGCGCCGACCGCCAGCGTCAGCTTGTCCTGGTCGAGCAGCAGCACCGAGGCCATGGGGTACTCCATGATCGACATGATGAAGGCGAGGATGAACACCACCATCAGGATGGGTACCGACAGTGGCAGCAGAATATGCCGGAAGGCCTGCCAGGTGCTGGCACCATCGACCATGGCGGCTTCCTCCAGCGAACCGTCGATGGATTCGAAGTAGCCCTTGATGGTCCAGATGTGCAGCGCCACCGCACCAAGCGAGGCCACGATCAACGCGCCATGGGTGTTGATGCCAAGCCAGGGCACCAGTTGCCCCAGGCGGTCGAACAGCGCATAGAGCGCCACCAGCGAGAGCACCGCGGGGAACATCTGGAAGATCAGCATACCCTTGAGGATCGGCGCCTTGCCCTTGAAGCGCATGCGCGCGAAGGCGTAGGCGCTGGTGGTGGAGAGCGCCAGGATCATCACCGACGACACCACCGCCACCTTGATCGAGTTCCACAGCCAGAGCATGACCGGGAAGGGCGGCTGGATCACGCTGCCGTCCGGGCGTTCCCAGGGAATACCGAAGGCCAGCGCCCAGTGCTCGAGCGAGAAACGCTCGGGGATCAGGCTGCCGCTGGCGAAGTTGCCCTCGCGAAACGAGATCGAGATCACCAGCAGCAGCGGGAAGACCACCAGTGACACGAAGCCAAGCAGGGCAACATGTGCGCCCAGCTTGCGCGCGCGAATCGAACGGGGTTGAACCATGGCCATGGGGAGTCCTCCTAGACCTGAACCTTGGAAAGCCGCAGGTTGAGCCACGACAGGCCGACCACCAGCAGGAAGATCAACGTGGCGATGGCCGCCGCCAGGCCAAACTGCTGGCCGGCATCCTGGAAGGCGATGCGGTAGGTGTAGCTGACCAGCAAGTCGGTGGTACCCGCCGGCGTGCTGGCGCCGAGAATGTCGGGGCTACCGCCAGTGAGCAGAGCGATCAGCACGAAGTTGTTGAAGTTGAAGGCAAAGGCCGCAATCAGCAGCGGGGTCAATGGCTTGAGGATCAATGGCAGGGTGATGGTGAACAGGTTGGTGACGGGGCCGCCGCCGTCCACTGCCGAAGCCTCATAGAGATCGCGGGGAATCGACTGGATCAGACCCATGCACAGCAACAGCATGTAGGGGTAACCGAGCCAGGTATTGACCATCAGCAGCATGCTGCGCGCCAGGGTCGGGTCGGTGAACCAGTCGGGACTGATGCCGAACAAGCCCTCGAGGATCAGGTTTATCTCGCCATTGTTCTGATTGAACATGCCCTTGAAGATCAGGATCGAGATGAAGGCCGGCACCGCATAGGGCAGGATCAGCAGCGTACGGTAGATCGCCTTGCCACGCAGTTGGTCCCACTGCAGCAGCGAGGCCAGCACGAAGCCCACCGCCAGTGTGAAGGCCACGGTCAGGCCGGCGAACACGAAGGTCCAGACAAATATCTGCAGGAAGGGCCCGCGGATGTCGGGGTCGGTAAATATCCGCGTGTAGTTGTCCAGCCCCACCGCGACGGGCCAGCCCGGGGTGAGGCGCTCGCCTTCCTCGGTGACGAAAAAGCCGGTCTGGTGATCCGGCGTGAGGGTGCCCCCGTTGCGCAGGTCGGTGAGGCTGCCATCGGCATTCTCTACAAAGCGCGGCAGCATCGGCGCAAAGCTGCGCAGCCCCGCCATGCTCAGCTCAGTCCCATCGGGAGTCTCCAGGGTCAGTGCCTGCATGAGCGCACGATTGGCGATCACCTCGCGCATCGCCAAGGGCTCCCCCGAGGGTGGCGACGCCACCGGCTCGACGGTCAATCGGCGCGCCGGCTCATCGGCTGTCAACGAGAGGGGAGCGGACAGCAATTGATGTTGCCCCTCGAGTTCCGCATCCAGCTCACCGCGCTCTGCCTCGAGATAGAGCCTGACTCGCTCGCCGTCGCGATAGAGCGTGAAGTCGAACGCCTGGCCCTCGGCCTGATAGGTCTGGTTCAGGAACTGGGCGCGTACACGCTCCTCGCTGAGCAGGTTCTCGGAGCTGTAGTTGCTGAAGCTGATGCCGATGGTATATAGCAGCGGAAAGATCACGAAGACCCCGAGCCCCGCCACTGCCGGGAAAATATAGCGGTGGCTCATCAGTGAGCGGCGGGTGAAGACCACGGCAAGTGCGCTGCCAAGCACCAGGAACAGCAGCGAGAACATCCACTGGCCATTGAGGTGGAAGGCGATGACCAACCACATCAAGGCCAGCACCAGGGCGGCGACCAGGGCGCGTGCGGCCCAGCGCGTATAGCGTTCCCTGAGATGACGTGAGCGATGACGCGGCAGGCCTCGGGAGGCGTTGGTGGTGTACATGTGAGGTGTCCTGCGAAGGTGGCCGACGACTCAGTGCCGTCGGCCGGGTGCATTCGAGGGCGCTTATTGGCCCATGCGACGAGCCGCGGCGTCGAGTGCGTCCTGTGGGGACTGGCGGCCACTGGCGATATTCTGCAACGCCGGTTCCATGGCGGCCCAGAAGGCCCCCATCTCGGGAATGTTGGGCATCGGCATGCCGACCTCGGCGTTGGCGAGGGTGGCGGCGATATTGGGGTCGCTTTCCAGGTCTGCCTGGTAGGCCTGGTGGGCCACGGCGCCCAGCGAGCCGTCGCTGTTGAAGGTGCGCAGCCCCGCTTCGCTGACCAGGTAATTCTCGATGAACTCGGTGGCCAGGAAGCCATTGGGAGTGGCCGAATTGATCATCGCCGTCATCACGCCGAACATCGGCCTGGCGCGCTTCTCGCCCACCTTGGGCAGCAGGGCGACGCCATAGTCGATGCCACTCTGCTCCAGGTTGTTCCACGCCCAGGGGCCGCTGATCATGGTGGCCACTTCACCGCGGTTGAAACGGGTATCCGAGATGCTGTAATCGGTGCCGGGCGGGATGACCTCGCTTTCGATCAACTCGGCAAGCAACTCGGCTCCCTGCAGCGCGCCGGCGTTGTTGACGCCGATATCCTCCACGTCGAACCCGTTGGCGGTCTGCTTGAACGGGTAGCCGCCGTTGGCCGCCAGCAGCGGCCAGCCGTAGTAGGGTTCGCTGTAGTCGAACAGGATCGCCTTCTTGCCCTCCTTCACAAGCTCGGCATCCAGCGCGATCAACTCGGCAAAGCTCTCCGGCGCCTCCTCGACGATGGCCTTGTTGTAGATCAGGCCCAGCGACTCCACCGAGATCGGATAGCCGTAGGTCTCGCCGTTCCACAGGGTGGCTTCCCAGGTGAAGTCGAAGTAGCGGGCACGGAAATCGTCGGCGGGCGAGACTGATTCGAGCAACCCGCTCTGGGCCCATTCACCCATGCGGTCGTGGGCCCAGATCACGATGTCGGGGCCCTGGCCGCTGCCGGCGGCCTGCTGGAAACGGTCAGTGAGATTGTCGGGCGTGATGATCTCGATCTCGATGCCGGTGTCGGCGGTGAACTGCTCGGCGACCTCGCGGATGCCCTCGGGCCCCTTGTTGTCGCCCATCCAGATGGTCAGCGTGTCATCGTCGAAGGCCATGGCGGGCAGGGCCAGGCCGCTGGCCAGCATGGCGCCGAGCAAGGGGGAAAGCATGCGTTGGCGTGTCGGGGTCATGGGTCTCACCTCCGGTTGTTGTTGTACCGCCCCGGACAGCGGTTGCCGGGTCCGGGAAGTCGACCTCCAGACTCGCCAATCCAGCAGTGGGTGACCTCATCCCTGGGGGGCGTAGGGGTGGCGTATCGCCGGGGCGTAGGGGGTGTTCTCGGAGGGCGGAGGAGGGATGGTGAGCGAGTCGTGAATGGCGAGTGGTGCGGCTCAGGGACAGCTGTCGGCGATCAGCAGCTCGGTGGCCAGCAGGCTCGGTTCGGCTGGAGCGAGGCCGAGAATGATGCGGGCGGCGATGCGGCCCTTCTCGACACTATTCTGGCGCACGGTGGTCAGGCGTGGGGCGCGGTACTGCCCTTCGGCGATGCCGTCGAAACCGGTAATGCGCAGATCCTCCGGAATACGCAGGCCGCGCTGTTCGGCCATGGTCACCACGGTCAGGGCGATACGGTCGGACATGCACAGCAGCAGGTCGGGCCGCTCGGACGCGGGCAGATCGAGGATCTCGCTGATCACCGGCGCGCAAACCTCGAAGGTATTCTCTTCGATGTTCCACATCGGCACCTGTTCGGTGTCTACGCCGGCCTCACCCAACGCACGATGAAACCCGCTGAGTCGCGAGCGGGTGATGGTTCGCTCGGGCGGCAACAGGCGATGGTCACTTGAGATGCGACCATTGAGAGGCGTGGCGGTCAGGCGCAGGTTGATGATCCCAGGACGCTTGGCCGGGGTGCGCAGCGCATGAGCGGCGATGGCGTGGCAGGCCGCCTCGTTGTCGACGTGGACGGTGGGGCGCCCGGCGATGTCGAAGTCCACCGACACCAGCGGCGATTGCGATGGCAGGCTCTCGAGCAGCGCCAGCGAAGGAATCAGGCCATAGACGATGAAGCCATCGGCCATGCTGGCGGAGCCGGGAATCTGTGCCTGGGTCTGTCGCGACGAGAGCAGCAGCAGGGTGTGCCCGCGGTTGTCCAGCACTTCGGCGACGCCCGACAGGAACTCGCTGGCCACGGCATCGTTCAGGCTGTAGGTCAGGCTTTCGGCAAGTATCACCGCGATGATTCGTGAGCGCCCGGTACGCAGGCTGCGCGCCTTGGCATCGGGTCCGCCATAGCCGAGTCGCTTGGCAGTGCCGAGAATGCGTTCACGCAATGCAGGCGACAATTGGTCGGGCCGGTTGAAGGCATTGGAGATTGTCGCGGTGGAGACCCCGAGTTCGCGTGCCAGGTCCTTCAATGTGGTACGTCGGTTGGCTGGCACGGGAGCCTCGGCTGCGAGAGGATGGGGTCTGGAACGATTAAGTTAGCAGACTAGCATAACCCCCGAGAGTATCAAAGTTTGTCAATGTGATGGTATGCCGCAGGTAACAGCCCCAGGAAACAGCCTCAGGGCGACGGAGGGGGAAATACCCTCCGTCGCCTCACCTCATGCGGCCTGACGCGCCCCCTTGACCGTCAGCGCCCGGTCCTTGTCATCGAAGAGGTGGACGTGCTCCGGGTCGGGGGCGAGCGCTACCTGCTGGCCCACCTTCCATTGGCTGGGGGCTTCGCTGCGGTGAATCAGCAGGGTCTCGCCGGATTTGGGCTCGAGGTAGACATAGACCTCGTTGCCCAGGTATTCGACATTGACGATCTCGAAGCGGTTGTCGGCGGTGGCCTCGGTGAGCGTGAGGTGCTCGGGACGCACGCCGATGGTCAGGGCATCACCCTGTGCATGGTGGCCGGCATCCTGGGGCAGGGTGATGCCGCCGATGCCCTCGACGTCGACCTGGCAACCCTCGTCGGCGTGGTTGGCAAGCCGGGCGGGAATGAAGTTCATGGTCGGCGAGCCGATGAAGCCGGCGACGAACTTGGTTGCCGGGCGCTGGTAGAGCTCCTGAGGACTACCCACCTGCTCGATGCGGCCGGCGTTGAGCACCACGATCTTGTCGGCCAGCGTCATCGCCTCGACCTGGTCGTGGGTGACGTAGATCATGGTCGATCCCAGGCGATCGTGCAGGCGCGCGATCTCGTTGCGCATCTGCACGCGCAGCGAGGCATCGAGGTTGGAAAGTGGCTCATCGAACAGCAGGATGCGTGGCTCGCGCGCCATGGCACGGCCCATGGCCACGCGCTGGCGCTGGCCACCGGAAAGCGCCTTGGGTTTGCGATGCAGCAACTCCTCGAGCTGCAGGATGCGGGCGGTATCCATCACCCGCTCGTCGACGGTTTCCTTGGCGGTCTTGGCGAGCTTGAGGCCGAAGGCCATGTTCTCGTAGACCGTCATGTGCGGATAGAGGGCGTAGGACTGGAACACCATGCCCACGCCACGCTCGCGCGGTGGCAATTCGTTGACCACGGTCTCGCCGATGCGCATGTCGCCGTCGCTGATCGATTCGAGGCCGGCGATCAGTCGCAGCAGGGTCGACTTGCCACAGCCGGACGGACCAACGAACACCACGAATTCGCCGTCGCCGATGTTGAGGTCCACGTCCTTGATGATGTGGTCGTGACCGAAAACCTTGTTGATCTTTTCGAGAGTGACGCTTGCCATTGCTTGACTCCTTTCCGGCCTTGCACTCGAAGTGTGCCGGTGTGTTGTTGTGGGTCGTGTTCTCAGGGCGCCGTGAAAAAGGCGGCCTGGTAGGGCGGCAGGATCAGGGTTTCACCATCGAACTGGTACTCGAAACCATGCCCCTCGAGGGCTTGGCAACCAGTGACAGGTAGGCGTGTCGCGCGGGTGGCGCTGGTCAGGTTGAACACGCACAGGATGCGTTCGCCATGCTTTTCGCGCATTAGGCCAAGCAGCTCGTGGCCAACGTCGACGAGGGTCAGCTCACCGTCGTAAAGCGGCGCATGGGCGGTGCGAAAGGCGAGCAGTCGCCGTGTGGCATTGAGTACCGAGTCGGCGTCCTGCTCCTGGTGTTCCACCGAGAGCGTTAGATGGCGCGGTTCCACCGGCAACCATGGTTCCACCGTCGAAAAGCCGGCTTGTGGGCCGGGCGTCCACGGCATTGGCGTGCGGCAGCCGTCACGGCCCTTGAAATCCGGCCACAGCACCTTGCCATAGGGGTCCTGGATGCGCTCGTAGGGCACCTCGGCCTCATGCAACCCCAGCTCTTCACCCTGGTAAAGGCATACGCTGCCGCGCAGTGAAAACAGCATGGCCAGCATCACCTTGGGGTAGGCCAGAGGATCTTCCCGGGCGCCCCAGCGGCTGGCGCTGCGCTCCACGTCGTGGTTGGACGTTGCCCAGCATGGCCAGGCGTCCCCGGCCAGACGCTGGAATCGCTCGATCACCGCGCGGATATACTCCGCCGAGTGGGGCATGTTGAGCAGGTCGAAGGTGTAGGCCATGTGCAGCTTGTCGCCACCGGCGGTGTATTCGGCCATGCGCTCGAGGGGGCTGTCATCGCCGATCTCGCCCACCGTGGTGGTGCCGGGAAATTCGTCCATCAGGGCACGCAGGTCCCTCAGGAAATCGAGGTTCTCGGGGCGGCTGATGTCATAGACATGGCGTTGCCAGGTGTACGGATTGGCATCCGGTGCACCCAGGGTCTTGGCCTCGCCTGCCGGTACCGGCGGGTTGTCTCTCAACTGCGCGTCATGAAAGTAGAAGTTGACGGTATCAAGGCGGAATCCATCGACCCCCAGTTCCAGCCAGAAGCGCATGTTGTCGAGCTGTGCCTGACGAGCTTCGGGGTTGTGAAAATTTACGTCCGGCTGGCTTTTCAGGAAGTTGTGCAGGTAGTACTGGCGACGCCGCGAGTCGAAGGTCCATGCCGAACCGCCGAAGATCGACAGCCAGTTGTTGGGTGGTGTGCCATCGGGCTTTGGATCGGCCCACACGAACCACTCGGCGCGAGGGTTGGTGCGATCCTGGCGGCTCTCCTGGAACCACGGATGCTGCTCCGACGTATGGCTGATCACCTGGTCGATCATCACCTTCAAGCCGAGCTGGTGGGCACGCGCCAGCAGATCCTTGAAATCCGCCAGCGTGCCGAACATCGGATCGACGTCGCGATAGTCGCTGACGTCATAGCCGAAATCGAGCATGGGAGACGTAAAGAACGGCGACAGCCAGATACCATCGACATTGAGACTCGCCACATAGTCGAGCTTGTCGATGACACCCTTCAGGTCACCGATGCCATCCCCGTTGGCATCCATGAAGCTGCGCGGGTAGATCTGGTAAATGACGCCACCGCGCCACCAGGAGGTCGTGTCTTGCATAGTGGGTTCCGTCGAGGACATGGAATTCAGCCCTTGACCGCGCCAGCGGTAAGGCCCGAAACGATACGGCGTTGGAAGATGATCACCAGCACCACCAATGGCACCGTCACGATGACCGACGCGGCCATGATCGGCCCCCAGGGCAACTCGTAGGCGCTGCCCCCCGAGAGCAGGGCGATGGCGACTGGCACCGTGCGCTGGTCGTCGGTGAGGGTGAAGGTCAGCGCGAACAGGAACTCGTTCCAGGCGGCGATGAATGCCAGCAGGCCGGTGGTGGCCATGGCCGGCCACATCAGCGGCAGGAACACCCGGGTAATGGTGACCCATGGCGTGGCGCCGTCCATGATCGCCGCCTCCTCGAGTTCCATGGGCAACTGCTTCATGAAGGTGGTCAGCACCCAGACCGTGAACGGCAGGGTGAAGATGGTGTAGCTCAAGATCAGGCCCAGCGGGTTGTTGTAGAGGTTCAACCCGCGGATGACCTCGAACAGGCCGGAAAGCACCGCCACCTGGGGGAACATCGAAACCCCGAGGATCACCAGCAGCACGGTGGAGCGGCCACGAAAGCGCACCCGGCCCAGGGCGTAGGAGGCGGTGATTCCGAACAGCAGGGCGATGAATACCACACTGGTGGCAATCAGTACGGAATTGAAGATCGCCTTGATGAAGCTCGACTGAGAAAACACCTGTATATAGTTGGACAGATCGGCCTGCGAGGGCCACAACTCGACGCGGAACAGCTCACTGGAGGGTTTGAAGGAGGTGATCACCGCGTAATAGAACGGGAACACTGATATCACCACGACCACGGCGACCAGGCACCAGAAGCCGACTCGGGTGGCGAGCTTGGAAAATTGACGTGAGGTCATCATTCACCTCCCAGCTGCAGGCGATTGCGGCCCAGGTAGAGATAGGCGATGGTCGCCAGCGCAATGATCAAAAACAGCAGGGTCGAGGCCGCGCTGCCGTAGCCGACGTCCTGGAATTCGACGAGCTGTTGGCGGGCATAGATCGACATCGACATGGTGCTGGTGGAATTCGAGGTCAGTACATAGATCACATCGAAGACCCGCAGCGCGTCGAGCAGACGGAAGATCACCGCCACCATCAGCGCCGGGGTGATCAGTGGCAGGGTTACCTTGAAGAACACGCGCACCGGGTGGATGCCGTCGACCTCGGCCGCCTCGTAGCAGTCCTTGGGCAGCATCTGCAGCGCGGCGAGCGCCAGCAGGGCGACGAAGGGAGTGGTCTTCCAGACATCGACCATGATCACCGCCCACATCGAGTAACTGGCATCGGCGGTCCAGGCGATGGGGGAGGAGATGATGCCCAGGGCCATCAACAACTCGTTGATGATGCCGAACTGGTCGTTGAGCATCCACGCCCACATCTGCGCCGAGACGATGGTCGGAATCGCCCAGGGAATCAGCACCGCGGCGCGTACCAGGGTGCGGCCCTTGAACTCGGCGTTGAGAATCAGCGCGACGATGACGCCGAAGACTACCTCGAGAGACACCGACACCACGGCGAAATAGGCGGTATTCCATACCGACCCCCACCAGACCGGGTCGGCGAGCACGCCGTACCACTGGCCGCTGTCATAGACCAGGTAGTTTTCCAGGCCAATGAAGACAGCACCGGCCGTGTCCGACAGCGACGCATCGGTGAAGCTGAAGTAAAAGGTCCGCACCAGCGGCCAGCCGGCCACCAGGGCCAGTACCACCAGCATCGGTGCAAGGAAGGTCCAGGCGGCCCGGACCCGTTGGCGGCGTACCTTGGTGCTGCGGTACTGCCTGGCGGGAGAACGCGCCCCGGTGGGCGCGCTGTCGTTGACGGTAGAGGTCATGAGTTGGCCCTCGGGTTACCAGTTGCGACGCTTGACGCGCGACAGTTCACGCTCCAGATCGGCGACGGCCTGTTCGCCGGTCTTGTTGCCGGAGAGCACATCGTGGCTGGTGCTGAAAAAAGCGTTGCTGACGCGACCGTAGGCATCGCCGGTCACTGCGGAGGGGCGTGCCACGGCATTGACGAAGGTGTCGTAGAGCTCGCCGAAGAATGGCACCGCCTCGAGCACTTCATCGTCCTGGTACAGCGCTTCCAGGGTCGGGTTGTAGGCACCGGCGATGGCGCGACGCTTCTGCTCTTCCTGACCGGTCAGGAAGGCCACCAGCTCGGCGGCTTCCTCGGGGTGTTCGCTGTAACGCGATACCGCCAGGTTCCAGCCACCCAGCGTCGCGGCGCTTTGGTTTTCGCCGCTGGACGGCAGCTTGACCACGCCCACCTTGTCGCGCACATCGCTGCCCTCGCTCTGGGCCAGTGCCCAGGCATAGGGCCAGTTGCGCATGAACACCGCATTGCCGCTCTGGAAGATCCCGCGGGCCTCTTCCTCGGTGTAGTTCAGTGCGCCTCCCGGTGTGATGTCGCCGATCCAGCTGGCGGCCAGGTCGAGTGCCGCGGCGGCCTGCGTGTTGTTGATACTGATCTCGCCGTCGCTCTCGACCAGGTTGCCGCCACCGTGGCTTGCCACCCACTCCAGAGCGTTACAGGTCAGGCCCTCGTAGGCACGCCCCTGAAACACGAAGCCATGCATGCTGTCATTGCCGGCCTCGCGTTCGGCGTTCTGGATCTCACGGGCGATCTCGGTGAGCTCCTGCCAGGTCTCGGGTGCCTCATGGCCATACGCTTCCAGCAGGTCCTTGCGGTAGTAGAGCACGCCCGCGTCGGTGAACCACGGCATGGCGACAAGGCGCTCATCCACGGTGTTGTTTTCGACGATGGCCGGGAAGTGCCCGTCGGCGGCATCCTCGCCCAGTGCCTCGCCAAGGTCGAGCAGGTGGGTGGCGAGCAGGCCCGGCCACACCACGTCGATCTGCATGACGTCGATGTCGGAGGAGTTGGCGGAAAGGATCTGCTGGTAGAGCGACAGGCGTTCGGTGGAGGAGTTGGGTGTGGAGACGATATCGACGCTGTGGCCGGTCTGCTCCTCCCAGGCGCGTACGCCTTCTTCACAGAGCGTCAGTTCGGCACCCACGGCGCCACAGGAAATGGTCAGTTCAGCGGCCTCGGCCTGGCTTGCCCCGGCAAAGGCGGCGGAGCTCAGGGCGATGGCGGTGATCAGTGGCTTCTTGAGCATGGCATGTTCCTCGTCGACTTCTTGTTGTAGATCGCGTGTTGTGAACGGCGCGTCGTGAATGAATGATCGAGCGTTGCGGGCGTGGAATTGGTGAGGTGATCAATCTCGCTCTTAAACGATTAAGATCGTGTCGCTAGTAAAGACCATGGGTATCCACCCATCAACCTAGACTTTTGTCGTAGCTAGGGTGTCGCCAGGCGCGTGAGAGGCAAGCATCTGCTGACTGTGCAGGCTAATGATTATGCTGCTTTACATCATGCGAAGAGAGTTCCCCGTCATGACTTTAGACATTGGTCTAAATTCGCCTGCCAGACATTGAGCAAATAAACTTAAACGATTAAGTTTCACTCGAGTGCCCAGCCTGCTGGCGGGAAGTGCCGCGCCGACGGTCTTTGTCGATGGTCTTTGTCGACGGTTTTTGTCGATGGACTTAAACGATACAGCCAGGCGGCAGGTGCTACGTCGGCGTTCTCCGGTCTCGACCTGGTGGGTCGAACACCTTCCAATAACAAGGGATGAATAATCATGAATTCAGCCACCTTCAAGACGCCACTTGCCATCGCCATCGCCGCGGCGGGGATGTCCATCGCCGGCACGGCCATGGCCGATAGCCAGGCGCTCGAACAGCGCCTCGCCGATCTGGAGGCGCGCATCGTCGCCGCCGAGCAGCGCGCCAACGCCGCCGAGCAGCGTGCCGAGATCGCCGAAGCCGAAGCCGAGGGGCGTCTGTCGGCCGATGAGGTCGAGGAGCGTCTGGCCAAGGTCGAGCGTCAGGCCAGCGGCGAAGAGGGCTTCTCCTTCAACGTCTATGCGCGTTCGGGCCTGTTGCTGGGCGAGGACCGCAAGAGCATCGCCGGTGGCCCCTACATCACGCCGGCCGGCGGTTTCGGTGGCGCGGTGGGCCGTCTGGGCAACGAGGGTGACACCTACGCCGAGGCGATCCTCAACTACCGCATGCAGTTCGATAATGGCGCCAAGGCCCACTACCGCACGATGATCGCCGACAGTGTCAGCACCAGCAACGACTGGACCGCCGACGAGTCGAACCTCAACGTGCGCCAGGTCTACGCCGAGTTCAGCGATCTGCCGAGCTTCACCGGTGCCTTCGAGAACGCATCTATCTGGGCCGGCAAGCGTTTCGACCGCGACAACTTCGATATTCACTGGCTCGACACCGACTTCGTGTTCCTGGCCGGTACCGGCGCCGGTATCTACGACGTGCAACTGGCCGACAACTGGAAGTCCAACTTCTCGCTCTACGGCCGCAGCTTCAGCGAGTACCCGGTGGATCGCGAGAACCCGGACCTCACCGGCGATACCGACAGTCTGACCCTGACCGCCAACAATTACTTCGGTAACTGGCAGTGGATGGTCAGTGGTCTGTCCGCCGCCGACAACGACGAGCGCGACATCGGCGCCGGCCAGGATGCCGCCGACAGCGGCTTCCACACCATGGTGGCCTACCATGGCGACAGCTTCTTCGGTGCCGGCGAAGGCAACTACAAGGTGGCGCTGCTGCACGGCCAGGGCCTCGGTGCCGAGGTCAAGGGCATCGGCAGCAACGGTGACCTGACCGACGACGCCCAGAGCACGCGTCTGGGCATCTACGGCACCACCTACCTGGCGCCCAAGTGGCGCATCGCCCCGGCGCTGCTCGCCGAAACCAGCGAAGATCGCTTCAGCGAGGGCGACCGCTTCGACTGGGCGACCCTGAGTGCGCGCCTGGCCAACGAGATCACCGAGAACTTCGAGATGCAGTACGAGGCCAGCTACCAGTACATGGATCTCGACCAGGGCCCGGGTGGCAACGCGGTCAGCGGCAACTTCGGCAAGTTCACCATCGCGCCGACCTTCAAACCGCAGGTGGGCGGCTTCTGGCAGCGTCCGGAAATCCGTGCCTTCGCCTCCTACACCGACTGGGATCGTGAGCTCAACCGCTTCAGCGCCGACGATGCCTTCGGTACCGAAGGGTTCACCGGCGGTCAGTGGAGCTTCGGGGTGCAGACAGAAGTCTGGTTCTGATTCGCGCCCCCATGTGATGGGGGCGGTTCGACTGGCGCGTTGCCTGGACCGCAACGACTCGATCCTTGCCCGTGGCGACTTCGCCGCGGGCTTTTTCTGGCTCGGCTTGCACAGATTCGTCAAGCCCGATGATCGCCGTCAGGTCACTATCATGTGCAGTTGCGGCTCGCCTACCGGTAAGATCGACCCATCGTGCCAAGCCGTCTTCGCCAGGGAGCCCCCGATGACCCTGATTCACGATAAGCTTGCTCCGCCCGCCTTGCCGCTTTCCCTGGTGGCGCGCGGGCGGCTCAATGATCATTTCATTCTCGACGAGCGGGTGCGCCTGCTGGTCATCCAGGCGCCACCCGGCTACGGCAAGACGACCCTGGCAGCCGAGCGGCTGCCGGCCCTGGAACAGCCGGCGGCCTGGCTCAAGCTCGACCGGCGTGACGATGCCCCCGAACGCTTCGGCGACTACTTCCATACCCTGCTCGAAAAGGCTTGCGGACGAGAGCTGCCGGTGGAGGAGAGCAGCCTGCCGCTCGCCGACCGCATGGAGCGCTGGTTGGCCGAGCTGCCCGAGCGCGGCGAGCCCGGGCGGCTGGTGCTCGACGAGTTCGAGCACATCGCTCACCCGGATATTCTCGCTGCACTGGCGATCTGGCTGCGCCATCAGCCGAGTTGGCTGACCCTGACGCTGATCTCTCGTACGCGGCCGATGCTCGGCCTTGCCCGGCTGCGCCTGCGCGGTGAGCTGGAGGAGATCGGCATGGCGGAGCTGGCCTTCGACCTGGAGGAGGCCCAGACGCTGTGCGCCGAGCAGTTGAGCTTCCCGCCGGCGCGGGTCAGCCTGGAGCGGGCCCTGCGCCGCACGGGTGGCTGGGCGATGGCACTCGACTGGTTGATCGCCCGCACCACTACGCGGGCCGGCTTCGACAACCTGCTGGAGCGGCTCAACGGCGCGCATCCCGATTTCGTGGCCTGGTTCGACGACCTGCTCGCCGAGACACTGGACCCGACGGAGCGTCGCTGGCTGCTGCAATTGGGCGTGCTCGAGCGCTTTACGCCGCCTTTGGTGGCGCAGCTCCTCGACAGCGAAGGGGTGTCGCAGCGTCTTGAATCGCTGGAGCGTGCCGGGCTGTTTCTCGAACGTGACGACCCTCACGAGCAGTGGTTCCACTTCCACCGGCTGTTCGATCAGTACCTGCGCTTTCGAAGGCAGGAACTGAGCCTGGCAAGCCAGCGCGCCCTGCACCAGAGGGCAAGCGATGCCTGGCGCTCGCTTGGCGAGCCTTCGCGCTCGCTCGACCAGTTGATCGAGGCCGGAGACCCCGAGGCGCTACGCGCGCTGATCGAGGACGAAGGGCCCTATCTGTTGGCCAATGGACACTTCGCGTTGCTGGCGCGTGCCTTCGCACACCTGGGTGAGACACGCATCGTCGCCTCGCCGAAGCTCACTCTGGTGTACGGCTGGGTCACCCACGCGCAGTACCAGTTCGACCGCACGCGACGCGCCATCGAGTGGATCGAGGCGCAGCTCGACGACCCCGCCTGGCAGGCGCTGGCCGCCGAATTCGCCACCCTGCGCGCCCAGTTGGCGATCAACCAGGGTGACGCGGAGCGCGCCGCGCCACTGGCCGAACGCGCCTTGACGCTGCCGGCGCGCTATCTGTCGGCCACGCCGGCCTCGGCGGCGGCGATTCTCGCCGAGGCGCGCTTCGTGCAGGGGTATCTGGAAGAGTCGTTGGCTCGAATCGCCGACGTCGAGCGCGAGGCGCTCCGCATCGAGGATGACCAGCTGCGGCTCTGGGCGCTCTGCCATCAGTCGGAAACCCTGGTGGCCCAGGGCCGGTTGCAGGCGGCTTTCGATGTTCAGGAGCGGGCACTCGCCCATATCGAGCGCAGCGGCCTCGACCGCCTGCCGGTCTCGGAATTCCTCTATCGTATCCGCAGCCAGGTGCTGTGGGAGTGGCAGCGCCTGGAGGAGTCGGAACAGGCCGCCCTGAGTGGCATCGCCGTGCTCGATGCCCAGGGCGAGCGCTGGACCCTGCAGTGCCATGTCAGCCTCGCCAAGGTGGCGCTGTCGCGGGGCGACCAGGCCCAATGCGCCGACCACGTGCGGCGGATGCGCAAGATACTCGCCGAGGGCGACTATCACATCGACTGGCAGGCCAATGCCCATGCCACCCTGCTGGCCTGGTGGCAGGCCAATGGCGACCTGGATGCCGTATCGCGCTGGTTACTGGAAGCACCGCCCGGTGATCCGGCGACCGCCACCAATCATTTCGCCCAGTGCAATCTGCGCAACCGCGCTCGGGCGTTGACCCTGCTTGGCCGCTTCGACGAGGCGCAGGCGCTACTCGAGGCGCTGGAGGTCCAGACGGCACGGCTTGGGCTTGTCACCGACGCCAATCGCAACCGACTGTGCCTGGCGGCACTGGCCTGGCAACGCGAGGATCGCGAGACGGCACCGGATCACCTGCATGAGGCGCTTAGGCTTGCCACCCGCACGGCGCTTTCCGGCAGCTTTCTGCGCCTGGGGTCGGCGCTGCCCGAGATGCTTGATCTACTTCTCGAGCGCGGCGAACTCGAGGAACTGGCGCGGCGACATGTCGAACGCCTGCAGGGGCTTGCCAAGCGCGCCCGCGACTTCACCAGCGCCGTGCGCTTGATGCTCGATGACTCGGTGATTGCCGATATCGTCTCGCGCAGTGATGTGCCCGAGTTGATCCGAGTCTCGCCACTGACCCGGCGTGAGTGGCAGATCCTCGGGCTGATCCATGCCGGGCTCTCCAACGAGCAGATCGCCGAGCAGCTGGCGGTGGCTCCGACCACGGTCAAGACCCACATCCGAAGCCTCTACCAGAAGCAGAACATCCGCCGTCGCGACGAGGCCGTGGCACTGGCCGCCGACCTGCTCTCGCGCATTCAGGGAGACGGCACGAGCGCCTGATTGCCGTCTCCTCCCCCCTTCTACGCCGTCGCTTCCTCCCCTGGGAGGATTTCTCTGCGCGCGCGCCCCGGCAGCATGGCCTCATGCCGAATTCACGTTCACCACACGTTTCATCACGACGCCAAGGATACGCTTAGATGACGACTCCACAGATTTCCGGCAGGCAGGGCGCCGACTGGTGGCGCGGGGCAGTGATCTACCAGATCTACCCGCGCAGCTTCATGGACACCAATGGCGATGGCATTGGTGACCTCGCGGGGGTGATCGACAAGCTCGATTACATTGCCTCGCTGAATGTCGACGCCATCTGGCTGTCGCCGTTCTTCACGTCACCGATGAAGGATTTCGGCTACGACGTCAGCGATTATCGTGGCGTCGACCCGATGTTCGGCACCCTGGACGATTTCGACCGCCTGGTGGAGGCCGCCCATGCGCGCGGGCTCAAGGTGACCATCGACCAGGTTTTGTCACACAGCTCCGACCAGCACCCCTGGTTCCAGGAAAGCCGCGCCAGCCGCGACAACCCGAAGGCTGACTGGTACGTATGGGCCGATGCGCGCCCGGATGGTTCGCCACCCACCAACTGGCAGGCGATCTTCGGCGGCAGCGCCTGGCAGTGGGATACCCGGCGCTGCCAGTACTACCTGCACAATTTCCTGATCGAGCAGCCCGATCTCAACTTTCGCAACCCCCAGGTGGTCGAGGCGATTCTCGAGGAAGTTCGCTTCTGGCTGGAGCGTGGTGTGGACGGCTTTCGCCTGGATGCGATCAATTTCTGCACCCATGGCGAGCTCAAGGATAACCCGCCACGCACCGAGATCGCCGAAGGCTTCATCGGCGTGCGGCCCGACAACCCCTATGGCTTCCAGCAGCACATTCATGACAAGACCCAGCCCGAGAACCTGCGCTTTCTCGAGCGGCTGCGAGCGCTGCTCGATGAATATCCCGGCACCACCAGCATCGGCGAGGTCGGCGATGACGACTCGCTCGGGGTGATGGCCGAGTATTCGCGTGGCGGCAACCGCCTGCACATGTGCTACTCCTTCGACCTGCTCAGCGAGCGTCATGAGCCGGACTTTCTGCAAGGCATCCTGGCCGAGATGGAGTCGCGCATCGAGGATGGCTGGCCTTGCTGGGCGCTGGGCAACCACGACATCACCCGTCTGGCGAGCCGCTGGAACGCCGCAGGCGACGCCGCGAGGCTGCGCCTGTTCATGGCGTTCCTGCTCACCCAGCGGGGCAGCGTGTGTCTCTATCAGGGGGAGGAGCTGGGCTTGACCGAGGCGAGCCTCGCCTTCGATCAACTCGTCGATCCGGCGGGCATCACCTTCTGGCCCGCCTACAAGGGGCGCGACGGTTGTCGCACGCCGCATCCCTGGGCCGCCGATGCCCGGCATGGCGGGTTCTCTTCCGCGTCGCCCTGGTTGCCGGTTCCCGACGAGCATCTGGCGCTTGCGGTCGATGTCCAGGACGCCGATCCGGATTCGCTGCTCAACGCCTATCGCGCCTTCCTGGGCTTCCGCCGCGCGTTGCCGCCGCTGGTCAAGGGCGAGGTGCACTACCACCCGGTGCGTGACGAGGTCATGCGCTTCGAGCGTCGCCACCAGGGAGAGCGCCTGCTGGTGGCGCTGAACTTTTCCGCCGAGCAGCGGCGCCTGCCGGCCCCGCGTGACGCCGAGCCACTGGCTTCGGCACCCGCGCTGGTCAATGGCCGCTGGGCCAGTGGCCAGTTGACACTGCCCGCTTTCGGCATCGCCATCGCGCGTTGCCCCGACGAGGAGGACGCCACATGGGACGTCTGACACTGGAAGGTATCGGCAAGGACTACGACGGGGTCGAGGTATCCCGCGACATCGACCTGACCATCGAGGATGGCGAGTTCGTGGTGTTCGTTGGGCCTTCGGGCTGCGGGAAATCGACCCTGCTGCGAATGGTCGCCGGGCTCGAGGACATCACTCGGGGCGAGATGTGTCTGGACGGCGAGCGGATCAACGAGATCCCGCCCCAGGAGCGCGACATCGGCATGGTGTTCCAGTCCTATGCGCTCTATCCGCACATGAGCGTGGCCGAAAACATGGCCTTTGGCTTGAAGCTGGCGCGCACCGACAAGGCCAAGATCCGCGAACGCGTGCAGCACGCCGCCGAGATGCTGCACCTGACCGAACTGCTCGAACGCAAGCCCAAGGAGCTGTCCGGCGGGCAGCGTCAGCGGGTGGCGATCGGCCGTACGCTGGTCAAGGAGCCGGCGGTGTTCCTGTTTGACGAGCCGCTCTCCAACCTGGATGCCGCGCTGCGTGTCGACATGCGGGTGCAGATCGCCGAACTGCACAAGCGCCTGCGTGCCACCATGATCTACGTGACCCATGACCAGGTCGAGGCGATGACACTCGCCGACCGCATCGTGCTGCTGTCAAGCGGCAGCATCGCCCAGGTCGGGCCGCCGCTATCGCTCTACCACTTCCCGAAAACCCTGGAGGTGGCCGAGTTCATCGGCTCGCCACGCATCAATACCCTGGCGGTGGAGGTAGTCGACCCCGGCCAGCGGCGCACCACGGTACGATTGCCGGGCGGGGATCTGCTCGCGGTGGCGGTAGACGGTCATGGGCTCGCCGCTGGCGATGCCGCCACCCTTGGAATCCGTGCCGAGGACTTCGTGGCCCCCGACCAGGCCGAGGCGACCCTGCGGGCCAACTTGATGGTGGCGGAGAAGCTGGGCTATGAGACGCTTGCGCATCTGCAGGTGGAAGGCGTGGACGGGACACTCACTCGGCGCATGGATGGCCTGGCGCATCTCGAGGAGCACCAGGCCGTCACGCTGGGGATTGCCGGCGAGCATTGTCATCTGTTCGGCCCCGATGGCGTGGCGTGCCCCCGGCAGGTGGAGATTACCGGCGTGCCGCATTGAGGCGTCCGCCCGTGGGCGTTCAGCGGGCCACTTTCAGCTCCTTCAGGACGCCCTGGGCCAGCCACCAACCGCTGGCCAGGAAGACCAGCATGCCGACCAGAATCGCCACGAAGGAAGCGCCAAGGTCCAGCGCGATACCCAGCACCGCCGGCGCGATGCCGGTGGCGAACACCATGCAGGCGCTCAGGGTGGCGCGCACCGTGCCGAGGTGTTCGATGCCCCAGTTGCGAATCAGCACACTGGTAGCGATGGGCTCCTGGGCGCCCATCGCCAGCCCCCCGCCCACCATCAGCGCCCAGACCCCCGGATGGCCACCGACCGTGATGGCGATCACCAGTGCCAGGGCGAACGGCAGCAAATAGAGCCGTGCCAGGCGCACCGGGCCGAGCCTGTCGACCCAGCGGCCTCCCAGCAGGGCGCCCGGCAGCTTGGCCAGGCCCATGCCGGTCAGCGCCAGGGCATAGACCCCTAGAGTGCTGCCCAGGTCCTGGGTCAGGCGCGCCTGGTAGATGAAAAGCCCGGTCATGGTCACCGGCAGGATCATCAGCAGTGGCAGCAGGCGCCAGAAACGCGATTCACGAAAAGGATGCGGCCCGTTGCCGCGCTCCCCCCTGGCTGGACGCGCACGAGGCGCGCGCGGCCAAGGTCCCCACAGCAGCAGTGGCAGCCAGGCGCACGCCAGGATCAGCGCGAACAGCCACCACAGTTCGCGCCAGCCAAGCCAGATCAACAGGCCTGCCATCAGCGGCGGCAGCGACATTTCCCCGACCATCAGCCCCATACTGACCAGCCCCAGGGCACGGCCGCGCAGGCTGGAGAATTCCCGTCCGGCCAGGGTATTGCCCAGGTGGGTCATCATGCCCTGGCCGCAGAAGCGGGTGATGCCGAGCCCGAGCAGCCCCAGCCACCACCAGGGCGAGGTCGTCAGCAGTGCAATCCCGCAGGCCAGGCCACTGAGCACCAGCAACGCGAAGCGTCTTGGCGCGACCCAGTCGATACTCGGGCCCACGCGCAGCACGGCGAAGCCGGCGGCGATGGTCACCAGTGCATAGGCGGTGCCGAACTGGCCGGCGCTCAAGCCCAGGCGTTCACTGATTGGCACCTGAAAGAGCCCGATGAAGAAACTCTGCCCAAGGCTTGACGTGAACATCGCAAGGCAGGCGATGGCGAGCAGTCCGCGATGATCCCTGAGCAGGGTGCGATACCCCATGAGGCCCTCCTGGCCGGAAAGTGGAAGATGCGTCACAGTGTCGTGAACGGTGGGGCGGGAGCGAATCCCGGCGCCTAGCATAGCATTCCGGCACAAGGGGCAGGACGCATGACGCATGACCCATGACCCAAGAGAAAGGGAGGGGACGATGAATCATCCACAACTCCAGGCGGACGCGGTACGCCAGCGTCTCGCGGCCTTGCGCCGCGAATTGCGTGAGGAGAGCGAGTCGAGCCGTGATGCCCGCGATACGGTGATGCTCGACCAGACCTCGGTGGGGCGGCTGTCGCGCATGGATGCCCTGCAAGCCCAGGCCATGGCCAAGGCAGAAGAAGAGCGTCGCCAGTTGGCGCTGCGGCGCATCGAAGCGGCCTATCAGCGCCTCGATCGTGGCGAGTATGGTGAATGCATCGAATGTGGTGAATGGATCGGAAAGAATCGCCTGGAGTGGGATCCCCTGGTGCTGAAATGCATCGACTGCGCGCAATGATTTGGTGATAAAGTCTGGTTTTTTGCCTGGCATCCTCTTTTCCATGCTGCCGGGCCCTATCGAGGAGACAACCCCATGACCATCAACCGTTACGATACCAAGGCGCGCATGAGCCGAGCTGTCATCCACCAGGGCGTGGCCCACCTGTGTGGCCAGGTGGCTGGTCCCGAGGCTCGCAACGGCGATATCACCGCACAGACCGAGAGCATGCTGGCGCGCCTGGATGCGCTGCTCAAGGAGATCGGCTCCGACCGCGAGAAGCTGCTGAGCGCGACCATTTATCTCAAGGATGGCCATGACTTCGCCGCCATGAATGCGGTCTGGGATGCCTGGGTACCTACCGGCCACGCCCCGGCTCGCACCTGCGTCTGTGCGCCGATGCCCGCCGACGAACTCAAGGTCGAGATCACCGTGACCGCCGTCATTGGCGACGTCGAATACAGTTACTGACGCCGGGCATGACTCACGCGACACCGGCCTAGCGGATGCAGGAGTCCTCGAATGGCACCTCTCGCGGCCTTAGCCGCCGCGAGAGCGCATCCACCAGGATGTTCAAGAGGGCGGTGATCAGCAGCAGGAAGAACGCCACATCGAACATCAGGTAATCGAACCCCTCCTCGATGTAATACCCAAGCGTGGCCACCCCCAGCATGCCGAGGATCGCCGTTTCGCGCAGGATCACCTCGGCGCGGTAGTAGAGCAGCGCCAGTAGCCCGGGATAGACCCTTGGCAGCAGTTCATAGGCGTAGCGTCCTGTGGCCGAGAGCCCAGGCATCCCCGGAGTGACGGCATCGGCGTGGCGCGCCACCAGAAAGGCGATCAAGGCGCCGTTGTGCAGCGCCAGCGCCAGCCAGGCCGGCAGCAGCGATGGCCCCAGCAGCAGCAGGAAGATGAACGCCAGCATCAGCTCCGGTGTGGAGCGCAGCATGATCATCACGCCATGGCTGGCCAACCGCGTGCCGCGATTGCCGAAGTGACGGCAGGCCAGCGGCCACAGCGCCAGTGCCACCAGCAGCGCGCCTACAGTGCCCAGCAACCCGAGCAGCAGGGTATTGCCGACGGCGGCACCCAGATCGGGTAGCCGGGTCGCCCACTGATCAAGCCCCGCCCAGTCGCCGGCAAGCAGTGCCGCGGGCCAGATGTCCTGGGAGACGAAGCGCCACAGTAGCGCGCCATCCACGCTTGGCCACGGGCCCAGTAGCCAGGCGCCGCCAACCAGCAGCAACGGAATCAACCGCTTGTGTCCCCACCAGGGCAGACTGGCGATCAACAGGTAGAACAGCCACAACAGGGCGCCCGCCTCGGGGTAGCGGCCCTCGCGAAACGCGGTTTCCAGGTGGAAGCCCAGTGTCGGCAGCCCGATAAAGCCCAGCAGTACACTGGCGCGCAGGCCACACTCGAAGCGATAGCGGGTGTAGGCGACGAGTTGCGCAAAGGCCAGCGGAAGTTCGCTGTAGAAAAAGCGTGAAAGCCGGCCGCAACGCGGTGGCAGGGCATCCCGCGGGGCGGCCGGAGTCTGCTCGAGAATCTCGGCATAGACCTTGGCGAAGATGCCGGCATAGGGAATCGCCAGGGCCAGCAGGGCGGTAAGCGCGGAAAGGCCGAAGACCTGCATGAACAACAGCGCCCAGAACAGTTCGTGGATGGCGCGAATAAAGGCGCAGGCGGCGCGAACCAGCCGTGAACGGGCAAACAGCAGTGCCAGGGGAAACCCCAGCACGACCCCGGCAAGGGTGCCCCACAGGGCAATGGCGATCGTCAGCCCTAGCGCCGTGAAGGGGGATTCCAGCGACCCCCAGGCCGGCCAGACCATGCCGCGCAGCATGCGGCCCAGTTCCATCCAGGGGTCGCGGGTATGAATCGCCAGGTCGGCGAAGGGCACCAGCACGACCGCCAGGGCGATCAGTCCCAGGGTATGACGCGCCAGGCGCGCGCCGGGGGTGCGTGCCGACCACCACCCGCGTCTCTCGTGAGGCGCGGGTGCGTTTGAAGCCTCGCTCACAGGCGCCCCCGTGAGCAGGGCAGGCTTGTCATGTCGCTGGCTTGTGTCGGCCACGCGTTTGACGCGTCACGGGAGCCTGTGACCTGATCGTTGGCATCGGGGTAGAGGGCATCGAGATCGCCAAGCGTAAGTTCGCTTGCCGGGGCGTCGATCACCAGTTGCCCGCCACGCAGCCCCCAGACGCGGTCGAAGTGCGTCAGCGCCAGTTCGCGTTGATGCAGGGCGATCACCGTGGTGGCGTGGCGCTCATCGATCAGTGCCAGCAAGCGCAGCGCCTGGTGGGGGTCGACGCTTGCCAGTGGCTCGTCGCCAAGGAACAGCGTGCGCTGCTGGTAGAGCGCTCGTCCGATGGCCACCCGTTGACGTTGGCCCCCCGAGAGCTGGCTGACGGGACGTTTTGCCAGCCCGCCAAGCCCCAGCAGCTCGCACAACTCGTTGACGTCCCGCCAGGGCCGCTTCAGTGGGTGCACCAGGTTCCACAGGTTGGCAAGGGCCGAGTGCTCGGGCAGGCGCCCCATATAGATGTTGTGATAGACCGACAGTTGCCCCACCAGCCCATGCTGCTGCGGGCACCAGGCGGCCTCCCGACACAGCCGTTCACGCAGTGCGGCCAGCAGCGTCGATTTGCCCGCGCCACTTTCGCCAAGCAGAGCGATTCGCTCGCCCTCATGCAACTCGAGTGTCAGGTTCGGCAGCACCACCTGGTCGTGCTGCCGTTTGCGCGGGTAACCGAGATCCTCGCCGGCAAAGCCGACCAGCGGTGGGCGGTTGCCAGCGACCATCAGCGCAGCAAGCCGAGTTCCTCGGCCACGTCCTCGATCGGCTGGTAGAAGTCATTATCGGCCTCTATGAACGCCTCACGGGGGAAGCTTGCCAGAAGCTCGGGGTCGTCCATCTCGAGAAAGGCGGCCTGGACCTCGTCGGTGAAGCCTTCGCCGAAGCGCTCGTCGGCATCGCCGCGCAGGGTCCAGTTGTAGTCGGGGTAAGGTGGTGTGGCCCAGATCACGCTGACCTTGTCGGTGTCGACACGGCCATCCGCCACGGCGGCCTCCCACACCGTGAAATTGACCGCGCCGACGTCATAGGTGCCGGCCTCCACCAGGGCGATGGTGCGCGAGTGGTCACCGGAATAGCCCACCCGGGAAAAGAACTGCTCGGGGTCGGCATCGTCGAAGCGCTGGCGGAAGAAATGCTCCGGCATCAGCCGGCCCGAGGTCGAGGTGCGCGAGCCGAAGGTCAGACTCATGCCCTCGAGGGCCTGTGGCAATTCATCGGCGCGCGCAAGGCCGGTGGACTCATGAGCGATGAAGTAGCTGACGAACTCGCCATCCTCGCTGCCCTGGGCCAGTGCCTGGGAGCCCGGCACCAGGCGGCGCGCCTGCACGCCGGAGAGGCCACCGAACCAGGCCAGTTGCACCTGGTCATTGCGAAAGGCGGTGACCGCCGCGCTGTAGGACTTCACTGGCACGTACTCCACCTCGACATCGAGCCGTGTCTCCAGATACTCCGCGACCTTGGAGAAGCGCTCGACCAGTCGAGCCTGGTCCTCATCGGGAATCGCCGTGAAGCGAAAGGTCTCGGCGAAAGCCACGGGGGTCACGAGGCTAAGCATGAGGGCGCAAGAGAAGGGGCGAAGCATGGTGGTACTCCTTGAGCTGGGTTCAGTCCATTGACACTGAAAGAGCGCGTGAGGCGAGGGGTGCCGGATAACGGCAGCCATTGTTGTATCCGGTAGGTGAAATGACAAGCGTTGCGGCCTTGAGGGCAGGCTCCCGAGCGAGGCTGCCGTGGCGGTAATGCTATCGCCGTCAGCGCTTGGTGCTGGCCGGGTAGCGGGTCTCCTTGAGACTGTCCTTGATCTTCTTCAGGTGAGTGAGAAAGTCCTCGCCACGCCTCAGCGTCACGCCGGTGGCCAGCACGTCGATCAGCGCCAACTGAATCATCCGCGAGGTCATCGGCATGAAGTGGTCGGTGTCCTCGTGGGTGGCTACCTCGAGGGTCTCGGTGCACTCCCGAGCCAGCGGTGAATCAGGCGCGGTGATGCCCAGCACCACGGCACCGCTTTCGTGGGCGAGCCTGGCGATATCGACCAGCTCGCGGGTGCGCCCCGTCCACGAGATCACCACCACCACGTCGCCGGTGTGGCAGGCTGCGGCGATCATGCGCTGCATCAGCACATCGACATAGGAGGTCACCGGCAGGTTGAAGCGGAAGAACTTGTGCTGGGCGTCCTGGGCCACGGCACCGGAAGCGCCAAGGCCAAAGAAGTGGATCTGCTTGGCCTGGATCAGGTAATCCACCATACGCTCGATGCGCAGCGGGTCGGCCTGGCGGCGCGCCTCGTCCAGCGCGGCAATGGTGGCGCCGAAGATCTTCTGAGTATATTCGGCCGCGCCGTCACCGGGCTCCACCGCCTGGCTCACATAGGGCGTGCCACCGGCGAGGCTCTGTGCCAGCTTTATCTTGAAGTCCGGGTAGCCCTTGGCGTCGAAATTGCGGCAGAAGCGGTTGACGGTGGGTTCGCTCACCGAGGCGGCTTGTGCCAGTGTAGCGATGCTCATGCCGGTGGCGGATTCCGGGTCGGCGAGAATGACGTCGGCGACCTTGCGCTCCGAGCGGTTGAGCTCTTCAAGACGACGACGAATTCGGTCGAGCAGGTCGTGACTGGCCATGATGAGCGCTGATCTCCGTGACGGCGGGCGGCAACGTTGGCCGCAGGTGGGTCGCATCGAGCGTGATGTAGTGATTTAACTACATTATGATCGGTATCGTAGCCTGCGTCAGTCGCGCAGGGCCAACGCATTGCGTTAAAGGTACGTTATTTTGGTAAGTTTACAAAAATAATTTGCCTTTTTGGGTCTCGGGCGATATTTTTTAAGTAAGTTAACCAGATGGGGGCGGACATGAGTCAAGCCAACCGGTCCGGCCAGACGGCCAGCACGGAAATCGATCTGGCGCTGTTTGGCGCACTCGGCGACCTGGCGCAGCGCAAGCTCTTCCCGGCACTCTTCCAGCTCGAGCGCGAGGGGTTGCTCGACCCGAACACGCGCCTGCTGGGCCTGGCGCGCCAGGACTATGAGCTGGAGGATTTCCGCAAGCAGATCGACAAGGCCCTGCATACCTACGTCAAGGCCGAGGAACTCGACAGCGAGGCCCTCGAGCGCTTTCTTGCGCGCCTCGATTTTCGCCAGCTCGACTTCACTACGGTCGATGGTTATGCGGCGATCCGCGAGTGGCGACAGGATGGCCTGGCCCGTCCCATGGTGGTCTACCTGTCGGTGGCCGCTAAGCTCTACGGCGACATCTGCCGCCACCTCGACGCCAGTGGCAGCCTCGACGAGCAATCCCGCGTGGTGGTCGAGAAGCCGATCGGTTACGACCTCGAATCGTCCGCCGAGATCAATGACGCCATCGGCGAGGTCTTCCCCGAGTCACGGGTCTACCGCATCGATCATTACCTGGGCAAGGAAACCGTTCAGAACCTGATCGCGCTGCGCTTTGCCAACCCGCTGTTCGGCACGCAGTGGAACCAGAATCATATCTCCCACGTCGAGATCAGCGTTGCCGAGCAGGTGGGCATCGAAGGTCGTTGGGGCTATTTCGATGAAGCCGGCCAACTGCGCGACATGGTGCAGAATCATCTGTTGCAACTGGTCTGCCTGATTGCCATGGACCCACCCGCCAATCTCGACGCCGACGCCATTCGCGACGAGAAGGTCAAGGTGCTCAAGGCGCTCAAGCCGTTCACCGACGACATGCTGGGACGCGATGTGGTGCGTGGGCAATATACCGCCGGCACGGTGAACGGCAAGTCGGTGCCGGGCTACCTGGAAGAAGAGGGCGCCAACACCGAGAGCCATACCGAGACATTCGTGGCGATGAAGACCGGGGTGTCCAACTGGCGCTGGGCGGGTGTGCCGTTCTACATTCGTACGGGCAAGCGGATGCCCGAGAAGCTGTCGCAGATCATCATCCACTTCCGTCAGCAGCCCCATTATATCTTCGACCCCGACCAGCGCGGACTCGCCGCCAACAAGCTGGTGATCCGCCTGCAGCCGGAAGAGGGCATTGCCCTCGAGGTGCTGACTAAGGATAGCGGCCTGGACAAGGGCATGCGCCTGCGCCGAGGCCCGCTGCACCTGGATTTCAACAGCGCTTTCCCCAAGACCCGAATTCCCGATGCCTACGAGCGCCTGCTGCTGGAGGTGATGAAAGGGCAACAGTACCTGTTCGTGCGCCGTGACGAGGTCGAGCATGCCTGGAAATGGTGCGACAGCCTGATCGAGGCCTGGAACGACCGTGCTGAGCCGCCGCGTCGCTATCCGGCGGGCTCCTGGGGGCCGGTCGCCTCCATCGCCATGATCACCCAGGATGGACGCAGCTGGTACGAGGATTACTAGGCAAGGATTTTCAGGAGAGAGCCAAGATGAGCGAACTTTCCCGCAAGCGTCTGGCAAGCCAACTGGCCGAGGCGGTCGCCGAGGCCCTGAGAGCCGACCTTGCCACACAGGAGCGCGCACTCCTGGTGGTATCTGGTGGCTCCACGCCGGTCCCGTTCTTCGAGGCGCTGGCCGCGGTCGACCTGCCCTGGGAGCGCATCGAGGTGACGCTTGCCGATGAGCGCTGGGTGGCCGAGCAATCGGGCGACAGCAACGCGCGCCTGGTGCGTGAGCACCTGCTGCAGGGGCCGGCGGCGGCGGCGACCTTCGTGCCGCTGACCACCGATGCCATGACCCCCGAACAAGGTACGGATGAGGTCGCCGAGCGCATGCTGGCGCTGTCGTGGCCGGCCAGCATGGTGATTCTCGGCATGGGGGGCGATGGGCACACCGCCTCGCTGTTCCCTGACAGCCAGGAGCTGGGCCTTGCGCTCTCCACTGCCGACCCGGTGGTGGCGGTGCGTACGCCAAGCCAGCCCCAGCCACGCATCACCCTGAGTGCCGACCGCTTGCATCAGGCACATCGCCATGTGCTGCACATTACCGGCGGCGACAAACGTAGCGTACTGGCGCGGGCACTTTCCGGTGACGATTCCCGTGAGTTGCCGATTCGCGCCTTTCTGGCCTGCCCGCTTGCCGTCTACTGGGCGCCCTGACCCGACCCGATTTCTGGAGTAAAGATCATGACCATCGATAAGCAGTTGCCTTCGACCCGTACCACCGAACTGGACAGCATCTGCCTGAAGGCCGAGGTGATCCCGGTGATCGCCATCGAGCGCGTGGAAGACGCCGTGCCCCTGGCGACCGCGTTGGTTGAGGGCGGCCTCAGCGTGCTCGAGATCACCCTGCGCACCGACTGCGCCCTGGAAGCTATCAGGCGTATTCGCGACGCGCTGCCCAAGGCCAGCATCGGTGTCGGCACCGTGCTGACCCCGGCGCAGTATCGCCAGGCCGAGCAGGTCGGCGCCGACTTCATCGTCACCCCTGGCACCACCGAGGCGCTCTATCGCTACGGTGTCGAGAGCCCGGTGCCGATGCTGCCCGGTGTAGCCACGGTCTCCGAACTGATGACCGGCTGGCAGTACGGCTATCGCCGCTTCAAGTTCTTTCCCGCCGAAGCCAGCGGCGGCGTCAAGGCGCTCAAGGCCTTCGCCGGCCCGCTGCCCGATGCACGATTTTGCCCCACCGGCGGCATCAATCTCGACAACGCCGACGACTACCTGGCACTCAAGAATGTCATGTGCGTGGGCGGTTCCTGGCTGACGCCGAAGTCGCTCGTCGATGCCGAGGACTGGAATGGCATTCGACAACTGGCCAAGGAAGTGGCGGACCGTTTCCACCACTGACTCGCCGGGGCACGGTGCGCCCCACGAATATCCCGTGTGCTCTCTCGACAGCCACTCGCTGTCGTTTACCCGGCCCTATGGCCGGGTTTTTTTGATTCTTGTTTTGCACCCGGGACTTCGATTAGCCCCATCAATGGACCGCTCCGAGATGGGCTATCCCGCGGCGTTCCAGGCCGCCACCAGCGCGCGAGCTTGCTGGCCTACCTGGGGGGCACTTTGCCCGGGTTTGTAGAGCGCGCTGCCGAGACCCGCGCCATCGACCCCCGCGGTGCGCCAGGCGGCGAAGTTGTCCACCCCGATGCCGCCCACGGCGTAGAGCAGGGTGCCGTTGGGCAGTACGCTGCGCACCGCTTGCATGCCTTCAAGGCCGACCTGCACGGCGGGAAACAGCTTGAGCCCGGTCGCACCCGCATCCAGTGCATCGAAGGCTTCCGAGGGGGTCACCACACCGGGCCACGAGGCCATGCCGAGCCGGCGGGTTTCCTCGATCACCGCCGTCCGGCAGTTGGGAGAGACCACCAGTTGGCCACCGGCAGCGTGAACCTCGCGAGCCTGGGCATCGGTCAACACGGTACCGGCACCCACCTTGGCGCGCTCGCCCAACGCTTCGCGCAGCAGGCGAATGCTTTCCAGGGGCTGGGGGGAATTGAGCGGCACTTCCAGGGTGGTGATGCCGGCGGCGAGCACTGCCTCGCCTACCGCCACGGCATCGGCCGGAGTGATGCCACGCAGGATGCCGATCAGGGGTAGAGGCTTGCTCACGGGCGTCTCCTTGTTAGGGTTGGAGGGTCAGGGTTTGGGAGTCGGTGGTTGGGAGTCAGGGGTTACGATTCATAGTCGCTGAATTAGAGGTGTCGAGAAAGCGTCGGGCCAGCCCCAAGCCTGCCAGTACGGCGGCTTCGGCGTCGACACGCTGTGCCGGGTGGCCCAGTGCGTCGAGTGCCAGGGCATAGCGCGAGCATAGCGCCGCGTTGCCGATCAGGGTCACCGATTCACCGGCCGCCAACCCCTCGCCTGGCACGCCGACCAAGCCAGCAAGCTCCAGGCCGATGGCAAGCCCCGAGAGCCGCGCGGCAAGCAGGGCGCGACGCGCATCGCCGCTGGGCAGGCGCGTGTCGAGCAGGTCTGCGGCGCGCAAGCCGAACAGGTGGCGGCTGAATGCCTGGGGGGCGTCGCGGCTCTCGCGCACGGCGGTGGTGAAGGCCTGGCGACACTTGGGATCGCTCAGGTCATCGCGGCCCATCGAGTGCTTGAGCACCGAGTGGCTGGCCAGCAGTTGATACAGCTCGCCAGTCAGGTAGGTGGTAAAACCGCTGACTACGCCATCTTCCAGGCACGCCCACTTGGAATGAGTGCCGGGCAGGCAGATATGCCCGGACAGGGTCGTGTCGCTTGCCACCAGGCCCGCGAGCTGGGTTTCCTCGCCACGCATCACGTCGAAATCACCACCGTGCGGGCCTTGACGCTGGCTCAGGCCAGGCAGCAGGTAAACGCGCAGGCGCTTGTCGGCGACCGGAGGTTGCACGGCGCCGCGTCCCAGCTCGTCGAGGCGCGTGGGCACGTCGACATAAGCCGCCTCGCGCCATCCCTGGCGGGCACCGGCCATGCCGCAAACCAGCACGTTGACGCGGCCCGTGGCGGGCAGCCAGTCGCCGATCACCTCGAGCAGAGTGGTTTCATAGGCATCAGCGGTGAGTGCCAGCATGCCCTTGTCGCTGTGGCCGCGCGCCAGTACCTGGCCATCGTCCGCCATCGCCCAGGCCCGCAGGTTGCTCGACCCCCAATCCACGGCGACCCAGGCCAGCCGCTCGGCCATCTCGCGCTTGTGACTCATGCCTCTCGTCATTGCTCCATCACGCATTGTCGCTCTCTCATCCTCGACTACCTTCCCTCGACTACCTTCCCTCGACCCCTTACCACTCGGCGATGGAACCGTCCTCATGCGTCCACACCGGGTTGCGCCAGCGGTGGCCAACCTTGGCGCGCTCCTCGACGAACGCCTCGTCGATTTCGACACCCAGCCCCGGCCCGTCGGGAATCGCGCAGAAGCCGTCCTCGATCGCCAGCACCGATTTGTCGACCAGGTAGTCGAGCACGTCATTGTCCTTGTTGTAGTGGATGCCCATGCTCTGTTCCTGAATGAAGGCGTTGTGACTGACCGCATCCACATGCAGCGAGGTGGCAAGCGTCAGTGGGCCGAGCGGGCAGTGCGGCGCCAGTGCCACATCGTGGGCCGAGGCCATGGCGGCGATCTTGATGCCTTCGCTGATGCCGCCGCAGTGGGAGAGGTCGGGCTGAATGATGTCGATCATGCCGTCGGCCAGCAGATCCCGGAACTGAAAGCGGGTGTGCAGCCGTTCACCGGTGGCCAGCGGGTAGCCGAGGCCGCCGGCGATCTGCTTGAGGCAGGGCAGGTGCTCGGGGGCGACCGGCTCTTCGACGAACATCGGATGAAAGGGTTCGAGTTCTCGCAGCAATGCCTTGGCCATGGGGCGATGCACGCGGCCATGGAAATCGATGCCGATGCCCACATCGGTCCCCACCGCTTCGCGGGCCTCGGCCACACGGGCGACGGCCTCGTCGACCTTGCGATGGGAATCGACGATCTGCATTTCCGGTGTGCCGTTCATCTTGAAGGCAGTGAAGCCCTTTTCGACCAGTGCACGGGCGCCGACGCCCACATCGCTGGGGCGGTCGCCACCGGTCCAGGCGTACATGCGCATGCGGTCGCGCACCTTGCCACCCAGCAATTGGTAGACGGGCACGCCGAGATCGCGCCCCTTGAGGTCCCACAGGGCCTGGTCGATGCCGGCGATGGCGCTCATCAGGATCGGCCCGCCGCGGTAGAACCCTGCGCGGTACATCATGTTCCACAGGTGTTCGATGCGGTGCGGGTCCTGGCCGACCAGGTAATCGGCCAGTTCGTGCACCGCGGCTTCCACCGTGGCGGCGCGTCCCTCGATGACCGGCTCGCCCCAGCCGTAGCAGCCCGCGTCGGTCTCGATCTTGAGGAACAACCAGCGTGGCGGCACCTGCCAGGTCTTGAGTCGGGTGATCTTCATGAGAATTCCTCGAGGTCAGTGTGGGCGTTGGCCGCCGGGACGGCGCCGGATGAGGCAGGGGGATCGTCGACGATCCCCAGGTCGATGGCGGTACGCTTGAGCACCTCGCGGGCGGCGTGCTCGGCGGCGCTCGGGTCGCGGCGGCGGATGGTCTCCAGCACCTCGTTGTGCCGGGCCAGGCTGTCGTCCAGCCCCTCGTGCTCATGGTGGACGTGAGCTTGGGAGGAGTGGATCAGTGCGATGATGGAGGGGCGCAGCAGGTGGCCCATCTGGCGCCATACCAGGTTGTGGCTGCCCTGGTAGATGGCGTCGTGGAAGGCGACATCGTATTCCGCATGCAGGCCGCGCTCCTCGGGATTCATGGCGGTGCGGGTCATGCCCTGGAAGGCGGTCTCCAGACGCTGGATGTCGTCGGCGTTGGCGGCCTCGGCGGCAAGCCGCGCCACCACCGGTTCCGCAGAGTAGCGAAAGGCGAAGATCGCGCGCACGAGCTTCGGGTCCAGGCTGTCGATACCGGTCATCCAATCGCTTATCAGCGGGTCGAGCAGGTGCCACTCGCCGATCTCGCGCACTCGGGTGCCCCGCCCGGCGGTGCGCTCGATCAGGCCGGTGGCGGTGAGGCTCGCCAAGGCATTGCGCACCTTATTGCGGCTGACATCGAAGTGCGCGCATACATCCAGTTCGCGAGGAAAGGCCTCGCCCGGCTGCCAGTGCCCGGCGAGCAGCGCGCGGGCCAGCAACCGCGCCAGATCATCGGCCCCGCCTTGGTGCTGGGGCAGGCCGGCCAGGCTCATGGGCGGTCTCCCGTCATGTTTGGTAATTGTCAGAGAGCTTAGCCTATTAAATGTCAGACATTTTGGCAAGCCAGATGCCTTGTCGGCGTTGTGGCGATTCGGCATATCCGTGATAATGAACTTAATCGATTAAGTGTTCCGAAAAACCTGGATAGTGCTACCCATGACAACCCTGACCCAGTGTCCCGATGCGCCCACTCATGACACCTGTTCGCCACCCGCCCGGCCGGCCCTGCACTTCACCCCGCCAGGTGGCTGGATGAACGACCCCAACGGCCTGGTGTTCTTCGACGACGAATACCACCTCTTCTATCAGTACTATCCCCACGATCGGGTGTGGGGGCCCATGCACTGGGGGCATGCGGTAAGCCGTGATCTCGTCACCTGGGAGACCTTGCCGACGGCGCTGTCGCCCGATGAGGCAGGCATGTGCTTTTCGGGCAGTGCCATCGTCGATGAACATGACGAGAGCGGGCTGTTCGCTGGTGAGCGCGGGCTTGCAGCCTTTTATACGGTGCATCGACCGCTATCCGATGACCCGCAGGATTATCGGCAGGCCCAGTGCCTGGCAGTTAGTGATGATCGCGGCCGCAGTTGGCGCCGATACACTGGCAATCCGTTGATCGAAAGCCCGGGCATCAAGGATTTTCGCGATCCCAAGGTGTTCTGGCATGCGCCCAGCCGGCGCTGGGTGATGGCACTCGCCTGCGGCCAGGTCATCCACTTCTACGTGTCCGAAAATCTGCTCGACTGGCGGCTGGTCAGCGAATTCGGAGAGGGGCAGGGTGCGCACACCGGGCACCCATGGGAGTGCCCCGACCTGTTCGAACTGCCGGTCGAGGGTGCCGGCTCGGGCGAGCCCGACTCACGCTGGGTGCTGGTGGTGGGCATCGGCGCCAGTGACGACAACGCCTTCGGCTCCTTTACGCAGTATTTCATCGGCCACTTCGATGGGGTGCGATTCCACAACGAGAACCCCGCCGACAGACTGCTGATGATGGACGAAGGGCGCGATTTCTATGCCGTGCAGAGCTGGTCGGGAATTCCCGAGCGGGATGGCCGCCGCCTGGTCATCGCCTGGATGAGCAACTGGCAGTATGCCAACCAGACGCCTGAGTCAGGCTGGCGTGGCGCCATGAGCTTTCCGCGAGAACTGTCGCTGATCGCGACAGCCGAGGGGGTTCGGCTTCGCCAGCGATTCGCCGGAGAGCTCACGCGGCTACCGTGGCGCCACTGCAGTGGAATCGAACCACTGGTGCTGACGGCTGGGCGCCATGTGCTGGCCAACCCTGCCAGTGGCCAGGTGCAGGGTCGGTTGACGCTGGCCATGGCGCCGCAAGGCCGGGTGGAAATCGATATCCAGCAGGGTGGCCACCAACGCCTGGTGGTGACTCGCCAGGCCGATGGGCTGCGGCTGTCGCATTGGCGGCGTGGCGAGAATGGCCAGGTAGCGTTCGACTCCCATTACCCGCATGCGCATGATGTGGGTCACCTGCCGGGGACTCGGGTCACCCTCGAATGGCTACTCGACGAGGGCTCGCTGGAGCTGTTGATCGACGATGGACGAATCTCGCTGACTCACCTGAGCTTCGCCGAACCCGCTCGCCTGCCGCTGGCTATCGAGGTGCTGGCCGGTACCTGCCGAGTCGAGGCACTGGCGTTATGTTCCCTGGAGGACCATTAAGCACGCAACGAGGGCGTGACCACTGGCCACGCCCTCGTTGAGGTATTGCGATGCTGTGCTGGTTTGCGATCAGCCGTTGGCGGTGACCGCCACCGGGGCGGCGTCGCGCTTGATGGCCGCATAGCCGAGACCGGTCACCAGCGAGCCGATCACGATGGCGGCGATGTAGAGCAGTACCGGCGTGATGGCGTTGGGAATCATCAGTACGAAGATCCCGCCGTGCGGCGCCATCAGCTTGGCACCCACCAGCATGGAGATGGCCCCGGTCACCGCGCCGCCGGCGATGCAGGCGGGGATCACCCGCAGCGGGTCCTTGGCGGCGAAGGGAATGGCGCCTTCGCTGATGAAGCACAAGCCCAGCACGAACGAGGCCTTGCCGGCTTCCCGCTCCGGCTCGGAGAACTTCTGGCGGGCCACGAAGCTGGCGATGCCCATGCCGATGGCCGGCACCATGCCGGCGGCCATGATCGCCGCCATGGGGCCGTAGGTCTCGGAGGCCAGCAGGCCGACCCCGAAGGTATAGGCGGCCTTGTTGACTGGCCCGCCGAGGTCGAAGCACATCATGGTGCCAAGCAGGATGCCGAGCAGCACGGCATTGGTGGAACCCATGTTCTCGAGAAAGGCGGTCAGTGCGGCCAGAATGCCGGCCACCGGCTCGCCGATCACGTAGATCATGGTAAGGCCAGTGACCAGGCTTGCCACCAGCGGGATGATCAGGATCGGCTTGAGCGACTCGACGCTCGACGGCAGCTTGACGTGGCGTGCCACGGCCAGCGCCACGTAGCCGGCCAGGAAGCCGGCCAGGATGCCGCCGATGAAGCCAGCGCCGATCTCTGCTGCCAGCATGCCGCCGATCATGCCCGGGGCGATGCCGGGGCGGTCAGCGATGGAGTAGGCGATGTAGCCGGCCAGTACCGGAATCATCAGCGCGAAGGCGGTGCCGCCGCCGATCTGCATCAGCGCGGCGGGCAGGGTGCCCTCTTCCTGGAAGGCTTCGATGCCGAACACGAAGGAGAGCGCGATCAGAAGGCCACCGGCGACCACCATCGGCAGCATGAAGGAGACGCCCGTCAGCAGGTGCTTGTAGACACCCTTCTCCTTGATGCTCTTGCTGGCTTCGCCACCGCCACTTCCCTGGGCGCTACCACTTTGCACCTCGGCGTCGCGCAGCGCCGCCTCGATGGTCTGGCGCGATTTCTTCAGCGCGTTGCCGGTGGAGGTGTGATACACGCGCTTGCCGGCGAAGCGGGTCGGGTCGACCTCGATATCGCAGGCCAGAATCACCACGTCGGCCTCGGCGATCTCCTCGTCGGTCAACTGATCCTGGGCGCCCACCGAGCCTTGGGTCTCGACGCGGATGTGGTGCCCCAGCGACTTGCCGGCCTCGGCGAGGGCTTCGGCCGCCATGAAGGTGTGGGCCACACCGGTGGGGCAGGCGGTAACGGCAACGATGCTTGATGCGCCTGTTGCTGTACCGGCCGGAGCGCTGACAGGCGCTTCAGCGGGCGGTGTGAAGGGGCTTGCCTCGCGTTCGGCACGCGCCAGGAAAGCCGCGGGGTTGGGCAGTGCCTGATCGATGGGGGCCTGGAACAGCCGCTTGTCGGCGAAGCGCTCGGCAGCCGGCACGCGATCGGCGGCAACGATCACCAGCTCGGCCGCCTGAATGGCCTCGGCACTGACCGGTGCGTGGGGTTCGAGTTCGCCGTGCATTTCCACCTGAGGTGTCCAGCCGAGCTTGCGGGCGGCCTGCTCCAGGCGGCGGGCGGCCAGGAAAGTAGTGGCCATGCCGCTGGGGCAGGCGGTGACGATGATCACATTCATGCGATGGCTCCCCCCGCGTCGACGTCGTTCAGGCGGCGCACGCGGGTCTGTTGTTGGAGGTGGGGAAAATCAGCGGCGCGGGGGTTGCCCACGCCAACATGACGGATGGATTCGGCGGACAGCGCCGTGGCCAGCCGCAAGGTCTGTTCCGGAGTGTGGCCTTCGATCACGCCGTGCAGCATGGCGGCGACCAGGGTGTCGCCGGCGCCCACGGTGCTGGCCACGCTCAGGCGTGGCGGCATGGCCTGCCAGGCCCCGCGACGGCTGACCCACAGCACGCCTTCGGGGCCGGCCGAGATCAGCGCCTCCTCGACACCTTCGGCGTAGAGGCGCAGCGCCGCCTTGAGGCGTGCCTCCGCGCTGTCCAGCGCAAAGCCCGCCCAGTCGGCCAGTTCGTGCTCGTTGGGTTTTACCGCCGTGGGCGAGGCGGCGATCGCTGCCGCCAGTGCCTCGCCGCTGGTGTCGACCCACACCGGCAGGCCCGCGCCGCGCAGTTGACCGATCAGCGCCGCCAGATCCTGTGGGGAGACGCCCGGGGGCAGGCTGCCGGCGATCACTACCGCATCCGGGCGGCGCTCGGCGTTGTCGGCGCGCGCGGCGAGCCAGTCGAGCAGGCGTTGCCAGGCGGCGGCGTCGATGGCGGCACCGGGCCCGTTGATGTCGGTGACACGGCCGTCGGCCTCGGCGAGCTTGGCGTTGATACGTGTCTCGCCGGGAACCCGCAGGAAGGCGTCTTCCACGCCCAGTGACTCGAAGGCGCGGAGGAAGGGGCCGTCATTGTCGGCACCGAGAAAGCCGCTGACCGCCACGTCGTGCCCCAGGGCGACCAGCACCCTGGCGACATTGACGCCTTTGCCGGCGGCTTCGAGGTGGGTCTCGCGGGTGCGGTTGACTTCGCCCGGCACCAGGCGCTCGAGGCTGACCGAGAGATCCAGGGCGGGATTCAGCGAGAGTGTCAGTAACCTGGCCATCAGCGGGCCTCCAGGGCGTCGCGAACCGCCTCGGCGGTCGGTTGGGAGAGCGCCAGGCGTGCCTGTTCGCGCGCCTCGGGTAGATCGAACTCGCGCATCCGCGCCTTGACCAGCGGCACCTGACGGGCACTCACCGACAGTTCGTCGACGCCCAGCCCCACCAGCACCGGCACGGCGGCGGCATCGGATGCCAGCTCCCCACAGACACCGACCCATTTGCCCTGGGCGTGGGCGGCGCTGACGGTCATCTCGATCAGCTTGAGTACAGCCGGGTGCAGGCCGTCGGATTGCGCCGCGAGCTCGGGGTGGCCACGGTCGATGGCCAGGGTGTACTGGGTCAGGTCGTTGGTGCCCACCGAGAAGAAGTCCACCTCGGCGGCCAGGCTCGGTGCCAGCAGCGCGGCGGAGGGAATCTCGATCATCACGCCCATCTGCACGTCGATGGAGCGCTGGGCCTCGGGAATCTCGTCGAGCAGGCGGTCGAGGATCGCCCGCGCCGCGCGGAACTCGGCGATGTCCTTGACCATCGGCAGCATGATGCGAAGCGGACGGGGCTGGCCGTCGCTTGCCGCTCCGGCCATCAGCAGCGCGCGCAGCTGGGTCTCCAGTACCTCGGGGCGGGTCAGCGCCAGGCGGATGCCGCGCAACCCGAGGAACGGGTTGTCCTCCTTGGGTACCGGCCAGTAGGGCAGCGGCTTGTCGCCGCCCACGTCCAGGGTACGGGCGACCAGCGGTCGACCCGCCAGGGCGTCCATGGCCTCGCGGTACTCCTCGATCTGGGTATCGAGGTCCGGTGCCTCGGCATGGGCCATGAACACGAACTCGGTGCGCAACAGGCCGACACCCTCGGCGCCGCGATCCACGGCGTCCTGGGCGTGGGCGGTGTTGCCGAGGTTGGCGGCGACCTCGACGCGGTGGCCATCGCGGGTGCGCGCCGGTTCATGGCGGGCTTCCCAGGCGTCGGCCTCGCGGCGGCGATGATCGGCCAGGCGCTGCTCGGCACTGGCCAGGCGCTCGGCGGATGGTGCAGGGGTGATGCGACCACGCTCGCCGTCGAGGATCAATGGCGTGCCGTTGTCGAGGGTCAGCACCCGTGGGCCGGCGCCCACCACGGCGGGAATGCCGAGTGCCCGGGCGAGAATCGCACTGTGCGCGGTGGCGCCACCACGCGCGGTGAGCAGGCCGCGCACGCGGGTGGTGTCCAGGCGGGCGACGTCGGAGGGGCCCACGTCGTCCATCACCAGGATGTAGGGGGCGTCCGGCGGGGTAGGCAGCTCGACCTGGCAGAGGATACCGAGCACGCGGCGACCCACGTCGCGCAGGTCGGCGGCGCGCTCGGCCAGCAGGCGGTCTGCGAGCATCTCCTGGGCGTGGGCGGCGGTCTCGATGGCATTCCACCAGGCGGCCTCGGCGGAGGCGCCTTCGCTGATGCCTTCGCGGGCGGCCTGATGCAGTTCGGGGTCGCCCAACATCTCCTCATGCATCGACAGGATCTGGGCGACTTCGCCGCCACGGGCTTCTTGCACCAGCGCTTCGAGCTGCTCTGTGCCCTCCTGGATCGCCTGGTCGAGCCGGCGCATCTGTTCGGTGGGGGCGGCGGCGCGCTCCGGATACTCGAAGCGTGGGGTGCGCATCACGAACACCGGCGCGATGGCAAGTCCCGGCGAGGCGGCAACCGCGGCGAAGGGCTCGTCGGTCGGCAGCGGCTCCACATGGGTGTCGGGTTCCGGGGTGTGGTGTTCGCGGCTCTCGTCGAACGGCAGCACCTTCTCGCCGAGCCCTTCGGTGACCGCCTTGCAGACGGCCTGCAAGGCACGGCTGGCAGTGTCGGAGTCGACCGACTGGTCATCGATCGAGAACAGCAGCGGTTGGCCGCGCCGTGCGCCCAGGCCGATCACCTTGGTCAGGCTGGTGGCGAGTACCGCCGCGCCGCCGCCTTCGGCGAGGCGTACGCGAATCGCTACGCCTTGGGCGCGAGCCACCTGCACCAGCTGCTTGGCCGGGCGGGCATGCAGACCATGGGCATTCAATACCCGCACGGAACGGGTGAGGGCGTCGGCCGACTCCCCGGATAGGCGAGCCAGCACGGTGGCGGCATCGGCGCCTGGCAGGTCGCCGGCAGTGTCGCTTTCCAGCAGCGCCAGCAGGCGCTCCAGCAGGCCGCGATGGGCATCGCCTTGGCCTGCCAGGCAGAACACGCCGTTGACGCTATCGGCAAGCGCCGCTTCCGGGGTGGCCAGGGCCAGCGCCGGTGTCTGCACGCCCCGGGCGCTGCCCACCAGCCACAGGTCTTGCCCCAGCGAGCGGGGTTCCTGGGAGGCCACATCGGCGACGAAGTCGTTGTCGACGCAACCGGCCTGGCGCAGCCGCGCGGCGGCGGCCAGGGCGAGTTCGTGGGTGTCGCGGGCGGGAAAGCCCAGGCACAGGGTATCGGCATCCAGGCGTGCCTCGACCACCGCCTTGGACAGCAGCCCTGCGATCTCGCTTTTCGAATCGGCCTCGGCAAGGCGCTCGGCGACCCCTTCGCGGTCCAGCACATGGGTGAGCTGGCGCAGGATGTCGAGGTGCTCATCGCTCTGCGCGGCGATGGTCACCAGCACATGCACGCGGTTGCCATCGTGCCACTCCACCCCGGCCGGGAACTGCAGCACGCGAACGCCGGTGGCGCGCACGTGCTGGCGGCTCTCCGGGGTGCCGTGGGGAATGGCGATGGCGTTGCCGAGGAAGGTGGACGACTGTGCCTCGCGGTCGTGCAGACCATCGCGATAGGCAGCATCGACGAGGCCAGCCTGATGCAATGCCTCGGCGGCGCTGTCCAGCGCGCCGCGCCAGTCACTGGCGGCGCAGCCAAGCAGGATGTCATCCTGGCGAAGTGTCAACATGAGAGTCTCCTGGATCGTCATGATCGTTATCGGTGACATGTCGAAGGACGAATGGATCCGGTTGGCTGAATCGTGTCACCTGCTGTGTTGTAAGGCTGGATCGATTCATCTAACTTGGCAAGTCAGATGTTCTACGACATTGGTAGGGTGCCAGGCCTGGGCACCTGACGTAGTATCGTCCCATTGCCACTCGAGGACGCCCATGACACTCGCCGAAATCGCCCGCCTGGCCGGGGTCTCCCGTACCACGGCCAGCTATGTCATCAACGGCAAGGCCGAAGAGAAACGCATCAGCCAGCTGACCGTCGAGCGGGTGATGGCGGTGGTCAAGGAGCATCGCTATCGCGTCGATGCCCAGGCGGCGTCGCTGCGACGTGGTACCAGTCGTACGCTGGGGCTGATCATTCCCGACCTCGAGAACGTCAGCTACGCCAGGCTCGCCAAGCGCCTGGAGCGTGGCGCGCGCGAGCAGGGCTACCAGTTGCTGATCGTCGGTTCGGACGACCGACCCGACAGCGAACGCGACCTGGCCCTGGCGCTGCGCGCCCAGCGCTGCGAGGTGCTGATCACCGCCAGCTGCCTGCCGGCGGATGACCCGTTCTACCGGGAACTGATGGACGATGGCTTGCCGGTGATCGCGGTGGACCGTGGCCTTGCGCCCGATCACTTTGCCAGTGTGGTGAGCAACGACAGGCAAGCCGCCGAACGCCTGACCCGCTCGGTGCTGGGCGAGGGAGTGAAGAGTGTCGCCTGGCTGGACGCGGTGCCGGGCCTTTCCATCACGGTAGAGCGTCGTGGCGGTTTCGAGCAGGCGTTGGCGGGGCATGATGTGCAGGTATTCAGTTGCTGCGCCGAACGCTATGACCGCGATGAGGGTGCGCGTCTGATGCGTGAACTGCTGGCCGGCGATGGGCTGCCTGATGCGCTGGTCACCGCGTCCTACACGCTATTGGATGGGGTGTTCGATGTGCTGCTGGAGCAGGGCGGCCTGCCTCAGACATTGCGCCTGGCGACATTCGGCGACAGCCGCCTGCTCGATTTCCTGCCGCTACCGGTCAACTCCGCGGTGCAGGACCACGACCGTATCTCCGCCGCCGCCCTGACGCGTGCCCTCGCCGCCGCTCGGGGCGAGTACCGGCCTGGCAACGAGGTGGTCGACCGCACCCTGCGCTGGCGGATGCCGGAGCGGGTGCGGGGGTAGTGTGCGTCACTGTCCAGGGTCACCCCTTGACGGCACCCGCGGTCATGCCGGTCACGATATAGCGGTTGGCCACCAGGGCGAAGATGATCACCGGGAGCATGATCAGGCTGGCATAGGCGGCGATCACCCCGTATTGCGCCCCCGCTTCGACACCCCCCATTAAGCGAGTGATGCCGACAGTGAGCGCTTGTGCGTAGCTTCCAGCCGGGAACAGCGCGAACAGGTACTCGTTCCAGGACATGATGAACACCAGGATCGCCAGAGCATTGAGCCCGGGCCTCACCACCGGCAGCGAAATACTCCAGAACAGTTTCCAGAGACCGCAGCCATCGACCACAATGTCAGCCCGGCATACTGGCCACCGAGCATGAGTTGGCTTTTCCGACGGTCATTCATTGGCTGGGCCTCCTGCCTCGACCGTGGTGTCCAAAGTGCTACGGTTACTCTATTAAAGCAGGGCTTATACTAAAGTATTGATTGATCGGCTCGTCATGAAGTCAGGTTTGGCACATCATGACAACCATTAGACCAAAGTTGGATAAGACAAGATGGCGAATATTACCCTCGACAATGTTCAGAAGCGCTTTGGTGACGAGAAGGTCGACAATGCCACTGGCATTCTCAACCTTGGGCCGCTCTTGCAGCGCTACCCTCGTGAACTATCCGTGGGGCAGCGTCAGCGTGTTGCCATGGGGCGAGCCTTTGTCCACGATCTGCAGGTCTTCCTGTTCGACGAACCCCTTTCGAACCTCGATGCCGAAAGCGGTGAACGAATCGCCTGGCATTCCGCGCCGAGGGCGGCATGAGACTGACACAAGTGGCTTACCTGGGATTGGATATCGGCACATCTGCGGTGAAAGGCGTACTGGTGGACGGCGAGCAGCAGTGTCTTGCCAGTGCGTCCCGCGCCTATGGCGTCGATCACCCGCGGCCAGGTTTTGCGGAGCAGTCGCCGGACGTGTGGTGGCAGGCGGTAGAAGAGGTGGTGGTCGATCTGCGTCGCCAATCCCCTGAAGGCGTTTCACGCGTCGCCGCAATTGGCCTTTCCGGCCAGATGCATGGACTCGTCCTGCAGGACGAGGCGGGCAGGATCGTCAGGCCCGCCATTCTGTGGAATGATCAGCGTGCCGACCGGGAATGCAGACGCCTCGAAGAGCGCCTGCCCGAGTTTGGGCAGTTGACTGGGGTTTCTCCCATGCCGGCCTTCTGGGCCGCCAAGTTGTTGTGGCTGGCGGCGCATGAACGCGATTCCCTGGCATCGGCCCGTCATCTTCTGTTGCCCAAGGACCATGTGCGCTGGCGGTTAAGCGGCGAGCATGTGACCGACATGTGCGACGCGGCCGGCACTCAACTGCTCGATCAAGCTCAGCGCGACTGGTCCGACGCGGTATTGGCCTGCTGTGGTATCACTCGGGATGTTCTTCCCAGGCTCGTCGAAGGAACACAGCACGCCGGCTGGTTGGATGAGCGACTCGCCAGCCGCTGGGGAATTCCGAGTGCGGTGAGGATCGCCGGCGGTGCCGGTGATGTCGCGGCTGGTGCATTGGGAATTGGCGCGATCCACGAAGGCAGCGCCTTCCTGACCCTGGGGACGTCAAGCCAGATGTTCGTGACCGCCGACGGATATCGCCCGGCACCCGAATCCGTGTTGCATGCTTTCGCGCACGCCCTGCCGGGGCGCTGGTTTCAGATGGCGGCGATGCTCAATGGCGCGAGTGCGTTGTCCTGGGTGGCCGAATTGCTGGGGCTCTCAATCGAGACGGCGCTGTCGAAAGCCGAACGTGCCGCACGGGACAGTGGTGAGGGAGAGCATTCGGAAGGACTCCTGTTCCTGCCCTACCTCAATGGAGAGCGTACCCCCCATGACGATCCCCACGCCCGTGGCGTGCTGTTTGGTTTGACCCCGGCCAGCCAGCCGGGTGATGTCGTGCTGGCGGTACTCGATGGTGTCGGTTACAGCTTGAGGGAAGCGCGCGACGTGATCGAAAGCGCGGGAACCCCGATCGAGCGGCTGGCGGTGATCGGTGGCGGATCACGCAGCGATTTCTGGCTGCGGCGCCTCGCCGACATCATCGACCGCCCGTTGGTGAGATACCGGGACAGCGAGCGGGGCCCCGCATTCGGCGCTGCCCGCCTGGCCAGAATGGCATCGACGGGTGAACCGGCGGAGCACGTCTGCACCCCGCCGGAGGTGGACACCGTTTTCGAGCCCAGGCCCGAGCGGTCGGCTCGCCATGCGGCGCAATTCGAGCGATTCAAGGCCCTCTATCGTGCTTTGCGGCCGGAATTCAAACGAGCGGGTTCATCGCTGTGACGATGGGGCCCAGAGGTTGATGCCGGCATGTTGCGCACTTCCTTGGCGTCAGCCTCTCAGCGCCTGCAAGTCGGCACGGGTGGGCAGCGAGACATAGGCGCCGGGCAGGGTGACCGCGTGGGCGCCACACCGGCAGGCGGTGTCCACGGCGCGGGCCAGGAAGTCGCGGTCGCGGTGCCAGTCGCCGTCGAGGCCCACCTGGGCGGTATGCTCGGCAAGCTCGGCCAGCAGCCCACCGATGAAGGCGTCGCCGCCGGCGGTGGTGTCAACCGCCTGCACGCTGGGCGGGGTGACACGCGTCTCGGTGCCCACGCCCAGCAGTCTCACGGCGCCGGGCCCGGAGGTGATGACAATGGCCTTGACGCCGGCCGCCAGTCGTTCGTTTAACCAAGAATCTTCCGGATGGTCGGCGCGCAGGTAGTCGAGTTCGTCCTGGGAGAGCTTGAGCAGTTCTGCGCCGTCCAGCAGTTGGGTCACCAGGCTGATATCGGCCGCGCCCCCTTCCCAGAGATTGTGGCGCAGGTTGGCATCCACGCTGACCAGGCAACCCGCGCGGCGCGCCATTTCGGCCATGGCGAGCGTCGTCTCGGCGATGGCCGGCTCGGTCAGGCTGTTGGTGCACAGGTGCAGGATCACCGGGTCGGCGAATACGCCGGCCGGCAGGTGCTCCTGGCGGTAGAGCAGGTCGGCGGCGGGTGGCCGGTAGAAGTCGAAGGTGCGCTCGCCGTCGGCATCCCGTGAGACGAAGGCCAGCGCGGTGCGCGCCTCGCGGGTGCGGACCATGCCGCTGATATCGACGCCGTGGGCGGCCAGTTCGCGGGCCAGGAAATCACCGAAATGATCGTTGCCCAGCATGCCGAGAAAGCGGCTCGGTACGCCCAGGCGTGCACAAGCCACGGCCACGTTGGCGGGGGCACCGCCGGCATAAGGGGTAAACACTTCGGGGGGCAAGGTCTCTGGCTGGTCGCCACGCTGGTCACCAAGATGGCTTGATAGCATGTCGACGAGTGCTTCGCCGAAGGCGATGATAGGCGTCATGGAGTGTCCTCGATAGCCATGCTGGCTGGTCGTTGTTGATGTCGATGCCGATCGTGCATCGCTGCCCCTGGCTACACGTGCGGCGTTTCAAGCCACTTCGTGACCCCTCGCCGCCTCGAGCAGCGCATACCAGGTCGCGCGTGGCAGTGCTGCGGTGGCGTCGTCCTTGAGCGTGGCGATGCGCTCGGCCCTGAGGCTGCCGATCACCGGCAGTGGGCGCCCGGGTAGCGCACGCAGCCAGGCAAGCGCCAGGCCCGCGGGGCTGATCCCCAGTGAGCGGGAGTGTTCCAGCAACAGCTCCCGGGCCGGTCCCGTCATCACCCTGCCACCTCCCAGCGGCGACCAGATCATGGGCGTCAGGCCATCGCCCACCAGTGCATCGAAGCTGCCATCGAACAGCGGCTCGCTGTGGGCAAGCGAGAGTTGCAATTGGTGGCTGCACAGGCGGTGGTGCATGTTGGCTTGCAGGCGTCGCCACTGCTCGGGGGCGAAGTTTGATATACCGACGCTTGCGATCTTGCCGGCGGCGATGGCGTCGTCCAGGGCGCGGCCGGTGGCTTCGGCGTCCATCAATGGGTCGGGGCGATGCAACAGGAAGACATCCAGCCGATCGACGGTGAGCCGCGCAAGCGAGGCATCGATGCTGGCGGTGAGGTAGTCAGGGGTACTGTCGTAATGCTTGATGCCCAGCGGCGAGGTATCCCGCTCGGGCGTCACGATGCTGGCCTTGCTGACTACCTTGAGCCTGCCGGCGAGCCCGGGGCGCCGTCGCAGTGCCTCTCCGAACAGTGCCTCGCCTTGCCGGTCGCCGTAGATATCGGCGTGATCGAAGCCGTCGAGGCCCTCGTCGAGGCGGGCTTCGATCCAGTCGGCCAGACGCATCGGGTCATGCAGCTCGGGCACTTCATGCAGGCGCATCATGCCAAGCAGGAACGACACCTCGAAGTGCGGCAGGCTCATGCGTCGTCTCCGCTGGCGGTGTCGAGGGAGATCGTGGTGCCAAGCAGGTGCTGGGCGCCAGGCACCAGCCACACCGGGTCGAGGCGGGTATTGGCGGCCTCCACGCAAAGATAATGGCGGCCGGCATCCGGCGGGGTGTCCGCGGGCAGGGCGTCGGCCGGATGCCAAACCACCGCCGAATCGCTGCCCTGGCGGGCGATGCGCAGGCGCCGGCGGCCATCATCGAGCACGACTTCGGCATTGCTGTGGTAGATGCGATCCAATGCGCCACGCACGCCAAGCTCGCCTTGCTGTTCACGCTCGGCGAAACCGGCCAGCTTGTCCAGGTAGCGGGCACCGGCGAGCCCCTCCACACGGCAGGCATGCACATCGCTGACCGCGAAATAGCTGTGCAGGGCGCCGGTGATCTTCACCGGCGTCTCGCCGGTATGCTCGGTGATCAGCTCCACGTGCAGGCGCCGGGCATTGGCCTGGATCACCGCGCGAGGCGCGAGCTGGGTATGCAGCCGCTCTTCTGGAGTGAGATGCAGTTCCACGCCTTCCTCGTGCTCGTCCACCGCATCCAAGCGCCACGGGGCCTTGCGCGCCGGGCCATGCAGCGGGCCTGAACGATCCGGCGTCTCATCGGCGGTATTCTCGTCTGCGAACCACGGCCAGCACAGCGGAATACCTCCGCGGATCGCCCCGGGCAGCGCCTGGGGCGTCGGCGTTACCCACAACCAGCCACCGGCCACCAGCGCTTCGTCGCCCTGGTCAGGGGGCGAGGTGCTGGTGCGTGTTCGCGCGTCGTCGGGCGCGGTTTCGGGCGCCGGTAAGGAGCCTTCAGCGCGCGCGTCTTCGGGCGCAAAAGGAGAGCCTTCAGCTGTCGCGTCTTCGGGCGACGGTAAGGAGCCTTCAGCTCGCGCGGGGGTGGGCGCGAAAGGTAGAAAGTGCAGCACCTGGGCGCCCTGCAGCGATACCGCAAGTTCGCCCCAGGCCTCGTTGGCAAGCCACACCTCGCGGCCTTCCCAGTGGGCGCGGCGCTGGCCGCGGGTCTCGTCAAGCAGTGCTCGCAGGCTAGCGGGAATCATGCCATCTCCTTTAGCGGTGGGACCCGAGGCGTCGGGTCACTCGACCTCTTCGTTGTGCAGGGCCTCGGCGGCGCCCAGCAGACCCACCCAGGGCGCGGTGACCACCTGCACGGGGATCGCCGCCGTGTAGGCACTCATCCGGCCCTTGGCGGCGAACGCCTCGCCAAAGCGGCTCTGCGGCAGCCAGTCGAGCAACCTTGGCAGAATGCCGCCACACAGGTAGACCCCGCCCCGTGCGCCGATGGTCAGGGCGGCATCGCCGCACACATCGCCGAGGATCTTGAGAAAACGCAGCAGGGTATCACGCGCCACTGGGTCGTGCTCTGCGGCCTGGGTGACCTCGGCGGGGGTCGCGTAGGCGGGATTGGCGCCCTTCAGCGAGCAGTGGGCCAGGTACAGGTCGAGCAGTCCCTGCCCGCACAGCAGGCGCTCCACCGAGACACGTCCATAACGGTTGCGGAAGTGGCGCAGCAGGTTCTGCTCACGCTCATCGGTGGCGGCGAAGGTCACGTGGCCGCCCTCGGTGGGCAGCGGGATCCAGGCGTGGCGGCCGGGAAACAGCCCGGCCACGCCGAGCCCGGTGCCCGGGCCGATCACCAGGCGCGCCGAGTGGGGAATCGCCTGCCCAGGCTGCACTTCCACCAGGTCCTGTTCGGCCACATGGGGCACGCCGAGCGCCTGGGCGGTGAAGTCGTTGATCACCTTGAACAGGGTCAGCCCGAGAGCCGCCTGAGCCTCGGCCCGCGAGAAGGTCCAGTGGTTGTTGGTCATCGTCACCTGATCACCGCGGATCGGGCAGGCGAAGGCCAGGCACGCCTCATGGGGGGCGGCATTACCCACCGCGCCGACCCGTGTCAGGTAGTCGTCAACCGCCTCTACCAGCCCCGGATACTCGGCGCAGGGCAGGCTCAGGATGTCATGGGGCTCGAAGGCACCCGGCGTCACCAGCGCGAAGCGTGCGTTGGTGCCACCGATGTCGCCGATCAGTGCGGGTCGAGTCATCGTCAATCTGTCTCTTCTGGCCGTCAGGGCTGTGGCGGATGGTGAATCGCTCGCAACTGCTCCGGTGACAGGCCTAAGAGGGGGCGCTGTGAACCCCTCCCTGGGCGCTACCGACGCCATCCCTGGCGTAGGATCCCCTCTACGACCTGTCCCCGGCACTCCTTGCTATGCGTGAAGCGATGTTCCTGTTTGGGTAGTGTCTCACGCATCCTCGTCGTGAATCTGGCCGGCCTGACGGGCCAGGTCGTCGGCTTCGAAGCCACCGAACACGCCCGCGCCTTCCTCGCCACGCATCGCCAGGTGGCGGAATCCGCCGAACAGCTCGCGGCCAAGGCCCACATGGTAGTGGTCCAGTTCGGCGACATGCTTCACGCGGTCGGCCCAGGTGTGGGCGTCAACTCTGGTCTCGAGCGTGCCGGCATTGGCGTCGAGGCGCACGATGTCGCCGTCCTTGAGCTTGGCCAGCGGGCCACCATCGAGGGCTTCGGGGCTCATGTGGATGGCCGCGGGTACCTTGCCCGAAGCGCCGGACATGCGCCCGTCGGTGACCAGCGCCACCTTGTAGCCACGGTCCTGCAGCACGCCGAGATAGGGCGTCAGCTTGTGAAGCTCGGGCATGCCGTTGGCCTTGGGCCCCTGGAAACGCACCACGACGATGACATCACGGTCCAGGTCGCCGGATTCGAAGGCTGCCTTCATCTCGTTCTGGTCCTCGAAGATCCTGACCGGTGCCTCGACCAGTCGATGCTCCTCGGCCACCGCCGAGACCTTGATCACGCCACGTCCCAGGTTGCCCTCGAGCACGGTGAGGCCGCCAGTGGGGGCGAACGGGTCGGCGACACCGCGCAGCACATCGGTATCCAGGCTCGCGCTCGCGCCCTCGCGCCACACCAGTTTGCCATCCTCCAGGAACGGCTCCTGGGTGTAGGCGGTCATGTCGGTGCCGAACACGGTGGGGATGTCGGCGTGGATCAGCCCGGCTCCGATCAGCTCGCGGAACAGGTAGGCCATGCCGCCGGCGGCCTGGAAGTGGTTGATGTCCGCCTGGCCGTTGGGATAGACCTGCATCAGGCTCGGCGTCACTGCGGAGAGGTCGGTGAAATCTTCCCAGGTCAGGGTGATGCCGGCCGCCGCGGCCATGGCGACGAGGTGCAGCGTATGGTTGGTGGATCCGCCGGACGCCAGCAGGCCGACCACGGCATTGACGATGGCGCGTTCGTCGATCTGCTTGTAGAACGGACGGTAGTCACCGCCGGCCTCGGTGTTGCGGATGGTCTGCTCGGTGGCATATCGGGTCAGCGCCTCGCGCATGCCGGTGCCGGGGTTGACGAAGGACGTGCCCGGTAGGTGCAGGCCCATCATCTCCATCATCAACTGGTTGGAGTTGGCGGTGCCGTAGAAGGTACAGGTACCGGGGCTGTGGTAGGACGCCGATTCGGCCTCGAGCAGGTCCTCGCGGCTCGCCTTGCCTTCGGCGAACAGCTGGCGGATGCGTGCCTTTTCCTTGTTCGGCAGGCCGCTGGGCATGGGGCCGGCGGGCACGAACATGGCAGGCAAGTGGCCAAAGCGCGCCGCGGCGATGAACAGCCCCGGAACGATCTTGTCGCACACGCCAAGATACAGGGCGGCGTCGAACATGTTGTGGGACAGGCCCACGGCGGTGGCCATGGCGATCACGTCGCGCGAGAACAGCGAGAGTTCCATGCCGGGCTGGCCCTGGGTCACCCCGTCGCACATGGCGGGTACGCCGCCGGCGAACTGGGCGGTGGAGCCCATGGCGCGAGCCGCTTCCTTGATGGTGGCAGGAAAGGTCTCGAGCGGCTGGTGTGCCGAGAGCATGTCGTTGTAGGACGAGATGATGCCCAGGTTGGCACTGTTCATCATCTTCAGGCGATTCTTGTCTTCGCTGCCGCAGGCGGCAAACCCATGGGCCAGGTTGCCGCAGGAAAGCTCGCCTCGATGAACGCCGCGCTGATGTTGATCGGCCATGCGGCTTTCATAGAGCGCTCGGCGCTCGGCGCTACGCTCACGGATGCGTTGCGTGACGTTGGCGACGGTGGCGTTCAGGGCGGGAGTTGGGCTAGCCATGGGGCACCTCGGCATCGAGAATTTAATAGTAAGTTTAACAAAAATTTTACCGACTCTGGCGCTATGCTACGCGCAATTTTGGTGATTTTGTAGTTTTATTACCTGGATGTTTGGTGGCATGGGCAGCGGTCAGGAGGGTGGTGAAGGTTGGGCATCGGTCATCGGCTGGTCCTGTCTCGCAGGGATGGCGGTTGGCGTGGGGTCTGGGCACAATGTAGGCGCTAAGCTGGCCGGTTGTCAGGTGGTAATCGGTTGCCGGTCAGTTCTGTTAGCCAGTTATGGGAACATGGTCTGGTAGCGGGGTCTGGTAGCGGGGTCTGGTAGCAGGTCTGGTAGTAGTGTCTGGTAGTAATTGTTGCTAGCAAGTTCCGGCGTTGACTTCGGGAGGGGCGGATGACCGACCTCGTGTTACGAGAACTGCCCGCCATCGAGGCGGTGGACGCCGCTGCCTGGAATGCCCTGGTGGGGGATGACCACCCGTTCATTCGTCATGAATTCCTGCATGCCCTCGAGGCGAGCGGTTCGGTCAGCGCCGCCACGGGCTGGGTGCCGCGACACCTGACCCTGTGGCAGGGCGCGGCACTGGTCGGCGTGTTGCCTCTCTATCACAAGCTCCACTCATTCGGTGAGTATGTGTTCGACTGGTCATGGGCCGATGCCTGGGAGCGGGCCGGTGGTCGCTATTATCCCAAGGGGCTCTCGGCGATACCCTATACACCGGCGCCAGGTCCGCGTCTGGCGCTGGCCCCCGGAGTCGATCCAATCGCGGCACGGGGCGTGTTGGCAAGCGCCTGGGAGTCTGCTGACCTGTCGAGCTGGCACCTGCTGTTCGCCGAGGAGGCCGAGGTCGATGAATGGCAAGCGGCTTGCCCTGAGTTGCTGGCGCGCCATGGTGTCCAGTTCCAGTGGCGAGATCGAGGCTTCGGCGACTTCGATGGCTTTCTGGCCGCGCTCTCCTCCAAGCGGCGCAAGGCGATTCGTCGCGAGAGGCGGCTGGTCGCCGAGCAGGGGCTGACCCTGCATCGCCTGGAGGGCGGTCAGATTGACGCCGCCGCACTCGAGCACTTCTTTCGCTGCTACGAAATCACCTATCAGGAACGTGGCCGACACGCCTACCTCAACCAGGCGTTCTTCCAGCGCCTGCGTGACACGCTACCCGAATCGCTGCTGCTGGTGCAGGCGAGGCTCGATGGCCAGCCAGTAGCGGCAGCGTTGTGCCTGCAGGGCAGCCGCACCCTCTATGGACGCTACTGGGGGAGCGAAGTGATGGCTGACTGCCTGCATTTCGAGGCCTGTTACTACCAGGGCATCGAACACTGCCTGGCGCGTGGGTTGACCACCTTCGACCCCGGCACCCAAGGTGAGCACAAGCTGGCCCGTGGCTTCGCGCCACGCCTGCTCACCTCGCTGCATTACATTGCCGATACGCGCCTGCGCGATGCCGTGGCGCGCTTCTGCGTCGAAGAGCGGTCGCATGTGCGCGCCTACTGTCGCGCTGCACAGCAGGCGTTACCTTTCAGGTCGTGAGCGTGGCGGCGGTTGGTGGCATAATGGCGGCCATTGAACCGTCGTGATGGAAGGTCCGCATGCTCAAGTGGTTGGCCGTGGCGCTGCTGGTGCTGCTGGCGTTGATGCAGTATCGGTTGTGGTGGGGCGAGGGAGGCATTCGCGAACTCGCTGTGGTGCGCGAGCGTGTGGCGGTGCTGGAAGCCGCCAACCAGCCACTTCGCGACCGAAACGCGCGCCTGGCCGCCGAGGTGGTGGACCTCAAGACGGGGCTTGACGCCATCGAGGAGCGTGGGCGCAACGACATCGGCATGGTGCGCGCCGACGAGCAGTTCTTCTGGGTGCCGGGAGTCGCTACCGACGATCAACCGCCGGTGGTCAACAGTGCTGCGGCGCTGGCCACCGAGGCCGCTCGATGAGCGTCGCCCTGTGGCTCGTGGTGCCGGCGGCCGGTCAGGGCAGGCGAATGGGCGCCGAACGTCCCAAGCAGTACCTGCCGCTGGCCGGTGATCCCGTGCTGTCACTAACCCTGGCGCGCCTGCATCAGGCCTTCCCCGATGCTCGCCTGTGCTTGTGCCTGGATGACGATGACCGCTATTTTCAGCCGGCTTGGGTGCCTTTCGGCGACTGGCGACGCACCTCCGGTGGCCTCGAGCGTGTCGATACGGTGATCAAGGCGCTCGATGCTATCGCCTGCGAGGCCCATGTCGAGGATCTCGTGCTGGTGCACGATGTGGCCAGGCCCTGCGTCACCGTGGCAGATCTGCATGCGTTGCGGGCAGCGCTCGGCGAGGAGCCAGTGGGTGGCCTGCTGGCCGCCCCGGTAGCCGACACCATGAAGCGCGACGATGGCCAAGGATATGTGCATGCCACCGAGCCGCGTGCCGGATTGTGGCATGCGATGACGCCGCAGGGCTTTCGCTATGGGGTGCTGTGTCGCGCCCTGGTCGATGCCCGCAAGCGGGGTATCGAGGTGACCGACGAGGCCTCGGCGGTGGAGGCCCTGGGCCTGGCGCCCCGCTTGGTGCCGGGGCGGCGTGATAACCTGAAGATCACTCATCCCGAGGACCTGGCGCTGGCCGAATCGATTCTGGCAGCCCAGGCCCGGCATCTCGATAACGACATCCCTCACTGCATTTCCCGGACAACAGGTAGATGATGCGAATCGGTCATGGCTTCGACGTTCACCGCTTCGGCGAAGGCGACCACTTGATGATCGGCGGGGTCGCCATTGCGTTCGATCACGGCTTTATTGCCCACTCCGACGGCGACGTGCTGCTGCATGCGATCAGCGATGCGCTGCTGGGCGCCTGCGGACTTGGTGACATCGGGCGGCACTTCCCCGACACCGACCCCGCCTTCGCCGGGGCCGACAGCCGCCAGCTGCTGCGCCATGTTGTGGCGTTGGTGCGCCAGGCGGGGTATCGGGTTGGCAACCTGGATGCCACGCTGATCGCCCAGGCGCCAAGGATGGCGCCACACATCGCCGCCATGGCCACCAATATAGCCGCCGACCTGGATGTCGAGGGCGGGGCGGTCAACGTCAAGGCGACCACCACCGAGCGGCTCGGCTTTACCGGCCGTGGCGAGGGAATTGCCGCCGAGGCCGTGGTGTTGTTGGTGCCTGCAAGCGTGGCGCCAGCATGACCGTCGCGGGGGAGGGTGGGGCCAAGCGTATGGATGAGCGTCTAGATGACATCCACTGGCCAGCCGCCTGGCCGCGCGTGCTGGATAGCGCCCTCGGTGCGCCGCCCGCAGGCAGCTATCGCCAGCGGCCCGAGGATTTCCTCGTCGAGGAGTCGCTGGATTTCGCTCCTCAGGGGGAGGGCGAGCACTTGTGGTTGTTCATCGAGAAGCGCGACCAGACCACCGCCATGGTGGCCCGTGAGCTGGCAAGGCTGTGCGAGGTCTCGCCTCGCGATGTCGGTTATTCCGGCATGAAGGATCGCGTGGCGGTGACCCGCCAGTGGCTGTCGGTGCAACTGCCCGGGCGGCAAGCCCCCGAGGCATTGATCGAGAGGCTTGGTGAACGTGGCATCCAAGTGCTCGACCAGGGGCGTCACCCGCGCAAGCTCAAGCGCGGCGTACACCGTACCAACCGCTTCTCGCTGCGCATCACGGGTGAGGCAGTCGGTGATAGTGGTTTCGATGTCCGCTGGCAACGATTGTGTCACGAGGGGGTGGCGAATTATTTCGGACCTCAGCGTTTCGGCCCCGATGGGCGTAACCTGCAGCGTGCCCGCGCTTTGCTGGCGCGCGGCTGGCGCAAACGCGATGACCGGGATGGCATGTTGTTGTCGGCGGCGCGTAGCTTCCTGTTCAATGAATTGCTGGCAGAACGCGTTCGCCATGAGAGCTGGAACCAGGTATTGCCCGGCGAGGTGGTGATGCTGGAGGGTAGCGCCAGTCAGTTTACCGCCGAGGTGGCGGATGAGGAGATTCAGGCGCGGGCCGCGCGTCACGATCTGCATCCCACCGGAGTACTATGGGGCACCGGGACGTCCGTGGCAGTGGGCGAGGCACAGGCCTGCGAGCGCGCGCTTGCCCAAGGCTACCCGGGATTGTGCGCCGGGCTCGAGCGGGCCGGCGTGAGGATGGCTCGCCGAGCGCTGCGGCTGCGTTTGATCGAGCCCACCCTTGAGTCCGGCGAAGACGAGCTCTGGCTGTCTTTCAGCCTGCCACGTGGTGCTTTTGCCACGTCGGTGTTGCGAGAATTGATCGCGCACCCGTCGCTGTGACGGGTGCGAACAACGAGGAGTGACCATGCGGCGACTGCTGCTCTCCAACGACGACGGTGTGCATGCGCCCGGCCTTCGGGCACTGCATGACGCCCTGTCGCCCCACGCCAGGCTGCGTGTGGTGGCCCCTGATCGCGACAAGAGCGGAGCCAGCAATTCGCTGACCCTGAGCCGCCCACTCGCGCTCTCGTCACTCGACAACGGTTTCTACAGTGTCGATGGCACGCCAGCCGACTGCGTTTATCTCGGCGTTAACGGGGTGTGGGATGAGAAACCGGACCTGGTGATATCGGGCATCAACCACGGCGGAAACCTCGGGGACGATGTGCTCTACTCGGGTACCGTGGCCGCCGCCATGGAGGGGCGCAACCTGGGCATGGCGGCTATCGCCATGTCGCTGGTCGGCACCCGGCACTTCGAGACCGCCGGGCGAGTCGCCGCGAGCCTGGTGGGGGCGGCCGACCAGCTGTCGCTGCCGCCGCGCAGCCTGCTCAACGTCAACGTGCCCGACCTGCCCTGGGACGAGATACAGGGGTTTCGCGTCACACGCATGGGATATCGCGGCCCTGCCTCGCGACCGCTGGAGGTGCGCGACCCGCGTGGCCGGGTGCGTTGGTGGATCGCCACGGTGGGCGATAACGCCGATGATGGCGCAGACACTGACTTCGCCGCCGTGGAGGCGGGCTTCGTCTCCATCACTCCGCTGCAGACCGATCTGACCCGGCATGCAGCCATCGACGACGTGCAGGGTTGGTTGGATGCACTTACCTGAACAACTGCCTGAATTGCTGCGCGGCGTTGGCATGACCTCGCAGCGCACCCGTGACCGCATGGTGGGCCGCCTGGCCGATCAGGGCATTCGTGATCCACGTGTGCTCGAGGTCATGGCGCGCGAGCCGCGCCATCTGTTTCTCGATGAAGCCCTTTCGCACCGTGCCTACGAGGACACCTCGCTGCCCATTGGCCACGGCCAGACGCTATCGCAGCCGTGGATGGTGGCGAGAATGACCGAGCTTGTGATCAAGGAAGCCCCTTGCCGGGTGCTCGAGGTCGGCACTGGTTCCGGCTACCAGACTCTGGTGCTGTCACGGCTGGTGTCGGAACTCTGGTCCATCGAAAGGATCAATGCCCTGCATCGTCTTGCCGGCGAGCGCTTGCGCCTGCTCGGTGCCCACAACGCGCGGTTGCGCCTGGCCGATGGTGGCCACGGCTGGAGTGAGGAGGCGCCGTTCGATGTCATCCTGCTGACCGCCTGTGCCGGCAAGTTGCCGACCCCGTTGCTTGCCCAGCTTGCCGACAACGGGGTGCTGATCACCCCGCTTGCCGACCAGCGGGGTCGCCAGTGGTTGACGCGGGTGCGTCGCGAGGGTGATGAGTTCGATCAGCAGCGCCTGGAATCAGTGCGCTTCGTCCCTTTGCTTGAAGGAGTGATTCGTTGAAGCGGCATTTAGGGCTGTTCCTGCGTGGTGCCGGCATGGGTGCCGCCGATGCGGTACCCGGCGTGTCCGGCGGCACCATCGCCTTCGTCACCGGCATCTACGAGGAGTTGATCCACACCATCAAGCAGTTCGGCCCCGGTGCTCTGGGGGCGTTGCGCAGCGGAGGCATTGCCAGGCTTGCGGTCTACCTGAACCTGACCTTCCTGGTCCCGCTGCTGGCGGGGATTGCGGTGAGCCTGATTAGTGTCGCGCATCTGGTGGTGTGGTTGATGGAGGATTATCCGCTGGCCCTCAATGGTTTTTTCTTCGGGTTGGTGGCGGCCTCGGCGGTGGTGGTCTGCAGGCACCCGGCTGACTGGCGATGGTGGCATGTGTTGCCGCTGGCGGTGGGCCTGTTGCTCGCCCATGGCCTGCCATCGTTGATGCCGTTGGTCACGCAACTGGGAAACCCCGGGTTGATGCTGATGGTGGCGGGTGCCATTGCCATCAGCGCCATGCTGCTGCCGGGCGTATCGGGAAGCTTCCTGCTGCTGACCATGGGGCTCTACGGCACGGTGATGCAGGGCATCCGCGATTTCGACCTGACCCTGATCGGGCTGTTCGGGATGGGCTGCCTGGTGGGATTGTTTGTGTTCTCACGGCTGCTCTCGTGGTTGCTTGCGCATTTCCGCACCGCCACCTTGCAACTGCTGGTTGGCTTCATCGTTGGTTCACTACCGGTACTCTGGCCATGGCGAGAACTGGTACGCTACCAGATGGGTCCCGATGGGCAGATGATCCCGCTTGATTACCGCTATCTGTTGCCGGGCGACTATGCCGTGCTCACCGGGTCGGCTGCCCAATTACCGTTGGTCATCGGGCTAGCACTGGTGGGTGCCGCGCTGGTGCTGTTGCTCGACCGCAGCACCGGACGCACTTCCCCCCCGGCCACACCACCCACGACGCGAGATAACGCGACTCGAGAGTCGACTGCTCTGGAGTCAAACACGCTGAAGTCGAACAAGGAGGAAGGCTCGGATGCGTAAGGTATTGATGATGTCGGGCCTGGCGCTTGCCATGGCGGGTTGTGCCGCCCAGCAGGAGCAGGCAAGCCAGGTCCAGGTACGCGACCTCTCCATGAGCCGTGAAAGCACATCGGCGTCGAATTATACGGTAGAGCCTGGCGATACCCTGTATGGCATCGCCTGGCGCCACAGCATGGACTATCGCGATCTCGCCAGGCTCAACAGGATCAGCCCGCCCTACCAGATCCAGCCTGGGCAACAACTGGCGCTCAAGCCCAATGGCCAGGAGCCCGCCGAAGAGGATGGCGCTCGGGTGACCGCCAGCCAGGGAGTTGTCACGACACCGCTGGGCGTCCAGCAGGGCCAGACGCAGAGCGGCGACATGGAATGGTTGCTGCCCGACGAAGAGGCAATCCAACGTAATCGGCGGCTCACTGCTGAATCCCTCGAAGAGGGCGTGGAAGGCCCCAGCCAGGTAGCCATGCAGAGCGCCGATGCGGTGAGTGGCGAAAACCAGGGGCCGGGGCCTGTCTATGATTACGATTCACCGGGAGCCGACGGTTCACTCAGCGAGCGTGACCTTGCCGAGCGTCGCGAGAATGAAACTCTCGCCGCCACCGAGCCTGCCGCTGATGGCGCCCGGGAGGACGAACCGGCGGATGACGCTGAAGCGCCCGCCGAGGCAACCCAGAGCGTGGCCGACGCTCCATCCGATACCTCGCCAGATGAGCCCGAGCCCCAGGCGCAACCCGAGGCCGAGCCTGAGGCCACGCCTGATGCCGGTACCGCTGTGGCGGGTGGCAGCAGTGGTGCCGAGCGGGGTGCTCGCAGCTATACACCGGTCGAGGATGTCGCCTGGCAGTGGCCTGTCGAGGGCGAAGTGGTGAGTCGTTTCGGTGAGGGTGGCAGCATCACCGCCGGCATTGATATCGCCGGTCAAAAGGGGCAACCTGTCAAGGCAGCTGGGCCAGGCATCGTGGTGTATGCGGGTAGCGGTGTCAGGGGCTACGGCAACCTGATCCTGCTCAAGCACAACGACCAGTACCTGAGTGCCTACGCCCACAATGACAGCCTGAATGTGCGCGAGAACGATGTGGTCGAGGCGGGCGAGGTGATCGCCACCATGGGTGACAGCGATGCGGAGGATGTCAGGTTGCACTTTGAAGTTCGCCGTGACGGCCAGCCCCAGGATCCACTCGAGTTCTTGCCGCAACGCTGAGAGTCGAGGGTGAGCCGCCAGTCGCTGCGGATGTGCCACCAGGCAGTCACACAATAATAATCACTTGCGCCGATCCTCGTGATGACGGGCAAACGGCGTCTGGACGCAACTGACGCAACTACAGGGTAGCCATCGATGAGCATGCTTGAACGGGACCTTCAGGATGTGAATCTCGACTCGATCGAGGACAAGGACGAGGATAATCGCAGCGAACTGGAGGGGGATATCGACGAGGTCGACGATGCCGCTGCCAGTGCGGATGAGGAGGCCTTCGAGAAGGCGTTGAGTCGCGAGGACCGCCACAACACTCACAGCCACGACGCCACCCAGATCTACCTCAACGAGATCGGCTTCTCGCCGCTGCTCACCCCCGAGGAAGAGGTCTTCTACGGCAGGCTTGCCCGCAAGGGCGATACGCTCGGCCGTTCGCGGATGATCGAATCGAACCTTCGTCTGGTGGTGAAGATCGCCAGGCGTTACCTGAACCGTGGTCTGTCGCTGCTCGATCTGATCGAGGAGGGCAACCTCGGCCTGATTCGTGCGGTCGAGAAGTTCGATCCTGAAAGAGGCTTCCGCTTCTCCACCTACGCGACCTGGTGGATTCGGCAGACCATTGAGCGGGCGCTGATGAACCAGACTCGCACGATCCGCCTGCCGATCCATGTGGTCAAGGAACTCAATATCTATCTGCGTGCGGCGCGCGAACTGACTCAGAAGCTGGACCATGAAGCGACCGCCGAAGAGATCGCCGACTACCTAGACAAGCCCGTGGAAACCGTCAAGAAGATGATGGGGCTCAACGAGCGGGTGTCCTCGGTGGACTATCCGGTGGGAGGAGACAGTGACAAGCCGTTGATCGAGACGCTGACCGATGACAACGACCTGGGCCCGGAGTCCTCGTTGGTCGATGGTGACGTCAAGCAGCATGTCGATGACTGGCTGGCGGAGCTGACCGAGAAGCAGATGGAAGTGGTGGTGCGCCGCTTTGGCTTGCGCGGGCATGAAGCGGCGACCCTCGAGCAGGTCGGCGAGGAGATCGGCTTGACCCGAGAGCGTGTGCGTCAGATCCAGGTCGAGGCGCTCAAGAAGCTGCGCCGGGTGCTGGACAAGCAAGGCTTGTCGCTGGATGCCATTTTCGAATGATCAGGCAAGTGTGATCATCTGGCTTGATGTGATTCAGCAGAGGTGCTAACTGATTTTGGCCTGTTGGTTGTAGGTTTTCCCCATAAACCACCATTTTTATGGTGGTTTTTTCCGTGTATTGACCGATTTTCCGCGCCATAATGCCCCTTTGCACGTCACGCTTCAGGACCCCGACATGGCTCGCCCCTTGATTGCCGATATCGATCTCGACGCCCTGCGTCACAATTACCGACTCGCCGGGGACCTGGCCCCGAATAGTCGCGCCGTCGCCGTGCTCAAGGCCGATGGCTACGGACATGGCGCGGTGGCGTGCGCGCGCGCGCTGCTCGATCTGGCCCCGGCCTTCGCGGTGGCTTGCATCGAGGAGGCGGTGACCCTGCGCGAGGCGGGTATCCGGACCCCCATCGTGCTGCTGGAAGGCATCTTCGAGGCGAGTGAACTTCACCAGGTCGAGGCGCTGGGATTGTGGATGGCGGTGCACAGCGACTGGCAGGTGGATGCCCTTCTCGACTACCGCCCGAGGTTGCCGATACCGGTGTGGGTCAAGGTCGATTCCGGCATGCATCGGCTGGGCTTCGCCCCCGAGCGGCTCGAGGCCGTCTGGCAACGCCTGAAGGCGGCACCGGGAAAGGCCTGCGATCTGCACCTGATGAGTCACTTCGCCACCGCCGATCTCGACGACCGTGGCTATTTCACACAGCAGATGGCGCGGCTTGGCGTGCTTGCAGATCGCCTCGGTGCGCCGCTGTGCCTGGCCAATTCACCGGCCACGCTGGCCCGCCCGGAAGCCCACGGCGCCTGGAACCGCCCCGGGGTGATGCTGTATGGCAGCGACCCTCTCGAGACTGCCACGCCGCAAAGCGCAAGGCTTGCACCCGTGATGACCCTGCGCTCGCAGATCATTGCAGTGCGTGAACTCGGGGCAGGGGAGTGCGTGGGTTATGGCGGGCGCTTTCGCACCTCGCGTTCCACGCGTATTGGCGTGGTGGCCTGTGGCTATGGCGACGGCTACGACCGCCATGCGGTGGACGGTACGCCGGTGCTGGTAGAGGGGATGCGCGCCGGGCTTGCCGGCAAGGTATCCATGGACATGATGACCGTCGACATCACCGACATCCCCGAGGCCGGCATCGGCAGCGATGTGGTGTTGTGGGGGCGTGCCACCAATGGTGAGGTGCTGTCGGTGGATGAGGTCGCCCGTTACTGTGACACCATCAGCTACACCCTGTTGACCGGGGTGCTGCCACGCGTACCGAGGCGCTATCACCATGGCCAGGGATGACGTTGCCCCCCACTTTTCCCACCCGCGTTACTGGCGCGTGTGGTTCGCCATCGGCCTGATGCATGTCACGGCCTGGTTGCCCTGGCGACTCAAGTTGTGGATCGGCAAGGCCATCGGGCTGCTGGCCTGGCGGCTCGTCAAGCGGCGCCGACATATCACCGAGACCAACCTGCGGCTGTGCTTCCCCGAACTCGATGAGGCCGCGCAACGCAAGCTGGTGCGTGACACCTTCATTGCCAACGGTATCGGCATCATGGAAACGGCCACCGCCTGGTGCCGCGACCCAGAGCATCTTCGCCACCGGGTGACCTTCAAGGGTCAGGAACACATGGCGCGGCTCAAGGCCCGCGGCCAGGGAGCGCTGATCATCGGCGTGCACTTCTCGACGCTGGATATGGGGGGGGCGCTGCACTCGCTGTACTTCGAGGCGGATGCGGTCTATCGGCCCCATGACAACCCCCTGTTCGAGCGCTTCATGACCCGTGCCCGCAAGCGCAGCTTCGGCCGGCTGATCGACCGCCGTGACCTGCGGGGTGCGGTGCGCAGCATCAAGGCAGGTCGCGCGGTCTGGTATTCGCCGGACCAAGACTTCGGTGCCTCAGCAAGCGTGTTCGCCCCGTTCTTCGGTATCGAGGCCGCCACCGTCAAGCTCACCGCCAAGATCGCTCGCATGACCGGGGCGCCAGTGATACCGATGATCTTCCATCGCAACCCTGACGACCGCACCTATACCCTGGAATACCTGCCGCCGCTTGCGGATTTCCCAAGCGGCGATGAAATGGCCGATGCAACGCGGATCAATGCCTTCATCGAAGGCGCCATCCGCAAGCACCCCGAGCAGTACCTGTGGTTGCATCGGCGGTTCAAGACACGCCCGCAAGGCGAGGCCGGTCTGTACTGACACCTCGTGCGCTTAGTTGCGTGCCAGCAGCGAGCGGTCGTAGCGTACCGTCTTCTCCGCTTGACTGAGCATCGACACACCCTGGCTGTCGCCATCATTGGCCAGGCTCTCGAAAATCGCCCGGTACGTCAGCACCGCCTGTACGTAGTTCCTGGTCTCGCGAAACGGAATGCTCTCGACGAACAGGTCGAACTCCTCGGGGGCTTCGGCAAGCCAGCGGTCGACCCGCCCAGGCCCCGCGTTGTAGGCGGCGGTAGCCGCCAGCCGGTTGCCGCGGTAACGCGCCATCATGTCGCGGATATAGGTGCTGCCGAGGCGGATGTTGAGGGCGGGGTCGAGTACCCCGTAGGGGCCGGGGTCGCTGATACCCAACTGGCGGCTGAGCTGGGTGGCGGTGCCCGGCATCACCTGCATCAGCCCGCGCGCGCCGGCTGGCGACAATGCCTCCGGGTTGTAGGCGCTCTCGCGACGGGCGATGCCCATCAGCAGGTAGGGGTCCACCCCCGTCATGTCCCCCCAGTGCAGGAAGTCTTCGCGGAACGCTTCCGGGAAGCGCCACTCCAGGGCGTCCCACATCTGCCCGGTGATGGTGGTCTGCACGAGCTTGGCGGGCCAGCCCCGGCGCTCGGCATAGTCGGCCAGCGCCCGGGCCTCACGGGGCGTGGCCCGTGATACGGCGGAATACCATTCGCTGGCGGCAAGTCCGTTTTCTCCAATTCGATAGAGTGCCTCGGTGCGCCGTACGACCGGCCAGCGAGTCACTTCATCGCGAGTCTGTGCGTCGAAATGGTTACGCTCGAGATTCAGGTTGTAGGGTTGGCCAATGCGGTCGGCGGCGGCGAAGCCGAAGAAGCTGCGGCCCTGGGCGGCGGCGGCGAAGGCATCGCGGGCGGTGGCAGCGTCGCCACGTTGCTCGAGGGCGCGGCCGAGCCAGTACTGCCAGCGCTCGTCCTTGCGCGTCTCGTCGGGCATGCGGTGCACCCAATCGATCACCCCGCGCCAATCGCGTTCGGCCAGGGCGTTACGTACGCGCAGTTCGAGCAGTTCGGGGTCGGCAAGTCGCGCGGTCACGTCATCGGCCCAGCCGCGATTCTGACGCACGTCTCGCACCAGGGAATAGAAGGCCAGGTCGCGCTCGATGGCGTCGCGACGTTGGGTGTCGAGGGTCACCTGCGGGGCAACCTTGCGCCACGCTTCAAGCGCCGCTTCGGTATCGGCACGGGTGAAACCGTGCATGGTGGCCTCGATCAGGGCCCCGGTGGCCTGGCAGCCGGGGCCAATGCAGGTGGGCAGGCGGGTGATCGCGGCATAGTCCCCTTGCACCAGATCAGCGGCGTCGCGGGCGGCCGCCCAGTCATTGCCAAGCTGCCGGCCCAGGTAGCCGGCAAGGCCATTCTCGCCGGCCTGCCAGGCAAGCATCTTGCGTTCCCATATCTCCTTGCCGCCGATCACACCGCGCTTGCGCAGGGCGTTGAACAGGGTGTCGCAGGCATCCGGTTGCGAGCGTCCGACGAGCCACAGCTCGCGCCCCCCGCGGGCCGCGGTCTCGAAATCGGAGCCCAGTAGCGCGGTATAGTAGTAGCATTGGCGGGCGGTGCCATCAGGCACCCCATCAGCCACGGCGAGCAGGCTGCCGAAGCGGCCGGCATGGCCATAGCGCGCGATGGCCTGGCCACGCATCCACTCGCTCAGCGGTGAATCGGCGTGGCGTTCGATATACTCGAGGATCTGCCCCGGTTCGGCCTGGGGCAGACGGCCGCGTAGCCGGTGGTATTCCACGTAGCCAGCCAGCTCGTGATTGGCGATAGCGGCCTCGTCGATCTTCTGCCACTGCTGATTGCGGGCGGCGTCCAGGGCATCGCGCATGGCCCTGTCGTCGGCCTGGGCGACCTGGGGCAGGCAAGCAAGCGTTGCGGTCAACAGGAGTGTCCGGGGGGCGAGGGACAAGAACCTTGGCATGTGAATCTCTCCTGATGGCGGCAGGGATGATACGGATATCGCATGGTCGCTCATGGAGAGGCACTTGAGTAGTGTCGTGAACGACAGACACTCATGTCGGGTCGGTCATGGTATCGGAAGGCGGCGATCACACGTGGCGATCAACCGCCATCGAAAGGAGAGGCAGCATGGCAGGATTCCGTGGGTGGTGGATATGGCAACGCTTGAAGGGTAGAGCGCGTGTGCTTGGCCAGATGAAGCGGGCACTGGCCCTGTTCGTGCCGATGCTTGCCGATGTGGTGCGTGGGCGCTACCGGCCGGTGCCTTGGCCTGCACTGCTGTGGATGACGGCGGCGGCGGCCTACCTGGTGTCACCGCTCGACCTGATTCCCGATGTCCTGGTGTTGATCGGTATTGTCGACGATGTGGTGATCGTGGGCTGGTTGCTGACACGGGTCGACAACGCACTGGCCGACTACCGGCGCTGGCGGGAGACGACCTGTCCGGATGCCCCCTGAGTCGGCGGGATTGTCATGGCGGGCACGAACAGCTAGTTTAAGTCGACCGTTTTAATATTGTCGGTTCGTTGGCCCTGATTGCCGAGAGATGCGATGTCACCCCGTACGGCCCCTTCCCTGGATGATTGGCGGCGCGCCTTGACGCGCTTCGTCAAGGTACTGCCTCACTGTCGTGAACTCGGACTCGAGGTCCATGACGTTACCGCGCAATCGATATGCCTGCGGCAGCCCTGGCACGATGACCTGCTCGGTGATCGCATGCGGGGCCTGGTGCATGGCGGGGTGCTGACCATGCTGCTGGATACCGCCTGCGGTTCGGCGGTGTTGCGTGGCTTGCCGGCGCCGGAGGTGTGCCCGACGCTCGACCTCAGGGTCGATCACTACCGACCGGCCGTGGTGGGCCGCGATATCTTCATCGAGGCGCGGGTGGTGCGGGTCACCGAGTCGGTGGTGTTTACCGAGGGCTCCCTTTGGCAGGTGCCTGAAAAGCCGGTGGCGCGTGGTATCGGCAATTTCGCGCGGCTGGGTGACCGCAATACGCCACACGGTCTCGTCGAGGCGCTGTTCGCCGATGAGGTGCTCGATGCGTGAGGGATTCGATGATATCCATTGGCTCGAGCGCACGCGTGCCGAGGGCGACGTCGAGGCATGGCTTGACGAGATACCCTACGCCCGGCGCCTCGGTGTCTCGGCACGACCGGACCCTGATGAGGCGGGATTGCTTTTCCGGCTCGAGCCGCACCAGGGCAATATCGGCAACATCCTGCTGCCGGCGCTGCATGGCGGCGTGGTGGCGGCCTTCATGGAGACCGCGGCGACCCTGGACCTGATGATGGCGACCCGTTCGCCACGCCTGCCCCGTATCGTCGATTTCTCCATCGATTACCTGCGAACGGCAAGGTTCGAGGAGACGTTCGTCCGTTGTCGGCTGCTGCGCGAGGGGAGCCGGATGGCCAACGTTCAGGTCACCGCCTGGCAGGAGAAGGAGACACTCCCGGTGGCCACCGCGCGATTGCATTTCGTGCTCTGTACCCCGGCGGGTTGAAATCACCTTCGCGGGCCCCATATCGAGGTCAGTGTTCAATCCGGTGGCGCTGCCACCCTGACGTCGCAAAGAGGGTCCGACAGACATGACCACAGCCACTCATGAAGAAACGCTCGGCTTTCAGACCGAGGTGAAGCAGCTGCTGCACCTGATGATCCACTCCCTGTACTCCAATCGGGAGATCTTCCTGCGCGAGATGATTTCCAATGCCGCCGACGCCTGCGACAAGCTGCGTTACGCGGCACTGGACAACGATGCGCTGTACGAGGGTGACAGCGAACTGCGTATCGAGATCGAACATGACGCCAAGGCCGGCACGGTGACCGTTCGCGATAATGGCGTCGGCATGAACCGTGAGGAAGTGATCGCCAACCTTGGCACCATCGCCCGCAGTGGTACTGCCGAATTCCTCAAGCAGCTCTCCGGCGAGCAGCAGAAGGATGCGCGGCTGATTGGCCAGTTCGGTGTCGGTTTCTACTCCGGTTTCATCGTCGCCGACGAGATTACCGTACGTACCCGCAAGGCCGGCAGCGACCAGGCCGAAGGGGTGGAGTGGCGCTCCAAGGGTGAGGGCGAATTCAGCGTCGCCGACATCGAGCGCGAGGTACATGGCACCGAGATTACCCTTCACCTCAAGTCGGACGCCGAGGAGTTCGCCGACGATTTCCGACTGAAGAGCCTGGTGCGCAAGTACTCCGACCATATCGAAGTGCCGGTGCGCATGCCCAAGGTCGAGACCGCCCAGGATGAAGACGGCAACGAGATCGAGGGCAGCGAGACCACCACTTGGGAGACTGTCAATGAGGCCACCGCGCTGTGGGTGCGCCCCAAGGGCGAAGTGTCCGACGAGGAGTACAAGGGCTTCTACAAGCACGTGGCCCATGACTTCTCGGATCCCTTGACCTGGAGCCACAACAAGGTCGAGGGCAAGCTCGAGTATACGAGCCTGCTCTATGTGCCGGGTCGTGCGCCCTTCGATCTCTATGAGCGTGACGGTGCCCGGGGCGTGAAACTGTATGTGCAGCGCGTGTTCATCATGGACGACGCTGAACAGTTCCTGCCGCTCTACCTGCGCTTCATCAAGGGTGTGCTGGACACGCGTGAGCTCTCGCTGAACGTCTCTCGCGAGCTGCTGCAGCAAGACCCCAAGGTCGAGAAGATCAAGAGCGCGGTGACCAAGCGTGGTCTGGACATGCTCAAGAAGCTGGCCAAGGACAAGGAGGCCTATCAGACCTTCTGGAATACCTTCGGCAGCGTATTGAAGGAAGGGCCGGCGGAAGACTTTGCCAATCGCGAGAAGATCGCCGAGCTGCTGCGCTTCTCCACCACCCATACCGACAGCACCACCCAGGACCAGTCGCTTGCCGACTACATCGGGCGCATGCAGGAAGGTCAGCAGAAGATCTACTACATCGTCGCCGATAGCTTCAATGCGGCGAAATCCAGCCCGCATCTGGAGATCTTCCGCAAGAAAGGCATCGAAGTCCTGCTGCTGCATGATCGTATCGACGAGTGGCTGATGAGCCACCTGAATGAGTTCGACGGCAAGACCTTCGTCGACGTGGCCAAGGGCGAGCTCGACCTCGGCGAGATCGAGGGCGAGGAGGAGAAGAAAGCCCAGGAGGAAACCGCCAAGGCCAAGGAGGACCTGGTCAAGCGCGTCAAGGAGGCGCTGGGCGAGGATGTCCAGGAGGTCAAGGTCACACACCGCCTGACGGATTCACCGGCGTGCGTGGTACTGCCTGAACACGAAATGGGTTTCCAGATGCGTCGCATCATGGAAGCGGCTGGCCAGAAGTTGCCGGAGGTCAAGCCGATTCTGGAGCTCAACCCCGAACACCCGCTGGTCAGCCGCCTCGAGGGTACCGAAGGGGATGGCTTCGGCGATCTGGCGCGCATTCTGCTGGACCAGGCGATCATCGCCGAGGGTGGCCATCTCGATGACCCGGCGGCCTATGTGCGGCGTTTGAATGGTCTGTTGACGGCCTGAGCGTTACCCAACGGGTGATTGGCCCGACACTGCTTGCGACCCCGCCGACGTGAAGTCCATGTCGGCGGGGTTGTTGGTTATTGGCACAACATTATCTACGACTTTGGTCTAAATTCTGGTAGAGTCGCACCTCGCCACTCAACGAGAGTCCTTTATGCGCTCCGTATCAAGTTACCTGTCAAGATTTCTGCTCTCCCTGACCTTCCCCCGCTGGCGGATGACCGCGCTACTGCTGGTTCTACTCGGTGTCGCCAGCACGCCGTTACTGGTCAGCTGAGAGGGGTTCGCAACGCCCGTTTCACGCCTCCAACGATGCCACCCACCGGGTGGCATCGTCATTTTTGTCTGCCTTGTGATCGCATCCGAGCTTGTTTGTGCCGCCCGGCTAAGCAAAACTGGCGGATGGACACAGCGCCGGACATGGTTTCGGCCATCACCAACGGAGACTGACGACGTGAAGATCGGAGCACCGAAGGAGCGAGCGAAGGGCGAAGCGCGGGTAGCGCTGACGCCCGAGAGCGCGGGGCACATACAGAAGCTTGGCCATGAGTGCCTGGTGCAGAGCGGAGCCGGGGAAGCCGCCGGTTTCAGTGACGACAAGTATCGCGAGGCCGGCGTCAGCGTGGTCGACGACGCCGACACGCTATGGCGCGACGCGGAAGTCGTGGTCAAGGTGCGCGAGCCCATCGACGAAGAGGTCGAGCTGCTGCGCGAAGGCCAGACGCTGATATCATTCTTCTGGCCGGCCCAGAACGAGGAGCTGCTCGAGCGCTGCCGTGGCAAGGGCGCCACGGTGGTGGCCATGGACATGGTGCCGCGCATCTCGCGCGCCCAGAAGATGGACGCGCTGTCGTCGATGGCCAACATCGCCGGCTACCGCGCGGTGATCGAGGCGGGTAATAACTTCGGGCGCTTCTTCACCGGCCAGGTGACGGCGGCAGGCAAGGTACCGCCGGCCAAGGTGCTGGTCATCGGCGCCGGTGTCGCGGGTCTTGCCGCCATCGGCACGGCGACGAGCCTGGGGGCCGTGGTGCGTGCCTTCGACGTGCGCCCGGAGGTGTCCGAACAGATCGAATCGATGGGCGCCGAATTCCTGTTCCTCGACTTCGACGAGAGCCAGGACGGTTCCGAGACCGGTGGCTATGCGGCACCCTCCAGCCCCGAGTTCCGCGAAAAGCAGCTCGAGTGCTTCCGCGCGCAGGCACCCGACATCGACATCGTTATCACCACGGCGCTGATTCCCGGCCGTCCGGCACCCAAACTGTGGCTTGCCGACATGGTCGAAGCCATGAAGCCGGGCTCGGTGATCATCGACCTGGCCGCCGAGAAGGGCGGCAACTGCGATCTGACGCGTGCCGACGAGAAAGTGGTAAGCGACAACGGCGTGACGGTGGTTGGCTACACCGACTTCCCCTCGCGCATGGCAACCCAGTCATCGTTGTTGTACTCCACCAACATTCGCCACATGCTCACTGACCTGACTCCCGAGAAGGACGGCGCCATCGTCCACAACATGGAGGATGACGTGATCCGTGGGTCGACGGTGACCCATGCCGGTGAAATCACCTTCCCGCCGCCGCCGCCCAAGGTCAAGGCCATCGCCGCGGCCAAGCCGAAACCCAAGGAGAAGGCCCCCACACCCGAGGAGAAGCGTGCCGCCGACCTGGCCACCTTCAAGGCCCAGACAAAACGCCAGGCGACTCTGCTGGGCGTTGGCGGTGCGATGATGCTGCTGCTCGGACAGATCGCTCCAGCCTCGTTCATGCAGCACTTCATCGTCTTCGTGCTGGCCTGCTTCGTCGGCTTCCAGGTGATCTGGAATGTCAGCCACTCGCTGCACACCCCGCTGATGGCGGTGACCAACGCGATTTCCGGGATCATCATCCTGGGTGCGGTGCTGCAGATCGGCTCTGGCAGTGCCGTGGTGGTGATACTCGCGGCGATCTCGGTGCTGATCGCCAGCATCAATATCGTGGGTGGCTTCCTGGTGACACGCCGGATGCTCGCCATGTTCCAGAAATCCTGAGCGGCGGAGACGAGATATGTTGGGTCAAGGATTCGTATCTGCCGCAGCGATTGCGGCAAGTGTGTTGTTCATCCTGTCGTTGGGTGGGCTGAGTAATCAGGAGAAGGCCAAGCGTGCCGTATGGTACGGCATCATCGGCATGGCCGTGGCGGTGGCGTTCACCGCGCTGGGTCCGGGCATCGGCGCCTACTGGCTGATGATCCCGATGATCATCATCGGTAGCGCCGTCGGCTGGTATGTGGCCAAGAAGGTGGAAATGACCGAAATGCCGCAGTTGGTGGCGGCATTGCACAGCTTTGTTGGCCTGGCCGCGGTGTTCGTGGCCTGGAGCGCCGATCTGGAACGCCGTCGCGTGATGGCGGCTCGCGCGCTGGAGGCGGGGCAGCAAGAGTTCTCGGCTTTCGCCGCGCTGGTCGCCACCAAGGCGCCGGATGAGCTGACTTTCCTGCAGCTCGAGGTGGTGTTTGCGATTTTCATCGGTGCGGTGACCTTCACCGGCTCGGTGATCGCCTTCGGCAAGCTGGCCGGCAAGGTTGACGGCAAACCGCGCCAGTTGCCCGGCGGGCACATGCTCAACGCGGCGGCCGCGGTGCTGTGTCTGGTGCTGGCCATCGCCTATATCGGTGGCGCCGGCTTCTGGACACTGCTGGTGCTTGCGGCGCTGTCGTTCTTCATCGGCTACCACCTGATCATGGGCATCGGCGGCGCCGACATGCCGGTGGTGGTGTCGATGCTCAACAGCTATTCCGGCTGGGCGGCGGCGGCCATCGGCTTCACGCTGTCCAACGATCTGCTGATCGTCACCGGTGCGCTGGTAGGCTCCTCGGGTGCCATCCTCTCGTACATCATGTGCAAGGCGATGAACCGCAACTTCGTCAATGTCATCCTCGGTGGCTTTGGTGGCAGCCAGGGGCCCGCTGCCGAGATCGAGGGCGAGCAGGTTGCCATCGATGCCGGTGGTGTGGCCTCGGCACTCAACGACGCCGACAGCGTGATCATCGTGCCGGGCTATGGCATGGCGGTGGCCCAGGCCCAGAACGCGGTCAGCGAGCTGGTACGCAAGCTGCGCGCCGCGGGCAAGGACGTGCGCTTCGCCATTCACCCGGTGGCCGGGCGCCTGCCAGGGCACATGAACGTGCTGCTCGCCGAGGCCAAGGTGCCCTACGACATCGTGCTCGAGATGGACGAGATCAACGATGACTTCCCCAACACCGATGTGGTGATCGTCATCGGCTCCAACGATATCGTCAACCCGGCCGCCGAGGAGGACCCGAACAGCCCGATCGCCGGCATGCCGGTGCTCAAGGTGTGGGAGGCCAAGCAGGTGTTCGTCTCCAAGCGCGGGCAGGGCACCGGCTACTCGGGCATCGAGAACCCGCTGTTCTTCAAGGACAACACGCGGATGTTCTATGGCGATGCCAGGGAAAGTGTCGATTCACTGCTGCACTTGCTCGACTAGTAGTGCCGATGGGCTGGCGCCCGATGCAGGGTCGACGTGACGCGTCGGCCGTGCCTTGAGCCAGTGCCAGGTGACCTGGAAAGACGCCCGAATCGGCTGACGATTCGGGCGTTTTTTTCGCTACAATAGAACCTTTATGCATTAGAACCTTCATGCATTAATGTTTTAATCTGAATACTTACCATATTTTCTTGCGGGGCCGATCATGGCAGAGCAGAGGATGCGCGTCGCTGTGCTGGGGGGCGGGAGCTTCGGTACAGCGCTGGCCAGCATAGCCGCCGACAACGGCGCCCGGGTTCGCCAATGGCTACGTGACCCGGCGCTGGTGGCCCAGATCAACACGCAACACTGCAACGGGCGGTATCTCCCGGACTACGCGATCAATCCGGCGGTGGTGGCGTCAAGTGACATGGATGAGGTACTGGCGGGTGCGGAGCTGGTGCTGGTGGCCATTCCCTCCAAGGCGTTCCGTGAGGTGGTGCGCATGGCGCGCCCTTACCTCAATGAGCACCAGATACTCGTCAGCACCACCAAGGGGATTCAGCAGGACGGCTTCAAGTTGATGAGCCAGATTCTCGAGGAGGAGACCGGCTTTACCCATATCGGGGTGATCTCCGGGCCTAACCTTGCGACCGAAATTGCCCAGAAGCAGCTCACCGCCACGGTGGTCGCCAGTGACGACGCCGAGACCCGTACCCGGGTGCAAACGGCACTTGGCTGCGACTATTTCCGAGTCTATGCCAGCAACGACCGCTATGGCGTCGAGTTGGGCGGCGCGTTGAAGAACATCTATGCGATCGCCGCCGGCATGGCGGCGGCATTGGGCATGGGCGAGAACACTCGCAGCATGTTGATGACCCGGGCGCTGGCCGAGATGAGCCGCTTTGCGGTGGACCAAGGCGCCAACCCGATGACCTTCCTGGGGCTTTCCGGGGTCGGCGACCTGATCGTCACCTGCTCGTCGGATCTGTCGCGCAATTATCGGGTGGGCTTTGCGCTGGGGCAGGGCAAGAGCCTGGACGAGGCCGTGGAAGCGCTCGGCCAGGTTGCCGAGGGGGTCAACACCGTGCGCCTGGTCCGTGACAAGGCGCGCGAGGATGGCGTCTACATGCCGCTTGCCGAAGGGCTCTATCAGGTGCTGTTCGAGGGCGTGCCAGCGCGCGAGATGGCGCGCATGCTGATGCTCGGTGAACAGAGCAGCGACGTCGAATTCATTCTCTCCCGTGCAGACGTACAACAGGCACACCGCGAATCGGAGGGCCATGATGACTGAGCCCTTGTTGATCATGCGCCATGGCGAGGCAAGCCACGGCCGCATCGATGAAGCGCGCGAATTGAATGGGCGAGGGCGCCAGGAGGTGGCACGAATGGCCGCCTGGCTGTCCGGCCGTTGCGATCTCGAGCTGGCCCGGCTGCGGCTGGTGGCGAGCCCCTATGTGCGTGCCCGCCAGACCGCCGAATTGATCGCCGAGGGGCTCGCTGACTTGCGCCCGCAGCGCGAGATCGAGACGCTTACGATCATCACCCCGGACGATGCGCCGAACGAGGTCATCGACTGGCTGCTCGAACAGCCCGACGACTGCCCCTTGCTGCTGATCAGCCATATGCCGCTGGTCGCGGCACTCACCGGGATCTTGGTGGAAGGGCGCGCCGAGCGAGGCCCGGGATTCACCACTGCCACCGTGGCCGAACTGGACGCCGAGGTGCGAGCCGCTGGTTGTGCCCGTGCGACACGTTTCACCTCACCCATGGACCTCGCCTGAGTCCATGCACTGGCCAGGCGCTGCCTGGCCGGAATTCTCCTCACCACCCACCATCCACTACTTAGACCTTTAGCGCATAGACCATCGTTGATGTTGTCATACAAACCACACATGCCTATCTTCGGTTGTATGATGTATGACAAAAGGCCGAAAAGGCCTGGCAGCGTGCCTGGGTCCAGTGGGATCCGCCGTCGCGCCAAGGGATTAACCAAGAGGATAAACGGGTGAAGTTTTCCAGAGAAGCCGTAGTACAAGCCATCGGTGATGGTCTGCTGTCGTTTCCCATCACGGACTTCGATCAAGCGGGTCGCTTTGACGCTGATAGCTATCGCCAGCGCCTGAAGTGGTTCGTCAGCCACGAGATCTCGGCGGTATTTGTCGCCGGCGGCACCGGCGAATTCTTCAACCTATCGCTCGACGAGTTTCGTGAAGTGGTACGGGTCGCCGTGGAGACGGTGGACGGCAAGCTGCCGGTCATCGCAAGCGCAGGGTTGAGTGTCGAAAGCGGCAAGGCATTTGCCCAGGCGGCTGAGGAGGTGGGAGCCGACGGTATCCTGCTGATGCCCCCTTACCTGACCGAGTGCCCCCAGGAAGGTCTGGTGGAGTACGCTCGCCAGATCTGCGATGCCACCGAGCTGAATGTCATCTATTACAACCGTGCCAATGGCATCCTCGACGCCGGGTCCGTGAAGGCGCTGGCCAAGGCCTGCCCCAACCTGGTCGGCCTCAAGGATGGCAAGGGCGACATTCAGGCTCTCAACAAGATCGTCAAGACGGTAGGGGATCGCCTCACCTACATCGGGGGCGTGCCCACCGCCGAGATATTCGCGGAGGCGTACCTCTCCATCGGCGTGAACACCTATTCATCGGCCGTGTTCAACTTCGTGCCAGACATGGCGGTGAAGTTCTACAAGGAACTCCGCAAGGGAAACAGCGACGTCGTCAAGCAGATCACCAACGACTTCTTCATTCCCTTCGTGGACCTCAGGGATCGGAAGAAAGGCTATGCCGTCAGCTTGATCAAGGCTGGCGCCGATATCATCGGACGGCCCGCCGGCAAGGTGAGGGCACCACTGGTAATGCCGACATCGGAAGAACGGCAACAGCTGGAGAAGCTGGTGGAGATTGCCAAGAAGCTCTAGGAAACAACGACAAGAAAGACCTCTAGAAGGGATTCAAGTGAGAGGGTAATGATAGGGATTCAGGACGGAAATCATAGAATAATTTGCGGCCTGATTGATCTTAATATTGTGGAAGATGTATAACGCGAACTACATTAAATATAAAGGAAAGCGTCATGGAAATCACACGATTCGCCAGCAAGACCCTTTGCACCACAGCCGTTTCTGCGGCCATGTTAGCAATGTCCTTTCCAGCGATGGCCGAAAACTGGCGTGGCTGGAACATTCACCCCGATGGTTATCCCAATACTGAGGCATTGGAATCCTTCGCCGAAGCGGTAACGGACAGGACCGAGGGTCGTCTTACACTTCAGGTATACAATAATGCGGTACTGGGTGATCAGCCGGATGCTATCGAGCAGGTACGCAACGGTGCCCTTGCATTCGCCAATTTCAACATGGGACCCATGGGCCCCATCGTTAACGAAACCAATGTTCTTTCCCTGCCATTCATCTTCAATAGCATCGATCACATGCATGAGGTGATGGATGGCGAGATCGGGCAGCAGTTCTCTGATGCCCTGGCCGACAAGAATCTCATTGCCTTGTCATGGTTCGACTCCGGAGCTCGCAGTCTTTACAACACCAGTCGCCCAATCAACACGCCAGAAGACGTGGAGGGCCTGAAGATCCGCGTCATGAACAATGACCTGTACGTCGACATGATCGAGGCACTGGGGGGTAATGCCACCCCAATGGCCTATGGTGAGGTCTATCAATCGTTGACGACCGGTGTGCTTGACGGAGCCGAAAATAACTATCCTTCCTTCGAATCAAGCAACCACTATGAAGTGGCTGAGTATTATTCGCTGACCGAGCACTTGATTATTCCTGAATGCCTATGTATTGCAAAGGCAAAGTGGGAATCCTTGTCTGAGGAAGATCAGGAAATCGTACGTGAAGAGGCGATAAAAGCGTCCGAGATGCAGCGCCAGCTCTGGGTTGAAGGTTCACAACAGAGTCATGAAATTGTTCTCGAGGCAGGCGTGGAGATCAATGAGATTGAGGACAAGACCGCCTTCCAGGACTTGATGGAGCCTGTTTATGCCAGTTTCATCGAGGACAATCCTGAGCTTGAAGATCTCATCAACACGATTCGTACTTCGAACTAACCTCTGACGCCCATGTCCTCCCGGTGGGAAATTTCATCGGGAGGACGTTGATGTGCACAGTGAGAGCCTACCCAACGCATCAGAGGCAATTGTGAATATACCTCATTTTCAGAAGAGGATAAGCCACGCCTTGGATGGCATTGCCAGCCTCTGCCTTATCTTGTCAGGCGTGCTACTTGTCTTTCTCATTGCCAGCTTTGGCTGGCTGGTGTTCGGCCGTTATGTGCTCAATAACACGCCGACTTGGGTCGAGCAATCCTCGCTATTGATCGTGGTCTATATAACGTGCCTCGGCGCGGCATCTGGCGTCAGGGCCAATACACACCTGAGTATTGATTTCATACGCGAGGGCATGCCTGTCCCCTTACGAACTTTCTTTCGCTATCTAGCGGATAGTGTCGTACTCATCTTCGGTGGTTTCATGGCATACGAGGGCTCGGGGTTGGTCATGACCAATCTGGAACGTGCAATACCCATGATTGGCATGAGTGAGAGCTGGCGAGCGATGCCATTGGTGATCTGCGGCTCATTGGTTGTCGTGTTCTCTCTTGCCAATATTATCGACCGTATCTGCGGTATAAATCGTCTAGAGGATGTCTGATAATGGGCCTCGCTATCCTTTTCGGTCTGTTTTTTCTCGCCCTGCTGGCCGGGGCCCCGGTAGCCTTTGCGGTCGGTTTGGCAGCGGTGGCGACTTTCCTGTATGAAGGTTTGCCTCTATTTGTCGCCTTTCAGCGAATTCTGTCCGGTATTTCGGTGTTTTCTCTACTGGCCATCCCGTTCTTCATCTTCGCTGGCGAACTTATGCTTCACGGAGGTATCTCGGCACGCCTGGTACGCCTTGCCTCAGCCGCAGTCGGCAGAATGCGTGGTGGTCTGGGGATCGTCAATGTCAGCTCTTCCATGCTCTTTGGGGGCATATCAGGGTCGGCTGTGGCTGATACCTCCGCGCTCGGCTCTCTTCTCATTCCCGTGATGAAAGAGAAGGGATACGACGCCGATTATGCGGTTAATGTTACTGTGACTTCGTCTGTTGCCGGGGTGGTAATACCACCCAGTCACAACATGATTCTGTACGCTGTTGCCGCTGGTGGTGGGATATCTGTCACCCAGTTGTTCATGGCGGGGATCATCCCGGGCATCCTCATGTGCCTGACCTTGGCGATCGCCGCCTATATTGTAGCGGTAAAGCGGGGATATAAGGGTGAAGCGTTTCCGGGGTGGAGCGTGCTCTTCATCAGTTTCGCCGCTGCCTTGCCTGGGCTCATGACGGCAGTGATTATCGTTGGTGGTGTCTTATCGGGCATCCTCACCGTTACCGAGTCTGGCGCCTTCGGCGCTATCTATGCCATCGTCGTTACTAGCCTTGTGTACCGTGAGCTTCGCTGGGCTTCCTTCAAGGCAGCAGTCCTCCAATCGGTCCGAACAACCGCGTTGGTGATGATCCTGGTGGGCTGTGCCTCGGCCTTCTCCTACCTGCTGGCACTTTATAACGTGCCTCAGTTGCTGACGGATGCCTTGATGGCGGTATCCGACAAGCCGCTTGTCATCTTTCTGATGCTTAATATCATTCTGTTGGTACTGGGCATGATCATGGACATGGCGGCATTGATATTGATTTGCACGCCTATCTTTCTTCCTGTCGCCATGCAGTTTGGCATGGACCCGATCCAGTTCGGCATCATCATGATGATGAACCTGGGGCTGGGTCTTTGTACGCCACCCGTTGGTGCTTGTCTGTTCGTTGGCTGTGTGATCGGCAAGATCAAGATTGAAAAAGCCGTGCGAACCATCTGGCCCTTTTACCTGGCTCTTTTTGTAGCGCTGATGCTGGTGACCTACGTGCCAGCCGTGTCGCTGACGTTACCGCGCCTTTTCCAGTGAATTCCATGCTCAATGGGAGCGAAGGGAAATGAAGATAGCTGCTGTACATACTCACCTTCTCGATCACGAGCTCGACACTGCCTTCGAAAGTGCCTCGATGCATTTTTCGCGGCGCCAGCACTGCCTGGTCGAGATCGTCTGCGACGACGGCACCATCGGATGGGGCGAATGCCTGGGCCCGGCGCCGCTGAATGCGGCCGTGGTGCGCGCCTACGGCGCTGCACTGATCGGTCGAGACCCGCTCGAGACCGAGAAGCTGTGGCTCGAGCTCTACAACCGGTTTCGCGATCAGGGCCAGCGTGGCCTTACGGTGACCGCATTGAGTGGCATCGACATCGCCCTTTGGGACATCAAGGGCAAGCACTTCGGGGTGCCTATCTCGACCCTGCTTGGCGGGAGGTTCCGCAACAGTGTGCGAGCGTATGCCACCGGGTCGTTTCGCCGCGAGGGGGTCGATCGCGTCGAGGATATCTCCCGCGAGGTCGCCGGCTACCGCGCCGAAGGTTTTCATGCCGTAAAGATCAAGATCGGTTTCGATGTCGAGGAGGACCTGCGTGTCATCGAGGCCGTGCGCGAGGCGATTGGTCCGGATATGCGGCTGATGATCGACGGCAACCACGGATATGACCTGCTGGAGGCGCTGGAGGTCGGGCGCCGCGCCGCGCATCTGGGGGTCGATTGGTTCGAAGAGCCGGTGCTTCCCGAACATTTGTCGGCCTATCGCGCGGTCAGGGCGGGTCAGCCCTTGCCGGTGGCGGGCGGCGAGACCTGGCATGGCCGCTATGCGATGCAGGAACCGCTCGAAACTCGCGCGGTGGATATCCTGCAGCCCGATATCTGCGGGGTCGGCGGTTTTACCGAGATGCGTCGGGTGGCCGATATGGCGGCGCTGCATGGTGTGCGGCTGGTGCCCCACGTGTGGGGCACGGCGGTGTGCATTGCGGCGAGCCTGCAGTGCATGGCGGCACTGCTGCCGAATCCTCCTCGCCGCGATCCCATCGAGCCGATCCTCGAGTTCGATCGAACCGACAACCCCTTCCGCCAGGCGGTAGTGTGTACGCCCATCGAGCATCAGCGCGGCGTGGTGCAGATCCCGGATGGCCCGGGCCTGGGGATCGAGATCAATCGCGATGCGCTGGCGCAGTATGCGCTCCGGGAGTCGTGAGCATGTCGACGCTTCCCGACAATACCCGCCCCCTGGACGGGCCTGCACCGCACCTAGAGGCGCCCGCGGGCGCCACCGATTGTCATATCCACCTCTACCTGCCCGGCCATGCGGCTCAGGCCGGCGGCCCGCCGATCGCCGAGCTCGCCACCTGCGAGCACTATCGACGGGTACAGCGGCGACTCGGACTCGAACGGGTGGTGGTGACCCAGTCCAACGCCTACCAGCGTGACAATGGCGCACTCCTCGAGGCGCTCGACCAGCTGGGCACAAGGATTGCCCGGGGTGTGGCCGCGGTAGGGCCCGATGTCACCGATGCCTGCCTGGACGATTGGCATGCGCGGGGGGTGCGCGGCGCGCGCATCATGAACCTGCCGTGTGGCGCCTATACCCATCGCGACATGGCGGCGATCGAGCGTCGCATTCGGCCCTATGGCTGGCACCTGATGGTGCAGTTCAACGGCGTTCACCTTGACGACTACCTGGACGGCCTGCTTCAGCTCGAAGGCGATTACATCATCGATCATATTGGCAAGTTCATGCCGCCCGTGGCGGCGGATGATCGGCGCGTGGATGAGATCCTGCGGCTGCTCGATCGTGGCAATGCCTGGTTCAAGATCTGCGGCGCCTACGAGGCAAGCGAGGCCGGCGCGCCATGGGACGATGTCGGCGCCATCGCGCGGCGGGTCATTCGTCATGCGCCCGAGCGCATCCTGTGGGGCAGTAACTGGCCCCATGTGGGGGTTACCCGCGATGCCTATCCAGACGATGCCGCGCAGCTGGATGTGTTGCTTGAGTGGGCTTCGCCCGAGGCGCGCAAAAAAATTCTGGTCGACAATCCAGCCGCGCTTTACGGCTTTTGAGAAACCGGCGCTGCAAGACCACCCACTGCAAAGGAGAATCCGATGTTGAATCGATTGCTGGTCACTGGCGCCGCCGGTGGCGTGGGGCGTGCCATTCGTCCTTATCTTTCGCGGCTGGCCCGCCACGTGCGGCTCTCGGATGTTGCCGAGCTTGGCGAGGCGGCGGAGCACGAGGAACTGGTGCCGTGCGACCTGGCCGATGGTGATGCGGTACATGCCTTGGTGGCAGATTGCGATGGCATCATCCATCTGGGCGGCATGTCGGTGGAATCGCCCTGGGAGAGCATCCTGCAGGCCAATATCATCGGCACCTATCACCTCTACGAGGCGGCGCGAAAGCTTGGCAAGCCGCGCATCGTCTTCGCCAGTTCCAATCACACCATCGGGTTCTATCCACGCGCCCGGCGCATCGACAGCGAGGTGCCGCATCGCCCCGATTCGCTGTATGGCGTCTCGAAGTGCTTTGGCGAGGATCTGGCAAGCCTGTATCACGACAAGTTCGGCATCGAGACCCTGAATGTGCGTATCGGCTCGTGTTTCCCGGAGCCCGCCGACGCCAGGATGATGGCGACCTGGCTGAGCGTCGAGGATTTCATGGCGCTGTTCGAACGGGCATTCCTGGCGCCCAAGCTTGGCTGTTCGGTGATCTACGGGGCGTCGAACAACCACGAGAGTTGGTGGGATAACAGCCAGGTGGCGTTTCTCGGCTGGGTACCCAAGGACAGCTCCGAAGTTTTCCGCGAGACAATTTCCCGCCAGCCATTGCCTGATAGCGATGACCCCGCCGTCATCTATCAGGGCGGCAAGTTCGTCACATTCGGTCATCCCGATGATGCCTGACTCGAGTCGTCTTCACCTTGGCGAGCCATCGGTACCAGGCAATGCGATGCGGGCTGGTAGACTTGCATGACATCCCATTCTCGAATACGCCAGGTTGCGACCATGACCAAGCGACTCGATGTGACATCACAATTGACTCAGCTCGATATTCATCGAGTAGCGCGTCAGGGCAGCCTGTCCGTTCATGTGGCGGACCAACTGGAATCCCTGATCACTGGAGGCAAGATTGCGGTCGGGCAGAAGATGCCCACCGAGAATAGCCTGTGCGACTCCTTCGGGGTCAGCCGCACGGTGATCCGTGAGGCGATTACCCATTTGAAGTCATTGGGCCTGGTCGAGACGCGCCGAGGAGTTGGCACCACCGTGCTGCGCTCGACGGCTGTCGAGGCGCGCCCGGCGGAGCGGATCAACCCTACCACCGTCGAGGATATCCTGCATGTTCTCGAGTTGCGCCTGACCCTTGAGCCAGCCGCGGCGGAATTTGCTGCCCTGCGACACGATGATGAAGATCGTACACGCATCAAGGCCAGACATGCCGCCTTCATCAAGGCCCAGGCCGAGAAGTCACTGGCCAGGGTCGAGGACTTCGAGTTCCATCACGCCATCGCGCGGGCGACCCATAACCCCTTCTTCGAGCAGTTCTACGAGCAGCTCAGTCCCAGCGGCATACCGCGAGCCAAACTGCTCAGCATCGATATCAATCCGGCCGCGTCGGAACGCTATCTCGAGCGGGTCCAGGAGGAGCACGCCTATATTCTCGAGGCGATTCTGTCCCGCGACGCTGAAGCGGCCCGCGAAACCATGTTTCAGCACCTCAACCGTTCGCGAAACATGTATGCCCAGTATCAGCATGCCGAACCGGATGAGCCGAACACTAAACGCTAAGGAGTTACCCATGTCATTCCCCCACGGCACGCTGCAAGGCACCTCCTTGATCGGAAAGCAGGTCTTCAGCGGCAGCCAGGCAGTGATTCAAGCCATCGACCCTGCCACTGGCGAGACCTTGTCTCCGGCCTATCCGGGCCTCGGCAAGGGCGAAGTCGAACAGGCCTGCCGGTTGGCCTGGAGCGCCTTCGACACGTATCGCGAGACCGGGCTCGAGGAACGGGCGGGATTTCTCGAGACGATCGCCGACGAAATCGAGGCGCTTGGCGATGAGTTGATCGTGCGCGCCATGGCCGAGACCGGATTGCCTCGGGCCCGGTTGGAAGGTGAGCGGGGTCGCACCTGTGGCCAGTTGCGGTTGTTCGCAAGCGTCGTGCGCACAGGCGAGTGGCTGGATGTGCGTATCGATCCGGCCTTGCCCAAACGAGCGCCCATGCCGCGTGTCGATCTGCGCCAGCGTCATGTCTCGCTGGGGCCGGTGGCGGTGTTCGGGGCCAGCAACTTCCCGCTGGCATTTAGTGTGGCGGGTGGTGACACGGCATCAAGCTTGGCCGCTGGCTGTCCGGTGGTCGTCAAGGCACACTCCGCGCATCCTGGCACATCAGAATTGGTGGGCCGCGCTGTACAGAAGGCCGTCGCCCACTGCGGCCTTCCAGATGGGGTCTTCTCGCTGCTGTTCGGCGCCGGTAACGAGGTCGGTCAGGCCCTTGTCGCCGACCCGCACATCCAGGCAGTGGGCTTTACCGGCTCCCGCGCGGGTGGCACGGCGATCATGGCAACCGCCCAGGCACGCCCTCAGCCGATTCCGGTGTATGCGGAAATGAGCAGCATCAACCCCGTGTTCCTGCTGCCCGAGGCACTGGCCGCACGTGGTGCCGAGATTGCCGAAGGCTTCGTCGGTTCGCTCAACATGGGCGCCGGCCAGTTCTGCACCAACCCGGGGCTGGTGATTGCCGTGAAAGGCGAGGCGCTGGAGGCTTTCGTTGCCGCTGCCGCCAGAGCGGTCTCGGGCAGCGGTGCCCAGACCATGCTCACACCGGGTATCCATGCGGCTTACAGCAAGGGGGTCGAGACCCTGGCCGGCGCGGCACGCGAGCTCGCGCGGGGCGAAGTCGGCGACGGGCCGAACCTGTGCCAGACGGCACTGTTCCGTACCCAGGCCGCTGACTTCCTGGCAAGCAACGCGCTGCAGGGCGAGGTGTTCGGCTCGGCGGCGTTGGTGGTCGAGTGCGAAGATCTCGACGAAGCCCGCGCCGTGGCTGAGCGCCTGGAAGGCCAGCTCACCGTCACCCTGCAGATGGATGATACCGACCTCGGCGCGGCCCGTACGCTGCTGCCCACGCTCGAGCGCAAGGCGGGCCGTATCCTGGTCAACGGCTGGCCGACCGGTGTCGAGGTGTGCCATGCCATGGTGCACGGTGGGCCATACCCCGCCACCTCGGACAGCCGTACCACCTCGGTGGGCAGTGCGGCGATCCAGCGCTTCCTGCGCCCGGTGTGCTATCAGAACTTGCCCGAGGGCCTGCTGCCCGAGGCGCTGCGAGATGATAACCCGTGTGGTGTGACACGTTTGATGGACGGTCGCCGTGAAGGTTGAGCCGCAAGGAGGCTGGCACGGCGACGGATGGGCCTGGGCGCCTAGATCACGCCCAGCAGTTGCAGGATCAGGATGCCGCTGGTGATGGTGAACAGCGAGGCCAGCGTGGTGATGGCGATGATGTTGGCGGTGAGCACGGCATCACCGCCCATCGCCTTGGCCATGACGAAGGCGGCGGCGGCCGTGGGGCTTGCGAAGAACAGGTAGAGCACACCCAGGTCGCGACCGGAAAATCCCAGCAGCCAGGCGCCGGCTGTCCCCAGTGCCGGCAGGGTGATCATCTTCATCAGGCTGGCCCCCAGCGCTATGTTGCCAGAGTCGCGCAAGCCGGTGGCCGACAGCGTCGCGCCGATGCAGATCAACGCCAACGGCAGGGTCATGGAGGCGAAGTATTCGCCCGAGGTCATGAGCCATGTTGGCAGCGTGATTTCCAGCAGCGACACGGGCAACGCCAGCACGACGGCAATAATCAGCGGATTACGCGCGATGTGCAGGAGAATACCACGCCAGTGGGTGCGCTTGGCGTCCTGGTAGGTGCTGAGCACCACCACCGATAGCGTGTTGTAGCAGAGGATCACCACGCCAAGCAGCAGCCCCGCCGTCGACAGGCCATAATCGCCGTACATGGCGGAAGCCAGTGCCAGGCCGACGATACCGCAATTGCCGCGAAATGCGCCCTGAATGTAGACCCCGCGCGCCGGGCGGGGCACCCTCAGGATCGCCCAACCCCAGCAGCCCAGGAAGCCTATGACGGTCGCCACGGCGAAATAGGCAAGCAACGCCGGGTTCAACGTGGCATCGAGGTCGGCCTTGATGATGCCGAGAAAGATCAGCGTCGGCATGCAGGCCTTGAAGACCAGTTGCGAGGCGGTATCGACGAAGGCGCGGTCGACCCAGCGCGCACGCTTCAACCCAAAGCCGATGAACACCATGGCGAACACAGGCAGGGTGACATTGAGGCTGCCGGAGACCAGCTCGGCGAGATTCATCTGGGTGTCCTGAAAGAAGTTAGCGAGCGCATTATACCGCGTTGCACAATGCGCGTCTTCGCCGCTCCCTTCCTGGCCCTTTCTGTTGCCTATTATCGCCGGGCTGCCTCGAACAGGTAGCCGTGATGGTGCTGGTGATCAGCGGCTTGCCTTCAGACAGCCGACAACCACCAGCGCGGCGGCCACCGGCAGTTGCCAGCCTGGGCTCGAGAGGCCGGCCAGCACCAGGAACAGCGCGGCGAACACCGGCACGCCGTAAGCCATACAGCCCACTCGCCGACTGTCGCCATGGCGCAGGGCGACGTCCCACGCCACCATGGCCAGGCCGTAAGGGCCGGCGCCAATGGCCACCGCGGCAAGCAGTGCGGTCGTTGAGGCAGGCGGGGTGGTGCCCTCGAACCACAGGCTGGCGGTGGCGGCCAGCACGCTTGCCGACATCAGCAGGCGTGGCATCAAACGGGTCAATGGCAGGGGCGCCACCTGGCACAGCCAGGAGTAGAGCGCCCAGCAGCAGGCCGCCAACATGGCCAGTGCATAGCCTGCCCACTCGGCAGCGCCGCTCTCGGCGCCCGCCTTGGGTGCCAGCAACAGGGCGGCACCGGCGAAGGCGATGGTCGAACCGATCACCGCCGCAGGCGTCACCCGGCCTTGAGTCCGCCATTGGCTGAGCAGCACGAACAGCACCGGCCAGGTATAAGTGATCAGCGCCGCCTCGGCGGCCGGGGCCTTGCCCAGGCCCGAGAAGTAGCCGCCCACGGCACCCAGGATCAGCAATGGCAGCAGGCCGTGCAGGGTAATTGTCCAGCCGCGCGAGAGCGTGTCTTGCCCACGTTGCGGGGCGGCGCCGCGACTGGCCAAGGGCAGCGTTACCAGTGCACCAGCCAACAGCGACAGTGCCGTCAGGCGCAGCGGTGCGATACCGGCGGCGGCATGAACCAGCAGCGGCGCCACCGCCCACAGCATCACCGCGATCAACGCGCAGGCCAGGCTGTAAAGGCCTGGGAGGTGCAGGGAGTGGTGAGGTAGGCGCATGGTTGGCTCCTTGTCGTATGGGTGTGGATGACAAGGGCAGGGTATTCGGGTCACACTCATCACAAAATCAATCATTGATGATGGTTAGTATCAATAATGGTGATGAATGCGAGTGCGCACGCTGGACCTGAACCTGTTGCGAACCCTGGTGGCCATCGCCGACACCGGCACGGTGACGACGGCCGCCAAGCGCTTGGCCTATACCCAGTCCACTGTCAGCATGCAGCTGCATCGGCTCGAGACGCAGTTGGACATCACGTTGCATGAACGTGAAGGCAGGCGGATACGCTTTACCGCAGAAGGCGAGAGGTTGCTTGGCCATGCGCGTCGGCTGCTGTCTGCCCATGACGACGCCTTGAGCGATATGCAGGCACAGACTGTCACCGGCGAGCTGAATCTCGGCGTGCCCGATGACTATGCGTCATTGCTGACCTCGGTGTTCTCGCATTTCCATCAGCTCTATCCGGCGGTACGCCTGCAGGTGACCTGCGCGCCCAGTGCGGTGTTGATGACACGAGTCAAGGCCAATGAGCTCGACCTGGCCATGGTGACCCGCCAGCGGCATTCACCGGGGGGCGAGATGATTCGACGCGAGCCGCTCAGCTGGGCGGTGGGCCTCCAGCATCAGCCATCGCTTGCCGACCCCATACCGCTGGCGCTCTATTCGCCGGGTGCCGACGTGTTTCGCGAACTGGCGGAAGGTGCCTTGCTGGCGGCGGGACGCGACTGGCGGGTCGCCTATACCAGCCAGTCCATGGCGGGCCTTGCGCCCATTGTCAGCGCAGGGCTCGCGGTGGTGGTAGTGACACGCAGCATGCTGACGCCTGAATTGCGTCCTCTGGATGACACCAGTGGGCTTCCGGCGTTGCCGTCAATCGAGCTGGCGCTGCATCGAGCGCCCAGGCGGCCCACCGAGCCGGCGCGGCGGATGGCGCAGTTGCTTCGCGAACGGCTGGCCCCGTGACACGCCACCGACGTCAGCAACCCTTGCCACCCTTCTATCGCGCCAGCCACAGCCCGCAGATGACGGCGGCGAGGACTGTCGCGAAGAACAGGCGGTTACGAAGACGTGTGTCGCGCGGCTTTGGCACGGGCTCTCCTGCTGGCAGCGGCTGGGCGTTGGATAGCTGATGGGGCATCATGCAATACACAAACGAGCGTTTGCTCATTCTTGCGTTTACGCTGCAAGAATGGTAATCCGTTAGTCTGCTATACGCCAGTCAGGAAGCCCTATATGCCAACCCAGGATACCCCACGCATGCCCTTGCTGTTTGCCCACGCCAACGGGTTTCCGGGCACCAGCTATCGCAGCCTGCTCGCGCCACTGGCCGAGCGCTTCGACGTGACCCCGCTGGAGCGACTTGGCCATCACCCCGATTTCCCGGTGGGCCACAATTGGCTGGCGTTGCGTGATGAATTGCTTGATCACCTGGCGCAGGTCGAGCAACCGGTGATCGGTGTCGGGCACTCGATGGGGGGCGTGCTGATGGCCATGGCGGCGCATGCCGCACCTGAGCGATTCCGCTGCGTGGTGATGCTCGACCCGCCGCTGATGCTGGGGCTGGATGCCTGGGGAATGAAGGCAGCCAAGTGGCTGGGCTTCGTCGACCGCGTCACGCCCGCTGGGCAGAGCCTTGGCCGCCGTGCGGCCTGGCCGGACCGCGAGACCATGCTGGTGTCGCTGCGCCGCCGTGGCCTGTTCCGGCGCTTCACCGACCAGGCGCTGCGCGACTATGTGGAGGGGGGAACCCGGCTGCTGGACGATGGCCAGGCAGTGCTGCTCTACGACCCGGCGGTGGAAGTCGAGATATTTCGCCATCTGCCTGACCATCTTGGCGATCTGCCGCGCCGCCTGAAGGTGCCCCATGCGGTACTGGCCGGGCGCGATTCGGACCTTTTGACGCCACGTCGACGCAAGCGGCTGGCTCGCCACGGCGTGCCGGTCGGCCTGGTACCCGGCTCCCACATGTTCCCGATGGAATACCCCGACGAGACACGCCAGGTGCTGCTCGATACCCTGACCACCCTGCTGGAAGCATCACCATGAGTGACCCTAGACCGCTACGTCTGGCGGGCGGCCGCCTGGCCGCTCTGAGCGTTGGCGATGACCACGCCCCCACCTGGCTTGCTCTGCATGGCTGGCTCGACAACGCGGCCAGTTTCTCGCGCCTTGCTCCCTTGCTGGCCGAGCGTCTTGGTATTCGCCTGGTGGCGATCGACTTCGCCGGGCATGGTCTGTCGGCCCCGCTACCCGGAGGCGGCGACTATGCCATCTGGGATTACTGCCATGACGTGCTGGATGCGCTCGAGTCGCTCGAGCTCGAGCAGGTCACGCTGTTGTCCCATTCCATGGGCGCGGGAGTCGCCTGCCTGACCGCCGCTGCCTTCCCCGAGCATGCCTCCCGGTTGGTGTTGATCGATGGCATAGGCACGCTGACCACACCGGCGGGCGATGCCCACACGCAACTGCGCAAGGGGCTCAAGGGGCACCGTCGCCCGGTCTCGCCGGCACCGCGCTATGCTGATATCGATAGTGCCGTGGCGGCGCGCGTGGCGGGTGGCGCCACGCCGATCGATGCCGACACCGCAAGACCCCTGGTGGCGCGCAATCTGCTGGCACTGGCCGATGGTCACCAGCAGCTACGCACCGATGGCCGGCTGTTGCGACCTTCGCTGGTGAGGTTATGTCCCGAGCAGGTGCGGGCGATGCTGGAAAGGATCGACTGCCCGGTGCTGCTGGTGGAAGGCGAGCAGGGCATCCTCGCCGAACGTGAGCACGCTGCCGCTGCACGTGCGGCTATCCTGTCGCTTACCAGGCGTGTGATTCCGGGAGGACATCACTTGCACCTGGAGGCAGGTGCGGTGAACGCGGTGGCCGAGGCCATCGTGGCCTGGCAGCGCTCATGAGGGAGGGTTCACCCATGGCACGTGGCAAGGGCAAGCATGTGGCGAGCCAACAAGCGGATACCAGGCGCGGCGATGATGCCAGGCGTGGTGTGGGCAAGCGCGTGGCTCTGGTGCTGGGCAGTGGAGGGGCGCGCGGCTATGCCCATATCGGGGTGATCGATGAGCTCGAGGCGCGAGGCTATGAAGTGGTGGCCATCTCGGGCTGTTCCATGGGGGCGCTGGTGGGCGGTATCTACGCCGCCGGGAAGCTAGAGGGCTATCGCGATTGGGTGTGTCGGCTCGATTACTTCGACGTACTGCGGCTGGTCGATGTGACCTGGAGCCCAATGGGCGCCATGCGGGCCAGCAAGGTGATGAGCCAACTGGAATCGCTGATCGGCGATGTGCAGATCGAAGCGCTGCCGATCCCTGTCACCACGGTGGCCACCGACTTGGTGCGTCAGCGCGAGGTGTGGTTTCAGAGCGGTTCGTTACTCGAGGCGATTCGCGCGTCCATTGCCGTGCCGGGCGTGATCACCCCGTTGCATCGCGGTGATCAAGTGCTGGTGGACGGTGGCCTGCTCAACCCGCTGCCGATCATTCCCACGGTCTCGGCGGAAGCCGACTTCGTGATGGCGGTGAACGTCACGGCGCATAGCCCACGACCTGTCTCCCTGGAGGAGTTGTTGCCCCCCGATCTGCTCGCCGAAGAGCAGAAAAAAGAGCGTGAGCGTGATGCGAGCGGCATCGATTTCGGTGGCTGGGTCGATGAGGTTCGCGATGTCGCCAGCCGCTGGTTGGATGGCCTGGGAGCTGCCCCAGGTGGCAAGGATGACGCGGATAGCGGCGGCAAGCAGGGCGCAAGCAAGGAAGCGAATGAACTGGGCGCCCGTCAACGTGAATGGAGCCGACTCGACATGGTGCTGGCCTCGTTCGATATCACCCAGGCCGCGCTTGCCAAGTACAAGGTGGCGGGCTATCCGCCGGACGTGTTGATCGAGGTTCCCAAGACGGTGTGTGGTGCTTACGAGTTTCACCGCGCCGAGGCGCTGATCATGCTGGGTCGACATTTGGCGGTGGAAGCCCTGGATCGCTTCGAGGGGCGTCATCATCCCGGCTGGGGAGGCCGCAGCATCGTGGTGGAACCCACCGTGGAGCAGGATGTGCCGCCCAGCGAGAGCTGAGCGCGTTTCAGGCCCTTGTTCAGTTTCCGTTCAGGCCCACTTCAGGCCTGGCTGCCGCGTCGGCGCAGCAGCACGTAGACAGCGCCCGTGCCGCCATCGGCGTCAGTGGCCGAACAGAATGCCAGCACGCCCGGCCACTCGCGCAGCCAGGTGTTCACATGGCTCTTGATCACCGGGTAATCGCTGGTGGCCCCCCACGCCTTGCCATGCACCACGATCACGCAGCGTCGGCGCAGGGCCGTGGCCTCGCGCAGGAAGCTTTCGAGCTCGACCCGGGCTTGTTCGAGCGTGTGGCCATGCAGGTCGAGCCCCATTTCCCAAGAGATGGCGCCACGCTTGAGCTGGCTGCGCGTACGCCAGGGCAGGTCGGGGAGCGCGAACTCCAGGTACTCGGACGGGCGCACGGCCTCGACTCGCCCGTCCGAGGTGCGGCCGGTAGCCGCTTCGTCTCCGGCGGCCTCGGCCGCGGCACGCCGTTCGGCAAGACTTGGGTCATGACGACGCGCCCGCCCAGGGTCGGCACGATTGCGTGTGATCGGCTTGACACCTGCGTCACGCAGTGCCTGACGAAAGGCGCCGATCTCCTCGTCGTCCGGCGGCTGGCGGTGTCGGCTCATGGCGGGCCCTGGTGATGGTCGGGATCAAGATCGAGTGATGTTCCGGCACGTCGGCGATGCCATGTTCCAGAACCGTAGGCAACGCGTGGCGAGCGACAGTATAACGACCCTGACGTGGCTGTGAACCGCCGTGGCGGGTACAATTCGCCACTCATCTTGCCAATTCAGCTCGCCAACTCACAGGATGCCACGTGGCCGCCAGCACTAACGCCTCCACCCCGACCGCCTCTACCTCGACGCTCGCCCTTGCCGACACCGACCTGCGCGATGGACTTCATACGCTGCGTGATTGTCTGCGCTGGGCGGCGAGCGAATTCTACCTGGCCGGCCTGTTCTATGGCCATGGCACGGATTCTGCCTGGGACGAGGCCGTGGCCTTGACTCTGGGAGCCCTGCATCTGCCCTGGAATGTCGACCCGGCGGTGCTCGATGCGCGCCTGTTGCCCGTCGAGCGCGAACGCATCATCGCCCTCGTGCGCGAGCGGATCACCACGCGGCGACCGTTGCCGTACCTGCTGGGGGAGGCGTTCTTCGCGGGCCTGGCATTCAGTGTCGATGAGCGTGTGTTGATTCCGCGCTCACCCATCGCCGAACTGATCGAGCATGGCTTCGCCGCCTGGTTCCCGGAGGAGCCACCGGCGCGCGTGCTCGACCTGTGCACCGGATCGGGGTGCATCGGCATCGCCACGGCCCTGCATCTGCCGACCTGCGAAGTCGATCTTGCCGATATCAGTGACGAGGCCCTGGAGGTGGCGCGCATCAATATCACCCGTCATGACCTTGGTGAGCGGGTCAGGGCCGTACCGTCAGACCTGTTCGATGGCCTGGGAGGGCATCGCTACGACCTGATCGTCTGCAACCCGCCCTACGTGGATGCCCGCGATCTCGCCACCATGCCGGCGGAATTCCGCCACGAGCCAGCGCTGGCGCTGGGCGCCGGGCGCGATGGCCTGGATATCGTGCGGCGGATCCTGCGCCAGGCGCGTGACCATCTCACCGCAGAGGGTGTGCTGATCGTCGAGGTCGGCAACTCCGACCGCCATCTGGAGGCCGCCTTTCCCGAGGTGCCCTTCCTGTGGCTCGAATTCGAGCGTGGCGGCCAGGGCGTATTTGCCCTTGGCGTCGCGGAACTCGACGCCCATGCGGCGTCCTTCGCCTGATCCTTGTACTCCCTATATCCAGGAGGAGCGCCCATGTCCGGCAACACATTCGGCAAGCTGTTCACCCTCACCACCTTCGGCGAGAGCCATGGCCCGGCGCTTGGCGCCATCGTCGATGGCTGCCCTCCCGGGGTGCCACTGAGCGAACAGGATCTGCAGCACGATCTGGACCGCCGACGCCCTGGCACCTCGCGGCATACCACTCAGCGTCGCGAGCCCGACCAGGTCAGGATCCTGTCCGGCGTATTCGAAGGTGTGACCACCGGCACTTCCATCGGGCTTTTGATCGAGAATACCGACCAGCGCTCCAAGGATTACTCGAAGATCAAGGATCAGTTTCGCCCCGCCCACGCCGACTACACCTATCACCACAAGTACGGCGTGCGTGATTACCGCGGTGGTGGTCGCTCCAGTGCCCGCGAGACCGCCATGCGGGTGGCGGCGGGCGCCATCGCCAAGAAGTACCTGGCGAGCCTGGGTATCCAGGTGCGTGGCTACATGAGCCAGCTTGGCCCGCTTCAGATCGAGTTCAAGCAGTGGGAATGCGTCGGCGACAACCCGTTCTTCTGCCCGGACCCGGAACGCGTGGCGGAGCTCGAGGCTTACATGGATCAACTGCGCCGCGACCAGGATTCCGTTGGCGCCAAGATCACCGTCGTGGCCGATGGCGTACCGCCCGGATTGGGTGAGCCGGTGTTCGACCGCCTGGATGCAGAACTCGCCCATGGCTTGATGAGCATCAACGCGGTCAAGGGGGTCGAGATCGGCGATGGTTTCGCTTCGGTGTCCCAGCGTGGCAGCCAGCATCGCGACGAGATGACGCCCGACGGGTTTCTCTCCAACCATGCCGGCGGCATTCTTGGCGGGATCTCCAGTGGCCAGTCGATCATCGCTCACCTGGCGTTGAAGCCGACTTCGAGCATCACCACCCCCGGTCGCTCCATCGACATTCATGGCGAGGCGGTGGAGGTGGTCACCAAGGGGCGCCACGACCCCTGCGTGGGTATTCGTGCCACGCCTATCGCCGAGGCGATGATGGCGCTGACATTGATCGACCACCTGTTGCGTCATCGGGCACAGAACGCCGATGTTGAGGTGAGCACGCCACGCTTGCGTTGAACAACACACGATGTTGTCAGCGCTCGGGCTGGGTGATGGCGTCGTGGCTGCTACACTGCAATCAAGTACACGGAGTGAGCATGCCATGAAGATCAATGTCGAGTTCGACCTGACCCCCGACGAGTTCCGCCAGGCGCTGGGCCTGCCCGATATATCGGCCTTTCAGCAGGACCTGCTGGGGCATATTCAGAAGCAGATGGAATCCGGGGTCGAAGGGTATGACCCGATGAGCCTGATGCAGCCGTTCATGCAGCAGTCAGGCATGACCCAGGGGCTTTCACAAGGGCTCTCGCAGGGGCTTGCTAGCTTCGGTAACTATCAGCAGATGATGCTCGATATGCTGCGCCAGGCCGGTCAGGGCACGGCTGACAAGGAAGCGCCCGCGTCTGGTTCGAAAGGCGACACGGCAGCCACCAGCGAGAAGAAGGCGGCTTCCCGCTCGGCGAGTAAAGGTACCGCCAGTGCGAGTTCGCGTTCCAGCCGCAAGAGCGGATGAGATGATCTGTGCCCCAGCGAATTCGATGGTTGTCATCACCTTGCAACCTGAACGAGGTCAGACTAGTCTTTGGTGCAGTGCAACATAAGCGGTGCGCCACTGATCTGTTGCCGCAACCCTTGGAGATACCACCATGCAAGACAAGATGATCGAGTCCTTCAACGAGCAGACCCGCCAGTTCTTCGAACCGATGCGCAAGCTCAACTCGCTGATGCTGAACAACATGGAGAAGTTGACTCAGTACCAGATGGAATCCATGAAGCGTTATAGCCAGTTGGGTACCGAACGCCTGCGCGACGCCAGTGAAATCGAGGATACCGATGATCTGCGTGATTTCGGCACGCGTCAGGCCGAGATGATGAACCAGCTTTCCGAGCAGATGCTCAAGGATGCCCAGGCACTCTCCGAAATGAGCCTTGAATTCAAGGCCGAGCTCGAGAAGCTGTTTGCTGAATCCGGCCAGCAGATGGCTGAGCAGGCCAAGCAGGCCGGGGCGACGGCGACCAAGACCGCCGAGAAGGCCGCGCCGGCCAAGAGCCAGTCCACGCGTGGTTCAAGCGGCGGTACCAAGAGCTGAACCAGCGATGGTCGAATGCCTCGCTTGCGGTACCGTGCGTCGGTGCCGCTTTTGCGTGGTGTAACACGTTTTGACAGGCGCTAGCCGTTGATGATGACGCCAGGCCTGGAAACGCAACGTACTGTGAGGCTATCCACCCTGGGGAATCGTGTCCCGCGGATGGCCAACGTGAAGTGTATTCTGTCATGGGTGAGTTGAACTCACGCGGACATCAGGAGGGGTCAATGCAGCCAGGGGTTCAAGCACCGACACAAGCCGATTTGGAAGCGTGGAATTCGCAACTCAAGAATATCGGGGAAGAGTATCGCGCGCTGATGGGGGACTTGCTGGAACGCATGGTGCCCAATGAAGCCGCCGACTCCATCCAGGAAGACATTCAGGAGAGCTTCCGTGCCGGCGCCGAATCACTGATGCGCAATCCGGCGCTGTTGTGGCAGACCCAGGCCCGCCTGCTCCAGGATCAGTTCGCGTTGTGGCAAAGCGGCATGCAGGCGATGACCAGCGAAGCGGTCGAGCCCTTGGTGCTGCCCAACAAGGGTGACCGTCGCTTCAAGGACGAGGCCTGGACCACTGACCCCTACTACATGGCGATCATGCAGCAGTACCTGCTGTTCTCGCGGCTGGTTGACGAGCTCGTCGAGAAGCTCGATGGCATCGACGAAAATCAGAAGCGCAACCTGGCCTTCTATGCCCGGCAGATGGTCAATGCCATGTCGCCGACCAACTTCGCCTCGACCAACCCCGAGGTAATGCGCAAGACCGCCGAAACGGGTGGCCAGAACCTCGTCGAGGGGCTTGCGCGCCTGCGTGAAGACCTGGCCAATTCCGCTGAGGGCCTGAACGTCACCATGACCGACAAGAGCGCCTTCGAGGTGGGACGCAATATCGCCGTCACCCCGGGCGCGGTGGTCTACGAGAACGAGCTGATCCAGCTGATCCAGTATGCGCCGACCACCGAGCAGGTGTACAAGACGCCGCTGCTGATCGTGCCGCCGTGGATCAACAAGTACTACATTCTCGACCTGCGCGAGGACAACTCCCTGGTCAAGTGGCTGGTGGGGCAGGGCCATACGGTGTTTCTGATTTCGTGGCGCAACCCTGGCCCCGAGCAGCGCGACCTGACCTGGGCCGACTACATGCAGCTGGGCCCTATCGCCGCCATGGGCGCGATCGAACAGGCCACCGGCGAGAAGTCGGTCAACCTGATGAGCTACTGCGTGGGCGGTACCCTGGCGGCCTCCACCGTGGCATACCTGACCAGCACCCGGCGTGGCCGCAAGGTGAAATCGGTCACCTACATGACCACGCTGCAGGATTTCCGCGACCCGGGCGAGATCGGCGTGTTCCTGCGCGAGCCGATCGTCCAGGGGCTCGAGGCGAAGATGGAGCAGGATGGTTACCTGGATGGCCGGGCGATGGCCTTTTCGTTCAACCTGCTGCGCGAGAACGATCTGTTCTGGTCGTTCTACATCAACAATTATCTCAAGGGTGACGTACCCGCGCCCTTCGACCTGCTCTACTGGAATACCGATGGTACCAACCTGCCGGCCGGTACCCACGGCTGGTACCTGCGCAACATGTACCTCGAGAATCGCCTGGTGGAGCCTGATGGCATCGAACTCGACGGCGTGAAGATCGACCTGCGCAAGGTGTCGACCCCGAGTTACTTCATCTCTACCCGTGAAGACCACATTGCCAAGTGGAACAGTACCTATTACGGTGCGTTGCTGCCCAAGGGCCCGGTGACCTTCGTGCTTGGCGGTTCAGGGCATATCGCCGGTATCGTCAACCCGCCGGAGCGCAACAAGTACGGCTACTGGACCAATGACGAGCTGCCCGACACCGCCGAGCAGTGGCTGGAAGGCGCCCAGCAGCAAGAAGGTTCGTGGTGGCCGCATTGGCAGGAGTGGATGACCGCCAATGGCTATGCCGACCCCGAGAAGCTGGTACCGGCGCGTCATCCTGGCCAGGGTGAGCTCGATATCCTCGAGCCCGCCCCCGGCCGCTACGTCAAGATGACCATTCCCGAGGTGCTAGGGGAGCTCCCGGCTTCGCCGGAGTCCTGATCTTTAGACGTTAAGCAAAAGCGCCCACCCGACTTATCGGTTGGGCGCTTTTCGTGTGGCCTGGACTGTCAGATTAGGCAGCTAACTCACGACGCAGCCGTAAGCCTGGCAGCACCAGTAGTGCGGCGAGCACCCACGCGGGCCAGCTGCCGGTGCGGGTGAAGGGCGTGAGGCCCTGCATGGCGTGTACCTCACCGCTGATGCTTGCGGTCTCGAACTGCGGGGCGCGCTCGATCACCCTGCCGCGTGGATCGACGATCACCGTCACACCGTTGCTGGTGGCGCGTACCAGATAGCGACCGTTCTCCAGGGCGCGGAGTCGCGCCATCTGGAGGTGCTGAAGCGGGCCGATGGAGGCACCGAACCAGGTGTCGTTGGAGATCGTCATCAACAGGTCGGCGCCTCTTGCGCGCTGTGCCACCAGGTCGGCATAGATGATCTCGTAGCAGATGGCGTTGCCGATCCTGAGCCCGGCGGCCTTGATCGGCGCCTGATCCTCTGGGCCTGGCGTCATGGCGGGCATCGGCAGGTCGAAGAAGGCGATGGTGCCGGCCAGTAGCGTTTCCAGCGGCAGGTACTCGCCAAACGGCACCAGGTGTTGCTTGCGATACTCACCCTCGGCATTGCCAAGGCCGATCACGCTGTTGTAGTAGAGCCCGCGTCCGTCGCGTTGCAGGATGCCGGTCAACAGCGCCGTCTGCGGGTCCAGATTGGCTTGCACCCGTTCGAGTATCGGCTGGGCGTCTTCCTCGAACATCGGCAGTGCGGCTTCAGGCCAGATCACGAGGTCGATGTCGTCCGGCTGCTCGAGGGTCAACTGGCTGTAGGTGTTGGCCGCGATGCGCTGGCCCTCGGGCGTCCACTTGATCAACTGGGGCAGGTTGCCCTGCAAGAGGGCGACGCGCACCGGCCTGTCATCCGGCGTGGTCCAGGCGTGGTTCAGCGCCAGCGGTGCCAGCCACAGTGCCGCGAGCGGGGCGGCGGCCCACCAGCGCCGGGCCAGCAGTTGCACGCCAAGCGTGCCGCTCAAGGCAGTGATCAACGACAGCAGGTACACCCCGCCGACAGGCGCCCAGTTGGCCAGTGGCGAGTCGACATGGGCGGTACCGAGCAACAGCCATGGAAAGCCGGTGAACAGCCAGGTGCGCAGCCACTCCCCCAGCACCCAGGCGCCGGCGAAGCTGAATGCGGCAAGCCGTGGTCCGCACAGCGCACGGTACAGCCAGAAGGTCAGTGCGATGAAGAGCGCGAGCCCCGCCACGAACAGGCTGGTCAGCAGCAGTGCCAGGGGCACACCGGTATAGCCGTAGTCGTGGATCGACACATAGACCCAGGACGCCCCCGAGCCGAATAGCCCGACGCCATAGCACCAGCCACGCAGGGCGGCCTGGCCTGGGGTCAACTGGTGGATGCCGTAAAATACCATCGCTACGGCGAGCGGACCCAGCCACCACAGTTCGAAAGGCGAGGCGGTGAGCGTAGTGAACCCGCCGGCCACCAGGGCGATCAGGCAGCCCAGGGCCGGGGGCAGGCGCGTGAAACTCATCGATTCAATCTCGGGTGAAGGGTGTCAGTCGGCGTCCTGCTCCGGACACCGCTCGGCTTCGAGCAGGCGGATGCGGCGATTGTCGGCGTTGAGCACCGTGAATCGCCAGCCACCGATCACGGAATATTCGCCACGCGAAGGCAGGTGGCCGAGGCGCTGCATGACAAGCCCCCCGATGGTGTCGAACTCTTCATCCGAGAAACGTGTCTCGAAGCGTTCGTTGAAGTCCTCGATGGGGGTCAGGGCGCGAATGGCGAAGCGACCCTCGCCAAGATCGCGAATGTCGTCTTCCTCATCGGCGTCGTGCTCGTCCTCGATCTCCCCGACGATCTCCTCGAGGATGTCCTCGATGGTAATGATGCCGGCGGTGCCGCCATACTCGTCGACCACGATCGCCATGTGATTGTGAGTATCCTGGAACTCCTTGAGCAGGCTGTTGAGCCGCTTCGATTCCGGGATGAACAGTGCGGGGCGCACCACTTCCTCGAGGCGGAACGGCTTGCCGTTCTCCTGGCCGCTGCGCAGCAGGGGCAACAGGTCCTTGGCCAGCAGAATTCCCTTGACCTCGTCCAGGTTCTCGCCAATCACCGGATAGCGGGAGTGGCCGGTCTCGAGTATTACCGGCAGGTAGTCCTCGAGGGGTTGGTCGAGGGCGATGGCGGTGACCTGAGAACGGGGGATCAGCACCTCGCGCACCTGCTGGTCGCTGATCTGCAGGGCGCCCTCGATGATCATCATGGCATCTTGCTCCAGCTTCAGGCGGCTGGCCGCCTGGCGCAGGAACTCGAGCAGCTCGCCACGCGAGCTGGGTTCGTCACTGTCACTTGTAAGGGCGCTGAACAATTTATCGAGCCAGGACTTGTTGCCCTGGCTACTCGATCGGTCTTCGCTCATGCGTCGGCTCTCTTGTCCTCGGTATCGGGGGCGGCCTGGTCTGGCCTCTCGCTCGGGTGGTCGGCGAGCTGGTGGTTTGCACACTGTCTGTCTGCAAGATAGGGATCATCGATGCCCAGTGTCGCGAGGATCTCGCGCTCCAGCCCTTCCATGAGCTCGGCCTCGGCGTCTTCGATATGATCATGTCCCAGCAGGTGCAGGGTGCCATGCACCACCATATGAGCGTAGTGATCACGCAGTGACTTTTCCTGCTCGCGCGCTTCCGCGCATACCACGGGATGGCAGATCACCAGGTCGCCGAGCAGCGGCAGGTTGACCCCTGGAGGGTTCTCGAAGGGAAAGGAGAGCACGTTGGTGGGTTTGTCACGACCGCGATAATCACGGTTGAGCGCCTGGCTCTCGTCGCTATCGACCAGCCGCGCCGTCAACTCCCGTTGGCTATCGGCGCCTGTGTCTACCGACGGGTGAGAAAGCACTGCTTCCACCCAAGCGACGAGCTCCGCCTGGGTGGGCAGGCCCTCTGCCTGGATGGCGACCTGAAGATCGAGCAGTGGCGTGCTCATGAGCCACTTCGCTCGCCGTTGCCACGCTCACGTTCGAGGCGTTCCTGCCGCAGCGCCTCGCGCTCGTCGTCACGTGCTTGCTTGCGGGCGCGCTCGGTGGCTTCCTGCTCGGCTTCGAAGAGGTCATAGGCCTCGATGATGCGCTGCACCAGCGGATGGCGAACCACGTCCTTGGCGGCGAAGTGGGTCACGCCGATGCCAGGAGTGCCCTTGAGTACCTCGAGCACCTGGATCAACCCCGATGTCTGGCCGCGAGGCAGGTCGACCTGGGTCACATCCCCGGTGATCACCGCGGTGGAGCCGAACCCGATGCGGGTCAGGAACATCTTCATCTGCTCACGGGTGGTGTTCTGGCTCTCGTCGAGGATGATGAAGGCATTGTTCAGGGTGCGGCCGCGCATGTAGGCCAGAGGCGCGATCTCGATCACCTGGCGCTCGATCAACTTGGCAACCTGTTCGAAGCCGATCATCTCGTAGAGCGCGTCGTACAGGGGGCGTAGATAGGGATCGATCTTCTGGGCCAGGTCGCCCGGCAGAAACCCCAGCTTCTCACCCGCTTCCACCGCCGGGCGAACCAGCAGGATGCGGCGCACTTCCTGTTGATTGAGCGCTTCCACCGCTGCGGCTACGGCCAGGTAGGTCTTGCCTGTGCCGGCAGGCCCGATGCCGAAGTTGATGTCGTGGGCGCGAATGCTCGAGACGTAACTCTGCTGGTTCAGTCCGCGTGGCTTGATCAGCGTGCGGGGCGTGCGCAGCAGGACTTCACCGTCGCCATCATCCCCTTCATCCTCGTCCAGCGCCTCGAGGCCCGATTCCTGCAGGAACAGGTGCACGGTGTCCGGCTCCAGGTCACTAGCCTCGGTCTCGCGATAGAGGTGCTCGAGTACGTTGGCGGCGGCCTTGACGCGATGAATGGGGCCAGCGAGCTGGAAGGTGTTGCCGCGGTTGCGAAGGGTGATGCCGAGACGCGCCTCGATCAGCTTGAGGTGTTCGTCGCGCTGGCCACAAAGATTGGCCAGGCGCCTGGGGTCGTTGGGCTCGAGGTTCAGCGTGATGATGCGGTTGGCCTGGGGAGATGGCTGGCTCAAGACGGGGTGGTCCGTGAGTAGTGAATGTGCCCTCAGCTTACTGCCCCGGCGGTGGCCGGGGCAATGCACGAAAGGCTCGAGGTGAACTTAGTCGAGGTGAACTTAGTCGAGATGAACTTAGTCGAGATGAACATCGCGGCCTGGGTTTTCAACGCGGCGGGCTGAAAAGGGTCGGGCATGACCGACCCGGCTGCGACGCACGGGCTGGCTCAGCCGCCTGGTTCCTAGAAACAATGCGGGGAGGCCAGCTCGCCGCGCAGTGAATTGGGCAGGGCCTCGGTGATTTCGACGTCGACGAAATAGCCGATCAGCTCGACTGGGTTGGCGGCGCGGAAATTCACCACGCGGTTGTTTTCGGTGCGCCCCGACAGCTGTCCCGGGTCGCGTGGCGAGAAGCCGCTGACAAGCACTCGCTGGGTGGTGCCGACCATCCGCCGGCTGATCTGCATCGCCTGCTGGGTGATGCGCTCCTGGAGGATAGCCAGGCGCTGCTTCTTGACGCTTTCCGGCGTATCGTCGGGCAGCGTCGCCGCCGGGGTACCGGGACGTGCCGAATAGACAAAGCTGAACGAGTGATCGAAGCCGATGCGATGGATCAGGTCCATGGTGGCCTCGAAATCCTCGGCGGTTTCGCCGGGAAAGCCGATGATGAAGTCCGAGGAGAAGCTGATGTCAGGGCGCAAAGCACGAATGCGCTCCATCTTGGCGACATACTCCTCGACGGTGTGACCTCGCTTCATGGCCGCCAGAATGCTGTCGGAACCTGCCTGCACGGGCAGGTGCAGGTGGCTGACCAGCTCCGGAATCTCGCCGTAGGCCTCGATCAGGCTGTCGGAGAACTCCACCGGGTGCGAGGTGGTGAAGCGGATTCGGTCGATCCCCTCCACCGCGGCCACGCAGGCGATCAGCTCGGCGAGGTCGATCTCGTCACCAAGCTGGTTGGGGCCCCGATAGGCATTGACGTTCTGGCCCAGCAGATTGATCTCGCGAACGCCCTGTTCGGCCAGGTGGATGACCTCGTCCATCACCGCCTCGAAGGGCCGGGAGACCTCTTCACCACGGGTGTAGGGCACCACACAGAAGGTGCAGTACTTCGAGCAACCTTCCATGACCGAGACGAAGGCACTTGCGCCATCCGAGCTTGGCTTGGGCAGATGATCGAACTTCTCGATCTCCGGGAAGGTGACGTCGACCACCGAGATCTGGTTCTGTTGGCGCGAATCGAGCATCGACGGCACGCGATGCAGGGTCTGGGGACCGAATACCATGTCGACGTGCGGTGCGCGTTTCCTGATGGCGTCGCCTTCCTGGCTCGCCACGCAGCCGCCCACTCCGATTACCAGATCCGGGTTGGCGTCCTTGAGCTTTTTCCAGCGTCCCAACTGATGGAAGACCTTCTCCTGGGCCTTCTCGCGGATCGAACATGTATTGAGCAGGATGACGTCGGCTTCGCGCTCGTCGTCGGTAAGCTCGAGCCGGTGGGATTCACCGAGTAGATCCGCCATGCGCGCGGAGTCATACTCGTTCATCTGGCAGCCGTGTGTCTTGATGAAGAGTTTCTTCGCCATAAGAATAGGATCGTGGCGCCAGGCGCCCGATATCTGTCACCGGTGAGTGATGGGGTTCAGCAGGCACTGTTCGAAACCGGCATCACGCGGGGGATTCGCGCAGGGCGCGTCCTTGAGACACGAGGCCGGAACAGGCCATCTGGAGTAGCCATCGATTATACGCATCCGCCCTTGGTGGGGCCAGCCCGTCACGCGCGACGGGTGCGCGAGCTGTGGTAACCTTGCCGTCCTGACCCGGGAGCCGGCATGAGTCCCCGGTGGCAATCGAAACGGTGACCTACACCATTGGATGACAGGGCGAGGAACACGCACCACTATGGCGGCCAAGCCGATTTATCGGGTAGTTTTCCACCAGCACGGTGAGGTTTGGGAACTCTACGTGCGGGAGATATTCCAGAGTGACCTGTGGGGTTTCATCGAGATCGAGGAATTCGTCTTCGATGACGCTTCGAAATTGGTGGTCGACCCCTCCGCCGACAAGTTGCGACGCACCTTCGATGGCGTCAGCCGCAGCTATCTGCCGCTCAATGCCATCGTGCGGATCGATGAGGTCGAGCGCGAGGGGCCGCCACGCGCGGTCAAGAGCGAGGGGCGGGTGGCCGAGTTCCCGCGCCCCTTCGCACCGCCTCCCCGTCATGATCGCTAGGCCATAGGTATCAGGGGCATCATGTCCTGGGTTGAGGGATCGGTCGAGGAATCGGTTGAGAAATTGGCTGGTCATGGATTGATCAGTTCAAGCCAGAGGTAGTGGCCACGGCCTCTCGGGATAGCTTTCCAGCGGTTTTCCCGAGTGTTGTCCACAGAAGCTGTGGACAAGCTTCGTGCCGCGATACGTGTTTCATCGCACCAGCCGCGGCAGTGGGATGTCATGGTTGCCAGGTCGTTGTGGTTGCCATGCCAATGTTGTGGTTGCCATGCCAATAGAGAAGCAAGCATCGTACCTTTTCACCAGGACGGTTAAGACAGATTCAGCCAGGATAACGGCATGACCAGAGATGATCTCAAACGACTGGGGTTGGCGATGGCGGTGGGGTTCATGGCCCTGCCGCTGCACGCCCAGCAGAACGACGCGAACCACTGGGTCTCCGACTCGCTGACCACCTTCGTGCGCAGTGGGCCCACCGATGGCTATCGCATCGTCGGCACCTTGACCGCCGGTGAGCCGGTCGAGGTGCTGGAAACCAGCGGGGACTACTCGCGGGTTCGCGATGGCGATGGCGATACGGTGTGGGTGCTGAGCAACGAAGTCCAGGACACGCCCAGCGCCCAGGTACGCCTTCCGGCGCTGGAACAGCAGGTGGCCGAGCTTTCCAGTGAGCTCGAGGGCATCAACGACGACTGGGAGAACCGGGTCTCCAACATGACCGAGACCCTCGAGGTGCGCGAGCAGCGGATCGAGGAGCTCGAGCAGCGCAATCAGGCGCTGGATACAGAAAGCGAGCAGGCTCGCCAGACCATCCGCGAGCTGCAGGCCCGCCTGGACACCCAGGAAGAGGATCTGCTGATTCGTTACTTCATGTATGGCGGCGGTGTCGCCGGGGCAGGCCTGGTGGTTGGGCTGATCGTTCCTCACCTGCCACGGCGTAGCAAGAAGCGCGACCGCTGGTTCTGATGATGCTTCTGACTGGCTGACGGGGAACGGGATGGGCAATGAATGGATTGAGCGCTGGCGGGATGGGCGAATCGGTTTTCATCGTGACCTTGCCCACCCGGCCCTGCTGAAACATTGGCCATCGCTGGGGGTGCGTCCCGGCACCAAGGTGCTCGTGCCCCTATGTGGCAAGAGCCTGGACATGCGCTGGCTTGGCCAGCATGACCATCCTGTGCTGGGGATTGAGCTTGCGCCGCTGGCCATCGAGCAGTTCGTCGAGGAAGGCCCCGGAATGGTCTCGCGCTATCGCCAGGGCGGGTTCGATGTCACTCGGCAAGCCAATGTGGAGCTGTGGTGCGGCGACTTTTTCCATTTCCATATCGACCAGGCCGCTGAAATCGGCGCCTTCTATGACCGTGCGGCGCTGATCGCCCTGCCACCGGCGACCCGTCAACGTTACGCCTTCCACCTTGCACAGTTGACCCCGCCGGGTGCCTGCGGCCTGTTGATCAGCCTGACCCGGCCGGAAGGCCTCGGAGTCGGGCCGCCCTACCATGTTAGCGCGGAGGAAGTCCGCGAGCGCTTCGAGCCCAACTTCAGGGTCACCTTCGTCGAACAGGGTGAGCCGGAAGAGGGCAGCGGGTTTCGTGAAACGATATGGTCGCTGGTGCGTCGAGGCCCCAGGCAGTGAATCGAGAGTGGTGAGTCGTGGGTGGTGAATAGTCAGCAGTAGGGCGCCCATGTGGCGCCCTACTGCATTTCATGACCTTCCTGTTGCCGGCTAGCGTGCCAGCAGGCGGCCGAGTTCCGGGTCGCGGAAGGCGCGGTCCAGGCCGTCCGAGAGCAGCTCGTTGACCATGCGCGTGTTGCTGTCGCGGCCGGGGCGCACGGCGTAGCTTTGCGTGCGGCGCGAGGTGTAGGTGCCGGTATAGGTGGTGCCTGCATTGACCGCTTCGGCGATGAACACCGCTTCCAGGCGCGCTTCGTCGATGACCGGGCGGCTCTCGCCTCGCTCGTAGCCCAGGTGGTCGAGGGTCAGGGTCAGCATCGGACGCCCGCTTGTCTGCTCGGTGGTCGGGTTGAAGCCCATCTCGCGCACAGCGCGTTCGGCTTCACGTTGCAGTGTCGGCACCAGCTCATGGGAATCGACGGTGATGGTCGCGGTGGACATGGCGCTGCCGGTACGCGTGCCGAGCACCTCACTTGCCCGGCCATCGACCGCCACTACGGTCACTGTCTGGCCGGACCCCGTGACAGGCACCTGGGCGCTGCGCCTGGGTTCCGGTTGCAGGTAGTGCGGGCTGGCGCAACCGGCAAGCCACAGCATGGCGAGCAGGCCAGCCGAGGCTCGAAGGAAAAGGCGTCGCTGCATGTGATTGCTCCTGAAAGTCGAGGGTCATGTCCGCCACAACGCATCGCACCCCGACATTGAGTCGGGGTGCGATGGGTGCGCGGTGCCTAGAGCCCGATGGCGGACGAGGTAGAGCGGCGCGGGTCGGCGCCGCCATAGAACATGCCGTCGCGAATCACGATCGACTGTGCGGCCCCCATGGCGTCCTGCTGGCTGACGGTATGGCCACGTTGCCGCAGAAGTTCCAGGGTGTCCGGGCTGAAGCCGTCTTCCACGCGAAGCTCATCGGGTAGCCACTGGTGGTGCATGCGAGGTGCACTGACCGCTGACTGGATGTTCATGTTGTGGTCGATGACATTCATCAGCATCTGCAAGGTGGTGGTGATGATGCGCGACCCACCGGGGCTTCCCGTGATCATGAAGTTCTTGCCATCGCGTTTGACGATCGTCGGCGTCATGGAGGAGAGCATGCGCTTTCCGGGTTCCACCTTGTTGGCCTCGCCGCCGATCAGGCCATAGGCATTCGGCACGCCGGGCTTGGCGGAGAAGTCATCCATCTCGTTGTTGAGAAGAAACCCCGCGCCATCAACGACGATGCCCGAGCCATAGCTGAAATTGATCGTGTAGGTGTTGGATACCGCAAGCCCTTCGCCGTCGGCAATCGAGAAATGCGTGGTTTCGTTCGACTCGTAGGGTAGAGGGTCGCCAGGGCCGATATCCGCGCTGGGCGTGGCTTGCTCCATGCTGATCTGGGCACGTAGCTCCGCGGCGTACTCCTTGGACGTGATGCCATCCAGCGGCACATCGACGAAACCGGTGTCCCCCAGGTACTCGGAGCGGTCGGCATAGGCGCGTTTCATGGCCTCGGCCATGAGATGCAGACTGTCCGCCGAGCCGAAACCCATCTCGTCGATCGGGTAATCCTCGAGAATGTTGAGCATCTGCACGATATGGGCGCCGCCCGAGGAGGGGGGGCTCATCGCGTAGATGTCGTAGCCGCGATAGGTGCCATGGCTGGGTTCCCTGGCGACTGGCTGGTAGCCAGCGAGGTCTTCCATGGTGATCAGGCCGTCATGGTTTTCCATCTCGGCAACGATCAACCGCGCGGTTTCGCCCTCGTAGAATTCCCGCGCGCCATTCTCGGCGATTCGCTTCAGCGTGGCGGCAAGGTCAGGCTGGCGGTAGGTATCGCCCACTTCATAGGCCGAGCCGTCCTCCTTGAAGAACTTGGCCATGCTGGCCTCCCACGGCTCGAAGCGTGCCTTGCTGTCCTGGATCCCTTGCACGAAGCGTGACGGCACGGCGAAGCCTTCCTCGGCCAGGCGGATGGCGGGCGCCAGTGCATCGGCCAGGCTCATGGTGCCGTACTCCTCCAGTGCCATGGCAAGGCCCGCCACGGTTCCCGGCACGCCCGCGGCAAGATGGGTGTAGCGGGAGCGTTCAGTGACGGCTTCCCCATCCTCGTCCTGGAACATCGTCTCGGTGGCGGCCGCCGGGGCGGTTTCACGGTAGTCGATGGCGATCACGTCACCGCTCTGTTCATCGGAGATCAGCATGAAGCCGCCGCCGCCGATATTGCCGGAGCGTGGCTGGGTGACCGCCAGTGCGAATCCCGCCACCACGGCGGCGTCCACGGCGTTGCCACCTTGCGCCAGCACGTCGCGAGCTACTTCGGAGGCCAGGAAGTGGCTGGTGGCCACCATGCCCTTGGCGCTCTCCTGAGGATAAAAGCGCGACCCTTCCAATATTGCCTGTTGCGCCATTACCAACGGCGAAAGCAGCAGGGCACCGCTGAAGATCCCTGCCAACACGCCCATGGCGGGAGCCCTTCCAAGGCGGGTCTTGATGACCCGTGATGGCGACGTTCTACGTTGCGTCATGACAATTCCTTTTTTTCTGACCGCTGACTGACTGGTTGTCTTCTGGCGAGATTCAGTATTGGAGTATGGCAAGGGATTGCGCAAGTTCTGCCAGTGACGCAGCGTGAACTGCTAAAATGCTCTCCCGCTCAGTCACTCACAGGAACCGCCCGGCATGAACGAACCCCGTCCGAACTTTCTTCTGGCGCCTTCCATCCTCTCCGCCAATTTCGCTCGCCTCGGCGAGGAAGTGGACGACGTGCTGGCCGCAGGGGCCGACATCGTTCACTTCGACGTGATGGACAATCACTTCGTCCCCAACCTGACCGTCGGGCCGATGGTCTGCGATGCGCTGCGCAAGCATGGCGTGAAGGCGCCGATCGACGTGCATTTGATGGTGAGCCCGGTGGATCGCCTGATCGTCGACTTCATCGAGGCCGGGGCGAGCATCATCACCTTCCACCCCGAGGCCTGCGACCATATCGACCGCTCGCTGCAGTTGATCCGCGATGGGGGTTGCCAGGCGGGCCTGGTGTTCAACCCCGCGACGCCGCTCTCCTATCTCGACTACGTGATGGACAAGGTCGACATGGTGCTGCTGATGAGCGTCAACCCGGGGTTCGGGGGGCAGTCTTTCCTGCCCTCCACCCTGGACAAGCTGCGTGAGGCGCGCCAGCGCATCGATACATCTGGCCGTGCGATACGTCTTGAGGTCGATGGGGGCGTGAAGGTCGATAACATCGCTGACATCGCCCGCGCCGGTGCCGACACCTTCGTCGCCGGCTCGGCGGTGTTCAAGGCGCGTGACGAGGCCGACCCCCATCGTTACGACAGCGTGATCAACCAGTTCCGCGAACAGCTTGCCCTGGTGGGCTGATGGCCGTGAATGAAGAGCCAGGCGCCGACAGCGATAACACCGTCTGGCATCTCTATCTCCTCGAGACCTCCGCGGGGGCGCTGTATACCGGCATCACCACCGATGTGGCGCGGCGTTTCAAGGAGCACGCTGCTGGACGCGGCGCCAAGGCGCTGCGTGGCAAGGGCCCGTTGGTGTTGTGTCACCAGCAGGCCGTGGGCAGCCGGGGCGAGGCGCTGCGTCTCGAGGCCGAGATCAAACGCCTCACCCCGGCGCGCAAGCGAGAGTGGCTTGCTGCGCAACGGGCCGGGCTCAGTGCAGCTTCATGCGAGGGCGAATGAAGCGGTTGAGCCCATCGACCACCATCGTCACCCCGGTCTTGAAGGTGCCGTGAATGGCCCGCTGGTGCATGCGGTACAGTGAGGCGTAGAAGAACTTCGCCAGGTGCCCCTCGACGAACAGGCTGCGCGCCGAGGCGCCACGCATCAGGCTGCCGATTGCCTCGAAGTGGGCCAGCGAGATCAGCGAGCCTCGGTCGCGGAAGGTGAAGGGCGAAAGCGGCTTGCCATCGAGCCGGGCGCGCAGGTTGCGGTAGAGCAGGGTGGCCTGCTGGTGGGCCGCCTGGGCCCGGGGAGGCACCGGCTTGCCGTTTTCCTGGGGGCAACTGGCGCAGTCGCCGAAGGCGAAGATATTGGGATCATCGATGCTTTGCAGCGTGCGTTCCACCTTGACCTGATGATTGCGTTCGGTGGCAAGCCCCAGTTCGGAGAGGAAGGGCGGTGCCTTGATGCCGGCGGCCCAGACGCACAGGTCGGTGTCGATACGGGTGCCATCGGCGGTGGTCAGGCCGTGGCAATCGACATCGGTGACCCGTGTAGCCGTGTGCAGGTTCACTCCAAGCTTCTCGAGCTCCTTGTGAACCGCGCCGGAGATGCGGTCGGGCAAGGCGGGCAGAATGCTCGGGGCGGCTTCGATCAGGTGGACAGATAGATGCCCACTGTCGAGCTGGGTGAAGCCGTAGCTGTTGAGCATGCGCGAGGCGTCATAGAGTTCGGCGGCAAGTTCGACGCCGGTGGCGCCGGCACCCACGATGCCCACGGTGAGCTGAGGGTGGCTGCGTCGTTGCGGGTCGCTGAAGCGCAGGAAGGTGTTGAGCATGTCGCGACGGAACGCTTCCGCCTGAGTGGGGCTATCGAGGAAGTGGCAGTGGTCGGCAACGCCCGGGGTACCAAAATCGTTGCTGACACTGCCCAGTGCCAACACCAGGGTATCGTAGCCCAGGCTGCGAGCCGGCAGCACTTCCACGCCATCGTCGTCCTCCACCGGGGAGAGCTCCAATTGGCGGTTTTCGCGGTCGAGCCCGCACAGCGTGCCAAGCTGGAAGCGATAGCCGTTGGCGCGGGCGTGCCCCTGATAGGAAACCTCGTCGAGCCCCGAGTCCAGTGCACCGGTCGCGACCTCGTGCAGCAGGGGCTTCCAGATATGCGTCGTGTTGCGGTCGATCAGCACGATCTCGGCCCGCTCGCGCTTGCCAAGCTTCTTGCCCAATCGAGTCACCAGTTCCAGGCCGCCGGCGCCACCGCCGACCACCACGATCCGCTGTTTGCTCATTGTGTGTCATCCTCTAAGTGAAGTTCGGGCCTTTCAGGGCCACTGTTTTTTTTGTTCAAATCGGTTTTTTTGAATCGGTCTGTTCGATGCGTTTAGTACACAGTTCTTGTACACAATATTCGATGACAACAGACTCTCATGCTTCTCGGTTTTCTGCGAGCCCTGCCATGCACCCTGTAATGAAAGACATTCGCCTGGTCACCTTCGACCTGGACGGCACGCTGATCGACTCGGTGCCCGACCTTGCCCGCGCCGTGGACGCAGCCCTGCTGGAGCTTGGCCTGCCAACTGCCGGCGAGGCGACGGTGCGCGACTGGGTGGGCAATGGCTCGCTCGTACTGATGGAGCGCGCCCTGCGCCATGCGATCACCGAAAGCGCCCCTTCGGGTATGGATCGAAAGTCCTCGCACGAAGTGGACGCTGACCTGCTGGCCCGCGCTCATGACGGTTTCCTCAGCCACTATGCCAAGGACCCGGCCTCAAGGACACGGCTCTATCCCGGTTCACGTGAGGCGCTGGATGGCTTGCGCGCGCACGGCTTGCCGCTTGCTCTGGTCACTAACAAGCCGGCGGCCTTCATCGCACCGATTCTCGAGGGCTTTGGGCTTCAGGATCATTTCTCGCTGTGCCTGGGCGGTGACAGCCTGCCGCAAAAGAAGCCCGACCCGGCCCCGCTCCTGCATGTCGCCGAGCATTTCGCTGTGCCACCGCGTGCCTGCCTGATGATTGGCGATTCTCGGCACGATATTGCCGCCGGCAAGGCAGCGGGTTTTCGAACCTTGGCGGTACCTTATGGGTACAATCACGGCGAGCCGGTGGCCGATTGCGGGCCGGATGGTGTGGTTGAATCGCTTGCGGAACTCGTTTAGGGTGAAATCGGCTATTGCGATAAGCGCTGCCTGATGGATAATTTTTCGTTATTACGCACCTGACGCCATAACGCCGATATCACCTACCTTGCGGAACACGCTTCGATGGATAGCCGCATGACCCTGGACACTCCCGCCTGCCGATGCCTCAATCCGATACGGGTTGTCGACCGTGTACCCCTGCATGATGCCCGCGCCAACGCCTGGCGATGGTGAAGCCTGAATCCTGAGCCAAGCGCTCCCGTCGCTTCCATCGTTACCGCTACTACCGTGAGGATCCGGGCATGATGACCCCCGAACGTTTCCGCGAACTGGCCGATGCCGGATATAACCGCATTCCGGTCACCCGCGAGGTGCTGGCCGACCTCGATACACCGCTTTCCACCTATCTGAAGCTGGCCGATGTGCCATGGACCTTCCTGCTCGAGTCGGTGCAGGGCGGTGAGAAGTGGGGCCGCTACTCGATCATTGGCCTGCCGTGCCGCGAGCGCATCGAGGTGCGTGGATTCACGGTCAGCCATATCGTGGCGGGCGAGCGCCAGGGGGTGACGGAGGTCGCCGACCCGCTCGAATGGATCGAGCAGTTCCAGGCCCGCTTCAAGGTGCCGCGTCTCGATGACCAGCCGCGCTTCGACGGCGGCCTGGTGGGCTACTTCGGCTACGATACCATCCGCTACATCGAGCCGCGCTTGCGCGGTGCGCATGTCGCGGAAAAGGCCGACCCGCTGGGTGTGCCAGACATCCTGTTGATGGTCTGCGACGAACTGGTGGTCTTCGACAACCTGTCCGGTCGCCTGACCCTGTGGACCCATGCCGACCCCGCCGAGGAACGCGCCTTCGAACAGGCCCGTGAGCGGCTCGAGGCGCTCGAGATACGCCTGCGCAGCGCCACGCTCAATACCATCAGCCCAGGCACCGGCGGGGCGGCGGTGGAGGAGGGCGACTTCACGTCCGGCTTCACCGAGCAGGGCTTCAAGGCAGCGGTCGAAACCATCAAGGAGTACGTGCTGGCCGGCGACGTCATGCAGTGCGTGCCGTCCCAGCGCATGTCGATTCCCTACCGCGCCTCGTCGCTCGATCTGTATCGCGCCCTGCGCAGCCTCAATCCCTCGCCCTACATGTTCTACCTTGATCTGGAAGACCATCAGGTGGTGGGCTCATCGCCCGAGATCCTCACCCGCCTGGAGGATGGCGAAGTGACCGTGCGGCCCATCGCCGGTACCCGAGTACGTGGCCATACCGAGGAAGAGGATCGCGCCCTGGAGGCCGATCTGCTGGCCGACCCCAAGGAGGTGGCCGAGCACCTGATGCTGATCGACCTGGGACGCAATGACGTCGGCCGCATCAGCGAAACTGGCTCGGTGAAGGTCACCGACCAGATGGCGGTGGAGCGCTACTCCCACGTGATGCATATCGTCTCCAACGTGACCGGGCGGCTGAAGCCTGGCCTGACCGCCATGGACGTGCTGCGCGCTACCTTCCCGGCGGGCACGCTCTCGGGCGCCCCCAAGATCCGCGCCATGGAGATCATCGACGAGCTCGAGCCGGTCAAGCGCGGCGTCTACTCCGGCGCGGTGGGGTATCTCTCCTGGCACGGCAACATGGATACCGCGATCGCCATTCGCACCGCGGTGATCAAGGACGGCCAGCTGCATGTGCAGGCCGGCGCCGGTGTGGTCGCCGATTCGGTGCCCGAGATGGAGTGGCAGGAGACCCTCAACAAGGGCCGTGCCATCTTCCGTGCCGTGGCCATGGCCGAACGCGGCCTCGACAACCTGGAGTAGTCGCGCTCGCGTCACGTCACCGCGAGTGACCCGATTCCCATCGTTCGGCCAAAAGCGCCGGATGAGCGCCCCAGGCGCCAAGGAGAGAAAGTTCATGTCCGTGCTGATGATCGATAATTTCGATAGCTTTACCTACAACGTGGTGCAGTACCTGGCCGAGCTCGGGGCCGAGGTCATTACCCATCGTAATGACGCCATCACCCTGGAGCAGATCGAGGCGCTGTCGCCGACCCACCTGGTGATCTCGCCTGGCCCTTGTACGCCCAACGAGGCGGGTATTTCCATGGCGGCGATCGAGCACTTCGCTGGCCGGCTGCCGATCCTCGGGGTTTGCCTTGGCCACCAGGCCATCGGCCAGGTCTTCGGTGGCAAGGTGGCGCGCGCGCCGCAGGTGATGCACGGCAAGACCTCACGGATACGCCATCATGGTGTCGGGGTATTCGAAGGCCTCGACGACCCGCTGGAGGTGACCCGCTATCATTCATTGGTGGTCGAGCGCGACACGCTGCCGGCGTGCCTGGAGGTGACGGCATGGACCGATGACGATGACGTCACCCCGGGGCTGATCATGGGGCTGCGCCATCGCAGCCTGGATATCGAGGGCGTGCAGTTCCATCCGGAATCGATCCTGACGCGTCAGGGGCACGAATTGCTGGCCAACTTCCTGAAACGTGGCACCTCGGACAGTCTTGTCGCGGCTGGCTGACGGGAACGGATTGATCGAAAGGAGACGCACAATGCAGATGCGAGACGCGATTGCCACGGTGATGCGCCACGAGAACCTGAGCTTCGCCGATACCCATGAGGTGATGCGCCAGATCATGACCGGTGAAGCCAGCGATTCCCAGATCGCCGGATTTCTTGTCGGCATGGCCATGAAGGGCGAGACCGCCGAAGAGATCAGCGCAGCGGCCCAGGTGATGCGTGAACTGATGAAGCCGGTGCGGCTCGATGCCGAGAACGTCGTCGATATCGTCGGCACAGGGGGCGATGGAGCCAATCTGTTCAACGTCTCCACCGCAGCGAGTTTCGTGGTGGCGGCGGGCGGTGCCCACGTGGCCAAGCATGGCAACCGCGGGGTGTCGTCGTCGTCCGGCAGCGCCGACCTGTTCGCCGTGGCCGGCATCCATCTGGACCTCGATGCCGCCCAGGTGGCGCGCTGTATCGAACAGGTCGGGGTCGGTTTCATGTTCGCTCCCAACCACCATCCGGCCATGCGCTACGCGGTGGGGCCGCGTCGCGAGATGGGCGTGCGGACCCTGTTCAACATTCTCGGGCCATTGACCAACCCCGCTGGCGCTCCCAATCAGGTGCTGGGCGTGTATTCACCCCATCTGGTGCCGCTGATGGCTGACGTACTGCGTCGCCTGGGCAGCCACCATGTGATGGTGGTATATGCCGAGGATGGCCTGGACGAGGTGTCGCTTGCCGCGCCGACGCACGTCGCCGAGCTGAAGGATGGCGAGATTCACGAATACACCATCCACCCCGAGATGTTCGGCATCGAGAGTCAGTCGCTCGACACGCTGCGTGTGCAGTCCGCCGAGGATAGCCTGCGGCTTGTCGAGCAGTCGCTGGTGGGCGAGGGGCCGGCGGCGGACATCGTCGCGCTCAATGCGGGTGCCGCCATGTATGTCTCCGGTGTGTCCGATACGCTCAAGGAAGGGGTGGCCATGGCCCAGGATGCCCAGGATTCCAAGCTGCCGCTGGAAAAGCTCCGCGAACTCGCCCACTTCACGCGGGTATTCCAGCAGTGAGGCGGCAAGACCTCATGTCGCCATGTGATGCATCCATCTGCGTCCGGTCATCTTCAAGGAGTTACACATGACGCCATCTACGGGCATCCCGACCATTCTGACCCGCATTCTGGCGCGCAAGGACGAGGAGGTCGCCGAGCGCCGCCGCGCCGTGGCCGAGCAGGAGCTGTTGACCCTGGCCGCCCGCCAGGATGCGCCACGTGGCTTCGTGGCCGCCATGGGGCGCCAGATCGCCGATGGCGACCCGGCGGTGATCGCCGAGATCAAGAAGGCCTCGCCCTCCAAGGGCGTGATCCGCGAGGATTTCCAGCCCGCCGAGATCGCTGCCAGCTATGCGCGCGGTGGCGCGGCCTGCCTCTCGGTGCTCACCGATGCCGACTTCTTCCAGGGCCACGAGGACTACCTGATCGAAGCGCGTGAGGCGTGCGACCTGCCGGTGATCCGCAAGGACTTCATCACCCACGGCTACCAGGTCAGCGAAGCGCGCGCCATCGGCGCCGACTGCATCCTGCTGATCGTCGCCGCCCTGGACGATGCCCGCATGGCCGACCTCAACCAGCAGGCGCTCGAGCTCGGCATGGACGTACTGGTGGAAGTACACGATGCCCTCGAACTCGACCGCGCCATGAAGCTCGATCTCTCGCTCGTCGGCATCAACAACCGCGACTTGCACACCTTCGATACCCGCCTGGAAACCACCCTGGAGCTGCTGGCGCGCATTCCACCGGAGGTCACCGTGGTGACCGAATCAGGCATCCACACCCGTGATGATGTGCTGCGCATGCGCGAGCACGACGTCAACGCCTTCCTCGTCGGTGAAACCTTCATGCGCGAGCAGGACCCCGGCGAAGCGCTACGCCGGCTGTTTTACTAGGTCTTGCCAAACGCCTTCCCAGGCGTCTTCATAGCCTCTCCTAGCCCCGTGAATGCAATGCCACGGGGCGCATACCTCCTCCCCATCCCTACCACCGTGACATCCCGACACTTCCCCAGATCGCCTGCCCGGGGTTCATACCTACGCTTTGCAGGAGAATCAGACTTTGCTTACGCTATTGAACTCAAGGGCCAGAGGGAAGTGGCGACACATCAGCACCCATACTATCGCATGGCAGCGACTCCGCCCGCGTATGCCGATAGAGCGGTAGCGTGTCCGAACGCCGGTGCGGCACCGTAGGGATGATGGATTCAGCGAAAAACGCCAGCACGCGAATACTGGAAAAGTTTCCTAATAATGATTTATGTGTATAAAGAACAATGGCTTAATATAAAAAATCTAGGCTGAATAAGATTGTTGAACGCGCTCGCTCGTTCAAGTGGGCAAATGAGTGCGGTCAAATACCTGCTAATTGGTAAAGATATGGAAGTCGTCATCCAAGAGGAAATAACCGGTTGCGGCATTGCCGCTTCTGCTGCGCTCGCCGGCCTCAGCTATGCCGAGGCCAAACGGAGAGCTAGCGCTCTGGGTATTCATGCCTCTGACACATCGCTTTGGTCCGACACTGAGTATGTCCGAAAGCTCTTGCGCGATTGTGGCGTATCGGTTTCTCCAAAAGAAACACCGTTTGAGTCATGGGATCGTTTGCCCGATAAAGCGCTTTTAGCTATCAAATGGCGAATGGAGCGTGGTAAGCCATTCTGGCATTGGGTTTTGTTCGTCAGGGAAGGTGGCCAGGAGAGGGTGTTGGATTCCAAGAAATCTTTGCGCTCAAATGTCCGCCGAGACTTCGGGCGTATTAAGCCTAGGTGGTACATTGAGATTACCAATAAGGGGAATCGGGGACAGACCCCAATTACCCGGTTTTTCACTTGAGCGAACATTCCGGAGATTGTACGCCTGGCTCGAAAACGTTCGTGAATACGGATGCTCTCGAGGCGCTGCACCGTGAACTCTTGTCACATGGCGACAGGTACTGCCGTCCGGAAATCACGACAGCACCCTGGGGTGATAGAGTATTCGAAGTGGTAGACCCATTTTCAAACAGATTGTTGTTCAATGAATGTACTTCCACATGACAGTGTGACCGAAGATATGCCAACTTCGCGGTGCTCCGCTGCCATCCATCACCACTGGTATCAAGCGCCTTCAGGGAGGAAGCGATGAGCAAGCCACATATCGCCCAACTCAATATTGCCACGCTGGCCGCTCCGCTCGATTCGCCGCCGCTTTCGGATTTTGTCGCCAATCTCGACAGGATCAATGCGCTGGCGGAGGCCTCGGCAGGGTTCGTCTGGCGCCCCCAGACGGATGATGGCGATGCGACCGGCATCGACTTTTTTGGGCCTGACAAGATCGTGAACCTCTCTGTCTGGGATTCCATCGAGGCCCTGCATGATTACGTGTACCGGTCTGCCCACATCGACATCATGCGCCGCAAGAAAGAGTGGTTTCATACCATGCGTGAGGCTCACATGGTGCTCTGGTGGGTGCCCGCCGGTCATCTTCCGTCAATTGAAGAGGCCGCTCAACGGCTTGAGATGTTGAGGGCGCGCGGCCCATCTGCAGAGGCGTTCACCTTCAAGAGGGCATTCCCGGCGCCTGGTGACGTGGCCACCGCACCCACCGAAGTTTAGCGTTAGTGACAGGGGGAGATCGTCGATGAAAGGAAGCTGCCTGTGTGGGGCCATCGAGTACGAGGTGTCTACACTGGACATGCCAATCACCTTTTGCCACTGCCAAAGGTGTAGAAAAGCTCATGCCGCGCCTTTTGCACCTACGGCGGGTGTCATGAGGGAAAATTTTCGATGGCTGAAGGGAGAAGACACGCTTTCGAGCTTTGAATCCAGCCCCGGAAAGGCGAGGTATTTTTGCTCGGTGTGTGGATCACAACTCGTGGCAGAAAGAGCTGGCCAGCCCCATATAATCCTGCGCGTCGCTACATTGGATGAAGACCCGGGTGCAAGGCCTGAGGCGCATATTTGGGTTAGCCATGATGTCGAGTGGCTTGTGCATGAAGACATTCCTGTCCACAAAGAGTGGCAAGTGGATGGGTGATGGGAACTGCTGAGAGCCCCACCATGGGAAAATCGGCAATTAAAAATTGAGGACAGAACCCAATTAAATCGCAAATTAAATCGGAGCCGATGCATCACATTGATTGTTCAAAGATGCACCCCGAAGGCTGGTAACCTTCGGGGTGCATTTCATTAGCGCGAGGGCTTTAAGCTTATCCGCTGAGTATCAGCGCTCTTCCGCTTTGTGATGCTCCCAGGCGGAATGGTCGATATCCAGATCCGAGTACTGCTGTGAATCCAGTACCGGGCGCTGGACTCCCTGGGCAAGCTGGTGACGGAAGTCTTTGAGCAGGCGCAGGCAGACGGGCAGCAACATCATGATAGCGACCAGGTTGACCACTGCAAGCAGGCCCATCATCGGGTCGGAGAAGAAGAACACGGCGGTTGCTCCCGGTGCTGCGGCACCCAGGAAAACGACCGCGACAATAATTACCCGCAACACTTGAGTGGCCAGCGGATTCTGGCTCATCACGGCCACGGCGTTCTCGCCCAGGTAGTAGTTATAGATGATGGAGCTGAAGGCAAACAGCAGGACCATGAACGACAGCAGGTATTGGGTCCAGTCGCCCAGGTGGTACGCCATGGATTGTTGGGTCAGCACTACGCCGTCGATTTCTTCCGCCCCCGGTGCATAGACGCCGCCGAGTAGAATCACAAAGGCGGTACAGGAGCAGATCAGCATGGTATCGATGAATACCGAGAACGACTGGGTGATTCCCTGGCTGACCGGATGACGGACATCCGCGGCGGCGGCCACATTGGGGGCTGAACCCAGGCCAGCCTCGTTGGAGAACAGTCCACGCCGGATACCATTGGCAATGGCGGCACCCATGCCACCGCCCACGGCTTCCTCAAAACCAAAGGCATTGGCTACTATGGTGGCGATCACGCCGGGAACTTCGGTGATGTTCAAGAAGATGATCACGATGGCCATCAGCAGGTAGAGCATGGCCATGACGGGTACAACCACCTCGGAAATTTTGGCGATGCGGCGAATGCCACCAAACACGATCAGTGCGGTCACGCCTGCCAGCAAGGCGCCGGTGAGATAACGGCTGACCCCCAGGCTGCTTTCGATGGAGCCGGCGACCGTGTTGCCCTGAAAAGCGTTGAAGCCTAGCCCAAAGGCGGCCAGCAGGCAGAAAGCGTAAAACACGGCCAGCCATTTATACTCGGCGCCCAGGCCATGAATAATCGAATTGGCGGGGCCCCCTCTGAAGGTGCCATCTGGTTGACGGCGTTTGAATAACTGGGCGATCGAGCATTCCACCAGGCTGGTCGCCATCCCGACCAGGGCAATGGCCCACATCCAGAACACCGCGCCCGGGCCGCCCAGGGTAATCGCCACCGCAACCCCGGCAATGTTACCGCCGCCTACGCGCCCGCCCACTGAAAGCATCAGGGCAGCGCGTGCGCTGACGCTGTTCGGGTCGGCTGACTCCTTGTCACCCGTCAGCACACCAAACATGCGCTTGAAAAAAGTGAACTGCACAAAGCCGGTCATCAAAGTGATGAAGACTCCGAAAATCACCAGCAGCGGGACTAGTGCCCACCCCCATGTCAGGTCGCCCAGCAACCCGAAAAAACTCTCGATAATATCCATTTGTCTAGCTCCATCCGTTCAGTGAAATTATGTGAACTGACGACGAGTGATCTCACGGTGCATGTTATTGTTGAATCGCTGTTGCAACGGACAGAGTATAGCGTTGCATTTGGTTGAATGAACACAATGCCTGCCAACGTTTTATTTTTATAAATCAATGGCTTGGTGGTCTTTTGCTGGGCGTTTTTCTGGGCGGTTTGCTGGATAAGCTGATGTGTTTCAGGGGCGGATTTTCTCGGAGCTTGAGCTCAAGAAAACATTCCTCGTTCCAGGAGACGCCGCACCAACTGACGCTTCGGGTTAGTGGCAGGGCGTTAGTGATAGGGCGTTAGTGATAGGGCGTTAGTGATAGGAAGGAGAATGCCGGATAAGAGAAGCGGCTTATGTGGAGCCATCGAATATTCGCCGATACGCCGGGTGCATCAGGACCAAGGGATACATTGAGGTGTTCGATTATCCATATGGCCAATTCGGTGTGCGCTATCTGTTTTGTCTTGCATTTCCAGGGTCACCAATAGATGTCTAAGATTTGGTCGCGTATGGGCCGGTGAGCAAGGCTTGGGGAGTGCGAAGATGCCACGTCCGTGATCCGTTCGGTAGACTCGTCAATGTCCTGCAGTATGAGTGAAAGCGAGCAGGCCGTACCATCACGGGACAATTACCGATGAACCACCAGCCATTACAGGATTTCCCGATCTGGCGCCGCCCGCGCCATCACATGGATGTCGAGGGGGCCAGTGATCACGTCCACTGGGTCGAGTTGTTCTTCGATCTGATCCATGTGGTCACTATCTTCATCCTCGGGAATTATCTGTCTCACCATCTCGACTGGCCCGGGGTCCTGGTCTTCTCGGGGCTGTTCGTGGCCATCTTCTTCGCCTGGGCGGATTGCTCGGTCTACAACTCGCTGTATATCTCCACGGACATACCGCATCGGGTAATTATGGCCGTGCAGATCGTGACGATGATGGTGATCGCCGCGTCCATTCCGCAGATATCAGAGGGTGGGTGGCCATATTTCGCCTTGGGCTACGCCCTGAACCGGGCCCTGACGGGCTATCTCTATTGGCGAGCGCGGCATCTCGGCGCCGAGAGGAGTTCGCTGGCTCAGGAACAGGGGCGCAACTTCTTCATCCTTGCCGGGCTGTTCGCCTTGTCTGCCTTACTGCCGCGTCCCCTCGGCTATTGGGTCTTTGGGGCGGGCGTGGTGCTGATCCAGCTGCAGTACATGCTGCCGGTGGTGGGCACGCTGCGCTTCGAGCGGTTCGTGCCTCGGCTTGGTCATCTTTCCGAACGCTTCGGCCTGTTGATGCTCATCCTGCTGGGCGAGGGGTTCTTCAAGCTGGTGGTGACGCTTGCCGACAAGGGGATCGACAAGGTCGGAGCCGGCACGCTGTTCAACTTGATCATGGGCGGGCTATCGCTGTTCGCGCTGGCCTGGATTTATTTCGACAGCGCCGGCAATGCCAAGCCAAGGAGCCGTGCCACCGGTGTTCTGTTGGCCTACTGGTTCGCCCATATCACGATTCTGTGGAGCGCGGTGCTGATCGGGGTGGCGCTGGCAGGCGAAGTCTACGTCGGATTCTGGGAGCCTTACCCCACCGGTTATGGCGCCATCGGCACCGTCGGGCTTGCTGTCTTTCTGGTATCGCTCTGGGTGCTGCAGTCGCTCGTCGAGGGCCGGGACATCACCTGTCGATATCACAGCGGTGGGGTGCGCCTCTTCGGGATCGCGGGGGCATTGGTGGTGCTGGTCATCCATCCGTCCGTGCCCTCGGCGGTGGGCAATGTCGTCTGGGGCATGGCACTGTTTTCACAGATCGGCGTGCCACTCTACCGGGCCGTGCGAGACATGCGCCTGCGCCAGGGCGCGTGAATGGGTGGCGCCTTGCTGTATGGGGCTTTGCCAGTCGCTCAACCGCGGCGCTTGAGCTCGGTGAGCAGGGCCTGCAGCGGGTGTGGCAAGGCCTGATCCGAGAGGCGCTTGACCTGACTCCGGCAGGAGTAGCCGGTGGCGAGCAGTGTGCCGGTATTGGCGTCGTTTTCCACCACCGGTTGCCATGACTGGGCGTAGATGGTTTTCGAGGTCGCCAGGTTTCGGCTTTCGTGGCCATAGGTGCCGGACATGCCGCAACAGCCGGTGGGCACCAGCTCCAGTGTCAGGCCGAAGGCGGCGAATACCTGCTGCCAGGCCTTGGGGCTACCCGGGGCATTGGTGGCCTCGGTGCAGTGCGAGAGCAGCCGGTAGCGCGGCGCCTCGTTCGCATCTTCCGGCGCCAGGCGGCTTGCCGGGCTTGGTGTCCGGGTGACCAGCCACTCCTGCAGCATCAGCACCTCGGGCACGGCATCCTTTCCCAGCGCACTCGGGTATTCCTGGCGATAGGTCAGGGTCATGGCCGGGTCGATGCCCACCAGGGGCACGCCGAACTCGGCGAGTGTGCGAAGCCGTCTGGCCTGCTTCTCGGCGGTGCGCGCGAAGGCGCCCAGGAAGCCCTGCACGTTGAGTGGCTTGCCGTTGGGCGAGTAGGGCGCCACGAACACCCGCACATCGAGGCGCGAAAGCAACTCGACGATATCCATCACCAGCTTGGCTTCGAAGTAGCTGGTGAAGGCGTCCTGCAACAGCACCACGCTGCGCGCCTTCTGGGCCTCGGTGAGTAGGCCAAGCGAGGTCGGGGTGGCCTCGGCAACTCCCCATGCAGCAAGCTGCTTTTCGAGGTTGGCGCGGGATAGCCGCGGGCTGTCGACCATGCCGATGGGGCCGGCCAGCAAGCGATCCACCAGGCGGTTGCCAAGGGCCGCGTTGTAGAGCGGGGCGATGCGCGCAAGGGTCGGCACGAAGAACTCCATACCGCCGATCAGGTAGTCGCGGACCGGGCGCAGGTAGCGGCCATGGTAGACCTCCAGAAACCGTGAGCGGGAGTCGGGCACGTTGACCTTCACCGGGCACTGGCCGGCGCAGGATTTGCAGGCCAGGCACCCCGCCATGGCGTCATATACCTCGTGGGAGAAGTCGTCCTGCTTGCCGCGCCGCAGGGTGTTGAGGGTGCGTGCCGGGAAGCTTTTGATAAATCCCCAGGCGCCTTCGGCCTTTTTCTTTCTCGATTCCTCGACCAGGTCGATACCGGCCTCGCCCTGCCAGCGCAACCATTCGCGAATCAGGCTGGCCCGCCCCTTGGGGGAGTGCACACGGTCGCGGGTCGCCTTCCACGACGGGCACATGGCGTCATCGGGGTCGTAGTTGTAGCAGGCACCGTTGCCATTGCAGTAGACGGTGGCCGCATGGGATTGCCAGACGCGTTCGTCGATCTGGCGGTCGAACTGGCCGCGTGTCGGCACACCATCGATGGCCAGCAGACCCGGATCGACGAGCTTCACCGCCTCCAGTTTTTCAGCGTCAGCGGGCGCTCTTACCGCGGCATCGGGCGGGTTAGAGTCAGTACCAGCGGCTTCGGGCTGGTTAAGGAGAGGCGTCGCGATCTTGCCGGGATTCAACTGGTTGTGGGGGTCGAACGCTGCCTTGACCCGTTGCAGGCTGGGGTACAGCTCGCCGAAGAACTGCGGGGCATACTCCGAGCGCACGCCCTTGCCGTGCTCGCCCCACAGCAGGCCGCCGAACTTCTTGGTCAGTGCGGCCACTTCATCGGAGACCTCGCGAATCAGTCGTTCCTGCTCGGGGTCCTTCATGTCGATGGCCGGGCGCACGTGCAGCACACCGGCGTCGACATGACCGAACATGCCGTAGGCAAGGCCTCGTGCATCCAGGGCGGCGCGGAACTCGGCGATAAAGTCCGCCAGCCGTTCGGGCGGCACGGCGGTGTCCTCGACGAAGGGGATCGGTCGCTTCTCACCCTTTTCATCGACCCGGGCATTGCCGAGCAGGCCCACCGCGCGTTTGCGCATACCGTAGACTCGCTTGATGGCATCACGCCCCTCGGCCAGGGTGTATCCCAGGCGTGGGGCGCTTGCGTCTTGCTCGAGATGGCGGCAGAAGGCGTCGACTCGCGCGGCCAGCCGCTCGGGGTCGTCGTCGTTGAACTCGATGAGGTTGATGCCGTGGACAGGCGTGTCGGCTTCCGGAAAGAATTCCGCCACGCTGTCCCACACGAAATCCTCACGGGCCAGGCCCAGCACAGTGTCGTCTACCGTCTCGATGGAGGTGGGAGACGATTGGCTTGCCATCAGCGCCTTGGCGTCGCGCAGGGCGTCCATGAAACCGGCGTAACGCACATTGACCAGTGTCGAGTGCCTGGGGATGGGCAGCACATTGAGTACCGCCTCGTTGAGCAGGCCAAGCGAGCCCTCGGAGCCGCACAGCAGGCTGTTGAGGTCGAGACGGCCTTGCGCGTCCCTCAGGTGCGCCAGGTCATAACCGGTCAGGCAGCGGTTGAGCGGCGGAAAGGTGGCGTCGATCAGTTCGCGCTGGGTGTCGATGATCTCGCGAGCGGTGCGGTGAATGCCGCCTACCGGGTCCTGGCGCTGGCACTGCGCCGCCAGTTCGGCCTCGTCCAGTGGATGTGACACCAGTCGCTCGCCGCCCAACAGCAGGGTATCGAGTTCCAGCACATGGTCGCGGGTCTTGCCGTATTCGCAGCTGCCCTGGCCGCTGGCATCGGTCGAGATCATGCCGCCGATGGTGGCGCGGTTGGAGGTCGAGAGGTCGGGGGCGAAGAACAGCCCGTGGGGCTTCAGGGCAGCATTCAACTGATCCTTGACCACGCCCGCCTGTACCCGCACCTGGCGCTTCTCCACGTCGATCTCGAGGATGCGGTTCATGTACCGCGAGACGTCCACCAACAGGCCGTCGGTCAGCGACTGGCCGTTGGTGCCGGTGCCGCCACCGCGCGGGGTCAACACGACCTTGCGGTGTTCGATGCAACCGGCCAGGTGGGCGATGCGCTGGAGGTCAGCGGCATCGCGCGGGTAGAGCACCGCCTGGGGCAGGCGCTGGTAGATGGAGTTGTCGGTGGCGAGCACCGTGCGGTCGGCGTAGTCGGCGGCGATGTCGCCGGTGAAGCCCGAGGCGTCGAGCGCCTTCAGGAAACGCCGGTAGTGGGTCTCGAGGCCCGGAAGGTGTGCGTCAGCGGTGTCCAGTCGTGCGATCATGGTGTCGATGTCATTCGTGGCGCCGCCGCGGCTTGGCCGGGCGGGGAAGAAGGGATGGTCTACTTTACCGCGTCTGGGCCTTGCCGCGCATCCCGTGGCTGCCGCCGCATGGCGCCTGTGCGGCCTTTTGCCTACAATGGGCGGCCTGAATTTTCCGCTTTCACCGACTGCAACGGACTGGATGCCATGCTTGATCCCAAACTGCTGCGCAGCGACCTCGCGATGGTTGCCCAACGACTGGCCAAGCGGGGCTTCGCCCTGGATACCTCACGGCTCGAGGCGCTGGAGTCGCGGCGTCGTGAGTTGCAGGCCGAGACCGAGTCCCTGCAGAACGAGCGCAACACTCGATCCAAGGCGATCGGCAAGGCCAAGGCGGCGGGCGAGGATATCCAGCCACTGCTCGATGAGGTGAGCGATCTGGGCGACCGCCTGGACGCCGCCAAGGCCCGGCTGGCCGAGGTGCAGGCCGAGTGGGACGAACTGGCCAGCGGCCTGCCGAACCTGCCCCACGAGAGCGTGCCGGAGGGCAACAGCGAGGAGGACAACGTCGAGCTGCACCGCTGGGGTACACCGGCCAGCGTCGATTTCGACGTGCGCGACCATGTCGACCTGGGAGCACTGAAGGGCGATCTCGATTTCGACCTGGCGACCAAGCTGACTGGGGCGCGCTTCGCGGTGATGCGCGGGCCGATTGCCCGGCTGCATCGTGCGCTGACCCAGTTCATGCTCGACAAGCAGACTCAGGAGCACGGCTACGAAGAGTGCTATGTGCCCTACATGGTCAACGAGGCCTCACTGTACGGGACGGGGCAGTTGCCCAAGTTCGGCGAGGATCTGTTCCGTCTCGATGATGAGCGCGGTTATCACCTGATCCCCACCGCCGAGGTGCCGCTGACCAACTTCGCCCGTGACGAGATCCTCGAGCACAAGGCGTTGCCGGTGAAACTCACCGCGCACACCCCGTGTTTTCGCAGCGAGGCCGGTTCCTACGGGCGCGATACTCGCGGCATGATTCGCCAGCATCAGTTCGACAAGGTCGAGATGGTGCAGATGGTCGAACCGGAGCACAGCTACGCCGCACTTGAGGAGATGCGCGGCCATGCCGAGGCGATCCTCCAGGCACTCGAGCTGCCTTACCGGGTGGTCACCCTGTGTACCGGCGACATGGGCGCTGGCGCCGCCAAGACCTACGACCTGGAAGTGTGGCTGCCAAGCCAAGCGACCTACCGTGAGATCTCCTCGGTCTCCAACTGCGAGGATTTCCAGGCCCGCCGCATGCAGGCGCGCTTCCGTCACCCCGAGCACAAGAAGCCGCAATTGCTGCATACCTTGAATGGGTCGGGCCTGGCGGTTGGCCGTTGCCTGATTGCGGTGATGGAAAACCACCAGAACGCCGACGGGTCTATCAGCATCCCCGAGGTGCTGCGACCCTACATGGGCGGGGTCGCAGCCATCAACGCCTGATCGGGCTTACCGCTCGATTTCCCAGCTGACACTCACGCCCGCTTCGATGGCGATGGTGCCGGGGCGATACTCCGCCTGCGGGGCGCTTTCCCGGGCATCGGCGCTCATCGCCATCATGCGCGGGGCGAACACCGGCGAGCGGGTCTCGCTGACCGACATCACGTCGCCCAGCGTCACGCCCAGCGTCTCGGCCATCAAGTCCGCTTTGTGGCGGGCCTTTTCCAATGCCTTGACCAACGCCTCGTCGGTGGCGGCGTCGCGGTCGGCCAGGTCGTAGGTCACCCCATCCAGGGAGTTGACGCCTGCTTCGGTGAGGGCATCCAGCAGCACGGGCAGACGCTCCAGGTCGTCGACCTTGACCTCGAATGGCCGCTCCAGGCGAGTGCGCACCAGGGTTTCCTGCTCTTCATCGCTGCGCCGTGGCGACGCCACGAACTCGGGCTGAACGCTCAGTGATCCGGCGTTGATCGCCTCGCTCTCGAGCCCCGCGGCTTCCATGGTCTGGATCAGCTCGGCCGAGCGCGATTCGAGGCGCTCGCGGGCCTCGCGCAGGGCATCGGGGTCGGCGCTGACGTCCTCCTGCTGGGAAATGGCGGCGGTGCGTTCCCATAGCCGCGCGGTTAGCGTGGCGCGATCCGGCACGACATCGATTTGCGCCTCGGCGGCGACATCGAGTCGCGGCGTAGCGGGGGTGTCCGCCTGGAGCGAAGTGGTGGCAAGCGTAGCGCCTGCGAGCAGTGCCACCAGCCCCAACTGGCGAAATGGAATGGCGAATGACATGGCATGCCTCCTTGCATTGAAAGATGCGCGGTGAGTGGTGGGCGAGCATTGCCCGGCGCCACTTCGAGCGAGGGTTCGGGTAAAGGTTCCGCGGTGGGTATTGGCCCGACACATTGTTGCAGGCGCTGCCAAGGGGCATGATGACCCTGTTCTGACACAAGGAAGCTATCGGATGCCGCTTTATAACGATGATACCCCGCGTATCATCCCGTTGAACCTGACGCTGGCGCTGGCGGCGCTGGTGGTCATCGTGTTTGGCATGAAGGCGGGCTCCAGCCTGCTGGTGCCGCTGTTGCTGGCGATATTCATTGCCGTGGTCTGCACGGCGCCGATCCAGTGGCTCAATCGCCTGGGACTCAGCCTGCGGCTTGCGGTGTGGCTGACCCTGGTAGTCCTGGGTGGACTGATTTCCCTGTTGGGTCTGCTGCTGGTCAACAGCTTCGGCACCTTCGTCGATGCGCTGCCGGGCATCGAGGAAAAACTCTACGAATACTACTTCGACCTGCTGGCGGGGCTCGCGAACCTGGGGCTTGCCATCGATCCGGATCGCCTGGCGAGCCTGATGGACATGGAGCAGGTGGGAGGCTTCGTGCCGGCGTTTCTCGGTGAAGTCGGCAACCTGTTGATGCAGAGTGTCATCGTGGCGCTGCTGGTGATGTTCATGCTGTTCGAAGCCATGAACTTTCGCCACAAGCTCTCCCGTGCGCTGGTCAATCCCGCGCCCAGCCTGCAACGCTTCAACGAGTTCAGCCGCACCCTCAAGCGCTATCTGGCGGTCAAGACGATGATCAGCCTGGTGACCGGTGCCCTGGTGTGGGTAGCTTGCCAACTGGTGGGGGTGGAATTTCCGCTGTTGTGGGCGGTGATGGCCTTCGCGTTGAATTTCATTCCCAACATCGGCTCCGCCATCGCTGCTGTTCCCCCGGTGATGCTGCTGCTGGTGTCACCGGAAGGTGGCCTGTTCGATGCCGTGCTGCTCGCGGCGGCCTATCTGGGCATCAATTTCGTGCTCGGCAATATCGTCGAGCCGCGCGTCATGGGCCGCGCGCTGGGACTGTCGACCTTCATTGCCTTCCTGTCACTGGTGGTGTGGGGGTGGATTTTCGGTGCGGCGGGCATGTTGCTGTCGGTGGTGTTGACCATGACGCTGAAGATTGCCCTGGACAGTCATCCCGAGACCCGCTGGATCGCCCGCTTGCTGGGGCCGGGTGCGGGAGGCTCGCTGGAGGGGGCTGACCAGCCTCCATCGGTACGCAATGAGTCGGTGCGCAATCGTCAGGTGGACAAAGAGGGCGGCCCCTGAACGACATCGCCCCGGCCGAGGCCGGGGCGATGGGGGGCGACGCTCGTCTGGGATCAGGCGTTCTGATCGATGAACTGCGAGAGTTGCGACTTGGACTGAGCACCGACCAGCGAGGCCACCTTGGCGCCAGACTTGAACAGCATGACGGTGGGCACGCCTCGCACGCCTTGTTCGGCGGCAATTTCGGGGGCATCGTCCACGTTGATGCTGACGACCTTGAGGCTGCCGTTGCGCTCTTCGGCGACCTCGTCGACCACCGGTGCCATCACCTTGCAAGGACCGCACCAGGGTGCCCAGAACTTCAGCAGAACCGGTGTCTCGGCCTTGAGGACTTCCTGCTCGAAGTTGGCGTTGGTGACATCGACATTGTTGGCCATGGGATTCTCCAGTTGCGTTGCGCTACATCGAGCGTATTCGGGGCACACCAGAGGTATGCCTGGCCGGCTGATGTTAGCGGTCGACCATGGCGCTGGCAAATGCGAAAGCTTGGCGGGTGGCTGTTGGGTGGATCATCACCTGACGCATTGTGCTGATTGATATGCTATAAAGTGATTAATTTTTCAGCCTTTATGCGCTTTTGTGACGAGCGATCCTGGGAGCCGATACCACCATGAAACTTCAACAGCTGCGCTACGTCTGGGAAGTCACGCGACACAACCTGAATGTCTCGGCCACTGCCCAGAGCCTGTTTACCTCGCAGCCGGGTATTTCCAAGCAGATCCGCTTGCTCGAGGACGAGCTTGGGGTCGAGATTTTCGCCCGCAGCGGCAAGCATCTCACGCGAGTGACACCCGCTGGACAGGCTGTCGTCGAATTGGCTGGCAAGGTGTTGCGCCTCACCGAGAATATCAAGGAAGTCGCCCAGGAATTCAGTGACGAACGCCGCGGCAGTCTTTCCATCGCCACCACCCATACCCAGGCGCGCTATGCCTTGCCGCCAGTGATTCGCGAATTCACGCGCAAGTACCCTGACGTGGCATTGCACATGCAGCAGGGTACGCCCAAGCAGATCGCTCAGATGGTCAGCGACGGCCAGGCGGATTTTGCCATCGCCACTGAATCGCTGGAGTTGTTCAACGACCTGGTGCTCTTGCCATGCTATCGCTGGAACCGTTGCGTGATGGTGCCCAAGGGACATCCCCTGGTTGATCAGCCGCTGACCCTGGAGGCCCTGGCTGGCCATCCTCTGGTCACCTATGTGTTCGGGTTCACGGGGCGCTCGCAGCTCGATGATGCCTTTCGCGCCAAGGGGCTCTCGCCCAATGTGGTGCTGACCGCTGCGGATGCCGACGTGATCAAGACCTATGTTCGATTGGGCATGGGCGTGGGTATCGTTGCGCACATGGCGGTGGATCCTGAAATTGACAGCGACCTGGTGGCGCTGGATGCGGGGCATCTGTTTGAAAGCTCCACCACCAAGATAGGCATTCGGCGTGGCACCTTCATGCGCGGCTACATGTATGACTTTCTCAAGGGCTTCGCAGGCCATTTGGAGCGCGACCTAGTGGATGCGGCCCTTGCCGCCGGGCCTCGTCATGACACCGGGCTGTTCGATTCCATCGATTTGCCGGTGCGCTGAGACTCGCCCGCTTTTTGACACGAGCCAATACAAGAGACGGCCTCCAGGGTGATCCTGGCGGCCGTCTCGTTTCTGGTGGAGCCTTGATGAATCGCCGCCTTGGCGACTTGGCTCAGTGCTGCAGATGAAGCCCGCACTCGCGTTTTTCTTCCACCTTGGTGGGGTCGAAGTAGTCGAAGTTGTTGGGCAGATCGTGGGCTTCGAGATACTGGTACATGTCCCGCGCGCTCCACTGCAACAGCGGAGCGACCTTGAGCAGGCCATCACCATTGCGACTGAGAGGCGCCATGCGAGCACGCTCCGGCGTATCCTCGGCGCGCAGCGCGGTGAACCAGACGTCTGGCGCCATCTCGCGCAGCGCACGCTCGAAAGGCTCGATCTTCACCTCCTGGGTGAAGTCGCCATGGCGGGCGTCGTCGATGCCTGGGAAGGGGCCTTCGAGCGCTTCGCGATGGGCGCGTGAGCGCTTCGGCAAGTAGGTGATCAGGTTGAGATCGAGGCGCCTGGCCAACTCGTCGGCGAAGCGATAGGTGGCCTCGGTGTTGTAGCCACTGTCCATCCAGACCACCGGGATATCGGGGCGATGACGAGTCACCATGTGCAGGATGACCGCCTCGAAAGGCCGAAAGTTGGTGGTGCAGATGGGTCGATTACCCTGTTTCAGGGCCCAGCGTATCAGTGCATCGGGGTCGTTGCCGAGGTCTCGGTTGACGATGTCGAGTTGTGTTTCCATGAGCCCTCCAGGGGGTGAGTCGTGCTTGATCGTCACCCTACCAGAGCCGTTAGTGTCTCCCCCAATACCGATTCATTGGATATTTATTTCTTAGTGGACTAAAAAATTATTTTTTAATTACCAAGGTGCTGCCTACTCACTCAAGGCGGCCATCAGGTGGCGAATCTTGTCGAGTGTTTCGCAGTACTCATCTTCCCCTCGCGAATCGGCGACCAGCCCGCCTCCCCCCCACAGATGGAGGTGACCATCATCGGCCACGGCGGTGCGAATGGCGATCGAGGTGTCCATGTGCCCACGTACGTCTACATAGCCGAGACTCCCGCAGTAGACGCTTCGCTGGCTGGGCTCGAGCTCGTCGATGATCTGCATGGCGCGCACCTTGGGGGCGCCGGTGATGGAGCCGCCGGGAAAGGCGGCGGCCAGCAGGTCGAGCGGCCTGCGGTCGGGGTCAAGTTCACCTTTCACCACGCTGACCAGATGGTGCACGTTGGCGTAGCTCTCCAGGCCGCAAAGCTTGGGCACCCTGACGCTTCCCGGCACGCACACGCGCCCCAGGTCGTTGCGCAGCAGGTCGACAATCATCACGTTCTCGGCGCGATCCTTGAGGCTGGCTTCCAGTGCATCGGCGAGCTGGCGGTCCTCCTCGGCTGTCGCGCCGCGGGGTCGAGTGCCCTTGATCGGCCGGGCTTCCACCTGGCCATTCCGACACTCGATGAAGCGTTCAGGCGAGAGCGACAGGATCGCCTTGTCCTGCCAGGCCATGAAACCAGAAAACGGGGTGGGGGTTGCCCGACGCAGGCGCAGGTAGGCGGCCCATAGGTCACCCTTGAACGCTGCGCTGAAGCGTTGCGCGAGGTTGATCTGGTAGCAGTCTCCGGAATGGATGTAGCGCTGCACCGCCTCGAACCTTTGCAGATAGGCCGCACGCGACATTTCCGCCTGGAAAGGCGTGGTGAGCCGGAAGGGGTCGAGGGGTGGTGGGCGCGCCGCAAGCCACTGCTCTACCTGTGCCTTGCGCTCGTCGCTTGCCACCAGCCAGCCCTGGCGATGCTGGTGGTCGAGGATCAACGCCCAGTCATACAGGCCAACGCGGCTTGTCGGCAGATCGACGGCAGGCACGGCACGGCTTCCGACCGGCTCAAGGCGCCGGCCAAGGTCATAGCTCCAGAAGCCGATCAGGCCACCGAGAAAGGGGAGATCACTCTCCGGAACATCATGAGGCAGGCGTTCGAGCAAGGCCTGCTGTGCCACGAAGGGTGATAGTCCAGCGAGCTTTCGGTCGCCGAGGATGCGGCCGTGTTCATCCACCTCCAGTTGCACGAGAGGGTCGCTGGACAGGATGTCGAAGCGCCCCCCGGGCGCCACCGGCCGGCCACTGTCGAGCAGCACCGCCCCCGGGCGGCTTCTCAGGGCAGCGAAGTAGCCAAGGGGGTCCTCCCGATAGGCTAGCGGGGTGATCTTGCGTGGTGTTGTCATCAATGCGCCTTCCCGGAACAGGCGACTATTCTAGGCACGCCGACGCTTTTTGTCGTTGACCGCTTGGGTGACGCGGCATCAACGCAGGCAGCCAGCATTGTCGACATTGGTGATATTTTGAGCTCAGTTGTCTACAACCAAAGGCTAAGGACCGAGATAGGTCTGGTCTGTTGACCCGGTGAATGGCAATGGCTACAGTTCACACACCATTTAATTGTCGACAATTGCCATGAGCTCAGCCGAGTCACATCCCCTCGCGACATCCTCTGTCAAGGCCGAAACCTCGAACCCTGAGGTGCGCACGCTGGCCGAACGTGTCTTTCAGCAACTCCAGGACGCCATCGTGCGTGGCGAGCTGGCGCCGGGCAGCAAGATCACCGAGCCGGGGTTATCGAAGCGCTACGGGATCTCGCGCGGCCCGCTGCGTGAAGCCATGCGGCGCCTGGAGGCTCATCGCCTGATCGAGCGTGTGCCCCATGTCGGTGCCAGGGTCGTCAAACTATCCATGAAAGAGCTGCTCGAACTCTTCGATGTGCGTGAAGCCCTAGAGAGCATGGCCGCACGCCTGGCGGCCGAACATATGTCTCGCGAGGAGATCGCCGGGCTGCGTGAGGTGCTGGCGGTTCACGAGAGCCAGTCCGACCTGCGCAGTGGCGAAGCCTACTACCAGCGCGAGGGCGATCTGGACTTTCACTATCGCATTGTCCTTGGCAGCCATAACCGCATGCTGATGACGATGTTGTGCGATGACCTTTATTACCTTGTGCGCCTTTATCGCACGCAGTTCAGTGCCAGTGGCACACGCCCTCAACGTGCCTTCGTCGAACACCATCGCATCGTCGATGCCATCGAGGCGGGCGATGCCGAACTCGCCGAGCTGTTGATGCGGCGTCACGTCAGTGCTTCACGATCCAATGTCGTCGACCGTTATGCCGCCACGCTCGAACAGGATACCCAGGAGACTCACTGATACTCGCCAATATCAAGGTGGCTCCCCGCACGCTAGTCGCTTCCAGATTGATACAGACCAGATTGATATAGAACAGCCAGGAGACCTCGCATGACCAATCAGACCCCCGGTGCCCGTTTTCGCGCCGCACTAGAGGCCAATCGGCCGCTACCCATCGTTGGCACCATCAATGCCTACACCGCGATGATGGCCAAGCGAGTCGGTCACCAGGCGATCTACCTGTCTGGCGGTGGCGTGGCCAATGCCTCGTACGGTCTTCCCGACCTCGGCATGACCACCATGAACGATGTGGTCGAGGATGCCCATCGCATCTGCGGTGCCACCGACTTGCCGTTGCTGGTGGATATCGATACCGGCTGGGGGGGCGCCTTCAATATCGCGCGCACCGTCAAGGAGATGCAGCGTGCCGGGGTGGCCGCCGTGCACCTCGAGGATCAGGTGGCGCAGAAGCGCTGTGGCCACCGTCCCAACAAGGCGATCGTTTCCCAGCAGGAGATGGTCGATCGGGTCAAGGCCGCCGCCGATGCGCGTATCGATCCCGACTTCTACCTGATCGCGCGTACCGATGCCTTCCAGAAGGATGGCCTGGATTCCGCCATCGAGCGTGCCCGCGCCTGTATCGCGGCCGGTGCCGATGCGATCTTCGCCGAAGCGGTGCATACCCTGGATGACTATCGCGCCTTCTGTGAGCGTGTCGACGCCCCGATACTCGCCAATATCACCGAATTCGGCGCCACGCCGCTGTTCAGCCAGCAGGAGCTTGGCGAGGTGGGCTGCCGCATGGTGCTCTACCCGCTGTCGGCATTCCGCGCCATGAACGCCGCTGCCCTGAAGGTCTACCAGAGTATCCACGCCCAGGGCCACCAGCGGGACGTCGTTGACTTGATGCAGACACGCGATGAGCTCTACGACTTTCTCGATTACCACGCCTTCGAGCAGAAGCTCGATGCCCTGTTTGCCGACAAGGATGGCGACACGGCATAGCGCTCACGATAACAACACGACTTACCAGGAGACACGACATGGCTGATAAACCTATCGGTGGAGCTGGCCTGCGCGGCCAGAGCGCAGGGGCAACCGCACTTTGTACCGTGGGCAAGAGCGGTTCTGGCTTAACCTATCGCGGGTTCGATATCAAGGAACTGGCCGAGAAGGCGCGCTTCGAGGAAGTGGCCTACCTGCTGCTCAAGGGCAAGCTGCCGAACCAGGCCGAGCTGGATGCCTACATCACCAAGCTCAAGGGGCTGCGTGGTCTGCCCCAGGCACTCAAGAACGTGCTGGAGCAGATTCCGGCGAGCGCCCATCCGATGGATGTCATGCGCACTGGCGCCTCGATGCTCGGTAATCTCGAGACCGAGGAGAGCTTCGATGAGCAGCAGGATGCCTCCGATCGCCTGCTGGCGATACTGCCGTCGATCATCTGCTACTGGTATCGCTACTCCCATGATGGCGTGCGTATCGAGACCGAGACCGACGATGAATCGGTTGGAGCCCACTTCCTGCATCTACTGCGTGACAAGGCCCCAAGCGACCTGCATGCCCGAGTCATGAACGTCTCGCTGATCCTGTATGCCGAGCATGAATTCAACGCCTCGACCTTTACCGCGCGAGTGTGCGCCTCCACGCTTTCCGACATGCACTCGTGCGTGACCGGGGCCATCGGCTCGTTGCGCGGCCCGCTGCATGGCGGTGCCAACGAGGCCGCCATGGCGATGATCGAGAACTGGACCTCCGCCGACGAGGCCGAGCGCGAGATCATGGGCATGCTCGAGCGCAAGGAAAAGATCATGGGCTTCGGCCACGCGATCTATCGCGAGTCCGACCCACGCAACGCGATCATCAAGCATTGGTCCAGCAAGCTCGCCGAGGATGTCGGCGACAGCGTGCTGTACCCGGTCTCCGAGCGCGTCGAGGCGGTGATGTGGCGCGAGAAGAAACTGTTCTGCAACGCGGACTTCTTCCATGCCAGCGCCTATTACTTCATGGATATCCCAACCAAGCTGTTCACACCGATCTTCGTTTGCTCGCGAGTGACAGGCTGGTGTGCCCATGTGTTCGAGCAGCGTGCCAACAACCGCATCATTCGCCCCAGCGCCGACTATACCGGCCCCGAGCACAGCGTCTGGGTGCCGATCGAGGAGCGTGAATGACCGTGATTCCCGACATGAACAGTGACTATCGCAAGCCGCTGCCCGGCACATCGTTCGATTACTTCGATGTACGTGCCGCCGTTGAGGCGATCAAGCCCGGTGCCTACGCAGGCTTGCCGTATACCTCGCGTGTGCTGGCCGAACAGTTGGTGCGGCGTTGTGATCCTGCCGAGCTGCGCGATGCGCTCGTGCAGTTGATCGAACGCCGGCGCGACCTGGATTTCCCCTGGTATCCCGCCCGTGTGGTATGCCACGACATTCTGGGCCAGACGGCGCTGGTCGACCTGGCCGGCTTGCGTGATGCCATCGCCGAGAAGGGCGGTGACCCGGCCAAGGTCAACCCGGTGGTGCCAACCCAGTTGATCGTCGACCATTCGCTGGCCGTCGAGCATGCCGGCTTCGAGAAGGATGCCTTCGAGAAGAACCGTGCCGTCGAGGATCGCCGCAACGACGATCGCTTCCACTTCATCGACTGGACCAAGACGGCGTTCGAGAATGTCGACGTGATCCCGCCCGGCAACGGCATCATGCACCAGATCAATCTGGAGAAGATGTCGCCGGTGGTGCAGAAGCAGGCCGATAGGCAGGGCAAGATCGTGGCCTTCCCGGATACCTGCGTAGGCACCGACAGCCATACCCCGATGGTCGATGCGCTGGGCGTGATATCGGTGGGCGTGGGTGGCCTTGAAGCCGAAAGCGTGATGCTGGGGCGGGCCTCGATGATGCGCCTGCCCGACATCGTCGGTGTCGAGCTTACCGGCAGGCTTCAGCCCGGCATCACCAGTACCGACATGGTGCTGGCGCTGACCGAGTTCCTGCGTCGCGAGCGGGTGGTGGGGGCGTACCTTGAGTTCTATGGCGAGGGCGCCGACGCGCTGACTGTGGGCGACCGCGCGACCATCTCCAACATGACCCCGGAATATGGTGCCACCGCGGCGATGTTTTATATCGATGATCAGACCATCGATTATCTCAAGCTGACAGGGCGTGACGACGATCAAGTGGCGCTGGTCGAGACCTATGCCAGGGAAGTCGGGCTATGGGCCGACAGCCTGCGAGATGTCGAGTATGAGCGGGTACTGACCTTCGATCTTTCCTCGGTGACCCGGACCCTGGCGGGTCCCTCCAATCCGCATGCTCATCTGCCCACCTCCGAGCTCGCCAAGCGCGGCATTGCAGTGGATCTCGACAAGGCACAGGCAGAGGAGAAGGCGGGCAGGATGCCGGATGGCGCGGTGATCATCGCCGCCATTACCAGCTGCACCAACACCAGCAATCCGCGCAACATGGTGGCGGCTGGCCTGATCGCCCGCAATGCCAACAAGCTTGGCTTGACCCGCAAGCCATGGGTCAAGAGCTCGCTTGCCCCGGGTTCCAAGACCGTCAAGATGTACCTGGAAGAAGCCGAGCTGCTGAGTGAGCTGGAGTCCCTTGGTTTCGGCGTGGTGGCATTTGCCTGCACCACCTGCAACGGCATGAGTGGTGCACTGGACCCGACGATCCAGCAGGAGATCGTCGACCGTGACCTCTATGCCACGGCGGTACTATCCGGCAATCGCAACTTCGATGGTCGCATCCACCCCTATGCCAAGCAGGCGTTCCTGGCATCCCCTCCGCTGGTGGTGGCCTATGCCATCGCCGGCACCATCCGCTTCGATATCGAAAAGGATGCGCTGGGCCATGATGCCGATGGCAATCCGGTCACGTTGAAGGACATCTGGCCCTCCGATGAAGAGATCGATGCCATCGTCAAGCAGAGCGTCAAGCCGGAACAGTTTCGTGCCACCTACATCCCGATGTTCGACCTCGACAAGAGCGCGCGTGCAACGGTCAACCCGCTCTATGAATGGCGAGCGCAAAGTACCTACATTCGCCGCCCGCCCTACTGGGAAGGCAACATGGCGGGGGAGCGTGCGTTGAAGGGAATGCGACCGCTGGCGGTGCTGCCGGACAATATCACCACGGACCACCTGTCACCATCCAACGCCATCATGCTCGACAGTGCCGCGGGGGAGTACCTGGACAAGATGGGCCTGCCGGAGGAGGACTTCAATTCCTACGCCACCCACCGCGGTGATCACCTGACCGCCCAGCGGGCCACGCTTGCCAATCCCAAGCTTTTCAACGAAATGGTGCGTGACGACAACGGTGAGGTAAAGCAGGGCTCGCTTGCGCGGATCGAGCCGGAAGGCAAGGTCACACGCATGTGGGAAGCCATCGAGACCTACATGGAACGCGGCCAGCCGCTGATCATCATTGCCGGTGCCGACTATGGCCAGGGCTCGTCGCGTGACTGGGCGGCCAAGGGTGTGGCGCTTGCCGGTGTCGAGGCCATTGTCGCCGAGGGCTTCGAGCGGATTCACCGCACCAACCTGATCGGCATGGGGGTCATGCCACTGCAGTTCGAGCAGGGCACGACTCGCCACACACTGGCCATCGACGGTACTGAAACCTTCGACGTGGAAGGCGAGTACTCGCCGCGGGCCGCGTTGACGCTGGTCATGCATCGCCGCAACGGTGATACCGAGCGGGTACCAGTGATCTGCCGCCTGGATACCGCCGAGGAGGTATCCATCTACTCCGCTGGCGGCGTGCTGCAGCGCTTTGCCCAGGACTTTCTCGAGTCCACGGTCGAGGCAGCCGGCTGAGCCGGACGACCAGCGTGTCCACATGTTCGACCCGGCTACTATTGCCGGGTCGATTTTTCTCCCAACACAGGAACCGACTTCCATGGCCGACGATTCGCGGACGCATGTTCCCCAGATCAGGATTCCCGCCACTTACATGCGTGGTGGCACCAGCAAGGGCGTGTTCTTCCGTCTTCAGGACCTGCCCGAGTCGGCTCGCTCGCCCGGCGAGGCACGTGATCGCTTGTTGATGCGCGTGATCGGCAGCCCCGACCCCTACCAGAAGCAGATCGACGGCATGGGTGGCGCGACCTCCAGCACCAGCAAGACCGTGATCCTCTCGAAGAGCGAGAGTCCTGACCACGATGTCGATTACCTGTTCGGCCAGGTGTCAATCGACAAGCCGTTCGTCGACTGGAGCGGCAACTGCGGCAATCTCTCCGCCGCCGTGGGGCCCTTCGCGATCAGCAACGGCTTGGTGGATGCCAGCCGGATACCCGCCAATGGCGTAGCGACTGTGCGCATCTGGCAGGCCAACATCGGCAAGACCATTATCTCTCATGTACCAATCACCAATGGCGAGGTCCAGGAAACGGGGGATTTCGAACTCGATGGCGTGACGTTTCCTGCCGCTGAAGTGCCGGTGGAATTCATGGACCCAGCGGATGGCGCAGGTGCCATGTTTCCCACCGGGAACCTGGTCGACGAGCTCGAGGTGCCGGGTGTCGGGTTTCTCCAGGCCACCATGATCAATGCTGGCATTCCGACCATCTTTCTCGATGCCGAGCAGCTCGGCTATACCGGTACCGAGCTGCAGGAGGCGATCAATGGCGATGCCGAGGCACTGGCGAGGTTCGAGACGATTCGTGCCCACGGCGCCCTGCGTATGGGGCTGATCCAGGATGTGGCCGAAGCGGTCAACCGGCAGCACACCCCCAAGGTGGCTTTCGTCGCTCGGCCTGCGGACTATGTCTCGTCCAGCGGCAAGTCGATCAAGGCAAGTGATGTCGACTTGCTTGTGCGTGCGCTTTCCATGGGCAAGTTGCACCACGCGATGATGGGTACCGCTGCCGTTGCCATCGGCACCGCCGCAGCGATACCCGGCACCCTGGTCAACCTCGCCGCCGGAGGAGGGGATCGCAGCTCGGTGCTGTTTGGTCACCCCTCCGGCACCCTGCGGGTCGGTGCCGAGGCAAGCAAGGTCGACGGCCAGTGGACCGCCACCAAGGCAATCATGAGCCGCAGTGCAAGGGTATTGATGGAAGGTGTTGTTCGCGTGCCGGGCGACAGCTTCTGAGGGAGCCGGCCGACGGGGAGCAGGTTCTCTATAGTGAAGGGGGTTGGCTAACGATTTGCAACGGGAGGACAGCATGAGCGCCACAGTGGAAACCAATATTCGCCCGGATTTCGATATCGAACTGCAGAAGATCGCCGATTACGTGCTCGATTACCGGATCGAGAGCGACGAGGCAATGGACACCGCGCGTCATTGCCTGATGGACACCCTGGGGTGCGGTCTGCTGGCGCTGCGTTTTCCGGAATGCACCAAGCATCTTGGTCCTCTCGTCGAGGGCACCGTGGTGCCTCATGGGGCGCGTGTACCGGGCACTTCCTTCCGGCTGGATCCGGTCAAGGCCGCCTGGGATATTGGCTGCATCGTGCGCTGGCTCGACTACAACGACACCTGGCTTGCCGCCGAGTGGGGGCACCCCTCCGACAACCTGGGCGGCATATTGGCAGTGGCGGACCATCTCTCGCAGAAACGCGTCGCCGACGGTGAACCACCACTGCTGATGCGCGAGGTGCTCGAGGCCATGGTCATGGCCCACGAGATACAGGGTGTGCTCGCGCTTGATAATTCTTTCAACCGGGTTGGCCTCGATCACGTGGTGCTGGTCAAGGTGGCGACCACGGCGGTGGTGGCAAAGCTGATGGGAGCCGATCGCCAGCAATTGCTTTCGGCACTCTCGCATGCCTGGGTCGATGGCCAGAGCCTGCGGACCTATCGCCACGCCCCCAACGCAGGATCGCGCAAGAGCTGGGCCGCCGGTGATGCGACGTCGCGGGGAGTACGGCTTGCCTATATTGCGCTGCGTGGCGAGATGGGCATTCCCGGTGCTCTCTCGGCGCCACAGTGGGGGTTCTATGATGTGCTGTTCAGCAAGACCAACAAGGATCAGTCGTTGAAACCGGAAAGCGAGCGGCGATTCACCTTCCAGCGAGAGTTCGGCAGCTACGTGATGGAAAATATCCTGTTCAAGATTGCCTTTCCCGCGGAGTTTCATGCCCAGACAGCCTGCGAGGCGGCGGTCACGCTGCATTCACAGGTCAAGGACCGGCTTGCCGATGTCGATAGAATCGTGCTGACCACCCATGAGTCGGCGATTCGCATCATTTCCAAGTCGGGTACGCTTGCCAACCCCGCCGACCGGGATCACTGCCTGCAATACATGACGGCCGTTCCACTGGCCTTTGGCAGCCTCACCGCAGAGCACTACGAGGATGACTTTCACGAGGCCAATCCGATCATCGATGAGCTGCGCGGCAAGATGGAGGTCGTGGAGGAACCTCACTATACAAGCGACTACCTCGATCCCGAAAAGCGCTCCATTGCCAATGCCATCCAGGTCCACTTCACCGACGGTAGCGCCACCGACAAGGTGGAGGTCGAATATCCCATTGGCCATCGCCGTCGCCGTGCCGAAGGGATTCCCATGCTCGAAGAGAAGTTCAAGCGCAACCTGGCAACACGGTTTCCAGCCGGCTGGAGTACGAAGCTCTTCACGCTGTGCAAGGATCGGCAGGCACTGGAGGCCACCGCCGTTCATCGCTTCGTCGACCAGTGGGTCATCTAACATCCCGCTACACTGAAAAGGTCATGGCGACGGTGCGTAATCTGGACTACATTTTTCTGGTGCAGGGTATTGCATGGTCACCATCAAACCCGTAAAGTACGCATCCGCTGCCGGCGACGGGCAACGTTGCAGGCGGTGATAAGTGAAGAAAGTGATTGATAGTACTGGGGTTTTGGTGCTGTCGACAGTTTCTGGGTGAGTCATCACCCCGGCGAAACATGGCGCTTGACACGCCACGCCGATCACGTAGAATACGCCTTCCTCGC
>NZ_PYUD01000020.1:1853-4985 GCF_003028575.1 Halomonas urumqiensis | reverse complement strand
CTCAAAACTGGATAACGCGTCGATCCACGAAGATCAGTGTCCTGGTGTTGCCGTTGTTCTTGGTTAAGTCCTCGATCGATTAGTATCCCTCAGCTTCACGTGTCGCCACGCGTCCACCCGGGACCTATCTACCTTCTCATCTCGAAGGGATCTTATCACTTGCGTGAAGGGAAATCTCATCTTGAGGGGGGCTTCATGCTTAGATGCTTTCAGCACTTATCCCGTCCACACGTAGCTACCCAGCTATGCTCCTGGCGGAACAACTGGTACACCAGCGGTGTGTCCATCCCGGTCCTCTCGTACTAAGGACAGCTCCTCTCAAATTTCCTGCGCCCGCGACGGATAGGGACCGAACTGTCTCACGACGTTCTGAACCCAGCTCGCGTGCCGCTTTAATGGGCGAACAGCCCAACCCTTGGGACCTACTTCAGCCCCAGGATGCGACGAGCCGACATCGAGGTGCCAAACCTCCCCGTCGATGTGGACTCTTGGGAGAGATTAGCCTGTTATCCCCAGGGTAGCTTTTATCCGTTGAGCGACGGCCCTTCCATACGGTGCCGCCGGATCACTAAGCCCGACTTTCGTCCCTGCTCGACCTGTATGTCTCGCAGTCAAGCTCCCTTCTGCCTTTGCACTCTTCGAATGATTTCCAACCATTCTGAGGGAACCGTTGGGCGCCTCCGTTACTGTTTAGGAGGCGACCGCCCCAGTCAAACTGCCCACCTGACACTGTCCCTGGCCCGGATCACGGGCCGAGGTTAGGATGTTCAAACAGCCAGGGTAGTATCCCACCGATGCCTCCCCCGAAGCTGGCGCTCCGGGTTCCAAGGCTCCTACCTATCCTGTACAAGCTGTTCCAACACCCAATATCAAGCTGCAGTAAAGCTCCATGGGGTCTTTCCGTCCTGTCGCGGGTAACCTGCATCTTCACAGGTAATATAATTTCACCGGGTCTCTCGTTGAGACAGTGCCCAAATCGTTGCACCTTTCGTGCGGGTCGGAACTTACCCGACAAGGAATTTCGCTACCTTAGGACCGTTATAGTTACGGCCGCCGTTTACTGGGGCTTCAATTCAGCGCTTCTCCCGTAAGGGATAACGCCTCCTCTTAACCTTCCAGCACCGGGCAGGTGTCAGCCCCTATACATCGCCTTGCGGCTTGGCAGAGACCTGTGTTTTTGATAAACAGTCGTTTGGGCCTAGTCACTGCGGCTCCCCCGGGCATACACCCCAGGGAGCACTCCTTCTCCCGAAGTTACGGAGTCATTTTGCCGAGTTCCTTAACGAGAGTTCTCCCGCGCGTCTTAGAATTCTCATCCCGCCTACCTGTGTCGGTTTGCGGTACGGGCACCGGTTTCCTCACTAGAGGCTTTTCTCGGCAGTGTAGAATCGGGGTCTTCGGTACTGTATTTCCCTCGCGGTCACCGCTCAGCCTCGTGGAGCACGGATTTGCCTGTGCTCCGGCCTTGCCAGCTTCGACGCACACTTCCAATCGTGCGCACACCCTATCTTCCTGCGTCCCCCCATTGTTCAAACGGAAACGCGGTGGTACAGGAATCTCCACCTGTTTGCCATCGCCTACGCCTTTCGGCCTCGGCTTAGGACCCGACTTACCCTGAGCGGACGAGCCTTCCTCAGGAACCCTTAGGCTTTCGACGGAGGGGATTCTCACCCCTCTTTTCGCTACTCATACCGGCATTCTCACTTCCAGGCGCTCCACCGGTCCTTCCGGTCCGGCTTCTCGGCCCCTGGAACGCTCCCCTACCACGGACACCCGAAGGTGTCCATCCATAGCTTCGGTGATACGTTTAGCCCCGGTACATTTTCGGCGCAGAGTCACTCGACCAGTGAGCTATTACGCACTCTTTCAATGATGGCTGCTTCTAAGCCAACATCCTGGTTGTCTAAGCAACTCCACATCCTTTTCCACTTAACGTATACTTGGGGACCTTAGCTGATGGTCTGGGCTGTTTCCCTCTTGACTACGGATCTTAGCACTCGCAGTCTGACTCCCGGAGAGAAGTATCTGGCATTCGGAGTTTGACTGAATTCGGTAATCCTGTAGGGACCCCTCGTCCAATCAGTGCTCTACCTCCAGTACTCTCGCTCCGAGGCTAGCCCTAAAGCTATTTCGGGGAGAACCAGCTATGTCCGAGTTCGATTGGCATTTCACCCCTACCCACACCTCATCCCCGCACTTTTCAACGTGCGTGGGTTCGGGCCTCCATCCAGTGTTACCTGGACTTCACCCTGGACATGGGTAGATCACCCGGTTTCGGGTCTACAACCACGTACTATATCGCCCTGTTCAGACTCGCTTTCGCTGCGGCTCCGCCTTTTCGGCTTAACCTTGCACGGGATCGTAACTCGCCGGTTCATTCTACAAAAGGCACGCTGTCACCCGTAAATGGGCTCCAACTACTTGTAGGCACACGGTTTCAGGATCTATTTCACTCCCCTCCCGGGGTGCTTTTCACCTTTCCCTCACGGTACTGGTTCACTATCGGTCACTAGGGAGTATTTAGCCTTGGGAGATGGTCCTCCCGGATTCCGACGGGGTTTCTCGTGTCCCGCCGTACTCAGGATCCACTCCGGAGGAGGGGCAGTGTCGAGTACAGGGCTGTTACCTTGTCCCGCGGGCCGTTCCAGGCCGCTTCCTCTACTGCTCCTCTTGGTAACTCCAATGGAGTGTCCTACAACCCCGGAAGGGAAACCCTTCCGGTTTGGGCTGTTTCCGTTTCGCTCGCCGCTACTCAGGAAATCGCGTTTGCTTTCTCTTCCTCCGGGTACTAAGATGTTTCAGTTCCCCGGGTCTGCCTTCCGCTGCCCTATTGATTCAGGCAGGGATCTCATCCCATTACGGATGAGGGGTTCCCCCATTCGGAAATCTCCGGGTCAACGCTTACTTACAGCTCGCCGGAGCATATCGGTGTTCGTCCCGTCCTTCGTCGGCTCCTAGTGCCAAGGCATCCACCGTGCGCCCTTTCTTCCTTAACCAATACACATACCGCTGGTATGTGTTCTGGACGTCGTTTCAGTCTGGCATTCCAAGACACCCGGAATCACTCGCTTTTATCAAACGATGATCCGGTGATCTTCGTGTTTCTTGCGTTATCCAGTTTTCAAAGGACGC
>NZ_PYUD01000020.1:0-1753 GCF_003028575.1 Halomonas urumqiensis | reverse complement strand
CTCTCAAAACTAAACAAAAGAACAAAAGGAAGGTCGATCTGAGCTTGATGCTCCTTAGAAAGGAGGTGATCCATCCGCACCTTCCGGTACGGATACCTTGTTACGACTTCACCCCAATCATTTGTCCCACCTTCGGCGGCTGGCTCCAAAAAGGTTACCTCACCGACTTCGGGTGTTACAAACTCTCGTGGTGTGACGGGCGGTGTGTACAAGGCCCGGGAACGTATTCACCGCGGCATGCTGATCCGCGATTACTAGCAATTCCGGCTTCATGCAGGCGAGTTGCAGCCTGCAATCCGAACTGAGAATGGCTTTTTGGGATTGGCTCCACCTCGCGGTCTCGCGTCCCTCTGTACCATCCATTGTAGCACGTGTGTAGCCCAGGTCATAAGGGGCATGATGATTTGACGTCATCCCCACCTTCCTCCGGTTTGTCACCGGCAGTCACCTTAGAGTGCCCAACTGAATGCTGGCAACTAAGGTCAAGGGTTGCGCTCGTTGCGGGACTTAACCCAACATCTCACGACACGAGCTGACGACAACCATGCACCACCTGTCATTTTGTCCCCCGAAGGGGAAAACTCTGTCTCCAGAGCGGGCAAAAGATGTCAAGACCTGGTAAGGTTCTTCGCGTTGCGTCGAATTAAACCACATGCTCCACTGCTTGTGCGGGCCCCCGTCAATTCCTTTGAGTTTCAGCCTTGCGGCCGTACTCCCCAGGCGGAGTGCTTAATGTGTTAACTTCGGCACTAAGGGCATCGAAACCCCTAACACCTAGCACTCAACGTTTACGGCGTGGACTACCAGGGTATCTAATCCTGTTTGCTCCCCACGCTTTCGCGCCTCAGCGTCAGTTGTAGGCCAGAAAGTCGCCTTCGCCACTGGTGTTCCTCCACATATCTACGCATTTCACCGCTACACGTGGAATTCCACTTTCCTCTCCTACACTCAAGTCCCCCAGTTTCCAATGACCCTCCACGGTTGAGCCGTGGGCTTTCACATCAGACTTAAGAGACCGCCTGCGCGCGCTTTACGCCCAATAATTCCGGACAACGCTTGCCCCCTACGTATTACCGCGGCTGCTGGCACGTAGTTAGCCGGGGCTTTCTCGTGAGGTACCGTCAAGGTGCCGGCCTGTTCGACCGGCACGTGTTCTTCCCTCATAACAGAACTTTACGATCCGAAAACCTTCATCGTTCACGCGGCGTTGCACCGTCAGACTTTCGTCCATTGCGGATGATTCCCTACTGCTGCCTCCCGTAGGAGTCTGGGCCGTGTCTCAGTCCCAGTGTGGCCGATCACCCTCTCAGGTCGGCTACGCATCGTCGCCTTGGTGGGCCACTACCCCACCAACAAGCTAATGCGCCGCGGGCCCATCTTCCAGTGCGCGGAACAAGTCCGCGCTTTTACAGCCGGTCCATGCGGACCGGTTGATTATCCGGTATTAGCCCCGGTTTCCCGGGGTTATCCCAGTCTGGAAGGCAGGTTGCCCACGTGTTACTCACCCGTCCGCCGCTCATTCCACCGGCATCACCCCGAAGGGATCTGCCGGCTTCCTGCGCTCGACTTGCATGTATTAGGCACGCCGCCAGCGTTCGTCCTGAGCCAGGATCAAACTCTCCGTAAAGTGTTTGAACTGACAACGCAGCTTTCGCTGCATCAGACGGAATCTGGCTTAGATTCCAAATTGAAATTGAACAGAGAATGTGTCATTCTCTTTCCTTCACTTTTGTCTTTTGTTTAGTTTTCAAAG
>NZ_PYUD01000002.1 GCF_003028575.1 Halomonas urumqiensis | reverse complement strand
GCTGGCACGTGGTGCCCCAGGTCGACGGCCACAAGCCCGAGGAAGTCGAGGCGGCCATCGCCCTGGCCAAGCAGCACGACGACAAGCCCAGCCTGATCATCTGCAAGACCATCATCGGCTTTGGCGCGCCCAACAAGCAGGGCAAGGAGGAGTGCCACGGCGCGGCACTGGGCGAGGACGAGGTAGCCGCGGCGCGCGTTCAGCTCGATTGGCCCCACGCCCCCTTCCATGTCCCCGAGGATATCTATCGCGGCTGGGATGCCTGCGAAGCCGGCAAGGCTCGCCAGGATGCCTGGCAGGCACGCTTCGATCGCTACGCCGAGGCCCACCCGGAACTGGCCCGTGAATTCGAGCGCCGCGTGCAGTGTCAGCTGCCGACCGAATTCACCAGCGAGGCGATGGTGCAGCATGCCCAGCAGCAGGGCGAGTCGATCGCCAGCCGCAAGGCCTCGCTCAACTGCCTGAACGAACTCGGCCCGCAATTGCCCGAGCTGCTTGGCGGCAGTGCCGACCTGGCGCCCTCCAACCTGACCTTCTGGGACGGCGCCAAGGCGATCACCCCTGAGGCGACGGATGGCAACTACCTGCACTACGGGGTGCGCGAGTTCGGCATGGGCGCGATCATGAACGGCATCGTGCTGCACGGCGGGTTTATCCCCTACGGTGCGACCTTCCTGATCTTCATGGAGTACATGCGCAACGCCGTGCGCATGGCCGCGCTGATGGGCAAGCGGGCGATCTACGTGTTCACCCACGACTCGATTGGCCTGGGTGAGGATGGCCCCACCCACCAGCCCATCGAGCAGCTGACCACGCTGCGCTCGACCCCCAACCTGGCCACCTGGCGCCCCTGCGACGCCGTGGAAACCGCTGCCGCCTGGGATGCCGCGATCAAGCGCAATGCCGGCCCCACCGCGCTGGTGCTGTCACGCCAGAACCTGCCGCATCAAGCGCGCAGCAAGCAGCAACTGGCCAATATCCAGCGGGGTGGATACGTTCTGAAAGAGAGCGTGCTCAAGGACGAGGTGGTGACACCTGACCTTATCCTGATCGCCACCGGCTCGGAAGTCGGCCTGGCCATGGATGCCGCCAGCGAGCTCGAGACCCAGGGCCACGCAGTGCGCGTGGTATCGATGCCCTCGACCGACCGCTTCAATGACCAGGACGCCGACTACCGCGACAGCGTACTGCCACGCGCAGTGACCAGGCGGCTGGCCATCGAGGCCGCCCATGCCGACTTCTGGTACCAGTACGTGGGCCTGGACGGTCGCGTCATCGGCATGCGCAGCTACGGCGAATCCGCTCCGGCGGGGGATCTGTTCAAGCACTTCGGCTTCACCGTCGACAACGTCGTCAAGCAGGCGAGCGAATTGCTGGAAGGCTGAGGGCCAAGGGCGTCGCTGAGGTGATCAAACACGCCCATAGTCATCTTCGAAGCGAACGATGTCGTCTTCGCCCAGGTAACCCCCGGATTGCACCTCGATCAGCTCGAGTGGTATCGGGCCGGGGTTCTTAAGCGTATGAATCTGGCCGATGGGTATGTAGGTTGATTGATTCTCGGAAACGAGATAGGTCTCATGCCCATTGGTCACTTCGGCCGTGCCGGAAACCACGACCCAATGCTCCGCCCGGTGGTGATGCATCTGTAACGAAAGCCTTGCACCGGGATTCACCGTGATGTGCTTGACCTGGTAACGCGGGCCCGTGTCTATCGATTCGTAGCGCCCCCAGGGACGATAGACTTCTCGGTGGTTTTCGAACTCGGACCGTCCGTCCGACTTGAGCCTCTCGACGATCTTCCTGACGTCTTGCGTTTTGTGCCTATCAGCCACCAGCACAGCATCCTTGGTCTCGATAATTACCAGATCATCCAGGCCAATTGCAGCGACCAGACGACTCTCGGCACGAATCAACGTATTGCGGGTGTCTTCTTGAATGACATCGCCATGACAGCTATTTCCCGACTCGCATTTGTCACTTATGTCCCATAGCGACGACCAGGAGCCAAGATCGCTCCAGCGCGCAGACAAGGGGACAACGGCAGCGTGCTGGGTGTTTTCCATCACGGCATAATCCACCGAAATCTCGGGGCATCGAGCAAATGCCTCACCATCCATGCGCGTAAAATCCAGATCCCTTTCCAAGTGGGACATGGCCTGATGGCATGCGTGAAGCATATCGGGATGAAAGCGTTTCAGTTCCTGCAGATAACGACTCGCGCGAAACAGAAACATGCCACTATTCCATAAATATTCACCACTCTCGATGTAAGCGTTCGCTGTGGCAGCATCGGGCTTTTCGACAAATCGCCTGACGCCAAAACCCGCTCTCAGCGGCGATCCCTGATGAATATAACCGTATCCCGTTTCGGGGTAGGTCGGTACCACACCGAAGGTGACAAGATAGTCCAGCTCAGCAAGCGACAGGGCTTGTTCGATGCTGGCGTGGAACTGTTCGACATCCTGGATCAAGTGGTCTGCGGCCAGTACCAGCAACAAGGGGTCATCACCGCCTTGAGTCGCCGCAATGGCAGCCAGCGCGATCGCGGGTGCCGTGTTGCGACCTACCGGTTCCAGCAAGATGCGATGGTTTTCAGACCCGACTTGGCGTAATTGTTCCGCCACCAGGAAGCGATGTGCTTCATTGCAGATCACGATGGGCGGTTGCTTCTCGAGCCCGTCGAGACGTTCCAGCGTCCGTTGCAACATGGTGGGGCCGCCGTCAAGCGACAGGAACTGCTTGGGACGCAATTGTCGTGACGATGGCCATAGCCGAGAGCCAACACCTCCCGCAAGGATTACAGGCAAGAATGACATGTCAAAAAATCCCACGGTTCAAGGGATGACGGCTTGGCCGCAGAAACTGACTACAACACCTGAAACTTCGATCAGGTGTTGCCCACCCAGGCTCGAGGCCGAGGATATCCCCAGCCTCCAGTGTTTGCGTCTCGCCAGCTGATTCACATAATCCAGTGACGCCTGTGATCAAGCCACCGTTACCGCCGGGTCCAGGTAGACGTCCTGGATCGCGTTAAGCAGCCCGACGCCCTCGGCCATGGGCTTCTGGAAGGCCTTGCGCCCGGAGATCAACCCCATGCCGCCGGCACGCTTGTTGATGACCGCCGTGCGCACCGCCTCCGCGAGGTCTGATTCGCCCTTGGAGCCGCCGCCCGAGTTGATCAGCCCGGCACGCCCCATATAGCAATTGGCGACCTGGTAACGGGCCAGATCGATGGGGTGGCCGGTGGCCAGCTCGTCATACACCTTATCGTGGGTATGGCCAAAGCCAATCGCGCGGTAACCCCCGTTGTTCTCCGGTAGCTTCTGCTTGACGATATCGGCCTTGAGAGTGGCCGCCAGATGGTTGGCCTGGCCGGTGAGGTCGGCGGCGACATGGTAATCGGTGCCTTCATGTTTGAAGGCCGGGTTGCGCAGATAGGCCCAGAGGACCGTCACCATGCCAAGCTCGTGGGCACGCTCGAAGGCGGCACTGATCTCCATGATCTGGCGACGGCTCTCGTGAGAACCGAAGTAGATGGTCGCGCCCACCGCCACACAGCCCATGTCGAAGGCCTGCTCGACTTCGGCGAACAGCGTCTGGTCGTAGATGGCAGGATGGCTCAACGACTCATTGTGATTGAGCTTGAGCATCATCGGGATCTTGTGGGCATAGCGGCGCGCCACCGAACCGAGCACGCCGAGGGTCGAGGCCACGCCATTACAGCCGCCTTCGATGGCCAGCTCAACGATGTTGGCCGGGTCGAAATAGCGCGGATTGGGCGCGAACGAGGCGCCCGCCGAGTGTTCGATGCCCTGGTCCACCGGCAGCAGGCTCAGGTAGCCGGTGCCGCCGAGACGCCCATGGTTGTAGAGCGCCTGCAGGTTTCGCAGCACCGCTGGCGGGCGGTCGCTTGCCGATACCACGCGGTCAACGAAATCAGGCCCCGGCAAGTGCAGGCTGTCACGCGGCACGCCTTGACAGGTATGGCCGAGCAGGTCATCGGCATCATTGCCCAACAGCTTGGCAATATCGGTCATGGTGTTCCTCTCCTTGGGAAAATGGGGGCCTTGGGAAAATGGTGGCCTTGGGAAAATGAGGGCCTTGGCTAGAGGCCTGTATCGAATCTAGCGTGTGTGGACCTGGTTCGCGGATGAGCCTTGCGCTTTCTCTACTCCCATCCTAGTGGATACGCACCGTGTCGTGGAAACAGCCTGCGCAGATCACCGCTTGGACACCCGTCGGAAACTGGGTGAAAGACCAGGCGAAAGCCCCATTGGATGGCTGAAGGGGGAGGCTACCAGGAAAAAGCCAGGCGCCCTGACAGGGTCAGGGCACCTGGTATCGGTGGCCACTCAGGCGGCCTGGATCTCGATCCGGCGCCGCCGATGGGTGGCTTTCTTGGGCAGTGTCACATGCACCACGCCGTTGTCGATGCGTGCTTCGATGGCATCGCTGTCGATTTCATGGCTGAGCGTGAAACGCCGCGCATAACGCTGGGCGCGAACCTCGGCATAGATGGCCGTGAGGGTCTCCGGCATCTCGAGGGCCACGTCTCCTTCCAGGCTCAGCACATTGCTGTCGACCTCGATATGCAAGCTTTCGCGCGTCACGCCCGGCATGTCGGCGAGGATGTGCAGGGCATTGCCCTCCTCGAAGATATCCACCGGAGGCAACAGGCTATCGCCACGCTGGTTGCTCTCGGCTGACTCCGGCAGGCCAGCGTCTCGTCGAGTGATATCGTTCATGACCAATACCTCCTTGCTGCGGGACTCGTAGACTCGGGATTCACGCGACCTGGACGTTGATGCGCCTGGGCTTGAGCTCTTCGCGCTTGGGCAGCAGTACCTCGCAGACTCCATCGCGGAAGCGAGCCTCGGCACGCTCGACGTCGAGCCCGTCAGGCAACGCCAGGGAGCGGCTGAATTCGCCCCGAAAGCGCTCGCGACGGAAGTCACTACGCGGCGGCTGTTGCTCGCCATTGCCGGCCTCGGCATCTCGCTTGCCACTCACGGTCAATACGTTGTCCTGAATGTCGATCGCAAGCTCGGACGCGGTAATCCCCGGCGCAAACACGTAGACCCGCACCGTATCATCGGTACGCCCCACGTTGATCATTGGAAAGCTGCCTCGCGGCACCGAGCGAATATCCGCCGCCCCGCTGTCCGGGAACACCTCATCCATCCACTGGCGGAACCAATCCATGCCCTGCACGCGGGCGGGCTCTAACCCTCTGAGATCTCCGAACATCTCGAACACCTCCTTACACATGCCTACACGGTGGGAAAGGGACCGAACCAGCGCCACACCAGGATCAGCTGACAAGGCCCCGGTAATCTGCACAATAGGGGCACTCGATACGGTTTCAAGTCCCCCTTACCGATAGGCACCTGGATGCTCGAACTACGCGGTTTTCTGTGGCTCACCGGCTTCCTGCTGCTGGGTGAAGCGCTGGTCATCTGGCTCGGCCTACCGATCTCCTCCGGCGTCATCGGCATGCTCGCCCTGACCTCGTGGCTGATCCTGCGCGGGCACGTCAGCGTGGCTATCAAGGCCGCAAGCCAGCCACTCATCACGCTCCTCGCCATGCTGATCATGCCGGGTGTCGTCGGCGTGTTCTTTATCGTCGATGCCTTCGCCGGCCAATGGCTCGCCGTGGGCGTGGCGCTGATCCTCGGCACCCTGGCAAGCGTTGCCACCACATTCTGGTTTATGCAGCGCTTCATGCCCCGCGAGACATCAGAGGGGAGAGCCGAGCAATGAGTTCGCTTGCAAGCCTCAGGGATTCGCTGCTGATTACCCCGCTGCCCGCGATCACCCTGACCATTGCCGCCTTCCTGGCCGGCGGCTGGCTGTTCAACCGCCTGGGGCGCCCGGTGTGGTGCCCGGGCGTGCTGATGGCGGCGCTGCTGCTGGCCACCACCCTGGCCATTACCGGTATCGACTACGACGTCTACCGTGAGGGTGCCGGCTGGCTAATGTTATTGCTGGGCCCGGCCACCGTGGCACTCGCCGTGCCGCTCTACCAGCAACTGCCGCGCATTCGCGAACTGTGGCGCCCGATCCTGATCTGCCTCCCGCCAGCGGCGGCCCTGGCGGCCTTCTACGCCATTGGACTCGCCTGGTTGCTCGGTGCCACGCCGGAAGTACTGGCTTCGCTGGCCCCCAAGTCGGTGACCGCTCCCATTGCCATCGGCATCACCGAACAGCTTGGCGGTGTCGTGCCGCTGATGATGGGAGGCCTGCTGGTGACGGGCGTGGCAAGCGTCGCCTTCGTCGGGCTTCTGGCACGCCTGTTCGGCATCCAGGACCAGCGGGTGCTGGGTTTCGTGCTCGGAGTGAACGGACATGTGATCGGAACGGTGCGCGCCTTCGAGATTGGCACCACCGCGGGCGCCTTCGCCTCGCTCGGCATGGGGCTCACCGGCATCTTCAGCGCCCTGTTTCTACCGCTGGCATGGCGGCTGCTGGGCCTGTAGCAGACTGAAGGGGCGCAAATGCGCTAGAATCGCCGGCTCGTGTGACACCGCCGCAGGAGACTGTCCCACCACCATGGCCCATCGCATCGCCATCAACGGTTACGGCCGCATCGGCCAGTGCGTGCTGCGCGCACTCGTCGAACGCCAGGCCCATGGCCAAGCGGCAGCCGGAATGTCGCCACTGGAGATCGTGGCAATCAACGAGCTGTCGGATCTCGCCACCATCGCCTACCTGACACGCTACGACACCACCCATGGCCGCTTTCCCGGCCAGGTAGAAGCCGAAGGTGACGTGATGTGCGTCAATGGCCAGCCGATCCGCGTGCTCTCTCAGCCCGACCCCGAGTGCCTTCCCTGGCGAGAGCTGGGTATCGACCTGGTCATGGAGTGCTCCGGCAGCTTCCGCGACCGCGCCACCGCCGAGCGCCACCTGGCCGCCGGCGCCAAGCGCGTACTGTTCTCCCAGCCTGCCGAGAGCGACGTCGATGCCACCATCGTCACCGGCATCAACGACCATGACCTCGCTCCCGGGCAACGCATTCTCTCCGCGGCGTCGTGTACCACCAACTGCCTGGTGCCCGTGCTGACCGTGCTCGACGAGGCGCTTGGCATCGAGCATGGCGTCACCACCACCATCCATTCGGCAATGAACGACCAGCCGGTGATCGACGCCTACCACCAGACCGACCTGCGTCTGACCCGTTCGGCGATGCAATCCATGGTGCCGGTGGATACCGGGCTCGCGCGTGGTATCAACCGGCTCATGCCGCATCTCGCCGGACGTTTCGAATGCCTGCACATGCGCGTGCCGACCATCAATGTGTCGGCCATGGACCTGGCGATCACCGTACGGCGTGACACCACCGCCGCCCAGGTCAATGCTCTGTTCGAGGAGGCCAGCCGTGAGCGGTTGGCCGGCCTGCTCGGCTACACCGAAGCGCCCATGGCCTCGGTCGACTTCAACCACGACCCGCGCTCCGGTATCGTTGACGCCACTCAGACCCGGGTGGCCGGTAGCCGCTTGATCAAGATGCTGTGCTGGTTCGACAACGAGTGGGGGTTTGCCAACCGCATGCTCGATGTCGGCCAACGCCTGGCCGCCATGCCGCCGCCCTGACGCCCTGGCTCGGCTCCCGCTTCACCATTCCCCAGATGAGGACCACGCTGCGATGACCGTCCACAAGATGACCGACCTCGACCTCGCCGGGCAGCGCGTGCTGATCCGCGAGGACCTGAATGTCCCCGTCAAGCACGGCAAGGTAACCAGCGACGCCCGACTGCGCGCCGCACTGCCGACCATCAAGGCCGCCATGGACTCAGGCGCCAAGGTCATGCTGATGAGCCACCTGGGCCGCCCCACCGAAGGTGAGCCCGCCGAGGAATTCTCGCTGGCCCCGGTAGCCGAGCATCTGGGTGAACTGCTGGGTCGCCCGGTGACCCTGGTCCAGGACTACCTCGATGCCGCCCTCGACCTCGCCGATGGCGAAGTAGTGCTGCTCGAGAACGTACGCTTCAACGAAGGTGAGAAGGGCGACGACGAGACGCTCGCCAAGCAATACGCCGCGCTGTGCGATATCTTCGTCATGGACGCCTTCGGCACCGCCCACCGCGCCCAGGCCTCTACCCATGGCGTGGCGCGGTTCGCTCCCACCGCTTGTGCCGGCCCGTTGCTGGCCGCCGAACTCGATGCGCTCGAAAAAGCGCTTGCCACCCCAAAACGCCCGATGGCCGCCATCGTCGGCGGTTCCAAGGTGTCCACCAAGCTCGACGTGCTGGTGGCCCTCTCCGACAAATGCGACCAGCTGATCGTCGGTGGCGGCATCGCCAACACCTTCATCGCCGCGGCCGGCTACAACGTCGGCAAGTCATTGCACGAGGCCGACCTGATCGGCCAGGCCAAGGCCTTGATGGAAAAGGTCGAGATTCCGCTGCCCAGCGACGTGGTGGTGGCCACCGAGTTCTCCGAATCCGCGCAAGCCGTGGTCAAGCCGGTCGACCAGGTCAATGATGACGAGATGATTCTGGATATCGGCCCCGAGACCGCCGCTCACCTCGCCGGCATGCTCAAGGGCGCCGGCACCATCCTCTGGAATGGCCCGGTGGGCGTGTTCGAGATCGACCAGTTCGGTCATGGCACCGAGGTGATCTCGAAGGCCATCGCCGAAAGTCCGGCATTTTCCATCGCCGGCGGTGGCGACACCCTGGCGGCCATCGACAAGTACGGCATCGAGGCACAGGTTTCGTATATCTCCACCGGCGGTGGCGCCTTCCTCGAGTACGTGGAAGGCAAGACACTACCGGCGGTCAAGGCCCTCGAGGACGCCGCGGCGCGCTGAGAACGGCCACCCGACATCGAAGCGGCACGGCAATGGCCGTGCCGCTTTCGTGAACAGCTTGATAACCCCCGAAAACCGACAGGACACTTCATGGCACTGATCAGCATGCGCCAGATGCTGGACCACGCCGCCGAATACGGCTACGGCGTTCCAGCCTTCAACGTCAACAACCTCGAGCAGATGCGCGCCATCATGGAAGCCGCCGACGCCACCGACTCCCCGGTGATCGTCCAGGCCTCCGCTGGCGCCCGCAAATACGCCGGGGCCCCTTTCCTGCGCCATCTGATCCTGGCCGCCGTGGAAGAATTCCCGCACATTCCGGTGGTCATGCACCAGGATCACGGCACCAGCCCCGCCGTCTGCCAGCGCTCCATCCAGCTCGGCTTCTCCTCGGTGATGATGGACGGCTCGCTGGGTGAGGATGGCAAGACCCCGGCGGACTACGACTACAACGTCGATGTCACCCGGCGCACCGTCGAGATGGCGCATGCCTGCGGCGTGTCCGTGGAAGGCGAGCTGGGTTGCCTCGGCAGCCTGGAAACCGGCATGGCGGGCGAAGAAGACGGCATCGGCGCCGAAGGCAAGCTGGACATGGAGCAGTTGCTCACCGACCCCGAAGAGGCCGCCGAGTTCGTCAAGGCCACCCAGGTCGACGCCCTGGCCATCGCCATCGGCACCAGCCACGGCGCCTACAAGTTCACCCGGCCACCCACCGGTGACACGCTCTCCATCCAGCGCATCAAGGAGATCCACGCGCGCATCCCCGATACCCACCTGGTGATGCATGGCTCCTCTTCGGTGCCCCAGGAGTGGCTCGCCATCATCAACGAGTTCGGCGGCGAGATTCCCGAGACCTATGGCGTCCCGGTGGAAGAGATCGTCGAGGGCATCAAGCATGGCGTGCGCAAGGTCAACATCGACACCGACCTGCGCCTGGCCTCCACCGGGGCGGTTCGCCGCTTCCTCGCCAATAACCCGTCGGAGTTCGACCCGCGCAAGTACCTGAAGGAAACCGTCGGTGCCATGCGCGAAGTCTGTATCGCCCGCTACGAAGCCTTCGGCACCGCCGGCAACGCCTCGAAGATCAAGCCGATCAACCTCGAGGCGATGTTCGAGCGCTACGCACGCGGCGAGCTGGATCCCAAGGTGAGGTAATCCTCGCACGTCTCGCTGGCGATACGGATAGTCGGGCGGCCCTGGTGGCCGCCCGAGTCGCTTCCGGTCATGCCAGCCGGCGGCGGTTTCCGTCCCTGCCCGCCTGTGGCAACCTGACGGCCCCAGCACCAGGATCGACGGCCCCGCCATGGATCGTATCGACACCCTCCGCACCTTTCTGCGCGTAGCCGAGATGCGCAGCTTCACCAAGGCCGCGGCCAGCCTGCAGATGCCCCGCTCCACCGTCTCGACGGCCATCCGGGAGCTGGAGGCCCGGCTGGGTACACGCCTGCTGAGTCGCACGACGCGCCACGTCGCCCTGACCCATGACGGCGAGGAACTCTATGAAAGGGCCCTGCGGCTGCTTGGCGAACTGGAGGCGCTCGAGGGCCTGTTCCACCAGGATGATACCCAGCTCCATGGCAGGCTACGCATCGAGGCCCCTGGCCGCATCGCACGCTTGATCATCGTGCCCGCCCTGCCGGACTTCTTCGCGCGCTATCCTGGCATCGAGCTCGAGGTCGGCGCCAGCGACCGCCCCGTCAACCTGGTGGCCGAGGGCGTGGACTGCGCCATCCGCGTCGGTGAGCTCGCCGAGTCCAGCCTGATCGCCCGCCCGCTCGGTCGGCTGCCGCTGATCAACTGCGCCAGCCCCGGCTACCTTGCCCGGCATGGCACCCCGACGACCCTCGACGACCTGTGGCATCACCAGACCATTCACTACGCCTCCCCCTTCGGCAGCATCGCCGATGACTGGGAATATCGGGAGGCGGGGGAGTCACGCACGCTCTCCCTGCCGGGCCGGGTCATCGTGGACAATGCGGAGAGCTATATCGCCGCCTGTCTGGCGGGGCTCGGACTGATCCAGGTGCCGACCTACGACGTCCAGCACCATCTGCGAGAGGGGCGCCTCGTCGAGGTGCTACCCGATCATCGGGCGGCCCCCATGCCGCTCACCATCCTCTACCCTCACCGCCATCATTGCTCGCGCCTTCTGCGTGTCTTTATCGCCTGGGTGGAGACCCTGCTTGGCCAGGAGATTCAGGGACTCTCATCGCCCCTGACCCTCTCTCCCTGAACCTCTTCCCCTGACCCCCTCACTGTTCGACGTCACGGGATAGTGCTGTCGAGGGAGCGGAGATTATCTCCGGCTCCCCCTTCGCCATACTCCTTCACGCAGCGTCCACACGCGCATTCACCAGGAACTGTCCCTCAATGGGACGCTGGACAGAAAGGAGATGGGAAAGATGACGACACATTCTCTCGACGGCAAGGTGGTCGTGGTCGGCGCCGGCGCCAAGAACCTGGGCGGGCTGATCAGCCGCAAGATGGGCGAAGCAGGGGCCAAGGTCGTAGTGCACTATCATGGCGACGCCACTCGACCCGACGCCGAAGCCACCGTACAGGCAGTTCAGGAGGCCGGCGGCGACGCTTTCGCCTTCCAGGGCGACTTGACGAAACCGGCCAATGTCGCCGCCCTGTTCAACGAAGCGAGGTCGCGCTTCGGCAGGGTCGATATCGCCGTCAATACCGTCGGCAAGGTGCTGCGCAAACCGATCGTCGAGACTTCCGAGGCGGAGTATGACTCGATGTTCGATATCAACGCCAAGGCCGCCTACTTCTTCATCAGGGAGGCGGGACGGACCCTCAACAACGACGGCAAGATCATCACCATCGTCACCTCCCTGCTGGCCGCCTTTACCGACGGCTACTCCACCTATGCAGGCGGCAAGTCGCCCGTCGAGCATTTCACCCGCGCCGCCGCCAAAGAGTTCGGCTCTCGCGGCATCTCCGTTACTGCGGTGGGACCGGGACCGATGGACACGCCCTTCTTCTATGGCCAGGAGACGCCGGAGCGAGTCGAGTTCCACAAGTCCCAGGCCATGAACGGTGATCTGACCAAGATCGAGGACATCGAACCCATCGTGCGCTTCCTCGCCACCGACGGTTGGTGGATCACCGGCCAGACGATCTTCGCCAACGGCGGTTATACCACCCGATAGCCCTTGGCTTGGCTTGGCGAGGCGGGTCCGCCCTCTCGTCGTTTCGCCCTCTCGCCTAGTCGTTTTACGGCTAGGCTATAGGCACGGAAGACTGCTCCAAGAGAAAGGATCCCAGAATCATGCGTACCCTCGCCTTCATCCTTATCGGCCTGCTTCTGCTGGGCGTGGCGCTGGCCCTCAGCCGTCCGGCATGGCGCCCCCGCGTCGCCCTGGGCTTTATCGCCGCTTGGCTTGCGGTCAGTGCCGCCAACCTCGGCGTGGGGCTCTCCCACGGCTACTCCCTGGCCGAGGAGTTACTGGTTCACCTCTTCCTGTTCGGTATCCCGGCCCTGGCCGCTTGGTGGGCATGGCGGCGGCACCGGATCGGGCCGCCCCCCCGGAAGTAACCGCATCAGCTCCTCACGACCGTCCACGCGAAAACGCCGCCACGACAAAGCCGTGGCGGCGTTCACTGGTCTACCATCCCGGCTCACGTCCAGGATGGGGCCGCGCCTGGCGGCCCTTGGAAATTACCAGGAGGAATCCTCGTCATCCTCACCTTCTTCCGGTTCTTCCCATTCTTCCTCTTCGTCCTCGTATTCATACTCGGAGTCGGAGCCTGAGGCGTCATCGGAACCGGACGTCTCCCACTCCTGCTCCTCGTTCTCGTACTCGGTGCTGTCATACCCGGCGCTGTCGCCACTGGTGTCAGGGGCACTCTCTTCCTGAGTGACCGGCTCCTGTTCCTCTTGCTCGCTCAAATCAGCGAACGCCAGCGGGCTGGCGATCAGGCCGAACGAGACACCGGCGACACCGAGCTTCTTGAGGAATTCCTTGGACATCATTTTCGCACCTCCATGGGGTCTGGACTTGCGAGGGTGTTGAGCACTTGGCTCGCGATAGCGGGAAGGCGGATCAGGGACCGCGTAGTGGGTAAGCTGATGGGCGATCCACCGTTCCCGCGTTCATCCTGACCCTGCAGGCGGTGGGCCAGGATGCCAATGAAATATAAATAATACTTTAAAATCAATATTATAAAATAAACCATCGTATGCCACCACGGCCCCTGTGCGGGTCGGATGACTGATTACATCTGACACATGCGACGACTGCACACACTCCCGAGGCTCTCTTCCATCGGCCACCGGACCGGGCAGACGCCTGCAGGGCAACCCTCACCAGAGTTTGCCCAATGCCTCGATCGCGACTAGCATGGGAACGGTTCCATTGATGAGTTCCCCCATGTCGATCCATTCACCGCAGCGCGCCACTATCCTCGAGGTCGCCCGCGAGGCAGGCGCCTCCAAGACCAGCGTTTCCCGCTACTTCGGCGGCGAGCGCGAACGGCTCTCGCGTGAACTGCAGGGCCGCATCGAGAGCGCGGCGCAGCGGCTGGGCTATCGTCCCAACCAGATGGCCCGTGGCCTCAAGGGAGGGCGCTCCCGGTTGATCGGCATGCTGGTGGCGGACATCCGCAACCCCTTCTCGGTGGCGGTAATGCACGGCGTGGAGCAAGCCTGCCGCGAGCGGGGCTATTCGCTGCTGGTCTGCAACACCGACAACGACCCGGCCCAGGAGCGAGAGCATCTGGCGCTGCTTACCTCCTACCGGGTCGAGGGGCTGGTGATCAACGCCGCCGGCAGCCCCGACCGGGAACTCCAGGCGCTAGTCGAACAAGGCATGCCCCTTGTGATGCTCGACCGTGAGCTCGGCGAGGTGGAGGCCGAAGTGGTGGGCCTCGACAACGCCCGGGCACTCGACCTGGCCCTGGACCACCTCCAGGTCCAGGGGTATGGCGAACTACTTTATCTCAGCGAACCCCCGGAACAGGCCAGCCCCCGACAGGCGCGCCTGATGCGCTTCCACCAGGGTGTAGCGGCACGCGGCCTGGCCGGTGAGGCGCATTGCCAAGCCCTCAAGGATCGCGAGACCTTGCAGCGTGCCATCGGCGACTTCCTGGCCCGTCCGGGCACGGCGCCACGGGCGCTGCTGTGTGCCAATGGCAACGCCACCCTGGCGGCTACCCGCGCCCTGCAGACCCTCGGCGCCCGCCTGGGCGACACCGGCCTGCTGGGCATCGACGAGCTCGACTGGTGCGCGCTGGTCGGCCCCGGCATCACCACGCTGGCGCAACCCACCGAGGCGATCGGTCGCGCCGCGGTGGAGTGCCTGATGCGGCGTCGCGAATGCGGTGACCACACGACGCCGTCGCGCCGCGTGCATTTCCAGGCCAGCCTGATCCCGCGCGGCTCCACCCGCCGCTGAGAGCCCCCCTTCAGGAGTCCCCATGTCCGCTACCTTGCCCACCCCCCGAATAGCACCGTTCCCATCACTACTGTCCGGTACCGCGGATACTCCCGCCGTGCTGGTATCCACCTCCGCCTATGGTCAGAACCTGATCGTCACCCACGGTCAGGCCGCCGTGCTGCCGTGGCTCGCCGCGGCCGGGGCCGATGGCGTGGAGATCCGCCGCGAGCTGTTGCCGGAGGGCTTCGCGGACTTCATCGGCCTGGGCCAGGCCTGTGCCGCGCAGGGCCTGGCGGTGATCTACTCCGCCCCCGATGGGCTCTGGGAGGCAGGCGGGCTCACGGTGCGACTGGACCAGCGCCTGGACGAAGCCGCCGCTCTGGGTGCGATCGCGATCAAGGTCTCCCTGGGCCACTACCCCGGCGGGAGCCTGGTCGACTGGGCGGCACTGCGCGACCGTTTGAACGACTTTCCACCGCTGCTGTTAGAGAACGACCAGACCCCCGAGGGCGGCACACCGGAGCACCTGGCCGAATGCCTTGAGGACGCCGCGGCAGCAGGATGCTCGCTGGGCATGACCTTTGACATCGGTAACTGGCACTGGACCGATAGTGACCCGCTGGACGCCGCCCGGCGCCTGGGCCCCTTCGTGCGCTATCTACACTGCAAGGGCATCGTGCACGATGGAGGACGTCTCGGGGCCGGTGTACCCCACGACAGCGAACTCTCTGCCTGGAAGGCACTGCTGGCACACCTGCCGAGCGGCCTGCCGCGCGCCATCGAATACCCCCTGCAGGGCCAGGACCCGGTGGCCCTCACCGCCAAACAGCTGGCGCGACTGCGCCGCCTCTGACATACCACCCACGACCACAGGAGACTGCCATGACTCAGCCTTCCTCCCCGCCCGAGATTCTCGCCTTCGGTGAGGCCATGACGATGTTCGTCGCCGATGATCCTGGCGAACTGGCCGCCGTCGAGCACTTCCAGCGCCGTATCGCCGGCGCCGACACCAACGTGGCCATCGGCCTGGCCCGGTTGGGCTTTCATGTGGGCTGGTTGAGCCGGGTCGGGGACGATGGCTTCGGTACCTTCATTCGCCGTGCCCTGGAAGTCGAGGGGCTGGACTGCCGCCACCTGCGCACCGACGCCGACCATCCCACCGGCCTGGTATTCAAAGAGCTCGCCCAGGGCGGCGCCGATCCCCACGTGGAGTACTTCCGCCGTGGCAGTGCCGCCAGCCACCTGGCACCGACCGATGCCGACGATGTGGACTTCTCGGCGCTGCGCCACCTGCACGCCACCGGCATCCCCCCGGCGCTCTCGACGAGCAGCCGCGAGCTCGCAGAAACCATCCTCGAGCGGGCACGAAACGCCGGCGCCAGCCTCTCTTTCGACCCCAACCTGCGACCCAGCCTGTGGGCGAGCGAAGCCGAGATGCGCGACACCCTCAACGCTCTGGCGTCGCGCACCGACTGGGTGATGCCCGGCCTGGCCGAGGGCCGTCTGCTGACCCGCCGTGACAGCCCTGAGGCAATCGCCGACTTCTACCTGGAGCGCGGCGCCCGGGCAGTGATCATCAAGCTGGGTCCACAAGGCAGCTACTATCGGGGTAGCCTGGGCGGCGTCGAGGACAGCTTCACCGTACCCGGCGTACCGGTGGCCGAGGTGATCGACACCGTAGGCGCCGGTGACGGATTCGCGGTGGGGGTGATCAGCGCCCTGCTCGACGGCCTCGCCCCCCGGGAGGCGCTGAGCCGCGGCAACCTGATTGGCGCCCTGGCGGTACAGGTACGCGGCGACATGGAGGGCCTGCCCGACCGCGTCCGCCTCAATGAACTGGCATCCACCCCGCAATGAGAGAACCTCGAAGGAGACCGACATGAAGAAGCGTATCCTGGCCTATGGCCGCCTGAGCGAGGCCCAGATGGCCCAATTGTCCCGCGAGTTCGAGGTCCAGCAGTTCAAAGGCCTCGCCTCGGCGGATGACCCCGAGTTCCGGGCCGCCCTGCCCGGTGCCCACGGCCTGATCGGCTCCAGCGTGGCGATCTCCGCCGAGCTGCTCGAGAACGCACCCAACCTGGAGGCCATCGCCAGCATCTCGGTGGGCTACGACAATTATGACATGGAGGCGCTGAGCCAGCGTGGCATCCTGCTCTGCAATACCCCAGACGTGCTCACCGAGACCACCGCCGACACCGGCTTCACACTGATCATGGCCACCGCACGCCGAGTGGTGGAACTGGCCGACTTCGTCAAGCGCGGCGACTGGCAGAAGAGCATCGGGCCCGAGCACTTCGGCAGCGACGTGCATGGCAAGACCCTCGGCATGGTGGGCTTCGGACGCATCGGCGCCGCCGTGGCCAGGCGCGGCGCCCTGGGCTTCGGCATGCGGGTGCGCTACGCCATGGCCTCGCCCAAGCCGGCCCTGGAAGCCGAGCTGGGTGCCGAGCGCCGCGAACTCGACGAACTGCTCGCCGAGTCCGACTTCGTATGCGTCACCGTGCCCCTCTCCGAGGCCACCCGCCACCTGATCGGCGCCCACGAGCTAACCCGCATGAAGTCCTCGGCGATCCTGGTCAACATCGCCCGGGGCCCGGTAGTGGACGAGGCGGCCCTGATCGAAGCGCTGGAGATGGGTCACATCCGCGCCGCCGGTCTCGACGTCTTCGAGCGGGAACCGCTGTCGCCGGAGTCGCCCCTGCCGCACATGGCCAACGTGGTCGCCCTGCCTCACATCGGCTCGGCGACACACGAGACCCGCGATGCCATGGCCCAGCGGGCGGTGGACAACCTCATCCTGGCACTCACCGGCGAGCGCCCCATCAGCCTGGTCAATGAAGATGCCTGGGAGAATCGTCACAACGCCTGATCGAGCGATCTTAGACTAAAGACGATTGGTAGGCAGGCGTCGTCTTGGCTAAGTTTTAGATCAATCCAAAAACACCACGTCGGAGCCACCATGCGCCAGGATGCCTCGCCTCGCCAAGGCCAGCGCGACACCGCAAGCGTCACCCTGCAGGACATCGCCGCCCACGCCGGCGTGTCCCGCTCCACGGTGTCGCTGGTGCTGCGCGAGAGCCCTCTGGTGGCCGAGCGCACCCGGTCGAAGGTGCAGCGTTCGATCAAGACCCTGGGGTATGTCTACAACCGAGGCGCGGCCGCGCTGCGCGGCAGCCGCACATCGACCCTTGGGGTGGTGGTCTACGACATCGCCAACCCCTTCTTCGGCGCCATGGTGGCCGGCATCGATGCCGCCCTGAACCGCGAGGGCTACGTCTCCTTCCTGGCCAACAGCGAGGACTCCCCGGCACGCCAGCAACGCTTTCTGGAACGCATGCGCGAGCACCGCGTGGACGGCATCCTGCTGTGCCCTGCGGAAGGCACCGACCCCGGGCTGATCAACACCCTCTCCGGCTGGGGCATGCCCTGCATCCAGGTGCTGCGCCATGTGGGCGAGCCGCCCTTCGACTACGCCGGCACCGACTTCCATCAGGGGGTCTGCCAGGCCATGGACCACCTGGTGGCCCTCGGCCACCGGCGTATTGCCTTTCTCGGCGGCCACTACGAGCACTCGGCGACCCGCGAGCGCTGGCAGGGCTACCGGGAATCGCTGGAGCGCCACGGGCTCACCTACCAGCGCCTGCTGCGCTCCACCGTGACCCGCCGCGATGGCGTCGCCATGATCCAGCAACTGATGGCCGAATCGCCGGCGCCCAGCGCCGTGGTCTGCCATAACGACCTGGTAGCCTTCGGCGCCATGCTGGGCTTGAGGCGCCTGGGTCTGGTACCCGGTGCCGACTGCGCGGTGATCGGCACCGACGATGTCGAGGAAGCCTCCCTGGGTGAGCCGGCACTGACCAGTGTCGCCACCCATCCTCATGCCATCGGCGAGGAGGCCGCACGCCTGGCGTTGCGGCGAATCGCCAATCCAGAGGGCGCGCGGGAACAGGTCGTACTGGCGCCCCGACTGAAGGTTCGCGACTCCTGCGGAGCCACCCGGCCCGAGCCGGGCGCGACCTGGACCGAACCTGCCACCGGGGAGCACGCCTAGCGTTCCGCCCCACGCCAGCCACACCCACCGCCGCCCTGGGCGGCGACAACAACAAGGAGTCATCATGACTCAGAAATGGATCGATCCAAACCGTACTGCCCGCGGCCTGCTGAGCACCGCCCTGCTGGCCACCGCAATGGGCATCGCCGGCACGGCCCAGGCCGTCGACCTGCGCTTCGGCCACGGCGGCACCGAGGATACCGCCTACCATCTGGGGGCCGAGCGCTTCAAGGAACTGCTCGCCGAAGCCAGCGACGGCGAGATCGGCGTGGAGATTCTCGGCAACTCGGTGCTCGGCCACGAGACCGAGATGTTCGAGCAGCAGATGGCCGGCGCCCTGGACGTGTCAATCATCAACCCCGGCCTGATCACCGACTTCTCGCCCGTGGCCAACGTCTTCTCCATCCCCTTCCTGTACCGCGACGAGGAGCACTGGCAGACCGTGCTCGACGGCGAAGTGGGACGCGAAATCGCCGACCGCATCAGTGACGAGACAGACGTGCGCATCCTCGCCTTCTACGGCGGTGGCAAGCGCCAGATCGTCAGCACCGAGCCCCTCGAGAGCCTCGACGACCTGGAGGGCCTGAAGCTGCGCACCAACCCGACCAAGCCGCTGATCACCGCCTGGGGGGCACTGGGCGCCGACCCGACGGTGATGGAGTGGGAGGAGATCTACACCGGCCTTCAGGTAGGCGCCATCGACGGCCTGCTCAACGAAGCCGAGTGGATCCACCGCATGCGCTTTCATGAGGTGGCCCCGCACATCGGCCTCTCCGAGCACGACATCACGGTGCGCCTGCTGACCATGTCGCAGATGTCCTGGGACCGGCTCTCCGAGGAACAGCAGGAAATGGTGATGAGTGCCGCCGAGGAGTCCGCCGGCTACGCCCGCCAGGTGCAGCTGGAGCAGGACGCAGAGGCTCTCGACCTGCTGGTCGAGGAGGGTGCCACTCTGCACGAGCTCGACCGCGAAACCATGATGGAGACCGTGGCCGGCCCGCTGGAGAGTGTCATCGAAGAGATGAACCTCACCGAACTGCACCGCATGATCGTCGACGCCGAATGAATCGGCCCGGCGCCCGCCCGACCGGCGCGGGCGCCGACTTCACCCTCACCCCCCTAGACAGGTAACCGCCATGTCCCTGCTGCTTCATGGCCTGGCCCGGCTCAATCGCCTCCTGGAGCGCCTGCTGCACGTGGTGCTGCTGGCCTTGGTATTCACCTTCATCGTGCTGATCATCTACCAGGTGGCAAGCCGCAACCTGCCCTTCATGCCACGCCTCTACTGGACCGAGGAGTTCAGTCGCTTCGCGTTCCAGTGGATGGTGATGCTGGGGGCCGCCGTAGGCGTTCTTCACGCCGACCATTTCGTTCTCGAGGCCTTCCCCCGCGGCTCGCGTGCCGACCTCGCCACCCGCTTGATCCGCGACCTCGCGTGCCTTGCGATCGGGGTGATCTTCCTGTTCCTTGGCCAGGAATTCGCCGCATCGGGACTGCGCCGCAATGCTACCGCCTCGGGCCTGTCGATGGTCTTCGTTTACTCCACCTTCGCCGTCAGCGGCGCCTTCATGATGCTGTTCAGCCTCCAGCGCCTGCTGCACACCACCCTGCACGGCATGGGCGACATGGAAGACGCGCTCAACACCCCCAACGAGATCGACGAGGTCCTCGACCACACCCCCCATGAGGGCGATCCCTTGAACCCGAGTTCTCGCTCATCCCCGCCCGGAGGACGCTCCTGATGCTGTCGATGGATTGGGTCTTCCTGCTTCCCTGGCTGCTCTTCGCCCTGCTCGGTGTACTGATCATCGCCGGCGTGCCTATTGCCATGGCACTGATCCTGACCGCCTTCGGGGTGATCTGGCTCGACCCACGGCTCACCCACTGGGTCATGTTCCAGCGTATGTACAACGGCATGGACTCCTTCGTGCTGCTGGCCGTGCCGCTGTTCCTGCTGGCCGGCAATCTGATGAACGCCGCGCGCATCACCGACCGCCTGATCACCCTGTGCATGCTGCTGGTGGGCCACTTCAAGGGCGCCCTGGCCCACGTCAACGTCATGGTCAGCATGTTGTTCGCCGGCGTTTCGGGCTCCTCCACCGCCGACAGCGCCGGTGTGGGCACGGTGCTGATACCGGCCATGAAACGCGAGGGCTATCCGACGCACTTCGCCGTGGCGGTGACCGCCGCTTCCTCGGTGATGGGCATCATCATCCCGCCCTCGATCAACATGATCGTCTGGGGCGCCTTGACCAATACCTCCATCGCCGGTCTCTTCCTGGGCGGCATCCTTCCTGGCATCATGATCGGCATGGCCCAGCTCGCCCTCAACCTGGGCTATGTACGCCGCTACCAGGTACCGGTCAGGAAGCGCGCCTCCTTCAGAGAGCTGCTGCATTCCGGCAAGGATGGTCTGATGGCCGCCGGCATCCCAGTGGTGATCATCGGCGGCATCACCCTGGGGATCGTCACCCCCACCGAAGCGGCGATGATCGCCGTGCTCTACGCCCTGGCGCTTGGCTTTCTGATCTACCGGGAGCTGCGCCTGCGCGATGTGCTCGACGCCTCCACCGCCACGGTGCGGCTCTGTTCACTGTCGCTGTTCAGCCTGGTGGGGGCGGCGATCTTCGGTTACCTGATCAGCTTCTACCAGATTCCGCCCAAGCTGATGGCCGGGGTGAACATCACCGACCCCATCGTGCTGCTGCTGATCATGACCCTGGTAATGCTGGTGATCGGCACATTCATGGACTCCTTGCCGGCCATGGCAATCATGGCACCGATCTTCCAGCCGCTGGCCATGCAGGCAGGTATCCACCCAGTACAGTTCGGGGTGATCGGCGTGATGGCCCTGGGCCTGGGGTTGATCACGCCACCCTACGGTCTGTGCTTGATGATCTCGGCCAAGATCGGAGGCATCCCGCTGCTCAAGGCACTGGGCACCACCTTGCTCTACCTGGCGGTGATGCTCGGGGTCATCCTGCTGCTGATCGTCTATCCCCAGTTGGTCCTGGCGATTCCCCGGCTCCTGGTGCCGGACTTCGTCTGAGACTGGACCACTAGACCACCCGGCATCGCCGGCCCTGCTAAGATGGGCCGGCGACCTATCTCCCGGACTATCTACCGAATCATCTCCCAGACTATGAGGCCACCATGACCCCACCGCTCTGCCTGCTCTTCGACTCCGACGGCACCCTGGTCGACAGCGAGATCCTGCTGGCCGAGGTGATGGGCGAGCTGCTGCCAAGCCACGGCCTGCCGTTCACTGCCGACCAATACATGGAAGAGTTTCGCGGCGTGCGCTTCCAGTCGATCATCGAGACGCTGGAAGCACGCCATGGCGTGCTTGGCGAAGGCCAGTTCGCGGTTGTCGAAAGCACCATGCGCGACCTGATGGAGGAGCGCATGCGCGCAGAACTCAAGCCTGTCGCCGGTATTCCCGAGGCGCTCGCGGCACTTGCCGGGCACCCCATGGCGGTGGCCTCCAACGGCCCCGAGCGCAAGATCCGCTGCGCCATGCAGAGCAGCGGGCTTGCCGAGCACTTCGGCGACAACCTGTTCAGCGCCTATACCCTGGGCACCTGGAAGCCCGACCCGGGGCTGTTCCTGGCGGCCGCCAAGGCCATGGGCCATGCGCCCGAGCGCTGCGTGGTGATCGACGATGCCGCTGTCGGTGTGTCGGCGGGGCTTGCCGCGGGCATGCGGGTCGTGCACCTCAATCACTTTCCCGACGAGGAAGCCACACCCCAGGGCGCCATCGGCATTCGCCACGCCAGCGAGTTGCCTGGCGTGATCGCCGGTTTGAACTCACCAAGCCAGCTGAAGGAGGCCCCATGAACCCCTTTTCCCTCTCTGGCCGCGTGGCCATGGTCACCGGCTGCAACAAGGGTCTCGGCCAGGCCATGGCTGTGGCGCTCGCCGAGGCCGGCGCCGATGTGGTCGGCGTCAACCGTACATCGGCCGACACGACCCGGGAGCGTGTCGAGGCCCATGGCCGCCGCTTCTTCGATGTCGAAACACAGCTTGGCCGCACTGCGCCTGGCGACATCGTCACCCGGGCAATCGCGCAGGCCGGCAAGCTCGATATTCTGGTCAACAACGCAGGCACCATCCGCCGCGCGCCCGCCCTCGAGTTCAGTGAACAGGACTGGGACGACGTCATCAACGTCAACCTCAAGGCGGCGTTCTTCCTCGCCCAGCAGGTCGCTCGTCACCTGGTGGACCGAGAGGCCGCGGGGCGGATCGTCAATATCGCCTCGGTGCTCTCCTTCCAGGGGGGCATTCGTGTGCCCTCCTATACCGCCAGCAAAAGCGGGCTGCTCGGCCTAACCCGGCTGATGGCCAACGAGTGGGCGGCCCATGGCATCACCGCCAACGCCATCGCCCCGGGCTACATGGCCACCGACAACACCCAGGCGCTGCGTGATGATCCGCAGCGCAGCGCCGAGATTCTCGGCCGCATTCCCGCCGGGCGTTGGGGCTCGCCGGAAGACCTGGGTGGCGCCCTGGTGTTCCTGTGCTCGGATGCAGCCGCCTACGTCAACGGCCACGCACTGGCTGTCGATGGAGGATGGCTGGCGCGCTGACCCTCGCATTCAAGCCATCGGGGGCAACGCGTACCTGTCGGTATCTCAGCGGATATCCAATGCTGCCAGGGCACCGGCAAGGCCGTCCTGAGCCAGGGTGCGGTAAGCGTCCAGCACCGCATTGGCGAAGGTGGGTGTGGCGGCAAGCTCGGGCGGCACCACGTCATCCATGGCAAGGAAGGCGTTCACCAAGGTGTCGTCGGACTGGCCATGGTCGGCATGCAGGGCCGCGAAGCGCGGCGCCAGCGGGTCATCGACCGGGTAGCGATTTCCATCGAAATCATGGCCGGCGGTATAGCGAATCCATGCCGCCATGCCCAACGCGACACACCCCGTGGGCTCGTCCGCCCGGACCCGGGCCAGGGTGCCCGCCAGCCAGCGCTGGGGCAGCTTCTGGCTACCGTCCATGGCGATCTGCTGCAAGCGATGACGCAGGCTGTCGTTGCCGAAGCGAGCCAGCAGCGACTTGGCGTAGGCGTCCACATCAGTGCCCTGGGGCATTTCCAGCGTAGGGGCGGCTTCCTCGAGCATGTAGCGGCGCAGCAACGCCGTCAGCTCGTCCCGGCTCACCGCGTCGAATACCGTCTCGATGCCGGCAAGCGCACCCAGGTAGGCAAGCAGCGAGTGGCTGCCGTTGAGCATGCGCAGCTTCATGGTCTCGAAAGGCGCGACATCGGCGACGGTTTCCACACCCACGGCATCCCAATCCGGCCGCCCCTGGGGGAAGTCATCCTCGACCACCCACTGGGCGAAGGATTCGCAGACCACGGCATTGGGATCATCGATGCCGAGCTCGGCAAGACGCGCGACATCGGCCTCGGTCATGGCCGGCACGATGCGGTCGACCATGCTGCAGGGGAAGGCCACCTCACGCTCGATCCACTCGGCGAGCCCGGCATCGCGCCTTGCCGCGAGTTGTACCACTGCGTTGCGGGTCCGCTTGCCATTGTCCGGCATGTTATCGCAGCAGAGTACCGTGAAGGGTGCCATGTCCAAGACGTGGCGGCGCGCCAGCGCCTCGACCAGCAGGCCCGGCGCGGTGCGAGGTGCCGTCGGCGTGGCGATATCGTGGGTGATCATCGGATCGTCGAGACGCAGGTCGCCACTGGCAGGGTTCAGGAAGTAGCCCTTCTCGGTGACGGTCAGGGTGACGATGCGCACCTCGGGGGAGGTCATGCGGTCCAGTAGCGTCTCGAGATCACGCCCCCAGCGGCCATCCGCGTCACACCCGGTGAACAGGGTCTGCTCGATCACCCCGATCTCGCGCAGGGTGAGCGTCTCGCTGTCGATGTATTCGGCCACCTGATAGCGGTGACCGGCGCGACGCAGGTCGTCCACGAGATCGACGTTCGAGCGCAGGTTGGCACTCGCGATCCCCCAGGCGTCATCCCCGCTGTGCTGTCGATAGCGCTCGAGGTAGACGGCTTGCTGGGCGCGGTGAAAGGCACCGAGGCCAAGATGGACGATCCCGACCCTCCCTGCCGGCGGGGCGGCGGGGTGTCGTGTTATTCTGGTCATGCTTGTTTACTCCATTATGGGGCGATAAGTCGGCCGGCCCTCCAATATAGTTGAAGAACACTGTTCACAAAAAAGCGGATGTGGTCTTTAATAGTAGGACTTACGGAGTAGAACTTATCGCTCATTGACACGCCCGAGAGGCTAGGTAATGACACGCCCCCTCTGCTTGCTCTTCGACTGTGACGGCACCCTGGTGGACAGCGAACCCCTGCTTGCCAGTGAAATGTCAACGGCACTTACCGCGGCAGGCCTGCCTTTCAAGGCCGACGACTACATCGGTGAATTCCGAGGCGCTCGCTTTCGTCGCATCGTCGCCACCCTCGAACAGCGCCATGGCAGTGTCGACCCGCGCCAGCTCGAACCCCTCGAAGCGGAAATGCGTGCCAACCTGAATCGCCGCCTGGCCACCGAGCTATCACCGATCGTCGGCGCCGCCGAAGCCATCGCCGCCTTGAGCCACTACCCCATGGGGGTAGTATCCAACGGCCCGGAAAACAAGATCCGCACCTCGCTTACCGCCACCGGCTTCGATGCAATCTTCGGTGACCACCTGTTCAGCGCCTACAGTGCCAACTGCTGGAAACCCGACCCCTGCCTCTACCTGCATGCCGCCGAACGCATGGGCTATGCCCCCGAACAGTGCGTGGTGGTCGAGGATGCCATCGTCGGCGTCAAGGCGGGCCTGGCCGCCGGCATGATCGTGGTGCACTTGAACCGCTTCCCGGATGTTGACGAGACTCCGGAAGGCGCCATCATGATCACCAGCATGTTCCAGTTGCCCACGGTGATCACGCGGCTCGCCATGGACAGGGTGCCACTGAAGGCCTACGCACGCTGAGTACTTCGCGACACCTGCCGCTGCCTGCCCTGCGCCTTGCACGCACCTTACATGCGGTACGCCGTTCAAGACGCTATCATGCGTTCCCACAGTCACAGCAGGAGGCTTGCCATGGCAACGCTTCAGGATCAGCTGCGCGGCCTGGTCTACTCCACCGAACACGGCGACATCTGCCCCGAATGCCGCGCACCTCTCGCCGAGTGCCGCTGCGAGGCGCTGGCCGATGAGCAGCGACTGGCCGGGCTGGATGGGATCGTGCGCATTCGCCGTGAAACCAGCGGTCGCAAGGGCAAGGGCGTAACGACGGTTTCCGGCGTGCCGCTTGCCGAGGCGGAGCTCAAGGCACTGGCCAAGGCGCTCAAGAAGCGTTGCGGTACCGGCGGCTCGCTCAAGGAGGGTGTGATCGAGATCCAGGGGGATCACCGCGACCTGCTCAAGGCGGAACTGGAGAGCCGCGGGTTCACCGTCAAGCTGGCCGGCGGCTGACACTGGGCTCGCCATCAAGCGCGACCGCCAATGCTGAAAGAGTCGATTCGACCGGTGCCTCGAGCTTCAGGGTATACAGTGAATCGGCGCGGGTGCGGCCCAGATTGAGACAGCCAATCGGCTTTGCCTGTGCGGCCGCCGCGCGCGCGAAACGAAAGCCCGAGAACACCATCAACGACGAGCCGACCACCAGCAGCGCATCGCTATGCTCAAGCAGCGCAAAAGCCCGCTCCACCGTGTCGCGGGGCACGCTGTCGCCGAAGAACACCACGTCGGGCTTCCATACGCCACTGCCGCAGCGTGTGCAGGCCGGCACCTGGAAATCGCTGAAATCGGCCTCGAGGTCGGCATCGCCATCCGGCGCCGCACGCGCGCCAAGGGTCGACCAGCGCGGATTGCGGCGCGCCAGTTCGGCGTGCAGATCATGGCGCATGCGATTGGCGTCACAGCTCATGCAACGCACCCGGTCGGCACGCCCATGCAGATCGATCACCTCCCTGGAGCCGGCCCGCTGATGCAGGCCATCGACGTTCTGGGTAATCACCCCGCTGACATGGCCCAGCGCCTCGAGCCTGGCCAGCGCATGGTGAGCGGGATTGGGGGTGGCCTCGCCAAGCACCCGAAACCCCACCAGCGCCCTCGCCCAATAGCGCTGACGCGCCGCGTGGCTGCCCATGAACTGCTGGTGCTGCATCGGCGGCGAGCGCTTCCACTCACCGCTGGTGTCGCGATAGTCCGGGATGCCACTGGCGGTACTGACACCGGCCCCGGTCAGCACCGCTACCCGCGCATGGCGTTCGAAGAAGGCCACCAGCGCCTCGATATCGCCGCCGGTGCCACTCAGTTGCTGATCCACAGTGATCTCCTCACACCTCACGACTCACGACTCACGACTCACGACTCACGACCACCGAAAGAGCATGGCCCCCCCGGGGCAAGCTTGTCTAGAATGGTCGAATCGTCTCAACGCATGGGCAAGGAGCCCCGATGGCCTGGTTGGAATACCTGTTACCGCTGATCTTCCTGTTTCCGTTGGCGGCCACCGCGGTGATCGTACTGGCTCTGCGTAACCTGCATGACGCCAGTGTCACCTCACCCTTCGACGCTCATCCGCTGCGCGAACCGGGGCAATCGCTGCGCGACAGGCTGGACCGTGCCTTCGCCGGGCTGTTCCTCAATGGCGCCATGGGCCCCATCGTCACCTTGGCGCCGCTGGTCTATGGCATGGGGCGCATGCTGTTCGCCAGCGAGCAGGACTGGATCGAGTGGGCACTCTACGGCGTACTCTGCTCGGTGCTGGTATTGGTGTACTGCTTCCTGCTGATGCGCGATTTTCAACGTATCCGGCGTCTCAAGCTGGGGCTTGCCTGCGAGCTTGCCGTAGGCCAGGAACTCGAGCGGCTAATACGGCCAGAAGCGCACCCTTTCTATGTCTTCCATGATGTGCCAAGCGACGGGGCAACCATCGATCACGTGGTGGTCACGCCGCATGGCGTCTTCGTGGTGGAAACCCGCGCCCGCACCCGCCCCTTCTCTCCCTCGGGCGAGGAGATCGATCTCGTGCACGTGGAACCCACGCGCTTGCGCTTTCCCGGCTGGAGCGAGCGCCAGCCCCTGGACAAGACTCGCCGAGTCACCCGCTGGCTATCCAACTGGCTGGCGGAACTCATCGGCAAGCCGGTGCCTGTCATGGGGGTGCTGACCCTGCCTGGCTGGAAGGTGGAAACTACCCAAGCCCCGCCCGACCTGCTGGTGGTCAGTGGTGATGGCCTGGCCACAACGCTTGCCGAGATGCCACTTGGCGAGCTGGACACCGCCACCCACGATGCGGTAATCCAGCGTCTGCTGGAACGGGCTTCTCGCCTGGATGGCCAGGCAGCACCCTGAGCATACTCGCTCATTCACCACGCAAGCGGCCGCCCATCTCCTGGGCCAGGTCCACCGCGTAGTGATCGGTCATGCCGCCGATGAAATCGAGCATGCGCCGGTAGCTGTCGTAGAGCGTCCATGAGGGCCGGGGGGTGTTCTCGCCGACCAGCGCCAGCACGCGCTGGTGCTTGAAGGTCGAGCGACCGGTGTGATGCAGCTCATGGGCCGCGCCGATGAAGGCCTCGAGCAGGATGCCAAGCGTGGTGTAGGCACCGATCTCCAGCTTGGCCTTGCGTTCGTTCTGGAAGATGCGTTCGCGGGCCAGTTGCTTGGCCGCCTTGACCCCCCAGCCGAGGTCGGGGTGGCAGAGCTCGAGCAGATCCTCCTGCAGCCGCCCGCCGAGCAGCTCCGCCTCGTGTTGCACGAAGACCGCCCCGACATCATTGACCGCCCGTTCCATGGCCGCGCCGCGCAGCGCCGCGATTCGCCGGCGCTGTGACACGCCGAGGCGCTGCATCTCGGCATAGTCCCCCGGCTCGCCGCCGGCAATCTGGGTGAGAATCTCGGCCACTTCGTCGAAGCGCAGAATGCCCATCTCCAGGCCATCCTCGAGATCGAGCAGCGCATAGCAGATATCGTCGGCGGCCTCGACCAGCCAGGCCAGAGGATGCCGGCACCAGCGACCGGGGCCATTCGGCAGCAATCCCAGGCGCTTGGCCACTTCCGCCAGCAAGTGCTGCTCGCTCTGGTAGCAGCCAAACTTGCCGGCGGCCCCGCCATATTCCACGGTCCAGGGGTACTTGAGCAGGGTGCCCAGGGTCGCCGTGGTCAGGCGCATGCCGCCGCGGAACTGGTTGTATTCCACCTGAGTGACGATCCTGAAGCCCTGGGCATTACCCTCGTAGGTCAGCAGATCGTCACGCTCACGCGCCTCGAGCCCATCGAGCAGGCCGCTTGCCTCGGCACGCTTGAACCAATCGCGGATGGCATATTCGCCAGCGTGGCCGAAGGGTGGGTTGCCGATGTCGTGACCAAGGCATGCGGCCTGCACGATCACGCCGAGATCGGCGGGAGTGATCCAGCCTGGCAGCCGGTCGCGCAGCAGCTCACCGACGATCATCCCCAGCGAGCGGCCCACGCACCCCACTTCCAGGGAGTGGGTCAGGCGGGTGTGGATATGATCGTTATCGGTCAGCGGGTGCACCTGGGTCTTGCGCCCCAGGCGGCGAAAGGAGCCGGCGAAGACAATCCGGTCATGGTCCTTGTGGAAAGGGCTACGCCCGATCTCGCCGCTGCCACTTTCGGGGCGCTTGCCGCGCGTGTCGTGCAGGCGGCCCGGGTCGAGCAGCCGCTCCCAGTTCATCTGCGTCATGGGCAATCTCTCCTTGAGACGCCCATTCTGGCAGCCCCGGGCGACGGCGCCCAGCCCCGGAGGCCAGAGCTATCGCAGGCGCGTGCTGATCAGCAATAGTGCGAGTGTCGCCGAGGAAGGGGATTCAGTCGCCCTCGGCCAGCGCGGGCAGCAGAGTTTTCAACTTGCGGGTCAAGGTATTCCTGCCCCAACCCAGCAGCTCGGCGGCTTCACCCTTGCGGCCACCGGTATGGCGCAGAGCGGTCTCGATCAGGATGCGTTCGAAATCCGGCACGGCTTCTTCCAGCAGGTGCGTGTGGCCCGCCGCCAACGCCCGGTCAGCCCACTCACGGAAGGCGACCCGCCAATCGCCGGCCACCGCCTCGCCACTGCTGGCATCCCGCAACTCGGGCGGCAGGTCTTCGATCAGCACCTCGCGGCCGGAGGCCATCACCGTCAGCCAGCGGCAGGTATTCTCGAGCTGGCGCACGTTGCCAGGCCATGGCAGGCGCGTCAGGTGGGTCTCGGCTTCCGGTGTCAGCACCTTGATATCGGTGGAGAGCTCCTTGGCCGCCTCGGCGAGAAAATGCCGCGCAAGCCTGGGGATGTCCTCGCGGCGCTCGGCGAGCTTGGGCAGGTGCACCCGGATCACGTTGAGGCGGTGGAAGAGATCCTCACGGAAACGGCCATCTTCGACCAGGGTTTCGAGATTCTGGTGGGTGGCGGCGATGATTCGCACGTCCACCTTGACCGAGGTGTGACCGCCGACGCGGTAGAACTCGCCATCGGCCAGCACCCGCAGCAGACGGGTCTGGGTCTCGGCGGGCATGTCCCCGATCTCGTCGAGGAACAGCGTGCCACCATTGGCCTGTTCGAAGCGCCCCTGGCGCTGGGCGGTGGCGCCGGTAAAGGCGCCCTTCTCGTGGCCGAACAGCTCGGATTCGATCAGGTCGCGGGGAATCGCCGCCATGTTGAGGGCGATGAACGGCTGACTGCCACGCGGGCTGTGCTGATGCAGGGCGCGGGCGACCCGCTCCTTGCCGGTGCCCGATTCGCCGTTGATCATCACCGTGATGTGCGAGTGCGACAGGCGGCCGATGGCGCGAAACACCTCCTGCATGGCTGGCGCCTCGCCGATGATCTCGGCATCCAGCCCCTCCGGCACGCTGACCGGCCGCTTGCGTTCACGAGCATGGGCCACGGCGCGCCGCACCAGCGCCAACGCCTCGTCCACATCGAAGGGCTTGGGCAGGTATTCGAAGGCACCGCCCTGGTAGGAGGCCACGGCGCTGTCCAGATCGGAGTGCGCGGTCATCACGATAACCGGCAGATCCGGGTGGGCTTCGCGCACTCGGGCCATCAGGTCCAGGCCATCGATTCCCGGCATGCGTATATCGGTGACCAGCACATCCGGGGGATTGTCCAGCAAGCGATTGAGTGCGGTATCGGCACGCTCGATGCACTCCACCTCGAGGTCGGGCTGGGCCAGGGCACGCTCCAGTACCCAGCGTATGGCGCGGTCGTCGTCGACGACAACCACGCGTGCGACATCAGTCATGGCGCTTCTCCAGCGGAATCAGCAGTCGAAATTCGGTTTGGCCGGGAATGGACTCGCATTCGATGAGCCCCTGGTGCTGGTGCAGGATCGCCTGGGCAATCGACAGCCCCAGGCCACTGCCATCGGCACGCCCGGACACCATGGGATAGAACAGCGTGTCCTGCAGCGACTGTGGGATACCGGGGCCGTTGTCGATGATGGCCACTTCACACACCAGTCGATGGCGTTCGGCACCCATAGTGAATTGCCGACGTGCGCGGGTGCGCAGCACCAGCCTTGGCGACTCGATGGCGGCCTCGGTCATCGCCTCCACGGCATTGCGCGCCACGTTCAACACGGCCTGGATCATCTGGGCTTCGTCACCGCAAAGATCCGGCAGGCTGGGGTCATAGTCGCGCTCTACCCATACCTGCGGGTGCTCGACGATCAACAGCGAACGCACGCGTTCCAGCACCTTGTGAATGTTCAGCGGCTCGTGGCGGGTGACACGGTTGGGACCCAGCATCGAGTCGACGAGATCACGCAGGCGGTCGACTTCCTCAACGATGATCCGCGTGAATTCCTTGAGGTCATTGTCCTCGAGGTCACGCTCGAGCAGCTGCGCCGCGCCTCGGATACCGCCCAGGGGGTTCTTGACCTCATGGGCAAGCCCCCTGGTCAGCACCTTGATGGTCTCCTGACGCGTCATCAGCGCCTCTTCACGCGAGATGCGCATCAGCCTGTCGCGCGGCTCGATTTCGAGCAGCAGCTCATCGTCGGAAAGTGGGGTGACGGTATAGTCGACGGTGATCGGCTCACCCCCGATCATCGCCAGCCGAGCTTCGCGCTGGGTGAAGGGATGGAACTCGTCACGCGCCTTGCCGAGTACCTCGGCGAGACTGTCCTCGCTTTCCATCAGCGAGGTAAGCGTCAGCCCGCCAACGCGACTGAGACTGACGGCCAGCAGCGCTTCGGCGGACGGGTTCATCCACTTCAAGCGAAGCTTGCCATCCAGCAGCAGCACCGCCGTCGTCAGGTGTTCCATCAAGCGTTGGTACATCGAACGGGCCATCTTGAATCCACGATTGTCGTAAGTTTTGCAAGAAGCGCGCCAGACCGACAAAGCGCCAGGGGGCGATGTTTCGGTGCCAGTCTCACCGACAGCATGCGCCAAAACGGTGCACCCGGAAACGTCATGCACCCACCATGGACTAAAGGCGGTGCAAGGCAAGGGGCACGATGAGGCAGCCTTATGCTCGAAACAGGCACACACGCGAAGCCGCGCGGTAACAGAGCGGTGCAGAAACAGGGAGCCATGCCGATAAAGGTCGCCTTGCTAACAACGGTAGCAGTGCTGAAACAGGAAACAGCGCTTAAACGAGAAGGCGCCAGTCAGGATCACTCCTCGGCAGGACGGGTGGCCCGCTGGCGTGGCGACATATCGTCTTCGGAAGGCGCGGAATCGACGCCGCCGGAGGCCCGGGCACGCCTTTCACTAGGTGCCTGGGCGCCATCAGGCCGATCACTTCCGGCCTGGGAGGGCCATGGCGAATAAGGAATGCCTTGTCCATACGGGCGGTCATGGTGATAAGGGCGGGCATGAGGTTGACCGTCATGACAAGGCCTGAGACTTCCGTCCGTGCACAACGGCCAGGGTGCCCGGCGAGGGGGCAGCTAACCCGAGCTGCTTGGGCGATTGACGTTGGCACGCTGCACATAGATGGTGACCGGCGACGTGCGATGACGCACCTCTCCCGTTGCATCCAGCAACTCGGCCTGCAGCACGTGCTCGCCGGGATTCATGTTGGCGACCATGAAGACCGTGGTGTGCATCTCCGATTGGCTGACCTGGCCATCCACCAGCAGGCGTACCCGATGATCCTCGCGCAGCTCAGGCTCGATACCCAACTCCACTTGGACATTGCCTCCCTGGCCCACGGGAATTCCCTGCTCATGACTTGGCGAGAGCAGACGAAAGCTGTCGTAGGGCATGAACGGCTGCCCTGGCGAGCTCGTCACGGACGCCCCGGACTGCACGCGCGGTTGGCTTTCCGCCCGCACCTCACCCCGGGAGGGCACCACGGTCAAGGGGGTCAACTCGACCTCTTCACCGCCCTGCTCGGGGTTATCGGTGAACACCACGTTGCCTTGGGCATCCGTCGACCGGAAGATTTGCTGCGCCTGGGCGGCCAGGCTCAGCGATAGTCCCACCGCCAATACCATGAGTGACGTGCGCATTCCTGTCTCCCCTGCGTCATGACCGTTAGAGTGGCCAACCAAAAAGGAGGGATCCGCGATGGCGGAACCCTCCTTGTGGACAGCATCGTCTTTCGACAGTTTCAGCCAATCAGCAGCTGTAATACATGTCGAACTCGATCGGATGCGTGGTCATGCGGATACGCTCGACATCTTCCATCTTCAGTTCGATGTAGGCATCGATCATGTCGTCGGTGAACACGCCACCTTCGGTGAGGAAGGCACGATCCGCGTCCAGCGCCTCGAGTGCCTGATCGAGGCTGGTGGCGACGGTCGGCACCAGCTTGCCCTCTTCCGGAGGCAGGTCATAGAGGTTCTTGTCCATGGCATCGCCAGGATGGATCTTGTTCTTGATGCCATCGATACCGGCCATCAACATCGCGGCGAAGCACAGGTACGGGTTGGCGGTCGGATCGGGGAAGCGAGCCTCGACGCGCTTGCCCTTGGGGCTTGCGGTATAGGGGATGCGGATGGACGCGGAGCGGTTGCGGGCGCTGTAGGCCAGCATCACCGGCGCCTCGAAGCCCGGTACCAGGCGCTTGTAGGAGTTGGTGGACGCGTTGGTGAAGGCGTTCAGCGCACGCGCATGCTTGATGATGCCGCCAATGTAGTAAAGCGCCATTTCGGAAAGCCCGGCATACTCGTCGCCAGCGAACTGGTTGGTGCCATCCTTCCAGAACGACTGGTGGACGTGCATGCCACTGCCGTTGTCACCCACCAGGGGCTTGGGCATGAAGGTCGCGGTCTTGCCGTACGCATGCGCCACGTTGTGGATCACGTACTTCATTTCCTGAACTTCGTCGGCCTTCTTCACCAGGGTGTTGAACTTGACACCAATCTCGTTCTGACCGGCGTTGGCCACCTCGTGGTGGTGCACCTCGACGCTCTGGCCAATCGCTTCCAGGGTGTTGCACATGGCGCCGCGCATGTCGTGGAAGCTATCCACCGGCGGTACCGGGAAGTAACCACCCTTGACGCGCGGACGGTGCGCCAGGTTGCCGCCCTCGATGGCACGATCAGTAGCCCAGGCACCTTCCTCGGAGGTGATCTTGTACATGGAGCCCTCGATATCGGACTTCCAGTGCACCTCGTCGAAGATGAAGAACTCGGGCTCCGGGCCAAAGAAGGCGGTGTCGCCAAGCCCCGTGGACTGCAGGTAGGCCTCGGCACGCTTGGCGATGGAGCGCGGATCACGCTCGTAACCCTGCATGGTGGCGGGCTCGATGATATCGCAGCGCAGCACCAGGGTCGCGTCTTCGGTAAAGGGGTCGAGGAAGGCGCTGCCATCTTCAGGGCGCAGGATCATGTCCGACTCGTTGATGCCCTTCCAGCCAGAAATGGAGGAACCGTCGAACATCTGACCATTCTCGAAAAATTCCTCATCGATGTCGCGCGCCGGAATGGTGACATGCTGCTCCTTGCCGCGCGTATCGGTAAAACGCAGGTCGATCCACTTGATGTCATGTTCTTCAATCAGGGCGAGAGTCTTGGCAGACATGGTGTCCTCCACAAATGACGATAGGTTGGCTCGTGTCCTTGGCTGTTGATCACTGGCTTGTTGATCACAAGGGACGTTGATCACTAGCGCTGGTCAATTCCAGCGAATGTTGTAGCACGCCGTGGGCTCACTGCCCACGGCCGCCATGCATTGGCTTGGCGCTGGCCATAAGAATGCACGTCTCGTGCCAGAATGTCTCATCAAGGCCAATGATTCATCCAAGTGACTGATTTTTCGTCTAGCATCCTCTCAGACTGCGCACCAATGCGCACCATCAGAGCATCCCCAGGCATGCAGAGGCGTATTGGCCGCGCTCGAACGCATCATAATGGTGCGCACAGCCACCCCAGCGCACCAAAATAGCTCAAAACGAGGCCTGGGCTACCCATCTACCGGCGACATCGGGCGCGCTGGTGTGCACCACGCCGTTTCATCCACCTTGGCATTGATTTCCAGCAGGTATCCCTCTCCACAACGCACCCGACTCCAGCACGCATTCATCCGTGGCTGGCATTCACCTTTAGCATCGACATTTGTAAAAGACTTTGAAACGAATTGACACCTAGCACTACACTTCATTACAAGGTGAGCTTCTAGGGAAGCGCCGAACAAATCGAAGAGCGAGATGAAGCGCACGGAGCACAGCACCGAGCGGAGCGACAAACATCCGAAGGATGGCCTCGAAGGGGCGAGAAACCGGAGGTTTTGAGTCAACCGGAGCATAGGTGAATATGTGAAGATTGTGTCCGGGCTGGCGCACCAGCACCGCGCAACGCAGCGATTCGCCCGAGCAGGTATTTGTGCGGTGTTTCCCTAAGCAGGAATCCACCTTTCGCCTGGATCACCGCCTTGCAGCGAGCCACAGGCATCCTAAAACAGCAATTATCGATATGGCGGCTAGCCCCCGGAGCTCGCATGACACCCTATCTCGGCTGCATTTTGCTTGACGCTCGGGTGTCGGGATCCCACCTACCCCGTCAGCTCGCCGCGCTTGAAGGCCTGAACCGCCAGCGTGACCCGACCTTCGGGATATTGCTTGTCGATGATACCGCCGATCAGCGCCGCGCTTCCCTCGCCGCTCGCCACGGAGTGCAGCATCTCGTACTGGCCCCAGCCGCGCTGGGCACTCGGCTCAATATCGCCACGTCTCACTGCCAAAGTGACGTGCTGGTATTTCCCGCCGCCAGGCAACAGCCCGACCCCGCCAGTATCAGCAAGGCAGCGGCTCGAGTCGCCGAGAAACGCCAGGATGCGATGTCGCTCACCACCTCGCCCAGTGGCCCTCTTGCCCGCTGGCTACCCCGCCTGGTGCGCGGCGATCTCAACCACACACTCTGCGTCTCCCGGGAGTGGTTCGAGCGTATCGGCGGCTGTGACCCGGAACTCGAGCACTCGGCACTCACTGAGCTGCTCGAGCGACTACGGGCCTGCGGGGCACGCGTGGTTGAATCGAGCCTCAACCACAAGGCTGGCACCGTCGAGCTCTGAACGCCAACGATTAAAACTTCCCAACTCCTTGAAATTCCTGATAGCGCTTGTTCGTGAATCTCGAGACTCTCGACAAAGCTGGTAGCCGTTGCACTACTGCCTCTATAATGCGGACCCATTTTTCCCAGCAGGATCGCGTCGTGATCGAGAATCTTCGCAACATTGCCATCATCGCCCACGTCGACCACGGCAAGACCACCCTGGTCGACAAGCTCCTCAGCCAGTCCGGCACCCTGGACCGCAAGGCTGAAGGGCAGGAGCGCATCATGGACTCCAATGACCAGGAGAAGGAACGCGGCATCACCATCCTGGCCAAGAACACCGCGATCCGCTGGACCGATCCTGCCGGAAACGGCTACCACATCAATATCGTCGACACTCCCGGACACGCCGACTTCGGTGGCGAGGTCGAGCGCGTGATGTCGATGGTCGACTCCGTGCTGCTGCTTGTCGACGCCGTCGACGGCCCCATGCCGCAGACCCGCTTCGTGACCCAGAAGGCCTTCGACCAGGGCCTCAAGCCGATCGTGGTGGTCAACAAGATCGACCGCCCCGGCGCGCGCCCCGATTGGGTCATCGACCAGATCTTCGATCTGTTCGACAACCTCGGCGCCAGCGACGAGCAGCTCGACTTCCCGATCATCTACTGCTCGGCGCTCAACGGCATCGCCGGGCCGGATCCCGATGAACTGGCCGAGGACATGACGCCCATGTTCCAGTCCATCGTCGACATCGTGGAGCCACCCAAGGTCGAGCTCGACGGTCCGTTCCAGATGCAGATCTCCGCGCTGGACTACAACAGCTATGTTGGCGTCATCGGCCTTGGCCGCATCACGCGGGGCTCGGTGAAGCCCAACCAGCAGGTCAGCATCATCACCAAGGAAGGCAGTACCCGCAAGGGCAAGATCGGCCAGGTAATGACGCATATGGGCCTGGAACGCGTGCAGACCGACGAGGCCACCGCCGGCGACATCATCTGCATCACCGGCATCGACAACCTGGCGATTTCCGACACCCTGTGCGACCCGGCCGCTGTCGAGGCCCTGCCGCCGCTGTCGGTCGACGAGCCTACCGTCTCCATGACCTTCCAGGTCAACGACTCACCATTCGCCGGCAAGGATGGCAAGTTCGTCACCAGCCGCAACATCAAGGACCGCCTCGAGCAGGAGCTGATCCACAACGTGGCGCTGCGCGTCGAGCAGGGCGAAACCCCGGAGAAATTCAAGGTCTCGGGGCGCGGCGAGCTGCACCTTTCGGTGCTGATCGAGACCATGCGCCGCGAGGGTTTCGAGCTGGCGGTGGGTCGCCCCGAGGTGATCATCCGCGAGATCGATGGCGAGAAGCAGGAGCCCTACGAGGAAGTGATCATCGACTGCGAGGAGCAGCACCAGGGTGCCATCATGGAAGAGCTCGGCTACCGCAAGGGTGAGCTTTCCAACATGCACCCGGACGGCAAGGGCCGCGTGCGCCTGGACTTCATGATCCCCGCACGTGGGCTGATCGGCTTCCGTGGGCAATTCCTGACCCTGACCTCCGGTACCGGCATCCTCACCAGCCGCTTTGACCACTATGGCCCGCTCAAGCCAGAGGCCTCTATCGAACGCCGCAACGGTGTGCTGGTCTCGATGGTACCCGGCAAGGCGCTGGCCTATGCGCTGTACGCCCTGCAGGAGCGCGGCAAGCTGATCATCGACCATGCCACCGAGGTCTACGAGGGCATGCTGGTGGGTATCAACAACCGCGCCAACGACATGGTGGTCAACCCCACCAAGGGCAAGAAGCTCGACAACATGCGCTCCACGGGCAACGACGAGAACATCGTGCTGACCCCGCCGATCAAGTTCACCCTCGAGCAGGCCATCGAGTTCCTGGATTCCGATGAACTGGTGGAAGTGACCCCCAGCCACATCCGCCTGCGCAAGAAGCACCTGACCGAGAACGAGCGCAAGCGCGCCAGCAAGAAGTAAGCACGCTGACAAGCTGATCTTCTCGGTCGATCACCCGATCAAAGCCCTGTGGCCGACACGCCGCAGGGCTTTTTTACTGGTGCGTCATCGACACGTTCGTCACCGACAGCAAGCCAGGCGCGCGAAGACATCGATCAAGGTATCGTAATGCCCGGAGCGCGGCAGCACCGTCAGGGAACATCCTTTGATACCCGCCTCCAGTGCCCGGCCATGGGCAAGGTGCACCAACTCGTCGCTGTCACCGTAGAAAGCCTCCACGGGTGGAGCGATACCGCCTGGATCAAATGGCCATGCCTGGATCATCAACCGCGTATCCCGGATGATGCTTTCAGCCGCCACCATGGCACCCTGGCGTATCGCCGCCACCAGGTTATCCGTGAAGGCCGCATCAATCCCGGGGGTATGCAGGCAGCGCTGCTCCCTATCCCCCAGAGAATCCATCAAGGCGGCACTCAGCACGTCGCTGTCGCCCGTCAAGGTTGCCAATCGAGTCGCCAGGGCCTCGGGGTCTTCCAGGGCGGCGTGCCACACCTCCGCCGTCAGCGCTCCAGCATGCGAGAACGGGTCATCCAGCAACGGGACACAAGGCGTTCCCACCAGCGCCAACCGCTCGACTCTGCTGGCAAGGGCCTGGGCGGTTGCCATGGCAAACACGCCGCCTCCCGAAAAGCCCAGCAAGGAGAAGTGGTCGATCTGGAGATGCTCAGCCACTGCCAGTACGTCATCGGCATGATCGGCCAGGCTATAGCGCGGCATCGGCGCGGACTCACCATATCCAGGTCGGTCGATGGCAATCAGTCTCACCCGCAGGCTTCCCCCCGCCGCGGTCGCCAGCAGACGCTCCTTGCTCGAGCCGGGAATGCCGTGGCAGTGAAACCAGACGGGCCCATCGCGAGGGCCTGTATCCACGTAGCCCAATGAACGACCACCTCGTCTGGCAAGAATCCCGGTATCCAACGCATCATTCATGGCGATTTATCATTCCCACACTCAGCAGTAACTTGCGGATCAGTTCCGCTTGGCGACTGACATCGGTTTTCTGCATGATCGACTTCAAATGTGTGCGTGTGGTGTGCGCGGACACCTGCAGGCAGGCGCTCGCCTCGGTGACGTCAAGGCCGCGAATCAACAGGTCGACAAGGCGCAACTCCGCCACAGTCAGCCCGTAGAGGCTTCGTAGCCGCGCATGGTCAAGGGGAGTGGCCAACTGCGGGTCGAGCAAGAACGCGATCACGCCCGCATTTCGGCTGGCACTCAGTGAGTCATGCCAACCTCCTTCGCGGTTTCGCATCAGTACCAGTGAGGCGCCATGGGCGCTCAGCCGGATGCACTCGCAGTGGCTCTCTCCCTTGCGGAGAGTGCGCACCGCCTGAGTGAGTCCTGCTGCGTGCTTGCCGTCCTCGAGGGTCAGGTGGCCATTGCGCTGCCGCAACCCAAAACAGTGAGTGGCCAATGCCTCCTCCGCAGCCCGATTCAGCCATTGGCAGCGGAACTCGGCGTCCAGCATCAAGACCCCGAAGGGAAGCGCATCCAGGGCATGGCGAGCCTGCATCAGCGACGCCTGAACCTGGTGAGTCAGTCTTGTCAGTTGCACCACACGTCGGAAATGCTGGTTGAAGCCTTGCAGCAATAGGCGTTCCCGCTCGGTAAACGCTCCCCGGTCATATGGCCGATGTATCCCGACATGCATGGCGGCATGGCCATCGCGTTCGAATTGGGCCCCCATGGCATAAAAATTCCCGTTGGGGCGGAAAAACACCTGGTAATGATCGCTTCGTTCGAAGGCGCGGTCCGAAATGATGTCCTGACTTACGTGCACTTTCCCCAACGGCCCCGTTGCCAGGGGTACCCGAAAGGGATCTAGAGTGACGGCCTCCTGGCCGTAATCGAGGCCCTGGGTGATACCGACCGTGAAGGACTGGTAGACAACCGGATCCGCGCGATCAGTGATACGCAGGACGGCGGTAGGGGAGTCAAATCGGGTGGCTAGCTGTTGCAGGAAGGTAGGCCAGCCATCGGGCTGGGTCACATTGTCATACAGCGTGTTCAACAACGCCGATGTGGTCCGTTCTTCATCGAACATGACGCCCCCAGGGCGATGGTATCGGTGGTGGCCATCAAGAACATACGCTTCGACTTCACAGCCAACCGCAGACATTCAGGCAAAATACTGGCAATTGTTACTACTTTACCACTAGGTTTCGAGGGGTAGGCCGGCAGGAAACTAGCGAGACGCCTCACCCATATGGGTGATTATCACAGGGTTGCCGCATGTTTCAATTCAACACGCCAGGCTCAACCTAGGGCGCTCGTTCCGAAAATAAGGGTGAACCTAAAGGCCAAACCGAAGAAGGGGAACATTAAAATGAATAATTTCAACAAGCTACCTGCAGGATTCAAGCTTTCATTGCTGGCCCTGGCGATCGTCGCCGTGGCCGGTTGCTCGAGCAGCGGCACCGTGAACTCGCCCGAGAGTTCAGGTGGTGGCACGGAGCAGCCCAACAGCGGCGGCTCGGGTGGCGATGGCGGTGGTGATACCGGCGGCGGTGGCGATACCAGCGACCCGAGCGACCCAGATCCGACCTACGGCACTGTCAACCCGGCCGACGAGATTCCCGCGGGCGAGGTGTTCGCGCTGGACACCACGACCATCCAGCCCACCGAGACAAATGAGGGCGTCACCATCAACAGCGGGCCCACCGTGGGCGCCAATGCCACCATCACGGTGCTCGAGCAAGCCGCAGACGGAAGTTCCAGGCTGCAGCTCCGGGACCCCGACAACGGCGTGGATGTGATACTGACCGAGGGGGACTTCACTGGTTTCTACGAAGGCGCCAATGGGGCCGAGATCGAGCTGTTCTCCCAGGACAGTTCGCTAGCGAGCCGGATACCCTCGGGCGGCTTGAGTTATGCCGCGTACGGGTTCTGGTCGGTGCCCCAGAGCGCCAATTCCAATGAGCTCGATGTCGGATTCTTCGCCGGTGGCTACGCCACCCGAACAGACGATATGCCCGACATGGGCACGGCAACGTTCACTGGCGTGGCCAACGGCTTCAGCGTGACCGCCGCCGGCGTGCCATCCGATGTCATCGGCAATGTCCGCATGGATGTCGACTTCGGGGCGGACACCCTGACCGGCGCCATGACCAATATGAGATCCGGCGCGGATATCGATGGTGCATTGAACAGCACCACGCCCTGGAACGATGTGGCCTTCAGCGGCAGTATCATCGGCAATGCCTTCAGCGCCGATGCCGATGTCACCAATGCCCCCGATAATGCGGCTGCACTCGATGCCAATGCGGAAGGCAACGTCACTGGCCGCTTCTATGGCCCACAGGCCGCCGAGGCGGCGGGCACCTGGAGCCTTGAGGATACCAGCGGTGGCACGGCGTTCGGGGCATTTGGCGTCAAGCAGTAGCCACGCCTGCTCGTGACGAAACCCGCCACTTGAGACAAGACCCGCCCACTGGGCGGGTCTTGTGTCTGGTGCTCAGGCTTGCCACCGCCAATTGATGAGGAGCGTGCTTTGCCGTTGCCACGTACCATTGTTTGCCTGGGAATCGCCTGGCTGTTTGCCATGTTCCCCGTTACCGCATCCGCTCAAGCTACCCAACCCACCCAATCCGCCCAGCGCCAGATGCCCGTGGCCGCCGTGGCCGCTACGGGCCTGATGGAGCAGGGCGAGAACGAGCGCGCCAAGGCCATTCTTCTCGAGGCCCGCGAGCGTTTCGCCGAGAGCGACGATATCGCCTTTCTGCTCGGCATGCTGGCCATGGGCGAGCAGGACTACGAGGGCGCGGCCGAGTACTTCCGCGAGATCCTGATCCGTGACCCGCAGGCGGTTCGCGTGCGCCTCGAACTCGGCCGCGCGCTGTTCGAAAGCGGCGACTACCGCGATGCCGGCCGCCAGTTCCGCTTCGCGCGCAGTGGCGACCTTCCCGCGGAAGTGAATGCCAATATTGACCGCTACCTCGCCGCCATCCGTGAACGCCAGACATTTGACTGGGATGTATCGGTGGCCATGGCGCCGGATACCAACGTCAATGCCGCCCCCAGCATCGAGGAAATCAGCATCTTCGGGCTGCCCTTCGAGCTATCGGAGGGTGCCCGGCGCCAGACCGGCGTCGGGCTGCTGTTGAATACCAGCGCGGAGTGGTCGCCACATATCGGCGAGCGCACCCGTCTCCGCGTGGGCGGCGATGTGTACCGCACCGACTACAGCGGCGGCGACTTCGACGACACCCTGGCTCGCGTCCACCTGGGGCCCAACTGGCGGTTCGACAACACCGAGCTCAGCACGCTGTTGACCGGCTTCCACCGCTGGTATGGCAACGAGCCCTACAACCACGGTGCCGGCATCCGCCAGGAACTGACCCACTACCCGTCATCCCGTACCCGGCTGCACACCTCGCTCGAGCACCAGTGGGTGCGTCACGACGAGGCCGAAAGCCTCGACGGCACCCGCACCAGTTGGCTGGGCAGCTGGCAATACGCGCTGACGCCATCGAGTGGGGTGATGGGGCTGGTCGGGGTGTCCAGGGAATCGACCGAACTCGATATGCTCAGCAATAACGTCTATCGCGCCGGCGTGGGTTACTACCGGGAGTTGTTCGGCGGCCTGACGGCGCTGGTGCAGCCGGAGTACCTTCACGCGCGCTATGACGACGTGACACCCGCCTTCGGGGTGGAGCGCCGTGACGACCTGTGGCGCACCCGGCTACGCCTGACCAATCGTCGCTGGATCTTCAAGGGCTTCACCCCCGAGCTCACGCTGATTCACTCCTCCCGTCGCAGCAACATCGACCTGTACAGCTACGACCGCAACCAGATCCAGCTCGGCGTCACGCGTTTGTATTGAACGGTCGACCACAAGGTCTATGCTGGAGGCGTAATCCATCGTTGGTTAACGGCAGGAGCCTTGCCATGCATAAGCACGTCGATTGGGACGACCCGGGCGCCGATAGCGTGATGCGCCACTTTGAAAAGGACACCTCGGGCCACCACTCCGACCCCGGCCCAGGCGATATCCTCTCGGCGCGCCACGAGGGCGCGATCGTGCGCATCAAGGTCGAGGCCTATGTGGAAGACACCAGCATCGGCGAGGTGGTGGCGCTGATCGCCACCGACAACGGTCGGCGCATGAAATCGCATGGCAAGCTCAACCTGGGGGATACAGTGCGCCTGCCCGATGCCAGCCGCGCACTGGAACCACAACCCAGGCACACGGACGACGATGGCGATGATCCCGCGGACGAACATTGACCCCCGAGCCACGGCCACGCCATGTCTAAACGGGCTCTAAACGCTGTGCATCTGGTCCCGCGCGCCCTTTTCCCGCAAAATTGGCGAGTTGGCCGACACGGCCTCGACCCCCTCTTTTCCGGGAGCTGGCATGAGCACGCACAACGTCTGGACCCACAAGGGCACCTTCCTGCTTGCGGCGGTGGGTTCGGCGGTGGGGCTTGGCAACCTGTGGCGTTTCCCGTACCTGACCGGTGAAAATGGCGGCGGCGCGTTCATTCTGATCTACGCGCTGACCATCTTCGCCGTGGGCATACCCATCCTCATCGCCGAGACCATGCTGGGCCGCGCCAGTCGTCGCAGCCCGATCATGGGCATGCGCTTTCTGACCCGTTGCCACAATACGTCGCGCGCCTGGGAGTCGATCGGCTGGCTCGGTGCCGCCTCGGCCTTCATGATCCTGAGCTTCTATTCGGTGATCGCCGGTTGGGCCATCCACTACACCTGGCAGATGCTGACAGGCTCGCTGGTCGGCGCCGATGCCGAGATGATCGGCGAGGGCTTCGATGCGCTGCTCGCCGCGCCTGGGCTTTTGACCTTCTACCACACGCTGTTCATCGTCGCCTCGGGGCTGATCGTCGGCATGGGTGTCCACAAGGGCATCGAGAGCGGCCTGCGCATCATCATGCCGGCACTGTTCGCGATCCTGCTGGTGGTGCTCGTCTATGGCATCGCCAATGGCGATTTCGCGGCCGCCGCAAGCTTCCTGTTCACGTTCAACATCGCCGACTTGAGCCTCGAAGGCTGGCTTGCCGCCATGGGGCAGTCATTCTTCACGCTGAGCCTCGGCATGGGCGCGATCATGGCCTATGGCGCCTACATGAACAGCGAGGTCTCGTTGACCCGCACCGCCATCGCCATCGCCATCGTCGATACCTCGGTTGCCATGGTGGCGGGTCTGGCCATCTTCTCGCTGGTATTCGGCGCCGGCCTGAGCCCCGGCCAGGGTCCCGGGCTGATGTTCGTCACCCTGCCCTTGGCGTTTGCCGAGATGCCCTTCGGTGCACTGGTCGGTGGGGTGTTCTTCATCCTGGTACTCGGAGCGGCCATCAGCTCCTCCATCTCGCTGATCGAGCCGGTGGCGGCCTACCTGGTCGAACGTTTCGACATGACCCGCCCGCAGGCAGTCGCCTTGATGGTGGTGGCCAGCTGGGCGCTCGGCCTGCTTACCGTTGCCAGCTTCAACATCTGGGCCGAAGGCACGCTGTTCCATGCCTTGGCGGGCCGCAGCCCATTCGAATTCATCGAGCTTCTGACCAATATCTTCATGCCGCTGGGTGGCCTGTTGATCGCCCTGTTCGCCGGTTGGGCGCTGACCCACTCCGAGGTGATGAAGGAGATGCGCACCAGCGAAACCTGGTTCATGATCTGGCGTTTCCTGGTGCGCTTTGTGGCGCCGGCGGCGGTATCCTTCGTGTTTCTGCGCACCATTCCACAGGTTGAAGGCTATTTGATTCCCACCATTGGCGCCCTGGTCATCGTTGGCGCCTTTGCGGCCGGTCGCACCTTCCTGGCCGACGGTCACCAGGAAGGGTGACGCCCATGGGCTCGGCGTAAACCCCACAAAGCACAACGGTAGGCACTACACCCCATGACAGCCATCATCGACGTGCGACACGTCAACAAGGCCTTTGGCGGCCTGCGAGTCATCAACGACTGTTCGATCCAGGTCGAAGCGGGCTCGATCACCGGTTTGATCGGCCCCAATGGGGCAGGCAAGTCGACGCTGTTCAATATCATCGCCGGCAGCCTGCCGCTGGATAGCGGCCAGGTGCTGCTGGATGGCGAGGACATCACCAACCGCCCCGCCAATGAGTTGTTCCACAAGGGCCTGCTGCGTACCTTCCAGATCGCCCATGAGTTCTCGCAGATGACGGCGCTGGAGAACCTGATGATGGTGCCGCCGGCCCAGGCCGGGGAAAACCTGTTCAACACCTGGCTGAAACCCACCCGGGTACGTGAACAGGATGCCGAGGTACGCCGCCGTGCCCTGGAGGTAATCGACTTCATCGGCCTTCACCATGTCCGCAACGAGCTGGCCGGCAACCTCTCCGGTGGCCAGAAGAAGTTGCTGGAGCTTGGCCGCACGATGATGACCGACGCACGGGTGGTGCTGCTCGACGAGATCGCCGCCGGGGTCAACCGTACCCTGCTCGGTGACCTGGTGGGCAATATCGAACGCCTGAACCGAGAGATGGGTTACACCTTCCTGGTGATCGAGCACGACATGGAGATGATCGCCAGGCTATGCGACCCGGTGATCGTGCTGGCCCAGGGCAGCGTCATGGTGCAGGGCGCGATCGAGGATATCCAGAACAACCCCGAGGTGATCGAAGCCTATTTCGGCACCGCCTGAGCACGGCTCTCGACTCACGACTTACAACTCACGACTTACAACTTACGACTCACGACTCACCATTCACCTACAGACGAACGCAGAGACCCACCCACGATGCCATTACTCGAAGCGCGCGACGTGCATGGCGGTTACGGTGGCATGAACATCCTCAACGGGGTGAACATGACCATCGAGGCCGACGAGATCGGCGTGATCGTCGGTCCCAATGGCGCTGGCAAGTCGACCATGCTCAAGGCGGTATTCGGCCTGCTGCAGGTCAGCCAGGGCGAGATTCTGCTGCGCGGTGAACCGATCCACAACCTGCCACCCAACAAGCTTGTCCAGAAGGGCATGGGCTTCGTACCCCAGGAGAACAACGTCTTTCCGAGTCTGAGCGTTCAGGAAAACCTCGAGATGGGCGCCTTCCTCAAGCCCGACAACGTCAAGCGCATGCTGGCCCAGGTCTACGAGTTCTTCCCGCCGCTGCATGACAAGCGCCGCCAGCCAGCGGGCGAGCTCTCCGGCGGCCAGCGCCAGATGGTGGCCATGGGCCGCGCGCTGATGGCCGAGCCCGAGGTGTTGCTGCTCGACGAGCCCACCGCCGGCCTGTCGCCGCTGTACATGAACGAGATCTTCGAGCGGGTTCGCCAGATAAACGCGGCCGGCGTCGGCATCCTGATGGTCGAACAGAACGCCAAGCAGGCGCTGGCAATCGCCGACAAGGGGTTCGTGCTGGCCGCCGGCCAGAACCGTTTCACCGACACCGGAGCGGCCCTGCTGGCCGACCCCGAAGTCGCCAAGAGTTTCCTCGGCGGCTGACGGCGACCGTCGAGCGCGCCCCCAAGGAACGCATCTCGTGGAGAGAACGTCTTGAACGAACTGGTTTTTTTCATCAACAACGTGGTGATCGCCGGCAGCGTTACCGGCTCGATCTATGCCATCGGCGCGATCGGCGTGACGCTGATTTTCAGCATCATGCGCTTCGCCCACTTCGCCCACGCCGACATGATGACCTTCGGTGCCTTCATGGCCCTGCTGCTGACCGCAATCTTCCCTGGTGCCGGCGCGCTGGTGGGGCTGCCCACCGCCATCGTCATGCTGCCGCTGGCCATGTTGCTCACCTCCGCGCTTGCGGTCGGCATCGACCGCGCCTTCTACAAGCCGCTACGCGCCCACGGCGTGAAACCCATCGTCATGGTCATCGGCTCGCTGGGCGTGACCCTGATGCTTCAAGGGTTGATCCGGTTGTTTTCCGGCACCGGCGGGCAGAGCCTGTACATCGATGAGCGCAAGGAGATCTTCCGGCTGGCCCTGCCGTTCGAGAACGTCCGTGCCCCCATCGTGGTCACCGAGCCTCAGGTCATCCTGTTCGTGCTGACGGTGGTTTGCGTACTGGGCCTGCATGTGTTCCTCAGCCGCTCGCGGCTTGGCAAGGCGATGCGTGCCATGTCGGACAACCCCGACCTGGCGCGCGCCTCGGGCATCAACACCAACACCATCGTCGCGGTGACCTGGGTGATCGCCGGTGGCCTGGCCGCCATCGCCGGCACCCTGCTGTCGCTGGATGTCACCTTCAAGCCAGACCTGAGCTTCTTCCTGCTGCTGCCGATCTTCGCGGCGGCCATCGTCGGCGGTGTTGGCCACCCCTATGGCGCCATCGCCGGCGGGTTCGTGGTTGGTTTCGCCGAGACCCTGGCGGTCTTCAACTGGTCGATCCTGCTGCGCCCGTTTGGCGACAGCCTGCCCGAATGGCTCGTCCAAGCGAACCTGGCCTTCGTCGGTACCGAATACAAGATCGTGGTGCCGTTCTTCATCCTGGTGGCGATCCTGATCTGGCGCCCCACCGGCATCTTCAAGGGCAAGGTGATCTGATGACGACCCAACGACCTGATAGCGTTGCCACCCCTTCGCGCTTCCCACTTCGGGAATTGGCGCTGTTCGCCGCCCTGCTGGTGGCCATTCTCGGTGTCTACGCGGTGATGGGCATGGCCTACAGCACCCGCATGCTGGTCGAGGCCGCCTGCTATGCGATCCTGGCCCTGGGCCTGACCATCCAATGGGGCTACGGCGGGCAATTCAATGCCGGGGTGATGGGCTTCGTGGCACTTGGCGGCTTCTGCGCGATGATCTTCAGCGTACCGGTCAACGACACCTTCTGGCAGAGCGAGTTGCCGGGAGAACTGGGCGTGGTACTGCTCTACGTAGTGGCTGCCGGGGTGCTGGTATTCGGTGCGACCCGGCTCGACCGGCTGGGCTTCCCCCGTTGGCTGCGCACCCTGATCGCCATCGTGCTGGCGGTCGTGCTCTACCTGGTGGTGATCAGCATGCTGCGCGAGGTCACCGCCGAAATCGAAGCACAGGCCGGCTTCGTGGGCGGGCTGGGGCTACCGGCCTGGACCGGCTGGATCGTCGGTGGCGCCCTGGCCGGGGTCGTCGGCTACTTCATCGGGCATATCTGCCTGGGCCTGCGCAGCGACTACCTGGCCATCGCCACCCTGGGCATCGCCGAGATCATCAAGGCATTTCTCAAGAATTCCGACTGGTTGACCCGCGGCACGGCAACGGTCTCACCGCTGCCATGGCCAACGCCGGGGCCATCCGATCTCGGCTTCACCCTTGCAAGGGCCGTCTACCTGTCGATCACCGCAGTGATGATCGCCGCCATCTTCTTCCTGCTGCATCGCGCCTATCATGCCCCCTGGGGCCGCATGGTCAGGGCCATTCGCGACAACGAAATCTCCGCCGCCGCCATGGGCAAGGACATCAACCGGCGCCGCCTGGAGATCTTCGTGCTCGGTTGCATCCTGATGGGTATCGGCGGTGCAGCGCTGACCAGCTTCAACAGCATCTTCGACCCCCAGGGCTTTCTGCCACTGAACCACACCTTCCTGGTGCTGGTGATGGTGATCCTGGGGGGGCCGGGCAACAACCTCGGCACGATCTTCGGTGCCGTGGCGGTGTATATCATCTGGATCATGTCCGAGCCCCTGGCGCTATGGCTGATGGAGCTGATCGTCGCCATTGGCGAGGGCAGCTTCGGCTGGGAGGCACCGGGCAATCTCGAGAGCCGCGCCTTGCAGGCGAGGGTCTTCGTGATTGGCCTGCTGATCACCGTGGTACTGCGCTTCGCCCCCAAGGGCTTGCTGCCGGAAAAGGTCTCGCACCACAGGTAGCGGTCACCGACGACCGCTCGGTTGAAGCAGCACAGCGCGCCATGCCTGGCGCACAATGAACAGGTAGGGCAATCGCGGTGGACATGACGAGGGGCGCCGGGGACAGGTCGAAGAAGAAGGCGATCACCCTGACGAACTGGGCCTCGGCAATGCCGAGGCCCAGTGCTTTCGCTACGTTGTCGGATTTAGCGGGCGATCAGGATCAGGGCTCGACAAAGCCCTTGCTGGTGAAGGTGCCATCTTCCACCACCATTTCGACCACTACGCCGGGTACGTCGCCGGCCTCATCGAACTCATGGGTGCCCGAAGCGCCTTCGTAATTGATCTCTTCACCCGCGGCGATCAACTCGACGGCCTTCTCCCATTCACCCGGCAGGATCACCTCGCCCGGCTCGCTCGAGACACTACGCAGGGCGGCGGACACCCCTTCCCTTTCGGCGCTGCCATTCTGCTCGATGGCCAGGGCCAGCAGGAAAGCGGCATCGTAGGCCTGGGCGGCGAATACCGCGCTTGGGTCGATGTCGGCCGCCTCGGCGGCTTCGTTGAAGATATCGGTACCCGGCAGATCGGGGCTGCCCGGGCGGGTGGCGATCATGCCATCCAGAACATCCGCACCGATGGCCTCGATCAGGCTGTCGCCGACCATGCCATCGGCCCCGACATACTGGGTGAACATACCACCCTCATAGGCCTGACGCAGCACCGTCTGGCCGGAGGTGTCGGCATAGGCCAGCACTACCAGGGTCTCGGCGCCGCTGACCGATAGCGAGCCCAGCTCAGAGCGGTAGTCGGCACGGTTATCCTCGTGGGCGAGGTTCTCGGCCACCGTGCCACCGCCGTTCTCGAAGGCCGTGGTGAAGGCACCCGCCAGGCCGCTGCCGTAATCGTTATTGACGTAGGTCACCGCGACATTGTCGATGCCCTTTTCCAGCAACAACTTGGCGAGCATTTCCCCCTGGAAGGCATCCGAGGGCACGGTGCGGAATACCAGGTCGTTGTCATCGAGCTCGGTCACCGCAGGGGCCGTGGAGGCGGGCGAGACCATGGTCACACCACCAGGAATGGCCGCATTGTTGGCCGCCGCGATGGTAGCACCGGTGCACAACGCCCCGACGATCGCCGTCACCTCCTCGGTGTTGACCATGCGATCCGCGGCATTGGAAGCGGCCGAGGCGTCGCTGCAGGTGGTATCGCCGCTGGGCATGACCAGTTCCTGGCCATCGAGAATGCCGCCCTGCTCGTTGACCTGCTGAACCGCCAGCCGGGCGCCATCGAAGATCGGCGGCGTCAGGCTCTCGATCCCCCCGGTGAAGCCACCCAGGAACCCAATCTTCACTTCCGCCTGCGCCACACCTGCCAAGGCCAGGGCGGAGGCTGCAACTGTCATCGACAGAATGTTCTTCTTCATGGTGTCACGCTCGTGTTGGCTGAATCAGAAATCCCTGTTAAATCTGGAACCCTACGGCCGAAAATACAAGTTCACGCTGCCAACGTTGTGGCCTGGCAAAGGCGCACGTCCAGCAATTCCCGTCGCGTCATGAAAAGCCCTCTCAACGGGCGCTTGCACTAGACTGATCCAAGCAACCCAGCAGACCCCGACGAGGAGCCCACCATGCCACGCCATTCGTTAGGCACCACCACCCGCATCACCCTGCTTTCCGCCCTGGCCCTGCCCCTGCTAGTCGCCCCGGCGCTTGCCGATGAGCATGCGGGCCGCGATATCACCTACGAGATCGACGGCGAAGCCTTCGAGGGCTACCTGGCGACCGCCGAGGGAGACGCTCAGGGCAGCGTATTGATCATCCACGACTGGGATGGCCTGGATGACTACGAACGCAAGCGCGCCGACATGCTCGCTGAGCAAGGCTATGATGCCTTTGCCATCGACCTGTACGGCCAGGGCAACCGCCCCCAGGAGCTCGACGCCCGCAAGGAGGAAACCGCTCGCCTCTATGAAGACCGCGAGCGCATGCGGGCGCTGACGCTGGGTGGGCTTGCCGAGGCACGCGCCCAGGGCGCCGCCACCGACATGGTGGTGATGGGGTACTGTTTCGGCGGCGCGGTGGTGCTGGAACTGGCACGCTCGGGCGAGGCCATGGACATCGCCGGCTACGCCAGTTTCCATGGTGGCCTGGGCACCCCCGAGGGGCAGTCCTACGAATCCGACACGCCGCCGATCCTGATCGCCCACGGTGGCGCAGACGAATCCATTTCCCTGGACGATGTGGCAACACTGGGCAAGGAGCTCGAGGACGCTGGCGTCACCTACGAGATCGAAGTGTATTCCGGCGCCCCCCACGCCTTCACCGTATTCGGCTCCGACCGATATCAACAGCGTGCCGACGAGAAGTCCTGGGCCGCCTTCCTCGACCTGCTCGACGAGACGCTTGGCGAATGATGGCACCACGCGCCCCTCTCGAAGTCACCAAGCTTCGTGGCACACGCCACGAGATCGGCCTGGCCCACGGCCGCCAGCATGCCCGGCTGATCCACTCCAGCATCGAGGTCTACGACCGGCTGTTCCAGGATTTCGTGGGGATCGACTGGGCCCAGGCCCGTGACGAAGCCGAGCGCTTCGGCGCGATGATCGAGCGTGGCTTTCCAGAGATTCTCGATGAAATGGCCGGCATCGCCGAAGGCGCGGGGCTGGATGTCGCCGACATCCTCACCCTCAACTGCCGAAGCGAGATCTCGCTGACCCGTGCCAGCGGTGGCTGCTCGGCCTTCGCCCTGCACCGGGCGAATACTCAATGGCTGGCCCAGAACTGGGACTGGCGCGCCGACCAGCTGCCTAACGTGGTGGTGCTGCGCATCGAGGGCGACCACGCCGCTCCGCTGATCAGCGTCGGGGAGGCCGGCATGGTCGCCAAGATCGGCATGAATGCCCACGGCATCGGCGTCTGCCTGAATGCCATTCGCTCGCGAACCTGTGGCGAAGGGCTGCCGATCCACGTAGCGCTGCGCAAGATCCTCGAAAGCCCGGACATGCAAAGCGCCGTCGCGGTGGCGGCACGCCAGCGGGTCTGTTCCCCGGCGCACTTCCTGATCGCCAGCGGCACCGGCCAGGCGGTGGGGCTGGAAGTGCACCCCGGCGAACCCGGAAGGCTCGAGCCGCATCACGGCGTGGTCACCCACACCAACCACCTCACGGCGCGGGCCGTCACCTGCCAGGTGGAAGACTTCCCGCGCCCCGATTCGCGTCCGCGACTGGCCCGGCTGGATGCATTGCTGCAGCAACAACTTCCCGAACCTTCCGGGGTGAACGAGGCCGCGCTGTTCGAGATTCTCTCCGATCACCAGGACGAGCCCCTGTCGATCTGCCGCCACGAGAACCTCGCCCAACCCGTCGAAGAGCGGATGGAAACCCTGTTCAGCGTGGTGATGAACCTCACCCAGCGCCAGCTCGCGCTGCGCCACGGCAAGCCCTGCGAGACCACCGAGACCCTGTCAGTGACGCTCGACCCCGTCTGACGCACCAGGCCGCCTGTGGCGCCGCCAGGCGCCAAGGGCCGGTGTCGAATCGAGCTCGCCCTTGAGGTACTGCTCGGTAGTCAGCAGGAACAGCCGGCGGAAGAGGTCATGAATCGCCTCCTCACGGCGCATGGCCAGCATGTCTCTCTGCTCATCGGAGATGTCTGCGGGTTCGCGTGGATACTCCCAGGCCACGCGTACCGACCCGGTGGTGGCATCGCAGATCTGCAGCGTCGGGTTCAGCCCATTGAGTGCGGTGTTGATGCGATAGGACATGACGGCCTCCCAGATGTCAGATTAAATGATACAGATTATCATTTGCACTTGTGAATCTAGGGCGTCTACCAGGCCTTGTCAAACCGTTCAGGTCAGCGCCTCTTCCACCAGCGCACGCGCTTCTTCGCTCATCGGCAAGCCCAGCGCCAGCTCATGGGCGCGCGGCGACATCTTCTTCCAGGTCATGCGCACGATGCGCACCAGGTGCTCATGCTCGATCTGCTTCGAAAAGTCGGCGAAGTAGTTCTCCAGAAACACCAGGCAGGCGCAATCCTCCACTGCCTGGGCGCCCGGGTCGCGCCCGAGCCCCTGCTTGCGGATCATCTTCGCCACCTGCTCGGCCTGCTCCTCGGGGTACCCCGCTTCACGCATCACCCGGGCGGTGGTCTCGCCCGCGCGCTTGCCCTGGTCGCGACGCCAGGTCAGGTAACCGACACGCCCCTCGGGGTAGTCGCTACGCGGTACCTGCCAGCGCTGCAGGTGCTGGTTGCGCACCGCCAGCCGAATCAGTTCGTCGGGCGCCTCGATGAGTTCGGCAAGCCAGGCGCTCATGCGCCCGGCATGCCACAGCTCCTGGGGCATGGGCTCACCATCCACCTCCACGCGGCGTGGATCCTCGGCATGCAGGGCATCCAGAGCGGCCACGGCACTATCGAAAGGCGTAGAGGGGGAGGAAGTAGAGAGGGAGGAAGACGTGTCGACGTCGTGGTGTGTCATGGCAAGCGCCTCGTCGGGTGAAAGATCCTACGTTGCAGCCTACCAGCAGCGAGGCGCATTGTGGCGCCAACCCGACCTCGATCAATGCGGCCCGCCTCACTGGGCGCTAGGCTAGGCGAACATGCTGCTCGAACCATCACGGAGGACACCCATGGAAGATGCGACAGGCGACCATTCTGCAGGAGACAGGGCTTCAGGAGAAAGCGCCCACAGCGAGGAGCACGCTTTCATCGAAAACCGGACCTTCGACGAGATTCAGGTCGGCGACGTGGCGCACCTCAATAAACGCCTGACCATGGACGACATCAAGCTGTTCGCCATCATGTCCGGCGACGTGAACCCCTCCCATGTGGATGACGATTTCGCCCGCTCGAGCCGCTTCCAGGAGGTGATCGCCCATGGCATGTGGGGCGGCGCCCTGATTTCCACCGTACTCGGCACCCAGCTTCCCGGGCCCGGCACCATCTATCTCAGCCAGACCCTCGACTTCCATGCGCCGGTCAGGTTGGGCGACGTGCTCGACGTCAGCGTCAAGGTCACCGCCAAGTCACCCGAGACCCATCAACTGACCCTGGATTGCCGTTGTGCGAACCAGCGCGGCAAGGTGGTCATCGAAGGCCAGGCCCGCGTACTGGCGCCCACGCAGAAGGTCCGCCGGCCCCGTACCGTATTGCCCTCGGTGCGGCTCGCCGAGCGCGGGCGGCTACACGAGATACTCAGCGCCGCCGACCACCCCGAGGCGATCACCATGGCGGTGGTGCACCCGGTCGACGGAAGCTCCTTGACGGGCGCGGTGGCCGCCGCGCAGCACGGCCTGATCACGCCGATCCTGGTCGGACCGCGAGCGAAGATCCAGGCCGCCGCCATGGAGGCCGAACTGGATATCACCGGCTTCGAGCTGATCGATGTCCCCCACAGCCACGCCGCCGCGACCCGTGCCGTGGCACTGGTGCACGAAGGGCGCGCCAACGCCCTGATGAAAGGGGCACTGCACACCGATGAACTGATGCATGAAGTGCTCAAGCGCGACGGCGGCTTGCGCACCGAGCGCTGCATCAGCCATGTGATGGCCTTCGATGTCCCCACCTACCCGCGCCCGCTGCTGATCACCGATGCCGCCATCAACATCACGCCCAACCTCGCCACCAAGCGCGATATCGTGCAGAACGCCATCGAACTGGCCCATGCCCTGGGCAACGCTGACCCCAAGGTGGCGATACTCTCCGCGGTGGAAACCATCAACCCCAAGATCGCCTCCACCCTGGATGCCGCCGCACTGTGCAAGATGGCCGATCGTGGACAGATCCAGGGCGGCACGCTGGATGGCCCACTGGCCTTCGACAATGCCGTCTCGGAAGCCGCCGCCAACGCCAAGCACATCATCTCGCCGGTGGCCGGCCGCGCCGATATCCTCGTCGCCCCGGACCTCGAATCCGCCAACATGCTGATGAAACAGCTCACCTACCTGGCCGACGCCACCGGTGCCGGGCTGGTGATCGGCGCCCGGGTGCCCATCGTACTGACCAGCCGCGCCGACGAGCCGATCACCCGCATGGCCTCCTGCGCACTGGCGCTGCTGCTGGCCGACCACCAACAACGTCAGAACCTGGCGCGGCTGGCGGGGGAATGATGGGCGACATCCTGGTCATCAACAGCGGCTCATCGAGCCTCAAGTTCGGGCTGTATGGCGCGCCCGGCGACCCGTCGCTGGCCAGCCTGGCGCTGCGCTATCGCGGCCACTTCGCCGGGCTGGGCCACGGCCAGGGCGCGGCACGCCTGACCCTGGTCGATGGCCAGGGAAACAGCGCCCAGGCCCCGGCACTGCAAGGGCTTCCCGGCGATCTCGACCACCATGACGCCCTGCAACGGCTGCTGGACTGGATCTCACAAGCCCCCGATCTCGCCGACCTCTCGGTCGTCGGCCACCGCGTGGTACACGGCGGGCGCCACTACCAGGCACCGGTGCGGCTCGACGCCACCATCATCGATGAGCTCGCCGGCCTGAACTCACTGGCCCCGCTCCATCAGCCCTACTGCCTGGCCCCGACCAGACGGCTCGCCGAACGCCACCCCACGCTTGCCCAGGTGGCCTGCTTCGACACCGCCTTCCACGCCACCCAACCCCAGGTGGCCAGGCACTACGCCCTGCCCCGCGAACTCACCGAACGCGGCCTGATCCGCTACGGCTTCCACGGCCTCTCCTACGACTACATCAACCGCGTGATGCCCGAGCACCTTGGCGGCCACCCCGGCGGGCGGGCGATCGTCGCCCACCTTGGCAACGGCGCCAGCCTGTGCGCGATCCAGGACGGCCAAAGCGTCGCCTCCACCATGGGCTTCACCGCCATCGAAGGCCTGGCCATGGGCACCCGCAGCGGCAGCCTCGACCCCGGCCTGGTGCTGCACCTCATCCGCCAGGAAGGCATGAGCGCCGAAGAGGTGGAAACCATGCTCTACCAGCGCTCAGGCCTGCGCGGGGTTTCCGGCATCAGCGGCGACATGCGCGAACTGCTGGCAAGCCCTGCCCTGGAAGCCCGCCAGGCCATCGACCTCTACACCTACCGCATCACCCGCGAGATCGGCAGCCTGGCCGCCGCCATGGGAGGGCTCGACCACCTGATATTCACCGCCGGCATCGGCGAACACGCCGCCCCGGTACGCGACGCCATCTGCCAGGGCTGTGACTGGCTAGGCCTCAGCCTCGACCCCACCGCCAACCAACGCCACGCCACCCGCATCAGCACCGCCGACAGCCGCGTCGGCGCCTGGGTCATTCCCACCGATGAAGAACGCATGATCGCCTGGTACAGCGCTGGGATGGTGGCGGGGGGAAGGGGGTGATGCGAGTGATGGTGGTCATGCGTACCCATGCCACCGCCACAGATTGATGGTGATTGATTCAGCATCGCGGCTGGGTTATCGAAATGCTATCTTGTAAGTGCATAAAAGGAGGTAGAAGCATGAATGCACTGCCTGACAAAGTGAAGACTTATAAACGAACCGGGACGAAAACCACCGTCGTCCGGCGACGTCGTACGCACAAAGCCCGCCAAGACAGCAGTAACAGTGAAGCGCAGGCACAGCGCCTCCCGGCAACCGTGTTGGATAACCGCCTGAAACAGCGCTGGGGCCATATCTTCAGGCTCCTGAACCGCAAGGCCCGCGAAGCGGATGCCTCTGGTCACCCAGAGCTGGGTGAACGGCTCCGCCATGTTGCAAAGGAGTTTTATCCCACCAAGCGCCGCCAATTCGCTGCTTGCCAGTCGAAGAACGATTACGACGCTACCATGGCAGCATACAGCCAGCTTGGGCATGTCGTCCGCATGATCTCAGAGGCAACCCCTGACGAGAACATGGTGCGCGAAAGCGAACGTTTCACCGCCGCCGTGTTAGACGACCTCTCGAACCACAAATCGCGCCTCTCCATCTAATCGAGCTGTGTAAATACCTTATAAGATCGACATGGCCGGACCCAATGCCGACAGACCCATCTTGGTTCGCTGACAGCGCGGATATACCCACCAAAACCCTCGGCAACATTTACTCTTCTGAGATTGCTCCGGCGTATCTCGACGGCCTCGCACCGGCTGAAGATAAGCGAGCGATCCTGATTGGTGGGCAACCAGGGGCAGGCAAGTCATCGGTGCAGGATTCTCTGAGTGCGGAGATTGAAGACGACTTCGTGGCCATCGATGCAGATGAACTGAGAGACTACGTGCCGGGGTATACTGATCGCGCCAGGACAGTCGATCAGGCGCAAGGGGCGGCGAACTGGTCTCATGCTGCCACACAATACCTGACAAGCCGGCTCCTCGAGGATGCCATCTTGAAAGGAGTCAACTTCGTCTTCGACGCCACACTGGCAAAAAGCGACAAGGCTATCGATCTTATCAGCCGGCTCCAAGCAAATGGCTATGAAGTAGACGTGGCTTATGTCTGCACACATCGCAGCATCAGCGAACGGGGAGTACAACAGCGCTATTTCTACGACAAGCGTGACGTGGGCTCCGAGATGGATGCTGGCGATTTGATCCCACGCTATGTTCCCAGCGCAGTGCAATCTGAAGCCTTCACCGGCCTGTCCGCCGTAGTGAAGGCGGTTGACCGGCACAGCCACAACACCACGGATGTCCAGCTCAGCCTTTGGGAACGAAACTCTGAACTTGGTGAACCAGCAAAGCAGATTCCCTTCAAACCAGGCGAAGCCTCACAAGCTCTGGAGCAAGCCCAGCAGCGGCAGCTATCCAGCTTCGAACAACTGACAGCACACTTCCGGGAGTGGAATGACCTGACAGTCATGATCACCAACCCGGCGTCCCGCGCAACCCTGAATGAGCTTCGTGAAACATCGCTAATTTATTCAACACAGCTCGAACGCCATGACTGGGAAGTGCCGAACAGATTTCAACGAATCGTTATGCGCCTTCTCACTTCCGACAGAGCCCTATCGGCCCGGGGTAACGCTTACAGAAAAGGCGACGGCGAAGGGTTCATGCGTATGGCTCGCGAATACACCAGTCAACGACTGCACGAACATATCAATGAGATTCCCGGCCATTGGCACCAACGCACATCAAGACCCAGCCCAAGCGATCCGAACAATCCATCCCGCTAGCCACCATCGGCGAGAGGTCTGCAACTCGTGCCAAGCGAGATCACAACGATGCTCGGCGGCTCATCCCCGCTGGCGCGGAGTTACACCAACTCGGCGAAGCTTTCTATGGGCGGCTGGGCACGGTGTTCGGCCTGCCACAGGTCGTAATCACATTGCACCGCCAGCCAGGCACGCGCCCGGCCAATGCCGGCTCTTTCAAGGCGAACGGCCAGATCCGGGCTAATCGGTGCCCGCCCGTGCAGAATCCGCGACAGAGTTTCCCGCGCCAGCCCCAGGCGACGCGCCATTTCCGTCACGCTGATCTCCAGTGCCGGCAATACATCTTCGCGCAGCGTCTCACCGGGGTGCGGGGGATGTCGACGCCGGAGCTGTAAGTCCGTAAAGGGGGTAGCTGTCATCAAATAATCGGTACGAACGGCACGCAGCCGCTTAGCGTGGCGGCCATCAGCATCACTGCGCTCAGCTTCATCATCGACATCAATGTTCACGTCCTCGTGTTTATCAAACAGGCTTTCTTAATCAACGATCATGGCATGGTGGCAGCGGTCATGTCGCGCATCGTTCTGACGTCGGGGAATGCCCCCACATTAGCAGCATGAGGCATGCGGTTCCCGCCCCCTTGCTGCTAGGCTTCTGAGGTTCCCCTCACCGCCCTGGAGCTGCCCGATGCCGACTTTCTTACGCCCCTCCACACGATTGGCCCGCGCGCTCTCGAAAAGCGGTCTGTCGTCTTCGAAACCGTCGTTTGCCTGCCGTTCGCTGCTGATCCTGCTGCTATCGGCCATCTGGCTTTCCACGCCAGCCCTTGCCCAATCCTCTTCCCAGGAATACCGCGCCTACGAGGATGCGCTGGCCCAAGGCTCGCGACACGCCAACCTGTGGCAGGTCGGGTGGACAAGCGTCTACGCCGGAAGCCTGGCCGTGAATGCCTGGCAGGCCAGCGAAGCGAGCGATGCGGACGACCGCTTCGATGCCCGGGTCGGGGTGGTCAAGTCGGCATTGGCGCTGGGTGGCATGCTGCTGGACCGCCAACCGCATCCTGCCGCTTACCGTGAATGGCGTGACGGCGAGGACGATATCCAGCGTGCCCGTCGGTTGCTCGAAGCCGTCGCCGAGGAAGAACGAGCGCGCCGCAGCCTTCAGGCGCGACTCGGCTCGCTGGCCGTCAATACCATTGCGGGGCTGACGATTGCGGTGGGCGATGGCCGCGAGCGCGACGGGGCGATCAACTTCGCCACCGGCATGCTGGTCAGCGAACTGCAGTTGCAGAGCCAGCCGCGCCAGGCCACCTCGGCGATCAATCGCTTTCAGCCCGCCAGGGTCTCGTTCGGTGATGTTCACCTCGAAGGCGAGTACGCCTGGCTGGTGGGGCCCAGTCAGTTGGGCGTCGCCCTGCGCTATTGAGCATCGCCCCCTTGGCGTTGAACCGCTGGCGATGCCGAGCGCTCTGGCCAGGATGAGTATTGTTATGTTATAACCTCCCCCACTTTGCCGGAGGAGGCTTCCATGGCACATCGCACACACCGGCACCGCCCGGAAGGACCTTGCCATTTCTCGCTGATGTCGCTGGCCGCCGGCCGCCGATTGCTGCTGGTGGCAGCACCCCTGGTTGGCCTGTGGCTGGCGACATCCTGGGCCGCCGGGTGGTGGTCCTGATGTCGCGCCTGCAACTCGAAGACCTGCAACTGGCGCGCGGTGGACAAACCGTGCTCGAACATCTCGATGGCCGCTTCATGGATGGCGCCATCACCGCTCTGGTCGGCGCCAACGGCTCGGGCAAGAGCACGCTGATCGCCTCGATCATGGGCATGCTGCGCCCGGTGGCCGGCAAGGTGGAATGTCAGGTACCGAAGGAGCGTTGCGCCTGGTTGCCACAACAATTGGCCCTGGACCTGACCTTTCCGATGAGTGTCGAAGAGCTGATCATGACCGGCACCTGGCCAAGCCATGGGGCGCTGAAAGGCTATTGCGCGGCGCACTACCGGCGGGGCCGCGAGATCATGGCCAGGCTCGGCATCTCGTCGCTTGCCCATCGCCCGTTGGGCGAGCTCTCCGGTGGCCAGCGCCAGCGCGCGTTGATCGGCCGCACCCTGATGCAGGAAGCCGAACTGCTGCTGCTCGATGAACCCTTTGCCAACGTCGACATCGAGACCGTCAACGTGCTGACGGATGTGCTGCGCGACACGGCCAGGCAAGGCGCCACCATCATTGTGGTGCTGCATGACCTGGAACAACTCTCGCGGCTGGCCGACGACGTGCTGATCCTGGCCGGCGGCCATGGCCGCTGGGCAAGCCCCGAATCGCTGCTGGAACGCTATGCCGGCCAGCCTGCCAAGGCCCCGCGCCTGCCTTTCATCTTCCCGGATACTCTTGATGCTGGAACTGTTTGACGCCTGGCTGCTGGCCCCCTTCGACTACGGCTTCATGCGCCGCGCCTTCGTGGCCGGGCTTGCCCTGTCCCTGGCCGCTCCGCCACTCGGGGTGTTCCTGATGCTGCGCGGCATGAGCCTGATCGGTGATGCCATGGCCCACGCCATCCTGCCCGGCGTGGCGCTGGGCTTTCTGCTGGCCGGCTTCTCGCTGCCGATGATGAGCCTGGGTGGCGTGCTCTCGGGGCTGTTGGTGGCGGTGATGGCCGGTAGCGTCTCGCAGATGACCGGCCACCGCGAGGACTCCGCCATGGCCAGCTTCTTCCTGATCTCGCTGGCCGGCGGGGTGATGCTGGTATCGCTGGGCGGCAGCAGCGTGGACCTGACCCATGTGCTGTTCGGCTCGATACTTGCCGTCAACACCACGGCGCTGGTGCTGATCACCGCCATCACCAGCCTGATCGTGGTCACCCTGGCAGTGATCTTCCGCGCCCTGGTGGTGGAGTGCCTCGATCCGCTGTTCCTGCGCGGCCAGGGGGTGCGCGGGGGGCTGGTCCACGGCATGTTCCTGGGGCTGGTGGTGCTCAACCTCACCGCCGGCTTCCAGACCCTCGGCACCCTGATGGCGGTGGGCCTGATGATGCTGCCGGCCACCACCGCGCGCTTCTGGAGCAAGCGCCTGGAAGGACTGATCGGCATCGCCATCGGCATCGCCATGCTCGCCAGCAGCGGTGGCCTGCTGCTCTCCTATCACCTGAGCCTGCCTTCGGGCCCCGCGATCATCCTGCTGGCCGGGGTGGCCTACCTGCTCTCGGCCCTGTTCGGCCGTCACCACAGCCTGACCGAGCGCCTGCGCCGGCGTGCCGCCCCGCTGGGCTCGGCCGAGTCGTCCTGACCTTACAACTCATTGATGACCTCCACGAAGGATTCAACACCGATGCAACCAATCACACGAGCCCCGAGTTCCGCCGCCCTGCTGCTGGCCGTCGCCACCCTGCTGCCCATGCCCGCCGCTATCGCCGCCGAGCGCGTCCAGGTGGTGACCAGCTTCAGCATCCTCGCCGACATGATCGACAACGTCGGTGGCGAGCATGTCGAGATCACGTCCCTGGTCGGCCCCGACAGCGACGCCCACGTCTATTCACCGCGCCCCACCGATGCCCGCCGGCTGGCCGAGGCCGACCTGGTGGTGTTCAACGGCCTGCGCTTCGAAGGCTGGATGGAGCGACTGGTCGAATCGAGCGATTACGACGGAGCGCTGGTCATCACCACAGAAGGGATCGCCAGCGTGCCGCGCGATGAGCATGGCCATGTGGATCACGACGACCACGGCCATGACGATCATGCAGACCACGACGATCACGCGAATGACCACGATGATCATGGCGGCCATGATGACCATGACCACGGTGACCAGGACCCCCACGGCTGGCAGGATCTCGCCATGGGCCAGGTCTATGTCGCCAACATCCGCGACGGCCTGATCGAGGCCGACCCGGACAACGCCGCCGCCTACCGCGACAACGCCGAGCGCTACATCAACGAGCTCGAGGCCACCGATGCCGAGATACGCGAGCTGCTCGGCGAGATTCCCGGGTCCACCAGCGTGATCACCGGCCACGACTCCTTCGGCCACTTCTCCGCGGCCTACGGTATTCGCTTCCTCTCGCCGGTGGGGCTCTCCACCGAAGCCGAGCCGAGTGCCGCCAACATGGCCCGCCTGATCGACGTCATCCGCGACGAGAACGTGCAGGCGCTGTTCCACGAAAACATGACGAGCCCGGCGATCATCAACCAGCTCGCCGAGGAAACCGGGCTCGAGGTCGTCGGCACGCTGTATGCCGATGCGCTGGCCGCCGAAGGCCAGGCAAGCACCTATATCGGCATGATGCTGCACAACGCCCGCACCCTGCATGCAGCCCTGGCCGACCTGGATCATGACGACCACGGCGATCATGGGCATGACCACGACCACGATGATCATTGACCGATAGCCTCGCGGCTACTTCCCGGTGCTGCGCGAGAACACCGTGCTTGAGCGCTACCAGGTGGTCATCGACCTGGCATTCACTGATGATTTCTTCCACAACGCTGCGAGGACGCTGCCATGCCGGTTATCTCGATGTTCTATGGCATCATTTTATCCGCATGTATTTTCTGGACAATCAGCACCATGGCGAGCCGCACTTGCATGCACGCTATGCTGAGTACGAGGCGTCGATCAGCCTTGCCGAAGGTGAGGTACTGGCCGGAGAATTGCCGCGCAAGCAGCTGCGTCTGGTGCAGGCCTGGATCGAGCTGCATCGCGATGAACTGATGGCCGACTGGGCCTTGGCAATTGCGGGGGAAAGCCTCTACAAGATCGATCCGCTGTAATGGACAAGGAGACATGCCTATGTATTGGGATGTGAAAGTCGTCAGGCCACAACCCGACTATACGCTCTATGTGGAGCTGGAAAATGGCCAGAAGGGCCTGTTCGACATGAAACCCTACCTGGACCACGGCATTTTCCGTGAGCTGCGTGATACGGCCTACTTCGCTCGGGTTGATATCCTGTTTGGCGCCGTGACCTGGCCCAACGGACAGGATGTCGCACCGGAAACGCTGCTGGCTGAGCTAAAACAGCCGGCATGATGCTGCATAACGCCCGTACCCTGCATGACGCCCTGGCCGACCTGGATCATGTCGATGACGGCCATGACGACCACGACCACGACCACGACCACGAGGATCATTGACCGATAGCCTCGCGGCTCGATCAACGCCATCTTCGGGTGGCGTTGTCGACCACCGCAGGCGCAGTGCTAGACTCTTGATGAGCCTCTCATGCCCGGAATCTCACCATGCGTCTCACCCGTCAGCAGCGCCAGCTCATCCTCTCCACCACCAGGCAGCTGGTTGGTGCAGACGTGGAGGTCCGACTGTTCGGCTCACGCCTCGACGATACCCGACGCGGTGGTGACCTGGACCTGTTGCTGGTATCTCCCGCATCTATCTCACTTCTCGCGCGCGCCGAACTGAAGCAGGCATTGGAAGAGTCCTTGCAACTCCCTGTGGATATAGTGACTTATGCACAGCACACTGACCCGACTCCCTTCCAGGCCATCGCGCTGAAACAAGCACGGCCAATCGATGTCGAGGATGCCGCATGAGCCACGATGTTCTCGACGATCAGAAGCGCCACCTCGCTGAACTTCTGGAAGCCATCCAGCGCTGTGCCTGGTTTCTCCAGCAGTCGGAAGCCAAGCTCGATTGGCCAATCGAGCCCGTTTGGCTGTCAGAGCACAAGAAGGACGTCGACCTCTTCGAGACACTTGCCGCCATCAATGAGCGATTCGCCAAGCTTCAGGACTCCCTGGCCTCCGCCATGCGCCATAGTGCTCTGCTGGCAGGGGAGTCCATTGACAGCTTCCTCAAGGTGCTCGCCTTCTTCGAGAAACAGGGTGTCATCGACACCACTGATGATTGGCAACGCTGTCGTGCGGTTCGCAACATGGCGGCACATGACTACGCCACGCATTACGCTGAAATCGCCGAGCACTTCAATTTGCTTCATGAGCTCTCGGAGTCCCTGTTCCAGGCATCCCGACGGCTGATTGCCTGGAGTGCCGATCAGCTCGGCATGGTTCCCGCCAGCCAAGATTTTTCCGCAGAGTTCGAAGGTATCTTCACCTGAGCGATGGCTCACACCATCGTCGAAGCGGCGCCAGGGAGGATGCCATGCTCGATTTTTGTGATGTCCACAAGGCCTATCCCACCCCGCAAGGGCCGCTGCGGGTGCTCGATGGCCTCGACCTGCGGCTGGCGCCGGGCGAGAGCCTGGCGCTGATGGGGGAGTCGGGCAGTGGCAAGTCGACCCTGCTGCACCTGGCCGCCGGGCTCGATCTGGCGGATCACGGCGAGGTGTTGCTGGCCGGTGAATCTCTCGCCCGCCTTGGCGAACCGGCACGCGCACGGCTGCGCCGCGAGTCGCTTGGCCTGGTGTTCCAGCAGTTCCATCTGGTGCCGAGCCTCACGGTGGCCGACAACCTGCGCCTGCAGGCCCGCCTGGCGGGCAGGGAGGATGCCGAGTGGTCAGCCGAGCTGCTGGCGCGGTTGGGGCTTTCGGCACTGGCGCGGCGCTACCCCGAGCAGTTGTCCGGTGGCCAGCAGCAGCGCCTGGCCATCGGCCGGGCGCTGGCCCCGCGCCCGGCCCTGCTGCTTGCCGATGAGCCCACCGGCAACCTCGACGAGACCACCGCCGGCGAGGTACTCGAGCTGCTGCTCGATCTGGTGCGCGATACCGGCTGCGCCCTGTTGCTGGTGACCCACAGCGCCCAGGTGGCTGCACCGCTGGACCGCTGCGAGCGACTTTCCCATGGCCGGCTTGACCATGACCCGCGGGCCGCCAGGCCGTGATGCATACCGCCTTCCTCACCCTGCTTTCCCACTACCGGCGCCACCCCGGGCAGTTGGCGATGCTGCTGCTAGGGCTGTGGGTGGCAAGCGCGCTGTGGAGCGGTGTCGAGGCGATCAATGCCTCGGCTCGGGACAGCTACGCCCGCGCGGAGTCACTGTTCACCAGCGGCCTGGACGGCCTGCAACGTGCCGATGGCCAGCCGCTGACCCGTGACGACTTCCTGCGCCTGCGCCGGGCGGGTGTGCCGGTCTCCCCCCTGCTGGAAGGCCGGTTGGAAGCACCCGATGGCACCCGCTTGACGGTGATCGGCATCGACCCGCTCACGCTACCCGGTGACAGCGCCTTCGCCAGCACCGACAACCAGGCAGACAATCGGGCCACATTGGCCAACTTCGTCACCCCGCCATGGCAGACCCGGCTCTCTCCCGACACCCTTGGCGCCTTCGGTCTCGACCTGCGCAACGCCACAGGCGCCACCCCGCCGCTGGCCGATGGCCAACGCCTGCCTGCGCTGAGCCTTTCGCCAGCGCTGCCGCCCGACACCCTGGTGATGGATATCGCCGCGGCGGCCGAGCTGCTGGGCAGCGGCGATACACTGACCCGTCTGGTGGCGAAGGCCGGCCAGCTCGACGAGGCACCGCCGGGGCTTGCGCTGACGCGCGCCGACACCCAGCTCTCGCCCGGTCAGCTCACCGAGAGCTTTCACCTCAACCTCACGGCCATGGCGATGCTCGCCCTGGTGGTCGGGCTGTTCATCGTCCAGGCGGCGCTGGGGCTGGCCCTGGAGCAGCGCCTGGCGCTGCTGCGCACCCTGCGGGCGCTGGGTGTCTCGGGCTGGGCGCTGGTCGGCCTGCTGGCACTGGAACTGCTGGTGCTTGGCGTACTCGGCGCCCTGGCCGGTATCGCCAGCGGCGCGTGGCTGGCGCAGCGGCTGCTGCCGGATGTCGCCGCCACCCTGGGCAGCCTCTACGGCGCGGGGGTCTCGAGCGATCTGCGGCTGCCCTGGCACTACTGGCTCGGCGGCCTGGGGGTGACTCTGGGTGGCCTGCTGCTGGCCGGCAGCGGCGTGCTTTGGCGGGCGGCACGGCTCAGCGTGCTGGGGCTTGGCCAGGCCCAGACCTGGCGTACGGGCTTCCATCGCCAACTGCGCCTTATGGCGCTGGGTGGTGGCGTGGCGGCCCTGGCCGCGCTGGCGCTGTGGGGATGGCTGGCGCGCCAGCCGGCGGGCGAGGGACTGATGGCTGGCTTCGGCATGGTCGGCTTTGTGCTGCTGGCCAGTGCGTTATGGCTGCCGCCGCTGCTCGCCGCTTTGCTGGCGTGGCTGAGCGCGCGCCTGCGTCGTTACGCCCTTGCGCACTGGGCGCTGGCCGACCTTCAACTGCAGTTGCCCCGGCTGTCGCTCGCCATGATGGCGCTGCTGGTCGCGCTCTCCGCCAACCTCGGCGTAAGCAGCATGGTCGGCGGCTTCCGCCTGACCTTCCTCGATTGGCTCGACCAGCGCCTGGTGGCCGACCTCTACCTGCAGCCGCCCGTCGAGCGTACCGAGGAGATTCATGCCTGGCTGACCGAGCGCCCCGAGGTGGCCGAGCTGCTGCCCACGCGCCGCCGCGAGGCCACCCTGGTGGCCACTGGAGTAACCACCGGAGCGGCAGCCGAAAGTCCTCCAGAAGAGACGTCCCTCGACCGCCCGGTGGTGCTGTATGGCATCACGCCGGGCGTGCGGCTCATGCCCAGTTGGCCATTGCTCGACACCCTGGAGGGCCGCGATGCGGCATGGGCGGGGCTCGCCGCCGGTGAGGTCTTCATCAACGAACAGTTGGCCATCGCCGAGGGCCTCGCACCGGGCGCAACCGTCACCCTGGCGGTGCCGGGCCAACGGGAGACCAGGCGGGTACTGGCGATCTACCCCGATTATGGCAACCCGCGCGGCGAGGTACTGATGGCCACGCCCCGGCTCGCCAAGACGTTCCACGCCCCGCCGCGCTCAGTGGGAATCGTGCTGGCTGAGGGTGTGAGCAGCGAGGCGCTGGGCCGCGCCCTGAACGCGCGCTTCGCGCAGGGAAGCGATGCCTTGCAGGATCAGCGCAGCGTCAAGCGCCTGGCCACCACGATATTCGAGCGCACCTTCACCATCACTCGGGCGCTCACCGCCCTGACCCTGATGGTGGCCGCCCTGGCCCTGCTGGCCAGCCTGCTCGCCCAGGCCCGCGAGCGCCGTCGCCATCTGGCACCGCTGTGGGCGCTCGGGGTGCCGCGACGCCGCCTGCTGTGGGTGAGCCTGGCCCAGCTGGGTGGGCTGGCACTGGTCACCGGCCTTCTGGCCGTGCCGCTGGGCATCGCCATCACCGCGGGGCTGGTCGGGGTGATCAACGTGGCGGCCTTCGGCTGGCGGCTGCCGCTGCATATCTTCCCCGGCGAAGTCGCGCTGACGGTGACCACCGCCGTCGGCGTGGCGTTGCTGGCGGCGCTATTGCCGGCGCTGAGGCTGTGGCGGGCCTCGCCACGCGCGCTGCTCGCCGAGGAGACACCAGCATGACGCACCTCCGCCGCTTGCAGCGTGCCACTGGCCTGGCCATGGCCATAGCACTGTGCCTGGGCCTTGCCGCTTGCGAGCGCACGCCCGCTCCGTCCTCGGCCCCGCAGGGCTTCGCCGGGCTGGGTGCCGAAGGCGACGGCTTTGCCCAGGCCGGGCCGAATCAGCGGCTGCGCTTCCCCGAGGACCACGGCCCGCATCCCGATACACGCATCGAATGGTGGTACCTCACCGCCAACCTCGAGGATGACGAGGGCCAGCCACTCGGCCTGCAATGGACGCTGTTTCGCCAGGCACTGATGCCACCCACTGAGCGCCCCGAGCCCGCCACGTGGAGCGCCGACCAGGTCTGGATGGCGCATATGGCGGTCTCGCGCGGCGACACGCACCGCGTGGCGGAGCGTTTCGCACGTGGCCACTCGGCACGAGTGGACGGCCAGGCCGGTGCGCAGGCCGCACCGTTCCGCGCCTGGCTGGATGACTGGGAGCTGAGTTCACGCCGTTCGGCAACCCACGACGAATCATTCGGACACCTCGCACTGAGCTCCTTTGCCCCCCATGAGCAGGGAACCTTCGGCTTCCAGCTTGCGCTCGATGCCGAGGGGCCGCTGGTGCTGCATGGCGAGTCGGGCTTCAGTCAGAAGGCCGCCGACGGCCAGGGGTCGATGTACTACAGCCAGCCGTTCTGGCGGGTCAGCGGCGACGTCACCCTGGATGGCGAGACCCGCCGGGTCACCGGCCGGGCCTGGCTCGACCGCGAATGGAGCAGCCAGCTGCTCGGCCCCGACCAGCGGGGCTGGGACTGGTTCTCGCTGCATCTGGCCGATGGCCACAAGCTGATGGCTTTCCAACTGCGGGGAGGCGGCGAAGGCGGAGGCGACTACCGCTCCGGCACCTGGATCAGCCCCGACGGCGAGACGCGTGCCCTGGCCGAGGATGAGCTCGCGCTGAGCGCCCTCGGTGAGTCCCGCGTGGCCGGCCGCGACGTGCCCACCCGCTGGCGGCTCGAGGTGCCCCACGCCGGGCTCGACGTCGAGGTGTCCGCCCCCTACGCCGAGCGCTGGATGCCGACCAGCGTCGGCTACTGGGAAGGCGAGGTGGTGGTACACGAGAGCGACAGCGGCGAGCGAGTCGGCGAGGGTTACCTGGAAATGACCGGGTACTGAGCCTGCCGGAAGACCTTTGAGCAAGAGCGGGCCAAAAAGGAGTACCGCCATGAATCTGCTGGACGCCATCAACGCCTTCGTGCGGGTCTCGGAGCTTGGCAGCTACACGCGCGCGGCGGAGGTGCTGGATCTATCGCGAAGCCGTGTCTCGCGGCTGATCGTGGATCTGGAGACCCATCTGGAGGTGCGCCTGCTGCAGCGCACCACGCGGCGACTGCACCTGACCGAGGCCGGTGAGCGCTACCTGGCACGCGCCCAGGGCATCCTGCTGGCGCTTGAGGAGGCGCATGCGGAAGTCGCTCACGGCACCAGCGAGATTCGCGGGCGACTGCGCGTCAACGGGCCGATGTCCTTCGGCACCCGCTTCCTGGCGCCGCATATCGCCCGCTTCATGGCCGAGCACCCGGCGCTGCAGGTGCGGCTCGACCTCAACGACCGACGTGTCGATCTGCTTGAGGAGGGCTTCGATCTGGCGATCCGCATCGGCAGCCTGCCGGACTCGAGCCTGGTGGCGCGCCGTTTGACCCGCTGCCGTCTCGTGCTTTGCGCCTCGCCCGACTATCTGGCGCGACACGGCGAGCCCGCCACGCTCGACGCACTGAGCGACCATCACTGCCTGCGCTACCGCAGCGGCAACAGTGGCGGCGACTGGCAACTTGGCGGCAGGCACCTGGCCGTGCATGGGCCGCTCGACAGCAACAACGGCGATGTGCTGACCCATGCGGCGGAAGCCGGGCTCGGGATCGCCCATCAACCCAGCTTCCTGGTCACCGAAAGCATTGCCAGTGGCCGGCTGGTACCGATACTCGTCGGTGAACCGGCGGTCTCGCTGGATATCCACGGCGTCTACCCGGCCAGACGCCATCTGCCGGCCAAGGTGGAGCGGCTAATGGACGCTCTGACCGAAGCCTGGGGCGACCCGCCAGTGTGGGAGCGGGAGATGGGCTTGTGGTGATTATTGTCGCCAATTCAGCAACAGTATTGTGCGAAAAAGGCTGATTATCTCGTAAAACGTTACGGGTAGAGTGGCTCCATCAACCCCACACCATATCCCTGACGGAGATCACCCTCATGACCACACACGCCACACACTCTTCCCGAATCGACAACCTGCAGCCCCACGCCACGGCCCTGCTGCGCGTGGCCCTCGGTACCATGACCCTGGCCCATGGCCTGATGAAGGTCTTCCTCTTTACCGTGCCCGGTACCGTCGGCTACTTCGAGTCGCTGGGCCTGCCCGCCATCGTCGCCTACCTGACGATTATCGCCGAGGTGGGTGGTGGTCTGGCTCTGATTCTCGGCATCTACACCCGCTGGATCAGTCTCGCCCTGGTGCCGGTGCTGCTGGGCGCCGCCTGGGTCCATGCCGGTAATGGCTGGGTATTCTCCAACGCCGGCGGAGGCTGGGAATTCCCGGTGTTCTGGACCATCGCGCTGCTGGTGCAGGCCGGCCTCGGCGGCGGTAGTCTCACATTGAATCGCCGGTTCGCCTGAGGTCCTTGCGAGTCACTCATCCGCTGCCACCCGCTTGCGGGCGGCAGCGCTCTCGGTGCCACACTCGTGGTACAGCGCTATTAATTCGGCACGCCAGAACGAGGAGCCACACCATGTTGCCCAGTCTATTCATCTCCCACGGCTCACCCATGCTCGCCCTGACCCCGGGGGAAGCTCACGACTTCCTGCGCCAGTTGGGCCAGCGGTTACTTCAGACAGACCGCCCGAAAGCCATCGTGGTGGTCTCGGCCCACTGGGAAAGCCAACGCCTGATGGTCAGTACCAGCGAGCACCCCGAGACCATCCACGACTTCGGCGGCTTTCCGCGCGAACTGTTCGAGTGCCAGTACCCGGCGCCCGGCCTGCCCGACCTGGCCAGGCGCCTGGCGCGTGAGCTCAACGCCGTACCCACCGAGCGCGGCCTGGATCACGGCGCCTGGGTGCCGCTGTCGCTGATGTTTCCCGAGGCCGATATCCCGGTGGTCTCCCTGTCACTACCAGTTAGCTGGTCGAATGCCGAGCTGGCCGCACTCGGCGAGACACTGGCGGCACTGCGCGAGGACAACATTCTGGTGATCGGCTCGGGTAGCCTGACCCACAATCTGGCCGAACTTCAGGCACTCGATGCCCCGATGCCGGCCTGGGTCGGTGAGTTCGCCGACTGGATCGATGCCAGGCTTGCCGACGACGACCGCGATGCGCTGCTGGCCTGGGAGCGCGCCCCCCACGCCCGCGAGAACCACCCCACGCCCGAGCATTTCCTGCCATTGCTGGTGGCCATGGGCGCGGGCGGCACGCCAAGCCGGTTGCATCACAGCGTCGAGCATGGGGTGCTTGCCATGGATGTCTACGCGTTTGCATGAACACTTTTGAGGAACTCACGAGGACGCCATCTCGACCTTGCAAGGTGGCAACCTACTTCTACACTTCTTGTACAAGATGAATTTCCTCAACCGCGCTTCTTCAATCACGCCACGAGGCTGACACGATGGGTTCCCATGATTACCAACTGGGCGATCACATGACGCTCAAGCAACTGGCCGATGCGCTGTCGCATGGCTTCACACCGATCGTCGAGGTCGAGTCGATGGATGGTATCTATACGGTCAGGCTGCATCACCGCAACGGTGTCTCCCAGCTCTCCGATGCCGATGGCAGGACGCGGACCTTCCTGGGCACCGGCGAGATACGCGACCTGCTTGGCGACATCGGCCTGACCCACGGGGTACTGACCTGGTCGGATCAGTGCGGCGACGAGATGATCGGCGTTCCAGGACATGCCATGACCCCCGACGAGATGCTGGCGCACGGCACCCGCATCGCCTTTCGCTGAACAGGCCTTTCACTGACGCGTGACGACGGCTAATGTAGCCGTTTGTCCCGATTCTGGAAGCGATCTCCGTCATGGCAAGCCACGCCACACCGCCTACCACCTCGACCACCCCGCACGGGTTGTACACGGTTCTGGTGTTGTTGATGCTGCTGACCCTTGCCGGTTGCGCCGGCCGTGAACTGGCCACCCATGACCCCGCGCCGGGTGAGGGGCTTTCCATGGAACGCGCCTTGATTCTCTCCACCGCCGAGCGCGCACTGGGCACCCCGTATCGATTCGGCGGCACCACGCCCTCGGGGCTCGATTGCTCGGGGCTGGTGGCACTCGCCTATCGGGCCGCGGGCATTCCGGTCCCGCGCACCGCCGACGACCAGTTCCGCGAACTGCCTACGCTTGATGAGGCACGCCCGGGCGACCTGCTGTTCTTCGACACCGCCGGGCGCGGCAAGGCCAGCCACGTGGGCATCTATCGTGGCAACGGCCAGATGATTCACGCGCCAGGCCGGGGCCGCCGGGTCGAGAGCACCCCGCTTTCCATCGCTTACTGGGAGGAACGCTTCCTGGGTGCCGCAGGCCCGGCTCCCTGATGCGTCTTGACCTGGAGATGCCAACCTCTTCCCCCTCCCTCACTATAATTATAAAAAATCGTTTCAAGATTGCCATTCAGTTATATAGAGCAAGGCGCTAGACTAGACGCCCGTGTTTTAACACCAACGTTTTAACACCAACGTTTTGACGCGAACGTTTTTCTGACGGAGACGCCTTGCCATGTCACCTCGCACTTACCTCGCCGCCCTCCTGGCCGGCTTGATGTCATTCGTCGGCCAGGCCCAGGCCGATGATCACACCACGACCCTCGAGGTCGGCTACATGCCGATTCTGCCGGTCGCTCAACTGTTCGTCATGGAAGGTGAAGGATGGACCGAAGAGGCCGGCCTGACACTGGAACTGACGCGTTTCTCCAGTGGCCCGGCGATGGTTCAGGCGCTGGCTTCCGGCGAGCTGGATGTCATGTACTTCGGCATCGGCCCTGCCATGGTGGCGCGTGCCAACGGCGTGCCGATCAAGGTGCTGGCTTCGAGCATTCAGGAGCAGATCGGCCTGGTGGCACGCGGCGAATTCGCTGACACCTTCGAGGACGATGACGCCGCCGAAGCCATCGCCCGTTTCACCGAGGAGCAGGGACGCAAGCCGAAGATCGCCACCTTCCCCCAGGGGTCGGTTCCGGACACCGTGCTGCGCTTCTGGCTGGTGGAGCAACTGGGCATTGGCCTGGATGCCGTTGAAATCGTCGCCATGGGTGCAGACCGCGTGCAGCAGGCACTACTTGCCGGTGCCGTGGATGCCGCCTCGATCCTCGAGCCGATTCTCACTACCGTCCAGGAACGCGACGACAGCGCCCGCGTGGTAGCGCGTGCCGATTCGATGCTGCCGGGCCAGCCCGGCGCCGTTCTGGCGGCCCGCGAAGCCACCCTGGAGGAACACCCCGAGGCGATGCGAGCGTTGATGGCGTTGCACCTGCGCGCCACCGAGATGCTGATCGATGAACCCGAGCGCGCCGCCCCCCATGTGCGCGAGTTCGTCGGCCGCCGGTTGATCGACCTGGCAACGGTCGAGACCGCCTTGAGCTCCCCATCCTCCAACTACGAGAGCGACCCCCATGCCATTCAGGCGGGCACCCGGCGCATGCACGACTTCCAGGTCAGCCAGGGTTCGCTGCGCAAGGAAGTGGATCTCGATGCGCTGTTCGATACTCGCCTGTATGACGAGGTGAGCGAGGAGCGCGCCGAGCAATGAGCCTGGCCATGAGTCGTTCCCGGCGCACGCTTTACAGTGCGCTGGGGCTGGTTGCCTTTGTGCTGCTGTGGGAGCTCGCGCTGCGCAGTGGCTTGCTGCCCGGCAGCCTGGTGCCGCTGCCGTCGTCGATTCCGCTGGTATTCTGGTACGAGCTGGCGGACGGCATCTGGCTCGACGTGGTGCGCTCCAGCCTTGGTCACTACAGCGTCGGGCTGCTGATCGGCTCGAGCCTGGGGATCGCGGTCGGCGTCGCGGCGGCGCTGCTGCCGCGTTTCGATGCGCTGCATGCCTGGCTCGCCCGCCTGCTGCGGCCGATCCCGCCGCTGGCCTGGATTCCCTTCGCGATCATCTGGTTTGGCATCAACCCCACCGCCGCTGCCTTCATCATCAGCATCGGGGTGTTCTGGATCAACTACTTCGCCAGCTATAGCTCGGTACGCTCCATCGACCCCGATTACGACGAAGTCGCCCTGGCCTTTGGCCAACGCAGCTTTGTCTCGCGGCTCACCAAGGTCAACCTGCCGGCCGCCGCCCCGGGCATCCTCGGCGGGCTGCGCGCCGGGCTCGGCCAAGGCTGGATGACCGTGGTCGCCGCCGAGCTGTTCGGCATTCCCGGCATCGGGCAGCGCATGATGGAGGCATCGAGCCTGCTGGCAACCGACATCGTGGTGGTCTACATGCTGACCATCGCCGGGCTGTATGCGCTGTTCGATTTCCTGTTCATGCTGATCCAGCGACGCCTGCTGAGGTGGCAGCCATGATGACATCCTCGACATCCAGCGGTGTGACACAGGCTCACGCCTCGACTTCGCCGGCAGTGCTCAGCGCGCGCAGCGTAAGTCTCGGCTTTGGTGGCACCCCCGTGCTGGCCGGCGTCGACATGGCGCTGCATCCGCGCGAGTTCGTGGCGGTGGTGGGTGCCTCGGGGGTCGGCAAATCGACCCTGTTGCGTGCGCTGACCGGCCTGCTCGCTCCCCAATCCGGCGAGGTGGAGATTCCCGCCGGTAACGACCCCGGCACCCGCGCCTGGTCGATGGTCTTTCAGGCCCCACGCCTGTTTCCCTGGCGCCGCGTTCGCGCCAATGTCGAACTGGGGCTCGAGGGGCTGGGCCTATCGCGCGCCGAGCGCCGCGAGCGGGCCATCGAGCCCTTGACGCTGGTCGGCCTCGATGAATACGCCAATCGCTGGCCGCACACCCTGTCCGGTGGCCAGCAACAGCGGGTGGGCATCGCCCGGGCACTGGCCGTGCGCCCCAGGGTGCTGTTCATGGATGAGCCTTTCTCGGCGCTGGATGCCATCACCCGTCGTCGCCTTCAACATGAACTGATCGCCCTGCGCCGACGCACCGACGCCGCCATCGTCTTCGTCACCCACGATATCGAGGAAGCGGTATTGCTTGCCGACCGCGTGATGGTGCTGGGCGGCCACGGTCCTGACCAGCCGGCCCGCGTCGTCGAGACCCTGGCGGTCGACCTGCCACTGGACGAGCGCCGCGACCACCCCGACTTCGCGCCCCTGGTGCAACACGTCGAGGCCCGCATCGGCGAGCACTGAGCCCTGGCACTCATCACGGAGATCCCCATGACACCGCTTCGCGTGCTGCTTCACGCCCCCACCGCCGAGGCGCTGGCCCGCGCCAGGCGCAACGCCAGCAACCTGCTCGATGCCCGGCCCGACGCCGAGGTGCTGATCATCGCTAATGCCGGCGCCGTGGGCGCCGCCCTGGCCACGCCCGACGCCAGCGACCCGTTGCTGCGGGTGTGCCGCAACTCGCTGACTGCCCAGCGGCTCGACAACGACCGAGGGCTTGCCGAGGTCGAAGCGGCCGTGGTCACCCTGGCCGAACACCAGGCTCAGGGCTGGTCCTATATTCGCGCCTGAGCATTGCCCCCCGCCATCCGACTCTGGAGATCATCGATGCGTCTGGATCTTTCCCTGTACCTGGTGACCGACCCTGGCCTGTGCGCCCGTGCCGGGCTGGTCGAAACCGTGGTAGCCGCCGTGCGCGGAGGCGTGACGGTCGTGCAGTTGCGCGACAAGCACGCAAGCGACGCTGAAATGATCGACCAGGCGCGCCGTCTGAAGGCGGCACTTGCCGGCACGGGTGTGCCGCTGATCATCAACGACCGGCTGACCGTGGCGCTCGAAAGCGGTGCGGACGGCCTGCATATCGGGCAGGACGACGGTGACGTGGCCGCCGCGCGCGAGGCACTTGGCGAAGGGGCGATCCTCGGGCTCTCGGTGCAGCGCCACGATCAGCTCGCCCGGGTCGATGTCGAGCAGCTCGACTATCTCGGCCTGGGGCCGGTATTCGCCACCCCGAGCAAGCACGACCATTCCGAACCGCTGGGCTTCTCGGGGCTCGCCTCGCTGGTCGCGGCAAGTCCATTGTCCAGTGTGGCGATCGGCGGGCTCAAGGCGGAACACACAAGCGCGGTGCGCGACACCGGCGCTGGAGGCCTGGCGGTGATCTCGGCAATCTGCGGCCAAGCGGACCCCGAAGCGGCGGCACGGCGTTTCTTCGTGTAAGCCCTGCCGCCAACGGCACATTCCATCAACACCAAGGCCCCTCACGGGAGGGGCCTTGGGACGTCAATGCGCCAGCATTTCCTGAACGATTGCCTCACCATCCAGGCGGGATGGGTAGTATGTTGGCCAGTTGGTGACCTCTTCCAGCAACGCCTCACGGTCATCGCCCCTGTACAGGTGGTAATGATCGGCGTCGGTCGGATAGATGGCATGATCGCTGAACTGAATGTATGCCGGGAGATCCTCTCCCTCCCCCTCAAGGGCGAAGATATACCTCACCCCTCGGTTGCCAGCCTCGTAATTCAGGATCTCGTACCCGTCGTAGGCGTACTCACCGGACCGCTCCTGGCCATCCTCGAAGAAGGAAACGGTGTTCCCATCGATGACGATGCGCTCGACGTCGGTCCGATAGCCGATTTCATAATATTGCTTGTACTCCTCGGCGGTTTTGCCATCGCCTTGCTCCGCCTTGTGGGCAAACACCTCATCGAGAGTGCCGTCCTGAAGGTAGGGGTAGACCGACTGCCAGTCGCCGTCCCAGTCGGAAAGTGCCCGATCCTCAATCTGGCTATCGTCAAAGTAACCCGCATAGATATCCTCATCTTGGGCATGATCGTGGCTGTGGTCACGGTCATGGTCATGGTCATGATCGTGCCCATGGCTGTGCTCATGCTCGTGGTTGTCGCCATGGCTATCCTGTGCGATGGCCAGCGGCGTCCCTGCCAGCGACAGCACGCTGATGGCGAGGACAATCTGCTTCTTGGAAAATGCCAGGTTCATGGTTATCGCTCCTTTCGTTCTCGATTGATGTGGGCTCACCGTCCTTGCGGCGAACGCGGCCCTCAGGTGTGTGATGCGCAACGCGCCACACCATCAGCCAGCTGACGCAGCAGCTGCGGATAAAGGTTGGCGCCAAGCGGCAGGTCGACGCCCAGGGGGTCGATGACAATCGACGTGTCGACGCCGGTGCCCTCGAACACGCTCTCAACCAGCGCCGGGTTGAACTGTGGCTCGCGGAACACGCACTGGATATTGAGCTCGGCGACCCGCTCCTGGACCTCACGGATCCGCGCCGGGCTCGGGTCAGAGGCGTCACCCAGGGCAATGGCACCCGCCGCCGGCACATCGAAGCGGCTCTCGAAATATTGGTAGGCATCGTGGAAGACGATGAAGCGCGCGTCCCGGGCATCAGCGAGGCTGTCATTCAGGTCGTTGACCAAGGCGTCCAGTTCCGCCTGCCCCTCCGCCGCATTGCGGCGATAGACGCCGGCGTTGGCGGGGTCGAGCTCGGCCAGCGACTCGGCGATGGCCTCGAGCCATGCCTGGGCATTCACCGGATCGAGCCAGCCATGGGGGTCCACACCCTCATGGGAATGCCCGTGGTCGTGGTCTTCATGCGCGTGCTCATCGTGCGCATGATCATGGGCCTCGAACGTCGCGCCCTGGCGCTCTTTCGCTTCCAGGCACAAGCATGCCTCTTCGGCCGTTGGCATCGGGCTACCTCAAGGATTTTTCTTCAAGAGCCAAAAAAGGTACGTTATAACATATCAAAAAATCAACCCATGGAGTTCCTCGACATGCCGACAGCGGCTCTCTCACATCAGCCCCCTGACGACACCGATATGGCCACCGACATGCATTTGGCCGTGGGCGAAGACATCGACGTGCTGCCAAGAATCTTCGAGGATGCGATCAATCTCGCCATCCTGCGCCGCCAGTTGCCCACCGACGTTCAGGCCGGCGTGAACGCCCAGTATCAAACCGATAGAGGGCTGTCGTTCTCCTGGCTGGGAAGTCCCGGGGATGCCCTACGGGCCGATCTCCGGCGACGGCTCCATGTCCCCGACGCCTGCGGCGCGCTCATCGAGGATATCGTGACGCTGGCCGAGGCCATGGCCTTTCTGTTCGATACCGACACGGTGGGTCTTCGCCTGCGCCGGCTCGGGGACGTCATGTGTCCGCGCTTTCACTGCGACAATCTTCCAGTACGTCTCGTCACCACCTACCATGGTCCCGGTTGCGAATGGCTGCCTGAGTGGGCCGTCGACCGACGGGGCCTGGGGGCGCCTAGCCCGAGCAAACCCGAGATCGTCACCGATCAGTACGCCGTTCAACGGCTTGGAACCGGTGACCTGGGACTGCTCAAGGGGAGCGGTTGGGTCGGTAACGAGCGGCGGGGGCTTGTGCACCGCAGCCCGGCACTGGGCGATGGTGAGCAGCGCCTGCTGCTCACCATCGATCCCGCCTGAGGCAGGTAGCGGGCTCAGGACGTCGGGCGGCGCTTGAGGGGGGTGCGCCCCTCGCGATAGGCGATGGCAAGCCCGCTGCCGATGATCAGCGCGCTGCCCACGAAGACCCAAATATCCGGCATTTCGCCCCAGAACCACCAACCGAGCAGCACCGCCCAGAGCATGGCGGTGTAGTCGAAGGGGGCGGCAATGGCCGCTGGCGCGTGGCGAAACGCCAGGGTGATGAACGCGGTGGCGCCCACGCCGAATATCCCCGAGGCGATGAAGCCCGGCCAGTGCCAGGCGGTCGGCGCCTGCCACACCCAGGGCAGCGACGCGGCGGTGATCACCAGGGGTACCAGGGTCATGTAGAACACCATCGCCCACAGCGATTCCCGGCCCCCGTAACGCCGCGCGGTGATCATCATCAGCGCATAGAAGAGTGCCGCTCCGACCAGCACCAGGGAGCCCGGGTGGAAAGCCTCACCACCCGGACGCACCACCACCAGTACCCCCAGAAACCCGACCAGCGAGGCGGCCAGTACCGGCCACTCGATGCGCTCGCCAAGCAGTGGCACCGACAGCAGTGTGACGAACATTGGCGCCACGAAGGCGATCGCCGTGGCCTCTGCCAGTGGCAACAGGGTCAGGCCGATCACGAAACACACCATGGTGCCGGTGTAGATCAGCCCACGCAGCAGGTGAACGCCTGGCCTGCGCGTGCGTAGCTTGCGCAGGCCACCGGCGAAGTGGGCCAGCACCGCGATCAGCGGCAACGACACCAGGGTACGGAAGAAGATGATCTGCAACGGCGAGTGCACCTCGCCCAGCCACTTGGCGATGGCATCGCCAACGGCCAGGCAGAACACGCCGAGACACATGAACCCGATTCCCTTGAACGATGCCGACATGATGCCCCCCTGTTGCGTTGCCTGCCTCCAAAAAAGCCACCCCGCCGGCCTTGTAAGGGCGGCGGGGTGGGAGTCAGTACAGGCTAGAAGGTTCGCAGGCGAACGGCAAGCCAGACGTCACACCGTTCAAGAGCCGGAATTGATCACCAGGCAGTCGATACCTTCCTGAACGAGACTACGGCAGGCACGGTAGGCCTGATTCTCGTCGAGATTCACCAGCCGCGCGCGGAAGATAGGCTGAGTACCCGTCGCTTCCTCCACGTCGATGCGCGCATTGACCATGTCGCTTGCCAGGCGGTCGGCGGCACGGCTGGCCAGGCTACGGGCGTTGTCGGGATTGCTGAAGGCCCCCACCTGGACCCCCCAGCCACCACTGGGGCCAGCCGGCTCGAGCCGGTGCGTCACCCGGCTTGGCTCACGCGGGGTGGGGGCGGCTTCCGGCGGCTCACTGCGATTGATGAGGTCACGGATCGGATCGGCGGCGGACCCTTGGGCGGTGTCGGGCAACTCACTGGTGGAGGCGGCGAAAGACGAGTTCTCGAGACTGGCCAACTGCTGCTGGATCTCTTCGATGACCAGGCGATCAGGCTCGGAGGGGGCCGAGGTGGGCCTGGCCGGCGCAGCGCCCGGCAGGCTCATGCGGTCACCGGAAAAGTCCGCCTGGGCGACCCAATCGCCACGCCCGTAAAGCGAGGCACGTACGAAGCCGCGGTTGAGGAGGTCAGACATGTGGGCGTCCCGCGAGGCAGCGGTAAAGCCGCCCATCACCACCGAGACCAGCCGCCGGCCATTACGCACCGCGGAGGTCGCCACATTGAACCCAGAGGCACGAATGAAACCGGTCTTCATGCCGTCCGCACCCGGGTAGTTGTCCAGCAGGCGATTGTGACCCGTGATGGTCTTGCCCTTCCAGTTGAAGCGGGTCTTGGAAAAGTAGGGGTAGTACTGGGGAAAATCCTGCATCAGGCGAATCGACAGGGTCGCCATGTCCCGGGCAGTGGTGGTCTGTCCCGCATCGGGCAGGCCATTGGGGTTACGGAAGGTGGTGCGAGGCATGCCAAGCTGGCGCGCCTTGTCGGTCATCATGCGGCCGAAGTTTGCCTCGCTGCCGCCCAGCGCCTCGGCCACCACCACCGCCACATCATTGGCGGAGCGGATTATCAGCGCCTGGATGGCGGTCTCCACGGGTAGTGTCGAACCCGCCTTGACATAGAGCTTGGACGCCTGCCTGGAGGCGGCATACTCGGAAACCGGCAGCGGCGAGTCGAGCTGCAATTCCCCCCTCTCCAACCGCTCGAACAGCAGGTAGAGCGTCATCATCTTGGTCAACGATGCCGGGTAACGGGTATCATCGGCGTTGGCGGCATGCAGCACTTCGCCGCTTTCCACATCGACCACGATGGCCGCATAGCGTGGATTGGCATTGGCTGGTGTCGCGACAAGGGCCGCCACGCATAAACACATCATCAACCAGAGAACCGTCACGGCATGACGGCGCAATGGGCTTGAGATCATGGTCACCATCTCACTGTCCCTCGATTTCCCGTGCGCATGATGTTCATCATGTATTGCAAGATTTGTTGTTAGACGTGCGTCAGGAAACACCGCCTGCGTCCCTGCATTATGAACGGCATAATCACCCTGTACAGGCCTATAACGCTTTTCCTTATTCACGCAGGCCCGCCAGCCGATACAGCGCATCAATATCCACCGAGTCTACCTGGGCGGCGGACATGTATTGCCTGGCATAGTCACGCCATAGCCCCGAGTCGAGCATCAGCGCGAAAAGCTCGCCATCGAGGTGACCGTCGCGCACCATCTCGGCAAGAATTTGCAATGACGTGGAGAGCGAAAGTCCCGCTTTGTAAGGCCTGTCGGCGGCTGTCAGCGCCTCGAACACATCCGCTACCGCAAGGACTCGCTCCTCGACGCTCGCCGCTTCAAGACGCAGGCGCCTTGGGTAACCCTCGCCATCCATGCGCTCATGGTGACTGCCGGCAATGACCGGCACACGTCTGAGCTGTGCGGGCCAGGGCAGCGACTCGAGCATGATGATGGTCTGCACGATGTGCTCCTGAATCCGGAAACGCTCGATGTCATTGAGCGTGCCACGCTTGACGAGCAGGTTGTAGAGCTCGCCCTGGTGTCCGGCATGGGCGGGACGCGGCATGTCGAAATGCCAACGATTGCCGACATCATCGGCCTGCACCGCCGGGCGCCGGCCTGGCGGCCATTCGATGAGATCGCGTGGGCGATCGGCCAGCAGCGACTCCTCCGCTGGGAGCGCTCGCCGCGGTTCCCGCGCCATGCGCTCGGCTTCCTCGCCGGACACCCCCAGCCGGTCGTCGAAGTGGCGCCACCAACGCCACTCGGCAATCTCCTCCAGTCGAGCAGCACTCGCCTCGTCCATTACCACGCTGCCCAGATTGGCGTTCGCAACCTCTGTGAAGGCCGCCTGGAGCTCGGAGTGACGGGCATTCAACACATCACGCAACCGGTCATCGTCATCCCCCTTGGCCAGTGCCCGCCAGTAGTCGATCTCGGCATCTCGCCACAGCACTTCGAAGCGGGTGCGAATTTCATGAATGCGATCGTAGCGCGTTTCGAGCCTGGTCCCTTTCTCCATCACCGCATCCGGGGTGGTCAATTTTCCGCAGTCGTGCAACCAGGCGGCGAGATGAAAGGAATAGCGGTCTTGCGGCGAGGGAGTGATGTCGGCAAAGGGACCTTCACGGGCCTGTGCCACTCGGTCGAGCAGCATCTCAGCCAGCACCGGAACCCTTGAGCAGTGGGCTCCGGTATGCGGCGACTTGATATCGATGGCGCGGGCCATCATCTTCACCAGCGCGTCGAGCAAGCGTTGCTCCGCTTCCAGCAGGCGACGCATCTCGATGGCCACCGCCGCAGCACCGGAAATCTCCTTGACGAAACGTGTCCAGTGGCTGACATCGCTTCCGAGGCGGGCGTTTTGCAGCGTCAGCACCAGCATGCCCATCCGATGGCCATCGCGGTCACGCAGCGGAAACGCCAGGCGATTCTGCGCCTGCAGTGCCTGCTGGAGTCGATCGAGGTCGCCCGTCTCTTCCGATGCCTGCAGAAGATAGGTCTCGGGAAGTGGCTCGCCTTCCTCGGGTTCACCGGTGAGGGCTACCCGGCGCAACAGGTTCGGTTGCGGTTCATCGACCAGATAGATCGCGCCATGGTCACTGTTGGTGACGCGGGTCAGGTCGACCAGCACTCGCTCGAGCATCACCTCGAGTTCGGGTTCCGAACTCAGCGTGCGCATCATGTCACGGAAGTCAGCGAGCCCGCTCATCATGCTGGTCAATGCCCCACTGAGCTGGCGCACTTCGACGATACGCGATTCCACCCCTCGGCAGGCGGCGAAATCGAAGCTCCCAAGCGCCCTCACCTGGACGCCGAGTTCATGCAGCGGGCGACCAATCCGGCGACCCAGCCACAGCCCGACCGGCAGCAACAGCACCACCATGCCTCCGGCGATCAGCGCCTGGCGCCCCAGCAAGGTGCGCGAATCGGCAAGCACCTCATCGGCGGGGATCGCCACCAGCAGCCAGGCGAGCTGGTCGCCCATGGCCTGGAACGTCAGGCGCATGGCGAACCATGCTTCACCATCGGCCTGGATTTCATGCACGCGGCCCTCGGCATGCTCCACCGTCAGGCTTGCCAGCGCTGGCACGCTGAGTTCCTCGAGCGTCGCCAGGCGCAACGCATCGATGCCACCGACCAGCAGGCGGTCCAGGTCAGGGTACGCCAGCACCTCACCGGACTCAGAGGCGATGGCCAGTTGGGTGCCCGGCGTCAGCTTCAGTGAGGCCATTTCCTCACCGAGATCGGTCACTGTGGCATCCATGCCTACCACCGCGCCACCCGCACTGGCACGCCGCGACAGGGTCACCCCGACTTCGCGGGTAGTGAAGAAGACATAGGGACGTGTCAGCCGCGTCTCGTCGGTCAATGCCTGGTGGTACCAGGGGCGCTCACGGGGATCGAAGCGGTAATCATCGAGGTCAGTGGAAGCCACCTGCCGCATGTCGGTATCCAACAATCGCCATTCCCCAAGCGTCCCTTGGGCGCCCTGGGTGACGCTCTGCACCAACCAGGCGCCCTCCTCGACGTCGCTGAATTCGGCAACCGGCAAGGGCAGCGCTGCGGGACGCCATGGTCGCAGTAGCAGGAAGTCGCCGTTGTCGTAACCGATGTAGATGGCACTGGCGACATCATGCACTTGCAAGGCTTCCGCCAGCGCCGGCAGGCGCTCGAGTCGTTCGGGTAGGGTTTGGGCCTGCACCAGGGGATCGAAAGCCAGTAGCCGCAACAGCCCTTGCCCTGGCTCCACCAGGCGTCGAGTCCGTTCTTCCGCGGTAATGGCCAGTTGCTGAACGCTGTCTTCCATGGTCTTGACCAGCACGCGATCAGCGCTACGCGCGCCATGCCACATCAGCACCGCCGCAATCACCAGCATCATGCTGACGATTACCAGGGAGGTCAGCACGCGGATGCTGAACAACCGCCGAGCGACGCGTCCCCTCAACGACGGCATGGCGACCCCCTTTCGACATGTAAACTTTTATGAATGATCTACCGCATCATCAGCATAAGTCGATACAGGCGATTTCAGCCAGCAGTAAGTCGCGCCACTCCCAGCCAGGCCAGGCGTAGCGCCAACAGGGTCAGTACCCACTTGAACAGCGCATCGAAGTGCGTATCGGAAAGCCGTCGAAGCAACCGCAGGCCCAGCCAGGTCCCCAGGATCCCGGCTACCACCATGGCCAGCATCAACCCCAGCCACTCGCGGAACACGAAACCAGCGACACCGAATACGAAAGCCTTGGTAAGATGCTGGGCCGTCATGCAGGCGGCGAATGTCGCCACCCGGGGCAGGCGCTCGCTGAAGTGCTGCTTGATCACCGCCGCCACCAGCGGCCCGGTCGCGCCTACCAGGCTTGAGAGCAGGGTGGTCAACGCGCCGGCCAGCAGGGTGCCGCCGCGTCCCAGCCATCCGCGGGGCCAGCCCGGGCCCCAGCACGAGAACAGCACGAAGGACGCGATGCACAGCTCCAGCACACCGGGCGGCAGGCGCACCAGCAACCAGGCCGCCGCCAGCGCGCCGAGCACGACGCCCGGCAGGAATGCCAGCAACAGGCGGACATCGATATGCCGCCAGGTCATCATGGCCCGCCCGCCATTGGAGCCCAGCTGCACCATGCCATGCACGGGTATCAGCGCAGTGGCTGGCATCACCTGGGCCATCACCATGATCAGCAGCGACCCGCCACCGATGCCAACCGCCGCCGAGAGTCCCGAGGTGAGCGCCGAAAGCGCCACCAGCAAGCCATTGACGCCGCCGGCAAGCGGCGACAGCCACGACAGGGCCTCCTGGATCACCGCCGGTCACTCACTCGATCCGCCTCATTCGATCCGCCTTACTCAATCCGCCCCTCCTCGACCGCGTGGCACGCCACCTCGCTGCCATCGCTGCGTGCGATCAGCACCGGCACTTCCCGCGAGCAGCGCGCATCGGCATGCGGGCAGCGCGGGTGGAAGGCGCAGCCGGAGGGAGGGTGCACGGGATTGGGCACTTCGCCCTCGATCATCGTCCGCTCGCGACCCACGCCCTCGAGTGACGGCACCGCCGCCAGCAGCATTCGCGAATAGGGATGGTGGGGGTTGGCGAACAGCGCATCGGAGGGTGCGATCTCGGCGATTCGTCCCAGGTACATCACCGCGATTCGGTCGGCCATGTGCTTGACCACCGCCATGTCGTGGCTGATGAACAGGTAGGTCAGGCCATACTGCTTCTGCAGGTCGCGCATCAGGTTGAGAATCTGTGCCTGAACCGAGACATCCAGCGCCGACGTGGGTTCGTCGCAGACCATGAACTCCGGCTCGTTGGCCAGCGCCCTGGCGATCGAGATGCGCTGGCGCTGGCCACCCGAGAACTCGTGGGGATAGCGATTGGCATCGGCCGCCGACATGCCCACCTGCTCGAGCAGTTCGCCAACCCGTTGATGTCGTTCGGTGGCGCTCAATTCGGCACGGAACACCCGTAGCGGCTCGCCAATGATGGTGCCCACCCGCCACAACGGGTTGAGGCTGGCGTAGGGGTCCTGGAAGATCATCTGGAAGCGCTTGCGCACTGCGGCGGCCTGCACCCCGCTGCGGCTCGCCAGGTCGCTGATGTCCTCGCCATCGAAGATCAACTGCCCGCGGGTCAGCCCATACAGGCCGACGATCAACCGCGCTACCGTGGACTTTCCGCAACCGGACTCCCCCACCAGCGCCACCGTCTCGCCACGCCGGATGGTGAAGCCGACACCGTCCACAGCACGCAGGGTGAGCCTTTCGCTGCGCTCCAGCACCCGGTTGAGCCAGGGTTTGGAGACATCGAAATGGCGCGCCAGGTCGCGCACCTCGAGCAGCACATCGTGTTCACCCGCCGCGGGGCGTTCGGGCGTTGTGATTGCCTCGCTCATCGAGCCTCCTGGGTGGCGTCGTCTGTGCCTTGGCCGACCGGTTCACGCGGCAGCGGGTCGACCGGATCGTGCAGCCAGCAGGCAGCGAGGCTTTGTCCCGCCGCCATCAATTCCGGTCGCTCGCTGCGACAGCGCGCCTTGGCATGGGGGCAACGCGGGTTGAAGGCGCAGCCAGCAGGAATCGCCGCCAGCCGGGGCATGGCGCCCTCGATCTGGTAGAGCCGCTCGAGGCGCTTGGTGATCCCTGGAATCGATGCCATCAACCCCTCGGTATACGGGTGCCTGGGGTGGCGAATCACCTCACCGACCGGGCCGATCTCGATCAGCCGACCGGCATACATCACCGCCACCCGGTCAGCGGTTTCGGCGATCACCCCCATGTCGTGGGTCACCAGCATCACCGCCGCACCGCGTTCGGCGCACAGCCGCTTGAGCAGCGCCAATATCTGCGCCTGCACCGAGACATCCAGCGCCGTGGTCGGCTCGTCGGCGATGATCAGCTCGGGTTCAGCAGCCAATGCAAGGGCGATCACCACCCGCTGGCGCATGCCCCCGGAGAACTGGTGCGGGTAGGCCGCAAGCCGGGTTTCCGGAGCCGGAATGCCCACCTCACGAAGTAACTCCAGCGCACGCTCACGGGCCTGGCTGTCGTTCATGGGCAGATGGGCGCGAATGGTCTCGATCAGTTGGTCGCCGATCGAGAACAGCGGATTGAGGCTGGTCAGCGGGTCCTGGAAGATCATCCCGATGTGCCGGCCACGCAGCGGCACGAAGTCATCCTCGGCGAGGTCGTCGATGCGCCGCCCGGAGAGCCGTACCTCACCGCCGGCGATATGGCCCGGGGGCTCGAGCAGTTGAATCACCGCATTGCCGGTCATCGATTTGCCGGCACCGGATTCCCCCACCACCCCGAGCACTTCGCCCGGGGCGATATCGAAGGAGATGTCATCCAGCGCCACCAGCGTGGCATGGCGCGTCGGAAATTCCACGCGCAGGTGGCGCACGCTGAGCACCGGCTCGTCCCCGGCTGGCACGCGCTCGGCCTGAGAACTAGCGGAGTTTGGGGTTGAGGACATCACGCAACCAGTCTCCCAGCAGATTGACGGAGAGCGCCAGCATCAACAGCGCCACCCCGGGGAACAGCAGGATCCACCATTCGCCCGAGAACATGTAGTCCTGGCCAACGCGAATCAGGGTGCCCAGGCTCGGCTGAGTGGCCGGCATGCCGACCCCCAGGAATGACAGCGTGGCCTCGGCGATGATCGCAAGGGCAAGGCCAATGGTGCCGATCACCAGTACCGGGCGCATCACATTGGGCAGAATGTGCTGTACGAGTATCTTGCGGTCGGGCAAACCGATTACCCGAGCTGCCTGCACGTACTCCTTGCTCTTTTCGACCATGGTGGCACCGCGAACCGCGCGGGCATATTGCACCCAGTCGGAGAGCCCGATGGCCACGATCAGCACGATGATCGCCACCTCGGCGTGCATCGAGCGCGGCAGGAAGCCGCGAATCACGCCGAAGATCAAAAGCGCCATGAGAATCGACGGGAAGGTCAACTGCACATCGGCGACCCGCATGATCAGGGCATCCCGCCAGCCACCGCGAAAGCCCGCCGAAAGGCCCAGCAGCGTGCCCAGCACCAGCGCGAACAGCACCGCGGCGAAGCCCACCAGAAGCGAGATGCGCGAGCCATAGAGAATCGCCGAGAAGACGTCGCGCCCCTGGCTGTCGCTGCCCAGCAGGTAGAACGTGCCGGTGAAGTCCGAGGTGGTCAGCGGCGGGGTGAAGGCGTCGATCAGATCGATCTGGCGCGGGTCGAAGGGGTTCTGTGGCGTGATCCATGGCGCGAACAGTGCCCCGGCGAACATGACCAGGGTTACCAGGGTGGCGACGATCACCACCGGTTGTTGCTTCCAGGAGTAGACGATGTCGCTGTCGAGGAAGGTGCGCAGCCTGCCGGGCCGGGCCGGCACCACCACGTCACCGCGTTCGGCATGCTGGCTCATTTGGCACCTCCCTGTACGCGCAGGCGCGGGTCGACTGCGTAATAGAGCAGGTCGACGATCAGATTGATGATCACGAACACCAGCGCAATCATCATCAAGTAGGCCGCCATCACCGGAATATCGACGAAGCGCACCGCGGTGATGAACAGCGCCCCCACCCCCGGCCACTGGAATACCGTCTCGGTGATGATGGCGAAGGCGATGATGGTCCCCAGTTGCAGGCCGATGATGGTGATCACCGGGATCAGCGTGTTCTTCAGCGCATGGCGCAGGTTGACCACGCGCCGCGAGAGCCCGCGGGCGCGGGCGAACTTGATGTAGTCGGCGCGCAGCACCTCGAGCATCTCGGCACGAACCAGGCGCATGATCAGTGTCAACTGGAAGAGCCCCAGGGTGATCGCCGGCAGGATCAGCGAGCGCAGCCCGCTTCCCGTCAGAAGCCCGGTGTTCCACCAGCCCAGGTCGACCACCTCGCCACGCCCGAAGGCCGGCAACCAGCCAAGCTCCACGGCGAACAGGTAGATCAGCAGGATGCCGATAAGAAAGGTCGGCAGCGAGACCCCGATCAGCGAGGCGGTCATGATGAACTTCGACAGCCAGTTACCGCGCTGGATGGCCGTGTAGATACCCAGCACGATGCCCATGACCACGGCGAAGATCGCCGAAATGGTGGCCAGTTCCAGGGTCGCCGGCAGGCGCTCGAGGATCAGCTCGGACACCGAGCGTGCCGAACGGTAGGAAATACCGAACTCGAACTGCGCGGCATTGACGATGAATTGCCAGAACTGCACCACCACCGGCTGGTCGAGGCCCAGTTGGCTGCGCAGCATGTCACGGTCGGCTTCGGTGGCCTCCTGGCCCAGCATGTTGAGCACCGGGTCACCGACATAATGGAAAAGCGAAAAGGCGATGAGCGCGACCACAAACATCACGAAGATGGCCTGCAGCACGCGCTGAATCAGAAATGCGAGCATGGGATTACCATCGCGTTGAGCCCCCCGCACGCTTGTGGCGTGCGGGGGGCAAGTTCATGGCAGACGATCAGTCCTTGAAGCGAAGATACTTGAAGTGCGGGGTATTCTCGCTCTGTACCTTGAAGTCGATATCGTCGCGCATCGACCAGGTGAGCATCTGGTGGTGGATCGGGATGTAGAGGATCTCGTCGGCCACGATCTCCCAGGCTTCCGCGATCATCGCATTGCGTGACTCGGTGTCGGTTTCGCTGGCCATGTCCACGGTCAGCTCGTCGACTCGCTCGTCACTGTAGCCGGTGAAGTTCCAGCTACCGCGATCCTCATCCTTGGTGTGGTAGAGGTAGTTGAAGATGTACTCGGAATCCATTGTCGGCACGCCCCAGCCGAGCATGTAGAAGTCGTACTCCTCGCGGGCCAGCTCGGCGAAATGCACCGAGCGGGTCTGCGCCACCAGGTCCACGGTGATGCCGATGCGCGCCAGCATGCTGACTACCGCCTGGCAGATCTGCTCGTCGTTGACGTAGCGGTCGTTGGGGCAGTTGAGGGTGACGCGGAAGCCATCGCCATAGCCGGCATCGGCCATCAGTTCATTGGCACGCTCGAGATCCGCCGGCACTACCTCGTCCAGCTCCTCGGAGTAGCCATTGACGAACGGCGGCGCGATCACCCCGGCCGGCTCGGAATTTCCACGCATCACCGCGCGCTGGATGGTGGTCTGGTCGACGGCCAGGTCGATGGCCTCGCGCACTCGGCGGTCGGCAAACGGGTTGTCGTCGGTATCGGCGCTGCGCAGTTCGGCGGAACCCACGTCCATGCCGAGGAAGATGGTGCGGTTCTCGGCGCCCTGCTCGTTACGCAGGCCTTCGGCATTGGCCAGGCGCTCGATGTCCTGCACTGGAGTCTCCTGGAGCAGGTCGACCTCGCCGGAGAGCAGCGCCGCCACGCGGGTGGCCGCCGACTCGATGGGCGTATAGATCAGCTCGGAAATTTCCATGGGGTAGTGATCGATGCCCCAGTAGTCGTCGTTACGCTCGAGCACCGTGCGCACGTCGGGCTCGCGGCTGACCACGCGGAAGGGCCCTGTGCCGTTGGCGTTGCGCACCGCATGGGTCTCCTCGCCGGCGGCGAAGTTCTGCGGCTCCTCGACGTCGTGCTCCTCGGCCCACGCGCGGCTCATGATGAACAGGTTGGTGAGGTTGTTGGGCAGCAGCGGATTGGGTTCGTGGGTCTCGACATGAACGGTGAAGTCATCCTCGGCCCGCACCTCGGCGATGGAGGTCAGCAGGCCGCGCATGTCGGCGTGTTCGTGGCGGGCACGGTTGAGCGAGAAGACCACGTCATCGGCGGTCAGCGCCTGGCCCTCGTGGAAGGTCACGCCCTCGCGGATCTTGAACACCCAGACCTTGGGGTCGTCCTCGTGGACGTACCACTCGGTGGCAAGCCCTGGCTGGTACTCCACGTCCATGTCCTGGTAGACCAGGGTATCGAAGATCTGGTGGTTGAGGGCGTGGGTCGGCCCTTCGTTCTGGGAGTGCGGGTCCAGGGTCAAGCCATCGGCGGAGCGCGTCCAGCGCAGGGTCTCGGCGTGGGCGGACGTCGCCAGCATGGCCATCATCACGGCGGAAGCGATCACTGTCTTCTTGAACATGTGGGTTCCCTCGATTGTTCTTTGTGCTTCATACAAGCGTTCGATGGGCATATAGCCCTGTGATGTTTCTCCCATACCGTAGCCGAGAACGCCAGCGCTTCCGCGTGGAATGCTTCATCGCTGTTTCGACTTTCACACCGGCGCCATGTCAACGCTGTGCCGTGCTAGGATCACCATCCGGGTAAAAAAATGAAACCTGGGCGTTGAAACGCGGGGCAATGGGGACATCTCGATGTTGACGATCAAACATGGCTATCATCATATGATCCTGCTGACAGTCACCCTCGGATTCGCCTGCCCGACCCTCGCCGCTCGCCTTGCCATCAGTGATGCCGCGACCGGCCAACCGCTCGAGAATGCCGTGGTCGAGATTTTCCATGGCGACATGCCACCGGCCAACGATGCGAACCAGGTCATCCAGCGCGAGGCCACCTTCACGCCCCATGTCACGCTGATACCCACCGGCAGCCAGGTCAGCTTCCCCAATCGCGACACCACTCGCCATCACGTCTTCTCGTTTTCGCCTGCCAAGGTCTTCGAACTCGAGCTTTACCTGCAGGAAACGCCGCCGCCGATTACCTTCGACCGGCCCGGAGTGGTGGTGCTGGGCTGCAACATCCACGATCACATGCGCGCGTTTATCATCGTCAGCGACGCGGCGAACATGGTCCTGACCGGAAGCGACGGCACGGCACGTTTCGATGAGCTGCCCACCGGTACCCATCGCATGAGGGTCTGGCACCCGCGCCTGGAGGACACTCATCAGCAGTGGTGGGAAGGCGAGATCGCCCCAGGCGAATCCCGCGAGGTGATGCTTGAACTTCAGGCCAGCCCACCGCCTACACCAGAGCCTTCCCGTCTGCAGCAACGCTTTCGCCAGGCCCTTGAACAACAGGAGTCGTGAATGTCGTTTCGTCGCCGCCTGCTGGTGGTGATGCTGGCGGTGGTGATCCTCGCCCAGCTGGTTACCGCCGCCGCCACCCTGCGGACTCTGGAACGCGATGTGCTGGAAAAGGGTGGCCGCGATCTCGGCGTGGGGCTGGATGTCATGCAGCAGCTGCTCGCCGAGCGGGGTGCCCGGCTGCGCAACAACGTGGCGATTCTGGCCGCCGACTTCGGCTTCAAGAGCGCCGTGGCCACCCAGGACACCTCGACCATCGAGAGCGTGCTTGCCAACCACGGTGATCGTGCCGGGGCCGACATGGTGCTGCTCACCACCCCGGATGGCCAACTGCTCGCCAGCAGCCACCATGCACCCGACGCCCAGACCCCGTATCCGGCGTTGTGGCGAGAAGCCATGGACAACGGCGAAAGCGTGCAGGTGGTGATCGAGGGTGGTGAGCCCTACCAGGTGGTGCTGCTGCCGGTACACGCACCGGGCCTGATCGGCTGGGTAGGCATGGGGTTTCTGCTCGACGATGCGCTGGCCAGCGAAATCGGCACGCTGACCGGCCTGGATACCAGTGTGCTGACGGTGGGCGACCCGCAGGATACGCCCTATATCGCCTCGCCGATGTCCCGCGAGGCGCGAGGTCGGCTGATGTCGCTTCCCGACCAGCTCGCCGCGGGTCGCTACCTGGAGGCCAGCCGCTTCGATCCGGACACCACCTACCTGACCCGCGCCAGCCTGCTCCAGCGCAGCGAGCAGGGCAGTACCTACCTCGTCGCCCAGCTCTCGCGCCAGGCCTTGTTGGCGGTCTACGCCGACCTGCGCTGGCAATTGTTGGCCATCTTCGTCGCCACCCTGCTGCTCACCGCGTTGATGGCCGCCTGGAGCGCCCGGCGCATGGCAAGACCGCTGGGCACCCTGGCCGATGCGGCAAGACGCATCGGCCAGGGTGAGCACATGGCGCGCAACCCGGTGAGCGATGGTGGCGAGGTCGGGCTGCTCGGCGACACGCTGATGACCATGCAGCAGGATATCGACCTGCGCGAGCGGACCCTGCTGTACCAGTCGCGGCATGACCAGCTCACCGACCTGGCCAATCGTCACGCGGCGCAGCAGGAGATTGATTCGGCCATCGCCCGCGGGCAGCCGTTCACCCTGCTGCGGCTGTCGATCAACGGATTTCGCGCCATCAACGATACCTTCGGCTACGAAATCGGTGACCAGGTGCTCAAGACCCTGGCCAGCCGGCTACGCGCACAGCCTTGGCCACTCGACGAGGCCTACCGTCTGAGTGGCAATGAATTCCTGCTGCTGCTCGATCAACCGGCCACCACACCGGGCTGGGTCGAGGCGTTGCATCGGCAACTGGCAGAGCCCATCGACTTTCGCGGCTCACCGATCCGCCCGACCCTGTCGATGGGTGAAGTGCGCCATCCCGAGCATGGCGATAACGCCACCTTGCTGTTGCGCCGCTCGGAGATCGCCCTCGACATGGCAAGACAAGCGCGCCAGCGCTACCAGTGCTACGTGGAGGGGCTCGATGAGCGTCATCTACGCCAATTGACCCTGGTCCGCGACCTGCAGGATGCCGCGCGCCAGCAACAGCTGTCGATGGTCTACCAGCCCCAGCTGGACGCCCGCACCGGCCGCTTGATCGGCGTCGAGGCACTGATGCGCTGGCAACACCCGACGCTCGGCTTCATCCCGCCCGACGAGTTCATCGAACTGGCCGAGCGCTCCGGCAACATCCAGCGGCTGACCGGCTGGATGCTCGACAGCGTCTGCGCCCAGTTGCAGCGCTGGAACATCGAGGGCCACGGGCTCAGTGCCGCGGTGAATCTGTCGGCGCGTGATGTCAACGACGACACGCTTCCCGAGCGCATCAACGACTGCCTGGCCAGCCATGGCCTGACGCCGGACAGGCTGCGCCTGGAAATCACCGAAAGCGCCATCATGCACGACCCCGACCACGCCAGCCGCCAGCTCGCCACCCTGAGACGCGCCGGCCTGTCGATCGCCGTGGACGATTTCGGTACCGGCTATTCGTCGCTCGCTCAGTTGAAGCGCCTGCCGGTCCAGGAACTCAAGATCGACAAGTCCTTCATCCTCAAGCTCGACGAGAGCGCCGATGACGAGATCATCGTGCGCTCGACCATCGAGCTTGGCCACAACCTCGGGCTTGCCGTCGTTGCCGAAGGCGTCGAGACCGAATCCAGCCGTGCGCTGCTGGCGGGCCTGGGTTGCGACATCCTGCAGGGCTACCTGTTCTCGCGCCCCTTGCCCGCCGACCAGCTGATCCTCTGGGCGCAAGCCCACTCGCATATCACCTCCGGAGACGCCCCGTGATGCCCCCACGCTTCATGACGATGCGCCGCCAGGCGCTGCTTGCCCTGGCCTGCCTGGTGATCCTCGGCCTGCCGACGGCGGCCATGGCCGGCAGCCGATTGCTGGCCACCGGTGGCGTCAGCGCCATCGAGGGGGCGGCGGGGGGCGGCCTGTCGCCATGGGCGGTGCTGACCGGCACGGCAAGCGAAGGCGAATGGGCGGTGACCGCCAACCGCGGTGCGGCGCGGCTCGATGACTTCCGGCTCGACGTGAGTGGCGTGGCCGCCAACTGGCAGGATCGCGTGGAGGTGTCGTTCGCCCGCCAGCGCCTCGGGCTCGACACCCTGGGCGGCAAGCTCGAACAGGACATCCATGGCCTCAAGGTACGCTTGTTCGGCGACGTGCTCTATCACCCGCTGGGCATCTGGAGTGCCGGGGTGCAGCACAAGCGCCTCGCTGACGGGAGCCTGGCGCGCGCGGTAGGCGCCCACGACACCCAGGGCAACGACCTTTACCTGGCCGGCAGCAAGCTGTTCTTCGATGCCGTGGCGGGCCGCAACCTGCTGGTCAACCTGACCCTGCGCTCGACCCGCGCCAATCAGGGCGGGCTACTTGGCTTCGGTGGCGATGAGAAGCGTGGCCGGTCAGTGGTGGCGGAGGGCTCGCTGGGGCTGTTCCTGACCCCTTCCTGGGTGGTCGGCATGGAGTTCCGCCAGAAGCCGGACAACCTTGGCTTCGCCCGCGAGGATCACTGGCGCGATGTCTACACCGCCTACTTCTTCAACAAGCACCTGTCGCTGACCGGCGCCTGGCTCGACCTCGGCGACATCGCCGGCCTCGAGGCGCAGCGCGGCGGTTATCTGTCACTGCAGGTCGCCTTCTGATGCCGGAGCCCCCATGCCCTCTCGCCACGCCAGTACACTGCCGTTCCTGACCACACTGTTGCTGATCGTGATGCTGCCACTGTGGGTCGGCGGCTGCGCGCAACGCCAGGACACCCTCTACCAGCAGCTCGGCGGTGAGCCCGGCGTGGCCGCCATCGTCGAGGACTTCACCCTGCGCCTGGCCGATGACCCCGACATCGTCGGCTTCTTCGCCAACAGCAACATCGACCGCTTCGTCGCCTCCCTGGAAGAACAGCTCTGCGCGATCAGTGACGGGCCTTGCGTCTACACAGGCCCGCCCATGGACCGCGCCCACCAGCACATGGGCCTCACCGATGCCCACTTCAATGCCGTGGTTGCCCACATGCAGCAGGCGCTGATCGACCAGGGCGTGCCGAGCGGGCCACGCAATCAACTGCTCGGCCGGCTGGCCCAGCTGCACGGCGAGATCATGTCGCTGCAATGAGCCCGCCAGCATTCGCATCACCCTGAACGCAGCACGGGGCCCCTGGGGCCCCGTGGTGGTATTGCATGACGTGGAGGGACCCGAGGCTCAGCCACACTTGGACCAGCCACACCCCGAGTAGCAGGTCGGGCAACCATCCATCATGATCAGCTCGCCATTGCACTCCGGGCAGGTGCCGACCACGGCTGGGCCTTCGCCCTTGGCGTGGGCGCTGCGCTCGGCCCTTTGCTCGGCCTGGGCGATTTCCTCGTCGGTTGGCGGCACCCACAGGTGGCCGCTGGCCTGACGCTTGGCGTAGCGGGTCACCAGCTCTTCCACCGGCACCTGGTTGCCATCAATGTCCAGGAAACCGCGGCGGTAGAGAATCTGCTGGATCGACCAGGCGATGGCCGCGACTTCGGAGTCGTGGAACATCGGCTTGCCCCAGCGGTTCATGCCGCAGCGCACCAGGCCCTTGTCCCATGCCACCTTGCGCAGGTCGGCCACCGCCTGGGTGACATAACCACCCCGCGCCGCCAGTGACAGGCTGCGCATGGTGGCGGTGATCCACTGGTGCTCGCTGGAGAGCTGCCCAGAGGGGAAGAAGAACTCCACCGGGCGCTCGATCACCACCCGCTTACCGTTCAACACGCCTTCCACCGGCATGAACGACACCAGCAGGTAGACCTTCTTGCGGCCCTCGGCGCCGACGTAGGAGATCTTCTCCGATACGGCTTCCAGGGTGCCCTCGGGGCGCGAGGGAATGCGCACCGTCAGCGGATTCTCATCAGGCAGCGGCGGCGCTTCCACGGCCTTCTTGACGCTGTAGGAAACGATCTTGGAGTTGATTTCGACGGCCATCAGGCGGCTCCTGCTGAAAGGGGTTGAATGGCAGTTTGCTGGCGACGCTCGGAGCGTTTCCGGGAATGACCCTTCGAGGAGGCGCTATCAATACATCCTTGTACGCTACCGACGCCATCCATGGCGTAGGACCTCCTCTGCGGCTCATCCCCGGCGCCCCTCGCTGCTGGCAACCGCACCATTGCCGGCTTACCACTTGCCATAGGTGCCTTCCTTCAGCGCGTCATAGAGGTTCGCCGCGTTGTGTTCCTCGCCATCGTAGACCACCTTCTCGTCACCCTTGAGCTCGACGCTCTCGCCATTCTCCAGCTCGAAGACATAGGTGGTGTTCTTCAGGTCATCCTCGCGCACCAGCACGCCCTGGAAGGCCTCGGGGTTGAAACGGAACGTGGTGCAGCCCTTGAGCTTGCTCTGGTAGGCATCCAGGTACAGGTCCTTGAACGCCGCGAAGGGGAAATCGGTGGGCACGTTGACGGTCTTGGAGATCGCCGAATCGACCCACACCTGGGCCGCTGCCTGAACCGCCACGTGCTGCTTGGGGCTCACCGCGTCGGCGGTGATGAAGTATTCGGGCAGGTCGCTCTCCACCGCGTCACTGGCGATGAAGTGGCGATAGGCGGCAAGCTCGAAGGACACCACCTCGACCTGCTCCTTGGACTTCTTGCCCGCCTGGATGACGTTGCGGAAGTAGCGGTGCGAGAAGGACGGCTCGATACCGTTGGAGGCATTGTTGCCAAGCGACAGGCTGATGGTGCCGGTCGGCGCGATCGAGCTGTGGTGGGTGAAGCGCGCGCCGTGCTCGGCGAGCTTCGCCACCAGCTCCGGAGCGACCTCGGCGACCTTCTGCATGTAACGGCTGTAGCGGGCGTGCAGGATGCGACCCGGCACCTTGTCGCCCACCTCGTAACCGTCCTTGGCCAGTTCCGGGCGTTCACGCAGCATCCTGGGGGTGATCGCGTAATCCTCGGCGAGCGCAGGCGCCATGCCCTTCTCCCGCGACAGTTCCAGGGCCTGCTTCCAGCCTTCGATGGCCAGATGGCGGCTGACTTCCTCGGTGAATTCCAGCGACTCGGGCGAACCGTAGGGAATCTTGAGCATGGTCAGGGTCGAGCCAAGGCCCAAAAAGCCCATGCCATGACGGCGCTTGGCCTCGATCTCGCGGCGCTGGCCGGAAAGCGGCAGGCCACTGATCTCCACCACGTTGTCGAGCATCCGTGTGAAGATCGCCACCACCTCGCGGTAGCGCTCCCAGTCGAAGCGCGGTTTCTTGCCGAACGGCTCGATCACGAAGCGTGTCAGGTTCACCGAACCGAGCAGGCACGCACCCTCGGGGGGCAAGGGCTGTTCGCCGCACGGGTTAGTGGCGCGGATCTCCTCGCAGAACCAGTTGTTGTTCATGCGATTGACCTGGTCGATCAGAATGAACCCCGGTTCGGCGAAGTCGTAGGTCGACGCCATGATGGTGTCCCACAGCTCGCGGGCACGGATCACCTCGACGACGCGGCAGGCCACGCGGCCCTCGGCATCGACGGTATAGCCGTCCTCGATCACCGGCCAATCGCGGTAGATCAGTTCATCGTCGCTGACATCGTCCTTCTCGCCCTCATGGAGCGGGAAGGCCAGCGGCCAGTCGGTGTCGTTCTTGACCGCTTCCATGAACTCGTCGGTGATCAGCAGCGACAGGTTGAACTGGCGTAGCCGGCCGGCCTCGCGCTTGGCCTCGATGAAGTCGCGCACGTCGGGATGGCCGATATCGAAGGTGCCCATCTGGGCACCACGCCGACCGCCCGCCGAGGCCACCGTGAAGCACATCTTGTCGTAGATATCCATGAACGCCAGCGGGCCGTTGGTGCCGGCACCGGCGCCGAACACGAAGGCCCCCTTGTGGCGCAGGGTCGAAAACTCGTAGCCGATCCCGCAGCCGGCCTTGAGGGTCATGCCGGCATCCACCACCGAATCGAGGATGTCGTGCATGGAATCGCGGATGGTGCGCGAAACGGTGCAGTTGATCAGGCTCACCGCCGGCTTGTAGGCCTCGGCACCGGCATTGGAAGTGATTCGCCCGGCGGGAATGGCGCCGTTCTCGAGCGCCCAACGGAACTTCGGCAGCCACTCGGCGGCCTGCTTGCCCTCGACCTCCGCCAGGGCCCGCGCCACGCGATCCCAGGTGGCGGCCACGTCCTTGTCCACGGGCTGCCCATGCCGGTCCTTGAGTCGATACTTGGAATCCCAGATATCGCGAGAAGGCGCCTGCATCGGCACCTCGGTGGATGACGCCATGGGCTTGGTGGAAGTGCTCATTCAGGGTCTCCGGCAAGCAGGAAAGAGGGCTGGCACTCAGGGTGCAAAATTAAGGGTGCGGAATTAAGGGTACAAAAGTCAGGTGCAACAAGCAGAGTGACTAAAGGCTCGAAAGACGTCGGGCGGCAGGGCGGAAAGCCTCGTGCAGCGGGTACGACATGTTGCGAACCTGGTACAACATATAGACCAAAACGGTGGAGAAAGTACCAGATGCAGTGAAATTCAACCAGAAAGAGGATACTGGGTATGCCCCTTGGCAGGCAACCAACGCTGTGCATCAGCATGTAAACCATGGCCCACATCGCGCGCAATCAACGTCTTGGCCGGTCGGCTCCGAAGGCATCGAGTGATACCATCGCATCGCCCAGGTCCAGGAAATCAGCCCCATGTTCCACCGTTACATCGCGACCGCGTCCCCCCGCTGCGCCTTCCGGCGTGGATCGGTTGCAACGAAGCCTTTGGCGCTTGTCGTTTTTGCACTGCTTTCCGCGCTTCTCGCCATTCCGCTGGCCAACGCCACCACCTTCAACACCACCGATATCCAGCGCCATGAGCACTGGCAGTCGATGACGCTGACCCTCGGCGAGGAAACCCACTGGCGGGCCGTGGAAGCCCACAGCTACAGCGATTCGCACTTCAGCGTCAACCTGACCCCCGGCGCCTGCGACCTGCCGTGGCTCGAGATGCGCGTCGACCTTGGCGAGCACCAGCCTGACAGCGAGGTGGTCAATCGCGTTCCCGCCGACCTCAGGGTCGACCACGAGACCATTCATAATGGCGAGGCGGAATTCATCACCCAACGCGGAGACAGCGGCTTCTACGTGCAGTTCCACCTGCCCGAGCAGCCCCTGTCGATCGAGGAGATGCGCCATGGCGAGACCTTGCGCCTGCGCCTGATGCGCAGCGAGGACGACCCCTGGTTCATGGTCTTCAGCCTGGCGGGCGCCGATGAGGCGCTTGCGCGTATCGAGCGCCAGTGCCAGGCCGCCGAGGTACCTGACAGCAGGTAAAGCCCGGCGTATTCTGTTCCCAACCCACTGACAAGGACACAATCGTGCTGTCTCGCCGCCCCATGACCCCAATGATGCCCTCCTTCATCCCCCGCGCCTTGCGTTCAGTACTGCTGGCCGCCAGCCTTCCGGCCCTGGCCGGCATTCAGGCCGCCATGGCCAGTGACGCCGATGTGATCCTGCACACCAGCCAAGGCCCCATCTCCATCGAACTCTTCGAGGACCAGGCGCCCGCCAGTGTCGAGAATTTCCTCGCCTACGCGGAGGAAGGGCATTACCAGGGCACGCTGTTCCACCGGGTAATCGACGACTTCATGATCCAGGGCGGTGGTTTCGACGCTGACTTCAACCAGAAGCCGACACGCGAGCCGATCACCAACGAGGCCGACAACGGCCTGGCCAATACGCGTGGCACCCTGGCCATGGCACGCACCGGCGACCCGCACTCCGCCACCGCCCAGTTCTTCATCAACGTGGCCGACAATGGCTTTCTCGACCACCGAGGCCCCCAGTCCGGCCGGACCTGGGGTTATGCGGTATTCGGCCGGGTGATCGAGGGCATGGAGGTGGTCGATGCCATCAAGGACGTCCCGACCACGAGCCGTGGGCCCTTCCAGGACGTGCCGGCCGAGCCGGTGCTGATCGAACGCGTCGAGCGTCTGTGACCGGAGCCCAGCATGCCGCTGCACAATCGCTACTTGTTGATGCGCCACGGCCATAGCCAGGCCAATGCCCGGGGCGTGATCGCCAGCACACCGCAGCATGCGCTGCAAGGCTTCGGCCTGTCGCCCCAGGGGGAAGCCCAACTCCAGGCGCTGATGGAGAACTGGCACTGGCCGGTACCCAGCCTTGTGCTGCACTCGGATTTCCTGCGCACCACCGAAACGGCCGCCCGGGTGGCGACACACTTCGGGCTTGCCATGCAGGCCGAAACCGGCCTGCGCGAGCGGTATTTCGGTACCTTCGAGGGCGAGCCCGACACGCGCTATGCCGAGGTATGGGCGCTGGACGCCAATGACCCTGGCCACAGCGAGCACGGCGTGGAATCGGTGGCGAGGGTCGCCGAGCGCATGCGTGGCGTGATCGACGCCCAGGAGCGTGCCCATCGTGACGAGACGATCCTGCTGGTCAGCCATGGCGACCCGCTGCAGATTCTACTCACCGCGCTTGCTGACACGCCATTGACCGGCCACCGGGAACGCGAGCCGCTGGCCCCGGCCAGCATCACGGTGCTCGATGCGACCGGTGGCGCATGAACCACCCGCAGAGGGAGTCCCCGCGTGGCTAGACTGCTGTTTCGACTGAGCAACGTGCCCGACGAGGAGATCGTCGAGGTTCGCCAGCTGCTCGAGGCCCATGGCTTCGACACTTACGAGACACGAGCCGGCTTCTGGGGGCTTGGCGTGGCGGCAATCTGGCTACGCGACGAGACGCAGTATGAAGCGGCTCGCCAGGTGCTCGACGACTACCAGGAGGCGCTGGGCGCACGCATGCGCCAGGAGCGCGACAGGCTGGCCTCGCGCGGCGAGGCACCGACCCTTGGTGGGCGCCTGCTTCGACACCCGCTGCGGGTGGGCCTGGTCACCATCGCGGCACTGGCAATCATCGCCATCTCGGTGCTGCCGTTCCTGGGGCTGATTGATGGCCTATCGCGCTGAGTAGCCGTGTCGGGCCGGCGTCTCGTGGCTCAGGCAGTCGCGAAGTTCGGCCAGGGTCTCGCCTAGATCGCCAGCCAGCGACGCCACCTTCGGGCGGGCATAGAAAAACCCCTGCTGGCGGGTGATGCCCGCGCGCCCCAGCCATAGGGCTTCCTCGCGAGTCTCGACCCCTTCGGCAATCAACTGGATACCGAGCTCGTCGGCAATCCGGCTGACCCCGTGCAGCAGCGCCTGGCGACGCCTATCGCCATCACAGCCCATCACCAGCTCTCGGTCGATCTTGAGCGTGTCGGGTTGCAGGTCGGTGAGCAGATCGAGGTTGGCGTAGCCGTTGCCGAAGTCGTCAAGGGCCGTTGTGAAGCCCATCGAGCGGTAGGCGTCGATGATCCCTCGCAGGTGATCGCGATCCTTCACCCTCTCGGTCTCGGTGATCTCGAAGACGATGCGCTCCGTCGGCCAGCCGACTCGCCGTGACACCTCGAGCGTGGCCTGTATGCACGCCGAAGGCTCGTAGACCGCATTGGGCAGGAAGTTGATCGAAAGCGCCTCATCCATGCCAAGCTCGCTTGCCATCTCGATCGCGCGTACCCGGCATGCCTGGTCGAAGCGATAGAGCAGGTCCTCGGTGACCTTGGAGAGCACGCTCCACGCCGATTCTCCACCAGGCCCACGTACCAGGGCCTCATAGGTGGTGATCCGTGCGGCGGCCAGATCGACGATCGGCTGGAACGCCATGGTAAACTCAAAGGGCAAGTCGCCCTCGCAGCGGCCGCAATGGCCCGCCACTCGTGCACAGTGATTCATGATCTTCCCGTTCTTTCCCCGTCTGTCATGGCAACTGATTCAGCAACAGCTCGACACGGCGATTGGCCGCGCGCCCCTCGGCTGTCTCGTTGCTGACCAGCGGTTGTGTATCGGCATAGCCGATGGCACGCAGCCGCGATTGGGCCAATCCCGCCCCCGCGAGATAACGCAATACGGCGATGGCGCGTGCCGTGGACAGTTCCCAGTTGGACGGGAACCTGGCCGTGGCAATCGGCACATTGTCAGTGTGCCCCTCCACGGATATTCGGCCCTCGATGCCGGCGAGTGTTCCCACGAGACGCTGCAACACCTCACCACCCCCCGTGGTGAGCCGCGCCTGGCCGCTGTCGAACAGCAGGTTGTCGTCGATGCGCAAGGTGATGCCGCCTTCTCCTTCGGCCACGCTGACCCCCTCCATTTCGAGCCCTCGAAAGCGTGGCTTGAGGCCATCATGGCGCGGCTCGAGCCCCGTTGCCAAGGGCGCAAGCCCATTCACCGCAAGTGCGGAAGCCTCACCCTGGCGAGAGACCTGCTGTGCCGTACCGCCACCCGCGACGGTGTCGTTACCAGTCATTCCGCTACCGGCCATCGACAGCAACAGCACGAACAGCGTGATCAACAGGGTCAGCACATCCAAGTAGCTGACAAGCCAGCCTTCCCCATCGCCCTCTGTCGGGGAGCCAGGCAGCAGCGCCTCGCGGGAGTCGCGATCAAGCATGCTGGCTGGACTCGTCGAGGTCGGAACGTGGCCGGCCGGGTTCGCGGATCTCATCGTGGTAGTTGGCAACGAAAGAGTTGAGCGTCTCCTCGATGAACGAAGGCAGGCGCCGCTTGGTGATCAGCGAGATGCCTTCCAGCACCATGTTCATGGCGATAAGCCGTTCCTCGGTGCGCCGCTCGAGCTTCACGGCAATCGGCTTGAACACCAGGTTGGCCAGCAGGATGCCGTAGAAGGTGGTCAGCAGCGCCACCGCCATGCGCGGTCCGATCACCTGCAGGTCACCGGCCTCCATCACCTCCAGCATGTTCACCAGGCCAACCAGGGTGCCGATCATGCCGAAGGCCGGGGCGTAGGTGGCCATGGTGCGAAAGATCTGCGCCTCGGCCTGCTCGCGGGCACGCAGCCGGGCAATGCGCCAACGCAGCAGGTCGAATATCTCCTGCTCCTTGGTATTGGCGATGACCAGCTGGATACCGGTACGCAGGAAGGGGTTGCGGGTATGTTCCAGTGCTTCTTCCACCGCTCGCACATCGCCCTTGAACCACAGCCGCGACATGTCGACCAGCTCCTTGATGTCATCGCGGGTGTAGGTGTTCTCACGCCGGAACACCAGCCCCACCAGGCGCACCACCCGCAGCACCTCCTTGAGTGGATAGCTGATGAAGGTGGCGGCCATGGTACCCGCCAGCACGATGGCAAGGCCCGGCAGATTCACGAAGCTCTGCGGCGATTCAGCGGTGAACAGCAGCACGCTTGCCAGCAGCACGCAACTGGCGAAGATACCGATCAGCGTTGATGGATTCATTCACGGCTCCTTGCCGGACAGAGAGATGCAGAAAGGTACAGAGAGATGGCGTCATTGGCAGATATCGGCGGCACGGCGACAAGCTTGAGGGTCGCCGACCGCGAGCATGCCAGGCGCCGGAGTGGTACGCTTGCCGACATCTGCCCCGGGATGCGCCATTCGGCACAGGCGTCCTGGCAGGCATTCGATGCAGGGAGCCAAGACCATGCCAGACAAGAAGGACGCAGACGCCTTCGCCATCGCCCTCGAGCCGATCCATGACGCCGAGGACCGACACATTGCCGACCAGCTGCGCTATCGCCATGACGGCGCTGGGGAAGACCCGGTGGCCGACACCGCCCGCGCTCTGGCGGCGGTGATCTACGAGCTGGATGATGGCCAGCGCCTGGGGGGGCGTGAGCTGTTCATCGACCTGCCCGACGACTGGCTCGGCCGTGGCGAACTGCTGCCCACGCCCGCCAAGCTGATCGTCATCGGCCTGTCCGACGACCTCGACCCAACCGCGGCGATGGTCGACGACCTGCACGGCATTCGCGAGAAGGGCTATCGGCTGGCCGCCTCGGCAAGCCTGGTCAAGGCGCAGCCGCGGTTGATGCTGCCGCTGGTCGATGTGATCCAACTGCACTCACCCACGGTGTTCGACGCCGCCGAGGCCCACCGACTGCGGGTGATGGGCAAGCAGCTGATGGCCGTGGAAGTGCGCGACCAGGCGGCGCTTGACGCCTATCGTGAGCTCGGCTGCCAGTACGTCAATGGACGCTATCTCGCCGAGCCGACCTTTCACGCCACGAGGCCAAAGGGGCGCCATGGCAACCGCGCCGCGCAATTGCGACTGGTCAACGAGCTATACCGACCCGACGCCGACCCCCATCGTCTCTACGAACTGATCCTGCAGATGCCCCACCTGCATGTGACCATCCTGCGGCGGGCCAATTCGAGCTATTACGCGCGCGGCTCGCAACAGCAGAGTGAGCTGCGCCAGGCCATGCAGCGGCTCGGTCTGCACGAGCTGCGTCGACTGGTGATGACGCTGTCGCTGGCCAGCGAGTTGCCATCGTCGAAGCTGATGGTGCGCATGGCACTGACGCGCGCCTTCATGTGTCGCAATCTGGCCCGCCCCTTTCCGACCATCGACCCCGAGGATGCCTTCACTACCGGGCTGTTCTCGATGATGGGGCCGCTGCTCGACGAGGACCAGCAGACCCTGCTCGAGGAGATGCCGCTGGATGCGGCGATACACGATGCACTGGCCACTCGAGGGGGGCACCTGGGTGCCATATTGGCACTCGCCGAGCAGCATGAGCAGCAAGTTGAAAACCAGCAGAGCGAGATACCGCTCGACCGGCTCCAGCGCTGCTACCTGGACGCGCTGGATGATACCGCGGCGTTGATGGGGCGCCTGTAACGCAGTGCTGGTTCAGTCATCACGAAGCCGGGCGCGCAGGCGACTGACCGCCTGGCCATGCAGCTGGCATACCCGCGACTCGGTCACGCCGAGTACCGCACCGATCTCCTTGAGGTTCAGCTCTTCCTGGTAATAAAGCGCCATCAGCAACTTCTCGCGTTCGGGAAGTGCTTCGATCGCTTCCACCAGCCGCCCGCGCTGCTCGCCATCGACCAGCGAGGCGAAGGGTGACAACGGCCCCTGCTCGCCGGCACCGGGCTCCGAGCCTTCCTCCACCAGTGCCTCGAACGGCAGCAGCTGCCCGCTGTTGGTGTCGCTTAGCAGTTGCCGGTAGTCGGTGAGGTCCATGTCGAGGTCGGCGGCGATCTCATGCTCCTCGGCGGCGCGGCCCAGTTGCTGCTCGAGCCGACGCACGGTCTCATCCACCGCACGGGCATTGCGCCGCACGCTGCGGGGAAGCCAGTCACGGCTGCGTAGCTCATCGAGCATGGCGCCACGAATCCGTTGGCTGGCAAACGTCGCGAAACTGGCGCCCTGGCCGGCATCGAATCGCCCCAGGGCTTCCAGCAGGCCCACCGTGCCGGCCTGGATCAGATCATCCAGTTCGATGCTCGACGGCAGCCTGACCTGCAACGCCAGGGCCTGCCGACGTACCTGCGGCAGATACTGCGTCATGAGCTCATGCTGGTCGATCTTGCCCTTTGCTGTGTACATCCCGTTCTAGTGCCTCTGTCAGGATCAGCGATAATTGACGATGACCTGCAACCCCTGCACGGTCACTGCCTGGCGCTGGCCCGGCGCCAGCGCAAAGCGGAACTCCAGCGGCGTATCCGCGGCCATGCCGGCGAATCCATTGCTGGTCCCCCTGGGCGCCGCAATCGGCAGACAACCGTCGGCATGGCATAGCCTTGCGCGTACCGTCTCGCCGGGGGGCACCTGGTACTGCCAGGTGATGGTGGCGATCTCGCCCTGTACCTGCCCGCCCGACGAGCTCAGTGGCGCGGAAGCCACTTCGCGCTCGGCCATCACCACACGCACCGACGGGGCCGCGGCCACCCAACTGCCGGCCGATACCGCCGGAATGGCGGGCATCACCATCACCAGCGACCCCATCACCAGTTGAGCAAGCGTGGCCACGACGCTCATGCCAGCACCACCAGGTCGATGCCAAGATAGGCCCAGGCGGCCTGGCGCAGGTTGTCGAGCAACCCATGGCGGCCCATGCCTGTCGGATGCACCGCCAGCAGTCGACGCGGCCCCTGGCGTTCGGCCAACCGTACCAGCAGACGCCAGGCGCGCCGGAACGCATCGGGGTCGCTGTCCACCCACAGCGCCCAGCGTGGTTGCTGGGCCGCAAGCAGTGGCAGATGCGGGCTCGCCACATCCACCGCGACCATTCGCCAGCGCGCCGGGTCACCGACCCAGCGCCGCCCAAGCCCGGCCCAGTACCGAAAGGTGGCCGATGCGCGTTCCAGCTGCCGGGTTGGCAGGCCCACCACCATCAGGGTGAACCCCGACGCCGGGGAAGCCGATGCCGGGGAAGCCGACGCCGGCGCAGGGCGCCTCGCGGATGTACCGGCCGCCAGTTCCAGCAGCGCCTCGGCGACGTGCCGGGGGCAGCCCGTCTCATCGGCGCGGGCGCTGGTCGCCCACTGGCGCAGTCCCGCCGCCTGATCGATGCTCATGCGCCAAGCCCCTCCCTACCGACAACCGCCAGCTCGCGGATCGCCTCTCGGGCCATGCCGAGGTAGAGCAACGCATCGAGCAATGCTTCGGCGCTGCGTCGACGGCGTCCACCAAGCAGGCCAAGCAGGTCGGCTCGCAGATCGCGCGCCCACTCGGTCTGGCTGCGCTCCAACTGGCCGGCCACCGCCGCCAGGCCACCGGCCAGCAACAGCCGCAGTGCCGGGGCGCTTTCCGGGTGGCTATCCCCAAGCCGCGCGTGGGCGCGCCGGGTCAGGCGCGGCAACGTCTCGGCATCGAGCTGGCCCAGCAGCAGCGGCAGGGCATCGTCACCCAGCGCTTCCGGCGCAAGCCAGATACGCCGCCCGAGCCCGCGTCCGCTGTCACGCTCCTCGAGCACCGCGAACCAGGCTCGCAGGGCCAGCGTTTGGCCACCCAGCGTCGCCACCACCGGCAGCCGCGATAGGCGCACGCGCACCTCGCGGCCGCGAAGCCTGCGCTGTGGGGCGGCGAGCGGTTCGGCCAGCGCCGCCAGTTGGCTCAACGCAAGGCGTTCGCCGGCATGGCTGACGCGCTGGGTGGGGCGCGCCTGAGCCACCCAGGCCAGCTGGCGTTCGGCAAGCCAGGTAGCGGCATCGGCCTCCGGCAAGGCCGGCAGCAGGTGCCAGCTGCCGCCATGATCCGCCGTGGCCCAGGCCAGGCGCTCGCACTGTCCGGCGGGCTGACGGTGCTGGGGCAGTGGCAACGCCGACCACCCGCCCTGGTCATCCAGGCGCAGATCCGGCATCGACCACCCCTGGCCACGCACGCGGCTGCGCGATGTCCACACAACGCCAGCGTGGCTTGCCGGAGCCACTCCTTCGAGCAGGCTGTCGAGACGCGCGAGGTGCAGGCTTTCGGGGAGTGCGGTGAGTGACCAGGCCTGCTCGAGCGCGGCGAAGTCGCTGATTCGCTCACGCAGCCCACCGAGTACCGCGGCCAGCCGCCGCCCCTGGCCAAGCAGTCCGCGTGCCGCCGGCGCCGATGGCACGTGATGGGCCGGCATGGCACTGCGGGTGGCCAGCGCCTGACTCACCAGGGCATGCGCCTCGGGGGTGGCCAGGTCCTCCGGTACCCGCTGGCCATGGGCCACGAACAGCAGGCGCAGGCCATGACGCATCAAGGCATCGAGCAGTATCCCGGTGCGGCCGGCCTCATCGTACTTGCTGATCACACAGTCATCGAGGCGTCCACCGGCGGCGCGCGCGGCCTGGCGAAAGTTGTTGATCACTTCTTCCAGGGTCTCGGGCTGGCTGGCGGCGTTGAGCAGCAACACCAAGCGTACCGCACGCGCATTGCCCTGCAGCCGAGCCACTTGTTCGAGCACTCGCTGGTCACGCTGGCTCATGCCCACGGTGTCGATGATCACCAGGCGCTTGTCGGCAAACCGCGCCAGTGCCTCGTCAAGTGAGCCCTGGTCATCGAGCCCGGTCATGGGAATGCCCAACAGATCGGCGTAGATACGCAACTGCTCGTGGGCCCCGATACGAAAGCTATCGGTGCTCACCAGGGCGACCTGGTCCGGGCCATGGCGCATCACGTAGCGCGCCGCCAGCTTGGCGGTGGTGGTGGTCTTGCCGACCCCGGTAGGGCCGACAAGCGCCAGGATCCCGCCTTCGGCCAGCAGCGCGTCATCGTCTTGTACCGGCAGCCGCGTGACGAGCTGGCGGGACAACCAGGCTTCGAGGCCTGCGTCATCGGCGTGGGCAAGCTCCTCCGGCACCCCGGCCAGCAGATCATCGGCCAGCGCCTGACCAAACCCCGCCTCGCCAAGCCAGGCCGCGAGTCGCCCCGTCACACCATCATCCGCTGTGCGCTGCCTGGCCAGCAGCGTGCGCATGTCCTGCATCTCCTTGAGCAACTGGGCGCTCATGGCCTGAAACGCATCGCTGGACGATGGTGCGGTTGCAGCAGCCGGGGCAACCGGGGTGGGCGCTGGCTGGCTGGCCGACACTGCCCTGGCGGCCGGCGGCGAAGGTGGCTCGCCCGCCGTCAGGGCTTCGGCGGGCGACTCGGCCATCGCCAGTATTTCCACGCCCTGCTCGGTGTGGCGGTTGGCCAGGATCAGCGCCTCGTCGCCCAGGGCGGCCCGCACCTGGCGCATCGCCTCGCGGCTGGTGGCGGCTGTGAATCGCATCACGCTCATGTCGTCGGCGTCCTTTCAGTGCTCATCGCCCACCCACCAGTTGAGTGACGCGCAGGGTTCGGTCATCGGGAATCTCGGCCTGGGACATCACCACCAGGTGGCGAAGCCGGCGGCGCAGGAAACGCGCCAGCACTGGCCGCAGGCTGTGCTGAACCACCAGCACCGGCGGCTCGCCGCTGGCTTCCTGGCGCTCCAGGGCCTGTTCGGCCTGGGTCATCAACGTCTCTGCCAGGCCCGGCTCGAGCGCGCCATTGCCATTCATGGCCTGCATCAGCACCTGCTCGAGCTGCGCATCCAGGCCGATCACCTTGAGTTCGTCGTCGCCGGGGAACCATTGCTGGGCAATGGTCCTGCCGAGGCTTGCGCGTACCAGGGCGGTGAGTTCGCCGGCATCCTGCTGGGTGCCGGCATGCTCGGCCAGGGTGTCGAGAATGGTGCGCAGGTCACGGATCGAGACATCCTCGTCCAGCAGGTTCTGCAGGATGCGCTGGAAGACCGTCAGCGAGATCGCCTTGGGCACCACGTCCTCGACCAACGATTTCTGTTCGTCGCCAAGCTTGTCGAGCAACTTCTGCACTTCGGTGCGGCCGAGCATCTCGGCGGCATGCCGATGCAGCAGGTGATTGAGGTGGGTGGCCACCACGGTGCTGGCATCCACCACCGTGTAGCCATAGACCTGGGCATGCTCGCGCTGGCCCGAGTCGATCCATACCGCCGGCAGGCCGAAGGCCGGGTCGTGCGTCGCGGTGCCGGAGAGTTCACCCGAGACCTGGCCCGGGTCGATCGCCAGCCACTTGCCGGGGAAGGCCTCGGCACGGCCGATCTCGGCGCCCTTGAGGGTGATCACGTAAGTGCTGGGGCCAAGCTCCAGGTTGTCGCGGATGTGCACCACCGGCGGCAGGAAGCCAACGTCCTGGGCGAACTTCTTGCGCACGCTCTTGATGCGCCCGAGCAGTTCGCCTTCCTGGCGCTGATCGACCAGCGGGATCAGCCGATGGCCCACCTCGAGCCCCAGGGTATCGACCAGGGCGACATCATCCCAGCTCGCCTCCGGCGCCTCCGGGGGCGGAGCTGGCTCGGTGGAAAGGGCCTCCTGAACCTGGCGCTTGGCCTGATGCCGAATCAACAACCAGGCCAGGCCACCCAGCAGCGTGGTGAACAGCAGGAAGACGAAATTGGGCATGCCCGGCACCATCCCGAGCAGGCCCATGACCGCCGCCGAGAGGATCATCACCTTGGGGTTGACGAACAGCTGGCTGATCATCTGCTGGCCAACGTCCTGGTCGGTGTTGACCCGTGACACGGTGACGCCAGCGGCGGTGGAGATCACCAACGCAGGAATCTGCGCCACCAGGCCATCGCCGATGGTCATCAGCGTGTAGGTGCGCGCCGCACTGCCGAAGTCCATGTCGTGCTGGAGCATGCCAATCAGCAGGCCACCGATGATGTTGACCACCATGATCACCAGCCCCGCCATGGCGTCGCCACGCACGAACTTGCTGGCGCCATCCATGGAGCCGTAGAAGTCGGCCTCCTGGGCAACCTCGGCACGCCGCGTGCGGGCATCTTCCTCACCGATCAGGCCGGCATTGAGGTCGGCATCGATGGCCATCTGCTTCCCTGGCATGGCGTCGAGCATGAAGCGGGCACCCACTTCGGCGATGCGCCCCGCCCCCTTGGTGATGACCATGAAGTTGATGACGATCAGAATCAGGAACACCACCAGGCCGACGGCAAAGTTGCCACCGACCAGGAACTGGCCGAAGGCCTCGATCACCTTGCCGGCGGAATCGCCGCCCTGGTGGCCCTCCATCAGGATCACCCGGGTCGAGGCCACGTTGAGCGACAGGCGCAGCAGCGTGGTGAAGAGCAGTACCGCTGGGAAGGCGGCAAAGTCGAGCGGCTTCTGGGTGAACATGCTGACCAGCAGCACCATCACGGAAAGCGCGATGTTGAAGGTGAAGAACAGATCCAGCGCGATGGGCGGCAGCGGCAGGATCAGCATCGCCATGACGAACAGGATCAGCAGCGGCCCGGCGAGCAGCTTCATCTGCGTGTCGGCCATCCAGTCGCGGCGTCCCAGGTAGTCGCTCCAGGCCTTCATGCGTCGTTCTCGTCAGTGCGGGCCGGAACCTCGAGCGATTCCGGTACCGGCAGGTCCTCGGGTGTTGGTGGCACCTCGCCCCCTTCGTGTGACACCCGCCGTAGCCGAAAGGCCCATGCCAGGACCTCCGCCACGGCGGTGTAGAGTGCTTCCGGAATCTCGGCATCGAGATCCACGTGTTGATAGAGCGCCCTGGCCAGCGGCGCGGCCTCGAGCCTCGGGATCGCGTGCTGCTCGCCGAGTTCGCGAATCTTCGCGGCCACATGGTCGGCGCCCTTGGCAACCACTCGAGGCGCCCCCATGCCGCTCTCCTCGTACTTGAGCGCCACTGCATAGTGGGTCGGGTTGGTGATGATCACGTCCGCCTCCGGTACCTTGCTCATCATCCGCCCCCGGGCCATGGCCTGCTGCTGCTGCCGAATCCGCGCCTTGACATGGGGATCGCCTTCCGACTCCTTGTGCTCGCGCTTGACCTCGTCCTTGCTCATGCGCAGCTTCTTGGCATGGCTCCAAAGCTGGTAGGGCACATCGATCAGAATCACCACCAGCAGGGTCAGCACACACAGGCCGCAGGCCAGGGCAGCAAGTTCCAGGGCGCTGGCCAGAGCCTGCTGGATCGGCTGATCCATCAGGCCCAGGTAAGTGCCGCGCTGGCTCCACAGAAAGGTCACCGCGACCCCGCCGACGAGCAGCGACTTGGCGATCGCCTTGGCCAGTTCGACCAGCGCCTGGACCCCGAAGATGCGCTTGAGCCCCTTGAGCGGGTTGAGCTTGCCAAGCTGCGGCGCCAGCGACTTGGCCGAAATCAACCAGCCGCCGAGCAGCGCCGGGGCCACCAGTGCCACCACGCTGAGCAACAGGAACAGCGGCAGCAGTGCCATCAGCGTACGGCTGCCGAGATCCAGCGCCTGGCTGAGCATCGGCGTGGTTTCCATGGCATGCCGCCGTTCGAACAGGAAGGCCTGCTCCATGACCGTGCCGAGCTGGTCGTAGAGCATGCCGCCCATGCCCCACAGGCCAGCCACGCCCCCAAGCAGCAGCATGAAGGTGGTCAGCTCGCGGGATCTGGCGACCTGGCCGTCCTCGCGCGCCTTCTCGATGCGTCGGGGCGTGGCGTCTTCGGTCTTTTCCTGATCGCTGTTCTGGTCGGCCATGGCCACTCATTCGGGACGCTCGTGCGGACCCTGGCCATTGTGGGGAGGAGCGGGAAGGGGTGATACGTCAAAAAGCGCCGATAATCACGACTTATTCGCGACTATCAGCGCAGCAAAAGGGGAAACGGGTCTCGAGCGGGATCAGAAACCGAGTTGGTCGAGCAGGTCGTCGACCTGATCCTGGCTACTCACCACATCGGCCGCTTCGGGCTTGATCTGCGGGCCATTGAGCAACCCTTCGTCGCGCTTGCGGGCGTCGAGATGGCGTCGATCATCGACCTGGCGCTGCATGTCGTCACGCTTCTCGCCATCGGGCACGCTGTCGATCAGCACCTGGACCAGCTGGCTTTCGATCTCGCGGATGACGTCCATCATCTTCTTGATCACCTGGCCGGTCAGGTCCTGAAAATCCTGGGCCATCATGATCTCCAGCAGCTCCTTGCTGGTGGCCCCGGTCTTGTCGGGCACCTCGGCCAGGTAGCGACGGGTGTCGGTGACCAGTTCGCGGGCATCGTCGAGTGACTGGGGTGTCGCGAACCACTCGGCCCAGCGGGCATCCAGCGCCTCGGCACGTGAGCCGAGCTCGTCCTGCAACGGCTGGGCGCGGTCGATGGCATTGAGCGCCCGCTCGGCGGCCTGCTCCGTCATGGAGGCCACGTAGCTCAGGCGGTCGCGGGCATCGGGAATCGCCTCGGCGGCCTTCTCGATCTCCTTGTCGAGCCCCAGCTCGCGCATGCTCTCGCGCAGCATGCGGGTCAAATGGCCGATGCGCTTGACCAGGTCGTCGCTGGCCGCCTGCTTCGCATCAGCCGGCGATTCTTGCGTGCTCATGTTCTCTCTCCCTCACCTCGTGCCCACGCCAGGGCCTGACAAAAAGACGTCACCAACCCAGCTTTTCGAAGATCTTGTTGAGCTTCTCTTCCAGGGTGGCGGCGGTGAAGGGCTTGACCACATAGCCACTGGCGCCGGCCTGGGCCGCGGCGATGATGTTCTCCTTCTTGGCCTCGGCGGTGACCATCAGCACCGGCAGGTGCTTCAGGCCATCGTCGGCACGAATCTGCTTGAGCATGTCCAATCCATCGAGGTTTGGCATGTTCCAGTCGGAGACCACGAACTCGAAGCCCCCACCCTTGAGCTTGTTGAGGGCGTCCTGGCCATCCTCGGCCTCTTCGACGTTGGTGAAGCCAAGCTCCTTGAGCAGGCTGCGCACGATGCGCCGCATGGTCGGAAAATCATCCACTACCAGGATGCTCATGTTCTTGTCTGCCATAACGGTCCTCGATCCTCTCTGGTCGTTCATGGGCCGGTGGGCGCGGATGGCTCACCGGCCGGGTGTCGGGGGGCTTTAAAACTCTTCCCATTCATCTTCGACTACCGCCTCACGGCGGGGCGCCCGGCGCGGCGTCTCGGAAGACTCGAGCCGCTCGTGGGTGGCCGGCCTGGCGGCGGGCAGGGCAGGGGTTGGCTGGGCGGGGTTGGCACTGCCAGCGGGCATGCCGGAAAGACGAAACACCGCCACGGCCTGCTCCAGTCGGCTGGCCTGCTCCTCGAGCGAGGCCGCCGCCGCGGAGGCCTGCTGCACCAGTGCGGCATTCTGTTGCGTCACCTGATCCATCTGGCCGACCGCCTGGCTGACCTGCTCGATGCCGTCACTCTGTTCCTGGGATGCCGCCGATATCTCATCCATGATGTCGGTCACCCGGCGCACTGCGGAGACTACCTCTTGCATGGTGCCGCCAGCCTGTTCGACCAGCGTCGAGCCTTCCTGCACCTGGTTCACCGAGCCTTCGATCAGCGTCTTGATCTCGCGGGCCGCATCGGCGCTGCGGCTGGCCAGATTGCGAACCTCGCCCGCCACCACCGCGAAACCACGCCCCTGCTCGCCGGCACGCGCCGCCTCCACCGAGGCGTTGAGCGCCAGGATGTTGGTCTGGAAGGCGATGGAGTCGATCACCCCGGTGATGTCGGCGATCTTGCGCGAGCCCTCGGAGATGCCATGCATGGTCGTGACCACGCGCTCGACCACCTGGCCACCGCGCTCGGCGGTGGATGACGCCTCGAGCGCCAGGCCGCTGGCCTGGCGGGCGTTGTCGGCGTTCTGCTTCACGGTGGCGGTGAGCTCTTCCATGCTCGCCGCGGTCTGTTCGAGCGATGCGGCCTGCTGCTCGGTGCGCGAGGAGAGGTCGGCATTCCCGGACGCGATCTCGCGACTGCCGACGTGAATGGAATCACTGCTGGCGCGGACATTGCCGACGATACCGGTCAGGCTCTGCTGCATGTTGCGCATGGCACCGAACAGCTGGCTGATCTCGTTTCTGCCATAGACCTGGATCTCGCTCGTGAGGTCGGCCTTGGCAATCCGCTCGAGGGTCTCCACGGCGGTAGTCAGCGGTATCACCAGCAGGTGACGCAGCACCAGGTAGACCAAAAAGACCTGCACCACCACGACCCCCAGCATGCCCAGCTGGAAGACGGTGAACATCGCCGCCTGATCGCGATGGTTGCCGACCGTCTCCTCTACGCGCTCGCCGGCATAGTTGACGAATGCCTGAGCAGCGCTGCCCAGCGCCTCGGCGGGGGCGACCATGTCCTCGCGCAGCGCGGCGAAGCCACTGGTGTCCATGTAATCGAGGGTCTCGGCCTGTTCCCGCGCCAGCGCCAGCATGGCCTGGAAGTGCTCGATCACCTCGTCGGCCATGGCATCGCCCTGAGCCGTCTTGGGGGTATCGATGAAATTCTGGAAACGCGCTTCGGCGCGATCGAGTATGCCGGTGGCCTCAGAGTAGGCTTGCTTTGCCTCATCCATGCGCCCGACCATCATGTGGCCAAGACCCGCCTCGAGGCTGACGCGCCCGAGGTTGAGCAGGGTGTCGGCACGATTGAACTCGTTGAGCTGGCGGTCGCTGATCAGGCTGACCAGGTCGATGGTCTGATCGGCACTGCGGTTGGAGGTCACCGCCATGGCGGTGACCGCCATGAACAGCAACGTGAACAGGATGAGCATGCCGCTCACCACCAGGTTGAATCTCAGATTACGCAGAAGTCCCATCATGCAGGCGTTTCCTTGTTGGATATCGTGCCGGCTTGCGCGGAAGCCTTGTCATTTATCGGGCTCGTCTAGCCCAGTCCTTGCGTCCTTGCGTCCGTGGCCGGCGTCACGCTTGCCCGGACATGACACTGGTCCCTGCCTGGCGGCTCGACTTGCCAGCCACCATGTCCCTTCTTCACTTCATGCTTCGTATTCGTTCATACGCGTTGTGCGCGGCCCGAGGCCGCCACCAGCGACATCAGGCGTGGCGCGATGTCCTCGAGCGCCACCACCTCGCCGGCACCGCCCAGGGCGATCGCCTCGCGCGGCATGCCGAACACCACACAACTCGCTTCGTCCTGGGCAAGCGTTGGCGCACCGGCCTTACGCATTTCGACCAATCCGGCAGCGCCATCCTTGCCCATGCCGGTCAGCAGCACACCGATGGCATTGCGTCCGGCGTGGGTGGCGGCCGAGTGGAACAACACGTCCACCGAAGGGCGATGACGGTTGACCGGTGGCCCGTCGTCGAGCCGCGCCACGTAATTGGCGCCACTGCGGGCAAGCTTGAGGTGGGCATCGCCCGGGGCGATGTAGGCATGTCCAGGCAGCACCCGTTCGCCATCCTCGGCTTCCTTGACCTTGATCTGGCAGAGCCGGTCGAGGCGTTCGGCGAACGAGCGGGTAAATCCGCCCGGCATGTGCTGGGTGATCAGGATCGCCGGGCTACCCGCCGGCAGCGGTTCGAGCACGCGGCGAATCGCCTCGGTGCCGCCGGTGGAGGCGCCGATGATGACCAGCTTCTCGCTGGTCACCAGCGGTGCCTTGAGGCGAGCGGGTGGCGGTTCGTCACGACGCCGGGGCTTGTGCGGACGCGAGCGTGCCGCGGCGCGAATCTTCTCGGCGATCTCGGCGGCGTATTCGAGCATGCCGCTGCGGATACCCAGCGACGGCTTGGCGACGAAGTCCACGGCCCCCAGTTCCAGCGCGCGCAGGGTGATCTCGGAACCGGACTGGGTCAGCGAGGACACCATCAGCACCGGCATCGGGCGCAGCCGCATCAGCCGTTCGAGGAAATCCAGGCCATCCATGCGCGGCATTTCCACATCGAGAGTCAGCACGTCGGGGTTGTGTTGCTTGATCAGGTCACGCGCGACGATGGGGTCCGGCGCAACCGCCACCACTTCCATGTCGGGCTGGCTGTTGATGATCTCGCTGAGCAGGTCGCGAATCAGCGCCGAATCATCGACACACAGCACCTTTATACTGGCTGCACTCAAGGCAGGCCTCCTCTCCCTCAGGGCAAACCGGCCCCGAAGGGGGCCGGCTCGATATCCGGGTTATATTCAGCGTTATCGGCGCGGTGCCAGCGAACTTTAGCCGTGGAGGGGCGCGCAATACGCTTTATCGCGGCAGCTCGGACCCGCTCAGGCCCGGGTGTAGACCGTCTGCCCGCGCAGCCGGAAGGCCTTGCTGATATAGGAGAAGTTCTCGGAATGCCCGGCGAACAGCAGGCCATCCGGCTTGAGCAGCGGGGCAAAGCGCTCGAGTATCCGGGCCTGGGTGGACTTGTCGAAATAGATCATCACGTTGCGGCAGAAGATCGCATCGAATGGCCCCTGCAACGACCAGCGAGGCGCCAGCAGGTTGAGCGGCTGGAACTCGACCATCGCCATGATCTCCGGGCGAACCCGCGCCATGCCGGCCTGGCGTCCGGTACCTCGCTGGAAGAAGCGCTTGACGCGCGCCTCATCGAGCTTGTGTACCTGCTCCAGCGGATAGATGCCGGCGCTCGCCCGCGACAGGGCATCGGTATCGATGTCGGTGCTCACCACCCTTGCCTGCTGGGCCTGATCGCCAAGGGTCTCGGCCAGGGTCATGGCCAGCGAATAGGGCTCCTCGCCAGTCGACGCCGCGGCGCACCAGATGCGAATCGGGCCTGGCCTGCCGCGCACATGCTCGGCAAGCAGCGGGAAATGGTGGGATTCACGGAAGAAGGCCGTGAGGTTGGTGGTCAGGGCATTGGTGAAAGCTTCCCACTCCCTCGCCTCGGGCTGGCGCTCAAGACGCACCAGATAATCGCCGAAGCGGGTCAGGCCGTGGTGCCGCAGGCGCTTGGCCAGGCGGCTATAGACCATTTCCCGCTTGTGCTCGGCGAGCACGATGCCGGCGCGCTGGTAGATCAGCTCGCAGATACGCGTGAAGTCACCATCGGTCAGCTCCAGGTCCCGTTCCAGGCCCCCGGAGGATGACCAGCTGCCGGCCTTGAAGGCCGGCATGTCCCTGGATTCGTTCAAAACTCCTCCCACTCCTCGACGGCCGCCGGGCGTTGTGCCTTCGCCGCGCGCTGCGGTGCCGGCAGGCGCCCGGCATCACCCGCCGGCTTGTCATGCCCCCCCGGCTTTTCATGAACAAGCCCACGCCGCTCCTTGAGACTCGGCGCCCGCTCCTTGCCGGCACCACGCAGGCGGAAGGCCGCCACGGCGATCGCCAGAAGCTGCGTCTGATGCTCAAGCTCCGCCGCCGCCCTGGCGCTCTCCTGAACCCTGGCCGCATTCTGCTGGGTCACCTGGTCCATCTCGACAATGGCCTGATTGATCTGGCTGATACCGCCACTCTGCTCCTCGGAGGCGGCGGTGATCTCGCCCATGATGTCGTTGACGCGGCTGGTTGCTTCCACCACTTCCTCGATGGCGCCCTCGGCTTGCTTGACCACCGCGGCACCGGCACCGATCTCCCGGGAGGAGCCATCGATCAGTCCACGAATTTCCTTGGCGGCGTCGGCCGAGCGTCCGGCCAGGTTGCGCACTTCGCCGGCCACCACCGCGAAACCGCGTCCCTGCTCGCCGGCTCGCGCCGCTTCCACCGACGCGTTGAGCGCCAGGATGTTGGTCTGGAAGGCGATGGAGTCGATCACGTCGATGATCTCGGTCATCTTGCGCGAGCTCTCGGTAATACGGTTCATGGTCGCCACCACCTCATGCATCAGCTCACCGGTCTGACGAACGCGCTGGGTGTTTTCGGTGGCGAGCCCACCGGCCTGACGCGCGTTGTCGGTGTTCTGCTGCACGGTGGTGGTCATCTCCTCCATGCTCGAGGCGGTCTGCTGCAGCGACGCCGCCTGCTGTTCGGTGCGCGAGGAGAGATCGTCATTGCCACTGGAGATATCTCGTGCGGCCGGGGTCACCACCTCAATGCCGTTATGCACGTCAGTGACAATGCTGCCAAGGCTCTTGCGCATCACATCCAACGCGGCAAGCAAGCGGCCCACCTCGTCACGCCCTTGGGTCGGCACCTGGGCAGCCAGGTTGCCGGCGGCAATCTGCAGGGTGAAGGCCATCGCCTCTCGCAAGGGCCTTGCCACTGCACGCAGGGTCAACGCGCCAAGCAGCACCAGCAGCAGCAGACCCGCCGCCAGCACCGCCAGTTGCGCCATCAGCATCTGCTGCTGCCCCGCCTCGGCCGCCTCGGCCATGGCGGTAGCCGCCTGGCGCTTGTTCTCGATCAGCTCATTGACCGTCAGCACCAACGTCTCGGCATCCTCGAGCAACACCGGGGCATCGTCGTTGATCGCCATCATGGCGTCGAACGGCTCGCCGGTGAGCGACGCCGACATCGGCAGCAGCCCATCGCTGATGAAGGTATCAAGCGCCTCCCCGAACTCGCTGGTCTGCTCGGTCCGGTTGATCTCACGGGCGGTGTACTCGTCCCAGATCGACTCGAGGCGCGAGGCCGTGGTCTCCAGGAAGCCGGCATGCGCTTCGCGTTCATTGAGGATGTCCATGCGCTCCTGCCCGGAGAGGCTGCTGGGCGCTTCGCTGACCAGCTGGCCGATCCGCTGCAGGCGCACCACGTCTTCCAGGCCATCGCGGTTGAGCTCCACCAGGCGCTCGCCCGAGCTCTGCACGCCAAATAGCCCCATGCCGCCACTCGCCAGCAACAGCACGCCGGCCAACAGCACCATCAGGCTGATCCGCGCCCGGATGGAGCTCAAGTTGACCCTGGCCATGGCACCGCGCAGGCCACGCCGACGCAGCTGACCGCGCTCGAGCCGAAGGTGCTTGCCACGCCCCGCGCGGATCTCGGCGTAGGCCGCTTCGGCCGCGTCGATCGCCTCGCGACTGGCCTGGACACGTACCGAGGCATAGCCAACCAGCTCACCGTCCTCGATGATCGGCGTCACGCTGGCATCGACCCAGTAGTAATCACCATTCTTGCGGCGGTTCTTGACCAGCCCGCGCCAGCTCTCGCCGGCCGCCAGGGTGTCCCACAGGTTGGCGAAGGCCTCTGGCGGCATGTCGGGGTGTCGCACCAGGTTGTGCGGGGCGCCGATCAACTCCGCCTGGCTGAAACCACTGACCTCGGCGAAGGTCGGGTTGGCATAGGTGATCCGCCCCTTGAGGTCGGTGCGGGAAATCAGGAAATCTTCTTCCCGAAGGGTGTATTCCTGACGGGTGACAGGCTGGTTATCGCGCATGGTGTGTTCCCTGGTGCGATGTCATTGATGGTGGCGACGTGTTTGATCGGGCGACGTTCGGCGCCGCTCAGGCCTGGCTGAATCGCGTTGGCTGGTCACGTTCGCCGTGAGTCTCGAGTGCCAGCGGTTCGACGCTTGGCTGCCAGGTGGCCTGCCCCGCCACCCGGAAGCGTGCCACGTGTTCGCGCAGGCGCTGGCTCTGTTGGGCGAGACGCTGCGACGCTACGCTGTGCTCCTCGACCAGACCGGCATTCTGCTGGGTCATGCGATCCATCTGCGAGACGGCCTCGTTGACCTGCTCGATACCATGGCTCTGCTCGCGCGAGGCGGCGGATATCTCATCGACCAGGCTGCTGAGTTCGGTGATCTCGCGGGCGATACCGGCGATCAACTGGCCGGTCGTCTTGACCTGCTCGCCGCCCTCGACCACCTGGCGATCGGACGTTTCGATCAGCCCCTTGATCTCGCGTGCCGCCTCGGCGCTGCGGCTGGCCAGGTTGCGAACTTCCTCGGCGACCACCGCGAACCCGCGACCGTGCTCCCCGGCGCGCGCCGCCTCCACCGAGGCGTTGAGCGCCAGGATGTTGGTCTGGAAGGCGATGGCGTCGATGGTGTCGACGATGCTGGTCATCTGGCTGGCGCTCTCGTTGATCGCCGCCATGCTGCGCTCGACACCGCCCATCGCCTGACGTCCCTGCTCGGCGCTGGCAGCGGAGCTCGCGGCAAGCTGGCTGGCCTGCTCGCCATGCTCGGCGTTCTGTTTCACCGTGGCGGTCAGCTGCTCCATGCTCGTGGCCGTCTCGGCAAGCGAGGCCGCCTGCTGCTCGGTGCGGGTAGCCAGTTCGTCGTTGCCGGCACCCAGTTCTTCCACCGCGAAGCCGAATTCGTCGGCACTGCGGTGAATCTCACCGATGGTGTCGGCAAACGTGCCGCGCATGCGCTCGATGTCGTAGAGCAGGCTTGCGGTATCGCCACGGCCTAGATGCACTTCTCGGGTCAGGTCGCCGTCGGCGATGTGGCTCACCACCTCGCCGGCATAACGGGGGTCACCGCCAAGGCGGCGGTTGATTCCGCGAATCACCAGGCCCATCAGCACGGTGATGGGCAGGCCAATCGCCAGCAGCGCGACCAGGCTGCCAAGCAGCGATATCTGGAAGGCCTCGTCAATGTCATCGATGTAGACGCCGGTGCCGATCATCCACTCCCAGGGTGCGTAGTAGACGTTCAACGACGACTTCTCGCCCAGGCTGTCCTGCTCGGCATGGGCCCATAGATAGTCGACGACACCATCGCCCTGCTTGGCCGATTCGACGAACTCGCGGAACAGGTAGCGCTCTTCCTCGTTCTGGAAGTCACCCACAAAGGTGCCCTCCGGCAGCCTCGGATGCGCCAGCAGTTCATAGTCCTCATTGAAGACAAAGAAGTAGCCACGCCCCTCGTCGTAGCTCATGTCGCGGACCATGGCGGCGGCCACCCGCCGCGCCTCGGCCTCGTCGATCTCCCCCGCGTCCACGCGTGCCGCCTGGCCGGCGATGGCGTTCATCGCCATGTCGACATAGTCACCCAGGGCAGCCTTGCGCTCCGCCAGCATGGTCTGGCGATTATCCCAGGCCCCCCAGCCCGCCAGACTCAGCATGGCAAGCCAGATGATGCCAACCAGCCCCCACAGCCTCGCGCTCGTTGAAAGTCCCGTCATGCGTCCCTCGATCGTCTTTGTCATCGCTTGCGTTGTTATCGTGCTTGCCGGTGCACTGGCGGCTCAGTCAGCGGCGTGCTCCACCAGCGCCATTTCTTCGCTGGTCAGCAGGCGATCGATGTCCACCAGCACCAGCATGCGGTCGTCGAGGCTGCCAAGGCCGCTCAGGTAGTCGGAGGAGAGGGTCACGCCGAATTCCGGCGCCGGCTTGATCTGTTCGGGCGTCAACGTCATCACGTCGGAGACGCCATCCACCACGATGCCCACCACCCGGTCGGCGACATTGACCACGATCACTACCGTCTGGCCGCCATATTCGACGCTTGAGAGGCGGAACTTGATGCGCAGATCGACGATCGGCACGATCACCCCGCGCAGGTTGGTCACGCCCTTGATGAAATCAGGCGCGTTGGCAATCCGCGTGACGTTCTCGTAGCCACGGATCTCCTGCACCTTGAGGATGTCGATGGCGTACTCCTCGTCACCCAGCGAGAACACCAGGAATTCACGGTTTTGCTCTTCGGCGGCAGACAGCGCGGCCTGGGCATTGAGTTGGCTCATGGGGTTTCAATCTCCTTGCGGTCGTGCGGGACATCACTGATGGGCTTGGGCTCGGCGCGCTTGCCGCCGCGCGCTTCTTTCTTGGTACGAACGAGACGGTGGAGGCCGGCGATGTCGAGGATAAGTGCCACGCTGCCGTCACCCAGGATGGTCGCCGCGGACACACCAGGCACCTTGCGGTAATTGGTTTCCAGGTTCTTCACCACCACCTGCTGCTGTCCGATCAGATCATCCACCAGCAGCGCATAGCGGCGACCCTCACCCTGGACGATCACCGCGATCGACTCGGTGGGCTCGGTACGCGCATCCGCCACGTCCAGCGCCTCGTGCACGGCCACCACCGGCAGGTACTCGTCGCGAACCTTGAGTACCACGTCGTCACCCGCCATGGCATACAGGTCTTCGCGCCTTGGTTGCAGCGACTCCAGCACCGTGGAGAGCGGCAGGATGAACATCTCGCGACCGACCTTGATCGACATGCCGTCGAGAATCGCCAGGGTCAGCGGCAGCACGATACGGGTGGTGGTGCCCTGCCCCGGTCGGGACAGGATCTCGACATGTCCACCCATGCCCTGGATGTTGCGCTTGACCACGTCCATGCCTACCCCGCGGCCGGAGACGTCACTGACCTCCTTGGCGGTGGAGAAGCCAGGCGCGAAGATCAGTTGCCACACCTCGTCGTCGCTCATGGTGTCGGAAACCGCCAGGCCACTTTCACGGGCCTTGGCGAGCAGGCGCTCGCGGTCGAGACCGGCGCCATCGTCGATCACTTCGATGAGGATGCTGCCGCCCTGGTGCTGCGCGGAAAGGGTCAACCGGCCGGTGCCTGGCTTGCCCGCCGCCGCGCGCGCCTCGGGCGTTTCGATGCCATGGTCCAGGCTGTTGCGCACCAGGTGGGTGAGCGGGTCGATGATGCGCTCGGTGAGGCTCTTGTCGAGTTCGGTGGACTCGCCCTCGGTGACAAGCTCGACATCCTTGCCGAGCTTGCTGGCCAGGTCGCGCACCAGCCGCGGATAGCGACTGAACACATAGTCCATCGGCACCATGCGAATCGACATCACCGCTTCCTGGAGGTCACGGGCATTGCGTTGCAACAGGCTCATGCCGTTGAGCAGCGACCCATTGGTCACGCCTTCCAGTTCGCTCGCGGTCTGATCAAGCATCGACTGGGTGATGATCAGCTCGCCCACCAGGTTGATGATCTGGTCGACCTTGTCCACCGAGACACGGATCGACGTGGATTCGCCCGCCGGCTTGCTCTTCTGGCGGGGTGAATTGGGGACAGACCCCAATTCCGCCTGCGATGAATTGGCGGAATTGGTGGGCGGGGAATTGGGGTCAGAATTGGGGTCTGTCCCCAATTCCACCGCCACCTGGGTGACTTCGATCTGCCCGGGCTCGATGATGAAGCACATCACCGCCTCGATATCATCGGCACTGGCGGTGGTCTCGAGCGTCACCTCGAAGCGCGTGTCATCGCCGGACTCGCCACGTACCTCGCCGAGCTGGGCGAGCTCTTCCACCAGCAGGGTACGGTTCTCCTTGTCGACACCGAGCAGCGCCACGAGCAGCAGGCCGGAATCGGGGACAGACCCCGATTCCTCCAATTCCTCAACTGGTGATCCCGCATCCTGTGCGGAATCGGGGTCTGTCCCCGATTCCCCCAACTCCTCCAGGGCCAACTGCTGCAGCGTCTTGCAGATTCGCTCGAAGGCCTCTCGGTCGGGCGCCTCGTCGTTGCGATAGGCGTTGAGCTGGTCGTGCAGCATGTCCTTGGTTTCCAGAAAGAGGTCGACGATGTCACGTCGCAGGCGCAGTTCGCCGCGTCGCGTGTGGTCGAGCAGGTTCTCGAAGATGTGCGTGGTCTTCTGCAGCACGTCGAAGCCGAAGGTACCGGCACCCCCCTTGATGGAGTGAGCCGCACGAAAGATGGCGTTGAGCTGTTCTGTGTCCGGCGCCTCGACATCGAGCTCGAGAAGATGCCGCTCCATGTCGGCCAGCAACTCCTCGGCTTCCTCGAAGAAGGTGTCGTAGAAATCCGTGATATCCATCCGTTTTCCCGCTCGTGGTTTATTGACGGGCCGCGGCCCCCGATTCACTGCCCAAGGCCTGCCGCAGGTTCTCCTGGAAGGCCACCACTGACGCCAGGTCGACGTCGCTTGGCCGTGGCCCAAGCGACGCCCCACCCTCGGCGATCAGCGCCGGGTCGCGGATCTGCTCACTGACCCGGGGAAACAACACCAGAAGCTCGATTCGCCGGTTGGCGGGATCCAGCGAGTCGGCCTCGGGCAGCGGCACGCGGTCGGCGAAGCCGGATACCCGGAGCAGCTTGCTGGAATCCAGCCCACCGGCCACCAGCTCGCGCCGCGAGGCGTTGGCCCGATCATTGGAGAGTTCCCAGTTGCTGTAACCGCGATAGCCCCCGGCGTAGGGCATGCTGTCGGTGTGGCCGGCGATGCTGAGGTCATTGGGCAGCTCGTTGAGCAACGGCGAGATGGTGCGCAGCAGGCCACGCATGTAAGACGCCACCCTGTCGCTGCCGAGGTCGAACATTGGCCGCTGCTCGGTATCGAGAAGCTGGATGCGCAGCCCCTCCCGGGTCATGTCGAAGCGCATCTGCGAACGCAGGTGGCGCAGCTCCGGATCCGCTTGAATCGCCGTCTCGATGCGCCGCTGCAGGTTCGAGAAGACCAGGCGTTGCACGTCACTCGGCCGGGTCTGAGTACGCATGTCGATACGCGCGCGCTCGCCCTCGGCGTGAACCGGGTCGGGGCCACCACCGGGGATCACGCTGGCGCTCGACGACGAGCGATCACCGCCGGTAATGGCGGTGACCAGTGGCGTGCGAAAATACTCCGCCACGCCCTCACGCTGCTCAGGACTTGCCGCCGAGAGAATCCACATCACCAGAAACAACGCCATCAGCGCGGTCATGAAGTCGGCCAGGGCGATCTTCCAGCTGCCGCCATGGTGGCGATGAACGACCTTCTTGCGCCGAATGATGATCGGACGTCTTTCGCCTGCCGCACTCATGTGCTGCCCGCACCCGACTTGGCGTTACGCACGTACTCCTCGAGTTCGCTGAATCCGGGACGTTCGGCGGAGTGCAGTGCCTTGCGCCCGAACTCCACCGCCAGTTGCGGCGCGTAGCCATGCAGGCTTGCCAGCAAGGTCACGCGTATGCACTGCAGCATCTTCTCGGCTTCCTTTGCCTGCCGCTCAAGCCGGCTGGCCAGCGGATTGATGAAGCCATAGCCCATCAGGATGCCAAGGAAGGTGCCGACCAGGGCATGGGCGATCATCACCCCCATCTCATCGGGACTGGCATCGGCGGTGCTCAACGCCTTCACCACCCCCATGACCGCCGCGACGATGCCGAAAGCCGGCATGGCATCGCCTACCTTGGCGATGGCATCAGTGGGAATGTGCGCTTCCTGCTCGAACGCCTCAATCTCGTGCAGCATCAGCTCGTCGAGCTCCATGGGCTCCATGCTGCCGCTGACCATGAGACGCAGGTAATCGGTGAGAAAATTCATGATCATCGGGTCGGAGAGCACCTTGGGATGCTCATTGAACAATGGGCTCTCCTGGGGGGTGTCGATGTCGCGCTCGATACCCAGCATGCCTTCGCGGCGAATCTTCGAGAGCAGCTTGTACTGCAACGCCATCAGTTCCATGTACAACGCCTTGTCGTACTTGTTGGAACGACGCAGCTTGGGAAAGATGCGGAAGGTCGCCTTGATGGCCTTGCCATTGTTGGCGGCGATGAAAGCCCCCACACCGGCACCGCCGATCATCAGGAACTCGGTGGGCTGGAACAGGGGCCCCAGGCTGCCGCCGGCCAGCACGAAGCCACCGAACACACAGAGCAGAACGACGATATATCCAAGGGGTATCAGCACAGCCGGAATCCTTTGCTCACCAGTGACTTTCGTCGGCGCTTACCGATGCGTCGGGCAAGCGACTCGCGTTGTCGAAATCTCAATGGTGGTATCGGCAGCGGTGCGGCGGACTTGAGTCATCCGGCGTAAAAACCGGCGGGGGCTTTCGTCACATGACCACGCCCCTTGGCGGGACGAAGTGGGAGGCATCACGGAAAGAAACGCCGTGGCCAGGCGCTGACAGAAGTGGGCAGCCCGGCGGGCTTGCCCGGGCCATCAGGCCTGATGGCGCAGCGGTGTGGTGGCGGCAGAGGCGATGCGGGGCTTGCTCTTGCGTGTCTTGCCGGCGCGGGACGGTGGCTGACATATCCCGCAGACATAATCATGCATGGGGCTATGGGCATGGGCCACGAAATGACCCGCACAGCGCGTGCAGCGGGAAAGCTGCAGCAGGTCGCTCTCGAAGAAGCGGATCAGTGTCCAGGCCCGGGTCAGCCCCAGCACCGTCTCGGCACTGTCGAGCTGCACCTGCTCCTGGTAGAGACGGAAGGCCCGCACGAACGCCTCCATCCGCTCACAGCCCTGATCCTCGCGCATGCGCAGATAGATGTTGTAGAACAGCGACGAGTGGACGTTGGGCAGCCAGGTGATGAACCAGTCGGCCGAGAACGGCAACATGCCCTTGGGCGGCGACATGCCACGCACTTCCTTGTACAGCTTGATGAGCTTGGCACGGCTGATCTCGGTCTCGGTCTCGAGCACCTGAAGGCGAGCACCCAGTTCGATCAGCTCAATGGCCAATTGCACCTGGTGCATCTCGTTGACGAGGCTTTTGTGTGACATCGCTCAACTCCCCTGGGGCACGAATGCGCCATTCTGGCCAGGCCGGGAGGCCATCAGCAAGGAAGCATGGAAGCGCGACAGGCCCTGTTCTCGCTGATTGTGGGTCACCTGGCGAAGCTGGTCGGCGCCTGCATGGCCGAAGTGGCACAGCAACTGGTTGGTCCGTGCAAGCTGCGCCAGCTGCCGAGCGCCAAGCGACAGCAGCAGCTCAGCCATTTCGTCATCGATCTTGAGACGAAACATCGCCGTGGCACGATCATCACCCAGCATCCGCTGAGCCAGTAGCAGGTAGGCGAGATTGAGTTCTTCGATCTCGTCCAGAAGGTTTGAGTTGTCCATGGTTCCCTGATCTTCTTTATCGCGACGCTGGGCGCCACTCTTTGTTTTGCGGTCGAATACATGAAGAGATTGTGAACAATCGAGGCGCGGATGCAATACCCGCCGGGGATCGCCAGTGCCGCGGAGAAAATTGACACCGGTCAAATAGTAAAAAAAGATGAGTTAAATCATTATTCTGGTGCGATAAAAGCCCAACTGTGTCGAAATTAAGACAAATTTTACTTTGGTATTTTTCAATTACACAACATAAAATTACAATAAATTGCACAGATAACAGCCAGTCACGAGACCGATCTACAATCTCACGTATCCAAAGCCAACGTGCGGGGGAGGGAGTCACCCATTGCGGGGCTCTTCGGCTATCTCGCGCACCCACAGCAACAGCTCGGCGATCACCTGATAGAGCTGGGGAGGAACACGCTCATCCAGGTCGAGCCCCATCAACAGGCTGACGAGCTCCGGGGCATCGTGTACATGTATGCCCTGCCGTCGCGCTTCAGCCATGATCCGCTCGGCAAGCTCGCCATAGCCCTTGGCGATGAGATGCGGCGCGTCATCCCCCTCGTGATAGGCGAGCGCCACTACCCGGCGTCGCTTGTCCGGCCTGGTGTCGTCCACTACCCGCTCTCCTGGGTTGCCACTACCCTGGCCCGCACATCGGCAAGGCCATTGCCCTTGAGCCGGCTCACCAGGCGCGGCAAGCCATTTTCCAGCTCACGCTGGATCACCACGTCATGCGCCGAGAGATTCAGGTCCAGCCTTTCACCACGCAACCAGAGGTTGACCCCGACCCGGCCAAACCCGTCGACGTCGAGGGTCATCTCGGAACGCCAGCCCTGCTTCTCCCGCTCATCATTCTGGTCACCCTGCTCGCCCTGCCCCTCTCGCTCGGGCTGGGGAAAAGGCATCACCAGGGCCATGAAAATGCCCGTCCAGACATCCCCCTCCCAACGCAGCACCGGTGTCACCAGCATTTCCAACTGATGACGCACAATCCCCTGGAGGCTCTCATGGATGGGCTCGCGCACCACACGCAGGGCGCCTTCGGCCAGTGCCGCGCGCGACTCCTGGGCAGCCGCCCCCTCTCGTGTCTCGCCGCCAGTCTGGCCGCTTACGGGTGTCGCCGGTGAGGACAGTGGGGAGGGTGGGGAGGGTGAGGCAGCGCCGGACCCCGGCGCTGCATGACTGCCGGCGCCTGGCGGCAAGTTGCCGGGGCGATGATTTCCAGGGTCGCTGCCAACATGCCCATGGGTGACAGGGCCGGGGATGACAGGGCCGGGGTTGCCAACTCCCATGCGCAGCCCATCCGGCGCCGGGGGCGTGGCCACCAGCATGGCTCGCGCAAGCCCGGGACCCGCCACGTTCGTGTCGTGCCGCATGGCGGTTGCCACCGCCTGCCCCGGGAAGCCCCCCGGCGCCATCTGGCGGTTGCCGGATGCCGCCATCGTCCCCCACCCCACCACGTGGAGAGGCGAGGAGGCGTCACGCCCCGCGGGAGCCGGCGTGAAGGTCAGCGTGCGCCACATCTGTGGCTCGCGCTGCAACTGTTCGCGGGGCATCTCGCCACGGTACCAGCGCGCCAGATGAGCTTCGTAGAACAAGCCGCTATCCCGCACACTGCCTTGCAGACGCTCGGCCAACTGGGCGGGGGCCGGTGACTGCCCCGCCGCCACCAATGGCAGCGGCGGCTTGACGACCGACGGCGGAGCCGGGAATCGCAGCAGCAGGTCGGCGATGGAGCGTGCGGAAGCGGTGAGGTGCAGCTGGGTGGACGGTGGCGCATCACCCGCGGACCTGGCCATCGGCATCTGGCCATCCGCCTGGCGTTGCGCGGGCGCCGATGCCGGCAGAATCAACTGCCTGGCACGCGCATCGAGCCGCGAATCGCTGTGCAGGGCGCGCGGCGCATCGGCGGCCGACATCGGGCGAACCGGTTCATTGAGGTCGCGCGGTGGCGGCGTATCGACCCGCTTGCCGAGCACCTGGTGCATCAGCGTGTCGATCAAGGGGTTGATGCCGCTCACGGCGCCTTCTTGGGAGCGCGCCGATCATCCATGGTGATTACCTCGGGTGCCTTCTGCGGGCCATAGGCCCGTGACAGCGCCAGTGTCTGCCGCGAACTGCCGATCAGCGTGGCAAGTGCCTCGCGCCGCTCGAGCAATCGTTCGCGGATCTCGAGATCCTGGGCCAGGATACGCTCCAGCAGATCGGCCTTGCGGCTGGCCTCGGCGGCATCCAGGGGGAGCTCGGCCTCCCGCCGGCGCAGACGCTCCACATCGACCACATAGCCGGTTTCCTGGCCGATCAACGCTTCCCAATCGGCCGCACGGGCGGCATCGAGCATGCGCGACGAGCGAGCCAGCAAGGCTTCGTAGGCCTCGAGCAGCGCGGCCGACGAGGATGGCTCGTGGCGCTGCAGCTGGTGATGATGAGACATGCTTACTCCCCCGTGGCCTGGCCGCCGATCTCGCGCCAGGCAGATGCCACGTCGTCGAGCAGCGTCTCGGCCTGGTCCAGGCTCTGCTGGTCATTGTGCCGATTCGCGGCAAGCAGCAGTCGCGAAATGTAATCGTAGAGCGACGCCAGACGACCGGCGATCTCCCCACCCCGCTCGGCGTCAAGCGCCGCCATCAGGCCATTGTTGACAATATCCAGCGCCTTGGAAATCGCCTTGCCCTTCTCGGCGACATTGCCGGCCTGCATGTGGATACGAGCCGCCCGGATCGAGGCCTGGGCGCCATCGAACAGCAGCACGATCAGCTGATGGGGGCTTGCCGACATCACACTGCTTTCCACACCGACCCGGGCATAGGCGCCGGCCCCGCGCGCGTAGGCTGCCGCTCCTCGCATGGCACTCATGGTCATCTCACTCCTGTTCCTGGCAATCGTGTCGGCCTTGGCCGGATAGTCTCTTGCAGCGGCTACCATCATTATTGAAGGTGATGACGATGCCATCCATTCTGACAGGCCTGCTCACGCCACGTTGCAGCGAATAACCCGACCCTTGCCACGTAATTCCAGTTATCGGCGAGCCATGCGCCAACTTTAGTGCCGGTGTCGATCCGGGTGCCGGCGCTTCAGGTGGAGGCCCTTCAGGTGGAGGCCCTTCAGGTGGAAAGGGGAATTTCCTCGACGATTCGACCAAGCCTAGCCAGCCGTTCATCGCGCACGACCTGTCCCAGCGAATCATCGGGCGGCTTGATCGATTCACAGCGCTGGACCTGGGCGGGTGCGCCCTTGTCATCGAGACGCTGAACCCACCCAAGTTCTCCTCCTTCAAAGCGCACCAGCGAGCCGATCGGCACCAGCCCGAAATGGGTGATATAGCGCTTCACCCAGCGCTGGTCGAACTGCTCTGGATGACCGAGCAGATGCCGGTAGATCTCGGCGACCCTCCAGGCCGGGCGGTCCTGGCAGTCTCGGCGCATGGCATCCACGGTATCCACCACCATGGCCAGTCGGGTCAGTTCACCGAGTGATTCGCCTGTGAGCCCAAGGGGATAGCCGCTCCCATCCAGACGCTCGTTGATACGCTCTACCAGCGACTGCACGACGCTGCTGGAGAGCCATTGGCAACTGGCCAGGCGTGGCAGCAATAGCTCGACATGGGAAGCCAGCTTGCCACGTCGCGGAGCATCCATCGACGCGGACGCCATCACTTCCTCCGGCAACAGCGACTCGCCAAGGTCATGCACCATGCCGCAGGCCACCACCGCCTTGCGCACATCACGCGGCATCGAGGCGGTCGCCGAGATATCCAGCAAGTGCACCGCCACCGCCAGCCCGCGGCGCACCGGCAGCGGCTCGCGCAGCATGCAGCGGGTGGCGAACAGCGTCGCTTCGCGGTCCTCGTCGTGCAGGGTCAGCAACCGGTCGGCATGGCGCGAGAGCTGCACGCTGTCGAAGTCGCTGCCACGCTGAAGCTCCAGCAACTGGCCATCGAGATAACCCGCCACCCTGGCCATGCGCCTGGCCATCGGCGTGGCATGCGCCTGGACATAGCGGCGCCCCACCGAGGGCGACAGCGTAACGGGATACTGGAAGAGCGGAGAAGGCTGCAAGGTGGCGTCTGCGTCGCTGGCCTGGCGGGTCGATTCGCGCTCGATCTCGCGCACGAAAACCCATAGCTGACGCTCCTGGTCGCCGCTTAGCGTCACGAACTGGAACCCCACCTTGATGGTCTGGCGCTCGGTATCCACGACATGATGCCGCGGGGTACCGAGCACCACGGCGCGGGCGCCATTGGGGAAGCAAAGCTCCAACTCCAGCGGCATCGGGCTTGCCAGCTGGCTCGCCGAGGTGATCGGCAACTCGACCTGACACCCCTCGAGAGAGAGATCCTTGAGGTCACCCTGGAGATGCAGGTCGGCACCATTGGCCCTGACGATCACGCCGACTTCCATGCCAAGCCGCAGCCGAGCCCGAAACGACTCGCGGCGCTGCAGCACCTCGAGCGCCAGCGGGTAAGCGCTGTGGCACAACAAGCGACCGTCTCTGTCGTGGCACTCGCTCATCACCAGCGGTGGCGAGCGCAGCATCTTGTCGCGTGACTGTCCCATCAAGCGAAACGCCTTGCCCCGCTTTAGCTCACCGGCGACCTCGCGAATGGCGGAAATGTCGAGCAGCAAGCTCTCGCCAGGGTGCTGCTCGGCCACCAGCACCGGCAGCGGCTTGCCCTGGTCATCCTCCAGTTGCAGCGAGGCACCACCCGGCTGGCTCAAGCTCTCGAGCAGTGTCTCGATCTCAACCGGATTATCGACCCGGGTGTAGCCATCCTGGGGTTGCGTCATCCCTGCCTCGCGTCCGACATATGATCATTGGCTCATGAGCTATCGGCCGAATGCACATGAACTTTAACCACTGGCGGTGAGCACGGCTCGCAGGCGTGTCGCCTCAGGCCGGTTGACGACGATTGATGAACGCGATGAGCCGGTCGAGCGGCATCGGGCGGGCCAGCAGGAAGCCCTGGAAGATGTCGCAGCCATACTCGGTGAGACGCTGATGCTGGTCGTGGGTCTCGATCCCCTCGGCCACCACCTCGAGCCCCAGGTGATGGGCCATGGAGATAATGCCCTGGACGATGGCGGCATCATGGCCACTGGTGGTCACGTCGTTGATGAAGCTGCGATCGATCTTGACCTTGCTGATCGGCAGGTGGCGCAGGTAACTCAAGCTCGAGAAGCCGGTGCCGAAGTCATCGATGGACACACCGACCTGCATGCTGCGCAGCGCATGCAGGATGTCGATGGCCAACTCGGTATCGTTCATCAGAATGCCCTCCGTCAGCTCGAGCTCCAGCATGTCCGGCGCCAGGCCCGTCTGCTGCAGGGTCTGGCGCAGGTTGGTGAGAAAGTTGGTGCGGTGGAACTGCAACGGTGACAGGTTCACCGAGACCCGCAAGCGGGCGACCCCCTGGTCCGCCAGGCTCACCATGTCGCGACAGGCTCGCTCCAGTACCCAGCGGCTGATCGGCATGATCTGGCCGGTCGACTCGGCCAGGGGAATGAACACCGCCGGCGAAATATAGCCCTTCTCGTGATGTTTCCAGCGCAGCAATGCCTCGACACCGCAGACCTCCCCATGGCGGTCGATCAGCGGCTGATAATGCAGCTCGAACCGCTCGTTCTCGATGGCCTCCTGCAGGTCGTTGCGCAACGAGACCCGCTCGCCGAGCCGGTCGGTGATCTCGCGGGTGAACCACTGGTAGGCGTTGCGGCCCTGCTGCTTGGCCTGGTACATGGCCATGTCGGCCTGCTGGATCAGCTCCTGGGGCTCGGTCATCTCGGGCGTGCTGACGGCGATGCCCACGCTGCACGTCAGGTGCAGCTCGTGGCACTTGATGGTGTACGGCCGCGCCACTACCGGCAGCAGGCGCTCGACCACTTCGAGGGTCTGCTCCTCATGGTGAAGTTCCGGCAACAGGATCACGAACTCGTCGCCACCGAGTCTGGCCACCGTATCGCCGGCCCGCACCACGCTTTTCAACCGCCTGGCGACCTCCACCAGCAACTGGTCGCCCACCGCGTGGCCCAGAGTGTCGTTGATGGGCTTGAAATCGTCGAGGTCAACGAACAGGACCGCCAGCAGGTCGGAATGGCGCTTGGCCAGGGCGAAATCGTGGGCCAGTCGATCCTCGAACAGGGTCCGATTGACCAACCCGGTCAAGGCATCATGGCTGGCATGGTAGGCCAGGCGCGCCTCGTAGGCCTTGTGCTCGGAAATATCGTGCTGCACCGCCACGTAGTGGGTCACCACGCCGTCGCCGTCACGCACCGGCGAAATGTATAGATCATTCCAGAACGGGCTGCCATCGCGGCGGTAGTTGCACAGGGTGACGTGCACTTCCTGGTGCCTCGCCAGGTGATCACGAATGATGCGCACCGCCTCGGGGTCGGTGTCGTCGCCCTGCAGGAAGCGGCAGTTGCGACCCATTACCTCGGCCTCGGTGTAGCCGGTCATCGCCATGAACGCGGGGTTGGCATAGATGATCGGCATGTCACCGCGGAGCGCATCGGCCACCACCACGCCATTCACGCTGGCCTCCACGCTGCGTTCGAGCAGGCGCAGGCGGGTCTCCTGGGCACGCCGCTCGGTGACATCCTTGGCGATGCCATACACCCCACGCACCTGTCCATCGACGATGATCGGCAGGTTGAGCAGATCGAGGGTGTGGCGATTACCGTCACGGTCGACGATCTCCAGCTCGTAGTGGGGAATCTCCCCTCGGCTTGCCGCCTCGAAGTAGCCCTGGATGCGTGGCATTTCGTGGGGGTGCACGAAGGTCGCGAAGTGCAGGCCGATGATTTCCTCGATGCCATAGCCGGTGATCTGGCTGCAGGTGCGGTTGGCCGCGACGAAATGCCCGCTCAGATCCAGCGAGAACACCGCATCGGGGTGGTAGGCGAACAGCGAACGGTAGCGCTGCTCGCTCTCCCACAACGTCTGGCGTGCCTCGACGAGTGCCCTCGAGCGGGCCATGACCAGGTTTACCAGCCCCAGGCTGAAGGCCAGCAGCCAGCTCAACGTCAACCCCGCCGACGCCACCCCGGTAGGCATCAGGCTTGCAAGCAGCAACCCACGTTGCGAGGCGGGGTAGGCCTCGACGGTCAGCATCACGCCGCCGGGTAAGCCAATATGGCGGCGTGACAGCAGGTGAGGAATGAGCGGCTGGTTCTCGGCCTGGTACCCGGGCTGCTGAAACTCGGTCATCGGCTCGCCGCGCCGGCTCACCACCACACGCAAGGCGCCCATCTGCACACGCAACTGCGAGGAAAGCAGCTGTGATATATCGAGCATGGTCACCAGTTGCTGCTGGTGGCTTGGCACGCCGATCACCATCAGCGCCATGCCGGGCGTGTCGGCCTCTGGCACCATCATGCGTGGCGAGTCAAAGGGCATGGCCAGCCAGTCGCCCACCACGGGATCGCTGAGTTGGGCGCCCAACCAGCGCCAGTCGTCATTGTCGCGCGCCCACCCCCACTGCCAGCGGTTGTCGCTGTCCAGCAGGCCGATCGCCTGAAGGCTGCTGGCATCCTCCAGATAACTCTGCACGTCGCGGTCGAGTACGCGTTGCTCGAGTTGCCCCTCGGCGGCATCGAGGCGCTGGGCCATGCGCCGCATCAGGGTCAGCCTGGATGCCATCACTTGCTCGGCATTGAGCTGGATGTTGTCGATCAGTTGTTCGGCCTCGTGATGCAGGGCCTGCTCCTGTTGCCAGCTGAGCATGAACCAGGCCAGGCTGCTGATGGCCACGCCAGCAAGCGATGCCATCACCACCAGCCGCCCCAGAAACAGCTTGTAGTGCTGCTCGGAGGTTCGGCTTCCGGCCACCAGCATGGCCGCACCAAACAGCAACGCCAACAGCACCACGACCACTGGTGAGGAGCTGAATAGATGTTGAACATAAGGACTTTGCGGCGCCAGCAGCCAGCCAAGTGCCACCAACACGCCGACAAGGCAGAGCAGCACACCGCTGGCCAGCCACAGCATGCGACGGCGAGGGGTGCAGGTACCCAGCATCAGGCAGCTCGACACCAGGATCAGCAACACCGCCGCGGGCGAGGTGATGCGCAGGCCACCGGCAAGCCACGATTCACCGACCTGGCTGCCGCCGGCCAGGTGATTGTGCGCCAGCGAGTAAAGGCCCAGCGCCACCAAGGCGCCCCCCGCCAGCCAACGCAGGCGGGTGCAGCCCTGCAGCATCGCCATCAGGCTGATGCCGCCCAGCAGTACCGCCAGGTAGCCATCGGGCACCAGCAGCACATACAGGGGGGAGTGAAGGTCTGCCACCATCCCCACCCCGAGCCCCGAAAGGCCGACGATGATAAAGGTGGAGGCCACCATCAGCAGCAGCGTGTCGAACGCCAGGTAGTGAGTCTTGATCGCCATGACACGCACCCTCCCTGCTGGCGTATGGCGCTTCTCGGGCTCGGTGGATGGGGCCCTCCCGATGCCGGCGCCACTCATCGCTATCGGCCCAGGCACGCTGATCTTGAATGAGGCCTTGAATGAGAGCCTTGAAGGCGCACCTCGAGCCTGTCACGCCAGGCAGCTCACCCGAGCCTCTGGATCGAGATAAAACGCCCGGCGTCACTGAAGCACAATCGGTAGATGCCTCTCACCCCATCACGTGTCACTACCCGGCGCAATGCCTCGGCGGGAAAAACCACGCGACGCCCATCCAGACTGCGCGCGATCACCTGGCCCGCCCGGCCTTCATAGTGGGCAAGGCAGGCCTCGCGGGAGAGGTCGATCGCAAGATCGATGCTTGGCATGTCGGTCAGGAAACCCTTGGCAAGCGCCAGGCAGGCGTTTCAAGAAGGCAGGCGTTTCGTGCAGGCAAGCGTGCCGCTATACACAGTGCTCGCCATGCTTCAGGCCCGGGAGGACTCGGCAGCCTGGCGCTCACGCTCAACCGCCCGGGCCAATGCCGGGCGCGCCTGGCAGCGCTGGCGATACGCCTCGAGGTCATCGGGCAGGCGGTGCTTGAACATCACCGCCCAGCTCAGGGTATGGGCGACCATCAGGTCGGCCAGGGTGAAGTGCGACCCGACCAGCCAATCACGCTCCGCCAGCCGCGACTGCAGGACCGAAAGCGCGCGCTGGAATTCCCAGGCGGCAGTGGGCAGCACGGCGGGCACGCGCTTGTCGCGCGGGAGGGCGAACTTGTGCTTGCCCTGGGTCCACAGTGGCTGCTCCAGTTCGCCAACGACGAAGAACAGCCATTGGTCGACGAGTGCCCGCTCGGCGGCGGCGGCAGGCAACAGGTGGCCAGGTTCGCCGTGGCGCTCGGCAAGGTAGCGGCAAATTGCCCCCGACTCGAACAGCGTGAGGTCGTCTTCCTGAATGGCCGGCACCTTGCCATCGGGGTGGCGGGCCAGATGCTCGGCCGCGCGCCCCTGTCCGGCGGCGAGATCGACATGCTGGCAGGCGTACTCGAGGCCCAGCTCTTCAAGTGTCCAGGCGACTCGCAGCGAGCGCGACGAGGGAAAACTGTAGAGGGTGATCATCTACTGACTCCGCATAGGCTAAGGATGGCGTAGGCCGCCCCGATCCCCCCTTGCCATCAGGGCAATCGGGCACGAATCGACGTCTCGACACCGTCGGCATCGAGTCCACAGTCGCCGAGCAGCTCGGCGGGCTTGCCATGCTCGACGAACGCATCGGGCAGGCCGAGATTGAGCACCTCCACCCGCACGCCTTCCGCCATCAGCAACTCATTGACGGCGCTGCCGGCGCCACCGGCCACCACGTTCTCCTCCAGGGTCACCAACAGGTCGTGTTCGTCGGCGGCATCGAGTACGACCTCGCGGTCCAGCGGCTTGATGCTGCGCATGTTGAGGTGGCTGGCATCCAGCCGTTCGGCGACCTCGGCGGCGACACCATTCAGGCTGCCGAAGGCCAACAGCGCCACCCGCGGGCCTTCGGCCCCACCGCGACGGCGGCGCTGGGCACGGCCGATCTCCAGCGGTTCCAGGTGGGCGGGAATCTCGACCCCGGGGCCGGTGCCACGCGGGTAGCGCACCGCGGCCGGTCCTGGATGATGGTAGGCGGCGCTGAGCATGGCCCGGCATTCGGCTTCGTCGGCCGGCGCCAGGATCACCATGCCGGGCACGCAGCGCAGGAAGGAGAGATCCATGCTGCCATGGTGGGTGGGGCCATCCTCCCCAACGACCCCAGCGCGATCGATGGCGAAGGTGACATCGAGCTGCTGCACCGCCACGTCATGGATGAGCTGATCGTAGCCGCGCTGCAGGAAGGTCGAATAGATCGCCACCACCGGTTTCATGTCCTCGCAGGCCATGCCCGCGGCCAGGGTCACCGCGTGCTGCTCGGCGATCGCCACGTCGTAGTAGCGATCGGGGTATTCCTTCGAGAAGCGAATCAGGTCCGAGCCCTCGCGCATCGCCGGGGTGATGCCGATCAGCCGCTCGTCGACCGCCGCCATGTCGCACAGCCAGTCGCCGAAGACGTTGCAGTATTTCTTTTTAGGCTTCGGCGGCGGCGTGGAGGGCTTCAGCGGCGGCGGGGTGTCGCCGTTCTTCTCCAGCTTGGTGATGGCGTGATAGCCGATGGGGTCGGCTTCGGCGGGCAGGAAGCCACGCCCCTTGCGGGTCTTCACGTGCAGGAACTGGGGGCCTTCGAGGTCACGCATGCTGCGCAGGGTCTGCAACAGCAGCGGCAAGTCGTGCCCATCGATGGGACCGATGTAGTTGAAGCCCATCTCCTCGAACAGCGTGGCGGGGCTCACCATGCCCTTCATGTGCTCCTCGGTGCGCCGCGCCAGCTCCAGCGCACCCGGCAGGTGTGACAACACCTTCTTGCCGCCCTCGCGCATGGTGGTGTAGGGCTTGCTGACCAGGATGCGTGCCAGATAACTGGCAATGCCGCCGACGTTTTCGGAGATCGACATCTCGTTGTCGTTGAGTATCACCAGCAGGTTGGCATCCACGTGGCCGGCATGCGCCAGCGCCTCGAAAGCCATGCCGGCGGTCAGCGCCCCATCACCGATCACCGCACAGACCCGGCGCTTCTCGCCACGCGTGCGGGCGGCCAGCGCCATGCCAAGCGCCGCCGAGATCGACGTACTGGAATGGCCGACCCCGAACGTATCGAAGGATGACTCGGCACGGCGCGGAAAGGCCGCCAGGCCACCGTACTGCCGGATGCCGGTCATCGCCTGGCGTCGCCCGGTCAGTATCTTGTGCGGGTAAGCCTGGTGGCCGACATCCCACACCAGCCGGTCGTACGGGGTTTCCAGCGCCTGATGCAGCGCCACGGTGAGCTCCACTACGCCGAGACCGGCACCGAAATGCCCGCCGGAAACACCCACGCTGTAGAGCAGGTAGGCGCGCAGTTCATCGGCCACCTGCATCAACTGGGGGGTGGACATCGCGCGCAACGCGCCCGGGGTGTCCAGAGAGTCGAGCAGGGGCGTCACCGGACGCTCGACGGGAATATCTTCGAACAGCTTCATGTGGGCCCTGTCTGTCGTGGCGACGCCATCCCGCGATGGCGCCACCTCAATGGTCACGCTCGATCATGTAGCGGGCAAGCTCGGCGAGCGGTGCGCCAGCCGGCCCCAGGGGAGCAAGCGACTCGACCGCCTGCTCGACCAGCTCCGCGGCCCGCAAACGGGCACCCTCGAGCCCCAGCAACGCGGGATAGGTCGGCTTGTCGCGCGCGGCATCCGCACCCGACACCTTGCCGAGGGTCGCGGTGTCACCGGTCACGTCGAGTACATCGTCATGGATCTGGAAGGCCAGGCCGATGGCCCTGGCATAGGCATCCAGCGCGGCCAGCCTCGGGTCATGCGCCGACACTGCCACCAGCCCGCCCAGGCGCACCGCGGCACGAATCAGGGCGCCGGTCTTGTAGCCATGCATGGCAGCCAGCGCCTCGGCATCGGGGTGGCCACCCACCGCGGCAAGATCCAGCGCCTGACCGCCCACCATGCCATCGCGGCCAGCCGCCTCGGCGAGTGTTCGCACCATCTCGCCCAGGCGCAACCCGCACCCTGCGAGCACCTCGAAGGCCAACGCCTGCAAGGCATCGCCAGCAAGGATCGCGGTGGCCTCGTCATAGGCGCGGTGCACCGTGGGCTGGCCACGCCGCAGGTCATCGTCGTCCATCGCCGGCAGGTCATCGTGGACCAGCGAGTAGGCATGGACCAGTTCGATGGCCATGGCCGGGGCGTCCAAGTCCTCATCAGCGGCTCCAAGTGCGCGGCCGGCGGCATACACCAGTATCGGTCGCAACCGCTTGCCGCCGACCAGCACACCGTGGCGCATGGCCGCATCGAGACGCGGCGAGGGGGCCGAACGTGCGTCGAACAGCGCCACCAGCCGGGCATCCACCCGGGCGCGATCGATACCGAGACGCGCCGGCAGGTTGTCAGCGTTCACGCGTGTCTTCCTCGTCCGGCCCGGCGAAAGGCGCAAGCTCGATTCCGCCGTCAGCGCCCTCGGTCAGGGATCGCACCTTGAGTTCGGCCTCATCGAGCCGCCGTTGGGCATCGCGGGTCAGGCGCACGCCCTCCTCGAAGGCACCCAGCGACCCCTCCAGGGTCAGCTCGCCCGATTCCAGTCGCTCGACCAGGCGTTCCAGCCGCTCGACGGTGGCGGCGAAGTCCAAGTCGGAAGGCTCCACCTGGGAGCTATCCGCTGGCGGGTGGCGCTCGGGGCTAGGGTTGTCTGCCATGTTGCTCTCTGCCGCAGTGGCGATGATGTATTCGGATAATGTATTCGCAAGTACCGGGTAATTCCCGAAGGGCACAGTATACACGCCCCCCAGGGGGCTGTCGGGGTTGACCGCTTGGGTCAACTTGCAACGCATTCATCTCGGCAGCGCAGCATTTTCATCCTGGCTCATCGCCTGGCTGTGCTACCATGAGCGCCCTCTCACTTACCCATGACACTGTATGCGGCTCGCGCCGGAAGGGGTTGATTCGACCATGGCCAAAACGTCCCTGGACAAGAGCAAGATCAAGATCCTGCTGCTTGAGGGCGTCCACCAGAGCGCGGTGGACAATCTGCTCAACGCTGGATACACCAATATCGAGCACCTGCCGACCTCGCTGGACGAGGCGTCGCTGATCGACAAGATCCGCGATGTCCACTTCCTCGGCATTCGCTCGCGTACCCAGCTTACCGAACGGGTCTTCGCCGCCGCGGAGAAGCTGACCGCAGTGGGATGCTTCTGCATCGGCACCAACCAGGTCGACCTCAATGCCGCCCTGGTGCGCGGCATCCCGGTCTTCAACGCCCCCTACTCCAACACCCGTTCGGTGGCGGAGCTGGTGTTGGCCCAGGCGATCATGCTGCTGCGCGGCATTCCCGAGAAGAATGCCCGCGCCCATCGCGGCGGCTGGCTGAAGAGTGCCAAGAATTCCCACGAGGCGCGCGGCAAGACACTGGGCATCGTCGGCTACGGCAGCATCGGCTCGCAACTCTCGGTGCTGGCCGAGTCGCTGGGCTTCGATGTCATCTATTACGACGTGGTCACCAAGCTCGGCATGGGCAATGCCCGCCAGGTGGGCAGCCTCGAAGAGCTGCTGGCGCGTGCCGATGTGGTCAGCCTGCATGTGCCGGAGATACCCTCCACCCAGTGGATGATCGGTGCCGAGCAGCTCGCGCTGATGAAGCATGGCGGCATCCTGATCAATGCCTCGCGCGGCAGCGTGGTGGTGATCGAGGCACTGGCCGAGGCGATCCAGGCCGGCAGGCTCAATGGCGCGGCCATCGATGTCTTCCCGGTGGAGCCCAAGGGCAACGACGAGGAGTTCGTCAGCCCCTTGCGCGGCCTGGACAACGTGATCCTCACCCCGCATGTGGGTGGCTCGACCCTCGAGGCCCAGGAGAACATCGGCATCGAGGTTTCCGAGAAACTGATCACCTACTCCGACAACGGCACCACCGTGACCTCGGTGAACTTCCCCGAAGTGGCGTTGCCGGCCCACCCGGACAAGCACCGCCTGCTGCACATCCACGACAACGTGCCGGGCGTGCTGTCGAAGATCAACCAGGTGCTTTCCGAGAACGGCATCAACATCTCTGGCCAGTACCTGCAGACCAACGACAAGGTCGGCTACGTGGTCATCGATGTCGACAAGGCCTATGGGGCCAAGGCACTCGAAGCGCTCAAGCACGTCGAGCACACGCTGCGCGTTCGCGCACTCTACTCCGAGACCAACTTCGAGGACTAAGGCGGTACCTGCCTCCAGTCGTCACCCAAAACACCGCCAGCTCGCTCCGAGCTCGCGGTGTTTTGCGTTGTTTGAACCCTCACGACGCTCAACGCGATAGCGTGTAAGCTGGTGGGCGCCGGGCCACACATCAGGCATGTCTCCCCAACAAGGAATCGAGCACGTGACGGACAAGCGAATTCGCCAGACGCTGGTCCGCATGACCCTGATAGGCCTTGCGTACTATGCAGGTGCCTGGATCGGAGTCCATCAGACCATCACTCCCGAGGGTATCGCCGTTCTCTGGCCACCCAATGCGGTGTTGCTGGCCGCGTTTCTTGTGCTGCCCTTCCGCCAGTGGCCCGCCGTGGCCGTCGCCGCACTATGCGCGGAACTGGCCGCCGACCTGCCGAGCTTTCCGCTGCCGGCCGCCCTGGCATTCGGCTTGATCAATCTGCTGGAAACCTCCGTGGCCGCCTGGCTGATCCGCCACTTCACGGGCGGCGAGTTCAGTTTCCGCCACCTGCGCAATGGCGCCTGCTTCCTGCTGTTCGGCCCATTGCTGAGCTCGACGGTTGCGGCCCTGCTGGGGGCGGGTGTCTACCTTGCCCTGGGACGTGCCGACAGCAGCTATCTCATGCTGTGGCGGCTATGGTGGTTTGGTGATGCCCTCGGCTTGCTGCTGCTGACGCCGCTTTTCGTCACACTCTGGCAACGCCTGGCCTCTCGACACCCTCTCCGGTTCAGTTTGGCAGGCGGCGCCGAACTGCTCCTGCTGTGGGTAGCCACCGTGCTGATCGGCATGCTGGCCTTCGTTCAGGACACCCCCACTCAACTGAGCTTTCACTTCTCGCCGATCCTGCTGGTGCCCCTGGGCATCTGGTCGGCGCTGCGCTTCGGGGTGGCCGGGGCGACACTGACGGTCTCGCTGATCGCAAGCCTGGCGGTGGGGCATCTGACTCGTGGCATCTACCCTTACCCCGGCATTGAACCGCAGGATGCGGTATGGGTGACCCAGGAGTACCTGGCGATCGTCGCCGTGCTCTCGGTGGGATTGGCGATCCTGCTGCACGAAATCGCCCAGCAACGCCTGACCCTGATCCGCCAGGATAATGAGCTAAAGGCCCAGAACAGCCTGCTGGAAGCACGCATCGCCGAACGCACCGCCGACCTCGAGCATGCCAACCAGGCCCTTCAGCAAGCCAATACCCAGCTAGAGAAAGTCGCTACCACCGACTTCCTGACCGGCTTTCCCAACCGTCGGCATTTCGAGACCCAGGCCCAGCGCGAACTCAACCGACTGGCGCTGGACCAAAGCAAGGCGGCACTGATCATGTTCGACCTGGATCACTTCAAGTCGATCAACGATATCCATGGCCACGAGGCAGGCGACGCGGTGCTCCGTGAGCTGGTCGCGCCGGTTCAGGCCGCACTGCGCCCCAGCGACCTCTTCGCCAGACTCGGCGGAGAGGAGTTCGTCATCCTGCTTTCCCACGCCAATCGGCAACAGGCACGCCATGTCGCGGAGCGTATCCGTGACGCTCTGGGAGCGCTGGAAATCGTCCAAGGCACCACTCGCATACATGTCTCGGCAAGCTTCGGTGTGGCACAGTGGGATGGGAGCGCCGACTTGCACAGACTGATCCAGCAGGCCGATATGGCACTCTATCGCGCCAAGGGCAGCGGTCGAAACTGCGTCATGACCTGATCCCCCATGGACCCACGACCACCGCAGCGGAGCAACCACGATGTCGAATGATACCCCACCCCTGCATCGCCACGATGACAGTGGCGTCGCCACCCTGACGCTGAGCCGCCCCAGCCGCTTCAACGCCCTCTCCGAGGAGATGCTGGGCGCACTCGCCGACGAACTCGAAAGGCTGGCAAGCGACGAGCAGGTGCGCTGCGTGGTGCTCGCCGCCGAAGGGCGCGCCTTCTGCGCCGGCCATGATCTCAAGCAGATGCGCGCCAACCCGGACAAGGCCTACTACCAGCAGCTATTCGCGCGCTGCGGCGCGGTGATGCAGGCCATCGTGGCCCTGCCGGTGCCGGTGATCGCCCGCGTCCAGGGGCTGGCCACCGCGGCGGGATGCCAACTGGTGGCGAGTTGCGACCTCGCCGTGGCGGCGCGCTCGGCGCGCTTCGCCGTGTCTGGCATCAATACCGGGCTGTTCTGCTCTACGCCGGCGGTGGCGCTGTCGCGCAATGTGAGCCGCAAGCGCGCCATGGAACTGCTGTTCACCGGCGAATTCATCGATGCCGAGCAGGCCCGCGACTGGGGGCTGGTGAATCGCGTGGCCGATGACGAGGCCCTGGACCGCGTGCTCGACGAGCTGACCTCGAGCATCTGCGCCAAGAGCGCCGTGGCGTTGCGTACCGGAAAGGCGATGTTCCACCGCCAGCTCGCCATGCCGCTGGACGAGGCCTACGCCTATGCCGGCGAGGTGATGGCCTGCAACATGCTGGCCGAGGATGTCGCCGAAGGCATCGATGCCTTTATCGACAAGCGCCGGCCTGTCTGGCGAGATCGCTAGGGGCCTGACGCCGGATGACGCCCGAGTGCTTCTGGAAGGCATTTCCGCAACCAAGACAAGTCGGCCTTGACACGCTATCCTGTGGCTCTTGAATTCATCGGCACGAGGAGACCCCGGGTGAGCGAAGGCAAGCGCAGGACGGCGGGACGCCCCGCCGGATCAGGGAAGAGTGTCAGCGGCCACAGCCAGTCACTGGTGCGCGGGCTCAACCTGCTCGAGCGGCTATCGGCAAGCCCCGGAGGGCTTGCGCTGTCGGAGCTCGCCGAACAGGCCGACCTGGCACCTTCCACCACCCACCGGCTTCTCCAGGCGCTGCAGAGCCAGGGCTTCGTGATCCAGGATGCTGAACTTGGCGTATGGAAGATCGACGTCAAGACGTTCCGCATTGGCAACAGCTTCCTCGAGGCTCGCGACTTCGTGGGCACCAGCCGACCGTTCCTGCGTCGTCTGACCGCCCAGACCGGCGAGACCGCCAACCTGGGTATTCGCGACAATGGCACGGCGGTGTTCCTCGCCCAGAGCGAATCGCCACAGATGATGCGCATGATCACCCGGCTTGGCTCGCGGGCACCGCTGCACGCCTCCGGGGTGGGCAAGGCGCTGATGGCCTGGCTGCCGGATGACGAGCTCGAGCGAGTCCTCAGCGAGCAGGGCCTGACCCAGGTCACCGAGAACACCCTGGCCACTCCCCAGGCATTGCGCGAAGGCCTTGCCGAGATTCGCCGCCAGGGCTTCGCCGGTGACCGCGAGGAGCATGCCATCGGCCTGCACTGCGTGGCCGCCTGCATTCACGATCAGCACGGTATTCCACTGGCTGCCATCTCGGTTTCGGGCCCTGTGGCGCGAATCCCGGAAGCTCGCCTGCTGGAGCTCGGCGCGCTGGTGCGCGATACGGCAGCCGAGATCACCGCCCATCTCGGTGGCCGGATTCCCGAGCCCTGGTGACCACGATCGCTTGATTGGCCGGCGGGCGGTAGCCGTCGTGGGCTGTCAAGGCGATGCCCGGCCGCAGTACACTAGCGCCCGATTTCCCCTGCCAGCCGAGGCCCGCGATGAGTTCCCACCTGCTCTCCGTCGATTCCCTGTCACGTGACCATGTCAACCACCTGATGCGGGTGGCCAAACGCATGGAGCCCTTCGCCTGTCGCCGACAGGTCACCCGAGTGCTGGAAGGCGCCGTGCTCGGCAACCTGTTCTTCGAGGCCAGCACGCGCACCCGAGTCAGTTTCAACGCTGCCTTCTGCCGCCTCGGTGGCAGTGTCTGCGACACCACCGGCTTCACCTTCTCCTCCATGGCCAAGGGGGAATCGCTGTATGACACCAGCCGGGTGATGAGCGGGTACTGCGATGCCATCGTGATGCGTCACCCCGACCAGGGCTCGGTAGCCGAATTCGCCGCGGCGACCCATGTTCCGGTGATCAACGGCGGTGACGGCCCCGGCGAGCACCCGAGCCAGGCGCTGCTGGACTTCTATACCATCGACAAGGAGTTTGCCCATCTCGGCAAGTCACTGGCGGGGGCCCATGTGCTGCTTACGGGCGACTTGAAGCATGGTCGCACCGTGCACTCGCTGATCAAGCTGCTGTCGCTGTACGATGAGATGCGCATCAGCCTGGTCTCGCCGCCGGGGCTCGAGATGCCGACGCCGCTGATCGACCTGGTGACCTCGCGTGGCCACCGCGTGGAGCAACGCGAGAGCCTGGCCGGCGACTTCAGCGACCTCGACGTGGTCTACACCACGCGCATCCAGAAGGAGCGCTTCACCCAGGAAATGAGCGAGAACTTCGCCGGCGTTTCAGAGGATTTCACCGTCAACCGCGCCTTTCTCGACAGCCGCTGCAATGCCACCACCATCGTCATGCACCCACTGCCCCGTGACAGCCGGCCAGGTGCCAACGACCTCGATGTCGACCTCAATGGCGACTCGCGCCTGGCGATCTTCCGCCAGACCGACAACGGCATCCCTGTGCGCATGGCGATATTCGCTACCCTGCTCGGGGTGGAGGAGCTGGTCGAACGTGACGCGCGCCCGGTGCGCTGGTTTGTGCCGGCACGTGTTGGCGTTGACGACCCTGAATTCTAAGCACTCACACTCCGCGTCATGATCGCCTAAGATTGTGACGAGTCATACGAACACGTCACGACGACAGCCAGACAACAAGATGGGCCGCCCCAGCGGGTGGCCAACAACCACGGAGGCATGATGCCCATGACCCTCAACCGCGCCTATCAGATGCTCGCGGCCTTCTACACCCTGCTGATCGTGGTGGGAGTGATCGCCATACTCGCGGGAGGTGGCACCGCCATCGCCCTGGCCCACCTGGTCGCCGGTGCCCTGGTGGTCACCGGGCTTTGGGGCTACATCCTCGAGCGCGGGTTCATGAACCCGAGAATGTGGCGGCCCCTGGCCGTGGTGCTTGGGGTGGCGTCACTGGCACAGCTGTATGTGGTGCTGACGGTATCGGTATCCGGCGCGATGATGACCTGGATGCTGACCAGTACGGTGTTCTCGCTGCTCATGGTGGTGATCCTTTATCGCTACGGCAATCGCGACCAGGAACTCTGGGCCACGCCCGAGGAGCGGGAAGGCGGACGCGCCCTGGATGACATGCTGGCCGAGCGCGGCCGTGTGGAGGCCGAAAAACACGAGGCCGACCGGCAAGCGAGTGTCGAGGTGGTCAAGACGGGCAGTGAATATCGTGCCAGCGTCACACGCCGCCGCGAAGGCCAGGAGGAGCGCTTCAGCGAGAGTTTCCGCTGTCCCTCCACGATGGTGTTCTTCCTCGAGAAATTCGCCGGGATCTCGGTGGGGGATTTCCACCCGCCACACTCCGACACCCCCGCCTGACACGGCGACGGCGCCTGAACGACGCCTGGTCTGCTCAGATATTCCTGGGCAGCCCCTCGCAAGTCGCGAACCAGCTCTCCAGAATCAGCACCGCGGCAATGCCGTCGACGCCATCGTCACGGTAATTGCCGCGGTGGCCGCGTTGCCGGGCGATGGTCTTGGCCTCACGGGTGGTGCCACGCTCGTCGACCATCTCGCAGGGCACGCCGAAGCGCCCGAACAGGCGCTTGCCGAACTTGCGGGCACGCACGCACATCTCGAGTTCCGCGCCATCGAGCTCCAGCGGCAAGCCGACCACGAACAGGTCGGGCCGCCACTCATCCACCAGCGCCGCCACCCGTTGCCAATCGGGAATACCATCGCGCGCCATCAGCGGCGTCAGTTCCCGGGCACTGGCCACCAGCTCATTACCCACGGCCACGCCGATACGTCGGGTACCGAAATCGAAGGCCAGGACCAGGCGCTGACCGACATTCGCCATCAGCTGTGCCCGGCCTCGCGCGTCATCAGGTTCAGGTCGACTCCCAGGATGCCGGCGGCAGCGGAGAGGCGCTGCTCCGCGGGTACCTCGAAGAGGATGTCGGCGCGGCCTTCAACGGTCAGCCATGCGTTCTCCAGCAGCTCGCTCTCCAGTTGCCCCGACTCCCAGCCCGCGCAGCCCAGGCACACCAGGAACTGTTCTGGCCCCTGGCCTTGCGCCAGGGCCTGCAGCATGTCCATGGAGGTGGTCAGCGCGATGTCCTCGGCCACCTGGATACTGGAATCCCAGGCGGCGCTGGAACCGCGGTGCAGAATGAACCCGCGATCCTTGTGCACCGGCCCCCCGTAGTAGACCGGTGCATCGCGGTGCGGGCTGCTCTCGCCATCCAGCTCGAGCTGCTCGAACAGTGCATCGAGGGTCAGCTCCAGCGGCCGGTTGACGATCACCCCCATGGTGCCTTTCTCGTCGTGATCGCACAGATAGCTCAGGCTACCGGCGAAGTTGGGGTCTTCCAGGTGCGGCATTGCCAGCAGGAAGTGGTCTTTCAGGCCGAAGTGTTGCAACGATTGCATGAGACTCCCCGGCGGTCCTATTGCACGCCGTAATGATTGCCTTGGCCGAACCGCCAGACACGAGTGATGGAGAGACTGTCGAGCGCCCCCATGCTTCGGTCGAAGGGCCGATAGGGCGCCGCCCCATGGACGGTTTCCAACGCAGCCTGGTCGAGTTCGGCGTGTCCCGACGATTGTACCACCTCCGCCTGGCGAAGCTCGCCGTCGCGGCCAATCACCACGCGAATCCGTAACTGGCCATGCAGATCGGCGGAGGCCGGGTGAACCCGGTTGCCGTAGTCCTCGACACGGCGTGTCCAGTCGTCCACGTAGCGTGCCTCGGCGGCACGGCTGGCGGCCAGCTGGCTGGCGCCGGTCTCCGGTCCCGCCGCCTCGGGGGCAACCCCTTGCTCGCGGATGCTGCGCGTGGCCTGGGCGAGCAGGTCACGGCCGGAAGCCGAAGGGGCCGCGGCGGTCGGTGGGGCCGAGGCATCCGTCGCCTGGGGGGCGCTGTCACGCGGTTCCGGTGGCGCGTCGGTGTCGCTCGGGGCATCGGCGGTGGGCGGCGCTTGCTCGACGGGCCGCGTTTCGGGCTCGACCCGTGCCGCCTGCTGGGGTTCCGCCGGGGTCGCCGGGTCCACGTCGCGCTGGCTCTGCTGCACGTCAGGGAGATCCTCCATCGGCGCGGCGCGGGACTCGGCGGGCGCCTCCCGCTGTTGCTGCCCGGCAGCCTGCTGGTCAGCGTCGGCAATGGCATTGGCGTCGACCGGTGACGGGGATGAGCGGGTGACCAGTACCACGTCCACGCTGGTGGGCTCGAACGGTGGCGCGGCAAACTGCAGGCTCGCCACGCCCCCGATCACCAGCAGGTGCAGCAGCAGCGCCAACGACCACGCAAACCAGCGGCGATAGGGCCGCGTGACCGGGGCATACTGGATCGGATCATTGACCTGCATGTCACTCAACCGAATAGAGGCGCTTTCGGACACGGCATGCCTCCTGGCTCAGGCCAGGCGCGAGTCGAGGCGTCGCAGAATGGCATCCATCAGCAGCCCGGCGATATCGGTACCGCGCTGGTCGTCGATCTCGCGCACGCAGGTGGGGCTCGTCACATTGATTTCGGTGATGTAGTCACCGATCACGTCGAGTCCAACGAACATCAGGCCCTTCTCGCGGATCATCGTTTGCACCTGTTCGATCAGCCAGTGATCGCGCGCGGTGAGCTCACGGGTGATGCCGGTGCCGCCCGCCGCCAGGTTGCCACGGGTCTCGCCGGCCATGGGCACGCGCGCCAGGCCGAAGGGCACCGGTTCGCCATCGACCAGCAGGATGCGGGTGTCCCCCGCGCTGATCTCGGGAATGTAGCGCTGGGCCATGATCTGGCGGCTACCACGCTCGGTCAGCATCTCGATGATCGCGCCGAGGTTGCGGCCTTCCGGACTCACATGAAAGATGCCGCTGCCGCCCATGCCATCCAGTGGCTTGAAGATCACGTCCTGGTGCTCGGCATGGAAGGCGCGCAGCACCGGTTCGCTGCACGACACCAGGGTCGGCGTGCAGCACTGCGGGAACTGCTGGGCGAACAGCTTTTCGTTGCATTCGAGCAGCGCCCGGGTGGGGTTGACCACCAGCACGCCTTCGCGCTCGGCGAAGCCCAGCAGGTGCACGGCATTCAGGAAGTGGGCATCCACCGGCGGATCCTTGCGCATCAGGATCACATCGAGCTCGGCAAGCGGGCGCGCGGCGGGCTCGCCCAGCTCGTACCAGTGGCTGGGGTCACGGTATACCTCGAGCTCGCGCATGCGACCATGGGCACGACCATCGCGCAGGAACAGATCATCCTGCTCGAGGTAGTGCAGCGACCAGCCGCGATCACGGGCCGCCCACAGCATGGCCATGGAGGTATCCTTCTTGTAGGCGATGTCGGCGATGGGATCCATCACCACACCCACCTTGAGGGCGCGTTCATTCATCGAATCGGCTTCCGCAGCAGAGAATCAATGGGGCCAGTATGCCGTATGGCCGGCAGGCGCACCAAGCCATGACCTCTCGGGGTTGCCCGGTGGCAGGCCGCGAGGAGGCGCTGTGAACCCGTCCCTGGGCGCTACATTTGCCATCCCTGGCAAATGACCTCCTCTTCGGCCCGCCCCGGTGCCCCTCGTCGCATACCATCCAGAGGGTTCGAGGGCGACTACCGCGCAGGCCTATCGCCGGAACAGCCTCGTGAGGGAACGAAATAGCCTCGTGCAATAAGCAACCGCGAGCGATAGCGCCAAGCGCCTGGGTCAATCTCCTCCCGGCACCAACCGAATCCCGGTCGGCTCCAGGGTGATCACCCCGCGCTTGTAGAGCCGGCCGATGGCCTGCTTGTAGGCGTTCTTGCTGACCCCCAGACGTGCCTTGATTTCGGCGGCCGAGCTCTTGTCGCCCAGCGGCAGGTAGCCGCCGCTTTCGCGCAGCGCCTTGAGCACCGCCTCGCCCACCACGTCGAGTCGCGCTTCGCCGGGCGGCAGCAGGGAGATATCGAGGCGGCCATCCTGGCGCAGGCGCTTGACGTAGCCGGTCACGCGCTGCCCACGCCTCAGCGGCCGGGTGATGTCGTCACGGTAGAGCAGGCCCCAGAAGCGATGGTTGACCACCGCCTTGAAACCGAGGTCGGTCTGGTCGGCGATCACCAGGGTCACCTCGTCACCCGGCGCCAGCCCCGCCGCCTCGTCCTCAACGAAGCGGTCGAGCTTCTGGGAGGCCACCGGCCGGCCCTGCTGGTCCTCGTAGATCACCACCAGAACGCGCTTGCCGACACTGGGCCGGAAGCGCTGCTCGCCGTAGGGCAACAGCAGGTCGCGGGGGTGGCCCCAATCGAGAAAGGCACCGGTCTCGTTGACCGTCACCACCTCGAGGTAGGCGACGTCGCCGACCGCGGTTTTCGGTGCGCGATAGCGCCGCGGGGCACCCCGCGCGCCAGGCGACACGTCCTGGCGGGGGGCCCCTCGAGCGCTGGAGGCATCGGGGCGCGGCGTTTGGCCAGGCCGGCGGTCACGGGAATCAGCCATGGGAAAGATCCAGCGGGGAAGTGAACGGGGCAATCGCTTGACGACCGCAACAGTATGGCCTGCCGCCGGCGGCAGGTGAAGCCGGCTCAGAGGTCGCCGAAGCGGTATTGCAGCAGCGCAAGCGCCACCACCGGAGCGGTCTCGGTGCGCAGGATGCGCGGGCCTAGCGAGAGCGGCGTGAAACCGGCGGCCCGGGCAGCCGCAACCTCGCCATCGGCAAGCCCGCCCTCGGGGCCGATCAGCAGCGCGGCACTGGGCGGCGTGCCGCTCTCCGCCAGGGCATCGGCCACACCGGGATGCAGCACCAGGCGCAGCGCCTCGTCACGCTCGGCCAGCCAGTCGGCCAGCGCCACCGGCGGATGCACAGGCGGCACGACCGCACGACCGCACTGCTCGCAGGCGCTGGCGGCCACCGCTTGCCAGTGGGCGTGTTTCTTGGCCTCGCGCTCGCCCTTGAGCCGCACGTCGCCATGCTCGGTGTAGAGCGGGGTGATCGCCGTCACACCCAGTTCCACGGACTTCTGGATGGCGTAGTCCATGCGATCGCCCTTGGAGATCGCCTGGCCGAGGTGAACCGCCAACGGTGACTCACCGGCGCCAGGCTCGATGGCCTCGATGCGTGCCACCACCTGCTTGCGCGTGACCGCGACGATCACCGCGCTTGCCTCGTGGCCATGGCCATCGAACAGGCAAAGCGGCGCGCCCTCGCCGAGGCGCAGCACACGCCCGACATGACGGGCGGGGCCGTCGGGCAGAACGACGTCGCCGCCGACACGAAAGTCGGCGGCGACGTGGATGCGTGGCGCCTTGGAAGCCAAGCTCGCGCGCCTACTGCTGGGTGGGCTGCTCGCCCTGCGGCTGGGCCTGGGCGGCCTCGCGCTTCTTCTTCTGGGCGTAGATCGCCTCGAAGTTGACCGGCGCCAGCATCAGGGGCGGGAAGCCACCGCGATTGACCAGGTTGTCGACACATTCGCGGGCATAGGGGAACAGCACGTTGGGGCAGAAAGCGCCCAGCGTATGCTCCAGCTGCGCGCCCTCGATGCCGCTGATGCGGAACAGCCCGGCTTGCTCGATCTCGGCCAGGAAGGACGTGGTGCCCTCCTCGCTGTGAGTGACCTGGGCGGTCACCTTGATCACCACCTCAAAGAGGTCTTCACCCACTTGCTGGCTCGAGGTGTTAAGGTCCAGCCCGACCTTGGGCTTGAACGGCTGCTGGAACACCGACGGCGAGTTGGGCGCCTCGAAGGAGATGTCCTTCACGTAGATGCGCTGGAGCGCGAACTGCAGCTGGGGCTTGTCCTGCTGGCCGGCTGCCTGGTTGCCGGTACCGGCGTTCTGGTTGTTCTCTTCCGCCATGGGAAAGATCCTTTGAAACGATGAACGAAGATTACTTCTTGACGACCGGCAGGCCGTCGGCCTGCCACTGCATCATGCCGCCCTTGAGCTTGAGCGGGCGAGCAAAACCGGCCTTGGCCAGCTTCGCGACGGTGGCACCCGATGACTGACCCTGCTTGCAGACCACGACGATCGGCTTTTCCTTGACCTTTTCGAGCTCGGCCAGGCGATCGTCGATCTTGCTCTGGGGTATGTTGCGGGCCCCGGCGATGTGCCCGGCCTTGAAGTCACCTGCCTCGCGGGTATCCAGCACCACCGCGTCCTCGCGGTTGATCAGTTGGGTAGCCTCGCTTGAGGTCACGCCGTTGGCGCTGCTGTTGCGAACCTCATAGGCGATCCAGGCAACCAGTACCATAAGGAAGGCGCCCACCAATAGCGGGTGGTTCTGCACGAATTCAAACAGCTGATCGATCATGGGTCCGGAAAACTCTCGTCTCGATACACGAAAAATGGATCAGCGACGCGGCCGCGCCGCCACCGTAAAGACCGCCGAGTATACACGATGCGTGCCGGGGTCGTGGCAGCCGCCCGACAATGACGCCCGATGCTGCTGTGCGATATGATGCCGCAAGATGCCGCAAGTCGCGACCCTGATCGCCACGCCATGATCATGGAGTCGCCCTCCCCTTGCCACCGACCACGAGGCCCGCCGCATGACCGACTCTTCGATCCAGGCTCCACGCCCTGTCGCACTGATCATTCTCGATGGTTACGGCCATAATCCGGATGCCGCGCACAACGCCGTTCTGGCCGCCAGCACCCCGGTGATGGACCGCCTGCACCAGGAGCACCCCGCCACCCTGATCCACACCGATGGACGCTACGTGGGCCTGCCGGATGGCCAGATGGGCAACTCCGAGGTCGGCCACATGAACCTGGGCGCCGGACGGGTCGTCTATCAGGACTTCACGCGCATCACCAAGGCGGTCGAGGATGGAGAGCTTGACACCATCGAGGCGCTGACCGCACCCATCGATGCCGCCGTGGCAGCCGGCAAGACCGTGCACCTGCTGGGCCTGCTCTCGCCGGGCGGCGTGCATAGCCATGAAGACCACTTCATTGCCATGGCCGACATGGCCGCGCGGCGTGGCGCCAAGCGTATCGTGGTGCATGGCTTCCTCGATGGTCGTGACATGCCACCCAAGAGCGCCCAGGCCTCGATCGAGCGGATCAACCAGCGCCTGGCAGAGCGGGTCGGCGCCGACAACGGTTTCATCGCCTCGATCATCGGCCGCTACTTCGCCATGGATCGCGACAACCGCTGGGATCGCGTCGAAAAGGCCTACCGCCTGATCACCGAGGGAGCGGGTGAGTTCGAGGCGGCAAGCGCCGAGGAAGGCCTGCGCATGGCCTACCAGCGCAACGAGACCGATGAGTTCGTCAGCGCCACCAGCGTTCGCCCCCACGGCGAGGCGGTGGCAATGCAGGACGGCGATGCCGCCATCTTCATGAACTTCCGTGCCGACCGCGCCCGCGAGCTGACCCGCGCCTTCGTCGAGGATGACTTCAGCGGCTTTTCGCGCCATGCCCGGCCGACCCTGGCCGCCAAGGGCCTGGTGATGCTGACCCAGTATGCCGCCGATATTCCCGCGCCGTCGGCCTTTCCGCCGGCCGAGCTGACCAACACACTGGGCGAGGTCATGGAACAGCGCGGCTTGACCCAGTTGCGTATCGCCGAAACCGAGAAGTACGCTCATGTCACTTTCTTCTTCTCCGGTGGCCGCGAGGACGAGTATCGCGGCGAAACCCGTATCCTGGTGCCCTCTCCCCAGGAGGTGAAGACCTACGACGAGAAGCCCGAGATGAGCGCCGAGGAAGTCACCGACAAGCTGGTGGCCGCCATCGACTCGGGCGACTACGATCTGATCGTCTGCAACTACGCCAACGGCGACATGGTCGGCCACACCGGTGATTTCGATGCCGCCGTGGCCGCCATCGAGGCGGTGGATACCTGCGTCGGCCGCGTGGTCGAGGCGATCCAACGTGCCGGTGGCGCCTGCCTGGTCACCGCCGACCACGGCAATGCCGAGCAGATGGTCAACCCCGAGACCGGTGTCGCGCAGACCTCCCACACCACTTTCGAAGTGCCGCTGATCTATGTCGGCGAGCGCCCGGCACGCCTGAAAGATGACGGTAGCCTTTGCGACATCGCCCCGACCCTGCTGACCCTGATGAATCAGTCAGTCCCCAAGGAAATGACTGGCCAGGCACTGATCGAGCTTTCGTGATGACCGCCGCCATGGAAGGCCGGAAGCCCGTTGCATGGCATCAGGCGTGACAAAGGCCGCACGTCCTCTCGTGATAGTGATGCTGGCGTTGTGGCTGGCAGGCCCGCTTGCCGCTCAACCCAGCGAGCAGGATGCCCGCGCACGGCTCGACGACCTCGGCGAGCAGATCCAGGGGGTGTCGCGGCGACTGACCACGACGCGCCAGGCGCGTGACGAAGCCGGCCGCGAGTTGCGCGAGGTGGAGACCACACTGTCCGACACCCACCGCCGCCTCGATGCCCTGCAGGCCGAGCGCCGCGACCTGTCCGCCGAGCTCGACCAGCTCACCAAGCGCCATGCGGCCTTGCAGGCCGAACGCGCGGAGCAGCTAGCGGCGCTCGAGGACCAGCTCGATGCACTCTACCGCCTGGGCCTGACTCCGCAGCTCAAGCTGTTGCTCAACCAGGATGACCCGGCCCGGCTCGATCGCCTGCAGCACTACCTGAACCACTTGTCGCGGGCGCGCAACGACCGCCTCGAGGCCCTCGCACGGCTGGACATCGCGCTCGCCGACAACCGCCACGCGCTCGAGAGCCGCGGCGAGCGTCTCGATGAACTGGCAAGCGATCTGGCCAGGCAGAGTGCCGAGCTAGCCGAGCAGATGCGCTCACGCGCCGAGCTGGTCGCCGAGCTGGACGGCCGTTATGCCAGTGAACAGGCGCGGCTCGAAGACCTCAACCAGGACCGCGCCCATGCCGAACGGGTGCTGCGTGAAGTGCAGGAAGAACTGGCCCGGCTGCAACGACCACCACCCTCCACCGCCATCGAGCAGACCCGTGGCGATTTGCCCTGGCCAGTGCAGGGCGCCGTGGCCTCGGGTTTCCGCCGTGGCAGTGGCGTGCACCGCAATGGCATGTTGATCCGTGCCGCGGAAGGCACCCCGGTGCGTGCCGTGCATGCCGGGCGCGTGGTGTTCGCCGACTGGATGCGTGGCTTCGGCAACCTGATGATCATCGACCATGGCGACCAGATCATGACACTGCATGCCCATCTGCAGCATTTCGAGGCCGATGTCGGTCAGGCGCTCGCGCGGGGCGATGTGCTGGGTGCCGTAGGCACGAGTGGCGGCCACACTCAGCCGGCATTGTATTTCGAGGTACGCCGCCGCGGCGATCCCATCGACCCACAGGGCTGGATCGCGTCACGCTAGTCAGAGTGAGACCCGGCCCGATTCCAGGGCCCCGCTATTCCATTGCCTGCCGGGCCCGAGCTATGCTGATCGTTCACCGACCCGGAACCGCGGAGATCGCATGTCCCCACGCCCCGCCAGCCTTGCCCTGTCGCCTCGGCGCCTGATGGCAACGCTGTTGCCCGCCGCTCTGCTGTCATTCCCACTGCCGGCCCTGGCCGATCCAGCGGCCAACGACTTGCCCGTGGAGGACATCCAGACCTTCGCCGAGGTATTCGAGCGCATCAAGCGGGCGTACGTGGAGGAGGTCGATGACTCCACTCTGCTGCGCAATGCGATGCGCGGCATGCTTAGCGAGCTGGATCCGCACTCCGCCTATCTCGATCGAGACGAGTTCCAGAGTTTGCGTGAATCCACCCAGGGGGAGTTCGGCGGTATTGGTATCGAGGTGGGCATGGAGGATGGCCAATTGACGGTCATCACCCCCATCGACGACACCCCCGCATCGCGGGCCGGCCTCCAGGCACGCGACCAGATCCTGCGCATCGACGACACCCCGACCGACGGCATGTCGCTGCAGGAAGCCGTCGAATTGATGCGCGGTGAACCTGGCAGTGAGATAGAGATGACCGTCATGCGCAGTGGCGAGACGTCACCGATCACCGTGACCCTGACCCGCGAGGTGATCCGTACCGAAAGCGTGCGCAGCGAACTGCTCGAGCCCGGCTACGGTTACCTGCGCGTCAGCCAATTCCAGACCCGCACCGGCGAGCAGGTCAATGATGCCATCGGCCAGATGGAGCGCGATGGCGAGCTGAAGGGCCTGGTGCTCGACCTGCGCAACAACCCCGGCGGAGTGTTGCAGGCCGCCGCCGCCGTGGCCGACGCCTTCCTCGAAGATGGCCTGATCGTGTATACCGAAGGCCGCCTGCCTAACACTGAAATGAGCTTCAGCGCCAAGCGGGAAACCGCCGCGCCCGATGTACCACTGGTGATATTGATCAATGGCGGCAGCGCCTCGGCGGCGGAAATCGTCGCCGGCGCCCTGCAGGATCAGCGGCGCGGCGTGGTCATGGGCACCGAAACCTTTGGCAAGGGCTCGGTGCAACAGATCATGCCGCTGGGTAATGGCGAGGGCGTGAAGCTGACAACGGCACTCTACTTCACCCCCAATGGTCGCTCCATTCAGGCCCAGGGCATCGAGCCGGATGTCGAGGTGGTACGCGGGCGGGTCGAAATCACCGAAAGCGGCAGGGGAGTGCGTGAAGCCGACCTGGAGGGCCACCTGGGCTCACGCGATCAACCTCGGGAGCGCCGTGAGCTCAGTGAAAGGCTGCGCGACGACTATCAGCTAGGCGAGGCGCTCAACCTGCTCAAGGCGTTGGACGTGGTGGGCCAGCGCAACCGTTAGGCCAGTATCCACCACTTACCCACAACCCGATCACAGATTTGTCCCGCCCCGCCCACAGGGTTATCCACACCCTGCGGGCGTATCCAATGGCAGGCCATGCTAACGCTGGGTTGCTAACGCTGGGTTTCTAACGACAGGAACGCGGCAAACGGCCTCTATGCCCCGTCGCCTGCTGCATCAATAGCCGTTTCAGGGGCGAGAGCCGGTCGACACCGCGCATGCCCAGGTTACGTGCCAGGGTAAGTGCCGGGTGGCGTGCCGCAAACAGCAACCGAAAACCATCCATCAGCGCCAGCATGGCGGTATTGTCCGAACGCCTGCGGCGCGCATAACGCTCGAGAATACGCGACTCGCCGAGCGAGACACCCCGCTTGTGCGCCACGAGAAGCTCCTCGGCCAGTACCGCCGCGTCCATCAATCCCAGGTTCACGCCCTGCCCCGCCAGCGGATGAATGCTGTGGGCGGCATCGCCCACCAGTGCAAAGCCTGGTTGGGTGTAGCGCCTGGCATGACGCTGGCTCAAGGGCACGGTCTGGGGTCGGTCGATCACCGTCACCTCACCCAGCCGGTGGTCGATGGCAGCAGCCAGTTCATCACCCAGCCGCTCGGGCGACAGGGCGGCTAAACGCTTGGCCTCGGCCGGCGACGTCGACCAGACGATGGAACAATGGTCTTGTCGCCCTTCGACCAGCAGCGGCAGAAACGCCACTGGCCCGGTGGGCAGGAAGGCCTGGCGGGCTACCTCGCCATGCGAGCGCGCCACGCGCACCGTGGTCACCACCGCCACGTGGCCGGTATCGTGCGCCTGCGACGCGATACCCGCCAGGTCGCGCAGGCGCGAACGTGCCCCGTCGGCGGCCACCACCAGGGGTGTACGAAGCCTGCGACCGTCTTCCAGCATGACCGTCTCGTACTCGCCTTCGCGCCCAAGCCCGGCGACCCGCGCTGAAAGGAACTGGTGCATCCCAGGCAGCTCGGCCAGGCGTCGCTCCAGGCCCGCCAGCGTCACATCGTTCTCGACGATGTGACCGAGTAACGGCACGCCGGCCTGCTGGGCCGAGAAACTCACCTCACCCTGGCCTTGTGCATCCCACACCTGCATGAACCGATAGGGGCTGACGCGCCGCTGGGCCATCCACGTCCAGACGCCCAGCCCCTCGAGCAGCCGCTGTGAAACCGGCGTCAGCGCGCTGACGCGTTGGGCGGGTGGCCCCTTGCCCGCCACCGAGGCATCGATTGCGGCATCGCGGGCATCCAGCAATGCCACCTCGACGCCAGCCTCGCCCAGCAGGCAGGCCAGGGTGGCACCGACGATCCCTGCGCCGACAATCACTACATCGACTCGCGCCATTGGGTGGCTTGTCATGCTTGTCATGCTTGTCATGCTTGGCTCATTGCTCATCTCATTTGCTCATCTCAACGTTCCAGGCCCATGGCACGGCGTGCCAGCCCCCGGCGCAGCGGCCCCACCATGTTCACGCCGACCAGGCCGGCGGCCCGCGCGCGGGAAAGCCACGAGTTGTCCACGCCGAACAGCCGGATCAAGCCATCACTGAAACGGATGACATTATGACGATCCGCCTCGCGTCGGGCATCGAAATCCGCCAGCACCTCGGCGCTACCCGGCGCTTGATCATCCTCCCGGCCCGCTTCGATGGCCGCCACCAGGTCCATCACGCCACGCAGCGCCAGGTTGAAGCCTTGCCCGGCAACGGGGTGCAGCGAATGCGCGGCGTTGCCAAGCACCGCGAGTCCCGGGCGGACCGCTTCGCGCGCGGTGACGAGCGACAGCGGGTAGGCATGGCGGGTGCCCACACGGCGAAAGCGTCCGGCACGGTCGCCGAAGGCGTGCTGCAACTCGGCCAGGAAGTCGCCATCCGAAAGCGCCAGACGCCGCGACTCCTGACCGGCGGCATGGGTCCAGATCAACTCCATGGCCTGGCCACGCAACGGCAACAAGGCGATCGGTCCCTCGGCCGTGAATCGCTCCCAAGCCACCCCCTCGTGGGGCTTGCTGACCTCGACGCTGGCGATGACCGCCACCTGGTCGTAGGGCTGTGTCTCACTGGCGATGCCCAATTGCTCCTTGAGCCCCGAACGCCCTCCATCGGCCAGCACCGTCAAGCCCGCCAAGCGTATCCGGCCATCGGACAGCACCAGCCGATGGCCCCCGGCCACCGGCGTGATCGACTCGACCTTCGCCGGGCAGTGCCAGGCCAGCGGCAACTCGGCCAGGCGCCGATGCAGCACCCGGCCAATCCAGGCGTTGGGGATCACATGGCCCAGCGCCTCGACACCCAGTTCAGCGCCGCGCAGGCGCGTCGCGCCCAGGCGCCCTCTTTCGCTGACATGGATATGGCGAATCGCCTCGGCCTGTTCGGCCAGCGAAGGCCATAGCCCCATGCCGGTGAAGTGCTGCACCGAGCCCTGGGCGATGGCACTGGCCCGCGCATCAAAACTTGGCTGCCAGGGGGTCTGCAGCGTATCGAGCAACGGAGCGGCCTCGATCACCGCGACCGACAGGTTCTCTCGCTCGACGAGCGGGGCAAGTGCCGCGCCGAGGCTTGCGCCGACCAGGCCGCCCCCGATGATCGCTATGTCCACGTGCTCCTCGGCGGCTAATTTCTGTTCAACCGATTGTTTCATTGACACTTTTTTCGAATCACCTGGCTGGTTGTCGGAATCCGCTGGCATCGGTCACGCATGGCTTTCATGTGATGGAGGTCAGCTGATACATCCGTAATGTACATTACATAATAAAAACACATGCCGACTGCCAATGATCATTTATCGATCATCAGTGCTTCAATTTCAGCAACTTGCTTGGGAACACCACCGGTCAGGACCTCTGCGCCACTGGCAGTAACCACCACGTCATCCTCGATACGAATGCCGATGCCACGGTACGCCGCTGGAATGTCGTCATCGGCGGGAATGTAGAGCCCGGGCTCGACGGTCAACACCATGCCGGGTTCGAGCGGACGTGGCTTGCCATCACGGCGGTAGGTACCCACGTCATGCACGTCGAGCCCCAACCAGTGAGACGTGGAGTGCAGATAGAAGCGCTTTACGCTGTCATCGTCGATGCGCGCCTGCACATCGCCCGCGAGCAACCCCAGGCCAATCAACCCCTCGGCGAGCCCACGCACCACACCCGCGTGGATCTCGACCAGCGTCACCCCCGGCCTGACAGCCGCAACGGCGCGCTCCTGCACGGCCAACACGACCTCGTAAAGCGCCTTCTGGGCGTCGCTGAAGCGACCATTGACCGGAAAGGTGCGGGTGATGTCACCGGCATAGAGGTCGAATTCGGCGCCGGCATCGATCAACACCAGGTCACCTTCACGCAGCGCGGCGCGGTTCTCGATGTAGTGCAGCACACAGGCATTGGCACCGCCACCCACGATGCTGGCGTAGGCCGGCCCGCTGCCACCCTGCCAGACGAATTCATGCTCCAGCTCGGCCTGCAGGTGGTACTCGGCAAGCCCGGGCCGGGCCGCGCGCATGGTTCGCACATGGCCGCGTGCCGAGAGTTCGGCAGCGTGACGCAACAAGGCTAGCTCGGCCTCGCTCTTGGTCAGGCGATGCTCATGCAAGAGCCCGCAGATATCGGCATAGGCCTCGGGCGGACGGGCACCCTGGCGGCCGCGAGCCGCCAGGCGACTGCGGACGTCATCAGCGAGCGCCAAGGCGTGCTCATCGGCCAGCGGCAGGTAGAGGGTATGTCGGCCATCCAGCAACTCGGCCAGACGCTCGTCGCGCTTGGCATTCTCGAAGGCCTGGTCGACGCCATGCTCACGTACCGCCCCGGCGGCACCGAGCCGAATGCCCGTCCAGGCTTCCATGGTCGGGTCGCGATCCTGGCAGAACAGCACACTTTCACCGTCGCGACGTCCGGGCAGCAGCAGCAGCAACGCCTCAGGCTCGGCGAAGCCGGTCAGGTAGTGGAAGTCGCTGTTCTGGCGAAACGGGAAGTCGCTGTCACGGGAGCGCGTGACCAGCGAGGCGCCTGGCAGCAGCACGGCGCTGTCGGCGGGCAACGCCGCCATCAGCGCGCGGCGCCGCGACCGGTACTCGTCGTTGGAAATGGGCGCGGGCCGGGGAAGTATCTCGGGGTGCATGAAGACTCCATCAAAGGCGCGGGAAGTGGAAAGATCGATGAGGCTCGCCAGGGTTGAAACGAAAGCCCTGAGCACAGGGCACTCAGTGGCGCGTCTCGTCGTCGCTGCGCTCGACCTGGGGCTGGCCCGGGTGCTGCTCGGTATACAGCAGCATGGCGGCCATGCGCGCATGCTCGGTCAAGGCAAACAGATCCGCTTCGTTATCGGCACCGTCGTCGATGTCGGTGTCCATGCCGGCGATGCCCTCGAGATCCTCCAGGGCTTCGCACAGCGCACTGGACCACCCCTTGCGCAGGGCCTCGCCGGCATCCTGGACGACCTCCAGGAAGCCCAGCGTCCACTCCTTCAGCCCCTGGGCATGTTCGGCCAGCGAGAACAGCTCATCGGGCAACAGCGGTTGGTAATCGAGCTCCGCCGCGCTGAGAGCCTCAAGCGTCTGCCGCCGCCAGCCAAGCAGGCACTCGGCGCTCGGCTCATCGCGGGGTTGTTCGACGCCAAGCGTCAGGCAGACCTGTTCCAGCCACACATCGGGCGGCAGATCATGCAGCGCAAGGCCAGCGCACAGCCTGCCGTCGAGGAACGCCGGCGACTGCATGCTGCCATGCAGCAGAAAGAGGTCGGCAATGGTCGAAAAATCCTGGTGTTCGTTGATCAAGGACATGTCAGGGATCCGGGTCTGAATGCGAGGTGTGGTGGATATCACGTCACGCGTCACGAGCGCTGCGCGTTGACCGCTCGAGAACGGCTCTCTTATAGTGGGCATCGATACTTTCTCCCCTGGATGTTAACGCATCGGGCCACCGGGACGCGCGGCCTGCGCTTACCCGGCCGGACCGAGCCGGAGCCCCACATGACCGATGCATCGCGGCCGACCACCGAGATTTCCCTGCTGGGACGCTACTATGTCATCGCCTGCCCACCCGACGAGCAGGACAAGCTCGAGCGGGCCGCCCGATACCTGGACAAGGCGATGAATGGAATACACGCCCAGAACAACCTGCTCGGCAGCGAGCGGATCGCCATCATGGCCGCACTCAACATCACCCATGAGCTTCTGGAAACCCTCGATGCCCAGCGTGACAGCGAGCGTAGTCTCGATGCACTGAGTTCGCGACTCGAAGCGGCACTTGCCGATACGCCGCCACGTTGAGCATGCCAGGCTTTCCATCGAAGGCTTTCCAACAAAGGCTTTGGAAACGATTGCTTTGGAACCGCTGTGCCGCTCTGATAGGATGAGAGCGTTCCCTGGGGTGTTTGCCAGTCGTTATCGTCCCTCGAGCCTATGCGCAGTACCCAGGGGGCCAACAGCTAGCCGGACCCGTGTGCATGTCCGTGCGACGGAAAGCCTGACGGTTCGGCTGCGGCCACCCACCTTGAACCAATGGGTTCAAGGGCCAGAACGACAGCGGCACTCTGGGGAACCTCTTCCAACATGACACCCCTCATGCAGGAACCCGCCGCACCCGCTTCCCTCGACCTCTCACGCAAGGCCTTGCGTCGGATGCTGAGGAATCAACGTCGTGCCCTGTCGCCACGCCAGCAACGCGAGGCGTCGCGGCGACTGTGCCGCAGACTGCGCGGCCTGCATGAGGTCCAACGCGCTCGGCGTGTGGCGCTCTACCTGCCCAACGACGGCGAAATCGACCCCACGCCACTGATTCAATGGCTGGAACGCCGTGGTGCCCGTGTCTTCCTTCCGGTCCTGAAGCCGCTCTCCCGCAACCACCTGTGGTTCGTGCGCTATCATTCCGGTACCCCCATGGTCACCAATCGCTTCGGCATACCGGAACCGCAGATTCGCCATGGCGCCCATCGTGCACGACGCCTGCCGGCCTGGGCGCTGGACCTGATACTCCTGCCCCTGGTCGGCTTCGACGATGCCGGGCAGCGCATGGGCATGGGCGGCGGCTTCTATGACCGCACCCTGGCCTTTACCCGCCGCGCGGGCCCTCGCCCCTGTCTGATCGGGGTAGCCCATGACGTTCAGCGTGTGCCTCGCCTGCCCGTTGCCCCCTGGGACGTACCGCTGGATGCCATTGCCAGCGACCTGAGGGTGCTCCGGCCCTGAAAAGGGCTGGAAACGTCTGGTACAACGAAACGGGCCGGTGCAGTCATCTGCACCGGCCCGTTGGGGATCGTCGGTCTATCTGGCCCGCCTGGCGTGAAGCCCAGGCCAGCAGACGCGAAGGGGGAACCTCAACCTCCCGCCAGCGCTTGGGCGTAGCCTGTCGCCACGACACCAATGCCAAAGAACAGCACCAATGCCATGACCAGATCGGGCTTGCGCTTCATCGTCGACTCCGAAAACAGGATATTACGTATTAGTGTGCCCTGAACGAGGGCATTAGATTGACGATGACTATAGGTCCAGTAACACCATGTTGACAAGCGCTTAACGTTGTTCGTTACATTTTCGAACACTCGCCACCCGAAGGTCGTGAGGTTAGTCAGCATTCACATCGACCACTCCTGTAAGGACAGCGCTGGATTCACCGATCTAGACCCGACACCTTTCCGCAACGCGCAATCAATGGGGTCAGGCCATGAACAACCGGTAGGCCGCGTTGTCGGTTTCCTTCCAGTAGCGGTAGCCGATGGCATCGAAGTACTCCTCGACATGGGCACGATCGCCGTTGGGAATCTGCATCCCGACCAGCACTCGCCCGTATGCCGCCCCGTGATTGCGGTAATGAAACATCGAGATGTTCCAGTCCTGGGGAAGATGGGTGAGAAAGTTCATCAACGCACCGGGACGCTCGGGAAACTCGAAGCGGTAGACCTCTTCTTCGAACTGCTCCTTGGGACGCCCACCACCCAGGTGGCGGATATGCAGCTTGGCCAATTCGTTATCGGTGAGGTCCTCCACCGGATAGTCGGCGTCGCGCAGCCGTTCGATGACCGCCTGGCGGTCATCGCCACCAGGCTTGACCTGCACACCCACGAAGATGTGCGCCTGGCCCGGGTCGGCGTAGCGATAGTTGAATTCGGTGACCATGCGCTTGCCGATAGTCTTGCAGAACTTCTTGAAGCTGCCCGGTTTCTCGGGAATGGTCACCGCGAGGATCGCCTCGCGCTGCTCGCCGAGCTCGGTGCGCTCGGCGATGTGCTGCAGGCGATCGAAGTTGGTATTGGCGCCGGAGTTGATGCACAACAGGGTCTTGCCTTCAGCACCCGTCTGCTGGATGTACTTCTTCAGGCCGGCCAGCGACAGCGCGCCGGAAGTCTCGGAAACCGCACGGGTATCTTCGAAGATGTCCTTGACTGCGGCGCACATCTCGTCGGTATTCACGGTGATCACGCCATCGAGCAGGTCGTGGATGATCGAGAACGGTACCTCGCCGATCTGCGCCACCGCCACGCCCTCGGCGAATACACCCACCTGGTCGAGCACGACCCGCTCACCGGCTTCCATGGCCGCCTTGAGGCAGGCGCTGTCCTCGGACTCGACGCCGATCACCTTGATGTCGGGCCGCAGGTACTTCACATAGGCCGCGATGCCGGCGATCAAGCCGCCACCGCCAACCGGCACGAAGATCGCGTCGAGTGGCCCGGCATGCTGATGAAGGATCTCCATGGCAATGGTGCCTTGCCCGGCGATCACGTCGATATCATCGAACGGCGGAATGTAGGTATAGCCATGCTCCTTGATCAACTCCTGAGCATGCTCGGCGGCCGCCGCGAAGGCATCTCCCTTGAGCACCACCCGCGCGCCTCGCGCACGTACCGCGGCCACCTTGATCTCGGGAGTGATGCGCGGCATCACGATTACCGCCTTGACCCCCATCAACTTGGCGGCCATGGCCAGTCCCTGGGCATGGTTGCCGGCGGAGGCGGCGATCACACCCTTGGCTTTCTGCTCGTCGCTGAGCTGCGCCATCTTGTTGTAGGCACCGCGAATCTTGAAGGAGAAGACTGGCTGAAGGTCCTCGCGCTTGATCAGGATGGTGTTATTGAAGCGGCGGGACAAAAAGGGGGCCGGGGAGATCGGCGTTTCCCGAGCGGCTTCGTAGACCCGGGCCTGGAGAATCTTCTTGACGGTAGCTTCGAGCATCCTGATATCCCAGCGGCGTGACGCGAAAAACCCCTATTGGTAGCATCCCCGCCGGGGCGCCGTCCAGCGCAACCCTCGTCCGACGCCCGGCCAAGCCCATGACCCGGCATCCCCCAAGCGCCAGACTGGCCTATAATGCGCCCGGCTTGCCGGATGCTTTTCTCCCACTCCCCTCCATCGGAGAACACTACATGACCCAGGACCAACTGAAGGATGCCGTGGCCGCGGCCGCCATCGACGAAATCCAGCCCTGGCTCGAACGCGATACCGTGCTTGGCATCGGCACGGGCTCCACCGCCAACCGTTTCATCGACCGGCTGGGCCGCCTGCGCCACGATTTCAAGGGCGCAGTGGCAAGCTCCGAGGCCAGCGCCGAACGCCTGCGCGGACAGGGCATCGAGGTCTTTGAGCTCAACGATGTCGGCAGCATTCCCTTCTATATCGACGGCGCGGACGAAGTGAACGCTCACTTGCACATGATCAAGGGGGGAGGAGCGGCACTGACGCGCGAAAAGATCGTCGCCGCCTGCGCCGAACGCTTCATCTGTATCGCCGATGCCTCCAAGCGCGTCGAATGCCTTGGCGCCTTCCCGCTGCCGGTGGAGGTGATCCCCATGGCGCGCTCCTACCTGGCTCGCGAACTGGTCAAGCTGGGCGCCCACCCGGTCTATCGCGAGGGTGTGGTAACCGATAACGGCAACCAGATCATCGACTGCCACGACTTCATGATCGACGACCCCGTGGCGATGGAAGCGCGACTCAATGCCATCGTCGGGGTGGTCACCAATGGCCTGTTCGCCGCGCGTGGCGCCGATGTGCTGCTGCTTGGTGGCGATACCGGTGTTGTGCGATCGACCCCCTCCTGACCCCGCCTTTCGGGCCGGCGATCCCTCGAGCCGGCCCCGCCTCCCTTCATTGATGAGACTTCTGATTAGTCATCCCTGAGTAATATGCGTCCCGTCATCAGCCAGTATCAGGCGGACGGTGAAGCGAGTTCCCCTTAAGCTTTGTAAGAGTTAGTCACAAAACGTTACCAAGCACACGGAAAGTCACGAGCAGGTGGTCGCAGAGCCTCCGCTCGATAGGGGAACGATCATGGTCAATATCATCAGGCAAGTCCTGGTCACGGGTGGCGCGGGTTTCATCGGCTCCCACAGCGTTGAGCTATTGCTTGCCCAGGGGTTCCGGGTTCGCGTGCTGGACAACCTCTCCAGCGGGAGCCTCGACAACCTTCCCAATCACGACCGGCTGGAGGTCATCAAGGGAGACATTCGTGATGCCGAGTGTGTGAGATCCGCCATCCAGGGCATGAGCCACTGCCTGCACCTTGCCGCCCAAGTCTCTGTCAGCCGTTCGGTTGAAGACCCGGTGGCGTCGGCCGAGCAGAACATCATTGGCGCGGTGACCGTGATGCAGGCCGCCGCCGAGGCGGGCATCACCCGCCTCGTCTATGCGTCATCCGCCGCCGTCTACGGCATTCCGACGCAATTGCCGATCTTCGAAAAATCCTCCGCCGCCCCGCTGTCACCCTATGGCCTGGAGAAATGGGTCGACGAGCGATATGCCACGCTGTTCGAGAGCATTCATGGACTCTCGAGCCTCGGCCTGCGCTACTTCAATGTCTATGGACCTCGCCAGGACCCGCACTCTCCCTATGCCGGGGTGATCGCGCGTTTCCTCGACTGCCTGCTCGACCACCGCTCACCGACACTGTTTGGTGACGGCCGCCAGACACGTGATTTCGTCTATGTCGGCGACGTGGCAAGAGCCAACCTCGCTGCACTGCTCGGTCATCAACAAGGGGTATGCAACGTGGCCACCGGGCAGCGTATCGACTTGCTGGAGCTGCTCGACCTGCTCGCCGACCTCACTGACTGCCACCTGCACGTTAGCCAGCAACCGCCACGCAGCGAGGATATTCGTGATTCCTGGGGCGACACCCAGCGGCTATCGGCCTGGCTTGGCATCACGCCTGACTGGACGCTCAAGGAGGGCCTTGCCGCACTGGTTGCCGAGGCTCGACGACGTCGCCACCTGGCCAGCGCCTGAAGTCCGGCCCGTTTTCTGCGCGTCTTGAGACGCTCAACCCTTTGACGTTCGTCCCTATTGACCTTCGACCCCAGGAGGCTTCCATGATCAGGTGGCTAGAAGTCGGCGCATTGTGCTTTTTAGTCCTGCTGTCCTGCACCACGGCAGTGGCCCGGGAGGGCACGAGGCCAAGTGTCGCGTTTTATTACGGCAATGAGGCACCGGTCGAACTGCTCGACCAGTTCGACTGGATCGTCGTCGAGGCGGCAAACCTCCAGGCAGGGCAACGCCAGGCCCTGGAGCGTCACGGCGGCCAAGCCTTTGCCTATGTCAGCGTCGGCGAACTGGACCCCTGGCGCCCCTATCCCGAAGGGCTGCCCGAGTCAGTGCTGGTCGATCACAACCCCGATTGGGACAGCCGCATCGCCGATCTCACCCGCCCCGAATGGCAGCGCTACCTCGTTGAACAGCGCATCTCGCCCTTGTGGGAGGCAGGTTACCGTGCGCTGTTCCTCGACACCCTGGACAGCTACCAGCGCTTCGCCCCAGAGGGTGACGAGGCAGCGGCACAGCAACGTGCGCTGGTGGCATTGATCGGCGATATCCAGCAGCGTTTCCCCGGCATGAAGCTGCTGCTCAATCGCGGTTTCGAGGTACTCGATCAAGTACATGGCCAGATCGTCGGGGTCGCTGCCGAGTCGCTTCACCATCGTTGGCATCCCTCTAGCGGGATCTACGGGCCGGTGGACGCCGCCGACCGGCAATGGTTGGGCGACCAACTGGCCAGGGCCCGAGATCAGTATGGCCTTCCCGCCATCGCCATCGACTACGTGCCTGCCGCCGATCGCGAACTGGCCAGGGATATCGCCCGGCGCATCGCCGATGACGGCTTCATCCCCTGGGTCAGCGTGCCAATGCTCGACCAGGTCGGCGTCGGGCTCATCGAGCCGATACCGCGTCGCGTGCTGGTGCTCTACGACAAGTCCGAAACCGAGGCCGGGGAGCTCGCCTACGGCAATGCCCATCGCTACCTGGCCATGCCGCTGGAGTACCTTGGCTATGGTGCTGAATACCTGGATGCCAACGGCCCGCTGCCCAGCGATGTACTGCATGGGCGCTACGCGGGCGTGGTCAGCTGGTTCAGCGCCCCACTGGCCAATGCGCCAGCGTATTCCGACTGGTTGCTCGGCCAACTCGAGAACGGCCTCAAGGCGGTGATCCTTGGCGACCCCGGCGTGACGCTGTCCAGCCCCCTGGGTGAGTTCATGGGGCTGCGAAGTGTCTCGCTGCCCGATCAGCGCAATCTCGAGATCGTTGCCCATGACGCGCTGATGGGGTTCGAGGGCATGCCCGACCGGTCGGGTTTCTTTGAAGGCGGATACGCGCCAACACGCGCCGGCTTGACCACGCACCTGACACTGCGCGATGCAAAAGGTACCGAATTCAACCCGGTGATCACCGGCCCCTGGGGGGGGATCGCCACCGCGCCCTGGATACTTCAGCAGGCCACCGAATTCCAGCTGCGCTGGATTCTCGACCCGTTTGCGTTCCTCGAGCGTTCTCTAGACCTGCCGGTGGTACCGGTGCCGGACCCCACCACCGAGAATGGTGCCCGCTACTGGATCACCCAGATCGATGGTGATGCCTTTGTCAGCCAAGGGGACTTCCCCGGCGCCCCCTATACAGGCGAGGTGATGCTCGACGAGATCCTCTCGCGCTACCGGGTGCCGACCACCGTCTCGATCATCGAGGGCGAGATTGGCCCCACGGGGCTCTATCCCCACTTGCGTTCCCGCCTCGAACCCCTGGCACGGCGTATCTTCTCGCTGCCCTGGGTCGAGGTGGCCACCCATACCTACAGCCACCCCTTCGAATGGGAAAACCTGGTAGATGGCGACCTGGCGGGCCAGGGGCAGACCCGCGCGGGGTTCAACTACAACCTGCCGCTGCCGAATTACCGCTTTTCCCTGGAACGCGAGATTGCCGGCTCCACCGACTATATCAACCGCCACCTGGCCCCCCCCGGCAAGCCAGTGAAGGTGGTGCTGTGGACCGGCAACGCCCTGCCACCCGAGGAGGCCCTGGCGATCAGTGAGCGGCTTGGGCTGCGCAACTTGAATGGTGGCAACACCAGCATCACCAGAAGCTTTCCCTCGCTGACCCGTGTCTCGTCGATGCTGCGACCCCAGGGCGCCTACCTGCAGGTCTATGCCCCGCAGATCAACGAGAACGTCTACACCAACGACATGCTCGGCCCGCTTTGGGGCTACCGACGCGCGGTGGAAACCTACCAGCTCACCGACCAGCCCAGGCGTCTCAAGCCGATCGATATCTATTACCACTTCTACTCGGCGGCAAGCCCCGCCGCGCTCAATGCGCTCAAGCAGGTCTACGACTACGTGCTGACCCAGGAGACCCTGCCGCTCTATACCAGTACCTGGAGCGATATTGCGACCCAGTGGTACGACCTGGGCGTCGCCAGGCGACTCGATGGCGGGTGGCAAATCCGAGGCGCCACCCAGACCCGTACGCTGCGCCTGCCAAGCGAGCTCGGCTGGCCCGATTTGAGCCGTTCACAAGACGTGGCGGGGGTCAGGGAAATTCCTGCCGGACGCTATGTCGCGCTCAGCGGGCAAGGCGATGCGCTCATCTACCTGACGCCACGCCCACCAGCAACGCCACACCTGGCCATGGCCAACGGTCGCATCACCGAGTGGCAGGCACACTCCCCGCGTCTGCTCTCGATGCGCCTAGCCGCCGAGGATATCCCGCTGAAGGTCGAACTCGCCGCCGTTGCCGGCTGCCGCGTCGACGCCCCCGGTGCCCGTCAGGAGCGCCGTGGCGATGCGCTGGTCCTCCACTACTCCGACGCCCAATCCGGGCGTATCGAGGTGTCCTGTGGCCAATGATCCTCGCCTTCCCCCGAACGCCTCGCCCGGTCACCTGATTCGCCCACTGACGCTGCGCATCCTGGGTATCGTGCTGGTGGTGATTCTCATCGGGATGTTTCCCGCGCGTGAGCTGCTCAGGCTTGAAGCTCAGGACAACGCACTGGACCGCATGGCGATCCTCTACGGTTGGGCGTTGCTCAAGGCAAGTCCCGAGAACCTCGAACTGAGGACCTCGCTCGCCCGGCGGCTGATGCAAGTCGGTGATTTCCAGGCCGCGCGTGAACTATTCGTCAGCCTGGAGGGCAACGATGACATCGAGCTGCAATGGCTGCTGCTCGAGTTGGACATGCTCGAGCATGCCGCGCTCGAGCCGACCGACCCGTCGCGGTCTGTGGCAGCGCAACATTTGGCCGCTCGGCTAGCTAACCTCGAGAATCATCCGGCGCTTGGCAACGAGCGTCTGGCCCGCATCGCCGACCAATGGTTGGCCATGGGCCATCCCGGGCGGGCCGCCGGCTGTTTCGAGCACCTCGCCGAGCGGGACCCAGAACAGCGCTACCGCTGGCTGACCCGTGCCGGCACCTGGTGGCTGAAGGCCGGTGACCCGCAACGCTCCGCCGCCGCCTGGCATCGTGCCTGGCAACTGGCCGACGACGACAAGCCTCCACTCGGCTGGCTGGGCTGGGTGATCCCCGCCGCCCATGCCCAGTCGGAGCTGCCCGCCCTGGGCTCGGATACCCCACCACGCCGCGAGGCCGCCATCGAGGCCCTGTTGGCCGCCGAGCAGAGCAGTACGGACATTGGCGTCGAGTATGCCCGCGAGTATCTATCCTTCTACCCGGACGACCCGCAACTGCTCGATATCGGCATTCGCCTGGCCCTGGCCCATGGTCAGCCAGAGCAGGCGCTCGAATGGTCACGGCGCTATCTGGACGGGCAACCCGACAACATCGCTGCCCTGGAGCGCCATGTCGCCATTGCCCTGGGGCTCAACCGTGCCGAGCTGGCCATCGACAGCCTGACGCATCTACGCGAGCTGCAACCGCAACGGCTCGACCACCTGGAAGGCCTTGCCAGGGCCCAGATATGGGCCGGCCAGCCGCAGCGAGCACTCACCAACCTGGATGCCCTGGCCCGCGCCAGCGGCCAGTCCAGCCATGACCGTGAGGTGGTGACCCTGGCGATTAGCCTTCACCAGCGCCCCATGGCACTGGCCGCGCTCGGCCGACTGGAGAGCCGCGGCGACATCACCCTGGAAGAGCGCCGGATGCTGGTCGACCTGCTGGAATATCAAGGCGACCCCGATGCCGCGATTGCCCGCATACAAGGCTGGCAGGCCAGTGGCATCAACGACCCTGCGCTAGCACGGCGGCGGGCATTATGGCTTGAACAGGCGGGGCGCGAAGCCGAGGCCGAACAGGCCTGGCAAGCGTTGGCCAATCAACCCGGCACGCGGCAGGAGGCGGTCCAGGCCAGGGGCCGCTTGCTCGCCCAGCGCTGGGAGCTGGACGCCGCACTGGCCGTGCTTGCCACCAGTGAACCCACGACCGGCGCTTCGCTGACCAACGACTACTGGCGCCAACGCGCCGAACTGGCCTGGCTTGCCGGGGATGCCGCCGCCAGCAGCCAGGCCTATCGCATGGTCAACGAGCAGGGCGAACTCGACGATAATAGTGCCTCACGGCTGATCCAGGCCGCCGCCGACAGCGGCGACCTGGAGCTCGCCATGGCAGTCACCCGGCAGCGCTGGGCCAATGAGCGTGATACCGACGCCCTTGTCCAGATGTTCTTCCTGGCTCAGCGGGAGCGTCGGCCCGACCTCGCGCGCGCCCTGCTGGCACTTGCCGATGAGGCGCCGGAACGGGTCGCGAACTCTCCGGACTACTGGGGGGCTCTGGGCGGACAGGCCCTTCAGGACCACCGCCCCGCCACGGCACGTGCGGCCTATGAGCGAGCCCTCGCCCTGGATGGCGACAACCCCAGTCTGCGTGCCGGCATGCTGTTCGCCCTGGCGGCGGGTGGAGATCGGGCCGCACTGCGCCAACGGCTTGTTGAATGGCAGTCTCAGGCACGTGGGGATAGCGACATGACGCTGGCCATGGCCGAGGGCCACCGCCAGCTGGGTGAGCTGGATCGTGCGCTGCGCTGGATGCGAATGGCCGATCGGGCGGGAACCCGGGACCCCTGGCGCGCACTGGATCATGCCGACCTGCTGAGCCTGGCCGGCCAGCGTAATGCGGCCTTCGAGATGCGCCGCCGCGCCCTTGCCGACCTGCTGCCGACACTCGCCCGCACCCTCGAGGCACCGGCCCCGTTGAGCGTCGAGGCCCGTCGCGAGCAGGTCCGAGCGATGACGGCCGCGACCACGCTGAGCGGGCCCGACAGCGCTCTGGGCTGGTATCGCGCGCTGGCGGTGGATGCCTTCGCCGAGACACCGCCAAGCGCCGAGGACAGTGACTGGCTGTTCGATGCCCATCAAGCCCTGCAGCAGCCTGCCCATGCCCGCTATCTGTTGCTTCGCGCACGCGACCAGGGGCATGAAAGCCCGACCTGGCAGACCCTCACGGTGGCACTGGACAGCAACGACAAGGCCACGCTGCGCCGCTTGCTCGAGGCCGAGGACGCCGCGCTGTCGGGGGCCGACCGCCTCGCGGTGCTGCGCCAGCTCGACCGCCGCGAAGAGGCCATGGCGCTGGCGCAGGAACTCAATCAGGGAGGCCACGATCACCGCCGCGATATCGTCGAACTGGCCAATCAACTGCCTCACCGTGCGCTCGTCGAGGGCCGCTACCGGGAGCTTGGGGAACTTAGCGAGACCAGCCAGGCACTTGCCTACGAGCGTGCTGGAGAGCGTTGGTGGGGGCGCCTGGACCTGATCAGGCATGACCTGGATGTGGACGGCCTGGCCGTGGACGCCAGCGGGCTCACGGAGGAGCGCGACGTCGAGCTGACCTTGGGTTGGAAAGGACCGGGGTGGAACGGGCCGCGCAACGATACTCGTCTGACCGTCGGCATGGTCGACAGCGACGCCGATAGCCGTTGGAAGATGGCCCTGCAGCATCGCTGGCAGGCCACCGCCCGGCTCGCCGGCACCGCCGAGGTGGCCCTGGGGCAGACATCCGACGCCAGTGACCTGATGCGTTTGCTCGGACAGGAAGACAGTGCCGCACTCGGGCTGGAATGGCAGCCCACCGCACGGGACACCCTTAGCCTGGATGCCCGTCACCTGATCTACCGCAGTCGCGAGGAGCGCGAGCGGCTCGGCGATGGTTATCGCCTGGAAAGCGAATGGCGCCACGCGTTGATCAAGGGTGCCACCCGTCGGCTCGACCTTCGCCTGTTGGCCAATCACCAGCGCAATGACCTGAAAGACACGCTGCCCGCCGATAGCCTGCTGCGTCTGCCCACCAACGGCCTCGGCGAGGATGACCTGCTGGCCGACCGCTCGACCTTCATCGGCGCGGGCATCAGCCTGTCACGTGGCGAGCCCGGCGCCGCCTACCCCGACGTCGCCTCGCCAAGGCTGAGCCTCGACCTGGAGACCGGCTACCGCCTGCCCGACCGGGATATTGGCTTCAATGCCGGACTCGCAGTGGGTACGCGCCTGTTCGGCAACGATGAATTGAGCCTGCGGCTCGAACTGGACCAGGGCACCGGTGCCAATGGTGACACCCAACTGGGTGCCGTTTTGACCTACCAGCTGTTCCTGGGCCGCCCCTCAGCGACCCACCCCTAGCAAGGAGAAACTCCCATGACATGCCAACGACTGCATCTTCGCAACCTGATGGTCATCACCGGTCTACTGTGGCTCCTGGGGGGCTGCGCTGTTACCGATGTCCATCGCGGCTCGGCACTCGACGCCAGCGCAAGCTGGGCGATGCTGCCGGTCGCCAACCATTCCGAAACCCCCATGGCCGGGCAGCGCGCGGAAGCTGGCCTGACCACCCTGCTCCATCAGCGTGGCATCAGCTCGCTTGCCATGGCCCCACGCGCCACGCCCACCGGGCTGCTTGACCTGCATGGCGACCGTGACCTGCAAGATGCGCTGAGCTGGGCACAGCAACAAGGCATTCGTTACGGCATCACCGGCTCGGTGGATGAGTGGCACTACAAGACCGGACTCGATGGAGAACCCGCCGTGGGCGTCAGCTTGCGCGTCCTCGACGTCAACAATGGCGAAGTGCTGTGGAGCGCCAGTGGTGCACGAAGCGGCTGGGGCTTCAGCACCACCAGTGGCGTTGCCCAGAAACTGATGGGCGACCTGGTCGGCGAACTACCGCTGAATCGCTGAATGGGTGAATGGGTGAATGGGTGAAAAAGGAACGGTGACATGACAATGGCCACACGCATAGACGACATTCCTGTCGAACCTCCGCCTCGATGGTTGCGGGTCATCGAGACGCTGGTCCTGAGCCTGGGGTTACCCGCCGTGGGCTGGCTCATTTCTCCGGATGACCCCTTGTTGCTGGACATGGGCCTGCCCTGGCTACTGGTGGCGGCACCCTTGCTGGTCGGCATCCGCTACGGTTTCGCCTTCGGTTTCAGCAGTGCCTTGATCAGCCTGGCGCTGATAGGAGTCGAAGCGTGGTGGCATACCGGCCAACCGCTGCCACACCATGACCACGCGCTGATACATGGTGTGGCGGTGGTGCTGACCGGTATGCTCGCCGGTGAAATGGCCGATACCTGGCAACGCCGACTCCGCCAGTTGGCGGCCATCAACCACGGGCAGCGCATCCGCCTGGATGAATTCGTGCGCCATTACCATCTCCTGCGCGTTTCCCATGACCAACTGGCCGAACGCCTGGCGGCCAACCCCTTCACCCTGCGCGATGCCCTGCACCAGCTGGCCTTGCAGTTCCGTCACCTGGCCCGTGACAGCGCCGATAACCCACTGGACAGGCATGGCAACGAACTGCTCACGTTCCTGGCCCACCATGCGCGCATTCAACAGGCGGTGTTGATTCGCCTGGATAGCCGCCATCGTCCGTGTGCGGATGGCATGCACACCTTCGGCGGTCGCATGGCGTTGGATCTCGATGACGCCATGATCCGCGCCTGCCTGAAGGAGCGACAGATGATCTGCCAGCGCGCCACCATGGATCACAACCTGCCCTCGGGAGGCTCGTTGCTTGCCGTGGTGCCACTGATCGACGTGCACGGCGACATTCATGCGCTGGTGGCGATCAGCGAAATGCCCTTCATCGACTTCCAGCGGGGCCAACTGCACCTGTTGGCGGTACTCGGTGCACTGCTGGGTGACCTGCTGCTGGACGCGCAACGTGGACTTCAGCATCCGGCCCGCGCCGCCATGGCCCCCAGCCTGGCACGCTGGGTGAATCAGGCCCGGCGCAACCGGTTGAGCTCTCTGCTGGTGACGCTGACGCTGCCAAGACCACTGGCGCAGGCCCATGGGGTCGAGATCGTCGACCTGGCGCTCGACCAGTTACGCGCCCTGGATCAGGGCTGGGTGACACGCTCGGACAGCGATGAGATGCGACTGCATATCCTGATGCCGTTGGCCGATGCCCGGGCCGCCACCCCGTATGCCGAACGACTCTGGCACTGCCTGGAAACGCGGCTTGGGATGGATATCCGCCAGCAAGGGGCCAGACTCGAGCATCGTGAGATCGACGGCAAGGACTCGACACGCGCCCTGTTGGCCGAACTCGAACCGAAGGCACGCCGCCATGCCATGGCCTGAAACCGCCCAGCCGACACCCAGCCTCGCCGCTGCGCTCTGCTGGCTGCTCGCCGGGCTTATCCTGGAAGGGCTTGCCGTGTTTCACCTGCTGGTCACGCCGGAGCTCTGGGCATGGCGCAGCCTGCCGTTGCACCTGATGGCCGCCCCACTCTTGACCGCCGGCCTGTGGCAGGGCATTCCCGTCGCGTCCCGGCGGCCAGCGGCCGGGTTGCTGCTGTTTTTGATGATGATGGTGATCTGGCTTCCGGTGGTCGCCCCGCTAGGGCTTGCCCTCAGCCTGCTGCCGGGCCTGCGCCGGAGCGGTCAGAGAGGCGAGCGCCAATGGCAGCCCCTGGCCATGCCCGACCTGCCGTTTCGCGCGGTGGCCCTGCCCGATGTCGAGGACCCCGCGATTCGCGAGGGGCTTGCAAGCGTGCTGTCCAGCAGCCATGACCACCGGCGGCGTCAGCAGGCCGTGCTGGCCTGCCGGCACCTGCCGCGCCGTCAGGCCATCCCCATCCTGCGCCAGGGGCTGGCGGACAGTGCCGATGACGTGCGCCTGCTGGCCTATTCGATGCTCAGCGGTATCGAGCGCGATCTGGATGGGCGGGTCCAGGCCCTGGTCGCCGATATCGAGCGACAAGGCGACCCGGACGGCAACCGAGCAGAAGCCCTGGCCGCGCTCTATAGCGAGTACGGCTATCTGCAGCTTGCCCAGGGCGGCACCCTGCGCTATCTGCTCGAACAGGCGACCCTGCGTATCGACCAGGCCCTGGCGGCACGCGAGACGGCCCACCGCTGGCTGATGCTCGGCCGCCTGTGCATCGCCCTGAAGCACTATCCGGAGGCGGAAGCCGCCTTCATGGAGTGCGAGACCCTGGGGATGCACGATGATGACCTGGCGCCTTATCGCGCCGAACTTGCCTTCACCCAACGCCGCTTCAACGACGTACATCGTCAGCTGGCGCGGCTCAGTTCCGCGGCGGCCTCCCACCCGACGCTTCATCCACTGGTGAGCTACTGGCAATGACTGAACCTTGGCCGACACTTGGCCGGCGCGATCCGCCCGCCGACATTATCCTGCTGCTGGAAGGCACCTATCCCATGGTGAGAGGTGGCGTCTCCGGCTGGGTCGATCAACTGATTCGCGGCCTGCCGACCCTACGCTTCGCCGTGGTGTTCCTGGGCGGTCGCCGCCAGGACTACCAGGGCATCCTGTTCGATCGTCCCGCCAACCTCGTTCACCTGCAGTGCCACTACCTGATGGAGGACCTGCCCGCACCCGACAGCGTCAAGCAATGCCGCGGCAATCCGGCCGCCTTCGCCACCAGCCGACGGCTGCATGAGACCTTTCAAGACGAGGGGGCGGATATCGACATGGCGCTTTGTGAAGTGGCGCGCCTGATCGGACAGCGTGGTGGCATCCGCCAGGAGGAGTTTCTGTTCAGCCAGGAGGCCTGGCAGGAAATCGTGGCGCGCTACCACAGGGATTTCACCGAGCCCTCGTTCATCGACTATTTCTGGTCGGTGCGCAATATGCACGCTCCGCTTTTCTTGCTCGCCCGTACCGCCCGGCAGCTGCCTCGCGGGCGCTGCCTGTATGCCATTTCGACCGGCTATGCAGGGTTTCTCGGCGCCCTGGCTCACCACGTCACAGGCTTGCCACTGCTGGTCACCGAGCATGGCATCTACACCAAGGAACGCCAGATCGATCTGATCGAAGCCAAGTGGATTCGCTCGCCACGCGAAACCCTCGCCCATGGTTTCCAGACCGATACCGGCTACCTGCGCAACATGTGGATTCGCTTCTTCCAGGGGCTTGGCCGCATGACCTATGCGGCATCGCAGTTCACCACCACGCTCTACGGTGGCAACCAGGCGCGCCAGATCAAGGATGGCGCACGCCCCGACACCGCCCGGGTGATCCCCAATGGCATCCAGGTCGAACGCTTCCGTCCCTTGCGCGAGGCGACCGCCGCCAACACCCGGCCAATCGTGGTACTGCTGGGGCGAGTCACGCCGATCAAGGACATCAAGACCTTCATTCGCGCCATTCACCAGTTGCTGGGCCATCACCCCGATGCCGAAGGCTGGGTGGTCGGGCCGGCCAGCGAAGACCCTACCTATGCCCAGGAGTGTCAGGATCTGGCCATCCAGCTGGGGCTGGGCGAACACCTGCGTTTTCTCGGCTTCCAGCGCACCGAAACGATCCTCGCCCAGGCACGCCTCGTGGTGCTGACCTCGATCAGCGAGGCCCAGCCTCTGGTGCTGCTCGAAGCCATGGCCGCAGGCTTGCCGGTCGTCAGCAGCGATGTCGGTGCCTGCCGGGAGATGATCCTGGGCACGACGCCTGACAGCGCCCCGGCCGGACGCGTCGTGCCGATCGCCAACCCCAGCGCCACTGCCAATGCCATGGCGGAACTCCTCGAGGATTCCCACGCCTGGCAGTCGGCGCGCGCGTCAGGCATCCAGAGGGTCGAGGCCGACTACACGGAAGCCCTGATGCTGTCGCGCTATCTCGCCCTCTTTGATGAAACCATCGAGATGACCACAAGCAGACCTGACAAGGGAGCCAACGACCATGGCCGGAATCGGATTCGAACTGCGTAGGCTGTTGCAACAGGACAGCTACCTCGGGCTACTTCGTGCCTATGGCTACGCAGGCATCATCGGTTCTGGTCCCTGGGTGCTGTCGATCCTCGCGGTGATGGCGCTCGGTATCATCTCGGCGACTACCAGCCAGGTCGAGACGCCATGGGTGACCCCGTTCCTGGTCTCGGTCACCTGGCTGGTGGCGGCCTCGTTGATCATGACCGGCACGGTGCAGCTGTTGTTCACTCGCTTCGTGGCCGACCGTCTGTTCGAGAAGCGCGCCGACCGTGTGCTACCCAATCTCATCGGCTTACTGAGCGTAGTGACCATGGTCGCCGCGCTGGTCGGGTTGGCTATCGTCCTTCTGGCATTCAACGACACCGGCCTGATCTACCGGCTGGAAATGCTCTGCGCCTTCATCCTGCTCTGCAACATCTGGTGCGTCACGGTATTCGTTGCCGGCATCAAGGCCTACCATCAGGTACTCGGCGCCTTCGCCCTGGGCTACGGCGCTACCCTGGGAATCGGCCTTGTGCTTCGCGGCCATGGGCTCGAAGGGCTGCTCGCAGGATTCGTGATCGGCCAGAGCCTACTACTGTTCAGCCTGCTCTACATGGTGGTGCGTGACTATCCAAGCCGCTGCCTGTGGGCCTTCGAGCTGCACCGGGTGGAACGCCGCTACCTGGCACTGGTACTGATCGGGCTTTTCTACAACCTGGGCATCTGGGCCGACAAGCTGGTGTTCTGGTTCAACCCGGACACCTCGGAAGCGGTCATTGGCCCGCTACGTGCCTCACCGATCCATGACCTCCCGCTGTTTCTCGCCTACTTGTCGATCGTACCGGGCATGGCGGTATTCTTGATGCGCATGGAAACCGACTTCGCGGAGCGCTGCAGCGCCTACTATGACGCCGTGCGCGAGGGCGACACCCTGGAGCACATCGAAGCGTTGCGTCGCGAGATGGTGGCGAGCGTGAGGCGTGGCATCTACGACATCTTCAAGATCCAGGGCATCACCGTGATGACCCTATGGCTGTTGGGCGCCTGGTTGATCGAGAGCCTGGGGTTCTCGGCCTGGTACCTGCCGCTGTTCAACGTCTTCCTGGTGGCCGTGGGGATTCAGGTGCTGTTCATGGCGATTCTCAACGTGCTGTTCTACCTGGATCGCCTATGGCAAGCGCTGTGGCTGTGCCTGCTGTTCGTGACAGCCAACTTCGCGCTGACGTTGATCAGCCAACAACTGGGGCCGGCGTTCTATGGCTATGGCTATGCGCTATCGTTGCTGGGGGCCGCACTTGCCGGCCTGGCACTGCTCGATCACGAATTCCAGCGCCTGACCTACCAGACCTTCATGCTGCAGCCATCGGTCAGGAACAAATAAGGCCAACAAGAAGTGAGTGCTTACTCACCATCGATAAGCCTGGCCAGGCCATCCGTGGTGCGCGCCAAGGCACCGCGATTGGCCTCGACCACCTGCCGCCCGGCCTTGGCAAGCCGTGCCCGCTCCTGGGCATCGTTGAACAGCCGCTCGAGCGTCTCGGCAAGATCCTCGGCATCGCTGACCTCCACCAGGGCATTGGCGTTGCGCAGCACCTCGGCGACATCGACGAAGTTGGCAATCTCGGGGCCACTCAGCACCGGAACCCCCATTGCCGCGGGCTCCAGCAGGTTGTGGCCACCGATGGGCACGAGGCTACCGCCAACGAAGGCGAGATCCGCCGCGGCGTAGAGCGACAGCAGCTCGCCCATGGTATCGCCAAGGTATACGGCGGTATCGGCACCGGGCCATTCAGCGCGTGAGCGCCGCGCCACCGCAAGGCTTGCGTTCTCGCACAACGCGGCCACCGGCTCGAAGCGATGGGGATGGCGTGGTACCAGGATCAACAAGGCATCCGGCAGATGCTTACGCAGGCGGGCATGTGCCGCCAGCAGCTGTTCATCTTCGCCGGCATGGGTCGAGCCCGCCACCCACACGGGACGCCCACGCAAGCATGTCAGCAAGGACTCACCGACCTTGATGGACCACGCATCCGGGGTGATATCGAACTTCAGGGAACCCACCACGGCGATTTTCGATGCTGGCATGCCGAGGGCCTGAAAGCGCTCGGCGTCGGCTGCCGACTTGGCGGCCAGCCAATCGACATGGCCAAGCGCTTCTCGCATCAACGCGGCCACGCGCCGATATCCCCGGTAGGCGCGCGGCGACAGACGGCCATTGGCCACCATCACCGGCACCCCCTGGCGCTGGCAGGCGTGCAGCAGGTTGGGCCATAGCTCGGTCTCGAAGAACACCGCCACGACCGGGTCGAGACGTTCCACAAAGCGCCGCGCCGCGCCAGGAAAGTCCAGCGGCACGAAGCGGTGAATCAATCGCACGGGGGCGTTCCCGTCATCCTGGGCGTCGACCAACGCCAAGACCCGTTCGGCGCCGGTGGCAGTCATGGTAGTGACGGTGAGCCGGTGAGCGGGGTAGCGCGCCAGCAGTGCCTGGATCAATGGCCTGGCGGCCTGGACTTCGCCCACCGATGCGCAGTGCAGCCAGATCATGCGCGCACCGGGTGGCGTTGGCGGAATCAGGCCGAGCCGCTGGCGCCGTGGGTGGGTGAGTACTTGCTCACTCCATATGCGCCGCCAGATGAGGGGTGAAGCGCCATACAGGGCCGCCGAATAGAGGTAGCGTCCCCAGCCCATCAGGTCTCGCGGTCGAGGATGGTGGAAATCATCGCGGTGGTGGATACGCCATCCTCGAAGCCCAGCACACGAACCTCACCCCCCGCGGCGCGTACCGCTTCACCCCCGGCGATCTGCTCGGGGCGGTAATCACCGCCCTTTACCAGCACATCGGGCAACACGGCCTCGATCAGGCGTTGAGGGGTGTCCTCGGCGAAGGACACGACCCAGTCCACGGCCCCCAGGCCCGCCAGCACCTGCATGCGCCTGAGCAGCGGGTTGATAGGCCGCTTGGGCCCCTTGAGCCTGCCGATCGAGGCATCGTCATTGACCGCCACGATCAGCCTGTCACCGAGCTTGCGGGCCTGCTCCAGGTAGGCGACATGGCCGGCATGCAGGATATCGAAGCAGCCATTGGTCATCACCACCCGCTCGCCGCGCGCCTGGGCGGCGCGCACCGCCTCGATCAACGCAGGCGCCTCGATCACGCCGAATTCGGCCAGCTTGTCGCCTTGCAGTGCGGTGTAGAGCTCGGCGATCGAAAGCGTCGCGGTACCGGGCTTGGCCACCACCAGGCCGGCGGCGAGGTTGGCAAGGGTCATCGCCTCGGGGAAGCCGTGGCCGGCGGCCAGCGCCAGGCCCAGCACGCCGATCACGGTATCGCCGGCGCCGGTGACATCGAACACCTCGCGGGCGCGAGTCGGCAGATGCAGCGGCTCATGCCCCTCGCGAATCAGCGTCATGCCCTTCTCGCTGCGGGTGATCAGCAGTGCCTCGAGCTCGAGCTCGGCGCGCAGCGCCTCGCCACGCCTGGCCAGTTCGGCATCATCACGGCAGTGGCCAACCACCGCCTCGAACTCGGTGAGGTTGGGGGTGATCACGCTGGCCCCATGGTAGCGGTGGAAATCGCTGCCCTTGGGGTCCACCAGCACCCGCTTACCGGCGGCTCGCACCTGGCGGATCAAATCCTCGACACGGTTGAGCGTACCCTTGCCGTAGTCGGAAAGAATCACCAGGTCGCAAGCCGGCAGCGCCTCGGCGACTCGAGCCTCGAGGCCCGAGGTATCGACCTCGCCGAGTCCTTCCTCGAAGTCGAGACGGATCAGCTGCTGGTTGCGGCTCATCACCCGCAACTTGGTGATCGTGGGGATACCAGGGCTGCGATCGAAGTGAGTGCTCACTCCGGCATCTTCCAGACGCCTCACCAGGCGGTCAGCATTGTCATCGTCACCGACCAGCCCGGCCAGGGCCGCGTGGGCACCAAGCGAGGAGATGTTGAGTGCCACGTTGGCGGCACCACCGGGGCGATCCTCGGCTTCGTCGACGCGTACCACCGGCACCGGCGCCTCGGGGGAGATTCGTGACGTGGCGCCATGCCAGTAGCGATCGAGCATCACATCGCCCACCACCAGCAGGCGCGAGTGTTCCAGAGCGGTCAGGTCAAGCTTCATGGGCGCGGGACTCCATGTCCGGTGGGGCTGGCGGAGGGGTATGGGGCTGCGCGAGGATGGCCTCGAGGCGTTCGATGACATCCTCGCTTCCAATCAGTGACATGGCATCGGGATGTCGCACCCGCTGGCCCCAGGAGATCGACTCGAGAGGCTGGTGCAGAAAGGCCTCCACCGCATCCGGGTAGCGGTTGACCACGTAATCCCGCCACAGATAGGGCGCCGCCCGATCGGGGTTGGTGGTGGCATAGAGCCCGACCACCGGGGTGCCCAGAGCATTGGCCATGTGCACTGGCCCTGAGTCAGGGGCCACGGTAACCCGGGCGCGCTGTATCAGCGCCAGCAAGCCCTTCAGCGACGAGGCGCCGATGGCATCGATTGTCGACTGGGCGGGGCTCAATGCCTGGATGCGTGCGCCCATCTCGCGCTCCTGGGTGCTGCCGCCCCCGGTGAGCAGCGTCTTCAGGCCGTGCTGCTCCCACAGATGGCCAGCGAGCGTCGCGTAGCCTTCCGCCGACCAGTTGCGAAAGTTGCGCAACCGCGGATTGGCACACGGGCTGATCAGTACATAGGGGGAATCGCCGGTCAACGCCATGGCTTCGCGGTGGGCCGAGGGTGGCACGGGCAGATCCCAGGCGAGAGAGAGATCCTCGACGCCCAGCAGCCGCGCGAAATCGAGAAAGGATTCAAGTACATGGGCACGCGGGTGCGGCATCAGTTGGCGGTGGGTGAACCAGTGCTGACGATCCTTGGCGCGGTCCTTGTCGTAACCCACTCGAACCGTTGCCTTGAGCCCCAGCGAGAGGACGCTTGCTCGCACCGCTTGCTGCATGTGCAGCAGCACGTCGAAGCGGGTGTCGGCGAGCTCACGCCACAGTGCGCGCATCCCGGCAAGCCCGCTGGCCTTGTCGTAGACCACGAACTCGACCCCGGTAAGGCCGGCCAGTAGACTGTGCTCGCCCTTGCCGATGATCCAGGTGATGCGCGCCTCGGGCCACTGGCGCTGCAGGGCACGTACCGTGGGGACGAGGTTGCACACATCGCCCAGGGCGGAGAGACGCAGCACGCCAATGTGGCGAGGTTGGGCGGGCAGAGGATGCTTCATGCGCTTGGCAACACTTCGAACGGGAAAGAGTGTCATTCTATATGATGCGGACAGTTTATGTGACGCCGGCAAGGCGCCACAAATCGGCCCGCCTACCTTCGACCCCGACACCTGGCGGCAAGCGGGCCGAGTGACTGGCGAAGCGCCAGGGCGCGGGGCCAGCCTGTTCCTTGCGCCCCCTGGCGCGAGCGACGAGGCATGGGTGCTACGCCGCTATCGTCGAGGCGGCCTGGTCGCACGGCTCAGCGAGTCACGTTACCTGTGGACCGGGCTCGAGCGCACCCGCGCCTTTCGTGAGCTTCGCCTGACCGCCACCCTGCATGAGCGCGGCCTGCCGGTGCCCCGCCCCGTGGCGGCCGAGGTGACACGCCATGGCATGACCTACCAGGCCGCCCTGATCACCGTGCGTATTGCCGGGGCACGGGCACTTGCCGAGTGTCTCATCAACGGGGAAGCCGACGATGCCTTGCTACAGCGTGTCGGCGCCACCGTGCGCCGCTTCCATGAGGCCGGCCTGGACCATGTCGACCTCAACGCCCGTAACCTGCTGATCGATGAAGACGGCGTCCCCTGGCTGATCGACCTGGATCGCTGCCGACTGCGCGCGCCAGGCGCCTGGCAAGCCAGCAACCTCGAACGCCTGGCGCGTTCGCTCGAGAAATTCGACGCCACCGAGGCCATGACGGCGATCCGCCAAGGCTACGAGGCGCCGGCGCCCTCCTGATATTCGCCGATCAGCGCACCGACATGGGCCGCCAGGGAGAACTCGTCGAGCACACGCTGCCTCGCGGCGTTTCCCAGGCGCTCGCGCAGCGCGTGGTCGTCGGCAAGCTCGGCCATGGCTGTCGTCCAGGCCGCGGGTGAGCCGGGGTCGGCGAGACGGCCGGTTTCCCTATCGAGCAATTCGGGAATCGCCCCGCTGTCGGCACCGATCACCGCCTTGGCGGCGGCCATCACTTCGATCACCGTCAAGCCGAAGGCTTCGTTGCGGGATGGCACACAGACGATATCCAACGCTTCGAACAGCCTCGGCAGATCGCGTCGAAAGCCGGTGAAGGTCACGCGGTCGGCAAGCCCGAGTGTCTCGCTCAGCGCCTTGAGCTCGGCCACATAAGCCTCGTCGCTGCCCTCACTGACCGCCAGCCCACCGATCAACACCCCGTGCCAGGCAAGGCCGGGGCGCGCATGTTGCAGTCCGCTCAGCGCCTCGAGCCAGGTGTCCTGGCCCTTGCCGTGGGTCAGGCGACCCGGCATGCCGATGGCTATGGCGCCATCGGGTATGCCCAGCTCGCGGCGCAGCCCCTCGCGCTCCTTCAGGTCCAGTCGCGGGGCATAGGGGGCTGGGTCGATGCCCAGATAGAGGCGCCGAATACGTTCGGCGGGAAGCGGAAAGGCCTGGAGGTTACGGGCCCGGGTCGCATCACTGATCGACAGCAACCGGGTCACCCGGCCGTACGCCCAGCGGTGGTAGAGATCACGCTTGGGGCGTGTCACCCCCATGTGATCGGTGAACAACAGCCGCAGCGAGGGCCGCAGGGTGGCAAGCAAGGCGCCAAGACGGAGATCACTGGACTTGTGGCAATGCAGCACACCGATGTCGTGTGTCGCCAGGTAAGCGAGGATGCGTCTCACGCCGAGCAGCGCGCGGCCTTTCGAGGCCACGGTCAAAGGCGTGATGCCCGCGTCACGCATGCTGTCGGCGACTCGCGAGCCGCTCAACGCCAGGCCGTACACCTGCCACCCTTGCCGAGCGAGCTCGGGTATAATCCGGGACGGATACATTTCCAATCCGCCCCAGCCGCTGGAGAGACACAGCTGCATGACCTTGTGCGACAAGGTTGACTCCTTTGCGTTGACGGGGCCCGGGAGCCCGAATGACAGCGACGACCATGGCACCGCGCGAATCATCCCCGCACCTGCTGGTAGTGCGCAACGACAAGCTTGGCGACTTCATGCTGGCCTGGCCGGCTCTGGCCCGCCTCAAGTCCGCCAGCCCCACTCCCCGCGTGAGTGTCCTGGTGCCGGCCTACACCGCCCCCATGGCGCATCTTTGCCCGTGGGTCGACGACGTCATCATCGACCCGGGCGAGGATGCCGGGCGCGAGGCTCATCGCGAGTTGCTCCGCACCCTCAAGCGTCAAGGCTTCGATGCCCTGCTGACGCTTTTCTCGACCCCTCGAATCGGCTGGCTGGGGTGGCGAGCCGGAATCCCCATGCGCCTCGCCCCGGCCACCAAGTGGGCACAGATATTCTACAACGCCCGCATCCGTCAGCGCAGATCACGATCCGAGCGACCGGAGTACGTCTACAACATCGAATTGGCCGACAAGCTGGTCGAGGCGCTTGGGCTCGTGGCGGGCGAACCCGTCACTCCCCCCTTCTGGCCGCTGGATGACGCGGTGCGAAAGCGCGAACGGGCACGCATCGCAGCTGAGCTCGGCCTGCAGGAAGCACGCCCCTGGTGCTTCCTGCACGGGGGAAGTGGCGGCTCCGCCGTCAATCTATCGGCACAGCGCTATGTCGAGCTGATACGCGGCATCGAGAGGCATCTCGATGCCGACTCCCCGTCCCCCCACTGGATCCTTACCGCTGGCCCCGGCGAAGAAGCGGTCGCCGAAACGATTCGCGAGCCACTCGAACTAGCGGGCATTTCGGCCCACCGCCTGCCCCCGCGCCAGGGGCTCGATGACTTCGCCTTGAGCCTTGCGGCGGCCGACCTGTTCATCGCCGGCTCCACCGGCCCCCTGCACATCGCCGGCTGTCTGGACCTGGCCACGGCCGGCTTCTATCCGTCGCGGCGCTCCGCCACGCCGCTGCGCTGGCAGACCTGCAACACCGACGATCACCGTCTGGCTTTTTGTCCACCCATTGAGGCGGCGGAGCAAGACATGGCGAGCATTGACCTGGCGGCGGCGTCAGAGGCCATCAGTGCCCTGCTGAGGCGTCTTGTGGCGGAGCAGGCGTCCGAGTCCTGACCCATAGATCAGCGTACTTGGCGAAGGTCGAGTGCGCCGAGAGCAGCGCCAGCAGCAATCCCTGGCGTCCATCCAGAAATCCCGCCTTGAGCAGATACATGCGCACGAAACAGCCCACGCCATGCAGGAGACCATCGGCCAGACTGCCACGCTTGCCTCGCGCGACTCGCTGCTCGGCCCAGGCCTCGGCGTAGTGGGCCGATTTTTCCAGATAGTGGCGCAGGTCACGGTAAGTGAAATGCAGCAGGTCACCCTCGAGAGGCTTCACGGGAAGTGCATGAGGGTTGCGCAGCTTCTCATGCACCAGCGCGTCGTCATAGCCCGCCCGGCCACGCGGATAAAGCCGTGCCACCCGGTCGGGGTACCAGCCGGAATGGCGGATGAAAGCGCCGAAGCACCAGGAGAGTCGCGGTAGCGTGTAGATCGCTTGCGTGCCCTCGTCGAGGGCGGCCTGGATGCTCTCGCGAAGGGCCGGCGTGACCCGTTCGTCGGCATCGACCATCAGGATCCACTCGCTCTCCACCAGGGCTTCTGCACGCTGGCGCTGCACACCGAAGCCTTGCCAGTCATCGTTCACCACCACCTTGTCGGTAAACTCTCGCGCGATCTCCTGGCTGCCATCCTGGCTGCCGGCATCCAGGATCACGATCTCATCTGCCCAGCTCAACGCTTCCAGGCAGGCACGCAGGTGGGCTTGCTCGTTCTTGACGATCAGCACGGCGGCAATCGACATCGGCGATCCTTGCGAGTGAATGGGCGAATTCCAGTGTAATCGTTGCCCGATCCAGCACCAAGCGAGCCTCTGGGGCATCACGGCCATTCGCCTGGCGTCGTTTGCTTGCTAAGCTGTGTACCAACACACTCTGCTGCGAAGCCTCGATGACCCGTCAATTGACCCACATGCTGATCCACCAACCCCGTTGGTGGGCAATGCTGACCATCGGCTTGTGCCTGGGCTACACCGTCATGACCGTAACCAGCCTGGCGCCCTGGGTGCTCGCCCCCGTTGCCATCGGCTGGATGGGGCTTGCCTGGCTGCTGCGCTGGGGCAAACCAGCCAACGCCAGACCCAGCAGGAAGGTCTGGCCCTGGTCACTGCTGCCGATCGCCCTGATGGGGCTTTATGTCTACCTCTCCGACAGCTTCGGTATCGTCGAGCTTGGTGCCATCACCTTTCATCTTCAGGCCGGCATGGCGGACCATGGAGGTAATGACCGCATGCTGGCGGCCATTCTCTACTGCCTGTCGATGCTTGCCCTGCTGGTCTCCTTCACCTGGCTGGTTCGCCATGATCACCGCTGGCGCCTCGGCGAACGCCTGCTGGCGCTTGCCCTGCTGGCGGGTAATCCCCTGTTCTACGGCATGACGCAGCGTGGTGCGGCCATCGTCACCGATGATGGCGCCTGGCTGAATCGTCGCTATGTCGAGCCGGCGATTCTCGAGGCCCCCGAACGCCCCCCCAACCTGCTGATCCTTTACCTGGAGAGTATCGAGCGCACCTATGCCGACCGCTCACGATTCGGCGATGCCTATGCTCACTTGTCGGCCCTGGGTGAGCGCGCCCACGTGTTCGAAGGCGTGCGACAGCTCGACAACACCGGCTGGACCATGGCGGGGATGATCGGTAGCCAGTGCGGCACGCCTTTGATGCCCGCCGGGTTACTCCACGACAGCCAGTTCGAGCCGCTCGAACGCGTGGTGCCAGGGGTGGACTGCCTGGGTGACCTGCTGGCCGATCAGGGCTATCGACTGACCTTCATGGGCGGTGCCAGCACCACCTTTGCCGGCAAGGGCGTGTTCTACGAAGACCATGGTTTCAATGAGGTACTCGGGCGCGAGGAACTGCGCCCACGGCTGGACGATCCCGAGTACGTCAACAACTGGGGGCTCTTCGACGACTCGCTGTACGACATGACGCTTGCCAAGATCCGTCAACTCGATGGTGCCGATACCCCCTGGGGTCTGGTCAGCCTCTCTATCACCGGCCATGCCCCGAACGGCTACCCGGCACAGGCTTGCCTGGACCGCCAAGGCGAATTCGACGGCATCGATATTCTCTATTCGGTAGAGTGCTCAGGCTGGCTGGCGCGTCGCTTGATCGAGCGTTTGGAGGACGAGGGGCTTCTGGACAACACCCTGGTCGTCGTCGCCAGCGACCACCTGACCATGCGCGTATCGGTTTGGGACCAACTGATCCAGAGCGAGCGAGACAATACCTTCATGCTGCTCGGCGATACCATCGAGCCTACACGCAGCCATCGCGAGTCCTCGATCATCGATGTCTTCCCGACGATCCTCGAAGCCATGGGCTTTCGCATCAATAATCATCGTGCCGGGCTTGGCACGTCACTGCTGTCGAATCGCTCTACCTTGCTCGAGCGTCACGGAATGGATGAGCTGGCCGAGCGCATGCGCGAGGAAACCGGGCTTCAGCAGCGCCTGTGGGAGGGCCTGGTGCCGGCAGGTGCCGAAAGCGATGCGGAGGAGCCTGCACCGCAGGTCGTCGAAACCCCGCAGGACGCCACCGAGGAAGAGCCTGCCGAGGTCCAGTAAGCCTGCAGGCTCACCCTCTGGCGAGCACATCACGCTGCCAGGCCTGCATCGCGCTCAGCACCCGCTGCGGAGACAGTTGGTTGAGACAATTCGTATGCCCCAGTGGGCAGGTACGCTGAAAACAGGGCGAACAGGACAGCGCCAGGGTATGAATCTCGGCATTGTCGGTCAGCGGTGGCGTGTAGGCCGGTGACGATGACCCATAGATCGCCTGGATGCGGGTGCCCACCGCCGCTGCCACATGCATCAGCCCCGAGTCATTGGTGACCACCTGGCGGCAATCCGCCAGCAGGTCGACCGCATCGGCCAGCCGGGTCTTGCCACACAGGTTGTGCACGCGCGACAGGCCCTCGCTGATCACCTCGCCGGCGGGCTGGTCCTTGGGCCCCCCCAGTATCCGCACTTCGTAGCCTTCGGCGACCAGCCGCCCAGCCAGCTCCCGAAAATGTGCCAGCGGCCACTGCTTGGCCGGACCGTACTCTGCGCCTGGCATCATGCCGATGGCCGGTCGCGACGACAGCCCATGCGCAAGACGCAGTTCGATCAAGTTGTCATGATCGACCGCCAGGCAAGGCCTCGGAATCGCCAAGTCACCCACCGCCGCCTGGTCGGGCGTCACCCCCAGCGCCACGAACCGCTTCACTGTCTGGTCGAGCACGCGCTTGTCGAGCGTGCGGCGGTCATTGAGCAGCACATAACGCTGCTCTCCGATAAAGCCGGTTCGCCGTGGAATGCCGGCAAGCCATGGCACTAGTGCCGATTTCCACGACCGCGGCAAGACGATGGCTCGGTCAAAGCGGCCTTTCAAGGAGCGTGCCAGGGCACGCCTGGCACGCCATCCGAACTCTCCATGACCGGCCTCGAGGCTCGCCACCTCATCGACTTGTTCCATACGCTCGAGAATCGGCGTCGACCAGGCCGGGGCCACTACCCCGATATGGCATCCCGGATGCCGCGCCTTGAGCGTCATCAGCAGGCTCTGCGCCATCACCATGTCGCCCACCCAGGAAGGGCCAACGACCAGAATTCGCTCGCCGCTCTTGCCTGGCGCCTCAGCCATTCAGCCACTCCAGATAGTCCTTCACGCCTTCGGCCACGGTCCGAAACTCGCGCGAATACCCTGCCTCGCGCAGGCGGGAGATATCGGCGCGCGTGTAGCTCTGATAACGCCCCTTGAGCTCCTCTGGAAAGTCGATGTACTCGATCTGGCCGCGCCCGTAGTAATCGGTCACCGTCTCGCCGATGGCCTTGAACGGCTCGGCGCGCCCCGAGCCCAGGTTGAAGATGCCGGACTGCCCGGGGTGGTCGAGAAACCACAGGTTCACGTCCACCACATCCCCCACGTAGACGAAATCGCGGCTCTGCATGCCCGCCTCGTAACCGTCCCAGGCACCGAACAGCTTGAGATCCTGCCCGGCGCTGATCTGGGTATGGTGATGGTAGGCGACGCTGGCCATCTTGCCCTTGTGCTGCTCACGGGGGCCATACACGTTGAAGTAGCGAAAGCCCACCACCTGGGCCGTCAGCTCGTTCCAGCGTTCGCGCACGTACTGGTCGAACAGCAGTTTCGAGTAGCCATACACGTTGAGGGGCTTCTCGTGCTCAGGGGCTTCCACGAACACCTCGCTACCGCCATAGGTAGCCGCCGAAGAAGCATAGAGAAAGGGGATACCCTCGCGTTGACAGAAATGCAGCAGCACCTTCGAGTACTCGAAGTTGTTGTCGAGCATGAAGCGGCCGTCCCACTCGGTGGTATCGGAACACGCCCCCTCATGGAAGATGGCCTCGATGGGCGGCAGGTTGGACGCCTCGCCACGCAGCGACGCCTCCACGCGCGCACGGAAGTCATCCTTGTCGAGATAATCTCCCAGGGTGCAGTCCGCCAGGTTGACGAACTTGGTGCCGTCGGACAGGTCGTCGACCACCAGGACGTCATTGCGGCCACGGGCATTGAGTGCCTTGACCAGATTCGAGCCGATGAAGCCGGCTCCGCCTGTCACTACGATCATGAAGGATTCCTCTGTCTCGTGAGAGCGCCTATAACCGATCTGCCTGTGATTGTATACTTGACGCCCTGTGAATTCATGGCCAACGGTGCATCCCGCGATGACTCTCTCGACACAAACGTCGACCTCACCTTCAGGGTCGACCTTCCAAGGCTTGATTCTCGCCCTGCAGCAATACTGGGCCGAACAAGGCTGCGTGATTCTTCAGCCGCTGGACATGCAGGTCGGTGCCGGCACTTTCCATCCGGCTACCTTCCTGCGCTCTATCGGCCCCGAGAGCTGGAATTCCGCCTACGTACAGCCCTCACGTCGCCCAACCGATGGCCGCTATGGCGAAAACCCCAACCGGCTGCAGCATTACTATCAGTTCCAGGTGGTGATGAAGCCTTCTCCCGCCGACTTCCAGGAACTCTACCTGGGTTCGCTTAGGCACTTGGGTATCGACCCATTGGCCCACGATATCCGCTTCGTCGAGGACAACTGGGAATCCCCGACCCTCGGTGCCTGGGGGCTGGGCTGGGAAATCTGGCTCAATGGCATGGAAGTGACCCAGTTCACCTACTTCCAGCAGGCCGGCGGACTGGAGTGCTACCCGGTAACCGGCGAGCTGACCTATGGGCTCGAGCGCATCGCCATGTACTTGCAGGACGTCGACAGTGTCTATGACCTGATCTGGACGGTCGCACCCGACGGCACCAAGGTCACCTACGGCGATGTCTACCTGCAAAACGAGCGAGAGCAATCCGCCTACAATTTCGAGCACGCCGATGTGCCCGCATTGTTCGCCGACTTCGACCACCAGGAACGCGAGTGCACCAAACTACTCGAAGCGAGCCTGCCGTTGCCCGCTTACGAACAGGTGCTCAAGGCATCCCATACCTTCAACCTGCTGGATGCGCGCCACGCCATCTCCGTTACCGAGAGACAGCGCTATATCCTCAGGGTTCGCACCATGGCGCGTGACGTGGCGAAGGCCTATTTCGAATCGCGCAAGGCCGCTGGTTTCCCGCTGGCACCAGAAGGCCTGCGCCAGGAACTGCTGGCAGCAGACGCGCCAGCCGACAAGGGAGATGCGTGATGGCTACCAACACCCTACTGGTTGAACTGGGCGTCGAGGAGTTGCCGCCAAGCGCCATCGATACCCTCTCCGATGCACTGGCTGACGGCATCCGTCGTGGTCTTGCCGACGCCGATGTTGGCCATGGCCACGTCCGCGCCTATGCCACCCCGCGCCGCCTCGCAGTGATGATCGATGAGCTTGTCGACAAGCAACCCGACCGCGAAATCGAGAAGCGCGGCCCGGCATTGGCTGCCGCCTTCAAGGATGGCAAGGCCACCAAGGCCGCCGAAGGTTTCGCCCGTTCGTGTGGCGTCGAGGTCAGTGACCTTATTCACCTCGAAACCGACAAGGGCACCTGGCTTGGCTTTCGCGAACAGCAACTCGGTGACCCGACGACGTCGCTGCTGCCCGCCATCGTCGAGAAGGCCATCAATGCCCTGCCAGTCCCCAAGAACATGCGCTGGGGTGCCTCCAGGGTCGAGTTCTCGCGTCCCGTGCATTGGCTGGTGATGCTCTACGGTGACCAGGTGGTCGAGGCAAGCGCCCTGGGCCTGAATGCCGGTCGTACCACGCGCGGCCATCGCTTCCATGCACCAGAAGCCATCGAACTCCTCCATGCCGACGACTACCTGGCGTCACTGGAGAATGCCTGGGTGATCGCCGACCGCGACAAGCGGCGCGAGCGCATTCGCGAGCAGGTACTGGCCGAGGCGGAAGTTCAGGATGCCGTCGCGGTCATTGACGAGGACCTGCTGGTCGAGGTCAGCGGCTTGGTGGAGTGGCCGGTGGCGCTCACCGGCAGCTTCGACGAGCGCTTCCTCGAAGTGCCCGCCGAGTGCCTGATCTCCTCGATGAAGGCCAATCAGAAGTACTTCCACCTCCTGGATGATCAGGGCCGTCTCAAGCCGTTGTTCATCACCATCTCGAACATCGACAGCAGCGACCCGCAACTGGTGATCGAAGGCAACGAGAAGGTGATTCGTCCGCGCCTGGCCGATGCCGCCTTCTTCTACGACACCGACCGACGCCGCCCCCTAGCCGATCGCATCGAGAGCCTGTCGGGGGTGGTGTTTCAGAAGCAGCTCGGCACCCTGGCCGACAAGGCACACAGAAACGCGGCCGTCGCCGCCTTCATCGCAGGCCGCATCGATGGCGACGTCGCCCATGCACGGCGCGCCGCCGAGCTTGCCAAGTGCGACCTGGTCACCGAAATGGTGCTCGAGTTCCCTGAGCTCCAGGGAATCATGGGTCGCTACTATGCCACCCACGATGGCGAGCCGGACGAGGTGTCACAGGCTCTGGAGGAGCAGTACCTGCCCCGCTTCGCCAGCGATGACATTCCCGCCACGCGCACTGGGCAGGCACTCGCGCTGGCGGACAGGCTCGATACGCTGACCGGCATCTTCGGCATCGGCGCCCGCCCCACCGGGACCAAGGACCCCTTTGCGCTCCGTCGTGCCGCTATCGGAGTGCTCAACATCCTGATCAAGGGTGAACTCGACCTGGACCTGCGCGAGCTGCTGGAACTGGCCGCTGCGCAGCATCAGGAGCTTCCCTACGCCAAGGGCCTGGTGGATGAGGTGCTTGGCTACATGCTCGACCGCTTCCGCGCCTGGGGCCAGGAAGAAGCCATTGGCGCCGAGGTCTATCTCTCCGTTCGTGCTCGTCCCGTCACGCGTCCGCTGGATTTTGCCCGCCGCTTGAGGGCGGTGAGTGCGTTCGCCCAGCGCCCTGAGGCGACAGCCCTTGCCGCAGCCAACAAGCGGGTGACAAACATCCTCGCCAAGCAGAGCGGCGACGTGGCAAGCACGGTCGACGATTCACTTATCCAGGAGCCGGCCGAAAAGGTGCTTCATGATGCCGTCAAGGCTCAGCATGCCGCCGTCATGCCGCTGTTTTCCGAGGGGCGGTATCAGGATGCCCTGGATGCCCTGGCCAACCTGCGCGAGCCGGTGGATGCCTTCTTCGATCAAGTGATGGTCATGGCCGACAATGACGCAGTGCGCAACAACCGCCTAGCCTTGCTGTCCAGCCTGCGTGCTCTTTTCCTGGAAGTCGCCGATATCGCTGAGCTTCAGCAGTAACCGGAGTTTGTAGCGCCTCATAACCGGCGAGTCAGGCATGACTCGCCGGTTTTTTAGTCTCTACATCGCGTTATTCAGGCATCGATGTTTCACGTGGAACATCGGGGTTCGATATCTTCTTGGCAGGCCATGTTTCACGTGAAACACTGCGCCATTCACAGCATCAAGCAACGTTGGAACCACGCCATGCCCTCCCCCGAAAGGCTCGTCATCCTCGACCGCGATGGTGTCATCAACCAGGACTCGGACAGCTATGTGAAGAGCCTCGACGAATGGTTGCCGTATCCAAGTGCAATCGAGGCCATTGCACGCTTGTGCCGTGCAGGCTGGTCAGTTGCCGTAGCGACCAACCAATCCGGCATCGCTAGGGGCTATTTCGATATCGATACACTTGATGCCATGCATCGGGTACTGATGCGTCTAGTGAATCAGGCTGGAGGACAGATTGACCACATTGCCTACTGCCCTCATGGCCCCGATGATGGCTGCAAGTGCCGAAAACCGCTACCCGGCTTGCTCGAAGAGATTCGCGATACACTCGGTTTGGAGACTCTGAAAGGAAGCTGGATGGTGGGAGACAGTCTTCGTGACCTTCAGGCCGGTGAGCCCATGGGTTGCCACGGCGCATTGGTAAAGACAGGCAAGGGAGAGAAAACGCTAGCCAAAGGCGTTGGGCTCGATAACGCTGTAATTTTCGACGACCTCTCAGCGTTCGTGGACTGGCTGCTCGCTGGTGGGCAATCGTCAACATAAGCAAACCCGCAGTAAAGCATAGGCACTTGGGCAAAGCCCGTGAGCCTGGCTACATCTTCAACCACGCCATCTGCGCACAAGAAAAAGCCCCTACGGTATTGTCCGATAGGGGCTTTTACATCGTCATCGAGAGGTGGTACTGAAGCCAAGCTGCTGAATGGCTGATTTCCTTTCAGCGATGTTTCACGTGGAACATATCAGCATTCATCACCATGTCAGGCGTGTTCACATCACCATCAAACATCCAGATTGGCAACCAGCGCATACCGCTCGATGAAGTCCCTGCGTGGCTCCACCTCGTCACCCATCAGCGTATTGAACATCATGTCCGCCGCAACGGCATCCTCGATGGAAACACGCAGCATCCGCCGTGTGTTCGGATCCATGGTGGTCTCCCACAGCTGATCCGGGTTCATTTCGCCGAGCCCCTTGTAGCGCTGAATGGACAAGCCCCGCTGAGACTCGCCCATCAACCACTCCAGCGCCTCGTAGAAGGTAGTGACAGGCTTTGTACGCTCGCCACGGGCCACATAGGCACCCTCCTCGAGTAGCCCATCCAGGGTCTGACCCAAGCCAGAGATCGCCCGATAATCAGCACTGGTGAAGAAATCGATACCCCACACATAGTCCGTTGTAACCCCATGCGCGGCGAGCGTCACGGCCGGAAGGAACAGGTTCCTTTCCGTGTCTTCCTCGAGGCGGAAGGTATAACGGGGCCCACCCTCATAGGCCACCAGATCGTCCATCTGCTGCTGGAGGTACTCGATCCAGTGCTGCATGGTGACACGATCACGAAGGCTCTCTTCACCATCCAGATGCGCGGCATGCACGATCTTGCGCAGCGCTTCGTTGGGATAGACACGAGAGAGGCGGTCGATCCGACGCATCACATCGCGGTACTGGTTGACCAGGGTTTCGAGCTGCGCCTCGGCGATGCCCGGCGCATCGGCATTGACGTACAACCGCGCGCCGTCCAGTGCTGTGGTGGTCAGGTAGTCCGTCAGCGCCTGCTCATCCTTGAGATAGAGTTCCTGCTTGCCCCTCTTGACCTTGTAAAGCGGAGGCTGAGCAATGAAAACATGTCCTCTTTCAATCAGTTGCGACATCTGACGGAAGAAGAATGTCAGCAACAGGGTGCGGATGTGCGAGCCATCGACATCGGCATCGGTCATGATAATGATAGAGTGATAGCGCAGCTTATCCGGATTGAACTCCTCACGCCCGATCCCGCAACCCAACGCAGTGATCAGTGTGCCAACTTCCGCTGAGGAGAGCATCTTGTCGAAGCGAGCTTTCTCGACATTCAGAATCTTGCCCTTGAGAGGCAGGATCGCCTGGGTGCGGCGATCCCTGCCCTGTTTGGCACTGCCACCAGCGGAATCACCCTCTACCAGGAAAAGCTCGGACAGACTTGGGTCCTTTTCCTGGCAATCAGCCAACTTGCCCGGCAAGCCGGCGATATCGAGAGCGCCCTTACGGCGCGTCATATCGCGGGCCTTGCGAGCTGCCTCGCGAGCACGCGCGGCATCGAGCATCTTGTTGACGATGGCCTTGGCTTCGTTAGGCTTTTCGACCAGGTATTCAGAGAACAAGCGGCCCATCTCCTGCTCGACACAGGTCTTCACCTCGGATGAAACGAGTTTCTCCTTGGTCTGTGATGAAAACTTGGGGTCCGGCACCTTCACGGAGATAATCGCGGTCAGCCCCTCGCGGGCATCATCGCCGGACGTATTGACCTTGGCCTTCTTGAGCAGCCCCTCGGATTCGATATAGCCGTTGAGGGTTCGAGTAAGAGCAGCCCGGAAACCGGCCAGATGGGTACCGCCGTCTCGCTGCGGAATATTGTTGGTGTAGCAGAAGATATTTTCGGTGAACGATTCGCTCCACTGCATCGCCACCTCGACACCAACGCCATCATCGCGCTGTGCCTCGAAATGAAACACCGGGTTGAGCACGGTCTTGTTGGTGTTCAAGTGATCGACGAAGGCCTTGAGACCGCCCTCATAATGGAACAATTCTTCCTTACCAGAGCGCTCATCCATCAGGCGTATGGCCACGCCCGAATTGAGAAAAGACAGTTCTCTCAATCGCTTGGCGAGAATGTCATAGTGAAACTCGATATTGCCGAAGGTCTCTGGCGAGGGGCGAAAGTGCACCCTGGTGCCGCTCTTTTCCGTCTTGCCGACAACGCCCAAGGCGGCCTGCGGCACGCCATGCCGATAGATCTGCTCGAATACTTCACCAGCCCGCCAGATGGTCAGCTTGAGCTCTTCGGAAAGCGCGTTGACCACAGAGACACCAACGCCGTGCAGTCCGCCGGAAACCTTATAGGAATTGTCATCGAATTTTCCGCCTGCATGAAGCACGGTCATGATGACTTCCGCCGCCGACACACCTTCTTCCTTGTGAAGATCGGTCGGAATGCCTCGACCATTGTCGCTGACCGTGACGGACTCATCCGGATGAATCACCACACGGATCTCGCTGCAATGACCGGCCAGGGCTTCATCGATGGAGTTATCCACCAGCTCGAACACCATGTGGTGCAGCCCCGTACCGTCATCGGTATCACCGATGTACATACCGGGACGCTTGCGTACGGCATCCAGTCCCTTGAGTACCTTGATGCTCGTTGAGTCGTAGGCCTGTTCGCTCATTGACTGCTCCGTCATGAAGTCTGTCTGTCCAGTGGCTGCAGTTGCCCTTCGCCGTCATTCAAGTGTTTCACGTGAAACATCGACACCGGCGTGGAGGGTTGCCACAGATCGGCCAGGGCGTTTTGCTCAACGCTGGTGATGAATACCTGGCAATGCATGCTTTCCAGCCATTCACAGAACACGCGGCGATGATCGCTGTCGAGTTCGGCTGGGAGATCGTCGATCAGATAGAGGCAGGTGCGGCCAGTAGTGGCTTCCAGTAATCTACCTTGGGCAAGCTTCAGTGCACTTACCACCAGCTTTTGCTGGCCGCGTGACAACACCTCCACCGCCGGTCGTCTGTTGATGCGGATACCCAGGTCGGCGCGCTGCGGTCCCTGTTGGGTAAAGCCCATCTGCCTGTCGGTCTCTCTTCCTTGGCGCAAGACCTCGGCGAGAATGCGGCGACGATCCCAGCCACGTGAATAGCGTAGCTGCAACCCCGGGAGCGGCAGGAGGCCAGATAATGTGTCCTCGAAGACGGGAAGAAACGCCTCGAACCATTCGTCTCGTAACGTGTCTAGCTTCTCGCCCCAGGTCACCAGCTCCTGCTCCCATACCGTCAGGGAAGCATCGTCCATTCTATCATGCCTCAGCAGGGCATTCCGATGTTTCAAGGCCCGCCTGGCACGCTGCCAAGCATCCAGAAAGTCATGTTTCACGTGAAACACACCCCAATCGAGAAACTCCCGGCGACCGGCGGGCGGACCCTCCAGGAGCCGAAAAGCATCGGGATTGATGAGCTGAAGCGGGAGCGTCTCGACCAGCCGGGACATTCGCGAGAGTCGCTCGCCGGAGAGGCGAATCTCGAGTTCCCCACTGTCCCGATGCCTGCGTATGCCGAAGGGTACCGGAGGGTCACCCGCCAGGCGGGCGTGAAGAATCAGTTCTTCGCTGTCGTGGGCTATCGCATTACGAAGATGCCGGGTACGAAACGAGCGCCCCATGCCGAGCAGGTAGATGCCCTCGAGCAGGCTGGTCTTGCCACTCCCATTGTCGCCAGTAATGAGATTGATTCGTTCGCCCGGCTGGAAATCAATATTCCGCAGGTTGCGTAAACCGTTGAAAGAGAGGCGGTCGATAGCCATGAAATGCCTCAGCAGCCCACGTGCCGTGAATAGGGGCCAATGGGATGCCTGAGATCAGAGGCGCATTGGCATGACGACATAGAGGGCATCACCCCCACCCGGCTCCTCCAGGAGCGCACTGCTGTTGGGGTCGGCCAGGGTCATTTGCACCCGGTCCTCGTCCAGCACATTGAGCACGTCAACCAAGTACCCCACGTTGAAGCCAATCTCCATGGCAGGTCCGCTGTACTCGATGCCAATGTTTTCTTCAGCCTCTTCCTGCTCGGGGTTGTTGGCCATTACCCTCAGGTTGCCTTCTTCGAGGTACAGGCGTACACCGCGATATTTTTCATTGGAGAGGATCGCCGAGCGCGACAGTATTTGTCGCAATTCGGCCCGCTCGGCGATGAATACCTTGTCTCCTCCACGCGGAACCACTCGCTCGTAATCAGGAAACTTGCCGTCCACCAGCTTGGAGGTGAACGTGAAATCTCCGGTATGGGCGCGCACATGGCTGGCACCCAGGGTGAGGCTGACTGGCTCATCACCATCATCGAGCAGGCGAACGAGCTCGAGAATGCCCTTGCGAGGCACAATCAATTTCTGTGCGGGTTCGACCTGAATCTCCGCGGAACGAGAGCTGACCGCCAGACGGTGACCGTCCGTGGCGACTGCGCGCACCAGGTTGGTACGCATCTCCAGCAGCATGCCGTTAAGGTAATAGCGCACATCCTGCTGAGCCATGGCGAACGAGGTGGCATCGATGAGTTGCTTGAGAACACCGCGCGGAAGACTGAATTCGGTGCTGCCCTGGCTGTCTTCGATGTTGGGAAACTCCGCGACAGGCAACGTCGACAGGGTAAAGCGCGAACGACCGCTACGCAGTACTGCCCGCCCCTCCTCCAGCGAAAGCTGGATCTCGCACTGATCCGGTAGCGACTTGCAGATATCCATCAGCTTACGCGCCGGCACGGTGACTGCTCCCGGCTCATCCACCTGACTTGCCACGGTACGCCCGATCAGCTCGACCTCCAGGTCGGTACCCGTCAGCGCCACCTGATCCTGCTCCACCTGGATCAGCACATTGGAGAGAACCGGCAAGGTCTGGCGCCTTTCGACAACGCCTGCGACCAGCGTCAACGGGCGCAGCAGCGCTTCGCGGGAGATGGAAAATTTCATGTCGGCTCCACGTCTTGTCCTGAAGGGTTGAGGCCGGCGCGGCTCTGGCCGAACGGCGTCACATAGTTGTATAGAAAATGTATCCGAAAAGGAGACTGAAACGCACGCTTGTCGGTCAACTGGTCAACAGTCTCAGTAGATTCTTGTAATCCTCACGAATATCCGCGCTCTCTTCCTGCAACGACTGCACCTTGCGGCAGGCATGCAGCACCGTGGTGTGATCCCTGCCGCCGAAGGCATCGCCTATTTCGGGCAGGCTGTGGTTGGTGAGCTCCTTGGCAAGCGCCATGGCTACCTGGCGTGGCCTTGCTACTGAACGCGAACGGCGCTTGGAAAGCAGATCCGATAGCTTGATCTTGTAGTACTCGGCCACCGTGCGCTGAATATTGTCCACCCCCACCTGCTTGTCCTGGAGGGCCAGCAGGTCCTTCAGCGATTCACGAATGAAATCCTGGGTGATGGGCTTACCCATGAAATGGGAATCGGCTATCACCTTCTTCAAGGCGCCTTCGAGTTCGCGAACATTGGAGCGAATCTTCTGAGCGATGAAGAAAGCTGCGTCGTGAGGGAGATCGACCTTGGCCTGGTCGGCCTTCTTCATGAGGATCGCCACACGTGTCTCGAGCTCGGGAGGCTCGATGGCAACCGTCAGCCCCCATCCGAAGCGGGACTTGAGACGCTCCTCCACCCCACTGATTTCCTTGGGATATCTGTCGGATGTCAGGATCATCTGCTGTCCACCTTCGAGTAACGCATTGAAGGTGTGGAAGAACTCCTCCTGTGAGCGCTCCTTGCCGGCGAAGAACTGGATGTCATCGATCAGCAAGGCATCGACGCTTCGATAGAAGCGCTTGAAATCATTGATAGCGTTGAGTTGCAGCGCCTTGACCATGTCGGCCACGAACCGCTCTGAGTGAAGGTAGACCACGCGCGCATTCTCACGACGAGTCGCCAATGCGTTGCCCACGGCATGCATCAGGTGGGTCTTGCCGAGGCCGACGCCACCATAGAGGAACAGCGGATTGTAGGCACCACCAGGGTTCTCGGACACCTGGCGCGAGGCTGCCCTGGCCAACTGGTTCGACTTGCCCTCGACGAAGGTCTCGAAAGTGAAATTGGGGTTCAAGCCGCTGTTATGCTTGAGGCTACCCTCTACCTGGACTTGCCGCTCACTACCGGGACGCCGTGCAGGCGACGGGTCGATATTGCCGGTAGACTGATTAGCTTCGCGTTGTGAGTCGATCTCGCGCTCGTCGGCCACATCTCCACGCGGCGCCACATGCACGGCGGGTGCCCCGGGTCGACGAGGGCTAGCCGAGACGGGATTCCCCAACTCGCGAGGCTGTGGTCGTGGCGCGGTCCGCCGGCTGCCCACCGTGAGCACTACCTTGGGAGGCTTGGCAGGCGCAAGCTCACGCATCAATTCACCGATGCGCTTGGCATACTTGTCACTTACCCAGTCACGCACGAATCGATTCGGTGCCAGCAGGCATAGCTCACTGGCCTGACCCTCCTCCGCCTGCAAGGGGCGGATCCAGGTATTGAACTGTTGGGAACTCAGTTCATCCTGCAGGGTTTCAAGACACTGTTGCCAGAGAGCGAGCGACACGCGACCTCACCATAGATGGAAAATGACCGCATATTGTATCTCCCGGGGGCAGGGTTATCCACACCCCGCCAGCTTTCCTCCATGTTGTGGAAAACACATCCGGGGCCAGGGGGAATGCCATGCCAGGTGATGCCTGGATCAGGGAGGTGGATTTAGCGCCCGCGGCTTCCACAGGGAATCTCCGGCGGCGGCTCGCGTCACGCTACATTTATCCACTGTTATTGCTATGCAGCAAGTAATTGATTTTAAATGCATATGGTTTGTTATGCACAGATACTATCCCCAGTATTGATAACAACATCAATCGCTAAACAATGGTCGTGATGGTTTACCACCGGTACATCCCGCAGGTCTCAGGTCGCACCTGTTCCGGGGGCGGAACGGAAAAATTGCACCTTGGCCGCGAAATCACTACAATTTCCGGTCTTGAGCCGAACACCCCCGGATGGCCAACACGTCATCCGGACGCCTCTATGTTGTCAATTTGCCCTAAAAACCACGTGGGATTAACGAGTTATGAAACGCACATTTCAGCCAAGCGTCCTCAAGCGCAAGCGCGTGCACGGCTTCCGTGCCCGTATGGCCACCAAGAATGGTCGTGCCGTTCTGGCGCGTCGTCGCGCCAAGGGGCGCAAGCGCCTGAGCGCCTGATCCGGGACACGCAGTTGTCCCCTCAGGCTTTCCCCCGCCGTCTGCGACTGCTGACGGCCGGGGATTATCGTCACGTTTTCGATACAGCGGCCTTCAAGGTCCATGGCAAGGGTCTGTTGGTCCTGGCAAGTCCGAACGCAATGGGTCATCCACGCCTGGGGCTCGTCATCAGCAAGAAGAACCTGCGCCGCGCTGTCGATCGTAACCGTCTCAAACGAATCGCTCGCGAGTCCGTCCGGCACCGGCAACATCAACTGCCTGACGTCGATATCGTCTTGCTGGCCCGACGTGGCGTCGGCGAACTGGACAACGACACCCTGTTTCGGCAGCTACAAGGTATGTGGCGTCGTCTGGCGAAAGACGTTCGCAAATCGGCAAGGCAGGACAATCATGTGTCACTTGATCCCGCCAACGGCAGCAATGGCTAGCCAACGACAAGCCCTGGAGTCAGCATGATGATACGGCTTCCCAATCGGGTGATCGTTGACGCCGCCGAGACAATCGTCGAGAGTCCCTGTTCGGAATTCGGCCTGCCTTTGGCAGGCTTTCGTCTGTATCGGGCGTGCGCTCCTCATTATCACGCCATTGGCATGTTCACTTCCCATCGGGCAGAACCTTCATGGACGTAAAACGACTCCTCTTGGTGATTCCACTGGCGGTGCTCGCCTATCTGATCGTCGTACAGTGGAATCAGGATTATGGCCAGGCAGTCACGCCGCCTGACGCACCCCCTATCAGCAGCAGCGCCCCGCTCAATCAGGTCGAGACGGAAGGCGATGGTGAGGACGCCCTGTCCATGCCAGCGACCGCAAGCGACCCGAATGACGCGATGCCAAGCCCTGGTGAACAAGAGACCGCAAGCAGCAGCCGCGACCTGGTCGCCGTGGTAACGGATGTGCTCGATTTGCGCATCGATCCCCAGGGTGGCGATGTCGTCTACGCGGCCCTGCCCCAGCACGAGCTGACGCTGGATTCCGACCGCCCCTATGTGTTGCTCTCCGACAATGGCAGTCGCAGCTATGTGGCGCGCTCCGGTCTTCAACTGAACAGTGATGCGGGCCGGATCGCTTACAACCCGGAGCAGACCGAGTATCGCCTCGGCGAGAATGACGACAGGCTGGAAGTGGACTTCACTGCCGAGGTCAATGGCATCGACGTGATCAAGCGCTTCACGTTCGAGCGCAACAGCTACGCAGTGGATGTCGATTACTACCTGGCCAACAACACCGAGGAGCCAGTGTCCGCACGGTTCATCGGTCAGTTGGCACGGGATAACAGTCCAGACCCATCCAGCGGCGTTGCCATGGGCATGAGCTCCTATCTGGGGGCGGCCTTCTCGACACCCGAGAGCCGCTACGAGAAAGTCGATTTCGACGACATCCAGGAAGGCAAGTTCAATAACGTCGACGCTCAGGGGGGTTGGGCCGCCATCATCCAGCACTACTTCGTCTCGGCGTGGGTACCCAACCAGAACCAGCAGAATCTGTTCTACGCCACTACCGATTCGCGTAATCGCAATGTCGCGGCTTTCGCCGGTCCGGCCACCAGCGTGGACGCAGAAGGCGAGGCACGTCTCGGGGCCACCCTCTACATGGGGCCGAAGGTTCAGAGCTATCTGGAGGAAGTCGCTCCCAACCTCAAGTTGACCGTCGATTTTGGTTGGTTGTGGTTCATCGCCAACCCGCTGTTCTGGCTGCTTGACCAGATCCACAACCTGATCGGCAACTGGGGGTGGTCGATCGTCTTCCTGACCATTCTCGTCAAGCTCGCACTGTGGCCTCTGTCGGCCAAGGCCTACAAGTCCATGGCCCGCATGCGCAAGCTTGGTCCAGAGATGCAGCGCCTGAAGGAACAATATGGCGACGACCGCCAGAAGATGTCCCAGGAGATGATGAAGTTCTACCAGAAGGAGAAGATCAATCCTCTGGGTGGCTGTCTGCCGATCCTGGTGCAGATGCCGGTATTCATCGCCCTGTACTGGATGCTGCTCGAATCGGTTGAGCTGAGGCACGCACCGTTCATGCTGTGGATCCAGGATCTGTCGGTGAAGGATCCGTTCTTCATTCTGCCGATCCTGATGGGCGCCTCGATGTTCGTCCAGCAGATGCTCAACCCCACACCTCCGGACCCGATGCAGGCGAAGATCATGCGGATGTTGCCGATCGTCTTCACCTTCTTCTTCCTGTGGTTCCCGGCGGGCCTGGTCATCTACTGGGTGGTCAACAACATGATCTCGATCGCTCAGCAGTACGTGATCACCCGAAAGATCGAAAACGACCCGAGTATCGGCAAGGGCATGAAGACCAAATAGTCGCATCTTGCGTCGCCGCTCCCGCCCCGCCAGACCCCCGCCATGCGCGGGGGTCTGGCGTTTCAGTCACTCGAAAACGACAATGCCCCATCCCAGAGACTTTCCCGGATAACCTTGCCGGCTAGCCAATGCCCAGGAGATGATCCGATGCCTGACAGTTCCCCGAACGTAGCGGATATACCGCTCTACACGCAGGACACCATCGCCGCCCTGGCAACACCGCCCGGGCGCGGTGGTGTCGGCATCATTCGCGTCTCAGGGCCGCTGTGTGCCACGATCGCCGAGGCCGTGACAGGGACCCGCCCCGCTCCCCGACGAGCCCATTACGGCCCCTTCCAGGGCGAATCCACGCTGATCGACGAGGGCATCGCGCTATACTTTGTCGGGCCCCATTCGTTTACCGGTGAAGACGTGCTGGAACTGCAAGGCCATGGTGGACCCATCATCATGGACCTGCTGCTTGAACGCTGTGTGCAACTCGGCGCACGCCTGGCCAGGCCTGGTGAGTTTTCCGAGCGTGCTTTCCTCAATGACAAGCTCGACCTTGCCCAGGCCGAGGCCATCGCCGACTTGATTGACGCAAGCTCCCGGGCCGCCGCCGAGAATGCCCTGCGCTCGCTGCAAGGGGATTTCTCGCGGCGTGTCGAGGCGCTGGTTCAGCGCCTGATCGAGTTGCGGATCTATGTGGAAGCGGCCATCGACTTCCCCGAGGAGGAAATCGACTTCCTGGGCGATGGAAAGGTCGCCAACATGCTCAGCGAGGTGCGTGCATCCCTTGCCGAGGTCAGAAGCGCGGCGGGCCAGGGAGCGCTGATGCGCGAAGGCATGAGCGTGGTGATCGCTGGTCGCCCTAATGCCGGAAAGTCGAGCCTTTTGAATGCGCTTACCGAACAGGACACGGCGATCGTCACGGAGATCGCCGGCACTACCCGTGACGTGCTGCGCGAGCACATTCATATCGATGGCATGCCCCTGCATGTCATCGATACGGCCGGGCTGCGCGATACCCCGGATGCGGTAGAGCAAATCGGCGTGGCCAGGGCCTGGGCGGAGATCGAGAAGGCCGACCGCGTGTTGCTGTTGGTGGATGCCGCCACCACCGAGGCCACCGATCCCATGGCCATCTGGCCGGAATTCGTTGGGCGACTAGAGGATGCCTCACGACTGACACTGGTGCGTAACAAGATCGACACCAGCCACGAAAGCCCAGGAATCGACTTATCCACAGGAACAGCGACCGTTCGTCTTTCCGCCAAGACCGGGGAGGGTGTGGATAACCTCAAGGCGCACCTGAAGAGTGTCATGGGCTATGCCTCCACCACCGAAGGACGGTTCTCGGCCCGGCGTCGCCATCTGGATGCGCTGGATCGTGCCCAACAGGCACTGGTCAACGGTGAAGCGCAGCTGGCCGGTTTCAGCGCCGGCGAACTGCTGGCCGAAGACCTGCGTGACGCTCAGCAGGCGCTGGGCGAGATTACCGGCGAATTCAGCGCCGACGACCTCCTGGGTGAAATCTTCGGCAGCTTCTGTATCGGCAAATAACGCTGCAGCATTTCCCTTGCTCGCCAGCAGTCGGCGCTGAAGCGCCGGCTTACCCGACGGCTGCTGGGTGAAATCTTCGGCAGCTTCTGCATCGGTAAGTGATCATGTAAGCAAGCTATTCGCCAACCCACCAGCCACTGCTATAGCGACACTCCTTGCCCAGCAGGGGTGTCACGCTGGCCATGGACTCCGTCAGGCGTTCCTCGAGCCCCCAGGGTGGATTCACCACCAGCATGCCGCTGCCGTACATGCCACGCTGATCATTCCCGGCGGGGTGCACAACCAGTTCGCTACGCCAGATCTTGCGCAGACCGGAGTCCCTGAGTGCATCGAGCAGCTCATGATGCCGCCCCGCGGGCAACAGCGGATACCACACCAGTACCACCGCGTGGCGCGCCGCGCGCATGGCCGACATCAACGACTGGGAGATGTCGATATACTCGGCTTTGCGCTCGTAGCTCGGGTCGATCAGTACACACACACGTGGGGTTGTGGCCGGCAGCCCCCTGGTCAGGCCCGCCAGGCCATCACCATGGACGCGTCGCACATTGTCGGGCAACGCCTGCAGGCTGAGATGCTGGTGCTCGCCGGGATGCAGCTCGAAGAGGGTCAACAGATCCCCTGGCCGCAAGCGATGAGCCAGCCACCATGGTGACCCCGGGTAGACCTCGAGCCGATGCTTGCCAGCCCCACCAGGCTGGGCATTTGCCAATGCCGCAAGCCAATCACCAAGCAGGGAAGGGGACGTCAGGGTCCTGGCCACTTTCCATAAGCGTTCGACCCCCAGTTGGTGCTCGCGCAGCTTGGCAGCCTCGGGTGACGATAAGGGGTAAAGCCCACGACCGGCATGAGTATCTATGAACGTAATGGAAGAATCCTTACGTAAAAGATGGTCGACGACGGCAAACAACGTCAGATGCTTGTGTACGTCGGCGAAATTACCGGCATGATACGCGTGTTGGTAGGAAAGCATGGTTCTCGATTCAAGCCCCGGCGGAGTCGCTTGGAAAGCGTGTCACTGGGAAGAATATGTTGAGGTTGATAGTTGGCGAACTAACTATATCCGCATGGCGAATCACCGATGATGAGCCACCATCCATGAAGGGATGGGAATTCATGGATTGATGCCAAGCAGACGGGCCCGTCACCTCTTGTGACGGGCCCGTGGTAGTGCCAAGCCTGCGCCTGGTACCCGGAACGGGCCAGCGGCAGGCGGTTATTGCTGCTGGAACTGGCTCTCGATCGGCGTCAGGGTGATCTCGACGCGGCGGTTCTGCGCACGACCGGATTCACTATCATTGTTGGCGATCGGCTGAGATTCGCCAAAGCCACGCATGTTCAAACGGTTGCTGGCCACACCGGATTGCGCCAGATAGTTGCCGACCGCCTGGGCGCGACGCTCGGAAAGCCGCTGATTGTAATCGGCATTCCCGGTGCTGTCGGTATGCCCGGCAATATTGACGCGTGTATCGGTGTACTGAGTCAGGATCGAACCCACATCATTGAGCGCATTACGAGCACCCGAGGTGAGCTCGCTGGAGTCGAACCCGAATGTCACGCTACTTGGCATGTTGAGCACGATATCGTCACCACGACGATCCACCCCGATGCCGGTGCCTTGCATGCTGTCACGCAACTCGTTTTCCTGGCGATCCATATAGGCACCAATACCGGCACCCGCGGCAGCACCCACCGCTGCACCAATCATGGCACGGTCACGACGACTGGTGCTTCCATCACCGGAGAGCGCACCCGCAGCGGCACCCACCAGGGCGCCGATGCCGGCACCGGTTCCAGTGGTCGAACGCTGGGTCTGACCCGTGTTGGGGTCAGTAGTAGCGCAGCCTACCAGAAGGGCCGCAGCGGCAACGGGAATGCAAAGGCGAAAAGGCTTGAACATCAATAAATCTCCTTGGGAGTCGGCATGCAGCCCGGAGTGTCATCCTTGCCGGACCATCATGATGTGATGTGTGACCGGTCAACTCTCGCTGATCAAGGCCAGCAGTTCATTCAAGAATAATAGACCCTGAGGCGATGCCTGAACGCGTTCGGCATCTTGCACGAGAAGTCCTTTTTTTCTGGCCGGTGCCAACCGCTTGGTCAGCACCGCCGGCTCACGGCCAGTATAGGCTGACCAGGTCGTCAGTGACACACCTCCCACCAACCGCAAGGCGTTCATCGCGAACTCGAGTGGCAATTCGTCCTCGTCGACTTCGTTACGGCCAGCAACGAAACCGCGCGGATCTCGCCGACGACGCAGGTAGGCGTCAGGCTGCCGGCTCTTCCAGCGTCGTTCGATGACATGACCATCCGCACCGCCACCCCGGCTCAGCTTGCCATGGGCTCCGGCGCCAAGGCCCAGGTAATCGCCGAAACGCCAATAGTTTAGGTTGTGGCGTGAACGCAGACCCGGGAGCGCGTATGCCGAGATTTCATAACGGGCAAGTCCGTGCGCCTCGAGCCGCTCATGCCCCAGGTCCTGGATATCCCACAGCACGTCTTCCACCGGCAATCGCGGTGGATGGGCATGAAACTCCGTATTGGGCTCCAGGGTGAGTTGGTACCAGGAGAGATGTTCGGGCGAAAGCGACAGCGCACGTTCGATGTCGGCAAGCGCCAGGGCTGCCGTCTGGCCCGGCAGGCCATGCATCAAGTCGAGATTGAGATTGTCGAATCCCGCATCGCGCGCTTCCGCCACGGCGCGCAGGGCGTCATCGCCGGAGTGAATCCGACCAAGTGCCGACAACTGCTCGTCATGAAAACTTTGCACACCGATCGAAAGCCGATTGATACCCGCAGCACGATACCCAGCGAAGCGGCCACGCTCGAGCGTTCCAGGATTGGCCTCCAGGGTGATCTCGATATCGCGTGCAAACGACAGCCGCCGCTCAAGCGCTTCAAGGAAGCGCGCATAGAACGAGACCGACATCAGGCTTGGCGTACCGCCGCCGATGAACACGCTGACCAATTCCCGCCCGTGGGCAAGGGGCAGGTCGGCGTCGAGATCGGCAATCAGCGCGTCGAGGTAGGCATCCTCGGGGAGCTCGAACCGATGACCCACTCCATGGGAATTGAAGTCACAATACGGGCACTTGCGAACGCACCAGGGCACATGGAGGTACAGCGCCAGGGGAGGCAGGGCTGTCACCCCAGCCATGGACGACTCATTCGTCCACATCCCCTTCACGGACACATCATCCATGAACGACAGCCCCGGGCCTGGTATCGAGAGCCTCGACGAGTGCCGCAAGAGCGCGCCCCCGATGGCTGAGCCGATTCTTTTCCTCCGAAGACAGCTCGGCCACGCTCATGGCGCGATCGGGCAACCAGAACAAGGGGTCATAACCAAAGCCCCCCTCGCCACGTGGATGGGCGAGGATCTCGCCCTCCCAACTGCACTGGATGATCACCGGTACCGGATCCTCGGCATGCCTAAGGTAGACGAGCACACACCAGTAACGGCCCGTGCGGCGACCTTCGGGCACATCGGCCAGCGCCTCCAGCAGTCGCGCATTGTTGCGCTCATCGCTCTTGGGCTCACCGGCATACCGGGCTGAATAGATGCCGGGAGCACCATTCAGGGCATCGACCTCGAGACCGGAATCATCGGCCAGCGCAGGCAATCCTGTGACACGGCTGGCCTCGCGGGCCTTGAGCAGCGCATTTTCGATGAAGGTCAGCCCGGTTTCCTCCACCTCACCGACGCCGTGACGGGATTGAGGTTGGATATCGAACCCCAGCGGCGACAACAGTTGATGAAATTCACGCAGCTTGCCGGGATTGCCGCTGGCCAGCACTAACGGGGATGAGGTCATCGGGAATCTCCTGAGGATCCTGAGGATAAGGTGCCATTTTACCCAGCTTACCCGAGGTGAAAAATCCGCCGTACCCAAATGTAATTTTTTTAAGCAACACGATGTAAGAAATTAACTATGCGCGCGTAAGAAACAGAATACGAAAAATCATTAAACTATTGATTTTAAATAAAAGTAATGACCGCCTCTGCCACAGAGAGAACAAAGATGTCGCACGGGTTGGCATGAAGAATATTCAATGTAATCCAGATGTAAACGAAAGATGATCATGCCATGAAGAGGGGAATGGAATTTTCCTATATGCTTTTGATTTTAAACATTTTAATTGGAGATCCCACATCAACTACAGAAACGGGATGAGAAATATAATACTAACAAAACTTTACAGTTCATTAACTTTGAGCAAAGCTGCACAGGGCTAAGGCAAAGGTATCACTGCACAATAATCATCCAACCAGTCATCAGCATCGGGACTGCATTATCGTCCACATGGTGGAGTGAGGGATCATGGATCCAGCCAAAGGATCACTATTGTTGGTCACTGAACAAACCCCCCAGGCATCGCTGTTCGCCAGGCACCTGGAGAGCGTGACGTCGCTCAAGACGGTCATCGTGACACCGGAAATCGTCACGGCGAAGCGCCTGGACATGCCACACGTCGTGTTGATCGACCTGGACGTGGTGGATGGTAACGGTCTCCAGCAATGGCAGGACTTGGCCGCAGGCGGCGATGAAATGATGATGTTGGCGGCGTTCAACGTCCGGGACGAGGCGCATGCCACAGAAACGCTGTCTTTCGTGCATCTTCGCGGCATTTTTTATCGTAATGACGATATCGAGCTGATCTGCAAGGGTATCTTGCATGTCTACCAAGGCCATCTGTGGATGTCTCGAAGCCTCACGTCGCAACTGATCGAATTCTTCCGCCAACAGCAGATCAATACCTATAGGCCTGCCGGCAACCTGACCCAGCGCGAGCGTGAAATCATCGGCCTGATGGGATCGGGCGCCACAAACCAGGAAATCGCCGAACGGCTGTTCCTCAGCGAACACACCGTCAAATCCCATATCTACAACATCTTCAAGAAAATCAATGTACATAACCGAACCCAGGCCGTGAACTGGGCGCGAAGCAAGCTCGGCGCCCCACCACCGCTCGCCAGTTTCAACAGGAGGGCATCACGGTGACCATGCCATTCCAAGCACGTCCCCTGTCACGGATCCCCCAATGGCTCATTCTGGCCAGCCTGTTGGCTCTGGCCCATCCGGGAATGGCGCAGCAGAACGTCATGGAGGCAGAGGCGGCCTCTCCGCTTGCGGGGCAACAGGACGTCATGCCGGAGCCTGGGGCCACCGATGGACCTTCCGCTCAAAAAGAGCCTGATATCGAGATCAACGACGCGGATCCCCAGCAAGCCCTGGAGCGTCAGTTCCAACTCGATCGTCCGGAACTCAGTGGCCTGATCGTCGACAGGACCATGACCATGGCCGGCAAGACCTTCTATCGGACCTTCAGCCAACTGGGCATGCAGGACCCGATACTCAATCGAGTCGTGCTGACGATTCACGAACGGCCCGACCCGCGCTGGGGAAGTCAGGTGTGGATCACCGAGCGTAATTCCGTACTGTTTCGCTCGCAGCTATCTCCACGTATCAACGAAGCGGATGAAAATGCGCGGGCCGCACTGGAAGCGGTACAGGAGCGCGTGTTGAGTTCACGTGTTTCCGCCGCACTGCAATCCAACAAGGATCTCGCGGAAGAGGAGTTGTGACATGAAACCATTGAAATTGTCTCTAGCCACGCTGGCCATGGCGACACTATCTACCCTGGCGGCGCAGAACGTCCACTCGGGTGAGCTGATTTACCAGCCCATCAATCCTTCCTTCGGTGGAGACCCTTTCGTGGGTAACTACCTGCTGAACAAGGCGCAATCCCAGGACACCAACGAAGATCCGAACACCGCAGGCTTCGAGCCATCTTCACCCACCGAGCGCCTCATCCAAAGCCTGGAAAGCAGATTGATCTCCCAGTTGATTGCCGACGTCGGCAGTGGCGAGCTCAATGAGGGCTCCTTCAACAGCAACGACTTCGGCGTAGTGATTCGTGATGATGGCGGGCAGCTTGTCATCAACGTCACCGACCGAGTTACCGGCGATGTCACCTCCATCAATGTGGGTGGCTTGGGCGTCGGTGGGTTCTGAATAGACAACAATATGGATCTTCGCCAACGGGGAACGTCATGAACAAGCTAATCATCACCATCGCCATGCTGGTCAGCCTGAGCGGCTGCGCCAGTGCGGTCACCAACTCGGAGGGGCTCGAGGGGCAGCCCGCCACCCTGACGCCACGCAGCGCGACGTACCAGGATCTGACGTCGCTTCCCCCACCTTCCGGCAAGATTCTGGCGGCCATCTACGACTTCCGCGACCAGACAGGGCAGTATCGCCCCGCACCCGCCAGTACCTTCTCGACGGCGGTGACCCAGGGGGCTGCCGCCATGTTGACGGGTGCACTGGCGGACTCGGGCTGGTTCACGCCGCTGGAGCGGGTTGGTCTGCAAAACTTGTTGACCGAGCGACGCATCATTCGCGCCGAGCTCGAACGATTCAATCAGCCTGACAACCTGCCATCCTTGCGTTCCGCTTCGGTACTCCTGGAAGGGGGAATCATCGCCTATGAATCGAATATTCGCACCGGTGGTGCGGGGGCTGAATACTTCGGTATTGGGGCGTCGGGGCAATACCAGGTGGATCAGGTCACCGTGAACCTACGCGCCGTGGAAATTTCCAGTGGTGAAGTGCTTTCCAATATCACTACCACCAAGACGATCTATTCCAAGGAGTTGCGTGCCGGAGTCTACCGCTTCATCGACTTTCGCCGGCTTCTGGAAGCCGAGGTAGGTGTGACCACGAACGAGCCAGTACAGCTTGCGGTGATGTCAGCCATTGAGTCCGCAGTCATTCACCTGATCGCCAAGGGTGTGGAGAACAACCTGTGGAATGTCGCGGAAGGCACCGATTTCGACAACACCTTGCTGGCGGATTATCTCGAGGCACCGGTGCCGATGCTGTAATTTTTTCAGATATACCATGTCGAAACGATAGGGCCGAGATTGCGCATGATTCACAAGGAAATTGATCGACGTCCTATCGTTTCTTCACGACGTCACTTCTTGGTGAAGCGACCACTGCTCGCCAATCATTGGCCACCTTTCGCTGGCCAGGAAAGGCCCCTTTCGAGCACATCTTACGCCTGACTATCCATGCCTTATCCTGACACGATGTTTCACGGAAATTGACCAATTACCGTGAAACATCTTTCCGCGTTCCTACCAATATCCCACTTTCGCATGCCGCTGACGATCAAGTCGTTATTGGTCATCTTGTATGAATTTCCTCATCTACGATTTCCATCATAATCGATGATGGCATGACCATAGCCACACAACCATACTCAAATCAACAAAACATTACATGCCTTGTTACATCGGTATCAAAAGACCACGACGATATCGATATCGGTGATTTACAGAGGTTTCAGATGACGACCACAGGCGCGGAACACAACATCCACTCGACATCGGCATTCGCCCAGGTTCTTCGGGTGATTCCCGCTTCGATCATCATTGCCATGGGGCTATCACTCGCTTCGGCATCGCTGGCCAACGAGCCTGATCAGGCGAGTGTCGATCGGGAGATCATGGGTAATTTCATGAGGGAAGTGCGTGAAGTTCCAACCATCCGCGTTCCCGACATACCTGGCAACATTGCCATCACCACCCAGATTGGCAACAACAACGATGCCCGCATTCAGCAGGGGAGTAAAGGTTACCCCAACCTGGCAGCGATTCATCAAAGTGGTTACGGCAACGATGCCGAGATCATCCAGGAAGGGGGCAACAATGTGGGTGTTGTTGCTCAGCGCGGAAACAACCTGGAAGCAAACCTGCATCAACGTGGCGGTGAATTCGAAGCCGCCATCAACCAGGTGGGCGTCCGGGGCAAGGTCAACCTTTCTCAATCGGGGAGTGGCTACCGAACCATCAGCATCGACCAGATCAGCCGATCCGGTGCAGGTACAACAGCCACGATCGTAACCAACTGATGCGGCGCCAATGTCCATCGGTTTCATCGCAAGGCAATCAGCAAGACAAGGGGAAAACACAATGAAGACTCAACTGACTGCACTCGCCGCTGCCATCGCACTCACCGCCAGCGCCGGCGCCATGGCCCTCGGTACCCAAGCCACTCAGGACTATCCGGGCGGCAATACCAATCCGAGCGCCAGTCCCTTCCAGCAATCGCGTGATGCTACCGATGCCATGGCAGGATACGGTGGAAACACCAACAATGCCGCAGAGTCCATTATCTACCAGAACGGCAATAACAACGACGCCACTGTGACCCAGACCGGTGACCAGTGGTCACGTATCCAACAGGATACAAACCGCCATAATGCTACCGTCAACCAGTCCGGCTACCAGAATGAATCCACCATCTACCAACGCGGAAACGGTGGATACTGGAGCTTATTTTCTGACGGCAATGATGCAGAAGTCCTTCAGAGCGGCAGCCGCAATGACTCCTACGTTTTCCAGGATGGCAGGAGGAACACCGCCAATGTCGATCAGCGTGATGGCTACCTGAATGACAGCTATATTAACCAGCAAGGCAAAGACAACCTTGCCGACGTTGACCAGTACGGAGCAACAGAGGTAGATAGCGATATCTTCCAGGATGGCTGGGACAACGACGCCTTCATCACCCAGCGTGGCTATGGCCATGACTCCTACACCTACCAGCGTGGCAACTGGAACGAGGTGGTAGTGAACCAGAGCGGCGGCTGGCAGCACTTCTCCCAGGAAGTTCAAACTGGCAACCACAACACGGCCACCGTGACCCAGTACTGAGATTCGGCCACGCCTGATGGCCGCCCCACCTCACGTGGGACATTCCTACCCATCCGACATCATGAATGCCGGATGGGTAGTTTATTTCACACTGAGCGAAAGGCTACCGCGGGCTGAGGTGCTAGAGCGTGAGCGATTTCCCTTGTGGATGATTTCCAGTGTCAGGTGCCCCTGGTCACCTATATGATGAAGCCATCCCTCGAACGCCTCACCGGTGAAGCGTTGTCGATAGGGCACCTGCCCCTCGATCTCATGGACCTCCCTCTCACCCTCGGCGGTCACGATGGTCCATCGTGCCTCGAAGGGGGTGCCGGGGTCACCTTCGAGCGTTACCTGTATGCCATCGTCACTGGCGAAGCCCAAACCGCTGAGTACCGCCATGGCAGATATAGCCATCCACCTAACTACCGACATGAGATTTCTCCTGTCAGGGAATTTACAGAGTATGTCTCGAGCTTGATCAGCGTCTTTATTAGCGTCATTGGATCAGACCTTTTCTCTTCTTTATTGATCCAGGACAACTGACAACCATCAGCCATCCTCATGGGAGACGATGTCAAAAGGCTGATTTTGTATGTCATTTAATGTCATTGAAAAAAATGGATGAAAAGGTGAGTTCCATATGAACAAAAAGCACTAACAAAATGTGCCAATTTGCACAACACTCACAGGACGTCAGGAGGAATTAATAACACTTAGGCTTGGCGAAGGGAACTCCACAGCACCTAATGAGCAGGGTATTCTCATGGATCAACAAAGTTTAGTAATGCTGGTCACCTCTAGTAGTCCTCAGACACAACTGTTCATCGACTATCTTGGTCAGCAATTGAACTGCCCTATCGTCCTGGTCTCGCCTGGGAGCACGCAGCGTGCAATCACCGGCAGGACGGTCGTACTGCTCGATATCGATTATCTCGACGAAGGCATCATTCAGGAGTGGCACTCGCTATCGAGCGAAAACCCCGAGAACATCACCCTGGCGGCCTTCAACCTGCGCAACGAGGATCATGCCGTTGAGGTACTCTCCGCCGTGAACCTGCAAGGGGTCTTCTATCACAGCGATTCCCTGGCGATGATCTGCAAGGGCTTGAATGCCTTGATGGCCAACGACCTGTGGATGTCGCGGTCACTGATGACCCGAATGATCCAGTTCTTTCGCCGTCAACAGCTCAATTCCTATCGACCGGCCTGCGGGCTCACCCAGCGCGAGTTGGAAATCATCGCCATGCTGGGTACCGGTGCCTCCAACACACGCATCGCCGAGCAGTTGTTCGTCAGCGAACACACGGTGAAATCCCACCTCTACAACATCTTCCGCAAGATCGAGGTTCACAACCGTGTGCAAGCGGTCAACTGGGCCCGTCAGCACCTTGGCGCACCCCCTCCGCTGACGTCATCACGCCATCAACCGGACAAGCAGGCCACGAAACTGATCGAGACCTGAACTCGCCCGAAGACATCCAACCGTGAAGTTGCGAGTGAGCCCATCACAGCAACTTCACGTGCTCCTCGATCAACCCCACCAGGGTTTCGGCGGCATTGTCGGCGGTTGTGTCGAGATGAACGAGATTCAGCCGCTCTTCGTCGCCGAAAGCCTCGAATATCTTCTGCTGGTGCTCCAGCACGGCAAGGCTTGCTTGTGGCTGGATGCCTTGTCGACGCGCGCGCTTGTCGATGCGCCGCTTCAGGGTGGCATCATCGGCTTCGAAACTGACCAGCAGGCACGGCAAGCCGCGCGCCTCGGCCTGTTGGCGTAGCAGGTCGCGTTGCCAGCGGGTCAGGAAGGTGCCATCCACACAGGCGGGAATGCCCGCATCAAGCATCGCGCCAGCGCAGCTGGCCAGCCGTCGGTAAGTGCGTCGAGTCGCCTCTTCACTGAAGATATCCACACCCTGCGTCGAAGTCACCGGCTGTGGATAAGCGGATTCGGCCTCGATGCCATACAACCGCCGACGCTCCACATCGGAACACACGCGAATCGCGCCTAGCCGCGCCACAAGCCCGCTGGTAAAGCGACTCTTTCCGCTGCCCGAGACCCCAACGGCGATCACCAGAGGAGGAAAGCGGAATTCGGCGATACGCTCGGCGAGCACCAGGAAACGTCGACACTCGGCCATGCATTCGGCAAGCAGGGCGGGATGTTCCGGGTCCTGGTCGGCCGAGGGGCGGCGCTGCAATGCGCGTCGCGCGCCGGTCAAGGCATGGCAGGTAGCGAACAGCGACAGCAGGCGGCACACCTCGTAATCGCCGGACAGGCGTAAATAGCGATCCAGCGCCAGTCGCGCCAGCGCCACCTCACCACGACTCTCGAGCCCGACCAGCAGAGCGGCCAGGTCGCTGGCTGGGTCGGAGGGGAGCTCGGCGCCTGGTGCACTCGGGTCATGGCCGATGGCATTGACCAGCAAGCTACGCCCTTCATGGATCAGTTGGCTCTCGGGGTGGTCGAGTGCCCAACTGCTGACCTGATACGCCTGTCGTGACTCAAGCAACGCCCCCAGTCGCAATCGATCCTGTTCGAGCCACTCCTCGAGGTGGTCGAGTCGCTGGCGATCCTCTTCACTGAACAGATGTTCACGAATCGCTGCCACTTCACCGGCCGCCTGCGCATCGACCGCCGCATAGACATCCTCGCTGGATGTTGCCCGGATCGCTGTCTGACGGTGGAAGGTCACCAGTGCGTCAACCAGTGACGGCAACTCCAGGGCCTTGTCAGCGGATGAGCCGACATCCTCTCGTGTATGGCGCATCGTGCGTCTCTCCCCATCAAGCCTGCTGCATGACCACGAAGGCGCGTTCTGCCGCATCCAGAGTCAGTTGAATATCTTCCGGTGTATGAGCGCTGGACATGAAACCCGCCTCGTAAGCGGAAGGCGCCAAGTAAACGCCTTCATCGAGCATCGCCGAAAAGAAGCGGCGGAAGGCTTCGGCATCGCAGGCAGTGGCCTGAGCAAAATTGTCGACCCGGCTTTGGCGCGTGAAGAACACGCCGAACATGCCGCCGGCACGCTGGGTGATCAGCTCGATCCCGGCGGCTTTCGCGCGCTCCTCAAGACCATGGCAAAGGGTTTCGACGCGTTGTGCCAGGGCGTTGTGGAAGCCGGGGGTGCGCAGTTTGGTGAGCAGGGTGACGCCTGCGGCCATGGCCAGCGGATTGCCTGACAGGGTACCGGCCTGGTAGACGGGACCAAGCGGCGAAATATTGGACATGATCGCCTCACTGCCGCCGAATGCCCCCACCGGCATGCCACCGCCAACGATCTTGCCAAGGCAGGTGAGATCGGGCTTGATGCCGTAGTGAGCCTGGGCGCCGCCCAGTGCAACCCGGAAGCCGGTCATCACCTCGTCGAAGATAAGTACACTGTCGTGGCTGTCACAGACCCGGCGCAAGGTCTCGAGGAACCCCGGCTGCGGCGGAATGCAGTTCATGTTGCCGGCCACCGGCTCGACGATGATGCAGGCGATCTGGTCACCGATTTCCTCGAAGCACTGCTCGACGGCATCGAGGTCATTGTAGGGCAGGGTGATGGTGTGTTCGGCCAGCGACGCCGGCACCCCGGGGGAGCTCGGCTCGCCATGGGTCAGCGCCCCCGAGCCCGCCTTGACCAGCAGCGAATCGGAATGGCCATGGTAGTTACCCTCGAACTTGACGATCTTGTCGCGCCCCGTGACGCCGCGCGCCAGGCGTATCGCCGACATGGTGGCCTCGGTGCCGGAACTGGTCATGCGCACCATCTCGATGGTCGGGATCATCTCGCAGATCAGGTCGGCCATGGTGGTCTCGATGGCGGTCGGCGTGCCGAAGGACAGGCCATTGTCGAGACGTTCACGCACCGCACCCAGCACGTCAGGGTCGGCATGCCCGGTGATCATTGGCCCCCAGGAACCGACATAATCGACGTAGCGATTGCCTTCGACATCGTAAAGGTAGGCACCCTTGGCACGTTCCATGAACACTGGTGGACGAGAAAGTCCCTTGAAGGCACGCACCGGCGAATTGACGCCACCGGGAATATGGCGGCAGGCCTGTTCGAAGAGCAGTGCGGATGTGGTCATGGCTACCTCATGCATTTATTGAAGGTGTGAAATCGCAACGCTGTGGATAAATCTGTGAAGAAGCGGGGATATCCCTGTCATGTCTGCCATTCTCGGTTCTGCTGGCACGGATGACCAGCCTGTTGTCATCGATCGACCCGATAGCTATCGCCTGGCGGTATTTCCGGGAGTTGCCACAGCCGTCGTGGCAACGCCTGCTGATCACCGGGTTGCCAGCCATGGGCGAGTGCCTGCCAGGTGAACGCCTGAGCCTGCTCGCACGCCGTCACCAGCGTTTCCCCCGCCGCCAGGCGGGCGGCAAGCGACGCCGCCAGGGTGCAGCCAGAGCCATGATACTGGCCATCCAGGCGCTCCCACGACCACTGCCTACTGAGATCGGGGGCATGCAGCGTATGCGCGACCCGGTTCGCGGCAACGCCTCTCGCCGGCTCATCGGTGCCGGTCACCAATACCGCCTGGCAGCCCAGGGTCATGAGTTCCACGGCACGTTCGGTGTCGTCATCCACTGTCACCGAGGAAAGCCGCATAAGCTCCTGACGATTGGGGGTGAGAATATCCACAAGAGGTAGCAATCGTTCACGAAAGGCGTCCACCAGCTCAGCTGTGGATAACTCACACCCACCTCCCGCCTTGAGCACCGGGTCGACCACCAGCGGCACCCCAGGGAAACGCCTCACGATATCGGTTATCGCATCGAGCGTGGCCATGTCAGGCACCAGCCCGACCTTGATCGCCGCCACCTCGAAGGTCGCAAGTGCCGTCGCCATGGCGCGCATAGCATCCGGGTCACAGGGCATCACCGCGTGAACATTCCGGCAATCCTGCACGGTCAGTGCAGTGGGGATGGTCAACGCCCAGCCCCCACAGGCCGCAATGGCCTCGGCATCGGCGACCAGGCCCGCGCCACCGGTGGGGTCATGGCCAGCCAGTACCAACACTACCGGCAACTGACGGTGTCGATGAACGCTAGTGGCCATCAGAACGGCTTCAATACGGCGAGCAGCACGATCACCAGCAGGGCGATAACCGGCATTTCGTTGAACCAGCGGAAAAATACATGGCTCTTCGTGCAACGTGCTTCGGCCAATTGCTTCAAATAGATCAGGCAGACATGGTGGTAGCCCACCAGCAGCAGCACCATCAACAGCTTGACATGCATCCAGCCTTGGCCGAGCCACCCAGGAGACAGCGCCAGCATCAGCCCACCGAACACCAGCACGGCAATCATCGACGGGGTCATGATGCCTCGGTAGAGCTTGCGTTCCATCACCTTGAAATGCTCGATGGCCTGCTGCTCTCCACGGTCACGCGCCATGGCGTGATAAACATACAGCCGCGGCAGGTAGAACAGCGCGGCAAACCAGGTGACCATCCCCATCAGGTGCAGAGCCTTTAACCACAGATACATGCTATCTCCCGCCATATCGGTCGCCAGAAGTGAATCTCAGTCCGTGAATTTGTAATAGCGCTCGATGGCGCCACGCGTGATGATACCGGAAATTCGCTTCTGTTTCGGGCGGTTGCCGTGTTCAACATAGAGCGCATCGACCGCCTGGTCATTGAGTCGCTCGAAGGCTTCGGACAACGTGGCCTGCAAGTGGATCGGCGCCATTTCGAGGCGTACGCCAGGAATCTCGAGAAGATCGGCCTTCTCCAGGGCATCACTCCTTTCGGGAGTCGCTTCAGTCCCCTCGGCTTCCTCCTGCTCCTCCATCAACCAGCGCGCCAGATCCGCGGCCTTCAGGGCAAGTGTCGGCTTGTCATCGCTGGAGCGTTCGATCAGCACCCACACCGGGTTGCCCTCGAGCAGCAGGCGCGCCTGCTGGCGGGTCACCATGCGCGGGGTGCGCACCAGGCTGCGCTCCATCACCGCCGGTACCGAGACCCGAGACAGCGCCTGCATCAGCGGTTGCTGAAGCGGGTGGAGGCCATGTCGGGTACTGCTGATGAAGAAACCATCACAGCGGCAAAGCTGGCGGGAGGTCAGCCCCGAGATCACCACCGCCAGCATCCCCGGCAAGATGATATTGGGATTGTGCGTCAATTCCAGCAGCGCCATCAGCGCCGCCAATGGCGCCTGCAACACGGCGCCCATCATGGCCGCCATCCCGAGCATCGCGAACAGTGCGGGTTCCGCAGCGAGCCCCGGCCACAGCCAATCTCCCGTCATTCCCATCAGCGCACCGGCAGCTGCACCGACCACCAGTACCGGGCCGATGATGCCGATGGGAATACCGCTGGCCACGGTGATGGCGGTCAGCGCCAGCTTGGCGATCACCAGCGCCAGCAGCACGTCTACCGCCACGTCACCGGTCAAGGCGGCACTGAGACTGTCATAACCGATGCCCTGCACTTCGGGATACCACCAGGCGACCGCTGCACTGGCAACGGCCACCAACGACAGCTTCTGCCATACCGGCCGCGCGGTGATCCACTCGCTGCGCGCCAAGTGGATGAACAGTCCTGCCAGAAGACCGATCACAAGCGCCGTCACCAGTATCCATGGCAGGTTCATCATCGAACCGAGACTCACCGACGGCACCTGGAAGGCCGGTTCCGACCCGTACACCAGTTGGGCGATCACCGCACCCATGGTCGAGGCCAGGATCACCGGCATGAACCCGGCGATGGTGTACTCCATCATCACCACTTCCATGGCGAAGATGACCCCGGCAATGGGGGTATTGAAGGAAGCGGCGATCCCCGCTGCCGTGCCACAGGCCACCAGCACGCGAAGGCTGTTATGCGGCAGCCGCAGCCGCTCGCCTAGCCCACTGGATGCCGCCGCCCCGAGATGAATCGCCGGCCCCTCGCGCCCGGCAGAAAGACCGCCGAGCACCGTGACCACACCGACCCACCACTGGTTGAGCCAGTTGCGCAGCGGAAAACGCCCCTGGTGGTAGGTCAGGCGCTCCATCACGTGCGCGACCCCGAGCTTGCGAGCCGCCACTGGCTGACGCCACAACAGCACGCCGATCAGCGCTACCGCCACCATGGGCATGACAGAGCGAACCAGCGGGGACAGACCCTCGAAGGCCTCGGAATCGCCACCGGGCATGAAGGCCAGGGCACCCAGGTCCAGCAACATCCGAAACCCGACCATGAAGGCACCCGTGATCAATCCCGACACCACCCCCAGCACGCAAAGCTGGGGCAGGGCATCGACAGTGGCCAGGCGCTGCCGAAAGCGCTCGAGGCTGAAGTCGGGTAGTGAAAAACGCGGCACGGCACGGTTCCTGTTCGGTCGATTCCATGACCAGCACATTCAACCTGGCTGACGGAGGGTGCCGGCAACCTGGGCCAGGGCTATCGCAGATGGAAGCACCGCTCACGGCTTCCGAGCGACAGGTCTTCGAGGGGGCGCTGTGAACCCCTCCATGGGCGCTACCGATGCCATCCCTGGCATAGGACCCCCTCTACAACCTGTCCCCGGCTCCTTTCGCTATCGCCATGCAACTGGCGCCTGCTGGGTAGACCCCCTTCTCTTGTGTATCATATTCAGTGCGTGTGATCGAAGCGTCTGGCCTGAGACGGGCCCAACGGTAAAGGAGTGCAACGTGATCAAGGTCGGAATCGTCGGGGGCACCGGGTATACGGGTGTCGAACTACTCAGGTTGCTGGCCCAGCACCCGGACGTCGAAGTGGAAGCGATCACCTCGCGTTCCGAAGCGGGGATGGGAGTGTCCGAGATGTATCCCAACCTGCGCGGTCATTATGACGGACTGGCCTTCAGCGAGCCGGACGCCGAGCGCCTGGGGCATTGCGATGCGGTGTTCTTCGCCACCCCCCATGGGGTCGCCCATGCGCTGGCCGGAGAATTGCTGGAGCGCGGCACTCGGGTCATCGATCTTTCCGCCGATTTCCGCCTGCGTGACGCCGACGAGTGGGCCAACTGGTACGGCCAGCCCCATGGCGCTCCGCAACTGCTCGAGGAGGCCATCTATGGCCTGCCGGAAATGCACCGCGACAAGATCCGCAAGGCACGGCTGATCGCGGTACCCGGCTGCTACCCCACCGCCGTTCAACTCGGGCTGCTGCCGCTTCTCGAGGCCGGGCTGATCGACCCGAGCCAGGTGATCGCCGATTGCAAGTCGGGGGTCACCGGAGCCGGTCGCGGCGCCAAGGTGCCGTCGTTGCTTGCCGAAGCCAGTGAATCGATGAAGGCCTATGGTGCCAGCGGGCATCGTCACCTGCCCGAGATTCGTCAGGGCCTGGGTGATGCCGCGAAGGGGCAGGTCGGGCTGACGTTCGTGCCACACCTCACGCCGATGATCCGTGGCATTCATGCGACCCTGTATGGCCAGTTGACCAGCGAACCGGGCGATCTCCAGGCACTGTTCGAGCAACGGTTCGCCGATGAACCGTTCGTCGACGTGATGCCCGCCGGCAGTCATCCGGAGACCCGCAGCGTCAAGGGCGCCAACGTCTGCCGCCTGGCGGTACATCGTCCCGGCAACGGTAACACCGTTGTCGTGCTCTCGGTGATCGACAACCTGGTCAAGGGCGCCTCCGGCCAGGCGATCCACAACCTCAACCTGATGTTCGGCCTCGACGAGAACGCTGGTCTCGCCGCCCCGGCGCTGATGCCCTAATCTCGCTCACCAACAGTCACGGCGCCGATGGAAGGTCGACGACTGGCCGAAAAGTTGACCCTTTTGCTGGGGATTGGGGATAATACATGGCTGAGTCATCCATTTCCCTTAAGGGAGCTCGTCCATGAGCGGTGCTGAATCCTTCGTTCCCACCCCCTTGCTGCTGTCCGAGAGTGCCCGCGCGCGCCTGGCATCGCTGATAGATGAGGAGGGCAACAGCCAGCTCAAGCTGCGTGTCTACGTGACCGGTGGCGGTTGCTCGGGCTTCCAGTATGGCTTCGACTTCGCCGAGGATGTCGGGGAGGACGATACGCTGGTCGAATTCGGCGAGGTGGGCCTGGTGGTCGACCCGTTATCCTACCAGTACCTGGTAGGTTCCACCGTCGACTACGAGGAAGGACTCGCCGGTGCCCGATTCCTCGTCCAGAACCCCAATGCCACCACAACCTGCGGCTGCGGCGCCTCTTTCATGGTCTGATCCGGACCTTTCCCCGTGACTTGACGCTCTGACGGATTCTCGCCATGGTAAATATGGTGAATCCCAACAGAAAAGTCTTAACAACGGGGAAACAAATGAAAAAATCGTCCATCACATCATCATTGCTGAAACAATCCGCGCTGTTCTCGGCCATGGCCCTTGGCTTCGGGCTTGGTGCCAGTGCCATGGCCCAGACGCCCACGGTAAATGTCGCCACCGACCCAAGCTTCGTTCCCTTCGAGATGCTCGATCCCGACACCGGCGAGATGATCGGTTTCGACATGGACATCATCAACGAAGTGGCCGAGCGTGCCGGCTTCGAGGTGAACCTCACCACCATGGAATTCGCTGGCATCATTCCCGCCGTACAGACCGGTAACCAGGAAATCGCCATCGCCGGCGTGACCATTACCGAGGAACGCGCCGAGATCGTCGACTTCTCCGATCCCTACTACGATTCGGGTCTGCAGATCATCGTGCGTGCCGATAACGACAGTGTCGAGACTGTCGAGGACCTTGAGGGCATGACGATCGCCACCAAGATCGGTTCCACCAGCTACGACTATCTGCAGGAAACCCTGGGCGAAGACGCCGACATCACGCCGTACCCGGGCACCTCCGACATGTACATGGCGCTCCTGGGCCGCAATGTCGATGCCGCCTTCTACGACGCCCCCAACGTCGCCTACTTCGCGAAGACCCGCGGTGAAGGTCGTGCCAAGGTCGTAGGCCCGCTGTACGAAGGTCAGCAGTACGGCATCGTATTCCACAAGGGTAGCGAATGGGTCGAGCCTACCAACCAGGCGTTGGCGGAGATGCGCGAGGACGGCACGTACGACGAGATCTTCGAAAAATGGTTCGGTGAAGCTCCCGAAGACGAGTGATTGCCGACACGCCCTGAAGGTTCCGCCATGTTGGATGCAAGGCGGGAGGATAAGCGGGGCCGGGTGGTCATGCCTCCCGGCCCCGCGTCGTTTCCAGACATCGCGGAGAGACGCTCGTGGAAGTGACCTTTCAATTCGATTGGGGAGCGGCATTCGCTTCGATTCCCCACCTGTTGCCAGGCATCCCCTGGACCCTTCTGATCTCGTTCGGTGGCCTGGCCATCGGTTTTCTGATCGGCATCGTGTTTGGCCTGATGCGCATCAGCCGCTCTCGCCTGATGCGTATCCCTGCCATTTTCTATATCGAGGTCTTTCGTGGTACCCCGATCCTTGTGCAAGTGCTGTTCATCTTTTATGGCTTGCCACAGCTGCTTGGTGGTCCGATCAACGCCCTGACCGCTGGCATCGCCGCCATCGCGGTCAACTCAGGTGCCTATATCTCGGAAGTGGTACGCGGCGGTGTGCAGTCCATCGAGCGCGGTCAGCGTGAAGCGTCACTGTCGCTTGGCTTGTCGCGTACCCAGGCCTTTCGCTACGTGATCTGGCCACAAGCCTTCCGGCGCATGATTCCGCCGCTAGGTAACCAGGGCATCATCAGTATCAAGGATACCTCTCTGTTCTCGGTGATTGGGGTCGGTGAGCTGGTGCGTCAAGGCCAGATCTATATCGCCACCACCTTCACGGCGCTTGAGGTCTACTTCATGGTGGCGCTGCTCTACCTCGCCATCACCTGGACGCTATCGCTGGTGTTGCGTTTCCTTGAACAGCGCGGCCTGGCCGGACAATGAGGAGAGTCACCGCATGACCGATAACGACACAGCGACCGCTCCCATCGTCCAGATGGAGAAGGTCAACAAGCACTTCGGCGACCTGCATGTGCTGAAGGACATCGACCTGAACGTGGTACCCGGCGAGGTAGTGGTGGTGATCGGTGCCAGTGGTTCCGGCAAGTCGACGCTGATTCGCTGCATCAATGGCCTCGAGGAGTTCCAGGACGGCCATATCATGGTCGATGGCAACCAACTCACCCCCCACGGCAAGAGCGGCAAGGCACTTCAAAAGATCCGCACCGAAGTCGGCATGGTGTTCCAGCAGTTCAACCTGTTTCCCCACCTGAGCGTGCTCGACAACGTCATCCTGGCACCCATGAAGGTACGTGGCTGGAGCCGAGCGGACGCGGTGGAGACCGCCGAGCGTCTCCTTGCAAGGGTCGGCATCAGCGACCAGGCCGCCAAGCATCCCACGCAGCTCTCCGGAGGTCAGCAGCAGCGTGTGGCGCTGGCCCGGGCACTGGCCATGGAACCTCGGCTGATGCTGTTCGACGAGCCCACCTCGGCACTCGATCCTGAAATGATCGGCGAAGTACTGGATGCCATGCGTGAGCTCGCCCGCGAAGGCATGACCATGGTGATCGTCACTCATGAGATGGGCTTTGCCAGGGAAGTGGCGGATCGCGTCATCTACATCCACAAGGGCGAGATCGCCGAGGCCGCACCGCCCGAGACGATCTTCGATCAACCCAAGGACGAGCGAACACGCAGTTTCCTCTCCCGCGTGCTAAAGCACTGAAAAACAGGCGTAGAAGACGAGCGAAAGAGGGCCCTGTCGTTATCGACAGGGCCTTTTTCATGCCTGTGGATAGAATTTTCCTGGCGCCCTGGCATATACGCCGCCAAGGCCCACTCCCAAGGCCTTCACCACACATCATCGAGGTTGTTCACAGCCACGGGCACAAGGCATGTACCCGACGGTGGACAAGCGGTAGATTCTCTCCACTGTGGATAGAGTGGCATTCCGTCCACAAGCTCCAGACAGGTCCCTCCCAGGCAGTCACCCGCTTGTGCGTCTTTGAGTCAACAGCGTATCATTTTGTTTTTATGTTGATTAATTCACTTATCCACGGTTTTTGTCCACACCAGTAGTTACTACCACAACAGAACTTCTCTCTATATATTTTGATTTAACTGATAGATAGCCCAATACCACCACGGGCCTGAAAACCAGGTGTGGAAAACCCCTGACGATTACCCACAAGGGGTTTATACTGGCCGGCTTGTTCACAGCGGCTCCGTTTCCGGAGCTTGCGGGGCAACGCAACTACCTGACGACAACGCAGGCGCTATCGGCGCCAACGAGGTGCACCTTGGATTACCCAGACCGCTTTGACGTGATCGTCATCGGCGGTGGCCATGCGGGAACCGAAGCCGCGCTGGCCTCCGCTCGCATGGGCTGTCAGACCCTGCTTTTGACCCACAACATCGAGACCCTGGGCCAGATGTCCTGCAATCCCGCCATCGGCGGCATTGGCAAGAGTCATCTGGTCAAGGAGATCGATGCGTTGGGTGGGGCCATGGCGCTGGCTACCGACCTGGGAGGCATCCAGTTTCGCGTGCTCAATTCCCGCAAGGGGCCCGCTGTGCGTGCAACTCGCGCCCAGGCCGACCGAGTCCGTTACAAGGCGGCGATTCGGGGCATGCTGGAAAACCAGGCCAACCTGACGATCTTCCAGCAGGCGGCCGGAGACCTGGTAGTTGATGGCGACACCGTGCGCGGCGTGGTCACCGAGACCGGGATCCGTTTTCTTGCCGAGACGGTCGTACTGTGCACCGGCACCTTCCTCGGCGGGGTGATCCATATCGGGCTGGACAAGAGCCTGGGTGGCCGTGCCGGTGACCCGCCTTCCAACGCCCTGGCCGAGCGTCTGCGTTCGTTGCCATTCCGGGTCGACCGCCTGAAGACCGGTACTCCACCACGCCTCGATGCCAAGAGCGTCGATTTTTCGATGCTCGAGGAGCAGCCGGGCGATTCCCCGACGCCGGTGATGTCGTTCATGGGCAAGCCCGAACAGCACCCGCGTCAGATGAGCTGTCACATCGCGCATACCAACCAGCGCACCCACGAGATCATCTTCGCGAATCTCGATCGTTCACCGATGTATTCCGGTGCAATCGAGGGCACCGGGCCACGTTACTGCCCATCGATCGAGGACAAGGTGCATCGCTTTGCCGACAAGCAGAGCCACCAGATTTTCATCGAACCCGAAGGCCTCGACACCCACGAGCTCTATCCCAATGGGATCTCCACGTCACTGCCGTTCGATGTGCAACTGCAGGTGGTACGCTCGATCAAGGGTCTTGAAAATGCTCATATCACTCGTCCCGGCTATGCCATCGAGTACGATTTCTTCGATCCGCGAGACTTGAAGCACTCGCTGGAAACGAAATTTATCCACAACCTGTATTTCGCCGGGCAGATCAATGGCACCACCGGGTACGAGGAAGCTGGCGCCCAGGGGCTGCTGGCGGGCCTCAACGCCGCTCGCCGTGCGCGTGGCCTCGATGCCTGGTGGCCGCGCCGGGATGAAGCCTACCTCGGCGTGTTGGTCGATGATCTGATCAGCATGGGCACCCGGGAGCCGTATCGCATGTTCACCTCGCGTGCCGAATACCGGTTGCTGCTGCGCGAGGACAACGCCGACCTGCGCCTCACCGAGGCCGGTCGCGAACTGGGCTTGGTCGACGACACCCGTTGGGCGGCCTTCAGCGCCAAGCGCAGCGCCATCGAGGCCGAGAGTGCCAGGCTCAAGGCGAGCTGGGTGCAGCCCGGCACCCCGTTGGCCGCTGCCATCGAGGGCAAGACCGACAAGCCGCTGTCGCGTGAGTACACGCTGCTGGATCTGCTCAAGCGTCCCGAAATCGAGTACGCCGATGTCGCGTCGCTCATCGGTGAGCCAGTGAGCGATCCGGCGGTTGCCGAACAGGTGCAGATACAAGCCAAGTACCAGGGCTACATCGACCGCCAGCAGGATGAAATCGACAAGCTCAAGCGCCATGAGGCGACGCCCTTGCCGTCCGATCTCGATTATCAGCGGGTCGAGGGGTTATCCCACGAGATTCGCCAGAAGCTTGGCGAGGCTCGCCCGGAGACGCTTGCCCAGGCATCGCGCATCTCCGGTGTGACGCCGGCGGCGGTGTCGATCCTGCTGATCCACCTCAAGAAGCGTCGCCTGCTCGATGGCAATCGGGTGGCCAGCGCATGACGGCTGTCGAACAGCAGAGTACCGCTCGCCTCGACGAAGGCCTTGAACGACTCGGCATCGAGGTCGACAGCAGGCAGCGCGAACAACTGCTCGGCCTGCTCGGCCTGTTGCACAAGTGGAACCGCGCCTATAACCTCACCGCGATACGCTCTGTCGAAGAGATGGTCCCTCGTCACCTGCTCGATAGCGCCGCGGTGTTGCCCCATGTGCATGGTCCCCGGCTGCTCGATGTAGGCACGGGCCCCGGCCTGCCGGGCCTGGTGCTGGCGATCCTTGCGCCGACACTGGCCGTGACGCTGCTCGACAGCAATGGCAAGAAGGTGCGCTTCCAGCGCCAGGCGGTAATGGAACTCGGCCTGACCAACGTGACCCCGGTACAGGCAAGGGTCGAGGCGTTCTCGGGCCAGTTCGACCAGGTCATCTCACGGGCCTTCGCAAGCCTGGGTGACTTTGTCGCCCTGACAGAGCCTCTGGTGGCCCCGGGTGGACAGTGGCTGGCCATGAAGGGGCCTGCCGTCGAGAGCGAGCTTGTGGACCTGCCGCCCGGTATCGAGCCGGTCGAACGATATGAGCTGGCGGTGCCCTTCGATGTCGGCAACCGCCTGTTGGTGCGACTCGAGCGTCGTGAATCTGCCCTGGCCTGAACGCAAGGTGTCTGCAAGGGTCGCTCGAGGGGAATGCAGCCCGACCATTCGTATTTCCCAGCAAGGGAGTTGCCCGTGACAAAGATCATCGCGTTGACCAATCAGAAGGGTGGCGTCGGCAAGACCACCACCGCCGTCAACCTCGCCGCCAGCCTGGCGGCGCTCGATCGCCGCGTATTGCTGGTCGACCTCGATCCCCAGGGGCATGCCACCATGGGGAGTGGCGTCGACAAGCATGAGCTCGATGGCAGCGTGCTGGATGTGCTGCTGGGCGATAAGCGCGCCATCGACGTCATCCTCGACTGTCCCGTCGCGGGATACGCGCTATTGCCGGGCAACGGCGACCTGACGGCTGCCGAAGTGGCGTTGCTCGACCGTGAAGCGGGTCGTGAACGTTGTCTTGAGAAGGCCCTGGCCGATGTTGCCGGTGAATATGACGTGGTGCTGATCGACTGCCCGCCGTCGCTCAACATGCTCACCGTCAATGGCCTGACCGCCGCCCATGGCGTGCTGATTCCGCTGCAGTGCGAATTCTACTCCCTCGAGGGGCTGTCGGCGCTGCTCGATACCGTCGAGCAGATCAAGGACAGCGTGAATCCCGACCTCGAGATCTTTGGCATACTGCGTACCATGTTCGATGCCCGCAACAGCCTGACCCGGGACGTGACCAAGCAGTTGCGCGATTACTTCGGCGATACCCTGCTCAAGGCCACCATTCCGCGAAACGTCCGGGTCGCCGAGGCGCCAAGCCACGGTCTGCCGGTCACCAAGTATGCCCGCTTCTCAAGGGGCAGCCAGGCCCATCGGGTGCTGGCCAAGGAGATGATTCGGCGCCTGTCGCTTTAAGCGCTCGATGAAAACGCTGTGATGAGGGAATGTCGATGACGCGTAAACGCGCCCTGGGCCGAGGCCTGGATGCCCTGATCGGGGCCGGTGCTCGCCGCCGCGAGAGTCTGGATTTGCCCGAAGTGTCGCTCGATGCGATGGAGTCGGATGCGGGTGACGTCACGCCCGTTCCGGAGGCCGAGGAACGCCTCGAGCGACTGCCGCTGAGTCAACTGACACGCGGCAAGTATCAGCCACGCCGTGATATTCAGCCCGAGGCACTGGAGGAGCTTGCCGACTCGATCCGTGCCCAGGGGGTGATGCAACCCATCGTGGTGCGTCCGGCCGGCGAGTCGCGTTACGAAATCATTGCCGGTGAACGGCGTTGGCGTGCCGCGCAACTCGCTGAACTGGACACCATCCCGGCGGTGATTCGCGAGGTCAGTGACCAGGTGGCGCTGGCGCTTGCGTTGATCGAGAACATCCAGCGCGAAAACCTCAACCCGATGGAAGAGGCGATGGCGCTCAAGCGTTTGCTGGAGGAGTTCGAGCTCACCCAGCAGCAGGTGGCGGACGCGGTCGGCAAGTCGCGGGCCCAGGTGACCAACCTGCTGCGCCTGATGACGCTGGACCCGGAGGTCCAGACTCTGCTGGAGCGAGGCGACCTCGATATGGGGCACGCGCGGGCGCTGCTGGCGCTGACCGGTGCCAAGCAGCGTCGTGCGGCCCACGAGGTGGTCAACAAGGACCTCACCGTTCGCGATACCGAAGCGCTGGTCAAGCGGCTCGCCGCCGGGGAGCCCAAGAAAGCCGCGGCCGTCGCACCCGGCCCGGATGTGACACGTCTGGAATCGCGCCTTGGCGATCTGTTGGGTGCTCCGGTAAAGATTCAGCATGGACGTGGCGGCAAGGGGCGCTTGACCATCCGCTACTCGAGCCTGGATGAGCTGGATGGCATTCTCGAGCATATCCGTTGAGCACATTTCAGCGCTGGGGCAGCCACCAAACCTGCACCTTTGGTCGAAAATTAATCACTTATGGAGACAATTCGTCAGGAAGTCGGTTGAAGGGCTCGGGGGGCTTCCCTATAATCCGCGGTGGTTTGCAGGTACCTTGCCATGTGCCGACGTGACAACCTTGAAGGTGGTGTAGCCTCCGACAGGTATCCAGCAATGCGCAAGCTGTCCGCGGCAATCAAGCGCCAGTCGATAGCGGTTCATCTCTGGTGGTTGCAGTGTCTGGCGGTGCTGGTGGTAACGGTGGTAGCGGCGGTTGCAGCGGGCGTGAGCGGCACGCTCTCATCGCTTACCGGTGGTATGGTGTGTCTCTTGCCGCAGCTGTTCTACATCTGTCGGCTTGGTCGATCGTGGAGGCGCAAACCGCATGCGGTCGTCATGGATTTTTACCGAGCCGAAACGGGAAAGTTTGGTTCGACGGTGGCACTGTTCGTCATCATGTTCGTCACAGTGCCTCCCTCAAACCCGATTTTTTTCTTCAGCGCATATACGGCGGCTCAACTCATGTACTGGCTGATACCCTGGCTGCAGCATGACAGGCCGGCCCCCTGAACCGAGGTAAGCACCGCATGGCAGCAGGAAATGAAGTCACGGCGACGTATTACATACAGCACCATCTTCAGAATTTGACCTTTGGCCGCCACCCGGAGAATGGTTGGTCCCTGGCAGGCAGTGCCGAGGAAGCTCGCGAGATGGGATTCTGGGCGATCCACCTGGATACCATGGGCTGGTCCATCGCCATGGGCATGCTGTTCATCTGGTTGTTCCGCAAGGCGGGTCGGTATGCGACTACCGGTGTGCCTGGAGGCCTACAGAACGCGGTCGAGATGGTATTCGAGTTCATTGAGAATCTTGTGCGTGCCACCTTTCATGGCAGGAATCCCGTCATTGCGCCGCTGGCGCTGACCCTGTTCGTCTGGATCCTGTTGATGAACACGCTGAAAATCATCCCGGTCGATTACTTCCCGGAGCTGTTCATGCGTCTCGGGGTTGACTACATGAAGATCGTGCCGACCACCGACCCCAATGCGACGCTGGGGATGGCTCTGGGTGTGTTCTGCCTGATCATTTACTACAGCATCAAGGTCAAGGGAGCAGGTGGGTTCGCCAAGGAGCTGTCGCTGACCCCCTTCAATCATTGGAGCCTGATCCCCTTCAACCTGGTACTTGAAGTGGTGGGTTTGATCGTCAAGCCGATCAGCCTGGGCTTACGTCTGTTCGGCAACATGTTTGCCGGCGAGGTCATCTTCATCTTGATCGCCCTGCTACCCTTCTGGGCCATCTGGGTGCTGGATGTTCCCTGGGCGATCTTCCACATTCTGGTGATTTCGCTCCAGGCGTTCATTTTCACCACACTGTCGATCGTCTACCTCAGTGCGGCGCACGAGCATCACTAAAACCCGAGCAAGTTTTTTAGTCCTTAGCTTCAACTCAACTTAACCTCAACTCAAAACTAGGAGCACTATCATGGAAATCGTCTACATCGCTGCGGCCATCATCATCAGCATCAGCGCTCTGGCTACCGGCATTGGCTTCGCCATGCTGGGTGGCAAGCTGCTTGAATCCACCGCTCGCCAGCCTGAGCTGGGTGACCAGCTGCAGACCAAGACCTTCATCATGGCCGGCCTGCTGGATGCCGTGCCGATGATCGGTGTCGGTATCGCCATGTACCTGATCTTCGTCGTCGCCGGTTAATGACAGCGCCGAGTGCACCGCACTCGGCTTGCTTGTTTCCGGTTGCCACGAATCAGTCAGAGGTACATCCCTGTGAATATCAACATGACGCTAATCGGGCAGACGATCGCCTTCGCGATCTTTGTCTGGTTCTGCATAAAGTACGTGTGGCCGCCGATCAGCAATGCGCTCCATGAGCGCCAGAAGCGGATCGCCGATGGCCTCGATGCGGCCAGCCGTGCGTCCCGGGACCTCGAAGTCGCCCAGGAGAAGGCCGAAGCCACGCTGCGCGAGAGCAAGCAGCAGGCTTCCGAAATTCTCGAGCAGGCCCACAAGCGCTCTTCACAAATGGTCGAAGAGGCCCGTGAGCAGGCCCGCGCCGAAGGCGAACGGATCGTCGCCCAGGCGCGTGCCGAAATCGACCAGGAAGTGAACCGCGCCAAGGACGAGCTTCGTGCCCAGGTGTCCCGTCTTGCTGTCACCGGAGCCGAGCGAGTACTGGAAGCCTCCATCGACGAGAAGGCCCATCGCAAGCTGCTCGACAAGCTTGCCGCCGAACTGTGAGGAGGTGATCCATGGCGGAAACGTCTACTGTCGCCCGACCCTATGCCAAGGCGGCTTTCGAGTATGCGCGTGATCACCAGGTACTCGATACCTGGGCGGCACAACTCGAGATGCTTGGGCACGTCGTCGCGAACCAGGATATTCAGAAACTGCTTGCAAGCCCCAAATTCACCACCGAACGCAAGGTGGCAATGGTGCTGGAAGTTGCCGACATCAAGGCCGATGAGCAGGCCCGTCGCTTTCTGGATGTCCTGGCGGAGAAGGGTCGTCTGCCGGCCCTCACTGCCATTGCCGAGCAATTCGAGCGCATGCGTGCGGATCACGAAAAGCGTGTCGATGTCACGGTGGTCTCGGCCTACTCGCTCGACGACAAGCAGCAACAGAAGCTCGCTTCTTCACTCAAGAAGCGCCTGAATCGCGAAATCTCCATTACCACTCAGGTGGACCCGACGCTTCTCGGCGGTGTCATCCTGCGTGCCGGCGATACCGTCATCGACGGTTCGGTACGCGGTCGATTGGCCCGTCTTTCCGAAGCCCTTTCCGCCTGAGTTCGAGGGACATGGCATGCAGCAACTGAATCCTTCCGAGATCAGCGACATCATCAAGCAGCGTATCGAAAAGCTGGATGTCGCATCTGAAGCCCGTAACCAGGGCACCATCGTCAGCGTATCCGACGGCATCGTGAAGATTCACGGTCTCGAGGACGCGATGTTCGGTGAGATGATCGAATTCCCCGGCAGCATCTTCGGCATGGTACTCAACCTGGAGCGTGACTCCGTGGGTGCCGTGGTGCTGGGTGACTACCTGCAGCTAGAAGAGGGGATGACCGCGAAGTGTACCGGTCGTATCCTCGAGGTGCCGGTGGGACCTGAGCTTGTCGGCCGCGTAGTCGACTCGCTGGGCAACGCCATCGATGGCAAGGGCGATATCAATGCCAAGCTCACCGATGCGGTCGAGAAGGTCGCCCCCGGCGTCATCACCCGCCAGTCGGTCGATCAGCCGGTACAGACCGGCCTGAAGTCCATCGACGCCATGGTGCCGATCGGCCGCGGTCAGCGCGAGTTGATCATCGGTGACCGTCAGATCGGTAAGTCAGCCGTTGCCATCGATGCGATCATCAACCAGAAAGGCAAGAACATCACCTGCGTCTATGTGGCGATCGGTCAGAAGCAGTCGACCATTGCCCAGGTGGTGCGCAAGCTCGAAGAGCATGGCGCCATGGAACACACCATCGTGGTGGCGGCCGGTGCGGCCGACCCCGCGCCGATGCAGTTCCTGGCGGCCTATTCGGGCTGCACCATGGGTGAGTACTTCCGTGATCGTGGCGAAGACGCACTGATCGTCTATGACGATCTCTCCAAGCAGGCGGTCGCCTATCGCCAGGTCTCGTTGCTGTTGCGCCGTCCGCCGGGCCGTGAAGCGTATCCGGGTGATGTCTTTTATCTCCACTCGCGTCTGCTCGAGCGTGCCGCGCGTGTCAACGCCGACTACGTCGAGAAGTTCACCAACGGCGAAGTGAAGGGCAAGACCGGTTCACTGACCGCGTTGCCGATCATCGAGACCCAGGGCGGCGACGTCTCGGCGTTCGTACCGACCAACGTGATCTCGATCACCGACGGCCAGATCTTCCTCGAGACCGACCTGTTCAACTCGGGTATCCGTCCGGCCATCAACGCCGGTCTATCGGTATCCCGTGTGGGTGGTTCGGCCCAGACCAAGATCATCAAGAAGCTGGGTGGCGGTGTGCGTCTGGCACTCGCCCAGTACCGCGAGCTGGCGGCGTTTTCCCAGTTCGCTTCCGATCTGGATGAGGCGACCCGCAAGCAACTGGAGCATGGTCAGCGCGTCACCGAGCTGATGAAGCAGAAGCAGTACTCTCCGCTGTCGGTGGCCGAGATGGGCGTGACCCTTTACGCCGCCAACGAAGGCTTCCTGGATGACGTCGATGTCAGCAAGGTGCTGGACTTCGAACGTGCCCTGCACGACTTCATGAGGTCCGAGTACGCCGAGCTGCTCGACAAGATCAACCAGTCCGGCGACTACAACGACGAGATCCAGCAGGGGTTGAAAGAGGGTCTCGAGAAGTTCAAGGCCACTCAGAGCTGGTAATGCCCGATGGGCCCGTCCGCAGGGGCGGGTTCCGGCGCTTTCTGAGGGCAAGAACGGAGTAGATCGCGATGGCAGCTGCAAAAGAGATACGCACCCAGATCGGGAGCATCAAGAACACGCAGAAGATCACCAGCGCCATGGAAATGGTGGCTGCGTCGAAGATGCGCAAGGCACAGGACCTGATGCGGGCCAGCCAGCCCTATTCACGCCAGATCCGTAACGTCGTTGGCCATGTGGCCGATGCCAACCCCGAATATCGTCATCCGTGGATGGTCGAGCGTGATGTCAAGCGGGTCGGCTATATCGTGGTCTCCACTGACCGCGGCCTGTGTGGCGGCCTGAACATCAACCTGTTCAAGACCGTGCTCAAGGATGCCAAGGGCCAACGTGACGAAGGCGCGGAACTCGATTTCTGTGCCCTCGGCCGCAAGGCGGGCGGTTTCTTCAAGAGCTACGGGGGTAACCTCGTGGCGGCGAAGAGCGGGCTTGGCGAATCCCCGGAGATGGAAGACCTGATCGGTAGCGTCAAGGTCATGCTGGACGCCTACGACGAAGGTCGACTGGATCGCCTGTATGTGGTGTACAACGAATTCGTCAACACCATGACCCAGAAGCCGGTGGTAAGGCAGATGTTGCCGCTCTCCCCGGACATGGGTAATGACGGGCATCACGAAGAGAACAAGCGTCCCGGTAGCTGGGACTACCTGTATGAGCCGGATGCCAAGGCGCTGCTGGACAGCCTGCTGATTCGCTTTGTTGAAGCGCAGGTGTACCAGGCGGTGGTCGAGAACGCAGCCTGTGAGCAGGCCGCGCGAATGATCGCCATGAAGAACGCCACCGACAACGCTGGCGGCCTGATAGACGACCTCGAGATGGTCTACAACAAGGCACGTCAGGCGGCGATCACTCAGGAGATCTCCGAGATTGTCGGCGGCGCGGCAGCCGTATAGCGCCAGGGGAGGGAAGCTCCCTCCCGGCATGCAGGTTTCATTTTCAGGTATTTGAGAGGAACCAAGATGAGCGGACGTATCGTACAAATCATCGGCGCGGTGATTGACGTAGAGTTTCCGCGGGACGATGTTCCCAAGGTCTACGACGCGCTGAATGTCTCGACTGTCGAGACGGTGCTCGAGGTCCAGCAGCAGTTGGGCGACGGCGTGGTGCGTACCATCGCCATGGGCTCAACCGAGGGCCTCAAGCGCGGCATGGACGTCACCAACACGGGTGCGGCCATCTCCGTGCCGGTCGGCAAGGAGACCCTGGGGCGCATCATGGATGTGCTGGGTCGTCCGATCGACGAAGCCGGCGAGATTGGTGAGCAGGAGCGCATGCCGATCCACCGCAAGGCGCCGAGCTACGCGGATCAGGCGGCGTCCAACGAGCTGCTGGAAACCGGCATCAAGGTCATCGACCTGGTCTGCCCGTTCGCCAAGGGCGGCAAGGTCGGCCTGTTCGGCGGCGCCGGTGTCGGCAAGACCGTCAACATGATGGAGCTGATCCGCAACATCGCCACCGAGCACAGCGGTTACTCAGTGTTCGCCGGTGTCGGTGAGCGTACCCGTGAGGGTAACGACTTCTACCATGAGATGACCGAATCCAACGTCATCGACAAGGTGTCGCTGGTCTACGGTCAGATGAACGAGCCGCCCGGCAACCGCCTGCGCGTGGCACTGACTGGCCTGACCATCGCCGAGAAGTTCCGTGATGAAGGGCGTGACGTGCTGTTGTTCGTCGACAACATCTACCGCTACACCCTGGCGGGCACTGAAGTATCGGCGCTGCTGGGTCGTATGCCGTCCGCGGTGGGCTACCAGCCGACCCTGGCCGAGGAGATGGGTGTCCTGCAGGAGCGCATCACCTCCACCAAGACTGGCTCGATCACCTCCGTACAGGCCGTCTACGTGCCTGCGGATGACTTGACCGACCCGTCGCCGGCCACCACCTTCTCGCACCTCGATGCCACGGTGGTACTGGCACGTTCGATCGCCGAGCTGGGTATCTATCCGGCCATCGATCCGCTGGACTCCACCTCGCGTCAACTTGACCCGCTGGTGGTGGGCGATGAGCACTACGACACCGCACGCGGTGTGCAGAACGTGCTGCAGCGCTACAAGGAACTCAAGGACATCATCGCGATTCTCGGCATGGACGAGTTGTCCGACGAGGACAAGCAGGCCGTGGCCCGTGCGCGCCGAATCCAGCGCTTCCTGTCGCAGCCGTTCTTCGTCGCCGAGGTGTTCACCGGTTCGCCGGGCAAGTACGTGTCGCTTAAGGAGACCATCCGTGGTTTCCAGGGCATCCTCAACGGTGACTACGACGATCTGCCCGAGCAGGCCTTCTACATGGTCGGCACCATCGACGAAGCGGTCGAGAAAGCCAACCAGATGAAGTAATCCCGTCTACCTGGGAGACACATCGCCATGACGAAAAGCTTAAAGTGCGAGATCGTCAGCGCCGAAGAAGGGATCTTCTCTGGCGACATCGAGCGGATCGTCGCGACGGGCCACATGGGCGAACTGGGCATTCTGCCCGGCCACGCCCCGCTGCTGACCGAGCTGAAGCCCGGCCCCGTGCGGGTCATCCATGATGGCGGGCGGGAGGAAGACTACTACGTATCCGGCGGCTTCCTTGAAGTCCAGCCCGACGTGGTGACCATCCTGGCCGATTCGGCCGTTCGTGCTCATGACATTGACGAGGCGTCGGCCGAAGAGGCTCGCCAGCACGCGCTCAAGGCCCTGAACGACAAGTCCGCGGAGCTGGATTACACCCGCGCGACTGCCGAGCTTGCCGAAGCCGTGGCCCAGCTGCGCACCATCCAGCAGCTGCGCAAGAAGGCCGGAAAGGGCTGATCTCGCCTTTCCCCGGCCACGACGCCCCCCGTGCCATGTCACCATGACAAGGACCGGGGGGCGTTTTTTTGTTGCAGGAGAGTCGTAGCCGGCGCCTAGTCCACGGCGTCAGGAGGATGCCATGTCGTTGAAGGAATCGCTCAAGCAACAGCAGCAGGCACTGCTGGCCGCACTCGATGCCGGGCAGCGCGAACGCCTGGATACACTGCTGCCGGAACTACGCTCCGCCGATATCGCCGAGATCATCGAGGATATTCTCGACGAGGAGGATGACCTGCCGGTCGCCCTCGAGCTTCTCCACTGCTTGCCGCTGGAGCGTCGTGCCAATGTCCTGACCTATCTTCCTGACGAAGAACAGCTGGATATTGCCGAGTCGATGTCTGACAGCGGATTGCTTTCGGTACTTGAGGAGATGGGCTCGGACGAGCGTGCGGACCTGTTCAACCTGCTCGGTGAGGATCGTCGTCAACTGCTGCTGCGACGCATGGCTCGCCATGAACGCGAGGATCTCAAGCGCCTGGCGAGCTACGAGGAGGGTACCGCCGGCGCGATCATGACGGCGGATTACGTGGCCATCCCGGTGGGGCTTACGGTGTCCCAGGCGATGATGCGGGTTCGCCAGACGGCGCCTGATGCCGAGACCGTTTACCAGCTTTATATCATCGACCACGAGGGCCGCTTGGCTGGCACCATGTCATTGCGCCAGTTGATGGTGGCCCCCCCCGGAGCGCGGATCGATGCGCTGATGATCAAGGACGTGATCAGCATGGTGGTGACCGCCCCCCAGGAGGAGGTCGCCCGGGTCGTGGCCCGCTATGACCTGCTGGCGTTGCCGGTGGTCGATGCCGAGCAGAAGCTGGTGGGCATCGTCACCCATGACGATGCCATGGACGTCGCCGAGTCGGAGGCCACCGAAGATATCCACAAGGGGATGTCGATCGGGCAACTGGAAGGCGGGGTCAGCCGGGTGCCGTTGTGGAGCCTGTATCGCAAGCGAGTCACCTGGCTGGTATTACTGGTGTTCGCCAACTTGTTCTCCGGGGCGGGTATTGCCTATTTCGAGGAGACCATCGCCGCCCAGGTGGCGCTGGTGTTCTTCCTGCCGCTGCTGATCGGCAGTGGGGGCAATGCCGGCGCCCAGGCCGCCACGCTGATGGTACGTGGCATGGCCACTGGTGATGTCGGGATCAAGGACTGGGGGAAGCTACTGGGGCGTGAGTTGCTGGTGGCAGGCTCGCTTGGCCTGACCATGGCGCTGGCCGTGGCACCCATCGGGGTGATGCGTGGCGGGGAGGCCGTTGCCATGGTGGTGGCCATGAGCATGGTGATCATCGTGCTGTTCGGAAGCCTGCTGGGCATGTGCCTGCCGTTTCTTCTGGACCGGCTGGGCTGGGACCCGGCCACGGCGTCGGCACCGCTGGTCACCACGTTGATCGATGCCTCAGGCGTACTCATCTACTTCAGTATCGCCACGGCCGTGTTAACGGGACTATAACGTTCTAGTCCGAAAAACGTTCTACGCCGAAAAAGGGCCTTAGCAGGAGGCCTGTGGCGGACATCGCCGCGCCAGAAAGGTATGCTCTGCGCGTTATCCACCCCCGCTCACCATGAAGCAGGGGGACATCATATTTTGACAGGATCTCCACATGGATTGGCTACAGGTAGCCGTGCTTGCCATCGTTCAGGGATTGACCGAATTCCTGCCGGTCTCGAGTTCCGCCCACTTGATCCTGCTGCCGGTGCTCAGCGACGCCCAGGACCAGGGTCTGGCTTTCGACGTGGCGCTGCACGTGGGCAGTCTTGCCGCGGTGGTGATCTATTTCCGCCAGGAACTGTGGAGGATGACGCGCAGCTTCAGTGCATCGTTGGCCGGTGGCGGAGTGGATCAGGATGCGCGCCTGGCCTGGTGGGTGATCCTGGCCACCATCCCGGTCTGCGTGGTGGGCCTGGCCTTCAAGGATTTCATCGAGGCCGGTATGCGTTCACCGCTGATCATCGCCTTCGGCTTGATTGTCTTTGGTGTGCTGCTTGGCTATGCCGACTGGAAGCATCGTGGCACGCGCTCTGAATATCAGCTGAGCCTGCGCGATGTGCTGGTGATCGGCGCCGCGCAGGCCCTGGCCCTTATCCCCGGTACCTCGCGTTCGGGGATCACCATCACCGCGGCCTTGATGCTGGGGATGAATCGCGAGGCCGCCGCGCGCTTCTCGTTTCTGTTGTCGATCCCGGTCATTGTGCTGGCCGGTGGGCTCGAGTCCGTGGGGCTGGTGCGGGAGGCCCGTGAGGTCGATTGGTTGGCGCTGCTGGTTGGCACCGCGCTGTCGGGTGTCAGTGCTTACCTGTGTATCCATTACTTCCTGGCGTTCATCAGGAGGATCGGCATGCAACCGTTCGTGGTGTATCGCCTGCTGCTGGGTGCCTGGTTGTTGTGGCTTTACTGGTAAGCTTGTTGCTTGTGTGGAGATATCCAATGAATTTGTCCGCTTTGCGTTCGCCTACATCGCTGCGTGTGGTAGTGCTCGGCTTGCTTGGCCTGGTGGTCGCGGGGTGCTCAGAGAGCGATCGTCCCCTCGATTCTCCGGTGCACTTGAATGGTGATATCTTCGGTAGCTTCTATCAGGTGACCATCGCCGACCCGCTGACCCAGGGTGAGGCACAACAGCTCGAGGAAGGTTTCGTCGCCGAGTTGCAGGATGTCGATGCCGCCATGTCGATCTACCGCGACGACAGCGAGCTGATGGTCTTCAATCAGTCCCCTCTCGAGGAGTGGCAGCCGCTGTCGGATGAACTGATCGAAGTGTTGGCCATCAGCCGTACGGTGCATGAGCAGAGCGGAGGCGCCTTCGACCCCACCGTCGGGGCGCTGGTGAACCTGTGGAGTTTCGGCGCAGAGGCGCGTCCGGAAGAAGTGCCCGCCGAGGAGACCTTGCAGGCGCGGCTGGCCGAGGTCGGTTTTGATCATGTGGAAATCGATGACGAGAACCTTCAAGCCCGTCGCCTGCGTGATGTGCTGGTCGACCTGGGCGGCGTGGCCAAGGGGCATGGTACCGACCGTGTCGCGGCCTATCTCGACGGCCAGGGTATCGAGCATTATCTGGTCAATCTTGGTGGCGACCTGGTCGCCAAGGGCTATCGTGATGGTGAAGGAGAACCCTGGCGCATCGGCATCGAAGCCCCTCTAGAAGACCGCCAGGAGGCTCGTCATATCGTGCCGCTGCCGGAAATATCGATGGCGACCTCCGGGGATTACCGCAATTATTTCGAGCAGGATGGAAAGCGCTTCTCGCACACTCTCGACCCGCGCACCGGGCGTCCGATCACTCACCGACTGGCGTCGGTGACGGTGGCGCACTCGTCCAATGCCTGGGCGGATGCCTGGGCCACCGCGTTGATGGTGTTGGGAGAAGAGCGTGGCATGGCTCTGGCCAGGGAGCACGCACTGAACGTAGTAATGATCGTGAGGGATGACGATGAATGGATCAGCATCGTAAGCCCCGCGTTCATCGAGCTGTTCGATGAGTCGCTGATCGACGATCTCGGCCTGCAGCCGCCCGAGTCTCTAAGCCCTTAGAAGCTTAAGCCCGTAGAGACATAAGCTCCTAGAATGTAGGCGAGGGCGGGACTGGCGACGAGGCCAACATTCACGATGCATGGACGATAGATGCATGGATAGACAAGCAACAGGAGTCACGATGACGCTCGATGTGGTGATACTGGCGGCCGGGCAAGGTACCCGGATGCGGTCAGCCCTGCCCAAGGTACTACACCGGTTGGCCGGCAAGCCGATGGTTCGACATGTGATCGACACCGCCAGTGGTCTCGCCGCCGAGCGTACCCATGTAGTGGTTGGCCACGGCGCAGAGCGGGTGCGTGAGGCACTGGCCGACTGCCAGTTGCGCTTCGCCCTGCAGGCCGAGCAGAAAGGTACAGGACACGCCGTGGCCCAGGCGCTCGAGGGCCTGGGCGAGGGCAAGGTGCTGGTGCTGTATGGCGACGTGCCGCTGATCCATCGCCAGACCCTGGAGACGCTGCTCGAGGGTGTCGATGACACCCGCATGGGGCTGCTCACCGTGACCCTGGACGATCCGTCGGGCTATGGTCGTATTCTGCGCAATGAGGCGGGCGAGGCGGTGGCCATCGTCGAACAGAAGGATGCGTCTGAATCGGAACTCGCGGTGCGCGAGTGCAACACTGGCATCATGGCGATGACCGCAAGCCAGCTCAGGCGATGGTTGCCAAGGCTGTCTTCCGAAAATGCCCAGGGTGAATACTACCTGACCGATGTGATCGCCATGGCCGCCGCCGAGGGCGTGAAGATCGTCACCACCCAGCCCGCCAAGGCGCTGGAAGTGGAAGGCGTCAACAATCGCGCCCAGATGGCGCGCCTGGAGCGTGCCCACCAGCTGGCGCTGGCCGAACGGCTGATGGCCGAGGGGGTGGCACTCCTGGATCCGGCCCGCCTCGATATCCGTGGCACGCTGAGCTGTGGCCATGACGTGGAGATCGATGTCGGTTGCGTCTTCGAGGGCCACGTGGAGCTGGGTGAAGGCGTGCGGATTGGCCCTTACTGCGTGATTCGTGACAGCCACATCGGCGCCGAGTCGGTGATCGATTCGCACAGCGTCATCGATGGCGCCGTGGTGGCCGGTCGCAACCGTATCGGTCCTTTCGCGCGGCTGCGCCCGGGAACGCGGCTGGCGGTCGGCGCCAAGGTAGGAAACTTCGTCGAGACCAAGAATGTCGAGGTTGGCGAAGGCAGCAAGATCAATCACTTGAGCTATGTGGGCGACGCACGTCTGGGACGTGAAGTGAATATCGGTGCCGGCACCATCACTTGCAATTATGATGGCGCCAACAAGCACCGCACCGAGATCGACGACCACGTGTTCATCGGCTCCAACAGCGCGCTGGTGGCACCACTGAGCGTGGGGCGCGGCGCGACCGTGGGAGCCGGCTCCACCATCACCAAGGATGTGCCGGACAGTGCGCTGGCGGTGTCGCGTAGCCGCCAGATCAGCAAGGCCGACTGGCCACGCCCCGGCAAGTCACAGGACGACTGAGGAGAGACCCCAATGTGTGGAATCGTAGGCGCCGTCGCCGAGCGCAATGTCGAAGGTATCCTGCTCGAAGGCCTCAAACGCCTCGAGTATCGCGGCTATGACTCGGCGGGCATGGTCATCCAGTCGACACGGGGTGAACTGGTGCGTTGCCGTTCGGTGGGCAAGGTGGCCGCACTCGAGGCTCGCCTGGTAGAGACCTCGCTGCCAGGGCGCTGCGGCATCGCCCACACCCGCTGGGCGACCCATGGACGGCCCAGTGAAGTGAATGCCCATCCTCATCAGTCTCGTGGCCAGATTGCCGTGGTGCATAACGGCATCATCGAGAACCATGAAGCGCTGCGCGAGGAGCTGGGCGACGCGGGCTACGCCTTCGACTCCGAAACCGATACCGAAGTGGTGGCGCACCTGATCGAGCGTGAACACCGCAAGGGAGGCGATCTGCTCGATGCCGTGCGTCACTCTCTGGCGCGGCTGGATGGCGCTTATGCACTGGGCGTGGTGTGCGCCGCCGAACCCGATGTGATCATCGGTGCCCGCAAGGGTAGCCCGCTGGTGGTGGGGGTGGGGATCGATGAAGCCTTCCTCGGTTCCGACCCGTTGGCCCTGCTGCAGGTCACTGACCGCTTCATCTACCTGGAAGAGGGCGACGTGGTGCGTCTCTCCGCCAAGGGACGCATCGAGGTATTCGATGCCAGCGGTGCGGCGGTCGAGCGCGAGGTGCAGACCTTCGAGCATGGCGATGGCGCCGCCAGCAAGGGCGAGTATCGTCATTTCATGCTCAAGGAGATTCATGAGCAGCCGGCGGTGATCGCCGCGGCCCTGGAAGGTCGCCTGGGTGACAAGCACGTGCTGATCGAGAGCTTCGGCCCCGAGGCCGAGGCGCTGTTCGGCCAGGTCAAGCAGATTCATATCATTGCCTGCGGCACCAGCTATCACGCCGGCATGGTGGCGCGCTACTGGCTCGAGAAATACGCCGGGGTACCGGTGCAGGTGGAAGTGGCATCGGAATACCGCTACCGCAAGGTCGTGGTGCCGGAAGGCACGCTGTTCGTCACGCTCTCCCAATCCGGTGAAACCGCCGATACCCTGGCCGCGCTGCGCTTCTCCCGGGAAAGCGGCTATCTGGGCAGCCTGGCGATCTGCAACGTGCCGGGAAGCTCGCTGGTACGCGAGTCCGACCTGACCCTGATGACCCAGGCCGGGCCCGAGATCGGCGTGGCGTCTACCAAGGCCTTCACCACCCAGCTCACGGCGCTGATGCTGCTGACCCTGGCACTGGGCCGGTTGAGGAGCCTGGATGCCGCTACCCAGGCTGAACTGGTGGCCGCGCTGCGTGGCTTGCCGGCGCTGGTGACCCGTGTGCTCGAGCTCGATCCGCAGATCGAGGCGATGTCGACCGCCTTCGCCGAAAAGCACCACGCGCTGTTCCTTGGTCGCGGTGCGCATTTCCCCATCGCCCTGGAAGGTGCGCTCAAGCTCAAGGAGATCTCCTACATACACGCCGAAGCCTATCCGGCCGGTGAGCTCAAGCACGGCCCGCTGGCCCTGGTCGACAGCGAGATGCCGGTGATCTCGGTGGCCCCCAACGACGAGTTGCTCGACAAGCTGAAGTCGAACCTGCAGGAAGTACGTGCGCGTGGTGGGGAGTTGTTCGTGTTCGCCGACGAACAGGTGGGCATGGCCGAGGAAGACACCGTTCATGTGCTGCGCCTGCCCCATGTGCATGAGGCGCTGGCGCCGATTCTCTACACGCTGCCGCTGCAGCTCCTCAGCTACCACGTGGCCGTGCTCAAGGGCACCGACGTGGACCAGCCGCGTAACCTGGCCAAGTCAGTAACAGTGGAATAGCCAGGGCGAGTGGCCGTGATAACAGTCAAAGTGGGCATCCGCCCACTGAGCGGTTTATCGATACGCCCCGCGTGGCCCATCACTTATCAGTGGTGGAGCCACGTTGAGGCAGCATCGGGTATGGCCATGGCACCACAATGTAAGAAATACCGATAGTAGGCGAATAACAACGACCAGGTACCTGGTTTTCACTGCTGAGTGCGCCGCTGGCACTGTGGCATTATATCGTGGCTGAATTACATAGGGTTCAATGTTTGGTGTAGCGCTATCAAGTGTTTACTATTTTCAGAGATTGCTGGCTTATGGATTAATCTATTTTAGGGGAACTGTTGAATGGTTTGCTGGTTTTAATAAAATAAGTTTGGTTTTTGTTCATGGCTTGTATTCAACGCTTTTGGGGCCTATATTCATGAACGTATAAGCTATAATATGTTTTGACTTGCTGGCCCGCTATGACCCATTTTTCATTTTCAACTGATAACTTTGCTCCCAGTGAGCGTCTTGAGGCAGCGCAAGATATCTACAGCGCGATAGCCCAAGTGCAGCTCGATGCTCCAAAAAATCGAACGCCTCATGTAGAAACACGCATTAGACTGCTGCCTGGCATTTCCATTGCCAACGTGACGGCATCGTCATTACACGCCGCACGAGAATCACCTCAAGTTGTCGATGGCAACGACGATATCACTTTCTTGATCCACCCTGGTGGCCAGGGGGGATGGCTTTCCCACCTGAAGTCCCATGATACGCTAGCCTGCACGCCAGGCCGTGCACGCATTGTACTTAACCACCAATCAGGCAGCGTTGACTTCCATGGTGAGCGGGTCAACTTTCTCAGTGTGGCATTTTCACGCGCGCAGTTATCTCCCTTTATTAATGGAATTGAAAATTTACCAAAAAATTTGCTGCCACCCGGAGAGCCTCTGCAGCATCTTACCCGTATCGCATTGGCGCTTACCCAGCGCGCTGATGCCATGGATGATGGTGCATCCCTACAGCTCAGCAGCCAACTGATGGACCTCGCCTGTCTTGCGCTGGGCGCTACCCGTGAAGCGGGTATTCGATCCTATCGAGGCGGCTTGAGAGATGCTCGCCTGAAGGCGATAAAAGCCGATATTAAACTTCTCGCACGCACCCCATTAAGCCTGCAGGAGTTGGCCTTACGGCATGCGGTATCGCCCAGCTATATTCGGGCGCTATTCAGCAACGAAGGCACTTCATTTACCGACTATCTGCTGGAACAGCGGCTACAGCTCGCTTTTGATGCGCTGACAAGCGACAGGGTGGCGAAGCGGTCCGTCAGTGATGTCGCTTTTCGTAATGGATTCAACCACCTATCTTGGTTTTACCGCGCCTTCAAGAAGCGCTTCGGGTTCCCTCCAGGAGAAGCGCGAGAGATCGCCACCGACTCCGTGAGTGGCGATTGATCAGCGCAGCGAGTGTAGCGCTGAGTGGAAGATGCCCCCCTTCCCAATGCGTAGGCTGGTAAAAAAGCACAAGTTTCGCAGGGGGCATACCATGAACCGGATCTATCGCACTGTTTGGAATACGGCCAGGGGGCAGTGGCAGGTCGCGCCGGAAACCGTTAACCGCCAGGGCAAAACCTCGCGGCGAACCGCCACTGTAGGCACGGTGGCGGCCTTGGCGGCGGGCAGCCTGCTAGTGTTTCCGCTCAGTGCGTTTGCCAGTGGGCTGCCCTCAGGTGGTGACATACGTGCCGGTAGCGGCAGTATTGAACAATCCGGCAACACCATGCGCATCAACCAGGACACCGACCGCATGGCCATGGACTGGGATGACTTCTCGGTGGAGGACGGCCATCGCGTTGAATTTAACCAGCCTGGCCGCGACGCCGCTGCGCTTAACCGCGTCACTGGTGATCAACTCTCGCAGATTCGTGGCGCCATTGACGCCAACGGCCAGGTGTTTCTGGTCAACCCCAACGGTATTGTGTTTGGTGATACCGCCCAGGTCGATGTGGGCGGGCTCGTCGCGTCGACGCTGGATATCAGCCCCGAAGACTTCATGGCAGGCGACTTTACCTTCGAAGGCTCCAGCAGCAGCGCGATTATCAACCAGGGCAACATTCGCGCTGGTGAAGAAGGCTATGTCGCCCTCATTGCTGCCGAGATCATCAATGAAGGCAGCATCCGCGCCCCGCGTGGCGATGTGATGATGGGCGCAGGCAGTCGCGTCACCCTCGACATGGGTGGCCCCATCAAGATTGAAGTCGAACAAGCGCTTTTAGATACCTACATCGAGCAAGGCGGTGCCATTCGTGCTGATGGCGGGCGGGTTTACCTCACCGCCAAGGCGGCTGGTGACCTGGCCGCCAGCGTGATCAACCATACCGGCGTGACGCAGGCACGTACGGTCGCCGAGAACGAGCAGGGTGAAATCTGGCTGATGGGTGATGAGGCTCACGGCGAAACCCAGGTAGCCGGCACGCTGGATGCCTCGGCACCGGAAGGCGGTGACGGCGGCTTTGTGGAAGCCAGTGCGGCCAAGGTCAGCATTATGGATGAGGCCACCGTGACCACCCGCGCCGATGACGGCGAGACTGGCGAATGGCTGATTGACTCCCAGGACTATACGGTTGCGCCTTCCGGTGGCGGTATGACCGGGAATAGCCTTTCCAATAATCTCACCGATAACAACGTCACTATCGAAAGTGTTGAAGGCGGAGAAGACGGCAACGGCGATATTTTCGTCAACGATGAGGTTACCTGGAGCAGCGGCAATACCCTGACGCTTAACGCCCAGCGGGATATCGAGATCAATCAGGAGATGGACGCCAGCCAGGGCGATGGCGGCAAGCTGGCGTTGGAATATGGGCAGGGCAGCACCAACGGTGAGATTGGCGGCGAAGAGGCGCTTTTCACGGCCAACGCTCCCGTCAATCTGCAAGCGGGCCAGAACTTCTCCACCCAAATAGGTTCCGGTGGTGCTGTGCGCGAATTTACCGTCATCACGGAGTTGGGGAAGGAAACCGGCTATGCCGACGGCACCTTGCAGGCCATTCGTGACGGTTTAGATGGCTACTATGCCCTTGGGGCGGATATTGATGCCAATGAGACTTCTACTTGGAATGGCGGGGATGGTTGGGAGCCGTTAAGGACTTTCAGGGGAATTTTTGACGGATTGGGGCACGATATCTCATCGCTGACAATTAACCGCTCTAGTGAAGATAACGTTGGCTTTTTTGGATACATGGGGGCAGATAGTTATACGCAGAACATTAATTTAACCGATGTTGACATAACTGGTTCATTCATAGTAGGTGGATTAGTTGGACGTATCTATAACGGAATTATTCACAACAGTGAAGTGACGGGGCGTGTGACAGGAGAGTCGGACGTGACTGGTGGGGTAGTTGGCTCGATTGAAATTTCCGTTTTGAAAAATAGCAGCGCCAGTGTGCATGTTAGTGGAAAGAATTTTGTGGGTGGCTTGGGAGGAGCAGTTCAAAACAGAGCAAAAGTTTATAAAAGTTATGCCACTGGCAGGGTAGAAGGCGTCGATTATGTGGGTGGTCTAATAGGGGTGGTAGCTAATGAATGGGATGAAAGTTCTGATGTTAAAAACAGCTATGCCACAGGCGCTGTTAGCGGAACATCTAAAATAGGTGGTTTGGTAGGACATCTAGGGACCGTGGGCAGCATGTTACCTGGCAATGCTACAGTAAACAATAATTATGCCACAGGTCAGGTGACAGGGGATTCAGCTGTTGGTGGTTTGCTGGGCAGTATTGATGTAGCTGATGGTACAGAAGTCAAAATTGAAAATAATTTCTGGGATGTTGATACCTCTGGCATTGGCTCGGCAGGTGATGTTTCAAATGGTGCCACCGGCCTTACCTCCGCCGAGATGAAGCAAGCGTCCATCTTTATCGATGCCGGTTGGGATGATTCTATCTGGTCGATTGGTGGTACAAATACATCGGGTTATGGTGTATTTCGTCCTTATCTCACCAACGTCACCCGCGAAGAAGATATCCCGGATAAAATCACGCTGTTTGACGACGGCTTTGGCACCGAAGACCAGCCCTTTACCCTGACCGACTGGCAGCAACTGCAGAACATCAACCACAACGACGATGTACTGACCAGTGGGTATTATTACGCGTTGGCCAATAACCTGGATACCAGTACCGAGGGCTATACCGAGTTTGCCAGCGCCACGGCGAATAATGGCAAAGGCTGGGAGCCAATTGGTAATGATACCCATCGTTTTTCGGGAACATTTGATGGGCAGGGTAATACACTCACCGAGCTTATCATCGATCGACCCAGTCAAGATGTTGTTGGCCAGTTTGGCTATACCGATGGCGCGACCATCCGCAACGTCGGGCTGGAAGATGGTAGCGTGACGGGCAATAGCTCAGTCGGTGGGCTGGTGGGGTATAACAATTCTTCAACGATCAGCAATAGCTACGCCAACGGTGACGTAATGGGCTTAAACGACGTCGGCGGGCTGATAGGGACCAATTTCAATTTATCTTCCACGGTAAGCAACAGCTATTCCACCGGCAATGTGGAAGGTAACGATAACATCGGCGGACTGGTGGGGATAAACTTCTTCTCCACGATCAGCAGCAGCTACGCTACCGGTAGTGTAAAGGGCGACAGTAACGTCGGCGGGCTGTTGGGGGCTAACCGGGCTTCCGCCACGGTCAGCAACAGCTACGCCGACGGTAGTGTGAAGGGCGACAGCAACGTCGGCGGGCTGGTGGGGTTTAATCGCATTTCCTCTACTGTCAGCAACAGCTACGCCGCCGGTAGTGTGGAGGGCAGTAGCAATAATGTCGGCGGGCTAGTGGGGTTAAACGACAGTTCCACGGTCAGCGCCTCTTACTGGGATACCGAGACAACCGGGCAGAACAGCAGTGCTGGCGGTACAGGTCTCTCCTCCTCCGAAATGCGTGACTCCTCCACCTTTACTGATGCCGGTTGGGATGCAGCTATCTGGTCCTTCGGTGCCGGTTCAGAATTTGCCGGTTACGGCCTTTCCCGCCCTTACCTCACCAATGTCACCCGCGATGAGGATATCCCCGATCAACCCCCACTGTTTGATGACGGCTTTGGCACCGAAGATCAGCCCTTTACCCTGACCGACTGGCAGCAGCTGCAGAACATCAACCACAACGACGATGTGTTGACTGGTGGGTATTACTACGCGTTGGCCAATAACTTGGATACCAGCACCGACGGCTATAATGAGCTGGCCAGTGCGTCCGCGAATGAAGGAAAAGGCTGGGAGCCGATTGGCGAAAATGGTAGAGAATTTACCGGTGTTTTTGACGGTTCCAACCATACTGTTTCTAACCTAGTTGTTAGCCGGGAATCGAAGAGTTATATCGGACTGTTTGGTAGATCTTCCAATTCATCCTTTAAAAATGTTGGGGTCGTTGATGTTGATATTGATGGTCTCGCTAGTGTTGGTGGTCTAATTGGTTATATTGCTTTTTCTGATATCACTAATGCATATTCCACCGGAGAAATTAAGGGGGACGGCGATGTAGGAGGGCTGGTTGGTATTCATTTTAATGGCTTGGTTGAAAATAGTTATTCGACAGTATCAATAAAAGGAAGCAGTAATTCTGGTGGACTTGTAGGATATAATATTGGTGATCTGCGGAACACCAATGCACAAGGAGATGTTGAAGGAACTAGGTACGTTGGAGGCCTGGTTGGAAATAACGACGTTGCAGGCTCAATTAGAGATAGTTATTCGTCTGGAGCCGTTAAGGGGGATAACTTATTTGGAGGCTTGGTGGGTTATGATGGATCAATTATATATAGCCTAACACCGGATATAAGCAACAGCTTTTGGGATGTCGATACCTCTGGTATTGGCGAGGCGGGTGACAGCAACTATGGTGCTACCGGCCTTACCTCTGCCCAGATGCAATACCCTTCCACCTTTACCGATGCCGGTTGGGATAAAACCATATGGTCTTTAGGAGCGGGCGCTGATGCCGCCGGTTATGGCCTTTCTCGCCCCTATCTCACCAACGTTACCCGTGAAGAGGATATCCCCGATCAAACGCCGCTGTTTGACGACGGCTTTGGCACCGAAGACCAGCCCTTCACCCTCACCGACTGGCAACAACTGCAGAACATCAACTACAACGATGATGTGCTGACTGGTGGGTATTACTACGCACTGGCCAATGACCTGGATACCAGCACCCAAGGCTATACCGAGCTTGCCAGTGCCACGGCGAATGACGGTAAAGGCTGGGAGCCGATTGGAGGTGCTTTTATCAACGAAGCGCGTTTTACGGGCAACTTCGATGGTAATAATCGCACCGTTTCTGATGTGGCCATGGAGCGTGGGCGCTGGGGCCTCGGTCTATTTGGCGGTATGCGCGATGCTTCCGTCAGTGATCTTAGTCTCCACAATCCATCAATCGAAACAAATGGGAATTCCTATTATGTTGGCGCACTGTCAGGCCTAATCGATAAGACAACGGTCGATAATGTCACCATTAGCGGAGATCAGGCGGAGGTCTCAGGTTACACCTCGGTCGGTGGCTTGGTGGGGCAGTCAAACATGTCATCCATCAGCAATAGTCATGTGACTATTCAGGTGACAGGCAACCCCGACTCTGAAGCTCACGGTGGTCTGGTGGGGTTTAATCTAGGATCCCTGATAGAAGATAGTGCGGCTGAAGGAAATGTCAGTGGCGGACGTTATACCGGCGGTGCTGTTGGTAACCATATAGATGGCATGATCCGCAACACCCAATCATCGGGTGATGTCAGCTCTTCTGGCGTACGGGGTTATGTGGGCGGCTTTGTTGGCTTTAACCAAGGCCCTGTAGAGCGGGCCTCTGCTGTAGGGAATGTGTCAGGTCCGGTCGGTGATGATTTTAATGCTTCTAATACGCTGGGCATGGGCAGCTTTGCCGGGGATAACAAGGGGACGCTTCGTGATATTCAGGCCAGCGGCAGTGTCACGGCCAGCAACGCCACCGGTAATGAAATCGAGATAGCCGATGGCTTGCTAGGCCGGAATACCGGCTCTCTGTTCAATGGCCTGGCCAGCAATGATAACACCGCGTACTGGCTACAGCATGATAACGACATGGCCATAGCCAGCCAGCCAAACGATTCCAGTCAAGCAGACAGTGCGGCGATTAAGAGCCGCCTTGAGGCGGGCATCAACGTCAACCTAGCGACGACGGGGGATACTCAGAGCTTCGATGCTGGAATAGGCACTATCGGGACGGTGGATCTGGGCGATGCAAGTCACCATAACGCGGCCTTAAGTATTAGTGCCCTAAATGAAATAACCCTCAGTTCGGCACAGGCACTTCGACTGGGAGCGGTCAATGCTGGTGATGCTATTGATATCGCTACCCAGGCGGGGGATATGACCCTGACAGGAGATATCACTACCGCTGATGCCTCAAATCAGGCGCTACGCCTCAGCGCCGGGGAAGGTGAGAACGCAGGCAGCCCCAGTGGTGGGGATATTGACTATCAGCAGGGGGATCTCACCACCGGCAGCGGTGGGCACGTGCTGCTTTACACGGGCAGCCTGGCAGGCAGCGAGGCGATCGCCGCGTTAATTGACACCGGTGATTTCCGCTACAACAGCACCCCCGCCGAGACCAATTTCACCGCAGCGCTGGACGCTGACCGCCACCTTGTCTACCGCGAACAGCCCGAGATTCTGGTGAGCGCCGACGGCAAGACCATCACCTACGGCGACAGCGTCCCGGCGGATTACGATCTCAAGAGCACTCGCGGCTACGTCAACAGTGACGACGACAGCATTCTCAGCGGCACGCCGCAATGGTCGGTGGATGAAACACTCTCCAATGCGGGCTATCAGGAAGCCGGAGAGCATCGCATTGATTACGCCGATGGCTTCTCGAACCCGCTGGGGTATGCCATCGTCACCGATGTGGAACAAACCGGCGCGCTCACTGTTGACCCTCTGGCGCTGACCGCCACCGAGATTACCGAGACAAAAGCCATGTACGGCGACGCGCTCGAGCCTGGCGATGTGGTACTGGAAGGCGTGTTGAACGATGATCAGACCACCGCCGACGCTGAAGTGGTGGATGTCAGCCTGAGCACCTCCAATAACATCAATACAGGCACCTACGACCAAGGCGTTGATACCAAGAGCCTGGCGGGTGAGGATGCCGCCAATTATACCGTGACGGCCTTTACCCAGCCGGATAGTGCAACGGTGACACAACGCCCCCTAACCGTCACCGCCAACAGCGCCACCACCACCTATGACGGCACCGAGCAAAATGTCACCGGGTTCACTGCCGAAGGGCTGGTCGCCAGCGAGACCGAGGCGGTACTCGATAACGTGACCACCACCGGTGGCAGCGGCACGGATGCGGGGAGTTATCAGCATGAGGCCAGCGGCACGGATACCAACTACGCCCTGACCTTCAACCCGGGCGAGCTGACCATCGACAAGGCCAATGCCACCGTCACCGCCAGCAGCGCCACCACCACCTATGATGGCACCGAGCAAAATGTCACCGGGTTCACTGCCGAAGGGCTGGTCGCCAGCGAGACCGAGGCGGTACTTGATAACGTGACCACCACCGGTGGCAGCGGCACGGATGCGGGGAGTTATCAGCATGAGGCCAGCGGCACAGACACCAACTACGCCCTGACCTTCAACCCGGGCGAGCTGACCATCGACAAGGCCAATGCCACCGTCACCGCCAACAGCGCCACCACCACCTATGATGGCACCGAGCAAAGCGTCACTGGCTTCACTGTCGAAGGATTGGTGAATGGTGAAGATGAATCGGTACTGACCAACGTCAGGACCACCGGCGGCAGTGGTACGGATGCGGGGAGTTATATCCATGCCATTGATGGTACGGCGAAAAACTACCTTTTAACCTTTAACGATGGACAGTTAACCATCGACCCGCGGCCGATCACCGTCATCGCTGACGATCAACAGAAGACCTACGGCAACGATGACCCGGAACTGACTTGGCAAGTCACCGACGGCAACCTGGTCGGCGACGATAGCCTTTCTGGTGATGTGACCCGCGAGGCCGGTAACAACGTGGGCGACTACGCCATCAGCCCAGCGGACTTGGCCAACGGCAACTATGTCGTCAGCGCCGAGAATGGCACGTTGAGCATCGACCCGCGCCCGATCACCGTCACCGCTGACGATCAACAGAAAACCTACGGTGATGCCGACCAGACGCTGACCTGGCAGGTCACCGACGGCAACCTGGTGGGTGACGACACCCTCATGGGCGATGTCGCCCGCGAGGCCGGTAGCGATGTCGGTGATTACGCCATCAGCGCGGCGGACCTGGCCAACGGTAACTATGTCGTCAGCGCCGAGAATGGCACGTTGAGCATCGACCCGCGGCCGATCACCGTCACCGCTGACGACCAGCAGAAAATCTACGGCGATGCTGACCCGGCCCTCACCTGGCAAGTCACTGATGGCAACCTGATCGGCGACGATAGCCTGGCCGGGGATGTCACTCGCGAGGCCGGTAGCGATGTCGGTGATTACGCCATCAGCGCGGCGGACCTGGCCAACGGTAACTATGTCGTCAGCGCCGAGAATGGCACGTTGAGCATCGACCCGCGGCCGATCACCGTCACCGCCGACGATCAGCAGAAGACCTACGGCAACGATGACCCAGCCCTCAACTGGCAAGTCACCGACGGCAATCTGGTGGGCGACGATAGCCTTTCTGGTGATGTGACCCGCGAGGCCGGTAACAACGTGGGCAACTACGCCATCAGCGCGGCGGATCTGGCCAATGGTAACTATGTCGTCAGCGCCGAGAATGGCACGTTGAGCATCGACCCGCGGCCGATCACCGTCGCCGCCGACGACCAGCAGAAAATCTACGGCGATGCTGACCCAGCCCTCACCTGGCAAGTCACCGACGGCAACCTGGTCGGCGACGATAGCCTTACCGGGAATCTAACCCGTGAGACTGGAGATAACGTCGGCAACTACGCTATTCAGCAAGGTAGCTTTGATGAAGGCCAAGATCCTAATTACGCCATCAACTTTTTGAACGGAGAATTAGTGATTATTCCTGGCATAAATATGAGTGCTGTCATCAATCAGACGCTTAGAGATGCATCCTCAAATGAACAAGAAACGCCTTTAAGTTTTGCAAGCACTAGTACCCGCAGCACGGGGACACTGCCGGGCGGTATTGCGATTATGGATGGGGGGATCAATACCGACCTGGATGATGACGCTGAGGGGGATAACTAATGCGCTACTTGCTGACTAGAAAACCCGCGAAAACAATGATGGCCTTATGCTTTTTGGGTACATTTTCCATCGTGAGTTACGCACAAACAGTGCCGGATGCAGGGCGACTCCTTCAGGATACCCTGCCAGAGCGTGACTATCAGCCTCGTGAGTCGTCTGTCGAGATCAACTTTCAAGGGGCGCCTCTCACAGAGAGCAGTGGCGAAAGTCGAGAAGTTCTAATCAACGATGTCTCTTTTAACGGCAATACCGTCTACGATGATGCGACTCTGTTCGAACAAGTCAGGCATCTGATGGAAAAAAGCCATGATATGGCGGGCTTGCAAGCAATTAGCAATATCATCAGTCGTTTTTATCGCGATAATGGTTACCCTTTTGCCCAAGCGCTGCTGCCGAAACAAGATATCAGTCAGGGCACGCTAACCATTCGTCTGATGGAAGGGAATTACGGCGAGGTGACAGTGACAGGCGATGAAACTTCACTGATAGACGGTGTGGCACCCTACCTGTCAAGCCTACGACCAGGCGACGTTATTCAGGGAGAAAAACTGGAACGCACCGCCCTGCTGCTGGGTGATATGCCGGGTATTGTGGTTACCCCGGTGATGCGCCCAGGCGAGGCAAGCGGCACGGGGGATCTAGTGGCTGACGTCGAACCCACGCAACGCGTACGAGGCTATGTCGGGGTGGATAACCATGGCAGCCGATCATCCGGCAAGGGACGAGCAATGGTAGGCGTGCAAGCCAGCCGGTTGGTAAAAGTAGGTGACGAACTCAGCGTAACAGCGCTCTACTCGGAGGAGGATTTATGGCTGGGCCGCGTGGCATACTCTCTGCCGATTGGCTATAAAGGCTGGCGTGGCGAAGCGGCGTATGCACGTACAGAGTACGATCTACGCGCCCCGTTTAGTGGCTTTACCGGTACGGCGGATACCAGCCATTTACGCTTAACCTACCCACTGATTCGCCAGCAAGCATCCAACTTAACAGTCTCCGTTGGAGGTGAGTACACAGAGTTAAATGATCGCTTCGAAGGTGTTAGTTACCAGCAACGCTATGGTCATAGCTGGCCATTGGCACTCCAGTTCGATCATCGCGATTCGCTTGGCCTGGGCGGCGTGACGTATGGCGAAGCCCGGCTGCAAAGCGGTCAGGTCAATAACCAAGCGAACGAACAGGTGGATGGTGGGTATACCAAGGCCAATCTTAGCCTGTCACGCCTTCAGCGGCTTGGTCACGGCTTCTCTCTACTGCTGAACGGTGATCTGCAATGGTCGGATTCGCCGCTGGATTCCTCGGAAGCCATGAGCCTGGGTGGTGCCCGTGGTGTAAGGGCATACCCCCAGGGCGAGACCAGCGGTAGCCGTGCCTGGCTTACCCAGCTTGAAGTCCGCTATCAAGCGACGTCTGAACTTTCGCCCTATGTGTTTTATGACCATGGAGCGCGTCAAGGATTTGCCGATGAATCCAGCGAGGTCTTAGCAGGCGGCGGGGTTGGCGCACGCTATGCTCAAGGCGGTTGGAGCATCGATGCGGCGGTGGCGATCCAAACGACCGGTGATGCTGTCTCGCAGAGCGAACAGAAGGACCCTCGGTTCTGGATTTCTACCCAATATCGTTTTTAATCGAGACCGGTACCGAGACGATAATCGACTCATTAGACCCAGCCACCATTGGTGGCTGTCGGGTCAGCAGGCGTTGGCGTAACATGCACTCTCTTCTGAATGCCACTAAGAGGCGGCCCTTGCCACAGCTTTTTTTGTTCGACATGCACACATGTCCCGGTGAATCAGGAAGCTCATCGCCCAGATCAGAACCACCAACGCTGATCGAGTCCTGAGATGATCCCCATGATGTGTTGCCACCGACCGTGACCCCGCGCCTCCATCTGGGCCTGGCCATGTGGGCCAACCCGGAGTGGCGCGGTTCCCTTTACCCACCCCATGGCGGTGGGCTTGAGGAATATGCGCAGGTTTTTTCCACCGTGGAGGGCAATACCACCTTCTACAGTGGCCCGCCGAAGGCCGACACCGTGGCTGCCTGGTCGCGCCAGGCCCCTCGCCATTTTCGCTTCTGCTTCAAACTGCCGGCCGCGCTGACCCATGAGAACCGCTTGGCAGGTGTCGAGTCAGCCGTCGATGCTTTCCTTGCTTCACTCGCCCCGCTGCACGATCGGCTCGGCCCGGTGATGGTCCAGTTGCCGCGTGATTTCGGTTATAGCGAGCTTCCCCGGTTGGATGCGCTGCTGTCTCGCTGGCCACCCGATATTCCTTGTGCGGTCGAGGTTCGACACAGTGAATTCTTCCACAAGGGCATGGCCGAGATTGCCTTGAACCGATTGTTGATAAGTCACCGTGTCGACCGGGTGATGCTCGATGTCCGGCCACTGTTCTCGCCACCACATGATGAGCATCCCGGCTTGCTCAAGGCCCGAGAAGAAAAGCCGAGACGCCCATTACACGTGCTTTCCACGGCAGATAGGCCGCTGGTGCGCTTCATCGGCCACTATGACGAAGGTCTCAATGACCGCTGCTTTAGGCCGTGGATCGACCGTCTTGTCCTGTGGATAAAACAGGGGAAAACTCCTTTTCTCCTTGTGCATACACCGGATAACCGAGCGGCTCCGGCATTGGCCCGGCGCTGCTATCGCAGGCTTTGCGACCACCTGCCACTCGAGGCCCTGGGCCCCTTCCCCGGGGAGCGTCAAAACCGCCTTTGGTGATTCGCCATAAGGCGACTGGCCATCAAGCGTATGATCGGATAGTTTTGTGGCCCGGTGATCCTGGAGGCATGACTCGGCAGTGATCCTGCCAGGATCCTGTCATGCTCTGGACGGTGTCGTGTAACCCACGACGCCCTGGACGTGGCAATGTCAAGCACAAGCCGTCATTGCACCTGACCGGTCGATGGCGACACGCACACTCAGGGTGAATCATGTCGAAACTCGAACATGCACAGTGGTCATCGAAAATGACCTTCGTGCTCGCTGCCGCGGGTTCCGCGGTAGGGCTGGGCAATATCTGGCGTTTTTCCTACATGGTGGGAGACAGTGGTGGCGCGGCCTTTGTGCTGATCTACCTGGCCTGCGTGGCACTGGTCGGCCTGCCTATCCTGGTTGGCGAGTGGCTGATTGGCCGCCGCGGTCAGAAGAATCCGATCAACGCCATGGCCGAACTGGCCCGCAAGGGAGGCCACTTGCCGGCCTGGGCACTGGTTGGTGTCAGCGGTGTGCTGGCCGCTTTCCTGATTCTTTCCTTCTATAGCGTTATCGGGGGATGGTCGCTCTCCTATACCCTGGGAGCGGTGACCGGGGCGTTCTCTGGCCAGGATGCCGACGGCATCGGGGCGATCTTCAACGGCTTGCTGGCCAACCCCACGGTCTTGCTGTTGTGGCACACCGCGTTCATGGCGTTGGTGATCTGGATCGTCGCCCAAGGTGTCACCAAGGGGCTCGAGGGTGCCGTGCGCACCATGATGCCGGCGCTGGTGATCCTGATGCTGGTGCTGGTCGGCTACGGCATGACCACCGGGCATTTCGGTGAGGCGCTGGCCTTCATGTTTCGCCCCGACTGGAGTGCGGTGACCGGTGGTGTGGTGCTGGCCGCCATGGGGCAGGCGTTCTTCACCCTGTCGCTGGGCATGGGCATCATGATGGCCTATGGCTCATATCTGGGCGAGGATGTCAGCCTGATCGGCACGGCGCGCACGGTGATCATCATCGATACGGCCATCGCGCTGCTGGCGGGGCTGGCGATCTTCCCCATCGTGTTCGCCAACGGGCTTAGCCCGGGCGAGGGGCCGGGGCTGATTTTCGTCACCCTGCCGCTGGCCTTCGGCAACATGGCCGGTGGCACCCTGCTTGGCCTGATGTTCTTCCTGCTGCTGACCTTCGCTGCGTTGACCTCGGCGATATCGCTGCTGGAGCCGGTGGTCGAGTTGCTGGAGGAGCGCACACCGCTGTCACGCGTGGCGGTGACGATGATCGGCGGGGTGGCCGTCTGGGCGCTGGGTATCGCTGCACTGATGTCGTTCAACGTGTGGGGCGATGTCCTGATCTTCGGCCTGAACATCTTCGATCTGCTGGATACGTTCACCAGCAAGTTCCTGCTGCCGTTGACCGGCCTTGGCGCCATCGTCTTCGTGGCCTGGTGCCTCGACCGCCGGAGCGTGGCGGGCGAGCTACAGCTCGAAGGCACTCAGGAACAGATCTGGCATGCGGTATCGCGGTATGTCGCACCGCTCGGTGTCATCGCGGTGTTCGTCACCGGGCTTCTGTAACGGGCTTCTGTAACGCCGAAAAAACGGAGAGCAAGTCCCTGCAAGCCCCGCACAAGCGGGGTTTGCTGTCTCTGGAACCGCTTCCTTGCCTGTGTCTGAAAGCGCTTCGCTATTTGTATCAGGGAATCTGTATCCGAAAGTGCCGGAAGGCCTAGTGCATCTCGTCCTCTACCGGCTCGTCTTCGGGTAGCTGGGCGATGTCACGGGATAGCCGTTTGAATTCCCGGTGCAGTTCGATGCCACGCCGGGCGCGCAGGTTGCGCTGGGCGGCGGAGCGGGAGCGTTGCTCGTGCTCGACGACTTCCATGCTCATGAAGATATCGAGGAGTTCGCTCTTCAGGGTCGTTAACCGTTCGGCATTGCGCATAATCGACTCTCCTTACCAGGGGATCGCGATACTGCACTATTTACTATACCCCACTTGACAGAATGATGACGGTCAGGCTTTTTCACCGCCGAGTGGCTGCCGACAACGCTTGGCCAACGCACTTCCGGCTAGGCAGTGTGAGTGGGGAATCGAAAAGCAAGAGCGGCGCAGGGGACAGGGCGTAGCGGACATCTTTTTCAGGGACGAAAAAGTTAGCGCCCAGGGAGGGGTTAACAGCGTGTCCGTTAAAGGCCTGTCGCCGTCGAGCCGCCCGGATTAGGAAGGAGGGGTGTGCCCTTTAGGGTCTCGCTTGGGGCATACTGTAGCGATCCGCCCGCGTGTCGAAGCCAAGCAAGGAGTTCCGTGTGAGTCGTGCACTGTTCGATGAGATGAGACGCCGCATGGAGCATTTTCGCCGCTCCGAACAGAAAGTGGCGCGCTTCGTATTGCGCAACCCCGAGGAAGTCATCCATATGCGCATCGTCGACCTGGCGACCGAGGCCAAGGTCAGCGAGCCGACCGTGGTACGCTTCTGCCGAGCACTTGGCTGCAACGGTTTCCAGGACTTCAAGCTCAAGCTTGCGCAGATGCTGGCGAGCGGTAGCCAGTTCGCCCAGTTCTCGATGAACGATAGCGACTCGGTGGCGGAATTTTCCCACAGCATCTTCGATTCCACCGTGGGCACCCTGCTGTCGGTGCGCGATCGTCTCGACAACGAAGCGCTGAGCCATGCCATCAACGCCCTGGCGATGGCCAATCGGGTCGAATTCTATGGCTTTGGCGCCTCCGGCGCGGTGGCCTTCGATGCTCAGCACAAGTTCTTTCGCCTGCAGATATCCACCGCCGCCTATACCGATCCGCATATGCAGAACATGTCCGCGGTGACCCTCAAGGAGGGCGATGTGGTGGTGGCCATCTCGCAGACAGGCCGTACCAAGGCACTGGTGGCAAGCGTCAGGCTGGCGCGTGAGGCCGGTGCGACGGTGATCGGGCTGTGTCCCAGCGGCTCGCCGCTGGCCGAGGAAGTCACCCTTCCGCTGTATATCGATGTCCACGAGGACACCGAGATCTACACCCCGATGAGTTCGCGCATCGCGCATCTCGTATTGGTCGATGTGCTGGCGGTGGGAGTGGCCAAGACCCGCGGCCCGAAGCTCGCCGAACAGCTTCGCGAGGTGAAGAAGAGCCTGACGCCGCTGCGTTTTCCTGAGCAGGAAGGCAAACCCTGACACGGGTCTTGCCCCACCGCAGGCCTGTCCACGGCACAGTACAGAGCGAACGGATTATCCACCTGGCCCAGCGGGGGTAGCCACTCCGTAGTGCACGATATGCTAAGCTGATCGCCCATTTTACCAGCAGCGATGCCCTCTCCATGGACGACGTCACGGCGATTCTCGACCACCTCAACACCGCTCAGCGCGAGGCGGTCAGCGCTCCTCAGGGCAACATGCTGGTGCTGGCGGGGGCCGGTTCCGGCAAGACCCGTGTGCTGGTCCACCGCATTGCCTGGCTGATGCAGGCGGAGGGACTTTCTCCCTACGCGGTGCTGGCCGTGACCTTTACCAACAAGGCGGCTCGCGAAATGCGAACCCGCCTGGAAGCGTTGCTTGGCCTGTCGTTGCGTAACGTGTGGGTCGGCACCTTCCACTCCATCGCCCATCGCCTGTTGCGCACCCACTGGCAGGATGCCCGGCTACCCCAGCATTTCCAGATCATCGACTCCGACGACCAGTTGCGCCTGGTCAAGCGCCTGCTCAAGGATCATTCCATCGATGACGAGCGCTTCCCACCCCGCCAGGTGCAGTCGTTCATTTCCGGTTGCAAGGAAGAGGGGCTGCGCCCCCATCAAGTCGATGTCGCGGGTGATGCCTACATGGGCCAGATGGTCGAGCTCTATGAGCGCTATCAACTGACCTGTGAACGTGGCGGGCTGGTCGATTTCGGCGAATTGCTGCTGCGCAGTCTGGAGCTTCTGCGCGACAACCCGGCGCTGCTGGCCCATTACCAGGAGCGCTTCGGCCACGTGCTGGTAGACGAATTTCAGGACACCAACACGCTCCAGTACGCCTGGCTGAAGCTGCTCTCCGGCATGCGTACGCCGATGACCGTGGTCGGCGATGACGACCAGTCGATCTATGGCTGGCGTGGGGCACGCATCGAGAACATTCGGCGTTTCGAACGCGAGTTCCCCCAGACGCATACCGTGCGGCTGGAACAGAACTACCGCTCCACCAGTGCCATCCTCGAGGCCGCCAACGCCTTGATCAGCCACAACGCCGAGCGCATGGGCAAGGAACTGTGGACCGATGGCGCGCGCGGCGAGCCGATCTCGGTCTACGCCGGTTTCAACGACCTGGACGAGGCGCGCTTCATCGTCGACACCCTGCGCGAAAAAGTCGATGAAGGCTTCATGCACCGCGATATCGCCATCCTCTACCGCTCCAATGCCCAGTCGCGGGTGATCGAGGAGACGCTGATCCGCCAGGGCGTGCCCTATCGGATCTATGGTGGCCAGCGCTTCTACGAACGCCTCGAGATCAAGAATGCATTGGCCTACCTGCGCCTGCTGCTCAACCGTGACGACGATGCGTCACTGGAGCGGGTGATCAACGTCCCGGCGCGCGGCATCGGCACGCGCACCGTGGAAATCCTGCGCACGCGCGCCCGTGAACAGGGCGTTTCGCTTTGGCAGGCGCTGCATGACGGGTTGAGCGATGGCACGCTGAAGGGCCGGGCGGGGACGTCGGTCACCACGTTTGCCGACTTGATCGAGCGCCTGGACAACGACACCGCGGGCATGTCGCTGCACGAGATCATCGATCGGGTGATCGAGGCCTCGGGGCTTGTCGAGCATCACCGCAGCGAAAAGGGCGAGAAAGGCCAGGCGAGGGTCGAGAACCTCGAGGAACTGGTCACCGCGGCACGTGCCTTCACCCAAGGCGAAGCCTTCGAGCCACCCGAGGCTGGCGAAGGCGCCGTGGCGCTGGAAGCCTTCCTCTCCGAGGCGGCGCTCAACGCCGGCGACCACGAGGCCGACGAGTTCGAGGACAGCGTCCAGTTGATGACCCTGCACTCCGCCAAGGGCCTCGAGTTTCCGGTGGTGTTCGTGGCCGGGGTCGAGGAGGGCCTGTTCCCGCACAAGATGTCCATGGAAGAGCCGGGACGCCTCGAGGAAGAGCGTCGCCTCTGCTACGTGGGGCTGACCCGGGCGATGAAGAAGCTCTACCTGACCCATGCCGAGATTCGCCGCCTGCACGGCAAGGAGACCTTCCAGCGTGCCTCGCGCTTCCTGCGCGAGATTCCCGAGGAATTCCTCGAAGAGGTACGCCTGCGTGGCCAGATCTCGCGCCCAGTGACCAGCGCAAGGCCAAGCGGCCTGCGGCAGACCGAGGTCAACGGAGGGGCCGAGTTTCCGTCGTTGTCGCTGGGGCAGCGCGTGCGCCACCCGGTGTTCGGCGAAGGCGTGATTCTCAACGCCGAAGGCCAGGGCGAACGTGCGCGGGTGCAGGTCAGCTTCGAAGGCGAAGGCGATAAATGGCTGGTGCTGGGATTTGCCAAGCTGATGCCGTTATAGGGTTTCTCTGCTGGGTGACATGCCCGTTGACGTGAACGTCAACCCGCGTGCTTGCCCGGCAATTGGCGTCTGCCGCATACTGCTAGGCGGACATATCGCGCCCGAGAGCGTGGATCAGAACAATTTCCTGGAGTCATGCCCGCCATGCAACGTCGTCTCTTTCTCAAGTCCAGTCTTACGACCCTGGGTGCCGGTGCTGTTGGTATCGCCGCCGCGCCTTTCGTTTCCACCGCCAGTGCCCAGGAGACCATCACCTGGGACATGGTGACCTCCTGGCCGAAGAACTTCCCGGCACTGGGTACCGGGGCCAACGATTTCGCCAAGCGCATCGAAGCGCTCTCCGGTGGGCGCATGCGGATTCGCGTGCATGGCGCCGGTGAGCTGGTGCCGGCCCTCGAGGTGTTCGACGCCGTGGCCGCCGGTACCGCCGAGATGGGTCACTCCGCGTCCTATTACTGGCGTGGCAAGGTCGCCGCCTCGCAGTTCTTCACCGCGGTACCGTTCGGCATGAACACCACCGAGACCAACGCCTGGCTGTACCACGGCGGCGGTCAGGAGCTGTGGGACGAGGTCTACGGCAAGCACAACCTCAAGCCCTTCCCGGTGGGTAACACGGGTACCCAGATGGCTGGCTGGTTCAAGAAGGAGATCAACTCCCTCGAGGACATGCAGGGCCTGCGCCTGCGCTTGCCGGGGCTTGCCGGTGAGGCGATGAACGGCATCGGCGTGACCACCGTGAACATGCCGGGCTCTGAGATCTTCACCTCCATGCAGACTGGCGTGCTGGATGCCGCCGACTGGGTGGGCCCCTACAACGACCTGGCCTTTGGCCTGCATCAGGTGGCGGACTACTACTACACCTCGGCGTGGAACGAGCCCAGTGCGGTCCTCGAGGGGACCGTCAACCTGGATGCCTGGAACGCCCTGCCGGACGATCTCAAGGCAGTGGTCACCGAGGCGGCGCGCGCCTCCAACCTGGCGATGATCAGCGAATTCGCCTACCGCAACGCCCAGGCGCTCGACACGCTGGTCGATGAGCACGGCGTGCAACTGCGGTCCTTCCCGGAGGACGTGATGGCGGCACTGCATGAGGCGTCATTGGCGGCGATCCAGAACCAGGTGGACGAGGATGAGGATTCGCGCAAGGTCTATGAGTCCTACAAGGCGTTCCAGCAGTTGCTGCGTCGCTTCAGTGACGTGGGCGAGTATGCCTACCTGAAGAATCGCGAAAACGTCGGGGCCTGATGCCCCTTGGGCCTTGCGGCCCGGCATGACTCAGGGGCGCCATGCGGCGCCCCTTTGACGTTCAACGTCCGTCCGTTCAGGGATGCACGGCGCGGATGCGGCCGTTGTCGTCCAGTGCGACCATCACGAAACGGGCCTCGGTGACCTTGTGCAGCTCGTGGGGGTCACGCTCGTTGGGCTGGCGGATCCACACCTCCACATCGATCTTCACCGAACTGTGGCCGATCTCGCGCACCAGGGTGAAGATGTGGACCACCGAACCGACGCGCACGGGACTCAGGAAGTCCATGGTTTCGATGGCCACGGTGGCGGTGCGTCCGCGCGCCTCTAGGCTCGCTGCCAGCTCGGCGGCCTGATCCATGTGGGCGACCAGCCAACCACCGGCGATATCGCCGTGCAGATTGGTATCCTGGCGGCTGGCCACCAGCTTGAGCGCTAACTGGCCTTGCGGGGCGGGAATGTCATCGAGCTCTGTCATGGGGTGTCGCTTTCCGGGGGTATCGGGATTGTTATTGTCGGCCTGACGCGCCATCGTCTGTGGGCGCTCTTTCAGAGGTCATGGTATACGCTTGTGATCATCTATCACCAGCGCTGCGTCATCCTGCCGGGGGCGCCGGGCCGGAATCGAGGAGACTGAATGCATCGGCGAAGGAGATTTCGACGTTGGCTAGCCGCCATGGCATTGGTCATGTTGCCGACCCTTGGCATGACGGACGAGGGCGTGGGTGACGTGGCAGGTAACCTCGGTGCGGTGGGTTCCGATACCCTGGCGAGCCTGATGTTGCGCTGGGGCGAGCGGCTTGCCGAACAGCATCCCGGGGTGCGTCTGCAATTGCTGGCCAGCGGCTCGGCCAGCGCGCCCGCCGCACTGGCGGCCGGTACCACACGGCTTGGCCCGATGTCGCGGCCGATGCGCGTCGAGGAGCGTCAGGAATTCATCGACAGGCATGGCTATCCGCCCCTCGAGATCGAGGTAGCGCGTGACGCCCTGGTGGTGGTGGTGCATCGCCATCACCCTCTCGAGGCATTGAGTGCCGAACAGCTCGATGCCATTTTCTCCACGACGCGTGAGTGCGGTGCCGAGACGCCCATCACGCGCTGGAGCCAGTTGGGATTGACCTTGCCCGCTGACCGGATCGTATTGCATGGGCGCAATGTTGCCTCGGGAACCCATGGTCTCTTCAGGGAGGTCGCGCTGTGCGGTGGCGACTACCGAGTACGGGTCAACGAGCACATGGGGTCCGCTGCTGTGGTGGCGGCGGTGGCGGCGGAGCCATCGTCGATCGGCTATACCGGCATGAACCATCTCACCGCCAGCGTGAAGGCCTTGGCACGCAAGGATGAACAGGGCCAACTGCACACCCCAAGCCCGGAATCGGTGCGCAGCGGCGAGTACCCCATGGCGCGCGGCCTCTATCTTTACGTCAACCTGCCACCGGGGCAGCCATTGCCGGCGCCGGAACGGGCGTTCATCGAGCTGACCCTGTCGCCCGAGGGGCAGCAGATCGTACGAGAGCTTGGCTTCGTGCCGCTCTCGGACGCACAGCTCGATGAAGAGCGACACGCGCTGCTCGAGCGACTTCGTGACGACGCTGACCATCCCGGGGGTGGTTGAAGGTGTCATGGAGTTGTCATGACAATGTCGTATTTTTCTGTCATTGCCCGTCAGGAGTTGGGGATCGACCATGATCGAACCCACACCACCCGTTGCCACATCTTCCAACGCCACGCCCCTTGGCAAGCGCTTCCGCCAGGGGCGTGATCGTTTGGCGACGGCGCTGATCACGGCGGGAGGCATCGGGGTGATTCTGGCGGTCCTGGCGATCGGGGTCTTCCTGGCCATCGAGGTGGTGCCGCTGTTCATGTCGTCCGCGGAGGTGCCGTTTCAGGATCTCTCGCCACTGATATGGGGAACCCTCAAGGCGGCCTGCTTTGCCTTGTTGTTTGCCGTGCCGGTGGCGCTGGGTGCGGCCATGCACTCTTCGGTGTTCATGTCGCGCCGGCTGCGCAGCCGAATCAAGCCCACCCTGGAACTGATGGAGGCCCTCCCCGGTGTGGTCATCGGCTTCGTCGCCGGGCTGGTGCTGGCGCCCTATGTGGAACGCCACCTGGCGGGTGCCCTTTCCCTGCTGGTGGTGATGCCGGTTTGCGTGTTGCTGGCCGGGGCGCTGTGGTCGTGGCTACCGCCGCGGATGCGTCGCCTCCTGCCGCTGGGGTGGGCGGGGCTGTGGCTGGTGCCGTGGTTGGCACTGTGGGTGGGTGTTGCCCTGTTTCTGTCGCCCTGGATCGAGACTCAGCTGTTCAACGGCGACCTGCGTGGCTGGCTGGATAGCCGCTTCGGGCTCGATTATTCGGCACGTAATGCCTTGATTGTCGGGCTCGCCATGGGCTTCGCGGTGATTCCGGGCATCTATGCGCTGGCCGAGGATGCGCTCTCCGGGGTGCCCGGGCACCTGGGTGAAGGCGCCGAAGCGCTGGGTGCGACCCGCTGGCAGACGCTGTGGAAGGTGGTGTTGCCGGCAGCGGGGCCGGGGCTCTTTTCGGCGGTGATGATCGGTGCCGGACGCGCCGTCGGCGAAACCATGATCGTGCTGATGGTCAGCGGCAACACGGCACTGATGAGCCTGAGTCCGCTGGAAGGGATGCGCTCACTGGCGGCGAGTATCGCCATCGAACTGCCCGAGGCGGCCCCCGGTGAGATCCATTACCGGTTGCTGTTTCTGGCGGCGTTGCTGCTTTTCATCTTCACTTTCCTGGTCAATACGCTGGCCGAGGTGGTCAGGGAGCGGCTGCGCGGGCGTTACCGGCGTTTGGGTGGTGGCTCATGAAAGGGCTGACGGCACCCCGCTGGTTCGCTGGACGCGCGCGCTTGCCACGTGGCGAGGGGCCCTGGCCGTGGTTGGTGGCCGGTAGCGTGGCGCTGTCGCTGTTGATGCTGCTGGCGCTTGTCTTGTTGCTGGCCGTTCGCGGCCTGGGGCATTTCTGGCCATCGCCGGTGGCACTGGTGAGCCTCGAGGATGGCAGCCAACTGGCGGGAGTGAAGGTTCGCGAGGAGCGCCGTTTCGATGGCGCGGGCAGTGAGTGGCTGCTGCGCACTGCCAATCGCGACCTCGAGGGCGGAATCTGGCAGTGGGTGGCGGTGGATGCCATCGAGTCCGTCAGCCATCCCCAGGACCTGGTGGTGATGTCGCGAACCCGCTGGGGTGACTTCATCGGCCGGCTGGTGGCGCTGGAAGATGCCTCGGGGAATCAGCAAGAACAAGCCGCCTGGAATGCCTTCGAGGCTCGCCTGGCCGAGATCCAGGCACTACGCGACGAGCGTGACCGCCTGCGTGGCGATGTCGTGCTCCCGCTGGTGCGTCGGCTGGAACGGGGGCTCGACAGCGAGGCCCGCGAGCGGCTGGCCGCGGCCAACGCGCGCATTCGTGGCTTGCAGCGGCAGATGATCGGCGAGACGCTGATACTGGAGAGTGCCGATGGCCAACGGCTCGCTCAGCCCATTGAGCAGGTGTTGCGGGCCTGGCGGCCCAACGCCATGTCGTTGCCTGACAAGCTCGGCGCCTGGTCACGCGGTGTCTGGCGCTTTCTCTCCGAAGGCCCTAGAGCCGCCAATACCGGTGGCGGGGTATGGCCGGCGATCTTCGGTACCGTGCTGATGGTGTTGTTGATGTCGGTGCTGGTCACCCCGTTCGGTGTGCTGGCGGGCATTTATTTGAACGAGGTGGCTCACCAGGGCCGCTTGACGCGGGTAGTGCGCATTGCCGTGCGTAACCTCGCCGGTGTGCCGTCGATCGTCTACGGGGTGTTCGGGCTGGGCGTGTTCGTGCATGGCATTGGTGGGACGCTGGACACCTGGTTCTTCAGTGACCAGTTGCCCTCGCCGACCTTCGGTACCGGCGGGTTGCTGTGGGCGTCGCTGACGCTGGCATTGCTGACCCTGCCGGTGGTGATCGTGGCCACCGAAGAGGGGCTCGCCCGGGTGCCGGAGCACCAGCGCGAAGGAGCACTGGCGCTGGGTGCCACGCGGCTCGAGATGCTGGCCCGCGTGGTGCTGCCGATGACCGTGCCGGCGATGCTGACCGGAGTGATCCTCGCCGTGGCTCGGGCCGCCGGGGAAGTGGCTCCGCTGATGCTGGTGGGCGTGGCCAAGCTGGCACCGCAGGTGCCGGTGGACGGCGATTTCCCCTTCCTGCATCTTGATAGGAAGTTCATGCACCTGGGGTATCACATCTTCGATGTGGCGTTCCACGGCGGCGATGTGCAGGCGGCCATGCCGCTGGTCTATGCCACGGCGCTACTGCTGGTACTGGTGATCCTGGTGCTTAACCTGACTGCAATATTTCTGCGTCATCATCTGAAGATGCGCCATGTCGCATTGCCCCGCCACTGAGCTGGGGGAGTGCAGGGAGAGAGCGAGCCCGATGTCCGTTTCCTCACCATCGCGCCCGGCAACCGCCGGGCCGTTCATCGACTTCGAGAGCCATGACAGCTGCCTCGAGATCGAGGGGCTGAGCCTGGCCTACGCTGGCAAGGCGGCGCTGAGCGAGCTGACGCTCAAGGTGCCCAGGCATCGGGTGACGGCGTTCATCGGCCCTTCGGGGTGTGGCAAGTCGACCCTGCTGCGTGCGCTGAACCGGCTGCATGACCTCAACGAGGAGGTCGACTTCTCGGGTCGCATCCTGCTCGATGGCCAGGACATCCATGCGCCCGAGGTGGCGGTATCGGAACTGCGCAGGCGGGTGGGGATGGTGTTCCAGATGCCCAACCCCTTCCCGATGTCGATCTACGACAACGTGGCCTTCGGGTTGCGGCTGCAGGGCGGCATGCGCAAGCGCCAGATGGACGACATTGTCGAATGGGCGCTGAGCTCGGCAGCCCTGTGGCACGAGGTGAAGGACCGGCTGCGGGCGTCGGCCTGGTCGCTTTCTGGCGGGCAACAGCAGCGCCTGGTGATTGCCCGAACCCTGGCGGTTCGCCCCGAGGTGTTGCTGCTCGATGAACCCGCCTCGGCGCTCGATCCTATCTCGACGCTAAAGATCGAGGAGTTGATTCGTAACCTCAAGACCCAGCTGACCCTGGTGCTGGTCACCCACAACATGCAGCAGGCAGCCCGGGTATCGGATTACACCGCCTTCCTGCAGGAGGGCGAACTGGTGGAGTACGGCGCCACCGACACCCTCTTCACCAATCCGCGCCTGGCGCGAACCGAGAACTACATCACCGGGCGCATGGCCTGACGGCCCGGCCCCAAGGAGAGTCCCATGGACATCACCAGCGATATTCACAGCCAGCACATCTCCCGCCAGTTCAACCAGGAACTCGAGGAGCTCAAGACCCATCTGATGGCGATGGGTGGACTGGTCGAAAAACAGGTGCAGGACGCGGTAGCCGCCCTGCTCGATGCCGATTCGTCACTGGCCCAGCGCGTGGTCGACAATGACCGTGCGGTCAACGACATGCAGATCAAGATCGATGAGGAGTGCACCCGTGTGCTGGCGCGCCGCCAGCCGGCGGCCTCCGACCTGCGCCTGGTGCTGGCGGTGATCCGCGCGGCCTCGGACCTCGAGCGCATCGGCGATGAGGCGAGCAAGATCGCCCGCAACGCCATCGATCTGATCAACGCCGACAACGGCAGCCGTGGCTTCGTCGAAGTGCGCATGATCAGCGAGCACGTGCGTCGCATGGTGCGCGATGCCCTGACCTCCTTCGCCCGCTTCGATACCGAACTGGCCCTGCAACTGGTGCACGAGGACGACGAGGTCGACAACGAGTACCGCACCGCCATGCGCTCGCTGATGACCTTCATGATGGAAGATGCGCGTTCGATCTCGTCGATCCTCAACGTGATGTGGATCCTGCGTGCGCTCGAGCGGATCGGCGATCATGCCAACAACCTTGCCGAATACGTGATCTACCTGGTCAAGGGTCTCGATATCCGCCACAGCGATCCCGACGAGCTCGACGAGCAGGGTCTTTCCCGCAAGGGTTGACCCGCGGGCGGGAATCGTCATCAATAACGCAGGCCACTGCCTCCTGGGCGGTGGCCTGTTGTCATTTTCCAGTGAGATTCCACCATGCTCAATGCCATGACGGCGCTGACTCGCGGTACCCGGCTGGTCTATCGCCCCGGGATGCGCCGCTACGTGTTCCTGCCGATTCTCGTCAACCTGCTGGTCTATGCCGGCATGCTGCGCTACGTACTGGCCAACTTCGGTGGCTGGCTGGATGGCTGGATGGCCATGGTGCCAGGCTGGCTGAACTGGCTTTCGTGGCTGATCTGGCCGCTGTTCGTGGCAAGCCTGGTGTTGATCGTGTTCTTCACCTTCACCTTGGTGACCCACCTGATCGCCGCGCCCTTCTATGGGTTCCTGGCGGCCAAGGTCGAAGTCATCGTCACCGGCAGGCCGCCGATCGACGACCGTGGCCTGGCGCGTACCGCGGTGGATGCGCTGGGCCGCGAAATGGTCAAGCTCGGTTACATCCTGCCGCGAGCACTTGGGCTGTTCGTGATCAGTTGGATCCCGGTATTGAACCTGTTCGCCCCGCTGTTGTGGGTGCTGTTCTCGGCCTGGATCATGGCCATCACCTATCTCGACTACCCGATGGACAACAACAAGGTCAGTTTCGCCGACATGCGCGGCAGGCTCTCGGCGCGCTGGTGGCCGAGCCTGACCTTCGGCGGCTGGGTGACCCTGATCACCTGGATTCCTCTGGCCAACCTGTTTCTGCTGCCTGGCGCCGTGGCCGCGGCGGTATTGATGTGGGATCGCCATTACCGGGTTCAGCACCGGGTTCAGCAAACGGACCAGCGCGACATCACGCCACGCTGACCCCGGATGGGGCGTCGAACTGCTAGCCTCTGTTCGGTCATGTCGCCTCAAACCCACTCGTACATGGATTCGCCAAATGCACATCAAGTCCCTTTTGCCGCTCGCCGCTGGCCTGACGTTCGCCGCCTCCACCATGGCCCACGATTATCAACTGGGTGACATACGCATTGCCCATCCCTTCGCCACGCCAGCACCTCCCGGCGTGCCGCATGCCGCCGCTTACCTGGATATCAGCGTGGCGGGTGACGAGCCGGCGGTGCTGGTGGGTGCCAGCACCCCGGCAAGCGACAGCGTCGAGCTACACAACATGAGCATGGACGATGGCGTGATGAGCATGCGTCGCGTCGAACAGATCGACGTGCCGGCCGGCACCACCGAGACCATGCGTCCGGGGGGTGGCTATCATCTGATGATGTTCGAACTGACGGGAGCGCTTGCCGAAGGCGACAGCTTTCCGATGACGCTGGAGTTCGCCGAACATGGCGAGATCAAGGTGGAGGTATGGGTGCAGAATGCCGAGGAAGGCAAGGACGCCGCGGATGGGCATCACGATCACTGAGCCGGCGGGCCAGTGGTGGAGAGGCACTTTACTCAGGCGTGGTGAGGGAAGGCGTCGTCGGTTGCCAGGATCAGCCGACTGGCCGGAAAGATACAGCGGAAGGTCGCGCCCTGGCCAGGGTGCGAGTTGATCTCGAGGTGCGCATCGTGGCGCAACAGCACGTGCTTGACGATGGCAAGGCCAAGCCCAGTGCCCCCGGTGGCGGTGCTGCGGCCCTTGTCGACCCGGTAGAAGCGTTCGGTCAGGCGCGGGATATGGATCGGGTCGATGCCTTCGCCGTCGTCTTCCACTTCCAGGCAACCACCCTTGGGATGCGGCTTGAAGCGCAGCGTGATGTGGCTACCCGGTGGGGTGTAGCGCACGGCATTGAAGACAAGGTTGGAGATGGCACTGCGGATCTCCTGCTCACTGCCAGTCAGGCTTGCGGGTTGCTCGAGTTCCACACTGATCGTCTGGCGGCCGGCGGAAAGCGCCTCGGCATCGCGCTTGACGCTCTCGAGCAACGCCTGCAGGTCGAACGCGGCGTGATCGGCACCGCCCCGGTCGGTCTCCAGCCGTGACAGCAGCAGCAGGTCGTTGACCAGATTCTGCATGCGCGTGGTCTGTTCCTGCATCTGACCAAGCCCCCTGGCGAAACGCGGCGGCAACTGGTCGGCATAGTCGCTATAGGTCTCGAGGTAGCCGCTGAGCACGGTGAGCGGGGTGCGCAGCTCATGGGAGACATTGGCCACGAAATCGCGACGCATCTCCTCCAACTGGTGCAGGCGGGTGATGTCGCGGGCCATCACCAGCCGTTCGTCGTCGCCGTACAGGGTGATCTGGAACTGCAGGACCATGCGCTCGTCGATCGGCGAATGCAGCGTCAGTGGCTCGCGGTAATCGAGTGAGTGGAAGTAGCCGACGAAGCGCGGGTCGCGGATCAGGTTGGTGATGTGATGGCCACGATCATGGGCGGTCTTCAGGCCCAGCATGCGTTCCGCGGCGCTGTTCCACCACTCCATGTCGCCATGTCGGTCGAGCATCACCACGCTGTCGCGCATCGCCTCGGAAGACTCCTCGATGCGCCGCAGGATGCCGAGCAGGCGGCTCTGGGTGATGCGCTGGGCCTTCTGATGGCGGTAGAGCCGATCGAACAGCTCGCCCCACAGGCCACTGGCGGCGGGTGGTTCAGACTGGGGCGTGTGGGTCAGCCAATGGTGCAGGGCACGCAGCTGCAACAGATGGTAGACCAGATAGAGCGAGATACCCACGGCAAGCCCGAAGCCGGCGATACCCAGAATCCAGCCGAGCCCCCACCCGAGGATGGCGAGCAGGCCAAGGCGCAGGAATTCACGTTTCCAGAGGCGCACGTCAGCCCTTGTCGGAGAACCGGTAACCGGTGCCGCGCACGGTTTGCACCAGATGCTGGTGCTGGTCGCCGAGTGCCTTGCGCAGGCGGCGGATATGCACGTCCACGGTTCGCTCCTCCACATAGACATTGCCGCCCCACACCTGGTCGAGCAGCTGGCTGCGCGTGTAGGCGCGTTCCTGGTGGGTCATGAAGAACTGCAGCAGGCGGTACTCGGTGGGCCCCATCTCCAGTGCATGCCCGTTGGCACTGACGCGATGGCTGACCGGGTCGAGCAGCAGGCCGTCGATCTCCACGGGATCCTCGACGCCACGTGGCGTGGCACGGCGCAGCACCGCCTTGAGCCTGGCCACCAGCTCGCGTGGCGAAAACGGCTTGGTGATGTAGTCGTCGGCGCCAGCTTCCAGGCCCTGGATCTTGTTGTCTTCTTCGCCCTTGGCGGTGAGCATGATGATCGGCAGTTCGGCGGTAGTCTCCTCGCGCTTGAGTCGCCGTGCCAGCTCAATGCCGCTGGTGCCGGGCATCATCCAGTCCAGCAGCACCAGGTCCGGCTGGTGGTCGACCACCATGGCGTGGGCTGTCTGGGCGTTGTCCGCCTCGAGGACATGATAGTCGGCCATCTCCAGCGCCACCGCGATCATCTCGCGAATGGATGCTTCATCATCGACGATCAGAACGGTCTTGGCGGTCATCCGGAAGCCTCGTTAACAATGACGGGTCGATGACGATCTCACCACGTCATTATGACATTAGCATGACAGCTGTGCCCTTCTAGCCATTACCTAGCCTCCACCTAGCAATTACCAGAGCGCTGGGGCAAGCCGAAGAGGAGGTCCTACGCCAGGGATGGCGTCGGTAGCGCCCAGGGATGGGTTCACAGCGCCTCCTCGCAGGCTTGCCCCAGCGCTCTTTCGATTCACGTCAGGCGACAAAATCCGGCCAAAGCGACAGCGCAAGGCCAGCGAAAACTACCAACCCCGACCAGTGATTGTTGAGAAACGCCTGGAAGCAGCGGTCGCGGTCACGCTTGCGGATCAGCGCCTGCTGATGCACGAAGGTCGCCGCCATGGCGGCAAGGCCCAGCCAGAAGTATCCACCCAACGCCAGGCGCAGGCCCGCCCAACTCAGCAGAGCCAGGGTCAATACCTGCAGCAGCCCGATCATCAGCCGGTCGGCTTGGCCGAACAGTACCGCCGTGGACTTGATACCGATCTTCAGGTCGTCGTCGCGGTCGACCATGGCATATTCGGTGTCGTAGGCCACCGTCCAGGCGACGTTGGCGGTGAACAGCAACCATGCCTCGAACGGGACATGGCCGAGCACCGCGCCAAACGCCATGGGTATGGCCCAGGAGAACGCCGCGCCGAGGAACAGCTGTGGCAGGTGGGTGTAGCGCTTCATGAACGGGTAGATGAACGCCAGCACCACGCCCACCAGTGACAGCATGACAGTGAACAGATTGGTGAAGCAGACCAGCACGAACGCCGCCATCACCAGCATCAGGAACAGTGCCTGGGCCTCGCCTTCACTGATCCGTCCGGTGGCCAGGGGGCGGTTGCGAGTACGTTTCACATGGCCATCGAAGTGACGATCGGCGTAGTCGTTGACCACGCAGCCGGCGGCGCGCATCACATAGACACCGGCAACGAAGATCAACAGCACGTTGCGCCCGGGGATGCCCTCGGCGGCGACCCACAGGGCCCACAGCGTTGGCCACATCAACAGCCAGGTGCCGATCGGGCGGTCCAGGCGCATCAGCTGGAGAAAGTCGGGCACCCGGGCGAGTCCGGTCGGGCGCATCAGGGTTCGGTCCATCTTTACCTCGCGAAAGTCGTTGGCCATGAGCCTAGCGCGAAGGCAGGCCGAGGTCATCCGCCATGCGCTCGAGAAACCACTCCTGCACCAGCACCCGGAAGTGGCCATGGCGAAACAGCGAGCGCCGACCCCAGGGGCCTTGGGCCGAATGGAAACCGGCGGGTGAGGTAGTCACCTCGATATCGCCGCGCTCGAGGTCCGGCTGGCGGAACAGCCAGCTGCCCAGCGATTGCTCGCCTAGCTGGTCGAGCCGCTGGCCACGCAGGTCATCAAGCGGTGCCACCGAGCGGGCGACGACCCAGGGTTGCTCGTCCAGGCACAGGGCCACCTCGCGTAGCCAAGCCTGGCGATGCATCGGTAGCCCGAGCGCCTGGGCCTCGTCGAGGCGCGGAATGCCGGTGCGCTGGTCCAGCAGCCTGACGCGAAAGGTACGGGGTGCCCCGGCGGCGATCAGGCGCGCGGTGAGCGAGTCGCGGGAGGCGATCCATTGCCACCATGCCGCGCTCATGGCCGGACGCGCCGCGGCGAGGGGCAACCAGTGGGCAAGGCGGACGGGGTCGGTTGGGGGAGTGTCGGACACCGGGCGCTCCGCATCGATTCAGGGGGCTGGTAGTGTAACATGCGGGTTTGCAACGCTTCCCCGTTCACTTTCCGGCCAAGGAGTTCCATGAGCGCTTCCCTGACCATCATCGGCTCCGGCATGGCGGGTATCGGCCTGCTTCGCCAGTTGCGAGCGCATGATGCCGAGCGACCGGTCACCCTGATCACCGCCGACAGCGGCGACGACTACTCGAAACCGTTGCTCTCCACCGGCTTCGCCAAGTCGCTAGCGGCCGAGCGCCTGGCGATGCGCTCGGCGCTTGAGGTGGCGGATTCGCTGGGTGCGGTGGTGCGTACCCATACCCGGGTCGATGCCATCGATCTGGCGGCGCGCACGCTGTCGATCGGTGGCGAACGGTTGCCTTGGGGGGAGCTGGTGCTGGCCACCGGTGCCGCACCCGCCGTGCCCTTCGCGATTCCCGATGCGCTGGCCGGTCGCGTGTTCACCATCAACGACCTTGACGACTACCGCGCTTTCCAGGATGCGCTGCAAGCGCTTGGCCGCCCCGCGCGCGTGGCGATCATCGGTGCGGGGTTGGTGGGCTGCGAGTTCACCAATGACCTGGTGGCGGGGGGGCATCGGGTCAGCCTCGTGGCCCCGGAGCCTGCGCCGCTGGCGCAATTGCTGCCTGAGCGGCTGGGGCAGGCGCTGGGTGGCGCGTTCGCCGATGCGGGTGTGAACCTGTGCCTTGGGCACAGCCTTGCGCATTTCAGGGAGAGTGGAGGCGACGTGGGGCTGGTACTCAGCGATGACAGCGAGTTCGCCGCCGACCTGGTGCTGGTGGCAACCGGACTGCGCCCTCGCACGGGGCTCGCCACACAGGCCGGGCTCGAGGTCAGCGATGCCGGGATAGTGACCGACCGCTACCTGGCAACTTCCGCCCCGGGTGTTCATGCTCTGGGCGATGTGGCTTGCGTGGCGGGGGTCAATGCCATGTACGTGCAACCGCTGCAGGCCAGCGCCAAGGCACTGGCCTGCACCCTGGCGGGTACGCCGACCCCGGTGTCCTATGGCCCCTGGCCGGTACTGGTCAAGACACCATTGTTACCAGTCGTCGCGTTGCCGCCAGCCCAGCCTCCGACGCGTTGGCGAATCGAGGGACAGGGCGCGGATTTCACGGCGCTTGCAGAATCCGCAGACGGCCGTTTGATCGGATTTGCGTTGACAGGGGCTTGTGTCCGTCGGAAAGTTGAGCTGGCGCGGGTTGCGCCGCCGTTGCTAGGCTAGGACATCGGTGCCGTGGCTGTGGCTTGGCCGTTGGGCGGTATCGAGAGACCAGTGGCATTCGCATATTGTCTTCCTGGACAGGGCGTCCATATGCGAGTGTGATGGCCTGACAACACGACATGAATCACAACAACAGGTTGGCGATGCGATCGCCGGCCGACGAGATACAGATACCAGGAGGGTAATATGCGTAAACCAGAACTCGCCGCGGCGATTGCCGAGCGTGCCGATCTTTCCAAGGACAAGGCAAGTCAGGTGCTCAATGTCATTCTCGACGAGATCACCGGAAGTGTGGCGCAGGGTCAGGACGTGTCGCTGATCGGTTTTGGCACCTTCACTGTGCGCGAGCGTGCTGCCCGGACTGGCAAGAACCCGCAGACGGGTCAGCCACTGGCCATTCCGGCCAGCAAGACCGTTGCCTTCAAGCCGGGCAAGGGTCTCAAGGATGCCGTGGCCAAGTAGCCTCGGTTGTGTTGGCCGTGTCACGTTGGCCAGCCCTGATGCGACCCGCCCAGGCGGCGGGTCGCAGAACATTCCTTCTCTTCCACGACGCGGTGGCGCCCTTCCATGAAGCTGCGACTGACGCTCTGGCTACTGGCCTTCCTGCTCAAGCGTGCGCTGCGCCGCAAGGCGCGATTTCGTGAACTGCTGGGCGAAATGCGTGGCCTGGACTGGGGCATTGCCACCGAAGACCTCTCCATCGCACGCCACTATCGCATGTCACCCGGCGGCATCGAGAGTGGCCGTGGGCTTCCGGTTGACCTTGATCTGGAACTGCGCTTCGAAGACCAGGCCACCGCGCTCAAGGTGCTCAGAAAGCCGACCCAGCAGGCCTTCCTTGACGGCATGATGGACGGCAAGGTGCGCCTGGTCGGTGATTCGGGCGACCTGCAGAAACTGCAGCGATTGCTCAAGCACCTGTAACCGGGCTTCGCCCGGAGCGGTAAGCCATAAGCTTTAAGCTGTAAGTAAAAGCAGAAACACCTTGAACATTAGGTCGGCGGGCGAGTTGTTGGCACCCCTCACGCCTTACACCTCACACCTTATACCTGCCCGTAGCGTCCCGCTTCTTCGCCCAGCCAGCGGCGGATAAGCGGCTGGCTGGCATCCGGGTGGCTTAAGAGCAGGGCATCGGCCAGTGGCGCAACGCGTTCGAGCAACTCGGCATCGCGCTCCAGGTCGGCAATCTTCATCTGCGCAAGCCCGGTCTGGCGGGTGCCGAGCACTTCGCCGGGGCCGCGCAATTCGAGGTCCTTTTCGGCGATGCGAAAGCCATCGGTGGTTTCACGCATCACCGCGAGCCGCTCACGCGAGTTGGCCGACAGCGGACCGTGATAGAGCAGCACGCAGAAGCTCTCGGTGGAGCCGCGGCCGACGCGGCCACGCAGCTGATGCAACTGGGAAAGCCCCAGCCGTTCGGGGTTCTCGATGATCATCAGGCTGGCATTGGGCACGTCCACGCCAACCTCGATCACCGTGGTGGCGACCAGCAGGTCCAGTTCACCGGCCTTGAAGGCATCCATCACCGCGGCTTTATCGGCAGCCTTCATGCGCCCGTGTACCAGGCCGATGGCCAATTCGGGCAGCGCCTCGGTGAGCTCGTCGCGAGTGGCTTCGGCGGCCTGGCACTGCAGTACCTCGGATTCTTCGATCAGTGTGCATACCCAATAGGCCTGGCGGCCCTCGGCACAGGCATGGCGAATGCGTGCCACCACGTCGGGGCGACGCTCGTCGGGGACCACCACCGTCTTGACCGGGGTGCGGCCGGGCGGCAGCTCGTCGATCACCGAGACATCCAGGTCGGCATAGGCGCTCATGGCCAGGGTGCGCGGGATCGGCGTGGCGGTCATCACCAGCTGGTGAGGGGTCAGGCCACCCGCTTCGCCCTTTTCGCGCAGGGCCAGGCGCTGATGCACGCCGAAACGATGCTGTTCGTCGATGATTGCCATGCCCAGCCGCTGGAAATGCACATCCCCTTGAAACAGCGCATGGGTGCCTACCACCATGCGGGCCCGGCCATCCAGGATCGCCGCCTTGGTATCCAGGCGCGCCTTGCCCTTGAGCTTGCCGGCCAGCCACGCCACCTCGATGCCAAGCGGCTCGAACCAGTCGCGAAAGGTGCGGAAGTGCTGCTCGGCGAGAATCTCGGTGGGCGCCATCATCGCCGCCTGGCAGTCGCCGGCGATCGCCGAGAGCGCCGCCATGGCCGCCACCACCGTCTTGCCGGAGCCGACATCACCTTGCACCAGGCGTAGCATGGGCGTTTCGCCAGCCACGTCGACGCTGATTTCATCGAGTACCCGGCGTTGGGCCCCGGTCAACGAGAAGGGCAGTTGCGTCAGGAAGCGCGCCTGCAGGTTACGCCCGCTGGGCAGGCGCGGCGCGCCATCCTTCTGAATACGCAGTCGCACCTGCCGCAAGCTGAGGCGGTGGGCCAGGAGCTCCTCCAGCGCCAGGCGCTGGCTTGCCGGGTGCTGGCCGCTGGCAAGCTGTGCCGGGTTGATATCCGGGGTCGGCTGATGGAGCACGTGCAGGCAATGGTGCAATTCGGGCAAGCCGAAGCGGCGGCGCAATTCACTGTCGATCCAGTCCGGCAGTGCCTCGGGCTGTTCATCGAGCAGGGACAGCGCCTGTTCGATCAGCGCCCGCAGTCGGGTCTGATGAAGCCCCTCGGTTGCCGGGTAGATCGGCGTGAGGTGGTCTTCCACTGGCGGGGCATCGGCGCTGAGCAGCCGATATTCGGGATGATAGATCTCAAGCCCGGTGGCCCCGGCACGCGCCTCGCCGAAGCAGCGCACGCGAACACCTGGCTGGAACTGCTGTTGCTGGGCCGGCGAGAAGTGGAAGAAGCGCAGGCTGAGGATGCCCGAGCCATCGCGCAGCCTGACCAGCAGGCTGCGCCGCCGGCCCCGTACCACTTCGCCGGCCACCACGTCGCCTTCCACCACCGCTTCGTGCCCGGCACGCAGCGTGCCGATCGGCGTAATGCGGGTGCGATCCTGGTAGCGCAACGGCAGATGGAAGAGCAGATCGGCGACACTGGCGATACGCAGCCGGCCGAGCTTGGCGGCCAGTGCTTCGCCGACGCCCTTGAGCGATGTGACCGGCGCATCAAGCGCATTGATATCGGCACTCATGCGGGTTCGAGTTCGGCCTTGCGGCAGTGCGCAATGGCCTTGGTCACCGCATCGATGGCCTTGGGCCGCGGAAAGCTGGCGCGCCAGGCGATGGCCACGGTGCGCGAGGGAGCCGGGTCCTTGAAGGGCCGGCTGACCAGCATGCCGCTCTCGTAATGGCCGGTGCCGATCGCCGAGTGGGGCAGTACGGTGATGCCAAGCTTGGAGGCCACCATGTGGCGGATGGTTTCGAGTGACCCACCTTCGGCGGTCAGCGTATTGTTCGGGCTTGCGAGCTTGTGGCTGATCGCGGGGCACGCCTCGAGGATTTGATCTCGGAAGCAGTGGCCTTCACCGAGCAGCAGCAGGCGCTCCTCGAGAAGGTCTTCCTTGTCGATGGTCTCGCGCTTGGCCCAGGCATGGTCGGCGGGGATCAGTACCTCGAAGGACTCGTCGTAGAGTGCCTTGGTGACCACGTCGGTTTCGGTGAACGGCAGCGCGATGATGATGGCATCGAGCTCACCACTTCTCAGCTTGCGTCGCAGGTTGCCGGTAAACCCTTCCTCTATGTAAAGCGGCATCTGCGGGGCGCTGCGCGCCAGTTCCGGCACCAGGTGGGGAAACAGGTAGGGGCCAATGGTATAGATCGCACCGATGCGCAGCGGGCTTGCCAATTGATCCTTGCCGGCATTGGCCAACTCCTTGATCACACTGGTTTGCTCCAGCACCCGTTGGGCCTGCTCGATGATCGTTTCGCCTAGCGGGGTGACCTGCACGGTGGACTTCGAACGCTCGAACAGCGCCACGCCCAGCTCCTCCTCGAGCTTCTTCACTGCCACCGACAGGGTGGGTTGCGAGACGAAGCAGCGCTCGGCGGCGCGTCCAAAGTGGCGCTCCTGGGCCAGTGTCACGATGTAGCGTAGTTCTGTTAGAGTCATGATGGTTGCCTGTTCGGCATACTCTTGAAAATCCAATGGGGGCTATCGCGTCAATTGAATCCGTAACGTCAATCGAGTCTTTTACTTCAATAGGGACTTTTTATCAGGGGGCAGGGAAAAGGTGAAGACAACAACATTGATTCTGGGGTGTGGCGACATCGGCATGGTACTGGGTGGGCGCCTGCTGGAAGCGGGACATAGAGTGGTCGGTGCCCGGCGCAACGTCAAGGCGTTGGAAGGCAGTGGCATCGAGGCCGTTGCCGCCGACTTCAGCGACCCCGCAACGCTTGCCACCCTGCCCGATGCCGATGTGCTGGTTTATGTCGCCAGTGCCGACCGCTTCGAAGAGGACGCCTACCGTGCCGCATATCCGGCGGGGTTGAAGGCGGTGCTCGCCGAGTTCGCCAGCCGTGACCGGACGCCGCGCCACGTATTCTTCGTGTCCTCCACCAGCGTCTATGCCCAGCGCGAGGGGGAGGCCGTGGATGAAGCGAGCCCCGCCGAGCCCACCGGTTTCTCCGGGATTCTGATGTGCGAGGCGGAGGAGGCGCTGATCCAGCATTCGCTGCCGGGCAGCGTGGTGCGATTCTCGGGTATCTATGGCCCCGGGCGAGATCGCCTGATCCGCCAGGTGGGCGAAGGCCGTATCGCTGCGGCAAGCCCCACCATGTACACCAATCGCATACATCGCGACGACTGTGCCGGTGTGCTGGCACACCTGATCGGGCTGGCCCTTGCCGACGCCGACGAGCCGCTGCATGACCTCTACCTGGCCAGCGACTGCGAACCCGCCCCGCTTCACGAGGTCATGACCTGGCTTGCCAAACAGCTCAAGGTGGAAGCCACCGAAACGATTCAATCCCCGCTGCGCCGTCGGGCCAGTAAGCGTTGCGACAATTCGCGGCTGCTCGACAGCGGTTATGTATTCCGCTACCCGAGCTACCGGGAGGGCTATGCCCATGTATTGAAGGAGGGTGGCTTCCTGGCGGAGAAGGCATGAGGGATGCACCAGGCGCTTGCTTCAACGCCTCCATCTTCAACGCCTCCATCAAAGCTTCCAGCGGTAACCCAGTGTCAGGGTCTCGAAGCCTTCATTTGGCCTCTTGATGCCGCCGTTGGAGTAATGCGTCACGGCGAGCGACAGCTCGCCATCACCAAAGGCTCTGCCCATCGCCAGACGGTCCTCGAACTGAAAGGTGGTGGAGAGTTGCCGCGAGCCCAGCTGGGGTTCGAGGAAAAATGCAGCACCGATGCCCCCTTCGATGAACAGGCCCCTGTTCCCCGCGAAGGTGAAGCGCAACGCCGGCGACAGCACCCAGGCCGCATTGCCGGCCCGGTGTGTTTCCGACAGCAGCAACACGCCCGTGGTCAGGCGCAGTGACAGCCGAGGGTGGAAGTGTTCGAGCGAAAGCTGTTTGTCGAGCGATATCTTGACGACCGCGGTTGACTCGTTGGTGGCCCCCGCGTCCACCTGAAGATCAGCCATGGCGGGAGTTCCGACCAGCAGGCTGGCAAATATCATGGCCGCAAGGGCGTGCCGTAACGTGACATCCTTCACCCTCAAGCCTCCCTTTTTCTTTATTCCCTTTTCCCTCGGCTCTCGCTTTTCCATCAGCTCGTGCCCTTGACGAGGACCGGCGTCAGGGAGCGATGCTCGCCGCCAGGCTCGAGTAGTGTGCCCCATGACTATCGGTGACGGACTCAACCAGTTCAAACTGAGTATAGGTCCAGTCCAGGCGGATGTCGGGTAGGGAGGTGGTGTCAAGGCATGTGGCACGTCGCAGCAGGGTGATATGGGGTATGAAGCGTGCCGGGCGCCCTGGGTAGCCTTGGCTGTCAAGCGCATCCCACAGCCAGGTATGCAGCTTTTTCAGTGCGGAATTCTCCGCTTGGCTACCCACCCACACGATGCCCGGGCGCCGAAACAAGCCCCAGCGGTCGAGCTGCCACTGCCCGGCGGGAATCCGCTGCTGGCTCACCCACTCGGCCAGCGCCGTGGCCTCCGGTGCTTCGACCTCGCCGAGAAATGCCAGGGTGAGGTGCAGGCTTGCCTCCGGCATGCGTCGACCGCCGCACGACGCCTGCGCCGTGTCGGCGAGTCTCCCGAGCCGCTCGCGCAGCTCGGGTGGCGGTACCAGCGCAAGAAAGAGTCGCATGGCCTTGACGGGGCTTGCCGTGCCTTCAGTCGCCAATGACCATCACGGCTTCCGCTTCGACCTGTGCGCCCTTAGGCAGCGCCTTCACGCCCACGGCGGCACGCGCCGGGAACGGCGCCCCGAAGAATTCCTCCATCACCTGATTGACGATGGCGAAGTTGTCGAGGTCCACCAGGTAGAGGTTGATCTTGACGATTTCGCCCAACGAGCCGGCGGCTTCCTCGCAGACCGCCTTGAGGTTCTTGAACACTTGGCGCGCCTGGGTCTCGAAGTCCTCGGAGACCAGCGTCATGGTGGCCGGGTCCAAGGGGATCTGGCCAGACAAGTAGACAGTATTGCCGGCCTTGATGGCCTGGGAGTAGGGGCCGATGGCGGCGGGTGCCTGGTCGGTGTTGATAACGGCCTTATTGCTCATGGGTTAGCTCCATCCTGTTGTTGAGAGAATTGTTGAGCGAAGAATCGAATCCGTGTGGTGAACCTGGGTAAACGATCCTTTGAGAAAGAACAGGACCCGGCCGCCGGGGCGCGGCGACCGGGCCCTTGGGTGAATCAGTTGCCGACGCGCGAAATCTTGCCAACGTGGGGGAGGTTGCGCAGTCGCTTGATGATGCGTGCCAGGTGAATGCGGTTGCGAACCGACAAGGTCAGGTTGACGGTGGACAGTCGTGCGTCACGTTCCTCGATGCCGATGCGTTCGATATTGGCGTCGGCATCGGTAATCAGCCCGGCCAGTTCGGCGACCAGGCCGCGGCGGCTCTCCAGTTCCAGGCGCAACGCCACCGGGAAATCTTCTTGTATGTCGTTGGACCACTCCAGCGCGAACAGCTTGTCCGGGTCGTCCTTGTGTTCTCGCAGGTTACGGCACTCGGCACGATGCACGACGATGCCCTTGCCCACCGACAAGTGGCCAATCACCGTGTCACCAGGCAGCGGATGGCAGCAGCGGGCGAACTTGATGACCATGCCTTCGGCGCCGCTGATCACGATGGGGCCGTGCGGCCGCGCCTCGGGCGTCGCGACGCTCTTTTCCTTGCCCTGCTGCAGGTCGATCAGGCGACGTGCGATCACATGGGCGACCCGGGTACCCAGGCCAATCGACTCGAGCAAGGCATCTTCATTCTTCAGTGCCAGCTCCGCCAGCAGGGCATCGAGCACACCCTCCGGCAACTCTTCGAGACTGGTTTCGGCGTTGGCCAGCGTCTTGTTGAGCAGGCGCCGACCGAGCTGTACGGCTTCCGTCTGTTGCTGATGCTTGAGCGCATGGCGGATCGCCGAGCGGGCCTTGGCGGTCACCACGAAATTGAGCCAGGCCAGATTGGGGCGCGCCCCAGGCGCCGTGATGATATCGAGGGTCTGGCCGCTCTCGAGACGCGTTGAGAGCGGGGCCAGGTGCCGGTCGATACGACAGGCGATACAGCTGTTGCCGATATCGGTGTGCACGCTGTAGGCGAAATCGATCACCGTGGCACCCTGGGGCAGTTCCATGATGTCGCCTTTTGGCGTGAACACGTAGATATCATCGGGGAAAAGGTCATTCTTGACGTGTTCGATGAATTCCAGCGAGTCGCCGGCATGGCGCTGCATCTCGAGCAGCCCCTTGACCCAGGCACGGGCGCGGGCATGGCTGCCCTCGGCGATGGGGTGCTGGGTCTGGCCAGCCTTGTAGAGCCAATGCGCGGCGATGCCGTTGTTGGCCATGGCCTCCATTTCGCGGGTACGGATCTGCACCTCGATGGGCATGCCGCCACTGCCGAACAGCGTGGTATGCAGGCTCTGGTAGCCGTTGGCCTTGGGAATGGCGATGTAGTCCTTGAAACGCCCGGGCACCGGCTTGTAGAGATTGTGCACCACGCCAAGGATGCGGTAGCAGCTGTCGACGTCATCGCAGAGGATGCGAAAGCCGAACACGTCCATGATTTCGGCGAACGACTTGCGCTGATCGCGCATCTTCTTGTAGATAGACAGCAGGTGCTTCTGGCGGCCTACCACTGTCGCGGGCAGGCCTTCGTCGTCGAGGCTCTTCTGCAGTGCGGCCTGCAACTGGCGAATCGCCGAACGGCGGTTGCCGCGTGCGCTCGAGACAGCACGCTTGATGCGCTCGGCGCGCATCGGGTGTAGGGCCTGGAAGGAGAGGTCCTCGAGCTCCACACGGATGGTATTGATACCCAGCCGACTGGCGATGCGCGCATAGATCTCGAGGGTCTCACGGGCAATGCGACGCTTCTTCTCGGGGCGCAGCGCACCGAGGGTACGCATGTTGTGAAGGCGGTCGGCAAGCTTGACGATGATCACCCGGATATCCCGGGACATCGCCAGTACCATCTTCTGAAAGTTTTCCGCCTGGGCGACGGCCTTGTCCTCGAAGGTGATCTGGGTCAGTTTCGAGACGCCATCGACGAGCTCGGCCACCGGCTTGCCGAATTGCTCGGCAAGCGCATCCTTGCCGACCCCTGTGTCCTCGATGACATCATGCAGCATGGCAGCCATCAGGCTCTGATGGTCCATGTGCATGTTGGCGAGGATGTTGGCCACCGCCAGTGGGTGGGTCACATAAGGCTCACCGGAACGCCGCCTTTGGCCGTCATGGGCCTGCTCGGCATAGTAAAAGGCACGCTTGACCTGCTGGATCTCGTCTTGGGGGAGGTAGCCGCCTAGGCGGTCGGCCAGGTCATCGATGGTGAACATGCAGCGTGCCTTGATTCCTGCGTGAGTGCCCGAAGGGAAGTGCGACCATCAGTCGTCCCGCCGGATCACTCCTCAGCGGCGTTGCCAAACTGCATCTCGCGGTTGATGCGCACCGGGGCCTCGACGGGCTCATCGAGCACGCTTTCGTCGACCAGTCCAGCAGCGATCTCGCGCAGGGCGACGACGGTGGGCTTGTCGTTCTCCCAGGGCACCTGGGCGTCCCGCGAACCACGGGCCAGCTGACGCGCACGCTGGGTGGAGATCATCACCAGCTTGAAGCGGTTTTCGACATTATCCAGACAATCTTCGACTGTGACTCGCGCCATGGAAATCTTCCTGCAAGCTTGCGGGGAACGGGCGATGCCCACACGAGGTCGCGTGGGTGGTCATTCCACCAATGGATAGACCGGTTAGGTTACTCGACGTCAGGTTGCCGTGACAAGAGCGCTTCCAGCAGAGGCCCGTGATTCTCGCGGGTGCGCTCGAGGGTCAGGCGCCGGGCGATGACCAGCGCCTGCAGCTCGCGCAGCGCGGTGGTGAAGTCATCGTTGATCACCAGGTAGTCATATTCATCGTGGTGCGACATCTCGCTGATGGCATCGCGCATGCGCCTGGCGATCACGACATGCTCGTCGGTGCCCCGTCCAGCCAGGCGCCGCTCGAGCTCCTCGCGCGATGGTGGCAGGATGAAGATCGACACCGCATCGGGCATCTGGCGGCGCGCCTGGCGGGCGCCCTGCCAATCGATCTCCAGGATCACATCGGTACCCGCGGCAAGCATCGCCGCCACCGCGGGCCGTGAGGTGCCGTAATAGTTGTCGAACACCCGGGCGTACTCGAAGAACTCGCCGCGCTCGATCATCGCCTCGAAGGCTGGCACGTCCACGAAGTGGTAATTGACGCCATTCACTTCGCCGGGCCGACGCTCACGGGTGGTATGCGATACCGATACCTGAATGCCGTCGAGGCTGTCGATCAGCTCGCGCACCAGGCTGGTCTTGCCGGCACCGGAAGGGGCGGAAATGATGAAGAGCGTACCTTGTGACATGTCGGGCGTCCCTGATTGGCGACCCTGTTGGGCGGCGACAGTGATCGAGCGGCGGCGTGCCGTGAAAGGCGCGAAGTATCGCATGAATGGCCGCCACGCTGCACTTGCCGGTACATTCCGCGCTGGTGAACACTGGGCCTCTCCTGGCATACCGAACATATGGAGCTGAAGACAATGGGCTGCGACCACACTCATTGGAGCGCACCCGATTGACATGTGTCACGTGACGCATTACGATTTCGAGCATGATCAAATCCTTTGCTGACAGGCGCACTCAAGAGCTTTATTCCAGGGGCCAGTCAAAGAAATTCCCTGCGGATGTCGCTTCGCGAGCTGCCAGAAAATTGGAGTATGTGAACCTGGCCTCGCAGTTGGAGGACTTGAGAGTGCCGCCGGGCAATCGCCTGCATCCATTGTCTGGGGACAGGCAGGGGCAGCATGCGATCTCGATAAATGATCAGTGGCGCATCTGCTTTCGTTTTGATGATGGCGATGCGTACGAGGTCGAAGTGTGTGACTACCACTGAGTGAGGTGATGACGATGGCTATTCCCAACGACACAGGCATGCAACGCAAGCCGACCCACCCGGGTGAAATGCTGAGAGAGGATTTTCTGCCGGACTACGACCTGACGGTTGCGGGGCTGGCTGCATCTTTGGGGGTTTCGCGACAGTCAGTCAATGAGCTATTGCGCGAACGCCGTGCTGTCAGCCCTGAAATGGCGCTCAGGCTTGCCCGGCTGTTCGGTAACACCCCGGAGTTTTGGCTGAATGCTCAGCGTGCCGTTGATTTGTGGACGGCGGCCCAGTCGGTCAAGAAAGAAGTGGATCGGATCAAGCCGTTAAACGCCGCATGACACGTTCATTGAGCGGTTGACGACTCAAGAGATGGACCTAGGGTAGATGCCCGTGGCCATCACTCGATGTTCTGGATCTGCTCGCGCATCTGTTCGATCAGTACCTTGAGTTCCACCGCGCAGCGGGTGGTGCTGGCCACCACGGCCTTGGAGGAGAGGGTGTTGGCTTCGCGGTTGAGTTCCTGCATCAGGAAGTCGAGGCGCCGTCCCACCTGGCCCTTCTGGCGTAGCTGGCGCTCGACTTCGGCGACATGGGTGGCCAGCCGGTCGAGTTCCTCGTCGACATCGGCTTTCTGGGCAAGCAGCACCAGCTCGGCTTCCAGGCGCTGGGGGTCGAGCTCGGCCTTGGCGGTGTCCAGGCGTTCCAACAGCAGCACGCGCTGGCGCTGGAGGATCTCGGGCAGCAGTCGACGCACTTCCGCCACCTGGGTATTGACGCCGTCGAGGCGCTCGCGGATCAGCGTGGCGAGCTTCTCGCCTTCGCGCGCCCGCCCCGCCAGCAGGTCGTCGAGGGTGGCCTGAAACAGCGTGGTGGCTTCGGCCTTGACGGACTCGGGGTCTGGCTCGTGGCTTTCGAGGATGCCGGGATGATCGAGCAGCGCCAGGGCATTGGGCATCACGGCGTCGGGTACCACCGTGCGGACCTCGCCAAGTGCCCGGGCCACTTCGGCAAGCCGTTCGTGGTTGATCGCAAGGCTTGTCGCACCGCTTGCCGGCTCGAAGCGCAGCGTGCATTCCACCTTGCCGCGCGCCAGGCGCTGGCGCAGTGCCTCGCGGAACACCGGTTCCAGGTCGCGCAGGCTGTCGGGCAGGCGGAAGTGGGGTTCCAGGTAGCGCTGGTTCACCGAGCGCAGTTCGATCTGCAGGCTGCCCCAGTCGGATTCGCGTGCCTGGCGGGCGAAGGCGGTCATGCTATGAACCATGGAGACTCCTGGTGCCTGCCGAGCGGCGAGCGGTTGTAGGGGGTATCGATAAAAGGGAATCGATCCAGTGTAACCGATTCCCTCCCTTCCACGGGCGACGAGGCGTGTAGAATGGCCGACCAGCCAACGTTGCGGTTCGTGACATTTATGCGTTTGTGAACACCAGCCGTTCGTGAGAAACATCAGTCCGTGAAAAACAGACCGTGAAAAAGAGAGGTGCCATGTCTTCACAGTTCAAGCGTCCCAGCGGACGCGCGCCCGACCAGCCGCGTGAGATTACGCTTACCCGCGACTACACTCGCCACGCCGAAGGGTCGGTGCTGGTGGCGTTCGGCGACACCAAGGTGCTGTGCAATGCCAGCGTCGAGGCCGGCGTGCCGCGCTGGCTGCGTGGCAAGGGCCAGGGATGGGTTACCGCCGAGTATGGCATGCTGCCGCGTGCTACCCACACCCGTGGCGGGCGCGAGGCCACGCGTGGCAAGCAGGGCGGGCGCACCCTGGAGATCCAGCGCTTGATTGGCCGCTCGCTGCGCGCCTCGGTGAACCTGAAGAAACTCGGCGAGTTCACCATTACCGTGGATTGCGACGTGATCCAGGCCGATGGCGGCACCCGTACGGCCGCGATCACCGGCGGCTGCGTGGCGTTGATCGATGCGATTCGCTACCTGCAGCGTAACAAGCTGATCAAGGGCGATCCCTTCCAGCAACTGGTCAGTTCGGTGTCGGTGGGGCTGTTCAAGGGCGTGCCGGTGGTGGATCTGGATTATCCGGAGGATAGCGGTGCCGATACCGACATGAACGTGGTGATGGCCGAGGATGGCAGCCTGATCGAGGTGCAGGGCACCGCCGAGAAGGGTTCGTTCAGCCGTGCCGAGCTCAACGCGATGCTCGAACTCGCCGAGCAGACTGGCCTCACGCTGTTCGATCACCAGCGCGAGTCGTTGGGCATTCCGCGATAAGTCGGCTTACCCCGGGCATGCTCGGGCACCGAAAACATCACGCCGGCCATGGTAGGCCGGCGTGATGCGTTCTGCATGGTTGAGGCGGCGACGTAGGGCATTCACTTACAGCGTCAGGTCGTACTCGACGATCAGCGGCGCGAACTCCGAGAAGGTCGCGTCGACATCGATCCAGGCATCGACGACGTGGCGGCGGAGGTTGGGGCCGACGATCTGATAGTCGATCCGCCAGCCTTCCTGGCGCGTGCGCGGCACGTCCTGGTCGAGCCTTGGCCACCAGGTGTACTCGCCGGCGTCGCGATTGATCTCGCGGAACGTATCGATGAAGCCGGTCGGCCCGAACACCTGGTCCATCCAGGCACGCTCTTCAGGCTTGAAGCCGGGCGTGGTCTGGTTATCGGCCCAGTTGGCAAGGTCGATGGTCTTGTGGGCAATGTGCCAGGTGCCGCAGATGATGTACTCGCGACGCTTGCGAGCCATCTTGCCGAGGTATTCCTGATACTGGGCCATGAAGGCTTGCTTGGCGGCGGGGTCGCTGCCGTCGGGCATCAGGAAGCTGGCGATGCTGAAGCGGTCGTAGTCGGCCTGCAGGAAGCGCGCTTCGTGGTCGCACTGCGGGAAGCCCAGGCCGTACATGATGGCCTTGGGCACTTTGCGGCAGTAAATCCCCACGCCCGAGAAGCCGTCCTGCTCGGCATCGAGGAAATAACCCTCATAGCCTTCCGGATAGAGGATACTGTCGTCCAGCTCGAAGCTTTTGGCCTTGAGGTTCTGTACACAGACGACATCGGCGTCCTGGTCGGCCAGCCAGTCGAGAAATCCCCGCCCGACCGCCTCCCGAATGCCGTTGACATTGATGGTGGCGATTTTCATACATAGTCCCTTTAGCGTCGCGCGTGTATGATACCCGACGTTTCGACGTTTGGGTAAATGGCCTGGACCAATAACCGCGATAGAGGGCAACCAGCCTTGCCGGTGCGGTAACAGGCCCACGATGACAGGAGCCCCGAGGTGACCAGATCCGGCTCGACTGCCTTGCAGGCGTACCAGCGAGAGTTCATCGAATTCGCCATCGAGCAGGGCGTGCTGCGGTTCGGCGAATTCACCTTGAAATCGGGCCGTGTCAGCCCCTACTTCTTCAATGCCGGCCTGTTCCGCTCTGGCAGCGCGCTGGCGCAACTGGGGCGCTACTACGCGCGGGCCATCGTCGACCGGGCGCCGCCCTTCGATGTGCTGTTCGGTCCAGCCTACAAGGGCATTCCCCTGGCGGCCACCACTGCCGTCGCGCTTGCCGACCATCATTCGCGTGATTTGCCCTTCGCGTTCAATCGCAAGGAAGCCAAGAGCCACGGTGAAGGGGGAAATATCGTCGGTGCCGATCTGGCAGGCGACATCCTGATCATCGATGACGTGATCACCGCCGGCACCGCGATTCGCGAGGTGATGGGGCTGATCGATGCCGCTGGCGCGCGCGCGGCGGGCGTGGTGATCGCCCTGGACCGCCAGGAACGTGGCGCTGGCGAGCAGAGCGCCATCCAGGAAGTCGAAACGCGCTATGGCATGCCGGTGATCAGCATCGTCACCCTGGACATGGTGCTGGCCTATCTCGAGGAGCACTCGGGGGAAGGTGATGCGTGGCGCCACCACGCCGTGGCGATTCGTGATTACCGCGCGCGCTATGGTGTGGCGTCCTCGCCAGCCGAATGATCGTCAGGCTCATATCCCGATGGGGCCTTGCCTAGCATGCTCGATGTCGTGCTCTTCCAGCCCGAGATACCGCCGAATACCGGCAATCTGATCCGGTTGTGCGCCAATACCGGCTTTCGCCTGCATCTGATCGAGCCGCTCGGCTTCGTGCTGGACGACAAGCGTCTGCGGCGTGCCGGCCTCGATTACCATGAGTGGGCAGCGGTGAGCGTGCATGGCGATTGGCAGGCGTTCATCGAGCGCGTGGCGCCGTCACGGGTGTTCGCCGTTTCCACCCGGGGCCGCACCGGCTACCACGAACCGGCCTACCGCCAGGGTGACGCCCTGGTGTTCGGCCCGGAAACACGTGGCTTGCCCCAGGCAATGCTGGATGCGCTACCAGAAGCGCAGCGCCTGCGTATTCCGATGCGCGAGGGCAGCCGCAGCCTGAATCTTTCCAATGCCTGTGCGGTACTGGTGTTTGAAGCCTGGCGGCAACTGGATTTCGCCGGCGCGACCTTGCCGGTCGCCGGCAGCACCGAGGAGGCGCCGTGAACCCGACCATTCAGCAGCGCCTGGCCAGCCTCAACCCGCGCCAGCAGGAGGCGGTGCGCTACATCGACGGCCCCTGCCTGGTGCTGGCCGGTGCCGGCTCCGGCAAGACCAGCGTGATCACCACCAAGATCGCCTATCTGGTGCAGGCCTGCGGCATGAGCGCCCGGCGCATCGCCGCGGTGACCTTCACCAACAAGGCGGCCCGCGAGATGAAGGAGCGGGTCGGCTCGATGCTCAAGGGGCGCGAGGGGCATGGGCTCACCGTATCCACCTTCCATACCCTGGGGCTCAACATCATTCGCGCCGAACTCAAGGTGCTGGGCTACAAGCCGGGCTTCTCGCTGTTCGACCCGGAAGACGCCAAGGCGCTGCTGCGCGACCTGATGCACAAGGATGCCCAGGTCGATGCCGAACAGATCAACGCCGTACAGCAGCAGATTTCCAAGTGGAAGAACGACCTGATACTGCCGGGCCAGGCGCTCTCCCATGCCGCTGACGATGATGAGCAGTTTGCCGCGCGTGTCTACGAGGCCTATGGCCGGCACCTCAAGGCCTACAACGCGGTGGATTTCGACGACTTGATCCTGCTGCCGGTGGTGCTGTTGCGCGACGACCCCGAGGCCCTGGCGCGCTGGCGGCGCAAGATTCACTACATGCTGGTGGATGAGTATCAGGACACCAATGTCAGCCAGTACCAGCTGGTGCAGTTGCTGATGGGCGAGCGCAAGACCTTCACCGTGGTCGGCGACGACGACCAGTCGATCTACGCCTGGCGCGGCGCGCGTCCGGAGAACCTGGTCACCCTGGGCGAGGATTTCCCGCGCCTCAATGTCATCAAGCTCGAGCAGAACTATCGCTCCACCGGCACCATCCTGCGCGCCGCCAATACGCTGATCAGCAACAACCCCCACGTCTACGAAAAGTCCCTGTGGTCGGACAAGGGCGAGGGCGCGCCGATTCGTGTGGTGGTCAATCGGCACGAGGAGGCCGAGGCCGAGCGCGTGGCCAGCGAAATTCTCACCCGACGTATCAAGGAGCGCAGCGAGTGGCGTGACTTTGCGGTGCTCTACCGGGGCAATTTCCAGGCGCGCCTGCTGGAGCTCAAGCTGCAGCACTACCAGGTGCCATACAAACTCTCGGGCGGTACCTCGTTCTTCTCACGCAACGAGATCAAGGACGCGATGGCCTACCTGCGGCTGTTGATCAATCCCGCCGATGACAACGCCTTCCTGCGCATCGTCAATGTCCCGCGCCGCGAAATTGGCCCCAGCACCCTGGAAAAGCTCGCCAACTATGCGAACGATCAATCCACCGGACGCGGTATCTCGCTGTTTGCCGCCTGCCACGAGCTTGGCCTGGCCGAGCTGCTGCCGGTGAAGGCGGTGGAACGCCTAGGGCGCTTCACCCACTTTATCGACGGCGTGCGGCGGCGCATGGATCAGGGCGACGCCATTGCCGCCATCCGTGAAATGTTCCGCGAGATGGACTACGAAGCCTGGCTGTACCAGAACGCCAGCGCCCCGACCATCGCCGAACGGCGCATGGCCAATGTGTGGATTCTCGTCGACCAGCTTGAGAAGTCGATGCAGGCCGCCCCCGAAGACGCCAGTCCCGAGGACAACACCGCAAGCGAAGAGACCGAAACGGACGATGTGTCCGCGGCGATTTCGCGGCTGGTACTGCGCGACATCCTCGAACAGCAGGCCGAAGAGGACGATTCCGACCGGGTGCAACTGCTGACCATGCACGCCTCCAAGGGGCTGGAATTCCCGCATGTCTACCTGATGGGCCTTGAGGAGGAACTGTTGCCGCACCGCAACGCCATCGAGGCCGGCACCGTTGAAGAGGAGCGTCGCCTGGCCTATGTGGGCATCACCCGGGCCCGGCAAACCCTCACCATGACCCTGGCGCGCCAGCGCAAGGCCTATGGCGAACTGATGGATTGCGCGCCCAGCCGCTTTCTGGACGAACTGCCCGAGGCCGACCTTGAATGGGAAGGCCGCGCCGACAAGGAAGACCCGGACAAGAAGCAGGCGCGGGGCAAGGATGCGATCGCCGGTCTTCGATCGTTGCTGGGGTAATTCGGGTGTTAGCCACGTGTTGGCGAAGCTTATCAGCGGATCAGGGTTCGGCGTTCGCTACCTTAGCCTTTACATAAAGTCCTGACTGTGTAGCGATGATCTTCCACACATTCTTGTCTTTCACTATTGTTTGCTTTTCGTGGCGGCCCTGAGTTTTCAGAATGGCTTGATATAATCTATATTGCTAATAGACTATTTCGCGATCGCAGGGAAGTGTTAAACAAACAGTTTCAATCCCAAAATATTGTTTCCTCCTGTTAACCTTTTCGTCTCCGGCCTTGCAGTTGCTGGTAAATCTTCTTCAGCTTCTTTGGTTATGGGGACGCTTGTGTAAGTAAGACTTGGTAAGCAAAGGTGTGCAGTGTCCGGAAAAGGAGTTTCTAGACATGAACAGAGGGGCTGGGCTGCTAGTAGTCATTTTTTTGCTGAACGGGCTAAGTCGAGCTATTGGCTCCTTGCCTCGCAGTGTGATGAGTACTGCAGAAATATTGAAAGTTTTCAACGACAAGGCTCTTTGGTGCCTGAGTAGGGGGTGCGCGTGCATAGGGCTGATGTGTGTTACAAGCGCTGTAACGGCACAAAATTCACAGGAGCTTGACGGCGAGTCGGTCCGCCAGTTTCGACTAGAGCAGGATCGGTTGAGACAGCAGCGCGAGCAGCTTCAATCACAAAGTGACGTGCGCCTACAGTCGTTGGAAGAGTCTAGGTCTACGCTTATTTTTCCCGGTTCGGAAAAGCCATGTTTTGAAATTAGTAAAATTTCTATTGAAGGGCTTAATGAATCACTTCGAAGTTGGGAGTGGCTTTATGGTCATATTGACCATCCTCGAGATAGTCAGCCGGTACTGAACCGATGTCTTGGGGCTAAAGGTGTTGGTGTTATCATGGCTCGCCTGCAGCATGCTTTAGTTCAGAAAGGCTGGACAACCACGCGTGTTGTTGCTCCCCCGCAAGACTTGTCATCAGGCGAGCTTCAGCTTGATATACTGGAAGGTGTGATTAGTGATATTCGGTTTGAGCAAGAGCATGGGCAACGTGCAATGCTTTTTAACACTGTTCCTGCGCGGACTGGTCAAGTATTGAATCTGCGTGATATTGAGCAAGGCCTGGAGAACTTGAGGCGTGTGCCAACAGTAGCGGCTGATGTCTCGGTTGAGCCAGGCGAGCAGCCGGGGCAAAGTGACTTGGTGATCCGGCACGCTCAAGATAATCCTTTAAGAGTGCTAGCGTCAGTTGATGACTCGGGTGATAAAAGCACGGGTAAGTATCAGGGGGCTTTTACGCTTAGTTATGATAATCCTCTGACATTAAGTGACCTTTTTTACATCACGCTTCAGACAGAGGTTGGAGGGAGAGACTCGGGAGATCGAGGTAACTCAGGATATGCTCTGCACTACTCAGTGCCTTGGGGGTACGGCCTTTTATCACTTAATGGTTCCAGTACACGCTACCACCAAACCGTTTCTGGTGCGTTTCAGGATTACGTATATTCGGGAGAAAGTGATCAATACGATGCGAAGCTATCACATGTCCTTCAACGTGACCATGCAGGAAAAACCACTACGGCTATACGGGCTTTCCATCGGCGTTCACATAACTACATAGATGATACAGAAGTGGAGGTTCAGCGGCGCGTTGTTTCTGGAATAGATGTCAGTCTCGGACATCGTCGAAGCGTTGGTGATGGGCTCTGGGATGCGGCGCTGACGTATCGTCGTGGAATCGATGCATGGGGAGCACTGCCTGCCCCAGAAGAAGCATTCGGCGAGGGTACATCACGTATGCGGATGTGGTTGGTGAATGCCAGCGTAAGGATACCTTTCGAATTTATCGATCAGCATTGGAGCTACCATGGTGTTGCTGTTGGGCAGTGGCATGATACACCTCTAACTCCTCAAGATAGATTTACTATAGGTGGACGATACTCCGTGCGGGGGTTCGATGGCGAAAGCATTCTTAGTGGCGATAGCGGCCTTCTGATACGCAATGAAATTTCCACACTACTTGGCCAAGGTCCCTACAGCTTATATCTGGGATTAGATTGGGGTCGAGTCAGTGGGCAGTCAACACAAATGCAAGTGGGTGACGAGTTGGCAGGGGCGGTGATAGGCCTGCGTTCGCAATGGGAATTAGGCTCTGCGCGGAGCAGCATTGATCTTTTTCTAGGCCAGCCGATTTATAAACCTGAGGGGTTCAGAACCGCCAGCCAGGATTTCGGTTTTAGTATTAATCTTCAATTTTGATACGAGTGAACAATGAATAAAAAACTCTACCGGCTCGTCTTCAATTCCACTCGTGGCTGTCTCGTGGCGGCATCTGAAATCGCTTTGCAAAAAAGCAAAGGATCCAGGATCGGGCTAGGCACCGTTAAGGGGAGTTCCGCGGCTGTAGTTTTGCGTGCAGCTGCTTTTTTTGCAGTAGTTTTGTGTTCAATGGGTAGCGGGTTGGCTCAGGCGCAAATTATTCCAGATGCTAAATCGCCAGGCAACCAGCGTCCGACGGTACTAAGTAGCCCTAACGATGTGCCGCTGGTAAACATTCAAACTCCTAGTGGTGCCGGGGTAAGCCGCAATACATACGAACAGTTTGATGTTGACTCGCCAGGGGCAGTGCTGAATAACAGTCGTATTGATGCGCAGACCCAGCTCGGTGGATGGGTGCAGGGAAACCCGTGGTTGGCCAAGGGTGAAGCTCGTGTCATCCTCAACGAAGTTAATAGCAATAACCCTAGTCAGTTGAAAGGTTTTATTGAAGTTGGTGGGCAGCGTGCTGAAGTTATTATTGCCAACCCTGCCGGTATTGAGGTGGATGGTGCTGGTTTCATCAATGCCAGTCGTGCCACTCTTACCACGGGTAGTCCATCAATGAATGGAGGTGGCCTCGACGGTTATCGTGTACATCGAGGCACTATCCGAATTGAGGGTAAAGGGCTCGACGCTAGCCTGACTGATTACACTGGTGTTTTAGCGCGCTCCATTGAAATAAACGCGAATGTTCATGCGCAGGATTTGGAACTCGTTACGGGTGAAAATAGCATTGACGTTCACTCTGGGAATATAAAAAAAGAGTCTGGGAAAAGCACTGCTGCGGCACCAGCTTTTTCACTGGATGTAAGTGAATTAGGAGGTATGTACGCTGGACACATTCGACTAGTAGGCACGGAAGCTGGTCTAGGTGTGCGCCATCACGGTACCATGGCTGCCAGCGTAGGCGATATCCATATCGACACCAATGGCCAGTTGAGATCAGCAGGTATTATTCAAGCAAATCAAGGTGATGTGGTTATCCGTACTGCGCAAGACCAAAGTTTCAGTGGAAGCGTGCTCGCCGGTGAAAACTTGACGTTGCACAGTGGTGGCAATCGCTTTGATGAGGATAATAGAAGCAAGCCTGCTACCATCGAAAATAGCGGTGATTTACGTGCTGGTCTAGAAGCTAATCTACGTGCAAGCGATTTGAATAACAGTGGCCGAATAGACGCTCAGCGTCTGGATGTTGAGGTTGTTGATATAAGTAACAGCGGTAGCTTCTGGCAAAGTGGTGCCCAGGATATTAGCATTAAAGCCACCAACTTGGTAAATAATCAGGGCGGGTTTATTGGGCGTGCGGCGTTATCTGAACAAGATGGCAATGCCGGCCTTCAATCCTCGGAACCTACAGAGCAAGCAGCAGATGGTAACGAAGAAAAAAGCTCACAATCTTCTGAAGAACTAGTCTCAACTCCGCAACCCAGCTCGGTTCCTAAGTCATCCGCTGCCCCATTGGCATCAGGGGTGGTGAAGGCTAGTGGTAGCTTGGAAAATCATGCAGGTGGCACGCTGGCAGCAGAGGGCGAGCTTTACATAAGTACAAGCCAATCACATAGCAATGCTGGCCACATTCGCGCTCAAGGCGTGCAGGCCAACGGCGACTGGTTTGAAAACACCGCCGGCACCTTGCAGGCTGATCAACTCAATGTAGAGGTAGGCACCGCAAACCTGAGTGGTGGGACTGTGTTGGCTGACACAGCCACGCTAAGCAGCACAAAGCACATCCAGGATTCGAAAGCGCAGCTTTATACACAAGGTGAGCTCCACTTGAAAGCTCAACGTCTGAGCAACGCCGGCGAAATTCAGTCATCCGCCACATCTCATATTGCTGTAGTTAATCATCTCACCAACACCGGCACCCTCGCGGCAGCTGATGATCTGACCATCGACGCCGCCAGCGTTGATAGCAGTGGCACCCTGGCTGCTGGCTTGAACAGTGACGGTAGTCTCGACACATTTGTTGCTAACGGTGCGGAATTGCACGTCACCACCACCGGAGACCTGAGCGCCACCGGCACCAATCTGGCCGCAGGCACGCTGACTCTGGACGGTGATAATGTCGATCTGAGCGACAGCCAAACCAGCGCCAGCAGCGCCGAGATCACCGCCCGTAGTGATCTCGACACCTGGCAGTCTGATGTCGTCACCCAGGAGAGCTTATTGCTCCAGTCTGACGGCACCTTGGATAATACCGAGGGCACCCTGTCCAGTCAGCAAGGTGACCTGAGTGTGCAGGCGCTGAGCTTGAACAACGATCAGGGTGAGTTGTTGGCGGAGAACGATCTGTCGATCACCCTCAATGAAGCCTTAAGCAACACCGATGGCACCGTCTACGCGGGCAGTAGTACCGCCCTCGAGACCGGTGCGCTCACCAATACCGGCAGCATCGCGGCGGCCGATGATCTGACCATCGACGCCGCCAGCGTTGATAGCAGTGGCACCCTGGCTGCTGGCTTGAACAGTGACGGTAGTCTCGACACATTTGACGCTAACGGTGCTGAGCTGCACGTCACCACTACCGGTGATTTGAGCGCCAGCGGTACCAACCTGGCGTCAGGCACGCTGACTCTGGACGGTGATAATGTCGATCTGAGCGACAGCCAAACCAGCGCCAGCAGCGCCGAGATCACCGCCCGTAGTGATCTAGCGACCTGGCAGGCTGATGTCGTCACTCAGGAGAGCTTATCGCTCCAATCTGACGGCGCCTTGGATAATACCGGGGGCACCCTGTCCAGCCAAGCGAGCGACTTGACTGTCCAGGCACTTAGCCTAATCAACGACCAAGGAGAGTTGTTGGCGGGGAACGCCCTTGAGGTGGCCCTCAGCGAAGCCCTAAGCAATACCGATGGCACTCTCTACGCGGGTGGCAATACCACCCTCGGCATCGGTTCGCTCACCAATACCGGCACCCTCGCGGCAGCCGATGATCTCATCATCGATGCCACCAGCGTTGATAGCAGTGGCACTCTAGCCGCTGGCTTGAATCAGGTCGGCACCCTGAAGGCGTTTACCGATGGTGGTGACGCCCTTAGCATCACCACCACCGGAGACCTGCGTGCCACCGGCACTAACTTGGCCGCAGGTACGCTGACTCTGCAGGGTAACTCTCTCGATCTGAGCGATAGCCAGACCAGCGCCTACCGCGCTGATATCACCGCCCGTGGTGACCTCGACACCTGGCAGGCTGATGTCGTTACTCAGGAGGGCTTATCGCTTATGGCCCACGGTGCGCTTGATAACACCGAGGGCACTCTGTCCAGTCAGCAAGGCGTCCTGAGCGTACAGGCGCTGAGCCTGAACAACGATCAGGGTGAGTTGCTGGCGGGTAGCGCACTTGAGGTGGCCCTTAGAGAAGCCCTACGCAATGCCGATGGCACCCTCTACGCGGGTTCTTACGCCACCGTTGATACTGGTGCGTTTACCAACACCGGCACCGTCGCAGCGGTCGATGATCTCATCATCGATGCTTCCAGCGTTGAGAGCAGTGGCACCCTGGCCGCGGGCCTGAATCAGGACGGCACCCTGAAGCCGTTTGCTGAAGGCGGCGATGCCCTTAGCGTCACCACCACCGGAGGCTTGAGCGCCACTGGCACGAATCTGGCCGCAGGCACACTGACTCTGCAGGGTGACCATTTCGATCTGAGCGAGAGCCAGACCAGTGCTTTTGATGCCCACATCGCCGCAAAAGGTGCGCTAGACACTGGCAGTGCCAATATCGTCACCCAGGAGAGCCTATCGCTTCAGGCAGGCAGCGCACTCGACAACACCAAGGGCACCCTGTCCAGTCAGGAAGGTGACCTGAGTGTTCAGGCGCTGAGCTTGAACAACGATCGGGGTGAGTTGTTGGCGGAGAACGACCTGTCGATCACCCTCAGTGAAGCCCTAAGCAACACCGATGGCACCGTCTACGCGGGCAGTAGTACCACCCTCGAGGCCGGTGCGCTCACCAATACCGGCAGCGTCGCGGCGGCCGATGATCTGACCATCGACGCCGCCAGCGTTGATAGCAGTGGCACTCTGGCCGCTGGTTTGAATGAAGATGGCACGCTGAAGACGTTTGCTGACGTCGGTGGTGCCCTTAGCGTCACCACCGCCGGTAACCTGAGCGCCACCGGCACCAACCTGGCCGCAGGCACGCTGAGCCTGGACGGTGATAATGTCGATCTGAGCGACAGCCAAACCAGCGCCAGCAGCGCCGAGATCACCGCCCGTAGTGATCTCGACACCTGGCAGGCCAATGTCGTCACCCAGGAGAGCTTATCCCTACAGGCCGATGGCGCCCTAGATAACACCGAGGGCGCATTGTCCAGCCGGCAAGGCGACCTGAGTGTGCAGGCGCAGAGTCTGAACAATACCCAGGGTGAGTTGTTGGCCGGTAATGACCTTGAAGCTATCTTCAGTGGCGCTTTGAACAACACCAACGGCACAGCCTACGCCGGTGGTGATGCCACCCTCGAGGTCGGTGCGCTCACCAACACCGGCACCCTCGCGGCGGAGGATGATCTCATCATCGGTGCCACCAGCGTTGATAGCATTGGCACCCTGGCTGCTGGCTTGAACAGCGATGGTAGTCTCGACACGTTTGGCGCTAACGGTGCTGAGCTGCGCGTCACCACCACCGGTGATTTGAGCGCCAGCGGTACCAACCTGGCGTCAGGCCGCCTGGCTCTGGCAGGAGGCAATGTCGATCTGAGCGAGAGCCAGACCAGCGCCTATCGCGCCGACATTACCTCCCGTAGTGATCTAGCGACTTGGCAGACCAATGTCGTCACCCAGGAGAGCTTATCGCTTCAGGTTGATGGTGCGCTTTATAACACCGAAGGCACCCTATCCAGTCAGAAAGGAGACCTCAGGGTTCGGGCGTTCAGGCTGAACAACACCGACGGTACCGTCTACGCGGGCGGTAATGCCAATCTCGAAACTGGCGGAGCTATTGATAATACCCAGGGCACTCTCTATAGCGAGCAGGGTGATCTGAGCCTGCAGGCTCTCCGCCTGCACAACACAGAGGGCACCGTCTACGCAGGCGGCAATACGAGCCTCGACACCGACACGCTCACCAGTACCGGCACTATTGCGGCAGCGGATGACCTGACCATCGATGCCGCCAACGTAGGCAGCAGTGGCACCTTGGCCGCGGGCCTGAATCAGGACGGTACCTTGGAGGCATTCGCCGAAGACGGCGGTGCCCTTAGCGTCACCACCGCCGGTGACCTGAGTGCCACCGGTACCAACTTGGCGGCGGGTAGGCTGATACTGGACGCTGATAACGCTGACCTGAGCGAGAGCCAGACCAGTGCCTACCGCGCCGACATTACCTCCCGTAGTGATCTAGCGACTTGGCAGGCCAATGTCGTCACCCAGGAGAGCTTATCTCTGCAGGCTGATGGCGTGCTTGATAACTCTGAAGGCACTCTGTCCAGCCAAGCGAGCGACTTGACTGTCCAGGCGCTTAGCCTGATCAACGACCAGGGTGAAGTGTTGGCGGGGAACGATCTTTCGCTCACCCTCAGCGAAGCCCTAAGCAATAATAATGGGACTCTCTACGCGGGTGGCAATACCATCCTCGGCATCAGTTCGCTCACCAATACCGGCACTATTGCGGCAGCGGAAGACCTGACCATCGATGCCGCCAACGTAGGCAGCAGTGGCACCCTGGCCGCAGGCCTGAAACGGGACGGCACCCTGAAGGCGTTTGCTGAAGGCGGTGACGCCCTTAGCGTCACCGCCACTGAAGACCTGAGCGCCACCGGCACGAACCTGGCCGCAGGCACGCTGATTCTGCAGGGTAACTCTCTCGATCTGAGCGATAGCCAGACCAGCGCCTATCGTGCCGACCTCATCGCCCGTGGTGATCTCGACACCTGGCAGTCTGATGTCGTCACCCAGGAGAGCTTATCGCTTCAGGTAGATGGTGCGCTTGATAACAGCGATGGCACCCTATCCAGTCAGCAAGGTGACCTGAGTGTGCAGGCGCTGAGTCTTAACAACAACCAGGGCGAGTTGCTGGCGGGTAACGCCCTTGGGGTGGCCCTTAGCGAAGCCCTAAGCAATACCGATGGCACCCTCTTCGCGGGCTCTAACGCCACCCTTGATGCTGGTGCGCTCACCAACACCGGCACCTTCGCGGCGGCGGGTGATCTGACCATCGACGCCACCCGTGTCGAGAGCAGCGGTACTCTGGCCGCTGGCTTGAACGAAGATGGCACGCTGAAGGCGTTCGCCGACGACGATAGCGGCGCCCTCAGCGTCATCGCCACCGAAGGCCTGAGTGCCACGGGCACCAATCTGGCCGCAGGCACGCTGACTCTGGACGGTGACCATGTCGACCTGAGTGAGAGCCAGACCAGCGCCTATGACGCCGCCATTACCGCCCGTAGCGATCTCGCTACCTGGCAGGCTGATGTCGTCACGCAGGAGAACCTATCGCTTCAGGCCGGAGGCGCACTCGACAACACTGAGGGTACCGTATCCAGCCAGCAAGGCGACCTGAACGTACAGGCGCTGAGCCTGAACAACGATCGGGGTGAGTTGTTGGCGGGGAACGACCTGTCGGTCACCCTCAGCGAAGCCCTAAGCAATACCGATGGCACCCTCTACGCGGGTTCTAACGCCACCCTTGATGCTGGTGCGCTCACCAATACCGGTACCCTCGCGGCGGCCGATGATCTGACCATCGACGCCGCCAGCGTTGATAGCAGCGGCACCCTGGCCGCTGGTTTGAACGAAGATGGCACACTGAAGACGTTCGCCGACGGCGGCGGTGCGCTCCGCATTACCACCACCGGAGACCTGAGCGCCACCGGCACCAACCTGGCCGCAGGCACGCTGACTCTGGACGGTGACCATGTCGGCCTGAGCGAGAGCCAGACCAGTGCTTTTGATGCCCACATCACCGCAAAAGGTGCGCTAGACACTGGCAGTGCCAATATCGTCACCCAGGAGAGCTTATCGCTTCAGGTTGATGGTGTGCTTGATAACAGCGAGGGCACCCTGTCTAGCCAGCAAGGCGACCTGAGCGCGCAGGCGCTGAGTCTGAACAATGATCGGGGGGAGTTGTTGGCGGGTAACGGCCTGTCGATCACCCTCAGTGAAATCCTAGGCAACACAGATGGCACCCTCTACTCAGGCGGCAATACCACCCTCGACACCGGTGCGCTCACCAGCACCGGCACCCTCGCGGCAGCCAATGATCTGACCATCGACGCCGCCAGCGTTGATAGCAGCGGTACCCTGGCCGCAGGCCTGAATGAAGATGGCACGCTGAATGCTTTCATCCAAGATGGCGGCGCGCTTAGCGTTACCACCACCGGAGACCTGAGCGCCACCGGCACCAACCTGGCCGCAGGCACGCTGACTCTTCAGGGTAACTCTCTCGACCTGAGCGAGAGCCAGACCAGCGCCTATGGTGCCGCCATTACCTCCCGTAGTGATCTCGCTACCTGGCAGGCTAATGTCGTCACCCAGGAGAGCTTATCGCTTCAGGCTGATGGCGTGCTTGATAACTCTGAGGGCACCCTGTCCAGCCAAGCGAGCGACTTGAATGTCCAGGCGCTGAGCCTGACGAACGACCAGGGCGAGTTATTGGCAGGTAACGCCCTAGACGTGGCCCTTAGTGAAGCCCTAAGCAACACCGACGGCATCGTCTACGCGGGCGGCAATACCACCCTCGGCATCGGCGCGCTAACCAACACCGGCACTATCGCGGCAGCAGATGATCTGACCATCGACACCGCCAGCATTGAGAGTAGCGGCACTCTGGCCGCTGGCTTGAACGAAGATGGGACGCTGAAGGCGTTCGCCGACGATGTCGGCGCCCTCAGCATCACCGCCACCGAAGATCTGAGCGCCACCGGTAACAACCTGGCGGCGGGCCGCTTGACGCTGGACGGCAACACGGTCGATCTGAGCGATAGCCAGACCAGTGCCTTTGATGCTCATGTCACCGCGAATGGTGTGCTAAATACTGGCAATACCAGGCTGATTACCCGAGATGACATCAGTATCTGGGCACAGAACCTGAACAACATCGACGGTACCGTCTACGCCGGAGGTAATGCCACCCTCGACTCTGATGCTCTCACTAATACCGGCACCCTCGCGGCGGCGGATGATCTAGCCATCAATGCCACACATGTTGCGAGTAGCGGCACTCTGGCTGCAGGTCTGAACGAAGATGGCACGCTGAAGGCGTTCGCCGACGACGTCGGCGCCCTCAGCGTCACCGCCACCGAAGATCTGAGCATCACCGGTAACAACCTGGCAACGGGCCGCTTGACCCTGAGCGGTGACCATGTCGATCTGAGCGACAGCCAGACCAGTGCCTTTGATGCTCGCGTCACCGCGAAGGGCATGCTAAATACTGGCAATGCCAGGCTGATTACCCGAGATGACATCAGTATCTGGGCACAGAACCTGAACAACATCGACGGCACTGTCTACGCGGGCGGCAATACCATTCTCGATACCGGTGCGCTTACCAACACAGGCACCCTCGCGGCGGCGGATGATCTTGCCATCGACGCCACACGTGTTGCGAGTAGCGGCACCCTGGCCGCTGGTTTGAACGAAGATGGCACGCTGAAGACGTTCGCCGGCGACGGCGGCGCGCTCCACGTTACTTCCACCGGAGACCTGAGCGCCACCGGCAACAACCTGGCCGCGGGCCACCTGACCCTGGATGGTGTTTATGTCGATCTAAGCAATAGCCAGACCAGTGCCAATAACGCCGACATCATCGCCCGCGGTGATCTCGACACCTGGCAGGCCAATGTCGTCACCCAAGAAGGGCTGTCGCTCCTGGCCGGTGGCGCGCTTGATAACACCAAGGGCGCCCTGTCCAGCCAGCAGGATGACCTGAGCGTGCAAGCGCGTAGCCTGACGAACAACCAGGGTAGACTGTTGGCGGGCAATGAGCTCGAGGTCACCCTCGGCGAAGCCCTTAGCAACAACGACGGCACCGTTTACGCGGGCGGCAATACCATTCTCGATACCGGTGCGCTCACCAACACAGGCACCATCGCCGCAGCGGGTGATCTGGCCATCGACGCTACCAGCGTCAGTAGCAATGGCACCCTGGCGGGGGGGCTGAATGCCGACGGTAGTCTCAATGCGTTTGGTGCTAACGGTGCTGCATTACGAGTGACCACTGTCGGTGACCTGAGCGCCACCGGCAACAATCTGGCCGCAGGCACGCTGACGCTGCAGGGTAACTCTCTCGATCTGAGCGAGAGTCAGACCAGTGCTTTCGATGCTCATGTCACGGCGAAAGGTACGCTTGACGCTGACATTGCCAATTTCATTACCCGCAACGATATCAACATTGAGGCTCAGATCCTGAACAACATGGGTGGCACCGTTTACGCAGGCAGCAGTGCCACCCTCGACACCGAGGTGCTCGCCAATACCGGCATCCTCGCGGCGGCAGATGATCTAGCCATCCACGCCGTCCGGGTCGAGAGCAACGGCACCCTGGCCGCAGGCCTGAACGAAGATGGCACCTTGAAAGCGTTCACCCAGGACAGCGGCGCGCTCAGCGTCACCGCCACCGGTGACCTGAGCGCCACCGGCAACAACCTGGCCGCAGGGCGCCTGTCTCTGGAGGGTGACGCGCTCAATCTGAGCAACAGCCAGGCCAGTGCCTACAACGCCGATATCATCGCTCGAGGTGATCTCGACACCTCCCAGGCCAATGTCGTCACCCAGAAAGGGCTGTCGCTCCAGGCCGATGGTGCGCTTGGCAACGAATACGGTGCGCTGGCTTCCAAGACAGGCAGTCTCACGTTCAACGCCAACGGCGTGACAAACACCGACGGCCTGATGGCGGCGGCTACCGAACTTAATATCAACGCCAATAGCAAAAGCATCAACAACATCAGTGGTGAGATTCTAGCCCAAGGCGACATGAATCTCTCGACCCGCGCCGACATTCTCAACACTGGCGGCATTGTTCAGTCCAATGCTGCTATCAGCCTAAGCGCTGACATCGTCAACAATCGTCAGACCAGCGGAGACGCCCAGGGTATTGTAGGGGATGACGTGCAGATCAATGCCGACTCCCTCGATAACACCGAAGGACAAGTGCTGGCTGGGCGCGACCTCACCATCACAGCCGACCATTCCATCAACAACACGCATGGCACGCTCAATGCTCAGCGTCATCTTGACCTACAAGATGGTGTGCCCAGTTCAGACACCCGCCCGGGTAAGCGCAGCCTGATCATCAGCAATACCGATGGCGTCATCGTGGCGAATAACGAGAGTGCTTCGGCCGATGCCTCTGTCGCTATCACGGCCAATACCCTGGGCCTGGACGGTACCCTGGAAAGCGGCGGCGATATGGCACTGGATCTGGTTGGTGACCTGAATACCGCCAGTGGTCAGCAAGTGACTACTGAAGGCGTCTTGAGCTTACGGCTGCATGGTGACACTAGTGGCAACACCTTTGACAATGCCGGAAAGTGGGAGGGTGGGCGTGGCCTCATCGTGCGCGCCGATGAGATTCGCAACCAATCCAGCGGCGAGTTGCAAAGTCTGGGCATCACCTCGCTAGACACCACACAAACGAGTGGGGGCAGCGTTACCAATCGGGGCCTGATCAATGGGACTGACACGCGTATCAGTAGCCGCACGGTGGACAACGTAGGCCGCGGGAGAGTCTATGGCGACCGAGTTGCGATCAAGGCGGATACGCTGACTAACCGTGAGGAAACGGTGGGTGGTCAGGCGAAAGCGGCGACCATTGCCGCACGTGAGCGGCTGGATATTGGTGCCAAAGACATCACCAACCGTGAGGATGCGCTGATCTTCAGCGCAGGAGATATGGCCATCGGTGGCACTCTCTCTCCTTTCTATCGCGCCGTGGTGGACGGAACTTCCAACGCGCTAATACTTAACAACAACAGCGCCACGATCGAGAGCCTGGGCAACATGGTGCTGGCGACCGATACTTTGCGCAATACCAATGAGTACTTCGCTATTGAAGAGGCGTATCTTGGTACGACCGAGATGACCATGATCCAACCCGAAGGTTCGAGTGCAAAGTTTATCATCGATGATGATGAGATAATATTGACGCCGCCCATAGGCTGGAGTAAGGAGTTGAATGGAGGAACGCTTGTCTGGGTACAGGATGAGAGACCTGAAGGTTATGTTGCCGGTTATCCTGATGCGGACCCCTCCGTGAATCTTGCAGGCGACTACGTCTATTACCACGGGTCTGGCGAGGCAGTGATCAGCGAGTGGAAACAGTACCTGCTTGAGCGTAAAGAGTACGAAAGCACTGTAGTGTCCAGCGCTCCGGGCCAGATCATGGCAGGTGGTAACCTGACTTTGCGAGGTAAAGACCTGCTCAACGATAAAAGTCGCATTATCGTGGGGCGAGCCCTGCACGGTGATCTCGGGAACTTGAAAAATCAGGGGGCTATGGGCGAAAAGCGTGTGAGTACGGAAGGCCTGTTGTGGGAATCCACAATCAGACGGATAACAAATGGTCACACTGATTCTATGTACGGTGGGGCGACATACAGGATACGTTCTTGGGAAGATTTAGGGGATTATAATCCGCCTGACGAAACCACCACCATCGGCCTTGGCATTGGCGAAGTTCGGGAAAACACTGCCTATTCGGGCAGTGGCACCTATGCAGGTGATAAAGCCGACCTGGGGATAGCCGGTAGCGTCAGCATTGGCGATACCAGTACCACCGCTTCCACACTCGCTGAGCAAAATGCCAGCAACGTCGCGAATGGGGTCGATAAGGCCAGTGATAGAACAAGCGCGGTCAGCACTGATAGCCAAGCGGTGACTCAAGCATCTGTTAATGCCGCAACCGTCGACCATGCCAACAGCCCGGGCTATGCGAGCAATAGTGCCAATGCCGTGAATTCGGAAGCCCACGGGGCTACCGAAGCTGCGTTTAGTACCAACAGCTCAGGCAATGCAACCAGCAGTGCCAATGCAGTGAACACAGAGGCCCACGGGGCGACCGGCGCATCGTTCAGTGCCAACAGCTCAGGCAATGCGATCAGCGGCACCAACGCGGTGAACACCGACACCAATGGGGCCACTGAAGCATCGTTCCGTGCCAGCCACTCAGGCGACGTCACCAACAGCACCAATGCGGTGAATACGGATGCCCACGGGGCGACCGGCACATCGTTCAGTGCCGACAACTCAGGCAATGTCACCAACAGCGCTAACGCCGTGAACACGGCTTCCCAAGGGGCGAGAGGTGCATCATTGAGTGCCAACACCCCTAGCAGTGCCACTCAAGGAGCCGCTGGGATCTCCCTTGACCATACGCCTCTCGATCGCGCCAACCCCAGCCAGAGGGCTCGGGCGACAGTGGGCCTGGGGACGCAAACCGGCCCCGCCTTGTTGTTGCCGAACAGCAGCCTCTTCACCATTGATCCTGGCGTCAACGCGCGCTATTTAGTGGAAACCGACCCACAATTTACCGACCACCGCCAGTGGCTTTCCAGTGAGTACCTGCTTTCGGCCCTGGCCTTCGATCCTGCTCATACTCAAAAGCGACTGGGCGATGGCTTCTATGAGCAAAAGCTCATTCGCGAGCAAGTCGCTGCGCTCACCGGCTATCGCTTCCTGGGCGACTACAGCAGTGATGATGCGCAATATGCGGCCCTGATGAATGCGGGATCGGCCTTTGCGCATGAACACAACCTTCGCCCAGGTATTGCGCTGACAGCGGCACAAACAGCCCAGCTCACCAACGACATCGTCTGGCTGGTCACGCAAGCCGTACAACTACCCGACGGCAGCACCACCACCGCCCTGATGCCCAAGGTCTACCTGGCCCCACGCCAGGGTGATCTGGCTGCCAATGGCGAGCTGTTGGGTGGCCATGACGGCACTCTTATCAGTGCCCGTGATATCGACCTGGCACTGAGCGGTGATCTCAACAACAGCGGTACCATTGCCGGGCGCAAGATGGTCGACATCAGTACCCGAAACCTTTCCAACAGCGGCCACCTCCAGGGTGATATCACCTTGATCAATGCCCGAAAGGACATCGATATCGAAGGTGGCAGCGTTGCGGCCAACACTGGCATGGCCCTGCAGGCCGGGCGTGATCTCAACATCACGACCACCACCCACAGCGCTACCAACGAAACCGACGGCAACACCTTCAGCCTGCAAGGCATCGACCGTGTGGCCGGGCTGTATGTCAATGGCGAAGCGGGTGAGCTGCTGGCAAGTGCCGGTGGGTCGATCAACCTCACCGCGGCCGAGCTGCACAACATCGGCAGCGGGGTGACCCAGCTCAACGCTGGTGGCGACATCAACCTCGACACCGTGGAGATTGGCCAAAGCCACGACCTCAACTGGGGGACGAACAACTACAACCGCCAACGCCACAGTGAAGACATCGGCACCGTTATCACCGGTGAGGGGGCCGTAGGCCTCAATGCCGGGCAGGATATCAACCTGCGTGCCGCGGAGATTGATGCACAGGGCGCCCTGGCGGTGAACGCCATCGACGGCAATATCACCCTTGAAGCGGGGCAACGCCTTGACAGCCTGGCGGAAGGTCGTCAAACCAGTAGTAGTGGCTTGTTCTCCAGCAAGACGACGATCACCCGCTCCAGCCGCCTCAGCACCCAGGCACTGGCCAGCGAGCTGGGCGGCCAGACGGTCGCCATGACCAGTGGCCAGGACATCTACCTGAACGGCGCCAACGTACTGGCCGATCAGGATCTGGGGATTCATGCCGGGGGCAATCTCACCCTTGACGCTGCGCAACACACCTTGAGCGAAAGCCACTTCACCGATACCCGCAAGAGCGGCCTGTTCAGCGGTGGTTTCGGCTTCACGATTGGCAGCCAGCAGCAGCAAAGCGATGCCACCAGCACCGCCACCTTCGCCGCCCCCAGCACCGTGGGCAGCATTGGCGGCAATGTCACCCTGAGCGCGGGCGACACCTATACCCAGGTCGGCAGCGACGTGCTGGCCCCGGCGGGCGATATCCTGATCGGCGCCAACACGGTCGATATCCGTGAAGGCCGCGAGAGCACCACCCACCAGACCGAACACCGCTTCAAACAAAGCGGGCTGAGTGTGTCGCTCAGCAACCCCGTGGTGGACACCGCCCAACGCCTCGAAGGCCAGCTCCAGGCCGCGGGTGACACCCGCAGCCCGCGCATGAAAGCCCTTGCGGCGGCCAACAGCGCCCTCGCGGTGAGTGATATTCAGCAACAGCTACAAGGCGGGCAGGGAACGGATCTCACCCTCAACGTCAGCCTGGGGTCGAGTCAAAGCCACAGCAACAGCACCGCGCTCAGCAACACTGCCAGAGGTTCCACCCTCGCGGCCGGTGACAACCTCGCCCTCCACGCCGGCAACCTGACCGTACAAGGCAGCAAGCTGGAAGCGGGCAACCAGACGCTCCTCAACGCCACCCAGGACATCAACCTGCTGGCCAGTGCCGATACCGCCTCCCACCGCAGCAGCCACAACAGCAGCAGTGCCAGCATCGGCCTGGGCATCGGCATGAACGGTGGCAGCCCCGGCATCGCCCTCAACCTGGACGCCAGCCGCGCCAAGGGCCACGGCAACAGCGACAGCACCACCTACACCAACACCCAGGTCACCGCAGGCAACCAGGTCATCCTCAACAGCGGTGGTGACACCACCCTGCAAGGCGCGGTTGTCAGCGCCCCGCAAATCACCACGAATATCGGGGGCGACCTGAGCATTGCAAGCCTGCAGGACACGGCCACTCACAACGAACGCCACTCAAGCAGCGGGTTCAGTGCCAGCGTCCCGCTGATCGGCGCAGGCCAACCCAGTGCCAGCCTCAATGCCAGCCGGACCCAGATCGACGGCGACTATCAAAGCGTCAAGCAGCAAAGCGGCCTGCGCGCCGGTGACGGCGGCTTCCAGGTTAACGTCGAAGGCACCACCTCCCTCACCGGTGGCGCCATCACCAGCACACAAACTGCGATCGACAACGACCTCAACCGTTTCTCCACCGCCGGGCAAAGTGCACGCGACGCCATCGACAGCGGCGCGCTCACCCTAACCGACATCGCCAACCGCGCCAGCGTCGATGCCGACAGCGCTAGCATTGGTTTGAGCACCGGCGAAGACGGCGCCGGGCTCTCCGGCATCGGCACGGGCCGTGTCGACGGCAATGCCAGCAGTACCACGGTTGCCGCCATCAGCGGCCTGGCAGGCCACCAAGCCGCCCGAACCGGCGACGCGGACACTGGCATTGAACCGATCTTCGATGCGGAAAGCGTCAAGCAAGACGTCCAGGCCCAGGCAGCCATCACACAGGAATTTGGGTCAAAGGCCAGTCAACTGGTCGGTGATTTGGCCCAGGCCAAGCGTGAAGAAGAACGCGCCCTGCGGCTGCACGCCCGACAGGCCCAAGCCGCTGGCGACACAGAACGCGCCGGCCAACTCAATGCCCAAGCCGACCGGCTCCAACGCGACTGGGGCGACAACGGCACCCAGCGCCTGGCCGCCCACACCGCTATCGGCGCGCTGACGGGCGGCACGGCAGGCGCCACGGGGGCTGCCGTGGGCACCCTCAGCACCCCCGCCGTGGCCGATGTCCTCAATGAAGCCGGACTCGACGACACCCTGGCCGATGGCCTCGCCGCACTCGCCAGCACCGTCGCCGGTGCAGCCACCGGCGGCACACAAGGTGGCGCCGCTGCGGTAAATGAGGTGCTAAATAATTATCTGACCACACGTTCCATCAATCAGGAGCTGGAACGGTTAACCGCGGATGACTCGGAACTGGATCCGGCGCTAATACGCCGACTGGTGGAGCATCAGCTCCTGTATGGCCTGCAAGAAAACGCCCCGCTGGATGACTGTCGCGTGGTAGGCAGTGATTGCAGCCCACAATTGGATGAGATGACGGCGGCTTTTGAGCTGTTGCAAGACCCCAGAACCCGTGAAAAGTTTAGAGGCGACCTCACGGATGACCTTATTGAGCGCCAATTGAATGATCTGGTGGCCACCCTGGAAAGTGTTGATTGGTCGAAGAATCCGGAGACCATCGCCCGGGCTGAATTTATCGGGAATACCGCTCGCGCCTTCGTTGATACGTGCGCCCTTCATCCATTAGCCGGACCCTGTCGTGGGGTGGCGTTAGCAATTACGGGGTCGGATGTAACCGGAAAGATCAATGATGGTGATTTAACCGGTGCGCTTGTACAAGGAGGAGCGTTTCTGGCTGGACAAAGTGCGGCATCCATAGTGAAGGGAAGCATTCAAAACACGGGTATTTATTCCAAAGAATTTATTGAATGGACGAAGAATATTTACGGCGCCGGCACTGAAAAGATGACCCAGGCCGTTTATGATGAAACGCAGTCCGCGCCTGATACAGACGATGAGTGATATCGCTGATGATAAAGCGCGTTAGTCAATACAGTTTTGGTCACAGGTAATGACAGAAAAACAGTTTCAAATATCCTGCAAGGTAATTTATCAAGTCACAGTGATAATTTTGGTTCTGCAAATTGTGGCGTGCGCCATGATGTTGTGGATGACCTGGAGTGAGTTACCAAGACATGAGGATGTAACCATACTGTTGGGCGGGTCAGTTCTTGCTTCTTGTGTATATTCTTGGGTGGCAAAAAAGCCGTTTTTCAAAAGAGAAGAGGTTGATTTGGGAGTAGGTGGAACAACCGGCATAATGCACTCTCTTGCCACGAATATCTTTTGGTGGTGTGGCTACCATTTTATGGAGCTAGTGTTCTTGGTGCCAGCCATCAAGATATGCTTTCAAGCAATTTGGTTTTCATGATCAGGTGGCTGGGCTGGATGTCTGTGGTAAGGCTACATCCCAACACCACCCAGGGCATCAACCCGCTGGCCTGTGCCGATACCGCCTCTCACCGCAGCAGCCACAACAGTAGTAACCTGAATGATGCGGACACCAGGACATTAGCGCAGATGGAAGAGGATCAGGACAAGTTAACCCGTGGCATGGCCAGCATGGCGGCCCTGCCGTTTACCGTGCCCTATACGGCTGCCACGCTAACCGCTCGCGGCGCGGCCGGGTTATTTGCCACCGGGGCGGGTTTCGATGCGGCAGGCCAGATGGTGCAGGGCGGCGAGTACCGAATCGGCCAAACACTGGCGGCGGGCAGCACGGCGCTGGTTTACGGTCCGCTGGCTGGACGTAGCCCCTGGCGCAACGCCGCCGTGGGTGGTGCTTTAGTGGGTACACATACCTTCGCCACTAATTGGCTTTATGATGAGGATAAATCTGTAACACAAGGTGCTGCCTTGGGTGCGGTTACTGCTGGGGTGGGTACAGCGGCAGGCGAATTAATAAGAAAAGGAGAGCGATACGTCTTGCCAGACAAGATAACTTTGCCGTATTTTCAGACGCCTGCCTCCATTGGCATTTCTTTTCCAACGGAAGATGCCATCTCGAAGGGGGTGGAGACCTCAGTCAGCCATTTGCCATCGTTTATCGCCCTGCCAGATGCTAACAACAAGGAGGGGCGGTAATGAAAAGGGAATATTTTAAATGGTCGTCATTTTTCAAACGAAATAGCAAGCTTTTTGCTGTTTGTTTTTCGGGTGTATTTTTTTTATGGAATGGCGTGGCTATTGGTGAGTGAGCATATGCTTTTTTCGGTGGCGAGTTAAGAGGCTATGGCCCGCCACAACAGCGTTGGTATCGTGTATTGGCGATGGGATTTGTGGGTATGTATATATACGGCACAGTTCTTGGGCTATTCAATATGTGGTATTACAGGAGGCGCCCAGAGGATTATCGTGACGAATAGGTGTTGCACTAAGAATTTTCTGTAGAGGCACTTCAAGGAATAATATCATCAACATATGCAGCAACACGGACGTTGCCGCATTAATCCCAGGGAAGGCAGGGGGTTGCCTTGCCTGGCGGTAGCGTGGCTGCACAGCGGGAACACGACATCAGGCTCCAAGCACAAATACCTTCACCACCCCAAGCCGATCAACTCCAGCGCAACTGGGGCGACAACGGCACCAAACGCCTGGCCGCTCACACCGCCATCGGCGCACTGACGGGCGGCACGGCAGGCGCCACGGGGGCTGCCATGGGCGCCTTTAGCGCCCCCGCTGTGGCCGATGTCCTCAATGAAGCCGGACTCGACGACACCCTGGCCGATGGCCTCGCCGCACTCGCCAGCACCGTCGCCGGTGCAGCCACCGGCGGCACACAAGGTGGCGCCGCTGCGGTAAATGAGGTGCTGAATAATTATCTGACCACACGTTCCATCAATCAGGAGCTGGAACGGTTAACCGCGGATGACTCGGAACTGGATCCGGCGCTAAGACGCCGACTGATGGAGCATCAGCTCCTGAATGGCCTGCAAGAAAACGCCCCGCTGGATGACTGTCTCGTGGTAGGTAGTGATTGCAGCCCACAATTGGATGAGATGACGGCGGCATTTGAGCTGTTGCAAGACCCCAGAACCCGTGAAAAGCTTAGAGGCGACCTCACGGATGACCTTATTGAGCGCCAATTGAATGATCTGGTGGCCACCCTGGAAAGTGTTGATTGGTCGAAGAATCCGGAAACCATCGCCCGGGCTGAATTTATCGGGAATACCGCTCGCACCTTCGTTGATACGTGCGCCCTTCATCCATTAGCTGGACCCTGTCGTGGGGTGGCATTAGCAATTACGGGGTCGGATGTGACTGGGAAGATCAGTGATGGTGATTTAACAGGTGCTGGCGTGCAAGTTGGAGCAACAATAGCAAATTATGGAGTTGGTGCATCAGTGTTGATGAGCGCCCAAAAAACGGGCGTTTATTCCAGAGAATTTCTTGAATGGACGAAGAACATCTATGGGACTGGAATCGAGAAAGTCATTCAGTGGATATATGACGAAAAGCAGTCCACAACTGATACAGACAACGAGTGATACCGCCATGGTAGAACGCGTTAATTACAGCAGGAGTGGGCTGCGCAATGACAGAAAAGCAGTTTCAGATATTTTGCAAGGTGATTTACCGGGTGACAGTAGTAACGTTGGTACTGCAAGTGGCGGCTTGTGTCATGACGTTTTGGATGGCATGGAATGAATTGCCGGGGCACCGGTATGTAGAGATGCTTTTAGGGTTGTCTATTCTTTGCTCATGGATGCTGTTGGGTGCAAAAAGGACGTTATTTAATCGAAAAGAAGTTGAAATGGGTATGTGGGGAAATAACGGTGTGATGTATTCTTTAGGCACGAATATGTTCTGGTGGTTTTGCTACCATTTTATGGAACTAGTGCTGTTGGTGCCCGCCATCAAGATATGCGTTCAAGAAATTTGGTTTTCATGATCAGGTGGCTGGGCTGGATGTCTGTGGTAAGGCTACATCCCTACACCCCCCAGGGCATCAACCCGCTGGCCTGTGCCGATACCGCCTCCCACCGCAGCAGCCACAACAGTAGTAACCTGAATGATGCGGACACCAGGACATTAGCGCAGATGGAAGAGGATCAGGACAAGTTAACCCGTGGCATGGCCAGTATGGCTGCCCTGCCGTTTACCGTGCCCTATACGGCTGCCACGCTAACCGCTCGCGGCGCGGCCGGGTTGTTTGCCACCGGGGCGGGTTTCGATGCGGCAGGCCAGATGGTGCAGGGCGGCGAGTACCGAATCGGCCAAACACTGGCGGCGGGCAGTACGGCGCTGGTTTACGGTCCGTTGGCTGGACGTAGTCCCTGGCGCAACGCTGCCGTGGGTGGTGCTTTAGTGGGTACACATACCTCCGCCACCAATTGGCTTTATGATGAAGATAGGTCTGTGCCGCAAAGTGCAGCCTTGGGTGCGGCTGCGGGATGGGGCGGTGCTTATGCAGGAGATCTTATAAAGAGAGAGGCTGGTAGGTTAACTTCACCCTATCTGAAGATGTCTGCTGCCTTTGGTATCTCTTTGCCTGATAAAGATGTTGTCTCGAAGGCAACTGAAACGACCATCAGCAATTTACCGTCATTTATTTCTTTGCCGGATGCTAATGACAAGGAGAGGCGGTAATGGAGAGTAATAAAGATTTTCACAAATGGTCATCATTTGCCAAGCGACAGGCTGGTCTGTTTTCAAGTTGTTTGGTGTGTTTTCTGATTTTTTGGAACAGCGTGGCTATCGGAGAGTGGGCTTATGCGTTGTTCGGTGGTGAGTTAAGAGGCTATGGCCCACCTCAACAGCGCTGGCATCGTGTTTTGGCCATGGGGTTTGTAGGCATGTATATCGTAGGCACTGTTCTTGGGGTTATCAACATGTGGCGCTATAGGAAATATCCAGAGTATTACGATGACGAATAGGTCTTGCACGCAGAATCTGCTGCCGAACCACGTCAAGGCATAAGACCATCAACATACGCAGCAACATGGACGTTGCCGCATTGATCCCAGGGAAGGCAGAGGGTTGTCTTGCCTGGCGGTAGCGTGGCTGCACAGCAGGTGCCCCACATCAGGCTCCAAGCACAAATACCTTCACTACCCCAAGCCGATCAGCTCCAACGCGACTGGGGTGATAACGGCACCCAGCGCCTGGCCGCCACACCGCCATCGGCGCGCTGACGGGTGGCACGGCAGGCCTCAGGGGGGGCTGCCTTGGGCACCCTCAATCGCTCGGTAGTTGGACGACTACGTTGCGGCCTTGCAGGGTGTGCAGTGGACGCTTGATCCAGCCACTATTGCGCGTGCCGAGCAGGCGCAGAAAATCCTGAGACAAAATGGCATTGGGCCTGACGTGATCAGCTCTTTATTTCCATCAACGATGGCCGCGTTTGCGCAGGATCGAAATCGCGCGAGCGCGTTGAAAGTCCAGGGAGGACTCCGTAATGGCGTCAGTTTGCCAGCGGGCTCAGCAACGTTTGGGGCACCCTTGATACTCGCACCTGGCGGCCAGGCTCCCGCGCTTGTCAATCACCTCAGTCTTATCGGTTTAAGTAGAGTAGCGATGGTTTCGCCGGGAGCAGCGGTAGGAGTGGCTAATCCAGCTGTGCAGCAGGGGGTTATTGATTTCATTGATGGTTTATTTGTGCCAGGGCCGCCAACGAGTGGAATGAGTGCTGCAGCCCAAGCTGCTAGTTTCGGGATGAAGGGAGTGTTCAGTCCAGATGATGAAGAGCGTGAAGGCTATGAAGTCGAATGATGTGTTATTTTTAATTCTCGGGGTATCTGGCGTTTGGCTTGGAAGCACAGTTTTTCAATCGCCAGTGCAAGAATCTATAAGCTATGGAGTTGTTGACTTTGGGAAGTACCATGAATGGATAGGAGTAGCAATAATAATGTTTGGAGCTATTTCTATTTATAGTGCGATCAGGAAGAAAAAATAGCCTGTGCAACCACATGATGGAGGGGAAAGCGGTGTTGTTTACAAGTGTAGCCACGCCAATGGAGCGCTGACCAGTTCAGTGCTTATGGTGCAAGTGGCGCGTCTAACGGATGACATGGATCTACCGGACGGGGTGCGGCAAGGCCTTGAGTCGCTAACGGCTACCCTGGCCGGAGCAGCAGTGGGCAACACTTCCGGCGGCGCGATGGCCTTCAATCTCGATGCCCATAACCGACAGCTACACAGCTTCGAGTAGGCACTGGCGGAGCAGTTGGCCGAAGGCAGTGAGTACACGCCTGAACAGATCGCCGACGCCCTCAGAGCCATGTACAACGACGAGTTGGCAGAAAGCCCCGGATCCAACCTTATCGTCGATCTACATGACGTAGAGGCCGTTGCCGATACCTACTTCGATTATGGCGGCGACTGGATCGCGACGCCCGGCGAGGACGGCACGACGCGCTATCTGGTCCAGCAATTACCGGAAAATACGTCACCGGAGCTGATCAGCTACATCATCGAACAGACCGGCGGGGAAGGCTCGCCGTATCGGGCGGCTCTCTATCAGCTACCGCCAGAAGGAGCCGCGCCGGGCCAGCCGCGAGACCGGCTCACAGGGCGGCCGCTTGATGAAGAGGGGCGCTACACGGTCAGTTATGTGGTGGATGGGAAAATTTACCACGTACCGCATTTTTCATGTGGAGACGCAGAGTGTAGCGCTCAGGGTGCCAACGTTGATTACAGCGATCCTGGCGCGCAGGCATGGTCAAGGGCGCTGGATGCCAAGGCGCTGGATGACGTCGGCAAGGCAATGACAGCTGGGGTGGTAATGACGCCGGCTGGTGCTTTAGGGCAAGGGCTTGCTATCTCGGGGAGTGTGGCAGGTTTGTTATCTGGCTACTTAAAAGACGAATTTGTTACATCAGCAACGAAGGAGGTGGCGAGTGCAGGGTTCGAAAGATACGCAATAGCTCGAGGTGTACCTGCCCCATTGGCTGCAAGAATTACTGCGGCGTTGGATTTGGCGGGAGTATGGGGTGAGGTGTCGGACAATGCAACTAACATTATCGATTGATATAATTTCCTTTAAACTGGGGGAGGGCTTATGAGTTCAAAGGGCACATGGTTAGAGGTGATAAAAAAATATCGCGTCTATATACTTTGTCTTATGGTCTTCCTTTCTTTTTTTAATGCTGCTTTACGTTTTTGGGGAGAGTGGGGGTATTTTGTTGGTGTATTGGTTGGGCAGCTTTTTTTTGGGCAGGCGGCACAATCTTATTTTTACGATAAATATATTTCGTTTGGTGGCGGTGGGGTGAGAGTGGAGGATGGGAGTGTGCCAAGACTGATAGCGTTTGTTTTGGCGCTGACTGGTTATTTTACGTTATTCCTGTTCAATGGATACCCATGGGGTTAGGTTGCCAACGACGCGATTTGCACCGACCTCGCCAGCTACGATGCACACTAAGCACCGGCGACGCAGACACCGGCATTGAACCGATCTTCGATGCGGAAAGCGTCAAGCAAGACGTGCAGGCCCAAACAGCGATTACCCAGGAGTTTGGGTCAAAGGCCAGTCAAGCCTGGGGCGATTACGCCAGCCAACAGGAAGCCCAGTTATGGCTTGAGGCGCAAAACGCCAGTGACCCAGACATTCGCGCCGAACTGGAAGCAGAAGCATCACGCTGGGCGGAAGGCGGCGCCTATCGCACCTCGGGCCACACGCTGCTCGGCCTGGCCGGTGGCGGTGTAGACGGTGCCAGCGGCGCGCTGACCAGTTCAGTGCTTATGTCCAAAGTGGAACGTCTCACGGATGACATGGATCTACCGGACGGGGTGCGGCAAGGCCTTGAGTCGCTAACGGCCACCTTGGTCGGTGCAGCAGTGGGCAACACCCCCGGCGGGGCCATGGCCTTCAATCTCGATGCCAATAACCGCCAGCTACACAGCTTCGAGCAGGCACTGGCGGAGCAGTTGGCCGAAGGCAGTGAGTATACGCCTGAGCAGATCTCCGACGCCCTCAGAGCCATGTACAACGACGAGTTGGCAGAAAGCCCGGGATCCAACCTCATCGTCGATCTGCAGGATGTGGCCGGTGTCGACGACACTTACTTCGACTATGGCAGTGAGTGGGTTGCAACGCCCGGAGAGGACGGCAAAACGCGCTATCTGATCCAGCAAATACCGAAGAACACGCCGCCTGAGCTGATCGGCTACATCATCGAGCAGACGGGAGGGGAAAGCTCGCCTTATCGGGCATGGGAGCCTTCACCCTCATCTGCCTACCCACCGCGTGAGCAAGGAATACGCTACCCCTATGGCGTGGCCCTAGCGGCAGGCCTCCCCTATAACCTGAATGATGTCGACACCAGGACATTAGCGCAGATGGAAGAGGATCAGGACAAGTTAACCCGTGGTATGGCTAGTATGGCGGCCCTGCCGTTTACCGTGCCCTATACGGCTGCCACGCTAACCGCTCGCGGCGCGGCCGGGTTGTTTGCCACCGGGGCGGGCTTCGATGCGGCAGGCCAGATGGTGCAAGGCGGCGAGTATCGGCCTGGCCAAACGCTGACGGCGGGCAGCACGGCGCTGGTTTACGGTCCGCTGGCTGGACGTAGCCCCTGGCGCAACGCCGCCGTGGGTGGTGCTTTAGTGGGTACACATACATCCGCCACCAATTGGCTTTATGATGAGGATAAGTCGGTACCCTCGTCAGTTCTTCTTGGTGCGGGGGCTGCTGGGGTGGGTACAGGGCTAGGTGAGTTTATAAAGCGAGACTCCGGTTGGTTAGCCTCACCCTATCTGCAGATGCCTGCGGCTTTCGGAGTCTCCGTGCCTAATAAAGAGACTGTCTCGAAGGCAACTGAAACAGCCATCAGCAATTTACCGTCATTTATTTCCTTGCCAGATATCAATGACAAGGAGGGGCGGTAATGGAGAGCGCTAAGGAGTATTTCAAGTGGTCATCATTTGCCAAGCGACAGGCTAAGTTTTCATTGGTTATTGTGGCCGGAGTTCTTTTCTTTTGGAATAGCGTGGCTATTGGAGAATGGGCTTATGCATTGTTCGGTGGTGAGTTGAGAGGCTATGGCCCACCTCAACAGCGCTGGCATCGTGTATTGGCCATGGGGTTTGTGGGCATGTATATCGTAGGCACTGTTCTTGGGGTTATCAACATGTGGCGCTATAGGAAATATCCAGAGTATTACGATGACGAATAGGTCTTGCACGCAGAATCTACTGCCGAACCACGTCAAGGCATAAGACCATCAACATATTCAGCAACACGGTCGTTGCCGCATTAATCCCAGGGAAGGCAGAGGGTTGCCTTGCCTGGGTAGCGTGGCTGCACAGCGGGAACACGATATCAGGCTCGAACAGGCTCCAAGCGCCAATACTTTCACCACCGAGTCGGCCATCAGCGGCCGGGCAGGCAAGCAGAACGCTAGGCCGGCCCACACCGCGCTGATAGGCGGAAGCTTGGGATGAATTAATGAATAACGGGAAAAGTATGCTGGGGCTGGGCGATGAGTAAACTAAAAGCTCAATCAGCGTGGATTCGGTGGCGTAGTCGCTATCGGTTGTATCTATCTTTCTTATTGGCCATATTGGCGTTGGTAAATGCAGTCGTTAGGTTTTGGGGGGAGTGGGAGCTATTCTTTGGTGCTCTTATTGGGCATGGATTGTTCTGGCAGTTAATTGTGGCGTTTTTATACGATAAGCCTATGATAATTGGTCCTGGCGGTGCGGACTTGGATGATGGGCCTGCAGCCAGGGGAATTGCACTCACCTTCGCTATTACCTGTTATGGCGTTATGTTTCTGTTTAGTGGATATCCATGGGGGTAGACTGTCAGCGGCGTAATTTGTCACTGGCCAGCGAGCAGATGAAGTGCCCCCTCCAAAGCTGCACAGGCGATCATGCGTCCCTTGGGCAGACGGGATGAACGCCGACAAGGAAGACCCGGGCAAGAAGCAGGCGCGGGGCAAGGAGGCGATCGCTGGGTTGAGGTCGTTGCTGGGGTAATTCGGGCGGTGAGTTTGGACAGTGTGCAAACGCGAGCGGGGCGCCGAATGGCGCCCCGCTTCGTGTCAGGCTCACGCTTCGCTACTTACTCCACTTCGGAGATCATGTAGTCGACGATGGCCTGCACTTCCTCATCGGAGGCGCTGCTACCGCCCTTGGGTGGCATGGCGCCGATGCCGTTGATGGCATTGGCATAGAGCTCTTCGGTGCCCTTGTCGAGGCGATCCGCCCAGCCGTCGGCATCGCCCACCACCGGTGCGCCTGCGGCGCCGCTGTCATGGCAGGCCGCGCAGCCGCTGCTGCCGTAGAGCGCTTCGCCATCCAGGCCGGAATCGCTTCCGCCGTCGGCGGTCGCGCTCTCGCCATCGTCTGACGCGGCTTCGTCGTCTGAAGCGGCCTCGTCGTCTGAAGCGGAATCACCTTCGGATGCGGCAGCTTCGTCCGACACCTCTTCCTCGGTTGCTTCGTCGCCACCCACTTCCGGCACATCCATCACCGGCTCGAGCAGATGTGCTGTGGCTGCCGCCACTTCTTCATCGGAGAGGCTTGAGTTGCCGCCCTTGGCCGGCATGGCCCCGATGCCATTGATGGCATTGGCAAGCAGCTCATCCCAGCCCTTGTCGACACGCTCGGCCCAGCCGCTCTCATCACCGCGTACCGGTGCGCCGGCGGCACCAGATTCGTGGCAGGCGGCACAGACATTTCCGTAGATCGATTCACCGTCAAGCGCGCCGGAGGAGTCCTCGCCACCACCGCTTGCCGCAGCGACGGTGGTGGCACAATCGTCACCCTGCAGGCACAGCTGCCCAGCCGGTGCGAGACGCTCCGCGATCGCGTCGCGGTCAACCTCGGCCTGGGCGGAGGACATGCCTGCGGTCAGGCCCAGGGTGGCCAGGCACCCCATTATCAGCTTGCTGGATTTCACTCTCACCACCTCTTGACGGTCCTGTAAGAAATTATTGTGGCGACGTCGAAAATGGCCTCACCATCGCCGAAAGCTGCCATTGACGCGCGCAATGCCCATGAGTATACCGGCATCGGCTAGCGCTGGAAAATGCCCCTTTTGCGCCAATGGCCACGGCCGCAATGGCACTTGTCCTATAGGCGCGGCCAACCCTAGCCCCCCGACCAGCCCAGCAACATGGGCACATAGACCACCAGCAGCAGCACGCCGATCAATCCCAGCAGATAGGGGATGATAGCGCGGGTGATTCGCTCCAGCGGCAGTTGGGTGACCGACGACGCCACATAGAGGTTGATGGCCACCGGCGGAGTGATCATGCCGATTGCCAGCCCCATCACGATGATCAAGCCGAAGTGTATCGGGTCGATGCCCAACTGCAGCACCAGCGGCAGCAGCACCGGGGTCAGGATGATCAGGGCGCTGGCGGTTTCGATGAACACGCCAGTCAACAGGATCACCCCGACGACCAGCAGCATGATGACGAAGGGGTTCGTCGAGAGCGACAGCACCGATTGGGCAATCGCCCCCGGCACCTGCCAGCTGGAGAGCGTCCAGCTCAGCACCGCCGACATGGCAATCACCAGCATTATCACCGAGGTGGTGATCGCCGAGCGGATCAACACGTGGTAGACCGCCTTCGGGGTCAGGTCGCGATAGACGAACAGCGAGACCAGCAGTGCGTAGTTGACCGCGACCACCGCCGCCTCGGAGGGGGTGAAGATACCCGAGAAGATGCCGCCCAGGATGATCACCGGCGTCATCAATCCCCAGCTGGCATCCTTCAAGGTGCGCCAGATGGTGGCAAGCGACAGCGCGGTGCCATGGGGATACTGGCGGCGATACGCCTGGACGATGGCAATCGCCATCAACCCAAGGCCCATGGCAACCCCCGGGATGAACCCGTTCAGGAACAGTTTGGATACCGATTGCTGCGCGATCACCGCATAGATGATCATCGGCACCGAGGGGGGAATGACCACACCGATCGTGCCGCTGGCGGCAATCAGGCTGGCCGCCGAGGCCGGCTCGTAGCCCTTGCGCTTGAGTTCCGGCACCAGGCTTGACCCCACCGCGGCGGTGGTCGCCGCTCCCGAGCCCGAAATCGCGGCGAAGAACATGCCCGCCATCACCGACACCACGGAAAGCCCGCCGCGCATGAACCCGACCAGCGCATCGGCGAAATTGACCAGCTTTTCGCTGACCCTGCCCTGTGCCATGAGATCGCCGGCGAGGATGAACATCGGCACCGCCACCAGCGCAAAGGAGTTGATGCCCTGAAACATTTGCTGGGTGACGACCATCAAGGGCACACCCGACTGATGCAATGCGTAGAGCGTACTGGCGCCGATGGCGAAGGCGATCGGAACGCCGAGCAGCATGAACAGGAAGAACAGACCGAACAGCACCAGCGTCATGGGCTATCCTCGTCTACCACACCAGGCTCGCCATGGATCAACGTCTCGATGATATCCACCAGGGTGTACCACGCCATGATGCCCGCACACAGCGGCATCACCGCGTAGACATAGGTCATCGACACGCGCAGCGACGCGGATTTCTGGAAGCTCTGCACCTGCATGTAGCGATAGCCAATCACGATCAGTGCCAACAGCAAGGCCAGGGTGACCGCCAGGGCGGCCAGCCGGGCCGCGCGGCGCACGGGAAGCGGCAGGGCATCCACGGCGAACATGACGGCGATATGCCGACCACGCTGGAACGCCAGGGTGCCGGCAAGAAACGTTATCCATACCAGCAGAAAGCGGGCCACCTCTTCGGTCCAGCCGACGGCGGTGAACAGTACCCGCGAGATGATCTGCAGGGTAATCACGCCGATCAACGCGGCCATGCAGGCAAAGACAACGGGCTGGATGATGGCATCCAGCCCGCGTTCAATGCGTTGCAACAGCGTCAACAGCGGCTGCGCCATCGCGATCACTGGTTCAGCGCTTCCTGGATGCGGGGCAGGTAATCGCCGAACTGCTCGCCATACTTCTCGTATACCGGCGCGACGGCCTCCTGGAAAGCGCTGATATCCGGCGTGTCGTTGATCTGCATGCCCGCTTCGCGCAATGCCGCCAGTTGGTCGGCTTCCATCTCGCTGTTCATCTGCCGCTCGTGCTCGGCGGCTTCCTGGGCGGCTTGTTCCAGTACGGCCTGCGCGGCTTCAGGCAACTGGCTCCACACCGGCATGCCCATCACGAAAATCGCCGGGGCATAGGTGTGGCGCGACAGGGTCATGTGGCTCTGGGTTTCATCCAGATTGAACGAGTGGATGACGTTGACCGGGTTTTCCTGGCCATCGATGGTGCCCTGTTGCATGGCTGTCAGCGCCTCGGTCCAGGCCATGGGAATGGCGTTGGCACCCAGCTCGCGGAAGGTGTCGGTGTAAACAGGGTTCTCCATCACGCGGATGCGCAGGCCATCCAGGTCGGAAGGCGCGTTGACGGGGCGTTCGCTGTTGGTCAGGTTACGGAAGCCCCGCTCGGCATACGCCAGACCCTTCAGGTTGACGTCGGCGAGCTTGTCGAGCAGCTCCTGGCCGATCGGGCCGTCCAGCACCTCGTAGGCCGCTTCGGGGGAGGGGAACAGGAACGGCAGCTCGAACACCGCCATTTCCTCGACAAAATTGGCCACTGGGCCGTTGGTGATCACGCCCATGTCCACGGTGCCGATCTGCATGCCTTCCAGCAGCGTGCGCTCATCGCCAAGCGTGGCGTTGGGGTAGATCTCGATATCCACCTTGCCGTCGGTGCGGGCTTCGACCAGTTCCTCGAACTTCGTCGCCGCAATATGAAAGCCATCCTGCTCGTTGACGACGTGCGCCAGGCGCAGCGTGACCGGCTCCATGTCATCGAAATCCGAAGCATTCGCCGTAGCCGCCATGCCCAGCGAGACAGCGAGTGCCAGCGTGTTCAGTGCCAGTTTTGTCATTATGTCGATCCCTTCCAGAAGTTAGAGCGCTAACGGTGCGTTTGCACTATAGAAGCACGTCCTAGTGTAGTAAATGGGCCAATGGTAACGCCCTGGCGGTAGCCGCCCAACCGCTGGACAGCACACGCCTGCACGGGTAGGATGCGCAACCACAAAGCGCCCGTAGCTCAGTTGGATAGAGTATCGGCCTCCGAAGCCGAGGGTCGCAGGTTCGAATCCTGCCGGGCGCGCCAAAATCAAGGGCTTACGGAGTTTCCGTAAGCCCTTTTTCGTCTCGCGTGACTTCCGCAATCAGCCCCGCCGACTCGAGCGGTGCGGTTGGGGCAGGTTCATGAGTGGTTTTCATCGTGGCGACCAGTCGTGATCTGTAGTTGATGAGGGTGGCAATGCCCAGGCCCAGCAGGACGGAGAGCGGCATCAGCCAACCCCGAGGTCAAGTTGCTTTGATGCAGCGAACCGCTGACTGTGTTCAGCCTAGTTTCAGGTTGTTGCGGTACAACCGAGTCTTCCTAGATTCGATACCAGAGGTTCCCTGATGCGCTTGATGCTACTGGCCCTGACCCTGGGGCTTGCCACCTCGACCGCCTTCGCCTCCGGTGAACATGCCGGGTCACATTCATCCGCCGATGCAGCGGATGTGGATCGCACCATTCGCTTCGAGGCGGGTGACATGTGGTTCGAACCGGAGGGGCTGGACATCGCGCCCGGTGAAACCATCCGCTTCGAAATCGTCAACACCGGTAATCTGGAGCACGAGTTCGTCATCGGCGATGCCGAGGCGCAGGCCGCCCATCGCAAGATGATGCAGGAGATGAGCGGTAGCCACGGTGATGGCCATGCGGGGCACGGTGGCCACGACATGGCGGAGGGAGAACATGGCGGCGTGATGCCTGCTGTGACGATTGCCCCTGGGGAAACCGCCGAACTCGTGTGGACCGCCCCGGGCAATGTGGATACCCTCGAATACGCTTGCAATATTCCCGGGCACTACGAATCAGGGATGTCAGGGAATATCGATTTCCAGGGGTGATTCGCCTTCATGAAACTGTTGCTTCTCGAAGATGACGACCTGCTCGCCGAGAGCCTGGTTGAGTGTCTGAAGGACAGCGGTTATCGCGCCGATCTGGCCACTTCTTTGAAAGTGGCCAGATCGCTTATGGCGACTGAGCACTATGAGCTTGCGATTCTCGACCTCGGCTTGCCTGACGGCTCCGGTCTGGCTCTGCTTCGGCAGTGGCGTAAGGAAGGCCATGACCTGCCAGTGTTGATACTCACCGCGCGCGACACCTGGGAAGACAAGGTGATCGGCCTCGAGGGGGGAGCGGATGACTATCTGACGAAGCCCTTCCATGAAGCAGAGCTCATTGCCAGGGTGATGGCGTTGTTGCGTCGAAAGTCCGGACGCCTGTCCCGTGAGTTGACACTTGGCGGTGTCTCGCTGGATGAAGCGAATCAGTGTGTGCGTGTCGATGGTGGCACCTGGCACTCCCTCACCGGCACTGAATTTCTGCTGCTGCGCTACTTCATGCACCACCCGGGGCGCATCCTCTCCAAGGGCCACCTGCTCAATCAGCTTTACGCGCTGGACCAGGATGCCGCGGCTCCCAATCTGATCGAGGTGTATATCGCCCGGTTGCGCCGCCATGTGGGCAAATCGGTCATCCAGACCCGCCGCGGCCAGGGTTATGTCTTCATTGCGCGTTGACCGGCGTAGCCTGCGCATTCGACTGCTCGCGTGGCTGTCGGGAATCGCGCTGGTGGTTACCGGTATTGCCTGGTTGCTGCATGGCATCTTGCTCAAGGATCTGGCACGTGACTTTCTCGGCGCGCGCCTCGAGCGTGAAGCCGCCCATGCCGTCGAGCAGTTGCGGCGCGACTACCTATCAACCTCCGCTGTGCTGGATTCGGCGAGCCGTGGTTTTCAGGTTTTCCACCACCTCTACGTGTTGCGCCTTGGCGATGACATCACCGCCTCCGACTCGCGTTGGCAAGAGGCATTGCAGCCGCTACTTGGTGCGTCCAGCGAAATACTTGTCGAGGTGCGTGAGGGTGGTCAGCACCTGCTGGTCTACCGCCAGCCCTTCGTGCTCGATGGCGAGGACGGGGTGCTGCTGATTGGTGAGGATTTTTCGCAGGTGGACGCCGGGCTTCATCGGCTGCACTGGTGGGTCGGGAGTATCGCCGCGGCCTTGCTGGTACTGCTGGGGACCCTCAACCTGCTTGCCGTCAACCGTGGCCTGGTTCCCCTGTCTCGGCTACGCGACCAACTGGACGAGCTGCGTGACGGGAGACGCGAGCGCTTGACCCTGGACGTACCCTCCGAGCTGGACAGCCTGGTCATGCAGCTCAATCGCTTCATGGATGAGATTGATAGCCGCCTGCAGCGCTCCCGCGACTCGGTGGCCAATCTCTCCCATGCCTTGAAGACCCCACTGGCCGCCGTGACCCAGGTGTTGCGTGGGGTGCGTCCCATCGATGATGCGCGCCGACGGCGGCTGGTGGAGCGCCTTGAAGCGGTCCATGCCCAGTTGGATGCCGAGTTGCGACGCTCACGAATCGCCGGCCCCCAGGCAGGGCGGATGTCCGAACTGCATCGCGATGGCGCTCGGCTAGTCGAAATGTTCCGCGTGCTCTACCCCGATAAGCGCTTCCACCTGAGCCTGCCGGGTCGGCAGGGTCAGCGTATCCCGGTCGAGTCGCAAGACCTGTCCGAGATACTTGGCATCGTGCTGGACAACGCCGGAAAATGGGCCGCGCGCGAGGTTCGCTGCCGGCTGTGCCTGGATGGATGGCTGACGATTGTCGTCGAGGACGATGGGCCGGGGGTAGCCGAAGAGGAACTGCACGCACTCGGCCAGCGTGGTCGGCGCCTTGACGAAAGCCGGCCTGGCTACGGCCTTGGCCTGTCGATCCTGGCTCAACTGCTGGCACGTTACTCGGGACGTGTCAGCTACGCGCCGAGCTCCTTGGGCGGCTTGTGCGTGGAGATCACCCTGCCGCTCGCCGAGAGTGTCTCGTGACCCTGATCGTTCAGCGGTGATTCAGCTTGACCCGTCATGATGGGGAGATCAGACCTCGACGGGAGTCACGCATGGCAAGTTCCAGAGTCATCACCCACCCGCTGTCACGCCGTCAATTATTGAAAGGCGGTGCGGCACTTGGCATTGGGTCGGCGGCCGCGCTTGGTTTGCGCCCCGCCTGGGCCAATCCCTGGGGCCAGGCCAACACCTATGCCAAGGGCATCGAGGAGGGTCCCGAGGTGGCCTTGGCCATCCGCCGCGAGTCGCTCGACATCGATGGCAAACAGGCCCGGCCGATCAGCATCAATGGAACCAGCCCCGGCCCGCTGATTCGGCTCAAGGAAGGCCAGGATGCCGTGCTGCGGGTCACCAATCTTCTCGACGAACCTACCTCCATTCACTGGCATGGGTTGATACTGCCGCCCGGGATGGATGGCGTGCCCGGAGTGAGCTTCGCCGGTATCGAACCCGGGGAGACGTTTACCTACCGCATCCCCATTCGCCAGAACGGTACCTACTGGTATCACAGCCATTCCGGCATGCAGGAGCAGCTCGGCCATGCCGGCCCGCTGATCATCGATGCCGCTGAGCGAGAACCGTTCCGCTACGACCGCGAGCATGTACTGCTGCTCACCGACTGGACCTTCGAGGACCCAATGTCGGTGTTCCGTAACCTGAAGACCGCCGAGGGCTATTACAACTTCCAGGAGCGTACCATCGCCGACTTCTTCGCCGACGTGCGTGAGAAGGGCTTTGCCGCCACCGCCGATATGCGTGGCATGTGGGCGAAGATGCGCATGAGCTCCCGCGATATCGCCGACGTCACCGGCAGCACCTACACCTATCTGCTCAATGGCCACTCGCCCGGGGAGAACTGGACGGCACTGTTCAAGGCAGGTGAGCGGATTCGCCTGCGAGTGATCAACGGCTCGGCCATGTCCTACTTCGACGTGCGTATTCCCGGGTTGAAGATGACGGTGGTGGCCGCCGACGGCCAGCCGGTGCAGCCGGTCCCAGTTGACGAGTTTCGCATCGCGGTGGCCGAGACCTACGACGTGCTGGTCACTCCAGAAGACGATACGGCCTACACGATCTTCGCCGAGTCCATGGATCGCAGTGGTTATGCACGTGCCACCCTGGCCCCCCGCGAGGGCATGGAGTCCGACATCCCGGAGCGTCGCCGGATCGCCGACCGAGGCATGGAGGCCATGGGTGCCCATGGCATGGCGGGCATGGATCACTCCGGCATGGAGGGCATGGACCACTCCGGCATGGAGGGCATGGACCACTCCGGCATGGAGGGCATGGACCACTCCGGCATGGAAGGCATGGACCACTCCGGCATGCAGGGCATGGATCATGGCGGCGGCGGCATGACGAAAGAAACATCCAAGACCCGTGAGAACGGCATGCTGGCGTCGGGGGAGGCCCAGCCTGGCTCCCGCTATGGCCAGGCAGGCATCGGCATCGATCCCGAAGAGCGTCGGGTGCTTGTCTACCGCGATCTCAAGGCCTTTACACCATGGCCTGATCGCCGTGAGCCAGGCCGCGAGATGGAGCTGCACCTCACCGGCAACATGGAACGCTACATGTGGTCCTTCGACGGCAAGAAATTCAGCGAGGTGACAGGGCCCATTCACTTCGAGAAGGACGAGCGACTGCGCCTGATCCTGGTCAACGACACCATGATGGAGCATCCCATTCACCTGCATGGTATGTGGATGGAGCTGGAAAACGGCCAGGGCGAACTGATCCCCCGCAAGCACACCCTGAATGTCAAACCCGGTGAGCGCGTCTCGGCGTTGATTACCGCCGATGCCGAGGGCAGTTGGGCGTTTCACTGTCACCTGCTGTACCACATGGATGCCGGCATGTTCCGGGTCGTCAAGGTTTCGTAAGGAGAACGCATGAAGACCAACATCGCCATGTCAGCCGCTGGAGCCATGCTGGCCATACTGATGACATCCCCCGCATACGCGGAAGATGGCTACGATGCCCCGGCCGACTGGCCTGCCCCGATGGCCGAGCACAACATGGCCATGGGGTTGTTCGACCGACTCGAGTACGCCGTGCCCGACAAGGGGGAGGAGGCTCTGGTGTGGGACTTCCAGGCCTGGTATGGCGGCGACGTCAACCGGATCTACCTCAAGTCGGAAGGGGAGAACGTGCAGGGTGACGGCGAGGATGCCGAGTTCGAATCACTGGAGCTGCTCTACAGCCGGCTCGTCTCTGATTTCTGGGAATTGCAGGGTGGCATCGGCTATCAGGGTGGGGTGTTCTCGGATGACCATGCCGAGCGAACCTACGGCGTAGTGGGCCTGCAGGGCGTCATGCCCTATGGCATCGAGACCAATCTGGCGTTCCAGGTCAGCGACGAGGGAGACGTGTCGGCGAGTATCGAGGGCGAGTACGACCTGCGCCTCACCCAGCGACTCTACCTGCAGCCGCGTACCGAGATCGCCCTGGCGGCTAGCGAGGTCGAGGCATTCGGGGTCGGCGAGGGTCTCAACTCCGTGCGCGTGGGCATGCGCCTGGGTTATGAGGTGACACGTCGCATCGCGCCCTACGTCGGTGTCTACTGGGAGAAACGGTACGGCGATACCGCCGACCTGGCCCGTCACCACGGCGACCCCACCGAGGATAGCGGCGTCGTTGCGGGTGTTCGGATGATGTTCTGATCATCCTCGCTGAAGATATCCTTGACCATGGTGTTACACAAGGGTTCTAAGCTGATGGCATCGTTTCTCTTCAGGAATTTCCCATGTCTGAGCATTCCCATGACAGCCATACGGTAAAGGATCCTGTCTGCGGTATGGACGTCGATCCCCATGAGACCAAGCACCGCGCGACACACGCCGACACGACCTGGTACTTCTGCTCCGCGAAATGCCGGGAGAAGTTCGAGGCCGACCCCGAGACTTACCTGGGCGACAAACCATCGCCCGAACAGGCACCGGCGGGAGCGATCTACACCTGCCCGATGCATCCCGAGGTGCGCCAGGAGGGCCCCGGCGACTGCCCGATCTGTGGCATGGCCCTGGAGCCCGAGACGGTGACGGCCGACAGTGGCCCTTCGGAAGAGCTGCGGGATATGACCCGGCGCTTCTGGGTCGGGCTGGCGCTGGCGCTGCCTGTTCTGGTGCTGGAGATGGGCGGGCATGTGTTCGGGCTCGATCACCTGATCGCCCCGCAGGTCTCCAACTGGATCCAGCTCGTGCTGGCCACGCCGGTGGTCGCCTGGGCCGGCTGGCCCTTCTTCGTGCGCGGCTGGCGCTCCATCGTTAGGCGCAGTCTCAACATGTTCACGCTGATCGCCATTGGTACCGGGGCCGCGCTGGTTTACAGCCTGCTGGCGACGGTTGTACCGGGGATCTTCCCCGAGGCCTTCCGCCAGGCCGATGGCTCGGTGGCCGTCTACTTCGAGGCGGCGGCGGTGATCGTGGTGCTGGTGCTGCTGGGGCAGGTGCTTGAACTGCGTGCCCGGGAGAAGACCTCCGGGGCGATTCGTGCGCTGCTCGACCTGGCGCCGGCCACCGCTCGGCGCCTCGATGACGACGGACAGGAAGCAGAGGTTTCCCTCGACAAGGTCCAGGTGGGTGATCGCCTGCGCGTGCGCCCGGGTGACAAGGTGCCGCTGGACGGTGAAGTGCTGGAGGGGCGTTCCAACATCGACGAATCGATGGTCACCGGTGAGCCACTGGCGGTGCGCAAGGAGGCCGGCGACAGCGTGATCGGCGGCAGCATCAATGGCCAGGGGTCGTTCATCATGCGTGCCGACAAGGTAGGCCGCGACACCATGCTGTCGCAGATCGTGCAGATGGTGGCCAACGCCCAGCGCAGCCGGGCGCCCATCCAGGGGCTGGCCGACAAGGTAGCCGGCGTCTTCGTGCCGGTGGTGATCCTGGTGGCGGTGGTAGCTTTCATCGTCTGGTCGCTGTGGGGGCCGACACCACCCATGGCCTTCGGTCTGATCGCCGCGGTCAGCGTGCTGATCATCGCCTGCCCCTGTGCGCTGGGCCTGGCGACACCGATGTCGATCATGGTGGGGGTGGGCCGCGGTGCCCAGGCTGGCGTGCTGATCCGCGACGCCGAAGCGCTGGAGCGCCTGGAGAAGGTCGATACCGTGGTCGTCGACAAGACCGGCACCCTGACTGAAGGCAAGCCCCGGGTGACGGAGCTGAGACCGGCGCAGGGTTTCGATGAAACAGAGCTGCTGCGATTGGCCGCGGGGTTGGAGCGTGGCAGCGAACACCCCTTGGCTCAAGCGGTCGTCGAGAAGGCCAGGGACGAGGGGCTGACGCTGACGGAGGCCACGGAGTTCGATTCACCCAACGGCAAGGGCGTGGTGGGCCAGGTCGACGGCCATCGCGTCTGCCTGGGCAATCGCCTGTTGATGGAGAGCGAGAACGTGGATCTGGCCGAGCAGGTAGAGGAGGCCGAACGCCTGCGTGCTGACGGTGCCACCGTGATCTTTGCCGCCGTGGATGGCCGCCTGGCCGGCCTGCTGGCCATCGCCGACCCGGTCAAGGAGACCACCGAGCAGGCCATTCGCTCCCTGCAGGCTGAGGGTATTCGCGTGGTCATGCTGACCGGCGACAACCGCACCTCCGCCGAGGCGGTGGCACGTCGGCTGGGCATCGACGAGGTGGAGGCCGAGGTGCTGCCCGAGGACAAGGGGCGCGTGGTGCAGCGCCTGCGCGACGAAGGGCGCGTGGTAGTGATGGCCGGCGATGGCGTCAATGATGCCCCGGCACTGGCGACGGCCGACGTGGGCATCGCCATGGGCACCGGCACCGACGTGGCCATCGAGAGCGCCGGGGTGACCCTGCTGCGCGGCGACCTGACCGGCATCGTCGAAGCGCATCGCCTGTCGCGTGCCACCATGCGCAACATCCGTCAGAACCTGTTCTTCGCCTTCGTCTACAACGCCGCCGGGGTGCCGATCGCCGCGGGTATCCTTTACCCCTTCACCGGCATGCTGTTGTCACCGATCATTGCCGCGGCGGCGATGTCGCTGTCATCGGTGAGTGTCATCGCCAATGCCTTGCGGCTGAGGGTGGTCAAGTTGAAGTAATGGACCTTGCGAGCACAGATGCCCACGGCTAGGCGCGCTCTGCGATCATGTCGCGCAATAGCCGCACCGCATAGCCGTAGCCGCGTGCGCCAGTCCCCACCATGATCGCCGTCGCGATCGGCGAGACCAGCGAGCTGTGATACATCGGCTCGCGCTTGTGGACATTGGAAATATGAAATTCGATCAGTGGGAAAGGATACATCTTCAGGGCATCCATGATGGCCATGGACGTGAAGGTGAAGGCCGCCGGGTTGATCAGCATGCCGCTCGAATTATCGATGGCCTCATGAATCCATTCGATCAGTTCGCACTCGGAATTTGACTGGCGGAAGACAAGCTCACTATCTCCGGCTGAATCCCGGCAGATTGATTCCACCTCGACTAATGTCGTGTAGCCATAGATCTCGGGTTCTCTCAGGCCGAGGCGATTGAGATTCGGCCCATTGATAACATAAATTGGTTTAGACATGGATGTTACCTCTTTGAGTTATCAGCCGTCATAGCCGAACTGTCGCGGCAGCCAGAGAACAATGTCGGGGAAAAGCGTAATCATTGCCAACGATACAAGTAGCGCGGCGATAAACGGGACAAGGTCGAGGAATAGACTGCGCAACGGGGCGCGGGTGATGCTCTGCATAATGAAGATCAATAACCCGTAAGGCGGCGTCACCAAGCCAATCATGATGTTTACTACCGCGATTACGCCAAAATGTACCAGATCAACGCCAAGCGCATTTGCTGTGGGGATAAATACCGGCACAATGATCAGAATGATGGCGGTCCCTTCTAACAAGCAGCCCAGCAACAGCAGCACGATATTGACCATTAACAAGAACTGCAGCACCGTAAGATCATAATCGGTCAGGAACAAGCTAAGTGCCTGAGGAATATTTTCTGACGTTACGACATAGTTGAAAACCAGCGCGCCCGCAATCAACATGCCGATGGCGACGGAAGAGCGGGCGCTGCTCACAAGCGAGCCAAACACCTGCCTTGCATTGATGTTGCGATACAGCAGAATCGAAATCAGAAAGGCATAGGCTGCGGCGACGGCGGCTGCCTCGGTGGGGGTCATTGCACCGCTGTAGATCCCGCCCAGCAGGACTACCGGCAACATCAACGCAGGGAAAGCGCGAAGGGTAATGCCAGGCAACTGCCGCACTGGCGTCGGCGCCTCCACCGGAAACTTGCGGCGACGCGCCGTGACCATCACCACGCTCATCAGCATTGCCCCCATCAACAAGCCGGGAATAATGCCGCCGAGAAACAGATACCCAATAGACGCATTGGAAACCAGAGCATAAAGCACCATTGGAATCGACGGCGGAATGATCGGCCCAATGACGGCAGCGCTCGCGGTAAGGGCGGCGGCGAAACTTCGGGTGTAGCGCCCGTCCTGGATCATCATGTTGGCAATGATCCGACCCGTGCCAGCCGCGTCGGCGAAGGCCGAACCGGACATGCCCGAGAAAATGATTGATTGCACGATGTTCACGTAGCCCAGGCCACCGCGGAAGCGCCCGACCAGGGCATTGCAGAAATGCAGCAAGCGGTTGGTCATGGAGCCAATGTTCATCAGTTCTGCGGCAAGAATGAACAGTGGTACGGCGAGAATGACGTAACCCGTGAGCATACTGTTCAGTAACCGTTCGGCCACTAGCCCCATGTCCATTCCGTTCATGAACAGATAAACGACGGAACCCGAAATCATCGACAGCCCGATCGGCAGCCCCAGCAGTGCCAAGCCAATGATGACCAGAAGTGTAAGCGTGAATGGATCCATCCTCAGCCTCTCCGTTCTTCTTCGACGTTGTCGCTATCAGCCATTGGGTCGTACCCCAGTGCGGCGCTAATACCAATCCAGGTATAACGGATGATGATAGCGACACAGAAGACCACATAAATTGAATACAGCCAGTCAAAGCGGATACGCAGATAGGACGTGTTCTGTACTTTCATGAACGTGACATAGTCATAAACCGCGGGCAGGGAAATCAGGAAAAGGCTGACGATGCCTATAGAAAAGATCATCGCCATCACACGGCGTATGGAAGGGCGAACATTACTGTATAAGATGTCAAAGCGGATTTCGTCACGCTCTCGCAGCGTGAACGCCGCACCGAACAGTACCAGCCAGATCCACATGACAGTGCTGAGCTCCGAGGCCCAGCCCGCCGGCAAGTTCAATACGTAGCGAAACAGCACCGTGACAAGAAATGAGACGAACATGACCGCAAGCATGATAGCCGCAATGGCGTCAGCCCCTTGGCGCAGCCAAGTTGCTAAGCGGAGAATCTTTTGACGCATTGTTTTACCTATAGGGTGGAGTGGGATCGGCCGAGACGCAGCCGATCCACCAGCCATTAAAGGTCGTTGATGCGCTCAAGCATGCCTTCCGGCCATGCATCGGAGAGTGACGACTCAAGATATTTCTGCTGTGCATACTCGCGGAAGGCATCTACATCCGGCGTGTAAAGGTCGAGCCCTTCTTCGCGGAAGAAATCAGCCAGCTCTTGCTCGTTGCGCTCATGTTCCGCTGTGCTCCAGGCGATCGCTTCGTCTGCGGCAGCCTGGAATTCTTGCTGCTGCTCCGGCGACATGTCATTCCAGACGCTTGAGGAAACCATCAGCAGGTCGAACGCGACGAGATGTGACGTCAATGCAATCTGGTCCATCACTTCATAAAAACGCATGTTCTGGACGTTGGGCAGTGGATTGTCCTGGCCATCGATGGCGCCGGTTTGCAAGCCCGTATAGACCTCGGCATAGGCCATGGCGGTCGGGTTGGCGCCGAGCGACTCGCCCAGGAACTGCCACGACTCTCCCGGCGGCATGCGAAGTCGGACACCGGACAAGTCCTCCGGGGTTTCGATCCGCTCATCGTCTACCAGACCCACGTGGCGGGTGCCGAAGAAGGTTGGGCCCAGGATACGGACATTGAGCTGTTCCTCGGCCATGGACTTCATTTCCTCGCCGGCTTCGCTTTGGAAGAAAGTCAGCAAGTGATCGGCATCGCGAAAGAGGTAGGCCGACGTAAGAATGGACCAGGCCGGGATCTGGTTGGCGATGTCCTGGGGCGCGACATTGCTCATTTCCAGGTTGCCACGTTGGAGTGCAACCAATTCCGAGCCCTGGCTGAAGAGTGTGCCACCGTAATGCAACTCCATATTGAAGTCGTCGGCGATGGCGTCTTCGAAGCGCTGCATCATATCTGCACGGATATCCTGGTCCGAGAACACCGCCGAGAAGCGTAGCGTGGGGGTGTCCTGCGCGACGGCCAAGGTTGCCGTGGTCGCCGCGACCATCATGGCACCGACGGCAACAATGCCTCGGCATTTGGCGGTAATGGGCATGGAGTGCCTCCTTTATCTTGTCGTTGTGATGCGCCCTCGGCGAGGTTCTTCCTCCCGTGCTGGACAATGCTCATACTACATAATACATTTTGTCGATCAACAGTTTTTATCTTCTTCCTAGGATATTTTCAATAACGTCATTTGACTCGTGTCTTCCTCATTGCCGGGCTGGCCAGCGGGGAACATAATGCCTGGATGAACGAGGAGGTCGGAATTGCTATCAGCACAACAGGAAACGGCGGGAGAAATCGCTTACCGGTCCATCCGCGGTGACATCATCGGCGGGCGTCTGGCACCGCGTTCCCGGCTGCGCCTGGAGGCGCTGAAAGAGCACTACTCAGCCAGCGTCAGTACCCTGCGCGAGACCCTCTATCGGCTGTCCGCCGAAGGCCTGGTCCGTTCCAAGGGCCAACGCGGTTTCGAGGTCGCCGCCGTCACTCAAGAGGAGTTCCAGCAACTCGCCGACCTGCGCGAATTGCTGGAGGGTCACGCCCTGCGCGAAGCATTCCGCGAGGGTGACCTGGAGTGGGAAGGGCGGGTGGTGGGTGCTTACCACAAGCTCGAGACCATGGAACGCCTGATGATAACGGGCGATACCAGCCGTAGTGCCGAGTGGAAGCACTATGACCGCGAGTTCCACCACACCCTCGTTTCCGCGTGCGGCTCGGCGGAGCTGCTCCAGGCTTATGGAGCGATCTTCGACCGTTACCAGCGTTATCAGATTGTCGCCGTCATTTTCCGTGGCGAAGCCGCCGCACAGGAGCACCGCTGGCTGCTGGACGCCGCCCTGGAACGCGACGCGGATCGCGCGATTCGCGTATTGCACCGACACATCTCGGCCTGCGTGGTCCACACCGTGGAAACTGGCCAACTGGCTTCTGCCGACCTGGACCCAAACCCTTCGCCCCATGGAATGCCGGGTCAGTCTGAGGCGTTAACGTCGGTTGGCGAGAGTGTCTGGCGCCGTGTACGTGACGACATCATCGCTGGCAAGCTGGCCCCCGGGAGGAAATTGAAGCTGAGCAGTCTGCGCGATGACTACGGCACGAGCGTGGCCACGCTGCGCGAAGTGCTGAACCGGCTCACCTCGGAAGGATTCGTTGTCGCCGAGGGGCAGCGTGGCTTCGAAGTCGCGCCGGTATCGGGCCAGAATGTGCGCGAGCTGGCCGATCTTCGGCTTCTCGTGGAGGGCCGGGCGCTGAAGGACTCCTTCAAGGCAGGCGATGTGGACTGGGAAGCGAGAGTAGTCGCCGCTTACCACAAGCTCGCCACCGTCGACACTGACAAGGCGAGCAGTGACCACCGGGTCGCAGAACTGTGGCAGCGATATGATTGGCAATTTCACCAGGCACTGATTTCGGCTTGTGGTTCCGAGGCACTGATGCACCTGCATAACGCAGTCTTCGACAAGTACCTGCGCTACCAGCTCATCGCCATGACCCACCGGGGCCGCATCGCCGCCGACGAGCACCAGGCACTGCAGGAGTGTGCCCTGCGGCGAGACGCGGAGGGCGCACTGACTATCCTGCAACAGCACCTTCGCGGCGGAACGGAGCACGCCCTGGCGACGGGAACCATCGCTGCCTGAGGATTCTCACACCAGCCATCCTCTCGAGGCGAGCGTTCGCCCGGCCTTGTGGTCGGGTGTTACTTGTCCGTCAGTTGCTCGAGCTCTTCAAGGTAACTTTCCAGCACAAGGTTGGGTGGGGCTCCCTTGCGGGTGATGGCGCTGTAGCGTGTCAGGTAGTGCCATCTATCGGGGTTGATAGCGCGCATTCTTCCGTCACGTACCCATCTTTGCGCGTAATGCGTCGGCAGGTAACCGATATAGCGTCCTGACAGGATCAGAAAGGCGATGCCCTCGCGGTCGGAGGCAGAGGCGGCGGCCTTGAGAGGCTCATGGAGTGCCTTGACCTCCGGCGTCTGCGCGTAGGCAGGCAACACGGCATCGCAATTCGCCAGTTGCTTCTCCGCCACATGTTCAGCACCGAACAGCGGGTGGTCAGTCGCACAGTAAAGCCGCGAGACTTCCTCGTAGAGCGATAGATAGTGCAGACCTGGCAACGACTTGATCGCAGGAACCACGCCAGTATGAAGGCGGCCATCGAGAACGCCCAGCTCGATGTCGTTGGGGGCGATCATGCGGATGTTGATACGCACATCCGGCCCGCGCTCCTTCAGCGCACTGAGGGCATCGGTGATATGCATGTCGGGCATGGTCACCAGGTTGTCGGTGATGCCGATGTTGAGTTCGCCCTTGAGCCAGGCATGCAGGCCATTCACCCGGGTCCGAAAGCCTTCCACCGCCGCCAGTAACTGCAGCGTTGCCTGATAGACCTCGGCCCCTTCGTCGGTCAGTGAGAAGCCGCTGCGGCCGCGTTGACACAGGCGCAGGCCCAGGCGTGTCTCCAGATCGTTCATGGCCATGCTGATGGCCGCGCGGCTGATGCCAAGCTCCACCTCGGCCGCAGAGAACCCGCCGCACTCCACCACCTTCTTGTAGATCCGCAGCAAGCGCAGGTCGGCATCGCTCAACTGACCCGTCAACGCCGTCTTGTGGGGGGCCATGGAATGCTCTCCTTTGCGTCAGGCGTGTGGTTGTCGAGATAGCCAGCCCACGCTGAAAAGTTAAGCGATCGCTTGCATGAGCTTCAACAAACTTGAGTTTAACTTACACAAAGTTCGTCCTAGTCTGCTAGTCAGAATTCCCTGCCACGGCAATGGTTACAGGAGGGTGCTGCCATGACCGATCGTCACTTCACTCAGGCTGCGGGGCTAAGCCCCGAGCAGCTGGATGCTTACTGGATGCCCTACACCGGTAACCGCCAGTTCAAGCGTGACCCACGGATCATCGTGGGTGCCCAGGGCAGCTACCTGACCGATGCACAGGGCCGGCACGTCTTCGATGGTCTCTCTGGCCTGTGGACCTGCGGTGCTGGTCACTGTCGTCCGGAAATCACCGAGGCGGTGTCTCGCCAGCTCGGTGAGCTGGATTACTCGCCGGCCTTTCAGTTCGGCCACCCCAAGGCTTTCCAACTGGCCCATCGTCTTCGCGAACTGACGCCGGCCGGGCTGGATTACACCTTCTTTACCGGCTCCGGCTCGGAGAGTGCCGATACCTCACTGAAGATCGCCCGTGCCTACTGGCGCAAGAAGGGCAAGCCGACCAAGACCAAGCTGATTGGCCGCGCCAAGGGCTATCACGGCGTCAACTTCGGTGGCATAAGCCTGGGCGGTATCGGTGCCAATCGCAGCCTGTTCGGCCAGGGTGTCGATGCTGACCACCTGCCTCATACGCTGCTCCCGGAGAATGCCTTCACCAAGGGCATGCCTGAGCGCGGCGCCGAGAAAGCCGAGGAGCTGCTCGAACTGATCGCCCTGCACGATGCCTCGAACATCGCCGCGGTGATCGTCGAGCCGCTGGCCGGCTCAGCCGGTGTGATACCTCCGCCCCAGGGGTATCTGAAACGGTTGCGCGAGATTTGCGACCAGCACGACATCCTGCTGATCTTCGATGAGGTCATCACCGGGTTCGGCCGCATGGGGGCGATGACCGGCGCCGAGGCGTTCGGCGTGGTGCCCGATATCATGAATGTCGCCAAGCAGTTGACCAACGGCGCGGTGCCCATGGGGGCGGTGATCGTGCAGGGCGAGATCTACCACACCTTCATGGAGCAGGGCGGGCCTGATTACATGCTCGAACTGCCGCATGGCTATACCTATTCGGGCCACCCGGTGGCTTGTGCCGCCGCGCTGGCTGCCCTGGACGTGCTCGAGAACGACCGGCTGATCGAGCGCGTTCGCGAGATGAGCCCGGTGTTCGAGAAGGCGCTGCATTCTCTCAAGAGCGGGGGCAAGGGCACCCACTATATCAGCGACATCCGCAACTACGGCCTCGCGGGTGCGCTGCAGATCGAAGCCTACCCCGGTGAGCCGGCCCGCCGACCCTTTGAGATCGCCATGAAATGCTGGGAGAAGGGGGTCTATGTGCGCTATGGCGGCGACACCATCCAGCTCGGCCTGCCCTTCATCGTCGAGCGGGAAGAGATCGACCGCCTCGTCAATGTCCTTGGCGATGCTATTGCCGAGCTGGACTGACGCTATCCACCCGAAATGTTCAATGCGAGAGGTACCCGCATGCCCTGCTCGACCACCTGATCAACGGCGCTCGTGTCGACAGCGAAGGGCGCCGAGATCGTGGGTGATAGAGTGGCGCCATCAGCGACGTGCCTGATGACCAGAAAAAGCTCGCTATGCCCATCATGCGGCTTGCGCGGCTCTCGACCCCGGACTAGGCTGGCGTGAATGTTTTCTCCCGCGCGGCTCGTCCATGACTTGCAACACACTGTCCTCGTCGCTTCTGAACACGCTGACTCGCCGCCAGGACCTTACCCTGATCCATGAACTCTGGGAGCACTTCCCTGAGCACATGTTCTTGATCCGCGTGGAGTCGTCCCAACGCTTTGTGATCGAGGCGGTGAATCCCGCCCAGCAGGCTACCATCGGCTTCCATTGCATTGGGCTTACCATCGAGGAGTTATTACCCGACCCGGCTCAAGCGCGCAGCGTCACCGACCACTACCGTGACTGTCTGGTGTGCAACCGACCGATACGCTATGAGGAAACCGGCCACTTCGACGAGGAGAGCGGCGAGCCGCTGCACTGGCTGACGATGCTGGTGCCACTCCATGACGATCAAGGACGGACTACCCACCTGTTTGGCATTGCCCAGAACGTCACAGAGCTGCGCCTGGCGCGACGGGCACTGGAAGAGCACAACGCTCACCTTGAGGCCCTCGTGGCTGAACGTACCAGCGAGCTCCAGGCCACCAATGCCCGGCTTCAAGAGTTGGTCAGTCTCGACGACCTCACCGGCATTGCCAACCGACGTGAGCTGATCAGTCAAGCCGGGCCCGCTATGCAGCGTGCCCGGCGTCAGCGGGCCCCACTGTCCCTGTTGATCCTCGACATCGACGGGTTCAAGGAAGTCAACGATACCCAGGGCCACCTGGCCGGCGATGCCATCCTGCGGGATGTTGCGAAAACCCTGGCCGAGACCTTGCGTGAGAGCGACCTCCTCGGGCGATTCGGCGGTGATGAGTTCGTGGTCATGCTTCCCGATACCCCAGCGGAAGACGCCAAGCGGTTAGCCGAGCGGCTACAGGCGGCGGTGGCCCAGCGCTGCGGCTGCACCATCAGCCTTGGCATCGCCGACTTTAGCCCCCATGACGACTTTACTTCTCTGGTGGAGAAGGCCGACCGTGGCTTGTTGCGGGCCAAACGCAGCCGTCAGTCACAACGCTGAGTCGTCCGGGCACTAACGCATGACTGGCAAGGCGTGCCGATCACGTTGAGAATCGGTGTCACCGAGTGCCACCCGTGAGACCCTGATGCGTCGAGCCGACGAAGCCCTCTTCACAGCGAAGCGACAGGGCCGCCATCGCATCATCGCCGAGTAACCGAGAGCACGCCATGCACGCCAAGCACGCCAGGAAGGCCATGCTGTCGGCCGAGGACCGCAACCTCCCCTATCGCATCCGCGATGTGGCCATGGACGTTGGCCTGCTGATGATCGCCGCCACCTTTACCCTGCTTGGCGGTGCCGGGCTTGTCGCCCACCTGCTTGGCGTGGCCTACCCGCTGAGTGGGCTGATGGTCGCTGATGCCGCTCTCACGGGATTTCTGGCCGGGCTGTGCCTGCTGGGCTGGCTCTACCAGGCGCACCGGTTACGCTACCTTGCAGCACTGCCGCTGGCTGCCATCACCCTCTACACCTTGGCTCACAACGCTTGGGTCGGCGATCCCTGGCAGGCAAGTTCCTGGGTGACGGGCGGGCCCAGGATCCTCTCGGTGGCGGCACTTCTCCTGTTTCTGGTCGCCTTGTGCAGCCTCCTGGGAATGGATAACCCTCAACGACGCCGGGTGTGGGTGGCGAGCGGGCTGTTGGCTCTGCTGGCCGGTTGCCTGTCGCTGATCATGTTGCTGCTGCCCGCCAGTCGAACCGGCTGGGCCTCGGGGTTCGTGTCAGCCCCCATGCTGGCCACCCTTTACGCACTGCTCGGAGGTGTTGCCCTGATCGGGGCAGCCTGGAGGGGACCGCGCCGTGTACTGCCGGTGGGTACGCTCCCCCAGGTCGCAGCGATTGCCGGGGTAATGACGAGTTGCCTGGCCTGGTACGTGCTGACCTGGAATGCCCAGAGCGCTATCCATCAGCAGGCCAACACTCTGCTGGATAATGTCGAACTCAATGCGCGCCGGGTCATGAACGCGCAGCTGGAACTGATCCAGCGATTAGCGTGGCGGCACGGAGAAGAACCCGGCAGCCAAGCGTCTGGGCTGTGGGATCACGATGTTGAAACCTACTTCCGGCATGCCCCTTATCTGGAGGCACTGATACTGATCGGCCCGGAGGGTCAGGTCGACGATCTGCGCACGCCTCAGCGTCATGAGCGGCAGGCCTTGCTCCAGTCTCTCTCGACGCTGGAAGTACAGGAGTGGCTGGCCATTCCCTGGGATACGCCGCGCTTGATGCACGCGCCGCTGTCGCAGGACATGTTGTTGCTGTCGGCACCCGTTGGCATTCAGGACCGTCAGCTGATCGCCTACCTCGATCTGCCCCGGCTACTCAGGCAGGAGCTCGGCGTCCAGCTCAACCTCATTCGACTTGCGATCAGCACGTCTCAACCCTTGATGGTGCTTCGCCAGCCTGGTCGCATGGCGCCTGTTCCTCTCAAGCGACCGATGCCGCATCTTGGTACGCGGCACGCTGGGTTGCCGGGTGGAGGACGCCTGACATTCGATGTCTTCATGGACTCTCCGACAGAAGAACTACGGGCTGGGTTGATGCCGGGAGGCTTTGCCATCTCCGGCCTGGTCTTGAGTTACCTGCTGGCGCTCAGTCTTGCCTTGGTCCGGCTGGTCCTGGGTCGCTCCCGGGAGCTGTTGGCGGCCCGCCGTCGATTGGAAGCCCAATACGACCTGGAGCAGCGCTTTCGCTCGCTTTATCTCTACCACCCGGATGGCGTCTTCTCCCTGGACCGTGAGGGACAGCTCGTCTCGGCCAACGATGCCTGCAGCGAGATCACCGGGCGACAGAATCAGGAGGTGCTGAGGTCGCATTTCTCGGTGCTGCTCCGCCCCCAGGACAGCGAGCGCATGCAAGCGCTCTTCGCCACCACCTTGGCGGGAGCGCCGGGGCGTATCGAATTTTCGCTTGAACATCGTGATGGCTACCTGAAATCCATCGACCTGACGACCCTGCCAATCATCGTCGAGGGCGTCACCCAGGGCGTGTTTGGCATCGCCAAGGACATCACACGACAACGGGAGCATGAGGCCCAGATCGCCTACCAGGCCAGCCACGACCTGCTGACTGGCCTGCTCAATCGCACCCTGTTCGATGAGCGCTTGGAGGCCGCATTCCTGTATGCACGAGAGAATGCCGCGCCGCTGCTGGTGATGTATCTGGATCTGGACGGTTTCAAGGCGGTCAATGATGGTCTCGGGCATGCCATTGGCAACCAGCTGCTGGTCGCCGTTGCCGATCGGCTACGGGAGCTGGTCAAGCCGGGCGATACCATCGCGCGGCTGACCGGCGATGAATATGGCTTGCTGCTGCCGACACTCAGCCGACAGGAAGAAGCCATCGCCATCGCTGAGCGGATATTGGCGTCTCTGAGCCAGCCCTATTACCTGGAAGGCGCCGCGGTGCACATCAGTGCCAGTATCGGCATCGCGAGTCGTGATGGAGAGCAGGGCCACGCTCAGGAACTGCTGCAACAGGCTGATATCGCGGTAAGCATCGCCAAGCGCCAGGGACGCAATACCTGGCAGTGGTACCGTGGCAACGGCCAGCAGGTGACGGCCGAGGAAGTCCTGCTACGCCACGACCTCTATACAGCGCTGCGTAGTGAACAGTTCGTGCTGTACTACCAGCCTATCGTCGAGGCCAACAGCGGTCGGGTACGCGGTTACGAGGCGTTGATCCGCTGGTATCATCCAGAGCGGGGGATGATCTCCCCCGGGGTGTTTATCCCCCTGGCCGAGCAGACCGGCCAGATCATCCCCTTGGGGGGATGGGTGTTGCGACGCGCCTGCCAGGATGCCACAAGGCTGCTGGCTGAATCCGATGAGCCGGCCACGATGGCGGTCAATATCTCGTCGCTGCAGTTTCGCCGACCGGGCTTTCTTGAAGAGGTTGAGCGGGCCCTGGCGGAGAGCGGCCTGGCTCCGGAACAACTGGAGCTTGAGGTCACCGAGAGCATTCTGCTGGAGGGAGTCGAGCACGCCAGCGAACTGATCCACCGTCTCGGTACCCTGGGGGTGCGGGTCGCGCTGGACGACTTCGGCACCGGCTTTTCGAGCCTGAGTTACTTGCGCGACCTGCCGGTCTACAAGGTCAAGCTGGATCGTGCCTTCATCCATGATATCGAGTCCAACCCACGTAACGCCGCCATTGTGCAGGGAGTGATCACCATGGCTCACCACATGGAAATGGTCGTCGTGGCGGAAGGTATCGAAACCCGTGAACAGCAGCAGGATATGATCCGCCGCGGCTGCGACTTGCTGCAAGGCTTCTACTTCGCGAGACCTGCACCGCTTATCGACATCACGGGACGGTTCCCAGGAGGCCCCAAGCCACTGTAAACGACCGACCGTTGCCGGTGTTCAGCATCGGTGCCTCGTCAGGCGGCAAGGGGATCGTCACGCTGACCATTTCCCACCCTGGCCTGCAGAGTGTAGTGTCATGGACATTTACCCCATTCAGGAACCCACTTTGCTCGCCGCCGCTCCCGCCTACCTCCTCGCCGCCCTCCGTCGGGCGACCCGCCAGGACCATCATGCTCTGGACCACCACCCCCGCCTGAATCGACTGATCCGCCCGGGTTTGGACAGGGCCGGCTATGCCGATAGCCTGTTGGCCTTGTCGGCCGCCCAGGCGGTGCTGGAGGCTCGGGTAACCACGGAACTCGCCACGCTGGGCCATGGCTATGCGATCATGCCACGCATGCCGTCGCTGGAAGATGATCTGGCCAGGCTCGCCGCCGCGCCGCTCTCCCCGGACGGGCACATGGCGCTGCAAGCGACCGGCGAAGGGGCGCTAATTGGCCGGCTCTACGTCCTGGAGGGGGCCCGCCTGGGTGCCGAACCGATCGCCGCCCGGGTTCGCGCGGCCCTGGGAGAAGACGCGCCGCTGGCCTACTTCGGCACCGCCGAGGGCGAGCGCCACTGGCCGGCCTTCCTGGCCTTCGCCGCTAGGGGTGAAGTCGACGACGACATGGCCGATAATGCCGCGATTGCCGCTCAGGAGGCCTTCGCCCTGTTCCATGCGGCACTTGACAGGCGAATGCCCGTACCGGAAACGAAGCACGTATGACTCAGTCCCCCCTCTACAGCACGGTCGAAATCGAGGAGGCCCTGGCTGCCTGCGCTCGGGAGCCAGTGCATATCCCTGGTGCCATCCAGCCGGTCGGTGCCTTGATCAGCCTCGATGGAAAGCTACAACAGGTCCGCCAGGTCAGCGCGAACCTGGCGGACGTCCTCGGCGTGACGGTAGCGGACGCCTTGGCCAGCACGTCCACCGAGTTGCTGGGAAAGCGGCTGATCGCCGCGCTGCGCCGCGAACTCACCCACCAGGAGCGCCTGCCTAGTGCCCTGAACGTTCGGCGCCGTGTCGGAGGCCACCAGCGGCGCCTGCATGTGGTGGCCTATCGCAGCGGTTCGCGGGTGGTGGTGGAGCTCGAGCCGTTGGCCCACCGGGACGAGCGCCGCCTGCTCGCCGTGGTCAACGAATGGCTTCTTGAGGTTGGCGCCATCGACGACTCCGAGACCCTGCTTGAGGCGCTGACGCGTCGCGTGCGGCATCTCACCGGCCACGACCGGGTGATGGTCTACCGCTTCGACGAACACTGGAACGGCCAGGTGGTGGCCGAAGCCCGAAGCGAGCAAGCCGGCAGCTTCCTCGGTCATCATTTCCCGGCCAGCGACATTCCCGCCCAGGTGCGACACCTCTACGACATCAACCGGGTGCGCAGCATCCCCAATGCCACAAGCGACTCCATCCCCCTGGTACCGCTCCAGGACCCCAAGGACCCCGAGCCTCTGGACCTCTCCCGCGGCGGCCTGCGCGCCGTCTCGCCGATCCACCTGGAGTACCTGCAGCACATGGGCGTCGCTGCCTCGCTATCCGTTGCCATGCACGACGAGCGGCGTCTCTGGGGCCTGCTCGCCTGCCACGGCCTGACCCCGGTCGACCTTCCGGCGGCGGTGCGCGACACGGTGCGGGCCTTGGTGCAGATCGCCATGCCCCGGATGATGCTGCTGAATACGCGCGCCGAGTCACGGCTATTGCAGAGCATCCACGACAGCCGCGAGTTGCTGGTCGGCGAGCGGGGGCGGCTGGAGGAACCGGCCGCCATGCTGCGCGGCCACGCCCAGCAATGGCTTGACTTGCTACGCGCCGCCGGTGTGGCCCTGGTGCGGGATGGCCGGGTCAGCGGCGTGGGCCGATTACCCCACGATGACAGCTTGGTGTGCATGGCGGCCTGGTTGGATGAGGCGGCCTCATTCGGCGGCACCTGGAACACCACCGCCCTGCAGGAAACGCCGCTCGGCCGTTACCAGGTCGACGATCTCTGCGGCATGCTGGCCGCCTCCTTGCCAGGGGATGACGCCTCGCGCGGCTGGCTGATGCTGTTTCGCCCCGAACGCCGCGAGATCCGCCGCTGGGCCGGGAAGCCCGAAGATGTACCCATGTTGCGTGACGGCCGACTGGTCCTCACGCCACGGCGCTCCTTCGCTCAGTGGCAGGATGAGTTTGGTGGCCATAGCCTGCCCTGGACCGTGATCGAACGCCGCGCCGCCAGCGATCTAGCCGAGGACTTCGCCGTGCTGGTCTCTGGCCACGAGATCGCTCAGCTCAACCAGCGTCTCGACCGCGCCAACCGCAAGCTAAAGACGCTGGCCTACAACGATGGCCTCACCGGCACCTGGAACCGTTATCGCATGGAGCAGGCGCTTGACGCCGCCCTGAACGCCGCCGACCGACACGGCCAGCCCTTCGCCGTGCTGTTGTTCGACGTCGACCATTTCAAGGACTTCAACGACACCCATGGCCACGAAGCCGGGGACCGGGTGCTCATCGCCCTCACCGAGACCATCCTGGCCCATCTGCGCGAGACCGACACGCTAGGCCGGTGGGGCGGCGAGGAGTTCCTGGTACTCGCCGACCATTGCGACCACGACGGCGCCATGATGCTTGGCGAACGTCTGCGCCAGGCCGCCGCGGGAGTCAGTCTCGAGGGCCTGGAGCCGGTGACCATCAGCATTGGGGTGGCCGCCTGGCGCCAAGGCGACACCCGCAAGGCCCTGGTCGCCCACGCCGATCGCGCCATGTACGCCGCCAAACAGGCCGGGCGCAACCGAGTGGTCGAGGAAACGCGGGAACCTTAGCCGCCCCGCGACCTCTCAGGCCCCCGCCGTGCGGGTGACGCGCTTCGGTTCCAGGTAGGCATCGAGCCCGGCGGGGCCGAGTTCGCGGCCGATGCCGCTGCGTTTCATGCCGCCCCAGCTCGCGTGGGGTGGGGCTACCTGGTCGCAGTTGCACCATACATTGCCTGCGTCCAGGCGCCGGGCGATGGCTTCTGCGCGGTCCGGGTCACCGGCCACCACGGTGGCCGCCAGGCCGAAGTCACTGTCGTTGGCCAGGGCGATGGCCTCCTCGTCGCTGGCTACCCGCCGTGCGCAGAGCACGGGGCCGAATATCTCTTCCCGCCATAGCCGGCTGGTGGTGGGTACGTCTCGGTAGAGTCGCGGTGCCACGAAGCAACCAGACTCGGGCAGGGCGCGGTGTGGCGTATCGCTGTGCAGCCCCTCCTGGTCGGCCAGGGCCAGGTACTCCTGCACGCGGTCGCGCTGGGTGGCGCTGACCAGCGGCCCCATCTCCGTTTCCGGTGCGAGGGGGTCGCCCAGGCGTAGTGCGCCCATGGCCGCGTCGATGGCTGCATAAAGTTCGTCCGCCAGACGCTCGTGGACCAGCAAGCGGCTGGTGGCGGAGCACATCTGCCCGGCGTTGTAGCAGATACCGGCCATCACCAGGTCGCGGGCGAGCCCGAGGTCGGCATCTTCGGTGACCAGGATCGGCGACTTGCCGCCCAGCTCCAGGGAGACCGGGCGTACCCCATGGGTGGCGGCGTGCATCACCCGCTCGCCCACCGGGTTGCTGCCGGTGAAGGAGAGCTTGTCGATGCCGGGGTGGTGGCTCAGCGGCGCACCTATGCCCTCGCCGTCGCCATGCAACAGGTTGAACACTCCCGGCGGCAGGCCTGCCTCCATCACGACCTCCGCCAGCACCCGCTCCGGCAGGGGTGTGACCTCGGAAGGCTTGAACACAACCGTGCAACCGGCGGCGAGTGCCGGCGCCAGCTTCCAGGCGCTGCTGACCAGGGGGAAGTTCCAGGGGGTGATCAGTGCCACCACGCCGATGGCGTCCCAGTAGCGCCGTGCCGAGAGTCCTTCGATGCCGCTCGCGTCGGCCTGGCCCTGGCGCTCGCCAAGGGCACGAGCCTGGGTGGCGTAGTAGCGATAGCAGGCAATGGCGTCGTCGAGGTCCTGGTGGGCTTCGGCCAGGGGCTTGCCGTTGTTGCGACTCGACAGTTCGGCCAGACCCTCGCGGCGCGCCTCGAGCCCCGCGGCGATGGCGTCCAGGTGCTCGCCACGGCGAACTTCCGCAGTGTCGCGCCAGTCGGGAAGGGCGCGGCGCGCGGCGGCCACCGCGACCTCCACGTCCGCCGTGTCGCCACGGGTTACCTCGCCGATTCGCGTCTCGCGATAGGGGTCGTGAACCGGGTGGCATGTGTCGGCTCGGCTGGGCACCCAGGCGTTGTCGATGAATTGCTCGGTCAAGGAGTGCATAGGGCCTCGTCTTGCTCAGCGAATGGGCAACCAGCGGCGCCGTGTCGGCCGCATGCCGGGGAAGTTCAGTTCCACCAGGCGCAGCACCAGGGTCAGCACGATGGTGGTGGCCAGGTAGATGCCGGCGATCAGCAGCAGCGGCTCGTAGACCAGGAAGGTCTCGTCGCGAATGATGTTGGCCGCCTGCAACAAGTCCATCAGCGCGATGGTGGACACCAGGGGCACTGACTTGAGCAGCAGGATCATCTCGCCGGTCAGCGTCGGCAGGCAAAGCTGGATGGCGCGCGGCAGCCAGAGGCGATAGAGCACCTGAAACCCGGAGAGACCGAAGGCCCGGCCGGCCTCCAGCTCGCCCCGGGGCACGCTCTGCATGGCGCCACGAATCACTTCGCCGGAGTAGGCGCCGACACTGAGGATGAAGGTCAGGGCAGCGAAGAAGAACGGGTCGCGTAGCAGTGGCCAGAACATGCTGTCGCGTATGCCCGGCAGGCCTTCCAGCAGTCGCCCCACCCCGTAGTAGAAGAAGAACAGCTGCACGAGCAGCGGGGTGCCGCGGATCACGGTCGTGAAGGCCCAGGCCAGCCAGGCCAGGGGGCGGGGACCGCGCAGCCGGGCCATGGCCACCCCAACGGCGAGGATCAGTCCGCCCACCGCCGAGACCGCCAGTAGCCACAGCGTATTGATGAACCCCTCCCACAGGTAGCCCTGATAGAAGGGATCGCTTAGCCAGGAAAAATCCATCTCAGGCCTCCGTGGGTTGGCCACGGCGCACATGGCGTTCGAGGCGGGCGAACAGCGCCGTGGAGGTCAGGGTCATCAGCAGGTAGATGACGCCGGCGGCGGCATAGAAGAGAAAGTAGGCGCGGCTGCTGGCGGCGGCTTGCTGAATGGTGAAGAACAGCTCGTTGAAGCCGATCACGCTGATCAGCGCGGTGTCCTTTATCAGGATCAGCCAGAGGTTGGACATGCCCGGCAGGGCATTGGGCAACATGGCCGGCAGCACGAAGCGATGGAAGCGGGTCCAGCGCGAGAAGCCGAAGGCGTCGGCGGCCTCCAGCTGGCCCCGCGGGATGGCCAGGATGGCACCGCGGAACACCTCGGTCATATAGGCACCCTGTACGAAGGCCAGCACGCCCACCGCGGTCGCGAAGCCGGTGATCTGCACGGCCCCGGCCATGCCCAGGTGGGCCAGCAAGGCGTCCAGGGCCTGGGCGCCGGCATAGTAGAGCAGAATGATCAGCAGCAGCTCGGGCACCGCACGGATCAGGGTCGAATAGGCGGTGGCCACGCCACGCAGGGGCGCCCAGGGGCTAAGCTTGGCGCCGGCTCCAAGCAGCCCCAGCACCAGGCCGATGGCGTAGGCCAGTACGGCGATCTGCACCGTGGTCAGAGCCCCGCTCAGGATGGGGCCTGCCCAGTCGCCGAGCCCCTCCGGTGTCATGGCAGTCATGGTTGCGTCTTTCCTCGGTCACAGGACGAATCGCCCCCGACGCCGGCAGCGTCGGGGTAGCGGTGACTGGCGGTGATGGCTCAGTCGTAGACGCAGACGTCGGTGCCCAGGTACTCCTCGGAAAGGCTGGCGCAGGTGCCGTCTTCGATCACCGCGGCGATGGCCGCGTTGAGGTCTTCCTGCAGGGCGTCGTCCTCCTGGCGCAGGCCGATACCGATGCCCTCGCCGTAGGCCTCGTGTTGCGGGGCGGTGGCCTTGATCTCGAAGCCCTCGGCTTCTTCGCGGTCGAGGAACTGCACCATGGCGATCTCATCGGCCAGGATCACGTCCAGTCGCCCGGCCAGCAGGTCGTTGTTGACCTGCTCCGCTTGATCGTAGAGGCGGATGTCCACGCCGCTGTCGCGCAGTTCGCGGCGTGCATAGGTGGCGTTGGTGGTGGCGCTCTGCACACCCATCACCAGGCCGTCCAGGCCGTCGGGGATGTCGAGTTCCCGCTCGCTGGCCGCCACATAAGCGCCTGGGGTGAAGTAGTAGGGGCGGGTGAAGTCGATGACCCGCTGGCGCTTCTCGGTGATCGACATGGAGTTCATGATCATGTCGATGCGGCCGGCCTTGAGCGAGGGAATGATGCCGCTCCAGCCGGTGGGGGCGATCTCGCACTCGCGCTGCATGGTCGCGCACAGGGCGTGCGCCAGCTCTACCTCGAAGCCGGTCCAGTCACCGCTGGCGGCCTTGTAGGTGAAGGGCGGGTAGGGCTCACCGGAGATACCCACCTGGAGGGGGTCGCTTGCCTGGGCGGCCTGGCCAAGGCCCAGGGCGGTTAACGCGGTGGCAATCATCATCGGGAATTTCATGGACTTCTCCTGTCATTATGGTTGGTGGAGCGTTCAGGCTGCCGGGGCCATGAACTGGCGGCAGCGGGGGTCATCGAAGACGTCTTCCGGGGTGCCCGAGGCGGCGATGCGGCCCTGGTCGAGATAGACCAGCTGGTCGGAGACCTCCCGGGCAAAGTGCATCTCGTGGGTGACCAGCAGCATGGTGCGGCCCTCGTCGGCGAGGCCACGAATGACGCCCAGCACTTCGTTGACCCGTTCCGGGTCCAGCGCCGAGGTGGGTTCGTCGAAGAGCAGCAGCCGTGGCTCCATGGCCAGGGCGCGGGCAATGGCCACCCGTTGCTGCTGCCCTCCGGAGAGGAAGCCGGGATAGGCGTCGCGCCGGTCGGCCATGCCGACTCGTTCCAGGTAGTGCTCGCCCAGGGCGGTGGCCCGCTTGCGGGAGAGCCCCTTGACGCGCATGGGGGCCTCGATGACGTTGCCCAGGACGCTCAGATGAGGCCAGAGGTTGAACTGCTGGAAGACCATGGTGACCTTGGCGCGCAGCCGCTGCAGCTGGCGCCGGTCCAGATCGATGATGTCGCCCTGGGGATTGCGGGTGAAACGAATCGTCTCATCCGCAATCGCCAGCTCGCCCTGATCGGGTCTTTCCAGCAGGTTCATGCAGCGCAGCAGGGTACTTTTGCCGGAGCCGCTGGCGCCGATGATGGAGGTGACGGTGCCTTCGGGAACCTCTAGGGAGACGCCCTTGAGCACCTCCAGATCGCCAAAATGCTTGATCAGATGGTCGGCCTTCACCGCGGGGGCGGTGGTGGTCGGGGAATGGGAAGAAGGTGGTGGCGATGATGTCATAGGCACTGGGCCTCCGAGGCCGGGGTCGGTGACAGTTCGGCGCGAGCGCGTTCCGCGCAGGCCGCCAGGCGGCGGCTGGCAGCGGAGAGGCGCTCGGCCTCCACGGTCAGGCTGAGGCGCACGAAGCCCGCCGCCGAGGGCCCGAAGGCCTCGCCTGAGAGCACCGAGATGCCCTCCTCGTCGAGCAGGCGATCGGCGAAGGCCTGGGAGGAGAGGCCGGTCGCGCGGATATCCACCATCAGGAACATTCCCGCCGGTGGGCGAATCGCCGCGACCGTCGGGCTCTCGGCGAGAGCCTCGCAGACGGCGTCGCGGCGCGCCCGGTATATCTCGCGCATCGCGTCGAGTTCGGCGGGGGGCGCCTCGAGGGCGGCGCAGGCGGCGTCCTGGATGAAGTCCGGGCAGCCGTAGAGCATGCACAACGCCAGATGGGTCAGATGCTGGATCAGCGGCTCGGGACCCACTATCCAGCCGAGGCGCCAGCCGGTCATGGCGTGTGACTTGGAGAGGCTGCTGATCACCACACTGCGCTCGGCCATGCCCGGCAGGGAGGCGGGGCAGATGTGCTCCCCTTCGAAGATCAGCTCGGCGTAGACCTCGTCGGAGATCAGCCAGAGGTCGTGGCGACGGCACAGCTCGGCGATGGCTCCCCAGGCCGCGGCGTCGATCAACTGCCCCGTGGGGTTGTGGGGGCTGTTGAGCAGGATGGCGCGGGTGCGCGGGGTGATGGCGGCTTCCAGGGCCGCTGGCTCCAGGCGGAAGTCCGCCTCGCCGCGCAGCGGCACCTGTACCAGCTCGGCACCGGTGGCGCGCAGCACCGCCTCATAGGTCACATAGCCGGGCTCGGGCACCAGCACCTCGTCACCGGGATCGAGCAGGCACTGCGCGGCGGCGTAGAGTCCGCACTGGGCGCCGGCCATGACGATGACATTCTCCGCATCCACCTCGAGCCCCTGGCGGCGATAGTCGCCTGAGATGGCCTGGCGAAGCGTCAGCTTGCCCTGGACGTCGGGGTAGTGGGTGGCGCCACCGCGCAGGCTTTCGACGGCACTCTCGATAATCGGCGCCGGGGTATCGAAGTCGGGATCGCCCACGGAGAGCACGGTGATGTCGTCGCCGGCGGCCTGGCGTGCCAGGGCGCGATAGTGGATGTCCCAGGCCGCGGCGCCTTCGCCGGCGATCCGCTCGGTCAGTCGTGAATAGCGCATGGGGTTCCTCGCTGTGGTAAGCGCTGGGGCCGGATTCCCTCCGGCCCGGCGGACATCACTGAAGGCTGGCGCGTACCGCTTCCAGGCCCGGCTCGCCATCACGGGTGGTGACGCCTTCGAGGAAGGTGCTCACCCGCTCGGGGTTGGCCTGGAGCCAGTCGCGGGCGACGGTCTCCAGGTCACCCTCCTCGAGGCCGTAGTCGCGGATGAACTCGCTCTGCTCGTCCGCAGTCAGCTCGAACTGGTCCAGCAGGCGCACCATGTTGGGGTTGGCCGCATGGTAGTCGCGGGCGACGATGGTGCGCACATCGCTTTTGCCGTTGTTCTCGCCGAACACCCCTTCCGGGTCATCGAGGATCGCCATGTCATACGCCGGCGCCATCCAGTGAGGCGTCCAGCCGTAGAACAGGATCCAGCGTTCCTCGCGCTGGGCCGCGTCCACCTCGGCCAGCATGCCCGGCGTGGAGGACTCACGGAGATCCCAGCTGCCGAGCCCATAGGTATCACCCTCGACGGCGCCGTGGAGGTGGTCGCTCACGGTGGAGCCGCTCTCGATGGAGTAGATTTCACCACCGAAGCGCTCACGCACCTCCGGGTCAGCCAACTGCTCGGCATGGGTGATGCCGGCCTCGTGCACATAGCCCGGCACCGCAAAGCCCATGCGCGCGCCAGTCACGTTGTTGCCCAGGTCGACGATGCCGCCGGCCTCCATGGCGGCGTCGAAGCTTTGCTGCTGGGAAGGCAGCCAGCCGGCCAGGAAGACGTCGCTTTCACCGCTCTGCAGGGTCTGGTACCCCACCGTCGAGCTGATCTCCAGGGCCTCTACCTGGTAGCCCAGCGGTTCGGCCAGTTGGGCCATAATCTCGGACTTGACGGTGACCCCCGGCCAGGGCGGCACCACCAGGCGCAGTTCGTCGCTGGCGTCCTGTGACGCCTGGGCGCCGAGCGGCAGCAGACCGGAAAGGGCCAGGGTGGTCAGGAGGGCGGGTCTACGCATGTCGGAAATCCTCGATGGCGGGTAGTGGGTTGTGGTCTTTGGATGCTGGTCACGGATTGGGGCACAAGGCATGGCAGTCATCGCATGGCCGCCATCCAGGCCTCGGCATCCACCTCGATCAACAGGGGGGAACGCGCCGCATTCAGCTGCCCCAGGGCCTCGCCGAGGGTTGCCGGGCCGTCCACCTTCCGGTAGCGGCAGGCGTAGGCGGCAGCCAGGCCCGCGAAGTCCGGCGCCGTCAGGTCGACGCCGAGCTGCGGCACCTCATGCATGGCCATGTAGCGGCGAATCTCGTCGTAGCCGTGATTGTTCCAGATCACCACGGCCACCGGGTGGTCGAGATCCCTGGCCGTGGCCAGTTCGCCGATCACGAATTGCAGGCCGCCGTCACCGACCAGCGCCACGACTGGCCGCTCCGGGCAGGCAAGCGCGGCGCCCAGGGAGGCGGGCAGGCCATAGCCCAGGGTGCCGTAGCCGGTGGCGGCATTGAACCAGCGGCGTGGCGCGGGCAGCGAGGCGAGAAAATTGCCGGCGTACACCGGCCCGGTGGAATCGCCCACCAGGATCGCCTCGGGCAGCGTTGCCCGGAGCGTGGCATAGAGCGGCGCATAGGGTGCAAGCTCAAGGTCATCGGCCAGTGCCAGCTCGCGGCGTACCTGCGCGGCGCGACCGTCATCACGACGCTCCCCGGGCAGTGCGTCCAGCAAGGCGGTCAGGGTCTCCCCGGCGTCGGCCACCAGGGCCAGGTCGGCGGCGTGGTTGCGCCCCAGTTGCTGGGGATCGATATCCACCCGGATCAGCCGTCCGCCGAGGCGGAAGCCCTCGTCGAACACCAGGTCGTAGTCGGTCTCGCCAAGCTCAGTGCCGATGGCCAGGATGACGTCCGCATCGGCCGCCAGCCGACGCGCGGCGGGCAGGCTGGCGGTGGCGCCCAGATCCTGGGGGTGATCCAGACCCAGCACGCCCTTGGCGTTGATGGTGGTCAGGGTCGGGGCCTGGAGGCGCTCCACCAGCGCGCGAGCAGCGTCGGGGGCGGCGACACAGCCACCGCCCAGCAGCAGCAGGGGGCGCTCGGCGCTGGTCAGCCATTCGGCGGCACGGGCAGTGGCCGCCGGGGCTGGCGCCGGGGGAAACACCTCGATCGGGCGCGGGGAAGACTCGGCCACCGGGGCATCGAACAGGTCGATGGGAATCTCGATGTGCACCGGCCCGGGGCGCGCGCCACGGAAGATCGCGAAGGCGCGGGCCAGGATCTCCGGCAGCGCCGACGGGTCGTGCAGGGTGTGGCTGAAGACGCTGACACCGGCCAGCGTCTGTTGCTGGCTGGGCAGCTCATGCAGGCGCCCCTGACCGCGCCCCAGGGTGTCGCGACGGTTCACGCTCGAGATCACCAGCATCGGCACCGAGTCGGCCAGTGCCTGGCCCATGGCGGTGGCGATGTTGGTCATGCCGGGGCCGGTGATGATAAAGCAGGCCGCCGGCCGGCCGCTGGCCCGGGCATAGCCGTCGGCCATGAAACCGGCGCCCTGCTCGTGGCGCGGAGTGACATGGCGGATCGCGCTGTCGCCCAGCGCACGGTAGAGCTCGATGGTATGCACCCCCGGGATGCCGAAGGCGGTATCCACGCCATAGGCTTCCAGCAGCTGCAGCAGGTGTTGGGCGCAAGTCCGGCTCATCGCAGCGCCTCCTCGGGAAGCGGGTCGGGCAGCCCGCCATGGGGGGTGCGCCCCAGGACCCTTTCCACCATGGGCATGAAATGCTCGAGCGGCAGGGTGTCGTAGTCGGGGTCGAAGCTGGTCTGGTCCCAGTGGTCGCAGAAGCGCACGGTGCGCTCGTAGGCCGGATGGTCGCGGTACTGCTCCCGGACGTGGGGGTCCTGACCGAAGAAGTGGCGGTAATGGTAACCCTGGAAGAGTTCGTGGTGGCGAATCATCCAGGCATTGAGCGGGTCGACGAAGGGCTCGAGAATCGCTGCGGCGATCTCGGCATGGTTGGCCGGGGCCAGTTCGTCGCCGATGTCGTGGAGCAGCGCGCAGACGATCATCTCCTCGTCGGCGCCGTCACGCAGCGCCCGGGTCGCCGTCTGCAGGCTGTGCTCGTAGCGATCCACCGGATAGCCGTGGTGGTCGCCGGCCAGGCGTTGCAGGTGGCCGAGCACCCGTCGCGGGGCGTCGGCGACATAGTCGCGAAAGCGATTGTCGATCAGCGCCCAATCGTCATGCTGGGCCTCGCCGAAGTGGCGGAAGCGAGCTTGATTCATGCGGGCTCTCCATGGGGCTGGGCATTGGCGAGTCGCTGGCGCAGCACGCGGCGGCGGCTGGCGGTGCTGTCGCGGTCGACGTAGCCCTGGCGCAGGTGGCGCACGCCACCGGCGAGCTGAAAGGCGCTGCGGCCGTGCAACAGGCGATAGTTGTCCATGATCAGCATCTGGCCCGGGTCGAGCTTGAGATGCAGGGTCAGTTCTTCACCGGTGATCAGCCGATAGAAGGCCCGGCGGGCGGCATAGAATGCCTCGAGCTGCTCGGCGGGCAGCGCCGGGACCCGCTCGGTGCGGTTGGAGTAACGCACCCGGACTGGCTCGCCGTGGCTGTCCAGCTCGATCAGCGGCCCCTCGCTCTCCAGGTGGGTGTCGCCGTCGCGATAACGGAACCCCGGAGTGATCCGGGTGAGACAGTCGTAGGAAGCCGGGTCCCGCTCGCGCAACAGCCGGGCCGCCATGAAACCATCGGCGAGGGTGCTGTCACCGCCCTCTGCGGCGTTGGTCAGGCAGTGCAGCCAGATATAGCCGGGGATGGGGTCGCGGTAGGGGTTATCCGTGTGCGGCTCCAGGCCGCGCTGGGTCATGGTCAGGTCGTAGGCGTCGGCCACCGACTTGACGTCGGCGATACCGCCCCAGTTGGTGCGCCGCAGCGGACCGATGCGGTCGATCAGCGGCTGCATGCCGTCCGTCTCGATGGGCACCCCGGAGACGATCACGAAGCCGTGGCGATGCAGTGCCTCGAGCATCTCCGACAGCGCCGTGTCCTCTTCCAGCGCGGTGGCGAAGTCCACCTCGGGGCGCGGTGCGCTGGCCGCATCCCAGAGCCTCTGGGGCGGGTCGCTGACCGGGTCGTCGAACAGCGCCGCGAGATCGAAGGTAGTGTGATGCCCGTCACTGAAGCGCATGTTCAACCGGCCATCATGGACCTCGGCGGTCTCGATGCTCAGGTCCAGCGGTAGCTCGGCGGCCTCGATCAGCCGCTGGCCGGTGCGCGGGTCCCGGGTTTCGTCATCCGGGCTGCGTTCGCGCAGCCATAGTGCGGCGAATTCTCGTGTCCGGTCGTGGTGATCGATCACCAGGCGCCGGCGATTGGCCAGGGGGGTGACGTGTGTCATGGCGGCATCTCCACGGACTCTGCTACGGGGTTGCGTTTCACACTACCCCTACCCGCAGAACATGACTTGATTAAATTGGCCGTAGGCTTGATTCTATTGGCCATGACCGACGATGCCAACGCTGCGTGGCCCTACCCGCGCCCTGACTCACCCCCCCTGCTGACCCCGGAGCAGGCCGAACATACCCTCAACGTATGGCTGGTACCCCGCTTCTCCATGCTGACCCTGTTCTGCCTGCTGGAGCCGCTGCGCGTGGCCAATCGCTTTGGCCGCAACCTGTTCGCCTGGCGGCTTCTCTCGGCGGACGGTGAAGCGGTGGTGGCCAGCAACGGCGTCCGCATCGACGTCGACGGCGCGCTGGAGTCGCTGGAGGACATGACGCGCCTGATGGTCGTCTCCTCCTATGAGGCGGAGGCGACGGTGAGCTTCCAGGATCGCGCCGTGCTGCGGCGCATCGCCGCCCACGGCGGTTGGCTGGGCGGCCTGGATACCGCGCCCTTCATCCTGGCCCGGGCCGGGGTGCTGGAGGGGCACCGGGTGGCATTGCACTGGGAGAGCGTGCCGGCCTTTCGTCTCGAGTTCCCGGAGCTGGAGATCAGCCCGGCGCGCTTCGAATTCGATGCCACGCGACTGACCGGCTCGGGCGGCGCGGCGAGCATCGACATGATGCTGGAGTGGATCGAGCAAGCCTATGGACCGGCGCTGGCCGACGCCGTGGGGCGACAGCTGGTTCACGAGCGGGCGCGTGGCGACGGTGGCAGCGATCAACGACACCGTTACCAGGAGCTGCCACGCAGTGTGGTGCGGGCGTTGGCCACCATGGAAGCCAACCTGGCCCAGGCGCTGCCGGTCCCCGAGGTGTGTCGGCTCGCCGGGCAGTCCCAGCGGCAGCTGGCACGACTCTTCCAGCGCCATTTCGGCGAGAGCCCACAGCAATGCTACCTGGGCATGCGCCTCGACCGCGCGCGCCAGCTGCTGGCGGATAGCCGCTGCCAGGTGACCGAGGCGGCCCTGGCCACCGGGTTCACCCAGCCGGCGCACTTCACCCGGGCCTACCGGAGCCGTTTCGGTGAGGCGCCCAGCATCACCGCCGACCGCGGCAGCGGTGCCATCCTCCCTCGTGAAGGGAGTGTGGCATGAGGGGAGCCATGTTGCCCGAGGGTCGACCCCGCCAGGCCACCCCTGGATCTGCGAGGGTGGGCAGGCGAACGGAGGTGGCTGACGTTGCGCCTTGATTATCAAGGGCTGTTGCCTGAAACCGTGGGGTTTCTGTTGCTGCCGCGATTCTCGATGATGGCATTCTTCTCGGCGGTCGAGCCGTTGCGGATCGCCAATCGAATCGCGGCGCGCCCGCTGTTCGACTGGACGTTGATCAGCGAGGATGGCCAGCCGGTCACGGCATCCAACGGCATGACCCTGCTGGCGGATTGCGCCATCGGCGAGGTGCATCACCTACCGTCGCTGGCGGTGTGCAGCGGCTTCGGCCCCGAGCAGGCCTTGAGCCGCCCCCTGATGGCCTGGCTGCATCGACTGGACCAGGCCAACTGCGTGCTGGGGGGAATCGATACGGGGGGCTTCCTGCTGGCCGAGGCGGGGCTTCTGGATGGCGAGCGCGTCACCCTGCACTGGGAAAGCCTGCCGGCCTTTCAGGAGCGTTTCCCGGGCATCGAGACGTCCGACGAGCTATTCGAACTCGGCGAGCGGCGTTTCTCCTGTGCGGGAGGAGCGGCGGCCATGGACATGGCCCTCGAGGTGATCGCGCGTCGCCACGGGTCGCGCCTGGCCATCGATGTGTCGGAACAGCTGGTGCACGAGCGGATGCGTACCCGTAGCGACCAGCAGCGCATGTCGCTGGCCCGGCGGCTGGGCATCCACAATCGACGTCTGGTGGAGGCCATCTCGCTGATGGAGCGGCATCAGGAGGTGGCGCTACCGCTGAGCGAGGTGGCGCGCCGCAGCGGCCTCTCGCCAAGACAGCTGCAGCGACTCTTCGAGCAGACCCTCGGGACGACGCCCCGCGAGTGGTATCTGCACTTGCGGCTGGAGCGCGCCTGGCACCTGCTGCGCGAGTCCGATAGGGAAATCCTCTCGGTGGGGCTGGCGTGCGGCTTCACGTCGGGCTCCAGCTTCTCGCGTGCCTTCAGGACCCGCTACGGCCTGTCTCCCCGGGAAGTGCGCCGCCAGGCCGCCGACTGACGATCCCCGTTGACCGGAAAGGCCGGCGGTTCGAATCCCTGGCTCGCCGGCGCTCAGGCGCGCCGAATGCCGATACGCCGTCCGGCGAGCGGCGGCCAGTCTCCGGACGGCGCGTCGGGCAGGGCGGCAACGGCCTCGGCGACCGGCTCGGGAAAGGCCTCGGGCCTGCCACTGCCCTGATTCATGCCCATCAACATCTGCTCGCTGGTGGCCAGCAGCGTGCCCTCGGCATCGTGCATCTCGAAGAACACGTGCAGGCGCTTGGCATCACGGTCGAGGAGTGTCGCCTCGACCGCCAGCGGTTGGCCTTCGTGGGCCTCGCGCCGGTAGCAGAGGTGGGTCTCCAGCGTGTAGAGCGTGTAGTGGTGGCGGCGCCGGCCGGCCTCGTCGAGGCCGATGGCGTCCATCAGCGCCTCCACGGCCAGGGAGAAGACCCTGGCGTACTCGGCATCGTTCATGTGGCCGTTGTAATCGACCCAGCCGGGCGCCACCCGGGTTTCCAGTAACGGCATCAGATGCGCCCCTCCAGGCCTTCGGCTTCGGGCCAGTATTTCTGCACCAGGTCGAGCATCTCCACCAGGAAGTCGTCGCGACGGCGGTCCAGCTCGGCGACCGAGCGCCCCGCAGCCTGATGCTCGCAGCCCTCCACCACCTTGTCGATCAGCTCATTGGTGAGCTCCGGTGCCTCGAGCTTCGTCCAGGGAAGTTTCAGCGCCGGGCCGAACTGCTCCAGCATGTGGCGCATGCCGGCATCGCCGCCCGCCAGATGGAAGGTCAGGAAGGTGCCCATCAGCGACCAGCGCAGCCCACAGCCGTAGATCACCGCGGCATCGATCTCCTCGGTGGTGGCCACGCCGTCGTTGACCAGATGCAAGGCTTCCCGCCACAGGGCTTCCATGAGGCGGTCGGCGATATGTCCCTCGATCTCCCGGCGCACCACCAGCGGGCGCATGGCCAGCTCCCGGTAGCGTGCCTGGGCCTGCTCGATCTGGCCGGGCTGGGTGACCTCGCCCCCTACCAGCTCCACCAGCGGCAGCAGATAGACCGGGTTGAAGGGGTGGGCAACGATCACCCGTCCAGGCGCGTTCGTGCATGCCTGCTGCAGGTCGCTCGGCTTGAAGCCGGAGGTCGAGGAGCCGATGATCGCGTCCGGTGCCGCCGCGGCGTCGATGGCGGCGAGGATCTCGCGCTTGAGCGCGAGGCGCTCGGGCACGTTCTCCTGGATCAGGCCGGCACCGGCCACCGCTGCCTCGAGGCTTTCGACAAAGGTCAGCCGCGCAGGGTCGGCGCCCTCGGCGAGCCCCCGCCTTTGGAGAGACGGCCAAGCGTTATCGACGAAGGCGCGGGTGCGTGCTTTGGCTGCCGGGTCCGGGTCGAAGGCGACCACGTCCCAGCCGTTGGCCAGTGCCCGGGCGATCCAGCCGTTGCCGATGACGCCGGTACCGATGACGGAGAGTTGGTGGCTCATGCCTCACCTCCCGCGGCGTTGGTAGCGATCTGGCCGGTGTCAGGGTCACGCAGCGACAGGTGCGCGCGGGTCTCGGCCGGGGTCATGACGCGTCCACCGAGGTTCTCGATGAGGGTACCGGCCTTCTCGACCAGTTGGGCGTTGGTCGCCATCACGCCCTTCTTCAGGTAGAGGTTGTCCTCCAGGCCGACCCGGGCGTGGCCGCCCAGCAGCATCGCCTGGGCGACCATGGGCATCTGGTGACGACCGATGCCGAAGGCCGCCCAGTTGGCGCCCGCCGGCAGCTTGTTGCGCATGGCCAGCATGGTCTCGGGGTCGGCCTCGGCCCCCCAGGGGATGCCCAGGCAGAGCTGGTAGAGGGGGGTGCCGTCGAGCAGGCCTTCCTGCTGCAGCTGGCGGGCGAACCAGACGTGGCCCAGGTCGAAGCACTCGAGTTCGGGCTTGACCCCGGCGGCCTGCACCAGGCGGGCGTGCTCGCGCAGCCAGTCGGCGGGATTGACGTAGACCATGTCGCCGAAGTTGAGGCTCCCGCAATCCAGGGTGCACAGCTCCGGCAAGAGCTCGCCGACCGGCGCGTGGCGTTCCGCCGGAGTCTGGATATCGGTGCCCGGGCCGCCGCGGGTCGGGTCCTCGGCGTCGGGGATCCAGTCGCCGCCGCCACCGGCGGTGATGTTCATGACGATGTCGGTATCCGCGTCGCGGACCCGCTCCATCACCTCGCGGAAGTGCTCGGTGGAGTGGCTGATGCCGCCGGTCTCGGGGTCGCGCACGTGGATGTGGGCAACGCTGGCGCCGGCCTTGGCCGCGGCGATGCAGTCATCGGCGATCTGCCGGGGCGTGACCGGTACGTTGGGGTTCTTGCCGGCGGTATCGCCGGCGCCAGTGACGGCACAGGTCAGGATCACATTGCGGTTCACGGTCGGTCTCCTGGGGTACGGTATCGTGTACAGACGTCCCGCGGTGCGCATGACCGGTGGGACGAGGACTGAGTACCCACAGTGTGGTGCCATACCGGCGCGAGATTTTGACTCTAAACGACGACATATAAACTTGATACGACAATTAGGGGGCGGGCGGTGACTTGGCCCATGGTGCCGCCACCTTGCCACGAGGCGCCCCCTGGGCCGGCGCGTGGTGTATCCTGCCCGGATCATGAGACTCCAGCCCCCTGATACCGCACCTGAACGCATCGGCTTCCTGTTGCTGCCGCGCTTCGCCATGGTGGCGTTCTTCTCGGCCATCGAGCCGCTGCGCATCGCCAACCGCATCGGCGGCCAGACGCTGTTCGAGTGGGACCTGATCAGCCGCGACGGCAAGCCGGTCGTGGCCTCTAACGGCATGACCCTGGCCGCCGGCTACGCCCTGCATGAGATGCCCCACGTGCCGAGCCTGGCGGTCTGCGCCAGCTTCGAGCCTGACAGCAGCATCGATGGCGAACTGGTCGGCTGGCTGCAGGCCCGCGCCGCCGATGGCTGTGTGCTCGGTGGCATGGATACCGGCTGCTATGCGTTGGCCGCCGCCGGTCTGCTCGATGACCGGACGGTGACCCTGCACTGGGAGTGTCTCCCCGATTTCCGCGCCCGCTTTCCCAGGGTCGATGCCGTGGAATCGGTCTATGAGGTCACCGCCGAGGGGTTTTCCTGCGCCGGCGGCAGCGCGGCCATCGACATGAGCCTCGATCTGATCCGGCGTCGGCATGGCGACGACCTGGCCGCCCAGGTGCGCGACCAGCTGATCCATGATGAGGGTCGCCGGCCGTCCAGCCGCCAGCGCGAACGCTTGCTTCCCCAGGAGCCACTGCTGCTGCACGCCATCGCCCTGATGGAGGCCAACCTGGAGTCGCCGCTGGGCATTCGCGAGCTGGCGGACGAACTCGGCATCTCCTGGCGCCGCCTGGAGCGCCTGTTCGCTCGCCACCTGCAGCTCTCACCTCAGCAGGCCTACCTGGCCCGGCGCCTGGACCATGCCCACCGGCTACTGCGCGAGACGCCGCACGGGGTCATGGAGATCGCCCTGGCCTGTGGTTTCGCCTCGGCCTCCAGCTTCACCCGTGCCTTCCGGCGCCGCCATGGCCTCACCCCCAGCCGGCTGCGCCGGCAGGCACTGTCGAATCGTGCATAGTCAGCGTCGAATCCCGCCGCGATTCACGACCGCTGCACTGGCACCCTAGGCGGTGACACAAAACGCCAAGGAGGCCACGATGACCACACAACTCCCCCTGACGCCCGACTACGACGCCTGGCCCGTCGAGGCCGAGCTCGAGCGGGTATCCTTTACGCCGCGCCTGGTGACGGTGCGCTGGAGCGACGGCCGCGAAAGCCGCTATCACAGCATCTGGCTGCGCGAGAACGCCGCCGACGAGACCACCGTGAACCCGGCCACCCGCGAGCGAATCCTCGACCTCTCCAGCCTGCCCGGCTGGCCGGAGATCGAAGGCGCCGAGATCGACGCCGCCGGCGCGCTGTGGGTGACCTTCGCCCCGGAGGATCGCCGCCTGCGCTTCCACCCCGGCTGGTTGCGCGCTCATGACTACGACAACGCCGGGGATCCCGAGGCGCCGCTGGTGCCGGTGACGCTCTGGCACGGTGGCCCCGGCGAATGCCCCGACAGCCTCGATGCCAGCGGCCTGCTGGATACGGAGCCTGCGGGCGAAGCCGAGGAAGCGATCCTCGCCCCGGCCCTGGAGAGTGTGCTGGGCAAGGGCCTCGTGCGTCTGCGAGGCCTGCCCACGGAACCCGGTTCGCTGGAGGCCATCGCCCGGCGTATTGGCCCGGTCCGTCCCACCAACTTCGGCCTGCTGTTCGACGTCAAGGCGAAGCCTGACCCGGACTCCAACGCCTACACCTCCATCGCCCTGCCGCCGCACACCGACCTGCCGACCCGCGAATATCACCCTGGCTTGCAGATGCTGCACTGCCTGGAGAACAGCGTGGAAGGTGGCCAGGCAGTGATGCTTGACGGCTTCGCCGTGGCCGAGGCCCTGCGCCAGCGCGACCCCGACGCCTTCGCCACCCTGACCCGGGTGCGCTGGTGCTACGCCAACACCGCCAGGACCACCGACTACGTCTGGTACTCGCCGATGATTCGCCTCGATGAGCGCGGCGAGCTGCTCGAAGTGCGCATCGCCGACTTCCTGCGCGGCCCGCTGCAGGCCCCCTTCGAGGAGGTCGAGCCAGCCTATGAGGCACTGATGACCCTGCAGCGGATGCTCTGCGAGCCGGACTTCGCCATCCGCTTCACCTACCAGCCCGGCGACCTGGTGATCTTCGACAACCGCCGGCTGCTGCACGCCCGTGACGCCTTCGAAGGCACCAGCGGCCACCGCTGGCTGCAGGGCTGCTACATGGAGCGTGACGAGATCCGCTCGAGGTATCGCATGGTGCAGCGCGCCAGGCGTCGCCGGCGACTTACCACCACGGTTTGATACCTCCTTCCAGGGCCATCTGCCGGCCTCGCGATCCGGCGCACCGTGGTAAATCGTGGCTAATAATGGTTCCAGCGACGCGAAGGATCGTTCGGCTCTGGAAGGCGCCCAAGATACGCTGAACCCTGGCTTGGCCTGGACGCTGCTCTTTTTCCGGCACGGCGAAGTGCTACATTAGCTCGGTGTTGGTGAAATCCATGGCCGAGGTGGTGACAATGGGAAAAGGGTGGCGGGTGATGCTGGTGAAGTTGGCGGTTTGTCTGTGGCTCTTGCTGGTCGGCGGTCAGGCCCAGGGCCAAAGCTGGCCAGAGAGCATTGCGGTCGAACAGGACGGGCAGACCACCTGGGTGTCGATGGAGGCACTTCGCGAACAGGCCGATGTCAGCTTCCGCTTCCACGATCCCTATCTCGGTCGTCAGGTCGACATTCGCGGCCATGAACTGGACAGCTGGGCGCGAGACACCTTCGGCGACGGTGTCGAGGCGCTGACGCTGACTGCCATGGATGGTTTCACGGTCGAGTTCGACGAGCTACCCGGCACGAATTGGGTTCTGGTGACCCACCATGATGGCAAGGCCATCGGGTTGCGTGACAAGGGCCCGCTACGCCTGGTGGAGCGCGACTACGGAGAGCGTGATATAGAGAACCTGCGTTTGTTCAACGACTGGATCTGGATGATCGAGCGTATCGAGGGGGCGCCGTGATTCGTCGGTTGTGGGAGTCGCGCAGCGGCTGGCTATGGTTGAGCCTCGCCAGTTTCTCCACCCTGGTGCTGCTGGTGATCTTCGAGATGCGGCTGGTGGCGCCAGAGGTCGATCGCTACTTCAGTCAGCACGATAACGTGACCGGTCACCAGTTGGCGACACGCTCACGCGTATTCGTACACGATACGCTGGAGGAGTTGCTGAAGGATGAGCCCTCCCACGAGGCGGCGTCGATGTCACTGGAAATCGCCTATGGCTTTCTGGACATCGAAATCTATCGTGACCGCTATGCGTGCACGGAGAACTCTCTGGCAGTGCTTGAGTCCTGGCAAAGCCGGTTGATGAGTACGCCTTCTCCCCAGGTAGGGCAGGTCACCAAAGCCCTGTTACCGGTCCTTGAGTGTCTGACCGATATCGAAATCGGGCAGCGGGTGCAGCGTAGCGTGACAGTCAATGAGTTCGTCGATGAGGCGCGCAATCATCAGACGCTGCTGTTGATCGGCACACTGATCGTCTACCTGCTGGGGCTGGTCTTCTGGTGGTTCCATGAAAAGCAACGGCGCGCCACCGAGCGGGCCTCCCGTGAGACCCTGGAGTGGATGGCCAAGGCACTGCAGGATCCGCTTACCGGGGTCGGCAACCGCAATGCCCTGCACCAGCAGATTGCCAAGCAGCCTGATGAGATGGTGGGCCTGCTATTGGTCGATATCGATCATTTCAAGCCCTATAACGACTGCTTCGGCCATCCCGAAGGCGACCGCCTGTTGCGTAAGTTGGTGGGATTGATCGAACTTTCCATGGAAGGGGAGGCCAGGCTCTATCGTATGGGCGGTGATGAGTTTGCAGTGCTGGTGAGCTGCCGCTCGCGCGCGATTCTGCGTAAGCGTTGCGCCGATCTGGTCGACGCCGTGCACCGCCAGGCGATCGAGCACCCTGCCTCGCCGATAGGCGCTATCGTGACGCTGAGTGTCGGTGGTGTGTGGTTCCGCCCCGCGGACATGGAATTCGAGGATGCCTATGCCGCCGCCGATGCAGCGCTGTATCGAATCAAGCAGGCGGGGCGTGATGGATGGGAGGTGGCCGATCCTCCGTATGAAATGGCCACTGCGCCTGTGACAGGGCCAAGTAACGTCGATCTTTGATTTTTGTTGGTTCATTGGCCTTCGGGAATGATTCTTTGGCGATCAGAAAAATAGACCCTCCGGAAGCGGCACCAGCAGGACTTCGGAAAAGACGTAGTAGAGGATGAGTATCTCGACCCAGATCATCACCAACCAAAAACCGGCCTTACCCTTGGTCATGTCTACCGCCGCTTCTGGCGACACCTTCTTTTCCACCTTGGCCACGTAGAACGCCATCAGCGTAAAGGCCAGCACACTTCCGACGACAAAGCCCAGCGTATGGACCAACAGGCTCCACGCCAGCAAGGCGATGCAAGCGAGCAGTATGCGTACCTTGCTTCCTTCGGAGAAAATCTCGTCCTTGCGCTTCAGCATCAACCCCTGCACCAGCAGGATGACACTGAAGATGGCGATGCCATACAGGATGGTCTCTGGCCAGGCGGCGCTCGGCCGACGCCAGTTCTCATCCTGGGCGAACCAGAATATCAAGAAGGTAATGGCACCCGTCAGTGCGACCAGGAAGTAGGTGTTCGCTCTCACGACACTCATGGGCATCACTCCTTAACGGCATTCTTGGAATTGGCTTTCTTGGCTTTCTTGGCTTTCACGGCCTTCATCACGAACGGCCCCGCCAAGGTGATGGCCACGATGACCGCCAGCGTCATCGACAGCGGGCTTTGCAAAAGCACCAGGAACGGATAGTCATACGAGCTACCAATCAGCATCGCCTGGGCAAACCCCTGTTCGGCGATTGGCCCCAGGATCAGGCCAAGCGCAATGGTGGCTGGGCTGACGCCGAAGTTGCGCATGATATAGCCGAAAATGCCCACGCCCACCATGATGAACACATCGGTCATGCTGTTGCGCATGGAATAGGCACCAAGAATGGTCATCATGGCAATCGAGGGAATCAGAAAGCCCAGGGGCACCTTGGTGACCGAACGATAGATCAGTCGCCCGAAGATGACGCCAACCGGCAACAATGCCAGAGCCGCCAGGCCCAGCGAGAAGATGAACCCATAGGTGAGGACGCCGCTCTCGGTGAATAGCCGCGTGCCGGGGGTCAGGCCATGCATCATCAAGGCACCGAACAGAACCGCGGCGGGCGGTGAACCGGGTACTCCCAGGGTCAGCAAGGGCACCATGCTGCCTGGAACGGCAGCGTTGTTGCTGGACTCCGAGGCGATCAGGCCATCCATGCTGCCATTGCCGAACTCTTCCGGGTGTTTGGAGGCGCGCTTGGCTTCACTGTAGGCGAGCAATCCCGCCACATTGTTACCCGCGCCCGGAATCAGCCCGATAATCACACCGATGATGGATGATCGAATGATATTGATGGGCTTTAGCAGCACTTCCTTGGCGGTTTTAATGAAGGATGCCGACTTGGATTCGCCATCGAACTTGACCACTCGCTCGGCGGTGGCCATCAGGCGAATGTACTCAGGCACGGCGAACAGTCCGATCAGTGCCACGATCAGTTCCACGCCACCCTGCAGCTGAGGCGTGCCGAACAGAAAGCGGGCCTCACCGCCCACGGGTGAGATGCCGATGGTGCCCATGAGCATGCCGATGGCACCACCCAACAGGCCCTTGATCACCGAGCCTGTCGAGAGCCCTGCAATCAGCGCCAAACCGAGTACGGCGACCCAGAAGTATTCAGGTGGGCCGAATTTCAAGGCGAAAAGGCTCAGCACCGGCGCCAGAAACAGTAGCGCGATGAAGCCGACGACGCCGCCGAAGACAGATGCCACGGTAGCGCCGATGATCGCTCGTTCCGCCTCACCCTTGGCTGCCATCGGGTGGCCATCCAGCATCGTGGCAATGGCCCCAGGGGTGCCCGGGGTATTGATCAATATTGCCGTGAATGCCCCGCCATACATCGAGGCGGTATAGACAGCGCCCAGCATGACGAGACCATCGAGTGGGTCCATGACAAAGGTGAAGGGCACCAGCAGCGCCAGCGCCATGGTGGCGGTGAGCCCCGGGATGGTGCCGATGACCAGACCAATGACCGTGCCGATCACCACCAGGAACAATGTGTTGAAAGTCAGGATCCCGATAAGGCCCTGGAGCATTAAATCCATATGATCACCTGAAGTTGAGCGGGAAATACTTCACGATAAACCGGACCGACATCTCCGCGCCTGTGGGTTCCTTGGCGGCGACCAGGAATCCTGCCTGCGGTCGGTAGGCTGCGGGGCATGACTGACTCGCTGAGCCCCCGAGTCATGTATAGGATATAATACATATGTTAGTCAATCGACAATCGTCGCGGTGGGGTCGCCATCGCCGTCCTGCCGAGCCACTGTCAGGGATGAAGCCATTTGACACACATCTATACTATATCCTATATATGACCTGTCGATTCAGTGAGCCAGCCATGGCCCGCAACGCCCCACGTGCAGCAAAAAAATCGATAACGAGACGCCGTGAGGAGCACCCAATCGACGACAGAATCGGCGTAAATATTACAATGAATCAAGAGGTTGCTATGAAATCTGTCAAGATACGCAAGATTCCTGCAGTTGCCATGGGTGTGACCCTGGCATCACTCCTGTCCTTCGGCGTGAGCAGCGCCTCGGCCGATTTCCCCGAGAAGAATCTCACCTACATCAACCCGTTCAATCCCGGTGGTGAGATCGATATCGTCGCCCGTCTTCAGCAGCCGCTGCTGGAAGAGTACTTCGACCAGGGGGTGACCATTGATTACCGCACCGGTGGAGGTGGCGCCGTGGGTTGGAGTCATCTCAAGGATCAGCCCGCCGACGGCTACACGATGGCTGGCTTCAGCTTGCCGCATATCGTCGCCCAACCGATCGTCCGTGATCCCGGCTATGCAACGGACGACCTCAAGCTGGTATACACCTTCCACTCCACCCCGCAAGTGCTGGTCGTCAGCCAAGATAGCCCATACGAGACGCTTGATGACTTCCTGGCCGCTGCCGAGGAATCCCCGGGTGCGGTGACTGTGGGTGGCACCGGTGAAGCCACCGGTAACCACCTGGCGGCGATTCGCATGATGAATGCCGCCGACATTGAAGTGACCTGGATTCCGTTCCCCGGCACCGGGCCGACCATTCCGGCCTTGCGCGGCGGGCACGTGGGCGCCCTGATGACCAACTCAACCGTGGCCTTCCAGAATCAGGATAGCTTCCGGGCACTCGCTGTCGCCTGGGATGAGCGCCTGCCGTTCCTTGAAGACGTACCGACCTTTCAAGAGCTGGGCTATGACGTGGTCGAGGCGATCTACCGGGGTGTACTGGTACCCGCGGACACGCCGGACGATGTCGTGGCGACCCTGGCGGAAGGATTCGATGATGTGAACCATCAGATCGCTCAGAAGCAGACGGACATCGGGGCCTTCGTACACTACTGGGGCCCGGAAGAAAGTGCCGAGCTGGTTGAGCGTCTGAAGGGAGAGTACGCGGAGATTCTCGCCGAGGACGAATAACGAGCATAGCGCCTCCGCCACGTGATGGCGGAGGCGGCTATCTAGGCATTATTGATCTATCCAATTGTCCATTGCTCCACCAACAATGATGTTATGGAACAAGATGGTTTCGATGATTGGTCCACAAGAGTTGTTGCAATGACCGATTTAAGAGTTTCCGTTTGGCGTGGTGATGAATCGGGTGATCAGGAATATTTTGATGTGCCGCGCAAAGAGAATCAGACGATACTTGATGTGGTGACCTATATTCAGCGGAACCTCGATCCGACGCTTTCCTACCGCTATGCCTGTCGGGTTGGGATGTGTGGTTCCTGCGCAATGAGTGTCAATGGTGTCGCGCGATGGACCTGCCGAACCCATGTCGACAAAGTCTGCGATACCGATGAGCTGGAACTTCGCCCTCTGGATAATTTTCCGGTGGTCAAGGATCTGGTGTGTGACATGCAGACCTTCTTCAACAAGCAGAAGAAGGCGGGAGGTGCCTTTCAAGGCAGCAAGAGCCGCGATGATGGGCTGGCGATCATCAAGCCCGATTCCAAGGGGCGCATGGCGGTTGATAAGGCAATAGAGTGTATCGGTTGCGGTGTCTGTTATGCCTCCTGCGACATCATCAAATGGAATCCCGACTACCTCGGCCCGGCGGCACTGAATCGCGCCTGGACCCTGGTCGAGGATGAACGCGATACCCGGCGGGTCGATCGCCTGCGCGCGGTCAGCGGCGATGCGGGCTGTCACGCTTGTCATACGCAGATGAGCTGTACGCAGCGCTGCCCCAAATTGCTTTCACCCACCCACTCCATCTCCGGCCTCAAGCGCGAAGTCACCCGCGCCGCGCTGAAGGGGGAGATATGAGCCCACAGCACTCGGCGTATCTCTGGTTGGCACAGCGTGTGACGGCACTGGTCTTGGCGGCGTGTGTCATCGTCCACCTCATTACCATGATAATCGCCGTCCAAGGCGGCCTCACTGCCGGGGAGATTTTAGCCAGAACACAGGGCAGTATCGCGTGGTTGCTGTTCTACAGCGTGTTTGTGGTGGCCATTGTCGTGCATGCGCCTATCGGCCTTCGCAACATCGCCAGAGAGCATCTGAGATGGGCCAAGGGGGCGGATATCGCCGCCGTTCTGTTCGGCCTGCTGTTGCTGGTCCTGGGGTTTCGTGCCGTATGGGGGGTGTTTTCATGACACACAGTGCCAATGCCTTGAAAGCCCGCCGCCATGGTGCGTACATCGCCTTCGTTCTGCATCGTGTTTCCGGCTTGCTGCTGTCGGCTTTTCTGCCACTCCACTTTCTGGCCTTGTCCCAGGCCTTGAACGGTGAGGCCGCGCTGGATGCCTTTCTGAACTGGGCGGATAACCCGCTCGTCAAACTCTCGGAAGTGGGCCTGGTGGTGATGCTGTCACTGCATCTCGGTTGTGGGCTCAGGGTGATGGCACTCGAGGCGCTGGGATGGACGGTTTGGCAGAAAAACATGGTGGCGATTGCCTTTGGTGGTAGCGTGGTGGTGGGAACTATTTTCCTTCTTCAAGTGTTCTGAAAACCAACAAGCAAGCGGGTTGGTTTATGGAGGTTGCGGCAATGATCGTTGATTTAAATCAAGTCGAAGAGGTTTCGAAAGAACTCTACATACGTGCCCTGAAAGTGCTTCCTGATGACGTGAAAGCCGGTTTCGACAGGCTCTCCAGGAACGAGACCAATGACCTGGCAAAAAATGTGCTGGGCACCATGGTAAAGAATATCGCCGTGGCCGAGGAAAACAGCAACATGCTGTGCCAGGACACGGGAATCCCGATTTATAATGTTAAGATCGGTCGCAATGTCGAGGTCGATGGTTACGAACTGAAAGATGCCCTGCGTCGCGGATGCGAGCGTGCGACCAAAGAGCACCCTCTGCGCTCTTCAGTGGTTCATGCGCTTACCCGCAAGAATGAACATACCTCATGCGGCCACCTGGTGCCGGTGATCAATATCGATTTCAGCGCGGAGCAGGAGACCCTGGAAATCGAAATGATCCCCAAGGGTAGTGGCTCCGAGAACAATACCTGGCTGAAGATGGCGTTACCCGCTGAGGGGCGTAATGCCATTTACGAGTTCGTCATCGACTCGGTGCTTGCGGCTGGCGCCAAGACCTGCCCGCCGACCATTGTCGGTGTGGGTATTGGTGGAACGGGTGATCTCTGTGTGCACCTGGCCAAGAAAGCGGCGACGCGACCTCTGGGGTCACGCTGCGAGGATCCGGAAGGCGCGGAACTTGAAGAGAAAATGAGTGAAGCGGTGAACAAACTGGGAATCGGGCCTCAGGGCCTGGGGGGTAACGCCACGGCATTCGCCGTGCATGTTGAACTCGCCGCCACCCATATCACCATGAACCCGGTCGCGTTGAACATGCAGTGCCACTCCGCCCGCCGAGCCAAGGCGACCTTCACTCCCGATGGCATCGAAGTGGGGTTCTGATATGACAACACATCATAATGTTGAGACGCCATTAAGCGAAGAGTTCATACGCTCACTGCGTATCGGCGACACCGTTTCCTTGAACGGCACCCTTTTCGGCATTCGCGACGCTACCCAGATCCACATGTTCGACAACGGCCGCACGACGCGTTTCGATCTGTCCGGGCATGCCGTCATTCATACCGCGCCCAATGTGCAAAAGGTCGAGCCATCTGCGGAGTATCCGGCGGGCTATCGGCCCATCTGCGTGGGTACCACCACCAGTGCTCGAATGGAACGTTTCACCCAGCCGCTGATGCAGCAGTACGGTGTGAAGGCGATTATCGGCAAGGGCGGGCTGATGAACGACTCGCTCGCGGCCTTTCAGGAGCAGGGCGGCGTCTACCTTGCCATCGTTGGCGGAGCAGCGGCCCTGGAGACGACCTGGGTCGAGGCGATCGAGGATGTCGACCTCGATGATCTCAACCCGGAGTCGCTGTGGAAATTCCGGGTGAAGGATTTTGGTCCATTGATGGTGGCGATGGATTCCCATGGCGCGAGTCTTTACGAGAATGTTCGCGAAGTCGCCCAGTCGCATCGTGAAGAGGCGCTGCGGGGCCTGACGGCAAAGGGATAAGAGATGCACGAGATCAAGACTGATATTCTCATCTTAGGCAGCGGCGGGGCCGGCCTCTTCGCCGCCGTTCATGCCAAGGCGGCGGCTCCCGAGGCGGATGTCACCATCGCGGTGAAAGGGCTGTTGGGTAAGTCTGGATGCACCCGCATGGTGCAGGGCGGCTATAACGTGGCGATGGCTGAGGGCGATTCGGTCGAGCGTCACTTCATGGATACCATCGAAGGCGGAAAGTGGCTACCCGACCAGGATCTGGCTTGGACGCTGGTCTCGAAAGCCGTCGAACGCATTCAGGAGTTGGAGAACGAGCTTGGCTGCTTCTTCGACAGAAACCCGGATGGCACCATCCACCAGAAGGCGTTTGCCGGGCAGACCTTCGACCGCACCGTTCACAAGGGCGACCTGACCGGTATCGAGATCATCAACCGTCTCGCCGAGCGTGTCTGGGCCAGTGGCGTGAACCGGCTCGAAGAGTATCGCGCCATCGATCTGATCCCCGCCAGCGATGGCTCGGGAATATCGGGCGTGGTGATGATCAATGTGCGCAGTGGCGAATTCGTCTTCGTGCGTGCCAAGGCGGTGCTGCTTGCCACCGGCGGCGGGCCGACCATGTACCGGTACCATACGCCTTCGGGCGACAAGTCCTGCGATGGCATGGCCATGGCGCTCCGCGCCGGTCTCGTGCTGCGTGACATGGAGATGGTGCAGTTTCACCCCACCGGTCTGTTGGCGGGGGAGGATACACGCATGACCGGCACCGTGCTGGAAGAGGGGCTGCGCGGGGCCGGCGGCCACTTGCTCAACGGCGACCACCAGCGCTTCATGTTCAATCATGACGAACGCGGTGAGCGGGCTACCCGGGATATCGTCTCACGAGGCATCTTCGATGAGATGCGAAAGGGACGAGCGACGCCCAACGGCGGTGTCTACATTTCCATGTCGCATCTGGGGGTGGATCAGGTACGCAAGCAGTTCAAGGGCATGGTCGAGCGCTGCGCCGACTGTGGTTTCGACTTGGCTGGCGGCCTAGTGGAGGTCGTGCCCACCGCCCACTACATGATGGGCGGGGTTCGCTTCGCCCCGGACTGCTCCACCTCCCTTCCGGGACTGTTTGCCGCGGGCGAGGATACCGGTGGGGTACACGGTGCCAACCGGCTGGGCGGCAACGGTGTGGCCAACTCAACGGTGTTTGGCGGCATCGCCGGCGATAGCATGGCGGCCTGGCTGAAAACCGGGGTGGAATTTCGCGACCCGGATCAAGCGGCGATCGACGAGGCGGAAAGGCGCTGCCGCTTTCCCCTCGACAATCCCCCGGGCGATCTCTTCGCCGTGCAGAGCGCGCTGCGTGACCTGATGTGGGAGGATGTTGGCATCATCCGCTCCCGCGAGCGCTTGTCGACGGTCGATCAAAGGCTTGATGAGCTCGAAGCCGAGCTGGACGCCATTGGCATCGGCGGTGCTGAGCAGTTGAGTTACAACGTGACCTGGCACGAGTGGCTGAACCTCAAGAATCAACTGCTGGTGAGTCGTGTGATCACTTCCTCGGCGTTGCGGCGTGAAAACTCTCGTGGCGCGCATTTTCGGGAAGACTTTCCCGATAAAGGCGATCTCGAAGCCTCCGCCTTTACCTGTGTGAAGCTGTCGGGTGATAAAGAACTGAATGCCTGGGAGGAGCCGGTCTCGCACAACAGGGTGAAGCCGGGTGAGAGCCTGATCAAGGACTAAGAAATGGCTCCGAATTAATGGTTCAAGGTAAAGACACCAGCCATGCTGGTGTCTTTTGTTTTCTTGATGACACAATGTTCTAGGCGGCCTGGCATGGTTGATCTGACTGGTTATGAGTTTTTCCTGGTATTCCTGGCGTTCTTCCTGGGGGGATTGCTGAAAGGAATCCTTGGCATCGGGCTGCCCCTGATGGTGCTTTCCATCCTCGGGGTGATCTTGAGTCCGACGCTGGTCGTCGCACTGCTGGTGATGCCGATCGTGACAACCAACTTATGGCAGGCGTTTCGGCATGGCTTGCCCGACGACGGTATCCGTAGGCTGCTACCCATGTCCCTGGTCTTCGTGGTGTTTACCGCCCTCGGTGCCATGCTGCTGACCAGTATCGAGGAAGAGCTGCTATTCATCTCATTGGGTGTCATTGTCGTCGGCTTTTCGTTGCTGAATCTGCTGGGATCAACGCTTTCCGTGCCTCCCCGGCATGAAGTATGGGCTGGCCCCTTTACCGGGATGGTGGCCGGCTTGCTGAACGGAATATCGACCGTCAATGGCCCACCCTTGGCCATGTACCTGGTGGGCATCCAGCTTGCCAAGGATGATTTCGTCAAGGCGTATGGCCTGGTCGCGTTGTTTGGTTCTGTGCCGCTCGCCCTCTCATATATCGGTGTCGGTATTTTCGGCTTTCACGAGTTCGTCATTTCTTCCATCGCGCTGGTGCCGGTATTCCTGGGCATGTGGGCAGGCCAGACCGTCAGAAACCATATCGACAAGGAGTTGTTCAGGAAAGTATTGCTCGTCGCGCTGGTCCTGCTGGGGGCCAACTTGATTCGGCGGGGGCTGTTTTAATTTTCAAGTCTTAGTGATTATTCATGCGGGACCTGACATTGCCATTGTTTCGCCAGTGGGGGACGAATTTTGCTGCAGTTGTTCGGAAGCACGTATGGGACTGAATCATTATTTGCCCTGTTTTCTGACAAGGGGTTCGCGTCGGCCTTTCTCGAGTTCGAGCGGGCGCTACTGGACTCACAGGAGGAGCTAAGGCTTGTGCCTTGCGGTGAAGCCGAGAAACTGGCAGCAATCTGTGCGTCCGATCTTGATCTGGCAAGTGCGGGTCAGAGCGCCCTGGACAGCGGCAACCCAGTCTTGGGGCTCGTGGACCAAGTGCATGCACGGGCGCCGTATGCCCATTATGGCGTGACTGCGCATGACGCCTGGGATGTCGCCCATGTGCTGCAATTGCGGGATGCCACGACATTGATCTTCCAGGATGTGCGAGCGGCCGCGGCCTCGCTGGCCGACCTCGTGGAGGCCTTTGCCGAAACACCTATGGTTGGGCGAACCCAGGGACAGGCCGGCGCGCCGACAACGGTGGGCTTCAAGCTGGCCACGTGGCTTGATGAAATGTTCCGGACGGCAGGGCGGTTGGAGCGGGCCGGAAAGGATGCATTCGTCATCACTATTGCCGGTGCGGTGGGAACCGGGTCGTCTTTCGCCGCGATGGGAGGAGACCCGGAACAGGTGGAGCGAGCTGTTGCGAAACGACTTGAGCTGGGAACCACACGCACATCCTGGCATACGGCCAGGGACCGCCTCGTGGAGTTTGCCAGTGCACTCGGGCAGCTCTGTACCCTGGCAGGCAAGGTTGGCCACGAGATTTACAACCTGCAGCGCACCAGCATCGGTGAGCTGGCGGAAGGAGGCGCTTCGGGGAGTTCCTCTGTGCCGCAGAAGGTGAACCCCTGGATAGCTCAGCGTATGCATGGGCTGGCAGTGGTTGGGCGGGGGCTTTCCGCAACAGTCGGTGCAGCCGCCAGTCTACCGGAAGGGGAGCGTGAAATCGGCTCCGCCTATGCAGAATGGCATGGCCTTGCACATCTTTGCCTGATAAGTGGCCGGCTTGCTGCCGATCTGGTCGGAATGATAGCTCGCCTCGAAATTCATGCTGACGTAATGCAATCCAATCTGGACGCACATCCCTCCGTGCTATCGGAAAGCTGCAGCATGATTCTCTGCCAGGTGGTAGGCAAACAGCGCGGCCACGCCATGATGAAGGAGGCCATGGCGCGGCACGCACAGGGGATGCCCTTTCAACAAGCCGTCATCGACGTATTTGAGCAGGTGGGCTTGGAACTTCCAGACGACACCCTGTTTTCGGTAGGAGTGCCGGGGTGGGCGCCGCATCGTGCCCGAGAGGTGGCAGCGGTTACCAGGAAGTGGTTGGAGGAGGGTGTTGCTGCCACGACGATATGACAAGGAAAACGCATGAAAACATTGCTGGAGAACGTCAAGCTGGCGCTGCCGTTGTGTGCCAAGTGCTTTTCGAGTCTCTGATCTTGCATGGATAGGTTTGGCTGGCTCATGGAGAACGTAACGCGCATTAAACGCTACAGGCGCCAGGGGCGAGCGCCGGGGCATGGCGCTTTTAGGCAGGCAGGTCGGAATCTTTGCCACCAGGTGGCATGCTACTCGTCCGTCAACCGGCAATATCGTCTTCGGGTCGTTGAGCACAACCCGCGTCTGAACGCCTAAGCTTGAGGATGTCTCATCGATGAGAACGACAACATCCGAGCCGATGCATCGACGCCTTGTGTCGGGTAGCCAGGAGAGATCGACCATGAATGAAGCCAACCATTTCCCGCATGACGCCTTGAGCGAGAGTCGAGCCCGTATCCGCGCCAACTATGCGGCCGACGAGGCAGCGGTGCTGCATGGGCTGGTCGGACGGATCAAGCTGTCGGAGGATGACCGCCGCAAGGTGGCCGATGTCGGCGCCAAGTATGTGGAACGCGTGCGCAAGGAGACCTCGCCCTCGATGATGGAGGCGTTCCTCGCCGAATATGGCCTCTCGACCGCCGAGGGGGTCGGCCTGATGTGCCTTGCCGAGGCGCTGCTGCGCGTGCCCGACGCGGAAACCATCGACGATCTGATCCACGACAAGATCGAGCCCTCGGATTGGGGCTCGCACCTCGGCAAGTCGTCGTCGTCGATGGTCAATGCCTCGACCTGGGCCCTGATGCTGACCGGCAAGGTGCTGGATGACGACCCCAAGGGCCCGGTACGCGCGCTGCGCGGCCTGGTGCGCCGAATGGGCGAGCCGGTAGTGCGTACCGCGGTCGGCCAGTCCATGAGGATCCTCGGGCGCCAGTTCGTGCTCGGCCAGACCATCGAGGAGGGCATGAAGAATGCCCGCGAGCTCGAGAAGCAGGGCTATACCTACTCCTACGACATGCTGGGCGAGGCGGCGCGTACCGACGAAGACGCCTTGCGTTATCACGAGGCCTACGCCAAGGCGATCACCGCCATTGCCAAGCAGGCCAAGGGCGACGTGCGCGGCAGCCCCGGCATCTCGGTGAAGCTCTCGGCGCTGCATCCGCGCTATGAATACACCCACCGTGAGACGGTGATGGAGACCCTCGTGCCCCGCGCCCAGGAACTGGTGCGGCAGGCGGCCAAGGCCAATATCGGCTTCAATATCGACGCCGAGGAGCAGGACCGGCTGGATCTGTCTCTGGACGTGATCGAGGCGCTGCTCTCCGACCCCAGCCTCGATGGCTGGGACGGCTTCGGGATCGTGGTTCAGGCCTACGGGCGGCGCGCCGGGCCGGTGATCGAAGCGCTCTACGAGATGTCCGAGCGCTACGACCGCAAGATCATGGTGCGGCTGGTCAAGGGCGCCTACTGGGACACCGAGATCAAGTTGTCGCAGGAAATGGGCGTCGAGACCTTCCCGGTCTTCACCCGCAAGGTCAACACCGATGTCAGCTACATGGCCTGCGCCCAAATGCTGCTCGATAGGCGTGACCGCATCTATCCCCAGTTCGCGACCCACAATGCCCATACCTGCGCCGCTGTCGTCGCCATGGCGGGCGACGACAAGGACAGCTACGAGTTCCAGCGCCTGCATGGCATGGGCGAATCGCTGCACCACATCGTCAAGCAGTCGGAGGGTACGCATTGCCGCATCTATGCCCCGGTCGGCGCGCACCGTGACCTGTTGGCCTACCTGGTACGCCGTCTGCTGGAGAATGGCGCGAACTCCTCGTTCGTGAACCAGGTGGTGGACGACTCGATTCCCCCGAGCGAAGTCTCGAAGGACCCGGTGGCCGGGATGCAGCGCCTGGGCGACGCCATCTCAAGCCCGTTGATTCGCCAGCCCGGCGAGCTGTTCGCCCCCGAACGCAAGAACTCGCGTGGCTATCGGATCAACGAACCCGCCTCGATTCTGCCGCTGCTGGCGGCACGCGAAAGATTCGCCGACACCACCTGGACCGCCGGGCCCATGCTGGCGGGAAGCCCGGCCCCCAAGGGGCCTGCGCGCGATGCCCTGTCGCCCGCCGATACCTCGCGGGTGGTCGGCCAGGTGCATGAGGCGACACCGGACGAGGTAACGGCGGCGCTGGACGCCGCCGAGGGCGGCTATCAGGAGTGGTCGGCGCAGCCGGCGGCGAAGCGGGCCGAGGTGCTGCGCCGCATCGCCGACCTCTACGAGGAGCACATCGCCGAGCTGACCGTGATCACCACGCGCGAGGCCGGCAAGATGATGTTTGACGGCATCGCCGAAGTGCGCGAGGCGGTGGATTTCCTGCGCTACTACGCCAACGAGTGCGAGCGGCTGGAGGCGGAAGAGCCCGGCAGCGCCCGCGGCATCTTCGTCTGCATCAGCCCGTGGAACTTTCCCCTCGCTATCTTCACCGGCCAGCTCGCGGCGGCCCTGGCGGCCGGTAACGCGGTACTCGCCAAGCCTGCCGAGCAGACACCGCTGATCGCCGCGCGTGCCGTCGAGCTGATGCGCGAGGCCGGCCTGCCCGAGGCGGCACTGCAGTTGCTGCCCGGGGACGGGCCCACGGTGGGCGGACCGCTGACCAGCGATCCGCGAATCGCCGGCGTCTGTTTCACCGGTTCGACCGAAGTGGCGCAGATTATCCACAAGGCTTTGGCGCAGAACGCGGGGCCTGATGCGGTGTTGATCGCCGAGACCGGCGGGCTGAACGCCATGATCGTGGACTCCACGGCACTGACCGAACAAGCGGTCCGCGATATCCTGATCTCGTCGTTCCAGTCGGCCGGCCAGCGCTGCTCGGCGCTGAGAATGCTCTATGTGCAGGAAGAGGCGCGCGAGCGTCTGCTGACCATGCTCGATGGCGCGATGGACGCGCTCACCATCGGCGATCCCTGGAACACTGATACCGACGTTTCGCCGGTGATCGATGCCGAGGCCAAGGCCGACATCGGCGCCTATGTAGAGGCGCAGGAGAAGGCCGGCAAGGTACTCAAAAAGCTGCCCGCGCCGGAAGTGGGTACCTTCGTTACCCCGGCGGTGGTCGAGGTCGGGGGAATCGAGGATCTCGAACGCGAGATCTTCGGGCCCGTTCTGCACGTGGCCACCTTCAAGGCGCGCGATATCGACAAGGTGGTCGACGACATCAACGACAGGGGCTATGGCCTGACCTTCGGCCTGCATACCCGTATCGATGACCGCGTGCAGCAGATCGTCGAGCGTGTTCACGTCGGCAACATCTACGTCAACCGCAATCAGATCGGCGCCATCGTCGGCTCCCAACCCTTCGGGGGCGAGGGCCTCTCGGGCACCGGGCCCAAGGCGGGTGGCCCCCACTACGTCAATCGCTTCCGCCGCACCGCCGCCATGGAAATCCACGAGGCACCGACGGGCAGTGCCGTGTCCCTCGGTGATCTGCAGTCGGCCCTCGATGGGCTGGATGCGCGCAACTGGTCGGCGCGCACCAATCGGGTCGAGGTGCTGCGCAAGGCACTCTCCGGTCAACGCGGTGTCGTCCGCAAGGCGCTCGCCGAGACCGCGGCACTGGACATGACACCACAGACGCTGCCGGGGCCGACGGGGGAGAGCAACCGGTTGGCGTTGTATCCAAAAGGCCCGGTACTGTGCCTTGGGCCAACGCTGGACATCGCTATTGCCCAGGCCGTGCAGGCACTCGGGGCGGGCAGTCCTGCGGTGCTTGCAGCCCCTGGTGCGTCGCAAGCCGTGCAGCCGCTGATCGATGCCGGGGCGCCTGTCGCTGCGCTCGACGGTAGCGTCGCGGCCGATACCTTGACCGCGATCAGGGGGATCGATGCCGTGGCCGCCGCTGGCGCCAGCGACTGGACCCGCGAGCTGCGTATCGCACTGGCCAAGCGCGAAGGTGCCATCGTGTCGCTCGAGACCCAGGTCATCTCGCCGGAGCGCTATGTGGTGGAACGCCATCTGTGCATCGATACCACCGCCGCGGGCGGCAATGCCAGCCTGCTGGCAACGGCCGAGTAGCGTCGACGGCTCTGCCACTTGCATTCAGGCCGGATGAATCGGCCATTCGCATGAAGCCCCCGACAGTTGGACAGGCGTCCAACTGTCGGGGGTGTTGGTAGTGCCGGATCACAGGTTGCATGACGTCTGTGTTCTTGCCTTGAGCCATGTCGTGAGGCTACCACCTTGAACTCCAGTTCCAGGTGATTTGGATCAAGCCCCCTCCGCCATACAGGCGGAGCGGGTTCGAAAGTTTGCGCTGTTATACACCTTTAGGCGGGATGTGCAACCACATCGGCACAGTTTATTCAAGCGTATGGAAGAGGACCCCGAGTCGCGACCTGCTCTTCGATTTCGCTTTCTAGTTAAAGAACTATAAAGAAAAGCCGATACCTACTGTTCCAGGGGAGGTCAGCGTCATTATGAAGTGATCATCTCAAGTTCTATATATATAAAAGAGGATGGCATGAGAAACATCACATTGAAGGCACTCCTGACCATTCTGTTGCTGATCATGGTTGGTATGACGGCGATCATCGGCGCGGTGTCTATCCGTGGTCAGCTTGCCCTCGAAAGCGACATCAACGAATTGGCGGAGATCAGCGTCGATCAGGCCAACACCGCCAATCGCATGGAATCAAACCTCCTGGAGATGCGACTCCGCATGGCGCGCTATGCAGAGTTCTCACGGCGCGGCGACGATGAGATGGCCGCGACGGCTCTCGACCAGACGCAAGAGAGTCTCAGGCGCACCAGAAGCTGGTTTGAGGAGTTTCAGGGAATCGATATCACGTCCTCTCAGCGTCGCTACCCCTACTTTGAAGCCGTGGTGGAGGGCTTCGAAGCGATGATTACACCAGAGCTGGTTGACGCCATTGAAAGTGATGATGTCGCCGAGGTGCAACAGGAAAACCAGCGGCTAACCGCTCTAGGCCCAGCCTTCTCCGAAAGCGTGCGCGCGTTTGCGGGTTACGCCGAGCAGCGCGCCGATGAGATGAAGGTAGACGCCAACAACAGCGTGCAGCAGTCCATCATGGTGACGGCGGCTCTTCTGCTGGTGATCGCCTTGTTGACCCTACTGGCCTATGTCGGCGTGCAGAAGCTGCTGGTGGCGCCACTCAGGCGCGCCGGCAAGATATGTACACAGATCGCCAAGGGGGATCTCACCAACCAGATCGAGATTCGTGGACGGAACGAGATCAGCGCCCTGAACCAGGCGTTGCAGGGGATGCAAGCCCGTCTGATCGACATCATTGGCTTGCTGCGTCAGAGCGGTAATCAAGTGGCACACAGTTCGCGAGAGATAGCGGCTGGCAGCGAGGACCTGGCAAGCCGTACCGAAGAACAGGCCTCCGCTCTGCAGGAAACGGCGACCAGCATGGAGGAGATGAACTCCACCGTGCGCCAGACCAGTGAGTCCGCCACGTCGGCCAGCCAGCTCAGCGAAGAGACGGTCGACAAGGCCAGCGATTCCCGCGAAGCCGTTATCCGCACCTCGCAACTGATGGAAACCATGGAAGCCAGTTCTCGTCGGGTACAGGACATCATCGGCACCATCGAAGACATTGCCTTCCAGACCAATCTGCTGGCCTTGAATGCGTCGGTTGAGGCCGCCAGAGCCGGTGAGCATGGCCGGGGCTTCGCGGTGGTGGCAGACGAGGTACGCAAGCTGGCGGCAAAATCCACGGATTCCTCCAAGGAAATCCGCACCATTATCGAGGAGATCACCCAGAATATTGCCGCCGGCGCCGAGCAATCAGGCCAGACGCGCGAGGAAATGGAAGCCACCATGCAGTCGATCCAGCAGGTCTCGGCGATGATGCAGGAGATCCTGAATGCCGTGCAGGAGCAGGAAAGCGGCATCAGCCAGGTAACGACCGCTGTCAATCAGATGGACAGTGCTACCCAGCAGAACGTCTCTCTGGTCGAGCAGACCAGCACCGCCGCCGCCTCGCTGGAAGACGAGGCCGTTCGCCTGGCGGATCTGGTAGGCACTTTCCAGCTCCGTGAAGCGGGCGGGTCACCGGTGCGCCCGCTCCCCTCCGGCAAGGCGAAGGAAACGCCTGCCAGCGATGGTCAAGCGCTCTTGGGGGCCACACCTCAGGAGAGTCGGCAGCCACGCAAGGCCACAGGCAACTCGAACGCCAATGGGGAACATCATAAGTACGAAAGACCTCGGCATGAGGTGGAGGAGTGGGAGTCCTTCTGAGGCACCCAACGCTGTGTGAGCAGGGACGCCGCAATGGCGTCCTTGCTGGTGGAAGCATCCGGCAGCCTGACAGACAGAAGGCGCGGTCCAATCGATTCGACGTTTTCCCGCCCCCGATGCTTTCGGTGACACCGTCGGCCCAATACGCAGCAGGCCAATGCGGATTGCAATTAGGCATTATCTATCGAATCGATTGCTCTGCTAAATAAAGCGTATATAGTGTGCATGTAAAAGAAAGGATATATGTTGTTGATATAATTTAATTAAAATCCATATCCCATGCGCAGGTGTCGCAGATGGCCCACCCGGCTCAATACGAAAATCCCTCGGCTGGCGTGATCCGTTCACTGCTTCAGCATGCCCATGAGCTGTCCGTCTACGCCAAGGATATGCCCTTCGCCTTGAAGGCGGAGGTGGTGGAGCTGGACCTGAGTACCGGATACCTGGTGCTGGAAGTGGAGTACGCCGGGCCGGATATCGAGCGGTACCTGGCCAGCGGCGGTCTGAGCTTCGACCTCGAGGCCCTGAAGGGACCGCAATCCATCGAGCGCGAGACCTACACTCTCAGTAACATTCCCGCCAAGCTGCTGAAGACCGATAGCACGCTGTATCGGCTGGAGTGCCAGCTCCCGGAGTCGGTCTTCGTCCAGGAAACCCGGGGCGCGGTCCGCATTCCCTTTATTCTCGGCATGCAGGCCCGCGTCGGTCTCGAAGTCTACCTGCATGAGCTCAGCATACCGGGCAGACTGCGCAACCTGTCGGTGGGTGGCTGCCTGGCCGACATCGACCTCGCGGAGAGCATCGCGATCAGCGTTGATCAGGACGTCCCAGGCGTGACGCTGGAGTTTCCCAACGGCGAGAGCTTCTTTGCGCAGGGCAAGATCCGCCATGTCCGCCCCTTCGGTAACCATGGCTATGCGGCGGTCGGTATTCAGTTCATCAATCTGTCGACCTCCCAGACAGAAGCGCTGTTTCGGTACGTGAATGAGGCGGAGCGAGAGGCCGCCTACCGTACCGGGGCCAACGACAAGCTGACGTATCATTCCCCCCTGTTCATACCAGGCGCCAAGGAGAAGAAGATTCTGCAGCGAGAGGCCCAGGACCGGGAGAAGCGCGCTCGGCAATCGCCGATGGAACGCGGTGTGATGGACGTGGCGCATCAGCTCCAGGTGGGGTTGATGTACATGAAGACCCGCAATCTGTTCCCTGGCGAGTTCTTCTACGATTGCGTCGACACCTTGCTCTATCTGGTGGAACGGGACCGCAAGGCCCTGTTGTATGCTCTGGTATTCCTGCGCGACGAGCCGGACTGGGTCAGGCATGCTGTCCAGGTCGCCAGCCAGTTGGCTGATTTCATGCTGAGCCGTGATCCCCATGACTCCCAGGTGCGCGAGGCCGTGCTGGGTGGGCTGCTGCACACCATGGGCAAGCCACTGCTGGTCAGTGCGGCGTTGCCGTCACTCAAGGTGAACATGAGTCCGTCACAGAAGGCGATTCTCAGAGGCCATGTCGGTGCGCTATGCGAAAAGCTGCATCAACTGGGCTGGGAGCCAAGCCCCACCTGCCGCGATGTCATCGAGAATGCCAACGAACGCCTGGATGGTTCCGGCTACCCAACGGGTAAGCGGAGCGGGCAGCTCACCGAGCTGATTCGGCTGGTGGCTGTCATCAAGGCGATCAACAAGCTGATGCATGCGCGCAACGGCGTGCCACCTCGTTCACCTCTCGATGCCTATCGCCGCATCCATGAGGCGGACATCGCCTATGACAAGACGGTACTGGTCGAGTATATCCAAGTGTACGGCCTCTATCCGATCGGTAGTCTGGCCAAGTTCTCGGGTGGGTTTCTTGCCTGGGTGATGGACATCGACGGCAAGGGAATGCCCATCCAGGTCCATCTCGTCAAAAACCTTCGCTTTCCTGATACCAATATCAGCAATGTGATCACCAAGACGGATTTCTCGCAGATCGGTAAGCTCGAAGATATCGTCAATCCGTCGGACTACGGTGTGAAGGTCATCAAGGTAGCTTAGTCACTCGTCAGCTTCACCAGCGACTCAAGATTGCACGCCAGTATCCGGTTGGGAGGAGCTCCCTTGCGGTCGGTGGTGGCAGCGTCGGGCGGGGGCACGCTATGGGTCAGCTGCATCGCCAGGATGGAAAGCGACACGGCCAGCATGACCGCAGGGCAGCGGGCCACTGCCCCCGGCGTGAACGCTTGATTCCGACGCTGGACAAGGACCTGCTACCTCAGAAGGCTTCCCATTCGGGTTCTTCGTTGCGTGCTTTGTGCTGGCTTTTGGATACGCTATCACGCTGCGTGGTGGGTTGGGGCAGGGCAAACGTATCCGCTTGCGCCGCGTGCTGGCCCCCGCTGAGCTTGAATGCGCTGACGAGTTGCGTGAGTTGAGTGGCTTCCTCTTTCAAGGAGGAGGACGAGCGGCTGGTCTGGGAGACCAGCGTGACGTTTTGCTGGGTGGCGGAATCCATCTGCGTGACCGCCGTGCCGACCTGCTGGATACCGGCTTCTTGCTCACGCACCGCAAGCGATATCTCGTTCATCAAGCCTGACACCTGGCGGATTGCCTCCACCGTTTCCTGGATGCCTTCGCCGCTGCGTCCCGCCTGTTCGGCACCGCTGGCGATTCGCTGGGAAATCTCCTCGATCATCAGGCGGATCTCCTTGGAGGAATCAGCCGTTCGGCTGGCCAGATTACGGACTTCGCTTGCCACGACCGCAAACCCCTTGCCGTGGTCTCCGGCCCTGGCGGCTTCCACCGAGGCGTTGAGGGCCAGAATGTTGGTCTGGAAGGCGATCGAATCGATGACCTCGATGATTTCGCCAACCTTGCGTGAACTGACCTCCAGCTCGCGCATCAGCTCGACCGTCAGGTTGACGTCACGCGTGCTGACGTCAGCCTTCTCGGCCGCCAGGCTTGAAAGCGAGTCGGCGTTGCTTGCCGACTCGCTGTTCTGTCTGACGATCGATGACATCTCCTCCATGCTGGAGGCGGTTTCCTGCAGGGCGGACGCTTGCTGTTCGGTCCGTGACGCCAGCTCTTCACTGCCGGCGGCGATCTCGCCGGCCGCGCGGTTGACATTGAACGCCCCGCTTCTGACGGCCTGGAAGCTGTTGTCCATGCGCGCGATGAATGCATCGAATTCGCGCGCCAACTCGCCGATCTCGTCGCGACGCTGGCTATTGATCCTTGCGGTCAAGTCCCCTTCACCCTTGGTGATATCGCGAATTCGGCCACTGACCTGGGTGAGCGCACGAGACATCAGTTTCGGTCCGATCAGGGCGATGGCAAGCGTGGCGAGAAGCACCAGCACGGTGAAGGCAATGACCCAGCGTTGTTGCGCGGCAACTTCCGAAAGCGTTTGTTGTTCCAGTGCCAGGCCTCGTGCGTCGGCACTTTCCCCGGCAGTGTTATAGAGCTCTCGCAAGGCGTTGAACGTGGTCAGTGATTCGCTCCCCAACTGCGATGCCGCGGATGCCGTGTCACCGTCTGCATGCAACTCGAAGACGGTTTGCGAGGCTTGCTGCCACTCGGTGAAGCGTTGTTCGAAGTCTCCAAGTCCCTGTGAGACAAGCGGATAGGCTTCGAGTAATGACAGGAAGTCATGCATCCGATCATAGGCCTGCTGGGCATTCTCACGGTAATCGTCATATTGGGCCTGAGCGGCCTGGCTGCCGGCTTGTGTGCGAAGCACCTCGAGTTCGGCGGCACGCGCCTGGTAGAGGTCGCGATCCGCATTGAGTACCGCAGACACTGCCGGGTTGAAGGAACTACTGAAAGCGACCATGCGTTCTCGTATGGACTGAACCAGCAGGGTATCCACGATCACCACGCTCAATAGCGAGAGGGCGATGAGAAGAAATGCCATCGTATATTTCACGCTTATCTTATGTAGTTGGTTCATCATTGCCTCACCTTCCTGACATGCACTTGCGGCCTTTGGGTACGCATCATCTGACCGTGGGTATTCAGACACCACTTGTCATGACTATCGACCCGGCAAGCGGAAACTGAAGCGATGGCGTCTTGCAGTCAGCGGTAAACGCTCGGCATGATGGCATGACACCATCACGATAAGAGGACACCCATGTCGACGTTACTGGCTCGCTTGAAGCACGTGGCTTCACCCCCGATTGGCCTGGGCTGCATGAATCTCTCGCATGGGTACGGCGCCCGAGTACCCGAAGCCGAGGCGCTGCGGGCGCTCGATGCCGCTTTCGACATGGGCTACCGCCACTTCGATACCGCCACGTTGTACGGTGCCACGGCCAATGAGCAGCTGGTGGGGCGCGCCTTGCGCGGCAAGCGCGATGAGGTGTTTCTGGCGAGCAAGTGCGGCATGGCCATGGACCCGGAGAGTGGCCAGCGGGTGATCGATGGCCGCCCGGCGACCATCCGGCAGCAGTGCGAGGCGAGCCTTTCACGGCTGAACACCGATCACCTGGATCTCTATTACCTGCACCGCCTGGATCGCCAGGTACCGATCGAGGAGAGCGTCGGGGCGCTGGCAAGGCTGGTGGATGAGGGCAAGATTCATGCCCTTGGGCTTTCCGAAGTCTCCGCCACGACCCTACGCCGTGCCCGGTCTGAATATCCAGTGGCGGCAGTGCAGTCCGAATACTCGCTGTGGACGCGCAATCCCGAAATCGCGCTGATCGAGGCGTGCCGCGAGGCGGACACGACGCTGGTGGCATTCAGCCCCCTGGGGCGGGGCTTTCTGGCCGGTGCGGTTGCGGACCCGGCCACTCTGGAAGAGGGCGACATTCGCCGTGGTATGCCGCGCTTTTCGGCCGAGAACTTTCCCCACAACCTGGCGTTGCTAGAGGAGCTCAAGGCCCTTGCCCGCTCCCTGGATTGTAACTCCGGGCAGCTGGCACTGGCCTGGCTGCTGGCACAGGGCGATGACATCGTGCCGATACCCGGCAGCCGATCCATCGACCACATGCGTGAAAACCTGGCGGCGCAGTCGCTCAGGCTTTCGCCTTCGACGTTGACTCGGTTGAACGCCATGATGCAGCCAGGCCAGGTGGCGGGAGCGCGCTATGGTGCGGCACAACAGGGGGACATCGATACCGAGGCGTTTACCAGCGAAGGGGGCTGAGGGGGCAGGTGCCTGTGTGCCGGTGCCTGTGCATAGTGCGCAGCAATGGCAATGGTCGTCACGGCTCATCGGCGGGCTGCATGGATTCCCGCCAGGCAGCGCTGAATTCCTCGGCCGGCAGCGGGTAGCCGAACAGGTAGCCTTGCGCCTGGTGACATCCCATCTGGTCCAGCATGGCGGCCTGCTCGAGCGTTTCCACGCCCTCGGCCACGGTTTTCATGCCAAGGGTCTTGGCCATGGCGATGATGGTCTGGACGATGGCCCGATCGTGGTGGCTTTCGAGCATCTCGCGCACGAACGAAATATCGATCTTCAAGGTATCCACATCGAACTGGCGTAAATAGGAGAGTGACGAGTAACCGGTGCCGAAGTCATCGATCGACAGCGCGTAGCCGGCATCGCGCAGGGCGCGGGTGATCCCCACCGCCTGCTCCGGGTCGCGCATGAAGTCGCTTTCGGTGAGCTCCAGGGCAATGCTCGAGGCGGGAACATCGCAGGCAAGGCTGGCGATATGGTCGGCCAGCCGCGGGTCGGTGAACTGTTGCGCTGAAATATTGATCGAGAGGCGCCCGGGCAACACGCGCCCGGCCCGGCGCCATTCGGTCATCTGGCGAGCCGCCTCCCGCAGTACCCAGTCACCCAGTCGTCGCATCAGGCCGCGCTCCTCGGCCAGCGGTATGAACTCGCCCGGACTGACCCAGCCCCACTCGGGGTCGTGCCAGCGACACAGTGCTTCGGCGCCGGTCAACTGGCCGCTCGCCAGGTCGACCTGGGGCTGGTAGTAAAGCATCAGCGCACCCTGGTCGAGCGCCTGGTTCAGACGTTCGGTCATCTGCTGGCGGCGTTGCAGCGCCTGGGTCATCGATTCATTGAACGGGCAGACTCCCGCATCCTGTTGCTTGGCGTGATAGAGGGCGATACTGGCCGCCTTGAACAGCTCACCCGCCGTCACGGCATCGCCCGGATATAGCGCCGAGCCGATACTGACCTCAAGCGAAAAATGGCGATGCCCAAGCGTGATGGGCCGCGAAATTGCCTCGCTCATGCGCGCAAGGCATCCTTGCAGGGTCGCCTCGTCGGCCTTCGGCACCAGGACGGTGAACTCGTCACCGGAGAGCCGTGCCAAGACTTCCTCGGTGCCGATGGCGCGTTGCAACCGTCCGGCCACGGTGGCCAGCAACTGGTCCCCGACCTGATGGCCGTGGATATCGTTGATTTCCTTGAAGCGCCGAATGTCGAGCAGCAACAACGCCAACGGGCGCTGTTGCTTCTCGGCTTTCTGTCGCAGCCGGGTGAGGTCTTCCATGAAGCGGACCCGGTTGGGTAGCCCGGTGGTGCCATCGGTGTAGGCGAGCTGGTGCATGCGGCGGTGATCGCGTCGGCGCTCCAGTTCGGCGGCCGCACCGGTAGAAAGGATTCGCAGCACGGAGGTGGCGAAAGAATTAGCGTCGAGGGGACGGTGGTAAAGCACCATGATCACCCCGATCGGCTCCCCCCGGGCGTTATCCAGACGACGGCCGATCCAGGCGGACGCATGCAGCGAAGTGCCGGGCAGGTGCAAGCCGCTGCCGTTCTGGACGATAGTCTCGACCTCTTCGATGACTCGTTCGCAAGGCGTGCCGGCCATCGCGAAGGTGACGCTGTCGAGTCGCTTGGTGTCGGATATTCCGCTGATCATGCTCATGGTGGAGGCCGGGCGATCGCCCCGGGAATGTTCATCCAAGGGGCCGTTGTCATCGAGCAGGGCGATGAAGCCGGCATCCGCTTCGAGAATCTGGATCAAGCTTGCCAGCAGTTGGTGAAAATAGTCATCGCCGAGGCGGGTGGTCACCGTGGAGGCGATTCGCACCACGGCATCCTGCACTCGCTGCGCCTCATGCTGCTCGGTGATATCGGTGATGAAGCCTTCCAGGTGAAGCACATTACCCTGCGCGTCGAACATCGCCTGGCCCTGCTCCCACATCCAGCGCGTGCCGTCATGGGCATGCATCAGCCGGTAGATGACTCGAAAGGGTTCGCGGGCGTTGATCGCGGCCTGGACGTCAGCGAATACGCGGTCGCGGTCGGCGGGGTGGATCAGGTTGGCGTAGCAGGCCGAGTGGCTGCCGACCAGTGCCTCGGCCGGATAGCCCGTCAGTTCCTTGGCTCCCTGGCTGACAATCAGCATGGTCCATTCGGGGTCGTTCAGGCAGCGATAGGCCATCCCCGGCAGGTGGTTGAGCAGGGTATCGAGCCGCCGTTCGCTTTCCCTGGCCGCAAGCTCACTTGCCTGCAGGGCGACCTCGGCCTGCCTGCGGCCCAGCTCCGCGCTGGCCTGGGTGGCCGCGATACGCAGAATTTCTTCCTCGAGGCCGGCGGGCCGCATCGGCGAATTCTTCAGCACCGCCATCAGGCCCATGGTGGAACCATCCACCGCCTGCAGTGGCAAGCCGAGATAGCTTTGCGCGCCTAGCGCTTCCAGCAGGTGATCGTCGGGAAAGCGTCCCTGAACATCGCGCTCGATCAGGCAGGCCTGATACCCGACCACGGATTCACAGGGAGTGCCCTCCAGCGGGTAGCTGATATTGGGGGACAGCTGATTGTCCGACCACACGGCAAGGGTGCTGGCGGTGCCATTTTCCACCGCTGCGATCAGCACATGATCGACATCCAGGATACGCGCCAGCTGTTCCACGAGGGAGTCGAAGAATCCCGCTGAACCGCTCGTGCCGAGCCCTTCGGCCAGCTTTCGAAAGGCGTCCTCAGCACCGATCCTTGCCTGCATGGTCGTGCTTCCTCATTGCCAACATCGTGTTCTTATACCTGTTCTTTTAACGAAGATGACAGGTCGAGAATAAATGGTAAATCATTGCGTTACTTTGTTGGCGTCCACTCGATCGTCTCGCGCTCGGCGATGGTTGGCCAATCGGCATTGAATGAACGGTGGTGGAAACCGTCATGGCGCCATGTCCACGTGGCGACGGTTAGGGAAACACTGCACAAATGCCTGCGCGAGCGAATCGCTGCGTTGCGCGGTGCGCGGAATCCTCACATATACCCCATATGCTCCGGTTCCTGTGCTCCGTGCGCCTTGCGCTTCATCTCGCTCGTCGATTTGTTCAGTGCTTCCTTAGCCGGGGCGTGCAGGAAAAACGCCAAGCGAGCATGGGAAAAACAAAAAATAAAATGCCCGGAAACAGGGGCTTGGGCACTCGGGGGCGAGGGGGGAAGTCTGCTATCGTCTGGGATTGAACACACCCCCTGGTCGGCGCTGGCGCTGTTGCCAGGATTGCCGAGAGGAGGCAGTAGATGGCTGGCCAATCCCCCGCAGCACCCCTTCACGCCACATCCGTTCCCGCCACCATGTCAGCCATGCTGCTGACCGGGCATGGTGGAGTCGAAAAGCTGGTTTATCGAGATGACGTGCCGACCCCGCGCCCCGAGGCCGGCCAGGTGCTTGTCCAGGTGACCGCCACTGCCAAGAACAACACCGACCGCAAGGCGCGCGAAGGGCTCTACCCGACCAAGGACAAGGGCGAGGTGACCTCGTTCGCCATGGGCGGCGAGCCGACCCTGACCTTTCCGCGTATTCAGGGCGCCGATGTCGCCGGGCGCGTGGTCGCCGTGGGCGAGGGCGTCGATGCCGCACGAATCGGCGAGCGGGGGCTGCTCGATTTCAACCTCTACGCCGATGCGCGCCGCGACATCAACCTGACCCCTGACTACTACGGCCACGGTGCCGATGGCGGTTTCGCCGAGTATGTCGCGGTGCCATCGGAGCAGTTCCATCAGGTGCCGAATCCCGAGCTTGCCGACGCCGAACTCGCCGCCATGGGCATGTGCTCCTACCAGACCGCTTACCACATGATGACCTCGGCGGGGGTCAAGGCCGGGGAGCGGGTGCTGGTCACCGGCGCCAGTGGCGGGGTCGGCACGGCGTTGATCCAGTTGTGCCGGGTGGTGGGTGCCACCCCCTACGCCGTCAGCCAGCTCGACAAGGCCGATGCCCTGTTGGCGCTGGGCGCCGAGGCGGTGATCGACCGCGGCGACCTGCCAACCTTCGTCGAGCGTGTGCTCGACGCCACGGGTGGCAAGCCCATCGATGCGGTGATGGACCTGGTCGGCGGCGAGATGACCGACCGCTTCATCGACACCATGATCGTCGACATGGCGTCGCGCCAAAGCTACCCGCGGCTCTCCATTGCCGGCGCCAGTGGCGGCAACCTCAGCGAGATCATGTGGACGCGCGTCTATCTCTACCAGGTGCAGATCTTCGGGGTCTCCCACGGCACACGCGAGGAAGCGGAGCAGCTCGTCGCGTGGATACGCGGCGGCCAGCTCAAGCCGGTACTGCATGCCGCGTTCAAGCTCTCCGAGCTGCATGAGGCGGAGCGCTACTTCGTCAACCGCGGCAGCAACTTCCTCGGCAAGATCGTCATCGTGCCGGATGCCCAGTGGGACACCCATGGCGCGCCGTTTGCCCTGTGAAACACATGTTCTCGGAACACATGCCTTCCAGAACACATGCCCTCGCTTCGGAGCACCCTCTCATGAGTCAGTCGCCCATTCCCTATCGGCCGACCATTCGCCTGATGGATACCCACGCCGGTGGTGATGTCAGCCGCATCGTCATCGGTGGCATCTCGCCGCTACCCGGCGACACCGTGCGCGCGCAGATGGAGTACCTGCGCGACGACGCGGACGGCCTGCGCAAGTTGCTACTGTTCGAGCCCCACGGCATCCCGGAGATGTCGATAGACCTGATCGTGCCGGCCACCGACCCTGCGGCGGCGGCCGGCTATATCATCATGGAAGTGATGGGTTACCCGATCTATTCCGGCTCCAATACCATCTGTACCGCCACGGCGGTACTCGAGGCCGGCATCGTGCCGAAGCGCGAGGGTATCCAGCATTTCACGCTGGAAGCCCCGGCGGGACTGGTGAAGATCGAGGCGCGGGTCGAGAACGGCGTGGTGGAGGGCATCACCTGCGAGGGGTTACCGAGCTACATCGACACCCATCGTGCCACGATCCATGTGCCGACGATCGGTGATGTCACCTACTCGGTGGCCTACAGCGGCGGCTTCTATGCGCTGGTGGACGCCACCGAGCTGGGGTTCTCGTTGACCCTCGATGAAGAGCGCGCGCTGGCCGCGTGCGCCCACAAGATCGTCGAGGCGATTCAGGCCGAGCGCGGCTTTTCGCACTACACCCTGGGCGATGTTGGGCCACTGCCGTTCCTGCATTTCATGGGGCCCGTGGAGCAGGTGGCCGATGACTTCTATCGCTCGCGTTCCACCACCTATGTGCACCCCGGGGTGATCTGCCGCAGCACCACCGGCACCGGCACCTCGGCGCGTCTGGCGCTGATGAACCTCGAGGGGCGAATCAACCCCGGCGACCGCCTGGAGACCATCTCGCTGCGCGAGACCGGCTTCATCGGCAAGTTCACCGGCACCCGCCAGGAAGGCCCCCACCAGGTGGTGGAGAACACCATCACCGGCAAGAGCTACGTGCTTGCGCATTCCGATATCGTGGTCAACTGCGATGACCCGATGGTCGAGTGCGCCGGGCTGCTCCCTGTTCTCTCCCAGCGTCGCGTTGATCAAGGCTGACGACTGAGGGCTTCCCCGGTCGGTTAGGGGCGCGTCATGGCTTCCATAGGGTTGAATTATCAGCCTCATGGCACCATTCAATTTACGCTATCGGGCGCCATGGACTACCATGCGCTCCGTATTGTCCCAGCCATTCAACGAAAGTCGTAAGGAGCATCACCGAATGTCCCTGATCAACACCGAAGTCAAGCCGTTCAAAGCCACTGCCTACCTCAACGGTGAGTTCATCGACGTCACCGAAGAAAGCCTGAAGGGCCAGTGGAATATCTTCTTCTTCTATCCGGCCGACTTCACCTTCGTCTGCCCGACCGAGCTGGGTGATCTGGCGGACAACTACGAGGAATTCAAGAAGCTGGGCGTCGAGATCTACAGTGTCTCCACCGATACCCACTTCACCCACAAGGCCTGGCATGACAGCTCCGAGACCATCGGCAAGCTGCAGTACCCGATGCTGGCCGACCCGACCCTGCAGATCTCGCGCAACTTCGGCGTGCTGATCGAAGAGGCTGGCCTGGCCGAGCGCGGTACCTTCGTGGTCGACCCCGACGGCAAGATCCAGATCGTCGAGATCAACGCCGGCAACATCGGCCGCAACGCCGAAGAGCTGCTGCGCAAGGTCAAGGCCGCCCAGTACGTGCGTGCCAACCCCAACGAAGTGTGTCCGGCCAAGTGGAAGGAAGGCGAGGAGACGCTCGCACCTTCACTGGATCTAGTCGGCAAGATCTAAGATAAGGTCCCAACCCCGGGCATTCCTGCCCGGGGCTTTCTTTCTGTATCACGCCCTCCTGGCGATGCCGCATGGCAATCGCGCGGTGCCCGTGATCCTGAAACCGAACATGAAGGAACCCGCTGTCATGTTGGACGACACTCTGAAAAGCCAGCTCAACGCCTACCTGCAGAAGGTCACCCAGCCGTTCGAGATCGTCGCGTCCCTCGATGACGGCGCCAAGTCGCAGGAATTGCATCGGTTGCTGACCGAGATCGCCGGCCTGTGCGACAAGATCACCCTGCGCACCGACGGCCAGGATGCCCGTACGCCGTCGTTCGCACTCAACCGCCCCGATGAGGACACCGGCCTGGCCTTCGCCGGTATCCCCATGGGCCACGAGTTCACCTCGCTGGTGCTGGCCCTGCTGCAGGTGGGCGGCCATCCGCCGAAGACCAGCGACGAGGTGCTCGAGCAGATTCGTGGCCTCGAAGGCGAGCTGCATTTCGAGACCTACTATTCGCTGTCGTGCCAGAACTGCCCGGATGTCGTGCAGGCGCTGAACCTGATGGCGCTGTTCAACCCGAATGTGCGCCACGTGGCCATCGACGGCGCACTGTTCCAGGACGAGGTCGAGCAGCGCCAGGTGATGTCGGTACCCAGCATCTACCTGAATGGCGAGCCCTTCGACCAGGGCCGCATGAGCCTCGAGCAGATTCTGGCCAAGGTGGATACCGGTGCGGCAAGGCGTGAAGCCGCCAAGCTCAACGACAAGTCGGCCTTTGACGTGCTGGTGGTCGGCGGTGGCCCGGCCGGAGCCGCGGCGGCGGTGTATGCCGCGCGCAAGGGCATTCGCACCGGCGTTGCCGCCGAGCGGTTCGGCGGCCAGGTGCTGGACACCATGGCCATCGAAAACTTCATCTCGGTACCCGAGACAGAAGGGCCCAAGCTGGCTGCGGCGCTCGAGGAGCACGTCAAGCAGTACGACGTCGATATCATGAACCTGCAGCGGGCCGTCAAGCTGAAGCCGGCCACAGCCCCAGGCGCTGAGCACCAGGTCGAGTTCGAGTCCGGCGCCACCCTCAAGAGCCGCACCCTGGTGCTGGCCACCGGCGCGCGCTGGCGCGAGATGGGCGTGCCGGGCGAAGCGGAGTACCGCAACAAGGGCGTAGCCTACTGCCCGCACTGCGATGGCCCACTGTTCAAGGGCAAGCGTGTCGCGGTGATCGGCGGCGGCAACTCCGGGGTCGAGGCGGCCATCGACTTGGCCGGCCTGGTGGCCGAGGTCACCTTGATCGAGTTCATGGACGAGTTGCGCGCCGATGCGGTGCTGCAGAAGAAGCTCGCCAGCCTGACCAATGTCACGGTCATCAAGGGCGCCCGCACCACCGAGGTCAATGGCGACGGTACCCGCGTCAATGGGCTGACCTACGAGGAACGGGCCAGCGGCGAGGTGCGCTGGGTCGACCTGGAAGGCGTCTTCGTGCAGATTGGCCTGGTACCCAACACCGAGTGGCTCGAGGGCTCGCCGGTCGAGCTGTCGGAGCGTGGCGAGATCATCACCGATGCACGCGGCATGACCTCGATACCCGGTATCTTCGCCGCCGGTGATGTCACCACGGTGCCTTACAAGCAGATCGTCATTGCCATGGGCGAGGGCTCCAAGGCGGCGCTTGGCGCCTTCGATCACCTGATTCGCTCATGACCGGCGGCTGAGCTCACCGCAAGCCTCCTACATCACCTTGCTAGCCATATAACCCCCGCGGGCGCGAGCCTGCGGGGGTTATATGGTGTGGGGGAGTATATTGTCAGGGAGCGTGCAAAAAGCACACGATGTGTGTCAAGTTCCTCTTAGGGTGGCCGACATTACCTTGACTTGCCAATGGCCAGCTGGCCCAGGAGAACACCATGGCTGTTGACGCTTCCGGCCCACCCAAGGGAACCGCTTCTTCAGGGAGTGCCAGCGCCCCGGCGACGCACCCCTCAGTATGGGCGGCGATGGCCTTCGAGTTCGCCCCGGTGGGACTTGCGGTAGTCGACGAAAATGGCTGCTTCGAGGTGGCCAACCGGCGATTCTGCCAGCTCAGCGGCCTGGTGGCCGAGTCACTGCGTGGAAGCAAGGTCTGTGATCATCTGCCGGTCAGGGAACTGATCGACGAGGAGGTGGATGACATACCGCCGGTGGAGTGGCAGGAGCTGGAAATAGCCGATGGCGCTTGCTCGCTGCTCATGACGGTGAGTTCGCTGCGCCAGCCAGAAGCCCGCCTGCTGACCCTGTTGGCGCGTGATGAAGAGCATGCCTTGATGGCCGGACAGGATGCGCTGACTGGCCTTGCCAATGCCTGGCTGTTCCATGACCGGCTCTATCATGCCGCGGAGCGCGCCGACCGCCTCGGCCAGCAACTGGCTCTGCTGTTGATCGAACTGGATGACATCGAGGCCTTGCGCAAGCGGCTCGGGCCGGCGGCGATCTGGAGCCTGTTGCATCAGGTGTCACGACGTATCGACCATACCTTTCGTGGCGAGGACAGCCTGGCGCGGCTCGACCAGGCCAGGTGGGGGGTGCTGATCGAGCACCCGGTGACCGCGGAGAGCCTGCAGTCGGCTGCACTGCGCTTCCAGGAGGCCATGGACGCCCCCTTCGATGCTGGCAGCCGCCCACAATTGCTGACCACCTCCATCGGCATCGCCCGTTATCCCGTGGATAGCGACCAGCATGATGCGTTGTTGGGGCTTGCCGAGGCGGCACTCGCCAACGCGCGCAAGGCGGGCCCCGCCAACCATGCCTTCCATGACACCCGTCTGCGGCGGCAAATCGAGGAGCAGGCGAGCTTCCGCCTGCAGCTGCATGAGGCGTTGATGGCACCCAGCCAGCATTTTCGCGTCGTCTACCAGCCACAGCTCGACCCGGCAACGCTTCGCTGCATGGGATTCGAGGCGCTTGTCAGGTGGCAGCATCCCCGTCGAGGGCTGCTTCACCCCCGCGATTTTCTGCCCGTGGCGGCCGAGATGGGGCAACTGATTCGGCTCGACCGCTGGGTACTGGAGCAGGTGATCAAGCTGCACCAGCACTGGAGGGCAACGGGTGACCGTCTGGCCTTGCTCGGGGTGTCGGTGAATCTCGCGGCGCCAACCCTCGAGCAGGATGTCTTCGATGGCAGGCCGCTGGATCATTTCCTGCGCCAGCAGGGCGTAGAGCTCGGTTGGCTGGCGCTGGAAATCGAGGTGCAGAGTCTGCTGCGCGTCGGTGAATCCCAAGGGCACCTGCTCAAGCGCTTGGTACAACTCGATGTCAGCCTGGTGGTGGATGAGTTGGGGGTGACGCCGCTCGATCTCTACCAGCTCGCCACCCTGCCGGTGACGCGAGCCAAGATCAGCCGCGAACTGGTCAGCCGGCTGGGGCGCAAGCGGCCCGCCGACCTGACCCTGGAGGCGCTGGCCAGAAGCTTTGAGATCATCGGGCTTGCCGCGACCGTAGTGGGGGTCGAGACCGAGTCGCAGTTGAAGGCAGTGCGCAAGCAGGGGTTCGACCGCTTCCAGGGCAACCTGGTATCCCCGCCCATGGACGGCGATGTCGTGTCGGCCTGGTGTGCCGCCCGTAGCGAGGATAACTGAAGAGACAATCCCTCAGGGCATGGGCCTCAAGGCATGGGGCCTGAAGGAATGCGGTCAGATGGAATGAGGTCAGATGGAATGAGGTCAGATGGGCCGGGCTTGATAGAACGGAACGGATAGAACGGAACGGACAGAACGGAACGGATGGTAAGGAGAGGATGGAAAGGAGACTGAAGGGGTGGCCGTTGCGGGCGGTCAGGCCGAGGCGTTGAGTCGCCCTGGCTGGCGGCCAGCGCGGCCGCTTGGGTCGTAGAGGGTCTTTTCCGCGACCTGTGAAATGAAATCGAGCATGCGCTGGTTGTGGGTCAGGCGAACGTCCAGCATCTGGCCGGCGAGCTCGTTGAGCCGGGCGGTGCGTTCGGTGGCGTCGAGACAGGCCTCCCACGCCGCAAGGCAGCCCGCATCCATGGCCGCGGCACGTGCACCCTGGTGGCCGGCCGGGTAGCCCAGCCGCTGCTGTACCTGGCGGCGCAGACTTTCCATGCGCTCGAGCTCTTCCAGCAGCGACTGCTTTTCCCCGGCCACTGCCGAGAGGCGCTGGCCATCGATCTGGCCAGCGGTCAGCACCTCAAGCTCCGCCTCGAGCAATGTGGCAAGGGCGGCCAGGCGTTCGCTCTGGTCACCAAGCAGTCTCGCCAGGCTCATTCGCCGTCTTTCCTCAGCATTTCCCTTACATTGTCGATCAGGCCATCGGCGATACGCTCGGCGTGGATCTCTAGGCGACCTTCACGAATCGCTTCGCGAATTTCCGCGACTCGCGCGGTATCGATGTCCTGGCCTGTATCGCTCGCTCGCTGGCTCAGATGCGTCATCGCCGCTGGGCCAGCATCCTTGCCCGCGGGCTGGTCAGCGCCCTGGGCCTTGCGAGCGTCGTCACGCTGCTGTGTCTGACCGGGGCGGATCAGCGGGTTCTGGTTGTCAATCTTCAAGATGTTTGCCTCATGGCCGGTGCGCTTGTCCGGAGTATCGGCCAGCGTAGGGATAACTTTAGCAAATCGGCAGCGCTGATTCAGAAGTCCACGGCGAGCCTCGCCTCGCCGACGACCGTCGCGGTGACCAGTTGGCGATTGGCGAATCGCACCCTGACCCGCTCGCCCTGGCCTCCCGGCTCCAGGGCCTCGCCTTCACGTGTCACTTGAAAGCTCGACCCACGGGCTTCGACCGTGACCGTCTGGCCGCGTTCCACCAGTGCCCTGGCAGCAAGTTGATGTTCCTCCAGGGTCGAGCCAGCTGCCAGCGGGCGTTGCGCCACCTGGCCGATGATTCGCTGCGAATCCACGACGGCCTGGCGGGGAAGGCGTGCGAGGTCGCCGTGGCGGGTCTCGAGCATCCCGGCGTCGATCACGCTGCCCGCGGCGATGTCACGCGCCGCCACGGGGTAGCCTCCGATGATGCCGATCTCGGCCTGAAGGTAGCGCACCTGTCGGCCATCCGACCCGCAGCGCACACCCACCGATATCCGCCCGACAAGTGGTTGGCCGGCACGCGGCAGGAAAGGCTCGGGGTGTTCGCAATCGGGCAGCCGCGCGGAAGGCGGGCGGACCTCGATGACCACCTCGTCACCCAGGCCGCTGGCCTGTTCATACAGGAACGCATGCACTTCGTCGATCAAGGTGTCATCGGCGGCGACGGGCGCGATGGCCAGCGGCATTGTCAGCACAGCCACCATGGTCAGCACGGCCACCATGGCGCAACGCCGGACGCGATGAATGAAAGTGGCTGGCGGGCTGGCGGTCATCGGGTACTCGCTCGGAACAGGGTCGCCGGACCATTCTAGCCAGCCTTCTCTGGGCGAAAGAGTCGAAATGAGCCATGAAAGCGGGGCTGTTCGTGCCTTTGGGCTGACGCAAGGCTGGCTATTCTTCATCGTCAACAAATGCCATCCAACACGTGCCATCCAGGGAGCGCGGAATGATCGACCAGCTCGGTGCCGCCTTAGATTTTCACCAGCAGGCGCTGTCGCTTCGACAGCAGCGCCACAAGGTGCTGGCCAGCAATATCGCCAATGCCGACACGCCGAACTACAAGGCGCGCGACATGGATTTTGCCAGTGAGCTGCAAAAGGCCGTGTCGACGAGTTCCTCGAAGGGACTGGCGCTGTCGCGCTCCTCCGAGCGGCATATTGCCGGGCAGGGGCTTTCCAGTGCGCTCGATCATGGCCTCAAGTATCGCGTGCCGGACCAGCCGAGCCTCGATGGCAATACCGTGGACATGGATCGCGAACGTACGGCCTTTGCCGACAATTCGGTGCGCTACCAGGCGGCGCTGACCATCATCAATAGCCGCATTCAGGGCCTCAAGTCGGCGATGCAGTCCGAATGACCCCTGAACGCATTATACGAGCTGAATCAGGGCACAGCAGCTGAATCAAGTGCTGCCGTTGATCAAGACACCGCCATAAGGAGCGTCACGTCATGTCGATGTTTTCCGTGTTCGACATCGCGGGGTCGGCCATGAGCGCCCAGTCCCAGCGCATGAATGTCACCGCCAGCAACCTGGCCAACGCCGACAGCGTGGCCGGGCCCGATGGCGAAGCCTACCGCGCCAAGCAGGTCATGTTCGAAAGCCGGGCCGATGCGGCGCATGGCATCGGCGGCGTGGGCGTGCGCGAGGTGGTCGAAGACCCCTCGCCGATGCGCATGGAGTATCGCCCCGAGCACCCGCTTTCCAACGAGGAGGGCTACGTGACGATGCCCAACGTCGAGCCGGTACACGAGATGGTCAACATGATCTCGGCGTCGCGCTCCTACCAGGCCAACATCGAAGTGCTGAATACCAGCAAGCAGATGATGCTCAAGACACTGACGCTGGGTGAGGGTTGATGCCATGACCTCGCCTATCGGTAGCAACGTGCTCAACACCATCAATGCCAACCCGGCCTCCGCGTCCAATGCGCAGCAGTCCGACGAGTTGCGCAACAACTTCATGACCTTGCTGATCACCCAGATGCAGAACCAGGACCCGCTCAAGCCCATGGAAAACCATGAGATGACGAGCCAGCTGGCGCAGATCAACACGGTCAGTGGTATCGAGAATCTCAACCAGTCGCTTGGCGACATCACCGGACAGATCAACGCCGGCCAGACCCTTCAGGCCTCCGGCTTGATCGGGCAGGGCGTGCTGGTGCCGGGGAGCCGCGTGCTGCTCGACGAGGGCGCCGAGGGCGAGATGCATGCCACGCCATTCGGTATCGAGCTCGGCCAGTCGGCCGACAACGTGACGGTGACCATCACCAACGACGCGGGCCAGGTGGTCAATCGCTACGACATCGGCCCGGTCAGCGCCGGCGTAGAGTCCTTCACCTGGGATGGCCTGACCAGCGAAGGCGAGCGTGCCGTTTCCGGGGCTTACCGGGTGGGTATCGAGGCCACCAGTGGCGAGGATGCCGTGGAGGTTGAATCACTCAACTATGCGGTGGTGAGCGGTGTGACGCCGCCGGACGACAACGGAGGCGTGCGGCTCGATCTGGGCGCCATCTATGGCCAGGTCGGCCTTGGCCAGGTCAAGCAAATTCTTTGATGAGGAATCCGACATGAGCTTTTCACAAGCCCTGAGTGGCCTTAACGCCCAGTCATCCAAGCTGGGCACCATCGGCAACAACATCTCGAACTCCCAGACCGTGGGCTTCAAGAGCTCCAGCGCCCAGTTCGCGGATGTCTTCGCCAACTCCAAGGTCGGCCTGGGGACGCGGGTCTCGGCGGTACTGCAGAACTTCAGCGAGGGCAACCTGGAGTCCACCAACCGCAATCTCGACCTGGCCGTGGCTGGCCAGGGCTTCTTCCGCCTTCAGCAGCCCAGCGGCGAGGTGGTCTACTCGCGCAATGGCCAGTTGACCATGACCTCGGATGGCGACCTGGTGAATGCCCAGGGCGCGCAGATCATGGGCTATGGCCTGAATGCCGAGGGTCAGGTGCAGGTTGGCGGCCAGCCGGTACCGCTGAATGTGGAAGCCGAGGAGATGCCGGCTAGCGCCACCACCAATGTCGCCACCACGATCAACCTGGACGCCCGCTCACAACCGGGTGAGGGGCTCAATTCGGTGGATGTGAACGGTGGCGCCGATACGCTCGACTACCACTTCTCCAACAACTTCACGGCCTACGATTCGCTGGGCAATCCGCGCAACTTCAACATCTATTACGAGAAGACCGGCAACAACACCTGGACCGGTAGAGCGGTAATGGATGGCAGCTACACCGCGGCCAATGATTTCACTACCCAGTTCAGCGCCAATGGCGTGCTGGCGACGCCTGCGCCCAACGCCATGCCCGAGATCACCTTCGACCAGGCCATGCTGGGAGGCGAGCCCGCCGACTTGGCGTTTACCCTGGATCTCGCCGGCTCCACCCAGTTCGGCAACAACTCCACCACCAGCCAGTTGAGCCAGAACGGCTACACCTCGGGCTCTCTCGTCGGCATCGAGATCGAGGATGACGGCACCGTGATGCGCAACTATGCCAACGAGCAGTCGCGTCCTTCGGGTCAGATCGCGCTTGCCAGCTTCCGTAACCCGGAAGGCCTGAACCCCTCCGGCGATAACGTCTGGTCGGCGACAGAAGCCTCCGGTGCGGAACTGGTCGGCGAGCCGGGTACCGGCCTGCTGGGCCTGCTGCAATCAGGTGCCATCGAGACGTCCAATGTGGACATGGCTCGTGAACTGGTCGACATGATCGTCACCCAGCGCGCCTACCAGGCCAACTCGCAGACCATCAAGACCCAGGATGAGCTGTTGCAGACCGCCATCAACCTGCGCTGAGGCGTCTGAATCGGGAGCCTGAACCATGGATCGCATTCTCTACACCGCGATGAGCGGCGCCAAGCAGAGCATGGACCAGCAGTCGGTGGTCAGCCACAACCTGGCCAATGTCGATACCGCCGGGTTTCGTGCCCAGCTCAACGCCATGCGCGCGGTGCCGGTCGAGGGAGAGGCGGCGCTTGCCACGCGCACCTCGGTTGCCGCCAGCACCCCCGGCGCCGATTTCTCACAGGGGCCGGTGATGCGTACCGGCCGCGAGCTCGATGTGGCGTTGGAGGGTGATGCCTGGCTCGCCGTGCAGACCCCGGACGGCGGTGAGGCCTACACCCGGCGTGGCGATCTCCAGGTGGATGGCGATGGCCTGGTCACCCTGGTCGACCGCCCGGTGATGGGTGAGGGCGGGCCGATCATCGTGCCACTGGGCGCGAATGTCTCGGTAGGCGCCGATGGCACGCTGAGCGCCATCGGGCCGGGCGAGAATCCCGACGCTCTGGTGGATGTCGGTCGCCTCAAGCTCGTGACCCCCGACCAGCCACTGGCCCGCGGTGAAGATGGCCTGTTCCGCCCGCCGGCGAATGCCGAGGGCGAAGTGGTGGCCCTGGCCGCCGATGAGAACGCGCGTGTCGCCAGCGGTGCGCTGGAGGGCAGTAACGTCAACGCCATCGAGTCGATGGTGGCGATGATCGACGTGGCGCGCCGCTACGAAATGCAGATGAAGGTCATCAGCACCACCGACGAAAACGCCCAGCGTGCCAACAACCTGCTGTCGATTCAGGGCTGACGGCACCCGCAACAGGAATCCCCATGATCAAGTCACTGTGGACGGCCAAGACTGGCCTTGAATCGCAACAGGTCAAGCTGGACGTCATCTCCAACAACCTGGCCAACGTCAGCACCAACGGCTTCAAGCGCTCGCGGGCAGTGTTCGAGGACCTGCTCTATCAGAACCTGCGCCAGCCCGGCGCCCAGAACGACGTGCAGAACCGCCTGCCTTCCGGCATGCAGGTGGGCACGGGGGTGCGCCCGGTGGCCACCGAGCGCCTGCACAACCAGGGCGGGCTCGAGAACACCGAGAACTCGCGCGATCTGGCGATCAACGGGCAGGGGTTCTTCCAGGTGCTGATGCCCGATGGCGCCACCGCCTACACCCGCGACGGCAGCTTCCAGCTCGACGAGAACGGCCAGATGGTCACCGCCAACGGCTATCCGCTGGAACCGGCGATCATCCTGCCCCCCAATGCGCTGTCGGTATCGATCGGCGAGGATGGCATTGTGTCGGTGACCCAGCCGGGCACCACCCAGACCCAGCAGGTCGGCCAGATCACCGTCTCTACCTTCGTCAACCCGACCGGACTCGAGAGCATCGGCGGCAACCTCTACATGGAGACCACCTCCTCGGGTCCCCGCAACGAGGCGATGCCCGGCATGAACGGCGCTGGCCGGTTGTTCCAGGGCTTCGTCGAGACCTCCAACGTCAACGTGGTGGAAGAGATGGTCAGCATGATCCAGACCCAGCGCGCCTATGAGATCAACAGCAAGGCGGTTCAGACCAGCGACGAAATGCTGGCACGCCTGGCACAGCTGTAAGGCCCATGGGCCGGGAGAGATGGGCATGAAGCCTCGCACGTTGTCGCGTATGACCACCCTGCTGCTGGGGCTGGCGCACTTGAAGACACCAAGGGGCGCTGGGGACAAGCCGGAAAGGAGGTCCTACGCCATGGATGGCGTCGGTAGCGCCCAGGGAGGGGTCCAAAGCGCCTCCTTGCAGGCTTGTCGCCAGATCAGCCCCGAGCAAGGCAACGTGTATCCGAGGTCCCTGACCCTGCTGCTGGGGATTGCCGTGTTGGCACTCGCTGGCTGTGCGCAGATTCCACGCGCCTCGGTGGTCGGCGAGCAGGAGCAGATCGCGATCACCGAGCCACCACCTCGCGAGGCCAACGGCTCGATCTACCAGCCGCAGCGTGGTTATCAGCCGCTGTTCGAGGATCGTCGGCCGCGCATGATCGGCGATATCCTGACCATCGTCCTCGACGAGGAGGTCAGCGCCAGCAAGAACGCCCAGTCCAATGCCAATCGCAATGGCTCCTCCGAGCTGTCGCTTGCCGAGCTTCCGGACGCGCTGGAGACCCTGGCCGAATACGGCTTCGACCTGTCGGGTGCCAGCGACTTCAGCGGCGGCGGTGGCTCCCAGGCCAACAACAGCTTCACCGGCACCATCACCGTCTCGGTGCTCGAGGTCATGCATAACGGCAATCTCAGGGTGCGTGGCGAGAAGCAGATCGCCATCAACCAGGGCGTGGAGTTCATCCGCTTCTCCGGGGTGGTCAACCCGCGCACCATCACTGGCCAGAACACCGTTCCCTCCACGTCGGTGGCCGATGCGCGCATCGAGTACGTCGGGGATGGCTATATCAATGAGGCCCAGCACATGGGATGGCTGCAGCGCTTCTTCCTCAATGTCTCGCCCTTCTGACGGCGTGCGACCATGGACACACGACGCCACATGAGCAGACTCGCCAAGACCTCGTTTCGCCCCGCTGCCTGGCGGCTCGCCTGCCTGCTGCTGGTGTGGCTGATCGCCATGCCGGCCCAGGCCGAGCGAATTCGTGAACTGGCCGGATTCGCCGGCGTGCGCGACAACGTGCTGGTCGGCTACGGCCTGGTGGTGGGCCTCGACGGTACCGGTGACCAGACCATGCAGGCGCCGTTCACCGGCCAGAGCCTGACCAACATGCTGTCGCAGCTCGGCATCACCGTGCCGCCGGGCACCAACATGCAGTTGCGTAACGTCGCGGCGGTGATGATCACCGCCGACCTGCCGCCGTTCGCCCGGCCCGGCCAGCGCCTCGACATCAATGTCTCCTCGGTCGGCAACGCGCGAAGCCTGCGCGGCGGCACCCTGCTGATGACCCCGCTCAAGGGCGCCGATGGCGACACCTACGCGATTGCCCAGGGCAACCTGCTAGTGGCTGGCGCGGGTGCCGAAGCGGGTGGCAGCAGCGTGCAGATCAACCAGCAGGCCGGTGGGCGAATCGCCGGCGGCGCGATGGTCGAACGCGAGGTGCCGCTGGAGCTGGGCGCCAATGGTGGCCTTCTCGAGCTTGAGCTGTTCGAAAGCGATTTCGGCACCGCCCAGCGGGTGGTCACCGCCATCAATGACGAGTTCGGCCGCCCGGTGGCCGCGGCCCGCAATGGCCGGGTGATCGCCCTCGATGGCCCAGCCAACGCCAACTCGCGGGTCAACTTCATGGCGCGTATCGAAAACATAAACGTCACGCCAACCGAAGCCGCCGCCAAGGTGGTATTCAACGCGCGCACCGGCTCGGTGGTGATGAACAGCGCCGTGACCCTGCGGCGTGCCGCCGTTGCCCATGGCAACCTGTCGATCGTCATCGACACGCGCTTCGGGGTCAGCCAGCCGTCGCCATTCGGCGAGGGCGAGACGGTAGTGGTGCCGGATGCGGACATCGATATCGAGCAGCAGGAAGCCTATTTGCGCGTGGTGGAAGGTGCCGACCTGGTCGACGTGGTCAATGCGCTCAATGCGCTGGGCGCCACGCCCCAGGATCTGATGGCGATTCTCGAGGCCCTCAAGGCTTCGGGCTCGCTGCGTGCCGAACTGGAGATCATCTGATGAGTGTGCAGGACATGGGTAGCCAGTTCGCCCTCGACATGAATGGCCTGCAGCGTCTCAAGCATACCGCTGCCCGCGACCCCTCCTCGGGGGTCAAGGGTGCCGCGCAGCAGTTCGAGGCGCTGTTCGTGCAGACGATGCTCAAGAGCATGCGTGATGCGATTCCCACTACCGGGTTGATCGACAGCCAGCAGACCCAGTTCTACCAATCGCTGCTCGACCAGCAGTGGTCGCAGACCATCGCCTCGCGCGGCATCGGCCTGGCCGATAGCCTGGTGTCGCAGATGCAGGCCAGCGGCATGGTGCCTTCGGGCAGCCAGCCACGCGGCAGCGAGATCGATGAGCTGATCGCCGGGATTCCACGCGGTGCGCCGCGTGTGCTGGAAAATGCCCTGAGACCCGACGAAGGCGGCGATGAGGATGCTCGCGTTGCTGACGGCGACGCCGCCGAGGAGGGCGTCACTGCCAATGCAGGCGTCGCCGCCCCCGCCCCCGAAAGCTTCATGGATGAACTCGCCACCGCCTCCCAAGGGTTCATGGGAAGCGTGGCGGCCGTGCCCGCCGAGACATCAAATGACGCGCGCCCGGCGGAGGAAGGCCGTGCCGAGCGGGATGATCGATCCCGGGCCAAGCCCGCGGGGGTAAGTGCCGCAGCCACCCCTGAGCGTGATGCCACGCCACCGGACCATGTCCAGGCCTTTCTCGACCGGCTTGCCAGTCCGGCCCAGTCCGCCAGCCGCAAGACCGGCGTGCCGGCCGAGCTGATCCTTGCCCAGGCGGCGCTCGAGACGGGGTGGGGGCGTCACGAGATCGCCACCGCCAGTGGCGGCAACAGCCACAACCTGTTCGGTATCAAGGCCGGCAGTAGCTGGCGTGGGCCCACCACCGACATCACCACCCACGAATACCTCAACGGCCAGCGCACGCGGGTCAACGACAGCTTCAGGGTCTATGACTCCTTCGAGGCCGCCTTCACCGACTATGCGCGCTTGATAGGCGACAACCCGCGCTACGCCAAGGTGCTTGATGCCCCCGACGCGAAGCAGGCGGCACACGAGCTGCAGGCGGGTGGCTATGCCACCGACCCGGCCTACGCCGACAAGCTGATCGCGGTGATGGATTCCCTCGGCCCGGTGGCACCAGGCAACGAGTCGCTGGTGTTCCTGCGCTACTGAAGAGCGCGAATGAAGGAACCTGAGCCCTTCATCGTCCGGCTGATGACTGATATTGCCCTAAAGGCCTGGACTTACCTGCCGATACTCTTCCTATCGGCCTAAGGAAACGACAGCATGAGCATCTTCTCCATCGGGGTCAGTGGTCTCAACGCGGCCCAGAACGCGCTGGCCACCACCAGCAACAACATCAGCAACGTCTACACCCCCGGATACAACCGGGAACTGGTGATCCTGGGAGAGGGCGCCGGCAGCGGCGGTGTGCAGGTCAACGACATCCAGCGCCAGTTCAATCAGTTCGTGGCCGAGCAGCTCAACTCGGCTACCAGCAGTTCCAGTGCGCTTGCCACCTACCAGGGCCAGGTCAGCCAGATCGACAACCTGCTGGCCGATCGTGATGCGGGCCTGGCACCGCTGATGCAGAATTTCTTCTCCTCGCTGGAGGACCTGGCCAGTGCGCCCTCCGACCCTGCGGCCCGCCAGGGCCTGCTGGGTACCGCCGATACCCTGACCGCCCAGTTTCGCGCCTTCGATGGCTACCTGCAGGACATGCAGCGAGGCATCAACGGCCAGATCAGCGACGAGGTCACCCAGATCAACAATGCCACCGAGCAGCTGGCGACACTGAACCGCGAGATCACCCTGGCGCGAGCACGTACCGGTGAAGCACCCAATGGTCTGCAAAACCAGCGTGACCAGCTGGTCAGCGAGCTCAGCGAGCGGATGAACGTCACCCTGGATGTCCAGGATGGCAAGACCTACAACATCAGCCTGCCCAATGGCCAGCCGCTGGTGTCCGGCACCAACCACTACCGGCTCGAGGCGATGGACTCTCCCGCCGACCCGCAGCGCACGGTGCTGGGCTACCGCGACTCATCCGGTGGCCTGGTGGCCCTGCCCGAGAACACCGTGGACGGTGGCACCCTGGGTGGGCTGATGCAGTTTCGCGCCGAGACCCTCGACAAGACCCAGAACCAGATCGGTCAACTGGCCGTGTCGCTTGCCACGCGCTTCAATGAGGTGCATCGCGAGGGCACCGATCTGAATGGCGACCCGGGCCAGGATGTCTTCTCCATCGGCGAGCCGCGCGCCTATTCCGATGAGCGCAACCCGAGCGGTGCCGAGATCGCAAGCGCTACCCTCGATACGGACAACCTCGCCGCGCTTAGCGCCACCGACTACAGCATCCGCTTCAATGGCGCCGGTGAGCCGGAGATCACCCGCAAGGATTCCGGCCAGCGGTTGGCCGCCGCCGAGTTCGACTGGGACCCCGCCGCACGCACGCTGGATGTCGGTGGTGTATCGCTCGAGTTCGATATCGCCCCGAGCGAAGGGGATCGCTTCGAGATCCAGCCGGTGCGCCGTGCCGCCGCCGACATGCGTAGCGAGATCAGCGACCTGGACCAGATCGCTGCCGGCACCAGCGCTGGTTCCGGCGACAACACCAATGCCCTGGCCCTGCAGGAGCTGCAGAACGAGGGGATGGTCGGCGGCAAGGCGACCCTCAACCAGGCCTACGCCGGCATGGTCAGCGACGTCGGCAACCGCAGCAACATCGTCAAGGTCAATCTCGATGCCCGCCAGGGCCTCACCGACCAGCTCGAGGCCGTGCAGCAGTCGGAATCCGGCGTGAACCTCGATGAGGAAGCCGCCAACCTGCTGCGTTACCAGCAGTTCTATTCCGCCAATGCCCGGGTCATCGATACCGCCTCCACGGTGTTCGATACCATTCTTGGCCTGCGTAACTGATTCGAAGGACGTCCATCATCATGCGTATCAGTACCGTCACCATGTTCGACCAGAGCGTCTCCTCGATGAATCGCCAGCAGGGCGATTTCATGAAGGTGGGCCAGCAGATCGCCACCGGCCGCCGAGTGGTCAACCCCTCGGACGACCCCCAGGCCGCATCACGCGCGGTGGGCGTCTCCCAGTCCAAGGCGCTCACCGAGCAGTACGCCGACTCCCGGGTCAGTGCGCGCAACTCGCTATCCCAGTCGGAAAGCGTGTTGAACAGCGTCAGCGACGCCATCACCAGTGCCAAGACGCTGATGGTGCAGGCCTCTAGCGACACCCTGAGCGATGCCGACCGGCAGTCGGTGGCAAGCGAGCTGCGTGGCATCTACGAGACGGTGATCGGCCAGGCCAATGCCACCGACGGCAATGGCCGCTACCTGTTCGGCGGCTACCAGGACGCAAGCCCGCCCTTTCAGCGCAACGGCGACGGCACCGTGGACTATGTAGGCGATGCCAATACCCGCGAGCAGCGTATCGATGCCTCACGGCTGATGCCGGTCGCCGACAATGGCGAAAAGATCTTCCAGAGCGTGGCCAGCGGCGCGGGCTACCTGGCCGAGGCCGCGCCCGGCAATGCCGGCAACGTGACCTTCAGTGGCCCGCGCATCGGCGATCCCGCCGACCCCGGCTACGGCGATACCTACACCCTCACCTTCGGTGGCGATGCCGACAACCCCACCTACAGTATCGAAGGCGTGGCTGCCGATGGCACGGTGACCAACGTGGCGAATGACGAGCCCTATACCCCGGGCCAGTCACTCAGTTTCGGCGGTATCACGCTGACCCTTGCGGGCGACCCCGAAGCCGGTGACGAGCTGACGATCGGCCAGGCCGAGCAGATGAACACAGACCTGTTCAAGACCTTCGAGAAGGCCCTTGCGGTACTCGAGGAACCAGCCGACACGCCCGCCAAGAAAGCCGCGCTGCGCAACACGCTCAACACCTCGATGCGCGAGCTCGACAACGGTCTCGACAACGTGCTGACCACCCGCGCCTCGGTAGGCGCAAGGCTCAACGAGCTCGATGTGGTGGACGCCGTGGGCGGCAACCGCATGCTCAATTACGAGCAGACGCTGTCGGACCTGATCGACCTCGACTACGCCGAGGCGATCTCCGAATACAGCCTGCGCCAGGTCGGGCTGCAAGCCTCCCAGCGCGCCTTCGTCGATATCAAGGGGATGTCGCTGTTCGACTACCTCCGCTGAGAGGATGTCTACAAACTACTGCGCTTGGCCATACGGCGTTGAAATCACCTTCAAAATGCTCATTTACACCCTCGTAAACTGCGCTTTTTCAGCTGATTTCGCCTTGTCTGGCCATCGCTCGTTGCATTTGTAAACACCCTCTTAGGCTCATCAACCCTGTTGGCCGTGGTTTGGTTACCTCCCGCCATGGCCCCTTGCCGCCCTCGGATCCCCGTCAGGGCGGTTTTTTTTGGGCGTCATTCAGCCCGCGGGTGGAAGCGGGGCGAGGGCGTCGAGCAGTTGGCGCATGAAGTCGAGGGAGCCTGCGAACAGTCGCTCGAGGAAGCGGCCGATGTCGGTCATCAATACCATCATCAGGATCAGGCCGACGGTCAACGAGGCCGGGAAGCCGATATTGAACACCGTGAGCTGGGGCGCGGAGCGATTGAGGATGCCCAGCGCCAGGTTGATGATCAGAAGCGGCCCGACCAGCGGCAGCGCCAGCAGCATGCCGGCCATGAAGATGGTGCCGCCGTAGCGCGCCAGCATATCGAAGGCGCCGGCGTTGAAGCCGCCAAGGCCGATCGGCAGGGTATCGAAGCTGGTGGCGAGAATCTCCAGCACGATGAGGTGGCCGTTGAAGGCCAGGAACATCAGCAGCGTGATCATGTACAGGTAGCGCGACAGCACCACCATGTTGGTGCCGCTGCTGGGATCGAAGAACGTGGCGAAGGCCAGGCCCATCTGCAGGCCGATGAAGTCACCGGTGGCCTGTACCACGGCGAAGGTGATGTGCATCACCAGCCCCATGGCCACGCCGATCAGCATCTGTTCGGCCATGATGCCGACACCCGCCCAGGAGATCACCGGCACATCGGGGGTGGCCACCGTGGGCGCGATGATAAATGCTACCAGCGCGGCAAGCCCGATCTTGGCCTGGCGGGGCACGCTCGAGTGCCCCCACAGTGGCGAGGCGGCAAGGAAGGCGGTGATCCGTGTGAAGGGCCACAGGAAGGCCACGAGCCAGGCCTGGAGTTGCGCGAAAGTCACCTCGACCATGGCCGGTTCCTCAAGACACCAGCGTGGGTATGTTCATGAACAGCTCGCGGGTGAAGCCGGTAATCAGCTTGAGCAGCCAAGGGCCGGCCAGTACCAGCACCAGGAACACGCCGAGGATCTTGGGAATGAACGACAGGGTCATCTCGTTGATCTGGGTAGCGGCCTGGAACAGGCTGACCAGAAGCCCCGTGACCAGCGCGGTGATCAGCAGCGGCCCGGCCAGCAGCAGGGTCACGCGCATGCCCTGGTAGGCCAGGCCCATCACCATTTCCGGGGTCATGTTTGTCTCCTGGTTTTACTATAAAAGCTAGACATAAAAGCTATACATAAAAGCTTTGCGCGAGTGAGCCGACGATCAGCTGCCAGCCATCCACCAGCACGAACAGCATCAGCTTGAAGGGCAGCGAGATGGTGATCGGTGGCACCATCATCATGCCCAGCGACATCAGCACGCTTGCCACCACCAGGTCGATGATCAGGAACGGAATGAACACCATGAAGCCGATCTGGAAGGCGGTCTTGAGCTCGCTGGTCACGAAGGAGGGCACCAGAATCCGCAGCGGTACGTCCTCGGGGCCCTGCATCTCGCCGACATCCGCCAGGCGGGCGAACAGCGCCAGGTCAGGCTCGCGGGTCTGGGCCAGCATGAATTCCCGGAACGGCGCCTGGGCCAGCCGCAGGAACTCCTCGAAATTGATCTCTTCCGCCGTCAACGGCAGCCAGGCCGTCTCGTACACCAGGTCGAGCACCGGGGCCATGATGAAGAAGGTCAGAAACAGTGCCAGGCCGAGCAACACCTGGTTGGGTGGCGTGGCCTGGGTGCCCATGGCGGTCCGCAGCAGGCTCAGCACGATGATGATGCGCGTGAAGCTGGTCATCATCAGCAAAAGCGCCGGCAGGAAGGCCAGCGAGCTGAGCAGCAGCAGGGTCTGCAGCGACAATGACCATTGCTGGCCGCCATCTTCCAGCGGTTGGCTGGTGATGCCGGGCAATTGCTGGGCAAGGACCTCGGCGGGCGACAGCAGCAGGGCCAGGGCCGCCAGCAGCACCGCCAGCATCGGGAACGTGCGACTCACGACTTGCCCCGCCCCAGGCCCGCATTGTGTTTCAGTGCCTTGGCGAAGCGCGCGGCGAAGCTGTCGCCGTCGGCGAAGGAGGGGCCGTGGCCATTGGAATGAGCGCCGGTGGCGTGAGGCGTGGCATCCGCTGGTGGTGCCGGCAGCTCGTGCAGCTTATTGACGTTGCCGCTACCCACGCCGAGTACCAGCCAGGTCTGTTCGACCTGCACGATCACCACCCGCTCGCGATTGCCGACGCCGACGGCGCCCACCACGCGCAGGCGGTCACCATGGCGGGCCTGGCCGAGCCCCGCGCGCTTGAGCACAACTCGTGCGATCAACAGGATCGCGACGATAAGCGCCAGTACGGCGGCGGTCTTGCCGAACGTGGCAAGGCCGATCAACTCGCCGCCGGCGGCCAGGCCATCCAGGCCGCCGGACGAGGCATCGGGGGTAGGGATGTCGCTCATCGGTTCAGCTTCTGCACGCGCTCGGAGGGAGTGATGATCTCGGTGATGCGGATGCCGTACTTGTCGTCGACCACCACCACTTCACCCTGCGCGATCAGGTAGCCGTTGATCAGGATGTCCATTGGCTCGCCGGCCAGGCCATCGAGCTCGATCACCGAGCCCTGGGCCAGTTCCAGCAGCTGCTTGATGGTGATGCGCGTGCGGCCCAGCTCTACGGCGAGCTTGACCGGGATGTCCATGATCATCTCGAGGTCGCGGGAGGCGCCGCCACCAGCCGACTGCGCAAGCGGGCGGAACACGCTGTCGCTTGCCGACTGGGCGTTTGGCTCGGCGTCGGGCTCGCTGGGCGTTTCGGCCTGGGCTTCAGCCTCGGCCTGTTCGGCCATGGCCGCCGCCCAAGGGTCGTCGTCGCCGGTACCCTGTTGCTCGGCTTGTTCCTGCTCCGACTGTTCCTGCTCCGACATGGCCGCGGCCCAGTCGTCGTCGATGTTCTGATCGGGCTTCTTGGGATCAGTCATGCTTGGATTCCTTGGATGACGGTGTCGACCCCTTGACGAAGGTGTCGGGTGATGCGGTGGCGTTGGCGTGATCGATCATGCGGATGACCCGCAAGGCGCGTTGCTGGTGCTGGCTGCCATATTCGCACTCCATGACCGGCACGCCGTCGACCTTGGCGGTGACGCTTTCAGGAAGCTCCAGCGGCAGGATGTCACCGACCTTGAGTGCCATGACATGGGCGATACGCGATGAAATGGAAGCAAAGTCGGCCACCAGCTCGACTTCCGAGCGGCGGATTTCACCGGCCATGCGCCGACTCCAGCTGCCATCCTGATTCTGGTGGCCATCGTTGAGCGGGTTGGAGAGCAGGTCGCGCAGCGGCTCGATCATCGAGAACGGCATGCAGATCTGGAAACTGCTGGAGAGGTTGCCCACCTCGATGTTGAACGAGGTGTTGACCACGATCTCGTTGGGCGAGTTGGTGATGTTGGCGAACTTCGACTGCATCTCCGAGCGCACGAAGCTGATCTCGAGTGGATAGACCGACTTCCACGACTCGCTGTAGGCGTCGATGGCCAGGTTGAGCAGGCGCATGATGATGCGCTGCTCGGTATTGGTGAACTCGCGGCCCTCGGAGCGGGTCAGAAAGCGCCCGTCGCCGCCGAACAGGTTGTCCACCACCATGAACACCAGGCTCGGCGGAAAGACGATCAAGGCCGAGCCGCGCAGCGGTTTCATGGCGATGATGTTGATGTTGGTGGGCACCGGCACGTTGCGCGAGAAGTCGCTGTAGCTCTGGTAGCGCACGCTTTCCACGGTGATGTCGGCACTGCGCCTGAGCAGGTTGAACATGCCCATGCGGAAATGCCGCGCGAAGCGCTCATTGATGATGTCCAGGGCATGCAGGCGCTCGCGAATGATCCGGTGCTGGGTGGCCGGATCATAGGGGCGAATGCGCGAATCTTCGCCGCTGGCGGAAGCGCTGGTTTCCTCTTCGCCGCTGACGCCCTTGAGCAGCGCATCGATCTCTTCCTGCGACAGCAGATCATCTTGGGACATGGGGCTCGGGATCCGCTTATTGCACGATGAATTCAGTGAACAGCACGTCGTCGATGGCCAATTCGGGCTGGTTCTCGGTCATCGGCGCATCGAGGGTCGCAAGCACCTCCTCGGCGAGCGTCCGTTTGCCTTCGGGGCCGGTCAGCTCACGCGCCTGCTGACCGGAAAACAACATCAGCAGGCGGCTGCGCACCTGAGGCATGTGCTCGGTGAGAACCTCGCGGGTGTGCTGATCGGCCACCTTGAGCGTCATGCCGGCATAGAGCAGCCGCGTGCCGTACTGATCGTCGGCAAGATTGACCGTGAAGGGTTCGATGGTGACGAAGATCGGCGCCACACGCTCTGCCACGACCTCTTCCTGAATTTGACTCTGAGCCTGGGCACCGTCATTGCGCTGGTCGAACACCATGTAGAGTGCCGCCGCCGCTGCGGAGGAGGAGAGGATCACGACGATCCCCATGAGCCAGAGCAGCTTTCGGGAGCCACCTGTCGATTTCGCCATTGCTGGATATCCTTGGGCCCTGTCGGAGCACGCTGGTCTTGCCACTGGCGTCAGTATGCGGGCTCGGTGACAAGTACGAAGAAGTGAACAGGCCACGCTATGGGGCCTATCTCGGCATTTTGCCCGGCGCCCAGTGACAGCGCCGGGTGCCGGCTGTGTATCGGGTGTCGACTGTGTACTGGGTGTCGACTGTGTATCGGGTGTCGACTAGGTATCAGGCGTAGAGATCCACCCGCCCGTCGAGTGATATATCGGCTGTCATCGGCGCGGCTGTAGCGGCGGCTCCCGATGCATCTTCCGCCCCCTCGCCCATGGCGCCGCTGCCGGGGCGGCCGCGCCTGGCCAGCTCACCTTCCGGCGATTGTTGCCCGCGCTGCTCGCCCACCGAGGTGTCGCCCAGGCTGATACCTTGCTCGGCAAGCGCCTCGCGAAGCTGCGGAAGGGCCTGTTCCACCGCGCTTCTGACCGGCGCATGGGCCGACAGGAACTGCGCCTGGGCGGCCTGCTCGCTGACCTTCAGCGACACTGTGAGCGGACCCAGCTCGGCGGGGTTCAAGTGCAGCTCGATGCGCTGTTCACCGCCGCGCTGGCCAAGCAGGTGCATCTGCTGGCCGAACTGATGAGAGAGCTGCTGAGTGAACTGCTGCGGCCAGGCCTGGCTGCCCAGCGGCGCGCTGAGGCTCACCTGGCCATTGGTAGCGGCAGTGCCCTGGGCGCTGGGGTGGGTGGTACTGGCAAACGTGGCATCGGCGCTATTGGCCGAGCCGTTGGCCTGGCTTGCCAGCAGTGTCGAGAAACTCTCGCGGCTGGACTCCCCGGAGCGCAGGGCGCCGTCGGGTAGAGTAGTGGCCTTGGGGGCGCTGTCGGCAAGCTGAGGTTCGCCCTGCTGGGCGGCGGCACGCTCACCGGCGGCGCGGATCATCTCCAGTCCGTCACGGCCTGCCTGCAAGGCGGGGTTGGCTTGCCTGGCCTCGGCTGACCTGGCCCGCTCGGCGAGATCATTGGCCTGGTGCTGTCCTGCCAGTCGTTGCTCTGCCGACGCCTGGCCCGCCAGCACTTGCGTGCTGGGCAGCATCTGTCCATTCAGATTCGCATCGCTCTGCGGCTTGTCGGCCAGCACCTGAGCGGCCAGCTCGGTCTCGCGCGCTGTCTGGTCGAGCGCTTCCTGGCCCAGGTCTTCGCTGATCGCGTTGCTCGGCGGCTCGCCCGGTGTTCCGGTCGGGGCCCCGTGACTGCCAGCCGCGTTCAGTGGCAAGGTGAGTTGGACCCCTTGCAACGCTGCCAGACCATCGATCGCTTCGGCGTTGGTGATCGAGTGGTGCCCACCTTGCGGGCCCTGGCCGCCAGCGGTGTTTCCGGCCGAGAGGATCAACGCCATGCGCTCGGCGATCTCGGCAAGCGCGGGATTGCCCGGCAGCACCTGTGCGTTGCCCGCTGTGCCTGCCGTGGCGGGTACCGCCCTGGCAGGCGGGGTATCCGGGGTTGGCGAAGTGCCGAAAGAAGTGCCGGGATACGTGCCGGGTGAGGCGACTGGGCGCTTGGCCTGGGCGGCGGTCGCGCCGGCACCGGCGAGATCCAGGCTGAATCCGCCGTTGCCACCCTTACCGGCACGTTCCGCCGGCGCCTGGGTCTGGCCGTGAGAGGTCGCGAGAAGCAGCGGAATGGTCATGTCGATTCTCCGGCGAAATCAGCTGTCAAGAGGTCAGCTGTCATGATGGTTGTGGCGCTGGCGTAGCAGGCGGGTGTTGACCAGGTCATCGCTGGCGCGAAGTTCCTGGCGCTCGGCCTTCAGGCTCTGCTGCATGGCGCGTCTCGAGACCAGGGTGTCGTAGGACGACAGCTTGCGCTGCTGTTGTTGCCAGTGGGATTGGCTTTGGCCGACCCGTTGCTGCTGTGCTCCCAGGGCCTGGCGGGCACGCGCCAGCGCATCATCCAGCGAGTCGAGAAAACGCTGGTAGTTGCGCATGGTGGCCGGGTCGATGCCATCTCGCATCGCCTGCTGCAAGCGCTGGGCATATTCGAGGCGGTAGCGACCCAGCGATTCGAGCTGGCCCGCCACCTGCCGTTCGTTGAGGCGTTCGCTGGCGAGCGTCTGCCCAGCCTGGTCGCGGGCATCGCGGGCCAGGTCGGTGAGGGTATCGAGAGGCGTCGGCGTATGGCTCATCGGTTGCCCTTCCGGGTGGTCGGCTGGGTGGATGACTGAGTGTTCGTCCCTGGCGCGCCGATGACATCGGCAAGCTGATCCAGGGCGGTATCCAATGGTGCACTGTCGTCGATACCCTGCTGCAGGAATGCCTCCAAGTCCGGGTAGCGTTGCACGGCCTCGTCGAGTTGCGGATCGTGCCCCGGGCTGTAGGCGCCGACGCTGATCAGGTCACGGTTGCGCTGGTAGCGCGAGAACATTCGCTTGAAACGCTGGGCGAGCTGCTGCTGGTCGGGTTCGACGATGGACGTCATGGCGCGACTGATCGAGGCCTCGATATCGATGGCGGGATAGTGGCCCGCCTCGGCGAGCTCTCGCGACAACACGATATGGCCGTCGAGGATCGCCCTGGCCGAATCGGCGATCGGGTCCTGCTGGTCGTCGCCCTCGGTGAGTACCGTATAGAAGGCGGTGATCGAGCCACCCCCCGGTTTGCCGTTGCCGGCGCGTTCCACCAGCCCCGGCAGCTTGGCGAACACCGAGGGCGGATAGCCCTTGGTGGCCGGGGGCTCACCGATGGCCAGGGCGATCTCGCGCTGGGCCATGGCGTAGCGGGTCAGCGAATCCATGATCAACAGCACGTTCTTGCCCTCGTCGCGGAAGCCCTCGGCCAGGCGCGTGGCATAGGCGGCGCCCTGCAGGCGCTGCAGCGGCGAGGTGTCGGCGGGGGCGGCCACCACCACGGCGCGGCGACGCCCTTGTGGGCCGAGGATGTCGTTGATGAAGTCCTGAACCTCGCGGCCCCGCTCGCCGATCAGCCCGACCACGATCACATCGGCACGGGTAAAGCGCGCCATCATGCCCAGCAGCACCGATTTACCGACCCCGGAGCCGGCGAACAGGCCCATGCGCTGGCCGCGGCCGACACTCAGCAGGGCGTTGATGGCGCGGATGCCGACATCGATCTGCTGCTTGATCGGGGCACGTGAAAGTGGGTTGAGCGGTGGAGTCTGCAGGGGGCCGCGCGGCACTTCGTCGAGCGGGCCAAGCCCGTCGAGTGGCTCGCCGTTGCCATCCAGGACGCGGCCAAGCAAGGCCTCGCCGAGCGGAAAACGCCGCGTGCCGTTACCGCCGATATCGCTCAGCGCGAAGACGCGCGCACCGGGCACCAGCCCGGTGATCTCGGCAAGCGGCATCAGGTAGAGCTTCTCGCCCGAAAAGCCGACGACCTGGGCCTCGGCATGACGCGGGGGCTCGTGGCTGTAAGGGGCCGGCAGTTCGATGCGACAGGCGCTGCCCAGAGGGGCCGCCAGGCCCACAGCCTCGATCACCATGCCTGTGGCGCGCACTACCCGGCCGCTGGCGCGAAAGGGTGGCACCTTCTCGACACGCCGGCGCACGCGTTCGAGCGACTGCTGCCAGCGCTGATGGTGGTCGGTGACATGCTGGTGGGCGGCAGCGGTGCTCATGGTGTGTCGCTCCCCGAACCTGAACCCGAGTCCGAGCGTGACGCGTTGTCCCCGTCGCCCGTGGCCGCTGGCCGGCGATGACGCACCTGGCGCTTGACGGTCTCCCAGCGGCTTTCCCAGGTGGCATCCAGCTCGCCACTGGCACTCGCGACCCGGCAGCCGCCACGGGTCATGGCATCGTCCGGTTGCAACGTCCAACCCGCCGCGTCCATCTCCTGGCCGAGATGTTGCTGCACCAGCTTATGATCGAGCGGGTGAAGCCACAGCCGTGGCTTGCCGGCCATCGCAGGCTCGCTGTGCAGCAGGCCGCGAACGATCTCGAGTACTTGCCGGGGGCGTGACTTGAGCGCTTCGCCGGCCAGCTGGCGGCCAGTGGCCAGCGCCAGTTCGACCAGTTCGTTGGCGACATCCTCGTCGAGTTGCGAAAGTGCCTCGCTGAATGCCATGGCCAGCGGGGCCATCGGCGCCAGGGTCTCGCGTGCCTCGCGCTCGAACGCCTGGCGTGCTTGCTCGTGGCCCTCCTCGAACCCCTTGGCGAGTCCTTCGGCATGCCCTTCGGCGTGGCCGGCATCGAACCCTTCGCGGTGCCCTTGTGCACGGGCCTGCTCGATTACCTTTTCACGCAGCGCGCGCTGTTCGGCCTGGCGCTGGAAGGCGGCCTTGCGGCGCGCGGTTTCGCTTGGCGAGGGTCCGCCATCGCTTTCGGGCTGGCGGGTCGTGCTCAGCTCGTCCATCTGCCAGCGGCGCCAGCTCGCCTCGCTGTCGTGCAGCGGCAGGCTCTGGCTGCCGGGCCGGCTCGTGTCAGACCGGCTCGTGTCAGACCGGTTCGTGTCAGACATAGGTGTCGTCTCCACCGCTCAGCACGATCTCGCCGCTGTCGGCCAGGCGGCGCACGATCTGCAGGATCGCCTTCTGCTCGGCCTCGACCTGCGAGATGCGAATCGGGCCACGGGCCTCCATGTCCTCGCGCACCAGGTCGGCGGCGCGCTGCGACATGTTGCGCAGGAACTTGTCCATGAGCACATCGGGAGCGCCCTTGAGGGCCACCACCAGCGAGTTGGTATCGATCTCCTTGAGCACCATCTGGATGCTGCGGTCGTCCAGGTCGAGCAGGTTCTCGAACAGGAACATCTCGTCGATGATCTTCTGGGCGAGGTCCTCGCTGTGGGCGCGTACCGTCTCGATCACCGCCTCTTCCTGGCTGGTATTCATCAGGTTGAGGATCTCGGCGGCGGTTCTCACGCCGCCCATCTTGCTGCGCTTGAGGTTCTGGCCATCGAGCATGCCGGAGAGCACTTCGGTGAGCTCCTGCAGTGCCGCCGGCTGCACGCCGCTGAAGGTGGCGATACGCAGTACCACGTCGTTGCGCAGCTTGTCGTCGAACAGCTCCAGCACGTCGGCGGCCTGGTGGCGCTCGAGATGGATCAGTACGGTGGCGATGATCTGTGGATGCTCGTCGCGGATCAGCTCGGCGACCATGGTGGCTTCCATCAGGTTCAGCGCATCGATGCCCGAGGTGGCACCGGAGGTCTCGAGCACGTCCTCGATCAGGCTCGACGCACGCTCGCTGCCCAGCGCCTTGGTGAGCACCGAGCGGATGTGGTCGCTGGAGTTGAGGTTGAGGGCGATGAACTCCTCGGTCTCGGCGTGGAAGTCGGCCAGCACCTTTTGCATCTCCTCATGGGAGACCTGGTCGAGCTTGGCCATTTCGCTGCTGATCTGCTGGATTTCGGTTGCCGAGAGGTATTTGAAGACCTCCGCCGCACTGTCTTCGTCCAGGGCCAGCAGCAGGATGGCGCTGCGGCGCGCGCCACTGATGTTCGCAGGCTTGTTCATTCCTTGTTCATCCAACTGCGCACGATCATGGCCACCATGCGGGGGTCTTCCTGGGCCAGTTCGCGCAGGTCACTGAGGTTCTCTTCGTAGGCCGACGACTTGCGACGGCGCTTGCGTGGCGCATCAAAGGTCTCCGGCTCATCGTCCGCCGCCGCCGATGCCGGTTGCGGTTCGTCGTCATCGCCGACCTGAACGCGCAGGGTCGGTCCGGCCTGCGGCTGGGGCATTGGGGCCTGGGTATGGCGCTTGATCAGCGGGCGCAGGATCAGCAGGTAGATCAGCAGTGCGGCCAGTGCCACCAGCAGGTAGCGCCCAGCACTTGCGGCCATGTCGAGGATGTCGGGCGACTGCCACCATTCGCGGCTGTCGTCGGCCTGCTCGGTGCGCGAGAAGGCGCTGTTGACCACCTCGACCTCATCGCCACGCGCCGTCGAGAAGCCCATGGCCTGGCGCACCAGGCGTTCGATCTGGGCGATCTCCTCGGCGCTCAGTGGCACGCGGGTCGGCTCGCCCTCGGCGTTCACCTCGTCACGGAAGTTAACCACCACCGCGGCGGACAGGCGCTCCACCTGGCCGCGCCGATGCAGCACATGCTCGACGCTGCGATCCACCTCGAAGTTGGTGACCTCGTCGCGACGCAGGTTATTGGTGGCCTCGAAGCTGGCTTCAGTGTTTTCCGGGTTCTCGCCATCCTCATCGGCTTCGCCCTCGGCAAGCTCGATGGGCGAGGGCGCAACGCCTGGCGGGGTGTTGCTGAGTGCCCCGGGAATGCCTTGCGCCAGGTCGTCGCCGCCGTTGTAGGAAACACTCGCCTGGCGGCTGCGAACCGCGGCCTCGTTGGGCGGCTGGTTGGGGCCATAGCGCTCGGAGGTCTGCTCGCGGCTGGCGAAGTCGACCTGCGCGGCCACCTGGGCACGCACGTTGTCGCGGCCCAGCAGCGGCACCAGAATGCTTTCGATACGACGCTGATAGGAGCGCTCCACCTCGGCGATGTAGTCGAGCTGGGTGCCATCGAGGTCGCGGGAGCCGGCCGTTTCGGCGGAGAGCAGGCGGCCGTCCTGGTCGACCACCGTGACGTCGTCAGCGGCCAGTTCCGGCACGCTGCTCGATACCATGTGGACGATGGCGCGCACCTGACCTTCGGCTAGAGTGCGGCCAGGATGCAGGGTCAGGATCACCGAGCCCTTGGCTGGCTCGCGGTCACGCACGAACACCGACTGCTGGGCCAGGGCCAGGTGGACCCGGGCGCGCGAGATCGGCCCGAGCGATTCCATGGAGCGCGACAGCTCGCCCTCCAGGCCACGCTGGTAGTTGACCTGTTCGGCGAACTGGCTGATGCCGAAGGCCTGATCATCCATCAGCTCGAGGCCAACGTTGCCACCCTGCGGCAGGCCCTGCTCGGCCAATTGCAGGCGCAGCGAGTGGACGTTGTCGCCGGGCACCATCAGCGCCTGGCCGCCCGCGCTGAAACGGTAGGGAATGCCCCGCGTCTCGAGCTCGTTGACGATCTTTCCGCCATCGGCATCACCGAGGTTGCTGTAGAGCACGCGATATTCCGGGGCACTCGCCCACATCAGCAGCGCCACGAGGATGGCGATCGACGCGGCACCGGCCACCATCACGACAATCAACGGATTGCCGCGCAATTGGCCCTTGAGACGTGAAAGCCCCCCTGACGGGGTGCTGTCAGGCTGTCGGGGAGCCTGGCCGCCAGTCGCCGAAGCACCCTGGCTCATGCGTGGCACCCTGCCCGGCGTGGGGCGATTGCGGCGTGCACGGTCATTGAAACGTTCATCCAAACGGTCATCGAATAAGGGAGCATGTGCTGCGTCCGTCCATCGCGGTTGGCCGCCTGCGAGGTAGGCGGAACTCTGATGGACGCCATTATCCCGAGCCGCGTCCACCGCGAATCACGGAAAAGCCCCTGTTTTCATGTCCAATTGGACGCATGGCACTGGCCAGCCGGCTGCTAGTCTGTGCCCAGTTCGGTGGTACCGCGCGTTACGCCGCCCCAATCGACTCAAGCGCCAATCTTGGCGTCCCACTCATCTTTGGAGGCTTTCTGCCATGAGCACACCCGCGATTCAGTCGGCACTGTCCCAGATGCAGTCACTGGCGAGCCAGGCCGCCGGTCAGCCGGTCAAGGGCCAGCAGGTCACCACTGCCGTGGGCGCCGGTGGCTTCGCCGGAGAGCTGCAGGCTTCTATCCAGCGCATCAATAGCCTGAAACTGGAGGCTGCCGCCAAGGCCGAGGCCTTTCAAGCCGGCGACCCCAGCGTGGAACTCAACGACCTGATGGTGGATATGCAGAAAGCCAGCGTAGCCTCGGAGATGGGCACGCAGCTGCGTAACCGCCTGGTGACGGCCTATAAGGACGTGATGAACATGCAGGTTTGAAGGGTGCTAGCCGGCGCTCTCATGCCTCGAGGTTGACCAGGCGCCCCTGAACCTCCGCCAGCCGTTCGGCCACCGCCAGCACCTCCTCGGCGGGAATCTGGCGAATCACCTCGCCACTGTCGCGGTCGACGATGCGCGTCACCACCCGCTTTTCGAACTCGGAAAGCTCGAACTGCAACCCGTAGGGCCGCATCACCTCGTTGATGCGCTGCACCGGCTCGATCAGTTCCCCCCGCCCCGTGTTGTCGCGGCCGCTGGCCGTCTCGGACAGGACGCCGCCTGCGACCGGCAGGGTGTCGAGCACCCGCTCGGCGCGCTGGCGGGATGTCAGGCTATTGAAGGCGGATGATGGGGTGGCATGGGTGGCATCGGTCAGTGGAGAGCTCATGGCCAGCTTCCTTTTTTCTATTTTTCAATTTTTCGCGGCGTGACACAGCCGCGTTTCAAGCGGCCACTGTCGTGGAGTATCCCTCGTCTACTTGGTGTTATCGGCAGGGAAGCGGGCGGCTTTAGAAGAGCCGCCCGCGAGTTCATGCCGGCACTGCGCGTGACGAGTCGCGCTCGGTGGCATGGCCCGGAGATGCCAGGGCCGGTTGCCAGTCGGTATTGCTGACCAGCAGCTCTCCTGCGTCGATACGTGCCACGTTGGTATCGATCAGCCGACGCATTCAAGGCCAGCAACTTGGTCTGGAAGGCGATGTTGTCGATGACCGTGACGATGAATGTCTCTCCATGGGTATTGCGGTCGTGAATGACATGACAGTGTTCGCAAGTGGAACGACCGGGAAGGTTCCATTGGCACTTGTGTGCGGCATGGCGATGCTTCCCGTACTGACGTCAACTGGCGCGTATCTGGAGACATTGTTGTGTTGCTGGCATCGGCTTCACTGAGCCAAAAAGCCCTCCGCCTCCTGGGGCTCGCTGAACACTATCGGTGGATCGTGCCGCGAGTTTAGCCAAACCATAATGAAGTTGACTCCAGCCCGCCGATGCTTGAAAACAAGTTGCGCCAACCCCTCGCCGGCCTGGGTCTGCCCGAGCCTGATGCCGCCTCTCGCCCAACTTCGGAGTCACGTTCCAATGCCCATCGGGACTCGTGATACATCGACCACTGCCCTTTCCAGCTCGATTCAGCCCTGCGGCGCGCTGTTGATTCTCGATGCTGATGTCGGCCGGGTGCTTCAGGCCAGTGCCAACCTGGCATCGATCATCGGCATTCCGGTCGAACAGGCGCTGGAGGAGGGGCCCCAGGCGGTATTCGGCCATGAGCTGGCACGCCGCTTGCGGCGTGAGCTGACCGGTCGCCAGCGTTTGTCGGGGGCGCTGTCGGTAAAGCGCCGCGTGGCGGGCAAGTTGACCAGTCTGCAGATCGATGCACGGCGCAGTGGCGAGCAGGTAATCGTCGAGATCGAGCCGCTGATCCGCAATGGCAGTCGTCGCTTGCTTGCCACGGTCAATACCTGGCTTGCCCGTATCGCCGAAGCCGCCAACCCCGATGACCTGCTGGACGCGCTGGTGTCCGGCGTCCGCGATCTCACCGGCCATGACCGGGTGCTTGTCTGCGGGTTCGATGCCGATGGGCATGGCACCGTGCTCGCCGAACAGCGAGGTGCCGGAGTCATGTCCTTGCTGCACATGCGTTTTCCGGCCAGCGACTTTCCCCCGCGTACCCGCGAACTCTACGACCTCGTGCCGTTGCGCAATGTGCCTGACATCTCGGCGCCCGCGGTGGAACTGATGCCGGCGCGTGATCCGAAGGCCGGCGCGCACCCCGATCTATCGAGCAGCCTGTTGCGCTCGATTTCTCCAGGTCAGCGGGACTATTTGGAGCGTCTGGAGGTCGCGGCGCTGTTGTCGATCGCCATGCACGCCGATAACGGATTGTGGGGATTGGTGCTTTGCCATGGCATGTCGCCTCACCCGCTTTCTCCCGCAGTGCGGGATGCCGCGTTGAGCCTGACGCACATGGCGACCCAGCGCTTGTTTCTGCTCAAGGCCCGCTCCGAGGCGCGTTACCTGCAGCGCGTGCAGGACAGCCGCCAGTTGCTGGGCAGTGAGCGTGGGGAGTTGGTGACACCGGCTACCCTGCTGCAGCGGCATGGCGAATCTTGGCTGGCCCTGTTCCGTGCCCACGGCGTGGCGCTGGTGATGCCAGGCCACGAGGGGGCCTTCGGCGAGGTGCCGACATCGCAGGTGCTGCAGGCGCTGGTGGCAAGGCTGGAAGACACGCACCACCATCCCGGCCCCTGGTCGAGCCACGCCCTGGGTGAAGCGCCGCAGCTGGCCGGGCTCGATCTGCGCCACGCGACAGGATTGATGGCGGTGTCCTTTCCTCTGGGCGAAACGCTGCGTGGCTGGCTGTTGCTGTTTCGCGCCGAACAGCGCGAGGTGCGGCTGTGGGCCGGCCTGCCGGGGAGCATGCGTTCGGCGGGGCCGCCAAGGGCGCTGGCGCCGGGCGATGGCAGCCTGCTCGTCAAGCTGTTCAGCGAGTGGCGGCAGGAGATCCAGGGACAGAGCCTGCCGTGGGAACGTGTCGAGCGCCTGGCCGCCATGGATCTCGCCGAGGACCTGGCGGTGATCGCCTCGGCCCAGGAGATCCAACGCCTCAACGAACGTCTGCGCAGTGAGCAGCAGGCCCTGGCCGAGGCCAATCGGCGCCTGGAACACCTGGCCCTTTTCGACCCGCTTACCCAGGTCTGGAACCGCTATCGTATCGAGCAGTCCATGGACATCGAGCTCAGCGCCGCCGAACGCTATGCCCGCCCGCTGGCCCTGCTGCTGTTCGATGTCGATCACTTCAAGGAAGTCAACGATACCCACGGCCACGAACTGGGCGATCGGGTGCTGTCGTCGCTGGCGCGGGAGGTGGAACAGGTGCTGCGTGAAAGCGACTTTCTCGGCCGCTGGGGCGGCGAGGAGTTCGTGGTGCTGGCCACCAACAGTGACCTGGAGGCGGGCCTGGGGCTGGCCGAGCGCCTGCGCCAGCGGATTGCCGAGCTTGAGATCGGTGGCCTGCCCGAGGGGGTGACGATCAGCATCGGGGTCGCCGCCTGGCGGCCGGGTGACACCCGCAAGCGCCTGTTGGCGCGTGCCGATGAGGCCATGTATCGCGCCAAGGCGGCGGGGCGCGACAGGGTCGAAGCCGAGTAGCGCAAGGCAAGCCGTCAAGGCCGGTCGAGCACTTCCAGTTGGTGCTCGCCACGGCTCTCGTCGACCCCAAGCTCCAGCAGCAGCGCGAGTTGGCAGTTCAGCCGCTCCTGGCATAGCTTGAGCTTCTTGCGGGCCAGGTGGCGTGCCCGACCATGGGATGAGGTGTGGAGCTCCAGCACCGCGAGGCGCTCGCCATGTTCGCGGCGGTGAATCAACAGGTCGGGGAAGATGGTGCAGGCTTCGGTGGCGGCACTGGTGGTGCCGACGACTAGGTGGCCCTTTTGCTGGCCGGGGGCGGCCCAGCAGTTGAACTCGCAATCCACGTCCCAGTCGGGAAACAGGGGCTGCAGATGGCAGGCCAGGCGGCAGGCGATGCTGCGTTCGCTGGCGGTGGCGTCGAGCAATGCCGCGTCGCGCTCCTGCAGCCGTGCCAGCGCCTTGTTCAAACGCTCGATGACCTGCGTTGCCGATGCCGTGGGGAAAGTTTCCATACGGGTCATCGCGGGTCTCCCTTCTATTTGTTGTTGCCCGTAGTTTTTTACGCGTCGATCACACACTCATATCGGCCACCCTGCCGAATTCTTTAGCCGGACCGGCGGTTGCCGCTGCCAGCGCATTGGCGCTGCTAACGGCCCTAAGCAAATTGTGCCAAATCGCGCTAGACTGCCCGGTCAGGCTCGCGGCTTCGTCGAGACACCAACGCAACACGCCAGGGTTCAATGCGCCACAACATGCCTGCTTCACCTCACTCTACTCCCACCCATGCGTTCCTGGATTCCCGCGAGGGCCTGCAGTTGGCCGAGCGGGTGATCGAGGCCTCGATGGAAGGCATCATCGTCACCGATGCCGACACCCGCATCGAGTTCGTCAATGCCTCGTTCACCGAACTGACCGGCTACACGCGGGAGGAGGCGCTTGGCCAGACCCCCGCACTGCTCTCCTCGGGGCGCCACGATGCGGCCTTCTACCGGGCGATGTGGCAGGAAATCCGCGCCACGGGCTTCTGGCGTGGCGAGATATGGAACCGGCGCAAGAGTGGCCAGCTCTATCTCGAGCAGCTGACCATCACCGCGATACTCGGCGACGACGGCAAGCCGAGCCATTACGCGGCGCTGTTTTCCGACATCACCCGGGTGCGGGAGAATGAGCAGCGCGTGCGCCGGCTCGATGACTACGATGCGCTGACCGGCCTGCCCAGTCGCCGCCTGCTGGAGGACCGCCTGGCGCTGGCCATTCGGCACGTTCAGCGGGAAAAGTCCCACCTGGCGGTGATCGTCATCGACCTGGACCACTTCAAGCAGGTCAATGACAGCCTGGGCCATGCGCAGGGCGATGAGTTGCTCAAGCGGGTCGCCGAACGCCTGGAGCACCGCCTGCGCGAGGATGACACCCTGGCGCGTCTGGGTGGCGACAAGTTCCTGGTACTGTTGCCGATGTGTGCCGCCATCGAGGAAGCGACCCGCGTGGCGCGGCGCTTGATCGAGGCGATCGGCGAGCCTTTCCTGGTGGCGGGCCAGGCCTTCCGCATCGGCTGCAGCCTGGGCATCAGCGTGCATCCCGAGGATGGCGATAGCGCCGATGAGCTGCTGCGCAACGCGGATGCGGCGATGTACCGGGCCAAGCACGAGGGGCGAAACACCTACCGCCTGTACCGTGCCGACATGAACCAGCAGGACATCCGCCAGCTGGCGCTGGAAACCGCGCTGCGCGATAGCGTGGAAAGCGGCGAGGGGCTGGCGGTGCACTACCAGCCGCTGGTCGAGCGCGACAGCGGCGAACTGCACGGCGCCGAGGCATTGGTACGCTGGCACCACCCGGACTTCGGCGATGTCTCGCCGGGCATTTTCGTGCCCCTGGCGGAGCGCGCCGGGCTGATCATTACCCTGGGGCGCCAGGTCATGCGGCAGGTAGCCGCCCAGCTTCAGGCGTGGCGGGCCGCCGGGCTCAACCCGCCACAGGTGGCGGTGAACCTCTCGGCCAGCCAGTTCTGGCAGGAGGGGCTGGTCGAGGAAGTGCGCGAGCTGTTCGCCGAATTCGACCTGCCCCGGGGGCAGGTCGGATTCGAGCTGACCGAGAGCGTGCTGCTCGACGGCGAGCAACGGGCCGTCACGGTGATCCAGGGGTTGCGCGATCTTGGCTGCCGCATCGCCATCGATGACTTCGGAACCGGCTACTCGTCACTCTCCTACCTGCAAGACCTGCCGCTGACCACGCTGAAGATTGACCGGCGCTTCGTGCAGCGCCTGGTGGGCGAGAACAACCGCGGCAGTGCCGCCATCGTCGCGGCGGTCACCGGCCTTGCCAGGGAGCTGGGCCTGCGGGTCGTGGCCGAGGGGGTCGAGACCGAGGCGCAGCTTGACGCCATCAGCCGCTACCCCGTCGCCCTGATCCAGGGCTACCTCACCGGGCGGCCGCTTGCCACGGATGCCTTCGCCGAGCGGTGGTTGACGCGGCCGGCCGGCACGGCCCTGAATTGACCAGAACGGGCACGCCGGAAAAATAACCCGCGCCGCCGGCTAAAGATTTTCTTGGCATGACCGATATAACGGGGTAACCCCGGTTTACACGGATTAGGGAGTCATCCATATGGCAAGCATTTCATCACTCGGTGTGGGTTCTGGCCTTGACCTATCAGGTCTGCTGGATCAGTTGCGCTCAGCCGAAAGGGAGAAACTCCAGCCAATCGTCACTCAGCAAAGTGATGAAAAGGCGAAGATATCAGCCTTTGGCCGGCTACAGACGGCACTGGATGGCTTTCAGGATGCCGTGGCAAAGCTCAACGACGCCTCGCTCTACTCAAGCCTCTCGACCAGCGTTCAGGGCGAAGGGGTGATGGCCACCGCTGGTGCCGACGCAAGCCCGGGTCGTTATGAGGTGTCGGTGACGCAGTCGGCTCGGGGCGGCAGCCTTGCGACGTCGCGTATCGATGACATCAACCTCGAAGACCCGCTGACCGATGCCGGCGCCCAGCTGACGCTCACCTTCGGTGATGGCAGCACCATGCCGATCGACCTGGCTGCTGACAGCACTCTTGGTGATATTCGCGATACTATCAATGCTACCCCCGATACCGGTGTGACGGCCTCCATCATCAATGACGGCACGGGCAACCGACTGGTGCTGGCTTCCAGCGAGACCGGTGAAGCCGCCGCCATCACCGATATGACCTTCACGGGCCTGTCCGTCGGAGCAACCCTTGCCAAGGACGCAGACACACTGCGGGCGGGTCGCGATGCCGAGCTCGAGATCAATGGCATTGCCATTACCAGCCCGTCGAACCGCGTGGAGGGGGCCATCCAGGGCATCACTCTGGATCTCGATGACAGTGCCTCTGGCCAGACCTCTACGGTGGTGGTCGAGCGGGATAGCGATTCGCTTCGTGAGGCCGTTACAGGGTTCGTTTCCGCCTACAACGAGATGAAATCCACCGTCGGGCGTATGACCGCTGTGACAGGCGATGCCGACACGGCCGGTGAGCTGGTCGGGGATCGCACCGTGCGAACCATCCAGACCCGGTTGAGTCGAGACCTCGGCGAAAGCGTGCTCGGTGGCGAGCTGGAACTGATGTCGCAGGTTGGCATATCTCTGACGCCCAATGGCCGTCTGGAGCTTGACCAAGCCAAGCTCGATGAGGCGATTGCCGGCAATCCACAGGGGGTTGCAGGGTTCTTCGCCGGTGACAGCGAAGCGGCCGGCATGGCCGGTCGGCTGAGTGGCACTCTCGAGCAGGTGCTGGGCGATAGTGGCATGCTGAAGCGCTCCATCGAAAGCTCGGAGACCCGCATCGATAACCTGGGTGATCGTTACGCGCGCACGGAACGCAGCATCGAGAGCACCATCGACCGCTACCGCACCCAGTTCGGCCAACTCGACAGCATGCTCGCCCAGATGAACTCCATGAGCGACTACCTGACCCAGCAGTTCAGCGCCCTGGACGCCCAGCTCGGCCGCAAGTGATCATTCCGCAATCGCATCGTGCCAGAAACGGCAGCCCCCGGGCTGCCGTTTCTGCATCTGACGCCTGACAGGCCGTGGATGCCCTATCCATCAAGGCCTGCGAAAAAATCATCGCCCTTTCCTAAAGTCCACCCCACATTGGCCGTTATTCATAGTAACGGCCAACGGCGCCGTTGCGGCAGGCCCGGAGCGCCGGGCCATGTGAACCTGGTGCAGCGGGCTCGCCAATGGAGCCCTCGACAAATAGGAAGGACATCACCATGTCAGTGATCAATACCAACATCACCGCCCTGATCGGCCAGAACAACCTGAACAAGTCGCAGTCCAGCCTGCAGACTTCCATGGAGCGTCTCTCTTCCGGCCTACGTATCAACAGCGCCAAGGACGATGCCGCAGGTCAGGCAATCGCCAACCGCATGTCTTCTCAGGTCAATGGTCTGAATCAGGCGGCGCGTAATGCCAACGACGGTATCTCTCTAGCTCAGACCGCTGAAGGCGCGCTGAACCAGGTTAATGATAACCTGCAGCGTATTCGCGAGCTGGCCGTTCAAGCAGCGAATGATACCAATACCGCTGATGATATTGCTTCTATTCAGGAAGAAGTTGACCAGCGTATCGAAGAAATTGACCGTATCCGTGATGAAGTAAAATTTAACGGCCAAGATTTATTTGATGCAGCAGCAGCAACTGAATTTAGCATTCAGGTTGGATCTGACGACGGTCAAACTATTGATATTTCGATAGCCCAAGCTGATGGATGGGATAGTGCATCTCTTGCGACTGTCGCTGGTGACATAAGTGCTGCGGGCGCCATGGCAGAAGTCGATGCCTCCATTGCTGCAGTTGATGGTACCCGCGGCGAGCTTGGTGCTAAGCAGAACCGTTTGGAATCAGCTATTGACAATATTTCAACTACTTCTACCAACCTCTCTGCTGCACGCTCGCGTATCGAAGATGCTGACTATGCGGTGGAAGTGTCCAACATGACCCGTGCCAATATCCTGCAGCAGGCCGGTACTTCGGTTCTGGCGCAGGCCAACCAGACACCGCAATCCGTGCTGTCTCTGCTAGGTTAATTGGCTGGCTGATCGGGTGGGGCGCTGGCTTCACCCTTCGGAAATGGAACAGGCGCCCTGGTGGCGCCTGTTCTTTATTTACCCCTTTCTCTCGATATCCACATCGGATGCATGGGTGAAATCCCCCAGCGCCATCATATGGCCGAGCTTGCCGGCCTTGGTGGTGAGGTACTGCTCGTTGTGGGGGTTCAGGCCGGTGGTGATCGGCACGCGTTCGGCGATATTGACGCCGGCCTGTGTAAGGGCGTCGACCTTGCGCGGGTTGTTGGTCATCAGCCGCAGGGCGGCGATGCCGAGGTGGTCGAGCATCGGCACGCAGAGGTCGTAGCGGCGCATGTCGGCGCCGAAGCCGAGGCGTTCGTTGGCTTCCACGGTGTCGGCGCCCTGGTCCTGCAGGTGGTAGGCGCGGATCTTGTTGAGCAGGCCGATGCCACGCCCTTCCTGGCGCAGGTAGAAAAGCACCCCACGGCCTTCGTCGGCGATGCGCTTGAGCGCTTCCTGAAGCTGGTAGCCGCAGTCGCAGCGCATCGAGAACAGCGCGTCGCCGGTCAGGCACTCGGAGTGCACCCGGCCAAGCACGGGTTGGCCGTCGGCCACGTCACCCAGGGTCAGGGCGATATGATCCTTGCCGGTGGCTTCGTCCTCGAAGCCATGCATGGTGAAGGTGGCCCAGGGAGTGGGCAGCCGGGAGGCGGCGATGAAACGAATCGTCACGGGAAACCTCAGTGTCGGGCCACGGCCCTGCCGTGGGGTGGTGCGCCATTCTAGCAGGAAGCCGCGCCGGGCTCACGGTGGGTCGCCTTTTCGCGGCGATGTGTGTCCTGCGGCCATGCCCCGGCGGCAGCCCGTCTCGACAGGATCGGGTACACTGTGGCGCACACTTCCCGTGGATGACCGCCTGCATGGAACTCAAGAACGACCGCTTTCTGCGCGCCCTGGCGCGTCAACCCGTGGACCGCACCCCGGTCTGGATGATGCGTCAGGCGGGTCGCTACCTGCCGGAGTATCGCGCCAGCCGCAGTGTGGCGGGCAACTTCATGGACCTGTGCCGCAACCAGGAGCTGGCCTGCGAGGTCACGCTGCAGCCGCTGGAGCGCTACCCGCTGGATGCGGCGATCCTGTTCTCGGACATTCTGACCATTCCCGATGCCATGGGGCTGGGGCTCTACTTCGAGACCGGCGAGGGGCCGAAATTCCGCAAGCCGGTACGCACCGCCAAGGAGGTCGCCGCACTGAAGGCGCCGGACGCCGAGCGCGACCTCGACTACGTGATGCGCGCCGTGTCCACCATTCGCCGCGAGCTGAATGGCCGGGTGCCGCTGATTGGCTTTTCCGGCAGCCCCTGGACGCTTGCCACCTACATGGTGGAAGGCAGCTCGAGCAAGGATTTCCGCCATGTGAAGACCATGCTCTACGACACGCCCAGCGTGATGCATGAGCTGCTCGACACCCTGGCCACCGCCGTCACCGACTATCTCAACGCGCAGATTCGCGCGGGGGCTCAGGTGGTGCAGATCTTCGATACCTGGGGTGGGGCGCTCTCCACGCCGGCCTATCTGGAGTTCTCGCTGCGCTACATGGAGCAGATCGTCGCCGGGTTGATCCGCGAGCACGAGGGGCGCCATGTGCCGGTGATCCTGTTCACCAAGAATGGCGGGCAGTGGCTCGAGGAGCTGGCGCTGGCCGGCGCCGATGCGCTGGGCCTGGACTGGACCACCGAGCTTTCCGATGCGCGGGCCAGGGTCGGCCACAAGGTGGCGCTGCAGGGCAACCTGGACCCCAACGTGCTGTTCGCCCGGCCACCGGCGATTCGCGCCGAGGTGGGGCGCATTCTCGACAGTTACGGTGAGGGCCCTGGCCATATCTTCAACCTCGGCCACGGCATCAGCCAGTTCACCGACCCGGATAACGTCACCGCCTTCATGGAGGCGCTGCACGAGCTGAGCCCGGCCTACCATCGGCGCATCCAGCAGGGCTGAACCCATGACCGAGCGCGTGAAGCGCTGCCGACAGCACCGCCCCTGGGCGGTGCTGTCGTTTGTGGTGGCCGTATTGATTGCATGGGGCAGCTTGACCCCGGGCAGCGGCATGCCATCGCAGCTGCCGTGGGACAAGGCCAGTCACTTCATCGGCTATTTCGTGCTGGCGGGCCTTGTCGGCCTGGCCGGGGTTCGCCTGCGCTGGGCGCTGGCCACGGCGGTGCTGTACGGCATCGCCATCGAGTTCGCCCAGTTGCCGGTGCCCGGTCGCCTGGGCGGCGATTGGGCGGATATCCTGGCCAATGCGTTGGGTGCGGCGTGCGCGGTGTTGATACTCGCCGCGATTCGCCGTCGTTGAGGCTGCGTCCTGTTCTCCCTTCAACCAGCGCGGCTGGCACGCGCCGCCGTGGTGCAGTGCTCAGGGGAGCGCATCCCGCCTGGTGCATGGCGCGGATGCTGGCATGCCGCCGCACCCTTCCTTGGCTCATTGAATCTGCGTTGAATGAGAGTGATGTGGGGCTTGTGCCTGATATGGAACGATCCTTGCTATGGTCACACTGCATGCAAACGCATGTTTCAAATCATGACGATGAGCGTCGGTGCCGGATCTCGGTATCGTTCCATGAAAACGGTTGATGGCAGCGGTTCATGATAGCGGTTCGTCATCACCACGCGAGGGAAGATCCCCATGCTGAACAACAACAAACTCAATACCCATAAGCTCAACCCCCACAAGTTGGCAGTGATGGCCTCCGCAGGGGCCCTGATGATTGGTGCCGCGGGCGTGGCCCAGGCGGAGACACTTGAAGATACGCTCGAGCGTGGCACCGTGCAGTGCGGTGTCAGCGATGGCCTGCCGGGCTTCTCCGCGCCGGATGACGATGGCGAGTGGCAGGGGCTGGATGCCGATGTGTGCCGCGCCGTGGCCGCCGCGGTGTTCGGCGATGCCGAGGCCGTGCGCTTTACCTCGCTGAATGCCGTGGAGCGCTTCACCGCGCTGCAGTCCGGCGAAGTGGACGTGCTGTCGCGCAACACCACCTGGACCACCACCCGCGACACCACCCTGGGCCTCAACTTCACCGGCGTGACCTTCTACGATGGCCAAGGGTTCCTGGTCTCGCGCGATCTGGAAATCGAGAGCGCCGAGCAACTGGACGGCGCGGCGATCTGCATTCAGTCGGGCACCACCACCGAACTCAACCTGGCCGACTACTTCCGTGCCAATGACATGGAATTCGACCCGATCGTCTTCGATACCTCCGAACAGACCGTGGGTGGCTTCGAGACCGGGCGTTGCGACGTGCTGACCTCCGACACCTCGCAGCTGGCGGCGCTGCGTATTCAGCTCTCCGAGCCCGACAACGCGATGATTCTCTCGGACGTCATCTCCAAGGAGCCGCTCGGCCCGGTGGTGCGTCAGGGCGACGACCAGTGGTTCAACATCGTCAAGTGGTCGCTGTTCGCCATGCTCAATGCCGAGGAGCTGGGCATCACCAGCGAGAACGTCGATGAGATGCTCGAATCCGAAAACCCCAACATCGCGCGCCTGCTGGGTCAGGATGGCAACTATGGCGAGGGCATGGGCCTCGAGGCCGACTGGGCCTACAACATCATCAAGCAAGTGGGTAACTACGCGGAAGCCTACGACCGCAACGTCGGCATGGATTCTCCGCTGGAGATCGAGCGTGGCGTGAACGCGCTGTGGACCGATGGCGGCCTGCAGTACGCGCCGCCGATTCGCTGAGTCTCCGCCCGGGCGCCACAGGTTGGCGCCCTTTTCCTTCCACAGGCTTGGCAATCCCGAGCTGTGCATCTCGTTTCCAGCTTGAAGGATCCAGGCGGAGAACCCCATGGCTGCTCGATCCCCTGCCCGTTCCGCGGGCCCTAAACCGCCTTTCTGGCGTGATCGCGCCAAGCGTGCGCTGATCTTTCAGACCGTGCTGATTGCCGCCGTGGCGGCCTTTCTGATTTATATCGTCGGCAATACCCAGGACAACCTGGCCGCCCGTGGCATCACCACCGGCTTCGGTTTCCTGACCAACACAGCGGGCTTCGGCATCGGCCAGAGCCTCATCGAGTACTCCTCGCAGAGCACCTACGGTCGCACCTTCCTTGTCGGGCTGCTCAACACGCTGCTGGTTTCGGGGTTTGGCGTGCTGGCCGCGACCCTGGTGGGCTTCACCGTGGGTATCGCCAGGCTCTCGCCGAACTGGCTGATCGCCCGGCTGGCCAACGCCTATATCGAGATCTTCCGCAACATCCCGCTGCTGCTGCAGATCTTCTTCTGGTATTTCGCCGTGTTGCGCACGCTGCCAAGCCCGCGTGACAGTATCTCGCTTGGCGAGGCGATCTTCATCAACGTGCGCGGGCTGTTCCTGCCCGAGCCGCTGTTCGAATCCGGCTTCGGCCTGATTCCGATCGCCATCGGCGCGGCGCTGGTGGCCAGCATCGCCCTGATCATCTGGAACCGGCGTCGCCACGAGGCCACCGGCAAGCGTATCCCGGCCTACTGGATCAGCCTGGCCTTGATGATTGGTGTGCCGATGCTGGTGCTGGTGGGAACCGGCGTGCCGGTCACCTGGGAAATGCCCGAGCTGCGGGGCTTCAACTTCCGTGGCGGCATCACGGTGATTCCCGAGTTCCTGGCGCTGTGGCTGGCGCTGTCGATCTACACGGCGTCGTTCATCGCCGAGATCGTGCGTTCCGGCATCCAGGCCATTCCCCACGGCCAGACCGAGGCGGCTCAGGCGCTTAGCCTGCCGCGTGGGCTGGTGCTGCGGCTGGTGGTCATTCCGCAGGCGCTGCGGGTGATCATTCCTCCCTTGACCAGTCAGTACCTCAACCTGATCAAGAACTCGTCGCTGGCCACCGCCATCGGCTATCCGGACCTGGTCTCGGTATTCGCCGGCACCACCCTCAACCAGACCGGCCAGGCCATCGAGGTGATCGCCATGACCATGGCGGTATACCTCACCATCAGCCTGCTGGTCTCGATGTTCATGAACTGGTTCAACGCCCGCGTGGCGCTGGTGGAACGCTAGGAGGGTGTGATGACCATTCGAACGGAAATGATTGCCCAGCGGCCGGCACCCGACCAGACCATCGGCGCGCTTGCCTGGCTGCGTGCCAACCTGTTCAGCGGGCCGGTGAACTCGGTGTTCACGCTGCTGGGGCTCTATCTGCTCTACCTGCTGGTGGCGCCCACGGTTCAGTGGGCGATCATCGATGCCGACTGGGTCGGCACCAGCCGCGACGATTGCTCGCGGGAGGGCGCCTGCTGGGTGTTCGTCAAGATGCGCTTCACCCAGTTCATCTACGGGCTCTACCCGCGCGAGGAGCTGTGGCGGGTGAATATCGTGTTCGCGAGCTTCGCGGTGCTGGTGGCGTGGCTTGCCATTCCCAGGCTGCCCTTCAAGCGCTGGGTCGCCGTGGTGACGCTGTTGCCGTTCCCGGTGTGCGCCTTCTTCGTTCTTTATGGAGGTGTACTCGGCCTGCCCCTGGTGGAAACCCACCAGTGGGGCGGCTTGATGCTGACCCTGATACTCGCCGTGGTGGGCATGGTGGCGGCCTTGCCGATCGGTATCCTGCTGGCGCTGGGACGCCGCTCGCAGATGCCCATCGTCAAGAGCTTCTGCGTGGTGTTCATCGAGTTCTGGCGTGGCGTGCCGCTGATCACCGTGCTGTTCATGGCCTCGGTGATGTTGCCGCTGTTCCTGCCTTCCGGGTTCGGTGTCGACCGCCTGGTGCGGGCGCTGATCGGCATCACGCTGTTCCAGAGCGCCTACATGGCCGAAGTGATCCGTGGCGGGCTGCAGGCGATTCCCAAGGGCCAGGAGGAAGCGGCGGCGGCGCTGGGCATGAACTACTGGATGCGCATGGGGCTGATCGTGCTGCCCCAGGCCTTGAAGATGATGATCCCCGGCATCGTGAACACCTTCATTTCGCTGTTCAAGGACACCACCCTGGTGATGATCATCGGGCTGTTCGACCTGCTCGGCATCGTGCAGGCGGCGTTGTCGGATTCACGCTGGCTCGGTTTCTCGCTGGAGGGCTATGTGTTCGCCGGCATGATGTTCTGGATCTTCTGTTTCAGCATGTCGCGCTACAGCCAGTACCTCGAAAGAAAGCTGAATACCGGCCACAAGAACTAGTTGCTTACGCACAGGAATGACAATCATGAGTGAACAGGCTGCTTCCACCCCTCGTGCCGACAGCGATGGCTTGATGGTCGAGATGCGTGGCGTCAATAAATGGTATGGCGATTTTCACGTGTTGCGTGATATCGACCTGGAGGTCAAGCGCGGCGAGAGGATCGTCATCTGCGGGCCTTCCGGGTCCGGCAAGTCGACGCTGATCCGTTGCATCAACCACCTCGAGGAGCATCAAGAGGGCGAGATCGTGGTCGGCGGGGTGCCGCTGACCCAGGACGTCAAACGCATCGAGCAGATCCGTCGCAGCGTCGGCATGGTGTTCCAGCACTTCAATCTCTTTCCTCACCTTTCGGTGCTGGAGAATTGCTGCCTGGCGCCGATGTGGGTGCAGAAGAAACCACGCCGTGAGGCCGAGGCGCTGGCCATGCAGTACCTGGAGCGTGTACGCATCGCCGAACAGGCGCTGAAATACCCAGGCCAGCTCTCCGGTGGCCAGCAGCAGCGCGTGGCCATCGCCCGCTCGCTGTGCATGCACCCCGACGTCATGCTGTTCGACGAGCCGACCTCGGCGCTGGACCCCGAGATGATCAAGGAGGTGCTCGATGTGATGGTCGAACTCGCCCACGAAGGCATGACCATGCTCTGCGTGACCCATGAAATGGGCTTCGCCAAGACGGTGGCCGACCGGGTGATTTTCATGGACCAGGGCCAGATCATCGAGGAGAACGCGCCGGAGCCGTTCTTCAACGACCCCCAGTCGGAACGCACCCAGCTGTTCCTGAGCCAGATACTCGGCCACTGACGCCTCTCGAACCTCACCTACAGGCGGCCATCCGGCCGCCTTCTTCGTCTAGGCGTCGTCTCCACCACCACGCTTGCTCTTGCTGTTTTCTGGCCTGGTTCATTTCGTCTGGTTCGTTTCGTCTGGTTCGTTTCGCTGCGGTTTTCGTATCGATTTGCGCCTGACGGTTTACGGCATCACACCCTGGGCAAGGGATCATGGCGAGGTGGCATTCGGTGCGTTGAGCCTTCGCCATGTAAAGAAATTGACATGCAATTGTCATCACTCCTAGATTGAAACGGTAAGGTTTCAACTCTGCGATTTACAAAAAAAATTCCAAGAGGCACGCCATGCAACAACCGATATCCGCTCCCACCCTTCCCTTCGCTCGGCTTGCGCTGTGTTCGCTGCTGCCGCTTGCCATGTTCGTTTCCGCACATGCTCAGGCTCAGGATGACTGCGAGCGCGGTGCACTCGATGCCAATTACTGCGACGCGAACGGCGATATGGTGGCCGACCGTCCCGCAGACGAGTCCGAGTGGGCCAACCCCGATACGCTGATCTTTGCCTATACGCCGGTCGAAGACCCGGCCATCTACTCCGACATCTGGCAGCCGTTCATCGACCACCTCGCCGAGGTCACCGAACGCGACGTGCGTTTCTTCGCCGTGCAGTCCAACGCCGCCCAGGTCGAGGCGATGCGCAGCGGACGCCTGCATATCGCCGGCTTCTCCACCGGGCCGACGCCCTTCGCGGTCAACCTGGCCGGTGCGGTGCCCTTCGCCCTGATGGGCTCCGACGATGGGCAGTTCGGCTACACCCTGCAGGTGTATACCCATGTCGACTCCGGCATCAACGAGATGGAGGATCTGAAGGGCAAGCGCGTGGCGCACACCTCGCCAACTTCCAACTCCGGTAACCAGGCGCCGCGTGCGCTGTTCCCGGAGCTTGGCGTGGTGCCGGACGAGGACTACGAGGTGGTCTATTCCGGCAGCCATGACCAGTCGATGCTGGGGGTGGTGGCCCAGGATTACGATGCTGCCCCGGTGGCCTCCGAAGTGGTCGATCGCATGGCCGCGCGTGGGCTCTACGACGAGGAGGACGTCAAGATCATCTTCGAGTCGGATCGTTTCCCGACCACGTCCTACAACTACGCCCATAACCTTCACCCGGACCTGGTCGAGAAGATCGAGGAGGCCTTCTTCAGCTTCGATTTCGCCGGCACCGAGCTAGGCGAGGAGTTCGAGGGCGTGGAGAAGTTCATCCCCATCAACTATCAGGACAACTGGAAGGTCATCCGCACCATCCAGGCCGCCAATGGCGTGAGCTACACCCAGGAAGACCTGGAGTGACACCAGTGCCCCCGGTCAGCTGGCCGGGGGCAGTCGCTGGTTCTTCACGTCTTGCGAGGTGGGTGAATGCTCGAGATTTCCAAGCTGGTCAAACGCTATGGCCACGATGAAGCGGTATTGAAGGGCCTCGACCTGGTGGTCGAGGACAACAGCGTGGTGGCGATCGTCGGGGCCTCGGGTGCCGGCAAGAGCACCATGCTGCGCTGTATCAACCGCCTGGTGGAGCCGAGTTCCGGCTCGATCAGGCTCAACGGCAACGAGCTGGTCAACCTGCGCGGCGCGGCGCTGCGCCGGGCCCGGCGCAAGATCGGCATGGTCTTTCAGGGCTTCAACCTGATCGATCGCCTGACGGTGATGGAGAACGTGCTGGCGGGAAGGCTCGGGTATGTCAGCCTCTACCAGGCGATCTCGCGGCGCTACCCCCAGGCGGACATCGAACGCGCCTTCCAATTGATGGAGCGCGTGGGTATCGCCCAGTACGCCAACAAGCGCGCCGATGAGCTCTCCGGCGGCGAGCGCCAGCGGGTAGGGGTGGTGCGCGCCTTGATGCAGGAGCCGGAACTGCTGCTCGCCGACGAGCCCACCGCGTCGCTGGACCCGCGGACCTCCGAGCAGATCATGATGCTGCTGCAGAGCCTGGCCAGCGAGCTGTCGTTGCCGGTGTTGATCAACATCCACAACGTCGCCCAGGCCAAGACCTACACCGAGCGCATCGTCGGGCTGCGCCACGGCAAGATGATCTTCGATGGCAAGCCGGCGGAGTTCGACAAGGACGCCCTGGACGCCATCTACGGCGGCATCGAGGCCCCGGACGAGACGGTCAGTGACCCCCAGGCAACCGAGCAGCAAACCGACAAGCAACACGCCGACAAGCCAAGGCAGCGCGACAAGGGCCTCGACGAGGTGAAACATGACCAGGCCTGAGTCTGGCGCTGCCGCGCGCCTCTGGCGCAAGCCACCGTTCATCGCCAACCCGGTGTTGCGCTATGGCCTGTGGCTGGTGCTGGCGGTGTATCTCGTTTGGGCGCTGGGCAGCCTGCCCTTCAATTGGGAGCGCATCGCCGAAGGCTTGCCGCGCGCCGCGCGTATCTTCGGCGGTGGCTTTCCGCCGAGCTTCGAGCGTGCCGAACTGATGCTCACCGGCTTCAAGGAGAGTTTCCAGATCGCCATCCTGGCGACCCTGCTCGGGGTGTTGCTGTCGATTCCCTTCGCGGTAATGGCGGCGCGCAATATCGCGCCGATGCCGGTCTACCTGCTCGGGCGGGCGGTGATCATCATCTCGCGCAGTTTCCATCCGGTGATCGTCGCGATCCTGTTCGTCGCCGCGGTGGGCTTTGGGCCGCTGGCCGGCATCCTGACCCTGACCCTCTACTCCATCGGCTTCGTCGGCAAGCTGCTGGCCGAGGAGATCGAGGAGATCGACTGGGGCCAGGTGGAGGCCATGCGCGCCACCGGGGCGGGGTTTCTGGCCACGCTGTTCTACGCGGTGTTCCCGCAGATTCTGCCACGCCAGGTGGGGCTTTCGATGTACCAGCTCGACAGCAACCTGCGCGCCTCGGCGGTGGTCGGCATCGTCGGCGCCGGGGGCATCGGCGGCACTCTGATGAACGCCTTCGGGCGCTATGACTATGACTTCGCGTTCGCCATCCTGCTGATCATCATCGCGGTGATCCTGATCAGCGAAGGCATCAGCGGTTGGGTAAGGAAGAAAATATGGTAGATCGAGCCGGAGCCCTGGCGGAGCGTGTCTGGCAACGCTACGACCGTCGCGAGCGCCTGATCCGCTACGCCGTGTTGCTGGCCACGATGATGCTGGTCTACTGGGCGGTGCGCGACATCGACATCTTCTGGCCGTGGGTGTGGGATGCGCCCAACCAGATATCGAGCCTGGGTGCGCGCATGTGGCCGCCCGACCCGAGCCGTCTCGCGGCCATCGTCAATGCCATGCTCGAGACCGTGCATATCGCCACGCTCGCCACCCTGCTGACCATCTTCGTGGCCCTGCCGGTGTCGTATATCGCCGCCCAGAACACTACGCCCAATCGCGCCTGTCTGTGGCTCGGGCGCTTCATCCTGGTGTCGAGCCGTTCGGTGAACACCATCATCTGGGCGCTGCTGTTCGTGGCGATCTTCGGGCCTGGGGTGCTGGCCGGGATACTCGCGATCATGTGCCGATCGGTCGGCTTTATCGGCAAGCTGATGGGCGAGGCCATCGAGGAGATCGACCGCAGGCCGGTGGAGGCGATGCAGGCCACCGGCGCTTCCAAGGCCAAGGTGATCGCCTACGCCGTCGTGCCCCAGGTGATGCCGGCGTTCTTCGCCATTGTCATCCTGCGCTGGGACATCAACATCCGCGAGTCCACGGTGCTGGGGCTGGTGGGTGCCGGAGGCATCGGGGTGATCCTGCAGGGTTCCATCGACACCTTCGCCTGGCCGACCGTGGCGACCATCCTGCTTTCGATCATCGTGCTGGTGCTGATCGGCGAGGCAATCACCAGCCTGTTGCGCCGCCGAGTGATCTGACTGGTTGACCAAGCGCCGGCCGCTTGCCAATGTTGAACAGGTAACAGGACGCGTGTGCCGGCTTGCTGGCGCACGCTGGTCAGCCAGTCGCTTTCACCGGCCACTGACTACCCAGGACTGTCTACCTATTGTCTACCTACTGTGTACCTTCAACAGGGAGCGGCTATGACAACATATATCGTGGTGGCGGATGCGGCACGGGCACGGATATTCACCCGTGATGCACTCAAGCTTGAGGAGCAGGACAGCCTCGTTCATGCCGCGAACCGGCTGCATGAAGGTGACCTGGTCACGGATCGTGGGGCCGATGTGCATGAATCGAACTCGCACACGGCGCGCTCGTCGGGTGGCGAGAATGCCGCGCGTACCCATGAGGAGCAGATATTCGCCAAGGAGGTCGCCGAACGGCTCTACCGCGCCAGGATCGATAATCGCATGGAGAAGCTCATTCTGGTGGCGCCGCCACGTTTCCTGGGGCAGTTGCGCGACAAGCTGGACGGCCCTACCACCAAGCTGGTCATTCACTCCCTCTCCAAGGATCTCTCCAAGGCCGGGGTGGGCGATATACAGGAGGCCGTCAGCGAGATGCGCTGACGCCACCTGGGTGCACCCAGCCTGAATCGACAAGCCGATTCGACAAGAACGGGCCCGGCCACTGCGCCGGGCTCGTGCGTTCTGGATGTGCGTCAGGGTACCGTGGGCAGGTCGATCTGGTCGCTGCGCGAGATGCCTTCGGTCATCTGTCGGCACAGCCTCAAGAACTCGCGCATGCCGGTGGCCAGGTACTTGTGGCGGTGCCAGATGAAGGTGAACTGGCGACTAAGGTCCAGCTCGGGGGTGGCGATCGGCACCAGGCTACCGCGCCGAAACGCGTCGCGCAGCGCCAGCTTGGAGACGCAGCCGATGCCGAGCCCTGATTCCACCGCGCGCTTGATGCCTTCGGTATGCTCGAGCTCGAGCAGGATGTTGAAGCGCCCGCGACGGTGACGGGCGGCCTGTTCCAGGGTCAGCCGGGTGCCGGAGCCTTCCTCGCGCATGATCCAGGCCTCGCGCAGCAAGCGTTCGAATTCCACCGGCCCGCTGTTGGCCAGTGGATGGCGGGGCGAGCAGAACACCGCCAGTTCGTCTTCCACCCAGGTCTGGGTGATCACGTCGTCCTCTTCGCACTGGCCCTCGATCAGCCCGAGGTCCAGCTCGTGGTGGCGCACACTATCGATGATGGCGCGGGTATTGCGCACCGCCAGGCGAACCCGGCTCCCCGGGTAGCGCTGCATGAAGTCGCTGATCAGCAGGGTCGCCAGATAGTTACCGATGGTCAGGGTGGCGCCGACGTCCAGGGTGCCGATGCCCTGCTGACCGCGTAGCAGCTCCTCCACTTCCTCGGCGCGGTCGAGCAGGGCCACGGCCTTGGGCAGCAGTTGGAAGCCCAGCGCATTGAGCTTGAGCCGCTTGCCGATGCGGTCCAGCAACTGGCAGTCGAACTGGCGCTCGAGTTCGGCCAGCGCGGTGCTGGTGGCCGATTGCGACAGGGCCAGCGCCCGCGCGGCCCGCGAGACGCTTTCGTGCTGGGCCACGGCGACGAATACCTCCAGCTGGCGCAGGGTATAGCGCATGAGTGGCTCCTGTTCGGGGTCAACGGTTGGCGATCAGGGTGGTGCGGCGAAATGCCGTATATCCATAGTATAGATAAGTGTTATCCATACAATCCATTTAACAGATATCTGCGCGTCTCTTAGAATTACCAGCATAGAATTTTTAGCGCGTTTATACGCTTTTGGAATATGAGGAGACGGCATGAGCAAGTTCGCCTTGGAAGAGGTGCTCAGCGTTCACCACTGGAACGACACCCTGTTCAGCTTTCGCACCACACGCGAGCGTAGCCTGCGCTTCAAGAACGGCCAGTTCGTGATGATCGGCCTCGAGGTCAACGGCAAGCCGCTGATGCGCGCCTACTCCATCGCCAGCCCCAACTACGAGGATCACCTCGAGTTCTTCAGCATCAAGGTGCCTGATGGCCCGCTGACCTCGCGCCTGCAGCACCTCAAGGTGGGCGACCAGATCATGGTCAGCCGCAAGCCGACGGGCACGCTGGTCACCGACGACCTGCTGCCGGGCCGCAACCTCTACCTCCTCTCTACCGGCACGGGCCTGGCGCCGTTCATGAGCCTGATCCAGGACCCCGAGGTCTACGAGCGATTCGAGAAGATCGTGTTGATCCATGGGGTGCGCTCGGTCAGCGAACTGGCCTATGCCGATTTCATCCAGAAGGAACTGCCGGCCCATGAATACCTGGGCGAGGAGATCGCCGAGAAGCTGGTCTACTACCCCACGGTGACCCGTGAGGACTTTCACACCATGGGGCGTCTGACCGACCATATCCGCACCGGCAAGCTGTTCGAGGACACCGGCCTTGCGCCGATGGACCCCAAGCAGGACCGCGCGATGATCTGCGGAAGCCCGGCGATGCTCGACGAGACCAGCGCGATGCTCGATGACCTCGGCTTCAAGATCTCGCCGCGCATGGGCGAGCCCGGTGACTACGTGATCGAACGCGCCTTCGTCGAAAAGTGACCGGGCTGCGCCCGAAGCTGGAAGAACACCCGCTTCGCGGGCTTAAGCTGGAAGCTGGAAGAAAAACCGCCTCCGTGGTCTTCCCACGGAGGCGGTGCTATTGAAGCTGCCTTCCAGCTTCCAGCTTCCAGCTTCCAGCTTCCAGCTTCCAGCTTCCAGCTTTAGTCAGACCGCGTCCTTGCCGGTCTCGCCGGTACGGATGCGGATGACCTGCTCGAGCGGGGTGACGAAGATCTTGCCATCGCCGATCTTGCCGGTGTTGGCGACACTTGTGATCGCATCGATGACCTTTTCGGCCATGTCCTCATCCACCGCGACCTCGAGTTTCACCTTGGGCAGGAAGTCGACCACGTACTCGGCACCACGGTAGAGCTCGGTGTGGCCCTTCTGGCGGCCAAAGCCCTTCACTTCGGTCACGGTGATGCCCTGCACGCCGATTTCGGATAGCGACTCGCGCACGTCGTCGAGCTTGAAGGGTTTGATGATGGCGGTCACCAGTTTCATGGTCGGACTCCTCGTCTGTTCGGTGTGATGGCCACAGCCACCCGCATATGCCTGATCAACCTCTAGCATACACCCCCGCGGGGGGAATAAAAAAAGGCCCCCCGAAGGAGGCCAGGAGGAGCACGCCAGCTCACTCGGTTTGCGACGCTTACTTCTTGGCGACGCTGAACTCGGGGTAGGCTTCCAGGCCACATTCGGCCAGGTCGACACCTTCGTATTCTTCTTCTTCGCTGACACGGATACCCATCACCGCCTTGAGGATCAGCCACACGATCAGGCTGGCGATGAACACCCAGGCGAAGATACCGACGATGCCAAGGATCTGCGCACCGAAGGTGGCATCGGCGTTGGTCACAGGCACGACCAGCACGCCCCAGATACCGACCACACCGTGCACCGAGATGGCGCCGACCGGATCATCGATCTTCAGCTTGTCCAGGGTGACGATGGCGGCCACCACGATGGCACCACCCACGGCACCGATCAGGGTCGCACCCAGCGCCGAGGGCGCCAGCGGTTCGGCGGTGATCGCCACCAGGCCTGCCAGTGCGCCGTTCAGGGCCATGGTCAGGTCCGCCTTGCGGAACCACAGCTTGGCCAGTATCAGCGCCACGATCACGCCGCCGGCTGCTGCGGCATTGGTATTGACCATGACCTGTGCGACGTTATTGGCCGAATCCACGCCGGCTACCTTCAGCTCTGAACCGCCGTTGAAGCCGAACCAGCCCATCCACAGGATGAAGGTACCCAGGGTAGCCAGCGGCATGTTGGCGCCGGGGATGGCGTAGATGGCACCGTCCTTGCCGTACTTGCCCTTGCGCGGCCCGAGTACCAGCACACCCGCCAGGGCAGCGGCCGCACCGGCCATGTGCACGATGCCGGAACCGGCGAAGTCGGAGAAGCCGGCGGCGGAGAGCCAGCCACCACCCCAGGTCCAGTAGCCGGACACCGGATAGATGACACCGGTCATCACCACGGCGAAGGCCAGGAAGGCCCACAGCTTCATGCGTTCGGCCACGGCACCGGAGACGATCGACATGGCCGTCGCCACGAACACGACCTGGAAGAAGAAGTCGGAACGCATGGAGTAGTAGGGAGCATCGTCGCCACCGGCCAGCACGGCATCGGCGGTGTTCTCGCTACCGATCAGGAAGCCGAGATTGGGCAAAAAGCCGCCCTCGGGGCTGGAATACATGAGGTAGTAGCCCAGCAGCAGGTACATGGTACAGGCGATGGCGAACAGGGCGATGTTCTTGGTAAGGATTTCGGCGGTGTTCTTGGAGCGCACCAGGCCCGCTTCGAGCATCGAGAAGCCGGCGGCCATCCACATCACCAGGATGCCGCAAATCAGGAAGTAGAAAGTGTCGAGCGCGTAGCTCAGCTCAGTCAGTTCACTCATGGGTGTCTCTCCAGGACCAGTGTCAGGGGGAAGCGATCAAACGGCGTCGGCGCCGCGCTCACCGGTACGAATGCGGACCACGTCTTCAAGCGACGTGACGAAGACCTTGCCGTCGCCGATCTTGCCGCTGTTGGCGGCACTGCAGATGGCATCCAGAACGGTCTCGAGACGCGAATCGTCCACCGCGACTTCAACCTTGACCTTGGGCAGGAAGTCGACGACATATTCGGCGCCACGGTAGAGCTCGGTGTGGCCCTTCTGGCGGCCAAAGCCCTTTACCTCGGTGACGGTGATGCCCTGGACACCGTTGTCGGCCAGTGCCTCGCGGACGTCGTCGAGCTTGAATGGCTTGATGATGGCGGTGATGAGTTTCATCCCATGTCTCCACGGTTGGATTGAATGACGACGGAATCGTCTGCCGATCTCGGCATGCCGGAACTCATGCTCACGCCGTGCCAGTCGTGCACAAATATGTGAAATTTCAGTGAATTGGCGTGGAAGATTACCGTCGCCTGGCGTGGTTGCACCGAGAAGGCGCGTTGGCGTGCATTGAATTAGTGCATGGGTGGGTGGTCGGTGCGCTATTGCGGGGCAAGCGTCAATTGGGCGTGGGACAAACATCCGATTAGGGCTACCGGGGCATGCGTCGTCGGCACTGGTTGCGTATCCTGTACCCAACCCACTCAATATTGGCAGGAGAACACCCATGGTGAGCCATGACCGCATCAGCCGCCTGGCCCAGCAGATCGGCGAACGACTGCAGGGCGCTTCACAGGCACCCGAGGAGGTCCAGAAGGGCATCCAGCAGGTGGTGCGCGGCGCCTTCGACCGCCTGGAACTGGTGTCCCGCGAGGACTTCGACATCCTGATGGATGTGCTGCAGCGCACCCGTTCGCGAGTCGAAGCCCTGGAAACCCAGGTGGCGTCACTCGAGGCCATGCTGGCCAATCAACCGACCTCGGGAGGCGTCGCGGCCGAGGCTTCCCCACCCGCTAAGGTTGCCCCGAAAGAGGTCACGCCTCCCGAGAGCACTTCGCCCGAAGCGGATGCCAGCGGTGACGAGACCGACCGCTGAGTCCTGCCTGGCGTGAAAGGCCCCGCCAGGTTAGAAAGGCCCCGCCAGGTTAGAAAGGCCCCACCAGGCATGAAAGCGGTTGCCACCGGCCGCCACTCCCGCTTGGGCACACTTCTGCCGGGGCTCCCCTCGTTGACTGGACTAGCCTGAACCCAGGAGATCCATCGCGAGGGAACGCGGATGACGCTGGCGATCGTGCATACCCGGGCCGGGCTTGGCCTGGAAGCCCCTGAGGTTCAGGTCGAGGTTCACCTGGCCAATGGCCTGCCCGGCATGACCTTGGTGGGGTTGCCCGAGGCGGCGGTGAAGGAGAGTCGCGAACGGGTGCGAAGTGCACTGGTCAACGCCGGCTTCGATTACCCGCTGCGGCGAATCACCCTCAATCTGGCGCCCGCCGACCTGCCCAAGGAAGGCGGGCGTTTCGATTTGCCCATCGCGCTGGGCCTGCTGGTGGCATCGGGCCAGCTTCCCCCCGAGGCGCTCGAGGGAGTCGAAAGCGTGGGTGAGCTGGCGCTGGATGGCCGCTTGCGGCCGATCAGCGGGGTGCTGCCGCTGGCCATGGCCACGCGCCGCGCACGCCGGCGGTTGATCGTGCCGCTGGCCAATGCCGATGAGGCGGCACTGGCGGGGGAGCTTGAAGTGCTGCCCGCCGATCATCTGCTCGAGGTGGTGGCGCATCTGCTTGGCCAGCAGCCAATTGCGGCCCACTGCCTGGTGCGCCCACCCCACGCCGATGAACCCATGCCGGACCTTGCCGAGGTGCGTGGCCAGTATCAGGCCAGGCGTGCCCTGGAAGTGGCGGCTGCCGGCGGCCATAACCTGTTGTTCGCCGGTCCGCCGGGGACCGGCAAGACCATGCTGGCGAGCCGCTTGCCGGGGATTCTGCCGCCGCTGACCGAGGAAGAAGCGCTGGAGGTGGCGGCGGTGCGCTCGGTGAGCGGGCTGCCGCTGCAGGCGCAGTGGGGGCGCCGGCCGTTTCGTTCGCCCCACCACACCGCCAGCGCCGTGGCGCTTGTAGGCGGTGGTTCGAAGCCGCGACCCGGCGAGATTTCGCTTGCCCACCACGGCGTGCTGTTTCTCGATGAGCTGCCGGAATACTCCCGGCATGTGCTGGAGGTGATGCGCGAACCCATGGAGTCCGGGCAGATTCATATTGCCCGCGCCAGCCATGAGCGTCGCTTTCCCGCTCGATTTCAGCTGGTGGCGGCGATGAATCCCTGCCCGTGCGGGCATCTTGGCGATCCTCGCACGCGTTGTCAGTGCACCGCCGCCCAGATCCAGCGCTACCAGGCACGGCTATCGGGGCCGCTGCTCGATCGTATCGACCTGCAGGTGGAAGTGCCTGCGCTGTCGCCGGAGCAGCTCACCGCCGGTGAGCCAGGCGAGGCGTCGGCAAGCGTGCGTGAAAGAGTGATGGCGGCTCGCGAGCGCCAGTGGCGGCGGGGTGCGTTGAACGCTCACCTGGCCGGGCGTGAGCTGGAGGCGGCCTGCGCACTTTCGGCGGATGACCGGGCCTGGCTTGCCGGGGTACTGGAGCGCCTGAAGCTCTCGGCGCGTGCCTATCACCGGGTGCTCAAGGTTGCCCTGACCCTTGCCGACCTGGCCGGGTTGGCTCACCCCGCTCGCGACCAGTTGATCGAGGCGATCGGCTATCGCCAGCTGGATCGGCTGCTGCGCGGGTGAGTCGGGGGCGAGCGATCGGCAGTCGAGCTGCGTGGCATCACAACGCGGTGGCATCGAAGGCGCCGCTGAGGGTCTCTTCCCAGAGCACCTCGTCGTTGCCGGCGCGTCGCAGTGCCAGTCGCAACCGGTAGGGCAGCAGCACGCGGTCGGAAAGTGCGAGCTCCGGACCGTCGGCGCTCAGCTCGCTCTCCAGCCGCCATTGGTTATCACTGGCATCCTCGCTGAGTGCGTCATTCCAATCGAGTACCTGGGGGCCATCGGAGACGCCTAGCAGCGCGCGGGTCAGGCTCTCGTGGAAGCGCGCCTGGTGGACTCGCAGTCCACCATCCACCAGGGGGGCAGCCAGCAACAGCACCTGATCAGTGGGTGGTTGCGGCAGGGTTGTCGATTCCATGACGCGCAGCGCAGCTTGCTCACCCAGGCCAAACAGCGCCTGGCGCTGGGTCTCGGGGCGTTCCGGGCTGCCCGCACAGCCAGCCAGCAGCAGGACGAGCAGGACATTGGCGGTACGAAAGATCCGTTTCATTGGCGCTCCTCGGGGGTGGCATCATCCTGGTGGGGTGGGTCGGCCTGGGGGTCCAGGGAATCGATGAAGCGGTCGAGTACCTCGAACAGCATGCGGCGGATCGGCTCCGCCTCGTTGACCAGGTGATGGCGTGCTTCGGGGTGTCTGTGGATCTCCGCATTCGGGAACTTGTGCTCGAGTACGCCAAGGTTCCATTCCCAGTCGACCGTGAGATCCTGCTCCCCTTGCAAGATCAGGGTCGGTACGGGATTGGGTGGCATGGCGAGCAGTTTCGGCATCCAGCGGCGCATGGCACTGACCCAGTCGATCGCCACTCGGTCGGCCTGCAACGGGTCCCCTTCGCGCAGGAAATCGGCGAATGCACTGTCGGTGGAGTTGTCCCGAAACTTGCGGGGTATCGAACGCACGAAGGGGCCCACCAGAAGATGCAGCCAGCTCGACTGGTTCCAGCCCCAGGGGCGCACCAGCGGGGCCAGCAAGGCAAGGCCCGCCCAGCGACCATTGTCGCCATGGGTCAGCGCGTCGGTGGCGAGTATCGCTGCACCGGTACTCTGGCCGACTCCCAGCCAGGGCCGCTGGGCCAAGCCTTCCTCTTCGAGGTGGCGCTGCAGGTCGAGCAGGCAATTGCCATAGTCGTCGAAGTCATTGATTGAGGCACGGGCGCCGCTGGAGAGGCCGTGACCGGGTAGATCCCACAACACGACCCGCCAGTTGCGGTCCAGCAAGCGTTCGAGCAGATGGCGGTAGAGCCCCAGGTGGTCGAAGTAGCCATGTACCACGAAGGCGGTTCCCACCGGCTCGGCGGGGCTCCAGACCTGGGTCCACAGCTGGAAGTCACCGGCTTGTACATAGCCCGCGTGCAGCCCAACATGATCGGCGACCAGCGGTGAGAGGCCGTAATGCGTCAGATAGTTGTCAAGGTAGCGCTCCAGGTCCTCGGCACCGCTGGCGGCACCACCCGGATTGACCAGGCGCATGGGGCCGAGGGCCTGCAGTGGGGTGAAATCACTCATCGAATCCTCCGCTCGGCCTGATCATGCTAGCTTCATGTGAGTGGTCCGGCCACCGACTGGCGCGCCAGAGGAGTCATTTCGCACCTGTCCATCCGGTCAGACCAGTGAGACCCGGATTCGGTGTTATCTTTTGGTCTAGCTCACGCCCCTTGATGCCCTTTGCGGGTTTACATGTGGAACTAATTTCCACAAAATTGTCCCTACGCAGTCATCCCCCAACCAGTTTCCGGCGGCCCGGCACGCGAGGCAGCCGGTTGCCAAGCACGAGGAGTACACCATGACCCAACGTGTCACTCGCCACCGCCTCCAGGTGGCCGCTGAACTCGACCGTTTCATCAATGAGCAGGCACTTCCGGGAACCGGCGTCGATGCCGAAGCCTTCTGGACTGGCGTCGATGCACTGTTTCATGATTTGACCCCGAAAAACCGCGAACTACTCGCCGAGCGTGATCGCCTGCAGGAAAAGCTCGATGCCTGGCACCGCGAAAACCCAGGCCCGGTGGGTGACATGGCGGGCTACCGAGCGTTTCTGAAGGAGATCGGCTACCTGGTCGAGGCGCCAGCCAAGGTCGAGGTAACCACCGCCAATGTCGATCGTGAGATCGCCGCACAAGCCGGCCCGCAGCTGGTGGTGCCGGTCAGCAACGCGCGGTATGCGCTGAACGCCGCCAATGCCCGTTGGGGCAGCCTGTACGATGCCCTCTATGGCACCGACGCGATCTCGGAGGAAGGCGGTGCCGAGAAAGGGTCCAGCTTCAACCCCAAGCGTGGCCAGAAGGTCATCGCCTATGCGCGGGGCGTGCTCGACCGTGCCGCGCCGCTGGCCACCGGCTCGCACCGCGATGCAGTGAAATACGCGCTGCGTGATGGCCATCTGGTGGTGACTCTCGAAGGTGGCCGAGAGACTGGCCTCAAGGACCCGGGCAAGCTGGTCGGCTTCAATGGCGACGCCGCCAAGCCCGATTCCATCCTGCTGGTCAATCATGGCCTGCATCTGGACATTCAGCTCGATCCGAGCCACCCGATCGGCAAGACCGACCCGGCCGGCGTCAAGGACGTGGTGGTCGAGGCGGCGGTGACCACAATCATGGATTGCGAAGATTCGGTGGCCGCGGTGGATGCCGAGGACAAGATCGGTGTCTACCGCAACTGGCTTGGCTTGATGAAAGGCGACCTGGAAGAGCAGGTGGCTAAGGGCGACAAGACCATCACGCGCCGCCTGAATGCCGACCGCACCTGGACCAACAGCGATGGCGAGACCGTCACCCTGCCGGGCCGTTCGCTGATGTTCGTGCGTAACGTCGGTCACCTGATGACCACCCCGGCGGTGCTCGATGCCGATGGCAACGAACTGCCGGAAGGTATTCTCGATGGCATCGTCACTGGCCTGATCGCCTTGCACGACCTCAACAAGGGCAAGGGTGAGCCGCGCAATTCGCGCAGCGGCTCCATGTACATCGTCAAGCCCAAGATGCATGGCCCCAGGGAAGTGGCGTTCGCCAACGAGCTGTTCGGGCGCGTCGAGGATGTTCTCGGCATGACTCGCGATACCCTCAAGATGGGCATCATGGACGAGGAGCGTCGTACCTCGATCAACCTCAAGGCGTGCATCAACGAGGCGACCTCGCGTGTGGTGTTCATCAACACCGGCTTCCTCGACCGCACCGGCGATGAGATGCACACCGCCATGGAAGCAGGCCCGATGATTCGCAAGGGCGACATGAAGAACGCCGCCTGGATCACCGCCTACGAGCGCAGCAACGTTCAGGTCGGCCTGGCCTGTGGCCTGCGCGGTCGCGCCCAGATCGGCAAGGGCATGTGGGCGATGCCGGACCTGATGGCGGCGATGCTCGAGCAGAAGATCGGCCACCCCAAGGCCGGCGCCAACACCGCCTGGGTGCCGTCACCCACGGCGGCTGCGTTGCATGCGTTGCACTACCACCAGGTGGATGTCGATGCCATCCAACGGGAGCTGGAGGCCCAGGGTGAGCAGGCGCAGCGCGAGAAGCTGCTGGATGACCTGCTGAGCGTGCCTGTGGCCGCCGAGGCCAACTGGTCCGATGAGGAGATCCAGCAGGAGCTCGATAACAACTGCCAGGGCATCCTCGGTTACGTGGTGCGCTGGGTCGAACACGGCGTGGGGTGTTCCAAGGTGCCGGATATCCACAACGTGGGCCTGATGGAAGACCGCGCTACCCTGAGGATTTCCAGCCAGCACATCGCCAACTGGCTGCACCATGGTGTCGTGGATGCCGAGCGTGTGCAGAAGACGCTCGAGCGCATGGCCGAGGTGGTCGACGGGCAGAATGCCGGTGACCCCGAGTACACCGCGATGAGTGCCGACTTCGAGGCCTCGACGGCCTTCAAGGCCGCCTGCGACCTGGTGTTCAAGGGCCGCGTGCAGCCCGCCGGTTACACTGAGCCGCTGCTGCACCATTGGCGTGCAGTGCACAAGGCGAGTTAAACCTCGCCGCCCACGACGCAACGCTGCGCCCCGGCTATCTGCCCGGGGCGCTTTGCGTTATGTTGGCGTCAACTGACCAGCTCGAGACCTAGACTTGCGACAGGGAGCGCGCCCATGACCGTGATGACCGCCGCCGCCATCGAGGATTTTCTCGATGAGGTCTTTCCCCAGCGCACCGGCACCATCGAAGGCGTCGACGAGATGCGGGCGACCATGAGCCTGGCCATCGACGACGAGCACCTGCGCCCTGGCGCCAGTGTCTCCGGCCCGACATTGATGGGGCTTGCCGATGTCTGCTTGTATGTGGCGATTCTGGCGCAGATCGGCCCCGAGCCGATGGCGGTGACGAGCGATCTTCACTGCCGCTTTCTGCGTCGGCCGAGAGGCGACCGCGATGTAATCGCCAACGCGCGCATTCTGAAGCTGGGCAGCCGGCTGGCGGTGGGCGAGGTCCAGTTGTTCTCGTCTGGCGATGACCGGCCGGTTGCGTTGGTCACCGCCACCTATGTATTACCGGATCGAGATTAAGTATTACCGGACCGAGATTGAGTATTGCCGGACTGGGATTGAATGCTGCCAGAACGGGATCGAGTCTCTTCAGAATGGAATCGCTGGCTTAGCGAGAGCGTTGCGCGCACAGCACACAGACCGCCAGTGCCAGCCAACCGGCGATCATCAGCACACCACCGAGGGGGGTGATCATTCCCAGTGCGCCGATGCCGCTCAACGCCAGGGCAATCAGCGAACCTGTGAACAGCAGGGTACCGGTCACCCATAGCCCCATGGCCAGCCGTTGCCAGGGCAGTGGGGTGCTGGCCCGCCAGGCGAGTACCGCCAGCAGGGCCAGGGTATGCCATGCCTGGTAGCGCACCCCGGTCTCGAAGGCCGCAGCAAGCCGTGGGGCCAGTTGGCCTTCAAGCGCATGGGCGCCAAAGGCACCGGCGATGACCACCAGCGCGCCGGACATCGCCGCCGTCAACCACCAGCCTCGATCCTGCATGTCACGTCTCCCGGTGTTTGAATCGCTGCACACCGTACCCTGGCAAGCTCGACTCGGCTACAATTGTCGGCCCGAATCATCCACTGATCACCGTCACGATCCGAGCGTAGAGAGGACGCCATGCATATCACGCTGAATGGCGAGGCCCACACCCTGGCGCCCGACCTCACGATCGCCCAACTGGTCGAGTCCCTGGGGCTGACCGGTCGGCGTATCGCCGTGGAGGTCAATGAAGAGATCGTTCCCAGAAGCGAGCATGCCGCGACTCCCCTCGGCGAGGGCGACAGGGTCGAAGTCGTGCACGCCATCGGGGGCGGTTAGACGTCAATCAGAAGAGGCTCACGCCATGACAGATTTCATCCAGGACCAGCCCCTGCGCATCGCCGGGCGCGAGTTCTCGTCCCGCCTGCTGGTTGGCACCGGCAAGTACCGCGATTTCGACGAAACCGGCGAGGCCATCGCGGCCAGCGGCGCCAACGTGGTGACCTTCGCCGTGCGCCGCACCAACCTTGGTCAGCAGGCCGGCGAGCCCAACCTGCTCGACGTGGTGCCGCCGGAGCGGTTCACCCTGTTGCCCAATACCGCCGGTTGTTACACCGCCCGCGATGCGGTGCGCACCTGCAAGCTGGCGCGCGAACTGCTCGACGGTCACCGGCTGGTGAAGCTCGAGGTGCTGGGCGACGACAGCACGCTTTACCCGAACGTGGTGGAGACCCTGGCCGCTGCCGAGGAGTTGATCAACGACGGCTTCGACGTGATGGTCTACACCAGCGACGACCCGATCGTTGCCCGTGAGCTGGAGCGTCTGGGCTGCTGCGCGATCATGCCCTTGGGCTCGTTGATCGGCTCCGGCCACGGTATCCAGAACCCGCACAACATCCGGCTGATCATCGAGCACGCCAATGTGCCGGTGCTGGTGGATGCCGGGATCGGCACTGCCTCCGACGCTGCCATGGCCATGGAGCTTGGTTGCGACGGCGTATTGATGAACTCCGCCATCGCCAACGCCCGCCAGCCCGTATTGATGGCAAGCGCCATGAAGAAGGCCGTCGAGGCAGGGCGCGAAGCGTTCCTGGCCGGCCGCATGCCGCGTCGCCAGACTGCCGACCCTTCCTCGCCGTTCGCCGGACGTATCAACGGTTGAATGTCTCGTTCGACGTCTGAATGTCCTGTCTAGCCGAATGGCCCTGTACCGCCCAAAGAGAGCCCGTATCGCCCCATGAATGACCAGCCACGCGACGACATTGCCCCGACCACAGGCCCCGAAGGTCCGGATGCCCCCTTGCATCGCCGCGGCATCAAGAGCTACGTGCTGCGTGCCGGGCGCATGACCCAGGCCCAGACCCGTGGGCTCGAGGAGGTATGGCCACGCCTGGGGCTGACCCTTGCCGAGCGTCGCCAGGACCTCGACGCACTGTTCGGGCGCCGGGCACCACGCGTGGTGGAGATCGGTTTCGGCATGGGCGCCTCACTGGTCGAGCAGGCCGAGCGTCACCCCGAGACCGATTTCATCGGGATCGAGGTGCATGCGCCGGGCGTCGGCAAGCTGCTGGACGAAGCCGACAAGCGCGGGCTTGCCAACGTGCGGGTGTATCGCGAGGACGCCTTGGCGGTGCTGGAGCAGGGCCTGCCCGAGGGCAGCATCGACACCCTGCAGCTGTTCTTTCCCGACCCCTGGCCGAAGAAGAAGCACCACAAGCGGCGTATCGTTCAGCCGGCCTTCGTCGAGTTGATCCGCACCCGGCTCAAGCCCGGCGGTACCTTCCACCTGGCCACCGACTGGCAGGCCTACGCCGAGTGGATGGCGGAAGTGATGGATGGCGCCCCGGGTTACGCCAACACCGCCACGCCGGACACGGCCCCCTATGTGCCGCGCCCCGAGTTTCGCCCGCTGACCAAGTTCGAGGCGCGCGGCGAAAAGCTTGGCCACGGCGTCTGGGACCTGATCTACCGCCGCGAAGACTGAGTCTCCGTCCATGCACTCCAGGTTTTCGCCTGGCCGGGCGGAAGCCTTGGCTGTGTGAGTGGCGTCCTGCCAAGCCAGCAGGATGGCAGGCAATCGCATGAAAAGTCGTCGCACAAAAAAACCGCCCCTCGGAGGGGGCGGGCAAGACCGTGACTAGCTAATGAGAGGGAGAAACCACGGCAGGAGACTGGCGGGCCCTGCCCTGGCAGTGGCGCCTCATCAACGCCACTGGATTAAAGGTAATCATTCTCATTTAACCTGTCAACACAAATGAGACGCTTTTTTATTGGCAGTCTGTTGTGAACCCGGCATCGTGAACCGAACATCGTGAACCCAGTATCGTTAAGCAGATGTCGTTAACCGGCTAACTTTAGCCATAGGGGCAGGGTCAGCATCGCCAACAGCGTCTGGCCGGTGATCAATGCGGCCATCAACTCGGCATCCCCACCCATCTGCCGGGCCAGGATATAGGCGGAGGTAGCAGTGGGCAGGGCGGCGAACAGCAGCGCCACATCGCGGCTGATGGGGTCGAGCTGCAACAACAGGGCAAGCCCGAGTACCAGCGCCGGCATCAGCACCAGCTTGACCAGGTTGGTCAACCACACGCCACGGTCCAGCCGCAGCAACGCGGTGGGGCGCAACGCTACCCCCACCGCGACCAGGCCCAGCGGCAAGGCGGCACGCCCCAGTAGCTCCATACTGGCCTGGCTCCAGCCGGGCAGCCCGATGCCGCTGAGATTCAGGCCGATGCCGATCAGACAGGCCAGAATCAGCGGATTGCGCGCCAGCGCTACCAGGCTTGCGGTCAGGCTCGAGGCGCCCAACGTGCCGGCGGCGATGAAACTGATCACGCACAGCACGTTGACCAACGGCACCATCAGCGCCACCGCCACGGCTGCCACCGTGGCACCTGGGCCACCGTGCAGCGCTGCGGCAGCCGCCACGCCGACATAGGTATTGAAGCGCAACGAGCCCTGGAAGGCCGAGGTGAAGGCCGCCGGTTCCAGGTGAAACCAGCCACGCAACGCCCAGAGCGCGATCGCCAACAGCATCATTGCTCCAAGCAGCACGATAGCGACGCGAACCAGCGGCACCTGGCTGACATCGGCGCTTGCCAGGGTAGCGATCAGCATGGCGGGGAACAGCAGGAAGTAGATCAGTCGTTCCAGGCGTGGCCAGAAGTCGCCGCCCGGCTGGCGAGTGACCCCCAGTGCCGCTCCCAGCAGGATCAACATAAACAGCGGTCCCAATGCATTAGCCACCCCTTCCATGTTGCTAGCTCCTGGTGTGTTAACAGTGAATGGCGAACGGTGAATGGCCTGCGACATCCTTGCACAGTCGGCCATGGGCAAATGCTGGTAAGCTTACCGACATTCGGCCCCTAGTGAAGTGCCTCTTTGGTCATCATGCCTCCATCCGACTCCTCCTCGTCTCCTGTTATCCACCCCCCGTTGTTGAGGGTGCTGATGTTGTTGACGCTGGCCGCCGCGGTCGTGGCACTCTGGTACCTGACCAGTTACAGTCTGCGCGGCGGGGGAGATATGAGCTGGCTCGCTGTCGAGACGCCTTGTGATCTGCACGTGGGTCCCTGCACGGCGACGGCGGAAGAGCGGCTTGTCACCTTCGAGATGGGCTCGGACGGTGCGATACATGCACTCGAAAGAGTGCCGCTCAGCGTCAGCCTGGCGTCTGTGGAGGCCGAGTCGGTGATGGTCGAGTTCGTCGGCCGCGACATGGACATGGGGCTGCACCGTTTCCCTCTTGCCCGCGATGCTGACGGTGTGTTTCGTGGCCATGGCCAGGTGTCGCTGTGTACCGAATCCGTGATGCCCTGGCAGGCCAGGGTGGTGGCGACCACTGCCAACGGTAGAGTGGGCGGCCAATTCGATTTCGATGTGGAGAGACAGGCACCATGAAGCGACAGGCAATCTGGTTTGGGCTTGCGGCCATCGTGTTGATGGTGGGTGCGGGAGGCTACTTCTGGTACCAGCAGCAAGTGGTGGCGGCGAGCGGCAGCGAGATCCAGGGAGGACCAGTCGAACTGCCTTCCACCGACGGTGACTTCTCGCTTAGCCAGCTCGATGACGATCAACTCGCGGTGCTGTTCTTCGGGTACACCTACTGCCCGGATGTCTGCCCGATGAGCATGTCGGTGGTACGCCAGGCCATGGCGGAACTGAACGAGGATCAGCGGGATCGTGTGGTGCCGCTGCTGATATCGGTCGACCCCGAGCGTGATACGCTCGAGCGGTTGGACGAATACATCGCCTACTTCGGCGACCGGTTCATCGGCGCCACCGGCAGCCAGCAGCAGCTCGAGGAACTTGCCGAACGCTACGGCGTGGTATGGCGCAAGGTACAGACACCGGATTCGGCGATGGATTACACGGTCGATCACAGCTCATCGCTCTATCTTGTCGACCGAGATGGCGTGGTGCAAAAGCGGGTGCTCTACTCGCCCACTCCCCACGCCTTGCTGTCGGCGCTTCAGACTGAGCTTGGCAGCTAAAGCGCTGGGGGAGAGGCCTCAGTCGCCTGGCGACTCCTCGAGGCGCTCAAGCATCGCCATCAAGGCGCTGACCTGAGTGCCTTGGCGGCTGTCATGCAGGGGGTCGAGCTGCCAGGTGCTCTCCGCGTATCCCCACCAGTCGAAGCAACCCTGGGGATTGGCCATGCTGGTCTCCACCTGTGGATAGATCACTACGCGGCGGTTGGTGTCCGCCCACTCGTTGAGCCCGTTATAGCGCACGAAGGTGTCGTCGATCTGCTCCGCGCCCATGCCACAGCCGTGCAGCGCCATGGTCAGGCCGCAGCCGCCTTCATCACATACTTCCGGTATGTACAGGTAGCCGCTATCGGCTAGCCCCTTGGCATCGGCAACCTCGCCCTGGTCGAAGCTGATCAAGCGGCCACTCGCCTCGTCGGCCGGTGGTTCGAGTTCACCATGCACAAACTCCAATGCCTGGCCGGCGATATCCAGGTCGCAGGCCAGCAGGTGGCTACCTTCACCCACGTGACAATCGGCAAGTTCAGTGGCTGGAACAGGCTTGGCACGCAGGCCGATAGGCCAGCCGTGGCCGACCTCCTCGCTCTTCAGCAGCAGGAGCTGATCGTCCGGATCAGCAAGCCAGCCCCGGAACTGCTCTGCCAGGGCCTCGCTCAATCCCGGGGCCATGACCTCATCTTCACCGCCATGCCAGATGAACAACCGTAGCCTTGCCAGGTCTTCCGGCTGCCCCACCAGGTCACGCCTCAGGTAGCCTGCGTGTCGCGTGGCCAGCTCGTCGAGATCGGGTTCGCCAAGGCGGTCTGTCATGCACTGGCCAAGTGCCAGGCGTAGAGCCCCTCGCGCACATGACCAGGGCCCTGCCGCCAACACGCCAAGCCCCTGGAAACGCTCTGGCCAGGCAACCGCAAGCTGGGTCGCCATATAACCACCCGAGGAGACCCCTATGACACTGATATCGGAGGGGTCGATGGCCAGGCGAGGGAGGTCCGGCGGGGTCTGAGCCGACGCAGGCAAGGCCGCCAGCCCTGCAAGGGCAAGGCTGGCGGCAAGCGTGTTGGAAGGTGTCATGAAGGCTCGTCAGTCGTTGGCAACGTCGAGCAGCTCGACCTTGAAGATCAATGTTTCATGGGGGCCGATGGGGCCTTGCCCTTGTTCGCCATAGGCGAGCTCGGCGGGAATCACGATCTCCCAGGTGTCACCGACGCTCATCATCTGCAGGGCTTCCTGCCAACCTTCGATGACCTGGTCGACCTGGAACGTGACGGATTCGCCGCGCTCGTAGGAGCTGTCGAACACGCTGCCGTCGGTCATGGTGCCTTCGTAATGTACCTCGACGCTGTCCTCGGCACCGGGGGTCGCGCCATCACCGGATTCCAGCACGCGATACTGCAGGCCAGAGTCGGTAATCTCGACACCTTCCTGCTCGGCATGGCTGGCCAGGTAGGCTTCCGCCTCGGCGCGGTTGGTTTCTGCCTGTTCCTGCGCTTCAGCTTCACGGGCGGCCATCGCTTCCTGCTGGAAGCTCATCAGCGCCTCGGCCATCTCCTCATCGCTCATGGCCAGCTCGCCACCGTCGAAGACATCCCGAATCGCTTGGGTGAAGGCATCCACGTCGAGCTCGTCGACATCCTGCTGGATGCTCTGGCCCAAGGTCACCCCGAGGCTGTAGCCAAGGCGTTCCTCGTCGGACTCGGGTGCCTGGGCCATCACCAGGGGTGCACTGGCAAGCAGGGCGGTAAGGGAAGCGGTGGTGAGCAGTCGTTTCATGAATACGTCTCGTGACATGGGTGAGCCTTGTGGTTCGGCGCGACTCGCCATCGGTGGTTGGGAATTCATGGGACTCTAACAGGGCCGGGCCAGTTCCGCATTCGCTTCAACGAATGCCGAACCGGCCCGGCAGGAGTGGTGATGTCGTCAAGCTGTAGTCGTCAACCAGCAGTGGCTGTTCTTCCCTCCAGCACCAATGGCTGAAGCATGCCCCGGATCACACCACCATCACGGGGCAGTGCGCGGAACCGGCAACCCGCTGGGCCACGCTGCCAAGCAGCAGGCTCTTGTCGCCATTGGTGCCCTGGGCGCCGATCATGATGAGATCGCATTCCCGCTTGCGGGCAAAGCGCACGATGGTGCGCGAGGGCCGTCCTCCCTTGACGAAGGCACGCAGCTTCTCGGCCGGCACGCCAAGTTCCATGGCATGGGACTTGGCCTGGACCGCGATCTCGGTGGCATAGGCCTTGAGGGCGTCATCGGGGATCTCGAGCCGGTCCGGGCGCACCATGGACAGTGACGCCTCGAGCAGGCTGTGGTGCTTGAACACACACAGCACATAGAGCTCCGCACCGGTCAGCAACTGCAGGGCAGCACTCTTTTCCAGCGCCTTGAGGGCACCTTTGGACCCATCCACCGGTACCAGTATTCGATTGAACATCGTCAATCTCCTCGTGATTCAGTGGATCAGCGGAACGCCAGGTCGCGCAGGAACAGCGCAATCTGCGGGAACATGATGATCAACGCGGCGGCGCTCACCAGCATCAGCACGAAAGGGGGTGTGCCCTTGATCACATCCCAGTAAGGACGCTTGAAGATGGCGATGGCGGTGAAGATGTCGCACCCGAAGGGGGGGGTCGCCGACCCTATCGCCACCTGCAGCGTGATCAGGATGCCGACCAGCACGGGGTCCAGCCCGGTGGCCGCGACGGCCGGGGCGAAGATCGGCGTCAGCACCAGGATGACCACGATCGGGTCGACGAACATGCAGGCCACGAAGAAGGCGATACAGATCGCGATCAGCACCCCGACCGGCCCGGCCTCGTTGATCCCCACCGCCTCGAGGATGGTTTGTGGAATCTGGGCGAAGGAGATGATCCACGAGAAGCCGTTGCCAACGGCCACAAGGATGAATACCACCGCGGTGATCAGGCCGGTGGATTTGGCGATGGCGTAGATGTGGTTCAACTGCAATGAGCGGAATACCACGAACTCCAGCAGAATGGCATACAGAACACAGGCGGCGGCCGCCTCGGTGGGGCTGAAAATGCCCCCGTAGATGCCGCCAACGATGATCACCGGGAAGCCAAGCGGCCACAGTGCCATGCGCACGGCCGACAGGCGCTCGCCCCAGGAGGCCTTCTGCTCGGTGGGCACCTTGCGCACCGTGGCATAGATCACGCAGTAGATGGAGAACATCAACAGGATCAGAAGGCCTGGCCCGATACCGGCGATGAACAGCTCGCCGATGGACGTTCCCGAGATCACACCGTAGATGATCATGCCAATACTTGGCGGGATCAGGAAGGCGATATCACTGGAGTTGATGATCAGCGCCAGCGAGAAGGAGTCGGAGTACCCCGCCTTGAGCAGCTTGGGGCGTAGCGGGGAGCCTACCGCCACCACTGTGGCCTGGGTGGAACCGGATACCGCCCCGAACAGCGTGCAGGATGCCGCGGTACTGACCGCAAGGCCGCCTTTCACATGGCCGATGAAGGACATCACCATGTTGATCAGGCGCTCGGCCGACTGGCCGCGTGTCATGATGTCGGCGGCCAGGATGAACATCGGCACGGCAATCAGCGACGCCGGGCGGATGCCCGCCATCATCTGCTGGATTAGCGTATCCATGTTGCCCAGACCATTGAACATCATGTAGAAGCCGATGACCGCTGCGGATATCAGCGGGATCATCATCGGAAAGCCCAGCAACAGCAGGGCGATCATGGTGGTAACCATTATTGTCGTCATGGTGCATTCCCCTGAGCGTTTCGCCCTGCGTCAAACTTCCGTTTCCGTATCCTTGTAACCATCGACGACCCCGGTCGATAGATAGACATCTTTTGACGTCAGGTTCTTGATCGCGGTCAGCAGATATTGGATACCGGTGATCAGAAAGCCCATGGGCACCCAGACGTAGATGATCCAGATCGGGAAGCCCAGCGCTGGCAGGATCCTGCCTTTCGACTGAAGATCGAGGATGTAAACGATCGAGTAGTAGAGCAGGAAGAACATCACCAGCGAGGTGAAGAATGAAATGCAGATCATCAGTACCTTGCGTCCACCCACCGGTAGCGCATCGTAGATCGCCGACATACGAATGTGTCGACCGTGCCGGGCGGCATAGCCGATACCGGCGAAGGTGATCATGATGATCAGAATGCGATTTATCTCGCCGGAAAAGAAAATACTGTTGCCGAAAACGAATCGGGCAATGACGTTGGTGACGGTGTTGAGCGCCATCAACAGTACACCGAGTGCCAGGATCACCGCCTCCACCTTGCTGATGAAGGTATCGATGGTCCCAAGAAAACCCGGCAGGCTCGAGCTGTAGTTTTTTTCGGACTCTTCGTCAGTCATGACCGCACTCCCTCCAGCGTGTGACGAGAGAACATCGGGTTCCCCACGATCAGCATACGCGCCAATATCCGGTCACTTCGCCCCAGACATCAACGCTGGGTGGACGCTGCCGTGTAGGTGAAACCTGACGGGATGAAGGCGACGTGAGCGATTCGCTGCATAGTCACCTGGCTAACAACGCACAGGGGGGTGGCCCGGGTGGGCCACCCCCCTGCTGGTCTCATCGTGTCGGGAGGGTCACTCGCCGGTCACGGCTTCGAGGTCGGCCTTGAACTGGTCGAGCAGTTCCTGGCCACGCTCGCCGGTCATGTCGATGAACTCTTCCTCGACTTGCGGGGCGCGTTCACGGAAGGCCTGGATCTGCTCCTCGTTGAGGCGCGTGACGGTGACCTCGTCCGACGCTGCCTGGATCTTCTCCAGAGACTCCTCGGCCAGGCCCTGGATGTGCTCGATGGTGTGGTCGTAGGCCGCATCGGCCGCATCGCGCACCAGCTGCTTGTCCTCGTCGGACAGGCCTTCGAAGAAGTCCTGGTTGGCCATCATGGCGGTGGTGAACCAGCCGTGGCCGGTGAAGATCAGGTTCGGAGACACTTCATACAGGCCGCCGGACTCGATCCAGAAGATCGGGTTTTCCTGGCCATCGATGATACCGGTCTGCAGGCCACCATAGACCTCGCCCCAGGGCAGCGGGGTAGGCGTTGCGCCGAAGGCATTGTAAGTCTCCGCCAGCAGCGGGTTGGTCATGGTGCGGATCTTCTTGTTCTCGAAGCCTTCCGGCGAGGTGACCGGCTCATCGGCGGTCACGACCATCTCACCCTCAGGGTACATCTTGAGTAGCTCGAGACCCTGCTCGGCGTAGAGCTCGGGGAACATCTCATTGATGGCCTTGCTCTCGTCGAAGAACTCGAGAACGGTCTCTTCATCGGTGGGCAGCAGATAGGGAATGAAGAAGATCTGTGCCTCAGGAATCAATGAACCGGTAAAGCCGGGCGACTGGTTGACGAACTGCAGGATGCCGTTCTGGGTCTGCTCCATGATGTCGTCGGACTCACCCAGTTCACCGAAGCGGTATACTTGGATGGTGTGGTCGGAATTCTCTTCGATGTAATCCTTGAAGGCATAGGCAAAGACATCCTGCACATCACCTTCATACTCCTCGTGGGCATAGCGCCAGTTGTCGGAGTGTGCGGCGGCTGACATGCCGAATACCAGGGCGCCAATGGTTGCCGTGGTCAACAGCTTGGTTGCTTTCATTCTTGTCTTCCCCTCGCAGGTTGGCTGGTCAAGATCCAAGGAAATTGCCAGACATAACGCAGGCCGAATGCCTGCATGCCTATTTTCAGGCTAGCGTGGGCTTGTGGGAGGGTCAAGGCGGGCAATCAGCGTCTGAAGCGTTGAAAGATGAGATTTTTTCTGTAGTTGCAGCATTTGCGCAAGATGTTTTCCGGCACCTTGAGCCTCGCACGACAACACCCTGAGGTCGCTTTGCAGCGCCAGATTTTCCAGCCGTGCCAGGGTTTCACGTTCGGCCTGAAGCTCGGCCTGCTTGAGGGTTTCGCGCAACTTCGCCACCCGATCATTGGTGTTTGCCTGGGCTTTCAATTGGCGCCGCAGCTGGCGTAACGGCACAGTTACCTCCCGCTGCCAGGTCCCGATGCTCGAGAGCGCCTCAGTGCTTGTGGTCAGGGTCAGGCCATGCCACATGAGCCAGCAGTGCCATAGCAGTTCGCAGACATCGACTCCCGCTTCGTCCTGAAGCGTGAGACAAGCGGCTTCGATGTCCGGCTGGCCGTAAAACGCCACGGCGAAGTCCCACAGCGGGTTTTGGGTGAGCCGAGCCCGCAGAACGCTTGGCAATTCGGTAGAATCGGTATCCATCTTTCGGCTGTCGCAGCGATAGCGACGGTCTCATGTATTGCCCGTGGAGCCAGCATGATCGCACTGCGCCAAGTTTCCCTGCAACGCGGCACCGAGCGCCTGCTCGAAGAGACCGACCTGACCCTGCACGCTGGCCACAAGGCGGGCATCGTTGGCGCCAACGGCGCCGGCAAGTCCAGCCTGTTCGGCCTGCTGCTGGGCACTTTCGCGCCCGATCAGGGCGCGGTGGAAATGAGCGGTGGGCAGCGCATCGCCCATATGGCCCAGGAGATCGACTCGCTTGACCGTCCGATCGTCGAGTACGTGCTGGATGGCGATCTTGAGCTTCGCCAGACACAAGCGGCCCTTGCCACTGCACAGACGAGCAACGACGCTCACCGTGAGGCCGAGCTGCATGGGGCGATCGAGGCACTGGATGGTTACAGCGCCCCGGCGCGCGCCGCCCAACTGTTGGTGGGCCTGGGCTTTGCCCAGACGGATCTCGAGCGGCCGTTATCCGATTTTTCCGGCGGTTGGCGTATGCGTGTCAATCTCGCGCGTACGCTGTTCATGCCGTCGGATCTGTTGTTGCTGGACGAGCCCACCAACCATCTGGATCTCGATGCCCTGTTATGGCTGGAACAGTGGCTCGTGCGTTATCCCGGTACCCTGCTGTTGATCTCCCACGACCGCGATTTCCTCGATGCGGTGTGTGACCACATCGTGCATTTCGACCGCCGCAAGCTGGTGATCTACCGCGGCAATTACTCCACCTTCGAACGCACCCGAGCCGAGAAGCTGGCGCTGCAGCAGGCCGAGGCCGCCAAGCAGCAGGCGCGTCGCGAGGAGATCGAGCGCTTCGTGGCACGTTTTCGCTATCAGGCCAACAAGGCACGCCAGGCCCAGAGCCGCTTGAAAACGCTCGAACGCATGGGCGACATCGCCGTGGCTCATGCCGACTCGCCTTTTCACTTCACCCTGCCCTCGGCCGACAAGACTTCCCACCCCTTGCTGGTGCTGGATGAGGCGCGACTTGGCTACCGTGATGAGGCCGGCGAGGAGACAGCCCAGCTCGACAAGGTGAAGGTGACCCTTTTGCCGGGGCAGCGCATTGGCCTGCTTGGCCCCAACGGGGCCGGCAAGTCGACACTGATCAAGTCGTTGACCGGAGAGTTGCCATTGCTGGCCGGCAAGCGGGTGCCGGGCGAGCACCTGGCGATCGGCTACTTCGCCCAGCACCAGCTCGAAAGCCTGGATCTTGCCTCGACACCTTTCATGCACGTGCAGCGCCTCTCGCCACGGGCCAGCGATCAGGAAATTCGTAATTTCCTAGGGGGTTTCGGCTTTCAGGGCGACGATGCCTTCGGTGAAGTGGGGCGTTTCTCGGGCGGCGAGAAGGCGCGCCTGGCGCTCTCGCTGGTGGCCTGGAAAAAGCCCAACCTGCTGCTGCTCGATGAGCCCACCAACCATCTGGATCTGGAGATGCGCGAAGCGCTGACCGAGGCGCTGGCGAGTTTCGAGGGGACGGTGATCATCGTCTCCCACGACCGCCACCTGTTGCGTGCCACGGTAGACGAGTTCTGGCGGGTCGCCGACCATCGTGTGGCGCCCTTCGATGGTGACCTGGAGGACTACCGTGCATGGCTGAAGGCGCGCCTCGAGGGCGAGCGCCGCGATGCCCGCGCCGACAAGGCCGAGCGCCAGGAGGAGAGCACGGCGCCCAAGGAGGACCGCAAGGCCGCCCGGCGCGCCGCCGCCGAGTTGCGCGAGTCGCTGCGCCCGCTCAAACGCAAGCGCGATCAGGCGGAGAAGGCCATGGAGAAGGTGCAGTCCGAGCTGACCGAGGTGGAGGACGCGCTTGGCGACCCCGAGCTCTACACCGACCCGGCCCGCAAGGAGGAGCTGACCGCGACGCTGTCCCGCCAGGGCGAGCTCAAGTCACGCCTGGACGACCTGGAGGCCGCATGGCTGGATGCCGAGGAGGCACTGGAAAGTGCCGAGCGCCAAGCTGCGAGTGCGGGATGACTCTGTGGCTTGTCCTTGGGTGTGCGGCGCCGGGCAAGCCGCGGGCCAGTTGCAATGAGCCGACCGGGCTGGCAGCCGGCTCAGCTCTCGAGCAGGAAGGTCACCGGCCCGTCGTTGACCAGTGCCACCTGCATGTCGGCGGCGAATTCGCCACTGGCGACATTCGGCCAGGCGGCGTGGGCACTGTCGAGCAGGTAGTGGAACAGCCGTTCGCCCTGGGCCGGCGGCGCGGCGCTGGAAAAGCTCGGCCGCAGCCCTTTGCGGGTATCGGCGGCGAGTGTGAACTGGGAGACCAGCAGCAGGCCACCCTCGACCTGGCGTAGATCGAGATTCATCTTGTCGTCGGCATCGGCGAAGACTCGGTAATGCAGGAGTTTGTGCAGCAGTTTCTCGGCGGCGGCCTCATCGTCACCCTTCTCGACGCCAACCAGCGCCAGCAGGCCATGGCCGATGGCCCCCACCTCTCGCCCATCGACCTCGACACTTGCTCGCCTGACGCGCTGAATCAGTGCTTTCATCTTCCGCTCTCTGCAATCCGCTGCTCACCCTCTTGCGAACCAGCCTATCACGCCCCACGTGTTGGCCTGGGGGGCCGAGATCAACGCCTGCCCAGCAGGTCGTTGCGAAAACTCTCCTTCAACGGCTGGTCACCCAGCCAGATGGCGAACAGCGCACGCGCCAGTTGCGGGTCGTCGCCCTCGTAAACTCGCTGGCCATTGAGCGCAAGCGTCAGGGCGTCGCCGTTCCAGGTCAGTGCGTAGCGGTCGCCGGGCTCGACGCTTTGGTAGGCGCGCGTGAAGGCGTTGAGGGTTGGCAGTAATTCCCGGTAGGCCGCGTCACCAAGGCGTTCACGCACGCTGTCGCGTGTCACCCCGGCAAAGTCATCGGCCTCGATAGCGTGGAAATATTCGAGTTCCAATCGACGTGGTACATCGGATAAAGGGGCCGCCTCGGGCTGGTCGCTGGGCTGATAATAGGCGCCAGCATAGGCATTCCATATCATGTAGCGAAACAGGCCGTGGCCGATCATCTGGTAGGCTTGCCCCTCTGACTCGAGCTGCGTTTCGAAACGCGCTCCTTTGACGTCTACCGTGTCAGCGGCGTAGGCCGTGGGGGCGAGCGCTACCCAGCTGGCCAGTGCCAGCGCCAGCGGGACCAGCATATGGCGACAAAGCAAGGGCATCATGTCGAAGGCTCCTGTCAGGATTGGCTGTCTTGTGCAGACAGCAAAACCATGTACAAGTTCTGTATCGCTTCGTGCGATGCCAAACGCTGCACGTTCCAAGGTTCACCAGGCGCGGCACAACATGATGTCGCAGTGTGGCTCGGCCAGCAGGTGCTCGGTGATCTGGCTTGCACGGCCCAACTGCCCACGGCTGCCCAGTGCCAGGAGGTCCGGTGGCTGGCGGCGCAGGCGGTTCATCAGCACCTCCAGGGGGTCACCCTGTTCCAGCACCAGTTCCAGATCGGGTACGTCATCGAGCTCGCTCATCAACGCCTCGGTCTCGCGCTCGAGCTGGTTGCGCAGGCGTGCCACTTCACGGTCTCGCCAACGGGCATAGTCGCCATTCGAGCCAAGCTCCCGTTCACCAGGAACGTCCCAGGCGTGGAGCAGGGTCAGGTGTGCCTCGGGGAAACGCTTGAGGGTTTCGCGCAGGGTATGGCGTGAAGTCAGCGAGAAGTCCACGGGCACCAGGATGTTTTGCCAATCCTGACTTGCCAGGTGACTCACCGAGAGTACCGGGCAGGGCGCACTGCGCAGCACCCTGGCAAGCGTGGTGCCAGCGACCAGGTCGGGTTGGCCGCGCTTGCGATGACCGCCCAGCACGATCATGTCCACCTCGCGCTCATGGGCCTCGCGAATGATCTCGGCGTAAGGGGCACCGGTGACTGTCTGCAGCAGCATCTCGGGCTCGGACAGTGCGTAGTCCTCACGAATATCGGTCAGCATGCTCTGCATGTCGGCGACCACGGCTTCCTCGAGGTCGTGGAGCACCCGCCTGGGAAGGTACGGGTCCAGCACATGGATGACATCGAGGCGGGCGCCGGATTCCAGCGCCAGGCGCACGGCACGGGCGAAGGCGGCACGATTCTCGGCAGAGAGGTCACAGGCGAACAGCAGGGTCCGGGTCATGGGGCATCCCTCCAGATCACGCGGCAAGCGGGAGTGACATCCCGCGGGTGTGGATCTTCAGGATGGGAGGCAAGCGGCGACCCTGCAAGGGAAACGCGTTACCACCAGGCATGGAAGTGGTGTACCGGGCCATGCCCCTGGCCCACATCGAGCCGATGGCTGGCTGACAGGGCGTCGGCCAGCCAGGCTTTTGCGGTTGCCACGGCGGTGGGTAGATCATCACCACGCGCCAACCGGGCGGTGATCGCCGACGACAGGCTGCAGCCGGTCCCGTGCAGGTTGCGGGTGTCAATGCGCGGGCCTTCCAGCCAGTCGGCGGTTGGTGCGCGAATCAGCAGGTCCGGGCATTGCGCATCGTCCAGGTGGCCGCCCTTGAGCAGCACCCCACCCGCGCCCAGGTCACGCAGCGCTGGTACCATGGCCATCATCTCCGCTCGACTGCGGGGCGTGGGCTTGTCGAGCAGCACCGCGGCCTCGGGCAGGTTGGGAGTGATCAGGTCGGCTAGCGGCACCAGGATCTCGCGTACCGCGCGAATACCGGCATCGTCTACCAGCACGTCGCCGCTCTTGGCTACCATCACGGGGTCGAGCACGATCCAGCGCGGACGTCGCCGGGTCAGGAGATCGGCAATCACGTCGGCTACCTCGCGACTGGCGACCATGCCGATCTTTACTGCATCGAGCCGCACATCGTCGAGCAGTGTCTCGAGCTGGGTGGCGATGAACGCGGCCGGTACCGGATGCACACCTCGCACCCCCTGGGTGTTCTGTGCGGTGAGCGCGGTGATCACGCTGGTAGCATAGGTGCCAAGCGCCGAGAAGGTCTTTAGGTCGGCCTGGATACCGGCGCCGCCGCTTGGGTCGGAGCCGGCAATGGTCAGCACGTTGGGAATGCTGGAGGTGCCCGTGTGGGGAGAAGTGTGCGTCATGGTGTCATCGTATCGCGGTTGCGTGGCTGAGTGCCCGGCGACATGCTGAGCCTGTTTCTGGTCGCCTTTGCCAGTGCCACCCTGCTGCCAGGGGGCTCCGAGGTCTGGTTGGCGCGCTTGTGGTGTCTGGGTGAATCCCCCGCCGCGCTATGGGCGGTGGCCACCCTGGGCAATACGTTGGGCAGCCTGGTCAACGTTTGGCTTGGCCGTTACGCAAGGCGTTTCCAGGAACGTCGCTGGTTTCCCGCATCGCCCACCCAGCTTGCTCGCGCCGAGCGCTGGTACCTGCGTTTCGGCGAGTGGAGCCTGCTTGCCAGCTGGGTACCGCTGATCGGTGATCCGCTCACGGTGCTGGCCGGGGTGCTGCGTTTGCCCTGGTGGCGGGCCATCGTATTGATCGCCCTGGCCAAGGGGGCGCGCTATGCGGTGGTGCTCGTGCTCGCCCGACAGTGGCTGGCGCCCTTGTGCGTTTGAATGCCCCGAAGGAGTGCGCTTGAATGCCCCTGACGGAAGGCTACAGCACCGAAGGCAGCCAGGTGGCAAGTCCCGGGAACAGTGCCAGTGCCAGCAGCATGCCAAGCTGCAGAATGATGAACGGTATCACCCCGCGATAGATGGCCGAAGTGGGCACGGACGGTGGCGTGACGCCGCGCAGGTAGAACAATGCGAAACCGAACGGAGGTGTCAGGAAGGAGGTCTGCAGGTTCACCGCGATCATGATGCCAAGCCAGATGGGGTCGATGCCCATTGCCAGCAGGACTGGCCCGACAATGGGCACCACCACGAAGGTGATCTCGATGAAGTCGAGGATGAAGCCGAGCAGGAAGATCACCAGCATCACCACCAGGGTGGCGCCGATCACGCCGCCCGGCAGTGACTCGAACAGCTCGATGACCAGCTCCTCGCCGCCGAAGGCGCGGAATACCAGTGAAAACAGCGCCGCGCCGATCAGGATCAGGAACACCATGCTGGTGACCTGTGTCGTCGAGTGCACCACCTGTCGCAGGATGCCAAGGGTGAGCTGCCGGTTGGCGAGCGCCAGCAGGAAGGCCCCGAAGGCGCCCACCGCCGAGGCTTCGGTCGGGGTCGCAAATCCGCCCAGGATCGAGCCGAGCACGGCGACGATCAGCAGTACCGGCGGCAGCAGCCCCTTGAGCAGCAACGGCCAGAGGCTACCGCTATGGCCAAGTTCTTCCATCAGGCTTTGCCGGTCGGATGCCGGCGCCACCTCGGGCTTCAGCCAGGCAATCACCAGCAGGTAGATGATGTAGGCGACGACCAGCAGCAGCCCCGGGATCAGCGCACCGATGAACAGATCGCCCACCGAGAGGGTCTTGGGGCTCCACACGCCCATCGCCAGTTGGGCCTGCTGATAGGCATTGGAGAGCACATCGCCAAGCAGTACCAGGGCGATGGAGGGTGGGATGATCTGGCCCAGGGTGCCGGTGGCGCAGATGCTGCCGGTGGCAAGCGCCGGCGAGTAGCCGCGCTTGAGCATGGTGGGCAGCGACAGCAGGCCCATGGTGACCACCGTGGCGCCGACGATGCCGGTGGAGGCGGCCAGCAGCATGCCGACCAGTACCACGGCGATCCCCAGACCCCCACGCAATGCACCGAAGGCCAGCGCCATGGCGTCGAGCAGGGTTTCGGCCACCCGTGACTTCTCCAGCAATACGCCCATCAGCACGAACAGCGGCACGGCCAGCAGCGTCTGGTTGGTCATGATGCCGTAGAGGCGATTGGGCATTGCACTGAGGTAGCGTGTCTCGAAGGGCACCGGCATGCCGGACTGCATCATCAAGTAACCGATACCGGCGAAGATCAGAGAGGTACCGGCAAGCGTCAGGGCCACCGGGTAGCCCAGCATCAACACGCCGCACACCGAGGCGAAGAGCATCAGCGGCATCAATTCGAACAGACTCTCGACCATCACAGTAGCTCCTCATGGTCGGGGGTCTGGTTCGGCATGCGATGGCGAATGATCATCACCTGGCGCATCACCTGGGCCACGCCCTGAATCAGCATCAATGCCATCATCACCAGTATCAGGCTCTTGAGCAGGAAGACGCCGGGAATACCGCCATCGGGGGACCGCTCCAGTATTGACCAGCTGCTGCTGACATACCCAAGGCTCGAGATGGCGATGAACAGCACCACCGGGATCAGCAGGAACAGGGTGCCGGCAAGATCGATCCAGGCACGTCCTCGCGCCGAGAGCCGACGGTAGAAGATATCCACCCTCACGTGTCCCTCTTCGCGCAGTGTCCAGGCGGCACCCAGCATGAAGACCATGGCGTGCATGTACATCACCGATTCCTGCAGCACGATGCTGTGGATACCGATGACATAGCGCATTACCACGATGATGAATTGCACCAGCATCATGACGACGACCAGCCAGGCGATACTGCGCCCGACCAGGTCGGTGAAGGCGTCGAGCCCTGCGAGAAGGGCCGGCTCGCGATTCGGGGAATTCATTGGGTCGCTCGCACTGAGGAAAACCGGATGCGCATCATCGCCGATTAGCGTGCAATCGTCATCCCCGAGACGCAAACCAGGGGGATCGCCTTCAGCGTGAGCTGAGTTTAGCCGAGGGCTTCAGAGTGGCCAGGCAGGCGGCCGGCAAGCTGACATCCACGGCGATCGGCAAGTGATCGGAAAACAGGTGGTCCAGCACCCGTACCTCGCCGGCTTCCAGGGACTCGGACAGCAGGATGTGGTCCAGCGCCCGGCGGGGTTGCCAGGAGGGGTAGCTGAGCAGCGGACGCACAGGGTGCAGGGGCAGCGAGCTACGGAAGCGATCATGGGTATGCAACTGCTCGGGTGTGCAGTTGAGGTCACCCATCACCACTACGTGGCGTAAGGGCTGGATGATCTCGCTCAAGTAGTCGAGCTGGCGCACGCGACCTCGATGGCTAAGCGCCAGGTGTGCCACGAACAGGTGCAGGGCGTCTGGTCCTTCGCCGAACCGCGCATGAATGGCACCGCGCCCAGGCAGCGTGCCAGGCAGGCGATGTTCCTCCACCCGGCTTGGCGTTAGCCGCGACAGCAGCCCGTTGCTATGTTGGGCGATACGCCCGAGGTTGCGATTGAGCTGCTGGAAATGGTGGGGGAATCCTGCCTGAGTGGCCAGATACTCCACTTGGTTGATATGGCTTGAGCGAAAGCTGCCGCCGTCCACTTCCTGCAGGCCGACGATGTCGAACCGGCCCAGCACCTCGCCCATCATGTCCAGCCGCCGCATCCGCTTGGGATGCGGCAGCAGGTGCTGCCAGCTACGCGTGAGGTAGTGATGGTAGGCCGAGGTCTGAATGCCCACCTGCAGATTGAAGGTGAGTAACTTCAGGTGGCCACCGTCGAGCGACGGCAACCGGGCATCGGCAAGGGGTGGCATGTCAGTTGGCACGTTCCTCACGGACTTTCTCGACCAGCGCATCGGCGATCTGCGGCATGTTGGCAAGGCTGCCGGCAGAGCTTGGGGATACCAGGTAGCGGCCATCCACCACCAGCGCGGGAACCCCCATCAGGCGCATGGCGCGCATCCGGGCATTGGCCTGGTTGACCTGGCTCTTTACGGCAAACGAGCCCAGCGCATTGGTCGCCTCCTCTTCACTGACGCCGTAGTCGCTGAAGAATGCGGCGACATCATCGGTCTCGGTGAGCTGGCGGCCATCCTGATGAATGGCGTCGAAGAAGTCGGCATGCAGTTGCTCTCGGATGCCCAGCTCTTCGGCGGCATAGAAGGCCGTGGCGTGCTTGTTCCAGTCGCCGCCCATGGTCGCCGGCATATGCACGACCGTGACGTCGTCGTCGAGGGTTTCGTACCACTCGCTGACCGAGCCCTGCAGGTTGTAGCAGTGTGGGCAGCCGTACCAGAACGCCTCGGTGATCTCGATCTGACCATCGTCGACGCGGGTTTCCACCGCCTCGGGAAGCACTTCGTAGTGTTCACCTTCCACCAGGGTGGTGGCCGTGGCGGCGGTGGACAGGCCGAGGCCGACGAGGGCGGTGAGCAGGGTCTTGAACATGGAATGATCTCTCCTTGAGTCTGCCGGTATCCGCAATGGTGGCGGGTCGTTGCCTTTGAGCCTTGCCCACGCCTGGGGTTCCCGGATAGCGGTGATGAATGCGACCGAATACGACAAGGGCGGCCACGAGGCCGCCCAGTCAGAGTCTGCCGAATGGCGGTAGTGCTGGCGTCAGTGCAGGCCCAGCACGTAATTGGCCACGGCCTCCATGTCGTCATCGCTCATCTTGCTGGCGATGTCACGCATGATGTTGGCCGGGTCGTTGGCACGCTCTCCTGCAGCGAAGTCTTGCAGGGTGGAAACGGTGTAGTCGGCAAACTGGCCGGACAGGGCCGGGTAAACGGCGCTGCCGATGCCTTCGCCGGTGGGCATATGGCAGGCGGTGCACGCCGGAATGCCCTTGGCGGTATCGCCGGCACGATAGAGCTCCTCACCACGCGCCAGGAGTGCTTCGTCGGGGTCGGCTTCACCGATCGCGGCATCCTTTTCGGCGTAGAACATGGCGACGTCCCAGGCATCCTGGTCGGAGAAATCGTCGACTTGACCGGCCATCTGCGCGACCTCACGGTTGCCATCACGGATATCCATGATCTGCTTGGCCAGGTAGGAGGCTTGCTGGCCCGCCAGGTGTGGGAAGTTTGCTGATGGACTGATGCCTTCCTGCCCATGGCAGGCGGCGCAGCTTTGCGCCTTTTCGCGGCCCGCCGCAGCGTCCGCATCGGCTTCGAGATCCGCGTGGGCGGCGCCAACGGCGCCGATGGTAATTGCCAGGCTTGCCAGTAACTTTCTCATCGCTGTTCCACTATGCCGTTACGTTGTTGACCGATACGTACCCTGGGTGCCGCACGGATCGCGAAGCCTGCCAGGGCCGGGCCATGCCGCGACTCGATAGCCTGGTGGTTCGCTGACGTCGAGGGCGCGGTGGTACACTTGAGTGCCCCGGGTCGCAGACAAATGACACTGCATTATACCGAATCACCCCGGCGGCGGGAATGCAAGCCGCGCGCCCCAGCCTATCGACCATTGTCAGGACCTGCTCGCCATGTCGCGACCGACTACCAACTTGAATTACCAGAGTGCCCGATTCCTCATCAGCGCACCGACCCTTGCCAGTTGCCCCACCGATAGTGGTGCTGAAGTCGCCTTCGCAGGGCGTTCGAACGCTGGAAAATCCAGTGCCATCAACACCCTGACCCGCCAGAAGGCGCTCGCCAGAACCTCCAAGACGCCGGGGCGCACCCAACTGATCAATTTCTTCTCGCTGGGCGACGATACCTCGCGGCGGCTGGTTGACCTGCCGGGCTATGGCTTCGCCAAGGTGCCGGAGAAGGTCAAGCTGGAGTGGCAACGCCATCTCTCCGATTATCTGCAGCGGCGTGCCTCGTTGCGTGGTCTGGTGGTGGTGATGGACGTGCGCCATCCGCTCTCGGAGTTCGACCAGACCTTGCTGGGCTGGGCCGACGACAAGCACATGCCAGTGCACATACTGCTCACCAAGGCCGACAAACTCAAGCAGGGCGCCGCCAAGGCCGCGCTGCAGCAGGTCAAGAATCGCCTGCGTGAGTGGGAGGATCTGGTCAGCCTGCAGCTGTTCTCGTCGCTCAAGGGCCAAGGGGTCGAGGAAGCCCACCAGCGCCTCGACGGCTGGCTGCTGGATAACCACGAGACCTTGTAGCAAGTGACGTAGTAGAGAGCGCCACGCCAGGTCGGGGCTATTCTGGCGGCATGCCTCAGCGCGGGCGCAGTGAATACCTCCCTGTACGCTACCTTTTCCTTCCCTGGCAAAGGACCCTCGCTGCGACCTGCCCCCAGCGCCCCTCGCAGGGCATCAGTGCTGCCCCTCAAGCCAGGCAATCAGCTCAGGCAGTTCGCGCACATGGGCCAGGCGGTGGATACCCGCCGGCAGGCGCGTGGCCTCATCGCCGATCCACGCCACCTGCATGCCCAGCCGTTGTGCCGGCAGCGCATCCTCCTGCCATGAGTCGCCGACATGCAGCGCCTGTGATGGCGGGCAGCCCAGGCGTGCCAGGGCGGCGAGAAACGGACGTGGGTCGGGCTTGGGGGCGTACAGTTCCCCGGCGGCGATGGCCACCGGGAAGTGGCGGCCCAGCGGCAATCGCCGTATATCCACATTGCCATTGGTGATGCTGGCCAATCGGTAGTGTTCTCCCAGGGCGGTAAGGAGATCGTCGGCCTCGGCGTACGGGGTGACTTCATGGCGCAGCGCCATGAAGCGCTGCATGGCGGCCTGCGCCCATTGCCCGGCATCGTCGAGCTCGAGTCCATAATCCTTCAGCAGCCCCATCAGGGAGCGTTCACGCAGCCAGGTGAAATCCCCCCGGCGCAGGGGGTGCGCCGCCGCCAGGGCCTGGCGACGAGCCACGAAAGCTGACAGCGGGAAGTGCGTGGCGAACCGCACGGTCTGGCTTTCGCCGCGCTCGGCCAGCCAGTCGGCGAGTGCCGCATCGAGCCAGTCGTAGTGGCCGGTCTCGGTGCGCTGCATCACGCCGTGGTTATCCCACAGCGTATCGTCGAGGTCGAAGGTGATCGCCTTGAGGATCATGACGACTCCTCCTCGTCGTGCCTGGACCTTTGCGTGCGCCGGTGGGCTCGGGGGTGGGCGGCATCGTAGCTGGTGGCCAGGCTCTGCCAGTCCAGCCGGGTGTACACCTGGGTGGTCGACAGGTTGGCGTGGCCAAGCAGCTCCTGCACCGCGCGCAGGTCCTGGCTCGATTCCAGCAGATGACTGGCGAACGAATGGCGCAGGCGGTGCGGATGCAGATGCTCGGCCAGACCGCGCCGGCGGGCGAGGTTGGCCAGGCGCTGCTGGATGGCGCGGTGGCCTAGTCGCTTGCCGTGCTGACCTACGAACAGTGCGGCCTGGTCGTCTTCGGCCAACACACCGCGCACGGCGAGCCACTCGGCCAGCGCCTGGCGGGCGCGCGCGCCCACGGGAACCTGTCGCGGCTTGCCGCCCTTGCCGACAACCCGAACCCGCTGCGTTTGCAAATCGCCGATCTCGAGCCCGGCCAGCTCCGCCAGGCGCAGGCCGCTGGAGTAGAACAGCTCCAGCATCGCCTGGTCGCGGTAGCCCAGCGGCGTGCCGTCATGCGGGGTGTCGAGAAATTGCGCCAGCTGATCGACATCCAGGGGGCGTGGCAGGTGGCGGGGTTGGCGGGGCGCCTGGGTCAGGTCCACCGGGTTGTGGGTCAGCTGGCCTTCGGCAACCAGGTGGTCGGCTAGCCGCGAGATGGCGCTGCGGCGGCGTGCCAGGCTTCGTGAGGCAAGGCCTCGGGCGCGCTCGCCCCCGAGAAAGCGCCGCAGCAGGGCGACATCCAGGCATGTCCAGTCAGCCAGCCCGGCGTCGCCCATGAAGCCGATCAGCGCCTTCAGGTCGCGGCGGTAGGCATCCACGGTGGCGGGGCTCGCGGTGCGTGAAAGCCTGGCCAGGAAGGCGTCGACTTGCCGCTCCAGCGGGCTATCGTGCGCTTGGTTAGCCATGCGGGTGGCGGGCCAGGCGTACCAGCAGCCGGGCGACCACATCACCGACGTATTCGGTGAACAGGGTATCCATGCTGGCGCGGAAGTGGTCCGGGTCCGGGCTTGCCAGCACCAGGTAGCCCAGCGGCTCGCCAAGGGTCAGGCGCGACAGTGCGCAGGAGCCTGACTTGCGCGGTGCACTGGCGTGCGGCAGCAGGCGTTTCCAGTCGGTGGGCGTCAACCGCGTGCAGCGGCTCGCCCGGCCATCGAGCAGGGCGGACAGGCGCTGCCCGGCATGGTCGTCGAGCACGTGACGCGGAGGCTGAGGCGGCTCGGGCTCGAGGTCGGTGAGGCTCGCTGGGCACCATAGCGCCACGGCGGGCGTCTGGAAGTGTTCGCTGAGCTGGGCGGCCAGCGCCTGGCCCAGAGCATCGTTGTTCTCGGCCTCGACCAGCGCCAGTACCAGCTCTCTAGTGCGACGGTACTGGGCTTCGTTGTGGCGCGCGGACTCCAGCAGTTGCTCGAGGCGCCACTCGGCCTGTTCAGCGCGGCCGCGCAGGTCGTGAACCAGGCGTTCGAGCAGCGAAGTGGCGCCACCGCGGGCCTCGGGGTGGGGGATGCGCAACTGCTGCAGCAACCCCTCGCGACCGACGAAGAAGTCCGGATGGCGGGCCAGCCATTCGGCGACCCGGTCCGGGTCCAGGGTCTTGCGTGGTTCGGGGGCGGCTCGGGTCATGGTCGACTCCTGAGTGAATGGCGGCTCTCAATTGAGGGCGATGCGCCCATCGAAGACGCGCTCGGCGGGGCCGGTCATGATCAGTGGTGAACCGGGGCCCGGCCAGTCGATGTCCAGGTCGCCCCCCGGCAGGTGCACGGTGACGGGGCTTTCCAGCAGCCCCTGGCGGATGCCGGTGGCCACCGCCGCGCAGGCGCCGGTGCCGCAGGCCAGGGTCTCGCCACTGCCACGCTCAAACACCCTCAGGCGAATTTCGCCCGGTCCTACCACCTGCATGAAGCCAGCGTTGACCCGCCGGGGGAAGCGTGGGTGCGCCTCGATCGCAGGCCCCAGCGTTGCCACCGGGGCGCTGTCGACATCGGCGACACGCAGTACCGCATGGGGGTTGCCCATGGACACCACGCCGACCTCTAGTGTCTCGCCGTTGACTTCCAGGGGGTGCCGCAAGTGATCGTCGGCGGCATCGAACGGCAAGGCGGCTGGGTCGAAGCGCGGCTCGCCCATGTCCACCCGCACACGGCCATCGTCCTGCACCAGCAGGGTCAGCGGGCCGCCGGCGGTCTCGACGTGGATTTCATGCTTGTGGGTCAGCCGCTGATCACGCACGAATCGCGCGAAGCAGCGCGCGCCGTTGCCGCAGTTTTCCACCTCGCTGCCATCGGCATTGTAGATGCGATAGCGGAAGTCCATGTCCGGGTCGCGGGGCGGTTCGACGACCAGCAACTGGTCGAAGCCGATGCCGAAGCGTCGGTCGGCCAGCTGGCGGATCTGGTCATCCGTCAGGCGCGAGCGCTGGGTGACCAGGTCGACCACCATGAAGTCGTTGCCGAGTCCGTGCATCTTGGTGAAGTGCAACAGCATCAGCGTGAGCCTCCCTCATCATCCGGCAGCAGCGCTTCGCCTGCCCAAAGGTCCTCCAGTCGTTCGCGGCGGCGCACCAGGTGTGCCGCGGCACCATCGACCATCACTTCGGCGGGGCGTGGGCGGCTGTTGTAGTTGGAGGCCATCACGAAGCCATAGGCGCCGGCCGAGCGTACGGCCAGCAGGTCGTCCGGGGCGATGGCGAGTTCTCGCTGCTTGCCGAGGAAGTCGCCGGTCTCGCACACCGGGCCAACCACGTCGTAGCTGGCGGTGTCGCGAGGCTGGCGAGTGTCCACCGGCAGAATGGCCTGCCAGGCCTGGTAGAGTGCGGGGCGGATCAAATCGTTCATGCCGGCATCGACGATGGCAAAGTTCTTCGTCTCGCCGGGCTTGAGGAATTCCACCCGAGTGAGCAGGATGCCGGCATTGGCGGCGATCGAGCGGCCCGGCTCGAACAGCAGGGTCAGCCGCTCGTTGCCTTCCCAGCGCGACAGCCGTTCGAGCAGTGCGCTGGCGTAGTCGAAGGGTGCCGGAGGCCGTTCCGTGTGGTAGGGCACGCCGAGCCCGCCACCCAGGTCGAGATGGTCGATCTCGATGCCCCGCTCGCGGAGCTGTGCCAGCAAGGCCAGCAGTCGGTCGAGGGCATCAAGGAAAGGGGAGAGTTCGGTGAGCTGTGAGCCGATATGGCAATCCAGCCCCGCCACGCGCACGTTGGGCAGGCGCGCCGCCAGTTCGTAGACCTCGAGCGCCTCGCTCACCGGAATGCCGAACTTGTTGTCCTTGAGCCCGGTGGAAATGTAGGGGTGCGTGCCGGCATCGACATCCGGGTTGACGCGTAACGAGACCGGCGCAATCTTGCCGAGCCGGCCGGCCACGGCGTCGAGGCGCTCGAGCTCCGGGCGCGATTCGACATTGAAGCACTTGATGCCCACTTCCAGGGCGCGGGCCATCTCGGCTGGCTGCTTGGCGACGCCCGAGAACACCACCTTGGCGGGGTCGCCACCGGCGACCAGCACGCGCTCCAGTTCACCGAGCGACACGATATCGAAGCCGGCTCCCAGGCGTGCCAGCAGGCCGAGCACCGCCAGGTTGGAATTGGCCTTGACCGCGTAGCAGATCAGGTGGGGGTGGCCGCCCAGCGCTTCGGTGTAGGCGCGAAAGTGACGCGCCAGGGTAGCCTTGGAATAGACGTAACAGGGCGTGCCGAACTGCTCGGCGATGCGGGTCAGTGGAACGTCTTCGGCATGCATCACGCCGTCGCGGTATTCGAAATGATCCATGCCTAGCTCTCGTCGTCCTGGGGAACGTCTTCGGGTTCCTGTGTGGCATCTTCGGATGCTGGTGCGTCGTCCTCGGCGGTACCTTCGGCATCCTGGGGGGCGTACTGCTCGGCGGCCTGTTCATCATCCGGCATATACAGCGGGCCTTTCTGGCCGCAACCGGCAAGGCCCAGCGCCAAGGCCAGCGCCAGGCCCAGGGTGGCGACAGCAGTGCGGCCCATCATGCCGGTTGCCCCGCCAGCGCCGCCAGTGCGTCGCGGGCGCGTTGGGCGGCGGCGCGCACCTGGTCGGGTGCGGTGCCACCGATGTGGTTGCGGGCGGCCACCGAGCCTTCCAGGGTCAGCACGTCGAAGACATCGGCGTCGATCACGCTGGAGAATTGCTGAAGCTCCTCGAGGCTCATCTCCGAGAGATCCTTCTTCTCGCGCAGGCCGAAGGCCACGGACAGGCCAACGATCTCGTGGGCGTCACGGAAGGCGACGCCACGGCGTACCAGGTAGTCGGCCAGGTCCGTGGCGGTGGAGAAGCCGCGGCGTGCCGCTTCGCGCATGCTGTCGGCCTTGGCCTCGATGGCCGGCACCATGTCGGCGAACGCCTTCAGGCAATCCTTGACGGTGTCCACGGCATCGAACAGCGGCTCCTTGTCTTCCTGGTTGTCCTTGTTGTAGGCCAGCGGCTGGGACTTCATCAGCGTCAAAAGGCCCATCAGGTGGCCGTAGACCCGGCCGGTCTTGCCGCGCACCAGCTCGGGCACGTCGGGGTTCTTCTTCTGCGGCATGATCGAGGAGCCGGTGCAGAAGCGGTCGGGCAGGTCGATGAAGTCGAACTGGGCGCTGGTCCACAGCACCAGCTCTTCGCTCATGCGTGACAAGTGCAACAACAGGATGCTGGCGAAGCTGGTGAATTCGATGGCGAAGTCGCGGTCGCTGACGGCGTCCAGCGAGTTCTCCGCCGGACGCTCGAAGCCCAGCAGTTCGGCCGTGACATGGCGGTCGATGGGGTAGGTGGTGCCGGCCAGGGCGGCGGCGCCGAGCGGCAATACATTGACCCGCCGACGGCAGTCGAGCAGCCGCTCGTGGTCACGGGCGAGCATCTCGTGCCACGCCAGCAGGTGGTGGCCGAAGGTCACCGGTTGTGCGGTCTGCAGGTGGGTGAAGCCCGGCATGATGGTGTCCGCTTCGCGGTCGGCAAGCTCGATCAGGCCAGCCCGCAGCCGGCTCAGTTCAGCGGCTACCAGGTCGATCTCGTCACGCATGAACAGGCGGATGTCGGTGGCGACCTGGTCGTTGCGTGATCGCCCGGTGTGCAGCTTCTTGCCGGTGATGCCGATCTTCTCGGTCAGCCGCGCCTCGATGTTCATGTGCACGTCTTCAAGCGCCACCGACCAGGCGAATTCACCGCGCTCGATCTCGCCGTGAATCTCATCGAGCCCGGCGATGATGGTATCGCGCTCCTCATCGGTCAGCACGCCGACCCGCGCCAGCATGGTGGCATGGGCGACGGAGCCCTGAATGTCGTGAAACGCGAGGCGTTGGTCGAAATTCACCGAGGCCGTGAAGCGCGCGACGAAGGCATCGGTGGGTTCGTTGAAGCGGCCACCCCAGGATTGGTTGGTGCCTGGGGTCGTCGGACTTGAGCTCATCGGGCTTGGCATCCTGCGTTTAGGGTTACGGGAAAAGGATTACGTGAAAATGGTTGCGTCAAAAGGGTTGCGTGAAAAGTGTTGATTGAAAGGTGCTGTGGCGGTGCGCCTTGGCATGTCGAGCAGTGTACCAGAGTCCGCTCGGCTGGCGAGGATGGTGGGGTGCAGCCGGTGCCCGGTTAACCGGTGATTTTTCCTGCCATGCCGGGTGCTTTATGATGGTGATATTCAATATGCTGATAATGACACCACTTCATCCGGGCGTTGGCGCCATCGTCGTCGCCACCAGCGAACCGGGATCGGGAGAACCACGTGCAAGCCATCACCAAGCTGCGAATCGCCACGCGCAAGAGCCAATTGGCCATGTGGCAGGCCGAACATGTCCGCGATCGACTCATCGCCGCCAATCCCGGGCTCGAGGTCGAGCTGGTGGCGATTGTCACCCGTGGTGACAAGATTCTCGACACGCCGCTGGCCAAGGTGGGTGGCAAGGGCCTGTTCGTCAAGGAGCTCGAGGAAGCGATGCTCGATGGGCGTGCCGACATCGCCGTGCATTCCATGAAAGACGTGCCCATGCACTTTCCCGAGGGGCTTGGGCTGTCGGTGATTCTGGAGGGCGCCGAGCCAACCGATGCGTTTGTCTCGAATCGCTATGCGCGCTTCGATGAACTGCCCGAGGGGGCGAAAATCGGCACATCGAGCCTGCGTCGCGGGCTGCAGATGAGCGAGTCACGTCCCGACCTGCAGATCCTGACACTGCGTGGCAATGTGCAGACCCGACTTTCCAAGCTGGACGATGGCGAATTCGATGCGATCATCCTCGCCACCTCTGGCCTCAAACGGCTGGGATTGGGCGCGCGGATTGCCCAGGAACTGCCTCCCGAAGTCTGCCTGCCGGCCTGCGGCCAGGGTGCGCTGGGTATCGAGTGCCGTCTGCATGACCCGGAACTGATTTCCCTGCTGGCGCCGCTGGACGATGCGGCTACCGCGACACGGGTGCGGGCGGAGCGCGCCATGAACACGCGTCTGGAAGGTGGCTGCCAGGTGCCGATTGGCGGTCATGCGATATTCGAGAACGATGGCCAGACCCTTTGGCTGCGCGCGCTGGTAGGAACTCCCGACGGTACCCGCGTGCTACGCGCAGAGGGCCGTGGTTCGATTCATGAGCCCGAGGCACTGGGTATTCGCGTGGCCGAGGAGTTGTTGGACCTGGGGGCCGGCGAGATTCTCGCCGAGGTCTACGGCGCCGGCTGATGAGCGGTTCACCGGTACTGATCACGCGGCCAGGCAGCCGGGGCGAGGCGCTCGCCTCGGCCATCGAGTCTCACGGCTATGCAGTGCAACGTCTGGAAGTGATGCGGCTCGAGAGGCTACCGGAAAGCGCCGAGCAGCGTGCGGTGTGGCTTGATTACGACCACTTCAGGCGGGTGGTGGTGATCAGTCCGTTTGCCGCAGAGTGCCTGGCGGATGCGCTGGATCGCTACTGGCCGCAATTGCCGGTGGGTATCGACTATTACGCGGTGGGTGGCGCGACGGCGGCTACCCTGAACGAGACGCTTGGCGTAAAGGTACACCTGCCGCCAGAGGCTGCCGGTGAAGAGTCCAGCGAAGCGTTGCTGCGCCTCGCCTCCCTGAGCGCCCTCGACCAGCAGCGCGTGCTGCTGGTGGCGGGCGAAGGCGGCAGGCCGTTGCTTGCCGACACACTGGCCGAGCGAGGCGCGAACCTTACCCGGCTGGCGGTCTATCGACGCCAGCCATTGGACCCCGAGCCGGCGATGCAACAGCGCCTGGCGCAAGGAGAATATCGTGCGCTGGTCGCCAGCAGCGGAGAAATTCTCGAACATCTGGCAAGATGGTGTACAGAAGCCGCGTTGAACCAACCGCTAATCGTTTCCAGCGCCCGGTTGGCTACACTGGCCGGCAAACTGGGGTTTCGTGCCCCCGTCGTGGCGTCGGGCGCCACTCCCGCCGCACTCGCGGCGGCTGTGGTCCGCGTCTGTGACCCGCAGGAAGCCGATGTCGACCAAGACGATCTCGAAAAGGGCTAGCGACAGATGAGCAAGCAACCACACGATCAGGATGAACAGCAGACGCCTTCCGGCACGGACTCGGCGACCTCCGGCAGTAGCGGCAAGGGGAATGCTTCCAGCCGCCGCCGTTCGCGCCGCTACGACAAGGCCGGTGGCACGGCGAAGGGCGATGCCGTCGCCAGCCAGAGCGGTTCAGGCCAGAGCAGCCCTGGCGAGAGTCGCGTCAGCGAAGATAAGCCGACAACGGGTAGCACTCCGGGCGGGTCGCCAGGTCGCGCCGATGCGGCCAAGCCGTCGACCTCTCAGTCATCTGGTGCGTCAACCGATGCGGCCAAGCCTACGACTGGCACGGCAACTGACACCTCTGTTGGCAAATCGTCCAGCCAGTCTTCTCCGTCCGACAAGCCATCCGCGAGCGGTAGCGACAAGTCAGCCGCCAACTCCCCGGGGAAAGCATCTTCTGGCAGCGCTGACAGGCCCGCACCGAAAGCTGCTTCGGGCGGTGTCGGCAAGGCGACCACAACGCCCGCGGGGGGCGGTGATGGCAAGGGCGGCGGCAAGGCGGGCATCGTCGCCCTGGTACTGGTGATCCTGCTGGCGGTTGGTGTATTGGTATTCGGTTGGCAGGCCTGGCAGAAGTTCGACGCACAGCAGGCCAGATTGTCCGAGCTAGAGGCGCGCACCAGCGAGGCCGCCACCGCAAGCCAGCTCAGTGAACTGGAAACCCGTCTGGACGAGGGCGAGAGTGAACGCGATGCCGAGCTCGAAGGTGCGCTTGGCGAGTTGCGCGATGAATTCTCGAGCTATCGTAGCGAGGTCGATGACGCCCTCGACCGGGTGCTCGCCGAGCTTTCAAGCGAACAGGAAACCGACGAGCGCGACTGGCTGCACGCCGAGGCCGCCTACCTGCTGCGCCTGGCCAATCAGCGTCTGCAACTGGAAGGCGACGTGATGGGCTCGGCCGCCTTGCTGCGTACCGCCGATCAGCGACTGCGCGAGGCAGACAACCCGGCACTGGTGCCGGTGCGTCGTGAAATCGCCGCCGATCTCGCTGCCCTCGATGCCGTGCCGCAGATCGATCGCACTGGGCTGTGGCTCACGCTGAATGCCCAGCAGGAGCAGATCGCCGGTCAACCGCTGTCCCAGGATATCGAGGAAATTACCGTACGCTCCAGCATGGAGGAAGCGCCCGAGGGCGCCTGGCAGCAGCAGCTGTCTCGCTTCGGCCAGGAACTCAAGGATCTGGTGACCGTGCGCCAGCACAACGCCGAGCTCGAGGCGCTGATCACCCCGGAGCAGGAATCCTATCTGCGCCAGAGTGTTCGCCTGGTGATCGAGCAGGCCCAATTGGCACTGCTGAAAGAGGAGCAGGAGCTTTTTGAAGCCAGCATCGACAAGGCCTTGACCCTGATCGATGGCTACTACGATACCGACGCCAGCGGCGTGCAGTCGGTGGTCGAGCGCCTGCAGGCACTGAAAAGCGAAGCCATCAGCCCCGAGCTGCCAGACATCAGCGGCTCCCAGCAAGCGCTGGCCGCCTTCATCGAGCGCCGCTTCGAATCGCGCCAGGGAGATGACGCATGAGAAAGCTGATCCTGATCGTCGTCCTGGGCCTGGCGCTCGGCGCGCTGTTCGGCCAGCTGATGATGTCCGTGCCGGGTTACTGGCTGATTCGTGTCGGTGAGACCTCGGTGCAGACCTCCTTCTGGTTCGGCCTGGTGATCCTGCTCGCGGTGTTCCTGGTGCTGCATTTCGGCCTGCGCGTGCTGATGCGGCTCACGCATCCGGTTAGCCGTTTCAAGGTGTGGAACAGCCGTACCCGCAATCGCAATGCCATGAAGCGCACCGTGCGCGGCCTGGTGGCGCTGGCCGAAGGTCGCTGGAAGAAGGCCGAAAAATCGTTGGTCAAGGCCGCCGATGACTCCAGCACCCCATTGGTCAACTACCTGTCGGCGGCGCTCGCGGCACATTACCAGGGCCACTTCGACCAGGCCGACACCCTGTTGAAACGGGCGCACTTGAGTACCGAAGGGGCCGATACCGCGGTGGGCATGATGCAGGCGCAACTGATGCTCGATCGTCAGCAGTACGAGGAAGCCCTGGCGATTCTCACTCGCCTGGATCGCCAGTTGCCCAATCACCCGCAAGTGCTCAAGCAGCTCAAGCAGGCCTACCTTAGTGTCAGTGACTGGGATGGCCTGCGCCGCTTGATGCCGCGCCTGGGAGCCCAGCAGTTGATCTCGCCCGATGAGCGCGAGCAGCTCGAGCAGCGAGCCTATCGGGAACTGATCGTCCGCGAGGCTCGCGATGGTGGCGACATCGAGCAGGTGCGTGGCCTGTGGGCCGATATGCCCGACCACCTGCGCGGCAACATCGAGCTGATCGTGCTGTATGCCGAGGCATTGGTGCGCGGTGGCCAGGAGCCCATTGCCGAGCGTCTGCTGCGCCACTCCCTCAAGGAGCACTGGGACAGCCGCCTGGTGCTGCGTTACGGCCTGCTCGATGTCGATGCCTCGCGCCAGCTGGTGGTCGCCGAGAAGTGGCTTCAGGAACGCCCCAACGACCCCGACCTGCTGCTGACGCTGGGCCGGCTCTCTCTGCGCAACGCCTACTGGGGCAAGGCGCAGGAGTACTTCGAGACCAGCCAGCGACAGCGTCCCAGCGGCGTGGTATGTGCCGAACTGGCACGCCTGTACGCCAACCTGGGCGAGCACAACAAGAGCCAGCTCTACTATCGCCAGAGTGTCGAACTGCTCGACAAGTCACTGCCTTCGCTGCCCCAACCGAGTGAGGACAAGGACGTGCTGGGCGATGGCAAGAAGGGCAAGGGTAAGGCGAAGGCAGGCTAGGCCTTTACCATCGGTATTGCGTTTCGGCGCCGTATAAGCAGCATCCGTATCAGTAACATCCGTATCAGCAACAATAGTGCGGTGATTCGTGGCAGGCTGTGGCAAGTACGTCCTTTGCTATCTCGTTTCGAAACGTCAGCGGGGCTGCCCATATTGGGCAGCCCCGCTGACGTTAGAGGGGAGGTTGATCTTCTGGCTCAGTTCTCGTCTCCCTCCTCGTCAAAGTCACCCTTGAACTGCGGGTTGGGCTTGGCGCGTGGGTCGTCCTCGCCCACCCGGCTCTGTTCGCCGGAACGCGGTTGCCCGCCGGGTCGACCGTTGATATCGAACTTCTCTTGCATGACCCGCAGGTTGGCGGGCGGTGCCTCGCCCTCCTTGCCGACGCCGAAGTAGAGTGTGGTATGCGGGAAGGGAATTTCGATGCCACGCGCGTCGAAGTGCAGCTTGACCAGCCGGTTGAAGGCACGACCCACCGCCCACTGGTTGCCTGGCGTGGTCTTGATGCGCACGCGAATGTTGACCGAGCTGTCGGCCAGGGCGATTACCCCGGCAACCTCGAGCGGGGCGAGGATGCTCATCTTGTGATCCTCGTCCTCGGCCAGTTCGTCGAAGGCTTCGCGCAGTGCCACGATGGCATCATCGATGCTCTCGCGGTAGGCGATGCCATATTCGCCCACGTGGTAGCCGAATTCGCGCATGTAGTTCGATACCGTGTCGACGCTGGAGAACGGGATCAAGTGATAGGTGCCGTTGAGGTCGCGGATGCCCACCGAACGGATGTTCAGGCGCTCCGCGGTGCCGGTGATGCCGCCCACGGTGACCACATCACCGGTATTCATGGCGTTCTCCACCTGGATGAAGATACCGGTGATGATGTCCTGCACCAGCTTCTGGGCACCAAAACCGATGGCCAGGCCCAGCACACCGGCACCGGCGATCAGCGGCCCGATGTTGATGCCGATCTCGGCCAGTACGATCATCGCCGTCATGGTGATCAAGGCGATGGCCAGGGCGTTGCGGAACAGCGAGAGCAGCGTCTTGGCACGGGCGGTGGGTTCACCGGTGCCCGTTTCGGGGTTGAGCTTGTGCTCGATAAGGCTGGCGAGGCCCAGCCATACCCCCAGGGCAATCACCAGGATCATCGCCACGCTGAACAGTTTGGCGACCAGGCCGCGTCCCGCCTCGGAGGCGTACCAGGCCGCGAGGTCGAACGCACCCCAGGCGTACAGCACTACCATCGCCACCACGATCAGGATGAGCGTGCGGATCACGCGCAGTGCATTGGGCACGTAGCTGTTCAGGCGTGGTTCGAGCTGGGGTAGCTTGCGACGCAGATCATCGGACAAACGGATGCGGCGGCCGATGGTCTGGGTCAACAGGCTGGATACCAGCATGCCTGCCACCACGGCGGCCAGCGTCTTCAGGGTGGCGAACATCACGAAGGGCAAGGCATCTTCGGGACGTGTCAGGGTCAGCACCAGCACCATGGTGAAATAGGCGAGTGCGAGCAGGTGCCAAGTGCGCGCGAACAGCTGCAGCGAGACGCGGGTAGCCGCCATGCTGCTCTGGCGCGCCTTGGCGTTGATGGCGTCGCGAATCCGTGCGCGATTCCTGAGCACCACGATGACCGCATACAGGTAGGCACCGAACATGATCAGCGTGCCGACGCTTTGCCCCAGGGCGGGTGCGATATAGACATTGACCAGCGGCACCACCACCATCAGACCGTAGCCAACGAGGCCAATCAGCCGGGCAAGCCAGCGGTTCCAGTAGGAAGCCTCTTCTGCGGTGATCGGCAACAGGCGAAGCCCCTCGTAGCGCGACGAAAACAGCATGCGCACGGCAGCCTTGAGCAGCTCGATCACCAGGAAGGCATTGAGGAACAGCGATGCACGTGTGGAGAGCTCGCCGGTCTCACCGACGGCAAAGGTGGCGATCAGGTTACCCCCGACATAGGCCAGTCCCACGATCAGCACATCGATCAGCGCGGCCACCGCCACACAGATCACCAGCCTGAGTACCGGGGTCAGTCCCTCGCCATTGAGCGACCATTGGCTGATCCTGGTGAATAGCGACTTGGCCAGGCGGCGAACGGCGATGAACAGTACGAACGTCGCCAGGATCACCAGCCCAAGGTTGATGGCCGCACTGAGGAATGCCTGGGTGTCGAAGGTGCTGTCCAGGTCACCGGTGAACATGCCACTGAACACCTGGACCACGTTGTCGAACTGGCTGCTCATGTCGCCCACCACACGACTGGTCACATCAGCCAACTGGCGCGGTAGCGAGCGCTCATCCTCGGCGGGTTGCGTGGCCTCGGGAGCCACTTCCGCCGCCGTGCCGCGCAACTGGTCGATCAGTTGCTGGCGGGTCTCCTCGTTCTCGAGCAGGCTGGCAAGGGTTGCGTTGGCGGGGGGCTCACTGCTGCTGTCCTGCTGCTGGGCCTGTGCAGGGCCAGCGAAAGTGATCAGGGCGATCAGCAGCCAGCCGAGTATCAGGGGTAGGGCTCGCATGGGGTTCACGCGTTGACCTCCATCTCTTGGCGTGTTGATGATGTGTGACTCGAATATGATCCGGCATGATACGGATTTTGTTGATCATCCACGACCCGGGCCACGTGTGCGGTCATGATCATATACAAACATTGTACGTAATATCTGTATAGAGGCCGTACTCGTACACCTTGTCCGAACACCTCTTACATAGCGCGCAGGCTACCAGCCTGGACATCGCACGCCATGCTAGGCTCGCCGGACACCGGCAACGGGATTGAAAGGGTGGAAGCGCGAATGCTGGGAATATTGCTTGTCGCCGTGGGGGGCGCGTTGGGTGGTATGGGCCGCCTGGCGGTGGGACATCGGGTCAGCCGCCATCTTGGCTCGAGATTCCCCTGGGGGACGCTTTTCGTCAACCTGAGCGGCACGCTGCTCGTCGGGTGGCTGGCTGGAAGCCTGCTCGCCGGTCAGCCGCTGACCGGCGAGCGCCTGGCAGGGCCTGGATGGGAGCTGCTGGGCATTGGGCTCTTGGGAGGCTACACCACGGTATCGACGTTCAGCCTGCAGACGCTCTCCCTTTGGCAGCAGGGGCGTAGCCTTGCCGCCCTGGCCAATATCGCGGCAACCCTGATGGGCGGGGGCATGGCGCTGTTGGTTGGCTGGTGGCTGGCTGAGGTGGTGACATGACGGTGTGGCGAGCCTATGCCGCCGTGGGGGCTGGCAGTGCGCTTGGGGCGTCGCTGCGCTACCAAGTGGCGCTCACCCTGATGACATCGCACCACGCGTTTCCCTGGGCCACTCTGCTGGTGAACGTGCTCGGCTCGTGGCTGATTGGTGCCTTTGCCGGGTTCGCTTCACGCAGCGAGCGTGGCCGCGTGGCACGTTGGCAGCCCTTCTTGATGGCCGGGTTGTGCGGTGGTTTCACCACCTTCTCGCTGTTCGGCCTGGAAACCTGGCAATTGCTGAGCCTGGGCCGGCCTTGGCTGGCGCTTGGCTATGTGACGCTGAGCCTGGCGTTGTGGCTTTGCGGCGTCTGGCTTGGCCAGCGGGCGGGGCAGCATGCGGCCACCCGCTGGGGTTGAGCGCCTGGCACGGACTGTGGCAAGAACTGTGGCTAGCCCTTTGACTTGGTGCGTGACTTGCCTGCTTCCTTGCCAGGCTTGTGATCGGCAGCCTTCGGTTGCGAGCCCTGGCCACCATCGAAATGCTGCCGGACGAACGCCAGCAGCCCTTGGGTGGAGCCATCGAAGTCCTGGCTGCGCTCATCGATGCGCTCGCTGATCTCACCGGCGATACGCTTGCCCAGTTGCACGCCCCACTGGTCGAAGGAGTTGATGTTCCAGATCACCCCCTGCACGAACACCTTGTGCTCGTAGAGCGCGATCAGCGCGCCGAGGTTCTTTGGCGTCAGTTCATCGAGCAGCAGCACGCTGGATGGGCGGTTCCCCGGGCAGCTGTAGGGGTCGAGCTGGCTGAGCTCCTTGCTGTCTCCCTGGCTGCCTACCATGAAGGCGTTGGCCTGGGCCAGCATGTTGGTGAGCAGCGCGAAGTGGTGGTCCTCCACGCCGGGCTCTGGCTTCAAGGAGGCGATAAAGTCGATCGGCACATAGCGGGTGCCCTGGTGCAGTAGCTGGAAGAAGGCGTGCTGGCCGTTGGAGCCTGTCTGCCCCCAGACGATCGGGCCGGTCTTGTAGTCCACCGGGTGGCCGAAGATGTCCACCGACTTGCCGTTGGACTCCATGTCGAGCTGCTGCAGGAACGAGGGTAGCTGATGCAGGGCCTGGTCGTAGGGCACGATGGCCTGGGTCTCGGCGCCAGCGAAGTTGATGTACCAGATGCCGATCAACGCCATCAGCACCGGCATGTTGTCGTGGAACGGTGCGTTGAGGAAGTGCTGGTCCATCTCGTAGGCGCCTTCGAGCATGGCGATGAAGCCGTCGTAGCCGATCGACAGCGCGATCGGCAGGCCGATGGACGACCACATCGAGTAGCGCCCGCCCACCCAGGCCCAGAACTCGAAGACGTTCTCCTCGCGAATGCCGAATTCCATGGCCGCCTTGAGGTTGGTGGATGCGGCCACGAAATGCGCCCCCACATCGGCGTCGTCACCGGCATTCTCGAGGAACCAGCGGCGTGCGGTATGGGCGTTGAGCAGGGTTTCCTGGGTGGAGAACGTCTTGGTGGAGACGATGAACAGCGTGGTGGCGGGATCGAGGCGCTTCAGCACCTTCTGGATATGCGTGCCGTCGACGTTGGAGACGAAGTGGAAGCTGAGGTCCGGATGGCGGTACTTGAGCAGGGCGCGGCAGGCCATGTTGGGGCCCAGGTCCGAGCCGCCGATGCCGATGTTGACCACGTCCTTGATGCGCTCGCCACTGTAGCCCTTCCATTCGCCGCTGCGCACCGCCTCGGAGAACTGCTTGATCTGCTCGCGGGTGCGCTGGATCTCGGGCATCACGTCCTGGCCGTCGACCATCAGCGGGCCTTCGCCAAGGTTGCGCAGGGCGGTGTGCAGTACCGGGCGATTCTCGGTGACGTTGATGATGTCGCCGGAGAACATCTGGGCACGCCGCTGAACCAGCGCCGAGTGATTGGCCAATTCGAGCAGCTTGTCGAGCACGTCGCTGGATATCTGATGCTTTGAGTAGTCGAGGAACAAGCCTCCGACGCGCAGGCTCATCTTCTCGAAGCGCTGCGGGTCAGCGTTGAAATAGTCACGGATACGGTCGTTGGCGGTCTCGTCGTACAAGCGCTTGAGCGCTTGCCAGGTCACGCTGCGGGTAAGCTGGAACATGGAAACCTCGCTGTGTGTTATGGCTGTTGTCACAAGGGGGATCGTTGAGGGGAGATCAGGTCATTCAGAGTGGCCGGATGGGTCGACTGAATCGGTCAGTCGGCCACGCGCTCCGAGATCCAGGCGCCGGCATCGGGAATCGACATCTGGTAGTCCTCGCCAAGCAAGGGGGAGCTGATCAGGAAGTCGGCGCTTGCCGCATTGCAGGCCACCGGCACATTCCACAGCGCCGCCAGACGCAGCAGCGCCTTGACGTCGGGGTCATGGGGTTGTGGCGAGAAGGGATCCCAGAAGAAGATCAGTAGGTCGAGGTTTTGCTCGGTGATCAGCGCGCCTATCTGCTGGTCGCCACCCAGTGGGCCGCTCATCAGCCCCTGAATTGGCAGTGACAGCCGCTTGGCAACACGCTTGGCGGTGGTGCCGGTGCCCGTCAGCTCATGCTGTGCCAGGGTGTCGCGCCAGCGTTCGGCCCACTCCAGCAGCTCCTCTTTCTTGCCGTCGTGGGCGATCAGCGCGATGCGTTTGCGTGCTGGCAATGTGCGCTGCACGTTGCGCCGCGGGCGAATGTCGGTCATGTCTCACCTCTGCTGGTTACATCACTCATGTCGCTTGTCGGGCGGTGTCAGGCTTTTTCCACCTTGAGGATCTTCAGGGTGTTGGTGCCGCCATGGGCGTTCATGTGGTCGCCTCGGGTCAGCATGACGTGGTCGCCCACCTCGGCAATGCCCTGCTCCACCAGCAGCGCCATGGCCTGGTCATTGAGCTCTTCCGCCGCCATCTCGCTGGTATCGAAGGGCAACGATACCACGCCACGATAGAGCGCCATGCGCCGCTGGGCGATGGCGCTGTGGGCCAGCCCGACGATCGGCAGGCCCGAGCGAATGCGTGAGGCGATCAGCGGCGTGTAGCCGGTCGAGGTCATGCAGGCGATCGCCGCCACCCCAGAGAGGTGGTTGGCGGCATACATGGCGGACAGCGCGATGGTCTCGTCGATCTTGGTGAAGCCTTCGTGAATGCGGTGACCGGATTCCTGGGCGATGCGCTCGCGCTCGGCGCCCAGGCAGACACGGTCCATGGCCTCGATGGTTTCCACCGGGAAGTCGCCGGCGGCGGTCTCAGCGGAGAGCATCACCGCATCGGTGCCATCGAGCACGGCGTTGGCCACGTCGAACACCTCGGCGCGGGTCGGCAGGGGTGATTCGATCATCGACTCCATCATCTGGGTGGCGGTGATCACCGCCCGGTTGAGCTGACGGGCGCGCTTGATGATGCGCTTCTGGGTGCCGATCAGGCGCGCGTCGCCGATCTCCACGCCAAGATCGCCGCGCGCCACCATCACCGCCTCGCAGGCCTCGATGATGCCATCGAGGGTGGCGTCGTCGGCCACCGCCTCGGCGCGCTCGAGCTTGGCGACCAGGCCGATCTCTTTACCCGCCTCGCCCAATAACTCCCGAGCCTCGCGCATGTCGGCGGCGGTGCGCGGGAAGGAGACGGCCAGGTAGTCGACGCCGATGTCGATGGCGGTCATGAGGTCGGCGCGGTCCTTGTCGGTGAGCGCCGGCGCCGAGAGCCCGCCGCCCTGCTTGTTGATGCCCTTGTTGTTGGAGAGCTTGCCGCCGACCACCACGCGGGTGTGAATGGCCTGCCCTTCGATGCGCTCGACGTCGAGCACCAAGCGGCCGTCATCGAGCAGCAGGCGGTCGCCGGCGTCGACGTCCTCGATCAACTGCTTGTAGTCGCAGCCCACCCGTTCAGCGTCGCCGGCCGCGCCATCGAGCGCCATGTCGAGCACGAAGGGCGCGCCCTCGGCCAGCGTCACGGCGCCGTTGGCAAAGCGCGCGATGCGGATCTTCGGGCCCTGCAGGTCGCCAAGCGCCGCGACACTGCGGCCCAGGCGCGAGGCAATCTCGCGCACCTCGGTGAGGCGGCGGCGGTGATCCTCCGGCGAGCCGTGGGAGAAGTTCAGGCGCACCACGTCGACACCGGCTGAGATCATCGCCTCGAGCACGCCCTCGCGGTCACTGGCCGGCCCCAGGGTGGCAACGATCTTGGTGCGGCGGATGGGCGTGTGCAGCGGTTGAGTCGACATGGTGGGCCTCCTTCAGGGAAGTGATGGTTGTCGAGCCACCACGATAGCGGTTTTATGGTAATTTTACTACATCGCATCAAACAGTCTTTTGGCGCTCCACGCTCTGCCATATGGCGCTTTCGCTAGCCTGAAAACGAAAATCGTCGCGCCGATGATCGAGATGGAATCACGGATTGTGGCACCTTATGTTGTAAAGTTACTAAAAAAATCTTGAGTCCCTGGCAACTTTGCGCCACATTGTTGTCCACACAAACAAGAGCCGTGGGCGTATACGCCAGCATCAACGATGCCTGACCTCTGCCAACCGGCTCCACCGCCATCATCAACAAGACATTACTGGAGGATAGAGGACATGGCGCTGAAGATTGCTATCAACGGATTCGGTCGTATCGGTCGCAACGTACTGCGTGCCCTTTACGAGAACGGTTATCGTGACAAGGTGAAGGTCGTCGCCATCAACGACCTGGGTGATCCTGCATTGAACGCCCACCTGCTGCGCCACGACACCGTGCACGGGCATTTTCCCTTCTCCGTGGAGCACGATGACGAGAGCCTGAGTGTCGACGGCGACCGCATCGCCATCCTGTCCGAGCGTGACCCCGCCGCGTTGCCCTGGAAGTCACTGGGGGTCGACCTGGTGATGGAGTGCACGGGCCTGTTCACCAAGCGTGACGACGCAGCCAAGCACATCAGCGCCGGTGCCAAGCGCGTGCTGATCTCGGCACCCAGCCCGGATGCCGATGCCACCGTGGTGTATGGGGTCAACGAAGACGTGCTGACCGCCGAGCACACGGTGGTGTCCAATGCCTCCTGCACCACCAACTGCCTGGCACCGGTGGCCAAGGCGCTCAATGATACGGTCGGCATCGAGAATGGCCTGATGACCACGGTGCATGCCTACACCAATGACCAGAATCTTTCCGACGTCTATCACAAGGACCCCTACCGGGCCCGGAGTGCGACCCATTCGATGATTCCGACCAAGACCGGCGCCGCCGCCGCCGTGGGTCTGGTGTTGCCGGAACTCGCCGGCAAGTTCGATGGGCTGGCGGTTCGCGTGCCGGTGATCAACGTCTCGCTGGTCGACCTGGTGTTCAATGCCGGCCGTGACACCACCAAGGAAGAGATCAACGAGATCGTCGCCAAGGCCGCCGAGGGCTCAAAGGTGCTGGCGGTCAACGCCCAGCCACTGGTCTCCATCGATTTCAACCACGACGCCAACTCCTCGACCTTCGATGCCAACCACACGCGGGTGAATGGCCGTCTGGTCAAGGTGATGGCCTGGTATGACAACGAATGGGGTTTCTCCAACCGCATGCTGGACACCGCGCTGGCGATGCATGCGGCTGCCAAGTAAGGCGGTATGTCAGCGGCGCACTGACGCGCCGCTGCGGTAAAACGGCTAGACACGACAACGCCGGGGCGACGATCCGCTCCGGCGTTGTCGTGTCCATGGTTTTTCAAAGGCAGGCGCGGGCATGTTGCTGTAAGGGGCTCTCCTGCGGTCGACGCACTCGTCTGCCGGGTGCGTCGGCGGGCAGTTCGCCGCTGTCTAGCCATGCCAGGGCGAGCGGCCACAGAGTGTGACGAAAGCGCTCATGGAAGAAGGCGAAATGACCGATCTGGGCGGCGTCGATGTCTTGCGGGGAGAGGCGCAGGTGCGTTCGCGGGCTTGCCGTGAAGTAGTCGAGCAGGCGTTCAATGGCGACTTCGGTGCCAAACGGGTCGTCGGTAACGCTCAGCGCCAGCAGGGGGGCGCGCAATCCGGTGAAGCAGGCGAGTCGCTGGCGGGCGAGCCGGGCGCCGTGCGATGAGCGATGGCGAAAGCTACGCTCGAAGCCAGGTCGCATGGTGGCCCAGTCGAGTGCCACCCCGCGTGGTGTGTCTTCCATCCAGCCCAGCCGTTTGGCGGGCACGTAGCCCAGTGCCACGGCCAGCAGCGGCATGGCAAGGTGCCACTTCAATAGCATGCCGCGCCGCAGTTCCGGGGGGTAATCACGCCAGTAGGCGAACTGAGACCCCATGCTGAAGACCCGGCGCACCATGGCATTGGAGGGCGCCAAGCCCAGAGCGAACCCGCCGACGGAGTGAGCGACCACATCCACAGGCTGCCCGGGAAACGCGTCTTTAACGTAGCCCAGCACACCCTCGCAATCCTGCTCGCCCCACACGAACCAATTGGCCTTGCAGCGACGCAACGAGGCGGAAGGGCGCGATGCCCCGATGCCCCGGTAATCATAGGTCACCACGTCCCTGCCGTGCTCGTGCAGGTAGGCGGCGAAGCGGTGGTAGTAACGGCTGGCCACCGAGGTGGCCGGGTTGATCACGACCACCGGGCGGGCCGGGTCCGCGGGTGCATGACGCCATTCACTGCCATGCAGGTGGAAGCCGTCGGTGGCCGTGAGGGTGATGGGTTTGGGCATGTGGGCTTCCTTGCGGCGCGACACTCACCACAGGGGTGACGTTGCCTGCCAGAAACGCCACAGGCCTCTATCGAGGCCTATGGACCAAGTGACGTGCACGTTCAGGCTATCTAGCTCAGCCGCTGCATGTAGTCCACGTAGCCGAAGGTCCTGACCGTGCGCACCTGGCGGCTTGCTTCGTCGACACGGCAGATCGACGGCAGGCGGATGCCATTGAAGGTGGTGGTCTTGACCATGGTGTAGTGGGCCATGTCGGTGAACACCAGGCGGTCGCCGATCGCGAGCGGCGCATCGAACGAGTAGTCACCGATCACGTCGCCGGCGAGGCAGGTCATTCCGCCCAGGCGATAGGTGTGAGCCTTCTCGCCGGGTTCGCCGCCGTCGATGATCTCGGGGCGGTAGGGCATCTCCAGCACATCCGGCATGTGCGCGGTGGCCGAGGTGTCGAGGATGGCGATGGGGCCATCATTGTCGACGATATCGAGCACCGTGCAGACCAGGTAGCCGGTGTTCAGCGCGATGGCTTCGCCGGGCTCCAGGTACACCGTCAGGTGCGGGTGGCGCTCCCGGAAGCCGCGGACCACCCGTACCAGTCGCTCCACGTCATAGTCGGCGCGGGTGATATGGTGGCCACCGCCGAAATTGACCCACTTCAGGCCGGCGAGGTAATGACCGAAGCGCTCCTCGAAGGCCGCCAGGGTCGATTCCAGGTCGTCGCTGTTCTGCTCGCACAGGGTATGGAAGTGCAGCCCCTCGAGGCCTTCCAGCACCTCGGGGGAGAGGTCGCGCGCCCGAGTGCCGAGCCGCGAGCCCGGCGCGCAGGGGTCATACAGCGGCACCGCCCCGGTGGAGTGCTCCGGGTTGACCCGCAGGCCGCAGGAGACTCTCCTTGGCGCTGCCGCGACCTGGCCACGAAAGTGTCGCCACTGGCCCGGCGAGTTGAAGCTAAGGTGGTCCGCGTAGCGCAGTACCACCGCCAGCTCCTGCTCGGTGAAGGCCGGCGAGTAGCAGTGCACCTCGCCACCGAAGGTTTCCGCGCCCAGGCGCGCCTCGTCCTGGCCGCTGGCGGTGGTGCCCACCAGGTACTGGCTGACCAGTGGGAAGGTGTCCCACATGGCAAAGCCCTTCAGTGCCAGCAGGACACGCGCGCCACTGCGTGCCTGGACCTGCCCGAGCAGCTCCAGGTTGCGGTGTAGCAGCGCGTCGTCCACCACATAGGCCGGTGACGGACAGGCGTGGATGTCAAAATCAGGCCGCTTCATCCTGGTGGTCATGCCAGCGGGTCGTGGTCGGGGTCGAGCTCGACCACCTGCCAGGGCAGGCCCATCTCGCCGATGCGCGCCATGAAGGGGTCGGGATCGAGTTGCTCGACGTTGAACACGCCCGCCCCCTTCCAGATGCCTTCCAGCATCAGCATGGCGCCGGTCACCGCTGGCACGCCGGTGGTGTAGGAGATGGCCTGGGACTTCACTTCCGCGTAGCACTGCTCGTGGTCGCAGATGTTGTAGATGTGCACCTTGCGCCGCTTACCGTCCTTGATGCCGTCGGCGATGATGCCGATATTGGTCTTGCCCTTGGTACGCGGGCCCAGCGAGGCCGGGTCGGGCAGCACCGCCTTGAGGAACTCCAGCGGGGAAATCTCGGTATCGCCTACCTTGATCGGCTCGATGCTGGTCATGCCGACGTTTTCAAGCACCTTGAGGTGGGTGATGTACTTGTCGGAGAAGGTCATCCAGAAGCGGATGCGCTCCAGTCCCTTGATGTTCTGGCACAGGGATTCCATCTCCTCGTGATAGAGGAGGTAGATGTCCTTCTCGCCGATACCATCGAAGTCGAACTGGCGCTTCACCGCCAGCGGGTCGGTCTCCTTCCACTCGCCCTTCTCCCAGTAGCGACCCTTCGCGGTGATCTCGCGAATATTGATCTCCGGGTTGAAGTTGGTGGCGAAGGGGTAGCCGTGATCGCCGCCATTTGCATCCAGGATGTCGATGCGGTGGATCTCGTCGAACAGGTTCTTCTGGGCGTAGGCGCAGTAGATGTTGGTCATGCCCGGGTCGAAACCACAGCCCAGGGTGGCCATGTTGCCGGCGTCCTTGTAGCGGTCCTGGAAGGCCCACTGCTCCTTGTACTCGAACTTCGCCTCGTCCGGGTGCTCGTAGTTGGCGGTGTCCAGGTAGGGCACGCCAGTACGCAGGCACGCTTCCATGATGGTCAGGTCCTGGTAGGGAAGAGCCACATGGATCAGCACGTCCGGCTTGAACGACTCGATCAGCGCGACCAGGTCCTCGACATTGTCGGCATCCACCTGGGCGGTCTGAATCGGACGATCAAGCTGGCCGGCGATGGCCTGGCACTTCGCCTCGGTGCGGCTGGCCAGCATGATCTCGGAAAACACCTCGGGATGCTGCGCGCACTTGTGGGTGACGACGCCGCCGACGCCACCGGCGCCGATAATCAGGACTTTGCTCATGGGGTTCGAATCCAGATCAGGAAATGATGAACAATGCTGGGGTGTTGCCGGTCGTTGGCAGTGAATGCTTGCCCCGACGCCAGGCTACCCCGGCCTCGCACTCGTCCAGGCCCTGGAGGGTGGACGCCTGGGCGCGATGATGGCTGCCTGTGAGGCCGGTATCAAGTGCTTTTGACGGTGGGGTATGGAGCCCTGGGGGCTAGACCGGTACCGTTCAGAACGTGCCTGCCAGGCTACCCACCGAGATCAGCAGTACCAGCGCGAGGATGGGAGCCACGACAGCGACCATCGCGATATCCAGGTACGCCTGTCGGTGAGTCAGGCCACAGATGGCAAGCAGGGTGATGACTGCTCCATTATGCGGTAGGGCATCCAGCCCACCGGTCGCCACCGCCGTGACCCGGTGCAGCAGCTCGGGTGAGATGCCAGCTGCCTGCCCCATGGTCAGGTAGGTGTCTCCCAGGGTGGCCAGGGCGATGCTCATGCCGCCGGAGGCGGATCCTGTCATTCCCGCCAGCAGGTTGACCGCAATGGCAAGCGAGATCAGGGGATTGTCTCCACCCACCGAGGTCACCCAACGGCTGATCGAGTCGAAGGCCGCCAGTGACGCGATCACCGAACCGAAGCCGACCAGGCTTGCTGTATTGAAGATTGGCACCAGCGAGGCATTGGCGCCGCTTTCGAGGGTGGAAGTGAGGGGAGCGAGGCGCTTCAGATTGGTGCCGATGATGACCAATATAGCGATGACCAAGGCAGCGATTACCGACCAGACCCCGCGTACCGATTCGATGCTCGTGGTCCCATAGAGCGGCTCGGCGAGATAGTCTGTGTCCATGGTTGGTATCACCACAGCCGTGAACAGCAGGTTGAACAAGATAACCAGAACGATCGGCATCATCGCCAGGGGCAGGGAGGGGCGTGACTGGTCGGGCTTGCGGAGCGCAGTCTCGGCCAGGTCGGAACTTTCTCCCGCTGCGTGTTCGCGCAGGTGGTTGGCAGGTGGCGCTTCATCCTGATGGTCACCATAGCCTTCGCAGGCAAGGCGCGCCTGCCGCGCACGATAATTCAGCCAGGCTTGTCCCAGACCAAGCATGACCAGACCCGTGAGGATGCCAAGCCCGGGTGCGGCAAACGGTGAGGTGCCGAAATAGGGCATGGGAATGGCATTCTGGATGGCCGGAGTGCCCGGCAGCGCCGTCATGGTAAAAGTGAAGGCTCCCAGGGCGATGGTGCCGGGAATCAGTCGCTTGGGCAGGTCGGCCTGGCGAAACAGTGCCGCGGCAATCGGATAAACCGCAAAGGCCACCACGAACAGCGAGACACCACCATAGGTCATCACCGCACAGGAGAGCACCACCGCCAGGATGGCGCGGGTGTCACCGAGACGCTGGATGATCGCACTCGCCAGTACCTCGGCGCTCCCCGATTTTTCCATCAACTTGCCGAATATCGCGCCCAGCAGGAACAGCGGAAAGTAGCGGACGATGAAGTCGCCGGCGGCCCCCATGAAGACCTGGGTGTAGCTGGCCAACAGTGGCGTGTCCACAGAGACCAGTGCCACCAGCGTTGCCAGCACCGGGGCCAGGATCAACAGGCTGAGGCCGCGGTAGGCGAGATACATTAACCCCAGCAAGGCTGCCGCGATCGCCGTGATGCCAATCATCAGTGGGCCTTGTCGTCAGGTGCCTCGGTGGTTGCCTTGGGCGGCGAAACCGGACGGAAGGTGTCGTCGAAGATGGCATTCAGGTCGAAGGTCGAATGCTCGCCAAGGGCATCGAAGTGGGCTTCCAGCCACTGATCCGCCCAGCCACGCCCTTGGGCGTGCAGGCGGGAGAGGAAGTCCCAGTCAGCGTTCATCTTGCTGGAGGCGCTGAGCCGCTCGACGTCATGCTCCGCATGTATCAGGTGCAGCCGCATGGCGCGGAACGTCTCCATCTCCAACCCTTCGGCCTCGATCAGCTGTTGCAAGAGCTGGATACTGCGCAGCTCCTTGATCAGGCTGGAGTTGAAGGTGATCTCATTGATCCTGTTGAGAATGTCTCGAGCGCTCTCCGGTAGTGCTTGACGCAGCAGGGGATTGATCTGCACCACCACGAGGTCACGGCAGCCCTGGTCATCGACCAGTGGGTAGAGCGCCGGGTTGCCGCTGTATCCGCCATCCCAGTAGGCCTCGCCATCGATCTCCACGGCCGGAAACACGGAAGGCAGGCAGGCCGAGGCCATCACGGTGTCGACGCTAAGCTCGGGTTGGTGAAATATCTTCGCCCGGCCGGTACGCACATTGGTGGCGGTGACGAATACCTTGACCTTGCGGCAGGCATTGACCCGTTCGAAATCTACGCGCTCGAGGACCAGATCACGCAACGGATTGATGTCCAAGGGGTTGAGCTTGGCTGGCGGGATCAGTTGGGTGAGGCCTTCGAAGAATAGGTAGCTCGGCGAATGATCGAGGTTGTCGTTACCCATCAGCCGATCCCAGAAGGTGCGCTGGATAGGTGAGAAGCGCGCCGCATCACTGACCGCTTTCCAGAAAGCGTGCAACGCCTCACGGGCTCCCTCGCGGCCACCCCGCTGCAGTCCATCCGCCAGTACCACGGCATTCATGGCGCCCGCGCTGGTACCGCTGATTCCATCGATCTCAAGGCGCTCGTCCTCGAGCAGGCGATCCAGTACTCCCCACGTCAGCGCGCCGTGTGAACCGCCGCCCTGCAACGCAAGATCGATTCGCTTGGTGTCCTGTTTTCCCATATAGCCTCCCGAGACGGCTGTCGTTAGGTGAGGCAAAGAAAAAGGCGCTCGTAAGCGCCTGATTCTATTACTTGAGTGGTGGAGGCGGCGGGGATCGAACCCGCGTCCGCCGGCACTCGCCCATTGGCTCTACATGCTTAGATTCCGTCGTTTGATTTAACGCCGCTGGCTCCGACGGTCAGGATCCAGAAGCGCGATTCCTCGTCAAGTTTAGCGATTGGCGAGAGGACACCACCAGCCGCGATCCCATCAGTCTTGGCTCATATCCCGTCGGCGATGAATGGGCACATCGCGTTCGGGCCGGACAAGAAGCTAACAGCGTTTAAGCTGCCAGCGCGCCCTGAGCGTAGTTGTCGTCGTTTGCGACTATTTAGTCGTGATGTTGGATTTACGAGATACATCACGCTCTCGGCATGCACCGCAAGGTTTGTCACCGGCGTCGAAGCCATGTCGCCCCCATAAGCGCCATCATAACAGCATGGCCGATTCTGTGACACCTCAGCCCTTGTTTTGTTCGCGCATCACACGGCCTTTCTGGCGCTGCCAGTCGCGGTCCTTCTCGGTGGCCCGCTTGTCGTGCAGCTTCTTGCCGGTCACCAGCGCCAGTTCGCACTTCACCTTGTTGCGCTTCCAGTACAGCTTGAGCGGCACGCAGGTGTGCCCCTTGTCCTGGGTGCGCGAAAATATCCGCGCGATCTCCTTGCGATGCAGCAGCAGCTTGCGGGTGCGCGTGGGATCGGCGATCTCATGGGTACTGGCGGTGTTGAGCGGCATGATGTGGCTGCCGAGAAGCCAGGCCTCGCCATTCTTGATCAGGATGTAGGTGTCGGTGAGCTGCGCCTTGCCGGCACGCAGGCTCTTCACTTCCCAGCCCGCCAGTGCCAGCCCCGCCTCGAAGGTCTCGTCGATGTGGTATTCGAAGCGTGCCTTCTTGTTCAGGGCGATGGCGCTGCTGCCGGGTCCCTTTCCCTTGCCTTTCTTGTTGGCCATGAATCCTCGTATCGTGTTCTTGCCGGTAGCGGCTGCCCCCTTCGATATGAGGGGAAGCGTGGTACCATTCAAGGCTTGAAGGAAGCACTGCACAAATGCCTGCGCGGGCCAATCACCGCGTTGCGCGGTGCGCGGAATCCTCACCTATACCCCATAGGCTCCGGTTCCTGTGCTCCGTGCGCCTTGTGATTCGCACCGCTCGTCGATTTGCTCAGGCTTCCTGAAATAACGGCTCATGATACGCCCTGGGCACTGTGAAGTCAGCGGAGAGCTCAATGCCAACGGTCAATAGAACCGCCATGGTGCGGCATACCCCCCAGGACATGTTTGATCTGGTCAACGATTTTGAGCGTTATCCGGAGTTTTTGCCGGGTTGCCGGCGTGCTCGCCTGATCGAGCGCGATGAGGTGCACTTGATTGGCGAAATGACATTGGGGCGGGCGGGCATCGAGCAGAGCATCATGACCCGCAACGACCTGGTCGAGCCTGAGCGTATCGAGATGTCGCTGGTGCGCGGCCCCTTCAAGCGACTGCGTGGCCGCTGGTTGTTCATCCCGATGGGCGAAGATACCTGCAAGGTGTGCCTGGAGATGGAGTTCGAATTCGCCAATCGGCTGCTCGGCATGGCGTTCGGCAAGTTGTTCCAGCAGGTGGCGGGCCAACTTGTCGATTCCTTCACCCGCCGCGCCGATGATCTCTACGGGCGCTAGCCGAATGGCCGATATCGACGTGGAAGTGGCCTACGCCAGCCCCGAAAGGCAACAAATTGTCAGCTTGCATGTGCCAACCGGCACGACAGCGCGGCAAGCGGTGATGCTGGCAAGGCTTGAGCGGCACTTTTCCGAGCTGAAGCCCGATACCCTCGCGGATGCCCCATTGGGCATATTCGGCTCGCGGCTCAGTGAGCCCGATACCCACGTGCTGGCATCTGGGGACCGGGTCGAGGTCTATCGACCGTTACAGATCGACCCCAAGGCGGCGCGCATCGCGCGGGCCTCCCGGCCGAAGCGTTGATACCCCACAGGTTGGCCTGTGGGGTATCAAGAGTGCCTTGTCGGGGCGTCCAGGCAATGGTTACTCGCGCGGCAGAGCATCCATCGGGTCGGCACCTTCCACCTGCGGGCCTGCATCATCGACGCCTTCCAGCTCGATATCGCGGTCAAGCTCGCCTTCACGCCTCACGTCCACCAGCTGGTCGCCGGAGAATGTCAGCGTGACGCGGCGGGTTTGCACATCGCCATAGGCCTCCTCCAGCCGGAATACGTAGTCCCACTGGTTGGCATCGAAAGGCGCCTCGAGTAGCGGGCTACCCATCACGTCGACGACCTGCGCACGGCTCATGCCAGGTTGTAGCTGGTTCACGGTATCCGCGTTCACCAGGTTGCCCTGGGGAAGGTCACGCTTGTAGACACCGAAGTAACTGCAACCGCTTACCATCAGCAAGGCAGCGGAAAGGGTGATGATTCTGGTCAACTTTTGCATTTGCGCCTGTTCTTCACTATCGTGGTTTCGGTCGATCATACCCGACCCTACCCGATACTGCGAAGAGCGACCATGGCCGACCAGAACCATGAATTACGCAAGGCCGGTCTGAAGGTGACCCTGCCGCGCGTCAAGATACTGCAAATTCTCGAGAATGCTCAGGGTGAGCATCACTTGAGTGCCGAAGATGTCTACAAGACCCTGCTCGAGGCCGGCGAGGATGTTGGCTTGGCCACCGTCTATCGCGTGTTGACTCAGTTCGAATCGGCGGGCTTGGTGGTGCGCCATAATTTCGACGGCGGCCACGCGGTATTCGAGGTTTCCCAGGAGGAACACCATGACCATATGGTGTGCCTCGATAGCGGTGAGATCATCGAGTTCTTCGACGAGACGATCGAGCGTCGTCAGCAGGAAATTGCAGACGAGCATGGTTTCGAGCTGGTGGATCACGCCCTGGTGCTCTACGTACGCCCCAAGGGTTCTCAGGCCACCCGCCAGTAACAAGTCTTCCTGTGAACTGGCAAGGCTGTGCAAGCGGCCCCGATCATCGATCGGGGCCGCTTGCGTATGGGCGCCTCAGTGATGGGGCCTTTGGCTTGCATCAAGCATTTCGCGCGCATGGGCCAGCGTGTGATCGGACAGGGTCACGCCGCCAAGCATCCGCGCGAGCTCACTGACCCGGCCGGCCTCGTCGAGTACCGCCATGCGGGTCAGTGTGGTGTCGCGCTTGGCCTGTTTTTCGATGTGCAGATGCTGGTGGGCCTGGGCGGCCACCTGCGGCAGGTGAGTCACGGTCATCACCTGCCCGGACTCGCCCAACCGTCGCAGTAGCTGGCCGACGATCTCGGCGGTGGCGCCCGAGACACCGACATCCACCTCGTCGAACACCAGGCTCGGTATGGTCGAGTGGCGTGCCGCTACCACCTGTATCGCCAGGCTGATGCGCGAAAGCTCGCCCCCCGAGGCCACCTTTGCCAAGGGCCGCGCCGGTTGGCCTGGGTTTGCGCTGATCAGCAGCCGCACGCGATCGAGCCCTTCGGCTGCCGGGCTCTCGCGGGTGGCCACCTCCACCTCGAAGCGCGCCTTGCCCATGGCCAGGAAGGCAAGCTGCTCCTGTACGGCCTTGCCAAAGCGCTTGGCTGCCTGGCGGCGTGTCTCGCCAACCCGCCGGGCCTGTTCCTTCCATGTCTCGCTCAAGCCCTCTACCTCGGCGGCAAGCGTTTCCAGGTCCTGGTCGCTGCCGGAAAGCGCTTCCAGTTCGCTTTGCAGTTGGTGATGCAGGTGGGTCAGTTCGTCTGGCATCACATGGTGCTTGCGCGCCAGGCGATGGACATCGCCAAGACGCTCCTCCACCCAGGCCAGTCGCTCGGGGTCCAGCTCTGTGTTGCTGGCGAAATGATTGAGTTCGCGAGCGGCTTCCTCGACCTGGATGCGTGCATCGGAAAGCATCGCGATGGCCTCGGCGAGGCTGCCACGATCACCGCCGGGCAGCGCCGATAGCCGATGGATGGCTTGGTTGAGCAGGGTGGCGGCACCGCCGTCGTCATGGTCGCAGCACTCGGCGGCGAATTGGGCCTCACGAAGCCGTTCCTCGGCGTGAGCAAGCTCTTCCTGCTCATCCTCCAGGGCCTTGAGCTCTCCTTCGGCGAGCGCCAGTTGATCGAGCTCTTCGACCTGATAGCGAACCAGTTGCCGGCGTGCGGCCACCTCGTCGCCATCCTCGGCCAGCCGCTTGAGCTTGCGCCGTGTGGATTGCCAGACCCGAAAGGTCTCGGCCATTTCAGCCACTGCCTCACGCTGGCCGGCGAAGTCATCCAGCAGACGCAGGTGGGTCTCCTCGCGCAACAGCGCCTGGTGGGCGTGCTGGCCGTGGATCTCGATCAGATGTTCGCCGAGGGCTTTCAGATCGGCGATGGTGGCGGGCTGGCCATTGATCCACGCCTTGGAGCGGCCATTGGCGGTCACCACGCGGCGCAGCAGGCAATCATCATCGGGCAGTTCACGGGCCGTAAGCCACGCCCTGGCATCGGGAAGCGCGTCGATATCGAAGCGTGCCGAGAGGTCGGCGCGTTCGCACCCGTGGCGCACGCTGCCGGCATCCGCACGCTCGCCAAGGCACAGCCCCAGCGCACCGAGCAGGATCGATTTGCCGGCACCGGTTTCGCCGGTGATGGCGGTCATGCCGTTGGCAAGCTCCAGTTCGAGGTGGTCGACGATGGCGAAGTCGCGAATGGCAAGCTCTGTCAGCATGACGCCCTCCAAGTGGCCTTACTGTTCAACAAGGCGGTTCATAAAGGCTGTTTACAAAAGCTGTTTATAAAGGCTGTTTATTCGTACATGTATTGTGCGTTTATACAGTAGTCTAGCAGGCCTCACAATGCACGTCGCCAACATCCCCGTGCACATCTCTTCGTTCGATGGCTTGAGTTCCGAGTGGGCAGCCCCATATATCCCGGCAGACGGGATCAACATCCACAGACATCTCGAGCTGGTGGCCCTGGCTGCCACATCCTTTTATCAGGAAACCGTTTCAGGAGAGACCCATGGCCAAAGACCCCCAGACACCGTTGGATGACGAACTCGCCCGCCAGGAACAGGAGGCCGAGCCGCAACCGGTGGAAGGCTCCCTAGAGGATGCCGTGGAGGCCGCCGAACAGACCGACGAGGTGGAGCGGGAAACCCCCGACAACCCCGAGGCTGAAGTGTTGGCCGCGCGGGTCGAAGAGCTCGAGCAGAGCGTCTCCGATGCCAAGGATCAGGCACTGCGCGCAGCGGCCGAGGCTCAGAATGTGCGCCGCCGCGCGGAGCAGGAAGCCGAGAAGGCACGCAAGTTCGCCCTGGAGAAGTTCGTCAAGGAGCTTCTGCCGGTGGTCGACAGCCTCGAGAAGGCCCTTGAGTCGATGCGGGAAGAGGCTACCGAAGCGCATAGCGAGGGGGTTTCCATGACCCTCAAGATGCAGCTCGACGTGCTGAACAAGTTCGGTGTCGAGGTGGTGGAGCCCCATGGCGAGCCGTTCGACCCGCAATTCCACGAGGCCATGGCCATGGTGCCCAACCCCGAGCTCGACCCCAACACCGTGATGGAAGTGATGCAGAAGGGCTACCTGCTCAACGGTCGCCTGGTACGCCCCGCCATGGTGGTGGTCAGCCAGGCCAAGGGCTGAGCCGTACCGGCGCTTTGCATCAACAATTCCGGGTCGCAGGGCTTGAAAAGCACGAGGCGGCCCCCAGATAGACGTCAACTCCGCGGTGTAAGCCGCAGAACACGACTCACAGTGACTCAGCAACGAATTTGAGGATTTCCTATGGGACGCATCATTGGTATTGACCTGGGGACCACCAACTCCTGCGTGGCCGTGCTGGACGGTGACAGCGCCAAGGTGATCGAGAACGCCGAAGGCGCGCGCACCACGCCTTCCATCATCGCCTACACCGATGACGGTGAGACGCTGGTGGGGCAGGCGGCCAAGCGGCAAGCGGTCACCAACCCCCAGAACACGCTCTACGCCATCAAGCGCTTGATCGGCCGTCGCTTCAAGGACGACGTCGTCCAGAAGGACATCAAGATGGTGCCCTACACCATCACCGAAGCCGACAATGGCGATGCCTGGGTGGAAGTGAAGGGCAAGAAGCTCGCGCCGCCGCAGGTCAGCGCCGAAGTGCTGAAGAAGATGAAGAAGACCGCCGAAGACTATCTCGGTGAAGAAGTCACCGAGGCGGTGATCACCGTGCCGGCCTACTTCAACGACAGCCAGCGCCAGGCTACCAAGGACGCCGGCCGCATCGCCGGGCTCGAGGTCAAGCGCATCATCAACGAGCCCACCGCGGCGGCGCTGGCCTATGGCATGGACAAGTCGCGCGGCGACAAGACCATTGCCGTCTACGACCTCGGCGGCGGTACCTTCGATATCTCGATCATCGAAGTGGCCGATGTCGATGGCGAGACCCAGTTCGAAGTGCTGGCCACCAACGGCGACACCTTCCTGGGTGGCGAAGACTTCGACATGCACCTGATCAACTATCTGGTCGCACAGTTCAAGTCCGACAGCGGCATCGACCTTTCCGGCGACAACCTGGCCATGCAGCGCCTCAAGGAAGCCGCCGAGAAGGCCAAGATCGAGCTGTCCAGTGCCCAGCAGACCGACGTCAACCTGCCGTACATCACGGCTGACAACACCGGTCCCAAGCACCTCAACGTGAAGGTGACCCGGGCCAAGCTCGAGTCGCTGGTGGAGGATCTGGTCAAGCGCTCCATGGAGCCGTGCAAGATCGCGCTCAAGGATGCCGGCCTGTCCGCTTCCGAGATCGACGACGTGATCCTGGTCGGTGGCCAGACCCGCATGCCGATGGTGCAGAAGAGCGTGGCCGACTTCTTCGGCAAGGACGCCCGCAAGGACGTCAACCCGGATGAGGCCGTGGCCGTGGGTGCGGCGATCCAGGGCGGCGTGCTGGGCGGCGACGTCAAGGACGTGCTGCTGCTCGACGTGACCCCGCTGACCCTGGGTATCGAGACCCTGGGTGGTGTGATGACGCCGCTGATCGAGAAGAACACCACCATCCCGACCAAGAAGACCCAGACCTTCTCGACCGCGGATGACAACCAGACCGCCGTGACCATCCACGTGCTGCAGGGTGAGCGCAAGCAGGCGGGCGGCAACAAGTCGCTGGGCCGCTTCGACCTGGCGGACATTCCGCCGGCGCCGCGTGGTGTGCCGCAGATCGAAGTCGCCTTTGACCTCGATGCCAACGGCATTCTCAACGTGTCGGCCAAGGACAAGGCGACCGGCAAGGAACAGTCCATCGTCATCAAGGCCTCCAGCGGCCTGTCCGAAGATGAAATCGAGCAGATGGTGCAGGACGCCGAGGCGCATGCCGACGAGGACAAGAAGTTCGAGGAACTCGTTCAGCTGCGTAACCAGGCCGATGGCATGATCCACGCTTCGCGCAAGACCCTCGAGGAAGCCGGCGAGCATGCCAGTGACGAGGAGAAGCAAACCATCGAGACCGCTATCAGCGAGCTCGAGGAAGCGCTGAAAGGCGATGACAAGGATGCCATTCAGGCCAAGCTGGACGCGCTGACCGAAGCCTCCGGCAATGTGGCCCAGAAGATGTATGCCGCTCAGGCGGAAGCCGCCCAGCAGGACGGTGGCGAGGCCGGTGAGGCCGGTGCCAAGCAGGAAGATGACGTGGTCGACGCCGAGTACGAAGAAGTCAACGACGACCAGAAGAAGCAGTAAACCACGCATCTGATCCACGGAACGCGCCAGCGCGGGGGCCCGACTCCCGCGTTGGTGTTTCCGCGGTATCGCGACGGAGGCGGACAGACCCATGTCCAAACGTGACTATTACGAGGTGCTGGGATTAGAGCGCGGGGCCGATCAGAAAGAGATCAAGAAGGCCTACCGGCGGCTTGCCCAGAAGTTTCACCCCGACCGTAATCCGGACGATGAACAATCGGCCGAGAAGTTTCGCGAGGTCTCCGAGGCCTACGAGGTGCTCAGCGACAGCGAGAAGCGCACGGCCTATGACCAGTTTGGCCATGCCGGTGTCGACGGCCAGGCCGGTGGGTTCGGCGGTGGCGGTTTCGGCGGCGGTGCGGGAGCCGGCGGCTTCAGCGATATCTTCGGCGACGTGTTCGGCGACATCTTCGGCGGTGGCGGCGGGCGTCGTCATCCCAATGCTCCGGCGCGTGGCAGCGACCTGCGCTACAACCTCGAGCTCGATCTCGAAAGCGCCGTAGCCGGTACCACTGTGGACATTCGCGTGCCGCGCCATATCGAGTGTGAGCGCTGCGATGGCGAAGGCGCCGAACCGGGCTCCACCAAGGAGACCTGCCCGACCTGCCAGGGGCATGGTCAGGTACGCATGCAGCAGGGCTTCTTCGCCGTGCAGCAGACCTGCCCGACCTGCCATGGCTCCGGTCAGCACATCAAGGTGCCTTGCCATAAGTGCAACGGTGAAGGCCGTGTACGCGAGACACGCACGCTGTCGGTGAAGATTCCGGCCGGGGTGGACACCGGCGATCGCATTCGCCTCAACGGCGAGGGCGAAGCGGGCATCAACGGTGGCCCGCCCGGCGATCTCTACGTGCAGGCCGCCATCAAGCCGCACCATATCTTCCAGCGTGACGGTCGCCACCTGCAGTGCGAAGTGCCGATCAACTTCGTCGATGCCGCCCTGGGGGGTGAACTCGAAGTGCCGACGCTGGATGGTCGGGTCAAGCTCAAGATTCCGCCCGAGACCCAGACCGGCAAGCTGTTCCGGCTGCGTGGCAAGGGCGTGAAGCCGGTGCGCGGTGGCGCCCCGGGCGACCTGCTGTGCAAGGTAGTGGTCGAGACCCCGGTCAAGCTCGACGAGCACCAGAAGGAGCTGCTGCGCAACTTCCAGGAGAGCCTGGATGGCAAGAACAGCCACCACCACTCGCCCCGGAAAAGCGGCTTCTTCGACGGCGTGAAGAAGTTCTTCGAGGACATGAAGCCGTAACCGGCTCTCTCGCTCGAACGGCGCCACAAGGCCCCGGCATCGAAGGATGCCGGGGCCTTGGCGTGTGTGGGGCTCAGCGCTGCAGGTGATCCAGGCGCCAGGCCAATGCTTCGCGGTCGGGGCGACTGCGAGGATCCTGGGGAAGCACCAGTGGTTGTTGATTTAGTTCACAAAGCCAGCGGTTGTCTGCCACCAGCGCATCGACAGCGGGGCTGACATGCCAGAGATGGTCAGGACCTGGGGCGATCAAGTGGTTGTCCATGGCCCAGTGCAGGTTAGGCGTAAGCGCCAGACCATTGGTCGGGCGGTCGTCCTGGCTAATGGAGAAGGGTAAAAGATGAGCTGCTTCCACAAGGTAGCGGTAATCAGGCGTGATATAGCGCAACCGACTGGCTGCGCATCTGTAGTCATAGGCCTCTAGCACCAATGAGCGGAAAGCGGTTGAGCGGGCATACTGTTGGCGAGTCTCCTTGACACTTCCCACAAGGCGTTCGGTATGTTGCTCATACTCACCGCTCGTCAGCGCCGTATCGAGATAATCTTGAAGCCGCCTATAGGCATCTTTGTCCCATGAGAGGTATTGGGAAGCCAGTAGAGCGCAGGCTTCTCGAGCAGTCTGGCTATTGCTAACAGCTGAAAATAGGACCGGGTCAAGTGACGCAGCAGAAAACCTCTGCTCGATCTGCTTGATGGACTTGGGTTGGCCCATCTGGTCTGTAATATGTCGAATCGAATCCAAGTATTCCGGGCGCCAGAGTTTCCCAGACGCCCCATCCCTGTTCCTCAACGCCCACATTGGCATCCATGGTCGAGCCCGCTGTCGCTCACCTGTCACTGTTTCAAAAATATCGTAGTAGCGAGCTATAAGGCGTGTATCGATGAGTATGCGGGGAGAAGTGATATGCCCAGCTTGAATCTCACATATGATCGCCAGTAGTAAGCAAGGTTGGTGAGGAGCTGCGTGCCCACCCTTGCGATCAACCCTCAGGTGGGTCAAGCATTCCAATGCCTCATCCATACTTTCATGCTCCTCTTCATCCTCCGCATCCTACTGTAACGCTACTGGAAGGAGTTTGCCCTGATCGTCATCGTCTGCCGTGGTTGATTCCAGGTTCAGGCATTGCACATCGGATTCTGCCCCAACGGTTCGAACACGTCGTTTCTTCGAGGCGCGTCACTGGCGAACGGGTCGTCTCCGCCGTAGTCTGAGCAATGATTCATTAATCAGCGGAGAGCGTCATGCCGATTTCACGTGCCGAGGTTCCCACCGAGTCCGGGGCGAAGCTGGTCAACCGCTTGTGCAAGCATTGGGCTCACAAGCTCGAGGTGGAGCAGAAGGAGAACGAGGGGCGGGTGGCCTTCGAGGATGGCAGCTGCCTGCTGCAGGTGGAGCACGACAAGCTGCTGGTGGCGATCGAGGCGTTGGACGAGGAGGCACTGGATCGGCTCGAAGGGGTGGTCGGCCGCCATCTCGAGCGCATGGCCGGTGACGAGACGCTCGCCATCATCTGGGAAAATTGAGCGCTCCGCTGACATCCGCCCGTGCCCATGCGGGAATGCTGTTGTGGGCGCTGCTGGTCGGGTTGTCGTTTCCTGCGGTGGGGTTGATGAGTGCGCTGCCTCCGCTGCTGCTCACCGCGCTGCGCTTCGCCATCGCCTGTGCCGGCCTGTGGTGGCTGGCGCGGCGTTCGCCGAGTTTCGTGCCGGCGTGGCGGGTGTTGCCGCTCTACGCCCTGATGGGGCTGTGCCTGGCCGGTTTCTTTGGCGCGATGTTCTGGGCGGCGCATCATGCCACGGCGCTGTCCATGGCCACGCTGTATGTGTGTGTGCCGTTGCTGGCGTTTCTGCTGGGCCTGGGGTTTCGCGTCGAGCAGGCGGGATGGCGGCTGCCGGCGATACTGGCCCTGGGGGCTGCCGGGGCGCTGGGCCTGGCGCTCGCCGAGGCGTATCAGCAGGGAGGCCGGCTATCGGTCGGCAAGGGCGAGGTGGTGTTCTTCCTGGGGTGCGTGTCCACCGCGCTGTACCCGGTGCTCAGCAAGTGGGGGCTGGCCACCGGGCGCCTGCCGGCCTCGGCGGCGGTGCGCACCTTCTGGAGCCTGGGGCTGGGCGGCGTGCTGATCGGGCTTGTCGGGCTTGCGCTCGAGCCGCTCGGGCGGCTGGCGGAGATGACCGCCAGCGACCTGCTGCTGTTGGTCTATCTGGGGTTGTTCTCGAGTGCCCTGACCTTCTGGTTGATGCAGCGGGCCACGGCGGCGCTCACGCCTGGTGCAGTCACCGCTTACGGATACCTGGTGCCCTTCGTTTCCATGTTGCTGCTGTTCATCCAGACGCCAGAGCGCATCGACTGGGTGTGGGTGCCGGGCAGCCTTGCGGTGTTGGTGGCCATGGCGTTGCTGATGCAACGAAATGGCAACAGCCACGCCGCGGCTGATTGAAGGCGGTACATGGCGTTGTCTGTTTGACGTATTACGTGCTGCGTAATATTTTTCGAAATTTGGTGGCGCCTTCGATGTCGAAATCGTGGATTATCATTGAGCCGACGAAGAGGAGGTTGCGACATGATCAAAAACGGCATGCGCCCCATTCATCCGGGGGAGGTGCTGCGTGAAGAGTACCTGGAGCCGCTGGGTCTGAGCGTCAATGGGTTGGCGCGTGAGCTACGCGTGCCAGCCACGCGGCTTCATGAGATTGCGAAAGAGCGGCGTTCGATTTCGGCGGATACCGCCCTGCGTCTGGCGCGTTACTTCGGTGGTGACCCCCAGTCATGGCTTAGCCTGCAGGCAGCCTATGACCTCAAGCGGGTCGAGCTGGACCATGGGAAGGAGATTGAACGTAGCGTGTCGCCTCGGGATGCCGCTTGAAGCTCTGGTATACTGCCGCCCACTCTTGAACCGCTCCCCCCTTTCGACAGGAGACCACATGACCCGTATCGCCATCGTCGGTGTTGCCGGCCGCATGGGCCGCACCCTGGTCAACGCCGTGCAGCAGGATGCCGGTGCCACGCTCGCCGGCGGGGTCGTCGAGCCCGGCAGCTCGCTGGCTGGTGCCGATATCGGTGAGCTGGCCGGTGTCGGTAAGCTGGACGTGCGCGCCGTGGATTCCCTGGCCGCCATCGTCGATGACTTCGATGTGTTGATCGATTTCACCGCCCCCCAGGTCACCCTGGCCAACCTGGCGTTCTGCGCCGAGCATGGCAAGCGTATGGTCATCGGCACCACGGGGCTGAGCGACGATGAGCTGGCCGCGCTGGACAGTTTCGCTGACAAGCTGCCGATGGTCTTCGCGCCGAACATGAGTGTCGGCGTGAACCTGACCCTGAAGCTGCTCGAGACCGCCGCCCGGGCGCTTGGCGACGAAGGCTACGATATCGAGGTGATCGAGGCGCACCACCGCCACAAGGTCGATGCGCCTTCCGGTACGGCGCTGAAGATGGGCGAGGTGGTGGCCGAGAGCCTGGGGCGTACCCTCAAGGAGCATGGCGTGTTCGAGCGGGTCGGCCAGTGTGGTCCGCGCAGCGATACCGAGATTGGCTTCGCCACCGTACGCGCCGGCGACATCGTCGGTGAGCACACGGTGATGTTCGCCACCGAAGGCGAGCGTATCGAGATCACCCACAAGGCTTCCAGCCGCATGACCTTCGCCAGGGGCGCGGTGCGCGCGGCGCGCTGGGTGGCCGGCCAGGGCAATGGCCGCTATGGCATGCAGGATGTGCTGGGGCTGTAATAATATGAGCTTGGCCAAGGCTCGAGGCTGTTCCGGCGACAGGCCTTCGAGGGGGCGCTGTGAACCCCTCCCTGGGCGCTACCGATGCCATCCCTGGCATAGGACCCCCTCTTTGGCCTGTCCTCGGCGCCTCTCGCTGTATGCCTATGGCATATGCCTTAGAGGAGTAGCTCTCCAGGGGTAGCCGCCGGGCGGCGTATCCTGTAAAATCCCGAAAATTTTGGCCGGGCGCATGGGGCAGTAGTCCCTTTCGACGCGCTTGTTGCTTCGGCCCCTCCAGCGTTCTGAGCGACTGAATGCTTGGCGAATGAGTTCCGAGCGAATGACAACAAGCGGGATGAAACCGGTCTATGTCGGGTTTCGTCCCGCTTTTTTGCGGGCCGCGCTCCGGCGAGTGGTATTCCTTGAAAAGCATGGGAGGATGTTGCATTGAACAGACCCGCGATACTGGCCCTGGAAGACGGCAGTGTGTTTCATGGCACGGCCATCGGCGCCGATGGGCAAACGAGCGGTGAGGTGGTGTTCAATACGGCCATGACCGGCTATCAGGAAATCCTGACTGACCCCTCCTATACCCGCCAGATCGTCACGCTCACCTATCCGCATATCGGCAATACCGGCGTGAATGCCGAGGACGTCGAATCCGGCGCCATCGCGGCCGCCGGCCTGGTCATCCGCGATCTACCGCTCGTCGCCAGCAACTTCCGCTCCGAGCAGTCGCTTGCCGATTACCTCAAGAGCCAGAACGTGCTTGGCATCGCCGATATCGATACCCGCCGCCTGACCCGCATCCTGCGTGACAAGGGCGCCCAGAACGGCGCGATCCTGGCCGGCACTGAAGCCGAGGGCGAGGATGCCGTGGCGCGTGCGCTGGCCGCCGCCCGGGCCTTTCCGGGCCTGAAGGGCATGGATCTCGCCAAGGTGGTGTCCTGCCAGACGCCCTACGAGTGGAACCAGGGTGAGTGGGCGTTGGGGGCTGGCTATGCCGATGGTGCACAGGCCGAACGCCCCTTCCACGTGGTGGCGTATGACTACGGCGTGAAGTTCAACATCCTGCGCATGCTGGCCAGCCGCGGCTGCCGGTTGACCGTGGTGCCGGCCCAGACCCCGGCGTCCGAGGTCATGGCGATGAACCCCGACGGCGTGTTCCTGGCTAATGGCCCCGGTGATCCCGAGCCCTGCGATTACGCCATCAAGGCGATTCAGGACATTCTCGAGACCGAGGTGCCGGTATTCGGTATCTGCCTTGGCCACCAATTACTGGCGCTGGCCAGTGGCGCCAGGACGGTGAAGATGGGCCATGGCCATCACGGTGCCAATCATCCGGTCCAGGACCTCGATACCGGGCACGTGATGATCACCAGCCAGAACCACGGCTTCGCTGCCGACGAGGCCACGCTGCCGGCCAACGTGCGCGCCACGCACCGCTCGCTTTTCGACGGCACCCTGCAGGGGATCGAGCGCACCGACCGCCCGGCCTTCAGCTTTCAGGGCCACCCCGAGGCGAGCCCGGGACCCAGGGACGTGTCGCCGCTGTTCGACCGCTTCGTCGAGATGATGAAAGCCCGCTGCTAGCCCTGAGCTTGGGGTATCGCCGGACAATCGTCACCATTCGTCACCTATATTTGCGGGAAGCACCATGCCCAAGCGTACCGACATCCAGAGCATCCTGATCATTGGCGCCGGCCCGATCGTCATCGGCCAGGCGTGTGAATTCGACTACTCCGGTGCCCAGGCCTGCAAGGCCCTGCGCGAGGAGGGCTACCGGGTCATCCTGGTCAACTCCAACCCCGCCACCATCATGACCGACCCGGTGATGGCCGACGCCACCTATATCGAGCCGATCACCTGGCAGACGGTGGCGAAGATCATCGAGGCCGAGCGCCCCGATGCGGTGCTGCCCACCATGGGCGGGCAGACCGCGCTGAATTGCGCCCTGGAACTCGACAAGCACGGCGTGCTCGAGAAGTACGGCGTGGAGATGATCGGTGCCAATGCCGACGCCATCAACATGGCCGAAGACCGCGACCTGTTCGACCAGGCCATGCGGCGCATCGGCCTCGAGTGCCCCAAGGCGGAAGTTGCCCACAGCATGGACGAAGCGTGGCGCATCCAGGCAACGCTGGGCTTCCCGGTGATCATTCGCCCCTCCTACACCATGGGCGGCTCAGGCGGTGGCGTGGCCTACAACAAGGAAGAGTTCGAGGAGATCTGTACCCGCGGCTTCGAGCTCTCCAACAACCATGAGTTGCTGATCGACGAGTCGCTGCTGGGCTGGAAAGAGTACGAGATGGAGGTCGTGCGTGACCGCAACGACAACTGCATCATCGTCTGTGCCATCGAGAACTTCGACCCGATGGGCGTGCATACCGGTGACTCCATCACCGTGGCGCCGGCCCAGACCCTGACCGACAAGGAATATCAGATCATGCGCGACGCATCGCTTGCGGTGCTGCGCGAGATCGGTGTCGAGACCGGTGGCTCCAACGTGCAGTTCGGTGTGGATCCCGACACCGGGCGCATGGTGGTCATCGAGATGAACCCGCGGGTGTCGCGCTCCTCGGCGCTGGCCTCCAAGGCCACCGGCTTCCCGATCGCCAAGATCGCCGCCAAGCTGGCGGTGGGTTACACCCTGGACGAGCTCCAGAACGACATCACCGGTGGCCGCACACCGGCCTCGTTCGAGCCGTCGATCGATTACGTGGTCACCAAGATTCCGCGCTTCACCTTCGAGAAGTTCCCGCAGGCCAATGATCGCCTGACCACCCAGATGAAGTCAGTGGGTGAGGTGATGGCCATCGGGCGTACCTTCCAGGAGTCTCTCCAGAAGGCGCTGCGTGGCCTGGAGACCGGCAATGACGGTCTCGACCCGAAGTTTCCCGAGTATGCGTTCGGCGAGTTCACCGACGACGCCATGGCGCACATCAAGGGGGAGCTGCAGGCCGCTGGTGCCGAGCGTATCTTCTTCATCGCCGATGCCATGCGCGCCGGCATGACCCTGGAAGAGATCTTCGCGCTGACCAAGATCGATCCCTGGTTCCTGGTGCAGATCGAGGATCTGGTGCGTACCGAGCAGCAGGTCGCCACGCGCTCGCTCACCGAGCTGACCGCTCGCGAGCTGTTCGGGCTCAAGCGCAAGGGGTTCAGTGATGCGCGCCTGGCGAGCCTGCTTGGGGTGTCCGAAAAGGAATTCCGCAAGACGCGCCAGTCGCTCGGTATCCGCCCGGTCTACAAGCGGGTCGATACCTGTGCCGCCGAATTCGCCTCCGATACCGCCTACATGTACTCTACCTACGAGGAGGAGTGCGAGGCCGAGGTCTCGGATCGGCAGAAGATCATGGTGCTGGGCGGCGGGCCGAACCGCATCGGCCAGGGCATCGAGTTCGACTACTGCTGCGTGCACGCGGCGCTTGCCATGCGCGACGATGGCTATGAAACCATCATGGTCAACTGCAACCCGGAGACGGTCTCCACCGACTACGATACCTCCGACCGACTTTATTTCGAGCCGGTGACGCTCGAGGACGTGCTGGAGATCGCCGACAAGGAGCAGCCGGTCGGCGTGATCGTGCAGTTCGGCGGCCAGACCCCGCTCAAGCTGGCGCGTGAGCTGGAAGCCGCCGGCGTGCCGATCATCGGCACCACACCGGATGCCATCGACCGTGCCGAGGATCGCGAGCGATTCCAGCAGATGATCGACAAGCTGGGGCTCAGGCAGCCGCCCAATGCCACCGCGCGCAGCTTCGAGGAGGCCTTCGCCAAGGCCGAGGCGATCGGCTATCCGCTGGTGGTGCGTCCGAGTTACGTGCTGGGTGGGCGTGCCATGGAGATCGTCTATGACGCCTCCGAGCTCGAGAACTACATGACCCATGCGGTCAAGGTTTCCAACGACTCGCCGGTGCTGCTCGACCACTTCCTCAACGCCGCCATCGAGATCGATATCGACGCGGTGTCGGACGGCCAGCAGGTGGTGATTGGCGGCATCATGCAGCACATTGAGCAGGCCGGGGTGCACTCCGGTGATTCGGCCTGTTCACTGCCGCCCTATTCGCTGCCGGCCGAGGTGCAGGACGAGATGCGCGAGCAGGTCAGGCAGATGGCCGTGGAGCTTGGCGTGGTCGGGCTGATGAACGTGCAGCTGGCCTGGCAGGATGGCGAGATTTACATCATCGAGGTCAATCCGCGCGCCTCGCGCACCGTGCCCTTCGTCTCGAAATGCATCGGCACCTCGCTTGCCCAGATCGCCGCGCGCTGCATGGCCGGCAAGACACTTGCCGAGCAAGGCTTCGAGCGAGAGGTCGTGCCGCACTTCTTCAGCGTCAAGGAGGCGGTATTCCCGTTCAACAAGTTCCCGGGGGTCGACCCGATCCTGTCGCCGGAGATGAAGTCCACCGGTGAAGTGATGGGCAGTGGTGATACCTTCGCCGAGGCCTTCTACAAGGCCCAGTTAGGGGCCGGCGAGGCGATCCCGGCGCTTGACGGCGAGCGCAAGGCATTCGTCTCGGTGCGCGAGCCGGACAAGGCGGGTGTTATCGACGTGGCTCGTTCTCTGGTAACATTGGGCTTCACCCTATGTGCGACCCGTGGAACCGCCGCTGCCCTCCAGGCAGCCGGTCTCGATGTCGAGGTCGTGAACAAGGTTTTCGAAGGTCGCCCGCACATCGTCGATCTGCTCAAGAACGACGAGATCGCCTATATCGTCAATACCACCGAGGGCCGTCAGGCAATCAGTGACTCCTCGGTGATCCGCCGTACCGCGCTTGCCCGCAAGGTCCCCTACGCCACCACCCTGGCGGGGGCCAGTGCGGTTTGTATGGCGCTCGAGTACGGCAACGCGATCACCGTGCGGCGGCTACAGGATTTGCATGCAGGAGCTGGAAAATGAACAAGGTCCCGATGACCGTTGCCGGTGAGGCGAGCCTGCGCCGTGAGCTCGAGCAGCTCAAGAGCGAGGCGCGCCCCCAGGTGATCGCCGCCATCGCCGAGGCCCGCGAGCACGGCGATCTCAAGGAAAATGCCGAGTATCATGCCGCGCGTGAGCAACAAGGCTTCATCGAAGGGCGTATCCAGGAGATCGAAGGCAAGCTCTCCAATGCCCAGGTGATCGATGTCACGAAGCTGCCGCGTACCGGCAAGGTGATTTTTGGCGTCACCGTCGAGCTGATCAACCTCGACACCGATGAAGAGGTCAAGTACCGCATCGTTGGCGAGGACGAAGCCAACATCAAGTCGGGCCGTATCTCCGTCACTTCACCGATCGCCCGCGCGCTGATCGGCAAGGAAGAGGGTGATGTGGTGGTGGTAAAGACCCCAGGTGGCAGCGTCGAATACGAGATCGGCGGGGTGGAGCACCTGTAACCCAAGCTGGAAGAGCGGCGCTTCGCGCCTGGAAGCTTGAAGTCGGAAGAAAAATCGCCCCCATGGCAAGGCCGTGGGGGCGATTAGCATTAAGCAGCTTCCAGCTTCCAGCTCGCGCGAAGCGCGCTGTATCAGTGGCGGCCGTGATGCCCTTCGAAGCGTTTGACGTTGGAGAGCTTCGGGTTGACCTGGGGGTTGCGACGGTAAAGCAGCGCCATCTTGCCGATCGTCTGTACCAGTTCGGCGCCACTCGCCGCCACCAGCTCTTCCAGCATGGCGCGACGATCGTCGCGTTCCGGCAGGGCGAGCTTGATCTTGATCAGTTCGTGGTCGGTGAGTGCGCGGTCGAGTTCCGCCAGCACACCCTCGGAGATGCCGTTCTCGGAGACCATCACCACCGGGTTGAGGTGGTGGCCGGTGCTGCGAAATGCTTTCTTTTGTGCCGGTGACAAGCTCATGGTATCTTGCGTCTTCCTGGTTGCGCGCAGCCAGCCATGGTACGGCTAAATGCCGCCACCGACAATCCGCACGTCCATCTGTTCCCTGTCTAGACACAGTCAGTGTGCCGCACCGTCTTCTTCACACCGCATCAGCTCAATACAGGTATGCCGTGGCTCGTTCCCGCTCTGACTCTCCAGCCCAATCTCAAGGCAAATCCTCCGCTGGCAAGAACGCCACCAGCAAGACCAGCAAGGGCTGGCTGAAGGAGCATTTCGACGATCAGTATGTGCAGCGCTCCTGGCAGGACGGTTATCGCAGCCGTGCCAGCTACAAGCTGCTCGAGCTCGACGAGAAGGATCGGCTATTCCGCCGTGGCATGACGCTTATTGACCTTGGCGCGGCACCCGGTGGCTGGAGCCAGGTGGCGGCGGAGAAGGTCGGCAGCGACGGTATCGTCATCGCCTCCGACATCCTGGAAATGGACGCGTTGGCCGGGGTCGACTTCATTCAGGGCGATTTTACCGAGGATGCCGTGCTCGACGCGATCCTTGCCCGGCTGGGCGAGCGCCCCGTAGACCTTGTGATGTCGGACATGGCCCCCAATATGAGTGGTATGGCGGCCATCGATCAGCCTCAGGCGATGTATCTGGTGGAACTGGCGCTCGATCTGGCCCGCCAGACCCTGTCCCCCGGCGGTTGCTTTCTTGCCAAGGTGTTTCAGGGGGAGGGGTTCGACGAGTATTTCAAGGAGCTGCGTGGCAGCTTCAAGCGGGTGGTGACCCGCAAGCCAGGGGCCTCGCGGGCGCGTTCGCGCGAGGTCTACCTGCTGGCCGAGGGCTTTCTGGGTTGATTCGATGCGTTCCGCCGCGGTGCGGATTGGAATGATAGCCCGGGCCTAACGACCCGATTGCCGGACAGCGTGGCTCGACTGTGTCACAGTATGTCTGAGGGACAGTGGGGACAGTGGCCGAACGAGGGCCGCTCATGTAGTGTCGAATGTGCTAGGCACATTTGGCCGACAGATTATTGATATTGAGGGTAGTCCCTTGAACGACATGGCGAAGAACCTGATTCTGTGGTTGGTCATCGCGGCGGTGTTGCTGACGGTGTTCAACAACTTCAGCGTCGATAACGCACCCCAGTCGATGAATTATTCACAGTTCGTCCAGCAGGTGCAGAACCAGCAGGTTCGCACGGTGACCATCGATGGCTACACCATTTCCGGTGAGCGTACCGATGGTTCCCAGTTCCAGACCATCCGCCCGGCGGCGGATGACCCCAAGCTGATGGATGACCTGCTGGCCAACGACGTCACCGTGGTAGGCAAGGAGCCGGAGCAGCAGAGCCTGTGGATGCGGCTATTGATCGCCAGCTTCCCGATCCTGTTGATCCTGGCCATCTTCATGTTCTTCATGCGCCAGATGCAGGGCGGTGGCGGTGGCAAGGGCGGGCCGATGAGCTTCGGCAAGTCCAAGGCCAAGCTGCTCTCCCAGGATCAGATCAAGACCACCTTCTCCGACGTGGCGGGCTGTGACGAGGCCAAGGAAGAGGTCGAGGAACTGGTCGACTTCCTGCGCGACCCGACCAAGTTCCAACGGCTGGGTGGCACCATCCCGCGTGGCGTGTTGATGGTGGGCCCCCCCGGTACCGGTAAGACCTTGCTCGCCAAGTCGATTGCCGGCGAAGCCAAGGTGCCGTTCTTCTCGATCTCCGGTTCAGACTTCGTCGAGATGTTCGTTGGCGTGGGTGCGTCCCGCGTACGTGACATGTTCGAGCAGGCCAAGAAGCAGGCGCCGTGCATCATCTTCATCGACGAGATCGACGCTGTGGGTCGTTCGCGCGGCGTTGGCATGGGCGGTGGCAATGATGAGCGCGAGCAGACGCTCAACCAGCTGCTGGTCGAGATGGACGGCTTCGAGGCCAACGAAGGTATCATCGTGATCGCCGCCACCAACCGCCCCGATGTGCTCGACCCGGCGCTGATGCGTCCGGGCCGTTTCGACCGCCAGGTGGTGGTGCCGCTGCCGGACATCCGTGGCCGCGAACATATCCTCAACGTGCATCTGCGCAAGGTGCCGCTGGCAGATGACGTCAAGCCTTCGCTGATCGCCCGTGGTACGCCAGGGTTCTCCGGCGCCGACCTGGCCAATCTGGTCAATGAGGCGGCATTGTTTGCCGCGCGCCGTAACAAGCGCCTGGTGGCTATGGATGAGCTCGAGCTTGCCAAGGACAAGATCATGATGGGCGCCGAGCGTCGTTCCATGGTCATGACCGAGAAGGAGAAGCTCAATACGGCCTTTCACGAGTCGGGACACGCCATCATCGGCCTGGTGATGCCGGAGCACGATCCGGTCTACAAGGTCACCATCATTCCGCGTGGCCGGGCGCTGGGTGTCACCATGTTCCTCCCCGAGCAGGATCGTTACAGCCTGTCGCGGCAACAGATTCTCAGCCAGATCTGCTCGCTTTTCGGTGGCCGGATCGCCGAGGAAATGACCCTCGGGCCGAACGGGGTGACCACCGGTGCTTCCAACGACATCAAGCGTGCCACCGAGCTTGCCCATAGCATGGTCGCCAAGTGGGGTCTCTCCGAGGAGATGGGCCCGATCATGTACGATGAGGACGAGTCACATCAGTTCCTGGGCGCTCCTGGCCAGGGTGGCAGCAAGATGCGCTCCGGCGAGACGACTTCCAAGCTCGACAAGGAAGTGCGCAAGATCATCGATGGCTGTTATGAGCAGGCCCGGCAGATTCTCGAGGACAACCGCGACAAGCTCGATGCCATGGCCGAGGCGCTGATGAAGTACGAGACCATCGACGCCGACCAGCTCAAGGACATCATGGAGGGTCGCGCTCCGCGTCCGCCCAAGGATTGGGAGGACGGTGATTCGTCGGGCCCCGGCGCACCGGTCACCGATGAGCCTGAGGCCGAGACCCGCAGTGATCCTCAAGGTTCGGATGGTGCTGATGGTGACAATGACGACGAGGACGAAGACGAGCCGCAACGTCGCCCCTCCGACCCCCTGGGCGGCCCGGCCGGTTCGTGAACTTGCCCTTTAATGAAAGGCCGCTTTGTGAAAGACAGGCGCCCCTCGGGGCGCCTTCGACGTTAAGTGCCGCTGAAAGAATGACTGATGATGAACGAAACTAGCGCTTCCCTGATGTGTGGCCGGCATCGGCTCGATCTGTCCTACCCCCGCGTCATGGGGATCCTCAACGTTACCCCTGATTCCTTCTCCGATGGTGGCCGCCATGTGGCCCGCGATGATGCGCTGCGCCATGCCGAGCGGATGCTTGCCGAAGGGGCGGCAATCATCGATGTGGGCGGTGAATCGACGCGCCCAGGGGCCGAGCCGGTAAGTTCGGCGGACGAGCTCGAGCGAGTCGCGCCGGTTGTCGAGGCACTGGTGCGTGAACTCGACGCGCTGGTCTCGGTGGATACCAGTTGCCCCGTGGTGATGCGTGAAGCCGCGGCACTGGGGGCTGGAATGCTCAACGACGTGCGTGCCCTGGAGCATGAAGGGGCGTTGACGGCGGCGGTTGGCACGGGGCTCCCGGTCTGTGTGATGCACCGGCAGGGCGAGCCTCGCGACATGCAGGAAGCGCCTCGCTATGATGTGCCTGTCGAAGACGCCGTATTCGACTATCTCGCCACCCGCGTGGCGCAGTGTGAAGCGGCGGGCCTGCGGCGTGAACGGTTGCTGGTCGACCCCGGTTTCGGCTTCGGCAAGAGCGTGGAGCATAACCTGCGCCTGCTCAACCGAATGGAGCGCCTGGCGCAGCTCGATCTGCCATTGCTGGTGGGCATGTCCCGCAAGAGCATGATTGGCAAGGTGTTGGCGCGCCCGGTGGAAGAGCGGCTTTCCGGTGGGCTTGCGCTCACGGCGCTGGCCGTCGAGCGAGGCGCGAAGATTCTGCGTGTCCATGACGTTGGCCCCAACGTGGATGCGGTGAACATGACATGGGCCGTACTCAAGGAAGGTTGCTGATGACAAGACGCTACTTTGGCACCGATGGCATTCGCGGCACCGTGGGTGAGCCACCGATCACCGCCGATTTCATGCTCAAGCTTGGCTGGGCGACCGGCCGCGTGCTGGTCAATGATAATGAGCAGCGGCCTCACCGCGTGTTGATCGGCAAGGACACGCGGATTTCCGGCTACATGTTCGAATCGGCCCTGGAGTCCGGGCTTTCGGCGGCCGGTGTCGACGTGGCGCTGCTCGGGCCGATGCCGACGCCGGGGATCGCCTATCTGACCCGTACTTTCCGTGCCGATGCCGGTATTGTCATTTCGGCGTCGCATAACCCCTTTGCCGACAACGGCATCAAGTTCTTCTCAAGCGAAGGCGCCAAGCTCGGCGACGCGATCGAAGAGCGCATCGAGGCGATGCTTGACGAGCCGCTGACCACCGTGGCCGCCCACGTACTCGGCAAGGCGACGCGCATCGACGACGCCGCTGGCCGCTACATCGAGTTTTGCAAGTCGACCGTCCCCGACCGGGTCAGCCTGCGCGGCTTGAAGGTGGTGCTCGACTGCGCCCATGGTGCCACCTACCACATCGCCCCCAGCGTGTTTCGCGAGCTGGGCGCCGAGGTCAGCCTGATCGGTGCAAGCCCAGATGGCCTCAACATCAACCAGGAAGTGGGCTCCACTCACCCCGCGGCGTTGCGTGCGGCGGTGATCCAGCAGGGCGCGGATCTCGGCGTGGCCTTCGATGGCGATGGCGACCGCGTGCTGCTGGTGGATGCCGATGGCCGCGAGATCGACGGCGACGACATTCTCTATCTGATCGCCCGCGACCGCCATGCGCGCGGCGAGCTGGGCGGTGGCGTGGTCGGCACCCTGATGTCCAACTTCGGCCTCGCCGCGGCATTGGAAGGCATGGGAATACCCTTCGAGCGTGCCAAGGTGGGCGACCGCTACGTCATGGAACGCCTGGCGGCGAATGGTTGGCAGCTCGGTGGCGAATCCTCGGGCCATATCGTCTGCGGCCATGTACAGACCACCGGCGATGGCATCGTCTCGGCGCTGCAGGTCCTGGCGATCATGATTCGCGAAGGCCAGACATTGGCGCGTTTGTTGGCCGGTCTTGAAAAGGCGCCCCAGGTACTGGTCAACGTGCGGCTGACGCCCGGCACCCAGGCCAAGGCAGTGATGGACATGCCTGAGTTGCAGAGCGCGGTGGCCGATGTGGAAGCAGAGCTTGGCGACCAGGGCCGGGTACTGCTGCGCCCCTCGGGCACGGAGCCGCTGATACGGGTGATGGTGGAGGGTCGCCCGCATCTCGATGTCGAGGGCTTGGCCCGGCGTCTGGCCCGTGAAGTTGAAGCGCTGCTCGACTGACCACCTCTCGCTGGCGATTGCTTGTGCCCTGTTGGTTGTCTTGACAGGGCCGCTCCTATACCATTTCGCACCACCTTGAAAGAGGACACTTCATGCGTACCCCGCTGATTGCCGGCAACTGGAAAATGAACGGGTCAATGGCGCTTGTCGAAAGCTTTGGCGAGTCCTTTGCCCGAGCCCCGCTGCCGGCGGGCATCGATGTGGCGCTGATGGTGCCCTTTCCCTACCTGGGTGACGCCGCACGTGCATTCGACGGCACGCCGGTCGCTATCGGTGCGCAGACGCTGAGTGACCAGCCATCGGGGGCGTTCACTGGTGAAGTCAGCGCGGCCATGCTGGCCGACTTCGCGGTACGTTATGTATTGGTGGGCCACTCCGAACGCCGCACGCTGTTCGGCGAGGACGATGCCGCCGTGCTGGCGCGGGTGGAGGCGGCACTCGCGGCCGACCTGGTACCGGTGCTGTGCGTCGGCGAAACCCTCGAGGAACGCGAAGCCGAGCGCACCGAGGTGGTAGTGCTGGGTCAACTCGAGGCGGTATTCGACGCCTTGTCGGCCCAGCAGCGCGCGCGTGTGGTGGTAGCCTATGAGCCGGTATGGGCCATCGGCACGGGGCGGACCGCAAGCCCCGCTCAGGCCCAGGCGGTTCATGCGGCGATCCGTGCGTGCCTGGCGCGTTATGATCAGACCCTGGCCGAGGGGATGCGCCTCCTCTACGGCGGCAGCATGAAGGCGGACAATGCCGCGGAATTGCTAGCCCAGCCAGATATCGACGGCGGCCTGGTGGGCGGAGCATCGCTCAAGGTCGACGATTTCCTAGCCATTTGCCAGTCAGCAGGTTGAAACCATGCAAGTTGCCATTCTCATGACCCATGTGGCGATCGCCATCGCCCTGGTCGCCCTGATCCTGTTGCAGCAGGGCAAGGGCGCCGAAGCGGGCGCTGCCTTTGGTGGCGGTGCCTCCCAGACCGTGTTCGGCTCGCGCGGAACCGGTGGTTTTCTCGCCAAGTTCACCGCGGTGCTGGCGGCGAGTTTCTTCGCCACCTCCTTGACCCTGGCATGGTTCGCGTCCCAGGCGGGGCAGGCGCCCGAAGCGGGCATTCCCGACTCACGCTTGATCGAGCAGCAGCGCAACGTTCCAACGCTTGACGATAGCGAGCAAGGTGTGGATAATACCGCGCCAGTGCTGGAGGAAAGCAGCGACTGAGTTCGCGGCATTTCCCGGCCTCCCCGATGCCGAAGTGGTGGAATTGGTAGACACGCTATCTTGAGGGGGTAGTGACCTTACGGTCGTGCGGGTTCAAGTCCCGCCTTCGGCACCATCTGATTCGCATGCACCTGTTGGTCACTTTTTGGTCGGACATATTGGCCAGATGCATTGAGTGGAAGCAACATGGCAGGGTGCGGTTATCAGGCGCAGGATTGGCAGCACGGTGAGCGTTTTACCTTGACGAACAAGCAAGGTAGGCATAGAATCACCGACCTAGATTGATGCGGGGTGGAGCAGTCTGGTAGCTCGTCGGGCTCATAACCCGAAGGTCATCGGTTCAAATCCGGTCCCCGCTACCATCTTCCGGCAAGGCGCCTTTCGGGCGAATGGCTCGATTGAAGGGGCCGCCAGCAAGCCGGAGTGGTTTACAGGTTTCTTGTGAAAGCCCCTTCCTGTGAAGGGGCTTTTTGTTAGCAGCTTGCTCACGGCGTCATTCACAGTGGATGACCCTGGAGCACTGTTCCGGGCAACGCCAATCAGCCACCTGTCTTTCCTGTTCACTCCCGGCCAGGTGCCTGATGCAACGGCTGTAGGAGCATATTCCGTGGCAATCAAGGATGCTGCATTGCATGCGCTGATCGAACCCGTGGTCTCGGCCATGGGCTTCGAGCTGTGGGGCATCGATTTCCTGTCCCAGGGCAAGCACTCGCGGCTGGTGATCTTCATCGATCATGACAATGGCATCAGCGTGGAAGATTGCGCCGATGTCAGCCGTCAGGTGGGCGCAGTGCTCGATGTGGAAGATCCCGTGCGTGGCGAATATCGCCTCGAGGTTTCCTCTCCGGGCCTGGATCGGCCGCTGTACACGCTCGATCAATTCGAGCGTTACCAGGGGCACGATGTGGCTCTGAAACTACGTGCTCCCTTCGAGGGTCGGCGCAAGTTTCAGGGCCTGCTGGCAGGAGTCGAGGCCGACGAGGTGCTGCTTCACGTCGATGGTGAGGAATACTGTTTCCCCATCGATGGCATCGACCAGGCGCATGTCGTGCCCAGGTTCGAGGAGTAGGCCGCTGGTCGAGGTTGGCGAATGAGCATGATGCTCAAGGACAGGTTTTCTGGCGAGGCAAAGGCATGAGTAAAGAGATTTTGACGGTCGTTGATGCGATCTCCAACGAGAAGGGGGTCCCGCGCGACGTGATCTTCGAGGCCGTCGAAGCGGCCTTGGCCAGCGCATCACGCAAGCGCTTCGAAGATCAAGAAGCGAGTGTTCGGGTGCATATCGACCGTCGTACCGGCGACTACGAGACCTTCCGTCGCTGGGAAGTCGTCGAGGATGATGACTTCGACGGCCCGGATGCCCAGATCAAGCTCACTTTCGCCGAGCGTCGTGACCCGCCCCTGGGCCTGGGTGACGTGGTGGAAGAGAAGATCGACAATGCCGACTTCGGACGGATTGCCGCCCAGACCGCCAAGCAGGTCATCGTGCAGAAGGTACGCGAAGCCGAGCGTGCCGAAGTGGTACGTGTCTATGCCGAGCGTGAAGGTGAGCTGGTGGCCGGTATCGTCAAGAAGACGACGCGCGATGGCCTGATCATCGACCTGGGTGACAACGCTGAAGCCTTTCTGCCGCGTAGCGAGATGATTCCCGGAGAGCGCTACCGCATGAACGAGCGGGTGCGTGCATTGCTGGTCAAGGTCGATGCCGAGGCGCGTGGCGCTCAACTGATCCTGTCGCGCACCTGCCCGGAACTGATCATCGAGCTGTTTCAGATCGAGGTGCCGGAAATCGCCGAGCAGCTCATCGAGATCAAGGGGGCGGCTCGCGACCCGGGTTCGCGCGCCAAGATCGCGGTCAAGACCAACGACCGCCGCATCGACCCTGTCGGTGCCTGCGTCGGCATGCGTGGTTCGCGTGTCCAGGCGGTGTCCTCGGAGCTGCAGAACGAGCGCGTGGATATCGTGTTGTGGGACGACAACCCCGCGCAACTGGTGATCAATGCCATGGCGCCGGCGGATGTCGCCTCGATCCTCGTCGACGAGGATGCCCACGCCATGGACGTGGCGGTCGCCGAGGATAACCTGGCCCAGGCCATCGGCCGCAGTGGCCAGAACGTCCGCCTGGCCTCGGAGCTTACCGGATGGCGTATCAACGTCATGACCGAGGATGAAGCCGAGTCCAAGCGTGACCAGGAGTTGGACAGCCTGGTCGAACACTTCATCCAGCACCTGGACATCGATGATGACGTCGCCCGTCTGCTGGTCGAAGAGGGATTTACCTCCCTGGAAGAGGTCGCTTACGTACCGGTGGAGGAGATGCTGGAGATCGAGGAGTTCGACGAGGATCTCATCGAGGAGCTGCGCGCTCGCGCCAAGGATGAACTGCTGAACCTGGCGATCGCCTCCGAGGAGGAGCTCGACGGTGCCCAGCCGGCCGATGACCTGCTGGAGATGGAGGGAATGGAGCGCCACCTGGCCTTCATCCTGGCCAGCCGCGGGATCGTCAGCATGGAAGATCTCGCCGAGCAGTCCGTCGATGATCTGATGGATATCGAGGGGATGGACGAGGGGCGCGCCGCGGCACTGATCATGACGGCCCGTGCTCCCTGGTTCGAAGACGAATAGCTTGATTGCGAATCGCACGTTAGCGAATGGCGTGATACCGCGACCGGCGGATCAATGAAGCATTCGATAGCGAACAGTATTGGGGTCACGGGCTCAGGAGGGTCGTAATGTCAGAGATGACCGTTAAGGATTTCGCAGCAAAGGTGGGCCGTGAAGTGCCTCGCCTGCTGGAACAGATGAAAGAAGCCGGGCTCGAGCACAAGTCCGAGAGCGATGCGGTGTCCGAGGAGGACAAGCGTCAGTTGCTCGACCATCTCACCAAGAGCCATGGCGGCGGTGGGGCCGGTGCGAAGAATCGCATCACCTTGACCCGCAAGACACGCAGCCGGATCAAGACCGGTGAGCGTGGCAAGACCATCGAGGTGCAGGTCCGCAAGAAGCGTACCTACGTCAAGCGTGAGGATCAGCCCGCCGAGGAGCCCGTCGCCGAAGAGAGCGGCCCGCGTCAGCTGGTGGGTGACATGGCGGATTCCCAGCAGGCTCGCGCCGAGCAGGAAGCGCGTGATGCCGAGGCCGCCAAGGCGAAAGCCGCCGAGGAAGCCGAGCGTGCGGAAGCCGCCAAGCGTGAGGCCGAGAAGCCGGCACCTGCCGCCGAGCCGCAGGTCCCGGTGCCGGAGCTGGTCGAGCAACCGGTCGCCGACGAGCCGCCCGCGCCACCCAAGGAAGGTCGCTCGGATCGTCGCACAGCGCCGCCCAAGAAGACGGCCGCCAAGAAAGGCCGTCATGAACGCGACGACGATGACCGTGGCGATCGCGAGGAGCGTCGCCGTGGCGGCGGCAAGAAGGTCAAGCGGGCCGAGCGCCGTGGAGGCCGCCGTGGTGGCTCCCAGGGTGGCGGCAAGCATGGTTTCCAGAAGCCGACCCAGCCGATCGTGCGCGAGGTGTCGATTCCCGAATCGATCAGCGTTGCCGACCTTGCCGACAAGATGTCGATCAAGGCCAACGAAGTCATCAAGGCCATGTTCAACATGGGTGCCGCGGTGACCATTAACCAGACAATCGATCAGGACACCGCGGCCATCGTGGTCGAGGAAATGGGCCATACGCCCAAGCTGATCAAGGATGATGCGCTCGAGACCGAAATGCTCGAGGGTATCTCCTACGAAGGGGATGAGATCAGCCGGTCGCCGGTGGTCACGGTCATGGGTCACGTCGACCACGGCAAGACGTCGCTGCTCGACTATATCCGCAAGGCCAAGGTGGCTACCGGTGAGGCGGGGGGGATCACCCAGCACATCGGCGCCTACCACGTCGAGGACGACCACGGCGGCGTGACCTTCCTGGATACTCCGGGTCACGCGGCGTTCACCGCCATGCGTGCGCGTGGCGCCAAGGCCACCGACGTGGTCATCCTGGTGGTTGCCGCCGACGATGGCGTGATGCCCCAGACCATCGAGGCGATCGAGCACTCCAAGGCGGCTGAAGTCCCCATGGTGGTGGCGGTCAACAAGATGGACAAGCAGGGCGCCGATCCGGATCGCGTCAAGAACGAGCTGTCGCAGTACGGCGTGATCTCCGAGGAGTGGGGCGGTGACACCCAGTTCGTGCATGTCTCGGCCCACACCGGTGATGGTATCGAGGATCTGCTCGAGGCGATCCAGCTGGTCTCCGAAGTGCTCGAGCTCAAGGCCGTGCCCGAAGCGCCCGGCAAGGGTGTGGTGGTCGAGTCGCGGCTCGACAAGGGCCGTGGCCCGGTGGCCACCGTACTGGTGCAGAACGGCACCCTGCGTCGCGGCGACATCGTGCTGGCTGGCCTGCACTACGGCCGTGTCCGCGCGCTGACCAACGAGCTTGGCAAGCAGGTCGAATCGGTGGGTCCGGCGATGCCGGTAGAGATCCAGGGGCTCGACGGTACCCCCGATGCCGGTGACGACTTCATGGTCGTGGCCGACGAAAGGAAGGCCCGCGAGGTCGCCAATTTCCGTCAGGGCAAGTACCGCGAGGTGCGCCTGGCGCGCCAGCAGAAGGCCAAGCTGGAGAACATGTTCAGCCAGATGGGCCAGGACGAAGTGGCCAAGGTCAACATCGTGCTCAAGGCCGACGTGCAGGGCTCGCTCGAGGCTATCAAGGGCGCTCTGGAGGAACTCTCCACCGAGGAAGTCAAGGTGGCCGTGGTGTCCTCCGGCGTGGGTGGCATCACCGGTACCGACGCCAACCTGGCGCTGGCCTCCGAAGCCATCGTGATGGGCTTCAACGTGCGTGCCGACGCGGCTGCACGCGAGATTATCGAGCGCGAAGGCCTCGACCTGCGCTACTACAGCGTCATCTACCAGCTGATCGACGAGGTCAAGCAGGCGATGACCGGCATGCTGGCGCCGGAATGGAAGGAAGAGATCGTCGGCGTGGCCGAGGTTCGCGACGTCTTCCGTGCGCCCAAGATCGGTGCCGTGGCCGGTTGCATGGTGGTCGAGGGCTCCGTGCATCGCAACAAGAAGATCCGTGTGCTGCGCGACAACGTGGTGATCTACGAGGGTGAACTCGAGTCGCTGCGTCGCTTCAAGGACGACGTCCAGGAAGTGCGCAACGGCATGGAGTGTGGCATCGGCGTGAAGAACTACAACGATGTCCAGGTCGGCGACAAGATCGAGGTCTTCGACCAGGTCAAGGTCGAGCGGACCCTCTAAGGGTCGAGGAGCGACATGCGCGAGTTCAAACGTACCGACCGGGTGGCCGACCAGCTCCAGAAGGAGCTGGCGGTGCTCATCCAGCGCGAGGTCAAGGACCCGCGCCTGGGCATGGTCACGGTGAGTGGCGTCGAGGTCAGTCGTGATCTCGGCTACGCCGATGTCCACGTGACCCTGTTGGGTGAAGACACGCCGGAGCGCATCAAGGAGAACCTCAAGGTTCTCAAGCAGGCGGCGGGTTTCCTGCGCGGCCAGATCGCTCGAAGGATCAAGCTGCGCCATGTGCCGGAGCTGCGGTTCCACTACGACGAAAGCGTGGTGCGCGGCCAGCGCCTGTCATCGCTGATCGAGGAGGCGGTGTCCAGCGATCGTGCCCGTCATGACGACGATGCCGATACGCCGGATGACGGTTCACCAGGCCACGGCGAGCGGGATTGATGGCACGTCGGCGTCGAGGTCTCCCGATCAATGGCGTGTTGCTGCTCGACAAGCCCAAGGGGGCCTCGAGCAACCATGCCCTGCAGCGAGCAAGGCGGCTGTTCGAAGCCCAGAAGGCTGGCCATACCGGCACGCTTGACCCGATGGCGACAGGCCTGTTGCCGGTCTGTTTCGGTGAGGCGACCAAGTTCTCCGCCCACCTGCTGGCAGCCGACAAGGTCTACCGTACGCGGGTCGAGCTTGGGGTGATCACCGACAGCGGCGATGCCGAGGGGACGGTGATCGAACGGCGTGACGTGCCACGGCTCACCGAAGCCGACATCGAAGGGGTGCTGAACCGCTTTCGCGGTGAGATCGAACAGGTGCCGCCCATGGTATCGGCGCTCAGGCACCAGGGACGCAAGCTCTACGAGCTGGCGCGCGAGGGCAAGACGGTAGAGCGTGCAGCCAGGCGCGTGACAGTGTATGATGCCCGGCTTCTTGCCTTCGAGCCTGAGGCATTCGAGCTCGAAGTGCGTGTCAGCAAGGGCACGTATATCCGCACCCTTGCCGAGGACATCGGCCTGGCGCTGGGTTCGGGCGCGCACATCAGCGCGTTGCGCCGTCTCGAGACCGGCTCCTTCGCCAGTGACGGGATGCACCCGCTCGAGGCGCTGGAGGCATTGCCCGACCCGGTGGCCCGCGAGGCACTGCTGCTGCCGGTGGATGTGCTGGTCAAGCACCTGCCGCGGCTCGATGTCGATGGCGTGGCGGCCACCCGCCTGGGCCATGGCCAGTCGGCTACGGTCGACACCACGGCCTGTGGCGAGGGAGCACTGGCAAGACTCTATCGTGACGAGACCTTTCTGGGACTCGGCACGGTGACGGCGCCACAGGAGGTGGCGCCGAAGCGGCTGCTGAGTAGCGCAGCCGACTAGGAAAGGGGCACGACACGCCTTTCCAAGGGAGACACAGCCGAGACTGCAAATATGCGTGGTCTCATACACTTATCACTCAGGCATATTGCTTACTGGAGATACAGATGGCACTGACAGCCGAACAGAAGGCCACAATCGTCAACGAATATGGCCGTGGCGACAACGACACCGGTTCCCCCGAAGTGCAGGTTGCCCTGCTGAGCGCCAACATCGATGGCCTGCAGGATCACTTCAAGACCAACAAGCAGGATCACCACTCACGTCGTGGTCTGATCCGCATGGTCAACCAGCGCCGCAAGCTGCTTGACTACCTGAAGCGCAAGGATTTCGAGCGCTATCAGTCGCTGATTCAGCGTCTGGGTCTGCGTCGCTAAGCGAAGCCGCGCGAGACACGAAACGGGCAGCCCACGGGCTGCCCGTTTTGCGTCTGGGGGTTGGCTTGTGCTGTCGGGTCAAGGCTTGGCATGGGCCGGCAAGGGGTGGATAGCGGCTTGGCGGTAGGGGTGACGGTCAGCCCTCGTGCCCCTTGGCAAGATTGTCGCGTTGAATTGTCGCTAACTGGTGGCCCCGGCGGACGTCAACCCCTAAAATAGTCGCCGAGTCAAAACGAACCAAACACAGAAAAGTTGAAGGAAGTCGCCGTGAATCCGGTCAAGAAAACGTTCCAGTACGGTCGCAGTACCGTCACCCTCGAAACAGGCCGCATCGCCCGTCAAGCCACTGGGGCCGTGATGGTCACCATGGATGACACCGTGGTGCTGTGCACCGTGGTGGCCAAGAAGGATGCCAACCCCGGTCAGCCCTTCTTCCCCCTGGCAGTGTTCTATCAGGAAAAGACCTATGCGGTCGGCAAGATTCCCGGCGGCTTCTTCAAGCGCGAGGGGCGCCCCACCGAGAAGGAGACCCTCACCTCGCGGCTGATCGATCGCCCGATTCGTCCGTTGTTTCCCAAGGGCTTCATGAATGAGGTCCAGATTGTCTGCACGGTGCTCTCCACCGATCGTAATCATGACCCGGATATCGCCGCAATGCTCGGCACCTCGGCGGCGCTGGCTATTTCCGGTGTTCCCTTTAATGGCCCCATCGCCGCGGCTCGCGTCGGTTTCGATGAGGACAAGGGCTATTTCCTCAATCCCACCGTGGAAGAGCTCGCAGGCTCCGAGCTCGATATGGTCGTTGCCGGCACCGAGAAAGCCGTGCTGATGGTCGAGTCCGAGGCCAAGGAGCTGCTCGAGGATGAAATGCTCGGCGCGGTGCTGTACGGCCACATGGAAATGCAGGTGGCCATCAAGGCGATCAATGAACTGGCTGCCGAAGCCGGCAAGCCGAAGTGGGACTGGCAGCCGCCCGCCGAGAACACCGCGCTGAAGCAGGCCATCGCGGCGGCCTTTGAAGCCAAGGTCGGCGAAGCCTACCGCATCACCGACAAGATGGTTCGTCAGGATGCATTGTCCGCGCTGAAGGCGGAGGCCGTCGAGCAGTTGGCCGGTGAAGAGGAGGGCAAGTTCGACGCCGATGAGGTCAAGGGCGCTTTCGCGGGGCTCGAGAAGCGCGTGGTGCGCAGCCGTGTGGTCAAGGGTGAGCCGCGTATCGATGGCCGTGACCTGAAGACCGTCCGGCCGCTGGCCATCGAGGTGGGCAGCCTGCCCAAGACCCACGGCTCGGCGATCTTCACACGCGGTGAGACCCAGGCCATCGTGGTGGCGACGCTTGGCACCCTGCGTGATTCGCAGCTGATCGAGTCGCTGGAAGGCGAGCGCAAGGATCGCTTCCTGCTGCACTACAACTTCCCGCCCTATAGCGTCGGCGAAGCCGGTTTCATGGGCGGCCCCAAGCGCCGCGAGATTGGCCATGGTCGCCTGGCGCGTCGGGGTGTGCAGGCAATGCTGCCCAATGAAGCGGATTTCCCCTACACCATTCGCGTGGTCTCCGAGATCACCGAGTCCAACGGCTCGAGCTCCATGGCGTCGGTATGCGGCACCTCGCTTGCGCTGATGGATGCCGGTGTACCGGTCAAGTCGCCAGTGGCGGGGATCGCCATGGGCCTGGTCAAGGACGAGGATGGCTTCGCCGTGCTGACCGACATCCTCGGTGACGAGGATCATCTTGGCGACATGGACTTCAAGGTGGCGGGTTCCGCGGAGGGTGTCACTGCCCTGCAGATGGACATCAAGATCGAAGGCATCAACGAAGAGATCATGGAAACCGCACTGCAGCAGGCCAATGCGGCCCGCCTGCATATCCTCGAGGAGATGAACACGGTGATCGCGCAGAGCCGTGCCGAGGTCTCCGAGAATGCCCCGTCCATGGCCACCATCAAGATCGCCGCGGACAAGATCCGTGACGTGATCGGCAAGGGGGGCGCCACCATCCGCAAGATCTGCGAGGATACCGGCGCTTCCATCGATCTGGACGACGATGGCACGGTGCGTATCTACGCCGAGGACAAGGCGGCGGCCAAGCGGGCCATCGATACCGTGCTTGCGATCACCGCCGAGGCGGAAATCGGCAAGCTGTACCGCGGCAAGGTGGTGCGCATCGCCGACTTCGGTGCCTTCGTCAACATCATGCCGGGAACCGATGGCCTGGTGCACATCTCCCAGATCGTGCCGGAGCGGGTCAACGACGTGCGCGACTTCCTCAACGAGGGCGACGAGATCGTGGTCAAGGTGCTCGACATCGACAACCGCAACCGGGTCAAGCTCACCATCAAGGAGATCACCCCGGAGGAGAAGGCCGCCTTCGAAGCCGAAGAGACTGCCACCGAGCTGTAAGCCTTAAGCTTTAAGCTGTAAGTCAAACCCTCCATGGCCGATGTCCTGGAGGGTTTTTTGTTGTTGGCGACAAAAAGACAAGCCCTTGCGGGAGAGGTCCGCAAGGGCTTGATTTTCAGTGCTTACAGCTTACAGCTTACAGCTCGCGCGCAGCGCGGATTAGCGTTCGATGGCGAGCGCAACCCCTTGCCCACCGCCGATACACAGCGTGGCCAGGCCCTTCTTGGCATCGCGGGCAATCATCTCGTGCAGCAGGGTGACCAGCACCCGGCAGCCGGACGCGCCAATCGGATGGCCAATGGCGATGGCGCCGCCGTTGACGTTGATCTTGCTGGTGTCCCAGCCAAGTTCCTTGTTGACCGAGAGGGCCTGGGCGGCGAACGCCTCATTGGCTTCGACCAGGTCGAGGTCATCCAGGCTCCAGCCGGCCTTCTCCAGGCAGCGACGGGTGGCCGGAGCCGGGCCGATGCCCATGATCGCCGGGTCGACGCCGGCATTGGAGTAGGCGGCAATTCGCGCCAGTGGCTCGAGCCCCAGGGCCTTGGCCTTTTCGGCGGAACACAGCATTACCACGGCGGCACCGTCATTGAGCGACGAGGCATTGCCGGCGGTCACGGTGCCATCCTTCTTGAACGCCGGGCGCATGCCGGAGAGCTTCTCGGCGGACACTTCGCGCGGGTTTTCGTCGGTGTCGAAGACCACCGGGTCGCCCTTGCGCTGGGGGATCTCGACCGGCACGATCTGGCTCTTGAACTTGCCCTCGCGGATGGCGGCGGCGGCCTTCTGCTGCGAGCCGGCGGCGAATTCGTCCATTTCTTCGCGGGTGATGCCGTATTTCTCGGCCAGGTTCTCGGCGGTGATGCCCATGTGGTAGCCGTTGAAGGCGTCCCACAGGCCGTCGTGAACCATGGTGTCGATGGCTTTCCAGTCACCCATGCGCTGGCCATTGCGCGAGTTGGGTAGCACATGGGGGGACGCGGACATGTTTTCCTGGCCACCGGCGAGGATCAGCTCGGCATCGCCACAGCGAATCGCCTGGGTAGCCAGGTGGAGTGCCTTGAGGCCGGAGCCACAAACCTTGTTGATGGTCATGGCGGGAACGGCAGCCGGCAGGCCGCCCTTGATGGCCGCCTGGCGGGCTGGGTTCTGGCCGACGCCTGCGGTCAGCACCTGGCCGAGGAGGACTTCATCCACCTGGTCGGCGGCAACGCCGGTGCTGGCCAGGATATCCTTGATTACCAGGGCGCCAAGGTCGCTTGCGGGAATGCCGGCCAGGGAGCCACCGAAGGCACCTACGGCGGTACGGCGTGCGGCAACGATCACCACTTCTTGCATGGAAGAGTCTCCTGAACATGGATGATGACGGGCTTGCGGTCTTGCTCATTGGTGGCGAGGAACGTCACCACACGGGCAGGACCGGTTCTCGTCAGCATAGGGGAGTCTTGTGCGCCGCGGCAATGCTTCGTTGGCACAAAGCTGGTGCGTATCGCATGAGATTGCACAACGTCAGCATGCCAAGTCAGGCCATCTGCACCGGAATGGCGTGGCTGGTATGGCTGACCACGTTGCCCTCTTGCAGATAGACCAGCGCTGGCTGGTGGTTGTCGAGTTCGGCCTCGTTGTAATGCGCGTAGCTGCAGATGATCACTCGATCGTTGGGGCCGGCGAGGTGAGCGGCGGCGCCATTGACGGAAATGGTCCGTGAGCCTTCCTCGGCGCGTATCGCATAGGTGGTGAAGCGCTGGCCGTTTTCGACGTTGTAGATCTGAATCTGCTCGTTCTCGCGAATACCGGACATGTCGAGCAGGTCGCCGTCGATGGCACACGAGCCTTCATAGTTGAGCACGGCATGAGTAACGCGGGCCATGTGCAGCTTGGCCTTGAGCATGATGGTGAACATGGACGTGAGGTCCTCCGTCAACAGTCGGGCCGGCGTGTCAGCGCGGCAGGGTCAGGGAGATATTGTCGATCAAGCGGGTCGGGCCCAGCCGCGCCGCCGCCAGTAGCACGGCATCGCGAGTCGTCGCCGTGACCGGGCTGAGGTCAGTGGCGCGAAGTTCCAGGTAATCGGGAGTGAAGCCTGCCTGGGCCAGCGCCTCGCGCCCCATGGATAGCGCGCGCTCGGGTGGCTCGCCATCTTCCATTGCGTCGCGCAGTGCCTCGAGCATCTGGTGCAGGCGTGGTGCCGTGGCGCGTTGCTCGTCATCGAGGTAGCCATTGCGTGAGGAGAGTGCCAGCCCATCGCTGGCCCGTACCGTGGGCACGCCGATGATCTCGATGGGGAAGTGCAGGTCCTGGACCATGCGACGAATCACCGCCAGCTGTTGGTAATCCTTCTGGCCGAAGCAGGCCACATCGGGCTGAACGAGGTTGAACAGCATGCTGACGACGGTTGCCACGCCATCGAAATGTCCGGGCCGCGAGCCGCCGCACAGGCCTTCGCTGACTTCCGGTACGCGTATGCGCGTCTGGGACGCCAGTCCGCGTGGATAGACCGTCTCGGTGGTCGGGGTGAACAGCAGGTCGCAGCCAGCCGCGGTGAGCTTGGCCTGGTCGTCGGCCAGGGTCCGCGGGTAGGCGTCGAGATCCTCGTTGGGGCCGAATTGCATCGGGTTGACGAAGATCGTGGCCACCACGATATCGGCCTGCCGACGGGCGGTTTCCACCAGGGCTATATGGCCCTGGTGCAGGTTGCCCATGGTCGCCACCAGGGCAATCCGCTGGCCTTGCCGACGGAAGTCGTCGAGCGCTTCACGCAACGCGGGAATCTCGTTGAGGGTACGCATCGGAGCGCCTCCTGGTCGTCATGCCCGTGATGGCGGGGCATGGGTGTCGAGCATGTTGTCGAGAACGGTGTCGAGAACGGCGTGGCCCTCAGAAGCCGTGCTCCGGGGCAGGGAAGCGCCTGGCCTTGACGTCTTCGTGGTAGCGTCGAAACGCCCCCTGAATGTCATCCGCCTCGGCCATGAAGTTCTTTACGAAACGTGGCGTTCGTCCGTGGGTCACGCCCAGAACGTCGTGCATGACCAGAATCTGGCCATCGGTATCGGGGCCGGCGCCGATGCCGATCACTGGCACATCCAACGCTTCGGTCACTGCTCGGCCCAGGCTCGCCGGCACGCACTCGAGCAGGATCACCGAGGCACCCGCCTCGACCAGCGTGCGGGCATCCTCGAGGATCCGGCTTGCTTGCTCGGCCTCGCGGCCCTGCACCTTGTACCCCCCGAGTTGGTAGACCGACTGCGGCGTAAGGCCCAGGTGCGCACAGACAGGCACACCGCGTCGCGTCAGTTCGCGGATACCGTCGGCCATCCAGGCCTCGCCCTCGACCTTGATCAATTCCGCACCGGCGCGCATCAGTTCGCCGGCGTTCTCGAGCAGGCGTTCGGTGGTCGAGTTGCCCATGAACGGCAGGTCGACCATTAGCAGGCTGGCGCCCTTGCCGCGCGCCACGCACCGCGTGTGGTAGCGGATGTCTTCGAGGGTGACCGGTAGGGTGCTGGAATGTCCCTGCAGAACCATGCCCAGCGAGTCACCCACCAGCAGCACCTCGATTCCGGCATCACCGGCGGCTCGAGCGAAGGAGGCGTCGTAGGCGGTCAGACAACTGAACGGCTCACCGGCGCGCTTGAAGGCCTGCAGCGAGCTCAGGGTGACGGTTTTCATGGCGTGCTCTCGTCGTTGTGTCTTTTTATCACCCGCGATTGTTACCCGAACAGCCTTGGCGTGTCGATAGGTAACACTTTTCCGGGCGGCCTCAGGCGTCGGGTAACACTGGCCACAGGTCATCGGACGCCAGCACAGCCGACAGATCACCAATGCGCTGGCCATCGGGCAGGTTCCGGTCGGCGGCAAGCTCCGCCAGCGGAACCATCACGAAGGCACGCCGGGTCATCTGTGAGTGGGGGATGGTCAGACGTGGCGACACCAGGCACATGTCATCGAAGAGTAACAGATCCAGGTCCAGGGTGCGGGGCCCCCAGCGGCGCTGGCGAACGCGGCGGTGGCGCTGCTCGAGCGCCTGGAGCTGGTCGAGCAGGGCCAGCGGCGAGAGACGGGTCTCGAGCCTGGCGACGGCATTGACGAAATCAGGTTGGTCCTGGGGGCCGACCGGGCGGCTGGCATACAGGCGCGAAGTTTCGAGGCAGCGCGTCAATGGCAACCGGTCGAGAGCCTTGAGGGCAAGCTCGACCTGCTCACGCGGGTTGGCGAGGTTGCTGCCAAGGCCGACCCAGGCGATGTGCACGCTCATGCCTCGTTCGAGGGGTTCTTCGGCTTGCGACGCCGGCGGCGTCGCTTGCGAGGCGCACCACTACCTGCCGGGTTGGCGCCGACCTTGTCGAGCAGGCGACGCTGTTCGTGTTCGTCGGCCTGCTGGAAGGCGGTCCACCAGTCACCCAGTCCGGGTTCGAGCTCGCCGGCAGCTTCACGCAGCAGAAGCAGGTCGTAGCCGGCACGAAAACGCGGGTGTTCGCGCGTCTGGAAGACGCGCCGGCCCCGGCGCATCGGCAAGCGCTGCTGGATGTCCCAGATGTCGCGCATCGGCATGCTGAAACGCTTGGGAATCGAGATATGTTGCAACTGCCGTGAGATCACTTGCTGCGAGGCGGCCTGCAGCGCCGGGATCGGTGGCATTCCTCCGGCCTCCAGGCTTGCCTGACGAAGCTGCACGGGTCCCCAGAGCAGGGCGGCGAAGAGAAACGCCGGGGTGACCGGGCGCTCTTCAGCGATCCGCCTGTCGGTGCTCGCCAGGGCCTGCTCGATCAGTGGCTCGGCCCATGGCAGCTCCGCCATCGCCTCGTCGGCCTCGGGAAACAGCATGGCAAACAGCCCGTAATGACGCAGCAGGCGGAATGTCTCGACGCCGTGGCCGCCCATGAACATCTTGAGGATCTCGTCGAACAAGCGCGCCGGCGGAATCTGCAGCAACAGCGGGGCCAGCTCATCGATCGGCGCTTCGGTGGCCTGGGCGAGGTGGAAGTCGAGCTTGGCGGCGAAACGTACCGCCCGCAGCATGCGTACCGGGTCCTCGCGATAGCGGGTGGCCGGGTCGCCGATCAGTCGCAGCGTACGAGCCTCTATATCACTCACGCCGTTGGCGAAGTCGTGAATCGAGAAGTCGGCGATGCTGTAGTAGAGGGCATTGACCGTGAAGTCGCGACGCAGGGCATCTTCCTGAATGTTGCCCCACACATTGTCGCGCAACAACAGGCCATCATCGGACTGTTGTGCGATGTGGTCGCCATGATCATCACCGGGCTTGCCTCGGAAGGTCGTGACCTCGATCACTTCGCGACCGAAACGCACATGCACGATACGAAAGCGGCGGCCAATGATTCGCGAATTGCGGAACAGTTCCTTGACCTGTTCGGGCGTGGCATCGGTTGCCACGTCGAAGTCCTTGGGCATGCGGCCCAGCAGAGAATCACGGATGCAGCCGCCGACCAGGTAGGCCTCGAAGCCGGCATTATGAAGACGATAGAGGACCTTGAGCGCGGCATCGCTGAAGTGCTGTCGCGATACCGGGTGTTGCTCTCGGGGAATGATGCGCAACTCATGGCTGGCACCGGCAACATCCTCTGGGCCGAAAAGTGACCTCAAGTGCTCTCCCGGACTCTGCAGAAAGCGGGTAAATCCTTTGAACATGCGGCGATATCGACTCGCAGGGCAAATAGGTAAGGGTGCGAAAGGGTTTGAGTGTAGCGGACCCCTGGCACCTTGCATAGCGCCGTTCCCGCGAAGCGGAGGTAGGCGTAAAGAGGCAGACGTAAAAGGGGGAGGCCATGTGGCCTCCCCCTAAAGCATCATGGCAGCATCCGTGCTGCTGGTTCTTCTTCGTGATGGCGCATCGCCTTGAATACGCACCACAGTCACCAAGGAGTATCCGGGCAAGCAATGTTCTTGTCGTTGTTGGCGCTCCCTGGGGTGACCGCCTCGTATTCAAAACAATAATCCAACCACGACGGCATGGAATATGCCTCCGCTCGGCTTGTTGATATTGTTGCCGAGCGTGCATCTTGACGGCCATTGTTATTGTTGGCGGCCATGACTGATGCGTCGCGTCCTGGTCTTCCGGGTCTCGTGAATATTGTTGTTGTTGGCTCGAGATGCACGGCACGCGTCCGATATTGTTGTTGTTCGGTCGTCGTGTGCTTGGCTGGCCGGCCTGCATGGATTGTTATTGTTGTTGGTCGAGGCCCTGTCACAACCTGCTGCCGTATTGTTGTTGTTGGCAGTGAGTGACATCCGGAATTTGTTTTTCTTGCCCATAAAGGTAGCGAACCCCGTGCCAGTTGGTTTTTTATGTATAAATTTCAATGAATTATATTTTTCTTGATGGTCGAGGTCGGCATCTGAGCCTGTGAGTGTTACCGCCATGGCACCGATGTGGGGCGTGGGCTGTGTGGGACGGTAACAAATGGGGCAAACTGTGGCCGCCATGGCCTGGGTGAGAGGTGTAACGGGTTCTGATACGCGTCTTGCACCATGGTCGCATGGACGTCGGAGGTGTCTCGGTGACTGGATCTCTGTGGCTGGGTTTCTGTGGCTGGGTTTCTGTGGACAGTTCAGCCGGTACGGCGGCGCGGGCTCTTCTTGCGCGGTATGCCGAGGCGCTGGCGGCGCTCCCACAGTGACTTGCGGCTGATGCCAAGCTTGTGTGCCAGCTCTGTTTCACTCATTTGATCCTGGTGCTCCAGCACGAAATGCTGGAAGTAGTCTTCCAGCGACAGGTCTTCCTCGCTGCTCTCCGTGCCCTCTTCGCCGCTGGCCATGCCACCGGTGGCGCTTGCCTGGTGGCCACTGCCCGATGTCGGCGTTGGTGAGGAGGGGCGGGTGGTGAGCGGCGCCAGACCCAGGTCATCGGGGTGGATCAGGTGGCCCTCGGCCAGGATCACCCCACGTTCCAGGGCATTCTCCAGCTCTCTGACATTGCCGGGCCAGGGGTAGTCGCGTATCTCGCGCCGTGCCGCGCGGGAAAGACGCAACCCGTCGCGGTCGTGACGGGTGCAGGCCTTCTCCAGCAAGGCATCGGCGATGGTCAGTACGTCCTCGTCGCGGTCACGCAGCGGCGGCAGGTCGATCTGCATCACGTTGAGCCGGTAATAGAGATCGAGCCGGAACTCGCCCGTCTTAGACAGGGCACGAAGGTCACGATGGGTGGCGGCGATCAACCGCACGTCGACGTGGCGGGTTTCCACCGAGCCGATCTTGCGAATCTCACCCTCCTGCAGCACCCGCAGCAATCGCGCTTGGGCGTCCAGCGGCAATTCGCCGATCTCATCGAGAAACAGAGTACCGCCATCGGCGGCTTCAACGAGGCCGGTGCGTGCAGAGCTTGCGCCGGTGAAGGCGCCCTTCTCGTGACCGAACAGTTCCGATTCGATCAAGGTCTCGGGAATGGCTGCACAGTTCACACAGATCAATGGCGCGCGGTCCCGCTTGCTCTGCTGGTGGATAGCGCGGGCCACGAGTTCCTTGCCGGTGCCCGATTCGCCCTGGATCAACACGGTGACATCAGCGGGTGCGGTCTTGCGAATGCGCGTGTAGACCAGCTGCATGGCCGTGCAATTGCCGATCATTGGCTGGGCCTTGCCACCGGGCTCGGTGATGTCGGGTGGTTCGGCACTGTGCACGGCTTGCTGATGCAGTACGCGCGAGACGGTCTCGAGCAGTTCATCGTGGTCGAAGGGCTTGGCGACATAGTCCACCGCGCCGAGTTTCAAGGCCTCGACCGCCGAGCGCATGCTGGCGTAGCTGGTCATGATCAGCACCGGAACCGGGGCGGCATGCCCGATCAGCTCGGTGCCCGGATCGCCAGGCAAGCGCAGGTCGCTGATGACCAGGTCGAAACGCTGGGGGTCTTGCGCGAGCGCCTCGGCTACCGAGCCAGCTTCGCTGACGTGGTAGTCATGGCGCTCCAGCAGCCGGCGCAGGGCGCTGCGAATGATGGCTTCGTCTTCAACGATCAGGATCCGGCTCATCGGGTCGTTCACCCTCCTGCTGTCGGTTGAGGGGCAGCCAGAGGCTGATCCGGGTGCCGCGTGGCTGATCGGCTGGCGGTGAGTCGATCTCGATGCGCCCACCGTGCTCGGCAACGATGCTGTAGACCAGAGGCAGGCCAAGGCCTGTCCCCTCGCCTGGTGGTTTGGTCGTGGTGAAAGGCTCGAAGAGGTGGTCACGGACCCGTTCGTCGATTCCCTGGCCTTCATCGGTCACCGTAACCAGCAGCCCGTTGTCCTGTGCCGCGGTAGCAATGACCACCTGGTCACCGGGTTCGCTGGCATCACGCGCGTTGCTGAGCAGGTTGACCATCACCTGCAGCAACCGCTGGGCGTCGCCCTCGACCATCAGGCTCGGGTCACAGCGATTGGCGTAGCTGACATCCTCCCCCGAGCGGGCGAGGTGGATCAAGTGCAGGGCGTCATCGGTGACCTGGGCCATGGCCACCGGCGTGAACGCCTGGCCGGTAACGTGTCGCCCGCCGTGGGCGAACCCCACCAGCGATGAAACGATCCGCGACACCCGATCGGTGAGTTGCTGGATCTGGTCGGCGGTTTCCAGTAGCTGGGGATCATCGGTGTCGTAACGCAGGTTCTGCGCCAGCGACGAGATACCGGTGATCGGGTTGCCGATCTCGTGGGCCACGCCAGCCGCCAGTTGGCCGATCGAAGCGAGTCGTGCGGCATGCACCAGCTCGTCTTCCAGCCACTTCATCTCGCTATGGTCCTCGATCAGGATCACCTTGCCGCCCAGCTCGTCGTTGCTGGCCTCGAGCTCGGCCTTGTGCAGCGTCAGGTAGCGTTGAGCGCCGTCGAGATCGACCGGTTGCTTGTAGAGGTGACTGCGCGGCTCGGCCAGGATTCGACCGAGCAGCTCGCCCCAGGGGGGGGGAAGGCTGTCGCGTCGTGACCCGATCACGCTCTCGCCTGGTATCCCGGTCAGGGCGGTCAATGCATCGTTCCACATCAATAGCTCGCCATCTTCGCCGAAGGCGCACAGGCCGACCGGCAGGCGGGTCAGGGTCCGGCGGTGGTAACGGCGCAGGCCGTCGAGTTCGCGGGCAAGCCCGGTCAGTCTTGAGCGGTAGGCTTCCAGGCGGCTCTCGACGAAGTGGATGTCCTCGGTGGCGCCGCCGCCTCCCTGTTGATAGGGCAGGTAGCGGTCGACGATGTCCTGTGCCACCGACGGGCCCATCAGCCCTGACAGGTTGGCCTGCAGGCGGTCGCGCAGGCGGCGCAGCGCGTACGGGCGGCTATCCAGCGGTGACAGGCCGAGGTCATCCAGGGCGCGCTCGACCTCGCGGCTGGCGACATCCTCGCCAAGTGCGCGGCCAAGGTGTTGCTTGAAGTCTTCACCAGTGGCGGCGGCCAGCGGCAGGCGCTGGGGTCGGATCACCGCATCCACGGAGCAGGCCTCGGCGGCGGCGCGTTCGCCTTCCGAGGTATGGCTGGCAAGTGACACCACGATCAGCACCAGGATATTGGCGGCCATCGATACCAGGGTGACGATGTACCAGTCAGGTTCGCCGATCAGGATTTCAAGCCCTGGCGGAATGACGACCAGCGGCGGCAGGCCGGTGAGCAGCGGCACCCACAGGCCGGCAAGCCATATCAGGATGCCCACTACCAGGCCCGAGACCATGCCCTTGCGGTTGGCGCCAGGCCAGTAGAGCAGGGCCAGCAGCCCGGGCAGGCACTGGGCCATGCCGACGAAGGCCGCCAGCGCCAGGGTGGTCAAGTCGTGGTGGACGCCGACGATGCGATAGAAAAGCCATCCTCCCAGGATCACCGCGGCGATCAGCGCGCGACGCAGCCACAAAAGCCAGCGGTAGAGATTCTGCCGGGCGTCCGGCGGATGGGCCACCAGCAGCACGTGGTTGAGGATCATGCCCGACAGCGCCAGGGCGATCAGCATCATGGTGGCACTGGCGGCGGCAAGCCCGGCAATGAAGGCAAGTGCCTGGACCCAGGGAGAGTTGGAGAGGCCAAACGCCAGGTAGGCGGCCCCGATAAGTTGGTCGCTGCCCAGGCGTTGGCCGGCCCACAGGATCAGCGGCACCGGAATGGCCATCAGCAGCAGAAACAGGGGCAGTGCCCAGCTGGCCTGAAGCAAGGTGTGACGCGATAGCGTCTCGGCGAAGGTGATATGGAAGATGTGTGGCATCAGCAGGGCGGCGGCGAAGAACAGCAGCAGCAGGGTACGCCAGTGAGCGGGGTCGGGTTGCAGCACGCCAGCTTGGTAGGCCTGGCCGGGGCCATCCAGCCAGCCTTGCAGGTCGGCCGGACCATTGAAGACGCCGAACAGCGCGATACCGGCCAATGCCAGCATGGCGCCGAGCTTGACCAGTGACGACAGTGCGATCACGGCCAGCAGGCTGTCATGGCGGTCGTGAAGGCGGCTTTCGCGCGCCCCGAATAACATGGCGAACAGCGCGATCATCATGCAGAAGGCCAACGCCAGCAGGGCGGGTGAGGCGGCGCCGGTCATCAGGAAGATCGCATCTCCCAGGGTTTGGACTTGAAGGGCCAGCAGAGGCAGAACCGCCAGCAGGCTGATCACGGTGATCAGGGTGCCGACCCAGCGTGAGCGAAAGCGAAAGGCAAACAGGTCGGAGAGTGACGCCAACTGGTAGGTGCGGGTCATGCGCTGGATCGGTACCAGCAGTACCGGCGCCAGCAGGAAGGCGCCTGCGACCCCGAGGTAGTAGGCCAGATAGCCATAGCCGGAGGTGGAGGCAAGCTCAAGGCTGCCATAGATCGCCCAGGCGCTGGCGTAGACACCGAGCGCCAAGGTGTACACGGCTGGGTGACGGATGATGCGAACCGGTACCCAACCGCGATCCACCGCCATGGCGCACAGGAACAGCACCAGCAGATAGCCGGTACCGAGGACGAACATGCCGGCGAGGCTAGCGTTCATCGAGCTTCCTCTTCTGTTCCAGCCATAGCGTCAAGGCGATCAGTACGCCCCAGATCAGGAAGGGGCGGTACCAGGCCACCCCAGGAGTCGCCCAGCCACTCATCAGCAGCGGCGAAAGCAGGTAGCCGCCCAGCACCAGGAACAGCATGATGCGATAGACGTACATGGAGAACTCCTCAGTGACGCTCGACCACACCGTATGGCACCGGGCGCAGCGAGTCTGCACGCCAGGCGGCTATCGCCCAGTCGAGTTGCTCGGACACCGGGGCATCGGCCAGTGCTTGCGGAGGTGCCTGGTCGAGGGCGGTCAACGCGTGATGCAGCAGCGGACGCACCTCATCGTCCTCGACCGGCAGGGCGGGGGCAAGGTTCTGCTTGGAGAGTTTCTGGCCGTCTTCACCCATGATCAGCGGCAGATGCAGGTAACGCGGCACCGGCAGCGCCAGGGCGTGCTGCAACTGACGCTGCCAGGGGGTGTTGTCGAGCAGGTCGAAACCGCGCACCACATCGGTGATTTGCTGGTCGGCATCATCGACGACCACGGCGAGCTGGTAGGCCCAGAGGCCATCCTTGCGCTTGAGGACCACGTCACCGAGCTCGGCGGGGTCGAAGCGCTGCTGACCGAACAGGCGATCTCGCCATGCCACAGGGCGTAGGCCGAGGTCGCTGCGCAGTCGCCAGGCCACCGGCTTGCCGGGTTCGCGTACGCCATTGCGGCACCATCCAGGGTAGATGGCATGCTCGCGCCACTGCTTGCGAGAGCAACTGCATGGGTAGGCAAGGCCCTGCCCGGCCAGCTGCTCGAGTGCCTCGCCGTAGGCGGCATCGCGGCGGTGTTGCCAGCGGACCTCGCCATTCCAGTGCAGCCCGAAGGCCTCGAGCTGGGCGAGGATGGTATCGGCGGCGCCGGGTGGGCAGCGCGGGGGATCGATATCCTCGATGCGCAGCAGCCATTCCCCGCGTGCGCTTCGTGCGTCCAGGTAGCTTGCCAACGCCGCGACCAGCGAGCCGAAATGCAGCGGCCCGGAGGGCGTCGGTGCGAAACGTCCGCGGTAGTGCGTCACGCGCGTCTCCCGGGCATCACGCCGGATATGCAAACGGGCACCCGAGGGTGCCCGTTGCAAACCGTCGGCACCCCTGTCGATCTCGTCGGGGTGGATCGCACGATCGACATGCCTGGCTCAACCGCCCAACTGCTTTTCCTTGAGCTCGGCAAGGGTCTTGCAGTCGACGCATAAGGTGGCCGTGGGGCGGGCTTCCAGGCGGCGGATGCCAATCTCGACACCGCAGGCCTCACAGAAGCCATAGTCATCCTCGTCGATCTTCTCGAGCGTCTCGTTGATCTTCTTGAGCAGCTTGCGCTCACGGTCGCGGGTACGCAGTTCGAGGCTGAATCCCTCCTCCTGCGTGGCACGATCGGCTGGGTCGGCGTAGTTGTTCGCCTCCTCCTGCAGATGGCGCACGGTGCGATCCACCTCTTCCATCAGTTCCTGCTTCCAGCCGAGCAGAATCTGTCGGAAGTGCTCCAACTGCTTCTCGTTCATGTACTCCTCACCCGCCGCCGGCTCGTAGGGGGTGAATTTCTTGGGCGCTTCCGCTTTCTTGTCGGCTACTGGCATGGAACTGCCTCATTACTTTAGTGACTACTGATCAATACCCGACGCGCTGCAAGGTATCTCACGCCAAAGGGATGCTTGTTTAGCTGAAAAAAGCGGACTTTGCAACTGTCTTTGAAAATCGTCTTTGAAAATCCACCTGTCGATCTCTTTGAAAATCCGCCTGCCAATCTCGCCGCCAATCCGCCCGCTCATCCCTCCACCCTTTGCTTCGCAACCCTGGCGTCGGTCCGAGTGAGTCGGTTGGCCTGGCGAAAGGCTCGCCAAGGCTCGCACAATCGTTACACTGTTTACCTTCGTCACGCATCTTTTCATCTGATTGTTTGACATCGCAGCGGGCAAAGCATCCCCGCCTCGCCAGTGTTTAGAGGAGTCCGCCATGACGTGGAACCCGCGTATCGAGCGTATCGCGCCCTTTCGCGTGATGACCTTGCTGGAAGCCGCTCAGGCGCGAGAAGCCGCGGGCTTCGATGTCATCCACCTGGAAGTGGGTGAACCGGACTTCCCAACCCCCGAGCCAGTAGTGGCCGCCGGGCAAGCGGCGCTGGCCGCGGGCCATACCCGCTATACGCCAGCCGCCGGGCTGCCAGCGCTGCGGGAGGCGATCGCCGCCCACTATGCCGAGCACTTCGGTGCCGAGGTCGATCCACGCCGCGTGCTGGTCACCCCGGGGGCATCCGGGGCGCTGTTGCTGGCCAGCCAACTGCTGGCGGGGCCCGGCGATCGGGTGTTGATGGCCGACCCGAACTACCCCTGCAATCGCCATTTCATGGCGCTGGCCGGTGCCGAGGTCGATGTCGTGCCGGTGAGCGAGGAAAGCGGCTGGCAGCTCGATGCCAGGCTTATCGAGCGCCATTGGGGCGAGCGCACACGTCTGGCGATGCTCGCCACTCCCTCCAACCCCACCGGCCACATGCTGGATGCCGATCAACTGACCGCGGTGGCCGACGCCGTGGCGGCGCGGGGTGGCCACTTGCTCGTGGACGAGATCTACCAGGGGTTGTCCTACGACCTTGCGCCACTCTCGGTGGCATCGATCAGCCCCGATGCTTTCGTGGTCAACAGTTTTTCGAAATACTTCGGCATGACCGGCTGGCGCCTTGGCTGGCTGCTGGCGCCGGAGGCCGCGGTGGAGCCGCTGACCCGACTCGCCCAGAATGTCTTCCTGGCGGCTTCCACCCCTGCGCAGCATGCCGCCCTCGCGGCCTTCACGCCTGAATGTCGAGCCATCCTGGAAGCCCAGCGTGAAGCGCTGCACCGCCGCCGTGATGCGCTGTTGAAGGGGCTTTCGCGCCTGGGCCTGACACCCTCGCTGCCGCCCCAGGGCGCCTTCTATCTGTGGCTGGACATCTCGCGCTACAGTCACGATAGCCAGGCTTTCTGCCAGCGCCTGCTGGAGGAGGAGAACGTGGCGATCACCCCAGGCATCGATTTCGCCGTGCAAGGGGGCGAGCACTTCGTACGTATCGCCTTCACCACCGGCACCGCTCGCCTCGAGGAGGCCGTGGCTCGCCTCGAGCGCTTCCTGGCGCGCCTGTAGGAGACGCCGTGTGGACTATCCCAAGCTGGTGCCCGGCGTACTGCTGCGCCGCTACAAGCGCTTTCTCAGCGACGTGCGCCTCAAGGATGGCCGTGAGGTGGTGGCGCACTGCCCCAATACCGGTTCGATGCGGGCCGTCAACGTACCGGGATGTCGGGTGTGGTTGGCAGCGAGTACCGACCCGCGACGCAAGCTGGCCTGGACCTGGGAGCTGATCGAGCTGCCCCAGCCGGATGGCACCACGGCAATGGCCTCGGTGCATACCGGGCGGGCCAACCGGATCGTCGAGGAGGCGCTTGGCAAGGGGCGCGTGAAGGAGCTTGCCGATTACGCTGAGCTCAGGCGAGAGGCCAGGGTCGAGCAGCCTGCGGGCGAGACGCCGTCAAGGCTCGACTTTCGCCTCGATGACCCGGTGCTTGGCCCGGCCTACGTGGAGGTCAAGCAGGTAACCCTCAAGGAGCCCGACGGGCACGGCTATTTTCCCGACGCGGTGAGCGAACGGGGGCGGAAGCACCTGGAGGTGCTTGCGGAACTCGCTGCGCAAGGCCAGCGTGCCGTGTTGCTGTTCTGCGTGGCCCATGAGGCGATCGACGCCGTGGCGCCTGCCGCACACCTCGACCCCGCCTATGCGGCGACGCTGCGCCGCGTGGCCAGGCAAGGCGTGGAGGTGCTGGCGTATCGCTGCGCGGTGAGGCGGGTCAATGGCGTACCGGTGACGATCCAGCTGGACCAGGCATTGCCGGTGTCACTCGAGCGCGAGATGATCGATTTCTCTCAACGCTCGATGTAGAAGCGCTGAATGAAGCTGACGCGCGCTGGCTCGGCATTGCGGTCGTAACGTACCTCGAGGTCGAAACGCATGGGCTCGTCTTGATTGATGCGAAATACCGCGATCTGCGAGGGCGTGTCACCGCTGCGCAGGGTGCGAAAGCTCAGCGGTTCACCATCCTCCCCGCCAAGACTGCTGATACGGCCGTTGACATTGGCCGGCACCGCGCGTGTCGTGCCGTCTTCGCGCTCCTCGAGCACACTGACATTGAGCAGCGCCATCGCCTGGTTGCGCTGGATGCTGTGTTCGCGGGCAATGGTGTCCGGCAGGAAGCTGGTATTCACCGCGCTGTAGTGGATCTGGTAGTCACCCACCTGTTCGAACTGTTGAGCGGCCGCATTGCTTGCCAGCAGCAGGTTGCCCAGCAGCAATGTACACAACAGCCATGTACACAACAGCAGGCTGCTCAGCGGCCGGATGTCCAGCGCCATGCCACCTATGCGTCGGCGCATCATGGTTACCCTCCCTCGTCTTATCCCACGGGTTGTTGCTCGGGAGTCACTGGCCCCGGCTGACCCGGAAGATGGCTATCTCGCCAAACAGGTTGGGCCACAGCCGCGACGTCCAGTGGCCCTCGTGGTCACCGATGCCCACGGCCCGGTCGACGATGATCAGACCCTTGTCACTGCAGAGTCGTTCAAAGTCATTGAACGTCGACAGGTGGATGTTCGGCGTGTCGTACCAGGCGTGGGGCAATGACTTCGACACCGGCATATAGCCCTTGAAGCCGAGGTAGGCACGGTGCCGCCAGTAGGCGAAGTTGGGAAAGGTGATGATGCACTCGCCGGCGACCCTGAGCATTTCATCCATCATCAGGTCGGGCCGGCGCAGGGCCTGTAGCGCCTGGGTCATGATCACGATGTCACAGGCGTTGTCCTCGAAGTTGGCGAGCCCCTCGTCGAGGTTCTGCTCGATGACGTTGACGCCACGGGCGATACAACTGGTGATGCCGTCCGGGTCGATCTCCAGGCCATAACCGGTGACCTGCTTGTCGCGGGCAAGGGCAGCAAGCAGGGTGCCGTCACCGCAAGCCAGGTCGAGAATGTGTGCCCCTTCGGGCACCCAGTCATGAATGAGCGTGAAGTCAGCGCGTTTCATGGGCGACCCTCCAGGCTGAGATCCGCGGCCACACGAGACATGAAGGCGGCAAATACCGCCTGGTAGCGGGGGTCGGGCATCAGGAAGGCATCATGGCCGTGTGGTGAGTCGATATTGGCGAAGCTGACGCGCTTGCCGGCACGAATCAGCGCATCGACGATATCCCGCGAGCGAGATGGCGGAAAGCGCCAGTCGGTGGTGAAACTGACCACCAGGAACGGGCACTCGGCGGGTGCCAGGGCGCGCGCCAGGTCTCCTCCGTGAGGGGCTGCCGGGTCGAAGTAGTCCAGCACCTTGGTCATCAACAGATAGGTGTTGGCATCGAAGGACGTCGAAAAGGTATCGCCCTGATAGCGCAGGTAGGACTCGACCTGGAATTCCACGTCATAGCCGAAGTTGAAGTCGTCGCTGCGCAAGTCGCGGCCAAACTTGCTACCCATCGCATCCTCGGACAGGTAGGTGATATGGCCGACCATGCGTGCCAGCTTCAGACCGCGCTTGGGTACCTTGTGGTGCTCGGCGTACCAACCATCGTGGAAATCCGGGTCCGAACGGATCGCCTGACGCGCGACTTCGTTGAAGGCGATGTTCTGGGCCGAGAGCTTGGGGGTGGCGGCGATCACCGCGACATTGGCCACCCGCTCGGGGTACATCAGGGCCCACTGCATTGCCTGCATGCCGCCCAGACTGCCGCCGATCACCGCAGCGAAGCGCTCGATACCCAGCCGGTCGGCGAGGCGGGTCTGGCTGTGCACCCAGTCGGTGACCGTCATCATCGGGAATTCGGGGCCCCATTGGCGACCGGTCTCGGGGTTGTCACTGATGGGTCCGGTACTGCCGTGGCAGCCGCCGAGATTATTCAACGAGACGACGAAAAAGTGCCGGGTGTCGATGGATTTGCCGGGACCGATATGGGCGTCCCACCAGCCAGGCTTGCGATCATCTTGTGAATGGAAGCCTGCGGCATGATGGTGCCCGGAGAGGGCATGGCAGATCAGTACCGCATTGGAGCGTTCGGCATTGAGTGTGCCGTAGGTCTCGTAGACGAGATCGTAGGCCGGCAGCGTCTTGCCGCAGGCCAGATCCAGGGGGTCGTCGAAGTGCGCCGTCTGGGGCGTTACCACGCCAACCGAGTCAGAAGGGAGCTCGGGCATCAGTCGCTCATGTCCAGTCATTGCAGGGTGCCGCCTCGCCTTGCGAGGCGGTGCTCAAAGGCCGATCAGGGCGCCGGAGATGCCGGCGGCGCGGGTCAATGAACCCACCACGATACCATCCAGCAGGCTGATGCCGATGAACGCGACGATGGGCGACAGGTCGATCATGCCCAGTGGCGGTATCACCCGGCGCAGCGGCGACATGATGGGTTCGACCACTTGCATGACCAGCAGCGCGCCGGGGTGGCTGGCGTTGGGTGCGACCCAACTCAAGATGATCATCACGATCAGCGCGAAGAAGTAGATCTTGAGAATGGCGTTGGCCAAGGCGGCAACCCCGCCGATGGCCACTCCCACCAAGGGGGGCATGCCAAAGCCGGCGACCTGCAGGATCACCACGATACTGATCACCTTGACCACGAAGCCTGCCGCCAGGGTGGCCAGGTCGAAGCGGTTCATTACCGGCCCGAGAAAGCTCTGGAAGGGGCGCACCACCGGTTGGGTGACCTTGACCACCGACTGGCTGATCGGGTTGTAGTAGTCGGCACGTGATGCCTGCAGCAGAAAGCGCAGCATCAGCAGGAACAGGTAGATGTTGATCAGGGTGTTGACCAGCAGCAGGCCGGCACTTCCCAATTGACTGCCCATGGGGGCTCCTCCGAGTCGGGGTGGCGCATGGTGCCTGTGAGCGGAACCATGCGTGAACGCAATGCGTAAAATTCTGCGTGAAAATCACTCAGCGTGAAAGATGGTCATACGCCCTCGGCGCGAGGTTCAGCGCTTGCCGAGCTCCTCGGCCATCTCGGCGGCACGCGCCGCGCACGCCTTCATGGCGTCCTGCACGATGCGACGCATGCCGGCATCCTCCATCGACTGGATGGCACGTTCGGTAGTGCCGCCAGGCGACATCACGTTGCGCTTGAGCTCGGCCGGGCCGCGGTCGCTCTGCATGGCCATGCTGGCGGCGCCATAGGCGGTCTGCATGGCCAGGCGGCGCGCTGTATCGGCGGGCAGGCCCAGTGCCACGCCGGCCTCTTCCATGGCCTCGAACATCAGGAAGAAATAGGCTGGAGCGCTGCCTGATACGGCGGTCACCGCGTCGAGCAGTGCCTCATCCTCGACCCATTCCACCAGGCCGACGGCCTCCATCAGTTCTGTGGCAAGCTTGCGCTGTGCATCATCAACCGCCGGGCTTGCGTAAAGCCCCGAGGCGCCTGCTCCCACCAGCGACGGTGTGTTGGGCATGCAGCGTACCACCGGCAGCTTGCCGCCCAGCCAGCGGTCGATGGTCTCGGCGGGCAGCCCTGCCGCCACCGAGATGATCAGTGGGCGACGCCGTTGCACGGCTTCGCGAAGATCACTGCAGACGTCGTGCATGATCTGGGGCTTCACGGCCAGCACGACGACGTCGGCCTGCTCGATGGCAGCGTTGTTGTCGGTTCCAGTGGCGATGCCAAGCCGCTCGCGCAGGGGGGCGAGGAACTCGTCGCTGGGTGAGGTGGCGGTGATGGCGTCCGGGGAGAAGCCTTTCTCGATCATTCCGCCGATGATGGCGCCGGCCATGTTGCCTGCGCCGATGAAGGTGACTCTGGTGGCCATGCGGTCTGTCCTTGGTCTGTCGACGAATGGTGGCCGGTACTGTTACCGGCGATACGGTCGGGCGTGCCTCAGTCTCGTTCCCCAAAGATCGCGGTGCCCAGGCGTACCAGGGTGGCGCCTTCAAGCACGGCGGCCTCGAGGTCGGACGTCATGCCCATGGAAAGCGTGTCGAGCGATGCCTCCGGGAAACGTTCCTGCAAGCTCATGAGTGTGTGATTCAGCCTTGCAAATGGCTCGCGCTGCTCGGCCAGCGTACTACTTGGTGCGGGAATCGCCATCAGTCCGCGCAGGCACAGGTTGGGCATCTCAAGCACCCGCTCGACAAGCTCAGGCAAGGCCTCGAGACTTACCCCCGATTTGCTGACTTCATTGCTGATGTTGACCTGCAAGCAGATATTCAGCTTGTCGAGTGTTGCAGGGCGTTGATCGTTCAGCCGCCGGGCAATCTTCTCGCGGTCTACGCTATGTACCCAGTCGAAGTGTTCCGCGACATCGCGGGTCTTGTTGGATTGCAGCGGCCCGATGAAATGCCAGACGATATCTTCGAGGTCGGCCAATTGGTGTTGCTTGTCCAGGGCTTCCTGAACATAGTTTTCACCAAAATCGCGTTGGCCATGATGCCAGGCATCACGCATCAACGCGGATGGCTTGGTCTTGCTCACGGCAAGCAACCGCGCACTCTCCGCGGGCCTGCCAGCCGCGGCGAGGGCCTGGGTGAGGCGCTGGCGGGCCGCTGCCAATGACTCGCCAATGGCGAGTGTGGAATCTGCCTGACTCGTCATGTCTCGAGGTCTGTCATACTGGTCACCACTGATAAAGTACCAACTCGGGAGCGGGGAAAACGCATGGATATTACCGAACTGCTGGCGTTCTCGGCAAAGCAGAAAGCCTCGGACCTGCATCTGTCGGCGGGCCTACCGCCGATGATTCGTGTCGACGGCGATATCCGCAGGCTCAATGTGCCGGCCATGGAAGATCGCGAAGTCCGTAAACTGATCTATGACATCATGGCGGATCGCCAGCGGCGCGACTACGAAGAATTCCTCGAGACCGACTTCTCTTTCGAAGTGCCAGGGATCTCGCGTTTTCGTGTCAACGCCTTCAACCACGCGCGTGGCGCGGGGGCGGTGTTTCGTACCATTCCCTCGGAGGTGTTGACCTTCGAGGATCTCGGGCTTGGTTATGCCTTTCGCCAGCTTTCGATGTTGCCGCGTGGCCTGGTGCTGGTGACCGGCCCGACCGGCTCGGGCAAGAGCACCACCCTTGCGGCGATGATCGACTACATCAACGACAACCGTTTCGAACACATCCTGACCATCGAGGATCCGGTGGAATTCGTGCACCGCAGCAAGCGCTGCCTGATCAACCAGCGCGAGGTGCATCGGGATACGCATGGTTTCGCCCCTGCCCTGCGCAGTGCGCTGCGCGAGGACCCGGATGTCATTCTGGTCGGTGAGATGCGTGACCTGGAAACCATTCGCCTGGCGCTGACAGCGGCCGAGACCGGCCATCTGGTGTTCGGTACCCTGCACACCACATCGGCCGCCAAGACCATCGACCGTATCATCGACGTGTTCCCGGGGGAGGAGAAGTCGATGGTGCGTTCGATGCTATCCGAGTCGTTGCAGGCGGTGATTTCGCAAACGCTACTCAAGCGACAGGGCGGTGGCCGAGTGGCGGCCCATGAGATTCTGATCGCCACATCGGCGGTGCGTAATCTGATTCGCGAAGACAAGGTAGCGCAGATCTACTCGGCGATTCAGACCGGCGGCAACCTGGGCATGCAGACCCTGGACGCTTCGCTCGCCAAGCTGGTGGCGGAAAACGTGGTGGCGCGCGAAGACGCTCAGGCCAAGGCCAAGAGCGTGCTTGGCTGAACGATGTTGATCGAATACGCAGGGACAGGAGCAGCGAGATGACGGCAAAAGAGTGGCTCTACCAACTGCTGGATATCATGGTCAAGCAGGAGGCCTCGGACTTGTTGATTTCGGTGAATGCCCCGCCGACGCTGAAGATGGCTGGCAAGCTGACCCCCATGGGGGATCAGGGGCTGACAGTGGCGCAGGTCAACGAGTTGGTCGCCGCGTCGCTACCTGAAAGTGTCAGGCAGCGTTTCAACGACGAACATGAGGCGAACTTCGCGCTGAGCATCGAGGGCAAGGGGCGATTCCGGGTCAGTGCCTTCCAGCAACGCAACCAGCCAGCGATGGTCATTCGCCGCATCGCGTTCGAGATACCTCACCTCGAGGAGCTGTCACTGCCGACGGTGCTGGGTGAGCTTGCCAACATCAAGCGTGGCCTGGTGTTCGTGGTCGGCGGTACCGGTACCGGCAAGTCGACCACCCTGGCCTCGATGATCCAGCAGCGTAACGAGACCGTGGGGGGCCACATCATCAGCGTCGAGGACCCGATCGAGTACGTTCATCCGCATATCAAGGCGATCATCAACCAGCGTGAGGTGGGCATCGACACCGAGTCGTTCGAGGTGGCCCTGAAGAACACCCTGCGTCAGGCCCCGGATGTGATCCTGATCGGCGAGATTCGCACCCGGGAGACGATGGAGCACGCGCTGACCTTTGCCGAGACCGGCCACCTGTGCCTTGCGACCCTGCACGCCAACAATGCCAACCAGGCACTGGATCGCATTATCCACTTCTTTCCCCATGAGCGGCATGAGCAGATATGGCTTGACCTGTCTCTCAACCTGCGGGCGATCGTCGCCCAGCAGTTACTGCCGACCGTGGATGGCGGACGCTGCCCGGCCATCGAGATCATGCTGAAATCCCCGCTGATCGGTGACCTGGTACGCAAGGGTGATGTCGGCGAGATAAAGAACATCATGGCGCGTTCGCGGGAATTGGGCATGCAGACGTTCGATCAGGCGCTTTATGAGCTGTTCAAGCTAGGCAAGATCAGTGAAGAAGTGGCGCTGGTGCACGCCGATTCCGCCAACGACCTGCGCATGATGATCAAGTATGGCGACGAAAGCAGTGAAGGCATGTCCCAGGCGCGTGATGCGGCCAACCGCTTTTCACTGCGTAGCGAAGATGATTTCTGATCGCATCGTGCCGAGATGATTCAAGGCGCATACACGCCGCCCAGCACCCTAGTGCCAGCCGCTCCGGTAACCGAGGGCAGGTTGCCGGGTCGTTCGGCCATTCTCTGCCAGGCAAGCCAGGCGAAAGCGCCCGCCTCCAGCCAATCGGCGGGCCAGCCCCAGTCGGCACTGGCCACTAGTGGTGTCTCGGGCAGGCGGCGGGCCAGCCGAGCCAGCAGATCGCCGTTGTGTGCGCCACCCCCGCATGGAACCAGCATGGTGGCAGGCGGGGCACTCAACATTTCGCGCGCCATCTCGATGCCCATGGCCACGCTTGCCGCGGTCAGCTCGGAAAGTGTCGCTTGCACGTCTTGTGGTGCTTCACGGCCACTCAAGTGATGTTGTAGCCATTCGAGGTGGAACAGTTCGCGGCCGGTGCTGCGCGGTGGCGGCCGATGAAAGAAGGGCTCCTTGAGCAGCCTTCCCAGCAGTTCAGCGTCGACCTCACCGGATGCCGCCCAGGTGCCATTGCTGTCGAAGCGTGCGTGGCGATGCCGTGCATGCCAGGCGTCCAGCAGCGCATTGGCAGGGCCGGTATCGAAACCCAATGGTCCGCGAGGGTCCCCTGCGGGAGGTAGCAAGGTGAGGTTGGCGAAACCGCCGAGATTGAGTGCCAGGCGCCATTCATCCGGGGCGCGGAACAGGGCTTCATGAAAGGCGGGGGCGAGTGGCGCGGCCTGGCCACCGGCTGCCAGGTCGCGACGGCGAAAATCCGCGACCACCCGGCAACCGGTCAATTCGGCGAGCAGGCTCGGGTTGTCGAGTTGCAGGGTATAGCGCGGGCCACCCGAGTGGCCATCCGGTGCATGTTCGATGGTCTGGCCATGACTGCCAATGGCGACGATATCACTGGGCGATATGGCGCTTGTCGTCAGCAGGGTCGTGACGGCTCGTGCCTGCAGGCGGCAAAACCCGTCTTCGGCGGCGGCGAGTTCGCTGAAGGCCACTCGTTCGGCATGGCATAGTGCCAGCAGCCGATGGTGCAGGCCGTCGTCGATCGGCTCGGCATGGGTGGCGAGCAGTTGCGGCGTTCCGGTGGCTTCGATATCCACCAGGGCGGCGTCGATACTGTCCAGGCTGGTACCTGACATCAGGCCGATGAATCGTGGCATCTACGTGGCTTCCTCGGGTGGTGTGCTCAACTCCGGTGGACAAGTCATGCTAACATCGCGCCCATTCGTCAAGCTGTTTTACTGTCACCCAGGCTTGTTTGACCGTTTTGTGTGGAGAGAAGGCAACGATGACCGATGTGGAACGTGCGCTGGCGCTACTGAAGCGTGGCACTCATGAGATTCTGCTGGAGGATGAGCTGATCAAAAAGCTCCATTCCGGTCGCAAGCTGCGTATCAAGGCCGGCTTCGACCCGACGGCGCCGGATCTACATCTGGGCCACAGCGTGCTGTTGACCAAGATGCGCCAGTTCCAGGATCTCGGTCACGAGGTGATTTTCCTGATCGGCGACTTCACCGGGCGAATTGGCGATCCCACTGGCAAGAACGTCACTCGCAAGCCGCTTACCGAAGACCAGGTGCGTGTCAACGCCCAGACGTATAAAGAGCAGGTATTCAAGATCCTCGATCCCGACAAGACCGAGGTGCGCTTCAATGCCGAGTGGTTCTCCAAGATGTCGGCCGCCGACATGATTGAACTGGCCGGGCAGAGTACCGTGGCACGGATGCTCGAGCGTGATGACTTCGACAAGCGCTATGCCTCCGGCCAGCCGATCTCCATCCACGAATTCCTCTACCCCCTTGTGCAGGGCTATGACTCGGTAGCCCTCGAAGCGGATGTCGAGCTGGGTGGAACCGACCAGAAATTCAACTTGCTGATGGGGCGTGAAGTTCAGAAACACTTCGGCATGGCGCCGCAGGTGGTGATGACGATGCCGCTACTGGAAGGCTTGGATGGTGTGCAGAAGATGTCCAAGTCGCTGGGTAACTATGTTGGCGTCGACGAAGCCCCCGGTGCAATGTTCAACAAGCTGGTATCGATGCCTGACAGCCTGATGTGGCGCTACTTCGAATTGCTCTCGCTGAAGGCCAACGAAGAGATCGAGACGCTCAAGCATGAGGCCGAACAGGGCGCCAACCCACGCGACATCAAGATGGTACTGGCCCGCGAACTGATTGCTCGATATCACGGTGAGGAAGCAGCGGCCAACGCCCACCGCTCGGCCGGCAACCAGCTGGCCGATGGCGAGTTGCCCGAAGACCTGCCTGAGGTCCGTGTCGACTTCGAAGGGAGTGCCCAGGCGCCGATCGCCGCGGTTCTCAACCGCTCGGGCCTTGCCAACAACAGTGCCCAGGCCAAGGATATGCTCGGCAATGGTCGGGTAAAGGTAGATGGTGAAGTGGTTCAACGTGACCACATGCTCGACACCGGCCTGAGTTACGTCATCCAGGCCGGCAAGAAGCGCTATGCACGGGTAACTCTCGACTGAATTGTCGTGAGCACCTCAAGCCATGCGCTCAACGACACGGCGATGACATCGGCGTGACATTTTTCTGACGCAGGGTATTGCATGGTCACCATCAAACCCGTAAAGTACGCATCCGCTGCCGGCGACGGGCAACGTTGCAGGCGGTGGTAAGTGAAGGAAGTGATTGATAGTACTAGTGTTTAGGTGCCATCGGCATTTCCTGGGTGAGGCATCACCCCGGCGAAACATGGCGCTTGACACGCCACGCCGATCACGTAGAATACGCCTTCCTCGCAGGGCGCTGGCGAGGCCGCCGCAACACGGCAGGCCACGACGGCAAGCGAGACGCTCCGCTCAAATCATCGAGCCCGGAGCCGCTCTTTAACAATCGATCAGGTAATTCATGTGGGCGCTTGTCGATGGGTCGGTGACCAGTCACACGAACCATCAAGGCAAGCGACTCGTCAAAGCCTCAACCTTCGGGTTGAACGCTTTT